>CAXXYA010000002.1:0-3397959 GCA_963676805.2 uncultured Marinobacterium sp. | reverse complement strand
AGGTTGCGTACATGAAGGATTGCCTTGGGTGCAGCAAGGTTATAGGGAACGACTAGCATTACTGAGCGAGAACCAGCTAGATTTATTAAGTCGCTGGTCACCATATCCAGATGATGGACTGGTACAAGAACTTAGGCGGCAGTATAGTCTTTTGAGAGCAACTGTTGAGAGAGTAATTCAGGATGTTGTTTTTAATGGTGTAGTCAGAAGGTATCGTGACTGGATAAAAGTAAATATGCTGAAAGGTGTTGTTGGATTCAACATTACAGAGCATGACACCATCACCAGAATATACAAGAATTGTTGTGATGTGACAGAGAGCCACGATTCCTCTTCTGATCGAGGAATATCGTCACTTTCACCAGTCAATCTTGGAAATGACATTCAAGAGCTTAGTAACGTAATACGCGATATCAGAAATCGCCGTAATAACAGCTAATAGCAAAAATTTGATAATTTATTAGTCTAGAAATCATAAGACTTAGTAGATATTAAGATCTCATATCACACATAATAATCCCGTAAGAGCAAGCTAATCAACCGTATATTAAACCTCCGGATATCTACTTCCGGAGGTTTCAATGGACAAGCAATTCAAGTTCACTGATGCCCGTATCCGGGCATTACCCGCCAACCCACCCTCATCCCGCAGCACGGAGCCGGAGGTCAACGATACCGAGTTGACGGCTTCCGTCACTTTGATTTATTGGCAGCAAAGATCAATGCTGCTAGTGCAGCACCTCCCAGAAGCAAGAGGCCTGCATTAGAACCTCTCTGGGGCTTCTCGTACGACACTTCCAGATTCTGCTGCTCCATCGTATGAGCAGTATTGTCTGCAAGATCAAGAATCTGTCCTGGCGTCCGGCCCAATTTATTAGCTGCTCGGGCCAGCTGATCGATAGTCAGAGCACTCTCCCCCTTTTCGATACGTGACCACGCGGGTTGCCCAATACCCACAGCACGCGCCAGATCGGCTTGAGAGACACCGGTTTCATTCCTAACTTGAGTAATAACGGCACCGACAACAGCGGCGTACGTTGAACCTGGTTGCATACAGAACATACCTAGCGTATAAGTCTATTTATGTCTGTGAGACAATCCTCGCAGACATAACCAATTTGTCTATTTATAACATGGAGGTTCCATGAATCAACTGAAAAACTTCATTGCCGGGCAGATCATCAAGATCCGCTACGACCTCTACACTCACTATGCGGTGATCTCTGACCGCCTTGGTGATGACGGTTACCCGATGCTTATTGATAACGCAGCAGCGACGGGAACAATCTCCGAGCGTTCCTGGAGTGCCGCCACGAACGGCCGCCCCGTCACACGGTCAGGCCTCAAATCTGAGTTCAGCCCTCAAGAGGTGCTCACTTGCGCTAAATCGCTAATTGGCCGCAAGCATTATTCGTTGCTGAATTTTAACTGTGAGAGCTTCGTCCGCGAGACTCTGGGCCTGAAACCGATCAGTAAGCAGGTGGCAATATCGTGTATAACGGTTCCGGCCGCTATGTACGCTGCTCACAAGGCGTTCGGCGGTAATAGTTGGTTGACCGGCGTTGCAGGGCTCCTAGCTATGGCCGCGACGACTCAGACCGTAGCGGAGTAAATGGAGGGCCGGAGCTAGATGTGAATGCTAAACACGTTGTTCACGCAATTTCGGTATTCGAGACACCGGTGGCAAATTCCCGATACTGCCATGAGGACGCTGTTTGTTGTAGTGATTAATCCAATCCGTCAGCGCCCAGGTCCTTGAAATATCGTTTGCGTAAGGCACCGCATACGCCCATTCCCGGATCATGGTTTGTATAAAGCGCTCGGCCTTGCCGTTCGTTCTGGGTGTGTAGGGACGCGTGTACACATGCTTGATCCCTTCTCGTTGCAAGACCTCATTGAAGCGACGGGATCGGTAGGCTGGGCCGTTGTCGGTCATCAAGCGCTTCACCTCAACACCGATACGGCGATAGGCGCGCCAGGGCGTTTTCAAGAAAGCGGGTTGTAGTGCCTTGCTGCTCATCAGGCAGCACCCGAGCAAAAGCCCAGCGACTGTGATCATCGATACAGATATGGACGCATTCATAACCAGCACCTCGCGTGTTCTGGCGACGGTTGTTCGTTACGCGGTGACCGGGTCTGTCGAAGCGAGGGAGCTTCTTGATGTCCATATGCAGCATGTCACCCGGCCTGGGATACTCGTAGCGCTGCACAGGTTGAACCGGTTCCAGGTGTGATGCGCGATTGAGCTTCAGCCGACGCAGTACTGCTGTCACGGTGGAATATGCCAAGTTCAGCGCCTGCGCGATCTGCTTGGCGGTCCACTTGAGTGTCAGGCGCATCTTCCGAATCAGTTCAACCCACTGTTCCGGCATCTGCCTCGGTGAGGAGTGGGGACGACTGGATGCCGACTCAAGGCCCGCCAGGCCCGCCTCTTGATAGCGAGAAAGCCATTTGTAAACGGTGTGCGTACTGATACCAAAAGTGCTGGCGATGTCACGCACCGGCTGCTGCTTACGGAGGGCGCGATCAACGATTAGGGCTCGAATATGAGGCGTAGTTCGGGCATTCTTGTGGTGGTTGTTCATGTCGGTTGCTCTGTGCTGTTTGTTTGGCGATAACCAGCATCTCGAACTTAACCGGTGTGAACAACCTCCTTAGCATCTACAGCTAGATGACCGCCCTGGGCGCTTAGCCGCCACCATCACCCGTATCAACGCACTGCTCAACCAGATATTAAACCTCCGGATATCCATTTCCGGAGGTCTCAATGGACAAGCAATTCAAGTTCACTGATGCCCGTATCCGGGCATTACCCGCCAATCCGTCCTCATCCCGCAGCACGGAGCTGGAGGTCAGCGATACCGAGCTTACCGGCCTGAAGTGCCTGTCAGGCAAGAATGGCAGCAAGCGCTTCCTGCTGCGCTACACCTTCAACGCTCGCAAGCGGAGCATCACACTAGGGCGCTTCCCTGATATCGACGTGGCAACCGCACGTAAGGCTGCACGGCGTTACCGGGGCATGCTGGCCGAAGGTATCGACCCCAAGGCCAAGCTGAGGGAGCAAAGCCTTCAGCCCACCCTGTCAGAGTTCTTCTGGCAGACCTACCTGCCCTACCAGAAGAAGCACACCCGATCCTGGAACGACGAGATCAAGCGGTTCCGCAACCATATCGAGCCGCGATTTGGTCACGTTCTGTTCCGCGACCTGAAGGCTGCACAGGTACTACAGCTTCAGCTGGACCTGAATTCGCCCAACTCGCGCCGATCGGCACTGGCTCCGGCCACCTGTAACCGCATCATCGGGCTACTGAAGACCATGGGACAGCTGGCGCTACGCATGGACGTAATCGATGTGAATGAAGCAATGAAGATCAAGCTGCTACGGGAGGACAACATCCGTACCCGCTTCCTAGACGTGCAGGAACTGAAGGCAGTGATCCATGAGGCTCGCCAGTACAAGAACCCGTTCGTAGGCGGCTTTATCGCGCTATTGGCGGTTACCGGTTGTCGCAACAGCGAGATCCGGTTGGCCAAGCGGGAGCAGATCGACAAGGCCCGTCAGACCCTCTATCTACCAATAACCAAGAACGGACAAAGCCGGGAGGTGTACCTGTCCGATCTGGCCATGGAGATCATCGAGGAGACTCCGATCGTGGCAGGTAATCCTTATCTGTTCGCAGGGTGCACGCCGGGACAACCACTGAAGGACTGCCGGATCGCCTTCCAGAAGATATTGGTCAGAGCCGGTGTGCCCGACCCTGAGGAGCTGGTGATCCACTCCCTCAGGCACAGTGTCGCCAGCTGCTTGGTATCAGCAGGCATGACCTTGTATGACGTGAAATATCAGCTGGGGCACCAATCGATCCAGAGTTCAGCCCGGTACAGCAAGCAGACCCTTGAGCGCCAGCGCACCACCAGCAATACGCTCTGCGAGCTGGTCCGCTGATGTAAGCACCCACTTTCCCCTTCAGGCTCCATCCGTTCGAGGATAGGGCCTTTTTTCGTTATGGAGCACCCACCATGTTTATCACCCTGAACTGGCCCTGCGCCAGCACACTCCCCGTCCCTGACGAGACCTTCACGGATCTAAAGCATCACCTGCTGGAGGGGTTCCCATCCGAAGATCAGGCCCGGCAGTACTGGGAGGACATTCCCACCGTGTTGATCCTGCTGGAGCCGGAGGACAGCACTGAGCAACTAGAACAGGCATTGAACAACGTTCAGCGGCAGATCCAGTTCGTGCTGGATTATCCCGAGTTCGTTGTGCCCATCACCGGTGATTACCAGCTTGCCCTTGGCATCTTTTCCGATGAAGGCGCAGGCATCTACCTGCTTGTGCATAACCAGTGTCCGATTGCACAGGAGTTAACCGATGAGTAATCCACAACGCGATCTGCCCGTGAACAGCCTACTCGATAAGCTCAAGTCCATCCGAGGCATGAAAGAACTGCTGCACAAGGCGGTGCTGCTGTACATCCTGCTGCTGGATGCCGATGTCCCGGCCTACGTGAAGGCGGTCGTGATTGCCGCCCTGCTTTACCTTATCGATTCACTGGATGCATGTAGTGGCCTAATGATCCCGGGCACCAACTTGATGAGGTAAAGTGGCCTCCTCATCGAGCGGCGGTAATGATGGTCCTGAACCTGAAACCCGAGCGCCAGAAACCCCTCCAATGTGTCAATCCATCACTTTGAACTAAGCTGATCAAAGGACTCCCCTTTCGCCAACCGAGGACGCCGTTATGAAGCTGGCCATACTCTCCCGATCCTTGAAAGCGTATAGCACCCGCCGGTTGAAGGAGGCGGCGTTGGACAGGGGGATAGATGTCAAGGTACTGGATACGCTGAAGTTTGCCATCGACCTCAAGCGTGGTGAACCGGATCTGTATTTCCGAGGCAAGCAGCTCAGTGACTACGATGCCGTTTTACCCCGGATTGGCGCTTCGATCACCTACTATGGCACCGCCGTGGTCCGGCAGTTTCAGGAGATGGACGTTTTTTGCGCCAATACGGCCCACGGCATTGCCAACTCCCGCGACAAGTTGCGCAGCCTGCAGATTCTTGCCCGCCACCATATCGGCATCCCTGAAACCACCTTTGTACGCGACAAGCGGGACGTTTTACCGGCGATCGAACGCGTCGGGGGGGCTCCGGTCATCATCAAGCTCATTGAAGGGGCGCAGGGCATCGGCGTACTACTGGCCGACACGGTAAAAGCGGCCGAGTCGATCATAGAATTGTTGCAAAGCCAGAAACAGAACGTATTGATCCAAAAATTCGTCGCCGAAAGCCGAGGCAAGGATATTCGCGCGCTGGTGGTGGGTGATCGCGTTGTCGCGGCCATGAGGCGTGTGGCCCAGGGGCAGGAGTTTCGCAGCAATGTCCACCGCGGCGGGGTCGCCGAACCCGTTGAGCTCCCGGAAGAATATGTGGAGGCGGCTATTCGGTCGGCACAGATTCTGGGCTTGCGCGTGGCCGGCGTCGACATGCTGGAAAGCGCCACCGGGCCACAGATCATGGAAGTCAATTCATCCCCGGGGCTGGAGGGCATTGAAAGCTGTACGCAACTGGATGTTGCCGGCGCCATTATCGACTACATCGCGGCGCAGGTTGAGTTTCCTGAAATCGACATTCGCCAGCGGCTGACGGTGAGCAAGGGCTACGGTGTCAGCGAAATCCTGGTGCCCGAGGGCTCGGAATACGTGGGCAAGACGATATCCGACATCGACCTGTCGGCCAAAGACCTGAATGTGCTGACCCTGTACAGAGATAACAAGGTTATCCCCAACCCCAGGGCGGAACGCGTCCTGGAGCCTGGGGATAAGTTGCTCTGCTTTGGCAAGCTCGAATCCATGCGGGGCATGGTACCTGCCCGCGCACAGCGCAAGCGTCGTCCCAAAATCATGGATCTGCCGGACACCCAAGTGACCAACCCTGAAGCCAGCGGGAAGGATGGGCATGAATGACTAGCGTGCTTGGATGGCGGGAATGGATCTCGCTGCCCGATCTGGGCATCACCAGCATCAAGGCAAAAGTCGATACCGGCGCGAGAACCTCGGCGTTACATGCGTTTGACGTCAGCCTGGTCGAGGTGGATGGGGTCAAGACGGTGCGCTTCAAGATCCATCCCCTGCAGCGCGACTCAGACACGGTTGTTGAATGCGAAGCCCCGTTGCTGGATGAACGCGAAGTACGCGACTCCGGGGGCCATAGCGAAATGCGTTATGTCATCGAAACCCGCATTGCCATAGGCGCAGCGATCCACCTGGCAGAGGTGACGCTGACCAATCGGGATTCAATGGGGTTTCGCATGCTGATCGGGCGAACGGCCATGAAGGGGCACTATCTGGTCGATCCCGGACGGTCATATCTGTTGAAAAAGCCCTAGCCCTATACCCTGCTGTGCCCCGCGTGCTTGACGTCAAATTTGCCTTCAATCCCGTTGTTTCACAGCGGTTGCTGATATATACTACTAAGGTCTAACACACATATTGGGGAGTGTTGTTATGAACGAGAAGCACTACACCGGAATTCCAAACGAGGATCGTCGCATCCACCAGGAGCTGGTTGCTATGGGCTATACCGAGTGCTCCACGGAGCAGAGCCCTGGTGCTTTTACCCGACTGCTCAAACAGGCTGGCGAACTGCTGACCTGGATGCGCTGGAAGGGTGAGATTGCTGTCAGTGGTCACCGTGTCGGTGCCCATGTGATCCGTCACATGGAGTCGGTTAAGACTGTCTGACACCTTCAAGGTGTTGATACCTAATCTGTTGTTTGTTGTTTAGACCCGCAAGGCTTTCCTTGCGGGTTTTTTTATGGCCGCTCCGCAGCACAGATCCGACGCCTGAGCGGATGCGTAACATGGCCAAACCCGCAAACGGAAAACGCCCATGTCTGCCCCTCCCCGACTGCGTCTGGTTCTCGGCGACCAGCTCAGCCACGGCATCTCCAGCCTACGCGACGCCGACCCCGCGCAGGACCTGATTCTGATGTGCGAGCTCCAGGCTGAAGCCAGTTATGTTCCCCACCACAAGCAGAAACTGGTACTGGTGCTGTCCGCCATGCGCCATTTTGCCAGGCAGCTGAAACAACGGGGCTTCAGGGTACGCTATCGACGCCTGGATGATGAGGATAACAGCGGCCGTTTCACCACCGAGATTGAAAAGATCCTCGCTCACTCGGGCTGCCACCACTGCGTGATGACCGAACCCGGCGAGTATCGGCTGATGCAGCAATTCAGGCAGTGGCAGCAGGCGCACCCGGAATACACCCTGGAGATACGCGAGGACGATCGCTTCCTGTGCCGTCATGACGAGTTTCGCCAATGGGCTCAGGGACGCAAGCAGCTGCGCATGGAACACTTCTATCGCTGGATGCGCCGTCGCTACAACCTGTTGATGGACCAGCAGCAGCCGGAAGGCGGCCACTGGAACCTGGATGCACACAACCGCAGCCCCCTGCCCGCGTCCCGACAACCGCCCAGCCCCCTGCGCTTCGCTCCTGACGATATTACCCGGGAAGTGATGGCGCTGGTTGAGACTCGCTTTACGCACCATTTCGGCGATCTGGAACCGTTCGGCTGGGCCGTGACGTCCGAACAGGCCGAGCAGGCACTGGAGACTTTCATCAACGAACGCCTGCCGCTGTTCGGTGACTATCAGGATGCCATGCGTGAAGGCGATCCTTGGCTGTATCACTCCCATCTCAGCGCCTGTATCAACCTGGGGGCTACTGGACCCTGGCCAGGTTATCCACAGGGCCGAACAGGCCTATCGCGCAGGCAGGGTCCCCCTGAACGCGGCGGAAGGCTTTATCCGCCAGATCCTGGGCTGGCGGGAATATGTCCGGGGACTGTACTGGCTGCAGATGCCCGGCTATCGCAGGCTGAATCACCTGCAGGCCAGGCGGCCATTGCCAGGGTTCTACTGGGATGGGGAGACCGGCATGAACTGTTTGCGCCAGTGTGTACTGGATACGAAACGGCATGCCTATGCTCATCATATCCAGCGGCTGATGGTGCTGGGGAACTTTGCGCTCCTCGCCGGCCTGGACCCGTCAGCAGTCAACGAATGGTATCTGCTGGTGTACGTCGATGCCTATGAATGGGTCGAGCTGCCCAATGTGCAGGGCATGATACTCTTTGCCGATGGCGGTCTTATGGCCAGCAAGCCCTATGCCGCAGGCGGCGCCTACATCAACCGGATGTCCGATTACTGCGGCCATTGCCGTTATGACGTCAAGCAGAAAACCGGTCCCACGGCCTGCCCCTTCAACTATCTGTACTGGCACTTTCTGCAGCAGCACCGAAGCCGCCTGGACGGCAATCCGCGCATGAGCCTGGCCTACCGCAACCTGGACCGCATGAAGCCTGAACAGCGTCGCGCGATCACCGAAAGTGCACGGATTTTTCTGCAGCAGCTGGATTAGGACTTAGCGCAGCAAAACCCCAAGACTGCCCGCCGGCAACTCATCCAGAGGCCGGCGACGGTAATTCTGCAGCTGGCTCTGGCGCAAGGATTCGGCGGTTCCCAGCGACAGCCGCTCAGTCAAACGCAGGTAACGGTCCACCATTTTCAGGCGCTGCTCACGCTTGCCTTCACTGTCGCGGGCCGCTTCCAGAAACAGCTGCGCCAAGTTCAGCAGAGCGGCGACGTTGCCCGGATCATATTCAATCGCCAGACCGAAATAGCGAATGGCCTGGGACACTTTGCCGGCCAGGTAATGCTTAACGCCCAGACGATTGACCTTGTCGCTCATGCTCGGATCACGTGTTCTGCTGCTGTCGACCATCGCCGGCTCAGGCTCGACCACCGGCACCTGGTCGCCGGCCAGGATCAGCGCCTCGCGATCCAGCGGCAACGGCTGGTCCAGCTCGGCATTGCGACGCTCTGCCAGCAGTCGATGCTTACGGGCCTCCTGCTCGTCACCCAGGTCCTGGCTGACAGTGGCACGCAGCAGCGCGGTACGCACCTTCAACGCCTCATCCCCGGGAAAGCTGTACTCGGCCTTGTTCAGCTGGGCGTCGAGGTCATTGCGCAATTCGATCTGGCGTCGGATATCGGCCCCCTGCATCTCCAGGCGACGAATATTGGCCAGTCTCAGGTAGGGCTCGGGTGAACGATAACAACTGTTGCGCCCCAGCAGGATCGACTTGCGGTAAGCACCCTCGGCCAGGTCCAGCACCCGCGTCTGGGTCGCAACCCGCCCCAGCTCCATCTGGCGAGGAATCCCCAGCGGGGACTTGGCCGTCGCCAGCTGCAGCATGTCGCGAGCGCCCTCCAGATCCCCACTCTGCTCGCACACCTGCGCCATCAGGTCATAGGCGGCAATCAGCAACGGGTAGTGCTCCATCAGGCTTTCCAACAGATCCTGGGCTTCGGCCAGACGTCCCATCGCCACCAGTGCCTGCGCCATGCATAGCCCCACATCCTTGTCAGGTGCCTGCCAGAAGGCCGGCTCCAGCACCGCATAGGCGTCTTCCGGTCGTTTAAGCTGCAGCAGCAGGCTGGCCTTAAGCCGGCGGGCATAGTCGCGGTTGGCATCCTGACGCGGCAGGTCGTCACAGGCCTGAACGGCACCTTCGAGATCACCGGCCTCCATCGCCTGCTCTATCGGGGCCAGCACTTCCTTGCGCAACACCAGCTGATCCAGACGATTTTTCAGCTCATCGATCGAGAAGGGGCGCGTCAGCAGATCATCGGGGCGACTGTCGATCGCATGCAGTACCACTTCCTGAGATGCATCACTGGTCATGAAGATCCAGCCCGCCGTCGGCCGGATGAAACCGCGAAAGCGTGCCTCTTCCAGCAGCTGCAGGCCGGTAACGGCATCGCTGCTGTTGTGACCCAGCAGGATGATGTCGAACGCTTCCTCCTGAATCAGGGTCAGTACCTTCTCGTTTACCGTCGTGGCTTTGACATTACGTACGCCCAGCTCACGCAGCATGTAGAAAATGGTCGAGCGCAGGTTGCCGCTGCTGTCGATCAGCAGCACCTTTTTATGGGTGTAATCGATGTTGCGAGAAGCCACCGTGGCCGTTCCACCTTCGAGTCTGATACTGTTGTTATGAATTGTATTCAGTATACAGAGGCTGACAGGCTGCAAGAAGAACGGGAGGGGCCGGAGGGAATAAAAAAACACCGAGCATCGGGGGAGATACTCGGCGTAAAAGACAGTTCTATGCTGTAAGAACCACTATAAAAGACCTTGGGCAAAGGACTCATGACCGAAGTCAATATCATTACAAAGAGCATGGCTTTAGGACAGTTACGACCTTCGACTAAGCCTCTGTCACCCGTTTTTCCTCTAGAATGTCGACAATAGAGGAGCAGGCTAGCGCTATGACAACGGCATTTATCACTCACAAGGACTGCATGCTGCACAACATGGGCCCCGAACATCCGGAGAGTCCCATCCGTTTGGCAGCGATCCACAAGGTACTGCAACGCACCGGCCTCATTGATCACCTGGATCAGCTCACCGCGGTGCCCGTCACCGAGGAACAGGTTGCCCTGGCCCATCACAAGCTGCATCAGAAGCGGCTGGAGGCCAAGCTGCCCCAATCCGGGGTCGTCTATACCGACGACGACACCGCCATGTGTCCGGACTCTCTGCATGCCGCCAGCCTGGCCGCCGGCGGCGTCATCCTCGCCACCAACCGAGTGCTGTCCGGCAAGGCCGAAAACGCCTTCTGCGCCGTACGCCCCCCGGGCCACCACGCCGAATACAACCTGGCAATGGGGTTTTGTCTCTACAACAATATCGCCATCGGCGCCGCTCACGCGCTGCTGCAACCCGGTATCCAGCGGGTCGCCATTCTGGATTTCGATGTCCATCACTGCAACGGTACTGTGGATATTTTCAAGGATCGCCCGGAAGTACTGGTCTGCTCGACGTTCCAGCACCCCTACTATCCCGAGCGTTATCATGAGATCGACCGGCCCAATATCGTCAACTGCCCGATTGCAGCCCACACTGAACCGCACGTTTTTCACCGCGCGATTGAAGAGCAATGGTTGCCGGCACTGCATGAACACAAGCCGGACATGATCTTCATCTCGGCGGGCTTTGACGCCCACAGGGAAGATCCGATGGCGGACCTGAATCTGGAAGAGGACGATTTCCGCCAGGTGACCAAAGTGATCAAGCAATACGCCGATCAGCATTGTCAGGGACGGATCGTCTCGGTCCTGGAAGGCGGGTACAACCCTGTGCCGATGGCCTTCTGCGTGCAGGCTCATCTGGAGGTGCTGGCCGGTTTCTGAACCGGCCAGGCGGTAGAATGCCTCAGATCAGAGGCACTTCCGGGAAGTCGATTTTCGGCTGGATCAGGTTGTTGATCCAGTTGCTGTAGTTGTTGATCCCCACCCAACTGGTGATTTCCACCAGCGTGGCATCATCCAGTCCCATCTGACGCGCGGCTGCCAGGCTCTCATCCGGCAGGTGGCCGCGCTGTTCAAGCAGGTCCATGGCAAAATCCAGGATCGCCTGATCCTTGGCATCCGTCGCCTTGCCCTGCTGCGCCAGACGCGCCGCTTCAGCATCCACTCCGACATGCTTGGCCGACAGGGTATGCCCACTAACGCAGTAGTGGCAGCCGTTGGCATTGGCGACCGCCAGTGAAATCATCTCGCGCTGAGCCCTGGTCAGGTGGCTATGTTCGGACAGCATCTCTTCGAACGCCAGATAGCCGTTCAGAGAGGCGCCATGGTTCGCCAGACCGGCAAAAAAGTTCGGCAACATCCCCAACTGCTTGCGAATCATCGCCAGCGTCGGTGCACCCTGTTCACAGGCGGTATCGGGGCAGAGCATTTGCATACGTGACATCGTGACCTCCAAAGTCATAAGAAAACAGATCTGTACACCCCTGTAATCATAGGTGTACAGATCTGTAGCGTCAATCATTTTCCACGAGCTGGTAAGATAGAGACCTCAGTCTGCAAACGAGATATTCAGTACCATGCCTACGCCCAGACGCGAGCACCTTCTGGACACTGCGGAACAGCTGTTCTATCGGGATGGCTTTCATGCCACCGGAATTGACCGTATTCAAGCCGAGTCCGGCGTCGCCAAGACCACGCTCTACAAGCACTTTCAGTCCAAGGATGCCCTGATTCTGGCCGTCCTCGAACGCGCCAGCCTCCGGGTTCGCCAGGAACTGGAAACGCAGGCACGCGAACAGGAAGGAACAGGCGTCAAACGTATCCTGGCCCCCTTCAAGGACCTTCGCGACATCTGCGAAGAGAGTAATTTCAACGGTTGCCTGTTCAATAATGCTGCCGCTGAGTTCATGTACTCGAACCCCGATATCCGGGCGCTGGCAGCTGAACATATGCGGTGGATGCAGAGCTTTCTCGAGCGCCTGCTCCTGGAAGAGGGGTTCAGTACCGACAAGGCACTGGTACTGCTGCCCATGTATGAGGGGCTGCTGACACTGGCAAGGGTTCAGGACAGCAGCCAGGCTATCGATCTGACCCTGGCAGCCATCGAAACGCTGTTGAAGGCCTGACGAAAAACGGAGCCCTCAGGCTCCGTTTGTATTGGGATGGGTTCGGTGATCAGCCGACAAACTTGATCATCACACCAGCCGCGACCGCCGAACCGATGACGCCGGCCACGTTCGGGCCCATGGCGTGCATCAGCAGGAAGTTCTGCGGGTTGGCTTCCAGACCCAGCTTGTTGGACACACGCGCTGCCATGGGTACCGCCGATACGCCGGCCGAGCCGATCAGCGGGTTAATGGCATTGCCGCCCTGCAACTTGTTCAAGCCCTTGGCCATCAGTACGCCACAAGCGGTACCGATACCGAAGGCAACGATGCCCAGAACCAGGATACCCAGCGTCTGTACATCGAGGAACTTGTCGGCGGACAGCTTGGAGCCCACGGACAGACCCAGGAAAATGGTGACGATATTAATCAGCGCATTCTGGGCGGTATCGCTCAGACGGTCCACCACGCCACACTCACGCATCAGGTTACCGAAACAGAACATGCCCAGCAGCGGTGCCGCATCCGGCAGCAGCAGTGCAACCAGCACCAGCAGCAGGATCGGGAACATGATCTTTTCAGTCTTGGACACGTGGCGCAGCTGGCTCATGCTGATCTTGCGCTCTGACTCGGTGGTCAGGGCACGCATGATCGGCGGCTGAATCAGCGGCACCAGCGCCATGTAGGAGTAGGCGGCAACCGCAATCGCGCCCAGCAGGTGCGGTGCCAGCAGGCTGGCCACGTAGATCGCGGTCGGACCGTCGGCACCACCGATGATGCCGATGGCAGCGGCGTCCTGGATGCTGAAATCCATCAGCCCGAAGCTGCTCAGCGCCACCGCACCCAGTACGGTCGCAAAGATGCCGAACTGCGCGGCGGCACCGAGGAACAGGGTCTTCGGGTTGGCCAGCAGCGGACCGAAGTCGGTCATCGCGCCCACACCCATGAAGATGATCAGCGGTGCGGCGCCGGAAGCGATCGCCACCAGGTAGAAGTTGTACAACATGCCGTTGTTGTAGCCATAATCCTGGGCCACCAGCGTTGCAGCGGAGTGCACGCTGGCGTTGGAGTTATGGTAGGCATGCGCCAGCTCGTGCACGTCGGTGCCGTTGACACCCAGCACGCCCGCCAGCCCCTGCAGCACTTCCGGTTTGGCGAAATGGAGCGCATTCTCCACCGCCGACATCGCCAGACCCGCTTCCGGGATATTCGCCAGAATACCGCCGAAGCCGATCGGAACCAGCAGGAGCGGCTCGAAGTTCTTGCGGATCGCAAGGTAGAGCAGCACCATGCCGATGATCATCATGGTCAGCTGACCGAAGGAGATATTATAGACCCCCGACGCCAGCCATAGATCAAGTAGCTTATCCATGCGGCGTTACCTTAGGCCAGGGTCACCAGGGAGTCGCCGACCTGTACGGCGTCACCCTCTTTGACGTCAACAGACACGATGGTACCGGCACGGGCAGCACGTACTTCGGTTTCCATCTTCATCGCTTCCAGGATCACCAGTACATCACCTTCCTGAACGGCCTGGCCGGCAGCTACCTGCACTTTCCAGATGTTACCGGCCAGCGGTGCCGGAACCGGTTCGCCGGAGCCTGCTGCCGGTGCTGCAGCGGCCGGAGCTGCCGCCGGGGCAGACTGAATGGAGGAAACGTCGCCGCCCTCGGTTACCTGAACCACGTAGTTCTGGCCGTTGACGTTGATGGTGTAGACTTCCGGTCCGTTGTTTTTCGGGGCTGCCATGGTTTTTGCGTCCTCAAGAGTCGGTACAGGTTCAAAGGCGTCAGGGTTGCCGCGGTTTTCCAGGAATTTCAGGCCGATCTGCGGGAACAGCGCGTAGGTCAGAACGTCATCGATCGCCTTCTCGCCCTGCTCCAGCTTGATGCCCTTCTCGCTTGCCAGCTGCTTCAGTTCAGCGGTCAGTTTCTCAACTTCCGGCTGCAGCTGGTCGGCCGGGCGACAAGTCAGCGGCTCCTTGCCATCCAGGACTCGCGCCTGAAGTTCAGCGTTGTACGGCGCCGGTGCTGCACCGTATTCGCCCTTGAGCACACCCTGTACTTCCTTGGAGATGGTCTTGTAGCGTTCGCCCATCAGCACGTTGATCACCGCTTGGGTGCCGACGATCTGGGAAGTCGGGGTTACCAGCGGGATGTAGCCCAGGTCTTCACGCACACGCGGGATCTCGGCCAGTACTTCATCAAACTTGTCAGCGGCGCCCTGTTCCTTGAGCTGGCTTTCCATGTTGGTCAGCATGCCGCCCGGCACCTGAGCCACCAGGATGCGGGAATCGGTGCCGCGCAGCGAGCCTTCGAACCTGGCGTATTTCTTCCGTACTTCACGGAAATAGGCCGCGATCTCTTCCAGTGCTTCCAGGTTCAGACCGGTATCGCGATCGGTGCCGGCCAGCGCCGCGACCACCGACTCGGTCGCCGTGTGACCGTAGGTCATGGACATGGAAGAGATAGCGGTGTCGACACGATCCACGCCGGCTTCAACAGCTTTCAGGATGGTCATGTCCGACAGGCCTGCAGTGGCATGGGCATGGAACTGGACTTCCAGGCCAGTCTGCGCCTTCAGGCGTGAGATCAGGTCAAAGGCGTTGTACGGCGTCAGAATGCCGGACATATCCTTGATCGCGATGGAATCGGCGCCCAGATCTTCAAGTGTCTTGGCGTAATCCACCCAGGTCTCGATGGTGTGCACCGGGCTGGTGGTATAGGAGATGGTGCCCTGAGCGTGCTTGCCGCAGTTTTTCACTGCCTTGATGGCACGATCCAGGTTGCGCGGGTCGTTCATCGCATCGAAGATACGGAACACATCCACGCCGTTGGTGGCGGCACGCTCGACGAACTTGTCGACAACGTCGTCGGCATAATGACGGTAGCCCAACAGGTTCTGACCGCGCAGCAGCATCTGCTGCTTGGTGTTCGGCATCACGGCCTTCAACTCGCGGATGCGGGTCCAGGGGTCTTCACCCAGATAACGGATACAGGAATCGAAAGTAGCACCACCCCAGCTTTCCAGGGACCAGTAGCCGATCTTGTCCAGTTTTTCGGCGATCGGCAGCATATCGTCAAGTCGCAGGCGGGTCGCAAACAGAGACTGATGCGCATCACGCAGGACGACGTCGGTAATGCCTAGCGGTTTTTTTACATCGGACATGAGTTAGCCTTTCCTATCTGAAGTTCTTGTTGTTAACCGCGTCACTTGGAACGGTACTTGTGTACCGCTGCTGTGATGACCGCGACCAGCTCGTCATTGTTCGCTGTTGTTGTACCAGCAGCTGCCGGCTGGGCACGAGCCTTGGGCGCTTTGGCAACCGGTTCCGGCAGGTATCGGCTGACCAGTCGCGACATGATGCCGGTGGCAAACACCAGCAACGTCAGAAAGACGAAGACGAAACCCATGCCGAAGGCCATGAGTGTAAGGCCTTCCGAGAACAGATTATCCATCTTGTGGGTGCTCCTGTTGTAATTCGAAACCTGGGGCCTGCCGGCGACTTTTGGCCGCACTTGACTCTCCTGGTGTCAGAGCCGGGACGACAGACGGATGTTCAGACCAGGCCGGCTATCTAATAAAAGCTATCAGGCAGCACAGCATAATCGAACGAATCTATTCTAACGCAAACTCAGGGGGCAATTGCAAGATTGTCGACAATCTGTAGTTTTTTTACATTTTGCCGAATAGATCGTGCTGCTTGCGACAATAATGTCGACATTAGCACATAAGGAAGCGATTAAAACAACAATGTCGCCTTAGCCTTTTGGCTAATTTACAAAATAGCGACACAAAAAAGCCACTCATTGAGTGGCTGGACGGAACACTTTAACGTTGTCATACCCAAGCTCATGCAAATGCTGGGCATGCATCTGTGACATCACTCCCTTGTCGCAATAGAGCAGATACTCTCGCTCCTGCGGCAATTCAGGGAAACCGGCTTCGAGTTGATAGAAGGGGATGACCCGGATATCACAGCCCGGCATATTGAGCGGCTTGCGCTCCTGTTCGCGCGGCGGACGGATATCAATCAGCGTCTGGTTGTCAGCCACACGCGTCATCGCTTCAATCTCGGAATTGATATTTTGATTTTCCACAATCTCATCAATCCGGATCACCTCTGCCTGTTCCAGCGCACGTTCCAGCGCCTCAAAGTCGAAGTTGCTTTCCTCTTCCTCGACCCGTTCACGACGGGCGCGGGTGGTCGGCTTGTCGGAGATCACGCCGCAATACTCCGGCATCGCACTGGCAAACTCGAAGGTACCGATCTGGCGGGAAATATCAATGATCTCCGGCTTGTCCATGGTCACCAGCGGGCGCAGTACCAGATGGTTACAGCTCTCGTCGATCAGACGCAGGTTGGGCAGGGTTTGACTGGACACCTGGGCCACGCTTTCACCGGTGACGATCGCATCCAGCTTCATGCGATCGGCTACCTTATCGGCCGCACGCATCATCATGCGCTTCAGTACCACGCCCATATGGGAATGATGCACCGATTGCAGGATCTCGCCGACCACTTCTTCGAAGGGTACGGTAATGAACTTGACCCGCGCAGACGCGCCGTAACGCTTCCACAGGTAGAGCGCGACCTGCTTGACGCCGATCTCGTGCGCATGACCACCCAGGTTGAAGAACAGGAAATGGGTCTTGCAGCCACGACGCATGGTCATGTAAGAGGCAACCACGGAATCGAAACCACCGGAGATCAGCGACAGTACATCGTCCTGAGTGCCCAGCGGGTAACCGCCCAACCCCTGATGATTGGCCGTGACCACGAACAGCTTGGTGTCACGCACTTCCAGATCGACCCAGACTTCCGGCGTGCGCACATCAACGCCGGCGGCTTCGGTATGCTGACGCAGGCCGCCACCGATATAGCGCTCCATCTCCACGGAGGTGAAATCATGCTTACCCGTGCGCTTGACCCGCACCTTGAACGTCTTGCCCTTCAAGCGCTCGGCATAGGCGTCTCGTGTTACCTGAAAAGCTTCATCAAAGCTGCCCAGCGGATATTCCTGCACCTCAAGGAAGTTCTGAATACCCGGGACGCGTTTCATCTCATCGACAATTTGCCGACCGAGCTCGTCGTTCTGTCCCGCAAAACTGACCTCGACCTTGTCCCAGAAGCCACTGACCTTGATATCTTCATCAAGACGCTTGAGCAGGATCTGCAGGTTGCTCTGCAAACGCTGAATCAGACGACGGCGAACGGGACGACTCTTGATCGTAATTTCGGGAAACAGCTTGGCGATGAATTTCATGGTAGTTCCGGAGTAATGGGATCAGACAAAGCGTCCGGTTTGCGGCGTGGTAATCATTTGGCAGGAGGGATGGCGCGCCCGAGAGGATTCGAACCTCTGACCGCCTGGTTCGTAGCCAGGTACTCTATCCAGCTGAGCTACGGGCGCACATCAAATGACGGTGTGTGAGGGATTCGCCCAAACAGCCACCAAGAACAACATCTTTCAGGAAGCATCCACAACCAGAACCCTGCAAAACCGCATGATTACTGGATTCCGGCTACTGCCTTAACCCTACCCTACATTCTGCTTTTACACAGTGATGTTCATTTGGAGTGCGATTGTACACACCTTGCGCTTACCCCGCCAGCACCGACACAACGAAGTCGGGCCAACCAGGCTCCGGAATACCCGGCTTTGTGGTCGGAAGCTGTCCGGGGACGACAACGGCAAGCATCGGCAACAGGGTCGAGCAATCGATAACACCTCAAGCAGCGGCGCAGTTTTGCTGCACCCAAGTGCATTGATTACTTATTTTTTGTGCGGGATGCCTTCCAATGATAGAACCTCAGCACGGACATAATCATCCGAATTTTCAAACTCTATAGTAAATTCATCGGCGGAAGACCATTCATAGGTATATTGACCAACACAGTTTTTCTCAAGCCAATCCTTCAGGCATGCTTCTCGATAATCTTTATCTCCGACTTCCATTAGATTGAAGTCGATTCCGCAGTGAATGGTCATTTTATATTTTTTCATGACACACCTTATCAATATAATATTCGTATGCTATCGAAGAAAATTAGAATGCATTATGAAATGAATTAACATCCATCTCTTTTTTGTCGCGGATTAATAAAATCAAATATAATTTAAACGCCAAAAGTCAAATTCAATTTTTACCGTCCACTTCATCCAGAACAGTGAGACTGTTCCTGGACCGGTAAAACAGATGTCGCTCAAAGACCAGAAACATGATTGGTGCCAGTACAATAACCACAATGCGCAATGGCAGCACCATGTATGGAAGCTCACTCCCGCCAGTCAGGTCATTCATCGACCGCTCGGCAAGAACCCCCACAACCAACCACATGATCAGCACCATTACTCCAATAAGAATCATCATCTGTCATATCCTCAAATATGGGTAAAGTGTTCTTTGCACAGAATATGCTCACCGCTCCACCGATAAGCGACCAGCTTGCCCTCTTTTGCCACCGAGTAATCCAGGCACGCAACATTCGGGGCAAGTGGTTCCGGCTCACCTTCCAGCCAATAATGCCCAATGAAGCAAACCGGCTGGTCGACCGGGTACCTGGGAATACCACCGGTCACAGGCGCCATGGCGGCATCCCCAATGTCCAGCGCCTCCGGCATCGCTATCTCCCCGAGCGTCTTGGCACCCTGCTTCCACCACTGTACTCGAACCGCGCTACGCACCTGACCATCTTTATCTTTGAAGGTAACCCCTTTGGGCAGCTCAACCTCAACCCCCTTCAATAGCCGTTCTATGGCGTTGAATGCGGGTGTTCCTGTCCGGGATGCCTCGATTAACAAGTCAGGATTCAGGACGCCCCCCGGGACTTTCCTGCGCATCATTTCGATAAGCTCATCATCCCAGCAGGCATGCACGACCCTGATGCCATCCAGCTCAAGCCACAACGGCAGTGTGTAGAAGAACTCGAGCACTTCCCGCTTCAAGGTCGGCTCGTCCTCATATTCATTCAAAAAGGCTTGATGCTGCTCGATATTCTTCGCGGTACGTGGGCGCAGATATTCACCTTCATGCTCGGTATGGAATGCCAGCGCATTGAATTCGTGATTCCCCATTACCGCCAAGGCATAACCATTGTTTATCATGGTCATCACGATCTTGAGTAATCGCTGGTGCTGGCGCAGATGTTCACCGCGATCAATGAAGTCACCGACGAAAATGACTTTACGGGTTTCGTGACGAAAACCGGCTCCACAATCCTGATATCCCAGGTGGCGCAGCAGTTTCACCAGCTCGTCTGCATGACCATGGATATCACCGATGATGTCGTAACCTTTTACCTTCATCACGCCCCCACAAAAGCCCTATTCAACTCAAAACTGATGGAGCATGCCGTTTGACCTGAACCGGATATCGTCAGCATGCGGACAACGGCCCCCTCTGCGGTTGCCAGCCGCTCGATGCTCTCATACGCAGGGTTTTGATAGCACAGCCATGACTGCCACTTACCCATCAGGAAGCGAACGCCACTGTCGACGTTTTCACCGGGCTTGAGTGTCAACGAGCAAGAAAGCAAACAATCGAGGTTGTGTGGCTGTCGCTGGATGGCTGACTTATCCACATCGAATGGCGAATCATCATTGTGCAGCAGGTCATCGATTTCGTAGTGGAAACCGGTGAGTGAATCGTGAAGACTGTCGGATTCAGCAACGAATCCATGTTCACGCAATATTGCAGCGTAATCTATCGGCATAAACATCATTCCTTATGTTTAGCCCCCCACTAAGTGGGCGACGCTGCCAAATCGGGAAGGCAGCTTTCCAGTATAACGTCCCTCCGGTTCATGACAACCATTGCAATGGCACCTCCATACCAACGATTGAATCGTCTTGAATACCCTGCGTATTTGTCGTGCTCATTCCAGACTTCATGCGGACACAGGCGTACCTGCCCGCGCTGACGGCAGACAAAGGTAATAGAGAAAAGTCCAGGTTGAGCAGTTCAGGGGCAAAGGCACCTGCCGTGAACGCTCGCCTTCGGTTGTCAGCAGCTCTTCGTGCTGGTCATTGAGTGCGCGGTGCAATGATCAGCCAACGAGAAGAATCTCCGGATCATCCTCTACAGGCTTCATAGGAGAAGCGTGTCTATACGCAACCGTTTGCATTGCCGGCATGGTGTTCAATCGCTCAGAGAACAGCGCATTGATTTCGTGGTCGAGGGTTCGGGATCGTTGAATGTGCAGATGGCAGAATCAAGGCACCGACTTCGCCGTATCGCTTCAATACGATCTTTGTTTCCAGACGTACGCCTGATCAACGCTTTGGCTGATTGCCTGCCATCTTGAATATGATGCGGAATGGGAACTTTAAAAACGTATGTGCCCACTCAGTTTCGAGTCAGGTAAGGAAGGGATATTTGTTTTGAAGTTTGCCATGAATGTACGCAGCTTGTACGCACTTTGGCTAAAACAGAAGTAAGGGAAGGGATGGCGCGCCCGAGAGGATTCGAACCTCTGACCGCCTGGTTCGTAGCCAGGTACTCTATCCAGCTGAGCTACGGGCGCTTACCCAAAATGAAGAAAAGATGGCGCGCCCGAGAGGATTCGAACCTCTGACCGCCTGGTTCGTAGCCAGGTACTCTATCCAGCTGAGCTACGGGCGCACACACAATTTCAACGTGCTGTTAACTTGCTTGTCATGAGATGGCGCGCCCGAGAGGATTCGAACCTCTGACCGCCTGGTTCGTAGCCAGGTACTCTATCCAGCTGAGCTACGGGCGCACATCAAATGGCGGTGAGTGAGGGATTCGAACCCTCGATACCTTGCGGTATACGCCCTTAGCAGGGGCGCGCCTTCAGCCACTCGGCCAACTCACCTCGTCAACAACGGCGCGTATGTTACAAGACTGATTTTAAAAAGGAAAGAGAAATTTGAAAAAAATTACTCTTGATCGCTGTCTTGTGACTTTTCACGCTGAATGCGCTGGTAAATTTCCTCACGATGAACGGAAACATCCTTGGGCGCATTCACACCGATGCGGACCTGGTTACCTTTGACACCGAGTACGGTAACAGTGACATCATCACCAACCATAAGAGTTTCGCCTACACGGCGGGTTAGAATCAGCATTTGTGGCTCTCCTTAAATTGTCCTGTTGGGCGCTGAATTCTTGATTACTGGAGCGTACCTGCACCACCCTACCTTACGTCCATAGAACATCCGGGTTGACTGCGGGCGTGCAAAAAGCCGCTCCAAACTGCCTAGGGGGACCTAGAACGGTACTATAGAACAGTTGTAGGCCCCCGTCATCTGATACTGTCGTCACTCACTGACTGTATCGGATGCATCCAGATCGAATGCCGAATGCAGTGCGCGTACTGCCAGTTCCAGATACTTCTCAGCGATCACCACCGAGACCTTGATTTCGGAGGTGGAGATCATCTGAATATTGATGTTTTCCGCCGCCATGGCATCAAACATCTTGCTGGCAACACCCGCATGGGAGCGCATGCCCACACCGACGATCGACACCTTGGCGATCCTTCTGTTTCCGACCACTTCACGCGCGCCCAGTTCCTTCACGACCTGCTGCAGCACCTGCTCCGCTTTATCATAGTCGTTTCTGTGCACGGTAAAGGTAAAATCGGTCGTTTGATCGGCCGCAATATTCTGCACGATCATATCCACTTCAATATTGGCGCGGCTGATCGGCCCCAGAATCCGTGAGGCGACGCCCGGAATATCCGGCACACCAACGACCGTCAGCTTGGCCTCATCGCGATTGAACGCTATACCTGAGATAACCGGCTTTTCCACAGTTTCATCATCCTCTATCGTAATCAGTGTGCCTGGGCCATCCTGGAAACTGGACAGTACCCGCAACGGGACCTTGTACTTGCCCGCAAACTCGACTGCACGGATCTGCAACACCTTCGAGCCGAGGCTGGCCATTTCCAGCATCTCCTCAAACGTGATCTTCTCCAGCCGCTGAGCGCCTTCCACGACCCGAGGGTCGGTCGTATAGACGCCGTCCACATCGGTATAGATCTGGCACTCGTCCGCCTTCAGGGCTGCGGCCAGCGCCACACCCGTGGTATCAGAACCGCCACGCCCCAGGGTGGTAATATTGCCTTCGGCATCCACCCCCTGAAAACCGGCCACAACCACCACACGCCCCTGATCCAGGTCTGCCCGCATGCGCTCGGTTTCAATATCCTGGATACGCGCCTTGGTGTAAAACTGATCAGTCAGGATGCGCACCTGTGAGCCCGTGTAGGAACGAGCATCCACGCCGATATTTTTCAGCGCCATGCACAACAGGGCGATGGTCACCTGCTCGCCGGTGGACACCAGCGTGTCCATCTCGCGCGGGTCGGGCCGCTGCTGCATTTCCTTGGCCAGCGCGAGCAACCGGTTGGTCTCACCACTCATTGCGGAAACCACGACCACCACATCATGCCCCTGCTGGCGAAAGCCTTTCACTTTTTCGGCAACCGCCTGGATACGCTCAACCGAGCCCACCGAGGTGCCACCGTATTTCTGCACGTATAACGCCATTTTCCAGCTTCCATTCGGCTGCCAGCCCCCTTCAAGGGAGCCGACAGCGCCTGTTTCACTTACAGGCTTGCCGCAACCAGTTCGGGCACCGCTTCAAGCGCGGCCGGGACAGCACTCACGTCGGTGCCGCCACCCTGCGCCATATCGGGACGCCCGCCCCCTTTACCGCCCAGGCGTGAGGCCAGCTCACGCACCAGATCACCGGCCTTGATCTGACCGGTCAGATCCTTGGTCACCCCGGCAATCAGGCTGACCTTGTCGCCCTGGGCCGTCATCAGTACCACGACGCCACTGCCCAGCTTGTTCTTCAGCTGATCCAGCGTATCGCGCAGCGCCTTCGGTTCGATCCCGTCCAGCTTGGCCGCCAGCACCTTGATGCCGTTGACCTCCTGCACCTGGCTCAGCAGGTCACCGCTCTGGGCGCTGGCCAGCTTGGCGGTCAGACGCTCAAGCTCTTTTTCCAGCTGACGGTTGCGCTCGTTGAGGCCCCGCACCTTATCCAGCGCCGTGTCACGAGAGCCTTTCACCAGCGAAGCGATCTCGCCCAGCGCCAGCTCGTTGGTATTGATCCACTGCATGGCACCGGCACCGGTCACCGCCTCGATACGACGCACACCGGATGCAATGCCGCTCTCAGCGACGATCTTCAGCAGGCCGATATCACCGGTACGCTTGGCATGGGTACCGCCACACAGCTCGACCGAGAAGTCGCCGCCCATGCTCAATACGCGCACTTCTGCATCGTACTTTTCACCGAACAGTGCCATGGCGCCTTTGGTCTTGGCGGCTTCCAGCTCCATCAGTTCGGTTTCCACCGCCGAGTTGGCGCGGATCTGAGCGTTGACGATCGCTTCAACCTCAGCGACCTGTTCATCGGTCATCGCCTCGAAATGAGCAAAGTCGAAACGCAGACGTTCGGCATTGACCAGTGAACCCTTCTGCTGCACATGGTCACCCAGCACCTTGCGCAGAGCGGCGTGCAGCAGGTGAGTGGCCGAATGGTTCAAGGCGGTCGCCTGGCGCTTGGCCATATCTACTTCGGTGACTACCTGGTCGCCTACCTGCAGGACACCCTCGCTCAGGCGGCCATGGTGCAGGTGGTGGCCGCTTTCCTTGGTGCAATCGCTGACCTCGAACTGGCCACGATCCCAGCGCAGCACGCCCTGGTCACCTGCCTGGCCACCGGATTCGGCGTAGAACGCGGTGTTCTTCAGCACCACCACGCCGGTTTCACCGGCTGACAGCTGGTTCACCTGTTCACCCTCACGGTACAGCGCCAGCACTTCCGAGCGGTCTTCCAGACGGTCGTAGCCGGTAAAGGCCGTGCTGCCATCGAGCTTGATCTGGTCATTGTAGTCAACGGAGAACTGACCGGAGGCGCGCGCACGCTCACGCTGCGCTTCCATCGCCTGCTCGAAGCCATCCATATCGAGTGTCAGTTCGTGTTCACGCGCCACATCGGCGGTCAGGTCCACCGGGAAGCCATAGGTATCGTACAGACGGAATACGGTTTCACCCGGGATCACCTTGTCGTCGAGACCGGCGATCGCCTGGGTCAGCAGCTGCATGCCGTGATCCAGTGTCTTGGCGAACTGCTGCTCTTCCTTGAGGAGGATGCGCTCGACCTGCGCCTGCATTTTGGCCAGTTCCGGGTAAGCTTCGCCCATCTCCTTGACCAGCGGCGCGACCAGCTTGTGGAAGAAAGGCTTACTGGCTCCCAGCTTGTTACCGTGACGGATGGCACGACGCATGATGCGGCGCAGCACATAGCCCCGGCCTTCATTGGACGGCAGTACGCCATCGGTAATCAGGAAGGAGCAGGAACGGATATGGTCGGCAATTACGCGCAGCGACTTGCTGTCGAGGCTGTCCAGCCCCAGTACCTCGGCTGTCGCCTTGAGCAGATTCTGGAACAGGTCGATCTCGTAGTTGCTGTGAACGCCCTGCATAACGGCGGCGACACGCTCCAGGCCCATGCCGGTATCGATGCTCGGGCGCGCCAGCGGCTCCATGGAACCGTCGGCGGAACGGTTGTACTGCATGAAGACCAGGTTCCAGATCTCGATGTAGCGGTCGCCGTCCTCGTCCGGGCTGCCCGGAGGACCACCGGCCACATCGGGACCGTGGTCGAAGAAGATTTCAGTACAGGGACCGCAGGGACCGGTATCACCCATCGCCCAGAAGTTGTCTTCATCCAGTTTGGAGAAGCGCTCGGGGTTGACCCCCATCTCCTCTTTCCAGATTTTCTCGGCTTCGTCGTCGGTGTAATGAACCGTCACCCACAGGCGCTCCTCCGGCAGCCCCAGACGCTGGGTGAGGAATTCCCAGGCAAACTTGATCGCTTCACGCTTGAAGTAGTCGCCAAAGCTGAAGTTGCCCAGCATCTCGAAAAAGGTGTGATGACGTGCGGTATAGCCGACGTTTTCCAGATCGTTGTGCTTGCCGCCGGCGCGCACGCAGCGCTGAGAACTGGTGGCACGGCTGTAGGCACGCTTGTCCGAGCCGAGGAATACATCCTTGAACTGTACCATGCCGGCGTTGGTGAACAGCAGCGTCGGATCGTTACCCGGAATCAGCGGGCTGGAGGCGACAATCTCATGCCCCTGCTGGTTGAAGTAATCGAGAAATGCCTGGCGGATCTCCGCACTTGTCATGTAGTTCATATAGGGTCCGTTGCGTCTGTACTGATTGGCACGACAGGCCGCTTTTTGGCTGATAAAAAGCGGGCATTTGTACGCAAAAATTAGCCGCTAAGTATATAACGCGGGCAAAAAATGTACGATAGCTTTTGCGCCCGCTTTTATACACAGACCCGTTCGATCTTACTCGCCTTCTCCCTCTGCATGGGTGATCGCGTAACGGGCATCCTCGAACGAGAAGCCTCGATTGACCAGAAACCGCATCCGCTTGGCATACTCCTTCTGATCCTTCGGGGCCGTACAACCGAAGCGGCGCTGATGACACTCCTGTGCCAGCTGGCGACCGTCCACTGCCTGCTCCAGCAGCACCTGTTCGATCTGCTCCCGCGTGATCCCCTTGCGCTGCAGTTCCTGACGAATGCGCATCTGCCCATACCCCGAGCCCAGTCGACTGCGCACGAATACCTCGGTAAAGCGCTGGTCGCTCTGATAGCCATCCTGCTGCAGCTGATCCAGCGCCTGCATCAGCATCCCGGCATCGGGCGTGCGCCCACCCAGTTTCTGTTCCAGCTCCGCACGCGAGTACTCCCGACGCGCCAACAGCGTGATGGCTGCATTACGCACATCTGACAGTGTCTCGAGTTCTTTGGCCATGTTTGCTCCCCAGAAACAGAACAGGGGCCCTGAGGCCCCTGTGGATAACATTCCTCTGGATCAGAGATCCAGCTGACCGGCTTCTTCGCTCTGTGCCGCAGCCTCTTTCGGCTTGGGCACGTTGAGCAGCTGAGCGCGAATCTCGTTTTCGATCTCTTCCGCTACTTCCGGGTGTTCTTCCAGGTACTTGGCCGCATTGGCCTTGCCCTGCCCGATCTTGTCGCCCTTGTAGGCGTACCAGGCACCGGACTTGTCCACCAGCCCCTGCTGCACACCCAGGTCGACGACTTCGCCCATGTGGTAGATGCCCTGGCCATACAGAATCTGGAACTCGGCCTGGCGGAACGGCGGCGACACCTTGTTCTTGACCACCTTGACGCGCGTTTCGTTACCGACCACCTCGTCACCCTGCTTGACCGCACCGGTACGGCGGATATCCAGGCGAACGGACGAATAGAACTTCAACGCGTTACCACCGGTCGTGGTTTCCGGGTTGCCGAACATGACACCGATCTTCATACGGATCTGGTTGATGAACACCAGCAGGCAGTTGGACTGCTTGACACTGCCGGTCAGCTTGCGCAGCGCCTGGGACATCAGACGTGCCTGCAGACCGACATGGGAATCCCCCATATCGCCCTCGATCTCCGCCTTGGGCACCAGCGCTGCCACGGAGTCGACGATGATCACGTCCATGGCGCCGGAGCGGGTCAGCATATCGGTGATTTCCAGCGCCTGCTCGCCGGTATCCGGCTGAGACACATAGAGCGAATCGAGGTCGACGCCCAGCTTCTCGGCATAGGTCTGGTCGAAGGCATGCTCGGCGTCGATAAAGGCGCAGGTCTTGCCCTGCTTCTGCGCCTCAGCGATCACCTGCAGGGTCAGTGTGGTCTTGCCGGAGGATTCGGGGCCGTAGATCTCAACCACTCGGCCATAAGGCAGACCACCGATACCCAGTGCGATATCCAGGCCGAGAGAACCGGTAGAGACCGCCGGGATCGCTTCACGGGGCTGATCCCCCATGCGCATGACCGCACCTTTGCCGAACTGACGTTCAATCTGTGACAGTGCTGCATCCAACGCTTTCTTTCTGTTTGCGTCCATCGGGAAACCTTTCATTAGCCGAGGGGTTAAGTACTGTATGTCTGAACAGTATTATTTCACACCCTGATCAGATTGCAACCTCTGCCATCAATGCGGCAGATAAGCCATGACACCCTCCAGTGCCTGTTCAACCGCCTGCAGGCGGATCTCGTCGCGATCGCCATTGAAGAAGCTCAGGCAGGTCACTGTGGGGTGCCCCTCGATCGCCCAGGCCAACCAGACCGTGCCCACCGGCTTGTCCTCGCTGCCACCGCCCGGACCGGCGATGCCGCTGATCGCCACGGCGATATCGGCGTCACTGTTGCGCAGAGCGCCTTCCGCCATCTGCGCCACCACCGGCTCGCTGACGGCGCCGCTTTTCTCCAGTACGACCAGATCGACGCCGAGCATTTTCTGCTTGGCGGTATTGGAGTAGGACACGAAACCACAGTCGAACCAGCCGGAACTGCCGGGTACAGCGGTCACCGCCTGGGCCACCCAGCCCCCGGTACAGGATTCGGCCGTTGCCAGTTTCATTCCCTTTGCCAACAGGGTTTCACCCACTTTCTGTGCCAGGTTTTTCATAGTGTTACTCCAAAGCCGCGACTACGCAGGCAGACGTGTTTGACGTACAATTCCCCCCATTAAAACCTCGAGCCGAACCCGATTCAATCCCCGCAACAGGATGGCCGCATCGACTATGTCTTCAGCAAGCAAGAGCACCCAGCACACTCCCATGATGCAGCAGTACCTGCGCATCAAGGCCCAGCACCCGGACCAGCTGCTGTTCTACCGCATGGGCGACTTCTACGAGCTGTTCTACGACGATGCCAAGAAGGCGGCGGCCCTGCTGGATATCTCACTCACCGCGCGTGGCAAATCCGCCGGTGAGCCGATCCCCATGGCCGGCATCCCCTACCATTCGGCCGAAGGCTATATCGCACGCATCGTCAAAGCGGGCGAGTCAGTGGTGATCTGCGAACAGGTCGGCGATCCGGCCACCAGCAAGGGGCCGGTCGCACGTGAAGTGGTGCGTATCGTCACCCCGGGTACACTCAGTGACGAAGCCCTGCTGGACGAACATCAGGACAACCTGCTGATGGGCATTGCCCGCCAGGATGAGCGTTACGGCCTGGCGCTGATCGATATCAGCTCCGGCCGTTTCAGCCTGTTTGAAGTGGATGGTGAAGAAGCGCTGCTGGCCGAGCTTGAGCGCCTGCGCCCGGCCGAGCTGCTTTACCCGGACGATGTCGAATTCCCTGACCCCATACGCAAGCGTCCCGGCGCCCATGCCCGCCCGCCCTGGGAGTTCGAGGCCGATACCGCCGAGCGCCTGCTATGCGACCAGTTCAACACCCGCGACCTGAGCGGCTTCGGCTGCGACCACCTGGGGCTGGCGATCTGTGCCGCCGGCTGCCTGCTGCAATATGCCCGTGATACCCAGCGCAGCCGCCTGCCGCATATCCGTCGTCTGCAGGTGGAGCAGCACGATGAGGCGGTGATTCTCGATGCCGCCACCCGTCGCAACCTGGAGCTGGACCTGAACCTGTCCGGCGGGCGCAGCAATACCCTGGCGTCGGTACTGGACAAGTGCAAGACCCCCATGGGCAGCCGTCTGCTGCGCCGCTGGCTGCACCGCCCGCTGCGCGACCGCAGCGCCCTGGAGGCCCGGCAGGACGCGATCCGCTGGCTGCTGCGCCCGGACTGCAGCGACAATATCGCCGAGCAGCTCAAACCGATCGGCGATATGGAGCGCATCCTGTCCCGCGTGGCATTAAGGTCGGCCCGCCCCCGCGACCTGGAACGCCTGCGCAACGCTCTGGCTTCCCTGCCGGAACTGCAGCAGCTGCTCGCCCGCAACGACTCTCGTCGTATCGCCGCCCTCGCCAGCACCATCGCCACCTTCCCGGAACAGGCCGACCTGCTGGCCCGCGCCATTATCGATACCCCTCCGGTGGTGATCCGCGACGGAGGCGTCATCGCCGCAGGCTATGATGCCGAGCTGGATGAACTGCGCGGCCTGAGCGAGAACGCCGGCGAGTTCCTGCTGCAGCTGGAAGCCCGCGAACGTGCCCGCACCGATATTGCCACCCTCAAGGTGGGTTACAACCGGGTGCACGGCTACTACATCGAAGTCAGCAAGGCACAGGCGATCGATATGCCGGCCGAGTACATCCGCCGCCAGACGCTGAAAAATGCCGAGCGTTTCATCACCCCGGAGCTGAAAGAGTTCGAGGACAAGGCCCTCAGTGCCAAGAGCAAGGCACTGGCCCGCGAGAAGCAGCTGTACGACGCGCTGCTTGAGCTGCTCGCCGCTGAACTGGCGCCGTTGCAGGAATCGGCCGCCGCCCTGGCTGAACTGGATGTGCTCAACACCCTGGCCGAGCGAGCCCTGTCGCTGGATTATCAGCGCCCGCAACTGGTCGACGAACCCTGCCTGAAGATCCACCAGGGCCGCCACCCGGTGGTCGAAGCCGTGCTGGACAGTCCCTTCGTGGCCAACGACCTGGCGCTGGACAGCGAACGCCACATGCTGGTGATCACCGGCCCCAACATGGGCGGTAAGTCCACCTACATGCGCCAGGCCGCCCTGATCACCCTGCTGGCCCATATCGGCAGCTACGTGCCGGCCCAGGCCGCCACCATCGGCATCGTCGATCGCATCTTTACCCGCATGGGCTCTTCCGATGATCTGGCCGGCGGCCGCTCCACATTCATGGTGGAGATGACCGAAACCGCCAACATCCTGCACAATGCCAGCGACCGCAGCCTGGTCTTGATGGACGAGGTGGGCCGCGGCACCAGTACCTTTGACGGCCTGTCGCTGGCCTGGTCCTGTGCCGAATTTCTGGCCCGTGAAATCAAGGCGTTCACCCTGTTTGCCACCCACTATTTCGAACTGACCAGCCTGCCGGAACGCGAACGCGGCGTCGCCAACGTGCACCTGACCGCCGTTGAGCACAACGACCATATCGTGTTCATGCATGAGGTTCAGGAAGGCCCGGCCAGCCAGAGCTACGGACTGCAGGTCGCCCAGCTGGCCGGTATTCCGGCTGACGTCATCCGCAATGCCCGCGACAAGCTGGTACTGCTGGAGCAGGACAGCCGCGACCAGAGCGAGAAGGTCACGCGCAACCCCGAGCCGGTTCAGATACAGGAGAAAGAGGAACCGATGCAGGCCGACCTGTTTGTCAGCTACCAGCCTTCGGCCGCCGAACGCCAACTGCGTGACCTGGACCCGGATGAACTGACACCCCGCCAGGCGCTGGAGCAGCTGTATGCCCTCAAGGCACTGCTGTCCTGAGCAAAGCAACGATAGCGCACTATACTGCACTCAGAATTGAGCCAATGGGAGGCTGAACGATGACCTACATCGTGACCGACAACTGCATCCGCTGCAAGTACACCGACTGTGTCGAGGTCTGCCCGGTGGACTGCTTCTACGAAGGACCGAACTTTCTGGTGATTCACCCGGACGAGTGCATCGACTGTGGTCTGTGCGAGCCGGAGTGTCCGGCCGAGGCGATTCTGCACGAGGATGACCTGAGCCCGGAGCAAGACAAGTTCTACCAGCTCAATGCCGAACTGGCCGAAGTCTGGCCCAACATCACCGAGCGCAAGGCACCTCTGCCCGAAGCCGATAAATGGGACGGCGTGCCGGACAAACTCCAGTATCTGGAGCGCTGATCCGGCCACCCCCATTACGACGAGGCCTGCTACTGCAGCAGGTCCTCGCCGGTCAGACCGTTCTTCTCAACGATCTCACGCAGCTTGCGCAGCGCCTCGACCTGGATCTGACGTACCCGCTCACGGGTCAATCCGATCTCCTGCCCGACCTGTTCGAGCGTGCTCATCTCATACCCCCGCAGCCCGAAGCGACGCGACAGCACATCAGCATGCTTCTCCGGCAACATCTCCAGCCAGTGGTTCAGGTTGCCGCTGATATTGTTGTTCTGCAACAGGGTTTCGGGGTCGGCCGCCTCCTGATCGGCGATGGTCTCCAGCAGAGGCTTGTCGGCTCCCTGACCGGCCGGCACATCCACCGAACTGACACGTTCGTTGAGCCCCAGCATCCGTTCCACATTCGCCACCGGCTTCTCCACCAGAGCGGCAATCTCTTCCGCCGTCGGTTCATGATCCAGTTTCTGCGCCAGTTCACGGGAGGCACGCAGGTAGACATTGAGCTCCTTGACCACATGGATCGGCAGACGAATGGTGCGGGTCTGGTTCATGATCGCCCGCTCGATGGTCTGGCGGATCCACCAGGTGGCGTAGGTGGAAAAACGGAAGCCGCGCTCGGGGTCGAACTTTTCCACTGCGCGGATCAGCCCCAGGTTGCCCTCCTCGATCAGGTCAAGCAACGTCAGGCCTCGATTGATGTAGCGGCGGGCAATCTTGACCACCAGGCGCAGGTTGCTCTCGATCATCCGCTTGCGAGCCGCTTCATCGCCCTTGAGCGCGAGACGGGAGAAGTAGACCTCCTCTTCGGCGGTCAGCAGCGGTGAAAAGCCGATCTCGTTCAGATACAACTGGGTTGCATCCAGAGAGCGGGCATTAACGAGATCCTTGTGCGCCATGGAGCCACGCCCCCGGCCACTGTTGATAAATTCGGGCACTTCCGCAGAGGTTTCCTCCTCGTCGGTACTGCCCCTGTCTGTATCGTGATCATCATCCATCGCGGCTGATCTAGGTTCGTCATCCAAGTCGTTATCTCGGCTGTGAGCAGAATAACGGATCTTTTCGCCTACGATTCCCATAATCTTCACCCCCAGGTTTAGGGAGGGACGCGCCCATCCCTGATCAACTGTGATTATTATTGTTGTTACCGCTTGGGCAGATAGCCTAACGGGTCGACCGGATTACCATCACGCCGAATTTCAAAGTGCAGCATAGAGCGTGTAGCACCGGTCTTACCTATTTCGGCTATTTTTTCACCAGCTTTAACCTTATCACCCTCGCGCACAAAGATGCGACTGTTATGTGCATAAGCGCTCAGATAACGTTTGTCGTGGTTGATGATGACCAGATTGCCATAACCGAGCAGTCCGTTGCCGGCATACACCACGTCACCATGGGCCGCTGCCTTTACGGCATCGCCCTGGCGGCCGGCGATATCGACGCCCTTATTGGCGGGTTGACCGCGACCGAACGCGAGGATGATTTTGCCCGCATGGGGCCAGTGCCAGCGGACAGGCCCCGATGCCGTGGAGGACGGTCGGCTGCCGGTTGTGGCGGACTTGGCAGGCTTGGGAGGAGGCGTTTTGGCCGTCGCGGCAACACGAGCTGTGGCGCCACCCGAGGTTGTCGCCCCCGGTTTGGCCGCTGCTGACGTCGAAGCGGCCACCCGGGTGGTACTTGCGCTGCGGGCAGCGGCAGGTGGCTTCAGACTCAGTTTCTGCCCGGGGTAAATGAAGTAGCGGCTGTCGATGCCGTTCCAGCGAGCAACGCGGCGATAATCGAGGCCGTAACGAAATGCGATGGAGTAGAGGGTATCGCCCCGCTTCACCCGGTAACTTGCCGGAGCAGGTTCACGGGGGCCGGATCGGGCCCCAAGCGACTGCTCGGTGACCGGCGCATAGCCGGTCGAGCAGCCAGTGAGCCACAGGCCCAGGCAGGTCAGCACTAGCAGCAGGCGATAGGGCACTCCGGCCTCCCTCTTCAGTGCTGCTGGCGATCCATCACAAAACCCAGCAGCGCCCCCAAAAACATCAGTGCAACGGCAGGCCAGAACCAGGCGCTCAGTCCGGTCAGGACCTCATAACTGCCCGGCAGCAGGTTGTCCTGCATCAGGGGCACCTCTTCACCGTGCCGATTGATGGTATAGGCCAGGGTATATTTCCAGGGCCACACCTTGTTCAGTGAACCCAGCATGAAACCGCCCAACAGCGCCAGGGTCAACATGCGATGGTGATGGAACGCCCAGCTCAACACCCGCGAGAAACTCAACAGGCCCAGCACGCAGCCACTGGCGAAAAGCCCCAGCGTCAGCCACTCAAGCCCCTTGATCGCGCCCAGTATCGGCGTATACATGCCCATCAGCAGCAGGATAAAGCTGCCCGATATCCCTGGCAAAATCATGGCGCAGATAGCGATCATGCCGGAGAGGAAAATCATCATCAAGGTCGGCTCGACCGTCCCCGGCGCCTGTTCGGTGATGATATAGGCCAGTAAGGCCCCACTGGCGAACATCGCCACCAGGTTGGTGTTCCAGCCCCGGATATGGCGCACCACACTCCAGGTCGAGGCCAGGATCAGGCCGAAAAAGAATGACCAGAGCAATATCGGGTGCTGATCCAGCAGGTAGAGTACCAGATGTGAAACCGATACCAGGCTCAACAGGATGCCGCTGAACAGCGCCAGCAGGAAGTTGCCGTTGACATAGCGCCAGCAGGATAGAAAGCCCTCGCTGAACAGGACACGAACTGCCTCGGGGTTGAACTGTTTCAGGGTATCGATGAGCTCCTCATAGATACCGGTAATAAACGCAATGGTGCCGCCGGACACGCCGGGGACCGCATCGGCGGCCCCCATCATCATCCCTTTGCCGGACAGCAGCAGATAATCCTTTTTACTTCGCACGCACTTTCCTCATCAATTAACGCACCGTCCCGCCAAGCAGGGGGACAAAACGGACGCTTTCAAGCACTTCGGTGGTGTATTCGGTCTCGCTGACACGCGTAATCCGTTTCAGCGCCTGGTGCTCATCGCCTACGGGAATCACCAGGCGTCCACCCACAGCGAGCTGCTCCAGCAGCTCTGACGGTACCTCACGAGGAGCCGCCGTTACCAGAATGCCATCAAAGGGGGCCTTGTCCGGCCATCCCATGCCGCCATCGGTATGCCGCAGCATGACGTTATGCAGCTTGAGCCGCTGCAGTCGCTTGCGCGCCTTTTCCTGCAGCGGGCGTATCCGCTCAACACTGAACACCTGATCCACCAGCTGCGCCAGAATGGCAGTCTGGTAACCGGAACCGGTGCCCACTTCCAGCACCTTGTCCAGCGGACCGGCTTCCAGCAGCAGCTCGGTCATCCGCGCCACGATATAGGGCTGGGAGATGGTCTGATTGAAGCCGATCGGCAGCGCCGTATCCTCGTAAGCCCGGTGCGACAGCGCCTCATCGATGAAAATATGACGCGGCGTGTCGATCAGCGTGTTCAGCACCTCTTCATTGGCAATCCCCTGGTCACGCAGCCGTTGCGCCAGGCGCTCACGGGTGCGGCGGGAGGTCATGCCGATCCCCTGAAGGTCCCGATCGATCACATCAGTCCCTCCAGCCAGTCTGCCAGGTTATCCATGCCGGAATAATGGGTCATATCGATCTGCAGCGGCGTCACCGAGACGAAGCCATTCTCGACGGCATAGAAATCAGTACCGGGCTCCGAATCCGCCGCCGCGCCGGCGCCGGCAATCCAGTAGCGGGTGCGGCCCCGCGGGTCTTCCACCTGCACTGGCGGCTCGGCACCGTGGCGATAGCCCAGACGGGTGACATGAACGCCCCTGATCTGGTCGAGCGGCAGGTCGGGCACGTTGACATTGAGCACGGTGCGCGGCGCCACGACCAGGCTGTCCAGATGCCTGACCAGAGTGGCCACAATCTCCGCTGCGGTGGCGTAGTGCTGCGGATGGAAGCTGTGCATGGATACCGCAATCGGTGGCAGACGGCAGTGACGGCCTTCGGTCGCCGCCGCCACGGTGCCGGAATAGAGCACATCATCGCCCAGGTTGGCGCCGGCATTGATACCGGACACCACGATATCCGGCTTCTGGCCATCGGTGAACAGGCCCGAGCCTCCCAGATGCACACAATCGGTGGGGGTGCCGTTGATGCCATAATAGCCACTGCTGTGGCGATGAGCCTCCAGCGGGCGGTCCAGCGTCAGCGAGTTGCTGGCGCCGCTGCGGTTGCGGTCAGGCGCGACCACACAGGTCTGATGATCCTGCGCCAGGCGCTCTGCCAGAGTGGCCAGTCCCGGTGCATATACACCGTCGTCATTAGAGATCAGAGTCAGCATGTCGATTCTTCTTGATTATGTCTGCTCGTTGGCGGCGTTATGCCACTGACAAAGTTCACGCAATACACTGGTGGCAAAGGCACCGGACGGAAGCTCGAATTCCAGCCGCCACTGCCCTTCCACCTCTTTTTCGGCCTTCAGATTTCGGGGCAACAGCCGCAGAGCGCGCCGCTCCTGGTTCAGCCCCAGTCCCTCCAGTCCGGCACACAGCTCCTGCCAGGGAGCCAGGGTAGAGGCTTCAAAGGCCCGCGCATCCGCCTGGGTCATCAGCTCGCCTCGCCCCCACATGGGGCCGGTCAGATGCAGATCTCCCTGCTCAAGGCGCTGCGCCAGTGCCGCGTCATCCGTTGCCGGGAAACAGCTCTGGGTGCCATTCAGCATGAGTACATCACCGGGCAGTATGCTGCTCCACAATCCCAGCTCGATACGGGCACTGATTACCTGGTTGAACAGCCAGGAGCGCAGAGCAGAAATATACATGCCCTTCTTGTGCCGCTGACGCTCTTTAAGGGTGCCGGCCAGCAGCGCCTGCCCCTTGACCAGGTTGCCGCCCTCGTGACCAAAGCGCTGCTCACCGAAATAGTTGGGCACGCCCGTACGCACCTGCTCCACACGTGCGGCCAGGGCATCCGGTTCGGTGACATCACGCAGCCGGATCACAAAGCGGTTGCCCGACAGGGCTCCCAGCCTGAGTTTACGGCTGTGGCGTTCGGCTTGCAGCACTTCGATGGTGTCACCGCCGAACAGCGACCAGTCCAGCGTCCGACCGATCGGCAGACGCACACTGAACCACTGCTCGGTCACCGCATGGCGGTCCTTCTTGCCGGCATATCCCACATCGCGCGGGCTGACCTGACAGAAACGCGCCAGCTGACGCGCGACCCAGTCGGTATTTTCCCCGGTCTTGCGGATATAAAGGAACAGGTGCTCCCCTTCACCGTCCGGTTCGAACGGCAGATGTTCGAAGACCTGAAAGTCCTCCGCGGTGGTACGTAATACGGCACGGGATAATGGCTCGCCATACAGCCACTTACAGGCGAGATCTAGATTCAACGTCGGGATGTCTCCGGCTCGGGTTCGATTAACTGGAAGAAGGTTTCGCCTTCACGGATCATGCCCATCTCACTACGGGCACGTTCCTCCAGAGCGGTCAGCCCCTGTTTGAGGTCCTGCACCTCGGCCTCGAGTCGCTTGTTACGCTCGGTCAACTGCTGGTTGACCTGCTGCTGTTGCAGGATCTGCTGTTCCAGCTGCCACACCTGGCGCAGGTTGGCTTCGCCAAACCAGAGCCGATACTGCAGCCCGGCGAGCATTACCAGCAAAATCAACAACAACCAGCGGTACACGCACTCACCTCTTGCTTACAGGACCCAGGGTCAAAAAAAGGGGGCTCAAGGCCCCCTTTTTATCACATTTTCAGAGACACCTCGAAACACTACTGCACAACTCATTGACTGCGTTGCACGGTGCCGGCGCGCCAGCCCGGTTGGAAGCTTCATGTATTGACTATACATTCCGGTTCCTGGGTGCCGTGCGCCTTGTCTCTGAGCCGCTCGTTATGTTTTTCCAGTCTCGTTCAGGACTCAGGCCTGACCTTTGATCTCTTTCAGACCCTTGTAGACCGCGCCGGCACCCAGTTCTTCAGCGATGCGCAGCAGACGGTTGTACTTGGCCACACGGTCGGAACGGCACAGGGAGCCGGTCTTGATCTGACCTGCCGCAGTACCGACCGCCAGATCGGCGATGGTGGTGTCTTCGGTTTCACCGGAACGGTGGGAGATCACGGCGGTGTAACCGGCATCCTTGGCCATCTTGATCGCATCCAGCGTTTCGGACAGAGAGCCGATCTGGTTGAACTTGATCAGGATGGAGTTGGCGATCGACTTGTCGATGCCTTCCTTCAGGATCTTGGTGTTGGTCACGAACAGGTCGTCACCGACCAGCTGCACCTTGTCACCGACCTTGCGGGTCAGGCTGGCCCAACCGTCCCAGTCGGATTCGTCCATGCCGTCTTCGATGGACACGATCGGGTAGTTTTCGCACAGCTGAGCCAGGTAGTCGCCGAAGCCTTCAGCATCGAATACCTTGCCTTCACCGGCCAGGTCGTACTTGCCATCCTTGTAGAACTCGGAAGAAGCACAGTCCAGCGCCAGGGTCACGTCGGTGCCCAGCTTGTAGCCGGCCGTGTCGATCGCTTCCTTGATGACCACCAGGGCTTCTTCGTTGGAGCCCAGGTTCGGCGCAAAACCGCCTTCGTCGCCGACGGCGGTGTTCAGGCCGCGAGCCTTCAGCACGGCTTTCAGCGCGTGGAAGATCTCGGCACCGCAACGCAGCGCATCAGAGAAGTTGTCGAAGTTCACCGGCTGAACCATGAATTCCTGGATGTCGACGTTGTTGTCGGCGTGCTCACCACCGTTGAGGATGTTCATCATCGGTACCGGCATGGAGAACTGACCGGCGGTACCGTTGAGCTCGGCGATGTGAGCGTACAGCGGAATACCCTTCTCGGTTGCGGCCGCCTTGGCCGCGGCCAGAGAAACGGCCAGGATGGCGTTGGCACCCAGGTTGGACTTGTTCTCGGTACCGTCCAGCGCCAGCATGGTGTCATCCAGTGCACGCTGGTCAGCCGCATCCAGACCGGTCAGGGCTTCGCGAATGGCACCATTGATCGCAGCCACGGCTTTCTGCACACCCTTGCCCAGGTAACGGGACTTGTCACCGTCACGCAGTTCCAACGCTTCGCGGGAACCGGTGGACGCACCGGAAGGTGCACAGGCAGTGCCCACGACACCGGACTCCAGAATCACATCCGCTTCTACAGTCGGGTTGCCACGGGAATCCAGAACTTCGCGTGCCTTGATATTCGCAATCTGAGCCATTGTATCTGTGTCTCCAGTTAACTCGTAAAAAGGTTACTGCTGCGCCTGGCGTGCCAGCGCGGCCTTGATGAATCCGGTGAACAGGCCGTGCCCGTCGCGCGGGGTCGAGGTGAATTCCGGGTGGAACTGGCAGGCCACGAACCAGGGATGATCCGGCGCTTCCACCACTTCCACCAGCTCGCCGTCCACGGAACGACCGGTGATCTTCAACCCGGCCTCTTCCAGCAGAGGCACGTAGTTGTTGTTCACCTCGTAACGATGACGGTGGCGTTCACGAATCTCGGTGTTGCCGTAGGCTTCGGCGACTCTGGAGCCCTCGGCCAGGTGGCAGGTCTGCGCACCCAGACGCATGGTGCCGCCCAGGTCGGAGTTTTCACCACGCACTTCCACTTCACCGCTGCGGTCGGTCCACTCGGTGATCAGACCGATTACCGGATGCTTGGACTGCTGGTCAAATTCGGTGGAGTTGGCCCCTTCCAAACCGGCCACATGGCGTGCGTATTCAATCACGGCCACCTGCATGCCCAGACAGATACCCAGATACGGGACCTTGTTCTCACGCGCAAAACGTACCGCCTGAATCTTGCCTTCAACGCCGCGCTCGCCGAAGCCACCCGGCACCAGAATGGCACTGTAGCCTTCCAGGATCTGACTGCCTTCGCGCTCAACGCGCTCCGAGTCGATGTACTCGATTTTGACCTTCTGGCGCAGCGCGATGCCGGCGTGAGAGATCGCTTCGATCAGTGACTTGTAGGCATCCAGCAGTTCCATGTACTTGCCAACCATGGCGATGGTGACTTCACCTTCCGGGTGCAGGAACGCATCAGCGACACGATTCCACTCGCTCAGATCAGCCGCCTTGCAGTTGATACGGAAACGCTCGGTCACAATCTCGTCCAGGTGCTGTTCCCACAGCATGGCCGGGATGTTGTAGATGGTATCGGCGTCCGGCAGCGAGATAACGGCACGTTCGTCCACGTTAGTGAACATGGCCACTTTCTTGCGGGAAGACTCGTCCAGCGGCTGCTCGGAACGGCATACCAGGATATCCGGCTGGATACCGATGGAACGCAGTTCTTTGACCGAGTGCTGGGTCGGCTTGGTCTTGGTCTCGCCGGCGGTCGCGATGTAGGGTACCAGCGTCAGGTGCATGAACATGGCATTCGACGCGCCGACTTCCACCTTCAGCTGACGTACGGCTTCCAGGAACGGCAGCGATTCGATGTCACCCACGGTGCCACCGATTTCGACCAGTGCCACATCGGCATCACCCGCACCCTCGATCACGCGACGCTTGATCTCGTTGGTGATGTGCGGAATCACCTGTACGGTGCCGCCCAGATAATCGCCACGACGCTCCTTGCTCAGTACGTGCTGGTACACACGACCGGTGGTGAAGTTGTTGCGCTTGCTCATGGTGGTGCGGATGAAGCGCTCATAGTGACCAAGATCAAGGTCGGTCTCGGCGCCATCATCGGTTACAAATACTTCACCGTGCTGGAAGGGGCTCATCGTGCCCGGGTCCACGTTGATATACGGGTCCAGCTTGAGCATTGTAACTTTGAGGCCACGGGCCTCGAGAATAGCCGCCAGAGAAGCTGATGCGATGCCTTTGCCCAATGAGGACACAACACCGCCTGTGACGAAAATATAACGCGTCATGCGGAACCTGTCAGATCGAGATGTTGAGGGGAGAAAACGTACTCAAGATGGGGTTGCAGCTTAGCAAAAAGCGCCCCTCAGGACAAACCCAAAGCGTCCCATTCCGGCAACCAGCCATTTTCCACCCAGCAGGCTTCGCACAGGCAGATGCCCGGAACGGCCGCCACGCTTTCGCCCGACCACAGAATCGGCTGCAGAGGGCGCAACCAGGGCGGCACACCGGCCTCCTGCAACAGCTGCTTGAGACTCACCGAGCCGCCCCGTCCCAGAGGTCTGAGTCGCTCGCCTCCCTGCCGGTAGCCCAGCGTCAGCCCCATCCCTTCGGGAAGCCCCCTGGCCGCCCGACGCCAGTTCAGTTCACCCAGCGGCAGGCTCCGGGATTGCCCGACCGTCAGCCGGAGATGATCAACAGCGGATGGCACCGGCAGCGGGTCCGGCAGCAGATAGAGACCGTCGCGATAGCGCCTCAACTGACGGCTTCTGAACCGTTCGACAGGCTCGGCATCGGCACGCTCGGAAAGCATGGTGATCAACAGGTTCTGCAAGCGCTGACGACTCAAACGCTGCCCTGTCTGACGAGCGATCCAGTGATGCATGAGGTTACGTTGACGCGCCGGCGTCAGCCGCTGGAACGCGATGATGCTCAGTCCACCCACCTCCAGACGACATCGCAGCAGGTCTTCCTCCGCCCGCTCGCGCAGCAATTCGTCGGCATCGCCCATCAGCGCCACCGTATCCTGGCAGCGTTGCAGCAGGGAGGGCCAGTGCCGTTTCAGTCGGGGCAGGATATGCAGTCGCAGCCAGTTGCGATCGTAGTGATCCTGGGCATTGGTCGGGTCTTCCACCGGCGACAGCCTCAGCTCCGCCGCAACCCTTTCCAGCGAGGCTCTCGACTGCGCCAGCAGCGGGCGCAGCAAACGCGCCCGACCCAGAGGCCGGCGTTCAGGCATCCCCGCCAGCCCGGCCACGCCGGCACCGCGCAACAGCCGCAACAGCAGGGTTTCGGCCTGATCATCGGCATGCTGTGCCAGCAACAGGCAGTCGCCCGGTTCCAGCACGTCGGTAAACGCGGCATAGCGGGCAGTGCGGGCACTGGCTTCGGAAGCGGATTCAGGGGCAACCTTGAGACAGGTCAGGGGTACGCCGAGGCGCTGGCAATGGCGCCGGCAATGCTCGGTCCAGTCCGTCGAAACGGCCTGCAGCTGATGATCGACATGCACGGCAACCAGCGGCTGCGGCAGTTGCAGGCGCGCACAGAGTTCCAGCAGAAGGGAGGAATCGAGACCACCGCTGAGGGCAAGGACCCAGCGGCGGACATCGGGCTCGGCGGCCAGACGCGCCGCCAGAGTCTCAAGCAGAACGGACAGCTCAACCGCTGTCCGAGTCGGATCAGTCCTCGAACACACCGTAGGACATCAGGCGCTGGTAGCGACGCTCGAGCAGCTCGTCGGATGCCATATCGGACAGGCGATCCAGGGTTTCCAGCAGATGCTTCTTCAGGTTCGCCGCCATCAGTTCGGGGTTACGGTGAGCGCCGCCCAACGGCTCGCTGACCACCTGATCCACCAGACCCAGCTCGTGCAGACGATCAGAGGTGATGCCCATCGCCTTGGCCGCGTCGGAGGCGCGCTCGGCGCTCTTCCACAGAATTGAGGCACAGCCCTCCGGCGAGATCACCGAGTAGGTACCGTACTGCAGCATCAGCAGTTCGTCGCAGACGCCGATCGCCAGCGCACCACCGGAGCCGCCTTCGCCAATCACGGTAGCAACGATCGGGGTGTTCAGCTGGGACATCTTGGCCAGGTTGAAGGCGATCGCTTCGGACTGGCCCCGTTCTTCGGCGTCGATGCCCGGATAGGCCCCCGGTGTGTCGATGAAGGTCAGTACCGGCAGCTTGAAGCGCTCGGCCATCTCCATCATGCGCAGCGCCTTGCGGTAGCCTTCCGGACGCGGCATGCCGAAGTTGCGACGTACCTTTTCCTTTACTTCACGGCCTTTCTGGTGACCGATCACCATCACCGGACGGCCATCCAGCCGCGCCAGACCACCGACGATCGCCTGATCATCGGAGAAGTGGCGGTCGCCGTGGATCTCGTCGAAGTCATCGAAGATGTGCTTGACGTAGTCCAGGGTATAGGGACGCTGCGGGTGACGGGCGATCTGCGAGATCTGCCAGGCGGACAGGTCCTTGAAAATCGACTCGGTCAGGCTGCGGCTTTTTTCCTGCAGTTTTTCCAGCTCGTCACTCAGGTTGAGCCCCGCCGTGTCCTCGTTGACATGGCGCAGCTCACTGATTTTGGCTTCCAGCTCTGCAATCGGCTGTTCGAAATCCAGGTAGTTCGGATTCATGCGTGTCTGCTTCTGTTCAGTAACTTGGGGCCCAAAGGCACGAAAAATAATGGCACGATTCTACCGTTTGCCGGCTCGGATCACCACCCTGTTCAGTCGTAACAGAGCCGGACCGCCTCGTTGCCGAACTGCTCCTTGAGCTGCAGCAACAGCTCATCGGTCGGCGCCACGGCCCACTGGCGGTCCAGCCAGAGCCGTGCCTCGGCATCATCACGACGGTAGCGCAGCGCCACCGCCAGGCTGATCAGCGGGCTGCGGTTCTGGCTCAGGGTGGTGCTCAGCTGACGCAGCTGCTGCCGGTTCAACTGACGGCGATCGCAGCAGACTTCAACGCAGCGGGCCGACTGGGCGCGCACCTGCGCCATGCTCGACACCTTGTTGCAGCGCACCTTGAGTCCGCCGTTGTAGTCATCCTGCGCGACCTCACCCTCGACCACCAGCACCACGTCCTTGTTGATCAGATTACGCGCCTCTTCGTAGGTATCACCGAACAGGGTGATCTCCATGCGCGCACTGCGGTCATCCAGGGTCAGGAAGCAGAGGTTATCGCCTTTCTTGGTTTTTTTCAGGCGCATATCAACCACCAGACCGGCCATTTTCTGGTTGCTGCCGCGACTGGGCTGCAGTTCTACCAGCTTGCGGCTGACCAGATGCTTAAGCTCGGCCTCGTATTCATCGATCGGGTGGCCGGTTACGTACAGCCCCAGGGTATCCTTTTCCCCCTGCAGGCGTTCCTTGTCGGTCCAGTCGCGCGCCTTGCCGAACTCGGCATAGGGGTCCGACGGGCTTTCCGCTTCCACGGCACCAAACATATCCATCATGCCGGCATCGGCGTTGCGTGCACTCTGGTCGGCCGCTTTCAGTGCCGAGGCGATCGCCTCCCAGAGAATGGCGCGAGACGGCCCCAGACTGTCCAGCGCGCCACAGCGCACCAGCGCTTCCAGCACACGCTTGTTCAGCTTGCCGGCGCCGACTCGCTCGCAGAAGTCGAACAGATCCCGGAAGGGGCCACCCTCGCGACGCGCATCCACGATGGCATCCACCGGACCTTCACCAACCCCCTTGACCGCCCCCAGGCCATAGACCACTTCGTCGGCATCATTGACGGTGAACATATATTCGCCATCGTTGACATCGGGCAGGCGCACTTTGAGCCCCATCTGCCGACACTCCTCGATGAAGATCACCACCTTGTCGGTGTTCTGCATATCCGAGGACAGCACCGCGGCCATGAACGCCGCCGGGTAGTGCTCTTTCAGCCAGGCGGTCTGGTAGGAGACCAGTGCATAGGCCGCCGAGTGCGACTTGTTGAAACCGTAGCCGGCGAATTTCTCCACCAGGTCGAAGATATTACCGGCCAGCCCCTGGTCAATGCCCTGGTTGGCACAGCCCTCAAGGAAGACGGCGCGCTGCTTGGCCATCTCCTCGGGCTTTTTCTTGCCCATGGCGCGACGCAGCATGTCCGCGCCACCGAGTGTATAACCCGCCATCACCTGGGCGATCTGCATCACCTGCTCCTGATACAGGATGATGCCGTAGGTGGGTTCCAGCACCGGCTGCAGACTGTCGAGCTGATAATCGGGGTGCGGCCAGGCCAGCGGGGCGCGGCCGTGCTTACGGTTGATGAAGTCGTCCACCATGCCCGACTGCAATGGCCCCGGACGGAACAGGGCCACCAGTGCAACGATATCCTCGAAACGGGATGGCTGCAGGCGGCGGATCAGGTCCTTCATGCCGCTGGATTCCAGCTGGAACACCGCCGTAGTCTGAGCGCTCTGCAGCATCTTGAAGGTCGCCGGGTCCTCGAGATCGATGCTCTCGATCTCCAGCGGCTCTTCCCCTTCCTTCTTCCGCTTGCGGTTGATCGTATCCAGCGCCCAGTCGATGATGGTCAGGGTGCGCAGGCCGAGGAAGTCGAACTTCACCAGCCCCGCCTCTTCGACATCGTTCTTGTCGAACTGAGTCACCAGGCCCTGGCCTTCCTCATCACAGTAGGTGGCGGAGAAATCGGTCAGCTTGGTCGGCGCAATCACCACACCACCGGCGTGCTTGCCGACGTTGCGGGTGACCCCTTCCAGCTTGTACGCCATCTCCATGATTTCCTGGGCTTCTTCGCTGCCGTTGACGAAATCACGCAGGGCGTCTTCCTGCTCCCAGGCCTTGTTCAGGGTCATGCCGACCTCGAACGGAATCAGCTTGGACAGGCGATCCGCCAGACCGAAGGGTTTGCCCTGAACACGGGCCACATCGCGTACCACCGCCTTGGCGGCCATGGTGCCGTAGGTGATGATCTGTGACACCGCATCGCGACCATAGGTGCGCGCCACATAGTCGATCACCTTGTCGCGGTTATCCATGCAGAAGTCGATATCGAAGTCGGGCATGGAAACACGTTCAGGGTTGAGGAAGCGTTCGAACAGCAGGTCGTATTCGAGCGGGTCCAGGTCGGTGATCTTCAGTGCATAGGCCACCAACGAGCCAGCGCCGGAACCACGTCCGGGCCCCACCGGAATACCGTTTTCCTTGGCCCATTTGATGAAGTCCATCACGATCAGGAAGTAGCCCGGGAAGCCCATCTGAATGATGATCTCAAGCTCGAACTCAAGCCGCTCTTCGTACGGTTTGCGTTTTTCCTGATAGTCCGGCGCATTCTTGTCGAGCAGGAAATCCAGTCGCTCTTCCAGTCCGTCCCAGGATGCCTGACGGAAGAAGTCATCCATCAGCATCCCTTCCGGAACCGGGAAGCGTGGCAGGTAATAGGTACCCAGCTCGATTTCGATGTTGCAGCGGCGGGCGATCTCGACACTGTTCTCCAGCGCACTGGGAATATCGCTGAACAGCTCTGTCATCTCGTCGACGGAGCGGAAGTACTGCTGATCGGAATAGTTGCGTGGCCGCTGCGGATCTTCCAGAGTCCGGCCCTGGTTGATGCAGACACGCGCCTCATGGGCTTCGAAATCATCCTGTTTGAGGAACATCACCTCATTGGTCGCGACCAGCGGACAGCCCATCCTCGCGGCCAGGTCGACACTGGCATGCACCAGCGTCTCGTCACCGGCGCGTCCGGTGCGCTGGATTTCCAGGTAGAAGCTGCCGGGAAATATCGCCTGCCACTCGGCCAGCGCGGCTTCCGCCTGCTCGGGCGCACCTGCCAGCAGCGCGCGCCCCACTTCACCCAGGCGGGCGCCGGAAAGCGCGATCAGGCCCTCGGATTTCTCCTGGACCCACTCTTTTTTCACCAGCGCCCACTCGGGGATGATGTTTTGCCCCTCGGCATAGGCGCGGGACACCAGTTCCATCAGGTTGCGATACCCCTGGCCAGTGCGCACCAGCAGCGTCAGCCGGAACGGCTCCCCCTCGGGATCAGCGGGGTTTTGCACCCAGAGGTCGACACCGCAGATCGGCTTGACCCCGGCACTCAGCGCCGCCTTGTAGAATTTGACCAGCGCAAACAGGTTGGTCTGGTCGGTGATCGCAACCGCCGGCATCTGCTGCGCGGCAGCCGTGGCAACCAACGGCTTGATCCGCACCAAACCGTCGAACAGGGAATATTCGGAGTGCACCCGCAGGTGAATGAAACCAGGATCAGACATTTTCTTCTCGGGCCAGGCGTTCTCTTACCGGGCGAAAGCTGCGCCGATGTTCAGGCAAGGGCCCCAGCTTTTCCAGTGCCGCCAGATGTTCGGGGGTCGGGTAGCCCTTGTGGCGGGCAAAGCCGTAATCGGGAAAGCGCTGGTCCAGCTCGATCATCTGCCGGTCGCGCGCCACCTTCGCCAGAATCGAGGCGGCCCCGATCTCGGCCACGCGGGCATCGCCCTTGACCACCGGTTCCGCCGGACAGGGCAGCGCCGGGCAGCGGTTGCCGTCGATCAGTGCGTAGTCAGGCATCAGCCCCAGCCCGGCCACGGCGCGCTGCATCGCCAGCATGGTGGCATGCAGGATATTGAGTTCGTCGATCTCGGCCGGCGACGCCGAGGCGATACACCAGGCCAGCGCCCTTTCCTGAATCAGCGGGTACAGCCGTTCACGCTTTTTCTCGCTGATCGCCTTGGAGTCGCCCAGCCCCTCGATCGGGTTGATCGGGTCGAGAATGACTGCCGCCGCCACCACATCACCGATCAGCGGCCCGCGGCCTACCTCATCCACCCCGACGACCAGCCCTTCGGGGCGAAAATCGAATTCAACGCTCTGCACGACGGCTCTCCAACAGTTCTTCGACCGCATCCGCGGCCCGCTCGCTGGCATTCTGACGCAGCTGCTCGCCGATGATGCCAAACACCCTCTTCAACCGCTTGCGGTAGGCATCGTCCTCGAGGGCTTTCAGGACCAGCGGCCCCATCACTTCAGGCGTCACACGCTGCTGCAGTACCTCAGGCACCATCTCTTCATCCGCCAGCACGTTGGGCAGCGAGATCCAGCGACTCTTGATCATGCGTGAGTAGAGGCTGTAGGTCAGCCCGGCCATCCGGTAGGCCACCACCATCGGCTTGCACAACAGGCAGGCCTCCAGCGTCGCCGTCCCCGAGGCGATCAGAATCGCATCGGCCACCGCCATCACTTCCCGGGAATGCTGCAGCACCAGTTTCAGGTTGAGGTCGGGAAATTCCGCCTCGATCAGCTGCTGCAGCTGCTCCTGACGACGCCGGTTGGCCGCCGGGAGAATAAACTGCAGCTCGGGACGCTGCTGCTGCAACCAGCGCGCCGTTTGCAGAAAGGGACGCGCCAGATACTTGATCTCGCTGCCACGACTGCCCGGCAACAGCGCCACCAGCTCCCCTTCAGCCTGCGGACGAAACCGGTGACGCGCTGATGCAAGGTCCAGCTGCGCCGGAATTACATCCGCCAGCGGATGGCCGACGAAACGCAGGTTCTGTTCGGTCGGCCGATACACCTCGGCCTCGAACGGGAACAGGGTCAGCAACAGGTCGGTGCTTTGCTTGATCTTGAAGATACGCTTGCGCTTCCAGGCCCAGACCGATGGACTCACATAATGCACGGTGGCAATACCGGCATCCTTGAGCGCACGCTCCATACCCAGAGTGAAATCCGGCGCATCGATACCGATGAAGACGTCGGGAGGATTATCGATAAAATGGCGGATAAGCCGTTTGCGCGCGCGCAGCAGCTCGGGCAGACGCCCCAGCACTTCGACCAGCCCCATCACCGACAGTCGCTCCATGGGATAGAGCGACCGACAGCCTTCGGCCAGCATCAGCTCACCGGCGATCCCTTCGAACTCGGCCTGAGGATAACGCTGTTTCAGTGCCCGTATCAGGCCGGCTCCCAGAATATCGCCGGAGGCTTCGCCGGCCACGATCCCTATACGCAGAGGTTGCATGCTCACCTCAGCGAATGATGCCGCGGGTCGAGGTTTCCAGCGATTCGATCAGCAGCTGTACGGCCGCCTGCTCCTGAGCCAGGACTCGCAATTCCTGCAGCGCCTGGTCAACGGTCAGCCCCTTGCGATAGAGGGCCTTGTAGGCACGGCGCAAGGCGTTGAGCGCATCAGCATCAAAACCCCGGCGGCGCAGGCCTTCGAGGTTGATACCGTGCGGCCGCGCGCTATTGCCGGTCGCCATGACATAGGCCGGTATGTCCTTGAGCACGACGGTGCCGGCACCGCACATCACATGCGCACCGATATGGCAGAACTGATGCACAGCGGTAAAGCCGCCGAGAATCGCGTGGTCGCCCACGTGAACGTGCCCCGCCAGTGCGGTATTGTTGGCCAGTATGATGTTGTCGCCCACGACGCAGTCATGAGCCACATGTGCATAGGCCATCAGCAGGTTATGACTGCCGATTCGGGTGACCCCCTCGTCCTGGACGGTACCGCGGTGGATGGTACAGCCTTCACGGATGACGTTATGGTCGCCGATCTCCAGACGGGTCGGTTCACCGGCATATTTCTTGTCCTGACAGTCCTCACCCACGGTGGCGAACTGAAAGATCTGATTCCCTTCACCAATACGCGTAGGCCCCTTGATCACCACATGGGAAGCGATGCGGGTACCCGCACCGATTTCCACATCCGGTCCGATCAGTGTCCATGGGCCTACTTCGACATCCTCGGCCAGGCGGGCCGAGGGATCAACTATGGCTTGCGGGTGAATCAATGTCACACCTTTCGATCTGCACACAAAATAGTCGCGCTGCTGACGGTTTCACCGTCGACGCTGGCACGAACATCAAATTTCCAGATGCCGCGACGTTCGGAGATCACCTTGGCATCCAGCTGCAACTGGTCACCTGGCACCACCGGGCGCTTGAAGCGCAGGTTATCGGCGCCGACGAAATAATAGATGGAACCGTCTTCCGGCCCCTTGTCCATGGTCTTGAAGCCCAGCACACCGGCGGCCTGCGCCATCGCTTCGACAATCAGTACGCCCGGCATGACCGGGTGGTCAGGAAAGTGGCCGTTAAAGAAGGGCTCGTTCACGGTTACATTCTTGATTGCGGTGATCGATTCACCCGGCTCCAGAGCCAAGACCCGGTCCACCAGCAAAAACGGATAGCGGTGGGGCAGATAGTTCCGGATCTCTTTAACGTCCATCATTTTTTTGACCTTCTGTAGAGTATAGTTCGACAGCCTGTTCGAGTTTACGCACCCGACGCGCCAGCTCATCGAGCTGACGGAAACGAACCACGTTGCGCTTCCACTGCTGGTGTGGTTCCAGACCGGTACCTGAGGAGTATACGCCAGGACGCTTGATCGACTTGCTGACCAGTGACATGGCCGTCACATGGCTGTCATCGGCGATCTCGAGGTGGCCGGTAATCCCGGACATCCCGGCAATCGTACAGCGTTCGCCAATTTTAGTGCTTCCCGCCACTGCGGTACAGCCTGCAATGGCGCTATCCCGACCGATCACCACGTTGTGGGCGATCTGGATCTGGTTATCCAGCTTGACGCCTTCACCAATACGGGTGTCATCCAGGGCTCCTCGGTCGATGGTCACACCGGCACCGATTTCGACCCGATCTCCCACAACCACACCGCCCAGCTGACAGATTTTTTCCCAGCCCTGAGGGGTCGGTGCAAAGCCAAAGCCATCACTGCCCAGCACGGTAGCACTGTGGATAAGCACGCCGGCGCCCAGACGCACTTCAGGGTAGAGGGTCACGTTGGCCTCCAGACGGGAGCCGTCGCCCAGTACGCAATTTTCGCCGATGACGCTCCCCGGACCGATCAAAACGCCCCGCCCCAGTGTGACGCCCGCCTCGATTACGACATGCGCCCCGATCTGGGCATCGTCGGGCACCTGCACATCACCGGCAATTACCGCAGAGGGGTGCACACCGGGACGTACGGGGGGACGCCAGTCAAACAGCTGACTGGCACGGGCAAACGCCAGGTAAGGGTCCGGTACGACAAGCGCGGCCCCCGGGCAGTCGGCCTGATGGGCCGCCGAGACCAGCACGGCTCCGGCCGACGTTTGGCGAAGCTGCTGGAGGTAGCGGGGATTGGCAAAAAATGACAGCTGGTGTTCACCGGCGGACTTCAGCGTCGCCAGTGAACGAATGTCCAGCTCGGGATCACCGTGGAGCTCACCGCCCAGAATTCCGGCAAGCTCTGCCAGTGTATAACAGGCGGAGGCTTTCATGGCTTATTGCTTGTTCAACAGTTCGGTCACGCGGGAGGTCAGGTCAACGCTGTCGGCGCTGTAGACAGTCGCCTGCTTGGAGATCACGATGTCGAATTTTTCCTTTTCAATCAACTCGCGGATCGCCTTGTCCAGACGCGGGCGCATTTCGGCGATGAACGCCTGCTCACGCTCGGCGCGCTGCTGCTGCATCGCTTGGCCGCGGCGCTGATATTCGGCAAAGGCTTTCTGGAACTGAAGACGCATCTGCTTGATATCGTCCTCGGACGCCAGACCCGCGTTTTTCTGCAGCTTGTCGCGCAGTTCGCGCGCCTGTTTCTCCAGTGCCACCAGTTGCTTTTCGTCGTCTGCAAACTCTTTCTTCAGCTCTTCACGAAAGCTGCCGGCCGCGCTGGAGGTCAGCAGCGCCTCTTCCACACTCAGCACGGCAATTTTCTGGGCCCAGGCCGGTGCGCTGATCATCAGGGCCGCCAGAGCAGCCACGCGAGTAAAACCTTTCATCATATCTCCTTAGAAAGTCTGACCGAGCGCAAACTGGAACACTTCGGTATCGTCGTTTTCCTTGTCGTTCAACGGCATGCCCAGGGATACGGACAGAGGCCCGATCGGCGTCAGCCAGCTGATTCCCAAACCTGCCGAGTAGCGTAGCTCGGCCAGATCCACGTCTTCGGAACAATTGATCTGACTGCTGAAGCAGTCGGTCGAGTAGACATTACCGGCATCAAGGAACACCAGGCTGCGCCAGGCGCTTTTGTCCGCCATGAACGGCATCGGGAAGATCAGCTCGGCGCTGCCGGTCAGCATCAGATTGCCCCCGAAAGGATCTTCGTTGGAATCCTGAGGCCCCAGGGAGTTATTGGCATAACCACGGACCGTCTTCAGGCCACCGGCATAGAAGTTCTTGAAGAACGGATAGTTGTTATCACCCAGGCTGTCACCATAACCGGCACGGCCACGCAGGCTGAGGATCCAGGTTTCATCTTCATTCAGCGGACGGTACCACTTGTTGTTGTACTGGGCGCGGAAGTAGGACAGGTCGCTGCCTGGCACCGCCATTTCAAGGCTGGCGCCCTGGGCATAGCCACGGGTCGGGAAGAAACCGCGGTTCAGGTGGTTGTCACTCCAGCCGGCGGTCAGCTTCCAGTTCAGGAAGTTGTCGCCTTCCTCTGCGATGAAGTCTTTTACTTCGGTCGCGGTCTGGGAGAAGGTGTTGAGCTGAATGAACTCGATATCACCGCTGAAGCTCAGGCGCTGGTAATCATCGATCGGATAGCCAAAGGTGATACCACCACCGGCCTCGTCGGCGGTGTAGGAACTGATATCATCCTCTTCGTAGTCACGCTCACGATAGTAGACATTGAAGCCGCGGCTGACCCCATCGACCGTATAGTAGGGATCGAGATAGTTGAAGCTGTACTCGGTGCGGGTCGAGCTGTTGGAGATGCTGAAACCGACCTTCTTGCCGCTGCCCAGGAAGTTATCCTGCTGCACACCCAGGTCCAGAATCAGGCCGTCGTTCTGGGAGAAACCGACGCTGGCGGTAAACTGCCCCGACTGCTGCTCTTCAACGGAGTATTCCAGGTCCACCTGATCATCGGTACCCGGTACCGGACGGGTTTCCACGTTGACCGACTTGAAGTAGCCGGTCTTGTCCAGACGCACCTTGGAGCGCTCGATATCCCGGCTGGACACGATGCCCGCTTCCATCTGCTCAAGCTCGCGACGGATGACTTCATCAGCCGTGCGGGTGTTGCCCTTGATATTGATCCGACGCACATAGGTACGTTTGCCCGGCTCGACGAAGTACTTGATCGATACGGTGTTATCATCATGCGGCTCGGGAACCGGGCTCACATTGGCAAACATATAGCCTTCATCACCCAGCAGGCGCACCAGCTTGTCCTGGCCCTGGGTCATGTCCTTGCGTGAGAAGATCTCGCCCGCCTCGATCGGCAACGCCTGCTGCATCACATCCTGGGGCACGACCATTTCACCGGCCACGCTGACATCACGCACGGTGTACTGTTCGCCTTCGGTGATGCCCACGGTGATATAGACATGCTGTTTGTCCGGGGTGATCGACACCTGAGCCGAATCGATATTGAAGTTGATATAGCCACGATCCAGATACCAGGAACGCAGACGTTCCAGGTCACCGGTCATCTTTTCGCGGGCATAGCGATCGCTCTTGGTGTAGAACGACCAGAAGTTGGGCAGCTTCAGCGAGAACAGTTCTTTCAGCTCTTCATCACTGAACACGCTGTTACCGACAATATTGATGTGCTGAATGGTGGCGACCTGACCTTCGTTGATCGTGATATTCAGCTGTACCCGGTTACCGGAAAGCGGCTCGACCTCTGTGTGAACATCGGCACCGTAACGCCCCTGGGAGGTGTAGACACGCAGCAGATCCAGGCTGATCTGGTCCAGTGCAGCGCGGCGGAAGACGTCACCTTCCTGCAGGCCAGACTGTTTCAGGCCGTTGATCAGGTCCTCCTCCTTGATCACATCGTTGCCGTCGATATTGATCAGAGCAACGGAGGGGCGCTCCTGCAATTGCAGCACCAGCACCTCCCCTTCACGCTCGGCCCGAACGTCGGCGAAGTAACCGGATTTGAACAGTTCGCGCACGGCGTCGGACAGCTGACTGCGCGTCAGCTGGTCACCCGCCGCGACGGGGAAGTTGCGAAACACGATGCCGGGCTCAACCCGCTGCAACCCTTCCAGGCGAATATCATTGACTTCAAAGGGGAGCGCGGCAGCTTGCGCCTGCGCCATCCATAGCATCGATACGAAAAACAGACCCAGCTTGCGTTTCATGCAGTACTTCTTACGTTTATTTGGCTGACTGATAGGAAAACTGGCTCAGATCAAAAGAGCCGGGCGATGTCATTGATGATTGCCAATGCCATCAGACTGAACAGCAAGGCCATCCCAATCCTGAGACCCAGCATCTGCACCTGCTCACTCACCGGGCGTCCGCGCACCAGTTCGACCACGTAATACAGCAGATGTCCTCCATCCAGCATCGGGATCGGCAGCAAGTTGAGCACGCCCAGACTGATACTGAGATAGGCCAGAAAACTGATAAACGACTCCAGCCCCGAGGCCGCTGAAGTCCCCGCCACTTTAGCAATGGTTATCGGGCCACTCAAGTTTTTTACCGAGATCACCCCGGCGATCATCTTGCCGATGGAGTCGAGGGTCAGGCCGATCATCTGGCCCGTTTTGTGAAATCCGTTAACCAGCGCATCCACGGGGCCATAGCTCAGGGTGCGCTGCATCGCATCGGGCATCTCCACCGCAGCGACTCCGGCTCCGACATAGCCCTGCACACGACCATCTTCCAGCGTGCGAGAACCGGGGGTCAGCTGCAGCGCCTGACGACGTCCTTCACGCTCGATGAGCAGCTGCAGGCGCTGCTCAGGCGACTGCTGAATCATCCCCACCAGCTGCTGCCAGTTCTGTACAGGATCGCCGTTGACCGACAACACCCGGTCACCCACCATCAGACCGTCACGCTTGGCGGCCCCGTCCGGCAGCAGCTGACCGATCACGGCGGGGAAATCCGGCTGCCAAGGCTCCAGCCCCAGCGCCATCAGCGGCGATTGCCGCTCCAGGTCCACGCTCCAGTTATCAATTGGCACCTGATAGCTGTGCGCGAAGCCGCGACTGGGTTCCCCCATCAACAGCTCGATGCTGCCACTTTCACCGACACGGGCCGCCAGACGTAGATTGACCTCGTTCCAGGAGCGCACCGAGTGACCATCCACTTCCAGCACTTCGTAACCGCTGTCCACGCCGGCCTGCGCGGCCGGGGAGCCCGGCGCGATGCCGCCGACAACGGGCACCACCGTACTGATGCCGGACATGAACAGGAACCAGTAGGCAAAGACGGCAAACAGGAGATTAACCAGGGGACCCGCCGCTACAATGGCGATCCGCTGCAATACCGGCTTGTTGTTGAACGCCTGATCACGCAACGATTCGGGCACATCCCCCTCACGCTCATCCAGCATGCGCACATAGCCGCCCAGCGGAATTGCCGCGATGGCATATTCGGTACCATCGGCCGCCGTCCGCATCCACAACGGCTTGCCGAAGCCCACGGAGAAACGCAGCACCTTAACGCCACAACGGCGCGCCACCCAGAAATGACCCCATTCATGGATGGTCACCAGTACGCCGAGTGCCACCAGCGTGGCCAACAGAGTCTGCAGCAGCTCCATGGGAATGTTCAGGCTCCTTGAAGAAAATAGAGACCTGCCAGAAACACCGGCGCCGCAGCGGTCAGGCTGTCAATCCTGTCCATCACACCGCCGTGTCCCGGCAACAGCTTGCCACTGTCCTTGATACCCCGTTCGCGCTTGAACAGGCTTTCCAGCAGGTCGCCCAGCACGGACACCAGACCGGTCATGATCGACAGCAACACCAGATAGACTGACGCCAGCGGCGCAAGTTCCAGCCAGACGGAAAAGCCGATACCCACCAGAGCACAAACGGAAAGCCCGCCCCAGAGCCCCTCACGGGTTTTGCCGGGGCTCACCGCCGGCAGCAGCTTGTTACGACCAAAGGACTTGCCGGCCGCGTAGGCACCGATATCGGCACCCCAGACCAGCATCAGCAGCATCAGCAGCAGCGTCAATCCCTGCGCCTGATCGCGCAGAGCCGTCAGCGCATACCAGGAGGGTACCAGCACCAGCACCCCCATCAGCATACCGACCAGACCGCGACACCAGCCCGCCGACCCCGGATACCCCCGTACCAGCAACAGCGCCAGTAGCCAGAACAGCAACGCCGCTCCCAGCGCCCAGGACTGCAGTACAACCAGGGTTGCGACCAGTGCCATCACACCTGCCACTGCCACAACATAGAGGGCTCGAGCTCCAGGTGCGAGACGGCAGAAATTGCCCCACTCCCAGGCCCCGTACAGAAAAACTGCCGCAGCCACCCATTCAAAGGGTTGCTGCGGCAGCAGGAAGAGCGCTGCCAGCGCCAAAGGCGCCAGCAGCAGGGCTGTCAGTATTCGCTGTTTCAACACCGCTTATCGGCCTCCAACTGCTCACTGGTACGCCCGAAACGGCGCTCACGGGTCAGGAACGACTGCAGCGCGGCGAGCAGCTCGGCCTTGCCGAAGTCGGGCCAGAAGCAGTCGCTGAAATAGAATTCGGTATAGGCGAACTGCCAGATCAGGAAATTGCTGATCCGTTGTTCACCCCCGGTACGGATGCAAAGATCCGGCGGCGGCAGCTCTGCCAGCGAGACCTGTTCGTTGAACAGCGCCTCACTGATCTGTGCCGGCGCCAGCTCGCCATCAACACAACGCTGCGCAAGGACCTGCGCCGCTCGGACAATATCCCAGCGCCCGCCGTAGTTGGCGGCGATATTCAGCGCCAAGCCGGTATTCTCGGCCGTGCGAGCTTCCGCCTCACGGATCCGCTGCTGCAATTCAGGACTGAACCGGCTCAGGTCTCCTATGACCCGCAGACGGATGCCGTGTCGAGCCAGCTTGCGCACCTCATGTTCAAGCGCACGCATGAACAGCTGCATCAAGCCCTTGACCTCAAGCGCCGGCCGCTTCCAGTTCTCGCTACTGAACGCAAACAGGGTCAAGGCTTCGACACCCTGCTCTACACAGCCTTCGATCACCGCGCGGACACTGTTGATGCCCGCCTTGTGACCCGCGAGCCCAGGCAGGCGTCGTTCCTTGGCCCAACGATTGTTGCCATCCATGATGATTGCGATGTGACGCGGCATCGCGCGTCCAGGCGGAATAATCAGCTGGTGCTCAGAAGTCATGCAGATCCGTTGCGGGGCCAGGCCCCGCTTGTCAGTTTAGATTTCCATCAAGTCCGTTTCTTTCTGGGCCAGCAGCTTGTCAGCCTCGGCCACATACTTGTCGGTCAGCTTCTGAACCTGATCTTCACCGCGACGACTGTCGTCTTCAGTGATCTCTTTCTCTTTCAACAGATCCTTGATGTTGCCGTTGGCATCGCGACGGATGTTACGGATCGCCACGCGGGCGTTTTCCGCTTCGGTGCGCGCCTGGCGAATATAGCCCTTACGGGTTTCTTCGGTCAGCGGCGGCATGGGGACGCGAATAACGTCACCGTTGGTGCTCGGGTTCAGGCCCAGGTCAGACTTGTGAATTGCTTTCTCGATATCACCGACAACCTTCTTTTCCCAGGGAATGATGGTCAGTGTCCGCGCATCTTCAACAGATACGTTGGCAACCTGCTGAATCGGCACGTCGGAGCCATAGTAGGAAACCGTGATCGCATCCAGAAGGCTCGGGTGAGCGCGTCCGGTACGGATCTTTTTGAAGTTTTCAACCAGGGCTTCGACACTTTTCTGCATGCGGCTATCCGCATCGCTTACAATCTCATTAATCATCGAGTTCTCCAGCTGTAGAGCCGCTATCAATCAGAGTTCCTTCATCACCGCCGACAACCAGGTTGACCAGCGCGCCGTGCTTGTTCATGTCGAACACACGTACCGGCATGTTGTGGTCACGGGTCAGGCAGATCGCCGTCATGTCCATCACGCCCAGCTGCTTTTCCAGTACTTCGTCAAAGCTCAGGCGGGTATAGCGGGTGGCGGTCGGATCCTTTACCGGATCAGCGGTATACACACCATCCACCTTGGTCGCCTTCAGCACCACATCGGCTTCAATCTCGATGCCACGCAGACAGGCTGCCGAGTCGGTGGTAAAGAAGGGGTTGCCGGTACCGGCGGCAAAAATGACCACATCGCCCTGGTTCAGGTAACGCATGGCGTTGCGGCGGTCATACTGGTCAACCACGCCGCTCATCGGAATAGCCGACATCACACGGGTGGCGATATTACAACGTTCGAGGGCATCACGCATGGCCAGCGCGTTCATCACCGTGGCCAGCATACCCATATGATCACCGGTGACCCGGTCCAGTCCGGCCGCACTCAGCGCCGCACCACGGAACAGGTTGCCACCGCCGATCACCATTCCAACCTGGACGCCGATCCCCACCAGCTGCCCGATCTCGAGCGCCATACGATTCAAAACCTTGGGGTCGATCCCGAAGTTCTCGTCACCCATCAGGGCCTCACCGCTCAATTTCAGCAGGAGCCGCTTGTATCTGGATTGTTTTTCAGGGGCTGGCATGATTTGTCTCCGCGCAGACGAAATGGCAAAAAGTGTAGCAGGAAAGCAGGCGACTGGGCACAGAAGGGTACCCAGTCGAAAGGGCAGCAGCTAATTACTTCTTCAGCTGTTCTGCAACTTCAGCAGCGAAGTCTTTCTGCTCGACTTCGATACCTTCACCAACGGCAACACGTACGAAAGACACCACTTCCGCACCGGCAGCCTTGGTCAGCTGACCAACGGTCTGTTCAGGGTTCTTGACGAACGCCTGCTCAACCAGACTGTTTTCAGCCAGGAACTTCTTGATGCGACCGCCAGCCATCTTTTCCTTGATTTCCTGCGGTTTGCCTTCCATATCCGGCTGCGCCATGATGATTTCTTTCTCACGGGCCAGCTCTTCTTCCGGCATATCTTCCGGACGGGCAACACGCGGGTTAACCGCTGTTACGTGCATGGCAACGTCACGTGCCACTTCAGACTCACCACCGCTCAGAGCAACGATAGCCGCCAGACGGTTGTTGCTGTGTACGTAAGCGTCAACATTGGCGCCTTCAACCAGCATCAGGCGACGCACGCTGATGTTTTCACCGATTTTCTGTACCAGCGCTTCACGCGCCGCTTCCAGTTCACCGGCCATCAGTTCAGCAACGTCAGTTGCCTTGCTTGCAAAGGCCTTTTCCAGAACGGTGTTAACGAAGCCCAGGAAGTTGTCGTCACGGGCAACGAAGTCGGTTTCGGAGTTCACTTCAACAGCCAGTGCATAGCTGTTGTCGTCAGCAACCTTGACGGCAACCACACCATCAGCAGCGGTACGATCAGCTTTCTTGGCAGCCTTCATGCCAGAAGACTTGCGCAGATCGTCGATCGCCTTTTCGATGTCACCTTCGGCTTCAACCAGTGCCTTTTTGCACTCCATCATGCCCAGGCCGGTGCGCTCACGCAGTTCTTTAACCATCGCTGCAGAGATATTCGCCATGTCGCATTCCTCTCTATTAATGCTCTAATTCAAATTCAAAAAAGGGGAGCCAGGCCCCCCTTTAATAATCCGGTCAAGACTATCGGCTCAAGTTGTCAGCTCGATTACTGAGCCGCTTCTTCAGCGTCAACTTCGACGAATTCGCCCTTGTCGCCAGCGGTCGCTTCAGCACCTTCTGCGCAAGCGTCCGCAACGGACTTCACGTAGATCTGGATCGCACGCAGAGCGTCGTCGTTACCCGGGATCACGTGGTCGATGCCATCCGGGTTGCTGTTGGTATCAACAACACCGATAACCGGGATACCCAGTTTGTTGGCTTCGTTGATCGCGATGCGCTCATGGTCAACGTCGATTACGAACAGCGCGTCCGGCAGGCCGCCCATCTCCTTGATACCGCCGATAGACAGCTCCAGCTTCTCCATTTCACGGGTACGCATCAGAGCTTCTTTCTTGGTCAGCTTGTCGAAAGTACCGTCCTGAGACTGAGTCTCCAGGTCGCGCAGACGACGGATAGACTGACGGATGGTCTTGTAGTTGGTCAGCATACCACCCAACCAGCGGTGGTTAACGTAAGGCATGCCTGCGCGAGAGGCTTCCTCTTTGATCACTTTGCTCGCTGCACGCTTGGTGCCGACGAACAGGATTTTGTTCTTGTTGCTGGCCATGTTCTGAATCACGTCCAGGGCGTTGTTCAGCGCCGGCAGGGTGTGCTCCAGGTTGATGATATGGATCTTGTTACGCGCACCAAAGATGAACTTGGACATCTTCGGGTTCCAGTAACGGGTCTGGTGACCGAAGTGAACACCTGCTTTCAGCAGGTCGCGCATGGAAACTTTAGCCATTGTGGTCTTTCCTCTAACGGGTTATAACCTCCACATACCCCATCGTTCAACCGCATGGCGGCACCCTGAACGCATGTGACGATATGTGTGTGTGTTTTCGGTTGATGTAGTCAAATATGCCCCGACCAACAGCTGGACGCCGCTTTCGGGAGCGCGATTTATACCACAGCAACGGTCAGTTTTGAAGTGTACTTTGGCGCCCGGCGCCCGCTTTCGGTACAATGCAAGTCTAGTTGACTCTCACGCCGTTTGCGTGCGGATTACCCAGTTCCAACAAGCCGAGTACCTATGACTATCAAGATCAAAACCCCCGAAGAAATCGAAAAGATGCGCGTAGCCGGCCGCCTGGCGGCTGAGGTTCTGGAGATGATCGAGCCCCACGTCAAGCCGGGTGTCACCACCAACGAACTGAACCAGATCTGCCACGACTACATCGTCAACGAGCAGGGAGCCATCCCGGCACCGCTCAACTACCACGGTTTCCCCAAGTCGATCTGCACCTCCCTCAACCAGGTCGTCTGCCACGGTATCCCCAACGACAAGAAAATGAAGAACGGTGACATCCTTAACATCGATATCACCGTCATCAAGGACGGCTACCACGGCGATACCAGCAAGATGTTCTACGTCGGCGACGTCGCCCCTCACGCCAAGCGCCTGTGCGAGATCACCCGCGAGTGCATGTTCCTGGGTATTGAGCAGGTACGCCCCGGCGCACGCCTCGGTGATATCGCCGCCGTGATCCAGAAGCATGCCGAGAGCAACCATTACTCGGTGGTACGCGAGTACTGCGGCCACGGCATCGGCGCCGAGTTCCATGAAGATCCCCAGGTACTGCACTACGGCAAGGCCGGAACCGGCGATGTCCTCAAGGAAGGCATGATCTTTACCATCGAGCCGATGATCAACGCCGGCAAGCGCCACGTGAAACTGAACAAGCGTGACGGCTGGACCGTAGAAACCAGCGATCGACGCCTCTCCGCGCAGTGGGAACACGAGGTACTGGTGACCGCCGACGGTTACGAGATTCTGACCCTGCGCCAGGAAGAGATGTCCAACTAAGCCTACCGAGAGCACCGGCATGACCCGTACCGTTCAACCGCTTGCAGCCGTTCCTGAACTCTTCGACAGCGCGGAGATCCAGGCCCGCCTCAATACCGGTGAACAGCCGGTCATCACGGTGCTTAAACAGGCCCACAGGGATGCCCAGGCCCGGATGGACGAGGCCTTTCGCCAGGGCGAGGATATCCGTCGCCTGATCTACGGCCGCGCCTGGGTTCTGGACCGCATCCTGGAGTTCGCCTGGCAGCAGTTCACCTGGCCACCCGCCGAACAGGCAGCCCTGGTGGCCGTTGGCGGTTACGGCCGCGGTGAGCTGCACCCCTTCTCCGACGTGGATATCCTGCTGCTGTTTGACCACGTCGATCCGGCCGACTGGCAGGACAGCATCAGCGGTTTTCTTACCCTGCTCTGGGACATCAGCCTGGATCTTGGTTCCAGCGTGCGCACCATCGGTGAGTGCTACGACGAATCGCGCAACGACATCACCATCGCCACCAACCTGATCGAGTCGCGCACCATCTGCGGCGACCCTGTCCTGCAGCAGGAGATGTATGACCGCGTCACCTCGGAAGGCGCCTGGACCGACAAGGAGTTCTTCAAGGCCAAGCTGGCGGAACAGAAGGAACGTCACGAGAAGACCAACAACACCGAGTACAACCTGGAGCCCAACCTCAAGACCTCTCCCGGCGGTCTGCGCGATATCCAGACCATCGGCTGGGTCGCCAAGCGCCATTTCGGCGCCACCTACATTCGCGACCTGGTTGACCACGGCTTCGTCACCGAGTCCGAGCTGGATACGCTGAACAAGGGCGAGCTCTATCTGTGGACGGTGCGCTATGCCCTGCACATGCTGTGCAAGCGGCGCGAGGACCGGTTGCTGTTCGATCACCAGCGCACCCTCGCCGCCTACTTCGGCTATGAGGACCAGGAAGGTGCCCTCGCCGTCGAGCAGTTCATGAGCAAGTACTACCGGGTCGCCATGGCGATGTCCGAGTTCAACGACATGCTGCTGCAGCATTTCGACGAAGCGATCCTGCGCGTAGACGACGAGCAGAGCATCCGCCCGTTGAACAACCGTTTCCAGGTCCGCAACGACTATCTGGAAACCGTCCATGACAAGGTGTTCGAACACCAACCTTTCGCCATTATGGAACTGTTCGTCCTGATGGCCCAGCACCCGGAGCTCAAAGGGGTTCGCGCCTCGACCATCCGCCAGGTGCGCAACCACCGCCACCTGATCGACGATGAGTTCCGCCACGACATCCGTAACACCTCGCTGTTCATGGAGCTGCTGCGAACCCAGGAGGGCGTCTCCACCGAACTCAAGCGAATGAACCGCTACGGCATCCTCGGCCGTTACCTGCCGGAATTCGGCAGGATTGTCGGCCAGATGCAGCACGACCTCTTCCACATCTACACCGTGGACGCACACACGCTGAAGGTGATCCAGAAAACGCGCCAGTTCCGCCACCGCGAGTACCGCGAGCAGTTCTCCATTGCGCACCGGATCGTCAACCAGCTGCCCAAGATCGAACTGCTCTACATCGCCGGCCTCTACCACGATATCGCCAAGGGTCGCGGCGGTGACCACTCGGAGCTGGGCGCCGAAGACGTGATCGATTTCTGTCGCCGACACCATCTGGGCAAATGGGACACTCACCTGGTGGCCTGGCTGGTGCGCAACCATCTTAAAATGTCGATGACCGCTCAGCGCCGCGACATTTCCGACCCCGAGGTTATCCACAGCTTCGCCATGGAAGTGCGCGACCTGATCCACCTCGACTACCTGTATGTACTGACCGTGGCCGATATCAACGCGACCAATAACACGCTGTGGAACAACTGGCGTGCCACCCTGCTGCGTCAGCTGTATATGGAGACCAAGCGCGCCCTGCGCCGTGGCCTTGAGAACCCGATCAACAAGGAAGACCGCATCGAGCAGGTGCAGCATGAAGCGATGCTGCTGCTGGCCCGCAAGGGCATGCGCGAGCAGGATGTGCTCGACTACTGGTCCTTGCTCGGTGACGACTACTTCCTGCGCGAGGATGCCCACAACATCGCCTGGCACACCCAGGCGATACTGGAGCACGGCGACAACCCGCTGCCGCTGGTGCTGATCCGCAAGACCTCCTACCGCGTGTTCGAGGGCGCCACCGAGATTTTCATCTACAGCGAAGACCTGCCGACCCTGTTCCCGGCCACCGTCGCCGCGATGGACCAGCTCAACCTTAACATCCAGGATGCCCGCATCATCCTGACCGACCACGGCCGCACCCTGAACACCTATACCGTGCTCACCGATGACAACCAGCCGCTGTCGGAAAACCCCGAATATCTGGCGCATATCCAGCAGCACCTGACCGAAGAACTGGATGACCCCGAGGACTACCCCGAGATCATTCAGCGCCGCGTACCGCGTCAGCTCAAACTGTTCACCACCCCGACCCGGATGACCCTGAGCAACGATCCGGCGGCGCAGCAGACCGTCCTGGAGGTGATCACGCCAGACCGGCCTGGCCTGCTGGCCCGCATCGGCCGCATCTTCGTCGAATACGGCATCTCGGTGCGCAAGGCGAAGATCTCCAGCATCGGCGAACGGGTCGAGGACTTTTTCTTCATCACCGATACCCAGAATCAGCCGATCAGCGATCCCGAGTTATGCCGTCGTCTGCAGCAGGCGATCTGTGACCAGCTGGACAAGCATGTGCACTAGCACCCGAGAGCAGCAAATAAAAACGTCTCCTCGGAGAGACAAGAGGTTTTTTTTGCTAAAGTAGCGCGGCTGGGCACCGATACAGAGCTATAGCACCGTTCGGGTACAGCCATTTCAGACGTCGACAAGGATTTTTTGGCTCATGAATTCCCTTTCCAAGCTCACTGCTACTGCCGGCCTGGCCCTGACTCTCGCTGGCTGCGCCCACTACTCGCCCTATTGCGATCCCTGCCAGGCAGGCGCCTACACCCATGCGCGGCCGGCGATGACGCCGGTGCAGCCCGCTCCGGTTCGACCCGCGCCCCAGGCCACCTATGTCGCCCCGGTGGTTGATGACATCCTGGTCATCAACGTCACCGGCTACGGTGCGCCCAAGAGCACCTTCGAGAACCTGGCTCAGCGTCGCCTCATGGCCCTGCGCGCATCCGAGCTGGATGCCTACCGCAAGATCGCGGAACAGATCTCGGGACTGCATATCGTCGGCGATACCCGGGTCAACGACTACATCACCGATCGCGACCGCCTGCGTTCCTACCTGAACAGCTTCATCCAGGGAGCCGCCATCATGGATCAGGAATTTGAAGCCGACGGCATGGCGGTCACCAGCATGTCGCTGAAAATCAGCCGCAGCCAGATGCGCCAGATGCTGGAACAGGAACGCCGCTGGCACGCCGCCGGTGGTCACCTGCCTCCCGGCAGCGCCTATCACGACCACACCTTCGCACCACGCTACTGAGAACCGTCGGGGCCTTCGGGTCCCGCCTGATCGACCTTGCAGGGAGTCTGCATGCTGACGTTACCTCCCCGAGCCGCGCTGCTTGCCCTGATCCTGACTGCAGCCCCGCTCAGCGCTTCGGCCAGCGAGGCCTACACCGTGCAAAAGGGCGACAGTCTCTCTTCCATCGCCGCTCGCATGCTGGGGGATGCCGACCGCTGGCGCGAAATCTGGTCACTGAATCCCCGGATCCGCACACCGAAACAGCTGCAACCCGGCACCCGGCTGCGCCTGCCCGCTGCCGCTGCCGAGAACTCGCCGCTCGCCGGTGAGACCACCTCCCCGGGAGCCGTCCTCGATCCGGTCCCGGTGTTGGCGCAGGAAGTGATCCGCAGCGGTCATATTGATCGGATGCGTACCGACTACCGTCTGCTGGACACCGACTCAGCGGAAAGCCGCACCCGCATTCACAGCGTCCGTTCCGAAGCCGACGGCAACTACCTTTACGTCCACGGCCTCAGCGGCAGCGCAACCGAAGGCACCCTGTACGGGCTGTTCAAACCCAGCCCCGAGCCCGCCGGCAACAGCTTTGTTGAACTGACCCGTATCGGCCAGGCAGAACTGGTACGGCGACAGGCTGGCAAGGGCCGCCTGAGGATCACCGAGAACCGTCTTGAGTCACTGATGAATGTGCAGCTGCTGCCCATGCGCGTGGCGTCGCCGAAGATCCGGGCCGAGTACCCGGCGACACCGGTCAACGCCCGCATCATCAAGGCGCTTTACGAGCAGCCCGGCGGTTACCTGTTGCTGCTTGACCGGGGCCGTCAGTCCGGCATCAAGCTCGGCCAGCTGCTCAGTTACAGCAAGCCGGGAAGCGCTGAATCCGGCTCAGACCACGCCATGCACCCGCCCGGCGGCTGGATGCTGGTGATTGATACCAGTCGTGACGCCAGCCTGGCCCTGGTACTCCAGGCCCGACAGATTCCGGCCGTGGGAGACCGGGTTAACTGACCCTCGGTTCACTGCGCCTGCTCAAGCAACCGGGGCCGCCCCTGAACGAAGCGGGCGCAGGGCAGGGAGCGCTCCAGCCGCCCCCCCTCATACAGACGCAGATGGCCGGTTTCTCCCTCGAAATAGCCCGACTTGCCTGCCGCCAGTGGGGACAGAGCACGATAGACCGAGCCGGCATCCACTCCCAGGGCAAAAAAGCGGCTGGACGTTATCCGTCCGGGCCGCTGACGCAGCCGCCAGGGCATGTCACAGAATACGATGCCTTCCAGATCCCGGTCCCGCACTTCATCGAGTTGACCACTGAACAGATGGGAGCTGGCATAGACCGGCACTTCGCCAGCGTGATAATAGTTGAGTATCGGCTTGATCAGCCGGGCTTCCTCGGGCCGGGCGATCAGCAGCACCGCATCGATATCCCGCCGCCGCCGGGCATCCTGTTTCAGCGACTGACCCAGCCGGACTTCCAGCCGCTGCCCCCGCTGTCGGCTGGCGTTGACGCCCAGGACCCGCCCCAGCTGACGGTGCAGCTGTTCGGGTGTGCCCGAATAGTGCAGACGGTCCTGTATCCGTATCCCCTGCGCCTGGCTGAACTGATCAAGCCAGGCCAGCAGGGTGCCAACCCAGGCTTCGTCGGAAGGCGCCAGCAGCAATACCCGACGATGTCCATCCCGGTGCAGCCGCTCAACCAGCTGGCGCAACTCCTGATCGGAAGCCAGATCCAGCTGATAGCCGTTGAACCGGTTTCCCCCCACCCGGTTCAGGGCCAGAACCGGCAGAGGCTGCGCCGCCGTCAACTGCCGGGTCAACTCTGCTCGCAGCGGACCGACCAGCAGGTCCGGCCCCTGATGACCCACAAGCGAGTGCAGGAACGCAGACAGGTTATCCACTCGAGCACTGTCGAACACCTGCAATTCCGGTACCGGATAGCCCTGCCGTCGATCCCAGTCCAGTGCCGCACGCATGCCCGCCAGCACCTCCCGACCCTGTTCGGCAAATGCGCCACTGAGCGGCAACAGCGCCCCCAGTCGCTGCACCTGTGCCGGTACGGCAAGGTTCGTCGTACCGCCGTGCTGTAATTCAGGCAACCAGGCAACGGCAGGATGGTGGAACCAGCGTTCCCGCCAGGCCTGCAGTTGCTGCTCGCGCCGATGCGCGGGTGTCAGGCGATCATCAAGCGCCAGCTCAAACCAGCCCTGCTCGAAATAGTTGTTGTGCTCACTGCGACTCAGTTCAAGCAGACGAGATGTCGGCAGACGCCGTAGCGACCGCCAGACCGCTGCCAGCGTGGACGAGGCCTGGGGAGCACCGCTGGCATTGATCTGCTGACGCAGCCGTTCAATTTCAATGCCGTCTTCGGCCACACTGCCCAGAGGCAACAGCAGCAGCCCCCATAACAGTACCCTGAACACCCTCGTCATCCGCTTTACCCATCCGCCTCTGCAGCCTGTAATATGGTATTTTTCCCCGCTACAATCCAGAGACACTCATCCAGCCTGCCCGGATTCGACCTCATGAAACAGCTTGCCGCCCTTTTTCTCCCGCTCCTGATGCTGACTCTGTCACTGCTGCCCGGCCAGGCATCGGCACTGGCGATCGAAGCCACGGGACAGGCACCCTACCAGGCGGAAGACCCCGGCCTGTCGCGGCAACAGGCCCTGCAGCGCGCCATGGAGCAGGCCTCGATCCGTGCATCGGCCTGGCTCAGCGGCAGCCGACAGGCGCGTGATGGCGTACTGGAGATCGATACCCTGCGTCTGAATACCCTTGGCAGGGTCAGCAACGTGCGGGTTGTTGATGAACAGGTCAAGGGAGGCCAGATCAGTGTCACCATCATCGCCGATGTGGATATCGCCCTGGGCTGCAAGGACAGCCTGCCGGAGACCGCCTATCGCAAATCGCTGGCGGTCACCCACTTCCCGCTGGAAAATCCGGCCGATGCCAATAACGGTCAGCTGCACGAAATCCAGCAAAGCCTCGCCACCCTGCTGGCCTACGAGCTGCGCCAAAGCAGCACCTTTGCCGCCCTGGACGCGGGCAGCCTCAACATCATCGGTGATCCCACCCGAGCGCCGGTGCGTCTGCTGCCGGAAGGCACCCTGACGACCCTGCTGCACAACAGTGAACAGCATCAGGTGCAGTACCTGGTCAGCGGTGTCATCCGCAGCCTGGCACCCCACTACCCCACGGGGCCACGCGAGCCCAATGTGCTGGTCGACCTGTACCGCCAGGCCGATCTGCAACAACGCTATCACCAGCGCGATCTTGTGCTCGATCTGTTCATCCACGACGCGTTCACCGGCGCCCTCAAGCACCAGCAGCGTTACCACATGACCGCCGACTGGGACGCCGACAGCCATGCCAAGGTCGGTTTTGGCACACCCGAATTCTGGCGACAGCCGTTCGGCCAACAGCTGCGTGCCCTGATCCGGGCGGTCAGCAATGATATCCAGCTGCAGCTGACCTGCGAGCCGTTTACCGCCCGCATTACCCGTGCCCGTGATAAGGAGGTATGGATCAGTGCCGGCAGCCTCGACGGCCTCAAGCCCGGCGACCGCCTGAGCGTTTACCGCCGCCTGACCCACTACGACAGCCAGATGCGCCCCGAATACGAACTGGTCAACACCGAACACAGCCTCACTCTCACCCGCATCCAGCCTGGTCTGGCGCGTGGAACCCTGGAGGTAGACAGCGAAACGCTGAACATTCAGCAGGACGATATTGTAATTGCGCATTGACCGGCTTAGTCTTGAGCCCTTTGATCTAGTGTCACAGGAGCAAGTCACCATGCAGAGCGGACTCTTTACCGAACTGGAAAGCAAAATTGAGGGATTGATCGAAGAGGTCGAACTGCTGCGTCTCGAGGTCAGCGAGCTGCGTCAGGCCAAGCAGGGCCTCGAAGAGGAACGTGCACAGTCCGAACAGGGCCTGCAGCGTCTGCTGGGCAAGTTTGACCGCCTGCAGGAAAGCGAAAATATCTGAAGCCCGACCGGGCCGCAGGATACAAAAAAGGGGCGTCCACTGGATGCCCCTTTTTGCTTGCTGTCATGTCGATACCGCTCAGCGCTGAGTGCCGCGAATCTTGATTTCGACGCGACGGTTGGCGGCACGACCGGCAGCAGAATCATTGCTGGCGATCGGATAACGTTCGCCATAACCGCGTGCATCCAGACGCAGGTGATCCACGCCCACCGAAGAGAGATAGCGTGCGACGCTGGTCGCGCGGCGCTCGGACAGCTGCTGGTTGTATTCGAACGAACCGGTAGAGTCGGTGAAGCCTTCAACCGCTACCTGGGTGCGATCAAACTTCATCAGCACCTTGGCCACAGAGTCCAGTACCGAGTAGAACGACGGCGCCACTCGGTCGCTGTCGGTGGCGAAGGTGATGTTGCCCGGCATGATCAGGCGGATATCGTCGCCGACACGTTCAACCCTGACCCCGGTGCCTTCCAGCTCCTGGCGCAGCTGCATTTCCTGCTGGTCCATGTAGTAACCGATACCGCCACCCACAGCACCACCGATGGCCGCACCCGCCAGCGCACCCTTGCCGCGGTTATCATCGTTGACCGCCGCCCCCAGTACCGCACCGGCCAGCGCGCCTATCCCGGCGCCCTTGGTGGCATTGGATGTTTTGGACTCCTGAGTGTAGGGGTCCAGCGTCGTACAACCACCCAACACCAGAGCACTCATCGCTGTTGCCAGCATCAGTTTTTTCATACTTCCCTCCTGAATTCGGATACCCGGCTCCTGCAGTGGCACCGGAAAACGACGTCTATTTACCCCAGAATAGCTGAATGATGAATGAAAAACAGTCCTGTTCTTGTGTATTAAAACAGTGCACAGCGCTGGTCAGTCCCGCACGCAGGCGATAAAATGCACTGTTATCTTTTTCTGTCACCCGCGTCACCATCCCGAGGAGTTTCTCTTGTCTCAGCTGCCCGTCATTGTCGGTTTTGGTGGTATCAGCCCCGCTGGTCGTTCCTCTTTTCATCATGGCTATCGCCGTCTGATTCTCGATCAGCTGGATTCCCGCAGTCGACAGGAAACGATCACTGACCTGGCCACCCTGACGGGCCTCGCCCGCTACGAGGGCGGCCGCTACCACCTCGGTGAAGAGGCCCTGCCCAGCCGCGACGCGCTTGCCGAAGCCGTGGAACAGCAGGTCCGCAACAGCACCCTGATCCGTCGCATTCACCCGGACTGGTTTGACGTCAATGCGGTGATGTTCAACCGCCCGGCGACCGCCAAGAGCGGTGATGAACCGCTGCGTTTCCGTCTGCGCAACCGTCACCTGCCCCAGGTGATCCCGGAGAACTGGACGCTGAACGATATCGGCGGCGGCCAGACCGAAGTCACCGTAGACGGCAGCTGCGAGCTGATCTTCCCGGACAGCAAGACCGCACTGGTGCAGAGTGCCGGCATGCTGCCCACCGGCTTCACGCCGGGCAAGCTGTACCAGTCACGCAACCATCCCCGCGGCCTGCAGATGGCCGTCTATGCCGCATCCGATGCCCTGCGCTCGGTCGGCATCGATTACGACAGCATTCTCGACCGCCTGGCACCGGACCAGATCGCCGTATTCGCCAGCAACTCCATCGGCCAGATGGACGACCTCGGCTTCGGTGGCCTGACCAAGTTCCCGGCCCTGGGCAAGCGCACCACGTCCAAGCAGATGCCGCTGGGTTACGCGCAGATGCCGGCTGACTTCATCAACGCCTACCTGCTCGGCAACGTCGGCACCACCGGCGGTGCACTGGGGGCCTGCGCCACCTTCCTGTACAACCTGAAAAGCGGTGTCGATGCGATCCGCACAGGCCAGTGCAAGCTGGTGCTGGTGGGCGGCAGTGATGCACCGGTGACGCCGGAGATCATCGAGGGCTTCCGCGCCATGGGCGCGCTGGCCGAGGACAAGCAGCTGGCCGCGCTGGATAACCTGGCCGAACTGGCAGAAGAACATTACCGCCAGGCCTGCCGCCCGTTCGGCAACAACTGCGGCTTCACCATGGGCGAATCCAGCCAGTTCCTGGTGCTGATGAGCGATGACCTGGCACTGGAACTGGGCGCTGATATTCACGGTGCCGTCGCTGACGTATTCGTTCACGCCGATGGCCACAAGAAGTCGATTTCAGCGCCGGGTATCGGCAACTACATGACGCTGGGCAAGGCGGCTTCCCTGGTTTCAAGCCTGCTTGGCGAAGAATCCCTGCGCCAGCGCAGCTTCGTGCAGGCGCACGGCACCAGTACGCCGCAGAACCGGGTCACCGAGTCTCACGTGATCAACGAAACCGCCAAGGCATTCGATATTCCGGCCTGGCCGGTCAGCGCCGTGAAGGCGTATCTGGGCCACTCGCAGGGTACCGCCGGTGGTGACCAGCTGTTTGCGTCTCTGGGCGTGTGGAAATACGGCATCATTCCAGGTCTGACCACGACCCCGGCAGTGGCTGACGACGTGCACGACTCCAACCTGAACCTGCCACTGGAACACCTTGATGTGGGTGCCCAGGGCATGGATTCGGTGCTGATCAACGCCAAGGGCTTCGGCGGCAACAACGCTACGGCTGTCGTTCTGGCACCACACGTGGTTGAACAGATGCTGAGCAAGCGTCACGGCGAAAGTGCCATGAACGCCTGGCGTCAGCGTCGCGCACAGGTGCGTGAACAGGCGGAAGCCTACAACCAATCCGCAATCAATGGCGAAGCGCGCCCGATCTATCGCTACGACTATAATGTACTCACCGGCGAAGACCTGCAGATCTCTGCGGACGAAATCCGCCTGCCGGGCTACGCCAACCCGATCTCATTGAACGTCGATAACCCCTACGAAGACCTGTGCTGAACGCGCGGGCCTTCGTCGCAGGAGGCCCCGTGATGAAAGCCCTGCCAATCGCCGCCCTGATGCTGACACTGGGCGGCTGTGCAACCCTTGAACAGCCGCGCTTCTACACCCTCGATCTCAACAGCACTCGCCTGTGCCGGGGCGCAACCGGCATCTGCCAGAACCTGGAGCTGATCGGCCCCTCCTACAACGAGCCTCGCATCGCCCAGGCCTACGGCATCAAGGTAACTCCCCGGAGCTGGTCCGTGGAGGACCTGACCGGGCTGATGCTGACACCTCCCAATAAGCTGTACGAAGTGCAGCAACTGGAACAGGGGATCTACCGCCTGCCCGCCAACCGGGCGACTGATACGGTGTTCCGCTATCTCGAACTGGAAGAAGAGCAGTTGTACGGTGGCGGCAGGGACCGTGATAACTGAATAGCCGCCATACCTGAGCCACGGCCTGATTTTCTGTTACACTCGCACGCAACCCATCGATTGAAACAGGACGTTGTCATGAAGCGCTTGAGTCTGCTGGCTGCCGTGCTGGCCCTGGGGGGATGCGTCAACCTGTCCGGTGCGCTGAAGGAAGATCCCACCGCCGACCAGTTCTACACGCTGGATACCCGTTACTACCGATTCTGTCGCGGCGAAACCCGGGACTGCCAGGACCTGACCTCCATCGTCTCGGTTCGTGCCCAGCTGAAGCCGATCGAGCGGATTTACGGCCGCCAGATCCAGGGGCCCAACTACCCCACCGACCTGGCTCGAATGATCCTCAATCCACCGGACGGCAGCTACACCAGCACGGCGATTGGCGATGACGGCCGTTACTTCCGCCTGCCGATCAATCGCCATACCGATACCGTCTGGGAGACCATCGACCAGGCCTATCACAGCATCTATCGCTGATCCGGCAGGCGCAGCAGTTGCCGTGCCGTTGCCGTCGTTACCTCGGCGATCAGGTCAACGGGCTGTGCCCTCAGTGTGGCGATCAACGCCGCCACTTCAGCCACCCGGGACGGCTCGTTGGGCTGTCCCGGGTACTGCGCCAGTGGCATGTCCGGCGCATCGGTCTCGAGCACCAGCCACTCCAGCGGCAACTCGGCCGCCAGACGGCGTAGCTTGTGGGCCCGGTCATAGCTGAGCGCGCCGCCAAAACCCAGCTTGAATCCCAGTTTGGCGTACTCTCGCGCCTGCTGCTCGCTGCCGGAAAAGGCATGCACGATCCCGCCCCGCTCCAAACGATAACGCCGCAACAACTTGAGCACCTGATCGTGCGCCCTGACCGCATGCAGCAGCACCGGCAAATAATGTTCAGCGGCCAGCTGCAGCTGGCGTTCAAACAGGGGGAGCTGCACCTCCGGCGCCGCCTGACCGGGACGAAAGTCCAGCCCTATCTCCCCGACGGCCACCACCTCGTGACCGTCAAGCGCCTGCGCCAGACGCGCTATCGCCGAATCGATCTCATGTGGGAAACAGGGATGCAGCCCCAGGGCGGGATAAAAACGGGGCGAGGAGGCGCAAAGTGCGAGCACGTGCTGAAAGTTATCCACAGTGATCGCCGGTACGACGATCTGCCCGACACCCGCACGCCGGGCTCGGGCTATGACCGCCTGGCGGTCCGCATCGAAGTCGTCAAAATCGAGGTGGCAGTGGGTATCGATCAACATGGAGAGAGTATGGCACAGGCCTCGACGACCTGTGCCGAAACGCGATCAGTGTTCGCGGGTAGCGCGGAAGCGCACGTCCGGCCAGCGTTCTTCGGTCAGCGACAGGTTGACCCGGGTCGGGGCCAGGTAGGTCAGCAGACCTGAGCCATCAATCGCCAGGTTGTCGTGACCCTTGCGGCGGAAATCGTCGAGCATCTTCTGATCGTCGCACTCCACCCAGCGGGCGGTCTGCACGCTGATCGGTTCGTACAGGCAGTCCACCTTGTATTCGTCCTTGAGGCGGAACACCACCACGTCGAACTGCAGCTGACCTACCGCCCCCAGGATCAGATCGTTGTTCTTCAGCGGCTGGAACAGCTGCACTGCACCCTCTTCCGACAGCTGCTGCAACCCCTTCTGCAGCTGCTTCATCTTCAGCGGGTCGGTCGGGCGCACGCGACGGAACATCTCCGGCGCAAAGTGCGGAATGCCGGTGAACTTGAGCGCCTCGCCAGCAGTGAAGGTGTCACCGATCTGGATGGTGCCGTGGTTGTGCAGGCCGATGATGTCGCCGGACCAGGCCTCTTCCACGTTCTCGCGGTCACCGGCGATGAAGGTCACCGCATCGGCAATACGCACATCCTTGCCGATCCGTACATGCTTCATTTTCATGCCACGGGTGTAACAACCGGAGCAGATACGCATGAAGGCGATGCGGTCTCGGTGTTTCGGATCCATGTTCGCCTGGATCTTGAATACGAAGCCGCTGAATGCTTCCTCGTTGGCGTCCACCTCACGGGTCTCGGTCGCACGGGCCGGCGGGGCCGGGGCCCACTCGACGAATTCATCCAGCATCTCCTTGACGCCGAAATTGCCCAGTGCGGTACCGAAGAATACCGGGGTCATCTTGCCAGCCAGATAGGCCGCCTGATCCCACTCGTGGCAGGCGCCCTTGACCAGCTCGATCTCGTCAACGAAATCATCGTATTCGTCTTCCAGCAGCGCGCGCGCCTCGTCGCTATCCAGCCCCTGGATGCGCTTGTCTTCCGGCAGCTTGTGCCCCTGTCCCTGGGTAAACAGGTGAATGGTGTCGGTGTAGAGGTTATACACCCCCTTGAACCATTTGCCGGAGCCGATGGGCCAGTTGATCGGCGCGGCTTCGATCTTGAGGACTTCCTCGATCTCGTCGAGCAGCTCGATCGGGTCGCGGATATCGCGGTCGAGCTTGTTGACGAAGGAAAAGATCGGCGTGTCACGCAGACGACAGACGTCCATCAGCTTGATGGTGCGCTCCTCGACCCCCTTGGCGCCGTCCACGACCATCAGCGCCGAGTCCACGGCGGTCAGGGTACGGTAGGTATCCTCGGAAAAGTCCTCATGCCCCGGGGTATCCAGCAGGTTGACGGTGCGATCATTGTAGGGGAACTGCATCACCGACGAGGTGATGGAAATACCACGTTCCTGCTCCATGCTCATCCAGTCAGAGGTGGCGTGGCGGTCGCTGCCACGCCCCTTGACGGTACCGGCCACCTGAATCAACTGACCGAGCAGCAGCAGCTTTTCGGTGATGGTGGTCTTACCGGCATCGGGGTGGGAGATGATGGCGAAGGTGCGGCGTTTGGAAACTTCCTGGACGATGGACATGGATTCGGGTCTTCTGCTGATTCGGCCGGCCTGGCAGAGGTCACCCGGCTGAAACCGGAGCAACCGACACAGGTCCGCTGGACTGAACGGGAAAATGGCGTCCATTTTCGCTGATCCTGCGCTCATACACAATCAAACCCGCACAAGCATCTGCCCTGGTCCACGATCAACAGCAGGCGGCAACAGTGTATTTCTCCCGCCTCCAGGTGCCATCGGGTAAAATGGCTGTCCGATCCACATCAGCCGCCGGCACTACCCGCGACGCAAAGGCCTTTTTCCATGTCCGACTCCTCCACCCCCTCCCCTGATGGCATCGCCTATCCACAGGCTTATCGCGACCTGATCGTGGTGAGTATCGCTCTGACGCTGGCGATGCTGTCCAACACCATGCTGCTGCTCACGGTCCCGTTCAAGGCGCTGGAGCTGGGCATCAGCGCCAGCCTGATCGGACTGATCCTGTCAGCGCCCTATGTGCTGCCACTGATGCTGGCCATCCCGATCGGCGCCTATGTCAGTCGCACCGGCGCGCAGAAGGTGATCCTGTTCGGCGCACTGGGCATGGCCCTGGGACCAACCTGTTCGCTGCTGTTCCCCGGAGTAGGAGGGCTGCTGGCCAACCAGGTCATTGCCGGCGTGTCCAATATCGTGCTGATCATCGCCTCCCAGTCACTGGTCTCCGGCCTGGGCCACGGCAAGGTGCTGGAGCGCTGCTTTGGCTGGTACACCACCTGTCTTTCAGGCGGACAACTGGTCGGCCCCCTGTTGGCCGGGCTGTTGATCGAGCATTACTCGGTCAACCACTCGTTCGCCCTGATCGCGATTTTCCCGCTGCTGGCCAGCGCCAGCGCCCTGCTGTTCTCTACTCAGGCACGCCAGGGCACACCGGCCCCCCGTGCCAAGGCCGGTTATCGGGCACAATGGCAGGTACTCAGAACCAACAGCGGCGTACAGCTGTCGATGCTGATCGCCAGCACCTCCCTGTTCGTGATGAGCGTCCACTCGAGTTTCATGCCGATCTATCTGGAGAGCCTGTCGATCACCGCCGCTACCACCGGAGTACTGCTCAGTATCCGCGCCCTGGCGTCGATGCTGGTGAGGATCTTCATGTCCACCCTCATCGAACGCCTGGGGGGACGCACGACGACCATCCGGTTTGCCGTCATCCTGATTACCGGGTCGATGATGCTGACCGGTCTGGTGGGTGATCAAATTGCGCTGCTGGCCGTACTGGCGGCCTGCATCGGTATCGCCGGAGGCCTCTCCCAGCCGCTGTCGATGGTGATCCTGTCGGAAAGTGTCAGCCGAGAGCAGCGGGCGCCCAGCCTGGCGATGCGCCTGATGGGCAACCGGGGGGCTCAGGTAATGGCCCCGGTACTGGTCGGCGTGGTCGCCGATTTCACCGGTTTCACTACCGCTTTTGCCCTGGTGCCCCTGTTGTTACTGGCTCTGTTTGCACTCTGGTCCTACCAGGCCGGGCTGGGCACCCGCTTCAATCCTGATCAACGCTGATACCGGCGCTCAGCGCCAGAGCTCACTTACGGGAGTCTCCGGCCCGAACCGGTCGGCGACCTGGGCCAGCAGCAACTCGCCACAGGCCACCGCATCGGTCAGCGCATGGTGCGGGCGGTAATAGGGCAGATGGTAGCGTTTCCGGCTCTGTGCCAAGCGGATGGAAACCGGCTTGCGCCCCAGGAGACGCGCCCAGAAGCCCGGCGGCTTGCGCCGGTACAGGCGCGCTTCCAGCTCCATGGTATCGATCACCGGAAACTCTATCCCCTCACGGATACGCGCTTTCAATGCCGCATTGAGGAAGGCGCGTTCAATGCCGCGGTGGTGCACCACTACCACCTTGCCCTGCAGATGCGCCAGCAGCTCGTCGAGAATCCGCATCAGGTCGGGCGCCGCCTCGACTTCGGAATGGGTGATACCGTGGACCACCACCGACTCGCTACTCAGGGCTGCTCTCGGCTTGAGCACCCAGTGCCGCGCCTGTGAACAGTGGATGCGGTTGATGGTCATCGGCACCAGCCCGATGCTGACAATCCCGCCCTTGCGCGGGTCGAGACTGGTCGTTTCGAAATCCATCGCCACCAGCGGCACCTCGGCCAGCGGGGTATCGGCCGCCACGACACCGGCGGAATAATAGGCCTTGAGCGCCGGATAGCGGGCCGACTCGGCCAGCGCGCAGAAGCGCTCCGACCAGTCGCTCACCCCCGTGTCCTGTTGCTCCAGCGAGGGTTCGTTCTGCAGTTTGTCCCGGTCCAGATAGAACATCAGTTGCTGCGCCCAGGCTGGTAACGGTATTTGAGGAATTTCTGCGCATTGGACAGGATCTGGAAGGCATCCTTGAGGTTCTTGCGCTCGAAATCGGACAGGTTCTCCGGCTCGATATTGTTGTCCGGCTCATTGCCCGCTTCCAGATCCAGCGCCTGGTGACGAATACGTACCATGGCGATCAGCTCCAGCGCATCGCGCAGGTCCGGCCCACGCCCGCGCGGCAGGATATCGGCCTCGTTGATATCCTTGAGGCGTTCGAACGTGTTGCGCTCACGCGAACCGACCGCCAGCGCATGCACGCGCACCAGGTCCGCCAGCGGCGCGGTCCCCCGCCGTTTCATGTTGATCGAGTTGCTGTGACGGCCGTCAGTCTCCATCACGAAATCCTTGAAGAAGCCCAACGGCGGCGTTCGCTGCAGGGCATTGCGCGCCATGCAGGCCAGGAAGCGCGGATTGCGTTGCGCCTTGCGCCGAATCAGGTCGTTCAGCATGTTGGCCCAGCGCACTTCTCCCCAGACCCCTTCAAGGTCGAAGAAGATCGAGCTGTTCAACAGAAATTCCGGCGTCGGTTTTTCAATCCAGTCGGTGAAATACTGCTCCCAGACTCGCAGGGGCTGACGCCACCGGCTGTTGGTAGCCATGATGTCACCGGTGCAGTAGCTGTATCCGCAGGCCGCCAGCCCATCACTGACGAAGGCGGCCAGTGCCTTGAAGTAGTCGTCATGCAGTTTGGGATCGAAACGGTTATCCAGAATCATGGCATTGTCCTGATCGGTTACGATCAGCTGCTCTTCCCGCGCCATGGAACCCAGCGCCAGGAAGCAATAGGGGACCGGCGGTGGCCCCAGCTGCTCCTCGGCCAGCTCCAGCAGGCGCTGCTTGAAGCTGCGCCCGATCACCGACATCGCCGTGCCGATCATCTGTGAATTGGCATCTTCATGCACCATACGGCTGAAGCAGGCGCTGACATCCGTGCGCAGCGCCACCAGTTCATCGACGCTTTGCGCCCGGAAAATACTGCTGACCACGAACAGGCTGTTCTGCGACTCGTAACGGATGATATCGGAGATCGCAATCACCCCCAGCGGTCGCTGCCGCCTGAGTACCGGCAGGTGGTGCACGTTGTGCCTGAGCATCAGCAGCATCGCTTCAAACACGAACTGACCATGCTCCACGGCAATCAGTTCGGCCGTCATGATCTCGGTAACCGGGATGTCGAAGCTCAGCCCCGGTGTAATCAGTCGGTTGCGCAGGTCACGGTCGGTAATGATGCCGGCTACCGGCTGGTCCTCGACACGTTCATCCAGCACCAGCACCGAGGACACGCCCTCTTCACTCATGCGGATCGCCGCATCACGAGCCGTAGCGGTCATCGGCAGCGTCACCGCCTGACGCTTGACCAGTGTTTCGACCTTGGCGGTCATCAGCTCATTGGCATCTTCCCGTCGCCGCGCCACCGCCTGGCGCAGGCGGGTGCGGTCTTCCACCTCGACAATATCGGCGAAGGCCTCGTTGTTGTCGAACAGCTCATTGAACACCGGCTCCGGTATCAGATAGACCAGGGTATCTTCCAGCGCCATGATCGGGAAGCGCACCCGACCATTGCGCAACAGACCAAATTCGCCAAAGAAACCGCCTTCACTAAGGCGGTTGTACAGATCACCATTACGACGATAGATCTCCACCGCACCGCTGCGAATCACATACCAGTCGTGGATCTCCTCGCCGAAATCAAGAATCTGGCTTCCGGCCTTGAAGTAGGCGATCTCCACCTGGATCGCCACCTGAGCAAGCTGCTCCTCTGACAGCTCGCTGAAGGGCTGGTGCCGCCCCAGGAAATCAACGATCTCTATCTGTTCCGCTTGCATCATCAGGATTCTCATTGGCTCCATAACGAAGACAGGCGGGCCCGGCTTGCGCCAACCCCGCCTGCATGGGTTCTCGTGATCTTAAACTCGGGGTTCCGACATCAACCCCTTGACCATCGAGAAGGCGGCCATCAGCAGCACCAGCGTAAACGGCAGACCGGTCGACACCGCCATCGCCTGCAGCGCCGCCAGACCACCGCCGAGAATCAGCGCAATGGCGACCAGGCCCTCGAAGGTACACCAGAACACACGCTGCGGCGTAGGCGCATCCACCTTGCCGCCGGCCGCGATCACGTCGATTACCAGCGAGCCGGAGTCGGACGAGGTGACGAAGAATACCACCACCAGCACAATGGCGATAAAGGAGGTAATCTCCGCCAGCGGCAACACATCCAGCATGGTGAACAGCTGCAGCGGCAACGCCGCTTCCTTGATGGCGGTATAACCTTCGGCAAAGTACAGGTTGACCGCTGTACCACCGAATACGGTCATCCAGAGTACGCAAGCAGTCGACGGCACCAGCAGTACCGCGATGATAAACTCGCGTACAGTGCGACCACGAGATACACGGGCGATGAACATGCCGACGAACGGGCTCCAGGAGATCCACCAGGCCCAGTAGAAGGCGGTCCAGCCAGACGCAAAGTTGGCATCCTCGCGCCCGACCGGATTGGCCAGTTCCGGCAGATAACGCAGGTAGGCCACCAGGTTGTCGAAGAAACCGGTCAGCAACAGCAGCGTGGGGCCGACGAAGATAACGAAGGCCAGCAGCAACACCGCCAGGATCATGTTGATCTCGGACAGCCGTTTGACGCCGGCGTCCAGGCCGGCCAGGACCGATACCAGCGCAATCCCGGTAATGCCGATCACCAGCAGGATCTGGGTGGTGTCACCCAGCGGAATATCGAACAGGTAGTTGAGCCCGGAAGTGGCCTGAGAAGCACCATAACCGAGGGAGGTTGCCAGGCCGAACAGGGTCGCCAGCACCGCCAGAATATCGATGATATGACCCGGCCAGCCCCAGACCCGCTCACCCAGCAGCGGATAGAACACCGAACGGATGGTCAGTGGCAGCCCCTTGTTGAACGAGAACAGCGCCAGTCCCAGCGCCATCACCGCATAGATCGCCCAGGGATGCAGGGCCCAGTGATAAATGGTCGCCGCCATGCCCAGTTGGCGCGCGGCATCCACATCACCGGCAGCGGCCCCCAACGGGGCCCAATCGGTACGCACGCCGTTCTCGAGACCGGTACCGCCAAAAGCGCTGAGGGTATGCGACAGGGGCTCTGACACGCCGAAAAACATCAGGCCGATCCCCATGCCGGCGGCAAACAGCATCGAGAACCAGCCCAAATAGCTGTAGTCCGGCTGCGCCTCGGTTCCCCCCAGGCGTACCCTGCCCAGCGGAGTAAAGATCAACACCAGGCAGAGGATCACGAAGACGTTGGCCGCACTGATGAAAAACCAGTCAAGGTTGGTGGTCAGCCAGTTGCGCAGGTCGGTAAACAGGGGTTCGACCTGATTTTGAAATGCCAGCGTCAGGAATACGAAGGCAACCACGGCAAAGCCGGAGATCGCAAAGACGCGGTTGTGGATATCGAGCCCGAACGGGCCCACGTTGACAACAATGTTATCCTGACCGATCTGGTAGTCCGTATCGATAGGATTGACATCACCATCGGGGATCATAGGATCTTTATTGTCAGCCATTATGGACTGTCTCCCTCAGGTATTTAGTACAGAAAGTGTCTGCCGGAGCCTGCCCTGAAGCTGACACCGGCACTTCCTTTATTAGTATGTTTGATCCTTTACGCGTTAATCAAGTTGCGTATATGCGACAATGCCCCTGCGGCATTGAGTCGCAGGACCGGGCCTTGACCTCAAGGCTATACTGACGCCCCAGAATTTTTGACGGAGAGTTCCCCTGAAAGGTTATCACTCCTCGCTGCTGCAGCTGAGTTACATCCGCACCCTGGTCCTGTTCGTGCAGAGCGGTGCGCTGATATTTGCCCTCTTCGTGCTGCACCTCAATCTGGATGCCTGGCTGCTCGGCTCGGTACTGGCGGCGCTGCTGCTGCTCAACCTGATGACCTTCGCCCGGCTGCACTCGCCGCTGCCGGTGACCGACTGGGAACTGTTCAGCCAGGTCTGTGCCGACATGGTGCTCTACGGCTGCCTGCTGTACCAGTCCGGCGGCGCGACCAACCCGTTCATTTTTACCCTGCTGGTACCGCTGCTGATCACCGCCGCCACCCTGCCCAAGCGTTTCACTCTGCTGATGGCGATGATGGTGGTGGCCCTGTACAGCATTCTGCTGCATCACTTCCAGCCACTGGTCGAACCCGGCGGCAGCCACCAGCATCAGTTGCTCAACCTGTTTGACCTGCATATTACCGGCATGTGGGTCAATTTCCTGTTTACCGTGCTGCTGGTCACCTGGTTCATCAGCCGGATGCAGCTGTCGCTGGATACCCAGAGCCAGGTGCTGCAGCAGGAGCGGGAGAAGCGCATCCAGGACCAGCAGCTGCTCTCGCTGGCCACCATGGCCGCCGGCACCGCCCATGAGCTGGGCACGCCGCTGGCCACCATGCAGGTTACTCTGAAGGAGATGGCGCTCGATCACCCCGATGATGCCCAGCTGCAGGAAGACATCACCCTGCTGCAGGAGCAGGTACAGCTGTGCAGCCAGCGTCTGCGCCAGCTGGCCCACAAGGTGCGGGACGAGCAGGACAGCGGCCCGCCGATCGCCCTGAGCACCCTGCTCAGAAGCGTGCTAGAAGAGTGGACGCTGATGCGTCCTGAAGTCACGCACAGCGAACGGATCACGGCCAGCGACCAGGCGCTGGTACAGGACTCGACCGCCCTGCGCCAGGCGCTGCTGAACCTGCTTAACAACGCGGCCGACGCCTGCCCCGATGCCATCGAGGTTCAGCTGAGCTACCCGACACCCAACCGAGCGCAACTGCGTATCCGGGACCAGGGCCCGGGGCTGCCGCTGGAACAGGCCGATCAGCTGGGCAAGCCCTTCGTCACCACCAAGGGACGCGGACTCGGCATCGGTCTCTTTCTGACCACCTCAACCTTGGCCCGGCATCACGGCGAGGTGCGCCTGTACAACCATCCCGACGGCGGCACCCTGACCGAGGTCTGCCTGCCCCTGCTTGCCGCCCAGTAAAAGGAGTCAACGGATGCCTCAACATTTCCTGATCGTCGATGACGACCCCACCTTCACCCGGGTACTGGCCCGGGCGATGACCCGGCGCGGCTTCGAGGTTGCCGTCGCTCGCAACGTCCCCGATGCCCTCAAGCTGGCCGGCGAGCAGCCACCGGACTTCGCCACGGTCGATCTGAAGATGGATGGCCCTTCGGGGCTGGCGCTGCTGCCCGAACTGCGGGTGCTGAACCCGGCGATGAGGATCCTGGTTCTGACCGGTTACGCCAGCATCGCCACCACGGTGGACGCCATCAAGTCCGGCGCGGACAACTACCTGCCCAAGCCGGCGGATGCCGACCAGATTCTGCGGGCGTTGGGCAACGAAACTGCCAGCGAGGAAGCCCCGGTCGAGATTCCCGAAACGCCGATGTCCGTCAACCGACTGGAATGGGAACATATTCAGAAAGTACTGCTGGAGCACGACGGTAACATCTCGGCCACAGCACGTGCCCTGGGCATGCACCGGCGCACCCTGCAGCGCAAGCTGGCCAAGCACCCGGTAAGGCGCTGACTCAGCCTTGAGCGCGCACTACTGTTCGTCGATATAGAGACGGGCGTCGAAGGTACGGATCCAGTCGGGATGAAACACCATCATCGCGGTCATGATGATGCCGTTGAGCAGGCCCTCCGGAAACATGATCAACGGCAGGAAGCGCACATACTCCAGATAGATTCGGGCCCAGGGATAGACGCCATCGACCCAGAGCAGCAGCCCCATGACCATGCCGGCGACGGCCGTAGCAATCCCGGCACCGAAAAAGGCGCAGAGGAACAGGTAGACGAAAAAGTTGCGTGGCAGCGAGCTTTCGACCAGCCTCAGCACTCCCATGCTGGTCAGTACCGGCACGATCACCGAACAGAGCACATTAACGCTGAAGGTATCCCAGCTCTCCTGCCCGATCACCGTCATGCCCAGCATTGCCAGGGTGCCGGCCAGAATCGCCAGGTCCCAGCCGAACATCAGCGTCAGCGCAGTCATGCCGAGAAAATGAATACTCAGTCCGGGCGATATGCCCGCCCGCATGGTCCACATCAGCATCAGGGCCACGGTGGCTCCGAACAGCAGGTGTTGCAGCCGCCGCTCCTGTACCAGTACGCCCCAGGGCGCGTGCCTCAGTGCCAGCAGCAAGGCCAGCACCGAAAACAGGGCCGAAGCCCAGAGCCAACCTCCGCTGATCAGTCCCTGTGTCAGACTCATGGAATTACTCGTTCAATTCATCCAAGGGTTCAAGGTTCATGGCTGAAGATCAGAGCGTCTTCGCGACCATCCGCCAGTGGATAGTAGTCCTTGCGTCGCCCGCTCTGTTGCCAGCCGGCACGTCGGTAGAGCTGCTGCGCCGGTCGATTGGAGAGCCTGACTTCAAGAAACAGCTGCCGGGTCCCGGTCGCTTGCAACGCCGTTTCGGCATGGTTCAGCAACGCCGCTCCCACCCCCTGCCGCCGGGCAGCCGGCGCCGTGGCGATGCGCAGCAGCTCGGCTTCATCCAGTACCTGGCTGAACAGGCAGTATCCCAGCAGCTCATCGCCGCACCAGGCCAGCCAGGCCCGGGCGCCCTGAGCTTCGATCGCCTTTTGCCACCAGCTTGCTGCGAAAGGCTCGCCCGCAAAACAGGCCGCATCCAGTCGCTGCACCGCCGGCAGGTCTTTGGCCCTCAACGCATGCAGCTCAGCCATGCTTCAGGTTCCGTCTGAACGGCTGCAGGTCTCGCCATACTTCTGCCTTACGTTCCGGCAGGCGCAGAAGTTCACTGAGACTGAGCGTCATCAGCGCCTGACGTCCGTTCTCCAGCTCCAGCACCTTGCCCTGCAAAGCATCGGAACGGTCTGTCAGCCCCCCGACCCAGTAGCCGGCAGCTTCGCCAAGCAGCAACACCTGGCGAATCTCGGGGTTGAAAGTCAGTGTATTGTGCAGCTTGCGCTGCACCGCCTTGTGCGCCTCATCCGGCCCCTGATTGAGCGTTTTGCCAGCCAGCATCGGCCAGGGCAGCATGAACGGGGCGGACAGCTCCTGCTCCGCCGTCATGCCCAGCGCACGGGTCATCCCCTGCAACAGACGCCGGTGAGCACGACTGAAGCCCTCCGGCTGATGTGGCGGCAGGGAATCGACGATCAGCAGGTCTGCGCGCACCAGCCAGGCCAGTTTGAAGCGTGGAGCCGGCTCCGACCTGGCTGCACGGACCGGTGTAACCGAGTCTGTTGCCGCCGCATGAGGCTTGACTGGAGCCCCCTCAAGCGAGGTCGGGCTGCGTTCAGTCGGGCTGCGCTCAGTCAGGCTGCGGGCCGCGGAACCACGAGCGGCGGACACCGGTGGTGCCGCACGTTTGGGTTCATCCAGCAGCGCGGCAGTATCGATGCGCGGGCGGGCAGGCCGGGGCGATGACTGAGTGTCCCCCTCATCAAACCCGCCTTCGCCCTGCCAGGACGTCTCGGCCTCGGGATAGCTGAAGGCTTCGACCCAATCGGGAGACGCCGCGGCCCCGGGCAGCGGTGCACGGGGCAACCAGCTGTCGATGCCGATCGCCTCCAGCCACTGATGACGCTGCTGCTCCTGAGCCTGTACCGACATCAGCCTGTCTTATACCTGCGGGTGAGCTTTCTGGATGTTGGCATCCAGCATGTTCAACGCATGGATATACGCCTTGGCGGATGCGATGATGATATCGGTATCGGCGCCCAGGCCGTTGACGATACGGCCGGCCTTCTCCAGACGCACGGTCACTTCGCCCTGAGAGTCGGTACCACTGGTAATGGCATTGACCGAATACAGCTGCAGGTCGGCACCGGACCTGGCGATCTGTTCCAGCGCCTTGAACGCCGCATCCACAGGGCCACTACCAGACGCTTCCACCGAATGCTCCTGGCCATTGACGGAGACGACCAGGCTGGCCACCGGGGTTTCGCCGGTCTGGGAGGTCACGTTCAGGCTGCTCAGTCGGTACTTTTCATGGTCGGCCGAGGCACGGGTATCGCTGACCAGTGCAATCAGGTCTTCATCGAAGATCTCGTGTTTCTTGTCGGCCAGATCCTTGAAGCGTGCAAAGGCGGCGTTCAGCTCGGCATCGGTCGCGAAGGTGGTGCCCAGCTCTTCCAGGCGGCTGCGGAAGGCGGCACGGCCGGAGTGCTTGCCCAGCACCATGCGGTTAGTGTTCCAGCCCACATCCTCGGCGGTCATGATCTCGTAGGTTTCGCGGTGCTTGAGCACGCCGTCCTGATGGATGCCGGACTCGTGTGCAAAGGCGTTGGCACCGACGATCGCCTTGTTCGGCTGTACCGGGAAGCCTGTCACGCTGGATACCAGACGAGACGCCGGCACGATCTGAGTGGTGTCGATGCGGGTTTCCAGACCCAGCACATCCTTGCGGGTGCGCAGCGCCATGACGATCTCTTCCAGCGAAGCGTTACCGGCACGTTCGCCCAGGCCGTTGATGGTACATTCCACCTGACGGGCACCGGCGCTGACTGCCGCCAGCGAGTTGGCCACCGCCAGCCCCAGGTCGTTGTGGCAGTGTACGGAGAAGATCGCCTTGTCGGCGTTGGGAATGCGTTCGATCAGCTGGGCAATGGTGTTGCCGTATTCCTGGGGCACGGCATAACCAACGGTATCCGGGATGTTGATGGTACGGGCACCGGCATCGATCACTTTTTCGATGATGCGGCACATGAAATCCAGCTCGGAGCGACTGGCGTCCTCCAGCGAGAACTCCACATCGTCGATCAGGTTGCGGGCACGCTTGACCGCACGCACGGCATTTTCAACCACCTGATCCGGTTCCATCTGTAACTTGTACTGCATGTGGATCGGCGAGGTCGCGATGAAGGTGTGAATACGACCGGAATTGGCACCGGCAAGTGCTTCACCGGCGCGATCGATATCACCATCCAACGCACGGGACAGGGAGCAGATGGTGCTGTCCTTGATGGTATCTGCAATCAGCTTGACCGACTCGAAATCGCCGGGACTGGCGATGGCAAAACCCGCTTCGATCACGTCCACGCGCAGCTTTTCAAGCTGCTTGGCGATACGCAATTTCTCGTCACGCGTCATTGACGCGCCCGGGCTTTGTTCGCCATCACGCAGGGTGGTATCGAAAATAATCACGCGGTCATCATTGCAGCTCATGCTCACTACTCCCGTCAGGTCCGGACCACTCCTGTCCGGCAATGAAAATGCCTGCCTTGAAGCTATGCAAATTGGAAGGCAGATACAGATGATCCTATTGTATCATCAAGCCGCAATGCCAAACACGCCATCGCCGATAAGGAGCCAGGGATATGACCGCCACGCGTTTTGACCAGCTGATCGATCGCCGCGCCACTTCCAGCGAGAAGTGGGAGAAATACGCCGACAGCGAGATCCTGCCGATGTGGGTGGCCGATACCGATTTCATGGCGCCTCAGCCAGTGATCGAGGCCCTGCACCAGCGCATCGACCACGGCGTCTTCGGGTATACCTGTACCCCGCCCGAGCTCAACCAGCTGGTGATCGAGCGGATGCAGACGCTGTATGAATGGCAGATCGAGGCCAACGACCTGGTCTGGCTGCCCGGACTGGTCTGCGGACTCAACCTGGCCTGCCGTGCGGTGGGCGAAAGCGGCGCCAGCGTGATCACCCCCGCCCCAGTCTATCCGCCGTTCATGTCGGCACCGCGGCTATCCGACCGCTGCCTGATCAAGGTGCCGCTCAAGCGGGGCGAGGACCGCCGCACGGTGATCGACCTTGAAGCACTGGAAGCGGCGATCACCCCCGCGGCCAAACTGCTGCTGTTCTGCAACCCGCACAACCCGGGCGGTACCCTCTATCGTCGTGAGGAACTGGAGGCCCTGGCCGAGATCATCATCCGTCATGACCTGATGATCTGCTCTGACGAGATCCACTGCGACCTGATCCTGGAACCGGGATTGACGCACACGCCCATCGCTTCGCTGGGCGACGAAATTGCCGCCCGCACCATCACCCTGATGGCGCCGAGCAAAACCTACAACATCGCCGGCCTCGGCTGTTCCTTTGCCGTAATCCAGAACCCGGAACTGCGCCAGCGCTTCCAGCGCGTGCGCAAGGGGATCGTGCCCGACGTCAACCTGCTCGGCTACACCGCCGCGCTGGCCGCCTACCGCGACGGCGATGAATGGAACCGCGCCCAGCTCAACTACCTGCGCGCCAACCGTGACTATCTGGTCGACGCGATCAACGCCATCCCGGGGCTGAAACTGGACCCGATCGAAGCCACCTATCTGGCCTGGATCGACGTCTCCGCCGCCTGCCTGGAAAACCCGCCTTATTTCTTCGAACAGGCCGGTGTCGGCATGTCACCGGGCCGCGACTTCGGCGACGACCGTTTCATGCGGCTGAACTTCGGCTGCCCGAGGGCCTTGCTGGAACAGGCGGTGGACCGGATACGGCGGGCGCTGTTGAATGAATTGCCCGCCTGAGGGGCAGGTGACTGACCGGTAACCGGAGAGAATGGACGGTTGCACAAGCAGCGCCATTGAACCGGGGAGAGCAATGCGGCTTATCCCCCACCTCTCCGGCCCTGAATATTACGTCAGTTTTTCGGGGCAGATGGTCCCGTCAATATCGGCGATGATATGCCGAGTGCTACGATCCCCGTTGGTGCACCCGGCACATCGTTCACCCGCTCCATTTACACGACAGTACTCAGAGAACCTTCTTCAGCGTCGCACCGTCCGTGTGAGGGAACTTTTGACCATAGATATTCAGATTGGTGTTCTGGGTATAGGTAAAAGTATCGTCTCCAATATCCATGGTCATGGAAAATGACTCGGTCGATGCATTTTCGGCCATGAACGAAGATTCCGCGATGCCTTTTTTAGCCGAATTCAATGTCATTTTGGCAGCAGCCTTTCCTTCGGCTACGACACAGGTGGCTCTGGGAATACAGAACGTGTTGTAAACAACCTGGTTTTCCTTGTCGTAAATCAGGTAGCCACGCTGATCGTGAAATTTGACATCATCCTTTTCGCGGAAGACTTCCTGCTTGTAATAGACAGCCACCAGATTTTGGCTACTGGCGTTGACGGCGTCTGCCGCAACTTCAAAAGTCCGGACTTCATAGAAAGGCTCAACCGCTGCAGCGCCTTGACCTGCCGCAGAACCGGTCTTGCCAGGGGCAACATCAACACCGGACGCCTGGCTTTTCCATGTACCGATCAACGGCTTGAGCGGCCCAAGATCCATTTCCGCAGCAGAAGCGGAATGCGCGACGGGCAGCAGCAGAGACAGAGACGTTGTAACTAATGCGAGCATACGACTGGATTTTTTCATCATTCACCCAACTGGCAACTTGGTTTTGGAAGCCCCCCGGGAATCAAGCCCTACCCCGGGGAGACACCTCAGGATGCTAGGGATGCGTGAGATCAGGTGAAATAGGAGCCTTGTCCCATGACCCGAGAATGGAACTTTTCCAGGTCCTATGGGTCTTCTGACCCATTGCGATGTCGGATCAGATCAGGAACAAGGCAAGGTAATGGTCGACGAAAGGAAGCTCGCTCTCTGGGTCAGGACATTTTTTGTTCTTATTGTGATAACCAGCATTTCTGATGTCTTTCTGGATATCAAATGGGGCTCCGGCACGCTGCATATCCTGCAGGAGTGCCTGCTCGGCGTGCTGGCCCTATCATTGCTGGTGACTCTGTTTATCAATGCACAAACACAGACAAAGCGTAATGCCGAGCTGAAAAACGAACTGGCGGAGGTCATCGACCAATCCACCCGAGATTCCCTTAAGTTGGCCGTCGCAAAGCGCACCTTTGGTGAAGAGGTCTGGCGGCAATTCTCCGACTGGACGCTCACCGACAGTGAAGCCGAAGTAGCCTTTTTTACACTGAAGGGGCTGAGTGCAAAAGAAATTGCGAACCTGAGAAATGCATCTGAAAAAACGGTCCGCAACCAGCTGACCAGTGTCTATAAAAAATCAGGCACGACGGGCAAGTCCGGCTTTATTGCCTGGTTCATGGAAGGCCTGATATCACCGGAAAGACCCAGGGCATAAACGACCACTGTCAGCAGCCAGTCTGTTCCTGGGCGTCACCGCCACGAAGCAGGCCAACCCCGGCATTATTCCAAAATGCCGGAACATCAAATCAGGACCGCCGTACCCCTGGCTTTGAACTGTTTTAACACCTTTTTGAACTCATGCCGCAGCTTTATCGAGTACTTCTCTGGACTCCCTTCTCATGAACGCTTCCACTGCCAGGAATGCAAAAGGTACGAGGGACGCCAGGAACACGAAAATCCAAACCACGACAGACCATCCCCTTTTATGCGATACGCGAAGAGAAAGAGCCAGATACAGGATAAAAAGGACGCCGTGCGCCATGCCCAGATTAAAAACAAAGTCACGACTAATGAACCCAAGTGAGACACTCAGGATAAGCAAATAGGAAAAGCCTTCCAAAAGGCTGACGAGTCTGAAGTATTTCAAATCTGATTCCTTCTATTAAATCCATTGATGCTGATATCAATGCGGATTCTCCACATGCTCCGGCACCGACACCGCAATGACAACTTCTACCTTACAGGCCTGCCCTGGCGAAGCGGGCCTGCTCGATCTGTGGATAAATTCTTTTACCGACAGAATTACGCCCGCGCGTGCATGAACGACACTACCTGCTCGAGGCTGTCCACACCCAGCGCCAGCATTACCAGCCGATCCACGCCCAGCGCCACACCGGCGCACTCCGGCATGCCGGCGGCCAGCGCCTGCACCAGCCGCTGTTCCAGCGGACGCTGCGGCAGTCCCAGGGCAGCGCGCTGCTGCTGATCGGCCTCCAGCCGGCGCGCCTGCTCACTGGCGTCGGTCAGTTCGTGGTAACCATTGGCCAGCTCGACGCCGTCGACAAAGAGCTCAAAGCGCGCCGCCACGGAGCGGCCCTGTTCATCCTGCCGCACCAGCGCCAGCGCCGCCATCGAGGCCGGGTAACTGTGGATAAACACCGCACCACTCAAGCGCGGCTCCAGCACATGGGACATCAGCAGATTGAGCCAGGTATCACGATCATCATCATCGAAGGGCGCATCCACATGCGCTCGACAGGCCTGCTGCAGCTGTTCCAGCGAGGCCCTGTGCGGGTCCAGCCCCAGCTCCTGCTCGAACAGTTCGGCATAGCTCAGGTAACGCACCTGCAGTTCGGGAACAACAGCCGTCACCAGCGCCTCGACCTCGGCCATCAAGGCCCCGTCATCAAAACCAAGTCGATACCATTCCAGCATGGTGAATTCGGGGTTGTGACGACGCCCGGACTCACCGTTACGGAACACCTTGGCCATCTGGTAGATGTCACCGCTGCCGGCCGCCAACAGCCGCTTCATGGCGTATTCGGGGGACGTTTGCAGATAGAGGCGCTCATCCTCGATGCCCGGCTGAAAGCCGAAGCTGACTTCGAGGCTGTCGATAAACGGATCACTGACCGCGCACTTGGACAGCACCGGAGTTTCCACCTCCAGCACGCCGCGCTCGGCAAAAAAATGACGAATGTTTGCCAACACCCGGGCACGGGCACGCAGGCTGTCGATGGAGGCGTTGGGACGCCAGAGGTCTTGCGGCATGGAACTCACCGGTAGGATTGGGCGGGGCGTACATCCTGTACATAAAAACGGCAGCCGAAGCTGCCATTCTGAAGACTGTACGGAAGACCGGGCGGCGTTTGCGGAGTCTCCGCAGCGGCCCTCGGGTCGTCCCGGTACGTTTTAGCTGTTCGCGCGGCTCACATACTCGCCGGTACGGGTATCGATACGCAGTACTTCGCCCTGCTCGATGAACAGCGGTACACGAACCACGGCACCGGTGCTCAGGGTTGCCGGCTTGGAGCCACCCTGGGCGGTGTCGCCTTTCAGACCCGGGTCTGTTTCGGTGACTTCCAGTTCAACGAAGTTCGGCGGCGTCACGCTGATCGGGTTGTCGTTCCACAGGGTCACGACACACTTGTCCTGCTCCTTCAGCCACTTTTCGGAGTCGCCTACGGCATTCTTGTCAGCGGCAACCTGCTCGAAGGAGTTCGGGTCCATGAAGTGCCACATTTCGCCGTCGTTGTAGAGATACTCCATGTCGATATCCATGACATCCGCCCCTTCAACGCTTTCGTTGGACTTGAAGGTACGCTCCCAGATACGACCGGTCAGCAGGTTGCGCAGACGCACACGAGTAAACGCCTGGCCTTTACCCGGCTTGACGAACTCAACGTCGACCATGCTGCAAGGGTCACCGTCGATCATCACTTTCATGCCGTTCTTGAACTGGTTGCTGGAATAGTTAGCCATAGAGAGAAAGTTCCACGATCTGAAATTTCGAAGGCAGGCAACCGTCCAGCGGACAGGCGGCCCGTAAATTGACAGTCATTCTACTGCAAAGGAGAATGCAGGCAAACATACGCACAACCCTCCGAGCGACACGCCCCGATGAACCTGCTGCACCCCGTTGATGCCGACTGGCAGAGCGAACTGCGCCACGCGATTACCGACCCGGCCCAACTGCTGTCCGAGCTGGAGCTGCCCGCCGAACTGCTGCAAGGCGCTCTGCAGGCCGACCGCCAGTTCGCACTCAAGGTCCCGCGCCCCTATCTGAGCCGCATCCGCAAGGGTGATCCGGACGACCCCCTGCTGCGCCAGATTCTGCCACTGCAGCAGGAGCTGCTGGACGTGCCGGGGTTCGGTACCGACCCGCTGGCCGAAGCGGACGCCAACAAGTCCCAGGGACTGATCCACAAGTACACCGACCGGGTCCTGCTGATTCTGTCCGGCGCCTGCGCCATCAACTGCCGCTACTGCTTCCGCCGTCACTTTCCCTACGGCGACAACCAGCTCGGGGGCGACCAGTGGCAGGCGGCGCTGGAGTATATTCGCCGCCATGAGCAGGTCAGCGAAGTGATCTTCTCCGGCGGTGACCCCCTGGCCACCCCCGACCGCCGCCTGGCGCGGATGATTGCCGATCTGGAAACCATTCCGCACCTCAAGCGCCTGCGCATCCATTCCCGCTTGCCCTTGGTGATCCCACAAAGGGTCACGCCGGAGCTGGTCCGGATGCTGGCCGAAAGCCGTCTGAGCTGCACTCTGGTACTGCACGTCAACCACCCGCAGGAAGTGGACGACCAGGTGAGCAGCCAGCTGCAGCACCTGCGCCGGGCCGGGATAACCCTGCTTAACCAGGCCGTACTGCTGCGCGGGGTCAACGACAGCGTCGCTGTACAGAAAACACTCAGCGAGAAACTGTTCACCGATGGCGTCCTGCCCTATTATCTATTTGTACTGGATGCAGTGGCGGGCGCAGCCCACTTCGATATCCATGATGATGAGGCACGCTGCCTGGTGGGCGAGCTGCAGACGGTGTTACCGGGTTATCTGGTCCCCCGCCTCGCCCGCGAGATACCCGGCCGACCATCAAAAACACTGCTGCTGCCCATCGCGCCTGTTGACGGAATTCAAAACTGAATCATCGGTCAGCCTGCGTTAAGATTGCCAACGTCAATCTAGCGCCTCAATCCCGGCCCCGGCCGGGTAATGTCAGAATGAAAGGATTTGGATATCCATGTTGAAACAAGGTCAGAGCACTCGTCGTTACTCATCGGTGCGCCTCGGCAGCCTGCTGGTCGCCAGCGCACTGCTGGCCGCCTGTGCCCAGAAACAGCCCGCGCCTGTGGTCGCCAAGCCCGAGCCCAAGCCTGAACCCAAACCGGTTCTGCTGATCAGTGATCACCACACCCGGGGCAACAGCGACGCCAGCATCAGCTTTACCAACGGCACCGGTCAGACCCTTCAATACGTGATGTTCAAGACCAGCGCCTTCACCCGCGAGGGCAAGCCGGTCAACTCGAAAAAGAGTGGCCGCCGCAACGCCTGGCTACGCGTGGCGGGTCCCTTTGCCCCGGGCGAACGGGTTGGAGAGAAGGTGTGGAAAAAGGTATGGCAGCACCCCAATCTGGGCTGTTTCAAAATCGAGGGCGCCGAGCTGATCTTCGCCGACCAGAGCGTGGAGTATCACACCACTGACCGCTTCGCGATGCTGAACCAGAGCGCCATGCGCAACGCCTCCTGTGGCGGCACGGGCGTGCGCACGGCAGCCCAGTAAGCCTCAGCTGTCCTTGCGCGGCGGGGTCAGAGGGAAAGCAGCAACGTTCCCCCTGGCTTCGCTGATCCGTGCAACGCCCTCGGTCTTCACATCATCGATTCGGATGATCGCCTGCATGGGCACATAACAGCTGTTCACATCGGCGAATTCCTGTTTCAGTTTTTCCTCACCCGGATCCACCAGCAATTCGGAGCGGCTGCCGAAGACAAAGTCCTCCAGCTGAATGAAGCCCCACATATCACTCTGATAGACATGACGCACATAGACCTCGTACACCTTGTCCTGGTTGACGAAGCTGACTCGATACAGACGTGTTTCATTCGCCATAAGGCGCTACTCCCACGATGAACTCTTTGCAGCGAATATGGGGGCGTGGCAGCGGAAAACAAGACTGGATATTTTTTAACCAGTTTATGGCCTAACCGCCTGCCCTTGGGTATAATTTTGCCCCTCTTCGAGACCCGCTCTCTTTTTATTTCCACAGGTTACACAGGTGATTCATGGCGAAAAAGCTGTTTATCAAGACACATGGTTGTCAGATGAACGAGTACGACTCCTCCCGCATGGCGGACCTGCTTGGCGAAAGCCACGCACTGGAGTTGACGGACAATCCGGATGAAGCGGATGTCCTGCTGCTGAACACCTGCTCGATCCGCGAAAAGGCGCAGGAGAAGGTGTTCCACCAGCTGGGCCGCTGGCGCAAGCTGAAGGAACAGAAGCCGGAACTGATGATCGGTGTTGGCGGCTGCGTCGCCTCCCAGGAAGGCGAAGCGATCCGTGATCGTGCGCCCTACGTCGACATGATCTTCGGCCCGCAGACCCTGCACCGTCTGCCGGAGATGATCACCGAGAGCCGCAATGGCGGCGTCGGCATCGTCGATGTCAGCTTCCCCGAGATCGAGAAGTTCGATCACCTGCCCGCGCCCAAGGTGGAAGGCGCCGAAGCCTTTGTCTCCGTCATGGAAGGCTGCAGCAAGTACTGCACTTTCTGCGTGGTGCCCTACACCCGCGGCGAGGAAGTCAGCCGTCCGCTGGATGATGTGCTGACCGAATGCGTCGAACTGGCCGAACAGGGCGTGCGTGAAGTGAACCTGCTGGGCCAGAACGTCAACGCCTACCGCGGCGCGACCCATGACGGCGACACCGCCGATCTGGCCGAACTGATCCGCTGCGTGGCGGCGATCGACGGCATCGACCGCATCCGCTTCACCACCTCGCATCCGGTGGAGTTCAGCGACAGCCTGATCGACGTCTACGCCGAAGTCCCCGAACTGGTCAGCCACCTGCACCTGCCGGTGCAGAGCGGCTCCGACCGTATCCTGATGGCGATGAAGCGCGGCCACACCGCTCTGGAGTACAAGTCCAAGCTGCGCCGCATCAAGAAGCTGCGCCCGGATATCAGCTTCTCGTCCGACTTCATCATCGGCTTCCCGAACGAAACCGAGGCCGACTTTGAGGCCACCATGAACCTGATCGCCGAGATCGGTTTCGACGCCTCGTTCAGCTTTATCTACAGCCGCCGACCGGGCACCCCGGCCGCCGACCTGCCGGACAACGTCGACGAAGAGACCAAGAAGCAGCGCCTGAAGATTCTGCAGGACCGCATCACCGCCCAGGCGTTCCAGATCAGCCGCCGCATGGTGGGCAGCACTCAGCGCATTCTGGTCAACGGTTACTCCAAGAAGGACCCGGGCCAGCTGTCCGGTCGTACCGAGAATAACCGTGTCGTCAACTTCCGCTGCGACAATCCGGACCTGATCGGCCACTTTGCCGATGTCCGCATCGTCGAAGCCTATGCCAACTCATTGCTCGGTGAACTGGTCGGTTCCGAGCTGGATGCCTGATTTTCGCCACAGGAGCGCGACTTGACCCCTAACCACTCCACCACCCTGATTCTGGAACCGAACAACCCGGCCGCCCTGCTCAACCTGAGCGGCCAGTTCGACGCCCATCTGAAGCTGCTTGAAGAGCGCACCGGCGTCGAGGTCCGCAACCGCGGCAACCGTTTCCAGCTGGTCGGCCCCGAAGCCGCCACTCGCGCCATGGGCCGCCTGCTGGAACAGCTGTACCAGCAGGCACTGGCCGGCGACACGCTGACCCCGGAAGGCATTCACCTGCAGTTGCAGGACAGCGGCATCGAGCAGCCGCCCAAGCCCAGCGACAAGGCACAGAATGCAGAAGACAAGCGCTATTCCATCCGCACCCGCAAGGTGCTGATCAAGCCGCGCCCGGGCAAACAGCAGGATTATGTGCACCAGATCCGCACCCACGATATCAACTTCGGCATCGGCCCGGCCGGTACCGGCAAGACCTACCTGGCCGTGGCCTGCGCCGTGGAAGCCCTGGAGCGCGAAGAGGTCAGCCGTATCCTGCTGGTGCGCCCGGCGGTGGAAGCCGGCGAGAAACTGGGCTTCCTGCCCGGCGACCTGAGCCAGAAGGTAGACCCTTACCTGCGTCCGCTGTACGACGCCCTCTATGAGATGCTCGGCTTCGAGAAGGTCGCCAAGCTGATCGAGCGCAACGTGATCGAGGTCGCGCCCCTGGCCTACATGCGTGGCCGCACGTTGAACGGCTCTTTCGTCATTCTCGACGAAAGCCAGAACACCACGCGCGAACAGATGAAGATGTTCCTGACCCGCATCGGCTTCGGCTCCACCGCCGTGATCACCGGCGACAAGACCCAGATCGACCTGCCCAAGGGGGTCAAGTCGGGGCTGCTGCACGCCATGGAGGTCCTGGACGGGGTCAAGGAGATCGGCTTTACCTACTTCGGCTCCAAGGACGTGGTACGCCACCCGCTGGTGCAGCACATCGTCGAAGCCTATGAGCGCCATGAAGCCGCACAGCCCACCAATGGAGATGAGCGATGAGCATTGCCGTGGATGTCCAGTACGCCATCGAGGCGCCCAACCTGCCCACTGAAACGGATTTCGCCCTCTGGGTGGAAACCGTACTGAAAAACCGCAAGGTTGACGGTGACGTCTGCATCCGGGTGGTCGACCCGGACGAAAGCCAGGCGCTGAACGCCGAGTACCGCGGCAAGGACAAGCCGACCAATGTGTTGTCCTTCCCGTTCGAGGTACCGCCGGGCGTACCGGTCACCCTGCTGGGCGATCTGGTAATCTGCGCCGAGGTGGTTGCCCGCGAGGCCGAAGAGCAGCACAAGGCATTGTTGCACCATTGGGCACACATGGTTGTGCACGGGACCTTGCATCTGCTCGGATTCGATCATATAAATGACGACGAAGCCGAGGAGATGGAAGCCCTGGAGCGCGACCTTCTGGCCCGGCTGGATATAGCCGATCCCTATCAGGCTGACGCCTGAGCCGGCAACGATAACCGGACTCAGCGATCAACCGAGATGCCTTTCAGAGGACCCCTATGAGCGAAGACCGATCGGGCGGCACGTCAAAGAGTTGGCTGGAAAAACTGACTCATGCCTTCTCCGACGAACCCCGCAGTCTTGAGGACGTGCGCGAGATTCTGTTGCAGGCCAACGAATCCGGCATCCTCGACAACGACGCCCTTGGCATTATTGAGGGCGCCATGCAGGTCACCGAGATGCAGGTGCGGGATGCGATGATCCCGCGCTCGCAGATGACCATGGTTCAGGTAAACCAGACACCGCGCGAATTTCTGCCGGTGATCATCTCCAGCGCCCACTCCCGCTTTCCCGTTTGCGGTGAAAACCCGGACGAAGTGCTGGGCATCCTGCTCGCCAAGGACCTGCTGCCCTATATGCTCGAGGGCACTCTGGACCAGTTCGATATCCGCCAGTGTCTGCGCAAGGCTACTTTCATCCCCGAGAGCAAGCGTCTCAACGTGCTGCTCAACGAGTTCCGTGGCACCCGCAACCACATGGCGATCGTGGTCGATGAGTACGGCGGCATCGCCGGCCTGATCACCATCGAGGACGTGCTTGAGCAGATCGTTGGCGAGATCGAGGACGAACACGACGCCGATGACGACGACGGCAATATCCGCCCCTTCGACGATAACGGCTTCCTGGTCAAGGCGCTGACCCCGATCGAGGATTTCAACGCCTACTTCGATGTCGGCTTCTCCGATGACGAGTTTGATACCATCGGCGGCATCGTCACCCAACACTTCGGACACCTGCCAGCCAAGGATGAGCAGATCGAGATCGACGGCTTCAGCTTCAAGGTGCTGGCCGCCGACAACCGCCGCCTCCGCCTGCTGCAGGTGACACGCCGCTGACGTGGCCTCCCCTGCCCAACGTCCCCGCTGGCTGACCGCCCTGCTGGCACTGGCCGGCGGGGCCGGTGTTACCCTGTCGCTGGCGCCTTTCGATCTGCTGCCCTTCGCTCTGCTCGGCCCGGCCCTGCTCTACTGGCTGCACCGCCAGCAGGGCGCTCGCGCCGCCTTCTTCACCGGCTGGGCCTTCGGCACCGGTTTCTGGGGCGCCGGCGTATCCTGGGTATATGTCAGCATCCATACCTATGGCAACGCCTCGGTGGCACTGGCCAGTCTGCTCACCGCCCTGTTTGTCATCGCCCTGGGACTGCTGTTCGCGCTGCAGGGCTGGTGTTTTGCCAAACTGGCCGCGCCCGCCCGGCAACGCTGGCTGGTGTTTTCACTGGTCTGGGTCGGTTTCGAATGGCTGCGCAGCTGGCTGCTGACCGGCTTTCCCTGGCTGCTGCTGGGGTATGCCTGGCTGGATACCCCGTTCAAGGCCTGGGCGCCGGTCGGTGGGGTCTGGCTGCTGTCGCTGCTGACGCTGCTGCTGGCCACGGGGCTGGTGCGCCTGCTGGTCGACCGCAAGCCGCTGGCGCTGTTGCCCGGCGTGCTGATGGCGGCTCTGGCATTTGTATTGCCCGGCGGCTGGACTCAGCCGCAGGAAAACAAGGCGCTGGATGTAGCGCTGATCCAGCCCAACATTCCTCAGCTGGCCAAATGGCAGCCGGACAACCTGCAGCGGATTCTGCAGCACCAGATCAGCCTAAGCCTGCCGCTGGCCGATGCCGACCTGATCGTCTGGCCGGAAACCGCGATCCCGGCCACCTTCGAGCGCGCCGCACCGATCCTGACCCCGTTCCTGGACCTGCTTGACGCCCGCGGCACGGCGCTGATCAGCGGTTTTCCCTATGCCGAAGCAGACCCCGCCAGCCCGCGCGGCCAGCGTTTTCACAACAGCATCGGGGTGTTCAGCGCCGGGCAGGACCTGTATCACAAGCAACGACTGGTGCCGTTCGGCGAATATGTGCCTTTGGAAGCACAGCTACGCGGCCTGATCGCCTTCTTCGATCTGCCCATGTCCAGTTTCAGCCTGCCGACGCAACACACGGACCCGCTGCAGCTGGGTGACCAGCGCATCGCGCCGGCGGTCTGCTACGAAATCGCCTATCCGGGACTGGTCCGCTCCCTGGCCAGTAACAGCGAGATCCTGCTGACGGTATCCAACGATACCTGGTTCGGCCGCTCCATCGCACCGGACCAGCATCTGCAGCTGGCGCGCATGCGGGCGCTGGAGAATGGACGCTGGCTGATTCGCGGCACCAACAACGGCCTGACCGCTTTCGTGCGCCCCGACGGCAGCATCGCCGCCCAGGCACCAGTCGATCAGGCCACGCAGCTGCGCCACCGGGTAGTGCCGATGCGCGGCCTGACACCCTGGCAGCGCTTCGGCCTCTGGCCGGTAGCGCTGCTGGGCCTGTTGCTGGGCTTAGTGGCCTACTGGCGACCAGGGCAGCGACACCCGCTCGAACACCACCGCGCCACAGTGTGAGCAGGGCTGGATGCGGTCGGTCGCCTTCAGCTGCTGTTGTTCACCGCACTGCAGACAGCGCAGGGTGCCCGGCGCACTGACTTCACCCGCCAGATACTGATCCTCCGAATGCGCCAGCTGCTCGCGCAGCAGCTCATGCTGCACCCGGGTCTTGTCGGCCAGATCCATCAGACTCTGCCTGACCTTCTGCTCCAGAATATCGAGATCAAAGTGCAGCCAAGCCGCCAGGCCTTCACCGGTTTCATGGGCATAGTAGCCAAGCTGCTTGAGGTCACGACGCAGATAGGCCTTGAGCAGATCAACCTCGTCACGGGTCATCTCCTCGGCCGCCAATTCGACCTCGGCCGCCTCTTCGATCTGTTCCTGCAGATACTCCCAGCTCACCTCACCGGCACTGTCCAGCCGCTGGCGCAACTGTTCCAGCACCCGGTCATAGGCGGCGGGGGCATTTTCGGAGTGTTTGGGGGTATTGGGTTCTTGCTTGCTCATCGACGACTCCTGCACGTCCACGGCCACGGGGTGCAGCCTGGGTATGCTTCAGTATATAGCCGATTTCCGTAGACAGAAGGGGCACAGGTCAACGGGAGTCGACCCCTGCCCCGGGAGGGCACGCTCAGCGCTTTGTCGGGGCGCTGCCCAGGGTATCACCGCGTACCCAGACTTCGACCCGGCGATTTCGCTCACGACCGGCGTCGGTTGCATTGGAGGCCACCGGCGCCAATGCGCCCAGGCCATGCACCTCGGCCACATTGATGCCACGCGCCAGCAGCTGGTCACGCACGATTTCGGCACGCTGCAGCGACAGCTTGCGGTTGTGCTGGGCACTGCCGGTGCTGTCGGAGAAGCCGATCAGGAAGGCGCGCTGTCCCGGATTCTTTTCGAAGAAGCGAATCACGCGCTCCAGGTCACGCTGCGCCTTGTTGTCGAGCTCGAAGGTACCGCTGTTGAAACGAAAGTTCAGTGACAGGCGGCTGCCTTCACGCGTCAGGGCCAGATACTCCGGCGGCAACTCATCGCTCAGCACCGGCTGAATCCGCTGGATATTCTGCGAGATGAAGCCGCTCTTGCGGACAATATCCTGCCCCTCTTCCGAAGTCACGAAGCTGATGAACTGGTGCGCCGGGCTGTTCAGTGCCAGCGTCATCGGCTCGTACATGTAGAGTCGACGGGTCAGAGGATAGTCCTCGGTCGACACGGTGAAGGTGGTCGGGAATACCGGCAGGGCTCCCTCCTCGTCAGACACCGCCAGCGCCTTGGCCCGCAGCACGTAGGGCAGGCCGATGAAACCGATGGCTCCCCGCTCCTGACTGACACGATCCGACAACTCCATGCTGGACTCGAAACGGCGGGCCGTGGCCGCCAGTTTCACGCCATGCTTTTTCAGCACCATGCTCTTGAACGAGTCCCAGGTACCCGAGTTTTCGTCACGACTGTAGATGCGCACCGGCTCATCCGGGCCGCCCAGCTGCCGCCAGTTGCGAATCTCGCCGGCAAAGAGCTTGGCCAGCTGGGCGGTGCTCAGGCTGTTGACCGGGTTATGCGGATGGACGATGATCGCCAAGCCATCCATGCCGATCACATGCTCGGTGCGTACGCTGCTCAGGTCGCCGTACAGCGGTGCCAGACGGGTCTTTTCCTTGTCCTTGATCCGGCGCGAAGCCATCGCCAGATCGGCATCACGACTGAGCAGTCCCTTGAACCCGGTGCTGGAGCCATGCGCCTTGAGTTCGACCCGCTGCAGGGCGGTTTTACCCGGCACCGAGAACAGAATATCGCGCTCCACATCCACGCCCCCCTGCACGACACGCAGATCCAGCGCTCCCTGCTGACGCCAGAAGGCCTTCAGCAGCTCCGGTGCCAGAGTCTCACCAATGGTGTTGGAACCGTGCAGACGAAACAGCGTTTCCACCGGCGCGGCCTTGTCTCCCGCCGCCGTTCCGGTGACGGCTGCTCCAGGCACGGTCACCGGTACCGGCATTTCACCGGCCGGCGACTCCTGAGCGCCCTTGAAACCCGCCGTACTGACCAGGTCCGAGGCCACCTTGTCGCCGGTCAGCTCCACCAGTGCGGCCACTCCCACCAGCAGGAACAGTACGATGAACACACCGGTCATGATGCCGGGGCCCTTGCGCCCGCTCTCCACGGTATGAACAGGACCGCCCGCGCGCGGTTTCTTGACCGGCGGCAGGGTGCGAACCTGACGGGTAATGTCCAGCTTGCTGCCTTCCAGCAGTTCGGGCAGTATCTGGCGATAGGCGGGATTCAGCGTCTTCAGGTCGACTTCCTTCAAGACGCGACGACGATACTCCAGGTCCTCAATAAAGGTCGGCATATCGATCGTATCCGCCCCCTTGAGTTCCAGCTCCTGCTTGAGCTGCCACAACAGATCGAAAAATGTAGTATTCACGTTGACTCTTCCCTGGTATTCGGACACAGGCCGCTGCGCACCCTGCGTAAGGCTGTTGCCACCAAGCTACGTCATCAATATGTCACCAATATGACACCTTCCTCTGGCATCACCCGCTCTGTTGACAGCTGGCCGAATATTGTATGCTATGCGCCATTCACCCTTATTTCTGGTGCCGGTACCGTCCCCGTCAGGCGACGCCGCAGAGCCCGGCCCTCCAGCTGACAGCGAGTTGCAATCGAGCACAATGAACGAACAATACAATCCCCAGGATATCGAACCCCAGGTACAGCAACATTGGGAAGCTCAGGACAGCTTCAAGGCTGACGAGAACGCCGCTGGCGAGCCCTTCTACTGCCTGTCCATGTTCCCCTACCCCAGCGGTCGTCTCCACATGGGGCATGTTCGTAACTACACCATCGGCGACGTGGTCTCCCGCTACCAGCGCATGAAGGGCCGCAACGTACTGCAGCCGATGGGCTGGGACGCCTTTGGTCTGCCGGCTGAAAACGCGGCGATGAAAAACAACGTGCCGCCGGCCAAATGGACCTTCGAGAACATCGACTACATGCGCAATCAGCTCAAGCAGATGGGCTTCGGTTACGACTGGTCCCGCGAACTGGCCACCTGCCACCCCGAGTACTACCGCTGGGAGCAGTGGTTCTTCACCCGTCTGATGGAAAAGGGGCTGGTGTACAAGAAAGAAGCCGAGGTCAACTGGGACCCGGTGGACCAGACCGTACTCGCCAACGAGCAGGTAATCGACGGCCGCGGCTGGCGCTCCGGCGCCCTGGTCGAACGCAAGAAGATCCCGCAGTGGTTCCTGAAGATCACCGATTATGCCGACCAGCTGCTGGACGATCTGGACCAGCTGGACGGCTGGCCGGAGCAGGTCAAGACCATGCAGCGCAACTGGATCGGTCGTTCCGAAGGGGTTGAACTGAGCTTCCACGTCGACGGTTACGGTGAGCTGGAAGTGTTCACCACTCGTCCCGACACGCTGATGGGCGTCACCTACGTGGCCGTGGCCGCGCAGCACCCGCTGGCGCTGAAAGCCGCCGAGAACAATCCGGAGCTGGCCGCCTTCATCGAGGAATGCCGTCACACCAAGGTGGCCGAGGCCGACCTGGCCACCATGGAAAAGAAAGGCATGGCGCTGGGCATCGAAGCGGTACACCCGCTGACCGGCGAGACCGTACCGGTCTGGACCGCTAATTTCGTGCTGATGGACTATGGTTCAGGTGCGGTGATGTCCGTTCCGGGTCACGACCAGCGCGACTGGGAGTTTGCCCGCAAGTACGGCCTGACGATCAAGCAGGTTGTGGCACCGCTGAACACCGACATCGACGTGGATCTGGAGAAAGAAGCCTTTACCGACAAGGGCGTTCTGGTCAATTCCGGCGACTTCAACGATCTCGAATTCGACGTGGCGTTCAAGGCGATCGCCAAGGAACTGGAAAGCAAGGGCAAGGGCCGCACCACCATCAACTACCGCCTGCGTGACTGGGGTGTTTCCCGTCAGCGCTACTGGGGCGCGCCGATTCCGGTGATCAACTGCGCCAGCTGCGGTGCTGTCCCTGTGCCGGAAGACCAGCTGCCGGTGCGCCTGCCGGAAGAGGTAGAGTTCGATGGCTCCGGCTCACCGATCAAGAAGATGCGCGAATTCATCGACACCACCTGCCCGAAATGCGGTGGTGCGGCCGAACGCGAAACCGATACCTTCGACACCTTCATGGAGTCCAGCTGGTACTACGCCCGTTACGCCAGCATGAACCCGAACGCCATGCTCGATCCCAAGCAGGCCAACCACTGGCTGCCGGTGGATCAGTACATCGGTGGTATCGAGCACGCCATCCTGCACCTGCTTTACTCACGCTTCTTCCACAAGCTGATGCGTGACGAAGGCCTGGTCGACTCCGACGAGCCGTTCAAGCGCCTGCTGTGTCAGGGCATGGTACTGGCCGACAGCTTCTACTACGAAGACGAAAAGGGCGGCCAGGTCTGGATCTCCCCGGCCGACGTCACCATCGAGAAGGATGACAAGGGTCGCGTGATCCGCGCCACCGACGCCGAAGGCCGCGAACTGAGTCATGACGGCATGTCGAAGATGTCCAAGTCGAAAAACAACGGCATCGACCCGCAGATCATGATCGACCGTTACGGCGCCGATACCGTGCGTCTGTTCATGATGTTCGCCGCACCGCCGGAACAGTCACTGGAGTGGCTGGATTCTGGTGTCGAAGGCGCGCACCGCTTCCTGCGTCGTCTGTGGAAACAGGTGCACGATCACCTGCAGACCGGTGCCGACTGCCCGGCGCTGGACGTCGATGCACTCAACGATGATCAGCGCGACCTGCGCCGCAAGGTGCACGAGACCATCGCCAAGGTCAGCGACGACATGGACCGCCGCCAGACCTTCAACACCGCCATCGCCGCGGTGATGGAGCTGTCCAACGCCATCGGTCGTTTCGTCGATGTCAGCGATCAGGGCCGCGCCGTCACCCGTGAAGCGCTGGAAGCCGCGATCCGCCTGCTGGCGCCGATCGTGCCGCACATGACGCATCAGCTCTGGTTGGAACTGGGTCACAGCGATGATCTGCTGCACACGGACTGGCCGCTGGTCGACGAGGCTGCACTGACCCGCGCCAGCGTCGAACTGGTGGTACAGGTCAACGGCAAGGTGCGCGCCAAGATCAACGTTCCGGCGGACGCCGACGAGGATGTGGTTCTGCACACGGCCCTGGCCAGTGAAAACGTGCAGAAGCACATGGAGGGCAAGACCATCCGCAAGAAGATCGTGGTGCCCAACAAACTGCTCAATATCGTTGTCGGTTAAGGAGAACCCCATGCGCACACGCCTGACACTGCCGCTGTTCGCTCTGCTGATGAGCCTTGCACTCAGCGCCTGCGGCTTCAAGCTGCGGGGGATCTATGATGTGCCCGAAGCGCTGCGTCAGGTGGCGCTGGTCACCGCCAGCCAACGCAGTCAGATTGAACCTGAACTGCGCCGGGCGCTGGAGATCAATGATATTCGTATCCTTGACTCCACCCGCTACCAGCTGGAGATCCTCAGCGAACGCCATACCCGGCGTACCGCCACGCTGACCGGTGATGCCGATGCGGACGAGTACGAGCTGCGCTCGGAAGTCCGCTTCCGCGTGATCGATCGCCAGCGCGACGGCCTGGAGCTGATCCCGGAACGCAGGCTTCTGACCGAACGGGTCTATACCAACCAGCGGGACAACATCACAGCCAGCTCGTCTCAGGAGAGCCTGATCCGACACCAGATGCAGCAGGATCTGGCACAGCAGATCGTGCGCCAGTACCTGAGCATCAAGACCGGCTCGTGAAACGACTGACATGAAAACCAGGCCCGACCAGCTGGCAGGCCAGCTGAAAAAGCTCAAGGGCAACCTGCCGGTCTACATGGTGACCGGCGACGAGCCCTTGCAGCATGCCGAAAGCTGCGACCGCATCCGCCAGTCCCTGCGTGACGCCGGCTTCACCGAACGCGAAGTGATGCATGTGGACGCCGGGTTTTCCTGGGAAAGCCTGCTGGAGAGTGCCAACGCCCTGTCACTGTTCGCCGAACGCAAGATCATCGAGCTGCGCCTGGGCGGTCAAAAGCTGGACAAGAAGGCCAGCGGGCTGCTGCAGCGCTACCTCGAAAATCCCGCCCCCGACAACGCCCTGCTGATCATGGCGGACCGCCTGGATGCCGGCGCCAAGAAAAGCGCCTGGTTCAAACAGGTGGAAAAGGCGGGACTGGTGGTGGAGATCTGGCCGATCGAAGCCGACCAGCTGCCCGGCTGGCTGACTCAGCGTGCGCGTACCCTGGGGCTCGAACTGAGCGCCGATGCGGTGCAGCTGCTCGGCAGTCGCATCGAGGGCAACCTGCTAGCCGCCCGCCAGGAGCTGGACAAGCTCAGCCTGCTCTACCCCAACCAGACGATCGACGTAGAACAGGTGATCGAAGCCGTCGCGGACAGCTCAAGGTTCGATATCTTTGCGCTCAGTGATGCCCTGCTGCAGCATGACCCCGCGCGCTGTCAGAAAATCCTGCTGGTCCTGCGCCAGGAGGGGGTGGAAGCGACGCTGGTACTCTGGGGCGTCAGCCGCGAAATTCGCACCCTGCTCAACGTACAGCGCGGTCTGGCCAACGGTCAGGCCTACGACACCCTGTGTCAACGCGAGAAGATATGGGGTAAACGCAAGGCACTGGTACGCAAGGCCAGCCAGAAATTGCCGGCGCGCAAACTGGAACAGATGCTGGTGCTGTGCCACGATATTGACCAGGCGATCAAGGGACAGATCAAGGCCGACCCCTGGTTGCTGTTATCAGCCCTGACGCTGGAGCTGTCAGGTTGCCACCTCAACCTGCCAACCCCGGTTCACTGAAGGGCTCAGAGGGGACTTGTCCATGCGCCGTATTTCCCGGCTTTCACGCCTGCTGCTGGTGGCCCTGGCCGGTTTCGGCTTGAGCGGCTGCGGCGAGCCATCACCGGATAAACTGCAAGACGGCGATGAACTGTACGCCTACTACTGCCGCAGCTGCCATGAACAGCAGGGACTGGGGGCCTATCTGGAGCAGCTGCCACTGACATCGGCATCACTGAAACAGCATGAGGTGGTATTGATGATCAAGCACGGTTATCCACAGGGCCATCGCAACATGCCGATGTTTCCGCAACTCAGCCATGAACAGGCCGACACCCTGGCCCGCTACATCCTGCAGCAGCGCTATCGCCGTGCGACTCAGGCCAACTGAGCGCGAATCTCTTCCAGCAACAGACCTTCCTTGCCCTCGCGCAGCAGCCCCTCCACCTCGTTGGCCGGCAGTGGAATGATGCTGACCAGTGCCTGCGGCGGAATCTCCAGATCAGCCATCGGCGTGCTCAGCAATTGATCGCAGAGCAGGATCAGCGGCATCTTCTGGTGCTGCAGCTGGGCCACATTGACCCGCTGGGAGGCTTCGCTGCGGATCAGCAGACTGCGCCCGTCAGACGTGACTCCGATCAGTTCATCAACCCGGCCCATGTGCGTCGACTGAGGGGTCAGGCGGGTAAGGATCAGCACGTGTTGCATCAGCCCTGGCTTCCTGATTTCGGCATGGTCAGTCACTATAGCACGGCCCCGGCAAAATCGAGCTGACGCCAGGCCTCGTAGACCACGATCGCACAGGCGTTGGACAGGTTAAGGCTGCGGCTGTCGGCCAGCATCGGCAGGCGCAAGCCGTCGAAACGGGCGCGCACCTCGGCCGGCAGGCCACGGGTCTCGGGACCGAACAACAGCAGGTCCCCTTCGGCAAAGTCAGCCTGGCTGTAACAGCGTTCGGCCTTGGTGGTCAGCGCCCAGACGCGGCGCGGCTGAAGTTTCGCCAGACAGCTCTCCAGGTCCGCATGCACTTGCACCCGCGCCCATTCGTGATAGTCCAGGCCGGCACGACGCAGACGCTTGTCATCCAGCTCAAACCCCAACGGTTCGATCAGATGCAGGCGAAAGCCCGTATTGGCACACAGGCGGATGATGTTGCCGGTGTTGGGCGGTATTTCGGGCTGATAAAGCACCAGGTCCAGCATGAGGGCCTCCTTGAATCGGCCCGCTATTATACCGGCTGAGGCTCAGTCGTCACCCTCGTCTTCACCCAGATCATGGTCATCCAGGTGCAGTTCCTTGATCTTGCGCGTCAGCGTATTACGGCCCCAGCCCAGCAGGCGAGCCGCATCACGGCGACGCCCGGCCGTGGCCTTGAGAGCGGTCGTGATCATCACCCGCTCAAACGCCGGCACCGCCTCCTGCAGGATTCCCTCAGCACCATAATTCAGCTGCTGCTCGGCCCAGACCTTCAGGCCATCCTGCCAGCTGCCCGATACCACTGGCGCCTCCTGCTGCTGCGACAGCAGTTCCGGCGGCAGATCCGTGATCAGCACCTCCCGTCCGGAGGCCATGACCGTGATCCAGCGGCAGGTGTTCTCCAGCTGACGCACGTTGCCGGGCCAGGGCAGCTCGCACATGAAGGCCGCGGTTTCCGGCTTGAGCACCTTGGGCTCCACCGCCAGCTCCTCGGCCGAACTGGCCAGGAAGTGACGCGCCAGACGCGGAATATCCTCGCGCCGCTCCGCCAGACGCGGAATATGGATACGGATCACATTCAGACGGTGAAACAGGTCCTCACGGAAACGCCCCTCCTTGACCAGCAATTCAAGGTTCTGGTGAGTCGCCGCGATGATGCGCACATCGACGCGCACCGGGGTGTGACCGCCCACCCGATAGAATTCGCCATCGGCCAGCACGCGCAGCAGGCGGGTCTGGGTGTCCGCCGGCATATCCCCGATCTCGTCGAGAAACAGGGTGCCGCCATCGGCCTGCTCGAAACGCCCGCGCCGGCTCGCCGCCGCACCGGTAAAGGCCCCCTTCTCATGCCCGAACAGTTCGGACTCGATCAGATCCTTGGGGATCGCGGCCATGTTGAGCGGAATGAACGGCTTGCTGGCCCTTGGGCTGTGCCGGTGCAGCGCATGGGCGACCAGCTCCTTGCCGGTCCCCGACTCACCGTTGATCAGCACGGTAATATTGGAGTGCGCCAGACGCCCAATGGCGCGAAACACTTCCTGCATCGCCGGGGCTTCCCCGATGATCTCGGTAGCGCTTTCCGGCAGCACCTCTTCACTGCCCACCGCCCGCTGCTCACGAGCATGAGCCACGGCCCGCTGTACAAGCGACAGCGCCTCATCGACATCAAAGGGCTTGGGCAGGTACTCGAAGGCACCGCCCTGATAAGAAGCCACGGCACTGTCCAGATCGGAGTGCGCCGTCATGATAATCACCGGCAGCTCCGGGTGGTCATCATGCAGGTGTTCCAGCAGCTTGAGGCCATCCATGCCGGGCATGCGCACATCACTGAGCACGGCGTCCGGCACGGTCTGCTCCAGGCGCGCCAGCATGGCGGCAGCGGTATCAAAGGTTTCGGTGGTCAGACCGGCCGAGGCCAGAGCCTTGTCCAACACCCAGCGGATGGATCGGTCATCATCCACGATCCAGACATTAGCGGCTTGTGTCATGGCTTAGCTCCAGAGGTATAAACAGGTTGAAACGGGTACAGCCGGGTTCAGAGGCAAACTCGATCAGCCCCTTGTGCTGATTCATGATCGACTGGGCGATCGACAGTCCCAGTCCCGATCCCTGCGCTCGACTGCTGACCATCGGGTAAAACAGGGTATCGGCCAGCTCCTCGGGAATCCCCGGGCCGTTGTCGATGATTTCCAGGGCACAGACCAGACGATGACGCTCAGCACCCAGCGTAATCTGCCGCAGCGCCCGCGTTCTCAGCGTAATCCGAGGATCGGGAGTATGCGCCTCTTCCAGCGCCTGCATCGCATTGCGGATAATGTTCAGCACCGCCTGGATCAGCTGGCCTCGTGCACCCTTGAACTCGGGAATACTGGGATCGTAGTCACGCACGATCTGAATCCGTCCACCGACTTCAGCGGTCACCAGGCTGCAGACATGCTCGAGAATGTCATGGATATTGACCGACTCGATCACCGGCAGCTTATGCGGCCCCAGCAGGCGATCCACCAAGTGGCGCAGGCGGTCCGCCTCATCGATGATGATGTGGGTATATTCATGCAGCTCCTCGCGATCCAGCTCTCGGTCAAGCAGCTGGGCTGCACCGCGAATACCCCCCAGCGGGTTCTTGATTTCGTGCGCCAGTCCGCGTACCAGCACCCGGGCACTGGCGTGGCGCGTCAGCAGCTCTTCTTCGCGCTCTATCCGAATCAGACGATCACGGGCCTGGATCTCCAGCAGAATGCCCGACTCCGGGATAGGGTTTACGCTGTAGTCCACGGTCAGTTCCTGACCAGTCTGGGTCACCAGCCGCGCTTCTCGCTTGCTGTAGGGGTGGCCACTGGCCAGCGACTGGCGCAACACCGCCAGCTCGTCTTCACTGGACGACAGCCACTCTTCGATGGGACGGTTCTTCAACCGGCGCACCGACGCCTCCAGCAGCATTTCGGCGGCCGGATTCATGTACTGGATGCACAGCTCCTCGTCCAGCACCAGTACCGCGCTAGTCAGGTTATCCAGTATCTGTTTGTGCGACTGTGAATACGGCATAAGCTCTCATCAGGCAGAACTGTCGTTTATTGGGCATTAAACATGCAAGAAAAGCGCCAATTATGACGATTTCCTTGCAGCAGGCCGAACTCCCCCCCTTCTCTGGGCCGGACGGCAGATAGCGCCACGCACCATAATAGTGCATAAAAATTCCGGCCGCTTTTGCGCACCAAAAAAGGGCATAGCAACAATCTCCTGCCGAACGCCAGGCATAAAAAAGGCTTCCCGAAGGAAGCCTTTTTTCAGTGCGTCTGTTCGAAATCAGACAGAGTAGTAGAGGTCGAATTCAACCGGGTGGGTGGTCATGTTGACCTTGGCCACTTCTTCACGCTTCAGCTTGATGTAAGCATCCAGCATGTCGTCGGTGAATACGCCACCCTGAGTCAGGAACTCGCGATCCGCTTCCAGCGCATCCAGCGCTTCGGTCAGGGAGCCCACAACAGTCGGGATCTCGGCCGCTTCTTCAGCCGGCAGGTCGTACAGATCCTTGTCAGCCGGGTCGCCCGGGTGGATCTTGTTCTTGATACCGTCGATACCGGCCATCAGCAGGGCAGCGAAACACAGGTACGGGTTGGCAGCCGGGTCCGGGAAGCGCGCTTCGACACGACGTGCTTTCGGGCTGGTGGTGTACGGGATACGCAGGGACGCAGAACGGTTACGGGCAGAATAAGCCAGCATAACCGGTGCTTCGAAGCCCGGTACCAGACGCTTGTAGGAGTTGGTGGACGGGTTGCACAGGGCGTTCAGCGCCTTGGCGTGCTTGACGATACCACCGATGTAGTACAGTGCATAGTCGCTCAGACCACCGTAGCCGTCGCCAGCGAAGATGTTGGCGCCGTCCTTGGACATGGACAGGTGCACGTGCATACCGGAACCGTTGTCACCGACCAGCGGCTTCGGCATGAAGGTGGCTGTCTTGCCGTACGCGTGAGCAACGTTGTGCACGCAGTACTTCAGGATCTGTACTTCGTCCGCCTTGTTCACCAGAGTATTGCCGCGAACGCCGATTTCACACTGACCGGCAGTCGCCACTTCGTGGTGGTGCACTTCGATAGTCAGACCCATGGCTTCCATGGCATCACACATGGCGGCACGCAGGTCATGCAGGGAATCGATCGGCGGAACCGGGAAGTAACCGCCCTTCACGCGCGGACGGTGACCAGTGTTGCCACCTTCGATCTTGTGGCTGGATGACCAGGCAGCTTCTTCAGACTGGATGCTGTAGCCGCAGCCGCTGATGTCAGCGTGCCATTCAACACCGTCAAATACGAAGAATTCCGGTTCCGGGCCCAGCATGGCGGAATCAGCGATACCGGTAGACTTCAGGTACTCTTCCGCGCGCTTGGCAACGGAACGCGGGTCACGCTCGTAGCCCTGGCCAGTTGCCGGCTCGATGATGTCACAGCGTACGATAACGGTTGCATCTTCTGCGAAGGGGTCCAGTACGGAAGCGCTGTCATCCGGCAGCAGGATCATGTCAGACTCTTCGATACCCTTCCAGCCAGAGATGGAGGAACCATCAAACATCTTGCCTTCTTCAAAGAAGTCATCACCCATGTCAGAAACCGGGATGGTGACGTGCTGTTCCTTGCCCTTGAAGTCGGTAAAGCGCATGTCAATCCACTTTGCGCCACTTTCTTTAATCAGATTCAGAGTCTTCTCTGACATTTGGCTATCCCCACTCGTTATCAGTTTGCCTGGGCAAAACATCTTTACATTAGGATCCGGAAACCGGTTGCCAGAACATAAAGCAAAGGTTGTGCCAGCTTTAAAAGCAAGCTAAGTGCTTGATTTATTGAATGCACGGGGCTGGAGCACCGATACCTGGCACCAAAAGAGAGCACGCAAAAGATGCAATGCACTATCATGGTGCAAAATACCCCGAGCCAGCGTACGGATCCCGGCACCTGCTGCCTATAATAGTGCAAAGCAAAACCGAATGCTGCCCGTCACCGTGCTTCAAATCATGCCACCAGCAGAGTACCCTGCCTTTCATTGCTACCTGATGAAGACACTCTCTTTTACCATGAACGGATTCTATCGCCAGGCGTGCGGCCTGCTGCTGCTTGCACTGCCACTGACCTGTGCCGCCGAACCCACTCCCGGTTACAGCAAGCGCTTTCCGGCCAAATGGCTGGAGCGTGACGGCAGGATCCAGCTGGGCACCCTCTGTTACAACTATCCCGAAAGCAGCTATATGTACCACCTGTGCCGTCAGGAAGCCGCCAATACGCTCCAGGCACGCTGCCAGCGCTACCAGGCTGTGCTGCAACGTGATCCGGACGCTATTCACTACCGTGAACTGGCCGACAAGTACTGCCATGCAGCCCGGAACTATCACCCCTTTCCGCAACAGGAAAGCCCCGACAACAATAACGGTCAGTAAATGATCGATTGTTTCACATCCCTTCCGTATAATGTCGCGCTTTAACACATCACCAAGGTACTACGCGTGATCGAGAACCTCCGAAATATTGCCATTATCGCCCACGTTGACCACGGCAAAACCACTCTGGTCGACAAGTTGTTGCAGCAGTCCGGCACTCTGGGCCGCCGCGACGAAGGCGCCGAGCGCATCATGGACTCCAATGACCAGGAGCGTGAGCGCGGCATTACCATCCTGGCCAAGAACACTGCCATCAAGTGGAACGATTACCGCATCAACATCGTCGACACGCCGGGGCACGCGGATTTCGGTGGTGAGGTTGAGCGTGTACTGTCCATGGTCGATTGCGTACTGCTGCTGGTCGACGCTCAGGACGGTCCCATGCCGCAGACCCGCTTCGTAACCCAGAAGGCGTTCGCCCGCGGCCTGCGCCCGATCGTGGTGATCAACAAGATCGACCGCCCTGGCGCGCGTCCGGACTGGGTGATGGATCAGGTGTTCGACCTGTTCGATAACCTGGGTGCCACTGACGAACAGCTGGATTTCCCGGTTGTGTACGCCTCTGCCCTGAACGGCATCGCCGGTAACGACCCGGACGAAATGGCCGATGACATGACCCCGCTGTTCGAAGCGATCATCAAGCACGTTGATGCACCGCACGTGGACACCGAAGGTCCTTTCCAGATGCAGATCTCCGCACTGGACTACAACAGCTACACCGGTGTTATCGGCGTGGGCCGCGTGTCTCGCGGCAGCGTCAAGACCAACACCCCGGTCAAGGTGATCGACAGCCACGCCAAGGTGCGTAACGGCCGCGTACTCAAGATCATGGGTTATCACGGTCTGGAACGCGTCGAGGTCGACTCGGCTCAGGCAGGCGACATCATCTGCGTCACCGGTCTGGACGAGCTGAACATCTCCGACACCCTGTGCGATCCGGAAGTAGTCGAGGCGCTGCCGGCCCTGTCTGTTGACGAGCCGACCGTGTCCATGACCTTCCAGGTCAACGACTCGCCGTTCGCCGGTCAGGAAGGCAAGTTCATCACCAGCCGTAACATCAAGGACCGCCTGGACCGTGAACTGATCCACAACGTGGCCCTGCGTGTTGAGCCCGGCGACAGCCCGGAAAAATTCCGTGTCTCCGGCCGTGGCGAACTGCACCTGTCGGTGCTGATCGAGTCCATGCGTCGAGAAGGCTACGAGCTGGGCGTTTCCCGTCCTGAAGTTATCCAGAAGGAAGTCGACGGCGAAATCCACGAGCCGTACGAAGTCGTGATGATCGACGTCGAGGAAGAGCACCAGGGCTCCGTCATCGAGGAACTGGGCAAGCGTCGCGCCGACATGACCAACATGGAAGTGGACGGTAAGGGCCGCGTACGCCTGACCTTCATGATGCCGTCTCGCGGCCTGATCGGCTTCCGTAGCCAGTTCATGACCATGACCTCCGGCACCGGTATCATGACCTCCATCTTCGACCACTACGGTCCGGTCAAACAGGGTGAAGTCGTCTCCCGTCACAACGGCGTACTGGTTTCCATGGTCAACGGCAAGGCGCTGGGCTATGCCCTGTTCACCCTGCAGGAACGCGGCCGCCTGTTCATCGACCCGAACATCGAGGTCTACGAAGGCATGGTGCTGGGTATCCACAGCCGCAACAACGACCTGGTGGTCAACCCGACCAAGGGCAAGCAGCTGACCAACGTCCGTGCCTCCGGCACCGACGAAAACATCGTACTGACACCGCCGATCAAGTACTCGCTGGAACAGGCGCTGGACTTCATCGAAGACGACGAGCTGGTTGAGGTGACCCCGGAAAGCATCCGTATCCGCAAAAAATTGCTGAAAGAAAACGAGCGCAAGCGCGCCAATAAGAAGTAAGCACCTTTCCTGTGGATAAAAAAAGGCCGGTGGCGCAAGCCCCGGCCTTTTTTGTTAAAACTGCTCTCAATACATTGATCGGCCATGCTTCCATGCATGGCCAGCACCAGGATCTGCCGTGAACAACAACGATATTTTGCGCCGCCTTCGCTACACCTTCGATTTCAAGGACATCACCATGGTTGAGATCTTCGCTGCTGCGGACCACCGAGTCACTCAGGAGCAGGTCGTGAGCTGGTTGAGGAAAGAGGATGACGCGGCTTACTGCGCGGCGACCGATAAAGAACTGGCTATTTTCCTCAACGGTTTCATCAATACCCGTCGCGGACGACGTGAAGGCGAACAGCCTCAACCGGAAACACGGCTGAGCAACAACATGATCCTGATGAAGCTGAAAATCGCCCTGAACATGACCTCGGACGAGGTGCTGCAGACCCTGCAGGCCGCCGAATTCTGCCTCAGCAAACACGAACTGAGTGCGTTTCTGCGCAGGCCCGGCAACAAGCACTACCGTGAATGCAAGGATCAGGTGCTGCGCAATTTCCTGATGGGCGTACAACGTACGTACCGCCCCGGCTCGACGCCGAACGCTTAAAATTTGGCCACACATGAAACTCCACAGGCGCCCGGGACTTTACCCCCTTGCGTCACGGTTTTATCATGGGTGCCCCAAAATTCTCTATCGCCTCAAGGACACCGCATGGATGCCATCGCCCCGCTGCTGACAGGGCTCAGCGCCTTTTCTCTCTATTTTCTGATCTCGCTCGTCGCCCTGCTGCTGTTCAAGGTGGTCTACACCCTGTTCACCCCCCACGACGAATGGAAACTGGTCAAAGAGAAGAACAACGCTGCCGCCTGCGCCCTGTCCGGCACCATTATCGGCTTTTCCATCGCCCTGGGCAGTGCCGCCAGCAACTCGGTTTCGCTGATCGACTTCGCGGTCTGGGCACTGGTTGCACTGATCGCCCAGCTGATCGCGTACCTGATCGTGCGCCTGTTCATGCCGAAAATCAGTCAACGCATCGAGGCGGATGAACTGCCCGCCGGCCTGGTACTGGGGGCAACATCCATTGCGATCGGCATTCTCAATGCCGCATCCATGACCTACTGATCACGGGAGGTCACGGATGAAACGCTCTCGAATCGATATCGACCGCATGCGCAAGCAGCAGGGCAAGACCACGCTGGGCACCCTGGTGAAATACGGCGCGGTGGTTGCCGGCGGCGCCTTCCTGCTCAAGGGCTGCGACTCCGAAGATGCCCGCGTCTACAGCAGCATTGCGGAGTGCGAAGACGACAACCTGCTCGAACAGGCACAATGTGAACCCGCCTATCAGCAGGCTCTGCGCAGCTGGCACCAGGAAGCACCGCGCTATCGGCAGCTGACCGACTGCGAATATGACTTCGGCCAGAACGCCTGCAAGCCGCTGTCAAAGAGCTATATCCCGCACATGGCCGGTTTCATGCTGCCCAACAACGGCAATGACCGCGATCTTGACCTGGATTTCGATCGGCCACGCGGCCTGACCCGCAGCAAGCAATACTACTCCCCTGCATTCCGCAAATGGACCACGGCCGATGGCTCCGTCATCGGTAATGTGGGCACGCGCAACCTGAGCGTCAGCGAGTCCAGCTTCAAACCGCTCAAGGGCAGCAGCGCCGTACTGGGACGTGGCGGTTTCGGCCGTACCGTGTCCAGCCGCTCCTTCTCCTCTTCGTCCTGGGGCGGCTGATGCTGCGTCACGCCTGTGCCGAACGTCCCGACTGGAAAAGCACCGCCGAGACGTTCGGTTTCCATTTCCATACGCTGTACGGCGAGCCCTACTGGGACGAGAGCGCCTACTATCAGTTCAGCCTGAAGCAGATCGAACAGGATCTGGAAGCTCCCACCGCCGAGCTGCACCAGATGTGCCTGGAGGTGGTCGACCGGGTGGTCAGGGACGAACAGTTGCTGCGCCGTTTCTGCATCCCCGACGAGTATCATGATGCCATCGCCCAGGACTGGTATGCCCGCTCGCCAAGCCTGTACAGCCGCCTCGACCTGGCCTACGACGGCAGGGGACCGGCCAGGCTGCTGGAAAACAACGCCGATACGCCGACCAGCCTGTACGAAACCGGCTTCTGGCAGTGGCTCTGGCTGGAACAGCAGGTGGATCGAGGGCTGATCAACCACCGTGCCGATCAGTTCAACGCCCTGCAGGAGCGACTGATCGCCCGCTTCGCCGCGCTGGCCGCTCGCTACCCGGGAACGGATCTGCATGTCAGCTGCTGTCGCGATACGGTGGAAGACCGGGGCACGGTACAGTACCTGCAGGACTGTGCCGAGCAGGCGGGCCTGACCACCCGCTTCCTCCATGTAGACGAGATCGGATTAACCGCGAGCGGCGGTTTCGCCGATCTGGAGAACCGGCCGATCCAATGGCTGTTCAAACTCTATCCCTGGGAGTTCATGCAGCGCGAAGAGTATGGCCGCTACCTGGCCGCCAGTGGCACCCGCTTTCTGGAGCCGCTGTGGAAAAGTATCCTGTCCAACAAGGCGCTGCTGCCACTGCTGTGGAAACTTTTCCCCGGCCATCCCAACCTGCTGCCGGCCTATTTCGAGGACGACCCCAAGGCAGCCGAACTGGACCATTACGTGCGCAAGCCGATCTTCTCCCGCGAGGGCGCCAACATCCAGATCATCCACAACGGCCGGGTAACCGAACAGGCCGATGGCCCCTATGGGGCCGAGGGCTACATCCTGCAGCAGTACCATCCGCTGCCCCGCTTCGGCGATAACCACACCCTGATCGGGTCCTGGCTGGTGGATGACCAGCCGGCCGGCATCTCGATCCGCGAGGACCGGCACAGGATCACCCAGGACCTGTCCCGCTTTCTGCCACACATCATTCTGGACTGAGCCAGGCGGCGCCCCGGTTCACGTCCCGTGGGCGGCTGGCTATACTGGGACTTCAGCTGTAACAGGAGAAAGCCATGCGTACCCTCTACCCGGAGATCGGGAGCAACCACGAGTACTGCCTTGAGGTGGACGAACAGCACAGCCTTCATGTCGAGGAGTGCGGCAACCCCAACGGCATCCCGGTTCTGTTTGTACATGGGGGTCCCGGCGGCGGCTGCAGTCCCGAACACCGACGCTTCTTCAACCCTGAACGCTACCGCATCATCCTGTTTGACCAGCGCGGCTGCGGCCGCTCTACGCCCCATGCCGAACTGGCGGGCAACACCACCCAGGCCCTGGTCAGCGACATGGAACGGATTCGCGAATTCTTCAGTATCGATCAGTGGCTGCTGTTTGGCGGCAGCTGGGGCTCCACGCTGAGCCTGGTGTATGCACAGACCCATCCGTCCCGAGTACTGGGCATGATTCTGCGCGGCATCTTCCTGTGCCGTGACCAGGATGTCCGCTGGTTCTACCAGCAGGGTGCCAGTGCCCTCTTCCCCGATTACTGGCAGGACTACCTGGAGCCGATCCCGGAAAGCGAACACGGTGATCTGCTCAACGCCTATTATCGACGCCTGACTTCCAACAACGAACTATCGCAGATGCAGGCGGCCAAGGCCTGGTCGGTGTGGGAAGGCCGTTGTTCCACCCTGGACCCCAACCCCGGTGTTGTGGAGCATTTCGGCGATCCTCACTTTGCTCTGGCGATGGCCCGAATCGAATCGCACTACTTTATCCACAAGGCATTCCTCGAGCCGGACCAGATTTTGAGAGATGCCGGCAAACTGCGCGACATTCCGTTGACCATCGTGCATGGCCGTTACGATGTGATCTGCCCGCTGGAACAGGCCCATGCCCTGCACCGGGTACTGCCGCAATCACGCCTGCACATTGTACGCAATGCCGGTCATTCGGCCTTTGAACCCGGCATCATCGACAACCTGATCCAGGCCACCGACGAGTTCGCCGCCCAGAGTGCCTGATCCCGAGGAGTTGAAGTGAAAGGACTGATTCAGCGTGTGCGCCACGCCCGAGTGACCGTGGATGGCGAAATTACCGGACAGATCGAAGGCGGTATCCTGCTGCTGCTGGGTGTGGAAAAGGGGGATGACGAGGCAACCGCCGACAAGCTGCTGCAGAAGGTGCTGAAGTATCGCATCTTCGCCGATGCCGACGACAAGATGAATCTGAGTCTCACCGATACCGGTGGCGGTCTGTTGGTGGTGTCCCAGTTCACGCTGGTGGCCGACACCCGCAAGGGTCTCAGACCCGGCTTTTCATCCGGCGCCACGCCGGCCGAGGGGGAACGCCTGTACGACTACTTCGTCAACCAGGCGCGCGTTATCCACAATCCCGTGGCGACCGGGCGCTTCGGCGCCGACATGAAGGTGGAACTGCTCAACGACGGGCCGGTCACCTTCCTGCTAGAAGTGCCGCCCGCCGGCTGAGCTCAATACGAAACGCCTATCAGGCGATGCAGCTCGGCTCCATCAGGTGATGGGTCACCCGGGTTTCCAGCTTGATGTTGTCGTGCAGCGGGCAACGTTCACAGACTGCATCCAGAAATGTCTGCTTCTCTTCGTCGGACAGATCGGCATCGATCTCCGCCGATACCTGAATCTGCTGGAAACCGATGCGATCTTCGCTCGCCTTGCCCAGCAGACCAGCCGGGTTGTAATCGCCCTCGACACTGACCTTCATGCCGCGCAGGTCGACTTTCTGCTGCATCGCTGCAATGCGGCCGATGGTGCAGATACAGCCACCCAGGGAGAAAAGGAAATACTCCAGCGGCGTCGGCCCCTGATCGCTGCCGCGGGCCGCTTCAGGCTGGTCGATCTTCATCTGGTGACCGCGGATATCGGCGCTGACCAGAAACCCTTCGTTCATCTCGGCATTGACGGAAACACGCTTGTTGGCGCTCATCTCGATCCCCTTGGCAGATTAAATAAGATATGACTAATATTATGGGTTTACCCTCAGGGGCGCAATCGACCGGGACAACAAAAAAGCGCCCTCAGGCGCTTTTTCGATCCAGATCAATGGCACGGGGCTCAACCCACTTTTTCGCCCTTGGCCTGCAGATCGGCATGATAGGAGGAGCGCACCAGCGGGCCACTGGCCACGTGGGTGAAACCGATCTCCTTGGCGATACGCTCGAACTCGGCAAACTCTTCCGGGGTCACGTAACGATCCAGCGCCAGGTGGTTGCGGCTCGGCTGCAGGTACTGACCAATGGTGATCATGTCGACGTCATGAGCCCGCAGGTCATGCATCACCTCGATGATCTCCTCATTGGTTTCACCACAACCGACCATCAGGCCGGACTTGGTGCGCACTTCCGGGCGCAGGGCCTTGTAGCGCTTGAGCAGGTCCAGCGACCACTGGTAGTCAGCGCCCGGACGCACCTTGCGGTACAGGCGCGGCACGGTTTCCAGGTTGTGGTTGAACACGTCCGGCGGCGTCTGTTCCAGAATCTCCAGTGCAACCTCCATGCGCCCGCGGAAGTCCGGCACCAGCGTCTCGATCTGGATGGCGGGTAGACGTTCACGGGTTTCACGGATGCAGTCGGCAAAGTGCTGAGCGCCGCCATCACGCAGATCATCGCGGTCCACCGAGGTGATCACCACGTACTTCAGCCCCATATCGGCAATGGCTTCGGCCAGCTCGCGCGGCTCCTCCGGCGACAGGGCGTTGGGACGACCGTGAGCCACGTCGCAGAACGGACAGCGTCGGGTACAGATGTCACCCATGATCATGAAGGTGGCGGTGCCGTGACTGAAGCACTCGCCCAGATTGGGGCAACTGGCCTCTTCACAGACAGACGCCAGCTTGTGTTTACGCAGCTTATCCTTGATCCGCTTCACTTCCGCATTGGAGCCCATGCGTACGCGCAGCCAGTCGGGCTTGCGCAGCATCTCTTCCTTTTCCGTCGGAATAACCTTGACCGGGATACGGGCGACCTTGTCGGCACCGCGCAGCTTGACGCCCTGCTCGACCCGGCCGGTCTTGTTTTCGGAGGATTCTGCCATAGTTATCAGTCTTCCAGTGTATGTGTGCGGGTGAGGTCAGTATACCCCAACTTCTTAACCAAGTAATTCACTAGGTTATTAGGAACAGATGCCAGGTCGGCCCCTGGCGCCAGGGTATGCAACTGGGTCATCTGCAACCCGGCATAGCCACAGGGGTTGATGCGCAGGAAGGGCTCCAGGTCCATGTTCAGGTTCAGCGCCAGCCCATGAAAGGAGCAACCGCGACGGATGCGCAGCCCCAGTGAACAGATCTTCTGTTCATTGACATAGACACCGGGCGCATCGGGCTTGGGATAGGCCTGAATGCCGTAGTCGGCCAGCAACTCGACGATCGACTGTTCGATGATGTCGACCAGTTCGCGCACCCCCAGCTTGCGCCGGCGCAGGTCCAGCATCAGATAGGCGATCTGCTGGCCGGGGCCATGGTAGGTCACCTGGCCGCCACGATCGACCTGTACCACCGGAATATCGCCGGTATTCAGCAGGTGCTCGGCCTTGCCCGCCTGACCCTGAGTAAACACGCGCTCGTGTTGCAGCAGCCAGATCTCGTCTGCCGTCTGTTCATCACGGTTGGCCGTCAGCGCCTGCATCGCCTGCCAGGTCGGCTCGTAGGCTTGCAGGCCCGGCAGCTGGCGGATGATCAGCTTATCGACGACGGCCATCAAAGTACCATCTTGACGCGGCCGGTGGCCTTGAGATCTTCATGCAGATTGACCAGCTGCTGCTCGCTGGTGGCGGTGATCTTCAGCCGCACGGAGCTGTAGTTGCCCTTGCCGCTCTCCTGAACGACCACCTGCTCGATATCCAGATCGGGCGCATGCACCTGCACGATCTCGATGACCATTCCCTTGAAGTCGGCCAGATTGTCGCCGATCACCTTGATCGGGTAGTCGGGATGCGGAAATTCGATTTTCGGTGCTTCGGTTTCGGTACTCATTACGCCTCTCCGGTCATCAACCGGTGTTGAAAACGGGTAAACAGGGCGAACATCCGCTGCCACAGCGGCCCCTTGCGGCCATCGGCAACAGGTTCACCGTCAATGGTCAGAACGGGCATCACGCCACGGGTCGAGCTGGAGATCCAGACTTCATCGGCGCTGGCCAGCTCCTCGGGGCGAAGGTCCACTTCCTGATAGGGAATGCCCGCTTCGGCCGCCAGCTCCAGGATCAGCTCCCGGGTGGTGCCACCGAGGATCTCCGAGCTGCGCTTGGGCGTGTAGATCACCCCCTGGCGCACCAGAAAGAGATTGCTCGAGGTGCCTTCGCTGAGCAGGCCATCACGGACCAGCAGTGCTTCATCGGCGCCCTCCTCCCGTGCCTGCTGCAGCACCAGGATATTGGGCAGCAGCCCGGTGGACTTGATGTCGCAGCGGTGCCAGCGCAGATCGGCGGTGACGATGACGTTGTATCCCTTGATCTGCTCGGCCCCCTCACCGTAGATATCACGAATCGGCGAGGTACAGGCAAACACGGTGGGCTGCATATGATCGTCATAGGTGTGGGTACGGTAGCCGGCGCTGCCGCGGCTGACCTGCAGGTAAACCGACAGATTGCCGCCGCCGTTACGCTGCACCAGCTCATCCAGAATGGCTTCCCAGTCCTCATGATCCGGGATGCGGATCGCCCTGAGGCTGTAGGCCAGACGCTCCAGATGCGACTGCAGACGGAAGCCCACCCCCCTGTAATAGGGAATCACTTCATAGACGCTGTCGGCGAACAGGAACCCCCGGTCGAACACCGAGACCTGTGCCTGATCGGGCGGCAGAAACCGACCGTTGAGGTATACGACTTCGTTTTTCATAAATGCAACTGCCCACATCCTTAGATGCGGGCAGCATAAACCGGTTTCAAGGTTTTGTCTGTTTTTTAGCCGATCAGGCCCAGGAAGAACAGTACGATGGCGTGCCAGATCCGTTTGAACAGACCACCCTCTTCCACGGTTTCCAGCGCCACCAGCGGTACCGTGGTCACGGTTTCGCCATCGATGCTGACCCGCACCTTGCCCAGCTCCTGACCCTGGCTCACCGGTGCCTTGATCACCTTGTCCAGCTCGATGCTGGCTTCCAGTTGATCGGTCTTGCCACGCGGCACGGTCACCGCCAGGTCTTCGGTCAGTCCCAGACGGATCTGGTCACGGCTGCCGGCCCAGATTTTGCTGTCTTTCAGTACCTGGCCCGCCGTATACAGCTGGTGAGTTCGGTAGTAGCGGAAGCCGTAAGAAAGCAGTTTCTGGCTTTCGCGGGCACGCGCCTCTTCGCTGTCGGTACCCATGACCACCGAGATCAGGCGCATGTCGTCACGCTTGGCGGACGCCACCAGGCAGTAGCCAGCATCGTCGGTGTGACCGGTCTTGATGCCATCCACGCTGTTGTCACGCCACAGCAGCTTGTTGCGGTTGGGCTGACGAATGTTGTTGTAGGTGAAGTACTTCTGCGAGTAAATCGCATAGTGCTCGGGGAAGCGGGTGATCAGCGCCTTGGCCAGTTTGGCCAGGTCGATGGCCGAGGAGTAGTGGTCGTCCGCCGGCAGTCCAGTCGCGTTGACGAAATGGGTATCGTTCATGCCCAGCAGGCGTGCATGCTGGTTCATCAGGTCGGCAAAGGCGCGCTCGCTGCCGGCGATATGCTCGGCCAGTGCCACCGACGCATCATTACCGGACTGAATGATGACACCGCGCAGCAGATCACCCACCTTCACCTGGGTCCCTTCCTGGATAAACATGCGCGAACCACCGGTGCGCCAGGCCTTCTCACTGACCAGCACCAGATCATCCTCGGCGATGTTGCCCTTGCTGATTTCGTATTCGACGATGTAGCTGGTCATCATCTTGGTCAGACTGGCCGGTGCAAAGCGCTCGTTCTCCCGGTCGGCCGCGATGATATGACCGGTATCGGTATCCATCACCAGATAGGAACGGGCCGAAACCTGTGGCGGCGCCGGAATCAGCGCCGAAGCGGCCTGCGCCGTACTAGCCAGCAGCAGCGCCAGCAACAGGGTGAGATGGAGAAATGCGGTCGAGAAGGGGATTCTTTGCGCCATAGTCAGTTACATCATTATCAATGGGTGAAGGTGCAGCCGCCCGTGCGACCCCACACAAGTTTGTCACTCTACCCGCGGCATCAGGGCAAGTCCACCAGGTGCGCCCCGGAGTATCCTGCCTGTGACAGCTGCTGCAGCAACCAGTTCAATGTATGCGCGCCGCTGAGCGGTCCCAGGCGGACCCGATACAGCGCGCGGCCGTCACGTTCGGCAGGCTGAACCTGCACCGGCTCGTTCAACAGCGCCCGCAACTCGGCTGCCAGAGTCTCGGCACCGCTGACGCTGCTCAGCGCGGCCACCTGCAGGGCGCGACCGGTAATGGCCGCCTGTTCGGCGGAAACACCGCTGCGCCCGTGTGCCGCCGTCATCTGCCGTTCACCGGCCGTGATCGCTTCCACCTCGACCCGCGCCGTTCCCTTGCCCAGCATGTCCAGACGGTAGGCGGCGGCATAGGACAGGTCGATCACCCGGCCATCGTGGAACGGCCCTCGGTCATTGACCCGCACCACCACCTGGCGGCCGTTGTCCAGATTGGTGACCCGCACGTAGCTGGGCAGCGGCAGCGACTTGTGAGCCGCGCTCATCTGGTACATATCGTAGACTTCGCCGTTGGAGGTGGTATGGCCGTGAAACTTCTTGCCATACCAGGAGGCGACGCCACGCTGGCGATAGCCCTCGGCGCTGGGCAGCACCTGGTAGCGCTTGCCCAGTACGGTATAGGGACTCTTGTTGCCCCAGCGGCTGTGCGGCTCCGAACGAGGCACCGCATCCGGCACCCGTGACAGGTCTACGGTACCGTCCGGCCCACGATCCTGCTGGATACTGTAACGGCCGGCATTGTCCTTCGAGGCACATCCGCCAAGCAGCAGAGTGGCGCTGAGGCCCGCGATCAGCCAGGATTTCATATCAGGACTCCTGATTCGTTTCCGGCTGGCGTGCGTCCCTGATCGCCTGGCCCAGTTCATACACCGCCATGGCATAGAGGCGGCTGTGGTTGTAACGGGTAATGACGTAGAAATTGTGCAGCCCGAACCAGTAATGCTCACCATCATCCATGGTCAACTCCATCAGCGTGGCCGGCTGCTGCAGATCCAGATCCTTGCGCGTGGCAATGCCGCGCTCGGCCCACTGGGCCAGCGTCAGCTCAGGCTTGAGACCGGCATTGAACCAGCTCGGGTCGGCTTCCTGATTGATCACCACATTGGAACGCACCGGCTCGCCGCTCTTCCAGCCGTGTGCGCTGAAATAGTTGGCCACGCTGCCGATGGCATCCACTTCGTTGCGCCAGATATCACGCTTGCCATCGCCATCGAAGTCGACGGCAAAGTCACGGAAGCTGGACGGAATAAACTGGCCGTAGCCCATGGCACCGGCGTAGGAGCCCAGCGGCTGGGTCGGGTCCAGCTGCTCTTCACGGGTCATCTGCAGGAACTGCACCAGCTGACCGCGGAAGAAATCGGCCCGTTTCGGATAGTCAAAGCCCAGCGTCGCCAGTGCATCCAGCACCCGATAGCGCCCCATGATGCGGCCATAACGGGTCTCGACACCAATGATGGCAACGATGATCTCCGCCGGCACGCCGTAGGTCTCTTCGGCTCGCTTCAGAGCGACTTCATGCTTGTTCCAGAAGGCTACGCCCTGCTTGATGCGGCGCGGCTCGACGAAGATCTTGCGATATTCACCCCAGGTCAGACGACGTTCGGCCGGACGCGAGATCGCCTCCAGGATCGACTCCTGGCGCTTGGCCTTGGCCAGTACGGCGCGCACCTCTTCGGCGTCGAACCCGTCCGCCGCCAGCTGGTTGACCACCTCATCCGCCAGCGGGTGAGCCTCGTAGCCGCTGCTTGCCCATGCCGTACCGGCTGACAGCAGGCTGCCGGCCAGCAGTATACGTCCCAGTGTCTTGCGCATTCCTATCTCCATCATCGAGTCAGCATCTGCCGGTGGGTTCTGATCGACATCAGTACACCGAAACCGGCCATCAGGGTTACGATCGAGGTGCCGCCATAACTGACCATCGGCAGCGGGACACCCACCACCGGCAGCAAGCCGGTGACCATGCCAATATTAACGAACACATAGACAAAAAACGTCAGTGTAATACTCCCGGCAACCAGCCGGGAGAAGCTGTCCTGTGCCTGGGCCGCGATGATCAGGCCGCGGGCGATGATCATCAGATAGATGCCCAGCAACACCAGCACCCCGGCCATGCCCAGCTCCTCACCGATCACCGCAATGATGAAGTCGGTATGGGATTCGGGCAGAAAATCGAGCTGCGACTGAGTGCCCTGCAGCCAGCCCTTGCCGGGCAGCCCCCCTGAGCCTATCGCGGTTTTCGACTGGATGATATTCCAGCCGGCCCCCAGCGGGTCGCTCTCGGGGTCGAGGAAGGTCAGCACCCGCTGGCGCTGGTAGTCCTTCATCACCGCCCAGAGCGCCGGCAGGGCCGCCCCGATCAGTCCCAACGCGATGAAAATCCAGCGCCAGTAGACCCCGGACAACAGAATAACAAACACACCTGACGCGGCGATTAACAGCGAAGTCCCCAGATCAGGCTGTTTCATGATCAGCACCGTGGGGATCGCCAGCAACACCAGGGTACTGAGCAGATGCCTGAACGTGGGCGGCAGCTGTTCACGGGTCAGCCAGGCCGCGACCATCATCGGCAGCACCAGTTTCATGATCTCCGAAGGCTGGAAACGGAAGCCGGGCAGTTCCAGCCAGCGCTGGGCGCCCTTGGCCCCGACACCGATCAGGAGTACCGCAACCAGCAGCCCCACGCCGGCCAGATAGCCCCAGGGGGCCAGTCGGCGGAAGGTCCGCGGCTGAAACTGGGCCAGCACGATCAGGCCGACAAATCCGGCCCCCATGCGGACCGCCTGGCGAAAGACGTAGTCCATATCCTGGCCGGAGGCGCTGTACAGCACGAACAGCCCGAAGCTGCATAGAATCAGCAGCAGCGACAGCAGCCAGGCGTCCAGATGGGTGTAGTGCCAAAGCCCGGTGGGGCGCTGCAGATGCTGGCTGCTGCCCGGCATGGTGCGCTGAAAGTCACGATTGACCATCATTTGACCTCCAGATCATTGACATAGTCACCCAGCAGCCAGGCATCCAGCACCTCCCGCGCCACCGGCGCCGCCGCACTGGAGCCACCGCCTCCACGGTCGCCGCCGTTCTCCACCACGACCGCCAGGGCGATTTTGGGATTATCCACCGGCGCAAAGGCCACGAACAGGGCATGATCGCGATGACGTTCTTCCAGGGATTCGGCATCATAAACGGCATCCTGGGCGATCCCGACCACCTGCGCCGTTCCCGTCTTGCCGGCAATGGTGTAGGGCGTTCCCGCCGCAGAGCGACGCCCCGAGCCCTTGGGACCATGCATTGCCGACACCATGCCGTCGATCACCTGCTGCCAGTGCTCCGGGTTCTTGAGCTGGATATCGTCCGGCTTCTCCTTGCGGTTGAGCATCGGGGCGTAGGGTTGAGGCTCGCCGCCCGGCTCGTCCAGAATGCCCCGCAGCATGCGCGGCTGCACCCAACGGCCCCGGTTGGCCATCACTGCGGTGGACGTGGCCATCTGCAGCGGCGTCATCACCAGGAACCCCTGGCCAATACTCATGTTGATCGAGTCACCCGGGTACCAGGGCAGTCGGCGACTGCCCTCCTTCCACTCCCGGGAGGGCAGAAAGTTGGTCAGCGCTTCCGGCTGGTCCAGACTGGTATCCTGGCCAACCCCAAACTTGGCCAGCATCTCCGACATGGGGTCCACCCCCATCTTGTGACCGGCCTCGTAGAACCAGACGTCGCAGGATTCGGCCAGGGCATCGTTGAGGTCGACCCAGCCGTGCCCCCAGCGCTTCCAGTCGCGGTAGCGGCGGCCATTCTTGGTGATCTGATAGAAACCGGGATCCCACACCTTGTCTTCAGCCGTGAAAGTGCCCGTTTCAAGCGCAGCCAGGGCAATTACTGGTTTGATGGTCGAGGCAGGGGGGTAGCTGCCACGCAGGGAACGGTTGAACAGCGGCAGATCCAGAGAGTCGCGCAGGGCGTTATAGTCCTTGCTGGAGATACCGGTCACGAACAGGTTGGGGTCGTAGCTTGGCGTACTGACCATGGCCAGAATTTCGCCGCTCTCGGGCTCGATCGCGACCACGGAAGCACGCTGATCTTTCAGCAGGGACTCGATGAACTGCTGCAGACGCAGATCCAGGCTCAACTGCAGGTCACGCCCCGGCACCGGATCCTGACGTTCCAGCACGCGCAGCACGCGCCCGCGGGCATTGGTTTCCACCTTCTGGAAACCGACCCGCCCGTGGAGTACATCCTCGTAGAATTTTTCGATACCGAGCTTGCCGATGTAGTGGGTGGCGGCGTAGTTCTGCTCGTCCACCCGGTTCAGCTCACGCTCGTTGATCCGGCCCACGTAACCCAGTGCATGCACCAGCGAGGCCCCGTGCGGATAGTAGCGAATCAGGTCGGCTTCCACCTGCACGCCGGGCAGACGCTGGTAGTTGAGCGATATGCGGGCGATCTCTTCCTCGGTCAGGCCGAAGCGCAGCGGCACCGTTTCATAAGGGCGGCGGCGCTGGTTGAGGCGCTTGCGAAAGCGCTCCACATCGCGCTCGCTCAGCTCGATCAGCTGCCCCAGCTCCGTCAGGGTCGCCTCCAGATCCCGGACCTCCTCTTTCAGCAGGGTGACGCTGAAATTGGGCCGATTGTCGGCCAGGAGTACACCATTGCGGTCATAGATCAGCCCCCTACGCGGAGCGACCGGCTGCAGCTGAACCCGATTATTCTCCGAAATCGCCGCATAGCGATCATGCTCGATCACCTGCAGGTAGTAGATACGCCCGACCAGCACCAGCATCAGCAGCACCACGAAGACAAACGCGATCACCGACCGACTGGTAAAGGTAATGCTCTCCCGGGAGTAGTCCTTTAAACGCTCGAAGGATGCCATGCTGAGGCGTTACTTGTGGTAGGGATGGCCCTGGAGAATACTCCAGGCACGGTACAGCTGCTCGGCCAGCACCACCCGCACCAGCGGATGGGGCAGGGTCAGCGCCGACAGCGACCATTTCTGGTCCGCCTGCGCCAGACAACGCGGGTCCAGTCCATCGGGACCCCCTACCAGCAAACTGATATTCCGGCCATCCATGCGCCAGCCTTCGGCCTGTTCGGCCAGTTGTTCAGTGGACCAGGGCCGCCCCTTCACGTCCAGCGCCACCACCCGGTCACCCTTGCCGATGGCGGCCAGCATGGCATCACCTTCGCTGCGGATGGCACGGGCCAGGTCGGCATTCTTGCCCCGGTGCCCCGGCGCCAGCTCGACCAGTTCCAGCTGAAAGTCGGACGGTAGACGGCGGGCATACTCGTTGTAGCCCGCCTCAACCCAATCCGGCATGCGGTGTCCCACCGCGAGCAAACGGATACGCATGGTTCAGTGGTTACTCCGCCGCCGCTTCATCATCAGCGTCAAACTGCCACAGGCGTTCCAGATCATAGAAGCTGCGCGCGTCCGGCATCATCACATGCACGATGACATCACCCAGGTCGACCAGAATCCAGTCGCCCGCGCTCTGTCCCTCGGTGCCCAGCGGCTGCAGACCGGCGGCCTTGACCTTGTCCAGCACTTCCTGCGCTACCGACATCACATGACGTTTGGAAGTACCGCTGGCGATCACCATGTAATCGGTGACGCTGGATTTTCCGCGCACATCCAGTTCAGTGATATCACGTGCCTTCATGTCGTCCAGTGCCGCTCGCACCAGTTCACGCAGTTGATCGATCTCCATCAGAGCCTTGTACCTTTTGTTAGTAAAAACCGGTTAATGATAACCATAGAGTTTGTGTTGCTGAATATAGTGCCATACCGGCTCCGGCAGCAGGTAGCGCGGTGATTGCCCCTGAGCAATCAGCCGGCGGATCTGCGTTGCCGAAATCCCCAGCGGCGTCAATTCCTGAATATGCACCTTGCCGGCCGGCCGGTTCAGCAACTCGCCAACCTCGCTGGTCTGATGCTCGCGGGTAAAGTGCAGCAGCTGCTCGTCGGCCTCGGCCCCTTCGTAGCCGGGCCGAGCCAGCACCAGAATATGGGCATAGTCCAGAAAGGACTCCCATTGATGCCAGCTGGGCAGCGTCTGATAGGCATCCATTCCCATCGTCATGATGATCGGACAGTCCGCGCCCCGCTCCCTGCGCAGCGCCTGCAGCGTCAGCAGCGAATAGGACGGTTCGTCCGACTCGATTTCACGCGGATCGGCGCTCAGCGCCGGCTCATCCTGCACCGCCAGCTGTACCATTTCCAGCCGCTGCCGCGGCGTACAGCCAGGCTCGTCACGATGGACCGGCGCCCCCGAGGGGATCAGGCACACCTGATCGACCCCGAGCCACTGCTGGAGTTCCAGTGCCGTGCGCAAGTGGCCGTTGTGGACCGGATCGAAGGTCCCGCCCATGAATACCAGCGGTTGCATCAGGCGCGAACCTGACCATCACCCAGCACGATATATTTCTCGGAGGTCAGCCCCTCCAGGCCGACCGGGCCACGGGCGTGAATCTTGTCGGTGGAGATGCCGATCTCGGCGCCCAGACCATATTCGAAGCCATCGGCAAAACGGGTCGAGGCGTTGACCATCACCGAGCTGGAATCCACTTCACGCAGGAAAGCCCGCGCCTTGGTGTAATTTTCGGTAATGATCGCATCGGTATGGTGCGAGCCGTGGCGATTGATGTGTGCGATCGCCTCGGCCATGTCAGCGACCACCTTCACCGCCAGAATCGGGGCCAGGTATTCGGTATCCCAGTCTTCAGCGGTTGCAGCCTTAACGCCGGGCAGCACCGTCTGAGTCTGTTCGCAGCCACGCAGCTCTACACCCAGCTGGGCGTAATGCTCTGCCAGTTCCGGCAACATTTCCGCCGCTACGGCGGTATCCACCAGCAGGGTTTCCATGGTGTTGCAGGTGCCGTAGCGGTGGGTCTTGGCATTGATGGCGATGTTCAACGCCTTGCTCTTGTCGGCTTCGGCGTCGATATACACATGGCAGATGCCGTCCAGATGCTTGATTACCGGCACGCGGGCATCGCTGCTGATGCGTTCGATCAGCCCCTTGCCGCCGCGCGGCACGATGACATCAACGTATTCGGGCATGGCGATCAGGCGGCCCACGGCTTCACGGTCGGTGGTTTCCACCACCTGCACCGCTTCCTGCGGCAGACCCGCGACTTCCAGCCCCTGACGGATGCAGGCGGCAATCGCCTGGTTGGAATGGATCGCCTCGGAGCCGCCGCGCAGGATGGTGGCATTGCCGGACTTCAGACACAGGCTGGCCGCTTCACAGGTCACGTTGGGACGCGACTCATAGATGATGCCGATCACGCCCAGGGGCACGCGCATCTTGCCGATCTGGATACCGGACGGACGGTAGTTCATGTCACGGATACCACCGATCGGGTCCGGCAGCGCCGCCACCTGACGCAGGCCTTCGATCATGCCGTCGATGCGCGCCGGCGTCAGCTCCAGACGGTCCAGCATGGCGGCATCCAGGCCCTTGTCACGGCCGTTCTGCATGTCCTGCGCATTGGCTTCAGCCAGCGCGGCACGGCTGGCATCGATGGCATCAGCCATGGCGGCCAGTGCCTGGTTCTTGCTGGCGGTATCGGCACGCGCCATCAGACGGGAAGCGGCACGTGCGCGCTCCCCCAATTCGGTCATATAGGCTTCTACATTCATCTCATCTATCCGGCTCGATGATTTTAGCGGTACAGTATAACCTTAACCTGGATCAAAGGTCTTTGAGATCCATGCATAATCCGGCAACGCTGTGCCCGCGAACGGGATGTTGCTATTATGAGACATTAACCTGAACATCTGCCTGCTTCAGATGTGGAGCCTCGATGAAGCCGACAGCCGACACTTCACCCCGCCCTTCCAGCCTGTCCCTGCGCACTCTGGTATCGGTCACCCTGGTCATGCTGCTGAGTCTGCTGCTTGGCGGCGTGTTCGAGTACCTGCGCCTGCAGGAACGGGCCGCTGACCAAGCTACCGAAGTCAGCCGGGCCTTTGGCCGCAGCAGCGCCATCCTGATCCAGCCGCTGGTGCTGTCCGATGATCGCATCAGTCTCAACTACCTGCTCAATGAGCTGGCCAGTCAACCACTGATCAACGGGCTGCGCCTGACCGCACCGGACCAGACCCTGATTGCCCTGGCCGGCGACCAAAGAGGGCGCAGGCATACCCTGGAGCTGGTCCAGAGCGAGGTAGTGATCGGGCAACTGACCGTGTGGAGCAATACCGAGATCTTCAGCAACCCGCTGCGCAGCCAGTTGCTGGAGTTCGCGCTGCTGCTGGCCGTCTGTCTGGGCATCGCCGTCACCCTTGTTGCGCTCAGCCTGAGGCGCAACACGCACCGGCCAACACCGGCCGATCCCAGCTTTGCCGAGGTCAAGGCAGCCTTCGAGCAGCCCCTCGACAGCGATCGCATCCCGGACTTTCATTTCGACCAGCCCGGCACTTCTACGCCTGCTGACGCGCCGCGCCCGGAGCCTGACGAAGACCGGCTGCCGCCGTTCACCGCCGTCGAGCCGCCCCTGCCGGAGCGCGCGGCCGTGCCCGCAGCGCCAGCCGAGCGCCCCCGCACCGACGCGGATACCGCCCATTCACTGGATACCGGTGAGCTGGTTTCGCTGCTGAAACCGGAGCGTGCGGATGATGCCATTCCCCGTTTCACCCCCCGTGCTCCGGGCGCCGAGCCGCCGGGAGCCGACAGTGACGAAGCGCTGGTGCCGGATCTTGGCCGCACCCGTGCAGACGAGGTTGCCCTGGACGAACGCGGCCCGACCGAGCGCGGCCCGACCGAGCGCGGCCCGACCGAACGCGGCCCGACCGAACGCGGCCCGACCGACACACCGGACAGCCGCCCCAACCCGCTGCAGCTCAGCGATGAAGAGCAGCTGGGACTGTACAGTTTCGAACAGGAACTGGAGCTGATGCTGACCCCGGAAGAGGCCGGCTACCTGCTGCTGATCGACACCCACAGCGCCCACTCGGACAATGTGGACGAAGAGGAGCGCACCCAACTGCTGCGCAACTACCGCACCCTGGCCAACTCGGCGGCGCGGATCTACAGCGGCGAGATCAGTGCACTCAAGGACGGCAACCTGCGCATCCTGTTTGTCGACGGGGATGACAAGGACAGCCACGGCATCAACGCGCTGTGCTGCGCCATGCTGTTCACCTGGCTGTACAAACAGTACAACCAGCAGCAGATCCGCGCCTTTCAGCCGGTGATGAACCTGCATATGGCGCTGGTGCGCGGCGCGGGTGAACGCGTCGACCGCATGCAGGAGGAGGCCCACTTCCTGACCCGCACCACCCAGAGTAATGAACTGATCAGCCATACCGCACTGACCGAAGCGCCGCTGCTGAAGGAGATGCTGCTGCAGAAGGCCGATATCCGGCGCGAAGACGAGGACAAGGTACTCATTCTGAGCATCAGCGATGCCTACCAGGCCCTGCTGGAGAAGCAGGCGCGTCACCTGCTGAGCAAGCTCAACGAGCGCAACGGCCAATAAACGAACGCGGGCCGCACCGGTGGCTGAACACCGGTGCGGCCGCCCTGATCAGTTGCCGATCACCTCAAGGCTGTCCACCTTCTGATAGCCGCGCGGCAGCTTGTTGCCGCGCCGGCCGCGCTCACCGCGGTAGTGATCCAGCTCGGCCCCCTTGAGCTTCAGGTGCTGGCGACCGGCATTCACGACCAGCGTCTCATCCGGCCGGAGCAGAATAACCTGAGTCATCAGCTCTTCCCGCGTCGCCGCCCGGGCGCTGGGGATATTGATCATCTTGTTACCCTTGCCGCGGGCCAGTTCCGGCAGTTCCGACACCGGGAACACCAGCAATCGGCCTTCGCTGCTGACCGCCGCCAGCAGGGCATCCTCACTCGGCACCAGTACCGGCTGCAGCACTTTGGCCGCCTTGGGCAGGGTCAATGCCGCCTTGCCGTTTTTGGTCTTGCTGGTCAGCTGGTCGATCCGGGTGACAAAACCGTATCCGGCATCAGAGGCCAGCAGCACGGCGTCGCTGTCACGACCGCAGACCAGCCCATCCACCAGGGCGCCCTTGGGCAGACTGATATGACCGGTGACCGGCTCGCCCTGCCCGCGCGCGGAGGGCAGCTTGTGGGTTTCCAGCGTGTAGCTGCGACCGGTGGAATCAAGCAGGATACAGGGCTGATTCATCCGCCCCGGGCTGGCCAGCTTGAAGCCGTCGCCGGACTTGTAGTTGAGGCCGGCGGCATCGATATCGTGTCCCTTGGCGGCACGGACCCAGCCCTGCTTGGACAGCACCACGGTGACCGGGTCGGCACTGAGCAGGTCTTTCTCGCTGAACGCCTGCGCTTCATGGCGCTCGACCAGCGGCGAACGGCGGGCATCACCAAACTCTTCGGCGGTGGCCTCGATCTCCTCGCGGATCAGCTGGCGCATCAGCTCGTCGGAATCCAGTGTCTCTTCCAGGCGCTTGCGCTCGTCATTCAGTTCATCCTGCTCACCGCGAATCTTGATCTCCTCCAGGCGCGCCAGGTGACGCAGCTTGAGATCGAGGATCGCATCGGCCTGGACGTCGCTCAGTTCAAAGCGGCGCATCAGCTCCTCTTTCGGCTTCTCCTCCTCGCGAATGATGGCGATCACTTCGTCGATGTTGAGGTAGGCCACCATCAGGCCCTCGAGGATATGCAGGCGATCACGCACCCTCTGCAGCCGATGTTCGAGGCGGCGACGCACCACGCTGGTGCGCCAGCTTAGCCACTCCACCAGGATCTGGCGCAGGTCCTTCACCTGCGGCCGGCCGTCGATGCCGATCATGTTCAGGTTGACGCGGTAGCTGCGTTCCAGATCGGTGGTGGCAAACAGGTGCGCCATCAACGCATCCAGGTCCTTGCCCCGCTTGGGTACGATGACCAGACGGGTCGGGTTCTCGTGGTCCGACTCGTCGCGCAGGTCGACCACCATCGGCAGTTTTTTCTGCTGCATCTGTGATGCGATCTGCTCCAGCACCTTGGCACCGGACACCTGTGCCGGCAGTGCGGTGATGACAATCTCGCCCTCTTCCCGGCTCCACAGGGCGCGCATGCGGAAGCTGCCCTTGCCGCTGGTGTAGAGTTTTTTCAGCTCGGCGGCGGGGGTGATGATCTCCGCTTCGGTGGGCATGTCCGGCCCCGGCACCAGCGCACAGATATCGTCCAGCGTGGCCTGGGGGGTGTCGAGCAGGTGGCAGCAGGCGGTCGCCACCTCTCGCAGGTTGTGCGACGGGATGTCCGTGGCCATGCCCACAGCAATGCCGGTACCGCCGTTGAGCAGCACGTTGGGCAACCGCGCCGGCAGCACCTCCGGCTCATTCAAGGTGCCATCGAAGTTGGGCGTCCAGTTCACCGTGCCCTGACCCAGCTCCTTAAGCAGCACTTCGGCATAGGGTGCCAGCCGTGATTCGGTGTAACGCATGGCGGCGAAGGACTTGGGATCGTCCGGCGAGCCCCAGTTGCCCTGACCGTCGATCAACGGGTAACGGTAACTGAACGACTGTGCCATCAGCACCATCGCTTCGTAACAGGCGGAGTCGCCATGGGGGTGGAACTTGCCCAGGACATCACCGACAGTACGCGCCGACTTCTTGTACTTGGCCGTGGCCTTGAGCCCCAGCTCCGACATGGCATAGACGATACGCCGCTGTACCGGCTTCATGCCGTCGCCCAGGTGCGGCAGAGCACGGTCGAGAATCACGTACATGGAATAGTCCAGGTACGCCTTTTCGGTAAAGTCGCGGAGTGACAGCTGCTCGGTCTCGCCGTCAAAGGTGGTTTCTACACTCATCAACTGATCCTTGCACAGAGGTGCCCACGACTCAGCGTGGAGCCAATTGCGGATATGGCCGGCAGTATGCCAGCTCGGTACAAAAAGCGCATCCCGACGGCTCCCGCCCGGAAGGTTTTGGGTATAGGATGAACAGAAAAGCCAACACGGAGGGTTCTGCCATGTCGACCGACAACAACCGCCTGCTGCTGGAACTGGATCGGTATCGCCGGGAGATCAACCGCGAGATCATCAATCCGCGCTTCCCCGAGCTCACACTCGACAACCTCAAGCCGATGCTGGCCATGGTCGCCCATGCTCGTGCCGATTACATCGGCCAGTTGCTGGAGCTGTCCGACAGCTGCGGGGAGCAGCCGCCGACCCCGGAGCAGATTGCCGCCCTCAGGCGCAGCCGGGAGGCCTTTGACGAGCTGGTCGCGGCGGTCAATGCGCTGGAAAGCGTGATTTCGCGTGATTACCTGGATGTACAGTCTGGACAGACCGAACGATGAAAACACTCCTGCTGCTGGCAGCCCTGCTGATCAGCCCCCTGGCTTCGGCACAGACATCCAGCCCGCTGGAAGGGCGAATCTGGGCGGTCGAAAGCGCCAGCTTCATCACCCGAGAGACACTGTTCGATCGGCTCCCCGTCGGCGGCTGGCTGCTGCTGGGCGAGCAGCACGATCACCCGGAGCACCATCGCCTTCAGGCCGAATGGATACGGACACTGGCCGAACGCCAGCAGCTCGGCAGCGTGGCACTGGAGATGGCCGACCTCAGCCAGCAAGGCTACCTGGATGCAGCGCGCGGCAAGGGCGACAAGGTCTCGCCTGAAACCCTGCACTGGCAGCCCGGCTGGCCCTGGTCACTGTATGAGGAGGTCGTAATCACCGCACTCAACCGGGCCTCAGCGGTCGCGGCGGCCGACCTGCCCCGTGACGCGCAGCGCCGGGCCTACCGCGAGGGGGCTCCCGAGGGCGATCTGGGCGAGTCCCATGCAAGCTTCATGCGCGACCTGCTGTACGAGAGCCATTGTGGCCAGATACCGCACAACGCCCTGGACGGCATGCGCCGGGTACAACTGGCCCGGGACCAGCAGATGGCGCAGGTGTTGCGCCGCTACACCGATGCGGCACGGACCGGCGTCATGCTGACGGGGGGTATCCATGCCCGCCGTGATCTGGGCATCCCCCGCTGGCTGTCAGGGCCGGTGGTCAGCGTACTGATGGTCTCGGCCGATCAGGGTGACAACCCGGCCGAATACCTGCCGGACGGGCTGCCGGGTTATCCGGTCACCGACTACCTGGTGTTTACCCGCGTACTGCCGGACAAGGATTACTGCGCCGGTTTCGAAGATCGCCGGGGTTAACGTACCGGCAGCAGGGGCAACAGCCCCTCCTCCTCGACGCGTACCGGCCACTGCAGGCCGCCGCCGTCGAGCTTGGCTTCGACACGATAATCCAGCGCTTTCAGCTGCGGGCTGTTCATCAGCTCGGTCAACAGGCGAATGCCGCCGAACAGCGCCGGCGTCGCGCTGACCTCTATCGCCCGGTCCGAATAGCCGGCCACATCCGGCAGATCTCGGGCCACGCCGCTCAGCACCCGTTGATCCTGCAGGTAGAGGTTGTAGCTGATGCCGTCCAGACGCAACGACTGACGGTTGGGGTTGATCACGCGCAGGCCGATAAGGAATTGCGGCACCGCTCCCCGAGCGGACGGATCCAGACGCACTCCGGTCACCTCCAGCGTCGGAGGCTCATAGCCCGGTTGCAGACCGGCACAGCCTGAAAGCAGCGTGCCCAGCATCAACAGACAGATAGTATAGAATCGAAGCCGCATAGAGTGTCCCTCGTTGAATCCGTTTGCCATTGAAGGCAGTCGCGAATGAAGCTTAGCTGAACCCGGGCAGCCCGGCGCGGTCCACTACCAGACCCGCAGCCGAGCGGCTGCATCGATTATCGCGCCTGCGCCCCCTATACAGAAGGAGTTTTGTCATGCAATCCCTGGCCCTGGGGCCTTTTGCCCTGTCCCTCGACCGTCTGCTGATGCTGCTGGCTGTGCTGGCCGCCCTTTTCGCCGGCTGGATCGCCAGCCGGCGTGGCGGGCGCAACCCGGAGCCGGCACTGCTGACCATTCTGCTGACCGGCGTGCTGGCCGCCCGTCTGGGATTCGTCCTGCGTTACAGCGGCGATTATCTGGCTGATCCATTACAGATCATTGACATTCGTGATGGCGGTTTCTGGTGGCTCAGCGGCGTTGCCGGCGGGGCTCTCTGCGCCCTGCTGTACCTGTGGCGCCAGCCGGAAGTGCGCCGCGCCCTGAGTATCGCGCTGATCACCGGCGGTCTGGTCTGGGGCAGTACCGCCCTGCCGCTGGCACAGCTGCAAGGCAGTACCCGGACGCTGCCGGATATGGTGCTGATGACCCCGACAGGCGAACAGGTCAACCTGCGCGACTATGCCGGCCAACCGATCGTGCTCAATATCTGGGCCAGCTGGTGCCCGCCCTGCGTACGTGAAATGCCGGTGCTGGAACAGGCCCAGCACGACTACCCTGAAGTTCAGTTCCTGTTTGCCAACCTGGGCGAGGACGGTGTTACCGTGGAAACGTTCTTGAAACAGCTGGACGTGGAGCTGCAGCATGTTTTGCTGGATCAGCAGAACCAGCTGGGACAGCACTACGGCTCACGCGCACTGCCCACGACCCTGTTCATCGATGCCGAGGGGCAACTGCAGGACAGCCATCTGGGTGAGCTCTCGGTGGCCAGTCTGAAGGAACGCCTGGCCAGTATCCTGAAGGATCAGCTGCCCCAGTAACGCACGCGCCCGGTATCAATATGGACGAAGTTGGAGCCGGTATAGAGTCCGACACCGCCGACTCTGGCATCACAGGCCAGGCGGTGCAGTTCCTTGAGCGGCGTGCCGGGCAGGCGGATATCCAGCGCCCGGCCCTGCATGTGCAGGCTCTTCTTGGCGACGCCGTTGCTGGCAGAGCGCAGCTTGGCGTTGGTCTTCGGTGAGCGGTAGCCGGAGATAATCTGGAAGGGGTTGGCGTTGCCGGTCTGCTGGCGCAGCAGGTGCAACAGATCCAGCAGTTTGGGATCGATCGGGTGTACCTCGCCGGTGCGGAAATCCCGCAACAGGTGATTGATATCCGCCAGACTGGCACTGACATACCGACCTTCCGCCCAGTAGGTGGTACTCAGCTTCTCACCGGTATGCAGGTTATCGAACTTCAGCTCCCGGCCGAACAGGGGGCGGATATTGGCCTGAGCGACCGGCAGGTGCAGCAGCGCAGCGGAACCGGCCAAGCCGCCCAGCAAACGACGGCGCTGGCGGCATTCGGGTTCGCCGGTTTCGGCGCGTGGATGACGGCGGGGGGTCAACAGCATGAAATACCTCAAAAAAAATCGACAACTGTATAAAACACGAACAAATCCGGTCGAATTTTACCCACTTGCTCGAGGCTTGACTACTTTTTGAGCAGTTTTTGTGCCAGTTGCCTCAGTTGCGGGCTGGGGGGCCGGGGCTGAGGCCCCAGAACCGCGCTCATGCGCGCATCCGCCCCGTAGAGGTCGGGATAAAAGTGGGCCTGGTGCTGTTCATCGACCCAGACGCTCAAGTAGACCAGATACACCGGCAGCGGCCGGTCCAGTGGCAGGTGCCGGGTCGCCTCCTCGCTCAGTTGAGCCTCCAGCGACACTTCACCCAGCAGAGTCTGGGCCAGCTGCCCGATCTCCTGCACGCGAATACAACCGGAACTGAACGCGCGCGAGCGGGCCTCGAACAGGGACTGCTGCGGCGTATCATGCAGGAAAATGCTGTGCGGATTGGCCATGCCGAAACGGATGCGTCCCAGACTGTTATGCGGCCCGGGTCGCTGGCGCAACAGGTAGCGAAAATTCTGCCGCGACAGCGTCGACCAGTCGATCGAGGCACTGTCCACCGGTTGCCAGCGCCCATCCTGCTGCGCCAGCACCTCAATCCCCAGACGCTCGAAATAGCCGCTATCCTGCTGCTGCTTCGGCAGCAGATCTTCCACCGCCAGCCGGAAGGGCACATTCCAGGGCGGGTTGGTGATCAGCTCATCCACGTCGGCCGCAAAGGAAAGACTGGGACGCGCCGGACGTCCGCTGATGATCGCATGACGCTGAATGACCTGCCCCCTTTCGACCAGGTCCAGACTGAAGGAGGCCGTGCGCACCAGCAGATAACGCTCCCCCAGATCAGCAGGCAGTGCGCGCCAGCGGGCCAGATTGATACGCACCTGCTGCAGCCTCTGTGCCGGGCTGACCAGCATGGCGGCGCGGGTCTCGGGGCCGAAGATGCCGTCGACCTTCAATCCCTGCTGCTGCTGATACTGGCGCACCGCATCGGCCACCCGGTCGGTGTACCGGCTGGCGTCTTCCAGGGAGCTTTCGGCGGCATTGAGCAGTTCCCGACGGCTCAGCCAGTCACGCAGCACCGCCACCCCGGGGTGCTGATCATCGATGCGCAGCAGCCCGCTCGGCAGCAGCGGCGGCGAGTAGGGCAACTGTGCTCTCGGTACCAGCTGCTGATGCAACTCGACCAGACGCGCATACTCGCTTGACCGGGGCAGCAATCCACTCAGCAGCTGATCAACGCTTCGTCCCTGATCCAGCTGCTGCAGCAGTGCCACCGGGTCAAGCGTCTTGGGTGGCAGGCGCCACAGCGGGTCGATCCGGCGCAGATCCAGCCGACTGCCGGACAGGTCCTCCGACAGCTGAATGAAAGCGTGGCTCATCAGCAGGTCATTGAGCAACACCTCGCTGCTCAGTCCCGGCACACTGCGCATGGCGGACATCGCATGCAGCTCCCGCAGCCGCTCGTAGCCATAGTCCCGCGGCTCCAGGCCGTGGGCATGAGACAGGGCGATCCAGCCCGCCAGTTGTCGCCGACGCTCGGCCAGGGGCACACCACGGGCATCGGACCAGATCAGCTGCCAGCCGCGCTGTTCATACAGCCGCTGCAGTTCCGCCCACTGCTCGATCATCACGCCCGGCAGCGCCCCCTGACGGCCCGCCAGCAGCAACTGCTGCAGATGCGTCCCGACCGGCACGGCGTTGGCCCCCAGCCAGGACGAGAAGGCCAGCAGCACCGACAGCAGCCCCCTTGAAAGCCATTTTCGGCCCAGGCGCACCATAGCTTCTCCACAGATTTTCACATACTTCACTATAGCCCGTTTTGACTTGGTGTTATCCTCTGAAGCGACATGGAGCGTGCAGCCCTGAGGCAGTCGCTGCAATATGAAATAACCCGAGAACGATGGAGAAAAGGATGCAAAAGTGGATAGGTGCGGGTGTATTGGTCGCGGCTGCGGGCGCGGGTCTGGCATGGCAGCAGGGATGGTTTGGTGCAGGCAGCGAACCGCTGACCCACTACGTGCCGGCTGATACCGTCCTTTACATGGGCGGTCAGGCCGACGCCGACCAGATTGATCATATTCGCAAGCTGCCGTTGATGGCCAACTCGCAGTTCCAGGCCAAGCAGCTGCTGGACGAGCTGGAACGCGGCAACCGCCGCAAGACGCCACAGGGCCTGTTCGCGACCGCCCTGTTCGCTGACTTCATCCGCAACGCCAATACCTATGGCGACATGGTGGAGCACTACGGTCTTGACCTGACCAGGCCCCAGGCGATCTACATGGACGGCATCGTGCCGGTGATCCGTTTCGGCCTGAAGGATGAAGCGAAATTCTGGCAGGTGCTGGACAAGGCTTCAGCCGACAGCGGCCTGCAGCCGCGCGAAGCAACTGTTGGCACCACCCAGGTCAAACTCTGGCGCCTGAGCCCCGAAGACGACAAGTCGCTGGAGCTGGCGGTCAACGTCCGTGACGGACTCGCCACGATCACCGCCTTCCATTTCCTCGACCAGGATGCCGACCAGCAACAGCGCCTGGCACTGGTCAAGCCGGCTCAGTCGCTGGCCGACAGCGGTGAACTGGAGCAACTGCAAAAAACCTACAAGTTCGACAACAGCATGCTGGCACTGGTGCATTTCCAGCGTCTGGCACAGGGCATTCTGCAGCCGGAAAGCAACAGCTTCGGCCAGGATCTGAGCGCACTGATCAAGTCCGAAAACAGACCCCTGCCCGCCGAAGAGATGGATCCGGCCTGCCGCACCGAAGTCCTGGATCTGATCGGTCAGGTACCGCGCCTGGTCGCCGGCAACACCAGCTCCAGCAGCGGCAAGGTACTGGAAATGCAGACCCGCTCGGTGCTGGAACTCACCAACACCGAAGTGGTCTCCGCCCTGTCCTCCCTGCGCGGCCACATTCCGGGCCATACCCGTCACACGGATGGACAGATCTTCGGCTTCGGTACCGGCCTGGATATCGACAATCTGGTACCGGCCGCCACCACCCTGTTCAACAAGTTCACCGCCAACGAATCCAGCTGCCGCCAGCTGCGTCGGGTACAGCGTGACATGAGCGGCGCCAACCCGGCCATGATGGCCATGTTCACCGGCATGGTGCAGGGCACCAAGGGTGTTGGCTTCTCGCTGTACGACCTGGAGGTGGATGGCAACAGTCCCATCCCGTCCAACTATGACTTCCTGTTCAGTATCGCCACCAGCAACCCCCAGCCCCTGCTCGGCATGCTGGCCATGTCGCCGATGGGCCGACAGATCCAGATCCCGACCGATGGCACTCTCACCGACGTGGATCTCTCCTTCATCGCTCCGGGCCTGAGCATCAAGGCCGGTGTCCAGGGTAACCACCTGGTTGCCTTCGCCGGTGACAAGGCCCAGCAGGCCGTCGACACGCTGAAAGATGAGTCCCTGGACGCGAACGGCCTGAGCCGCATGTCCGCCGACTACGGCCGCTTCGCCGACCTGATCGACGCCATTCCACCGATGATCGCCAGCGAAATGAACGCCGGACTGGCCGAAAGCGGCTGTGTCGCCCAGGCCCAGCTGTCACACATGCTGCGCAGCCAGGGCGCCAGCTTCGACTACACGCTGGATATCATCGACCAGGGCGTCAGCGCTGAGATCGCCATGAAGATGGACACCTCGGCACTGACCACCATCGACCCGGTCGGCAGCTATACGCTGATGGACCAGACCTGGGATTGCGCCGGCGGTGAAGCCCTCGGCAGCGAGGAGATCCGCGCCGACAAGACCGGCGTGTACACCTACGCGGAGGACGGTTGCGACCTCTATCGCACCGAATACACCTGGAGCCAGCAGGGCAACCTGTTCAGCGTCGAACCGACCAAGGCTGAAAGCCGCGAAACCTGTGATGCCGACTGGCAACAGGAAAAGCTGATCAGCAGCCAGTGTGTGCTCATGCCGGCTGACACAGGCTTCCGCTGCCTGTACAGCGATGATGACGACCAGGAAAACCTGTTCCACTACGTACCACGTTCCTGAGGGAGCTCCCTACGCAAAACGCCGGGCAATGCCCGGCGTTTCTGTTTCTGTCTCAGCCAACCGGTTCAGATCACTTCGGCCAGGTTGCCCTTCTGCTCCAGCCACTTCTTGCGATCACCGGAACGCTTCTTCGCCAGCAGCATGTCCATGATCTCCAGTGTATCGTCCCCACTCTCCAGCGTCAGCTGCACCAGTCGACGGGTATCCGGCGACATGGTGGTTTCACGCAGCTGCAGCGGGTTCATCTCGCCCAGCCCCTTGAAGCGCTGCACGCCGATCCTGGCGTTCTTGCGCTCGGCGCGGATACGCTCGATCACGCCATCCTTCTCGGCATCATCAAGGGCATAGTAGACCTCCTTGCCGAAATCGATGCGGTACAGCGGCGGCATCGCCACGTAGATATGCCCGGCCGCCACCAGCGGCTTGAAGTGACGCACGAACAGGGCACAGAGCAGGGTCGCAATGTGCAAGCCGTCGGAGTCGGCATCGGCAAGAATGCAGATCCGGTTGTAGCGCAGCCCCTCGAACTTGTCGGAGCCGGGATCCACGCCGATCGCCACCGAAATGTCGTGAATTTCCTGGGACGCCAGCACCTCGCCGGGGTCCACCTCCCAGGAGTTGAGGATCTTGCCACGCAGCGGCATGATCGCCTGGAATTCGCGGTTGCGCGCCTGCTTGGCGGACCCCCCGGCGGAATCCCCCTCGACCAGAAACAGCTCGGACTGGCTGGGATCGGTGCCGGAACAGTCGGCCAGCTTACCCGGCAGCGCCGGCCCCTGGGTCACCTTCTTGCGCACCACCTTGCGACCGGCACGCATGCGACGCTGGGCACTGGCGATCACCAGTTCCGCCAGCTTCTCACCCTCTTCCACATGGCGGTTAAGCCAGAGCGAGAAGGCGTCCTTGATGGCACCGGAGATGAACGCCGCGATCTGACGCGACGACAGCCGCTCCTTGGTCTGACCGGCGAACTGGGGATCGCGCATCTTCGCCGAGAGGATGTAGCAGCAGCGATCCCAGATATCATCCGGGCTCAGCTTGACGCCGCGCGGCAGCAGGTTACGGAATTCACAAAACTCGCGCATGGCGTCCAGCAGGCCGGTGCGCATGCCGTTGACGTGGGTGCCGCCCTGGGCCGTGGGGATCAGGTTGACGTAGCTCTCGGCGGTTATATCACCGCCGTCCACCAGCCACTGCACCGCCCACTCGACGGCATCTTCCTCGCCCTGCAGGCTGCCGCTGAACGGCTCCGCCGGCAGGGTCTCGTACACCTGGGTGGTGCCGCGCAGGTAGGCCACCAGGCCGTCCTCGTAGTACCACTCCTCCTGCTCCTTCTTGCCGCTGCTCAGATCGGTGAAGATCACCTTGAGCCCGGGACAGAGGACCGCCTTGGCGCGCAGGTTGTGCTTGAGCCGAGCGACGCTGAATTTGGGGCTGTCGAAATACTTGGGATCGGGCAGGAAGCGCACCAGAGTGCCGGTATTGCGCTTGCCGCAGGTGCCGATCACCTCCAGTTCGGACACCTTATCACCGTCGGCGAAGCCGATGCGGTACACCTGGCCGTCACGCTTGATCTCCACGTTGAGCAACTTGGACAGGGCGTTGACCACCGATACCCCGACCCCGTGCAGACCACCTGAGTAGTTGTAGCTGTCATTGTTGAACTTGCCACCGGCATGCAGCTTGGTCAGGATCAGCTCCACCCCGCTGACCCCCTGTTCAGGGTGGATATCCACCGGCATGCCGCGGCCATCATCGGCCACGCTCAGGGAGCCATCGTCATGCAGCGTCACCTCGATCTGTTTGGCATGACCGGCCAACGCCTCGTCGACCGAGTTGTCGATCACTTCCTGTGCGAGGTGGTTGGGGCGATCGGTCTCGGTGTACATGCCGGGACGGCGACGCACCGGGTCCAGGCCACTGAGAACTTCTATCGCTTCGGCGTTGTATTGCTTCGACATCGGGTCTTCCTGTTCAGAGAGAGACGGCCGGCAACGGCGTCGGTTCGGGCAGTTCCACCCTGCCCTCGGCAAACGCCTGTACTGCCGGTATCAGCGCCTCGAACTGTTCAAATCCATGGCTGCCGCCGGGCTGCACGAACTGTGCACTGGCCGCAAATTGTTCTACCGCTTCACGGTAATCAAGGGTTTCATCCGCCGTCTGCACCAGCAGCAGATAACGGGACGAGGCCCGCAGCTGGGGACAGTACAGCGCCTTCAGCTGCGCCAGGTGCTCCCCGGTCAGCTCGTAGTTGTCATGGGTGTAAAGGTTGGTATTGTCCCCCAGCCAGGCTTCCAGCAGCTCGAAGGGTCGCACCGCCGGGTTGACCAGGACCGCCTTCACGCCCGGGTTGTGCTCCACCAGCCAGGTGCTGTAGTAACCGCCCAGCGAGCTGCCGACCAGCGTCACCGGCCCCTCGGCGGCATCGATCTCGGCCTGCAGCTGCTCGATCGCCAGCTCTGGCCAGTGGGACAGCGCCGGCACCCGCAGTTGATGCTCACGCCCCTGTGCACGCATCACCGCCTGTAGCAGTCGGGCCTTGACCGATTGCGGCGAGCTGTTGAAACCGTGAACATAGATAAGGGTGGCATCAGACATCCGGGGTACTCGCTTCGGACGTTGTGGATAAGTGCAGCAGATGGGCTTCGATACGACCATCCGCATGCAGTTCATACCAGCGACAACCGGGTGTGGATAACCGGGCATCCGCTTCCAGGGCAAAGTCGTCACAGCCCTGGGCAAACTGCACCACTGTCGAGGGGGCCGACCAGAGCGGCCGCCCGGCAAAGATCAGCTGCTGGGTCTGGTGCAGATGGCCACACACCAGACCACGCACCTGAGGCGCCCGGGCGACAATGGCTTCCAGCGCCGCCGGGTTGCCGAGACGGATCGCATCCTGCCAGCGACTGCCGGTGGCGACCGGATTGTGGTGCAGCGCCAGCAGCACCTGCCGGTCCGGCAAGGCCGTCAGCCGTTGGTCCAGCCACGCCAGTTCTGCGTCCGCCAACGAGCCGCTGCCGCGCCCATCCGGGCAAGCGGTCGTGTCCAGCTGCAGCAGGGTCCAGTGGCGGTCCAGATCGACCTGCTTGCGCCCCAGCCGGCCCTCGGGGTCGGCGGCCTGCATGATCGATGGATCATCATGGTTGCCGGGCAGCCAGTGGCGCTCGCCGCTCAGCGGCTTGATGATCGACAGCAGACGGGTGTAGGCCTCAGCTCCTGCATGGTGGGTCAGGTCTCCGGTCAGCAGCAGATGATCGAACGCCGGCCATCCGGCCAGCACCTGCACCAGCTGTTCCAAGGTCCGTTCCGCGTCCCGCCCATAGAAGAGCTCCCCCGCCACGGCCGGCAGGTGGCAGTCACTCAGTTGCAGGATGCGCAGACTCACTCGGCGAACACCTCTTCCATCAGCTGGCCGTGGGCCAGACAGTGGCTGAGCCACTCGCCGAGAAAGGCATTGAGCTGGGCCTTTTCATCCGGCTGGTGCATCTGCCGGTTCGGGTAGGGATAGACACCGGACAACTGGCGACGCTGACGGGTACAGATCACCTCGGCCACCCGTGCATCGTGATAGAGCCGCACCACCAGTCGAGGCGTTTCCAGCCAGGCAGAGGCGTGTTCATACTGCTGGGACACCACCACACTGGTGGTGTAGGTGAAACGCTCATCCACCTCCAGTCTCACCCGTGCCCGCTGATTGTCGACGACAACCTGAAATTCGCGCTGATCACAGTTATCGATATCCGGCAGCAGCTTGAGCAGGCGCAGGTAATTGGCTTCACCCTGCGCCATCTGCCGTTTCAGGTCGGGAACATATTTACGTTTCATCGGACACCCGCATCTGTTGCAGCCGTCCATGGTTCAGTTCCAGCCACTGCAATGCGATGATCGCCGCGGCATTGTTCAGCCTGTTGTCACGTACCAGGGCGAAGGCATCGGCCGCCGCCACCACATGCACCTTGATATCCTCGCCCTCGCTGTCGAGGCCGTGTACCCCACCGGCCCCGCTGGCGTCGACCAACGCGCAGACCAGTTCGATCCACTCGTCACAGCCGCCGGGGCTGGGCAGATAACCGGTGATCGGAAATACCGGCCCCAGCTCGACACCGGCTTCCTCAATGCTTTCACGTCGTGCCACGTCCTCCGACGATTCGCCTTCCTCGACGATACCGGCGACCAGCTCCAGCAACCAGGGACTGTCGACCTTGCCCAGAGCACCGGCGCGGAACTGCTCGACCAGCACCACGGCATCGGCCACAGGATCATAGAGTAGTACGCAAACGGCATCGCCGCGATCGAAAATCTCGCGCTGGATACGCACGCGACCGCCCTCAAAGCGAGGGTGGCTCAGCGTCAGCCGGTGCAGACGGAAAAAGCCCTTGTACAGCGGCTCATCCTGCTCCAGGCGCACATCGCGCTGATCGAACACGGGACTCCAGACAGTGGACATGAGGCTCACCTCGGTACGCTTGAATCAAACAGCGACTATACCACTGCCGGCCAAGAGACCCCAATCCAAGTCGGGACTCAGAGGACGGTCCGGCCCGATCCGGGCAGCAGCGCCGTCAGCGCCCGGCGAAACGCCTGTCCCGGGCGCCGGTGCAGCGCAGGGCGGATCTGATGCGGGGCCAGTGCCGGTACTGGGACAACCTCCGGGTAGCCCAGCAGGTAGCCCTGGCCACAGGGGATGTCGAGCGCCTGCAGCGTACGCAGCTCGCTCATCTGCTCAATCCCCTCGGCCAGCACCTGACACCCCAGCGCGCGGCCGATCTGCCCGATCGAGCGCACGAACTCACGCTTGACCGGGTCCTGGCTCAGCCCCCGGATGAAATGCTGATCGATCTTGACGTATTCCGGCTGCAGTTCGGACCAGAGCTTGAGATCTGAATAGCCGGTACCCAGATCATCGATGGCGATACGGAACCCCATACTGCGATAGTGTTCCACTGCGCGCCGGGTCAACCCGCTGACATCGAAGGGATGCTGTTCGGACAGTTCGATCACAATCTGCGCCATGGGAATGTCCAACCGGCGCAGCAGGTCGACGGTAAAACCGGGCTGGTGCTCGGGCGAAGCCAGCCAGGCGGCGGAGACGTTGAGAAACAGGATGGCGTCGGAGGCCATATCGGCGAACACTTCCAGCGAGCGCAGGCGGCAGAGTCGCTCCAGCTCCAGCTGGCGTCCCTGGCGCAAGGCTGCCCCAAACAGGGCGATGGGCCGGTGCAACAGGCTGCCTTCGGGGCCACGGATCAGCGCCTCGTAGCCCAGCAGGCTGCCCGTCTGCAGATTGATGATCGGCTGGAAGTGCGGGTAGAGCAGCTGCTGCTCAAGTATCCGCGTCAGCTCCAGCCGTTCGGCTTCTTGCTGAGCGTCATATATCTTTGATGGATTGAACTGCATCCCTGTCCCCGATAACTGCATGACAGCTGGGGAGTCTATGTCAGTTCAATGACATCAGCATGACATCGGCTCAGGCCGCGGCAAACTCGCGCAACTGCTGAATCTCCTCCGGCCAGATTTCCGGCTCGATGGTCTCCAGCACCAGCGGGATACCTTCAAAGCGGCTGTCCTGCATGATGTACTCGAACACGGCCCAGCCGATCTCGCCCTGCCCCAGGCTGTGGTGGCGGTCGATACGGCTGTCCAGCGCCCCCTTGGAGTCGTTCAGGTGCATGCCGCGCAGGTACTCGAAGCCAACGATACGCTCGAATTCGGCGAAGGTCTGCTCACAGGCTTCCGGTGTGCGCAGATCGTAACCAGAAGCGAAGGTGTGGCAGGTATCCAGACACACACCGACGCGGGACTTGTCTTCGACCTGATCAATGATCGCCGCCAGCTGCTCGAAGCGACAGCCCAGGTTGGAGCCTTGTCCGGCGGTGTTCTCGATCACGGCGACGACATTTTCGGTCTGCGCCAGCGCCAGATTGATCGACTCGGCGATGGTGCTCAGGCAGGTCGCGTCATCGACCTTGCGCAGGTGGCTGCCGGGATGGAAATTTAGCAGTTTCAGCCCCAGCTGCTCGCAGCGCTGCATCTCGTCAATAAAGGCGGCACGGGACTTTTCCAGCGCCTCGGCTTCCGGGTGGCCCAGATTGATCAGATAACTGTCGTGGGGCAGGATTTGATCCGCGCTGAACCCCAGCCGTTCGCAGTTGGCCCTGAACGCCTTGATGCTCTTGCTGGTCAGCGGCTTGGCATCCCAGCGGCGCTGGTTCTTGGTGAACAGGGCAAAGGCGTTGGCACCGATTCTGGCCGCGTTCAGCGGCGCATTCTCCACGCCACCCGCCGCGCTGACGTGGGCTCCGATGTAGTACATCTGTCTATTCCTCAGAGCTTGCAAGCACCGCCGAGACAATCATCAAAATCCATCGACGCCAGCTCTTCCTTCTCGGCGTGATGCGCCTTGAGTCGGGTCAGCAGATCGGCTTCCATCGCATCCTGGCTCTCGCCGGCACGGTCAAACACGTTCAGCAGCGCGGTCAGTTCTTCCAGGGTCAGTTCATGCATGGGGTACTCCTCGGCCGGTATCAGGCCGGTTGAATTGGCGATCAAAACAGGGGGCGTATCCTAGCCCAACAGCTCGGATAACAACACCATCAAATCCTGTATCTGGATACTAGTCTGCCCCGATCCAGTCCACCATCAGCTGCAGGCTGCGCTGACCACGAAATTCATTTACGTCCAGCCGGTAGACCAGGCGCACTTTCTGCACCGATTCGTCGGGCCAGACCAGGGTATCCACGTTGAACGCGATCGCATCCAGCGCCAGGGTACCGCCTTCGGGCATCACCACCAGCTTGAGATGGCGCTGACCGACAATGCGCTGCTGCAACAGGTGAAAGCGGCCTTCGAACAACGGCTCCGGGAACTGGTGCCCCCAGGGGCCGGCGTTGCGCAGCGCTTCGGCCAGTTCCATGCTGAACGCGGCTTCGGGCAGCTCGCCATCGGTGAGGATGCGCTGGGTCAGGTCGTCCGCATCCAGCTGACGACGCACCTCGGCATCGAAGGCATCGCTGAACGCGGCCAGATCGTCGGCGGCGATGGTCAGTCCCGCCGCCATGGCGTGACCGCCAAACTTCTTCAACAGCCCCGGATGTTTCGCGGCAACGGCATCCAGGCCATCGCGAATGTGGAAGCCGTTGATCGAGCGGGCCGACCCCTTGATCTCGCCATCGTCGCCGGGGGCGAAGGCGATCACCGGGCGGTGCACCCGCTCCTTGATGCGGGATGCGAGAATGCCGATCACCCCCTGATGCCAGTACTCGTCGTACAAGCAGAGGCCAAAGGGCAGTTCGCGGTCATTGAGGCTTAGCTGGCCCAGCAGCTCCAGCGCCTGCTGCTGCATCTCCTGCTCGATGCCACGGCGCTCCTTGTTCAGCTCGTCCAGCTCTCGCGCCATGGTCAGGGCTCGGTCGTAGTCCTCTTCCAGCAGGCACTCAATGCCGATTGACATATCCTCCAGACGCCCGGCCGCGTTCAGGCGCGGGGCGATGGCAAAGCCCAGGTCGCTGGCGACCAGACGGTCTTGGCGGCGGCCGGAGACCTCAATCAACGCCAACAATCCGGGTCGGGCCTGACCGGCGCGAATGCGCCTCAATCCCTGCCACACCAAAGCCCGGTTGTTGCGCTCCAGCGGGACCACATCGGCCACGGTGCCCAGCGCCACCAGGTCGAGCAGGCTGGCCAGGTTGGGGGCCCGGCCGTTGAACCAGCCTCGCTCATCCAGTGCACGACGCAATGCGATCAGCACATAGAAGATCACGCCCACACCACAGGTAGACTTGGCGATGAAGTCGCAGCCGGGCTGATTCGGGTTGACGATGGCGCAGGCCTTTGGCAGTTCGTTCCCGGCCAGGTGATGGTCGGTGACGATGACATCGATGCCCAGCTCCCGGGCTCGGGTTACACCCTCGATGCTGGAGATGCCGTTATCCACGGTGATCAGCAGGTCGGGCCGGCTTTTTGCCGCGACATCGACGATCTCCGGACTGAGGCCGTAGCCGTATTCGAAGCGGTTGGGCACCAGATAGTCCACTTCCGCCACACCGAGCATGCGCAACCCCAGCAAGGCGACGGTGGTACTGGTGGCGCCATCGCAGTCGAAATCACCGACGATAAGGATCTTCTGACGCTGTTCGAATGCGGTCAGCAGACGCTCCACGGCGGCCGGAATGCCCTTCATCTGGCTGTCCGGCAGCAGCTCCTGCAGGTGACGTCCCAGCTGTGCCGGGTCCTCGATGCCTCGGGCGGCGTAGACGCGGGCCAGTACGGGGTCGAGTTCACTCAGTTTGGGGTGGGCAGGGTCGACCTGGAGTGGCCGTTGTTCGATGATCGGGTCGGATACACTCATGCAGGCGAGTCCAGCAGTAGCCAGGGGCAGTGACAGGTGGATGGGAGAAACATGGCGGGCCTGCAGGGAGCAGGCCCGCCGAAACGGCTCGGGGCCGTCCGCGATCAGTCGTTGTGGACGTGACCGGCGATGAAGCCCTGCACGGTGGACAGGTCGTTGGCCAGCACGTCGTAACGTTCTTCACGCTCGAACAGATCCGCCATGTGCGCCGGGAGCTGCGGCGACTCCAGACCGGCCTTGACCACAGGCTCCGGGAACTTGACCGGATGAGCGGTGGCCAGGGTGATCATCGGCACCGACTTGTCGCGCCAGCACTCGCGGGCGGCCTTGACGCCGATCGCGGTGTGCGGGTCGAGCAGGTAACCGGTTTCGGCGTGTACGTCCTTGATCACCTCGCAAGTGGTGTCATCGTTGACCGCGTAGCTGTCGAACAGCTCACGCACCTGCTCCCACTGCGCCGGGTCCAGCTGTACGGATTCGGTCTTGAAGCGGGCCATCAGCTCATCGATGGCGGCGCCGTCACGGCCGTAGACGTCGAACAGCAGACGCTCGAAGTTGGAGCTGACCATGATATCCATGGACGGCGACAGGGTGTGCACCAGTTCGCCCTTGGACATATCGTTGCCGCTGATCACGCGGTGCAGGATGTCGTTGCGGTTGGTCGCGACGACCAGCTGCTCGATCGGCAGGCCCATCTGCTTGGCCAGGTAACCGGCAAAAATGTCGCCGAAGTTGCCGGTCGGCACCGAGAAGGACACCGGACGCTGCGGACCACCCACGGCCAGCGAAGCCGAGAAGTAGTAGACGATCTGGGCCATGATGCGCGCCCAGTTGATCGAGTTCACCGCACCCAGCTTGAGGCCGTTGAGGAAACCCTGATCGGCGAAGCTGTCCTTGACCATCTGCTGGCAGTCATCGAAGTTGCCTTCCAGTGCGATGTTGAACACGTTGTCTTCCAGAATGCTGGTCATCTGGCGACGCTGCACTTCGGATACGCGGTTATGGGGGTGCAGGATAAAGATATCCAGGTGCTCGGAGTGGCGGCAGCCTTCGATGGCGGCGGAGCCGGTATCACCGGAAGTCGCGCCCATGATCACCAGACGCTCGCCGCGCTCGGCCAGCACATGGTCCATCAGGCGGCCCAGCAGCTGCAGGGCAAAGTCCTTGAACGCCAGCGTCGGGCCGTGGAACAGCTCCAGCACCCACTCGTTGGTGCCCAATTCCTTCAGCGGCGCCACGGCGCTGTGATTGAAACCGGCATAGGTCTCGTCGATCATGCGCTTGAGGTCGGCTTCGCTGATGCAGTCGTCGACGAACGGCTTGATCACCTTGAACGCCAGCTCGGCATAGGACAGGCCCGCCCAGGAAGCGATCTCTTCCTGGGAGAAGGTGGGCAGGGTTTCCGGCACATAGAGGCCACCGTCGCTGGCCAGACCGGCCAGCAGCACATCGGCAAATTTCAGCTTCGGCGCCTGGCCGCGAGTAGAGATATAGTTCATTACAGGGTCCTCAGTCAGCCAGTTGCTCTACACGGATACGGACGATCTCGCCGAGGATATCCGGCAGCGCCTCAATTTCGCGGATCGCTTCGTTCATCATCCGCTCTTCCACACGCTGGGACAGCATGATCACCGGCACCTGGGCTTCGGTAGTCTGCTTCTGGATGATCGCTTCGATATTGATGCCTTTTTCGCCCAGGATACGGGTCACGTGGGCCAGCACACCCGGACGCTCGACCGCCTGCAGGCGCAGGTAGTAGGCGCTGGTGGTCTGGTCCACCGGCAGTACCGGCGCATCGGACAGCTCAGACGGCTGGAACGCCAGGTGCGGCACGCGGTTGTCACGGTCAGCCGTCAGGGTACGCACCACATCAACGATATCGGCGACCACGGCAGACGCGGTCGCCTCGGCACCGGCCCCCGGACCGTAGTAAAGGGTCTGACCGACCGCATCACCATCCGCCAGCACCGCGTTCATGACGCCATTGACGTTGGCCAGCAGTGTGGCTTTCGGGATCAGGGTCGGGTGCACGCGCAACTCGATGCCCTTGTCGGTGCGACGGGTGATGCCCAGATGCTTGACACGATAGCCCAGTTCTTCGGCGTACTGGATATCCTGCGGCGTGATCTTGCTGATGCCCTCGGTGTAGGCCTTGCTGAACTGCAGCGGGATGCCGAATGCCAGGGAAGACAGGATGGTCAGCTTGTGCGCGGCGTCGATGCCTTCGACGTCGAAGGTCGGGTCGGCTTCGGCATAGCCCAGCGCCTGGGCTTCCTGCAGCACATCGGAAAACTCTCGGCCCTTTTCACGCATCTCCGTCATAATGAAGTTGCCGGTGCCGTTGATGATGCCGGCCAGCCAGTTGATCCGGTTGGCCGCCAGACCTTCACGGATCGCCTTGATGATCGGAATGCCGCCGGCCACGGAGGCCTCGAAGGCGACCATGACATTCTTTTCCTGCGCGGCTTCGAAGATTTCGTTGCCATGCACGGCGATCAGCGCCTTGTTGGCCGTGACCACATGCTTGCCGTTCTCGATCGCGGTCATCACCAGGTCACGCGCAGTGTCGTAACCGCCGATCAGCTCGACGACGATATCGATCTCGGGGTTGGTTGCCACCTCGAAGATATCCGTGGTTGTCTGCATGCCGCTGGTATCACAGGCAGGGTTTTCACGGCGCATCGCGATCTGTTCGATCACGATATGACGCCCGGCACGCCGGGAAATCTCCTCTGCATTTCGCGTCAGGACATTGAAGGTACCGCCACCGACGGTCCCCAGACCACAGATCCCTACTTTTACAGGTTTCAAGCCTACACCTCGCAGATAGTTCGTCGCAGATAGTTCTTCACTGATAGTTCGGTCAGATCAGTCACCGCCGAGAGGCGGCCAAAAAATGGGCTCCATTATAGCGAAAAGGCGGGTCATACACTATGTATGCCCGCCTTCGTCATCACTGACTGACGCTGGTTGCTCAGTTCAGTTTCAGGATCTGCTGCAGCCGTGCCGCCGGCATGTAACCCGGCAGCAGGGTGCCGTCATCGGTGATCAGTGCCGGCGTGCCGGTCACACCCAGTTTCTGCCCCAGCATGTACTGGTCGAGCACCGGATTATCGCAACTTTCTTCGTCCAGACGATCGCCGTTCTTGATCGCGTCCATGCGCTCACGGCGCTGGGCTTCCGTACCACACCAGATGGTCTGCATCTTCTTGTGCGCGGCCGAGCCGGGGCCGCCACGCGGGAAAGCCAGGTAGTTGACTTGCACGCCCATGCTGTTCAGTGCCGGCACCTCTTCGTGCAGCTTGCGGCAGTAGGGGCAGTCCACATCGGTAAACACGTACAGGCTGGCCTTGACCTCGCCTTCCGGCTTGTACACCACCAGGTCGGCTTCATCCAGCGCCTCGACGGCCGCCTGACGCGCCACATTACGCTTCTGCTCGGTCAAATTGACCAGGCCCTGTTGCTGGTCGACCTTGAACAGCTGACCTGCCAGCAGGTACTCGCCTTTCATGTCGGCATACAGGGTTTCGCCGCTGCTGAGCATCACTTCATAAAGTCCGGCGACCGGCGCCGGCTCGACGCTCTTCACCTGCAGCCGGCTGTCGACCTGGCTCAGTTGCTGGCGGATATTGTCTTCTGCGCTGTCTGCAGCCCAGACAGAACCTGTCAGGAGCAACATCATGGCCGATGTCAGGGTGGTAGATCGCATGAGAGCCTCTGTAACAATGGGATTATATGCCTGTGATCCTTACAGGCGGTTTAAGTTCCTAACCACGCGGGTGATGCTCGCGATGCAGCGTCTGCAGGCGATGGCTGGCCACATGGGTGTAGATCTGGGTCGTCGACAGGTCGCTGTGGCCCAGCAGCATCTGCACCACACGCAGGTCGGCCCCGTGATTGAGCAGATGGGTGGCAAAGGCGTGACGCAGCACATGAGGTGACAGCGGCTTGTCGATCCCGCTTTCAATCGCATAGCGTTTGACACGATACCAGAAAGTCTGCCGGGTCATCATCTGTCCGCGCTGACTGAGGAACAGTGCTTCCTCGCGGGAATCACGCACCAGTAGCGGCCGAGCCGCCTGCAGGTAACGTCGCACCCAGCGCAGCGCCTCGTCACCCACGGGCACCAGTCGCTCCTTGTCGCCCTTGCCGACGACACGGATGACGCCGATCCGCTGGTTGATCTGTTCCAGCTGCAGAGCGATCAATTCGCTGACCCTGAGACCGGTCGCATAGAGCACTTCCAGCATGGTTCGATCACGCAGTCCCAGCACGTCATCGACATTGGGCGCCGCCAGCAGGGTTTCGATATCCTGCTCGGTCAGGGTTTTCGGCAAGGGTCGCCCGCTGCGCGGATTATCCAGATTCAGCGTCGGATCGGTACTGATGCGTCCTTCCCGCAGCAGATAGCGGTAGAAGCCACGCAGACAGGAGAGCAGCCTGGATGTGGAGCTGCTCTTGAGTTGCTGCTCCAGCCGCCAGTTCAGGTACTGCTGCAGCTCGCTGCGCCCCGCTTCCAGCAGTCCCAGCTGTTGCCGGTTAAGCCAGAGCGCGTACTGGCGCAGATCACGGCGATAGGAGGCCTGCGAGTTGTCACTCAGCCCCTTTTCCAGCCAGAGCACATTGATCCACAGCTCGATCAGCTCATGATCTGCCGCCTGGGGCAGTTGTGCTGATCGTCGGCGGTCCTGGCTCAACGATAAACCTCAACCTGCTGAATACGCTTGTACTCCAAGGGAAATTCAGCCATACCCTGGCTCAACCGCTGCAACACCCGAACGCCCTCCTTTTCAACGGCGATCAGACGCCCTTCCACGTCGTTGCCGAAGTAGGTAAAGATACGAACATGGGAGCCGATATGGCTATTCAGTTGATCAACGGCCGTCGCGCGGAACTGCTTGGCCGTCGTGCGGGCGGGCTTGCGCACCTTGGCCGGGACAACACCTGCAACCGCGGCCTCCCCGTCACTCGCCACCGGTGCCTCGACAGCCTCTTCTGTCAGCCGCTGCTCGCTTTCACGCGCCACCCGGCTGCCACTGCCGGCCTGGGCAAACTGCATGACCAGCTCATCCCACTTGACACCATTGAGGCTCAACGGTGCTTCGTTGATCTTGACGCTCGGATTGAGCTTTTCGATCAGATAGCGAGGGTCCTGCATCATCATCAGCTCGGCCGAGCCGAACCCGCCAATGGGATTCATCGCCATGGTGAAGCTGGCGCCATCCTGCTGAAGCTCCTTATAGGCCGTCAACCAGCCGTGCGGCAGCTCGATGGCATTGGCCTCCAGCCAGCGGCTGAAAAGCTCCAGGTGGTGAGCGCGATAGTCATTCGGGCGCATTTCGGCTTCACGGGCACAGAGGCCGACCAGACGCTGGTTGTAGCCACGATCACGGTAATCGACCACCAGGCTGTCCAGGCGCGCACTGCCGCTCGCCATCATCGGGTTTTTCAATTGTGCCGGATCGGCACTGAACACCAGTTCCACGCGGGTATCGGCCATATTCTCGATATCCACCTGGGCCTCGAAGCGAATCTTGCGCGCGATTTCATCACCACGGTAGTGCAGGTTCACGTCCATCAGCAGATCGCGATAGCCCATCATCCTGGCGGTGTTGACATCAAACTGGCGAATGGAGCCACAACCAAGGGCCGCCGGGCTGACATAAAGCGGGTTGGCCTCACGAGCCAGGTCCATCTGCTTCTGCAGATCGTGGAACAGCGCCGATTCAAGACTCTGCTCGACGCCCTTGAGACTGACGAACAGCTCTTCGGGCGGCTCGTCAGCACCAAAAACGAAATCCAGCGGACTGCCCGTGCGTACACGGACCTGCTCGATCTGAACCGGCGCATGCACCTGATGCGGGGAGATACTGAGCGCATTGACCCCAACCGTACCGTTCGGGTGCGCATAGATCGCGCCGTACTGCACGCTGGCAAAGGGCGCCGCCTGCTGAACCAGTTCGTCGAACTTGCTCTTGACCTGATACCAATACACGCCGTACGCCGCTGCCGTTACCAGCACCAGAACCCCAAGCAATGTTCCCAGCTTGCGCATGCAACACCCCGCAATCCATTCAGTTGCTATTCAGAACAGACAATTTTAGGAGCTGCTCAGGCAAATGGCGAGTATTCAGATCAACAAAAAAGGCAGCCACCGGGCTGCCTTTTTTATAACAAGAAGCGTCAACCTCAGCTGAGCTTCTCTTTGATACGTGCAGACTTACCGCTACGCTCACGCAGGTAGTACAGTTTGGCCTGACGTACATCACCGCGACGTTTCACTTCGATCTGCTCAACGGTCGGGCTGTAAGTCTGGAAAGTACGCTCAACACCCACACCGTGGGAGATTTTGCGTACGGTGAAAGCAGAGTTCAGGCCGCGATTACGCTTGCCCAGTACTACGCCTTCGAACGCCTGCAGACGGCTACGGCTGCCTTCTACTACGCGTACCTGTACCACTACGGTGTCACCCGGTGCAAAAGCCGGGACTTCTTTGCTCATCTGTTCAGCTTCGATCTGCTGAATAATCAGGCTCTTGTTGCTCATTGCTCGCTCCTAGATATTGCTTCCGCCAGCCGCCCGGGCCTCGCGGATATATTCGCTTAACAACGTTTGCTGTTCCGGGTTCAAATCGATCTTGTCCAACAGGTCCGGTCGCCGCTCCCAGGTCCGCCCCAGTTGCTGTTTCAGGCGCCAGCGACGGATCTCGGCATGATTGCCACTGAGCAATACCGCCGGCACCCGCTGGCCATCCAGCTCTTCGGGACGAGTGTAATGCGGACAGTCGAGCAAGCCTTCGAAAAAGGAATCTTCCACCGCCGAATCCTGGTGCCCAAGGACTCCGGGCACCATACGCGCCACGGCATCGATCAGCACCATCGCCGGCAGTTCACCGCCACTGAGGACAAAATCACCCAGCGACCACTCCTCGTCGACCTCACTCTGCAGCAAACGCTCATCGATCCCTTCGTAGCGCCCGGCTACCAGAATCAATTTGTCGCTTGCCGCCAGTTCGCACACCCCGACCTGATCCAGGCGGCGCCCCTGCGGTGACAGGTAAATCACCCGGGCATTGTCGCCTGCGGCCGTTCTGGCAGCGTCGATCGCATCGCGCAGCGGCTGAACCTTCATCAACATGCCGGGGCCACCGCCGTAGGGGCGGTCATCCACGGTGCGATGACGATCATGCGTGAAGTCGCGGGGATTCCAGCACTCCACATCGATCAAGCCGTTGCGCACTGCCCGTCCGGTGACGCCATAGCGGGTGACCGCTTCGAACATCTCCGGGAACAGGCTGACGATCCCAAACCACATGATTCAGAAATCCGGGTCCCAATCGACCCGCATCAATCCCGAATCAAGATCAACTTTCGTCACCACCTGATCGGGCAGCCAGGGGATCAAGCGCTCTTCGCGATCGATACTCTCGGCTGTTCCCTTGACCACCAGCACGTCATTCGCGCCGGTTTCCATCAGGTGACTGACCCGACCCAGCAATACGCCGGATTCGGTGTATACCAACAGGTTTTCCAGCTGGCTCCAGTAATACTCACCGGTCTCCAGTTGCGGCAGCTCGGATCTGGACACCTTGATTTCACGTCCATTCCAGAGTCGTGCCTCTTCCGGAGTATTCACACCGGCCAATTTGGCGATCAGACCTTTCCCGTGGCGCTTGCCAGCTTCCAGTTTGACCGGCGTCAGACGCCCGTCGCACTCCACCTGCCACGAGTTGTATTTCAGTATGTTCTCCAGCGGATCGGTGTAGGAGTAGACCTTGACCCACCCCTTGATGCCATACGGAGACGTGAAGCGACCCAGTACGACCAGGTCTTCGCTGTTTTCACTGTTTACTGACACGGCCTGAATCCGACCTTACTCTGCTGCCTTGCGTGCTTCTTTGAGCAGCTGAGCAACACGCTCAGAAGTCTGAGCACCCTTGCCAACCCAGTATTCAACACGTTCCAGGTTGATGCGCAGACGCTCTTCCTGACCACGGGCAACCGGGTTGAAGAAGCCGACACGCTCAATAAAGCGGCCATCACGCGCATTGCGTGAATCGGCTACGGAGATGTGATAGAACGGACGCTTTTTGGCGCCACCACGAGACAAACGAATAGTGACCATGCGCTGGACCCCTTTATTTCGCTGGATGGGTTTTAGGATCGCCCATCGTTTTTGTTTCTTCGCTTCCCCGGCCAAACTGCCCAGATAAACGAAGGCCAAATTAAACAGGGCGGCAATTTTACGTGAAACGGCCGCCCGTTGAAAGCAAAAAGATCAGTTTTTAATCAGCCTGACCAGCATCACATGCGCGGGAAACCGCCGCCACCGCCCATGCCCGGCGGCATCATGCCTTTCATGCCGCGCGCCAGCTTGGCCATGCCCGACTTGGAACCGAATTTCTTCATCATCTTGGCCATCTGCTTGTGCTGCTTGAGCAGACGGTTGACGTCCTGAATCTGGGTACCGGACCCCATGGCGATGCGGCGCTTGCGCGAGCCACTGATCACATCCGGGTGGCGACGCTCATGCGGGGTCATCGAGTTGATGATGGTGCACATCTGCTGAATGCCTTTCTCCGCCTGAGCGGCCTGTGCGGCCTGGGCCATCTGCCCCATGCCCGGCAGCTTCTCCAGCATCGACATCATGCCGCCCATGTTCTGCATCTGCTGGATCTGTTCGCGGAAGTCCTCCAGGTCAAAGCCCTTGCCCTTGGTGATCTTCTTGGCGAATTTCTCCGCTTTCTGCTTGTCGATCTTGTGCTCGGCTTCCTCGATCAGCGACAGCACATCGCCCATGCCGAGGATACGCGAGGCCACACGATCCGGGTGGAACGGCTCCAGCGCGTCGGTTTTCTCGCCAACGCCGAGGAACTTGATCGGCTTGCCGGTGATATGGCGCACTGACAGCGCGGCACCACCACGGGCGTCACCGTCGGTCTTGGTCAGGATCACACCGGTCAGCGGCAGCACTTCGTTGAAGGCGCGCGCGGTGTTGGCGGCGTCCTGACCGGTCATGGAGTCAACCACGAACAGGGTTTCCACCGGTTTGACCGAGGCGTGCAGGCGCTTGATCTCCTGCATCATATCTTCATCGACATGCAGACGGCCGGCGGTATCGAGGATCAGCACATCGAACGCCTTGATGCGCGCGTGCTGAATCGCCGCTTCGGCGATATCGACCGGATCCTGTTCCGCCGTGGACGGGAAGAATTCGACGCCCACTTCACCCGCCAGGGTTTCCAGCTGACGAATCGCGGCCGGACGGTAAACGTCGGCGGACACGACCAGGACCTTTTTCTTCTTGCGCTCTTTCAGGAAGCGCGCCAGCTTGGCCACGGAGGTGGTCTTACCCGCCCCCTGCAGACCCGCCATCATCAGCACGGCCGGTGGCGTAGTAGCCAGATCAAGCTCGGCATTGGCCTCGCCCATCACCTTGACCAGTTCTTCGTTGACGATCTTGACGAAGACCTGACCCGGACTCAGGCTCTTGCTGACCTCCTGACCAACAGCCCGTTCCTTGACGCTGTTGATGAACGCTTTCACGACCGGCAGGGCCACGTCAGCTTCCAGCAGCGCCATGCGCACTTCACGCAGCGTGCCCTTGATGTTGTCTTCGGTCAGCTTCGCCTGACCGGTCACCGAGCGCAGCGTCTGCGTAAGCCGTTCTGTCAGATTATCAAACATCGAATACCTCTATCTGCCGGCGGCACCCTCCCGGCACCCGCCCTGTAAACGCTTTGGCGACATATTATACAGAACCCCCCGCCCCGGGGGCACCTATATTTCCTCCCCTCGGCATTTGTGCCACACTTAGCCGCCATTAAGGAGGATATGGATGCTGATCACCACGACGCTTATCGCCGTACTCTGCTATTTCGTCGCCACCGGACTGCAGTGGCGTCGCCTGTCGGCCGGTAACGAGCAACGGCTGCGCCTGCCCATTCGCCTGCTGGGCCTGGCGGGCTTTCTGCTGCAGGGGTACAGCGTCTATATACTGCTGCATCAGCCGGGCGGTATCGACCTGAGCTTTTTCCCGGTCGGTGCCCTGATCGCCTGGGGCGTGGTCGGCATGGTGCTGGCCAGCAGCCTGCGCCAGCGTCTCGACAACCTGTTTATCGGCGTTTTTCCGCTGGCCGCTCTCACCCTGCTGCTCGCCGCCTTCGTACACGTCGACCCGGCTCCCAAACCCTATTCAGGCGGTCTGATCGCCCATATTCTGCTGTCCCTGCTGGCCTACAGTCTGTTCACCATCGCCACCGTACAGGCGGTGCTGCTGTCCCGTCAGGAAGCGGCCCTCAAGCACCACCATACCCGTGGACTGGTCGCCTCGCTGCCGCCGCTGCAGATGATGGAACGCCTGCTGTTCGAAAGCCTCTGGTCCGGCTTCCTGCTGCTCAGCGCCGCCCTGGCCACCGGCTTTCTGTTCGTCGACGACCTCTTTGCCCAGCATCTGGTGCACAAGACCCTGCTGTCGCTGTTTGCCTGGGTGGTCTACGCCGTACTGCTGACCGGCCGTCACTTCATGGGCTGGCGCAGTCGCACCGCCATCCGCTGGACCCTCGGCGGTTTCGTACTGCTGATGCTGGCCTTTTTCGGTTCCAAGCTGGTACTGGAGCTGTTGCTTAAGGCGTAGCATTCTGCGCCTTGACAGCCCCCTGGCTCTGACCAGAAAATGAACGCCCCGAATCCAAATAAGGTTTTTGTCCCTTGGACGATGCGTCGATAAGCACACTGACTGCCATCCTGGTCCTGCTGATTTTCTGTTCAGCCTTTTTCTCCAGCTCCGAAACCGGGATGATGTCCCTCAACCGCTACCGGTTGCGCCATCTGGTTAAAAACGGGCATCGCGCCGCCCGCAAGGCCAACAGCCTGCTCGAGCGCCCCGACCGCCTGATCGGCCTGATTCTGATCGGCAACAACTTCGTCAACATTCTGGCCTCCGCCATTGCCACCGTGATCGCGGTGCGTCTCTGGGGCGATGCCGGCATCATGATCGCGACCGCAGGCCTGACCCTGGCGATCCTGATTTTCGCCGAAGTCTCGCCCAAGACCATGGCCGCACTGCACCCGGAAAGGATCGCCTTCCCCGCATCCTATATCCTGCAACCGATGCTGAAGCTGGCCTATCCGCTGGTGTGGATCATCAACGGCATCACCAACGGCTTCCTGCGCCTGTTCGGCGTCAACGTCAACGAGGCCGGCAACGAACACCTGAGCACCGAGGAGCTGCGCACCATCGTGCATGAAGCCGGCTCCCTGCTGCCCCACCGCAACCAGTCGATGCTGCTCGGCGTACTGGAGCTGAACGAGGTCACCGTCAACGACATCATGATCCCGCGCAACGAGGTCGAGGGGATCGACCTGGATCTGGAGATGGACCAGATCCTGGAGCTGCTGTCCAAGACCGGGCATACCCGTCTGCCGGTGTACCGCGGCGATATCAACAACATCGTCGGCATCCTGCACATGCGCAACCTGGCGCAGCTGATCCAGCAGGGCAATGTCACCAAACCGGCGATCATGCAGGTCGTGCATGAAGCCTACTTCGTGCCCGAAAGCACCCCGCTGCAGACCCAGCTGCTCAACTTCCAGAAGCAGAGCCGCCGCATCGGCGTGGTGGTGGACGAATATGGGGATATCGAGGGGATCGTCACCCTGGAAGACATTCTGGAAGAGATCGTCGGTGAGCTGTCCAACGATCATGACGAGACAAATCAGGATATCCACCCGCAGGAGGATGGCAGCTTCTTCATCGACGGCAGCGCCTACATCCGCGAGGTCAACAAAACGCTGAACTGGCAGCTGCCCACGGACGGACCGAAAACGCTGAACGGCCTGATCACCGAGATCCTGGAGTCAATCCCCAGCGCCAATGTCTGCCTGGAAGTCGCCGGCTATCGCATGGAAACCCTGCAGATCTGCGACAACCTGGTCAAGACGGTACGCGTCATCAAGACCGCCAAGGCCCGGGAAAGTCTCTGACGCCGCCTTGTATCTGACCCTGTGGCGCCGCCCCTGCCGGCCGGCGCCACACAACCGTTAAACCGTCTCGCCCTGCTCCCGACGGCGGATCAGCGCCCAAACTGCACGCTTCTCCTCATTGCTCATGCGCCCCCATTGACTGATCTCCCGGCCACTGCGATGGCAGGCAACACAGATGTCGCCCTTGCCCAGTTCACAGATACTGACACAGGGGCTGGGCACGGGCTTGTCATCAACAACTTCAGTCATGGGTATTCTCAATATGTTCGGGGCGGGGACGCATGGGAATGCCGGCATCAAAGCCGACATTCAGCAACTCGCTCAGGATATAGGCGGTCAGCCCCCAGATAACCTCGCCCTGCCAGGGCCAGGCCGGTACGAAACGCGTCTGGCCGGCAAACTCCAGTCTGTCCAGACGGCGATTCTTCGCTTCAAGCAGAAAGCTCAAGGGTACCCGGTAGATCTCGGCAATCTCTTCGGGGTTGGCCGCCAGCGGCAATTCAGGCGCGATCACGCCGACCCAGGGCATCACCTGGAGATGGTGCTTGGACACCACCTGGCCCAGCGAACCGATAATCTCCACCTGACCGGGGCTCAGGGCGATCTCCTCTTCGGCTTCCCGCATGGCCGTCGCCAGCAGGTCTCGGTCGTCGGGATCACGCTTGCCGCCCGGGAAGGCAATTTCACCACTGTGCGTGGACAGATGGGGCGATCTCAGGGTCAGGATCACCTCTGGATCGGCACAGTTGGTCAGCGCGACCAGCACACCCGCCTCGCGACCGTGAGTACGCAGGCGCCAGGGACGGTGATGCTGCAGCCGAAGGCGAAGATGATCAAGCATGGGCGATCCGGTTATATCTGATCCGCCTATAATACCTCTGTCACCGGACTGTCGCGACCCCGCCCGGAAATGTCACAATACTCAACCCAGCCCACCGCAGGATGATCAAGGAGCCAGGATGAACTACTGCAGCCGCTGCGGCTCACCGGTAACCCTCAAGATACCCGAAGGCGATAACCGAGAACGTCATGTCTGCGACCATTGCGGGCAGATCCACTACCAGAACCCGCGCATCATCGCGGGCTGCCTGCCGGTGCATGGCGACCGGGTGTTGCTGTGCCGGCGCGCAATCGAACCGCGCTACGGCTACTGGACCCTGCCGGCCGGCTACATGGAAAACGGGGAAAGCACCGAAGAAGCCGCCCTGCGGGAAACCCTGGAGGAAGCCTGTGCACAGGTGGAGCTGCGCCAGCTGTATACACTGACCTCGATCATCCACGTCAACCAGGTACAACTGATCTACCTGGCCGACCTGCCCGTGGCCGAGTTCGGCAGCAGTGAGGAAACCCTGGAAACCCGGCTGTTCCGCGAAGACGAGATTCCCTGGGACCAGCTCGCCTTCACCACCATCCGCAACGCCCTGAGGTTCTACTTTGCCGACCGGGCCGCCGCCGAGCCCGTGTTCCCGCTGCGCCACATCGCGCTGAGCCCGGAACGGGACGAGCTGGCTCTGATCAACTGAGTCCCAGCTGTTCGATCTCGGCGCGGTAGCGGCGGTAATCCGGCCCGTCGTGGCGACTGTAGTTGAGGTTGCGGAACAGGCCGGTCAGCTTGACGAAGTGATCACGAATCGCTTCCTTGTCGGCAAATTCATGCGGGCTATCCAGGCACTGCAGCAGCAGCGTGAACAGTTCCTGCTGGCGCTCGATCGGCGTCGAGGCATCAACATCGTCGAACGCGTCCTGCTGCAGATACACCTGATCCAGACACTGCGCTTTCTGCCAGTCCAGATAATCCTCCAGGGTGACCCCCTCTTCACCGGTTACCTGCATCATCTGCTGCACCTGCTCGCCCTGGCGGATCAGCTCCAGCATCCGCTTGACGTTGCCCCCCCATTGCGGCGACAGCTCGCGGCTGAACCAGTCATCCAGCTGGTCCAGATAGCGCGACCAGGAGATCAGCGGGTCTACCGCCGGATAGGCACGCTTGTAGGCCCGCTCGGCACTGAGGCCGAGGAAGGTCTTGACCGTGCGCAGCGTTGACTGGGTCACCGGTTCCTCGAAGTTGCCCCCGGCCGGGGATACCGTGCCGATCAGGGTCAGGCTGCCCTGCTCCTGATCGTTGGTGACGACCAGGCCGGCCCGCTCGTACAGTGCCCGCACCGCCGAATCCAGATAGGCCGGGAACGCCTCTTCGCCCGGAATCTCCTCCAGACGGCCGGAGGTCTCGCGCATCGCCTGAGCCCAGCGTGAGGTCGAGTCGGCGATCAACAGCACGTTGTAGCCCATCTGGCGGTAATATTCGCTGATGGTGATGCCGGTGTAGATCGATGCCTCGCGTGCCGCCACCGGCATCGACGAGGTGTTGCAGATGATCACGGTGCGGTCCATCAGGGTGCCGCCACGCGGATCGGGCATGTTGGGGAACTCGGTGATGGTTTCGACCACCTCGCCGGCGCGTTCGCCGCAGGCGACGATCACCACGATATCCACGTTGGAGTAGCGCGAGATCAGCCCCTGAAGGACGGTCTTGCCGGCGCCGAAAGGCCCCGGGATACAGGCGGTGCCGCCCTGCGCCACCGGAAAGAAGGTATCGATCAGGCGGATGCTGGTCAGCATCGGCTGCTGTGGATAAAGGCGCTGGTTGTAGCCTTCGCGCAGCAGGTCACGGTTGACCGGCACCCGCACCGGCCAGCGCTGCTGCATGCTGACCTCGCGTTCGTCGCCTTTGGCCATGCGCAGACGAACCACCGGCGTGGTCACGGTAAAGCTGCCCTCCTGCACCCAGGTCACTTCCGCCTCACCGCGCAGGTTGAAGGGCACCATGATCTTGTGGCTGAAACGGCTCTCCGGCACCCGGCCAAGCAGATCGCCGGCCTTGACCCGCGTTCCCACCTTCACCACCGGCTGGAAGGACCATTTCTGCTGAGCGTCGATGCCGTCCACGTCGAGCCCCCGCGGCAGGAAAAAGCCGTGCTGACCGGCGATCAGTTCCAGCGGGTTCTGCAGACCGTCGTATACCTGGCCCAGCAAGCCCGGCCCCAGAGCCACCGACAGCATCTGGCCGGTCTGTTCCACGGCATCCCCGATCGCCACGCCACGGGTGGTTTCGAACACCTGCACATCGGCTTCGCCGTAGCGCACTCTGAGCACCTCAGCCTGAAGCCGTTCCTGACGCTCACCATCATGACGGCGTGGACAGATCAGCACCACTTCATTCTTGGTGACCGGATAGTACTCACCCTCGGCATCACGCAGCATGCGGATGCTGACAATATCATCACGGACACCGATTACGCGGGCGGTCGGAGTGTTCGGGGTTGTCATCGCTTAGCCTCTGTTACCGGGTCGATCCTGACCGGGTCGCTCCTGACCGGGTCGCTCCCGACCGGGTCGATCCCACTGTCCGGCATGACGCCAGCCAGGGCACGATCGACCAGTTGCGAAAAATGTTGTTGTGCCGTTTCGGCCTGCCAGCGCAGGCGATATTCGGCAAGCGACCAGCGCAGCCGGTAGGCGGCCACGGCGATCAGGGAAAAGGGGTGGCTCTGTTCCAGCAGGCGCAGCTTGCGCCACAACCGGGTCAGGATCTGCTGTTCCAGCTCGCCCCCCTGCCCCTGCTTCAGCTGCGCCAGCGACTCAATCAGCCAGGGGTAACGTCGCCCAAGACCGAAATCCGGCTGCTGCCAGTCACGGCGGATGATCCAGATGCGCTTGCCATAGCCCTGAAAACTGTCGCCCTCGAGCTGCCCGGCCAGGCGGTAGCGCTGCGCCGCGATCAGACTGCGCCATTCCAGATTTTCCGCCAGCACGGCGCGCAGCGGCTTGTACGGGATCGCCGCCAGCTCCTGCTCCCAGTGCATCACCTCATCCCGGTCGGAAAATGCCTCGTCGCCGGTGCGCTCACGCTGAAACAGGCGCACGGCACGCTGCAACAGCGCCCGATCCGCCTCAGGCAACATGCCCAGCCGCCGCTCCAGTTGCAATACCGAGATCGGCAGCTCCTTGAGCTGCTCCAGCTTGATCGGCAATGCCGGCAACGCCGGGATCAGAGTGTAGTAAACCGACACTAGCGGATCACTCCCTCCAGAATGGCACGAAAGCGCGGCTGCAGGTGGCGCAGCAGCAGCTCCGCCAGCGCCCGGTCGCTGAGATCGATCTCGGCATCATCACCGTTGCAGCGAATGCGAATGCCGCGTCCGTCATGCAGATCCAGGGTCACGCCTTCGCGCAGCTGCAGGTTGAGCTGCTCCTGCACATACTGACTCAGCTTGCCCTCGCGATAGGCGTGCGGGTTGCGCCGCAGCTCCTCCAGCCCGACCACACCGGCCGGCAACAGAACGTCGACGCGAGGCATGGCGCAGAGACTGGCGTCCTGACAGGCCTGCATCACGACCTCGCGGATCACGTCGCGAATGAACGCCTCGCTGTCGAGTTGCTCGCTAACCTGCAGGCGCACCCGGTCGGCAAAGGTATGCGCCAACTGTTCACGCAGCTGCAGGTTCATGTCCCGGGCCGCCAGTTTCAGCGCATCTTCGCCGGCCCGACGCAGGCGCTCGGCCTCCTCCCTGGCCCGTTGGCGCAGGTTGTCCGCTTCCTGGCGCGCCTGCTCCAGCAGCCAGTCGGCCCGGCGCTCCGCCTCCTCGACCAGTTCGGCGGCCTCCCGCTGCCCCTGCTCGATCCCCTGTTGCCGCAGCCGCTCGATCAGCGCTTCCACGCCCGAGGCTGCATGCTGTTTGGCCTGATCGTTCATCGTGCCTCCGTTATGCAGGAATACCCGCGCTGATCACCAGCGCGAAGATGAACGCGAAGACGGCAAAGCCTTCAACGATCGCCGCCGGGGCGATCGACATGCCGAAAATTTCCGGCTTGATCTTGGACACGTTGATCGCGCTGGCGCAGCACTGCCCCTGACGTACGGCACTGAACAGCAGCGCCATCCCGGCGAGAATGCCGACCGCAAACAGGCCCGGGGCGTTATCCAGCGTCACCGTGCGGTTCAGCGAGAACATCACCACGATGCCGTAGATGGTCTGCGACGACGGCATCGCCGCGATACCGACATAACGCCCGTGACCGGTTTCCGTCTCCAGCAACGCGCCGCAGGCCGCCTGGCCGGCCAGCGCACAGCCGATGATGCTGCCGATCGCACCCAGCGCCATGGGGCCATAGAGTCCTGCCCATCCCAGGGCCAATATCAGGTTATCCAAGGGTTCACCTCCCGCTTGGTGAAAGGTTGAAAAGCGTAGCCTTCATCCGCAAGGCTCCAGTTGTAGAACTCGATCAGGTTCAGGCGCAGGCCGTGGATCACACCACTGACCACCGCCAGCACAAAATTGAGCAGGTGGCCCAGCAGCAGGATCAGCACCTCGAGAAACAGCCCCATGCCCGGCACGGCCGCCGCCACGTCACTGGCCAGCTGGTTGAAGGTGATCGCCAGAGAGGCACTGGCCAGGCCAAGCGCAAAGAGGCGCAGGTAGCTGAGCACATCGCCGAACATCTTCGACAGCCCGGTCAACGCCAGCAGGCCGTCCACCAGCCGCCAGAGCCAGTTCTGCACACCCTGCAACGGCCGGTCGCTGGAACAGAGCAGTATCTGCACCATGCCCAGCGCCATCAGCCCCCATTCAACATCCAGCTGCTGGCGCAGCCAGCCGCTGACACCGGCCAGCACCAGCAGCATCCAGCCCAGCGGCGCCAGCATCTGCAATCGTCCCCGGTTGCGCCAGGCGGTGATCAGGTTGGCCAACACCAGATGCCCGGCCCCCATGAGCACCGAGATCCGCATCATGCTGTCAAAGTCGTTCATATCGAGCCGTTTCAGCGGCGCCAGAAGCTCCGGCGGAGCGGCGCCGAAATAGCTGCCCACCAGCACGCCCCAGCCGGCCGAGAACAGGCACAGGGTGGCCCCCAGAGTGCGCAGACGGCGGCCGGTTTCACTCAGCCCCATGCGCGACCAGTAGAACATCAGTACCGCCCCCAGCAGCAGGGCATAACCGGCATCGGACAGGATAAGGGCAAAAAAGGCGGCAAAGGAGAAGAACACCACCCGAGACGGGTCCCAGGCGCGGTAACCGGGCATCTGGTAAAAACGCACGATCTCTTCACCACCGCTCAGACTGTCCGGATTATCCAGCAGGGTCGGCGGATGCTCTCCTTCGGCCACGGGTTCGACGACCAGCACCAGACCCTCTTCTTCTGCAAAGCGCTCCAGCGCTTCACGCCGATCGGCCGCAAACCAGCCCTGAATGGCAAAAATATCACCGGCATCCAGCGCCTGTTGACTGACCTGCTCACAGTCCGCCCGGTCCTGACTGCCCGCCAGCGAACGCTCCAGCAGGTAGAGCCAGCGGCTATGCGCCTCGCGCTCGGCATTCAACGCTTCAAGCTCAATCTCCAGGTCTTCAAGCTCTCGGCGCAGCCGGTTCAGCGGTACCGAGCCGGTATGCGTGCGTGGCACCGGCATCTGGTTGGCCCGCGGCTCCTCTTCGGCGATCACGGCGACGTAGGAATGACGGTTGTCCCGGTGTACCACGGACCAGGGCAGGTCGGTCCGGGACAGTTCCGGCATGCGGTAATTGGGTACCAGATAGAACCAGAGCCGATACCCCAGCAGCCCCTGCTCGCCAGGCAACTCGAAGCTGCCCCAGGGTTCCAGGTCACGGATACGCTTGCGCAGGAAATCCAGTTGCTCCTGCAGCTCCAGACGGCGCTTGCGGTTTTCGAGGGTCGCGACCACCACCTTGGCCAGGTCGAAGTGGCGCTCGGCCGTGACCTGACGCCGCTTTTGCGGGCAGCTGAGCAGATAGCGGATCGCCTGCTGCAACTGGTCGGGATGGACCGCACCGGGCAGTTCCATGGTCGGTTCCGGTCGGGCCTGCGCCAGTGGAATCACATGCAGGAGCCCCAGCGACTGCAGCCGATCAAGCACCAGCGCCTTGTCGGCGGTCAAGCCAACCAGGGTCGCCTTGTTCAGGGTTTGAATACTCATGATGCCGCCATCCTGGCTCGCTTGTTCTTGGCAATTTTGGCGCGCACCACGCCGGCCCGTTCGGCATCCGACAGGGCGATGCGGATGCGGCGGATATTGGCTTCGGTACGCGGAATCAACACCTTGTCGAACAGGTTCAAGCGCTGGGTGGTTTTCTGCAATGCCGCTTCCAGGCGCGACAGCCGCACCTGCTCTACCTGATGCCGAACGCTCAATTCCAGCATCTGCTGCAGGCGGGCCGCAAGGATATCGACCCATGGCGGCAGGGCCAGTCGCGAATATTCACGACAATCGATCTCAACCTGCTCCACCACCGGCAATTCAATCCCCACCAGATTGTCGGTGCGTTGACGCACCCCCTTCAGCTGCACCAGTGAACCCAGATCCAGCTCGCTGTCCGCCAGCATCGGCAGTTGACGGGCCACATCGGCATCCACCCGCTGCATCTGCCGCGCAAAATCGGCCAGCGCCCGGCGTGACGTCATCCGTGCGGCCAGGATCTGCTTGCGCTTGAGATCCAGTGCCGGTACGAACTGACGGAAGGATTTCAGCCGCTGGTTTTCATGGTTGAGAGTGCTCTTGTTCAGCGCCAGCTTGCTCATGCCGCGTCATCCCGCTGCCTGGACCCTGGGGAAATACTTATCCACAAGCTGCTGTTTCATCAACAACTCCTGCGGCTGGAAGCACTCCGCCAACGTTTGCCAACACAGATCCAGTGCCGCCTCCAGTGGCATGGAAACGCTGATATTCATGAAGCGCTCACGGAACAGGTCGCCGAACTTGAGCAGACGCTCGTCATACTCGGTCAAGTCAAAGGACATCGCCTGCTTCTGCTGGGCATCGCGCGCCTCGGCGTAGAAACGCACCATGGTATTCATGATCTGGCCGTGGTCCTCGCGCGTCACCTTGCCGATCACATGCTGCTTGAGACGGGACAGGGAGCCAAAGGGATCGAGCACGCCGTTGTGCAGGTAAAACTGCCCCTCGGTGATATAGCCGGTGTTGTCCGGCACCGGGTGCGTCACGTCATCGCCCGGCATGGTGGTCACCGACAGGATGGTCACCGAACCGGCACCCTTGTAGTCGCACGCCTTTTCATAGCGCCGCGCCAGCTGGGAGTAGAGGTCACCGATGTAGCCGCGGTTGGAGGGCACGTGCTCCATAGAGATGCCCACCTCCTTGAGCGCATCGGCGTAGGCGGTCATATCGGTAAGCAGCACCAGCACCCGCTTGCCCTCCTCGACAGCAAAACGCTCGGCCACTGCCAGCGCCATATCCGGCACCAGCAGTCCTTCGACCGTGGGGTCCGAGCCCAGATGCACGAACATCACCGTACGTGCGCTGACCCCGGCCTCCTCGAAGGCGTGACGGAAGAAATGATAGTCGTCGAAGATCAGGCCGATGCCGCCGAACACCACCACATCGGCGTCGGCGTTAGCCCCGATCTGGGCCAGCAGGCGGTTGTAGGGCTCGCCGGCCACGGAAAAGATGGGAATTTTCTGGCTCTCGACCAGCGAGTTGAACACATCGATCATCGGTACATCGGTGCGCAGCATGCGCGACGCCAGAATTCGGCGCGCCGGGTTGACGGTGGGGCCGTCGATCTCGATGCGGGCTTCCTCTTCCAGACTGGGGCCGCCGTCGATGGCACGACCGGCGCCGGAGAAGGCGCGGCCGAGAATATTGGGGGAGAAGGTCACCTGCATGGCGTGACCCAGAAAACGTACGCCCGCTTTGGTCGACAGGCCCTTGGTACCGGAGAACACCTGCAGGGAAACGCTGCTGCGTTCCAGCTGGATCACCTGCGCCATATAGGGCGGCTGATCAGGATCGAGGATATTTTCGATCAGGGCCAGGTCGCCATAGCCGATGGCCGCAACCTCACCCTCGTCGGGCTCGGGCACATGGACCTTGACGATATCTCCGACGATTTCCAGAATACGCGAATAGCGAACCAACAGCTGTGTCACACCGACCTCCCTTTCCGTGCCCGATCTCAGATATCCGCCAGCCTGTAGACTTCGTAGGCCACCTCTTCATAGGGGTGGGCCTGCTTGAGGGTGGCCACGGCGACATGAATCAGCTCATCAGGGCACACCATCTCGATTTTCAGCTCGGCCACTTTTTCCAGTTGCCCCGGCTGCCCCAGATGCGGACTGGCCCCGGCCAGGGGACGAAACTGTCCCGTCCCCAGCGTCTGCCAGCAACACTGATCATAGTCACCAATTTTGCCAACGCCGGCCGCAAACAGAGCCGTTTTGACCGGCTCGGCATCGGTTTCAGGAACGAAGAAACAGAGCTTGTACATCCAACCTCCAGCACACGAAATCGCGCCTTATTCGCTATACATTAGCCTCGATTGTGCAGCTGCAGCAAGTGATATCAACAGGATGGCGTGGGACAGTGACAAAAAGGTTGCGTTCAGGCATAAAAAAGCCCGCTACGGGAGCGGGCAGAGGGAACAACAACAAGGTTGAATTCAGTGTAGACCCAGAACGTCCTGCATGTCGAACAGTCCGGTCTGCTTGCTTTCCAGCCAACCGGCGGCACGTACCGCGCCCTTGGCGAAAGTCATGCGGCTGGAAGCCTTGTGGGTGATCTCGATGCGCTCGCCTTCGGTGGCGAACAGCACCGTGTGGTCACCAACCACATCACCGGCGCGGATGGTTTCGAAACCGATCTGCTTCGCCGGACGCGCGCCGGTAATGCCCTCACGACCATATACCGCGCACTCCTTGAGGTCACGCCCCAGCGCATCGGCAACCACTTCACCCATGCGCAGTGCGGTACCTGAAGGCGCGTCCACCTTGTGACGGTGATGCGCCTCGATCACTTCGATATCGTAACCACTGTCATCACCCAGCGCCTTGGCGGCGATCTCCAGCAGCTTGAAGCAGAGGTTAACGCCCACACTCATGTTCGGCGCGAACACGATGGCGGTCTTGTCAGCCGCCTGCTTCAGTTCCTCTTTTTGACCATCACTCAGACCGGTAGTTCCGATCACCATCTTCTTGCCGTTGGCCGCACAGAAGGCCAGGTTCTGCATGGTGACTTCCGGAGCAGTGAAATCGATCAGCAGATCGAAATCATCGGCAACCGCGTCGAGACTGCCCGCCAGAGACACGCCCAGCTTGCCCACTCCGGCCAGCTCACCGGCATCGGCACCGAGCAGCGAACTGTCGGGCTCAACGATGGCGGCACTGAATGTCACCGCATCATTTTGCTGCAGTGCTTCGATAATGGTTTTGCCCATACGGCCGGCCGCGCCGGTTACCGCTACTCTGATCATGCTCTATTCCTGTGTCTGTCTGCAGGCATATCCTCACGGACATGCAATCAGGTCATATCTTCGAAGAACTTTTTCACCGAGTCAAAAAAGCCGTGCTTTTTCGGGCTGTGCTTGCTGTTGCCCTCGGCGGTCGCCTCGGCAAACTCACGCAGCAGCTCTTTCTGACGGCTGTTCAGGTTGACCGGCGTTTCCACCGCCACCTTGACCATCAGGTCACCGGTGCTGCCACCGCGAACCGGGGCCACGCCCTTGCCGCGCAGGCGGAACAGCTTGCCGGTCTGGGTTTCGGCCGGGATCTTCAGTTTGACTCGGCCATCCAGGGTCGGCACGTCGAGCTCGCCCCCCAGGGCAGCATCGACAAAGCTGATCGGCACTTCACAGTACAGGTGCTTGCCATCACGCTGGAAGATCGGGTGCTCGCGCACGTGCACCTGAACATAGAGGTCACCCGCCGGGCCGCCATGACTGCCCGCCTCGCCCTCGCCGGACAGACGGATGCGGTCGCCGGTATCCACGCCGGCCGGGATCTTGACCTGCAGCGTTTTGGTTTTCTCGACACGGCCCTGACCGTGACAGGCGTCACAGGGATCGGAGATCACCTTGCCCTCGCCACGACAGGTCGGGCAGGTTTGCTGTACGGAGAAGAAGCCCTGCTGCATGCGTACCTGACCCATGCCGCCACAGGTGGGACAGGTTTTGGCGCTGGTGCCCGGCTTGGCGCCGCTGCCGTCACAGACTTCACAGCCCACCAGGGTAGGAATTTCCAGCGTTTTTTCGCAGCCGCGCACCGCTTCTTCCAGCGACAGGTCCAGGTTGTAGCGCAGATCGGCACCACGCTGAACGCCGGAACGACGACGACCGCCACCGCCACCACCGCCGAAGATGTCGCCAAAGACATCGCCGAAGATATCGGAGAAGTTGCCTTCGAAGCCGCCACCGCCAAAGCCGCCGCCCTGGCCGTCGACACCGGCATGACCGAACTGGTCGTACGCGGCCTTTTTCTGGGCATCAGACAGGACCTCATAGGCCTCGCTGATCTCCTTGAACTTGTCTTCAGCCTCTTTGTCATCCGGGTTGCGGTCCGGGTGGTACTTCATCGCCAGGCGGCGGTAGGCTTTCTTGATATCGCGATCGGACGCGTCACGCGACACACCCAAGAGTTCGTAGTAGTCCTGCTTTGACATGATCCGAATCTGACTGGTTAAGGTTTGGCCCGCAAGAGCCGGACATGACAACGCGGGCCTGAGCCCGCGCTGTCACACTGCAACGATCGACATGCGCGAACGCATTGAAGCGTTTACTTCTTGTCGTCGTCCTTAACTTCTTCGAATTCGGCGTCAACAACGTCGTCCGCCGCATCCTTGGCACCGGCTTCGGCACCACCTGCCTGCTGCTCAGCCTGAGCCGCTTCGGCATACATCTTCTGCGCCACCGCAGACAGCGCTTCGGTCAGAGCTTCAGTCTTGCTTTCGATCGCGTCCTTGTCAGAGCCTTTCAGTTCTTCTTCCAGGTCCTTGATCGCCGCTTCGATCTTGCTCTTCTCTTCGTCGGTCGCCTTGTCGCCCGCATCCTTCAGCGTCTTGTTCGCTGTGTGGATCATGGCGTCGCCCTGGTTGCGTGCACCGGTCAGTTCTTCGAACTTCTTGTCTTCTTCGGCGTGCGCTTCGGCGTCGCGAACCATCTGGTCGATCTCGTCATCGTTCAGGCCGGAAGAGGCCTTGATCACGATGGACTGTTCCTTGCCGGTGGCCTTGTCCTTGGCGGACACGTTCAGGATACCGTTGGCATCGATATCGAAGGTCACTTCGATCTGCGGCATGCCGCGCGGTGCCGGCGGGATGTCGGCCAGGTCGAAACGACCCAGGGACTTGTTCTGTGCCGCCTGCTTGCGCTCACCCTGAACCACGTGGATGGTCACGGCAGTCTGGTTGTCGTCAGCGGTCGAGAACACCTGCGACTTCTTGGTCGGGATGGTGGTGTTCTTATCGATCAGCGGAGTCGCCACGCCACCCATGGTTTCGATACCCAGGGTCAGCGGAGTCACGTCCAGCAGCAGGACGTCTTTGACATCACCGGACAGCACGGCACCCTGGATCGCAGCACCGATGGCGACAGCTTCATCCGGGTTTACGTCCTTGCGCGGTTCCTTGCCGAAGAACTCGGCCACTTTCTGCTGTACCAGCGGCATGCGGGTCTGACCACCGACCAGGATCACTTCGTCGATCTCGGATGCGGATACACCGGAATCCTGAATCGCGATGCGGCACGGCTCAATGGAACGCACCACCAGCTCTTCAACCAGGGATTCCAGCTTGGCGCGAGACAGCTTCACGTTCAGGTGCTTGGGACCGGTCGCATCTGCAGTGATGTACGGCAGGTTGACGTCGGTCGCCTGAGCGGAAGACAGTTCAACCTTCGCCTTCTCAGCCGCTTCCTTCAGACGCTGCAGCGCCAGCGGATCGTTGTGCAGGTCGATGCCGCTTTCTTTCTTGAATTCATCGGCCAGGTAGTTGATCACCGCCAGGTCGAAGTCTTCACCACCCAGGAAAGTATCACCGTTGGTCGCCAGTACTTCGAACTGGTGTTCACCGTCCACGTCAGCGATTTCGATGATGGAGATATCGAAGGTACCACCACCCAGGTCGTATACGGCAACGGTTTTGTCACCCTTGGACTTGTCCATGCCGTACGCCAGCGCAGCCGCAGTCGGCTCGTTGATGATACGCTTCACTTCCAGACCGGCGATTTTGCCGGCGTCTTTGGTAGCCTGACGCTGAGAGTCGTTGAAGTAGGCCGGCACGGTGATAACCGCTTCGGTCACGGCTTCGCCCAGGTAGTCCTCGGCGGTCTTCTTCATCTTTTTCAGGATCTCGGCAGACACCTGCGGCGGAGCCATCTTCTGGCCCTTGACGTCGACCCAGGCATCACCGTTATCGGCGGCAGTGATCTTGTACGGCACCATCTTGATGTCTTTCTGCACGACCTTGTCGTCAAAACGACGACCGATCAGTCGCTTGATCGCAAACAGGGTGTTGTCCGGGTTAGTCACCGCCTGGCGCTTGGCCGGCTGACCGACCAGTGTTTCACCGTCGTTGGTGTAGGCGATGATAGACGGGGTGGTGCGATCACCTTCGGCGTTCTCGATCACCTTGGTCTTGTCACCGTCCAGGATAGCCACACAAGAGTTGGTGGTGCCCAGGTCAATACCGATAATTTTGCCCATGTTCTGCTCCGATATTTCTCTTGCCCGCCGGGCGGGCTGATAATCTGTCTAAAAACTGGTTGCTTATCTATATGGGTACGCGTTGTCTAATTTCAACGCCCCGCGTTAGCCTTTTGCGACCATTACCATGGCCGGACGCATCAGGCGGCCGTTAAGCAGGTAACCTTTCTGTACCACAGCCACCACGGTGTTGGGTTCAACGCCTTCCGCCGGCACCATGGACATCGCCTGATGGTGCTCCGGGTTGAAGGGCTGCCCTTCCGGGTTCACCTGCTCAACATTGAATTTTTCCATGCTGCCCAGGAACATCTTCAGGGTCATTTCGACCCCTTCCCGGATCGCCTTGCTCTGCTCGTCATCACCCTGGCTGGCTTCGATCGCACGCTCCAGGCTGTCCACGACCGGCAGCAGCTCGTTGGCAAACTTTTCCAGACCGAACTTGTGTGCCTTTTCTACATCCTGCTCGGCACGGCGGCGGATATTCTGGATCTCCGCCTGCGCGCGCGGCTGCAGCTCGGCCAGTTCCTTTTTCAGCGCCTCGATCTCGACACGTGATTCCTCGAGCTGTTGCAGCACATCTGCCGCTGTCGCTTCGGCAGCACTCGGCTCGCCGGCCTCTGTCTCGACCACGGTTTCAGCCGCGTCCTGAATCGGCTCAACGGTTTCCTGGGTGTTCTGCTGCTCTTTCGCCATCAGGTCTCTCCAACTGACTCTTGAGGTTACGCCTAGATGCAAACGTATATGGGGACCCGCGGAAGCGATTCAACCTCTGCCATCTATTTTTTTCACGCAATGATTGATGCCCGAGGGAAAATGGCTTATACAGTAAATACTGTATAAATAACCACTGTACATAAAACCATAGGTGGCCACCATGCTGACGCAGATAACGATCCGCAATTTCGCGATTGTCGATGCCCTGGAAGTCGAACTGGAGTCCGGAATGACCGTGATCAGCGGCGAAACCGGTGCCGGCAAATCGATCATGCTGGATGCGCTCGGCCTCTGCCTCGGTGACCGGGCGGACAGCGACAGCGTACTCAAGGAAGCCGACCGTGCCGAGTTGACCGCCAGCTTCGATATTCGAGCGCTGCCGGCGGCGCTGCTCTGGCTCAACGAGCATGAACTGGAGGGTGATCCCCAGGAATGCCAGTTGCGTCGCGTGGTCACCCGGGAAGGTCGCAGCCGCAGCTATATCAACGGCCGCCCGACTCCACTGGCCCTGGTACGGGAGTTCGGCCAGTACCTGGTTGATATCCATGGCCAGCACGAACACCAGCGCCTGCTGAAAAAGGACTACCACCGTGTGCTGCTGGACGAATTCGGCGGTCACACCGAGCTGGCCGAACAGGTACGTCGCCACTTTCACAAATGGCGACGCCTGCACAGCGAGTGGCTGGCGATGACACAGGTCTCTGACGAGCGGAACGCCCGCATTCAGCTGCTCAGCTATCAGGCCGAAGAACTGGACCAGCTGGCGCTGCAGGACGGGGAGCTGGAACAACTTGAGCAGGAGCAGCAACTGCTCGACAACGCCGGCAGCCTGCTCGCCAGTGGCCACCAGCTGTTGCAACTGAGCAACGATGCCGACGGTGAAAACTGCCTGTCGATACTGCAACATTGCCGTCAGCTGCTGGAGCACCTGCCCGACCATAACCCGCGGGTGCAGCAGGCCGGCGAGATGTTCAACACCGCCCTGATCCAGGTGGAAGAAGCCGGTCGCGAGATCCGCCACTTCCTCGACAGCATCGAGACCAATCCCGAACGTCAGCAGGAAGTAGAGGAACGCCTGTCCGCCATCTATGAGGTGGCGCGCAAGCACCGCCTGCTGCCCGAGCAACTGCTCGAGTTTCACTGCTCACTGCAGGAAGAGCTGAACGGCCTGACCGGCTCGGATGAGGCGCTGGCCCAACTGGAACAGGAGATGCTCAACGCCCGTGACAATTACCTGAAAGCCGCCGCCGAACTCAGCGAGGCCCGTCAACATTGTGCCGGTACGCTGGATATTCAGGTGGACGAGCAATTACATGCACTGGGCATGCCCGCCGCCCACTTCAGCGTCTGCCTGACCCCGCTGGACGAGGAGCGCTACAACGCCAACGGCCTGGAAGAGGTGGAATTCCTGATCAGCACCAACGAGGGCCAGCCCGCGCGCGCCCTGGCCAAGGTGGCATCGGGGGGCGAGTTGTCGCGCATCAGTCTGGCGATCCAGGTGATCACCGCACAGACCTCCAGCACGCCCACACTGGTATTCGACGAAGTGGATGTAGGCATTGGCGGCGGCGTGGCCGAAGTGGTCGGCCGCATGCTCCGCGAGCTGGGCCAGCGCGTACAGATCCTGTGCGTGACGCATCAACCGCAGGTTGCAGCGCAGGGTCACCAGCATCTGTTCGTCAGCAAAAAGGGGCTGCAGAGCGGTACCCACACACGGGTCCATCAGCTCAACAAGGCTCAGCGAGTGGAAGAAGTGGCCCGAATGCTGGGCGGGGTGGATATAACCCGGACCTCTCTGAACCATGCCCGGGAGATGCTGTCAGCCTGAGGGCTGACAGCGATGGGATACGCCGTTACTTCTTGCCCTCTTCACAGCCATCCTTGCAGACGCCATAAAGGTAAAGCGTACGGTCGGTGATGGTAAAACCCAGATCCTCGGCCACCTTGTCCAGAATCTCGCTCACCTTGGGCTCACTGAATTCACGTACTCGGCCACACTTCACGCACACAACGTGATCATGGTGTTCGTCACGAGACAGTTCGAAGACCGAATGGCCGCCCTCAAAGTGGTGGCGTGAAACCAGGCCCGCCGCTTCGAACTGGGTCAGAACGCGGTAGACAGTCGCCAGACCGACATCCTCGCCCTGCTCCATCAGGAGCTTGTAAATATCTTCAGCACTGAAGTGGTCGCCCTCTCCGGCACGCTCCAGAATCTGATAAATTTTGACCCGCGGCAGAGTCACCTTCAGTCCGGCCTTCCGCAGTTCCTGATTTTCCAGTGCCATATTAGGTCTCAATCACTATGCTGTTCGGGATTTGCAATGTTAGACTCCATTATCTTTGTTTAGGCATGAAAACGGAAGCCATTGTCCGATGCGAAAGGTTCTTCTCAGCGCTACAGTTGCACTTCTGATTGCCGGCTGTTCCGAATTTCCCGGTGTATACAAGATCGACATCCCCCAGGGCAACGTCGTAACCCAGGAGATGGTTGATCAGCTGCGCCCCGGCATGACCCCCTCACAGGTGCGCTACATTCTCGGCACCCCACTGGTCAATGACAGCTTCAGCGAAAATCGCTGGGACTACATCTATAGCATCAAGGAAGGTGATGGCCAGCGCTACCAGGAGCGCATCAGCCTGTTCTTCGAAGACGACAAACTGGTTCGTCTCAGCGGCGACTTCCGTCCGGGTGCCAAGCCGGAAACCACTCCCTGATCTCCGGCGCCCCGTTCAATCCTGCTTGGCTTCGGCGGCCTTCTGAGCCTTCATTTTGGCCGCCCGACGTGCCCTGACCTCCTTCGGATCTGCAATCAGGGGACGGTAGATCTCCACTCGATCCCCCTCCCGCAGCACCGTTGAGCCCGGGTCCTTGATCGACTTGCCAAAAATCCCCATCGGTGCCGCCTCAGGGTCGATTTCGGGAAACAGCTCCACGATACCCGAGCGCACCACCGCCTGCCGGGCCGTACAACCATCCTCGACCTGCAGCGCTATGATTTTCTGCTCATGGGGCAGCGCATAGGCGACTTCAACTTTCATCATCCTGCTCCTAACCGTAGATCTGATCCGCCCGGTTAACAAAGGCATCCACCATCGTGGTCGCCACCGAGCTGAACACCTTGGACATCGCCATACCCGTAAGTTTCCCCTTGAATTCAAAATCCATGGTCAACTCCACCTTGCTGGCCTCATCACTGAGCGGCGTGAACACCCAGATACCGCGCAGAGAGGAGAAAGGCCCCTCCACCAGCGCGATCTCCATTCTGTCGGGCCGCTGCAATCGGTTGCGTGTCGTGAAACTGTACTTGAGGCCCCCCTTGGACAGGTTCAGGGTCGCCACCAGCTCCTCGTCATGCTCCGAAATCACCTCGGTCGACGCACACCAGGGCAGAAACTGAGGATAGTTACGCACATCATTGACCAGATCGAACATCTGCTCGGCGGTGTGCAGCACCAGTGCACTGCGATTTACTTGTGTCATGTCGGCAATTACCCGGCTGGCCGATCAGGCCAGCTTGTCATACAGATTGACGACGAAGATGATCATCACCGCCACCGGTGCAACGAATCGGATCACCAGCGACCAGGCACTGTAGGCTGCGTTCGAACTCAGTGCCAGTTCATCCTGGGTAATATGCTTCTGCAGCGCCCAGCCGGAGTAGATCGCGATCATCAGACCACTCAACGGCAGCATGATATTGGCCGTAATGAAGTCGAGCAGGTCGAAGATACCCATGCCCAGGAGCTTGATCTCTTCCCAGTGGTTGAACGACAGCAGCGAGGCGATCCCCATCAGCCAGACCACGATGCCCAGCGATAGCGCCGCCGTAAAACGCTTGAGACCGAAACGTTCAACAACCCAGGCCGTCGCCGGCTCCAGCAGCGAAATGGCCGAAGTCCAGGCCGCCACGCCCACCAGCAGGAAGAACAGGAAGCCGAACACCTGACCACCCGGCATCTGGCCGAACGCCACCGGCAGGGTAATAAACATCAGGCCAGGACCGGCTCCCGGGTCCATCTGATTGGCAAACACCACCGGGAAGATCGCCAGGCCGGCGACCAGCGCCACCAGCGTATCCAGCACACCGATGGTCAGTACGGTCATGCCGATGGAGTCCTTCTTGCCCATGTAGGAGCCGTAGGCCATGATCGCGCCCATGCCGAGCGAAAGCGTAAAGAAGGCATGTCCCAGTGCCACCAGAACCGAGTCCCAGGTCAGCGCATCCGGGTTGAAACTGAACAGGAACGACCAGCCCTCAGCAAAGCTGCCGGTATTGACCGAGTAGCCCAGCAGCACCAGCAGCAGCAGGAACAGTGCCGGCATCATGATCTTGGTGGCGCGCTCCAGGCCCTTGTTGACCCCGCCGGCGACCACGCCGACCACCATCAGCACAAACAGGGTATGCCACATCAGCATCTGTTCGGGACTGGCCAGCAGGTCGGTGAAGCGCTGGCCGGCCAGGTCACTGCTGATATCAACAAACTGCCCCGTGCCCATACCGGCGATATAGTGCAGCACCCAGCCAGCCACCACGGAATAGAAGGAAAAGATGATATAGCCAGCCAACACACCCAGCCAGCCGATCAGACTCCAGTTCTTATTGAGTCCCGCCTCGGCCGCCGTTTCACGAACCGCGTTGATCGGGCTCTGGCGGGCACGACGGCCGACCAGGATTTCACCCATCATGATCGGAATGCCGACCAACAGAATGCAGAACAGGTACACCAGCACAAAGGCGCCACCACCGTTTTCACCTGTGATGTAGGGGAACTTCCAGATGTTACCCAGTCCGACGGCCGATCCCGTCGCAGCGAGAATGAAGATCCACCGGTTCGCCCATGAACCGTGAATAGACTGTTTAGACTGCATAGCGCTCTCAAGTTGAAAATTTCACAAGAGAGCAATTGTTCATAAATCGGACAGGGGTGACAACCTTTTCGGCCATTTGTTGCAACATGGGTAACTCTAAGGCGCTGAAACTACGCAATTTGCCCGCTTTCATTGCACCAAGTGCCCCTATATAATCGCGTCATGGCTAAGAAAAAGAAGGCTCCGGGCGGAAACACCATCTGCCTCAACAAACGTGCAAAGCACGAATACACCATCGAAACCCGTTTCGAGGCTGGCTTGTCCCTGCAAGGCTGGGAAGTCAAAAGCCTGCGCGAAGGCCGGGGGCAGCTGGTGGACTCCTACGTCGTCCTGAAAAACGACGAAGCCTGGCTCGTCGGCGCGCACATCACGCCGCTGATCTCGGCGTCCACTCACTACGTTACCGACCCGCGCCGTGACCGCAAGCTGCTGTTGCACCGCCGCGAAATCGACAAGCTCTCCACCGCCGTCGAAGCCAAAGGCTACACCTGTGTTGCCTTGGCCCTGTACTGGAAAAACGGCATGGTGAAGTGCGAAATCGCACTGGTGAAAGGCAAGAAACTGCACGACAAGCGCGCCGACGAGAAAGAGAAAGACTGGAACCGACAGAAGCAGCGTGAAATGTCTGTTGCCGCTCGCTGAACTTTTTCACTTTCACCCGGTCTATTAAGTCGTTACAATAGCGCGTTACATATCTGGGGGTGACTTGGCTTCGACGCTGATTACGAACCCTTGGGTGCATGCCGAGAACGTGATGATTCTCGTAAATCCCTCATCACACAGTTATAGTTGCAAACGACGATAACTACGCTCTAGCTGCATAAGTCAGCTAGCGCCGCGCTCTAAGGTGTCTGTAACTCAGAGATTTTGCGGTGTCATTCGAGACAGAATCGCCTGGATGCTTTGCTCTAAGCTGAACGGTTAAAACTAAAAGAGCTCGCCCATAACACCCTGGCTCTCGGGTCGTGACGGGTTAACCTAATAGAGAAGCCTAAGCATGTAGATCTTGAGGCAGAGGATTGGCGGACGCGGGTTCGAAACCCGCCACCTCCACCAAACATCCAATAAAATCAGCAACTTACAAGGCTGATTTTTTAAATTCCCACAACCGCTCCCACATCCCGGAAAACGGTGCTTTTTAGTACCGGGGCGGTTGTGGGGAATGTTAGTGTTCACTAAGGGTTAGTGAAACCTTAGTGTAGACCTCTCCGTTTTCTCTCCGTCCTGCTTACCGTTTCATTACCGTTGTAATCGGCTGACCCCTTGCCGTTTCCTTGCCGTTGTTGTTTCCTTGTTGCTGTCTCTAGCTTGCGGTGATCTTGCGGCCTCAGCCATCCTAGATGGTGTCCGAAAACTAACAGCGCCAGCAGATCTCCGGCGGCATGATGGTTTAATGCCCATCAGTACCGGCACCAATTCGAAGCCGTGATTCTCAAACGAACCGGGAACCGTCAATCCATACTGGCGCGGCCTCTTTAGGGTGTCCGAAAATTCAGACCGGGGCGGTCAGGTGCGGCAATGGCTGGCGCTGATTCTTTTAGGGGTCGCAAAACTCAGCCGCCTAATGTGTCCGAAAACTCCCGCGCGCGTACTGCTCCGAAAACCAGCAGGTAAAGGCGACACATAGGGCACCCATAGCGGCTACTTATTGCAGGTCTAATGCTGATTCATATTAGCTATGAAAACCGCTCAGATCGGCTCAGGTGCGGTGCTGGTGCTGGTTCTACTTGTTTCTACTTTAGATACAGGATCCATGCCAGCCGGAATAAATCAGGCTTCTTTAGTTGGTGGGTAGGGGGTGGCGCTGGTTGCGGCTTCGGTTTCATTGCATACCGGGCAAACCCTTCCGGGTTGCGGTGGGCGGGTGGTGATTGTTCTACATTTCGCTGTTACACCAGCCGCATACACGATAGATGAACCCACAACTAGCAAGATCCATAAAAGGACTAAGCCTAGTAAATACGGGGCTTTCAGCTCATACATATAAAATAATCATACAGCGCAGGGCCTACATACACAGGAAACCCCCTTTAGGGGGGTTCCCATGTAGTAGGTAGGTATCTGTCTAAGGCTTAGTGAAAACCAAAAAAACCGGCACTAAGGCCGGTTTGTGGTGGTAGATACATATTCAGGTGACAGAAATCAGACCATCATCAGAGATTGAAATTAGACCATCATCAGCAAGCGCTTTCTTTGCCCTCAGATATGCCTGTTTTGCCGTTGCTGGTTTCTTCGCTGTCATGGCTGGCAGATCAAGGAACACCTCTCTGATCTCGCTTTCTGGCGTTGCTGATCCTTTGGCCTGTAATAGCGCCAGCAGCAAGGCTTGAGGACTATTAGAATCAGCCTTTGTAATTTCAGCAAGGCGCTTTTGCTTGGTTCCATCAGTGCATACCAGCGATTCAATAGGACGCCCCTTCAGATCCACGACCGGGTGCCCATCAGCATCAGTGACAACCTGCAACTCTAAAGCAATAGGGATGTCATCCGGCGCAGGCGCAAACTTCAATTTCCCATGCGGCGGCTTAACCTTCACGGTGGAAACAAAATCAGACTCAAGCTCAATCTTTGCCATTAAATCCGAGTCGCCTTCTTTTGCCAGCGCTCCCATGTAGGAATCGCCACCTTTTGTTGTGTGGTCGATTACTGCAACAGCGCACCCATTGCCAATGGCTGCAATATTACGTTTCAGGCGGCGTATATACTCCGTAACCTCCGGCCCGGTACTGGCGTTGCCGCTGGTTTGCGCAAAGGTATCCAGAACGATTAGGCGAGGCCATAGCGGCTCGCTCCCCTCAATGTAGCGGTAAAGCTTACGATCGCTATACCCGGAATATTGATGGTATCTCTGCTGGGCAGCTTCAACCCCGTGATGCCTTGCAGCATCAGCAGAAATATCCAGCGCATCACATAGCTTCTTAATCTGCGTTGTATTGTCCGTGCTTCCTTCTTTTTCTTCCTCAAAAAGCACACTTAGCCGCTGGCGCATAAGCTTTTCAATTACACGCTCCACCGAATTGGTGGCATACTCTTGGATGCGTTTTTTGGAATGATCCTCAAGCAGATTCAGATCCACATGCTGCAAATGAAACATAGTTTCCACACCGTGCCGCGCCTCCCACGCGCGGCGGCGGTAGTGGATATCTACTCCTCCTTCAGCGGCCAGCCAAAGCACCGGCCCCTGATCTACATCCCTCCCCATCCACGGTTTACCGGCTGCAATATGCAATGCCATATCCATGATGATGAATGATTTGTAACTACCAGGCTTTCCGTAAAACCATGCGATAGAATCACGCGCTATGAGATTATCCACTATCCAGCTTTGTTGGGCGGCTTCCCGGATAGCATCATTGGATGAGAATTCAGTCAGCGCAGTGGAATTGATCTCATCAGCACTGATCTCCAAAAAGTGTAGCGTCTCTTCCATCCTCATCAGGCAGCCCCCTCCCGCTCAGCTTCCCATGCCTCAACATCAGACACGCGCCAGCGGGTACAGCCGAGGGACAGTTTCACGGGTTTAGGGAATCGGCTTTTCTCTGCCCAGCGCCACGGCGTTGAACGGGCAACACCATAGCGGTTGGCAACTTGTTTATCAGTCAGATAGGTGGTGGTTTCCATCATGCTTACCCTGTAGCAATTAGTGACAGGGACAGCATGACCGGGCGGGATGCGCTTAAAAATACGGGCCTTTTGGCGCAGGTTTTGCGGTGGCTATTGGTCGCTGTTTTTATCCTGCATCATTAGGTTAAATTCAGCCTGATCTCGCGCCTCTTCCGCCACCTCAGCACGGCCCAGCTTGAGCAACCGGCGAACGGTGGTTTCTGAAACATCGAACCGCTGAACCGCACTCAATATGCGCTGGCGCTCAGTTGGCCCATTGTCGGCATCATCAACAAACATGGCGATATCCCATGGCAGCACGGCCACCGGGCGGCGATTCAGTGCCATCAGGCCCAGCTCCAGCGCCAGCGCTTCAGCCTGATTCTCTACCGGCTTGAGCGCAGCAACTTCAAAGGCATCAGCGAGATAGTCAGCCAGTACCGGCGGCAGCGGCTCCCGGCGGCGCAGATAGTCAGCAGCAAGGCGCAGTGCATCGCCTCCGGTTTTGGCTGTAGTGTGGGCATTTCTCACTGCATTAAGCGCATCAAAATCAGGCCAAAAACTCACGATTGCGCCTCCCTGATCGGCACGACTTCACCGGCTGGCGCTGGTTCGTTCAGGAACTTGGCCCAGTCGCTCATCATGCGGGTACGCTGCGGTAACAGCTCATCACGGGCATAGGCGGCACGGGTGCTGTCACTGTTAACGTGGGCAAGCGCCAGCTCTGAAACCTCATCAGGGTATGCCGTGCGGCTGCGTGCCCAGTCCTTGAAGCACGACCGGAAACCGTGCGGGGTCGCGTCCACTTCCATACGCTTACAGACGGCGCTAATGCTCATATCAGACAGCGCATTGCCACGTAGGGCAGTGAATAGCAGGTTGCTCCCTTCCATACGTGGCACCCGGCCCAGCAACTCAATAACCGCATCAGACAGCGGCACCCGGTGATCCTTGCGGGCCTTCATGCGTTCAGCTGGAACCGTCCAAACCTTGGCGTTCAGGTCGATCTCATCCCATGTAGCAAACCGCACTTCACCAGAACGGGCAGCGGTCAGAATGATGAACTCCAAAGCACGGGCACCCATGCCTTCACGCTGGCGCAAATCAACCATGAAGCCGGGCACGTCTTGCCACGGCAGCGCCCTATGATGCTTCACCTTGCGGATCTTGCTTGGAGTGGGCAACAGCTCGCTCAGATTGTCAGCCCAGCGAGCCGGATTCTCTCCGGTGCGGTGTTTGGATACCGTGGCCCAGCTCAACACCGATTCAAGGCGCTGGCGTACACGGGTGGCGGTTTCCGTTTTGGTTTTCCAGATCGGCTCCAGTACCTTGAGGACGTGGGGCAGCTCGATAGCATCAACCGGCAGATCACCGATAACCGGGAAAGCATGGCGCTCTAATGAGTTGATCCAGTCTTGCCGGTGCTTGGCGTTGCTGTACTCATCCTTACGGGCAGCATGGCAGCGGGTGGCAGCTTCCTTGAATGTCAGTCCTTTGGCTTGAGCGGCCCGGATCGCATCCCTAAGCGCCTTTTTCTCAGCCACCGGATCAACACCCGTGGCAATCTGATCTTTCATTTCGCGGGCCTTCTGGCGAGCGCCAGCAAGGGTTACATCAGGAAAGCCACCTAAGCCTATGTCCCGGCGCTTGTTACCAATAAGGGTACGCAACACCCACGACCGGCCACCGGCTGGCGATACCAGCAGTTGCAGCCCAGCAACACCACCAACCGGATACCGCCCCGGCTCAGTCAATCGGCGTACCTCAGTGGCGCTCAATTCCTTAGCAATCTTTGGCATTTCGAATCCCTGTTTCTCTACCGAATTGAACGGCAGCAAGTCACCGGCACCAGCAGCCACGACCGCTCCCACATCTACTCCCACAAAAAATAGTATCATTGGGCGCTATTCGTTGCTACAACATGCGACAGGATTCAGGGGTAAACCGACATAAGTCATTGAATATAAAAGACTAAAAATATTCGATTGCGACAGAACGAAACGGGGCAAAGGCGGACGCCACCTCCACCAAATTGCAAAAGTTAAAAGCCTGTTTTTACAGGCTTTTTTCGTTTTCAGTCTCATCAATTCCCCGTAAGTGTCGAAACCGTCTTTACGGGGTACTAGGCTCACCAGCTATACACGGAGGTAGGATGAGCAACATTTACAAAAACGAGCCTGCTCCGCTCTGGCTGCACATCATGGGCGGCATACTGGGTGCCGTCGTTGTCGTACTAGTATCCTGGCTGGTATATGAAAAATACCAAGAATACAGAGCTGAACAGGCCATTCGGCAAATGCAGCACGAAGCTCAGCTAAGCCGAGAACAAGCAGCCAGAGATCGGCAGTTAAGCCTTGAGCGTCAACAGCGCATGAGCATTGAAGAACGCAAACGACAAGAATACCGCGCTCAATTCAACTCCCCCGAGTGCCAGTTCTGGCGAAACCACTACCGAAACAACATAACAGAACAAAACCTGGAAAAACTAAGACAGTACTGCCCTTCTAACAGAAACGGCACACTGACTATTGAATAACAGGGAGGTGGTTGAGCATGAGACGGGGAAGAAAGAGCCCTTTAGTACAATTGGTCGTTATCATTCTAGCGATCATTTTCCTGCCCAAGATATACCAGGCTGTAATGATGAACCGTGTAGAGCGGATCGCAGAACGAAGGACAGAAGCAGCCCAATCAGCAATTCAGTCTATCGCCCAAAACCAACAGCTTCGCCTACAGGAACTTCAGCGCAAGCAGGCTGAACAAGCGGAGCTGGCACACCAACGACGATTTGCCGAAGAACAAGCTAAGCTCGAAGAAATAGAAAGGCAACGACGAGTTAAAAAGCTCAGCTCCTCAGAGTGCCAGTTCTGGAAGCACTACTATGACACGAAAGGCACAGAGCGAGGTTTGGAAAAGGTACGAGAGTTCTGCTACGAGTAAAAAGGTGTTGCCTATAAGGTGATGGACCGGTGGTATTCAAGGAGGATGGGATGAGCAAAGTAAAATACGCACTCACAACACTGGCACTTTCACTGCTGGTACTTGCTAGTAACGCACACGCCGATATTCGCGTAAATGGCGGGAGCGTGCTGGTTTCTACAGGCGACTCAATCAGCAAACGACAGATGCTCGTTACGAAAGAACCAAGCATCAGGAAGAATATACGAATTCAAAATGCCTAACCGTACATTCATTGTGCAGACTCATGGCGGAACCATTACCTACGTGGAATGGCGGCGGTAGTACCAAACGTAAGCCCCAAGGGTAAGCCAGATCGGCCCCGAACTGGATGAGACCCAACGCTCAGAATCAGGCAGGCTGAGCGTTGTTCACAAAATGATGTGACCGAATGCTGACAAAGAGAAAGGGTTGAGCAGAATCAAAGCTACAACACTGGCACTATACACCTTCATAGAGACCACGGCATTTGCCAAATAGTGTCTAGAAAAATGAAATAGTGCCAGCGTCTCCAGCAGGTAGCTGGCTCTTCCATGCAGTTGAGAAATCCAACTGATCTATTAAATTGTAGAGATCACAACAATTGACCCCCAGTTCGGCACACACATCAGGTATTTTCCTATTTGCACCTGTTTTTGTAGGCTTTGACACTTCTGACGTAACCACACAATAAGCGCTACTATCTGCTAAAGCATGAGCAATTAGGAACGGATCCATGCCCATTTTGTCCAGGTCACGTTCAGTTGGGCTTTCCATGTAACCTTCAAAGATAACCCTATTGAGCAAGCCAACATCTACATCAGCTTGATAAATCAAAGCATCTTTAACTGGATCTTTAGATGACCAATCCGACAATGGATCTATATTTCCATTACCGTCTGCTTTATCACTAAACTCACCATATATCTCTTGAGGAATTTTAACCCTATTGTTTTTCCCGCAAAATGCCAACCATTCCCAAAACTCAGGCACCCTATTGATCTGGTAATAGAATCTTTTTGCATTAATAAGACAGTTGGCATCAAGTAGATAAATCAATTTTCAGCTCCCTATGCCGCTCCAATGGCTCTGCTTTTATTGACATCAAACAACTTATGGACCTTAAGAGCTCGAACACCAAGCACCTTACCTGCTTTAGACTCTGTAATCGCACCACTTTTATTCATTCGTTCCATGAGGCCAACTAAAGAGCCAAGGTTATACCGTTTAATGATATATGGGTGAGGGCCACCATCTTGCTCTTGATAGCCTTTTTTCCTTGTCGCCTCTTCTTCCTTCCAGCGACTTGCAAACTCTTCGTTCACAAGCTCCCATGTCTCACGATCGGGAATAATACCAGACTTGAAAAGTCTATATGCAATCAAGGGCCGACTTACATTATACCTATCCGCTTCTCTGGATATATCATCACAAAATTGACGCAGAGAAACATCATCAAAATTAATGTGATCTATATCTTCATCAGATAACAAAATGCGACTGGCCACATCATTGCAAAATTTTTCCTTAGCTATATCAGACCAAGAGCCACTGATACCTGTGTCACCCAAAGCAAGGTGAGCAAGCTCATGAAGAAGAGTAAAAGACTGAGCAGAGGTAGCGTCATGGTTATTTATAGCGATAAGAGGTGCAACCTCATCAGCAATGACAAAGCCCCTAAACATAGACACTGGTATATCTGTATGATGACTGCCAAGATTTCCAATCAATATTACAAATATTCCTTTTTTCTCGCATAAAGTACGCAAATATTTAAATGCTGCTTTAGTGCTCCTGACCCGTCGATATTGATTGATATCAAACCCAATAAACTCAGATATTCTATGAGTCACCTCATCAATAGAGTTATTCAAGTTTACCGTACCAACCAAATTAACATCCGGGCACTCTTCTTCCTCAATCAAGAGACTTTTAACAATGTCCTGTCTTGCTCTTATATCGCGTATAAGGGCTTCAACAACACCATCAATGTCAGTCTTTTCCTTTTCAGGAAGAGTTCGGAAGTCCTCTACCGCCTCATCTCTACCAGGAATTTTATTCAAATAAAAGGTAATCAATGGCCTTCTATAAACAGAAACCATTTTATTAATAAGAGTCTTGGACGGCTCTTTCTGTCCAGCTTCATATTTTTCAAGTTTTTCAGCAGCTGTAGACGCAGAAGAGTCCTTGAACTGCAGTTTTTTTGCTGCTTGTTCAAGAGATAGACCGGCTGTTTCCCTAGCCCATACTAATACTTCAGGATTAAGATTAGCCATAAATTCGGTTCAACAATAATTTGAGTCCATTCATGAGACAATAGTAGCTCATATGGAACATATTTCAAAGACAGACAGAAAAACAAGTTTTTTCTTTAATATCAGACATTTAAATAACAAAAACATCCGCTATTAGGCTTAAGTAGCAATTATGGATGCGAACAGTAGCATCTTCGAGCCGCTTGGTGTCGAAAAAAGTGTCGAAAAAAGTGTCGAAAACGTTATGACATATAGTGCGAAAACCAGCCCCTTGATACACGGTAACTATTTGATCTGCCGAGCATAAAGTAGTGTAGCGGCACAACAATGCAGCACTGCATAGGGTTCGAAATCCTCCACCTCCACCAAATTGCAAAAGTTAAAAGCCTGTTTTTACAGGCTTTTTTCGTTTCTGATCTTCAATTCTTGCTCAAAGTATCACCAATGTGTCACTCGCATCTCGTAACAACCCCCGATTTCGCATCCTTCCCCCAAGTGTTTTAAAGTGTCCTGACTGACAACATGCAAGGATGCTATCAATGAAACGGATTTTCATGAGCCTTCTGCTTGCCACAGCAGTCGGCATCCCCCAGGCCAATGCCGATATCCGCCTGCAAAATGGCAAGGTACTGATCAGCGTCGGTGATCCCGTCGCCAAGCTGAACCGTCATCTCAAGCCTGTGACTCAATATGCAGGCAGGGTCTGTCACAAGCCCTCGAACCACCAATGCCGTAAACAGGATTCACGCCCCGGAACCATTTACGAATATCGCGCCAACCAGGTGACCTACACCGTGCAAACCTACCGCAATACCATCACCTATGTAGAATGGCGTCGCTGAGCACGGCCGCCGAGTGACAGGCACAGGTTTTCCACAGCAGCGGCCATGCTAGTATCCGATCCCAGACAACGCACTTATCCACAGCGAGGCCCTATGATTTCCACTGTTCTTGTCACCGGCTGCTCAACCGGCATCGGCCAGCACTGCGCCCTGCGTCTTCGTGAATCCGGCTATCGGGTACTGGCAACGGTGCGCAAGCCTGAAGATGTGACGACTCTGGAAGCCATGGGGCTGGAGAGTTTCGTACTGGATCTGGCTTCGTCCGAGTCGATTGAGCAGGGGGTTGCTCGTGCGCTGGAGCTGACCGGCGGTCGCCTGGATGCCCTGTTCAACAACGGTGCCTACGGTCAGCCCGGGGCGGTGGAGGATCTGAGCCGGGAGGCGCTGCGGGCGCAGTTCGAGACCAACCTGTTCGGCTGGGTCGAGCTGACCAATCGGGTGCTTCCGATCATGCGCCGGCAGGGATACGGCCGCATCGTAATGAATTCGTCGATCCTGGGACTGGTCGCCATGAAGTACCGCGGCGCCTATAACGCGTCAAAGTTTGCGCTGGAAGGGATCACCGATACCTACCGTCAGGAGCTGCACGGCTCCGGGGTGCAGATTTCACTGATCGAGCCCGGCCCGATCACCAGCGCCTTCCGACGCAACGCGCTGGCGGCCTTCAGGCGCAATATCGACCATGAACACAGCGCCCATGCCGCTACCTATGCCGGGGTGCTCAAGCGCCTGGAAGCGGGCGAGGAGGAAGGCTCCCGTTTTACACTGCCGCCTGAGGCCGTATTCAAGTCTTTGCGTCATGCACTGGAAAGTCCGCGCCCCAAAGCCCGCTACTATGTGACAGTGCCCACCTATCTGCTGGCCTATCTGCGTCGTATCCTGCCCACCCGCTTACTGGATGCCCTGCTCAGGCGCGCAGCCGAGGAAGAAAACAGCTGAGCAGTCTGTCACCACACGCAGCAGGATCAGAGTTCGACCTGCGGCTCCCTCCCGCATGATCCAGACCTGCCGGCCAGCCGTAATCAGTATCCCAACATACACCTTTATCTGTTGATCCGGTGGTGTCGCTGACTGGCACGTCTTGCTTTACCTGTCCCAGACCGCCTCTGCAGCTACCACGATGCCCTGACGCCAGGACTCCCAATGTTCACAAAGAAACTGAAGGAAGAACTCAGCACCTGCAAGGAACACTTAGCTGCTGCACAACAGATGGCCGACGCGCTGGATGCGACCCTGGCCGTTATCGAATTCTCTCCCGATGGCGTGATCCTCCGCGCCAATGCGCGTTTTCATCAGAGCCTGCACTATTCCGAAGAGGAACTGGTCGGCCGGCATCACCGCCTGCTGTGTGAAGAGGCATATGCCAAAAGCACCGAGTACCGGCAGTTCTGGCAAGCGCTGGGGCGCGGTGAAAGTCGCAGCGGACGCTTTCGCCGGCTATCGGCGCAGGGTACCCATGTCTGGCTGGAAGCCAGCTACATCCCGGTCACCGATAACCGGGGTACGGTAACCAAGGTGGTAAAGCTGGCGCGGGACATCACTCGAAATGTGGAAAACGAGCAGCACCTGAACAGCGTCATGGCGGCCATCGACACGTCCATGGCGGTGATCGAGTTCAATTTGCACGGCGAGGTGATATCCGCCAATGACAATTTCCTGCGCACCATGAATTACAGCGCCGAACAGATCCGGGGGCAGCATCATCGTCTGTTCTGTAATGCGGAATATGCAGGCAGCCAGCATTACCAGGATTTCTGGCAACGGCTGAGACAGGGAGAATACATGGCGGGCACCTTTGAACGGCGCAGTCGTGATGGCCGCCGTATCTGGCTGCAGGCGACATACAACCCCCTGCACGACGCGACCGGCAAGCTCTATGGCGTGATCAAGATCGCCACCGATATCACCCCGGATATCGAACGTCGCAATGCGGAATCACAGGCCGCACAACTGGCCTACGATACGGCTCTGGAAACGGACCAGAGCGCCGTTAACGCTACTCGCTCAGTCGATAAAACCATCAAGATGGTGCGTAACATCGAACAGCACCTCCAGAACATGGCCGGTCAAATCACTGACCTGAATGATCAGTCCGGCAAGATTGAGCGCATCGTCGATATGATCCAGGCGATTGCAGATCAAACCAATCTGCTGGCGTTGAATGCCGCCATTGAAGCCGCGCGTGCCGGCAACCAGGGACGCGGTTTTGCCGTGGTGGCGGATGAGGTCCGTAATCTGGCCCTGCGCACGCGACAGGCAACGGAAGAGATCAAGCAGGTTGTCGAGCGGAACCGTTTACTGGCGACTACTGCGGCGGCGGAGGCCCAGAGCAGTCAACAAGAGGTTGAACAGGGCGTCGCCCTGGCCAACAGGACCGGTGCGGCGATGCAGGCAATACGCCAGGATGCCCAACGCGTGGTCGATGCCATCGGTGAGTTCCGCGAACAGGTGCGGTCCAGCTGAAAAAAAGGCCTGCATAGGGCAGGCCTTGAGGCATGGGTGTCGAGGGCTTAGACCACGCCCTGCTCCAGCATCGCATCGGCGACACGACGGAAGCCGGCGATGTTGGCGCCCAGCACCAGATTGTACGGCTGGTCGAACTCCTTCGCGGTTTCGCTGCAGCGGGTGTAGATGTCAGCCATGATCGCCTTGAGCTGCTGATCGACCTGTTCAAAGGTCCAGCGCTGCATGCTGGCGTTCTGGCTCATCTCCAGCTGGCTGGTGGCTACACCACCGGCGTTGGCAGCCTTGCCCGGACCGTAGTGGATGCGGTTGGCGATGAACAGCTCGACCGCTTCCGGTGTCGACGGCATGTTGGCGCCTTCGCTGACACAGCGGCAGCCGTTATCCAGCAGCGCACGCGCGTCGGCTTCGGTCAGCTCGTTCTGAGTCGCACACGGGAAAGCCGCATCGGCCTTGAAGCGCCATACCGCGTGGCCATCTTCCGGATACTCCTCTACCGGAATGAACTCTGCTTTCGGGAATTCATTCAGGTATTCACGCAGAGATACCCGTTTCTGCTCCTTGAGCACCTTCAGGGTCTCCAGATCGATACCATGGCAGTCATACAGGGTGCCGCTGGAATCGGAGCAGGTCACCGGGCGTGCGCCCAGCTGGTACAGTTTTTCGATGGTGTAGATCGCCACGTTGCCAGCACCGGAAACCAGGCAGGTTTTGCCTTCCAGGCTGTCGGCATGGGCCTTGAGCATGTTCTCGGCGAAGTAGACACAGCCATAGCCGGTCGCTTCCTTGCGCACCAGAGAACCGCCCCAGAGCAGCCCCTTGCCGGTCAGAACGCCTTCGTAACGGCCGGTCAGGCGCTTGTACTGGCCGAACATATAACCGATCTCGCGTGCGCCCACGCCGATATCACCGGCCGGTACATCGGTGTTAGGGCCGATATGACGGTAGAGTTCGTTCATGTAGGACTGGCAGAAGCGCATGATCTCCTGGTCGGAACGCCCCTTCGGATCGAAGTTGGCTCCACCCTTGCCGCCGCCGATCGGCAGACCGGTCAGGGCGTTCTTGAAGATCTGCTCGAAGCCCAGGAATTTGATGATGCCGGCATTGACCGACGGGTGGAAACGCAGACCACCCTTGTACGGACCCAGTGCCGAGTTGAATTCGATACGGTACCCCTTGTTGACCTGCACCTTGCCCTGGTCGTCGACCCAGGGAACGCGAAACATGATCTGGCGCTCAGGCTCGACCATGCGTTCGATGATGCGGTTGTCACTATAGTGGGGGCTCTGCTCCAGCAGCGGCTCCAGGGACTCCAGCACCTCTTCGACCGCTTGGTAGAATTCGGTCTGCGCAGGGCTGGAGGCCATCAGGCCGGTGATGGTGTCATGAATATAGGACATTAAGTACCTCAGATGATGAAGCGGTTTTTTGGCCAGAACAACAGAGTGCAAATGACACCTGGTCACTGCATTCATGGTTGGAGTCGGACGATGTCTGACAAGAGTTGGAAACTCGAGGAATGTTCTGACGCGATAAAGCACGCTTATAATAAAACACTACATTAGTGCAGACAATGCACCAAAAGGGCGATTTTCGCAGAAATTACGCACCAATTTGGGGCATACCTTCCAGTGGAAAGGTTTGCATTACCCACCCGGGCTTGCTCGACCGCGTGCGATCGGGCTAATCTTGACGCTGCTCTTTTCAACAGGGATTGGTCGTCATGAAGTTTGTCCAGCAGCTGCTGAACTCCCGCCTCTACTGGTTGATACTGCTGGTGGGAGCCCTTGCCGCCGAGGCCGTTGCCCTCTACTTCCAGCACGTGCTCGATTACGGTCCCTGTGTTCTCTGTATCCATATCCGGCTCTGGCTGTTCGCCCTGATCCTGGTTGCCCTGACCGCCCTGCTGTTGCCACGCTGCCCGAAAATACAGATCGGCGGCCGTCTGCTGACCCTGGTGATTGCGCTGGGCTTCGCGGAGCGCAGCTGGCGCACCCTGGCAATCGAGCGTTACTGGATCGAGAGCAGCTGTTCCTTCGAGAGCGGCCTGCCCGCCTGGTTTACCCCGGGAGAATGGTGGCCCTGGATGTTCGAAATCTGGGAGTCCTGCGGCTACACACCGGAAGTGATTGCCGGCTTCACCATGGCCGAACTGCTGGCGGTTGCGAGCCCATTCTTCGTTCTGCTGGCCGCTGCGGCCCTCGGTTTCAGTCTTGTCAGAAAATCGCCGCAGAACTGACACGCCAGTGTCACATTTCGCCGCCAATAATGGTCTCATGACACAAATAAAGAGGATAAGATCATGAGCGCCACCCAACTGACCGCACAACTGCGCCAGCTGCTGAACCGCGGCTATTCCATCGAAGATGTACGCAACCTGGTTCCCGTACCGCATGAGGTGCTGGAACAGGCTATTCGCGAACACCGTCTGCAGGAACACTCCCGCCGACATGACCGCCTGCTGCAGGGCCAGGCCGACTTCGCCATGCGCCTCGGCAGCACCCGCTAAATCGACAGCAGCGTTTTCTGACGTCTCGAAACATGATGCGGCGACATGCCGCACCTCCAGGCTGTTTACTTTAACTGGAGTAGAGACCTAAAATTCCGGATTTTGAGTATAATCGGTATAAATCCGACCTGATAAAGGAAACCTGCAATGAAGAAGACCCTGCTGATCGCAGCTGCAGCTGCACTGCTGACTCCGGCCGCCGCCATGGCTGAGCGCTCTGGCGAAGAAATCTACAACACCAAATGCTCTGTTTGCCACGCATCTGGCGTTGCCGGCGCACCGAAGTTCGGCGATGCGGCGGCCTGGGCTCCGCGTGCCGAAAAAGGCATGGACGCGCTGCTGGCGACCGCCATCACCGGCATCAGGGCTATGCCGCCGAAGGGTACTTGCATGGATTGCTCCGACAATGAGCTGAAAGTCAGCATCCAGTACATGCTGGACGCCGCCAAGTAATGGCTCTGCCCCTGTAAATAAAAAAACCGCCATCTGGCGGTTTTTTTATTTACAGAGCAGGCACCGGCTCATCAGAACAGGATCGCCGGATCGATCGCTTCCCCTTCCCTGTCACCCTCAGGACGCGACTGCAGCCTGTCCAGCGCTTCCTCCACATCCCCTTTCTGAATCACGATTTCGACCCGACGGTTGCGTGCCCGCAATTCCCGCGTCGTATTGGGTCCCAGGGGTTTCGTATCCGCATAACCGGTAATGCTGAAGCGGGACTGGTTGATACGACGATCAGAGAAGAGTTCGTGGGCAACCGCCAGAGCGCGTGCCGATGACAGATCCCAGTTGGACTCGAACTGGCGGCCGCCATAGGGCAGGTTGTCGGTATGCCCCTCAATGGCTACCTTGCCGCTGATATCCAGCAGCAGGTCGCGAATCTTGGCCACCACAGGGATATATTCAAACTTGAGTTCCGCTGACCCCGACTCGAAGGAGCCCCGTTCCTTGACCCGAATGATGATACGGGTGCCATCGGTTTCGACCTCGATGCTGCCCTCGCCAATCTCGGCCGACAGTGCCTGAGCGACCGCGATCGCTTCTTCACGCGCTTCCTCTTCCTGCTGTCGGCGCAGCTCCTCCAGTCCCTTGAGCTGATCCTCCACCACGGCTTCTCCCTCACGGGAACGAACGTCCAGACTGTTCATGTCATTGTTGATGGTCATCTGCCGCACCTCGTTCAACGGTGTCGGCTCGGGACGCCCCGGACTGAACTCCTGGGCAATAATAGAGGTTCCCTTGGGGATATCCTCGACCTTGATCTGGGCCTGCACCCCGAAAGCTTCACGCATGGAGCCGGCCAGCTGCTTGAACTTGAGCACATCCATCTCGGAAAAGGAGAGCAGCAGCACGAAGAAGCACATCAGCAGCGACATCAGGTCGGCGAAGGTCGCCATCCACGCCGGCGAGCCCGGCGGGGGACATTTACACTTTTCTTCGTTGTCGTCACTCATCGCAGCGCCCCTTAGCTTTCGGCCACGACACGTTTGCCTTCAGGCAGGTAACTGCGCAGCATCTGGTCGATGACACGCGGGTTCTGACCCGCCTGAATCGCCAGCAGGCCGTCGATCACCAGCGCCTGATTGAGTGCTTCCTCGTCACGACGTACTTCCAGCTTGTCGGCGACCGGCAGCGCGAACATATTGGCGATCATGGCACCATAAAGAGTGGTCAACAGGGCCACCGCCATCGCCGGACCGATCGACTTGGGATCGGACATATTGGAGAGCATCTGCACCAGACCCACCAGGGTGCCGATCATGCCCATCGCCGGGGCCACATCCCCCATCGCCCGGAAGATCTTGTTGCCAAAGTCATGACGGTCAAAGGTGAGACGGGCCTCCTTGTTGAGCAACTGCTTGACCACCTCCGGATCATGGCCATCGACCAGCAACTGGATGCCTCGCTGCATGAAGTCGGACGACACCTGTTTGTCCTCCAGCGACAGCAAGCCGCCCTTGCGCGCGGCATCGGCCAGTTCAACAGTTTCGGCAATGATATCTTCCGGGTTGACGGATTTGTACATGAACGCCTTGACCATCACCTTGCCGGCCGCCAGAAACTGCGACAGGGTGAACTTCATCAGCACCACCAGCAGGGTGCCGCCGAGGACGATCAGGATGGAAGGAGGGTTAACGAAAATACCGATATCGCCGCCCAGGACCATCGCCGCGATGATGATGCCAAAGGCCCCGATAAGACCAACGAGGGTAGCCAGATCCACTGATCGCTCCTGAATAGATATTTCCGACCGAATTTACCGGCAAAACCGGGAGCTTTGCCAGCGACGATGATACCAGAATGGAACAGGCGTTCACCCCATTTCATGGGGATTTTCCCGATGCGGATTGACCCTCCTCACAGGGTTGGTTAACGTGAGCGGCCTATAGAGGACAGTGAACCGCCATGGCATCCAAACCGAACACTCCCGACTTTGAACAGTCCCTGCAACAGCTGGAAGGACTGGTTGAACAGCTCGAGCAGGGCGACCTGCCGATCGAAGACGCGCTCAAGGCCTTCGAACAGGGCATCCGTCTGACCCGCGACTGCCAGAGCATCCTGCAGCAGGCTGAACAGAAGGTACAGCTGCTGACCGAACAGGACGGCGAAATCCAGGCCAGCGACTTTCCGGAGCAGGGAGAGCCTTCGGCATGAGCACGCTTGCGCAGCTGTTGCAGCACTATCGCCAGCGGGTCGAGCAGCAGCTGGACCAACTGGTCACCACGGACCAAAGCCTGGAACCCCGGCTGCAGCAGACCATGCGCCACGGCCTGCTCAACGGCGGCAAGCGCCTGCGACCGGCCCTGGTCTACCTGAGCCATCAGCTGTGCACCGACCAGCCTGCCAATACCCTGACCGACCGGGCCGCCGCCGCCATTGAATGTATCCACAGCTACTCCCTGGTGCATGACGACCTGCCGGCGATGGACGATGACGACCTGCGCCGCGGCCAGCCTACCTGCCATGTTGCCTTTGACGAAGCCAGTGCCATTCTGGCCGGCGATGCCCTTCAGTGCCTGGCGTTCGAGCACCTCAGTGACCCCTGTGAAGGCGTGCCCGCCGATCTGCAATTGCGCATGCTCAACCGCCTGGCCCGCGCCAGCGGCGAACGCGGCATGGTCGCCGGTCAGGCATTCGACCTGGCGCATGTGGACAAGCCACTGACGCTGGAACAGCTGCAGGCGATGCATGCCTACAAGACCGGCGCACTGATCACCGCCGCCGTGGAGCTGGGCGTACTGTCCGCCGGTGAAGCCGGCCACGACAAGCTGGAGCCGTTGCGTCGTTACGGCGACCTGATCGGCCTCGCCTTCCAGATCCAGGACGACCTGCTCGATATCGAAGGCGACACCGCCACACTGGGCAAGCCCCAGGGCTCCGACCTGGCGCAGAACAAGCCTACCTATCCGGCCCTGCTGGGACTGGACGGTGCCAGGGAGCGCCTGCACCAGCTGCATGACGAAGCCATCGCCATTCTGCGCGGCTTCGGCCCGGCAGCGGATGACCTGATTGCGCTGACCGACTACATCGTAAGCCGCGATCACTGACGATGTTCCACCAGATACCGACTACACGGCCAGCAACGCCCCTGCTTGACCAGATCGATGCCCCCCATGACCTGCGCGCACTGACGCGCTCACAGCTGCCGCAGCTGGCGCGGGAACTGCGGGCCTTCCTGCTGTATTCCGTGGGCCAGACCGGCGGCCATTTCGGTGCCGGCCTCGGCGTGGTCGAACTGACCATCGCCCTGCACTACCTGCTACAGACACCGGATGAAGACCTGGTCTGGGACGTGGGCCATCAGAGTTATCCACACAAGATTCTGACCGGCCGCCGTGAACAGATGCCAAGCATGCGCCAGAAGGGCGGCCTGTCGCCCTTCCCCAAGCGCAGCGAGAGCCCCTTCGATACCTTCGGCACCGGCCACTCCAGCACTTCGATCTCGGCGGCACTAGGCATGGCCCTGGCCCAGCGACTGCAGGGACACGACCGCCATACCGTGGCCGTGATCGGCGACGGCGCCATGACGGCCGGCATGGCCTTCGAGGCGCTGCACCATGCCGCGCATACCGGCGCCAACCTGCTGGTGGTGCTGAATGACAACGATATGTCGATCTCGCGCAACGAGGGCGGCCTGGCCAGCTACCTGGCCCGCCATCTGAAACACAAGCTGAAAGACGGTAGCGACAGCCCGGTCACGGCCGAACTGTTCAAGGCTCTGGAACTGAGCTACACGGGCCCGGTGGACGGCCACAACTTCAGCCTGCTGCTGCCGGCGCTGGAACAGGCCCTGGCACAGACAGGCCCGCGACTGCTGCACGTGATCACCCGCAAGGGCAAGGGCTTCGCCCCCGCAGAAGCGGACCCGGTGGGTTATCACGCTCTGACCAAGCTGGAACCGCCCAGCAAACCCGCCTCGGCGCCCCCTCTCAAACGTCCCAAATACTGCAACGTCTTCGGCCGCTGGCTCTGTGACACCGCCGCTGTGGATAACCGCCTGATCGGCATCACCCCGGCGATGCGCGAAGGCTCCGACCTGATCGCCTTCTCCGAGCGGTTTCCCGAGCGCTACTTCGACGTCGCCATCGCCGAGCAGCACGCGGCAACCCTGGCTGCCGGTCTTGCCTGCCGCGGCATGAAGCCGGTGCTGGCGATCTATTCAACCTTCCTGCAGCGCGCCTATGACCAGGTGGTGCATGACATCGCCATCCAGCAACTGGATGTACTGCTGGCCGTAGACCGCGCCGGACTGGTCGGCGAAGACGGCGCGACCCATGCAGGCTGTTTCGACCTGGCCTTTCTGCGCTGCCTGCCCGACATGGTCCTGATGACCCCGGCCGACGAAGCGGAACTGGAAGCGATGCTGACGCTGGGCTACCAGCACCCGGGACCGGCCGCCGTGCGTTATCCCAGAGGCAGCGCGGCCCAGCCCCAGGCGGGCAGGCAGGTGCCGCTGGCACTGGGCAAAAGCCGGCTACTGCGCACGGGCCGGAAGGTGGCGCTGCTGAACTTCGGCCCTCTGCTGACGGCTGCGCAACAGGTCGCCGACGCGAACGACTATACGCTGGTGGATATGCGTTTCGTGAAGCCGCTGGACAGCGACAGGGTTGACCAGCTGGCAAACAACCATGAGCTGCTGGTTACGCTTGAGGATCATGCCATACAAGGAGGTGCCGGATCGGCGGTGGCGGAATATCTGCAGCAGGCCGGCATGCCGATATCCCTGCTGATGCTGGGCATCCCGGATCGCTGGATCGCCCATGCCAGTCGCGGCGAGCAGCTGGCCGAATGCGGACTGGATGCCGCCGGAATCGAGGCTTCGATCCGGCAGCGACTGGGCAGCCTCTAGGCAGGCTGCCCGAATAACCTGGCACAGCCGCCGGTTACTCGTCGTCCTTGAAATGGTGCTCGGTCATCATATGCCCCAGCTTGCCCATCTTGGTCTGCAGATAGCCCTCATTGTGGCGGTTCTTGCCCACCTGCAGCGGTACCCGCTCGGCCACGCTGACACCGTATTTCTCCAGTGCCGCCACCTTGCGCGGATTATTGGTCATCAGCCTGACCGACTTGATGCCCAGGTGAGCCAGCATCGGTTCGCACATGCTGTAATCGCGCATGTCGGCAGCAAAGCCCAGCCGTTCGTTGGCTTCAACCGTATCGGCGCCACCGTCCTGCAGGTGATAGGCCTTGATCTTGTTGAGCAGGCCGATGCCGCGCCCTTCCTGACGCAGATAAAGCAGCACGCCCTTGCCCGCTTCCGCGATCCGCTTCAGCGCTTCCTGCAGCTGGAAACCGCAGTCGCAGCGCAGGCTGAACAGCGCATCGCCGGTCAGGCACTCGGAATGGATGCGAGCCAGAACCGGTTCATCACCGGCCACTTCACCGAACACCAGCGCGACATGCTCCTTGCCGGTGGCAGGATCTTCAAAGCCCACCATGGTAAAGACCCCCCAGGGGGTCGGCAGCCGCGAATCGGCTACATACTGTACTGACACCTTGGTTGTTTCCTCTGTCACTATTCGTTTCACGGGCGCCCGGCGGGTTTATCCCCGGAACCAGAGCAGCCCCTGCAGTACCAACGCAGCAAAAACACCGGCCAGCACATCGTCAAGCATGATCCCCAGCCCGCCATGGACGCGACGGTCGACCGGTCGAATCGGCCAGGGTTTCCAGATATCGAACAGGCGGAACAGGATAAAACCGAGCAGCGCCCAGATCCAGTCCACCGGTACCGCAATCATGGTGATCCAGTAACCGACAAACTCATCCCATACGATACCGCCATGGTCGTGTACGCCCAAATCACGTGATGTACGGCCGCAGAGCCAAATGCCGATCACGAAGGCGACCAGTGTCAGCCCCAGATAGACCGGCAGACTGGTCTGCGCCATCAGATACCACAGCGGGACGGCGGCCAGGGTGCCGAAAGTGCCCGGTGCCTTGGGTGCGGCGCCACTACCCAGCCCGAACGCCAGAAAGTGGACCGGATTGCGCCAGACCGAAGCCGGTGCCTTGTTCATGTGGACTCCTTGAAATGATCATAGCCCTGCGCCAGCCCTTCCAGGACCCGCCCGGAGTCATCCAACACACGCAGCCCGGGTTCGGCAGTGATGCGCCCCACCTCGGTCAGCCGGACACCCAGGCGTTCGGCCTCGGCCATACAGGCCGCTACCTGTTCGGCCGCAACGCTGAGACAAAGTTCGAAATCCTCGCCCCCCGATAGCGCCCAGCTACCGGCCTGCTGTGGATAAAGTCTCTGCAGGACATCCGAGCAGGGCACTCGACTCCGCTCGATCTCGGCCCCGACACCTGATGCTTCCAGCATATGGTTCAGATCGGCCAGCAGGCCATCGGAGATATCCAGACCGGCATGAAGGGACGGGCGCAGCCGTTGCGCCAGTTCAATCCGGGGGTCCGGGCGATTGAAACGCTGCTGCAGATAGCGCACATCGGCATCCAGGGATCGCGGCTGCAGCAGGGTTTCCAGGCCAGCGCGACTGTCGCCAAGGGTGCCGGAGACCAGTACCCGGTCACCCACCCGAGCCCCGCTGCGCAGCAGAGCCTGTCCGGCAGGGACAAAACCGTGCACCTGGGCACTGAGCGTCAGCGTGGCGCCACGGGTGGTATCACCGCCGACCAGACTGATGCCAAGTTCGTTGGCGCGCTCGGCCAGCGCAGCGGCAAAAGGCTCCAGCCAGTCAGCGTCGCCACTGGGCAGGGTCAGCGCCAGCGTCAGCCAGGCCGGCGTGGCCGCAGCGGCCGCCAGATCACTGACGGCGGCGCCCAGCAGTCGGGTCGCCACCGCCGCCGGAGGCGTGCCGGGCAGAAAGTGGGTGCCCTCGACCAGGGTGTCGATCGATACCACCAGCTGCTGCCCCTCAGGCACCTGCAGCACGGCACAGTCGTCACCGATGCCGGTCACGACACCTGTGCCCTGCCGCGCCTGCAGGAAGCAGCGACGGATCAGTTCGAATTCCCCCACGATCGCCCGCTACAGCACTCAGTTGCCGGAGCGGCGCTGACGGATCTCCTCCGCACGAACCCGCTGGGCCAGCTTGTCGAGAATGCCGTTAACGTACTTGTGGCTTTCGGTGGCACCAAACACCTTGGCCAGCTCAACGCTTTCGTTGATCGCCACGCGGTAGGGCACCTGCAGGCGATGGATCAGCTCATAGGCGCCGATGCGCAGTACGCTCAGCTCCACCGGATCCAGATCATCCAGCGGACGATCCAGGAAGGGACGGAACGCCTCGTCCAGGTCGCGACTGCCGGCCGTGACACCGCGCAACAGTTCGGAGAACAGCTGGGTGTCGGTCTTGCCCATGTCATTATCAACACGGAATTGGGCTTCGATCTCGTTGGCGCTCTGCCCGGCCAGGGACCACTGGTACAGCGCCTGCAGCGCCAGGCTGCGGGCGTTGCGTCGCATCTCGGTCAGGTTCGGCTTGCCCTTTTTACGCGGGGTGGTGTCGCTCATGCTTAAACCTCAAGCTGACGCAGCAGGCTGACCATTTCCAGTGCAGACAGTGCGGCTTCGGCGCCCTTGTTACCAGCCTTGGTTCCGGAGCGTTCAATGGCTTGTTCGATGGAGTTCACGGTCAGGATGCCGTTGGCCACCGGTACGTCGTAGTCCATGGAGACCTGGGCCACGCCCTTGGAGCTCTCGGCAGAGACGTATTCGAAGTGCGGTGTACCACCACGGATAACAGCACCCAGAGCGATGATCGCATCGTCCTGTTTCTGCTGGGCCACACGCTTGACCGCCAGCGGGATCTCGAACGCACCCGGTACACGGATTACACGGATGTTCTCTTCATCCACGCCGTGACGGGTCAGCGCGTCGATCGCACCGTCCAGCAGGCTCTCGACCACGAACGCGTTGAAGCGGCCAACCACGATGGCGTATTTGCCGTTGGCGCTGACAAAGTCGCCTTCAAAAACTTGTACTGTCATTGTCCATCAATCCTCGTAGGGGATGTACTCTTCGATCTCCAGGTCGAAACCGGAGATCGCGTTGAATTTCATCGGCGAGCTGAGCAGGCGCATCTTGCGCACGCCCAGATCACGCAGAATTTGTGACCCGGTCCCTACCGTCAGATAGGCGCCGGAGGCACTGACATTTACCTTGGAGCGCTTGCGATCACCATTGAGCAGGCTGTCGATGGCATCGCCCAGGTCCACACGGCGACCGGAGTCAAGCAGCAGCACCACGCCCTTGCCTTCGTCCGCCACGCGCTTGAGCGCACGCCGCATGGTCCATTTCATCTCATCACCCGGGCGTACGCCCACGACGTCACGCAACACCTCATTGCGGACATGCACGCGAACCAGCGTGGCGTCGTCCTGGGCCACATCGCCTTTCATCAGCGCCATGTGGGTACAGCCCTGAATCTCGTCACGGTAGGTGACGTAACGGAAATCACCGTATTCGGTCGGCAGGGTACCTTCTTCCTGACGCTCCACGGTGTGCTCGTTCAGGGTGCGGTAGTGAATCAGGTCGGCGATAGTGCCGATCTTGATGCCATGCTTGGCGGCGAACTTTTCCAGATCCGGGCGGCGTGCCATGCTGCCGTCCTCGTTGATGATCTCGACGATCACCGACGCCGGCATGAAGCCCGCCATGCGGGCGATGTCACACCCGGCCTCGGTATGGCCGGCGCGGCTGAGCACACCGCCGGGCTGCGCCATCAACGGGAAGATGTGGCCCGGCTGGACGATATCTTCCGGCTTGGCATCGGCCTTGACCGCGGCATGTACGGTGGTGGCGCGATCCGCCGCCGAGATGCCGGTGGTCACGCCCTTAGCGGCTTCGATCGACAGGGTAAAGTTGGTCGAGAAAGCCGCGCCGTTGCTCTGCACCATCAGCGGCAGGTTCAGCTGCTCGCAGCGCTCACGGGACAGGGTCAGGCAGACCAGGCCGCGTGCATGGGTGATCATGAAGTTAATGTCTTCCGGGCGCACGCACTGGGCCGCGATCACTAGGTCCCCCTCGTTCTCGCGGTCCTCGTCATCCATCAGGATGACCATCTTGCCCTGGCGGATATCTTCGATCAGTTCTTCAGTGGTGTTCAGCTGCATAATCCTCTCCCGCCGCCTCAGCGACGCATGAATCCGTGGTTAGCCAGCAACGCCAGAGTCACGCCGTCGGCATCGCCGTCGGTCGGTTCGTCAGTCTGCGCTGTACCCATCAGGCGCTCCAGATAGCGGGCTATGATATCCACTTCCAGATGCACCTGACGACCGGCTGTGTAACTGTCGATAATGGTTTCCTGTGCCGTGTGCGGCACGATATTGAGTTCAAGGCAGTCGCCATCCAGGGCATTCACCGTCAGGCTGACGCCATCCACGGTGATCGACCCCTTGGCGGCCACATAGCGCTGGATGGATGCCGGCATGCGCACTTTCAGCCGCACGGAACGGGCATCCTCGCGGCGTTCAACCACCGTACCCAGTGCATCCACGTGGCCGGTGACGATATGACCACCGAAGCGGGTATCGGCGCGCATCGCCTTTTCCAGATTGACCGCTTCGCCGACGGTCAACGATTCGAACCGAGTATGCGCCAGCGTCTCCAGCGACACATCGGCGATAAAGCCATTGCCGGGCAGTTCCACTGCGGTCAGACAGACGCCGTTGGTGGCGATGCTGTCGCCGAGTTTGACGTCGTCCAGGTCCAGCGCACCGGTACGCACGTATAGGCGCATGTCGCCACCGATCATACGGATGTCGGCGATACGGCCCACGGCTTCAATGATTCCGGTAAACATCAGTCAATATCCTGACGGCAGCTCAGGGTCAGACGCAAGTCATCACCCAGCTGACGTGTATCAGTTAATTGCAGACGGTACTGCTGTGCCATCTGCTCCAGCGGCAGATTGAACAGCGGCCGCGCCGAGCTGCCCAGCAGCGTCGGTGCCAGGTAGAGTACCAGTTCGTCGACCAGTCCTGCACGCAGGGCGGCACCGGCCAGCGTCGCGCCGCATTCGATCAGCAGTTCGTTGCACTGGGCATGTTCCGCCAGCCAGGGCAGCAGAGCCGCCAGATCCACCCGGCCATCTGCGCCCGGCAGCGACAGCACCTGCGTGCCGGTAGCGCTGAGTGCGATCGCGGCTGGTTCGTTGTCAGCACGGCTGGTTGCCACCAGCGTACTGCCGGGCAGACTCAGCATGGCGGTCGAGGGCGGCAGCCGCAATCGGCTGTCAACCACGACCCTCATCGGCTGACGCTCAGCGGCCAGCGCCGCCTCTTCGGCCGGCAGGCCCAGTTCAGCGGCACGTACGGTCAGCGAGGCGTTGTCAATCAGTACCGTGTCCACGCCGGTCAGTACGGCGGAGCTGCGCGCGCGCAGACGCTGGACATCCCCCCGCGCGGCCGAGCCGGTAATCCATTGTGACTCGCCGCTCTGCATGGCGGTACGGCCATCCAGGCTGGCGGCCAGCTTGAGCCGCGTATAGGGACGTCCCCGCTCCATACGGCTGATGAAGCCGGGGTTAAGCGCCCGCGCTTGTGTTTCCAGCAGACCGGAAGCGGTTTCGATACCCGCCGCCTGCAACCGCGCCAGACCACGCCCCGCCACCAGCGGGTTGGGGTCCTGCATGGCGCAGACCACGCGCGCCACGCCGGCCTTGACCAGGGCTTCAGCGCAGGGAGGTGTCTTGCCGTGATGGCTGCAGGGCTCCAGGGTCACATAGGCGGTCGCGCCTCGGGCATTCTCACCGGCGGCACGCAACGCATGGATTTCGGCATGAGGCTCACCGGCCTTGAGGTGAGCACCTTCGCCCACGCGCTCGCCATTGCGTACGATGACGCAGCCGACACGGGGATTGGGATCGGTGGTGTAAAGTCCCTGGCGAGCCAGACGGATAGCGCGCGCCATCCATTGATGGTCCTGAGTGCTGAACGAGGATGTCATTTCACTCGCTCTCCTCTTCACCGTTACTGCCACCCGGACTGGAGAGTCGTTCGATCTCGTCGCGAAACTCCTTGATATCCTGGAAGCTGCGGTAGACGGAGGCGAAACGCACGTAGGCCACTTCATCCAGCTTGCGCAGTTCGGCCATCACGGCTTCACCAACCCCGCGGGACGGCAGTTCGCGCTCACCGGTGGCACGCAGGCGCTGCTTGATGCGGGTGATGCAGGCCTCGACCTCTTCGACGCTGACCGGGCGCTTTTCCAGCGCACGCTGGATTCCGGCGCGCAGTTTGTCCTCATCGAAAGGCTGACGGCTGCCGTCGTTCTTGATCACGCGCGGCATCAGCAGCTCGGCGGTTTCATAGGTGGTAAAACGCTCATGGCAGCTGATGCATTCGCGACGACGCCGGATCTGCTGGCCTTCCGCCACCAGTCGGGAGTCGACGACTTTGGTTTCATGGGTGCCGCAAAATGGACAGTGCATGCATGCCTCAGCGTAAAGAGCGTTTCCCGAAGGAATGGATGTGGGACGAGCAGGCCCCAAACAAAAAAAGGGCGGCCTCAGCCGCCCCGCTATTCTACCGGCTTACTTGTAAACCGGGAAGCGTGCACAGATCTCTTTCACCTGCGCTTGTACGCGGGCGATGGTCTCTTCATTTTCGATGTCGTCGAGGATATCGCAGATCCAGTTTGCCAACTGGGCCACTTCCTCTTCCTTGAAGCCGCGACGGGTCACCGCCGGCGTACCGATACGCAGACCGGAGGTTACGAACGGAGAGCGCGGATCGTTCGGCACGGAGTTCTTGTTCACGGTGATGTTGGCGCGACCCAGGGCTGCGTCCGCATCCTTACCGGTGATGTCCTTGTTGATCAGGTCAACCAGGAACAGGTGGTCTTCAGTGCCACCGGAAACGATGTTGATACCGCGATCCAGGAACACCTTGGCCATCGCCTGGGCATTCTTCACGACCTGAGCCTGGTAGGCTTTCCACTCCGGCTCCATCGCTTCCTTGAAGCAGACGGCCTTGGCGGCGATCACGTGCATCAGCGGGCCGCCCTGAGATTCCGGGAAAACCGCGAAGTTCAGTTTCTTCTGCAGGTCTTCGTCAGCGTTGGCCGACAGGATCAGGCCGCCACGCGGGCCACCCAGTGTTTTGTGAGTGGTTGTGGTCACCACGTCCGCGAAGGGCAGCGGAGTCGGGTATACGCCTGCAGCGACCAGACCGGCGATGTGCGCCATGTCGACGAACAGGTAAGCACCCACCTTGTCGGCGATTTCGCGGAAACGCGCCCAGTCAACGATCTGGGAGTATGCGGAGAAGCCAGCCACGATCATCTTCGGCTTGTTCTCAACGGCCAGACGCTCGACTTCGTCGTAGTCGATGGCGCCGGTTTCCGGGTTCAGACCGTACTGTACGGCCTTGTAGATACGACCGGAGAAGGACACGGCAGCACCGTGAGTCAGGTGGCCACCGTGCGCCAGGCTCATGCCCAGAACGGTATCGCCCGGCTGGCACAACGCCATGTAAACAGCGGCGTTGGCCTGGGAACCGGAGTGCGGCTGAACGTTGGCGTAGGTTGCGCCGAACAGTTCCTTGGCACGCTCGATCGCCAGTTCTTCAACCACGTCGACGTATTCACAACCGCCGTAGTAACGCTTGTGCGGGTAGCCTTCGGCGTACTTGTTGGTTAGTACGGAGCCCTGGGCTTCCATCACACGCGGGCTGGTGTAGTTCTCGGACGCGATCAGTTCGATGTGCTCTTCCTGACGAGTCGCTTCGGACTGCATTGCAGACCACAGGTCCGAATCATAACTGGCGATAGACATATCTTTGCTAAACATTGCTGTCCCCTGTAGTTGCAAAAAAGCGGCAAAGTTGGCGCAGGTAGTGATGGACTGACCTGTAGCTGCCTTTAAAAGAGGCGCATTATAGTCCAAAAATCATACGGAGGGCACATGAAAAGGGGTCAGTCCATGACGCAAAAGATTCATTTTGGTGCAGGAACTGACTGAGGGGCCGGTTTGCCGGTTTTATTCGCCCGCAGAGCGGGCTCCCACAACCAGATTCCACACCCGGCACCACAAGAGCCCCTCTCAACAAGAACCATGGGCGGCCACCAACAACCACCTAACCCTGTAGGAGGCCAGTCCCTGACCGATGCAATCCGGGCACACCCAAACCACATTCAGCCACCAACAACCATCTAACCCTATAGGAGACAAGTCCCTGACCGATGCAATCCGGGTACACCCCAAGCCACCAACAACCACCTAACCCTGTGGGAGGCCAGTCCCTGGCCGATGCAATCCGGGCACACCCAAACCACATTCAGCCACCAACAACCATCTAACCCTGTAGGAGACAAGTCCCTGACCGATGCAATCCGGGTACACCCCAAGCCACCAACAACCACCTAACCCTGTGGGAGGCCAGTCCCTGGCCGAATGGTCATTCAATCAATGTTGATGTTGACGCCCTTTTCCGCTTCCGCGGGCTTTTTCGGCAAGGTGATCGCCAGCACACCATCCTCGAAGGCCGCCTTCACGGCCTGAGCATCCACATCACTGCCCACAGACAACTGGCGAACAAAATGCCCTTCATGACGCTCCTGGCGGATCAGCTTGCCATCCTTTTCCTCCTTGTCCTCCCGACGCGTCTCCCCCTTGACGGTCAGCACGCCGTTGTCGAGCGAAATCTGGATATCGTCCTTTTTCACCCCCGGCATATCCACGTTGACCTTGTAAGCGGCATCAGTTTCATGCACATCGATCGCCGGCACCTTGTCGCCGTTGGAGCGGGTCGACAACGGGCGGAAGAAGTCATTCAGAAAGGTATCGTCGAACAGACTGTTGAAACGGGTCAGATTTTTACTCATCACAATTCCCCTCCATTATGGGTGAATCATCGATTAGAGATCCTGCTGGTCCCCTGACCAGTCGTCATGAGTGTAGGTCGAGCCCGGTCATACCGCCATTGCACCGGCGCAAATGGCTTTCGCTTGCGGCGACAGGTAGAATCTGACTGTTTTTTAACCCCCAAATTTACAGGCATATTGATGGCTCAGTACGTTTATACGATGAACCGCGTGGGCAAGGTGGTGCCGCCCAAGCGCGAAATCCTCAAGGATATCTCCCTGTCCTTCTTCCCCGGCGCCAAGATCGGTGTGCTTGGTCTGAACGGTGCCGGTAAATCCACTCTGCTGCGCATCATGGCTGGCGTCGACAAGGACTACACCGGCGAAGCCCGCCCCATGCCCAACATGAAAGTGGGCTACCTGCCGCAGGAACCGGAGCTGGACGACAGCAAGACCGTGCGCGAAGTGATCGAGGAAGCCGTATTCGACGTCAAGAATGCCCTGGCCGAGCTGGATCAGGTCTATGCCGCCTACGCCGACCCTGATGCCGACTTCGATGAGCTGGCCAAGAAGCAGGCCGAGCTGGAGAACCTGATCACCGCCAAAGACGGCCATAACCTGGATCAGGCCCTGGAGCGCGCCGCCGACGCCATGCGTCTGCCGCCCTGGGACGCCAAGGTTGAACACCTGTCCGGGGGGGAGCGCCGTCGTGTCGCCCTGTGCCGCCTGCTGCTGGATCACCCGGACATGCTGCTGCTGGACGAACCGACCAACCACCTGGACGCCGAGTCGATCGCCTGGATCGAGCGCTTCCTGCAGGAATACCCGGGCACCGTGGTGGCGATCACCCACGACCGTTACTTCCTCGACAACGCCGCCGGCTGGATTCTGGAACTGGACCGCGGCCACGGCATCCCCTGGGAAGGCAACTACTCCAGCTGGCTCGAACAGAAAGATGCCCGTCTGGAACAGGAAGCCAAGTCTGAAGCGGCTCACCGCAAGGCGATGAAGTCCGAGCTGGAATGGGTCCGTCAGGGCGCCAAGGGCCGTCAGACCAAGTCCAAGGCGCGTCTGAAGGCGTTCGAAGAGATGAACTCGCGCGAGTTCCAGCAGCGTAACGAAACCCAGGAGATCTACATTCCGCCGGGTCCGCGTCTGGGCGACAAGGTGATCGAGCTGCACAACGTCACCAAGTCCTACGATGACAAGCTGCTGTTCGAGAACCTGAACTTCTCCATCCCGCCGGGCGCCATCGTCGGCATTATCGGTCCCAACGGCGCCGGTAAGTCCACCCTGTTCCGCATGCTCAGCGGCGAAGAGCAGCCGGATTCCGGCGAGATCGAGATCGGCTCTACCGTGCAGCTGGCCTACGTCAACCAGTCACGTGAACTGAACGGCAACAACACCGTGTTCCAGGAGATTTCCGACGGTCAGGACATCATCACCGTGGGCAACTTCCAGACCCCGGCACGTGCCTACTGCGGTCGTTTCAACTTCAAGGGCTCCGACCAGCAGAAGTTCGTCAAGGATCTGTCCGGGGGTGAGCGAAACCGTCTGCACATGGCGAAGCTGCTGAAAGAAGGCGGCAACGTGCTGCTGCTCGACGAACCGACCAACGACCTGGATATCGAGACCCTGCGTGCGCTGGAAGAAGCGTTGCTGGCCTTCCCGGGCTGCGCCGTGGTGATCTCGCACGACCGCTGGTTCCTAGACCGTATCTGCACCCACATGATCGCCTACGAGGGTGACTCCAACGTGGAGTTCTTCGAAGGCAACTACACCGAGTACGCCGAGGACTACAAGCGCCGCTACGGCAAGGACCATCAGCCGGAGCGGATCAAGTACCGCCGCATGAGCTGAGTCTCGGGGCCGCCTTCGGGCGGCCTTTTTCGTTGTGGATCAGCGCTCCACGAACACTCCTGCCCCGCCTCGACCCCAGCCGAACAGTGCTCAACCGCGCCAGCATCGTCCTAAGGTCGTAGCTGTCTTGATCTGGCACACTCAGCTTTCATCATGAAGATGTGGTGTAATAGCATCGCATGAATGCCTTAGACGATCAGGAGCACGAGCGTGAACAATAACCAGGAACGGCGGCACTTTACCCGCATCCCTTTCGACGCCGAATGTGAACTGCACAGCGATCAGGGCACGGCCGTTGTCCAGCTGCTCGACATCTCGCTGCGCGGCACCCTGGTGGAATCCCAGCGCCCGCTGCCGGTCGCGGTCGGTGACCAGGTACGCCTGCACCTTTACCTGGCCAACGATATCCTGATCGAGATTCCCGCCACGCTGAAGCACTCGGCACCGCCGCAGTACGGTTTCGTTGCCAACGGCATGGAGATCGACAGCATCACCCATCTGCGCCGCCTGATCGAACTGAACCTGGGCGATGAGTCCCTGCTTGAGCGAGAGCTGGAGCAGCTGATCGACGCCGACAGCTGAACCGACTCCCGATTCAGATGGCGTCCAGCGCCTCGGACAAGGTTTTGACCCCAACCACCTTCATGCCGGGCACCGGCTCGCGCGGCACATTGGCGATCGGCACGATGGCGCGCTTGAAGCCGTGCTTGGACGCCTCACGGATGCGCTCCTGGCCGTTGGGCACCGGGCGGATCTCGCCGGACAAGCCGACTTCGCCGAACACCATCAGCTCCTGCGACAGCGCCATGTTGCGAAAGCTGGACACCACCGCCAGCAGCAGCGCCAGGTCGGCGCTGGTCTCCAGCACCTTGACGCCACCGACCACGTTGACGAACACATCCTGATCGCCGGTCATCAGGCCACCGTGACGGTTGAGCACCGCCAGCAACATCGCCAGACGGTTCTGTTCCAGTCCCACCGCCACGCGACGCGGGTTGGACAGGTGAGATTCGTCCACCAGCGCCTGCAGCTCCACCAGCAGCGGCCGGGTACCCTCCCAGACCACCATTACCACGCTGCCCGGACTGGGTTCGCTGCCGCGACTGAGAAAGATGGAGCTGGGGTTCTTCACCTCCTTGAGGCCGTTTTCCAGCATCGCGAACACGCCCAGTTCGTTGACTGCACCGAAGCGGTTCTTGTGGCTGCGCAGGGTACGGAAGCGGCTGTCGGAGGAACCCTCCAGCTGCAGCGAGCAGTCGATCATGTGCTCCAGCACCTTGGGGCCGGCCAGGGAGCCATCCTTGGTGACATGGCCGACCAGAAACAGTACCGTGCCGGTCTGCTTGGCAAAACGGGTCAGGAAGGCGGCGCTCTCGCGCACCTGGGATACCGAGCCCGGCGCCGACTGCACATCGGCCACATGCATCACCTGAATGGAGTCGATCACGATCACCTTGGGACGCAACTCATTAGCAAGGTCGCAGATCGTTTCCACCGAGGTTTCCGACAGCATCTGCAACTGATCCGCCTTGAGCCCCAGCCGCGCCGCACGCATCGCCACCTGCTGCAGCGACTCCTCGCCGGTGATGTACAACGCCGGCATCTGCGCGGCCAGATGGCACATGGTCTGCAGCAGCAGGGTGCTCTTGCCCGCCCCCGGATGGCCGCCGATCAGCACCGCCGAGCCCGGCACCAGGCCGCCGCCCAGCACCCGGTCCAGCTCCACGCTGCCGCTGGAGAAGCGCGGCATCTCCTCCAGCGCCACCTCGCTAAGCGTGACCACCTTTTTCTTGGTTCCCGCACCGCCGGCATAGCCGTCAAAGCGGGCACTGCGCACGCCACCGGCATCCGAGCCAAGACGCACTTCAGTGATGCTGTTCCACGCCCCGCAGGCACTGCACTGCCCCTGCCACTTGCGGTAATCGGCGCCGCAATCATTGCAGACAAAGGCGGTTTTGGGTTTGGCCATCGGGGTGCCTCCTGAAGGTTTAGGGTTTACACTGAGCGTCTGTTAGCCGTACACGATTGTATCAAGCGGCCGCCATCCGGGTCAGCCTCAGCCCCGTGTGTTGCCGTGCCGATCAAGCCAACAAGGAAAACCGATAATGAAACTGGAAACCCTCGCCCTGCACGCCGGTTACAAAACCGACCCGGCCACCAATTCCGCCGCCGTGCCGATCTACCAGACCACCTCCTATACCTTCGACGATGCTCAGCACGGTGCCGACCTGTTCGACCTCAAGGTGCCGGGCAACATTTACACCCGCATCATGAACCCGACCAACGACATCCTGGAGAAGCGTGTCGCGGCGATGGAAGGCGGCGTAGCGGCACTGGCGGTCGCATCCGGCATGTCGGCGATCACCTATACCATCCAGACCCTGGCCGAGGTCGGCGACAACATCATCTCCACCAGCGAGCTGTACGGCGGCACTTACAACCTCTTCGCCCACACCCTGCCGCGTCAGGGACTGGAAGTCCGTTTCGTGCAGAAGGACGACTTTGAAGCACTGGAAAGCAAGATCGATGCGCGCACCAAGGCGATCTACTGCGAGTCCGTAGGCAACCCGTCCGGCGGCATCGCTGATGTTGAAAAGATGGCCGAAATCGCCCACCGCCACGGCGTACCGCTGATTGTGGATAACACCGTGCCCAGCCCGTCGCTGTGGCGTCCGATCGAACAGGGTGCCGACATCATCGTCACCGCCGCTACCAAGTATATCGGCGGCCACGGCACCACCATCGGTGGCGTCATTGTCGACTCCGGCAATTTCCCCTGGGCCGAGAACAAGGAACGCTTCCCGCTGCTGAACGAGCCGGATGTGTCCTACCACGGCGTGGTCTACACCGAAGCCTTTGGCCCGGCCGCCTTCATCGGCCGCGCCCGCGTCGTGCCGCTGCGCAACATGGGCGCCGCCCTGTCACCCATGAGCGCCTTCCTGCTGCTGCAGGGCCTGGAAACCCTGTCCCTGCGCATGGAACGGGTCTGCGAAAACACACAGAAGATTGCCGAATACCTGGAAAATCACCCGGAAGTCACCTGGGTCAACTACGCCGGTCTGGAAAGCCACAAGGACCACGCCCTGGCCAAGAAATACATGGGCGGCAAGGCTTCCGGCATTCTCAGCTTCGGCCTCAAGTCCGGTCGTGAGGGCACCCGCAAGTTCTACGATGCGCTGCAGATCTTCCTGCGCCTGGTGAACATTGGCGACTGCAAGTCGCTGGCCTCCATCCCGGCGGAAACCACCCACCGTCAGCTTAACGATGAAGAGCTGAAGTCTGCCGGCGTATCACCGGAGATGGTCCGTTTGTCGATCGGCATCGAGCACATCGACGACCTGATCGCCGACCTGGAGCAGGCACTGGCGCAGAGCACCCACTAAGACTTGGGCAAATCGCTCAAGCCTCTGGCGGACAACACGCCAGGAAACGCGCCACCGCAGCGGTATCCGGCCGCTGCCGGTGGCGCAGCAGATAGAGCTGACGACGGATACTCCGTTCCGGCGCCAGCACCTGCAGCTCGCCACTTGCCAGTGACTGCTGCACCACATGCCGTGACAGACAGCTGACTCCAAGCCCTGCCCGTACTGCATTGTGAATCGCCTCGGAGCTGCCCAGCTCCAGGACCAGCTGCACCCCTGCCAGCGCCTGTCCCCCTCCATCCTGTGTCCCGAACAGCTCCTGCTCAACCACGCTACGGGTTCCTGAGCCCGGTTCACGCATGATCCAGGGCAAACTCTCCAGCGGCTGGTCGGCAAACCCCGCTGCCGCCACAATCACCAGCTCATCCTGACGCCAGGGGATCAGCACCAGCTCCGGGTGCAAGGTCCGGCCCTCTACCAACCCCAAGTCTAGCTCAAACCTGAGCATGCGTTCGGCGATGTCGTCGGTATTGGCAATTTCGACGCGCTCACAGGGCAAAACAGCTCCCGCCTCCCCCAGCAGACGCGGCAGCAGGTAATTGCCAATGGTCGTACTGGCACCAATCTTCAACTGCCCCCCACCCTTGCGGAACAGCGTTTCGGCATCCTGCGCCTGCACCAGCAGTGCTCGTGCCCGTGGCTGAAGAGCCCGGCCGCTGGCGTTCAGGACCAGTCGCTTGCCGACACGGTCGAACAGCTTTTCGCCCAGACGCGACTCCAGCTCCGACAGGGCGTTGCTGGCGGCCGACTGTGACAGGGACACTGCCTCCGCGGCCCGGATTGTAGAACCGGTTTCGATCACGGCAAGAAAGACCTCCAGCTGACGCAGGGAAAGCATGGCTACCTCATTCCAGAGAAAATGACTGATCAAACATCTTATCGAAAAAACAGGTAAATAATACCAAATCAATCCGTTTTAAACTTATAACCAAACGCTTTAGAGTGCACGCCTGTTTCCAAGGAGGTGCCCCATGCTACTGCTGCAACGTCTCAACCTGGTTCCCAATACCGTACAGCCCTTACTGCCCGGCCTGCTGCTGACGCTGGGGTTGAGCCTCGGCGCCCTGCTGCTGGTGCAGCTGCCGCTGTCCGGATTCGGCGTGCTCGGGCCGCTGACACTGGCGATGCTGCTGGGTATTCTGGCCGGACACCTGGCCGGTGATCGGCTGGAACTACACAGTGAGGCCGGCCTGCAGTTCAGCCGTCACTACCTGCTGCGCGCCGGCATCATCCTCTACGGCCTGCGCATCAGTTTCGAAGACCTGCAGAGCGCCGGCCTCAACGCCCTGCTGATCGATCTGGTGGTGGTCATCGGCATTCTGGCCACCGCGGCCTGGGTCGGCATCCGCTGGCTCAAGCTGGATGCGCGCACGGCGGTGCTGATCGGAGCCGGCAGCGCCATCTGCGGGGCGGCGGCGGTGCTCGCCAGCGCGCCGACCATTCGTGCGCGCCAGCAGGCGGTGCCGGTGGCGATCGCCACCGTGGTGCTGTTTGGCAGCGCCGCCATGCTGCTCTATCCCTGGCTGTTCGCTCAGGAGTGGGCGCAGGCCCTGTTTCAGAACGGCCAGGTCGCCTTCGGTCGGCTGGTCGGCGCCACCACCCATGAGGTCGCACAGGTGACCGCCGTGGCGGCGACACTGCCCGCCGAAGCAGCAGATACGGCGGTGGTGACCAAGCTGATGCGGGTGATGCTGCTGGTGCCGGTGCTGCTGGTGCTGAGCCAGCTGTTTGGCCGGGATGAAGGAACTCGGGATACGCCCCAAAAATTGCCCATCCCCTGGTTTGCGCTGGTATTCATGCTGCTGCCGCTGGTCAACAGTCTGGAACTGCTGCCTCAAGCAACCCTGGTTCTTCTGCATCAGCTGGACCAGTTGTGCCTGGCCATGGCAATGGCCGCACTGGGCTTCGCCACCCGCATGAACGCCATCCGCGCGGCAGGCTGGAAACCGCTGGCGCTGGGTGCGCTGCTGTTCATCCTGCTGCTGCTCGGCGGCACCGGCATGACACTGCTGCTAAGCTGATCGCGTCCTGCCGTCTGTATATGAAAAAGCCCCTTCCCTGAACGGAAGAGGCTTTCATGTTTTCAGGGCCGTACAGCGCCCTGTCGATCATTCAGCTGAACGCGCGAGTCGACTCGACGCGGGCGATCGCCTGCTGCAGTTCGGGCTCTACTTCCTCCGCACTGCCGGCACAGAAATCCAGATCGGTCAGGCGGCCGTTCTTCAGGCTGTACACCCAGCCATGAATATTCAGCTCCTGCCCCCGGCCCCAGGCATCCTGCACGATTGTGGTATTGCACACGTTATAGGCCTGTTCCACCGCATTCAGTTCACACATCATATCGACCTGGGACGGCGTGTCTTTCCAGGTGCCCACCAGCGCACGGTGCTTGTTGTAAACGTCGCGAATATTCCGCAACCAGTTATCGATCAAGCCGTGGGAGCGCCGTTCCAGTGCCGCCCGGACACCTCCGCAGCCGTAATGCCCTACTACCATCACATGCTTCACCTTGAGCACCTCAACGGCGTACTGCAGCACCGACAGGCAGTTCATGTCGGTATGAACGACGATGTTGGACACGTTACGGTGCACGAACAACTCACCCGGCAGCAGGTCCACGATTTCGTTGGCCGGCACCCGGCTGTCGGAACAGCCAATCCACAGATATTCAGGAGCCTGCTGGGAGGCCAGCGTCGGGAAAAACTCCGGGTCCTGCTCATGGATACGATCGGACCAGGTCCGGTTGCTGGCGAATAGGTTTGACAGTTTTTTCATGGGCTCAATCCGACAGATACAACACAGGCAGCGATGGATCACACCGCTGCCTGTCAAACGCATAAAATCAGCGCGCATTCTAGCACTCGCAACAGGCTCGCGCCCGCCAGGGAGGCTCCTCTGTTCGCGCACAGAGTGCGCTCCCACACCAGGCCCGATCAGCGACTGGCGTCACTTCCTGTGGGAGCTCGCTCCGCGAGCGAGGCAGCTCTGTTCGCGCACAGAGTGCGCTCCCACACCAGGCCAGATCAGCGGTCTGGCGTCACCCTTCCTGTGGGAGCTCGCTCCGCGAGCGATCAGCGGTGGTACTGGGCGCTCAGTTCATGCACCGCATCGACGAACACCTTGGCGCTTTCCGGGTCGACAAACTGGTGGATGCCGTGACCCAGGTTGAACACATGGCCATTGCCGGTGCCGAATCGCTGCAGGATATCGGCCACCTCGGTGCGAATGCGATCGGCCGGCGCGTAGAGCACGCTCGGGTCCATGTTGCCCTGCAGGGCGACGCGGTCACCGACACGGCGGCGTGCATCATCGATGTTGGTGGTCCAATCCAGGCCAAGGGCATCGGCACCGGTTTCCGCCATCACTTCCAGCCACTGGCCGCCATTCTTGGTGAACAGGATCACCGGCACGCGGCGACCTTCGTGTTCACGGATCAGGCCGGAGACAATCTGCTGCATGTATTTCAGCGAGAACTCCTGATACATGGGACCGCTGAGTACACCGCCCCAGGTATCGAAGATCTGCACCGCCTGGGCGCCACAACGGATCTGCTCGTTCAGATAACCGGTGACCGACTGCGCCAGCTTGTCCAGCAGCGCGTGCATCACCTCGGGGGTGGCATACATCATCTGCTTGATGTGACGGAAATCCTTGCTGGAGCCGCCCTCGACCATATAGGTCGCCAGCGTCCAGGGGCTGCCGGAGAAGCCGATCAGCGGCACGCGACCGGACAGGGCGCCGCGGATTTCGCTGACCGCCGCCATCACGTAATCCAGATCGGTGGCCGCATCCGGGATCGGCAGCTCGGCCACGTCCTGTTCGGTACGGATGATCTTCTTGAAGCGCGGGCCTTCGCCCTGCTCGAAGTAGAGCCCCAGCCCCATGGCATCGGGAATGGTCAGAATATCGGAGAACAGGATGGCCGCATCCAGGTCGTAGCGCTCCAGCGGCTGCAGGGTCACCTCGCAGGCCAGTTCACGATTCTTGCACAGACTCAGAAAGTCGCCCGCCTGAGCCCGGGTCGCACGGTACTCGGGCAGATAACGTCCCGCCTGTCGCATCATCCAGACCGGAGTTACATCGACCGGCTCACGCAGCAGCGCACGCAGAAAGCGATCGTTTTTCAGTTCAGCCATCTCGCCATCTATCCTGTAAGTAAGAGTTCATTTGGCGCTATTGTAACCGTTAACACCGTCAAATGCGCTCCACCTGATCACATCCCTCCGGTTGCACTGTATGATTAGTAGGCTAAGGTTAACCCGAATAACGATAATGCGGTGACCACACCCGATGACCCGAAGCACCAAAGTTCTCAGCCTGCCCCCGTCGGCCGACCAGCACGACCATCAGCACCACCAGCTGGTATTCGGCCTGGAGGGTGATACCGCCTTCGAGCTGGTGGGGCGCAGTCGCGAAGTCCGTATCGGTCATGGCTGCCTGGTCCCCTGCGCCACCGATCATGTCTTCAGCGGTCTCGGTGACAACCGCATCCTGGTCGTGGACCTGCCCACCGAGAGTGACGACCGGCTGCAGCAGGAGCGGATCGACCGCCTGTTCCAGCAGGCCAGCTACTTCCAGTGCCCGCCCGAACTGCAACTGTTGCTGCGCTCGTTAAGCCGCGAGATCGAGCACAATCCCGCAGACCCCATGCTGCAGGAGGCCTGCAGCAACACCCTGATCTGCGCCCTGCAACGTCAGCTTGAGCAAAGTCCTCCTGCCCGTATTCAGGGCAGGCTCAACCTGGACCTGCTGGACGATTACATCGACGTGAACCTGGACCGCCGCATTCCGGTCGAGGAGATGGCGGGCCTCTTCTATCTCAGCAGCAGCCAGTTTTTCGCCCGCTTTCGCGACCAGACCGGCATGACGCCGGCACAGTACGTGAATGAACAGCGACTCAAGTCCGTGCGCCGCGCCCTGCTGTACTCGCCCGAATCCATCATTCAGATCGCCGCCCGGTACGGTTTCTGCAACCAGAGCGCCCTGACCCGCGCCTTCCGTCAGCGTTTCGATATGTCACCGGCCCAGTTTCGCCGCCAGTGGAGCGAACTTGCCCCGGAGGATCGTGCAAAACAACCATAGAAACTGACAAGACCGCTCCGCAACGACTGTTATTAAATGCCGCTTCAGTGGGCAATTCGGCTCTCTGAACCGGCAATACCCAAGGGTGCCCGCCTGCAATCGGCAGCCCGGCATCTGCGGACGAGTTGAGGAAAAGTCTATGTTCAAAGCGATCGATGTACTGCATCCGGGCTTGATCGAGCAGCCACTGTCGGCGCTCTGGGAGCAGATCTCCCCGCTTTACGCCATTGACGAGAGCCGCTGGCTCAGGGAGCTGATGGCGCTGGCCGAACCGACCGGCGATCAGATCCGCCAGGCAGAATCACGCGCCACACGCCTGATCGAACAGGTCCGGGCCGACGATGGTGCCATCCACATGATCGACGCCCTGCTGCTGGAATACAGCCTGGATACCCGCGAAGGCATCCTGCTGATGTGTCTGGCCGAGGCGCTGATGCGCATCCCCGATGCCGATACCGCCGATGCCCTGATCCGCGACAAGCTCAGCGTCGCCGACTGGAAGAGCCATCTGAAGAATTCCGACTCCGTGCTGGTCAACGCTTCCACCTGGGGCCTGTTGCTGACCGGCAAGGTGGTCACCCTGGATGAGCGCGAGGACGGCACACCATCCGGCGTCATCAACCGTCTGGTCAACCGCCTCGGCGAGCCGCTGATCCGCAAGGTGATGCAGCAGGCGATGAAGATCATGGGCCACCAATTCGTGCTCGGCCGTGACATCAACGAGGCGATGAAGCGCGGCAGCGACTGCCGCCAGAAGGGCTACACCTACTCCTTCGACATGCTCGGTGAAGCCGCCCTGACCCGCGCCGACGCTGCCAAGTATCTGGACGACTACAGCCGCGCCATCGACTTCGTCGGCAACTATCAGGACAAGAAAGCCAGGGGTCCCAGGCCGAGCGTTTCCATCAAGCTGTCCGCCCTGCATCCACGTTACGAGCCGGGCCAGGAAGCGCAGGTGATGGAGCAGCTGTTCGAAACCGTCCTCAAGCTGATCCGTCAGGCCCGGGCGCTGGACGTGGCGATCACCGTTGACGCCGAGGAAGCCGACCGCCTGGAACTGTCGCTCAAGCTGTTCCAGAAGCTGTACCAGCACCCGGACTGCCAGGGCTGGGGCGGTTTCGGCCTGGTCGTCCAAGCCTACTCCAAGCGTGCCCTGCCGGTGCTGGTCTGGCTGGCGGCGCTGGCCAAACAGCAGGGCGACCTGATTCCGCTCCGGCTGGTAAAAGGCGCCTACTGGGATTCCGAGATCAAGCTGTGCCAGCAGAAGGGTCTGGACGGTTACCCGGTATTTACCCGCAAGGAAGCCACCGATGTGGCCTATCTGGCCTGCGCCCGTTTCCTGCTCAGTTCCCATATCAAGGGGCTGATCTGGCCCCAGTTCGCCAGCCATAACGCGCATACGGTCGCCAGCATCATGACCGAAGCCCAGCATGACCAGTTCGAATTCCAACGCCTGCACGGCATGGGCGACGCCCTCTACGACCGCGTGCTGGAACAGGCCGGTGTCGCCGTGCGCATCTACGCCCCGGTGGGCAACCATAAAGACCTGCTGCCCTACCTGGTGCGCCGCCTGCTGGAGAACGGCGCCAACAGCTCCTTCGTCCACCGTCTGGTCGACGCCCGCTGCCCGATCAGCGATCTGACCGAGCACCCCTGGCTGACCCTGAACAAGCGCAACCCGCTGCACAACCCGCACATCCCGCTGCCGCGCGATATCTACGGCCCGCAGCGCCACAACTCGCGCGGCCCGAACATCGATATCGCCTGCGAGTGGGAGCCCTTCCGCGACCAGATCAACCAGTGGCTGGATCACCAGTGGCAGGGCGGCCCGATCGTCAACGGTCAGCGCGTCGAGACCGGTCACCTGTTCGAGGTCAAGGCCCCCTACGACCGTCGCCACCACACCGGCCAGGTCCACTTTGCCGATGCCGAACGGGTCGCCCAGGCCGTGCAGGCGGCCCATGACGGCTTTACCAACTGGAACGCCACCCCGGTGGGCATCCGCACCCAGGCCCTGATGCGTCTGGGTGACCTGCTGGAGGAAAACCTGGAAGAACTGGTGGCTCTCTGCCATCAGGAGGCGGGCAAAACCATTCAGGACAGCATCGACGAGGTGCGTGAAGCCGTGGACTTCTGCCGTTATTACGCACTCCAGGCCAATGAGCTGTGCAGCGCACCGCTCAAGCGCACGCTGGCCGATGGCCAGAGCCACACACTGCTCCGTGAGGGGCGTGGTGTCTTCGTCTGCATCAGCCCGTGGAACTTCCCGCTGGCGATATTCCTCGGCCAGATCAGTGCCGCGCTGGCCGCCGGCAACACGGTGGTCGCCAAGCCGGCCGAGCAGACCAGCCTGATCGCAACCCGCGCCATCGAACTGATGCTGGACGCTGGCATCCCTGCCGATGCTATTCAGCTGCTGCCGGGGACCGGCGCAGAAGTCGGCGCACCGCTGACCTCCGACCCGCGTATCGCCGGTGTTGCCTTTACCGGCTCCACCGAGACCGCACGCCTGATCAACCGCACCCTGGCGGCCCGCGACTGCGCGCCGGTACCGCTGATCGCCGAGACCGGCGGCCAGAACGCGATGATCATCGACTCCACGTCGTTGCCGGAACAGGTGGTTCAGGATGCGGTCCAGTCCGCTTTCGCGTCCGCCGGTCAGCGCTGCTCGGCACTTCGCGTGCTCTGTGTGCAGAAGGATATCGCCGACCGCGTCATCGACCTGCTCAAGGGCGCCATGGCGGAACTGAAGACCGGCAACCCCTGCCTGCACAGCACCGATGTGGGTCCGGTGATCGACACCGCTGCGCAAACGGGACTGCTCGGCTACATCGAACAGATGAAGGCGCATGCCAACCTGCTGGCACAAACCGCCCTGCATGAAGAAGCCGAGCAGGGCACCTTCGTGCCGCCGACCGCATTCGAGATCGACTCCATCGACCGCCTGGGGCGTGAGCAGTTCGGTCCGATCATGCATCTGGTGCGCTACGACGCCCGCGACCTGGACAGGCTGATCGACCAGATCAACCGCTGCGGCTACGGCCTGACGCTGGGCATTCATACCCGCAACGAAGGCACGGCGGCGCATATCGAGTCCCGCGCGCGCGTCGGCAACACCTACATCAACCGTAACCAGGTGGGCGCCACCGTGGGCGTGCAGCCGTTTGGCGGCCAGGGCCTGTCCGGTACCGGTCCCAAGGCGGGCGGCCCGCATTACCTGCTGCGCTTCACTCAGCTGCAGCCTATCGCGGCCCGACCGAATGCGGCCCAACCGGTATCCAAAACTGACAAGGTGGAGGGATAATCATGCACCACTCTGATTCTCACGATATCCAGGCCGCCGCTGTCTGGGAAGCCTGGAACCGTCGCGGCTTTGCTGACCGCTGCCGCCTGCTGACTGCGGCACTGGAACACCTGCCGGCCCACGCCGAAGCGGCGCTGACCGAGTGTCTGGCGCGCCAGCTGCTGAACGATGCCGAAGGCCTGGGAACAACGCTGGAGATGCCGGGACCCACCGGCGAATCCAACGAGCTTTACCTGACCGGCCGGGGTGTTGCCCTGGTGCTCGGCACCGAGAGCAGCAACGAAACCCTGGTAGTCGGTCAGCTGCTGGCTGCTTTGGCCTGCGGTAACGCCGTTGTTCTGCGCTGGCCCGGTCAGGAACGCTGGCTGAGCCAGCTGGTAGAGGCCCTGCAGCAGGCCGGCGTGCCCCGCGCCCTGCTGGCCATAGACTGCGATACGCCTGAGCCGGCGCTGTTCAATCACCCCGACCTGCGCCTGATCGTCACCAGTTGCAGTCCGGAACAGGAGATCAGCCTGAACCGGGCCCTGGCGATGCAGGAAGGCGTGCTGCTGCAGCTGGTAGCGGAAACGGATCTGCAGCACTGCCCGCTGTTGACCAGCCCGGACTTCCTGCTGCGCCTGGTAACGGAAAAGACGCGCACCATCAACACCACGGCGGTAGGCGGCAACGCGACCCTGCTGGAGCTGGGCAGCCGTACCGCCTAACATGGCTGAACGGCATCGCCCCCGTGCCGTTCGTTGTCGACCTGCCTCAGCTTCTCTGAGTATATGCATGAGGCGGGCGTACAATAATCAGGCCCTTAAAGGGCTGCACAGAGGCTTTTTGCATGATTGAAAACAACTACGCGGTCTACGGCACCTTTATCGTTTACCTCATTATGATGCTGGCGATCGGTGTCATCGCCTACCAGCGTACCGCCAACTCCTCCGACTACTTCCTCGGTGGCCGTTCACTCGGCCCCTGGCCCGCGGCGCTGTCCGCCGGCGCCTCCGACATGAGCGGCTGGCTGCTGCTCGGCCTGCCGGGCTATGCCTTCGGCTCCGGCATGGAGGCTCTCTGGCTGGCGGGCGGCTTGCTGCTGGGCACCTGGGCCAACTGGATGTTCACCGCCAAGCGCCTGCGTACCTACAGTATCGAGGCCGGCGACGCCCTGACCCTGCCAGAGTACTTCGCCAACCGTTTCCGCGACCGTTCCCGCATGCTGCAGGTCATTTCAGCCTTTTTCATACTGCTGTTCTTCCTGTTCTACACCAGCTCCGGCCTGGTCGCCGGAGGCAAGCTGTTCGAAACCGTCTTTGGCCTCGAATACACCACCGCACTGATCATCGGTACGGTCTGCATCGTCTCCTACACCCTGTTCGGCGGCTTTCTGGCCGTTTCCTGGACCGACCTGGTGCAGGGCCTGCTGATGGCCGCTGCCTTGCTGATCGTACCGATTGCCGCCATCCAGGCGGACGGTGGTTTCTCCGCCATGTGGACGGCCGTAGAAGCGAAGAACCCGGAACTGCTGACCCTGTTCAACGATGTGAACGGTGATCCGCTGAGCCTGGTCGCAATCATCTCGCTAACCGCCTGGGGTCTGGGTTACTTTGGCCAGCCGCACATCCTGGCCCGTTTCGCGGCCTGCCGCAGCAATGAGGACATTCCCACCGCCCGTCGCATCGCCGTGGGCTGGAGTGGACTGTCCATGGCCGGTGCACTGCTGGTCGGTCTGGCCGGCATGCTGTTCGTCGAGAGCCAGATGGGTGGCGAGCTGGGTGACGGTGAAACCATCTTCATGCTGCTGGTCAACGCCATCTTCCACCCGGTGATCGCCGGTATCCTCCTGGCCGCCATTCTGGCTGCCATCATGAGCACCGCCGATTCTCAGCTGCTGGTCTCCTCTTCCGCGCTGGCTGAGGACTTCTACAAGCAGCTGCTGCGCAAGAACGCCTCGCAGAAAGAGATCGTCATGGTTGGACGTCTGGCCGTGATCGGCCTGTCGCTGGTCGCCATGTATCTGGCACTCAACCCGGACAGCACCGTACTGGGCCTGGTGTCCTACGCCTGGGCCGGTTTCGGTGCCGCCTTTGGCCCGGCCCTGCTGATCAGCCTGTACTGGAAGCACATGACCCGCAACGGCGCCCTGGCCGGTATCCTGGTCGGTGCCGTCACCGTGGTCGTCTGGAAGCAGCTGTCCGGCGGCCTGTTCGATATGTACGAAATCGTACCGGGCATCATCTTCGCCAGCATCGCCATCATCGCGGTGTCGCTGATGGGTGAAGAGCCAGATGCCGAGGTTCAGGCTCAGCACGAACGCATGCTGAAGAAGCTCTGATCAAGGCTTGAAAGCAGCGGCAGCCTGCCTCCGCGGGACTGCCGTTGCCGCTTCCCTCTTTATCATCGTCCCGTAATCATCTATACAGTTAGATGAACTCTCAGGGATGTTGTCCACATGAAAGCCACCCTTCTCCCGCTTCTGGCTCTGACCTGTTTCTGTAATCAGCCACTGCTGGCCGCCAACGACTCCGATCTGCCGGAGTGGGCCGCCAACGGCCTGGACCAGACCCATGACACCATCGGCCACTGGGTGGACTACTCCGCCCGTCGACTGGATGGTCTCTTCGGTACCGAAAAAAGCCTGACGGTGGATAACGACTCCTATCTGCGCATTACCCAGGAAACCCTGTGGCAGGAATCGGAAGGGTTTGAAGATGACTTCAGCGTACGCTTCAGGCTCGACCTGCCCACCAGCAAGGAACGACTGCGACTGTTGATCGAAAGCGACCCCGAGGAGTCCCTGGGCACCCTGGCCGAACAGGGCAGCGACAGCCAACTCAACGAACGGCTGGAAAGCAACAATGCCACCATCGGCCTGGACAGGCTCGATCCTGACGACAAGCGCCAGCACTGGAGCTACCGCTTCGGGGGCGGCATCAAGGTCAGAACACCGGTCGATCCCTATGTCCGCGCGACCGGCGAACGCATCTGGAGCTGGGATGACAGCCCCTGGGAACTGCACAGTTACAACCGGCTGTCCTGGTTCGACAGTGACGGCTATTCGGCCCGCAGCCGCTGGGATCTGAGCCGCCCACTGGCATCCGATCGCCGCCTGCGCTCGTACACCCAGCTGCAGTGGCAGGAGACGGAAGATACGCTGGAATTTTCCCAGCGCCTCGAAGTGATCCGCCGCATCAACGACCGCAGCAACTGGCGCAACGGCTTGATTCTGGTGGGCGACAGCCTCCATTCCCCGCGCGTCAATGACTACTACCTGCAGAGCTGGTACCGGCGAGATATCCACAGGGGACGCTTGTTCATGGATCTGATTCCGGAGCTGCACTTCGACCGCGATTCGGATTTCGAGCCTCGCTGGGCGGTCACGCTCAGGCTGGAGCTTTACCTGAGAAAGTCGATCGAGAATCGCTTCTAGGCACTCTCAGAACAACCTGTACAGAACATACGCGAATACAGAAAACGAGCATAAAAAAACCGGATGCCCTGACAGCATCCGGTTTTTTTCGTTCAGGTGCGGAAAGATCAGACTTCGAGGAAGTCCAGGATACCTTCGGCGGCCTTGCGGCCCTCATCGATGGCGGTAACCACCAGGTCGGAACCGCGCACCATGTCACCACCGGCGAATACCTTCGCGTTGCTGGTCTGGAAAGCGAAGCGGCCCGCTTCCTGCGGCTGCGCTTGGGTCTTGATGCGCCCGTCGTCGTGCAGCTCGATGCCGAAGTCGGCGAACCAGGGCGCCGGGCTCGGACGGAAACCGAAGGCCACCAGCACGGCATCAGCAGGCAGGACTTCTTCGGAACCCGGTACCACTTCGGCACGACGGCGACCGTTTTCGTCCGGCTCACCCATCTGGGTTGCAACCACCTTGACGCCTACGACCTTGCCGTTTTCGCCCACGACTTCAACCGGCTGGCGGTTGAACAGGAACTGGACGCCCTCTTCGCGCGCATTTTCCACCTCGCGCTTGGAGCCCGGCATGTTGGCTTCGTCGCGACGGTAGGCACAGGTCACCGAATCGGCACCCTGACGGATGGAGGTACGGTTACAGTCCATAGCGGTATCACCACCACCCAGCACGACCACTTTCTGGCCCTTGACGCTGATGTAGTCGGCCGCGTCTTTCTCGAAGCCCAGGCAATGATTGACGTTGGAGATCAGGAACGGCAGCGCATCGTACACGCCCTCCAGCTCTTCGCCCGGGAATCCACCCTTCATGTAGGTGTAGGTACCCATGCCCATGAAGACAGCGTCGTATTCGTCCATCAGCTGCTGCATGGTCACGTCCTTGCCCACTTCGGTGCTCAGACGGAACTCGATGCCCATCTCGGTGAACACTTCGCGGCGACGGCTCATCACGCTCTTCTCGAGCTTGAACTCCGGGATACCGAAGGTCAGCAGGCCACCAATTTCCGGGTTGCGGTCAAACACAACCGGCTTGACGCCATTGCGCACCAGGATATCGGCACAGCCTAGGCCTGCCGGACCTGCACCGATGATCGCCACCTTCTTATCGGTCCATTCCACCTTGGACATATCCGGCTTCCAACCCATGGCGAAAGCGGTGTCTGTGATGTATTTCTCGACGGAGCCGATGGTCACGGCACCAAAGCCGTCACTCAGCGTACAGGCACCTTCACACAGACGGTCCTGCGGGCAGACACGGCCACAGACTTCGGGCAGAGAGTTGGTCTGGTGACTCAGCTCTACCGCCTCCATGATGTTGCCTTCGGTGACCAGCTTCAGCCAGTTGGGGATGAAGTTGTGTACCGGGCACTTCCATTCGCAGTAAGGGTTGCCGCACTCCAGGCAACGGTGCGCCTGAGAGGAGGCGTCCTTGGCCTTGAACGGTTCATAAATTTCGGCAAACTGCTGTTTGCGCACGTCCGCCGGGATTTTTTCCGGTCCCTGACGGCCAACATCGATAAACTGGAAATCGTTTTTCAGACGGTCAGTCATGTTACCACCTCGTCCGGCACCTGCCCCGCGGGCAGGTGCTGCTGTTAGTCGTTCTCTGTGCTTACTCGGGACGTACACGCACAGTGTTCAGAAGTTCGTTCAGGCTAGCGGCCTTCGGCTTCACCAGCCAGAACTTGCCGCTGAAGTCGTAGAAGTTGTCGAGGATCTCCTGACCCCAGGCACTTCCGGTCTCCGCCGTAAACTCCTCGATCACCGAGCGCAGGTGGTTCTTGTACGCTTCCATCTGCTCGGTCGCGATGCGGTGGATATCCACCAGTTCGTGGTTGTACTTGTCCACGAAGCTGTTGTTCATATCCAGCACGTAAGCGAAGCCACCGGTCATACCAGCACCGAAGTTGTAGCCGGTTTCACCCAGCACGGTCACCATGCCGCCGGTCATGTATTCGCAGCAGTGGTCACCGGCACCTTCGATCACCGCATGACAGCCGGAGTTACGCACGCCGAAACGCTCACCGGCATGGCCGGCCGCGAACAGCTTGCCACCAGTGGCGCCGTACAGACAGGTGTTGCCCAGAATCGCGGTTTCGTTGGACTTGAAGGTCGCCGCCTCGAACGGACGCACGACGATCTTGCCGCCCGCCATGCCCTTACCGACGTAGTCGTTGGCATCGCCTTCCAGCAGCAGGTTCTGACCACCGGCGTTCCAGACACCGAAGGACTGACCGGCGTGACCCTGGAAGCGGAAGGTGATCGGCGCATCGCTCATGCCCAGGTTGCTGTGCAGACGGGCAATTTCACCGGAAGTACGGGCACCGACGGAGCGGTCGCAGTTGGTGATTTTCAGCGTCCACTCGCCACCCTGCTTGCCGGCGATCGCATCACGCGCCAGCTCCAGCATTTCGGTGTTCAGGCTGCCGGCATCGTAAGGCTCGTTGCGCGGCTGCTGACAGGTGTGCGGATACTCTTCCGGTACGCCTGCGTTGCCGATGATCGGCGTCAGATCCAGGTTGGCATGCTTCTCGGTGACACCTTCCAGGATTTCCAGTAGATCGACACGGCCGATCAGCTCATCGAAGCTGCGCACACCCAGCTGAGCCATCAGCTGACGGGTTTCTTCAGCGATGAAGCGGAAGAAGTTCTTCACCATTTCCACGGTACCGCGGAAGTGGTCATTGCGCAGGTCTTCACGCTGAGTGGCGACACCGGTCGCACAGTTGTTCAGGTGGCAGATACGCAGGTATTTACAGCCCAGCGCCACCATCGGCATGGTACCGAAACCGAAGCTCTCGGCACCCAGCATCGCGGCCTTGACCACGTCCAGACCGGTTTTCAGACCACCGTCCGTCTGCAGACGGATCTTGCCGCGCAGCTGGTTGGCGCGCAGCGCCTGCTGGGCATCGGCCAGACCCAGCTCCCACGGGGAACCGGCATAGTGGATGGAGGTCAGCGGAGACGCCGCGGTACCGCCGTCGTAACCGGAGATGGTGATCAGGTCGGCATAGGCCTTGGCCACGCCACAAGCGATGGTGCCAACGCCCGGACGGGATACCAGCTTCACTGATACCAGACCTTCAGGGTTGATCTGCTTGAGGTCGAAGATCAGCTGCGCCAGGTCCTCGATCGAGTAGATATCGTGGTGCGGCGGCGGCGAAATCAGCGTCACGCCCGGAACCGAGTAACGCAGACGTGCGATCAGGTCATTGACCTTGCCGCCCGGCAGCTGGCCACCCTCACCGGGCTTGGCGCCCTGAGCAACCTTGATCTGCATGACATCGGCGCTCATCAGGTATTCCGGTGTAACACCGAAACGACCAGAGGCCACCTGCTTGATCTTGGAGCGTTTCATGGTGCCGTGACGGGCCGGGTCTTCACCCCCCTCACCGGAGTTGGAGCGTCCACCCAGTTCGTTCATCGCCATTGCCAGCGCTTCGTGCGCTTCCGGCGACAGGGCACCCAGCGACATCGCAGCACTGTCAAAGCGCGGGAAGATGTTCTCGACCGGCTCGACTTCATCCAGCGGTACCGGCGTCAGACCTTTCTTCAGGCCCAGCAGGTCACGCAGGGTCGCCACGCCACGGTTGTTGACCAGAGCGGCATAACGGTCGTAGGCACGCTGATCACCGGTGGTGACCGCCTCATGGATCGTTTTGACCACATCCGGGTTGTAGGCATGATACTCGCCACCGTGTACGTATTTCAGCAGACCGCCCTGACGGATCGGCTTGCGCGCACTCCAGGCCAGACTGGCCAGCTGTGCCTGTTCGTCCTGGAAGTCAGTGAAGCGTGCTCCTTCAATACGGCTGCACACGCCACGGAAGCAGAGATCAACCACTTCGCTGGACAGGCCTACGGCCTCGAACAGCTGGGCGCCACGGTAGGAAGCCACAGTGGAGATACCCATCTTGGACAGGATCTTCAGCAGGCCCTTGTTGATGCCCTTGCGGTAGTTTTCGTGCGCCTGCATCGGTTCCAGACCCAACTCGCCGGTACGGCAGAGGTCGTTGAGCACACGGTAGGCCAGGTACGGGTAAACCGCCGTGGCACCGAAGCCGAACAGCACGGCGAAATGGTGGGAATCACGGGCAGTAGCCGTTTCCACGATCAGGTTGGTCTCGCAACGCAGGCCTTTTTCCACCAGGTGGTGGTGAACCGCACCGGTCGCCATCGCTGCATGGATCGGCAGCTTGCCGCGCTGCAGATAGGCGTCAGTCAGGATCAACAGTACCTTGCCGCTGAGTGCCGCTTCTTCGGCCTGAGCACACAGGTTGCGGATCGCCTGCTCAAGACCGATTTCCGGGTCGTATTGCAGGTCCAGCTTGTGTGACGCGAAGCCTTCGTTCGGACAGTCACTCAGGTAACGGAACTTGTTGGCCGACAGCACCGGCGTGCTCAGGATGATGCGTCGTGCGTGCTGCGGCGTTTCCTCGAACACGTTCTGTTCGGCACCGATACAGGTTTCCAGCGACATCACGATCGCTTCACGCAGCGGATCGATCGGCGGATTGGTCACCTGCGCAAACTGCTGACGGAAGTAGTCATAGGGTGAACGGATCTGGCTGGACAGCACCGCCATCGGCTTGTCGTCACCCATGGAGCCGACCGCTTCCATGCCGGATTCGCCCAGCGGGCGCAGCACCTGGTCACGCTCCTCGAAGCTGACGTTGAACATCTTCATGTGCGCCTTGGTCTCTTCCGGCGGCATTTCGCGGAAGGACTGGGACTCCATGTCGAAGTTCATGTGCTGTTCAAGGCGGATGGCGTTCTCTTTCAGCCATTGTTTGTACGGCTGGCCGGACTTGAGCTTGTTGTCCACGTCGTCGGTGTGCAGCACTTCGCCGGTCGCGGTATCGATGGACAGCATCTGTCCCGGTCCGACCCGGCCCTGCGCTACGATATCTTCCGGTGCATAATCGAATACGCCGATCTCGGAAGCGGTGCAGATGTAGCCATCGCGGGTCATCACCCAGCGTGACGGGCGCAGACCGTTACGGTCCAGCATGCAGACCGCGAAACGACCGTCGGTCATGACCATGCCGGCAGGACCGTCCCAGGGCTCCATGTGCATGGAGTGGTAATCGTAGAAGGCGCGCAGATCGGAGTCCATGGTCTCAACGTTCTGCCACGCCGGCGGCACGATCATGCGTACGGCCTTGTAGATGTCCATGCCACCGACCAACAGGAACTCGAGCATGTTGTCCATGCTGGAGGAGTCGGAACCGGTGGTATTGACGATCGGCTGCAGCTCATCAAGATTGGGCAGCAGTTCGGTGACGAACTTGGTGCGACGAGCACGTGCCCAGTTGCGGTTGCCATCAACGGTGTTGATCTCGCCGTTGTGCGCCAGGAAGCGGAACGGCTGCGCCAGCGGCCAACGCGGAGCGGTGTTGGTGGAAAAGCGCTGGTGGTAGGTACAGATCGCCGTTTCCAGACGCGGATCGTTCAGATCCTGGTAGAACACCGGCAGGTCCACCGGCATCATCAGGCCCTTGTAGGACAGAACCTTGTCGGAAAGACTGCAAATGTAGAAATCAGGATCCTGGCTAAGGGCATTTTCGGTGAGGCGGCGGGCAGTAAAGAGGCTAACGGCAAATTGACGATCGTTCTTGCCGTTGGGGTTGATAAATACCTGCTCGATCTGAGGCAGAGTATCTTTTGCAATCGGCCCCAGACAACCTTGATCGGTTGGAACCGTACGCCAGCCTGCAACCTCCAGGCCTTGTGCCTCCAGAGCAGCATTCAGCTCATTACGAGCCTGCGCGGCAAGTGCCGGCTCCCGGGACAGAAAGACCATGCCCACGGCATAGTTCTCGCCAAGCTCAACACTCTGCTCTTCCTTCATCACTGCACGCAGGAATGTGTCCGGCTTCTGCATCAGCAGACCACAACCATCCCCTGTTTTGCCGTCCGCAGCGATCCCCCCGCGGTGAGTCATGCAAGCCAGTGCTTCAATCGCCTTTTCCAACAAGTCGTGACTGGCCTGTCCCTGCATGTGGGCCATTAGACCAAAGCCACAGTTATCCTTGAATTCTCCGAGGCGATAAAGACCTTTGTTCATAAGCCGACCTCACTAAAAAACTCTTTAAAAACAAACAGTTATAATAACTCCTTTCTCCCGGGGCACGCTGGACGGGCAAAAAGGGGAAGCAATTTTACATGCGCACTGTCCAAAGAACAAATTTTATGCAATTCAGATGACAGTTTCAGCGCCAAAAAAAGGCCCCCGAAGGCGCCTTTCTTGAATCTAAATTACTGATTTTTCTGGAAAAATTACTATTTTTTCTGAATATCAGCCTTGACCCCGGCAATCGACCTTGCCCAGGGGCGTAACCGCTGCAAACCGGCCGGCAGCGCCTTGACCGCACTGACCGCCGAAGCACGGTCGGCATACTGTCCATAGACCACCACGTGCCAGGGTTTTCCCTTGAACAGGGTACGGAAATAATAGAAGCGCTCGGGCTGCGCCTGGGACTCAATGAAGGTCTTGACGCTCTGCTCTTCTCGCGCTCCCAGCATCTGTAGCGTATACCCCTTCTCCGGCCAGCCCAGCAGCTCCTGCTCTCGCAGCCAACGCTCGGCGACGCCACCGGAGGACACAGGCTTCGCGGCAACGGGTTTGGGCGCCGGTTTTGGCTTGGCTTCAACGGCCGGTGCCGGCTTAGGTGTTACAACCGGTTCGGGTTCTGGCACAGACGCAGACGCCGTTTCAGGCTGAGCCCTGGTTTGAACATCAGACCTGGCCGCCTGTTCTGTGGCAGGCGCTGCTTCAGTTTCGGCGACCGGTTCAGCCACTGTTTTTACCGGCGTTTCCAACGCTGCCGGCGGCTCCGCCGTCACGACTTCCTGCACCGGTGATACGGGTTCCCGCGCTGCAGAGGGAGCGACTGGGTCAACAGGCTCGTCTTCTCTCTCAGCCGGCATCCGAGGTACGGGAGAAATGTCCGCGGGTTCCACCGCTGCGACAACAGGGCGTTCCGGCGACTCGACCGGTTTCGGTTCCAGCCGAATTTCATCCACGGCATCCGCCTGCGCCTGAGGAACCCTGTCAATAGCCAAGGGTAAGGTTACACGCTCCGCCACGACCGCTTCTTCTTCCCCCTCCGGCAGGTACTGCCAGATGGCGACGGCAAACACCCCTATCAGGATAATGAAAGCCGCACTGATATGTTTGGGTGGCATGGAAAATCGCTCCGGCGAATGCGCCACGCTACCGTCACGCTTCAGTACCTCGGCAACAGCCTGGCGCAGCCTCGCTGGCCGTCCCGCCGACTGTTCGACCAGCAGTCGCAACTGCCGCTCCTTGAGCACTACGCCCTCAGGCAGCAGGGATTCGATGAATTCGGTCGACTCATCGACCGTGAAGGGCGTCAGGTGCTCAACATGCAGATGCCCTTCAAGACGCTGATCCAGCTCAAGGTCCCGGAAACGCTGCTCAAATGCCGGCGTCCCCGTCAGCAGGATCCGGGGCGCAGCAGGGCCTTCAACGGTGGCAAAGTTGATCAGCAACTCCAGCGCATTATTGGTCAGATAATCCGCATCATCGATCAACAGCACCAGAGAAAGGTCGTCTTCGGCCAGCTGTTTCGCCAGACCGTGCAGCTGGGAGAGGCGTGCCTGGTTGCCATCTGCCGGCTCCATCTGCAGAGCATGGGTCAGCGCCTGCAGCAATCCGGTCACATCGGCCGTCGCTTCAAAGCCGACCAGCGCCGAGCGGCCTGCGCTCGCCTGCCCGTCCTGCTCCAGCTTGTGCAGCAGCGTCGTCTTGCCACACCCCTCAATGCCTGCGATCAGGATCAGGAAATCGGAGAAACGTACCAGGTGCTGCAGTTTTTCCGACAGCTGCAGCCGCGATCCCGGCTCATGGTAGTAACTGGGCACACTCATGTTCGACCTTCCGCCTCCTTTCAGCACCGACTTCCGGTTACAACCGTCCCAATTGCTCGCCTGCGGTCAGCGTCTCGGTCAGACGCTCAGCAGGACAATCGGATGTCACGATCGCCTTGCCCAGCTGCTGCAGCAACACCAGGCGCAAATTACCATCGATCACTTTCTTATCGACCGCCATCAATTCCAGAAAGCGCTCAACGCTCATCTCGGACGGTGGCAGAATCGGCAGGCCTGCCGCCTGCAGAATGTTACGAACACGGTCAAGGTCCTGCTGCGACAGCCAGCCCAGTCGTGCTGACAGGTCCGCCGCCATCATGGTTCCGGCACCCACGGCCTCGCCATGCAGCCACTGCCCATACCCCTGGTCGGTCTCGATCGCATGCCCGAAGGTATGGCCCAGGTTCAGCAACGCTCGCACACCGGCTTCTCGCTCATCCAGCGCCACCATTTCCGCCTTGATCTCGCAGGAACGATAGATCGCCTGGCTCAGCGCGCTGGCGTCACGCTGACGCAGCGCCGGCATGTTCTGTTCCAGCCACTCAAGAAAGTCGACATCATGGATCAGGCCATACTTGATCACTTCTGCCAGGCCGGCAGACAGCTCGCGTTCCGGCAGCGTCGCCAGCACCTCGGTATCCGCCAGTACCAGCTGCGGCTGGTGGAAGGCTCCGATCATGTTCTTGCCCAGCGGATGGTTGACGCCGGTCTTGCCTCCAACGGAAGAGTCAACCTGCGACAATAGCGTGGTCGGCACTTGAATGAAGGCCACGCCACGCTGGTAGCAGGCGGCCGCGAAGCCGGTCATGTCCCCCACGACACCGCCCCCCAGCGCAATCAGCGTGGTGGTTCGGTTATGGCGTTTTTCCAGCAGGGCATCGAAAATCCGGTTGATATGGTCCAGATCCTTGAACGCCTCGCCGTCGGGCAGGATCACCGAGTCCACCTGGAAACCGGACAGCTGTGCCATCAGCCTGTCCAGATACAGCGGTGCTACGGTTTCATTGCTGACCACCATCACCTGGCGGCCCTTGATGAACGGCGCCAGCAGAGGCTGTGCCAGCAGGTTCTGGCCGATATGGATAGGGTAGCTGCGCTCCCCCAGATCAACATTCAGCGTTTGCATCTTACATCTCCGAAAGCGCTTTAGTCGGACGTTTTGAGGGGCTGCTGCCGCTTGAGGAAGCGCACGATATCGTTCACCACGCCTCTTGGGTGACGCCGGTCGGTCTTGATCAGCAGATCGCAGCAGGCGCGATACAGCGGATCACGCTCCTTGATCAGGGCCTCCAGCACCGCGCGGGGGTTTTCCGTCTGCAACAGCGGGCGATTGCGGTCCTTGGCGGTCCGCTCCAGTTGCTGCTCGATGGAGGTATGCAGATAGACCACGGTGCCACGGCTCTGCAGATGACGCCGGTTGGCTTCACGCAGCACAGCACCGCCACCGGTGGCCAGCACAATGTTGTCCAGCCGGGTCAGCTCGTCAATCGCCGCTTCTTCTCGCTGGCGAAAGCCTGCTTCCCCCTCGACATCGAAAATCCACGGGATATTGGTACCGGCACGTTCTTCAATCACACGATCAGAGTCGTGAAATTCCAGCGCCAGCTCCTGAGAAAGCAAACGCCCTATGGTGCTTTTTCCAGCACCCATAGGGCCAATTAGAAACACATTCAAGTTGTTCTTAGCTCTTTGTACTTATCGTCTCAGTGACTCTCGAACCATCTGGGGCGTGATGAAAATCAGGAGTTCACGTTTTTCATTATCCGTTACCCGGCTCTTGAACAGATGCCCCAGCACCGGCAGATCACCCAGCAACGGTGTCTTGGACACGCTTTCACTGGTCTGGTTGCGCAACACGCCACCCAGCACGACCGTTTCACCGTCAGCCACCACAATGGAGGTACGCAGTTCCTGCTTGTTGATCAGGCGGTTACCCAGGTCGTCGTAGATCGCACCCACCGAGTCCTCGGTGATTATCAGATCCAGTTGTACCTTATCACCTGGAATGATCTGCGGCACCACATCCAGCTTGAGAACCACCTCTTTCCATTCGACTGTTGCCTTGCCGTCGTTATCGATAGTTCGGGTCGGTACTTCCTGACCCGCCTTGATAACGGCCGGTTTACCATTGGTGGTGATCACCTTCGGCTGGGAGACGATTTCCAGTTTACCGTCAGTCTGCATGGCCAGCAGTTCGGCGGAAAGCAGGAAGCGGTCGCTCAGGTAGCCGAAGGAGAGGCCCGATGTCGCGCTTTCAATTCCGAGGTCCACCATCAGGTTGCTCGGGATGGTCATGTTCTCTTTCAGCGCTTCAGAATCCTCGACCGCGTCGGCCTGGTCCGAAGTCAGAATCGGGTTATGCACGAAGGGGGTTGAGTCGAAGTTGGGTGATCCCCCAACGCTCAGACGGTCGCCCTGATAACCGGCACCCCAGCGGATGCCCAGTTCTTTAGCCGCCGTATTGGACGCCGTCACCAGTCGCGCCTGCACCATGACCTGGGCAACCTCGACATCGAACTCCTTGATGGTATCGCGAATCTCCCGGATCTGCTTGGCCGTTTCGCGCACCATCAGGGTATTGGTCTCATCATCGGCCATCACGAAGCCGCGCTCGGACACCAGTTTGGCCTCGAGAATACGCTCCTTGATATCGGATGCCTTGCGATAGTCGATCTGAATGAAGTCGGTGCTCAGCGGAGCAACGGTGATTTCACTCTGCTGACTCTGCAGCTCAACCGCTTCACGTTCGGCGATCTCCTGGACGGTACCGACCAGCAGCACATTACCCGCCTCACGCTTGTCCAGCCCCTTGGTCTTCAGCACGATATCCAGTGCCTGGTCCCAGGGCACGTTTTTCAGGCGCAGAGTGATATCGCCCTGCACGTTATCGCTGACCACCAGGTTTTTCTCGGCCACCTCAGCGATGATCTGCAGAACGGTACGGATTTCGACACTCTGGAAGTTCAGGTCGATCTTTTCACCCTTGTAGGGGAAGAAGTCTTCCTTGGCTTTCTGTTCCGCCGGCGTCAGCGGCTGGAAGTCGAGCACCAGCTGGCTGCCGCTCTGGTAAGCCATGTAATCGTAAGGGGCCGACGTCGGCTTGATCAGGATGGTAGCCTTGTCGCCCTGCACCAGGGTATCGATGTAGTTCACCGGGGTCGCGAAGTCCTGCACATCCAGGCGCTGCTGCAGGGCAGGGTCGAGATTGGCACCGGTCAGGTTGACCACCACGTTGCCGCCCTCTTCGACAATATCGAGGCCGGCTCCGGCATCGGTCAGGTCGACGGTGATACGACCACGGTCACCGTCCAGGCGGTGAAAGTCGATCCCTTTTACCTGGGTACGGCTGTCGGTTTCGGCACGAGCCGCTGCCGCCGCCCGGTTGGCCTTCGGCTGATCAGCCTGGCTGGGCGCAGCACTTACCGCACCCTGGACGCCGCCCAGTTCCAGCACCAGCTGATTACCCTCGGTGCGGATATCGTAGCCAACCACCGCATTCAGGTTGGCAACAATCCGCATACGGCCGTTGGCTTCGGCAAAGTGCAGACTGTCGACCTCGCCTGACTTGACCGCCAGCATTTTCTGCTCCAGCCCATTGCTGGCACCCCAGATGTCCATGACCAGTCTCGGAGGCGTTTCAATCATATACGCCTTGGGAGAAGGCGGTACGGAATCGAAGTCCATCTGAACTTCAATTTTCTTGCCGGGCAGAGATGCAAAGCTCACGTCCTGAAGGACAGCATTCTGCGCCATGGCCGTCCGGCCAAAGACGGTCAGCATCAGCGCACTGAGCAGGAGCCAGAATGGCGCCAGGCGTCGGGTCTGCATCCGGTTGGTTTCGGTCCGTCTGTATCTATTCACGGTCTGCATCCTTATCAATCCTGCTGTTCTTCTAACGTCAGTGTACGTGGCCGCTTCATCCAACCGCCCCGTCCGTTCGAGATAATTTCCACCAGCTGAAGTTCACGCTCACTGATGGCACTCACTTCACCGTAGTCGTTCCCCAGGTAGCTACCGGCAACGACGCGGTGAACTTCCTGATTGGGGTCCTTGATCAACGCCCAGAGGGTATCGCCTCCGGGTTCTGTGATGATGCCGACCATATGCAGCTCATCAATCGAGAACTCTTCCAGATATTCACGGGGCCGCTCCAGGTCCGGCTGTATCGCATCGTTGCCAGCCAGCTCTTCACGCTCGCCAGTACTGCGTACGATGGGGCGGAAAGGGTTCCTGAGGCTTGCGCCCTCATAGACGAAACTTTCATAGGGCTTGAATGTCGGCAGCGGCTCAATCTTGCCACTGGGCCGAGCCTGCTGCTCGCGCGTATAGCGCTGCAGGTCCTGAGTATCGTCAACCCAGAGACAGCCTGACAATGGCAACATCAAAAGCAGAGCCAGCCCCAAGCGGCTTTTGCGCTGAGCGTTATTTCGTATCATCATAGCGGTATGTCTTCGCGCTGATTTCCATTGACAGTAGGCCACCCGGCTGCTCTGGCTTGAGAGCAAAATCGTGCAGGGTCACGATACGCTTGATGGCGGCCACACCACTGACGAATTCACCCATCTGGTGGTAGTTGCCACGCACCAGAATCCGAATCGGCAGTTCCACATAGAATTGTTCCTTGCGCTCCGGCTGCAACGCAATGAGGTCGAACTCCAGGCCGGCAGACTTGCCGATCTCGGTGATGTCTTCCAGCAGGCCCGGTACTTCCTTGTCGGTCGGCAGCTGTTTCAGCAGCTCGGCAAAGCGACCTTCCACATCGGCCATCTGTTTGCGCAGGGCATCGAGGCTGGCCACCTGGAACGCTTTGGTCTGGTATTCCTGCTTGAGTTCGCGCTCCTTGGCAATCTCACGCTCGACCGCAACATGCTTATCCTTGATAAAGAAGTGCACGCCGCCACCGACCATCAGGGCAAACACCAGCAGGTAGACGATGATCTTGACCCCAATCGGCCAGCTGCCGGCCTGATTGACATCGACATTGTTGATATCAAACCCCTGGAAGGCACGCTTGAATGAGTTGGCATCCATTATTTTGCCTCCTCAGCATCGGGCCGGGTCATGCCGACCTGCATGTTGAAATGTTTGGCGCCGTCGCTCGTATCGACCTGGCGCAGGTCAGGCTCGGCAAACCAGATGGAGTCATCAAGACGACGCATCAGCTCGGAGACATGATTGTTGTTTTCGGCCAGACCATCGATGGTGATCGCTTCGCCCTTGCGCACCAGCGAGTCGTAATAGATACCATCCGGCAATACGCGCACCAGTTCGTCGAAGTTGCGTACGATAACCGGGCGGTTGCCCTGCAACTGCTGAATCGCCTTGAGGCGTTCCAGCAGCCGCTCGCGCTTGGCTCGCAGCTCCTCGATCTCCTTGATTTTCTGGTCCAGCTTGGCGATCTCGGTTTTCAAGTAGCTGTTGCGTGCATTCTGACGATCCATCTGAACGTCGTAGTAATAACTGATCCCCAGTACGACCAGCACACCCAGCAAGGCTGCACCGGCAATATTACCGATAAAACGCTTCTGTAGCCGTTCGTTCCGTTCTTCGCGCCAGGGCCTGAGGTTAATACGTGCCATACATAATCCCTATGATCCCTAAATATCAAAGCTTCGTTGCGCCAGGCCACACGCCTTGAGCAGACAGGACGCATCCTTCTGCAGCCGCACGGCGTTAACCTTGGAGGCTACCTGCATATTGATGAAAGGATTGGCGACATGGGTACTCACACCCACTTCCTCGCCAACCATGGCGGACAGTCCTTCCAGCCCCGAAGTGCCACCTGCCAGATACAGCTTGCTCAACTGTCCCTGAGAACCGGAGGAGTAATAAAACTGCAGTGCGCGCGATATCTGCTACACGACGGTCTGACGGAAAGGCAGCACCAGCATTTCCATCGTTTCGTCATCAAGCTCACCCAGGCTCAACAGGCGCTCGACCTCTGCAACCTCGATCCCTCTTTGCTGATGGATCATATTGGTGAGATCGTTACCGCCGAATGCCTGCTCGCGGTTATAGATGATCTTGTTGCCCTTGAACACGTTCAGGGTCAGGGTCGCGGCACCGATATCCACGATACCAACCAGCTGACCACCCGGTTCCCCATGCTCAAGCAGCGGCAGAGTGCGTTCAATGGCGTAGGTGTCGATATCGATCACTTCACAGGTCAATCCGGAGCCGTTGATCGCCTCTTCACGGCTATCCGCGTCATCCCGGCGACAGGCGACCAGCAGGATCTCGTTGAGCTCCGGCGCCTTGTCGACCGGCCCCAGCACCTCGAAATCCAGCGCCACCTCTTCCAGCGGATAGGGAATGAACTGGTCGGCCTCAACCTGAACCTGTTCTTCCAGCTCCATGCCAACGAAAGCGTTGCTGATTTCCAGATGCTTGGTAATGACCGCCGAGGAAGGAACCGCCGTCACGGCATGAGACAGACCGCCACCACAGATCTTGATGCCGCGTTCAATGGCATCGGAGACTTCACCGGGGATCTCGACATTACCGTCGACCACCGCTGTAGGAGGCAAAGGAACGACAGCATAACCTTCTATCTGGTATGACTGTCCATGTTTGGTCAGAGCAACCAACTTGACAGAAGCGGACCCTATATCCACTCCTACCCAGCCGGCAGTCTTTGGCTTGAAGAAGCTGAGCACGACATTTTCCTTATATCATCAACCAGGTGAAGTCCCGCAGACGGTCACAATGTAGCCTGATTCAGAAACAATTTAAACTGCCTGTTCACTGTGGACCGGGCTAGTTACACCTATATAATGATCCAGCTCTATTTTTTTCCAACGGATGACCCAAGGCCCGCATGCGTATTCTGAAACGGCTATTTAAATGGCTACTGACACTGTCTCTGATCGGCGTCTTTACAGGCGCTGCGACCTTTGCTGGCGTGTATTACTACTTCAGCCCCGAGCTACCCGATGTCCAGAGTCTTCGCGAGGTCAAATTCCAGACGCCTCTGCGGGTTTACTCTGCCGACGACAAGCTGATCGCCGAGTTCGGCGAGAAGAAGCGCACGCCGATTCCATTCGAGCAGATTCCCGATCATTTCATCCAGGCCCTGCAGGCCGCCGAGGACGCTCGCTTCTTTGATCACTTCGGCATCGACATCAAGGGCCTCAGTCGCGCTGCCTTCCAGCTCGCCTCGACCGGGCGTATCCAGAGCGGCGGTTCCACCATCACCATGCAGGTGGCCAAGAATTTCTTCCTGACTCGTGAACAGACCTTCCGCCGCAAGTTCATCGAGATTCTGCTGGCCCTTCAGATAGAGCAGGAACTGGACAAGCAGGAGATCATGGAGCTGTACGTCAACCAGATCTACCTGGGCCATCGCGCCTACGGCATTCAGGCCGCCGCCAACACCTATTACGGCAAGAATATCGATGAGCTGGACCTGGCCCAGCTGGCAATGATTGCCGGCCTGCCCAAGGCACCTTCCGCCTTCAACCCGATCACCAACCCTGATCGCGCACAGGAGCGCCGGGACTGGATCCTGGGACGCATGCTGCAGCTGGGGTACATTTCACAGCAGGATCATGACACTGCCGTGGCGACGCCGGTCACCGCGCGCTACCACCGCAGCGATATCGAACTGGACGCCCCCTACATCGCCGAGATGGTACGCCAGCAGCTGTATGAACAGTACGGCGAAGCCCTGTACACCGACGGCTATCGCGTCTGGACAACGATTAATAGCCGGATGCAGAACGAAGCAACCGCCGCTCTGCGCCGCGGCCTGCTCGACTACACCGATGACCATGGCTACAAGGGAGCTGAAGCCAGCATCGAGATCAACACCCTCAACGCCGAAGACCAGCTCAGCGCCCTGCGCCAGCACACCGCCTATGCCGGACTGGAGCCGGCACTGGTACTGGAGGTCACCGATACGGGCGCACGGCTGTTGCGCACCGATGGCAGCGAGAGCCAGCTGGACTGGGCGGGCATCAAGTGGGCCAGTCCCTACCGCAGCGTACACTGGACCGGGCCCGCGCCCAAGCGTCCTGCCGACGTGCTGAATGCCGGCGATATCATCCGCGTGATGCTGGACAGTGAAGGCCAGCTGCGCCTGACCCAGATGCCTGGCATCCAGGGCGCCCTGGTTGCCCTCAACCCTCAGGACGGGGCCATCCGCGCACTGACCGGCGGCTTCAGCTTCTACCACAACAAGTTCAACCGAGTGACCCAGGCCTATCGCCAGCCCGGCTCCAACATCAAGCCCTTCCTCTATACGGCTGCACTGGAAAACGGCTTCACCCCCGCATCGATCATCAACGATGCTCCCGTGGTGTTCCATGACGTCAGCCTGGAAGGCGCCTGGCGCCCCGAAAACGACAACGGCAAATTCAATGGCCCCACCCGCCTGCGTGAAGCCCTGTTCCGCTCCCGCAACCTGGTATCCATTCGCCTGATGCGCGCCCTTGGCATCGAACAGGCACGTGAATTCATCCTGCGCTTTGGCTTTGAACCGGACAACTTCCCGGGCAACCTGTCCCTGTCTCTGGGCAGTGCCAGCGCGACCCCGCTGCAGGTTGCTCGTGGCTACGCCGCTCTGGCCAACGGCGGTTTCCTGGTCGATCCTTATCTGATCGCACGCATCGAAAACGCCGAAGGTGACGTCATGCTGCAGGCCAACCCCGTTCACGCCTGCCCTCAGTGCGCCTCTGCCGTGACCGTAAGCAACGCCGTGAGCCAGGATGCGACTGAAGAACCTGCAGCCGAAGCCGACAACTCATCGATCAGCTTCTCCCTGCTGCCGCCCGATGAAGTTCCCGCCAGCCCGCTGACGGCCCCGCGGATCCTGACCCCACGCAACGCCTTCCTGATCTATGATGTCATGCGCGATGTCATCACCCGTGGTACCGGCCGCCGGGCAAGGGTGCTTGAACGCGCCGACCTGGCCGGCAAAACCGGCACCACCAACGAGCAGAAGGATGTCTGGTTCAGCGGCTTCAGCCCCGACCTGGTTGCCACCACCTGGGTCGGTTTCGATCAGCCCGCCCCCCTTGGCCGCGGTGAATACGGCAGCAGCCGTGCGCTGCCGATCTGGATCGACTTCATGGAAGAGGCGCTGCAGGATATTCCGGACAACCCGCCCGCCCTCCCTCAGGGAGTGGTACGCGTGCGTATCGACCCGGCCACCGGCAAGCGCGCCTACAGCGGCCAGTCCAACGCCATGTACGAATATTTCCGCAGCGAGGATGTCCCCCGCGAAACCGCACGCAGTCCTGAACAGCAGATGGAAGCGCCGGCTACGGAAGCGATCTTCGGCTACTGAACCGCTTCCACCGACACCTCTGTTCAGACATAAAAAAACCGCTGCCATCGCAGCGGTTTTTTTTGTTTTCCCGTGAAGCGTTTCGCTTACAGCGGGTAGCTCTCCGGCATCGGCAGGCGCGCCACTCCGGTATCGATGGCCGCCTTGGCCACCGCATAGGAGATCGCACCCAGCAGGCGGGAGTCGGTCGCCTTCGGCAGGATGTACTCACGACTGAATTCCAGAGAATCCAGGCCGTAGGCATCCAGCACTTCCTGGGTCACCGGCTGTTTTGCCAGATCGGCCAGGGCACGGACGGCAGCCGCTTTCATCTCTTCATTGATGGCACTGGCACGTACATCCAGTGCACCACGGAAGATGAACGGGAAACCCAGGACGTTGTTGACCTGGTTCGGGTAATCGGAACGACCAGTCGCCATGATCACATCAGAACGGGTCTCGTGCGCCAGCTCCGGCTTGATTTCCGGATCAGGGTTGGCGCAGGCGAAGACGATCGGGTTGTCCGCCATCTTCAGCAGGTTTTCCGGGGACAGCAGGTTCGGGCCAGACAGGCCAACGAACACATCCGCACCGGTCATTGCGTCTTCCAGAGTACGCTTGTCGGTTTCAGTGGCAAAAGCCGCTTTTTCCGGCGTCAGATCTTCACGACCGGAGTGGATCACACCCTTGCGGTCAACCATGAAGATGTTTTCGACCTTGGCACCCATATTGATCAGCAGCTTCATGCACGCGCTGGCAGCAGCGCCTGCACCCAGGCATACGATCTGTGCTTCATCCAGCTTTTTGCCGGCCAGCTCCAAGGCGTTGATCATGCCGGCCGCAGTTACGATCGCGGTGCCGTGCTGATCATCGTGGAATACCGGAATGTTGCAGCGTTCGATCAGGACGCGCTCGATCTCGAAGCATTCAGGTGCCTTGATGTCTTCCAGGTTGATTCCGCCGAAGGTTTCGGCGATACGGGCAACCGTATCGATGAACGCCTGCGGGCTCTCGGCATCCACTTCGATATCGATGGAGTCGATATTGGCGAAGCGCTTGAACAGCAGAGACTTGCCTTCCATCACCGGCTTGGACGCCAGCGGACCCAAGTCACCCAGACCCAGGATAGCGGAACCGTTGGAGATCACGGCAACCAGGTTCCCCTTGGCAGTGTAGCGATACGCCGCTTCAGGATCCTTGGCGATCTCGCGGACCGGCTCGGCCACGCCCGGCGAATAGGCCAGGGAAAGATCGCGTGAAGTCTCAGCAGGAGTAGAAAGCTCTACACTGATTTTACCCGGGCGCGGAAACTCGTGGTAATCGAGAGCAGCTTGTTTGAATTCTTGAGACATGGTTGCTGTTTCCAACTAAGGTTTAATAAGACGGTCTTGCATCATATAAAAAACCCCTAACCACAACAACCGTGCCCATGAAGTGTAATTTTTTTACTTTAATGCAACTTCAAGTGGTACTTATGCGTCACTTTCAGCAGCCAACGCTGCTGCCCTTCAGACAGGCGAGATTGCCGCTGCAGACGGTCGACCACCCAGCCCCGAACCTCCAGCGGCTGCCCTGTACGCCAGTTTTGAGCCTGCACTTCAGCGACCAGTGCCTGCGACAGGAACAGTGCCACCTGGTCATCCAGGTCCACATAAAGCCCGCGCCGAGTCGAGGTCATCCGCGTTATGTGTCCACGCACCATCGCAAAGCCGGCTCGATCAATCGCAGCCGCCGCAACCGGCGGTTGCTGCCAGAGCCGGTCGTGCTGCTGCCGCGCGTCCCGTTCGGCCGCAAACAGACAGGCAGCCAAACGGCTGTTACCACCTACGGCCAGCGCGTAGCCCAGCCCCGCGCGCACCAGCTCTTCTGCGGCCAGCCGACCATCCGACAGATAGAGATGCGCCAGCAAACGACCATAGCGATCATGAGATTCAACCCCGGGCAGCAGATAGACCTGTTGCTCATCGGCATGCTGCTGCAGCCAACGCTGCGCTGCCTGGGCATAGGCTTCGTTCGGGCGACCATCACGCCCCAGTTCAGGGGTATTCACACCGATCAGGCGTACCCTTCGCCCATCGGTCAGCAGAACGGTATCGCCATCATAGACATGCTCGACCCGAGCTGAGAAACCGCCGGGCAGTTGAGGGCAGCGCGCCTGCGCCGAGGCAGGAAAAAGAAAGGAAAGCAGAGCAGATGTAAAACACGCAGATACAAAAAAGGCACTCGTGATGAGTGCCTTTTTGCGTTCGCGCGGAAGCAGTCGCTTATGACTTGAAGCCACGAGAACCGAAACGTTTCTTGAAGCGGTCAACACGGCCACCAGAAGTCGCTTCCTTCTGCTTGCCAGTGTAGAACGGGTGGCACTGGCTGCATACGTCGACCAGCATGTCTTCACCCAGGGTAGAACGGGTGTTCATTACGTTACCGCAAGAGCAGGTAACTTTGATTTCAGTGTATTCCGGATGGATACCAGCTTTCATCTTAAACCTCGACAAAATTGGCGTGCCGCCACCCGGTCGCATTCATTTGACGCCAGGCACCGCACATTCAATGGCGCGCTTTTAACAAGCACGGATATGTACAACCAAGGCGCGAAATTATACGCACCGTCTCCCTTGCGGGCAAGCACTCAAAGCCATTCCCTGTTACCGCCAAAACCCCTAGACTGCACCCATGCATCCAGCGCCCATCTGCCACCCCGAGGCTCCGTTTTGATTTTCCGCGTCGCCATTCCTACGCCGCTGTACCGCCTGTTCGACTACCGTCCGCCAATCTATGGGCCGGAGACGGCCAGACCCGGCTGTCGCGTGCGCGTCCCCTTCGGTCGACGTGAGGTGATCGGCGTGCTGGTCTCGCTTGAGACCGAGAGTGAATTGCCCCTGGAAAAGCTCAAGCCGGCACTGGAGCTGCTCGACACCGAGCCGGTGCTGACCCCCGATCTGTTCCAGCTCACTTCCTGGGCCGCACACTATTATCAGCACCCGATGGGTGATGCCCTGCAACAGGCTCTGCCGGTTCTGCTGCGTCAGGGCCAACCCGCCCGTTTCCAGCACCAGACGCTGTGGCGAGCGACCGCCAACGCCGAGATCAGCCAGTTGTCGGCACGGGCCGAGCGCCAACGCGAACTGCTGGCCCTGCTGCTGGAGCATCCCCAGGGCATCAGCACCGACGCCCTGCGCGCCGAAGGCGGCAACCCGGCCTTGCTGAAAACCCTGGCCGACAAGGGACTGGTCGTATCCTTCGAGCACCTCCCGGCACTGCCCCATGCCGACGATCGGGGCGATGAGGTGCTGCGCGAAGCGCCGCTGACGCTGCATGACGAGCAACTGGCTGCCGTCGAAGCGACAAACCAGGCGCAGGGCTTTACTCCCATGCTGCTGGAAGGCGTCACGGGATCGGGCAAAACCGAGGTCTACCTGCAGGCGATCCAGCGCTGCCTTGAGGAAGGCAAGCAGGCCCTGGTATTGGTGCCCGAGATCGGTCTGACGCCACAGACCATCGCCCGCTTCAAGGCCCGCTTCCGCGTTCCCGTACTGGCCCTGCATTCGGGCATGACCGACCGCCAGCGCCTTGACGCCTGGCTCTGGGCGCGCGAGGGCAGCGCCCGCATCCTGATCGGCACCCGCTCGGCCATTTTCACGCCACTGAAGTCGCCGGGCCTGATCATCGTCGACGAGGAACATGACGGCTCGTTCAAGCAGCAGGACGGTTTCCGTTACCACGCCCGCGATCTGGCGATCTACCGCGCCCGCGAGCATGACATCCCGATCCTGCTCGGCAGCGCCACGCCGTCACTGGAGAGCCTGCACAATGCCCTGAGCGGGCGTTTCCGCCACCTGCGCCTAACCCGGCGCGCCGGCAACGCCCAGCCGCCCAGATTCGAACTGCTCGATATCCGCCAGCAAAACCTGGATGCGGGCCTGTCCGCCCCGCTGCTGCAGCGCATTCATGAACATCTGGCACGCGGCACCCAGGTGCTGCTGTTTCTGAACCGGCGCGGATTCTCACCGGCCCTGGTCTGTCACGACTGCGGCACCCCGGTGGACTGCACCCGCTGTGATGCCCGCATGACGCTGCATCGCCAGCCGCCCCACCTGCACTGCCATCACTGCGACCGGCAGACACCCATTCCGCGCCACTGCGCCCAGTGCGGCAGCAGCCAGCTGCGCCCGGCCGGCAGTGGCACCGAACGGGTCGAAGACCGATTGGCGGTGCATTTCCCCGACACGCCGATTCTCCGGGTCGACCGCGACAGCACCCAGCGCAAGCACGCGCTGGAGCGGATCATGGAGCAGGTACACAGCGGCGAGCCCTGCATTCTGGTCGGCACCCAGATGCTGGCCAAGGGCCATCACTTCCCCCGAGTGACACTGGTCGCCATTCTGGATGCCGATGCCGGCCTGTTCAGCGCCGACTTCCGCGGCATGGAAAAAACTGCCCAGCTGATTCTGCAGGTGGCCGGTCGCGCCGGCCGCGCCGACCTGCCCGGCGAGGTACTGCTGCAGACCTTCAACGCCGACCACCCGATGCTCAACACCCTGGTCCATGCCGGCTACGACGCTTTTGCTCGCGAGGAGCTGCAGCTGCGCCGCGGCGGTTACCTGCCGCCGTTTGCCCACCATACCCTGGTCCGCGCCGAATCTACCCATCAGGGGCTGGCCGAGAGTTTTCTGCTCAGCCTGCGTGAGCTGGCGCAGCAGCAACAACTGTTGCCACAGGGCGTGCAGTGTATCGGGCCTTTCCCGTCGCTGATGGAGAAACGTGCCGGGCTGTTTCGCGCCCAGCTGCTGCTGCAGGCCGGGCAGCGCAAGCCGCTGCATCAGGCACTGGCGGTGCTGATCGGACTGATGCAGGCACACCCGGAAGCACGGCGTGTTCGCTGGACGCTGGACGTGGACCCGATCGACAGCTACTGATTGGCAATTGACCACATCGGCGGCGTATAATATCCGGTTTATTGCATCATTCTGATCTTCAATTCCAGCCAGAGTACCCCGATGAAAGAACAGATTGCCCAGTTGATCGACGCGGCACTTTCAACCCTGACCGCCAACGGCACCCTGCCCGCCGACATCACCCCCAACATCCAGGTGGAAAACACCCGCGACAAGGCCCATGGCGACTTCGCCAGCAACATCGCCCTGACTCTGGCTAAACCGGCCCGACGCAACCCGCGTGAACTGGCCCAGCTGCTGTGCGACGCCCTGCCGGCCAACGCCAGCGTGGAAAAAACCGAAATCGCCGGCCCCGGCTTCATCAACTTCTTCGTCAGCCAGGCGTCCACCTTCTCGGTCGTCGGCGACATCCTCGAGCAGGGTGACGCCTTCGGTCGCGCTGCCGCCAACTCCGGCCCGCGCATGCAGGTGGAATTCGTCTCCGCCAACCCGACCGGCCCGCTGCACGTGGGTCACGGCCGTGGCGCCGCCTATGGCGCCACCGTTGCCGACCTGCTGGAAGCCGCCGGCGTGGAAGTGGAGCGCGAGTACTACGTCAACGATGCCGGTCGTCAGATGAATATCCTTGCCGCCAGCGTCTGGCTGCGCTACCTGGAACAGCACGAACAGGAACTGACCTTCCCCAGCAACGGCTATCAGGGCTACTACATCCGCGACATCGCTCATGACCTGGTCAAGGATCACGGTGACCGTTTCAACCGTCCGGTGGCCGAAGTCTTCGCGGATATTCCGGCCGACGAACCGGCGGGCGGCGACAAGGAAGTGCATATCGACGCCCTGATCGAGCGCGCCCAGCAGCTGCTCGGCGACGACTACGAACTGGTGTTCGACGCCGGCCTGAACTCCATTCTGTCCGACATCCGCGAAGACCTGGGCGAGTTCGGCGTCAAGTATCAGGAGTGGTTCTCCGAGCGTTCGCTGACCAGCAGCGGCGACGTCAGCCGCGCCCTGGAACAGCTGGAAGCCAAGGGCTACCTGTACGAGCAGGAGGGCAATCTCTGGTTCCGCTCCACCGACTTCGGTGACGACAAGGACCGCGTGGTCAAGCGCGCCAATGGCCAGACCACCTACTTTGCCTCCGACATCGCCTACCACATGAACAAGTTCGAACGCGGCTTCGACAAGGTCGTCAACATCTGGGGGGCCGACCACCACGGCTACATCGCCCGCGTGAAGGCGGCGATCCAGGCGATGGGGTACGACCCGGAGAAGCTGGAAGTACGCCTGGTGCAGTTCGCCATCCTCTATCGCGGCAGCGAACGCGTGCAGATGTCCACCCGTTCCGGCTCCTTCGTCACCCTGCGCGAACTGCGCAACGAAGTGGGCAACGACGCCTGCCGCTTCTTCTACGTGACCCGCAAGGCCGACCAGCACATGGACTTCGACCTGGAACTGGCCAAGTCCGAATCCAAGGACAACCCGGTGTACTACATCCAGTACGCCCATGCCCGTGTCTGCTCAGTGCTGCGCAAGCTGGACAGCGAAGGCATGGCCTGGGATCAGGCCGCCGGCCTGGCCTCACTGGAGCGACTGGAAAGCGAAACCGAGACCGACCTGGTGAAGCAGCTGGCCAAGTACCCGGAAACCCTGCAGCACGCCGCACTCAACTTCGAGCCGCACATGCTGGCCAACTACCTGCGCGACCTGGCCGGTGATTTCCACACCTGGTACAACGGTCACAAGCTGATCATCGACGATGCCGAGCTGCGCAACGCCCGTCTGACCCTGAGCGTCGCCGTACGCCAGGTACTGGCCAACGGTCTCAAGCTGCTGGGCGTCTCCGCACCGGAGCAGATGTAAGCGATGGCCAAGCAGGACTTCGCCCGCAAGCGTCGCAACGGCAACAGCGCCAGCCGCACGGCAAGCCGCAAGCCTGCGCGCCAAGCGGCCCCCAAGCGTTCCGCGCCGCCTCCGCGGCGCACGCCCTGGGGCTTGCTGCTGATCACGCTGGTGGTACTGGGCGGTCTCGGTTATCTGGTCTATACCCTGCTGCAAACGCCGCCGGAACCAACACCGGCAGCCACGGCACCGGTCGTGTCCAAACCTGTACCCAAGCCTGCGCCCAAGCCGGCACCTCAACCGGAACCCGAGCCCGAAAAGAGCAAATTCGAGTTCTATGAGATGCTGCCCAAGGCCGAGGTGGTCGCGCCCAAGGTGGACGTGTACAAATCCACACCCAAGGACGCCAAGATGGAACACCGCTACCTGCTGCAGGCCGGTTCCTTCCGCGATCCAGGTGATGCCGAACGCATGCGTGCCAAGCTGATCCTGCAGGGTTTCCCCGGCGTGCGCACCGACCGTTCCGACGGCAGCAACGGTGTCTGGTACCGGGTCCGCCTCGGCCCCTTCGACAACAGGACCGAGATGAACCAGGCCCACAACAAGCTGGGCAAGCTCAATATCATCCCGATGCCGATCCGGATCGACTGATCCGGGTCCTCCCCCTTGAAATCCTGTCATCCGCATCCATATCTGTAGCCATTAGAGATGCCGATAGGATTTTTCTGTTATGACAACTATTGTTTCCGTGCGCCGTGACGACCAGGTCGTAGTCGGCGGTGATGGCCAGGTTTCACTGGGCAACACCGTCATGAAAGGCACCGCCAAGAAGGTCAACATGCTGCCCAAGCACCAGGTGATCACCGGCTTTGCCGGCAGCACCGCGGACGCCATCACCCTGCGCGACCTGTTCGAGCAGCAGCTCGACAAGCACCAGGGCAACATCGTCAACGCCGTCATCCATCTGGCGCGCGAATGGCGCTCCGACCGGGTGCTGCGCCGTCTGGAGGCCCTGATGCTGGTGGCCAACCACGAAAAGACCTATCTGATCTCCGGCAACGGTGACGTCATCGAACCGGAAGACGGCGTCATCGCCATCGGTTCCGGCGGCAACTATGCGCTGGCCGCGGCCCGCGCACTGGTCGACAATACCGAACTGAGCGCCCGTGATATCGTCGAGAAGAGTCTGCACATCGCCGCCGGCATCTGCGTCTTCACCAACGACAACCTGACCATCGAAACGCTTGCCAACAAAGCCCTGGCCAACAGCCGCGAGGAGAACTGAGCATGTCCAACATGACCCCGCGCGAGATCGTGCATGAACTCAACCGCCACATCATCGGTCAGGACGATGCCAAGCGCTCCGTCGCGATCGCGCTGCGCAACCGCTGGCGTCGCATGCAGCTCGATGCTGAGCTGCGCCCGGAAGTGACGCCGAAGAACATCCTGATGATCGGCCCCACCGGTGTCGGCAAGACCGAGATCGCCCGCCGCCTGGCCAAGCTGGCCAACGCGCCGTTCATCAAGGTGGAAGCGACCAAGTTCACCGAAGTCGGCTATGTCGGCCGTGACGTGGAAACCATCGTCCGCGACCTGGTGGAGATGGCGGTGAAGATGGTGCGAGAGCAGGCGATGGAACAGGTCCGTTTCCGCGCCGAGGAAGCCGCCGAGGAGCGCATCCTCGATGCCCTGCTGCCGCCGGCGCGCCCGACCGGTTTCGGCAATGCCGAAGAACCGAGCAAGACCGACAGCGCCACCCGTCAGATCTTCCGCAAGAAACTGCGCGAAGGCCAGCTGGATGACAAGGAGATCGACGTCGAGGTCTCCCAGCAGCCGATGGGCGTCGAGATCATGGCTCCTCCGGGCATGGAAGAGATGACCAGCCAGCTGCAGAGCATGTTCTCCAACATGGGCCAGGACCGCAAGAAAAGCCAACGCCTCAAGGTGAAGGAAGCGTTCAAGCTGCTCACCGACGAGGAAGCGGCGGCTCTGGTCAAGGACGACGAGACCAAGCAGAAAGCGGTCGAAATGGTGGAACAGAACGGTATCGTCTTCCTCGACGAGATCGACAAGGTCTGCAAGCGCGGCGACAACAACGGCGGCGGCGATGTCTCCCGTGAAGGCGTACAGCGCGACCTGCTGCCGCTAATCGAGGGCTGCACCGTCAACACCAAGTACGGCATGGTCAAGACCGACCACATCCTGTTCATCGCCTCCGGCGCCTTCCACCTGGCACGCCCGTCCGACCTGATCCCGGAACTCCAGGGCCGTCTGCCGATCCGCGTCGAGCTGAACGCACTGACACCGAACGACTTCCGCCGTATCCTGACCGAACCCAAGGCGTCACTGACCGAGCAGTACAAGGCGCTGCTGGCCACCGAGGGCGTTAACGTGGAGTTCACCGAGGACGGCATCGAGCGTATTGCTCAACTGGCCTACGAGGTCAACGAACAGACCGAGAACATCGGTGCCCGTCGTCTGCACACCATGATGGAGCGTCTGCTGGACGAGCTCTCCTTCGCGGCGTCCGACAAGTCCGGCGAGACAGTGCAGGTCGATGCGGCCTACGTCAACGCTCAGCTGGATGAACTCAGCCACGATGAGGATCTGAGCCACTACATTCTGTAAGCCTCATCGGCTGTTAATCACCGGGGCAAGCAACTGCCCCGGTTTCTATGGAGCCCCACCATGAGCACTTCGGTTCCCCTGCCCTCCGATATCAAGCTGCACCTGAAATCCCGCACCCTGGAGCTGATCTATGCCGACGGCCACTTCGAACTGACCGCCGAGTTTCTGCGCGTGCACTCGCCTTCAGCCGAGGTACGCGGTCACGGCATCGGCAACGGCATTCTCCAGACCGGCAAGCGGCACGTCGGCATCAAGGGTGTTGAACCCGCCGGCAACTACGCGCTGAAGATCAGCTTTGATGACGGTCACGATTCCGGCCTCTACACTTGGGAGTACCTGCACGATCTGGCGCATAATCAGGCCGAGTACTGGCAACGCTATCTGGCGCAGCTGGAAGCGGCCGGCGCCAGCCGCGACAACGGTCTGATCGCCCGCGGCTAGTCCGTATCCCAGTGCGACAAACGCCCCCGTGCGGGGTAGAATGCGGACAACTTTCGGATAACAGTCGGACAGAGAACCATGTCAGAGCAGAACGAGAAGAAAACCACTCACTTCGGCTATCAGGACGTACCGGTCGAGGAGAAGGTCAAACGTGTCGCCGATGTTTTTCACTCGGTGGCAGGCAAGTACGATCTGATGAATGACCTCATGTCCGGCGGCATCCACCGTCTGTGGAAGCGGATCACCATCGACCAGTCCGGCGTGCGCCGTGGCCACAAGGTGCTGGACATCGCTGGCGGCACCGGTGACCTGACACGCAAGTTCTCCCGTATGGTCGGCCCCGAAGGCAAGGTGGTGCTGGCCGACATCAACGACTCCATGCTCAAGGTCGGCCGTGACAAGCTGCTCAATTCCGGCGTCGCCGGCAATGTGGAGTATGTTCAGGCCAACGCCGAGTGCCTGCCGTTCGAGGACAACACCTTCGACGTCATCACCATCGCCTTCGGTCTGCGCAACGTCACCGACCAGAATGCGGCGATCGCTTCCATGCTGCGTGTCCTCAAGCCTGGCGGCAAGCTGATGATCCTGGAGTTCTCCAAGACCGACAACCCGGCGCTGACCAAGCTGTACGACTTCTATTCGTTCAACATCCTGCCGCAGATGGGCAAGGTAATCGCCGGCGATTCCGACAGCTACCGCTACCTGGCCGAGTCGATCCGCAAGCACCCCGATCAGGAAACCCTGAAGGGCATGATGGAACAGGCCGGCTTCGTCAACTGTCGCTACCAGAACATGACCGGCGGCATCGTCGCCCTGCATACCGGCATCAAGCCCTGAGCAGCCCCAGCCGAGCTTGAGAGCCGTCCTGAACCCAGCAACAGGAGCCTTGCCATGGCCACCGAAACCGGAATGATCAACGCTACTCTGCTGACGCTGGCGGAGGAGAGCCTCAACCGGGTACTGTCGCGGGATCCGGTAACCCTGGCCCGGCTGGGTGAACTGGCCGGCCGCGAAATCCGCATCGAGTGTCGCCAGCCCGAATGGCACTGTTTTCTGCTGCCGCACAACCGCGGCATCGACCTGCTCGCCGCAAGCGCCGAGCCGGATGCCTGCATCCGCGGCTCGGCCCTGAACCTGATGCGCCTGCCTTATGCCGGCAATGAGGTGCTGTTCGGCCACGGCGTCAGTATCGAGGGCGACAGCGCCCTGGTACACCGACTGCAGCAGATCCTGGCCGACAGCCATGTTGACTGGGAAGCCTGGCTGGCCGAGCTGATCGGCGATACCGCCGCTCATCCTCTGGCCAACCTGCTGCGCTCCGCCAGTCACCAGCTGCGCTACGGCAGCAACAGCCTTATCCACAGCGTCGAAGAGTACCTGCACGAAGAAGCCCGGCTGTTGCCAACGCAGGTGGAGATCGATATCTGGCAGGAAGAAGTGGAGGAGTTGCGCGACGCTACCGACCGGCTGGAGGCCCGCATCGCGCGGCTGGAAAACCGGCAAGGCAGCCGCTGAGCAGCCGCCTCGCCTGAGCATGCCTCAGAACGGCTTGACCACCACGAAGATCAGAATCGGAATGAAAATCAGCAGCGGCAGCTCGTTGTAGAGACGGAAATAGCGTCCGCTGCGACTCAGTTCACCGCGCTGCATCTGCTTCAGATAGGCCCGGCACCAGAAGTGGTAGCCGATCAGAAAGGCCACGAACAGCAGCTTCGCATGGATCCATTTGCCCGGGCTGTCGAACCAGTAGCCCAGCCAAAGCCAGAGCCCCAGCCCCAGCGTGAAGACCGCCATGATGGTCATAAAACCGTAGAGCTTGCGCGCCATGACCTCCAGACGCGCCACGTCCTGCCCGGCCTCGCGACCCTCCACGTAGTGCACGAAGATGCGCGGCAGGTAAAAGATCCCCGCCATCCAGCTGGTCATCGCCAGGATGTGTAACATTTTGTACCAGAGCATGCTGTCCCCTTGTGGGTGCGTTCGGCACCCTGAGTTGATTACTGTACTGCGGTTTAAAGCACCGAAGTATCGACCCTGAGCAGGTCAACCAGTTCCACCCGCAGCTGATCGCCCGACTGCACCGGACCAACGCCCGCCGGGGTACCGGTCAGCACCACATCACCCGGCTCCAGGGTGAACCACTGGCTGGCATAGGCCAGCAGCTTGAGCACCGGCGTCAGCATCTGTGCGGAATTGCCGTCCTGACGCACCTCATCGTTGACCGTTAAACGGATCTGCACATCAGTCAGATCATTGACCGACGCCGGCGACAGAAAAGCGGACAGCGGGCAGGCACCATCGAAGCATTTGGATTTTTCCCAGGGCTGCCCCTTCTGCTTAAGCGTATCCTGCACTTCACGCAGCGTCAGATCCAGCCCCAGGCCGATACCGGCAATGGCGTGCATCGCCTGCTGTTCGTCGGCGTTGCGCAGGGTCTCGCCGATCAGCACCGCCATCTCGGTCTCGAAGTGGACAGCCCCCTTCTGTGCGGGAATAGCAAACGGCTGCTCCATCGGCACCACCGAGGTCGCCGGCTTGATGAACAGGATCGGCTCGGTGGGGATGGGGTTATTCAGCTCCAGCGCATGCTCGGCATAGTTACGACCGATGCACACCACCTTGCCCAGCGGCAGCTCCAGATCACGGCCATCGGCCGCACGGTGTTGATAACTCATCGCAAGCGTCTCCTGACAACAGATTCTGTCCACAGTCTAACAGATCAGGTTAAAACCGCGCTCGGCTGACGCTGCTGCAGACGGTACAGGCAGAGGCTCAGTGTCAGCGTCACACTCAGCACCAGCAGCGACCCGACCACCACGCCACTCCAGGCCTGCCACTGCCAGAAGGGATGCAGATAGAGACCGCCGGTGCTGGCCCCGGTGTAATAGAACAGCAGGTAGAGCGACGAAGCGCTGGCACGGGCATGATGGGCATTCTGGCTGACCCAGCTGCTGGCGCTGGAGTGGGCGAAGAAAAAGCCGAAACTGTTGACCAGAAAGCCCAACACAATCAGCCACAGCTGTGACGACAGCGTCAGCAGGCTGCCGACCATCAGCAGCAGAATGCCCAGCGCCATACACAGCGGCTGCGCCAGTCGCTGACCGACCTTGCCGGCGATCGCCGAGCCGAAGGTACCGGCCAGATAGGTCAGAAACAGCATCCCCAGTACGCTGGCCGGCAAGCTGTAGGGTTCGGCCGCCAGCACGAAGGTGATATAGCTGTACTGATTGATGAAGATGAAGAAATTGAAGCCACCGATCAGGTAGGCCAGCAGCAACAGCGGGTTGCGCAGGTGCCGTCCCAGATCCGCCAGCATCCGGCGTGGCTTCAGCGGCTGAGGCGTAAAGTGGCGAGATGGCGGCAGCAGCAGCGCAAACACCGCCAGACAGACCAGGCTGAGCAGCGTCATCACCATGAACGCCTGCGACCAGCCCAGCCAGTCGCCGACGAAACCACCGATCAGACGACCACTGATCCCCCCCAGACTGTTACCGCCAATATAGAGCCCCACCGCCAGCAGCATCGCCGAGCGTTCGAATTCGTCCCCCATCCAGGCAATGGCGATCGCCGGCAGCCCGGCCAGCAGCACACCCTGCAGGGCGCGCAACAGCAGTACTCCGCCATAGCTTTCGGTAAACGACAGCAGCAGAGTGACCAGCGTCGCCCCACTCATGGTCAGCAGCATGATCGAGCGCCGCCCCAGGACATCGGACAGCGGCCCCCAGAGCAGCAGCGACAACCCCAGCGTCAGCGTGGTAACGGTAAAGGTCCAGCCGGCCTGCAGCGCAGATACCTCGAACGCCTGCGCCAGCATCGGCAGCAGCGGCTGGGTGATATAAACGTTGGCAAAGATCATGAACGAGCCCAGGCACAGGGCCAGAGTCGCCCGCCAGAAGGCGGCACTGCCGGAAGCAATCATGGGGTCACACCTGAATTGAGCAGTCAGAAATAGTACTGGCCAGACGATAGCAGCACGCCTAAAATCATAAAAATATATAGTTTTTATCTAACCCATAATTAATATTGATATGGACCTGCGCAGCCTGCGTTACTTCCTGTCCGTGGCCGAACAGGGTGGTTTTACCGCCGCTGCCGAGCAGCTGCACATCGCCCAGCCGGCGGTCAGCATGGCGATCCGCAAACTGGAACAGCAGCTTGAGTTGCCGCTGTTCGACCGTCAGGGCAAGCAGATTCGGCTGACCGACGAAGGCGACGTCCTGGCCCGCCACGCTCGCCTGATCCTGCAGGCCGTCGCCGACGCCGAGCGGGAGATGCGCGAGCTGCACACCCTGGAGCGCGGTGAAGTGCGTGTCGGTATCCCCAGCATGCTCGGCTCCTACTACTTCCCGCCGATCCTGATGGCCTTCCGTCACCGCTATCCGGGCATCCGTCTGGAAGTGGTCGAAGCCGGCACCCGCAAGCTGCAACAGATGCTTCACCGCGGCGAGATCGACATGGGCGTGATCGTCAGTGATTCGCCGCCGGAGGACCTTGAGTCCCACTGCTTCCTGCGCGCGCAGATGATGGCGATTCTGCCGATCGATCATCCGCTGGCGACAGCACCCGAAATCGGCTACGACGCCTTCTTCGCCGAGGAGCTGGTGCTGTTCAAGGAGGGCTACTTCCACCGCGAAGTGATCGACCGCATCAGCCACGAGGCCGGGGTCAGCCCTCGGATCGGCTTCGAAGCCAACCTGATCCCGCTGATCAAGCAGATCGTCTCCCACGGTTATGGCATCAGCACGCTGTTGGAGATGGTGGTGGTCGATGATCCGTCACTGGTGGCCGTTCCCTTTACCCCGGCGGTCTGGCTCGACCTGTCGCTGGCCTGGCGCAAGGGCCACCGGCTGTCGCGTGCCAATCAGACCTTCGCCGATCTGGTGCTGGAGCAGGCGGCCCCCCTGCAGGGCAGATGACAGCCAGCAGCCACCGGATTATGATGCGGCTCCCAAATTCGGCCTCATGGCCCCTGAATTCAAGGAGAGCCCATGCTCAGCACCAACAGCTACTTCGACGGTAAAGTCGTCTCCATCGCCTTCGAAACCCCGGAAGGCCCGGCCACATCCGGCGTCATGCTGCCGGGTGAATTCACCTTCGGCACCAGCCAGAACGAGCGCATGATCATCACCGCCGGTGAACTGGTCGTACGTCTGCCGGGCAGCGAAGAGTGGACCTCGTTCCCCGCCGGTACCGAGTTCAACATCACGGCCGGCGACTCCTTCGACGTCCGCATCGAAACCCCGACTGCCTACCTGTGCTACTACAGCTGATACAGGTTTGAGGCTGCAGGGCTGACCCCACCTCGGCCCTGATATTCGCTTGCGTTCAAGATGAACTGAATATTTTTCCGCACTGCAACCCTGTGTCGCCACAAAAAAACCATCGACTTTGTGCTACACTTGCGTTCCTCAAATTTTCCCTTGGCTGGACGACTTTCCCGCCCAGCTGCAGCATGAGTCGCAGAAGATGAGCAAAACTACTTCTCTGGATAAGAGCAAGATCAAGATTCTGTTGCTGGAAGGCGTGCACCAGTCCGCGATCGACACGCTGAACGCGCAGGGCTACACCAACATCGAATTCCACACCGGTTCCCTGCCGGAAGAGGAACTGATCGAAAAGATTCGTGACGTTCACTTCATCGGCATCCGCTCCCGCACCCAGCTGACCCGCCAGGTGTTCGAAGCTGCGGAGAAACTGGTCGCGGTTGGCTGTTTCTGCATCGGCACCAACCAGGTCGACCTGCAGGCGGCCACCGAAGGCGGCATCGCGGTCTTCAACGCCCCCTACTCCAACACCCGTTCAGTGGCCGAGCTGGTACTGGCCGAAGCGATCATCCTGCTGCGCGGCGTAGCGGAAAAGAACGCCAAGGCTCACCGCGGCGAATGGCAGAAGAGCGCCAAGAACTCCTACGAAATCCGTGGCAAGAAACTGGGTATCGTCGGCTACGGCAGCATCGGCTCCCAGCTGAGCGTGCTGGCCGAAAGCCTGGGCATGGATGTCTACTTCTACGACGTCATCACCAAGCTGCCGCTGGGCAACGCCAAGCAGGTCAGCTCCCTGCCGGAACTGCTGGGTATGTGTGACATCGTTACCCTGCACGTGCCGGAAACTCCGTCCACCAAGGACATGATGGGCCAGGCCCAGTTCGAGCAGATCAAGCAGGACGCCATCTTCATCAATGCCGCCCGCGGTACCGTGGTCGTCATCGATGCCCTGTGCGAAGCACTGAAATCCGGCAAACTGCTGGGTGCCGCCATCGACGTTTTCCCGGTCGAGCCGCGCTCCAACGCCGACGAGTTCATCAGCCCGCTGCGTGAATTCGACAATGTGATCCTGACCCCGCACGTGGGCGGCTCCACCATGGAAGCCCAGGAAAACATCGGTTACGAAGTGGCCGAGAAGCTGGTCAAGTACAGCGACAACGGTTCCTCCATCACCTCCGTGAACTTCCCGGAAGTGGCCCTGCCGGAGCACCCGAACAAGCACCGCTTGCTGCACGTACACGAGAACATCCCCGGTGTGCTCACCCAGATCAACACCGTGTTCTCCGAAAACGGCATCAACATCTCCGGCCAGTACCTGCAGACCAACGAAACCGTTGGCTACGTGGTCATGGACGTGGATGCAGACTACTCCAAGCTGGCGCTGGAAAAACTGCAGCAGGTCAACGGCACCATCCGCTGCCGCCGCCTGTTCTAAGAGCCCGCCATCCCTGAAAAAGGCAGACCGAGGTCTGCCTTTTTTGTTTGTATCCCCTCCGCGCAGGCCGTTAAGCGCCCGGGCTCAACACTGGCCCACAGCCCGATACAGTCGTTGCGGCTGCGAGTAAACCCTGAGCCGCTGGCTGATTCGGTCAAACACTTCCGTACGCCAGGGTTCCGCTTCATTGACCAGGTGATGGCGTGCGGCCACCAGACGTTCGATACCGGCCTGTGGCAGCAGCTGCGCCAGCACTTCCAGGTTATGCTCCCACTCCAGGGTCTGGTCGTCAGTGCCCTGAATGATCAGGGCAGGCAGCTGCAGTGCCGCCGCCTGCTCCACCTGATGAACCCAATCCAGCATGGCCCCCACCCAGCCAACATCGACGAAGTTGCCCTGCAGGGGGTCCAGGTGGCGCATGAAATGGACAAACTCGGCATCGTTGGAGCTCTCGGTATGCTCACGGTTCACCCGCTTGAGACACCAGTGCAGCCAGCGATAGCTCAGCTCGATGCGGCTGTAGTGCTGCGGACGCACCAGCGGCGACAGCAGTATCCGATCCTGCAGCAGCCGCCCGCCACGCAGGCGCTCCAGTGCGAGCTGCAGCAGAATAGCGCCACCGGTACTCTGACCGATGCCGACACAGGGCATCCTCAGCTGATGTTCATGCCGCTGCAGTAGGCTGGAGAGTTGACGAGCATAGGTACGGAAACTGTCGATGGCAAAGCGCTGCCCCGATGACAGGCCGTGCCCCGGCAGATCATAGATGAGCACGTCCCAGTGCTGTGCGAGCAGATGAGTGATCAGATGACGATACAGGCCGGCGTGGTCGGTGTAGCCATGTACAATTACCGCCGTTCCCCGGCTGTGGGCTCGGCTGTAGTGCTGCACCACCAGCAGGGTGTCTCCGACCAGCTCGGTCCCGATACTGTAGCGCGCCATCGCCGTGGCGGACTCCAGGCCGTAGTGGGCCAAGTAGGCCTGCAGCTCGGCACTGCAGAGCGTCTTTTCTCCCGGGATGAAGCTGTCCAGCGACTCGCGCAACCGACAGGGATGAAACTCCGGTTTGGCATGATCACCCGGCGGTATTATTTTTGTTCTGTTCACGGTGATGCTCCTATGCTCTGATTAGCTGTATCGATTATGCCTCCTCTCCATGTGCTGATATTGACAGACTGATGACAAAACGATTACTCCAGCGCGGCCTGTTACTGCTCGGTCTGCTTCTGACCTGCTCTTTAACTGTAGCCGCTTCCCCGGAAGACACCATCGAGCGGCTCGAACAGCAGCTGCAGCAACAGACGGCAACGACCGGTGACCAGGACGCGCTCAGGGAGCTGTATCAGAAAACCCTGAGCGCACTGAAAAGCCGTCAGCAATACCAGAGCCGTGCCGACGAGCTGCAGCAACTGCTGGAACGCCAGCCCGATGAACTGCGCCAGCAGCAGCGGAAACTGGAGCAGAGCCTTCAGCCGGACCAGGACACCGGTTTCCTGCAGCTGAACCGCGCCGAGCTGGAACAGGCGATCACGCTCAAGCGAGCCGCCCTGCTGCAGTTTGAGCAGCAGCAGGAACAGCTGAACCAGCAGATTGAGCTGAACGACCAGAAGCTTCTGAGCCTGCGTGAACAGCTGGCGGAACTGAAGCAGGCACCACCGGAACTCCCACCGCTGCCGTCCGAGCAGACCGGCCGCGAGTTCAACGACGCCCGCCTGCAGCTGAAGAACGCCCTGCAGGAACGGCGCAGCAGCCATGTACGCGCGCTGGAGCTGGAACTGCTGGCTCTGCCCGGCCAGACCGAAGTGGCCAACCTTCAGCTGCAGCAGTTACGACTGCAGCTGGAACAGGCCAGCCAGACCCTGAAGGCGATGCTGGACCGGCGCGAACAACTTCAGCGAGAAGAACTGGAAAGCACCCTGAGCAGCCTGACGGTGCCGGACGAGACCGCACTTGAACACCCCCTCCTGTCCAGCCTGCTGCAACAGAACCGTCAGTTGAGCGAACAGCTGCGCCAGCTGATCGAGCAGACCAGCGAGGCCCAGCACCGCCGTACCAGTCTTGAACGGGAGCTGGACCTGATCACCCGCAGCTTCAAAACCATCCAGCAGCAGCTGGAGTTGGAGAGCTACAGCGCCAGCTACGAACTGCGTCGTTTCACGACGGAACTGTCGCGCCCGGTGGATACCGCCACCACCCGTCAGGCACTGAATGCACTGCGCCTGAGCAGCCTTGAACTCAATCGCTTGCGCCAGCCCGATACCACCGACGCCGCCCCGAGCGAAACGCTGACCCGCGAGCAGCGCGGCTATCAGGAGCAACTGCTGCAAAACCAGCAGACCCTGCGCAACCGCTTGCAGGACAGCCGTCAGCAACTGATCAGCGAACTGTCCCAGCTGCTGGCGGTCAAGGAGCAGCTCAACGAACGCCTGCAGCAGGCCCGACGCCTGATCGAACAGCAACTGCTGTGGCTGCCGGTGTCCCCTCCCCTCTCCTGGCAGTGGCCCGGCGAGGTGGCGGCCGGAGTGGACATGCTGCAACAGCGACTGGCGCAATTCCTCGCCACCTCCTGGCTGGCCGACGATGCCCACCTGAACCCGCTGCTGGGATTCTTCGCTCTGCTGTTGGCACTGGCACTGAGCATCTACCGCTATCAGAAACGGCATCGACAGCGCTGGAGTCAGGAGCTGGGCAACGTGGTACACGACCGCTTTTCGCGCACCCTGCGACTGCTGATCGCCGGCGCAGTCGCAGCCCTGCCTCTGCCGACCCTGTTGCTGCTTCTGCGCAGCTACAGCCTCAACCCGGACCACCCCGACCATCAGGTGCTGAGCCAACTGCTGCTGCTCTGGGCGCTGAGCCTGCAGTGCTACGGCATGGCGCTGATCTGGCTCCGTGTCCCGGACGGCCTGATGTGCGGCCATTTTGCCCTGCCCCACACGCTGGCCCGGGTGATCCGCCGACAGTTTCACCTGCTGTTCTGGATCGCCCTGCCCCTGCTGTCACTGCTGCTGATCACTGACAGCTACAACGCGGTCGAGCTGCAAAGCGGCCCCGGTCGTCTGTTGTTCCTGCTGCTGGTACTCAGTCTGACCCTGTTCTGGCGCGGCTTCTGGCATGTCAGCCACACCTTCGAACAGCTGACTCAGCAGCAACGCTGGTGGTACAACGCCCACCTGTGGATCGGGCTGATGATTCTGTTCAACCTGACCATGTTCGGGCTAGGGCTCTGGGGCTACACCCTGACTGCCCTGTTCTTCATGCTGATCCTGCTGGTGGTGATTCTGCAGGGAGTTGGCGCCTTCATCCTGTTCAAGCTGGGTCTGCGCTGGCTGCTGATCGAGGAGCGCCGCCTGGCCTTCAGTCGCGCCCGAGCCCGTCGTGCCGACATCATCGCCGCCCGCGAAAACAAGGACGATACCGCACCGTTGAAGGAAGATTATCTCGACCTGCAGACCATCTCCGAACAGTCACGAGTCCTGCTCAAGACCGCGGTCGTACTGCTGCTGGGCATTACCCTCTGGCTGACGCTGGGCGACTTCCTGCCGACGCTGCAGGTGCTGGAGAGTGTGCAGCTCTGGAGCAGTCTGGAGATGAGCGGCGATCAGGAAGTTCTCACTCATGTCACTCTGCGTGACCTGGTCGTAGGCGCCCTGATCATCTGGCTTAGCCTGCTCGCCGCCAAAAACCTGCCCGGCCTGCTGGAACTGCTCGCCCTGCGCCATCTGGATCTGTCACCGGGGACCGGGTACGCCATCACCACCCTGCTCAAGTACTCGCTGGTGCTGGTCGGCACCATGATCGCCATCGGCCAGTTCGGCGTACAGTGGAGCAAACTGCAATGGCTGGTGGCTGCACTCGGTGTCGGGCTCGGCTTCGGTTTGCAGGAGATCGTCGCCAACTTCGTCTCCGGTCTGATCATCCTGTTCGAGAAGCCGGTGCGCATCGGTGACACCGTCACCCTCGGCGAGGTTACCGGCAGCGTCTCGCGCATTCAGATCCGCGCCACCACCATCACCGACTGGGACCGCCGGGAAGTGATCATCCCCAACAAGACCTTCATCACCGAACAGTTGATCAACTGGTCACTCAGTGACGCGACCACCCGTGTGGTGATCACGCTGGGCGTGGCCTACGGCAGCGATGTCGAACTGGCCGAACAGCTGCTGTTGCAGGCGGCACGCGACAATGAACGTGTTCTTGACGACCCGGCACCGGACGCCTATTTCCGCGAATTCGCCGACAGTACGCTCAATATCGACCTTCGAGTCTATGTCAGTAGCATGGCGGACCGAGTACCGGTTACCGACGAGCTGAACAAGGCGATCAACCAGCTGTTCAATGAACAGGGTATCGAAATCGCGTTTCCCCAGCTCGACGTGCACCTGCATCGCAGCTCAACGCCCGCGACCCAGCCGCCGTTACAGGGAGAAGCGGAGACATGAACGCACAACCCGGCTCCTGAACCCGCCAATACCGGTGCGGAGGTGCAACGCCGGGATTGTCTACATCCGCGATCACACTTGTCTGGCGGTCGGGTATCGCGTGCATTGCCCTTTGCAACGGGGGGCAGCCTTGCCTGAAGGCGTGCCAGCCCCGGCCCTGCTCCGGCGACAGGTTGTTCTAAAATTACGACAAGCCTGCAATTCTGCTTACCGCTTGATCAAGGGGGTGTTTTCGCCCCTTCTGCTTGTAAAAAAACAACGTAATATTCACGAAAAACTGTCAACACACTGCGATCTGTCGCGAAAACACCAACATCGAACCGACTTCTCATACTTTAGGCGCAAACGCGGGACAGGCCGTTTTTTTTACGCTATTTTCGCAATGCACAATCCTGTGATGGACAGTTTTTCCTGTCTTTCCCGTCGAGCGCGGTGAAAGAAGATCATAAAAATTGAGGCAAGAAGATGAGCCAACGGGTACAGGTCGGTGGCCTGCAGGTCGCCAAAGAGCTTTACGATTTCATCAACAACGAAGCACTGCCGGGCACCGGCGTCGACGTGGAGCAGTTCTGGAGCCGCTTCGACAGCATCGTGCACGACCTCGCACCGCGTAACCGTGAGCTGCTGGCCAAACGTGATGCCATTCAGGCGCAGATCGACGCCTGGCACCGCGACAATCGCGGTGACGCCTTCGACTTCAACGCATACAAGTCCTTCCTGCAGGCGATTGGTTACCTGCTGCCGGAAGGTGAAGACTTCACCGCCACCACCGAGAACGTGGACCCGGAAATGGCCACCATGGCCGGCCCCCAGCTGGTAGTACCGGTGATGAACGCCCGCTACGCGCTGAACGCCGCCAATGCCCGCTGGGGCAGCCTGTATGACGCCCTCTACGGCACCGACGCCATCTCCGAAGAGAACGGCGCCGAGAAAGGCCAGGGCTACAACCCGGCCCGTGGCGCCAAGGTGATCGCCTTCGGTCGCGATTTCCTCGACGAAAGTGCACCACTGGCAGGTGCCTCCCACAAGGATTCCGCCGGCTACAGCATCCAGAATGGCCAGCTCTGCGTCGCCCTGCGCGACGGTGGCGAAACCGGGCTGACCAGCCCGTCCCAGCTGGCCGGCTACACCGGCAGCGCCGCCAGCCCCACCGCCATTCTGCTCAAGCACAACGGTCTGCACTTCGAAATTCAAATCGACCGCGACAGCCAGATCGGCAAGTCCGATGCCGCCGGCGTCAAGGACATCCTGATGGAAGCGGCACTGACCACCATCATGGACTGCGAAGACTCGGTTGCGGCGGTCGACGCCGAAGACAAGGTGCTGGCCTACAAGAACTGGCTGGGCTTGATGAAGGGCACCCTGACCGAAGCGATCAGCAAGGGCGGCAAGACCTTCACCCGCAGCATGAATCCGGACCGCGAATACACCGCACCGAACGGCGACAGTCTGACCCTGAAGGGCCGCAGCCTGATGTTCGTGCGTAACGTGGGCCACCTGATGACCAACCCTGCGATCATCGACCGCGACGGCAACGAGATCCCCGAAGGCATCATGGACGGCGTGGTCACCACCCTGATTTCGCTGCACGACCTGCAGGGCAACGGTCCGTTCCGCAACGCCACCACCGGCTCCATCTACATCGTCAAGCCGAAGATGCACGGTCCGGAAGAAGTGGCTTTCGCCGACGAGCTGTTCGGCCGCGTGGAAGACGCCCTGGGGCTGCCCCGCTTCACCATGAAGATGGGCATCATGGACGAAGAGCGCCGCACCACCGTCAACCTGAAAGAGTGCATCCGTGCCGCCCGGGAGCGCGTGGTGTTCATCAACACCGGCTTCCTCGACCGCACCGGCGACGAGATCCACACCTCCATGGAAGCCGGCCCGATGATCCGCAAGGGCGACATGAAAGGCGCGGCCTGGATCAAGGCCTACGAGGACTGGAACGTGGATATCGGCCTGGCCTGCGGCCTCAGCGGCCGTGCCCAGATCGGCAAGGGCATGTGGGCGATGCCTGACCTGATGGCCAACATGCTGGAACAGAAGATCGGCCACCCGCTGTCCGGCGCCAACACCGCCTGGGTGCCGTCACCGACCGCCGCCGCGCTGCACGCGCTGCACTACCACAAGGTGGATGTCTTCGCCCGTCAGCAGGAGCTGAAGAACCGCGACCGCGCCAGCCTGGACGACATTCTGACCATTCCGGTGGCGCAGAACCCGAACTGGAGCGCCGAAGAGATCCAGCAGGAGCTGGACAACAACGCCCAGGGCATCCTCGGCTACGTGGTACGCTGGGTCGACCAGGGCGTGGGCTGCTCCAAGGTGCCGGACATCAATGATGTGGGCCTGATGGAAGACCGCGCCACCCTGCGCATCTCCAGCCAGCACATCGCCAACTGGCTGCACCACGGCATCTGTACCCAAGAACAGGTGATGGAAACCATGAAACGCATGGCCGCCGTAGTGGACCGTCAGAATGCCGGTGACGACCTGTACCAGCCGATGGCCCCGAACTTCGATGACAGCATCGCCTTCCAGGCGGCCTGCGAACTGGTCATCAAGGGCTGCGAGCAGCCGAGCGGCTACACCGAACCGGTCCTGCACCGTCGTCGTCTGGAGCTGAAGGCCAAACTGGCCGGCTGATCCAGGACAGGATAGCACTTCAAACAAAAGCCCCGCAGGCCAATGCCCGCGGGGCTTTTTGTTCCAGTTTTGTGTTCAGTATGCAACCAATCGGTGACGGGCACAGAACTGTTCCCCCGGCATTTTCACGGTCGGAACGCGCACTGTGGGATCGCATACTGTAGGAGCATACTATGGGAGCGCACTGTGGGAGCGCACTCTGTGCGCGAACAGCTCAGGCAACAAGAGCCCTGGCACAAATACCCTTCGGCCAGAGGACTGGCCTCCCACAACACTCCACAGCTTCTACAACAGCAACCACATTCCCATAGCACTACCCACCTGCTACAGCAGCAACCACATTCCCTCTACAACACCCACTCTCCACACAACAGCCAGGTTCCCGCTACAACACCCACTTTCCACACAGAGCCAGCCCTTCGGCCCGGCACCACCACCGTTCGTCCCGGTATTTTCACGGTAGGAGCACACACTCTGGGAACTCCAACTGTGGGAGCGCACTGTGGGAGCGCACTGTGGGAGCGCACTCCGTGCGCGAACAACTCAGGCAACAAGAGCCCTGGCATAAAGACCCCTTCGGCCAAAGAACTGGCCTCCCACAACACAACTCATCGCTGCAACAGCGACACTAGCTGCCTTCTACAGCAGCCAGACTCCCGTTACATCAACCACATTCCACACATCCGACAGTCCTTTGACCCGGCACCTCCACTGTGGGAGCGCACTCTGTGCGCGAACAGCTCAGGCAACAAGAGCCCTGGCATAAAGACTCCTTCGGCCAGAGGACTGGCCTCCCACAACACAACTCATCGCTGCAACAGCAGACAGGCTCCCGCTACAGCGCCCGCCTCCCACAGCACCCTCGAGTCCGCTCTGAACGACTAATCTCGATACTTGTCGTGGCAGGCCTTGCAACTCTGTGCCAGGCGACCGACCAAAGGTCGCAGCTCGTCCCGTTCTCGGCCGTCGGACGCCGCCTGATGCAAGGCCTCGCTGCGCGACTGCATCTCCTGCATCAGTGTCTGGTAGCGATCGGTCGTATCCCAGATACGCCAGGAGGCCCGCGTTTCAACCGCATTGCCCTTGGCGCTTTCGGCGTCGGCAAAGCCTTCATCGACAATTGTGCCAAGCATCTGCAACCGCTCGGCGCGACGGGCGAAGTCGTCCGCCTCGAACGTCGCCCGCCCCTGTGCCATGGCCGCCATTCGCGTCAGGTTCCACTCCATCGCCCGGAAAACGCCCTGACGATACTCAATAGACTTGTCCACATCCGTTTCCGCCAGGGCAAACGGGGTCGACAGACTCAGAACTCCTGCCGTCAGGATCACGGCCAGCTTCATACTTGCTCCTCAAATCGCTCGATCAAAATAGAGTTCAACCCCGCCCAGTTCGGCTACTTCATGCAGCCACTGTTTCAGCGGCGGCGGGAATGCCAGCCCTTTCACCAGGGTAAGATACTGCAGCGGCGGGAAGTTCATCACATCGTTCCAGCTCAGCGTATCGCCCTGTTCGGACGGCAGAGTCAGGGCCGGCAACCGGGCCAGTACCCGCTCGATTTCAGCCTTGTGCTCCTCCGTCTCGGCCAGCGCCTGTTCGAAGGTACAGCCCAGCAGGGCTTCCTTCTTGCTGCGGAAATAGTCGCACGCCGATTCGGTGGCAAAGGTACTCATCCCGATCCGGGTTACGCGCGGGAAGGTCAGGGCCTGGCTGTGTCGCTGTGCCGGCTGCAGCAGCGGCTGGATCGCCTCACTGAGCTGCAGCGGCCTGATTTTTCGCGTTTCATCGCCCAGCTCATCCAGCAGCCTGGCAATATCCATGCTTTCACCGATCGCCACGCCCTGATGCTCGAAAATCGGCACCATCTTCTTGCCGATCAGGCGCTGACAACTTTCCTCGTCATCGTTGAGCAGCACCACCTGCTCAAGATCGGAGACCCGCTTATAATGGGCGACCAGCAGGGTGCGGATACAGAAGGGGCAGTGATCGTAAATATACAAACGTGACACTTGATTCCTCTCTTTCAGGACCAGGGATCAATCTTTCAGGCGAGTATACAGGTGCGCCAGATGCATCACGACCTCGCGGGAGATGCGGGCAAAATCGCCATGATTGATCTCTTCGGCAGCTTTCTCCTCGCGCCCGGACTGGGCCAGCATCAGCACATGCCCGGCACAGACATGAAAGTGGGCATGACGACGCTTGAGTTCGGAAAACTCCGGCTGGTCGGAAAAGTTTTCGCCCCCGACACCGTGAATCCACTTGCCCAGGGCACAGCAGTCGTCCCGTGCAACCGTCGCCGGATCCAGTTCTTCCTCCGAACGCCCCGCGATCACATCATTCAGGCGGATCTTCCAGCGCTGATGCGCCTCAATGGCGCTCTTGAAGTCCAGCCCTGCGGCTTCGGCTTCCAGTGGATCTTCAGGCTCCGGTATCGCCTCGTTCAGTACTTCATCCTGAACCGACAAGTCCAGCTCGGTCATGTCGCGCTTGTCCTGGCCCCCCAGGGCCTTGATCAGCCAGCGTCTGAATCCCATGTTCTTGGCTCCTTTGGTAACCGGCATCATCCAGTCCCTCTGCCGGCGTGTTGGGTTGTTATAGTTTTATGCCGATTTTTTATACTGTTCTTACCATCAATTGGCAAAAATAATATGCGCGATCTCCCTTAATACGAGGAGACTTGGCTATTAATGGCCCGGACAGGCGACACTTCCCGCCCTGCATCCGAGTGCGAGCAGAGCGATTCATATCTAAGCTGATGAAGAGAGTCGGGCGCGTGACGGGCGCCCCTACAGGAGCCCAGGCGGCGCCATTACGGCTGACGATCAAATCCGGAGATCAAAGTGGCTGAAATCTGTATCTTTCCCATCCCCGGCTGCGTGACCTTCCCCGGCACGCTATTCCCGCTGCATGTGTTCGAGCCACGCTACCGGGAAATGATTCACCACTGCCTGGATACCGGCATGCCGGTGGCCATCTGCCACACCCGCAAGGAGATCAGCCCGGGCAAGCCAACCACGAGCCTGGTCGAAACGCTCAGCTCAAATCAGGCTACCTACCGCCCCTACGACGTGTTCAGTGCAGGCCGCTGCGAACTGCTGGAGACAACCGACGACGGCCGCATGCTGCTCAACGTACATATCGATCAGCGCTACCGGCGCAAGCGGGAGATCCAGCTGCTGCCCTACCAGATCCATGAGTGCAGCCCCTTTCCGGATCTGGAGCCGACGCGGGAGGAGCAACGGGCCAATGCGCTGTTGCGCGACAAGATCATCCACCGGCTGCAGGCGCTGTCACACCCTGAACCGGCCGCCAATCAGGTAATCGAACAGATCGCCGAATCCCCCCTCTGGCAGGAGAGATCCGACAGCGAATTCAGCATGGCGCTGTTCGGCGTGATCCGTTTCGACCCGGAGATTCTGCAGGCCCTGCTGGAGATGGACTCCAGCCATCAGCGGCTGCAGCACACGCTGGAATTGCTGAATGCCGTGTAGGCGGACCTAGATCCAGCCCAGCAACTTCCACCACAGATAATCCAGCGGCAGCAGGATCAGTACCGTGAGCCCGGCCAGAATCAGACACAGGCGGGCGGCATGGCCGATCGGTACTCCCGCCAGCGGCATCGCCATCATCAGCGGCACCGACTGGTAGGTAAAGACAACAGTGGAAAAACCGAACACCTGCGTCATCAGTACCGCTTCCAGACTGAACCCGGTCATCTGGCTGATCTGCTCCGCCAGGGGGGTCAGCGTCGCCGGCACCCCGGCCAGGGTCGCCACCACGCCGGTGAGCATCGCCGCCAGCGACAGCGAGAAGAAGTTGACCGCATCCCGGCCCGGTTCCAGCGGCAGCCAGTCCAGCACCCGCTCGCCCACCACCTGGCTGACCTGGCTGTAGTTGATCAGGCTGGCGATGCCCAGCAGACCGGCCACGACCAGAATGGAGCTGATATTGACCTTCTCGTTGAAACTCTTCGGTGACACCATGCCCACACCCGGCAACAGCAGCAAGGTCGCGGCCGCCAGCCCGATCCAGGCCGCCGAAATATGGTGCAGCGAATCGGTCAGCCAGAACCCCAGCGTCGCCAGCATGATCACCAGCAGGCGACTCTCCCTGAAGCTGAAACGGCCGTTACTGCTGATCGCCGTCGTCCGCTGGGGCGTGTCCGGGTACAGCTTCAGGATAACCAGAATCAACAGCACCGCCTTGAGCGCGCCCAGCACCGGGAAGTGCAACAACAGGTACTCGGCGAACATCGGCGTCCAGCCGTGGATGCTCTCGGCCGAGCCGATCATGATCATGTTCGGTATATTGGCCGGCAGGATGGCGAAGGTAGGCAGGTGACAGCCGAATGCGGCCGCCAGCAGCACGCCGTGCTGCCCCTTGCTGCCCCGGGCAAAGCCACAGTGTTCGGCGATCGCCAGCGCAATGGGAATGAACAGCACCACCCGCCCCACCGACGAGGGCATGACGAAGCCCAGCAATACCCCCATCAGCACAATACCGGTGATCAGCCCAGCGTAGCTGCTGTCCAGATAGCGGCTGAAACGGCTGGAGATGCGTTGCGCCAGCCCGGTTTCAGCGATGGCAATACCGATCACCAGGCCGGAAAAGATCAGCCAGCAGGCGGTCGACGTCAGCCCCGAGAACACCACCTCGGCCGGCGCCAGTGACAGCAGCATCGCCAGCACCAGCACCACCAGCGCACTGACGAACTCCGGCAGCGCACCGGTCGCAAAGAGCACCATCCCCGCCATGATCAGCAGAGCCGACAGTTGCTGCTTGCCGGTAAACAGCTCCGCCACCGGCGTCAGCAACAGCAGTGAAGACAGTAGCGGAATCAGAACCAGCGCCACGATCTGCGAACGCTTCAATGAAATCGTCATTACATCCCCCGAATAACTGGATACTGGCTATTCTGCCAAAGGCTGATTAAGGTTTAAGTCGACAAAATGACAATCAATATCGAGTTTCGGACATCATGACCAGGCACGCCACTACGCCGCGCAAGCGCTTTCGATCAAGGCTGGGCATGCGGCTGGACCCGGCGCTGCCGATCCTCGGCCTGCACGATCTGGTCCTGACCGATTTCGAGTTCGATTTCCACCGTCACCCGCGCGGCCAGCTTGCCTATGCATCCTCCGGCGTGATCAAGGTCTACACCGACAGCGGCAGCTGGATCGTGCCGCCCTCCCAGGCCCTGTGGATACCCGGCGGTATGCGCCACTCGGTGAATCCGGAAGTGACCTCGGAGATCCGCCATTTGTTTATCGACCCCTCCTGCCTGCCCCGCCTTCCGGAGCAGTGCAGCGTGGTGGAGGTGTCGCCGCTGCTGCGCGAACTGATCCTGCGGGTAGCCGACTTCGGCGACGACTACCCTCCCGACAGCCCCGCCAGCCGCCTCTGTGCCGTCATCCTCGACGAGCTGCAGGCCCTGGAGCCCTCGCAGCTGCACCTGCCGGCCTCCAATGATCGGCGCCTCAAACGCGTGATGCAGGGCATGATCGACCAGCCCGCCGCCAGCACCGGCCTCGCCGACTGGGCCACCCGAGTCGGCGCCAGCGAGCGCACCCTGCGCCGGTTATTCATCAAACAGACGGGGATGACCTTTCAGCAGTGGCGTCGCCAGCTGTTGCTGCATGAAGCGGTGGACCGGCTGGGACGGGGCGAGTCGGTGATGAAGGTGGCGCTGGAACTGGGCTATCGCAGCCCCAGCGCCTTTGTGGCGATGTTCAAGAAGGCGCTGGGCAAGCCGCCCGGACAGTATTTCAGAACGGCGGAATGATCAGGCCCGCGCCCGATCACTCGATACGCCCGCTGGTCTGGGGTGCGTCCGTGACCGGCACAAAGCGTCCCTGCCGCAACCAGTAGCCTGAAACCATGGGGTCAGGCTGCAGGCTGAGCAGCGTTTCGTCGAACAGTCGACACTGATCGTCGCAAAAGGCGGTCTCCGACGGCTCGCCCGACAGCAGCAGTTCGCCCTGCGCATTCAGCAGATAGAACGCTTCGCGCAAGCCGTCCCTGATCCGCTCGATCAGAAACATCCCGTTGCGGCTGTCGGCACCGACGTAACTGTACTGCGTGCTCTCTACGTCCGGGTCGATAAGGTTGATCAGCTCCGGAGTTTCCGCCGGGCTCAGGATCGCCGTGAAGGGCGTCCCCCGCTCGCGAATGCGGCTGCGCATGTCTCCGATCATCTCGTTATAGATGCCCCGCATCAGCGGATTGTCATGCATCTGCATGTTGGCGGCCGAGATCTCGTCGACCGGGTTGGTCGGACGGGTCACCGTCTGCAGATAGTCCAGTTTCATTTCGGCCAGCGGGCTTTGCTCGCGACCGTAAAAGCCCAGCAGGGCCAGATTACGGTCGCGGTCGCGATGCAACGCCCGGATATAATAATCGGCGGATTCCTCCAGCATCGGGCGCAGAAACGCCTGGCTGCGCTTCTCGCCCCGTTTATCCAGCGTGAATACGGCATCGCCGCCGGCCAGCACGAAGACGTCATCGTATTCACGCGCCAGGCTCAGCACCTTGTAGGCCAGTCCATTGCCCGGATGACCGGCCAGCAGAACTTCACGCTCGACCCGGACATCCTGATCCAGAAACAGCGCATACTGCTGGAAACTCATGCCGCGACTGCCTTCAGGCACCTCCCGCTTGAGCACGCCGGCCAGCACCTCACCCGCGTGCGTGAACAGCAGCGAGTTGATCTGGATATCATGAAACTCCCGGCGTTCCAGCACCTTGCCTTCAGGCGAGAGGACAAAAATGAACGAGGAAAACGGCTCGTTTTCATCCAGCATCAGCGGCGTCAGCGCCAGCAGCAACCGACCGTCGGGCAGCAGGGCCATCGGGCCGGACGACACCAGATCGTTCTCCAGTCGGCTGACCCACAGGGTTTTGCCTTCCGGTGAAAAGTGGAAAATCGAGACCGCAATGTCTCGCTCCACCCGCGTCGAGAACACCTCCTTCTCCGAAGCGCCGTTGCTCAAGGGGCTGCCGAGCAGCCCGGCAATGGCGTCACGGTTGAAGCGCACATCGATATCCTCACTGTACAGCCTGGTCCCGGCCACGTAATAGCCGGATTCGTCCGCGATAATATCGCTGACCTGGCTGGTCTCGGGCAGCGGCCGCGCCCAGCCCTCGACGTAGGTGTACGGCTGCTTTACCTCAAGCTGTTCAGGCTCCAGTGAGGGGTGAAACGGCAGGCCGGCCAGCGTCTGCATCCGCGTATGGTGCATCAACTCGGCGGGGATATCGCTGCTGCCGGCCTGCACCGGCGATGTCAGCATCAGCAAGGTCACAAACAGAAAATTGCGCATCAGGGCCACTCCAGTGAGATCCGACAGTTTTGAGCATCCAGACGTCCCAGCACCACATTGGACAGAGTCGAACCGTCCTGGTGCTTGCGGTAGGCGACGACCAGTTCGTCCTTCCAGCGATCTACCGCCAGTATCCGGTCTTCGGGCGCCCCCAGCAGCTGCACGCTGAAGCTGGACTCATCCGGGCTCAGGCAGTACAGGAAAGGCTGTTCGATGGTTTCGCGCTTGCGCCACCCCTCCATCGGCGTTTCATTCACGCCGAGTGCCAGAATGCGCCCGTCGGCACTGCGATAAAGCTGCTTCATCCCGGCAATGCCCTGCAACTGGCGGATCAGGCTGCCATCGTCCAGCGACAACTTGGCGATCACACCGACATCATCGATGCTGTAGAACAGGTTGTTGTCCGGGTCTGCCACCAGGCCGTACAGGCCAGTGGTGTCATGGTAGATCCGGCTCCAGATCGGTTTGCCCTCGGGCGTCAGCAGCGTCGCATAGGCCTTGAAGCGGTTGAAGTACTGATACAGCCGCCCGACCATCAGCAGACGACCGTCCGGCAGCTGCTGCATCTCCTGAATATGCGAGTCCATGTAACCGAAGTCGAATTCATGATGCCCCAGCAGGGTGCCCTGAGCATCCAGCTCTTCATAGGCGGCCATGCCATCGTGCGTGCCGATGGCGAACAGATGCCCGTTCAGTCCCGGCACCAGTGCCCGTGTTTTCTCCAGCCGGATCAGTTCGCCCTCACGGGACTGAACACCCTGTGCGAAGCTGATTTCGCGCTTGCCGGTAACAAAATCCTGGTCGCCGCTGCGGATGATCTGCCAATCGAGCGCCTCCTCCTCGCTGCCGAAAGCGTAACGGGTTTCAGTCCGGGTCAGCTGCTGTTCTCGTTCACCCGGCACCGTGCGTACCAGCGCCATCTGATCGTTGAACCGCCCGACCAGGCTGCAGCCGCTGTCGTCACAGTCCATGCTGTCCACCAGGGTGCTGAACGGCGAACTATCGAACTCGACGTAATGCTGGGTGTTCAACGAGAAATCGCGGGCGCGTTTCTGGATCACCACCTCGGCATCGCTGACCAGTATCACGTAGGCGTGGCTGTCGCTGACGGCAAAGTCCACAGCGGTCACCGGACCTCCGCCAACCAGCGCCACCTCAGAGGTTTCGCCGTCGGCAGAGAGCGTCAACGCCATGAACTGGGCTTCGTCACGCACCGGCTGCTGCGAGGAGATGGTCGCATTGGGACGGAACAGCAGCTGGGTGCGTTGCGGGTAGTAATCGTGCTTTTGCAGATCATAATGGAAATGCCGGTGATGGGAGTGACGACCCGCCGTTTCCAACGGCAGCACCGGCGTAAACGCATCGGGATGATCGGCGATATCGCCCTGTCGACCGAGCTGTCGGTCCAGCAGTGCCGTGGTGCGCCCGGTCGTCACCGCATAGCCGTCCGGCTGCACGATCAGCGCTTCAAATACCCCCGCCACATCACGACTCTGCAGCCGCTCTCCTTCGGGGTTGAACAGGCTCAGGCGTGTCAGGCGCGCACCGTCCACATAGCGGTTCTGCGCTACCAGCAGCTGCCCCTGATGGAAGTAGAGCCCGGCGGGATTGTCGAGTACATTGTAGAAACGCTCGCCCTCAAACCGGTAACGCCAGAGTATCGTGCCGTCGCGCCCCTGACGTGTCAGATGGTAGTGATGGTCCTCATTGGAATAGGCCAGCACGTACAGATCATCCTCGGGCGAGGCGGCCAGCTTGAGCGGCACATAGTCGAACCCGCCATAGGTATCGAAGCGGCTGTCGAACTCTCGTCTCAGGGAATGAAAACGAATCAACTGCTGCGGGTCCGTCACCGCGCCGTTGTCGATCAGCAGCTTCGCCATCTCCAGCTTTTCTTCCGAGGCGTAGTTGAGTGCAATATCCAGGATCGGATCATTGTCATATGCCCGGTACTGCGCCGGGTCCAGACCCTTGTCGATATAGCGCTGCACCAGAGCATAGTTGGACGCTTCGACCGCCATCAGAAAGGCATTCTCGTACAGGCATGCCCGGCCCTGATCCAGCAGCAGCACAAGGCTGTCGTCCTGCTCCGTGGCACAGTAGCTGTGAAAGGCGTCGCTACCGAAGGCCGCAAAGTCCGGGTGCCTGGCGACAATTTCGTAAGGCATCTTCTCGACCAGGTCATCGAAGTCCCAGTCATCCTCGACATAGGGGATGGTCGGGAAGAAGGCCTCCATCATCAGACGCTCTTGCGGCGAGGCGCTCCACCAGCTGACCGGGTTGAACACGTACATTTTGCTTTGGGGGTCGAACAGGTCCGGGTACAGGCGAAACAGCCGATAGTAGGCCTTTCCGCTCAGATACTCCTCCAGCATGACCCGCGCTTCTTCACGATCGGGCGTGTAGCCTGCCGCCAGCACATCGTTGATCGAGTTGCCGTAGCCGGGGGTATAGAAGCTTCGCAGAATCTGCGGATCGGCCAGCGGCAACTCGCGATAGAGATACCAGCGCACGGCGTCCTCATCCTCGGCCGTGTAGCCACGGGACAGCTCGCGCAGCACCCCCTGATCGAGGATGGCACCATATTCGATCAACTTGTCGGCCAGATCGAAATGGCCTCCGGCCACGGCCGCGTCCAGCGCGTTATGCCCGTTGGCGTCACGATGGTTCAGGTTGAGGGCGGCGTTGCGGCGCATCAGCTCCGCCAGCAGCTCACTATCTCCGCGATAAGCGGCTTCGGTCATGACACTGCGACCATCGGGCAGCAATGCGTAAGGCTTCTGGGCCCGATCGCCCGGTTCCAGTGCGCCGGCTGAGGCGCGCGGTGGTTGAGTGTCGGACGGATCAAGACGGCCCTGATTGACGACAACCAGCAACAGCCCGATCATCGCAAAGAAGCCGACAAGCGCTGTTTTCCTTAACATCTGATATCCCTGAAGTGAAGGTTTTAGAGCGGTCATTGCGGGCGGACCATGATGGCCATGCCATCGACCGAAACCGGATTTGCTCGTAACCCATATGAGCAGCCTCGCCCCCGCAAGGCGGATGCCTGACTCGTTTAAAACCCAATGATTCTATCACTAAAAACGCGTCCAGCTTGTACGCTGTCACGGTTCACCGCCTCCTCCTTGTATTCACACCCTGAAGGCCCGGCAGGACTGGTATCATAGGCGCATGGGTGGATGAAAGTGTACCGGCGTTGTTGGCGGCACCGGCACAGGCACGGAGGGAATTGCGATGAAACAGGGACTGTCACTGATCTTGTGCATGCTGTTGGCCATGACCGTACAGGCACAGGAACTGAAGCTGCCGGCTGTCGAGCTGTGCCGGTATTACGACCTGAAGCAACTGGATCAGTTGCGCGAGCAGCTGTTGCAAGACACCCTGCTGCTGCCCAGCTGTACCGAAGTACACTACATGACCACGCTTGTGGAGACCGCTGATACCCGCTTTACCGAAACCTTCATCGACATCCTGTTCGACCTGCAACATTCAGAAGAGCATGAGGCCCTGCTGCAGCGCCTGGATCGCCTGTTTGACGAGGTACAGGGCAAGGTCTCGCTGATGGACCGGGGCAAGAGGGCGCAGTATCGTGATGGTCACTGGCAAGTGGACACCGTCGTCGAGCAGAACCTGCTTTATCTTTTCGACGACAAAGACTGGCAGCGGGTGCTGCGCCAAGTGTTTCGGGACTACCATGACGAACTGGAACGGGTACTGGAGCCAGACTCCTTCCTGCTCTATGCCTTGCTGTTCGATGACGCCGCCATCGACCCTGAACGCCTGCGCCAGTGGCAGGGGGGCTTCAGTGTGAAAACGCCCTACATGGACAAGCAGCATTATCGACTGGACACCCTGCTTGATGTACTGATCTATCTGGACCGCTACGATCTGGTCGAGCGTTATCAATCCGTGCTGACGGCCAACTACGATGCCAACCCCTTTCATGCAGCCTTCCTGCGCCACTCGCCCCATATTCCATCCGGTCGCAAGCTGCTGGCCGCGTTCAGAAAGCTGACGCGGATGGGGTTCGCGTTCCATCGCTATACCCGGGAATATGATGCTTATCACCTGGCCCAGGACAACTTGGCGCTGATGCTGATTTACGATCCGGCGCTGGAGGAGAAAACCTGGGCCGGGCTGATCCGCACACTGGCCCAGGGGCGTGAGACCTGTGACACGGCCTGTATCAATTACTATGTCGAGCTGAGCATTCAGTATTCAGAGTGGTACGCGACCGACACCCTGCGCATGTTGATGACCGAACTACCCTATTCGGGTGAGTACAGCCGCGAACAGGTGAGCAATTACATACTGGCCTGCGCCATACACAGCGACCGTGACAAGATGCAGTTCCTGTTCGACAACCACCGCTTCGATCTGGGCTACCTTGATCCGAAAGACCCGCGCACAGGACTCAATGCCATGAGCTATGCCAAACAGCATCGCGACCGAGAGATGGTCGCCATGCTGGATGAACAGGGTTTCAAATCCCAGTTCTGGGTCAGTGCCCGGCGCAACCTGAACGACAGTGCCCATTCAGTATCCGAGGTGTTCAACGGCATCTTTTACGTCATCGGTATCGCGACCGAAGGCTACAGCAACTGATCGGCTTAATTACGAACACCAGACCGACATCAATATCGAGATAGATATCGGTCTGGTGCAGAGCACTCCAGGTCATGCCCCAGGGTTATAGCTCATAGTCGATCTTAAGGCTGCTAAAAAAGAATTCCTTTTCTGCGTCCGGATAGCTGCTGCTCGAAAAACCAAACTCCAAGATGACTTCATCCGTTGCTATAGTGGCTCTATAATCAGGAAGCCCCAATTCATAGGGCAGTGCATTATTGATTTCCGGAAATGATTTGTTTGTCAAATCAAAACCATGCAGCACAACAGGCTCTACAGAGTAATTCGAGTTTATCGATACAGGTGTGTTATACAGATCACGGCAACACACGTCGCGGTACCTGAACCCTTTTAGATGTCCACGATTGAAGACAAGAACGACTGACTTTCCGTAAAACACCAGTTTTTTATATTTGGTCGCCTGAAAGTGCCCGTTGGCCGCGCCAAGAATGGCGACTGTTTCCTCCTCGGTACTGTCCCAGGGAACACCCAGTACCGATTCGGCAGGTACAATATCCATTGATAGCGCCTGACCTGAGCAAAAGACCAATAATGCTGCCAGCGTTTTCTTCATTTGATTCCCTTCAATTAAAAATTTAATGACCGGATCATTATTCCATCATGATTTATAGCGCCAAACCCATAAACTCAAAACATCCTTGTGATATTTCGTCATTTTCCCACCATGCGCAATGAACATGCACGCATGTGTGCCGCAGGCACAGCCCTGCATCATTGATGCCTTGATACTGGAACATTCCTGCCATTAGTGCCAGCACAAGCCAAGCATGTCCCGGCACTGAAATGCGCATAAAGGCTGAAGGCCTGTGGATAGACGCTGTGCGGCTCATGCCGAATCGATAAGTTATACACAAGGTCGCCGGACTACACGAAGGATGACTCTGGAGCAGGTCGAACATCACTCACCTATCAAAATCCGGTTGACCCCACCCCGCGTTCTGATACCGTACTAGTACATGAATACAACCCATTTGAATGAGCTGCTCGATCACCTGCTGACCATGCAGGACTCGGCCTCTCTCGAGGAAGCGCTGCGCGACCTGCTGACCCCGGCGGAACTGACCGAGGTCTGCAATCGGCTGCAGATTCTGCGCATGCTGGAGGCCGGTGTGCCCCAGCGGGAGATCGCCAGGCAGCTCGGCGTCGGCATCGCCACCGTCACCCGGGGCGCACGCGCCCTGAAGATCAAACAACGACAGGGATTAACATGAGCCAGAAACCGGCCCGCATCGAGCTGCCCCGCAAGCCACATTATGTGACGCTGGCGGCCGATATCGACTTCTTCGGCCTGTTCAAGAAGATCGAGAAACGCTTCGACAACTGCTTCATGCTGGAGTCGCTGGGCGAAGAGAGTCACATCTCTCGCCACTCCATCATCGGCTTCGACCCGGAGCAGATTCTCTGGGCCACCGAAGGCGAACTGCACGTACAGGACCGTGACGGTGAAGTGCAGAGCTACGCCAGCGACAATCCCTATTACCTGCTGCGCGAGATCGTGCCCCAGGACATCATCTCGCGGAAGTACGCCGGGGGCCTGACCGGCTACATCGGCTACGACTGCATGAACTACTTCGAGCCAAGTCTGAAGCTGCAGCACAGCGAACTGTTCGATGTGTTCCGTTTTGGCGTGTTCAAGGACGGCCTGATTCTCGACAAGATGACCGGCGAAGTGATCTATTTTCACTACGATGACAGCCGCCTGGCGATGATCGAGCAGATTCTGGCCGAGCCCGCCGTGGAAAACGGTCCGCTGACGGTGACGCCCGCCGGCGAAACCATGACCCAGGCGGAGCACGCGGCGGCGGTGATGAAGGTGAAACAGGACATCATCGACGGCAAGATCTTCCAGTGCGAGGTGGGCTTCAAGAAGCGCTTCCGTCTCGAGGGTGACAGCATCAACCTGTACGAGCAGCTGCGCGAAGTGAACCCCTCACCGCAGATGTACTACGTCAAGTTCGGCGAACAGAAGCTGATCGGCGCCAGTCCCGAGCTGCTGTTCCGCCTGCGGCAGGGCGAGATGGAGACCTTCCCGCTGGCCGGCACCACCAAACGCGGCGCCAACGAGATGGAAGATACCCAGTATGCCCGCGCGCTGCTCAACGATCCCAAGGAGATCGCCGAACACAACATGATCGTCGATCTGCATCGCAACGACATCGGCCGCGTAGCACGCTTCGGCACCGTCAAGGTGCGCAGCCTGATGGATATCAAGCGGTTCAGCCATGTACAGCACATTTCCAGCGAGATTGTCGGCATCATCTCCGAAGATCACGATATGTTCTCTGCACTGGCCAGCAACTTCCCCGCCGGCACCCTGACCGGTGCACCCAAGATCGAGGCGATGAAGATCATCGACGACCTGGAGTCGGACGGCCGCGGCCCCTACGGCGGCGCCGTGGGTCATTTCTCGTTCAACGGTGACTGTACCTTCGCCATCCCGATCCGCACCGTGTTCGCCAACGGCGAAAACGCCTACGTGCAGACCTGCGGCGGCAACGTCTACGACTCCAATCCGGAGGACGAATACGAAGAGATCCGGCGCAAGTTCGCCGGCACCAAGAAGGTTCTGGACCAGTTCAGCGCGGAGGGCCAGGCATGAAGGTTTATATCATCGACAACTACGACTCCTTCACCTACAACCTCTACCAGTACATCGGCGAGATCCTCAGCACCGAGCAGCATCAGGGGCGTCTCGACAGTTTCGAGATTGTCGTCAAGCGCAACGACGAGGTGACGCTGGACGATGTCCGCGCCGCCGCGCCGGACCGCATCATCATCTCGCCGGGACCGGGCTCCCCCGAAGATCCGGACTACTTCGGCGTCTGCGCCGAGGTGATCCGCGAGCTGGGGCCGCAGATCCCGCTGCTGGGCGTATGCCTGGGCATGCAGGGGATCGTCCATGTGTTCGGCGGCAAGGTGGTCAAGGCGCCGCTGCCAATGCACGGCAAGATCAGCCCGGTCAGCCATACCGCCGAGGGCGTATTCGCCAATACGCCGGACCAGCTGGAGATCATGCGCTACCACTCGCTGATGGCAGAGGCAGAAAGCCTGCCGGAATGCCTGGACGTGACCGCAGTAGTCGGCAACCTGCCGGTGGCCAGTTTCACCGACCATGCCCGTATCCATCAGGGCGGTGATTTCGAAATCATGGGCGTGCGCCACCGCGAGCACCCGATCCACGGCATCCAGTTCCATCCGGAATCCTTCGCCACCGAAGGCGGCAAGGAGCTGATCGCCAACTTCCTGTTCCTCCGATGACCTTCAGGGGGCAGCGGCACCCGCCAGTGCTGCTGCCCCCTGACTGCCCGCCTCTGATCTGCATTTCTGTTACTTTAGGGTTACAATAATTCAGACCCTAGAGCATGGAGAGCTTCCGTCATGTCAACGGGGATTTTGTCAACACAGAACTCGCCATGAACGATACTATGCCTCATACCAATATCACGCTTGAGCGTATCAGCCGAGAGATCGACCAGCTCCCTCTGCTTCCGGGCGTATTGTTCGAGCTGATGAAGAGCGACCCTGAGGACGAAAACTTCTACGACCATATGCTCTCCCTGTCTCGGTCCGATCCCCCTTTGGCCACCTTTATCCTCAGTTATGCCAACTCGGCGGCCTACAACCGTCGGGGCCGCATCGATGATCTGCAAACGGCGCTGAGTCGAGTGGGTTCACAGACCATTCTCGAACTGCTGTTGGCCCTGTCGGTAGCCAAGGTGTTTGTGCCGCATCGGGAAACCCAGAAAGCGATCTGGCTCCACTCCCTTGAAGTCGCCAATATCGGCTCCTTTGTCGCCAGCACCATGCAAACGACACTCAAGCCTTCCAGTGCCTACCTGTGCGGCCTGCTGCACGATATCGGCCGTTTTGTACTGTTCCAGCTGGCACCCGATGCACTCAACGACACCGATGCGCAGGGCTGGAGCTCGCCCACTGAACTGGTCCACGTGGAAGAAGAGATGGTGGGTTTCAACCATGCGCGCGTGGGTTATTTGACCTGTCAGCGACTTAAACTGCCGGCTCAGGTCACCAACCTGATCCGCTATCATCATCACTACGCTGCGGTCAGCCACCCCAAGGTGCCTCAGGAACTGAAAGACTGCCTTCTGATCGTGCAGTTTGCCGACGACCTCAGCGTCTTGACCGAAGTCCATGCCGAGTGGAAAGACTGGTCACCCAGGGAACTGGAGCGGCAGATACTGGAACACTGCACGCATCAGGACTGGGGGACTCAGACACTGCCTGTCAGAGAAGTTGCCGAACAACTGCCGACGCTACTGGAAACAGCGGCAAAGTCCTGTAAGGCCTTGGGCCTCTAGACCGGAACCGACCGTCTGCTTCTCGACAGACCGCTATCCGGGCGTAAAATCCCCCCGCATCGCCCTGTCACACCATATCGCGCTACACTCAGTGCTCATTGTGTCAGTCAGACCGCAAGGAGCCCCCGTGCAACCCATCATTCAAATCCAGGGCGTCAGCAAGACCTACGCTTCGGGCTTCACGGCCCTGAAGTCGATCGACCTGGAGATACGACGCGGCGAAATCTTCGCCCTGCTCGGCCCCAACGGGGCGGGCAAGACCACACTGATCAGCATCATCTGCGGCATCGTCAATGCCAGCTCCGGCCGGGTGCTGGCCGACGGCGTCGATATCGTCGACGACTATCGCCAGGCACGCCGTCTGATCGGTCTGGTGCCCCAGGAGCTGACCACCGATGCCTTCGAGAGCGTCTGGGATACGGTGTCGTTCAGCCGCGGCCTGTTCGGCAAACCCGCCAATCCCGCCTATATCGAGAAAGTGCTGCGCCAGCTGTCACTGTGGGACAAGCGCCACTCGAAGATGCTGGCCCTGTCCGGCGGCATGAAACGCCGCGTGATGATCGCCAAGGCGCTGTCCCATGAGCCGAGCATCCTGTTTCTCGACGAACCCACCGCCGGCGTCGATGTGGAGCTGCGTCGTGATATGTGGGAGATGGTGCGCGGGCTGCGCGAAAACGGCGTGACGGTGATTCTGACCACCCACTACATCGAGGAGGCCGAGGAGATGGCCGACCGCATCGGCGTCATCAACCGTGGCGAGCTGATTCTGGTAGAGGAGAAACAGGCCCTGATGCAGCAACTGGGGCAGAAGCAGTTGCACCTGATTCTGCAGACCCCGCTGGAAACCCTGCCGGACGCGCTGCGCCGCTACAACCTGAGCCTGAGCGACGACGGCAGCCAGCTGACCTACACCTTCGACGCCCACCAGGACACCAGCGGCATCGCCGAGCTGCTGCGCAGCCTCACCGAACAGGGCATCGACCTCAAGGACCTGCAGTCGAAACAAAGCTCGCTGGAAGAGATCTTCGTCAGCCTCGTCCACAATCCGGAGAACAGTCAATGAACCTCAACGGCATCCGCGCGATCTACGCGTTCGAGATGAACCGCACCCGCCGCACGCTGATGCAGAGCGTCGTCTCTCCCGTCCTGTCCACTTCGCTCTACTTCATCGTCTTTGGCACCGCCATCGGTTCGCGCATGGGCGATATCGACGGGGTCAGCTACGGCGCGTTCATCATCCCCGGCCTGCTGATGCTGTCACTGCTGAGTGAAAGCATCTCCAACGCCTCCTTCGGCATCTTCTTCCCCAAGTTTTCCGGCACCATCTATGAGGTGCTGTCGGCCCCTGTCTCGCCGCTTGAGATCGTCGCCGGTTACGTCGGTGCCGCGGCGACCAAGTCGTTGATCATCGGCGCGCTGATCCTGCTGACCGCCCGGCTGTTCGTCGACTACAGCATCGCCCATCCGGTCTGGATGCTGGCCTTCCTGCTGCTCACCGCGCTGACCTTCAGCCTGTTCGGTTTCATCATCGGCGTCTGGGCCAACGACTTCCAGCAGCTGCAGGTGATTCCGCTGATGGTGATCACGCCGCTGACCTTCCTCGGCGGCGCCTTCTACTCGATCAACATGCTGCCGGAACCCTGGCATACCCTGACCCTGTTCAACCCGGTGGTCTACCTGATCAACGGCTTCCGCTGGGCCTTCTACGGCGTCGCCGATGTGCATATGGGGCTGAGCCTGGGCATGACCCTGATGTTCCTGCTGATCTGCCTGACGGCGGTCTGGTGGATCTTCCGCACCGGATATCGCATCAAGCCCTGATCACTCCTCGTCATACCCCTTGAGCAGACGGCGCAGGTACCAGAACAGCACCAGCGCCATCAGCGGCACCAGCAGGCTCAGCCCCAGCGACAGCTGGCGCTCCAGCTCGGTGTCGCCGAGGATGTTTCTCAGCGTGCGGTCGATCAGATCGAAAGCGTAGTAGGTCACCACGATCACGGTGAAGCTTTCCAGCTTGGCCTGCATGCGGATCTGACGGCGGGCGCGGCGGTTCAGCCCCTCCAGCAGGTCCTTGTTCTGGCCCTCGATGGAGAGGTCGACCTGGGAGCGGATCAGGTCGGTGGAGCGGGCGATCCGTTTCGACAGCCGCTCGACCCGTTCGCCGGTCGTCCGGCAGGTGCGCCGGGCCGGGTCCAGCCGCCGGTCCATGAACTGCTCGATGGTCTGAATCCCCTCCAGCCGTTCCTCGCGCAGCTCTTCGATGCGACTGTACATCAGTGCAAAATAGGCCTCGGAGGCCGCCAGACGGTTGGCACTGCGGGCAGACAGCTCTTCGACCCGCGCCGCCTGCTGCATCAGCTGGTGTACCAGCTCCGCAGGCTCCCGACGGGCTTCGGCAATCGCGGCCACCGTTTCCGCCAGCGACTGGTCCAACTCGGTGACCTCCGGCATCACCTCGTTGCTCAGCGGCAGCCCCAGCAGCGCCATATGGCGGTAGGTATCGATCTCGCAGATCCGCTGCAGCAGGCGGCCGCAGCGATAATCGATCATTTTCGGCTGCTGCAGCACCAGCACCCGGCTCATCCGACTGTCGGATCGTTCGCGAAAATCGGTCAGCACCTGGCCGGCGGCGCCCATGACCGAAGAGCCCGACACCTGATGGTCATCGAAATGCTGCTCCAGCAGCGCATCCAGATCGCTCCCGGCCAGAGGCTGGCAGATCACCTCCACGCCACAGAGGTAGGCACCCGGCAACTGCTCCCGCTCCTCAACGCTGAAGGCGGGCGGTGTGCTGGTCGCCAGGGCATAGAGGGTCAGGCTGTAGAACTCGCCATGAGGCTCGAACCTCAGCGCCCAGCGCTCATTGCGGGTGAAGAAAAAACCCTCGCGGTTGTCCGGCAGCGGCAGCCCACGCACGCTGGCCAGATGGCGCACGCTGCGGTTGACCGCTTCTTCGGCAACCCCCTCATACAGAATCGCCTGATGGCAAAGCGCCAACGGACCGCTGAGCTTCTGAAAGGGACGGGCGTGGACTTCAGCGACGATTTGGTCACGCAGTGAATGGTCATGCATACTGTCGAGGCTCCCGAAACGGCAGGATATGAACACGACTGGAGAGCATAGCAGACACGGGTTAAGGAGTTGTGCACAGGATGAATTCACACGAGACGCACACGCTGGCCACCGAGTTGCGCGACTTTCCGGAATGGCACCACGGGATCCGCCATTACGCGGTCTGGACGCTGCCCGTGGAAACGCCGGCCTGGCTGGAGCGAATCGCGTATCTGCAACAGCGGCTGGCCCCCCTGCTGCACCCCGGTTATCATCGCCAGCCCCATATCACCCTGTTCGCCTGCGGCCTTGTGGATAACCGGCATTTCCCGCCACACCTTGGCCACCGGCAGGCCGAGGCCCTGCGTACCCTGAAACTGTCCACACTGCAGGTGCACGCGGGCGGACTATCCACATTTACCACCGCCCCCTGGCTGGGCATCCACACGCGGGACAGTTCTCTGTCGCTGATCCGCAGGACGCTGGCCGGCGTCGCCCCCGAGGACTCCCCCGCCCGCGACTATCGGCCCCATATCACCCTCGGGTTTTATCGACACTCCCGGCGGCTCAATGATATCCACACCCGCCTGGCGGCAGTGGAGCGCGAACTGCCGCCGCTGCCCCCGTTGCCGGTAAAACGGTTACAATGGTGTCATTACGCCACCAACGAGATTCAGGGGAGACTGGCCGTGAAAGACTCGATCGAACTGAAAGACCCCGCGGTCATGGATAGCCGCCATGACACACTCGATCCGCTGGAAGCGATCAGGCAGATGCGCAAGGACCAGCTCAGAGTCTGCGCCCTGAAACAGCAGGCCGAACTCGACCGTCTGGTTTCCGAGGCCAGAGGCCCTGTGGATAAGGAAGACGAAACGGCTGAGCCTAAAAACTAGACACTCGGTCTAATACTGCCGATAATTCGCTCCTGACTGGAACCGCGAGATGCCATGCCGTCCGACCATCCCGAAACGCCCGTGCGCCGTCGTGGCCGTCCGCCCAAGGACAGTGCCCGCCCCTACGCCGAAACCCGCCAGGCCCTGATCCAGGCCGGTCTGGCCGTGCTGACCGAAAAGGGCTATTCCGCCGTCGGCATCGACCAGATTCTGCGCTCGGTCAACGTACCCAAGGGCTCCTTCTACCATTACTTCAAAAGCAAGGAGGCGTTCGGTCAGGCGCTGATCGAAGCCTATGCGGCGTATTTTGCCCACAAGCTGGACCGCTTCCTGCTCAACCGCGACGTCGCCCCGCTGCAGCGGCTGCACAATTTCATCGACGATGCCGGACAAGGCATGGCGCGCCATGCCTTTCAGCGTGGCTGCCTGGTGGGAAACCTGGGACAGGAGATGACGCTGTTACCGGAATCCTTTCGCGAACAGCTGAGTGCGGTGTTCGAAGACTGGCAGCAACGGACGGCCCGCTGCCTGCGTGAAGCCCAGGCAGAGGGTTCCATACCCGCCGAACTGGACTGCGACCGACTCGCGGCCTGGTTCTGGATCGGCTGGGAAGGGGCGGTACTCAGGGCCAAGCTGGAAGCGTCCACCCTGCCGCTGGAGATCTTCGCCGAAGGCTTCTTCCTGCGCCTGCAGACCAACGCGCCGGCCTGAACACCGGCAAACCGGGAGGCGCCGTGACAGCGCCTCTCCGGCTGACCGATCCGGTTCAGCGCGGCTGGCGGCCGAGGCTGTAGAACTCGTCGTTCGGACGCATGCTGGTCACATTGGCCATCCGGTTGGACAGGCCGAAGAAGGACGCAATACCGGCGATATCCCAGATATCCTCCTCGTTGAACCCCTGCGCCTTCAGCGTCGCGAAATCCGCTTCTCCCACCGCATAGGCCTGCATCGATACCTTGACGGCAAAATCCAGCATCGCCTTCTGACGTTCGCTGATATCCGCCTTGCGATAGTTCACCGCCACCTGGTCCGCGATCAGCGGGTCCTTGGCACGGATACGCAGAATGGCGCCATGAGCCACGACGCAGTACTGGCACTGGTTCAGATTGCTGGTGGCGACCACGATCATCTCGCGCTCCGCCTGGCTCAGGTTGCCCGGTTTATCCATCAGTGCATCGTGATAGGCGAAAAAGGCACGAAACTCCTCCGGCCGATGTGCCAGCACCAGGAATACATTGGGCACGAACCCGGCCTTTTCCTGCACCGCCAGAATCCGATCGCGAATATCGTCCGGCATCTCCGACAGCTCGGGGACCGGGAAACGGCTGATGGTGTTCTGCTTCACTTCACTCATTGCAATTCACTCCTTGTTGACGGGATTGGCATCCCTGCGGTTTATTCGCCGGCCACCGGCACCACAATGCGGCCACGGATCTGCCCCTGCATCATTTTCGGTGCCTGTTCGATCACCTCATCAAAAGGCACATCAGTGATCAGGCTTTCCAGTTTGCGGATATCCAGGTCGGCGGCCAGACGCTGCCAGGCCTCCAGCCGCTCGGCCTTCGGCGCCATCACGCTGTCCACACCCACCAGCGTCACGCCGCGCAGGATGAACGGCGCCACAGTGGCCGGGAAACCCATGCCGGCGGCCAGGCCGCAGGCGGCTACCACGCCACGGTATTTCATGGCCGCGCAGACATTGGCCAGCACCTGGCCACCGGCCACGTCGATGGCGCCCGCCCACTGCTCTTTCGCCAGCGGACGCCCCTTCTCGCTGTAGTCGGCACGGTCGACGATGCTGGACGCCCCCAGCATTGTCAGGAATTCGGCCTCTTCGGGGCGACCGGTCATGGCGGCGACTTCATATCCCAGTTTGGCCAATACGGCGACGGCCACACTGCCCACACCGCCGGCGGCGCCGGTCACCAGAATCGGGCCATCAGCCGGTTTCACGCCCTGTTTTTCCAGCGCCAGCACACAGAGCATGGCCGTGTAGCCGGCAGTCCCCAGCCCCATCGCCTGGCGCAGGCTAAAGGGCGCCTGCAGCGGCACCAGCCAGTCACCGGGTACGCGGGCCTTCTCGGCCAGACCGCCCCAGTGTTTTTCACCCACACCCCAGCCGTTCAGCACCACCGGGTCGCCGGGCTTGAACTCAGGGTCATCGGACTGTTCGACCACCCCGGCAAAATCGATCCCCGGCACCATCGGGTAGTGCTTGGCGATCGGCGCACTGCCGGTCAACGCCAGCGCATCCTTGTAGTTCATCGTGGAATACGCCACGCGAACGGTCACGTTACCTTCAGGCAACTGAGCCTCATCCAGCTCCTGGAACGCAACGGTCTGCTGATCTTCAACCTTGTCGAGCACGATAGCCTTGAACATGAGTCCTCCTGCGGTCTGAACGATACCGGCCGAATACCGGCCACAATTAATTAGACGACCGTCTAATTAATGACGTAAAACGCGGCGCTTGTCCATCCATTTCGGATTATTTTTGACGCTCTGCCGGCCACACCCAGGCCCCGGCAAGGCATCGGGTGCGACGGCAGCCACGCTGTCTTCGGCGGAGGCTTTTCTGCACTTCCGGGTCCATCGGGAAAGGGCTCACAGCCAGACGGCCCTGTGTTATTGTGCACACACGAATACAGGTGGATCAGCCATCCACACGAAACATCAAGGTAACTGCCATTGTTCAAGAAGTACCCCTATCTGCTGATCCTCGGTCTGATCCTGTTTACCGGCTTCATCAGTAGCAGCCTGATCAGCTACTTCACGGCGCGGGACAGCCTGGCAAGGGAAATCGAGGAAAGCACCCTGCCGCTGACCGGCAACAATATCTATTCCGAGATTCAGCAGGACCTGCTCAGGCCCATCTTCATCTCGTCGCTGATGGCACATGACACTTTCCTGCGCGACTGGGTCCTGGAGGGAGAGCATGACCAGCAGGCGATCATGCGTTACCTGAAGGAGATACAGCAGCGGTATGACACTGAAAGCGCGTTCTTTGTCTCGGACAAGACCCGGCAGTACTACCACCCTCAAGGGAGGCTGAAAACGGTAGATCGCAACGACCTCCAGGACAGCTGGTATTTCCGCTTCAAACAACAGGTCGATGCCTACGAGATCAACATCGACCGGGACACCGCCAACCCGGACCGTATTTCGGTGTTCATCAATTACAAGGTGTTCGACTACGCCGGTGACTTTATTGGCGCCACCGGCGTAGGCCTGTCGACATCGATGGTAAAGCAGCTGATTGAAGACTATCAGCGCCGCTACAACCGGGAAATTCTATTTGTCGACAGGCTTGGCAGCATCACCATGCACAGCGACAGCTATACCGGTGCCGAGCAGATTCGTGAGGACACGGAGCTGGGCATCTATGCCACGCGCATCCTGACCTCCCCCAGCAGTCAGTTCAGCTACACTTCCGATGGCGACACCGTCTATGTCAACAGTCGCCTGATCCCTGAATTCGGCTGGCACCTGGTTGTTCAGCAGCGGATCAACCCGACGACAGACAAGATCTTCCGAACCCTGATTCTGAACCTGGCCGGCTCCTTGCTGATTACACTGGTGGTGCTGACGCTGGCCTGGGTCACCATCAACCGGTTCCAGCGTCGGCTGGAAGCCATGGCGCATACCGACAAGCTCACCGGCCTGGCCAACCGGCAGCTGCTGGATCATATGTTGCCGCAGCAGATCGCCATGGCCCGGCGGCGCAACGAACCCCTCAGTTGCATCATTGCCGATCTGGACGGTTTCAAGTCAGTCAATGACACCTATGGCCACCCGACCGGCGACCTGCTGCTGACCTCTATTGCCGACCTGTTCAAGGTTCGTGCGCGGGCTTCGGACCTTGTCTGTCGCTGGGGCGGCGACGAGTTTTTGCTGGTGCTGCCCAACTGCTCTTATACCGAGGCCACACGCTTTGCCGAGGAGCTGCGCAGCTCCGTCGATCAACACCGCCTCAAGTCTGGTGACAGCCTCATTGGCGTGTCACTCAGCCTCGGGGTAACCGAGCTGCGTACCAACGAAGGTGCCGAGCATCTGATTACAAGAACCGACCAGGCACTGCTGGCCGCCAAGCAGGCGGGCCGCAACCGCATCATCGGCGAGACGGTTCTGGAAACCGGACCGGCCATCTCCTGACGCGGAGAAGGTCGGCCTCATTCCAGCAGGAAATTGCGCCGTCCTTCACCCTCCAGCGCCCCGGCATCGCCGGACTCGTCCTTCAGCTCCACGCCCGAGCGTTTGCGCCTCAGCGACTCTCTGACCAGCCAGAACAGGCGCTCGGCGGCGTCCTCGGGAGATATCCCCGCCGGGCGAATATTAGAGATGCAGTTGCGCGCCGCATCGGTCAGACCGACACGCGGCTGATAGGTGTAGTAGATACCCAGGCTGTCCGGCGAACTGAGTCCGGGGCGTTCCCCCACCAGCAGAACCAGCAGCCGACTGCCCAGCAGCTCGCCAACTTCATCACCCACCGCGACCCGCCCCTGCTGCACGATGCAAACCGGCGACCGAGTCAGTCCTGCGGCGGCCAGACGCCGATCCACCTCGGCAGCAACGCGGGCCGCATGGCGCTGCACGGCGGTGGAGGAGAGGCCGTCGGCAATAACGATGGTGGCGTCTGCCGGTGGCTGTTGCTCATGAAGCTGCTTGAGCAGTGCCGCCGAATCGGCATCCAGCCGCCGCCCCCTGTCCGGACGCTGCAGATAGGTGGCGCGCTCCAACGCCTGGCTGTGCAGGCGCAGACTCGGCAACCCGACCGCAGCCAGTTCACCTTCCAGTTGCGCCACATCCAGCGGGATATGCACCGCATCCCGGGCTCGGGCATGGGCCTGCAGGAACGCCAGCTGGGGTTCGGTGGGCTGGCTGATGCCGCTGCGCCCCAGACCGATACGGGCATCGGTATGACGACGCAGACTGGCCCAGCTGTTGGGAATTACGATCTGATGTTTATCCACAGGTTTCTTTTCCACGGCCCGACCTCCTCACAACCGCTCCTGAAGATGGGCAAAGGATGGCGGCAGTGCCGTGCCACTGGCCAGCCGGTGATCGCCATCGAAGATGCCCATTTTCTCCAGCCAGGCGGCAAACTCCGGGGCCGGCGGCTTGTTCAATACCTCGCGCACGTACAGCGCATCGTGGAAGGAAGTGGTCTGGTAGTTGAGCATGATGTCGTCCGAACCGGGGATGCCCATGATGAAGTTGATCCCCGCCACGCCCAGCTGGGTCAGCAGCATATCCATATCATCCTGATCCGCCTCGGCGTGATTGGTGTAACAGATGTCGCAGCCCATCGGCAGGCCGAGCAGCTTGCCGCAGAAGTGATCTTCCAGTCCGGCACGGATGATCTGCTTGCCATCGTACAGGTATTCGGGGCCGATAAAGCCGACAACGGTGTTGACCAGCAGCGGATCAAAGCGGCGCGCCACCGCATAGGCGCGGGCTTCGCAGGTCTGCTGGTCGACGCCATGATGGGCGTTGGCCGACAGCGCACTGCCCTGTCCGGTCTCGAAATACATGACATTCTGCCCCAGGGTGCCGCGTCCCAGCTCCAGCGCGGCCCTGTGCGCCTCGTGCAGCATCGACAGGTTGATACCGAAGCTGTCGTTGGCGGCCTGGGTGCCGGCGATCGACTGGAACACCAGATCCACCGGCGCGCCCCGGTTGATCGCCTCCAGATGCGTGGTGACATGGGTCAGCACGCAGGACTGGGTGGGGATCTCGTAGCGCTGAATCACCTCGTCGAGCAGCTGCATCAGCCGCGTGACCGCATGGTAGTTATCGGTCGCCGGATTGATGCCGATCACCGCATCACCATTGGCGTAGAGCAGACCGTCCAGCACGCTGGCGGCCACGCCGGCCGGGTTATCGGTGGGATGGTTGGGCTGCAGCCGGGTGGACATTCGACCGCTCAGCCCAAGGGTATTGCGAAACCGGGTGACCACCTCGGCTTTCTGCGCCACCAGAATCAGGTCCTGCACCCGCATGATCTTCGATACGGCCGCCACCATTTCCGGCGTCAGGCCCGGCGCCAGTAACGCCAGGGTATCGCGGCTGGCACGGTCGGACAGCAGCCAGTCGCGAAAATCGCCTACCGTCAGGTGGGCCACCGGGGCAAACGCCTCGGCATCATGCGTATCAACAATCAGTCGGGTGACTTCATCCTGCTCGTAGGGGATCAGCGCCTCGTTGAGAAACCGCTTCAGCGGCACCTCGGCCAGACAACATTGCGCGGCCACCCGCTCGCTGGCGTTCTCCGCCGCCACGCCGGCCAGACAATCACCGGAGCGCAGCGGGGTCGCCCTGGCCATCAGGGTTTTCAGATCGTTGAATGTATATCGAGTGTGACCGATATCGAAGTGATAGCCCATGCGATTCACCTTGCGGTGTGTGCAATCGGCAGGTGCCGTTCGCTAAGGCACGGCTGCCCGTGAGACGTGAGGGGTGACCGACTGGCCACCCCTGTGCAGTGTTACAGATGCTTGTCGAAGGACTCCTTCTCATGCTTCATGATGCTGGCATTGAGCATCAGGTAGATCCCCACGGCGGCCGCCAGGCTGATGGCGATGCCGGTCGGGCTGTCAGAGAAGGTGAAATAGGTCGCGACGTTTTCCCAGCTGCTAATCGGACTTGAAAACATTGTGCTCTCCTCGGTGCGCTCTGCACCTTTAGTGACGTATCAGCGGTTTACGGGTTGTTACCGGCGCTGCCGTAGCAGCGCCGTTCTGGATGCAGCTCAGACCAGTTTTTCCTGACCCGGCTCCAGAGTGTTTTCCACGATTGCCTGTGCCGGCAGAGACTCCGGATAGGGCTTGGCGGGAATCTCGACCAGATCCAGACCCAGCACTTCCACATGCGGCGGTACACGCAGGGCGTTCATTTTCTTCAGTACATAGGAGATGCCCCAGCCCGGAATGAAGCCGGTCAGCGCCATGACGATCGCACCTGTCAGCTGGCCACTCAGGGTAATGTCCGGCAGCTCGCCCACGTTCGGGTAGGAGGCGGCAAACACACCCACCATCACCACACCATAGGTACCGCAGAAGGCGTGCACGGCAACCGCACCCACCGCATCATCGACACCCATTTTCTCGATCAGACGGCCGACGATCGGCATCAGAGCACCGCCACCGGCCGCAATGACAAAGGCCAGGCCCGGGTAGTAAAGATCCAGCCCCGCCGCCACACTGATGATTCCGGCCAGGCCACCGGACATGGTCCAGAACGGCTCACGGGAGGTCAGGTAGGCGCCGACAACGCCACCGGCAAAGCCCATCAGGGTGTTGAAACCGAAGGCGGACAGGTTGGTCGGGTTACCGTAGATGGTGGTCCAGCCGGTTTCACCACCATTGAAGATGATGCAGCCGCCGAGGAAACCGAAGAAGCCGACGATGATCATCATCAGGCCGATCAGCGCCATCGGCAGGCTGTGCGGCGGAATGTACATCGCCACGCCATCCTTGAACTTGCCGACTCGGGCACCCAGATTCATCAATACGCCCAAAGCGAAGAAACCGGCCACGGCGTGGACCACACCGGACGCACCCACATCATGGTAGCCCAGCTCGGTGAGCAGCCAGCCGTCCGGATGCCAGCCCCAGGCACCGGCCAGAATCCATACGGCAGAGCCAAGAATCGCCGCCAGAATCAGGAAAGCACTCAAGCGGATACGCTCGATCACCGCCCCCGACAGTATGGAGCCGGTGGTTGCGCCAAAGAGAGCAAAGGCCGCAAAGAAGATACCGGTGCCCATGTCCTGGACGTCGGGTCCCATGCTCAGGCTCCAGGGCAGCGCTGCCGATGCATCAATCGGAATCAGGCCATTCGGGAAGGCGTTGTAGATCCACCAGCCGAAGAAGTAGAAGGTCGGGATGATCACCGACAGGGTCAGGATGTTTTTCATTCCCGACGTCAGGGCGTTTTTGACGCGGGAAGCGCCAATCTCGTAGGCAAGGAACCCGGTGTGGATCATGAACATGATGGCGGTACACCACCAGTAGAACACCTCCACATTCATTGCCTGATGCATTTCGAACGTCGCTTTCAGCGACTCCACGGTTTCCACAGTCATAGGCGTGTCCTCATCTGTGCGAAAATATCCGCTTTTCGTTATGCTGCACCGCAGCATTTATGTCGAGTATCCATACCCTTGAGTGATATTTATTTCCTGATAAGAAAAAGCAATCCATGTGCCAATCACTGCACGCCCCCCTTCGCCTGTGCGATAAAAATCATAACTTATTGTTTATAAAATATATTTTATAATACCCGCTTAACATCCAAGGCTGTTTTATATTTCCAAATCAGTTTCCACACATAAAACGTGCTTTATATGGAAGCCTTTTTGCATGTGCGTGCACAAAAATTGATCATAAAATATTCGAATATAAAAAAAGCGCTCCTCGGGAGCGCTTTTCATACATCGACGATTGCCGCTCAGCTGCGCACTTTGATTCGTTCCGGATCATGGAAAGGCAGCGTCTGTACCTGCGCCGGCAAACGCTTCTGCAGGCCGTCCAGCTGGCCCACCTCCAGCCGGGTGCCCGGCTCGGCCCAGGCGGGCTGAACACGACACAAGGCGATCATCTTGCCCTGCAGGGGTGAAGGGGTGGCACTGGTGATCTGGCCCACCGGCATGCGGCCGTCATAAACCAGATCGCCATGATGCACGGGCTCGTTGCCGTCCAGCACCAGCCCGACCAGTTTCTGCCGACTTTCCGCTGCCTGTCGCTGCAGCGCATCCCGACCGCTGAAGTCCTCCTCCTTGGTTTTCATCGGCACGGTAAAACCGATGCCAGCTTCATAGGGGCTGGTCTGGTTGCAGAACTCGTGCTCGGCGAAGATCAGCCCGGCCTCGATGCGCAGCATGTCCAGCGCATCAAAGCCGAGTGGCGCCAGCCCATACGCCTGGCCGGCGCCCCAAATCGTATCCCAGAGCGCGGGGCCATCATCAGGATGACACCAGACTTCAAAGCCCAGCTCGCCGGTATAACCGGTGCGGGATATCATCAGCGGAATGCCTTCAGGCCCGCCCAGGCGGCCAATCGTGAAGTGGAACCACTTCAGCTCGCTGACCGGGGTCCGGTTTTCCGGCTGCCAGATTAGCTCAGCCAGCAGCGCCCGGCTGTTCGGCCCCTGCACGGCCAGGTTGTGCAGCTGATCGGTGGACTCGCGAATGCTGACCCGGTCGCCGCGCTGGGCCGCCAGCTCACGCAGCCAGGTGCCGGTCCAAGGGTCGCCACAGACCCAGCGGAAGGCCTGCTCACTCATGCGAAACAAGGTGCCGTCATCGACCATGCCGCCGGTGTCGAAACAGGCGGCGGAGTAGACGATCTCGCCGACCGCCAGACGACGCACGTTACGCGTCAGCGCATACTGCAGCAGCGCCTCGGCATCCGGCCCCACCACCTCGAACTTGCGCAGCGGAGACAGGTCCATCACGGCCACCTTTTCACGACAGGCCAGATACTCGGCACGGGCCCCCCAGCCTTCGAACTCGGTCGGCACCCAGTAGCCGCGGTATTCGGCAAAGTGTTTGGTCAGTTTGGCGGTACGGCTGTGAAAGGCGGTCTGTCGGGTCATACGGGGCAACTCCTCAGGCACCACGCGGTGGGCAATGGCACGCTCGAACTGGTTTTCCGCGCCATAGACGCGGACATGGATATCGGTCGGTATCCAGCCGTTGGCCGGATCGATGTCATCGGGGCAGGCAGACGAGGCACAGATCAGGTCCCGGTTAGCCCGCAGCAGCACGTAGTCGCCGGGGCGTGACCAGGGCTCATCCATGCCCACCGTGCCGCAGGGCTCGATCAGCGTGTTGAAGAAGAAATTGATCGCCGGCCAGCCGGCACGCGGCTTGACGCCATAATCCCTCAGGGCCCGATTGAAGTTGTCTGTGCAGCTGATATGGCCAAAGTAGCCACTGTCCTCGTAATATCTGGGCGTGCAGGCCAGCAGGAAGCTGTCATGCCGCCCCACCGTATCCTGCACCAGCTCCAGCATCGGCTGCAGACGGCTGTCGGCAAAGCGCGAATAAAGCCCCGGCTGCGGCAGCGCATGGCCCGCCAGCGTGCGGGTCGCCACGGCATCCAGCGTCACCTCCTCACCCCGCGCCAGAGCATCGGCATCGAAGGCGATGAAATCGGAGCTCTGCTTGCCGGCTACATCGATAATCTGAATCCACTCGCCCGCCTTGACCCGGTAGACCCGGGCACTGCTGTGCGGCACATGGATCTCCTGTACCGGTTCGGCCAGGGGATCCGGCAGTTCGGGCACCCGCTCGGGCAACAGCCAGAGCTGAACCTCGAGCTCGGTGACCGTGGACTGGCTATCGGGCATCATGTCCTCACCCGGCGCGATCAGCACCAGCGTCACGGGACCACTCTGCTCCGTGGCCTCGATCAGGCAGGGCAGCTGGTCTGCAGACAGACTGGCCGCCTGGTGCAATTGATCCCGGGAGAGCCCCCATGCTTCGAGCTGCTCACGTAGCTGAATCGCCGAAGGCCGCATGCCGCCCAACTGGGCCAGCGTCTGTGGCGCCCCGTTGTCTGCCAGCCCCGGATCCAGCCGATCAAGACAGGACCGACCGGCCGCATCCAGCGCCAGCAGCTCGCAACACTGGCCTCCATCCAGGCTGTCGACCTGCAGCTGCTCCCCCGGCACCAGTTCTACCCTTATCGCGCCTTGTGGCGCAACTCTTCGCGTCAAAGTCGCCGGCGGACTGATTCCGATCGCGCCGCTCAATCCCATATTCATTCTGTACCCCCAGCAGCTGTCATCAGCATCTTCAGGTGCCACAAATGCGTGCACGACCTGTACTCGATGCCCTGTTGTGCGCCCTGGTCGACGGCTACCGCCACCGATCCGGCCACCCCATCTTCAGTAAAAATTCTTTACTTACAGTAATTAATGGGCAATGCGTCAAAGGGGCTACCTCGGTGGGGGTAAACCGTAGAGTCATGGCATGATGTATGCATTTTTCCTCCAGATAACACCCAATTTGGACAGGAGGACGGTGTGGCTGTCAGTCTCACACGCTGGTTTGGCCGCTCGCAGGGCGATACCCGGCCCGATGCCCGGCGCTATCGCCCACAACGGGAGCTGCTGCACAGAATCACCTTGACGCTGGTGCGCTGTCCCTGCATCGAAGAGGCCCTGCCCGACCTGCTGCGTCAGGGCGTGATGGCATCCGGCTTGTCGATGCCGGTCTGGCTGGCCTGGCGCAGTGCACCGGATCGCCCCTGGCACTTGAGTGGCAGCGGTCGCTCGCCCACGGCGCTGGAAACCGCCCGTCTGAACTACCAGCTGGATCTGGCCACCCGCGGCGACCTCTACCAGCTGCAGCCGGAAGACCCGCTGGCACAGCACATCGTTCAGGGCCAGCGCATGCCGGATGGCGACAGTGGCATGCAGCTCTGGATGTTATCCTCGCGGCCCAAGCCCGGCGCGGCAAAGCACTGGCAGCAGCTGATACGCGATCTTGGCCAGGCCGTGCGTGAAGGCCTGGATATCCGCCTTAACCACGAGCAGCACCTGCTCAGCCAGCGCCAGGAGATGCAACAGGCACTGGCGGCCAGCCTGCACGACTCCGTGGCCCAGCAGCTGTGCTATCTCTGTCTGCAAACCGGTCGCCTGGAACAACAGGCCACGCAACTGGCTCCCGATCTCCTCGCGGCCCGCCTGAAAGAGATCCGCTGCCAGACGCGCCACGCCTATCGTCAGACGCGAGAGCTGATCAGCAGCGCCCGCATCCGTCTTCAGCACAGCCTGGAGCAGGAGCTGAAAACGGCCATTGCCGAGTTCGAGTGCCACTCGGGACTGCTGTTCGAGCTCGATAACCGCCTGTCCGACCTGAATCTGCCCGAACCCGTGGCCGTCGAAATCCTGCTGATCCTGCGCGAAGCACTGAGCAACGCCGTACGCCATGCCCATGCGCGCCGGGTTCGAATCCAGTTGCTGCCGCATCAGATCCGGGGCTTCCATATCCGCGTCGAAGATGACGGTCAGGGACTGCCGGAACAGCGCAACCAGGACAGTTTTGGCCTCGGCATCATGGCGGAACGAGCACGACGCATCGGCGCCGATTTCCGCATCGAATCCAGCGCCGGCCAGGGCACCCGTATAGAAGTGATTGCAAAGGAGATCTGTCCGTGACCCCAACCCACGTCATCCTGGTGGACGACCACCCTCTGTTTCGACGCGGAGTGGCCGAACTGCTGCAGGAAAGCGGCGAATACGAAGTCATCGCCGAATTTGATGGCCCCGCACGCGTGCTGGAAGCCATCGAGCTGAGCCCCCCCGAACTGGTGCTGCTCGACCTGCAGATGCAGGGCAGCAGCGGACTGGACCTGCTGCAGCAGATCAAGCAGCAAGACGACAGCGTCCGGGTGGTGATGCTGACAGCATCCGACGCCCCCGCTCACTTGATGGACGCCCTGCGCTTCGGAGCCGACGGCTATCTGCTCAAGGACACCCCCCCGGAACTGATGCTGCAGCGTCTGCAATCGGTACTGGACGGCCATGTGGGTCTGGATGAAGAGATGCTGATGCTGCTGCGCGAAGGGCTGAGACAACAGGGGGAAACAGCAGACCCCGCGACCGCCCCCCTGCCTGCGGCCGCTCCCGCCGATGAGGACTGGCACGAGGTACTGACGGAGCGGGAGCGGGAAACACTGGTCTGGATCTCACGGGGCCTGAGCAACAAGCTGATCGCCCGTGAGCTGGGCATCAGTGACAGCACGGTCAAGGTGTATGTCAAAAGCCTGCTGCGCAAGCTGAACCTGCATTCACGGCTGGAACTGGCCGCCTGGGTGCACAACCACCCGCTGCCGGAGAATGATCCATGTTGAGCCGCCTGATGGCCCGTTTTACCCTGGCTGAGCGCAACGACAGCGACCCCGGCCAGGTGCTCGATAGTCTGGATCTTGCCGTACTGGTGGTCGATGCTGGAGGCCATATCCTGTCGGCCAACCGGCGCTGGCATCATCTCAACGGCGGCTTGCGTACCCGCCTGTTTCACGAATATCTGCATCCGAGCGACCGCGCGCTGTGGCAGCAGGCGCTGCTGCGGCTCAACAGTCCCGTTCGCCTGCGCCTGCTGTTGCCGACAGCGGATGAAGCCCGCTGGATCGAGCTTAAGCTGAGTCCGCTCCACGGCCATTCACCCTGGCCGGTCAGCATCACCCTGACCGACATCAACACCCAGGTGGAAGCGAGCCGGCAGAGGGACGCCGACTGGCGCAGCCTCAGCCAGCTGGTCAGCCAGCTGCCCGCCATGCTGTATCGCGGACGCAACAACCGACACTGGACCATGGAGTTTGTCAGTGCCGGCTGCTTCGAGCTGACCGGCTACCCGCCCGAGGTGCTGACCAACCAGTCCTGCCTCAACTATGGCGACCTGATTCATCCGGAGGATGCCGAACCGGTCTGGGACCAGGTACAGGATGCCCTGAGCCGCCATACCCCTTTCGAGCTGCACTACCGCCTGCAGCATGCAGATGGCCGGTTGATTCCGGTCAGCGAGAAAGGCTGCGGTCTTTATGCGGAAAACGGCGCCATTCTGGGCGTTGAGGGTGTCGTCGCCGCCTATGCACCGCCGCCTTCTACCCCCTGAATCCTAGCCCGGCGGGAGTACCTTCAACGGGGAATTTTTCCCGATAGTGCTCGCGGTTACTTTGGTTATCAACGGTCGCCCGGATCACTCAGGGGTGACCTCCCTGATTCAGACAACAGGATTGATGCGGAGATAACCATGAAGAAACGCGTAGCCATCATCGGCGCAGGCCCCAGCGGCCTGGCCCAACTTCGAGCCTTCCAGTCTGCCCAGGCCAAAGGGGCCGAGATCCCCGAGCTGGTCTGTTTCGAGAAACAGAACGACTGGGGCGGCATGTGGAACTACACCTGGCGTACCGGTCTGGACGAGAACGGCGAGCCGGTGCACGGCAGCATGTACCGCTACCTCTGGTCCAACGGTCCCAAGGAGTGTCTGGAGTTCGCCGACTACACCTTCGAGGAACACTTCGGACGCCAGATCGCCTCCTATCCGCCGCGCGAGGTGCTCTGGGATTACATCAAGGGCCGTGTCGACAAGGCGGGGGTACGTCAGTACATCCGCTTCAACACCCCGGTTCGCAAGGTCTCCTATGACGACAGCACCGGTCTGTTCACGGTCGCCGTGCACGACCACAACACCGACACTACCTACAGCGAAACCTTCGACTACGTGGTCTGCGCCAGCGGCCACTTCTCGACCCCGAAAGTGCCGGAATATGAAGGCTTCAAAACCTTCGGCGGCCGCGTGCTGCACGCCCACGACTTCCGCGATGCACTGGAGTTCAGGGACAAGGATATCCTGATCGTCGGCGCCAGCTATTCGGCGGAAGATATCGGCTCCCAGTGCTACAAGTACGGCGCCCGCTCCATCACCAGCTGCTACCGCAGTGCGCCGATGGGCTTCAAGTGGCCGGACAACTGGGAAGAGAAGCCGGCGCTGACCCATGTCGATACCGATACCGCCTACTTCAAGGACGGCAGCAGCAAGCGAGTCGATGCGATCATTCTCTGCACCGGTTACCTGCACCACTTCCCCTTCCTGGACGATGATCTGCGCCTGCAAACCGACAACCGTCTCTGGCCGCTGAGTCTGTACAAGGGTGTTGTCTGGGAGGACAACCCGCAGTTTTTCTACATCGGCATGCAGGACCAGTGGTACTCGTTCAATATGTTCGATGCCCAGGCCTGGTACGTGCGCGACATCATCCTCGACCGCATCGCGCTGCCCAGCAAAGCGGCGATGACCACCGACAGCCTGAAATGGCGCGAACAGGAACTGGCGCTGGAAACCGCCCAGGAGATGTACGAGTACCAGGGCGCCTACATCCTCCACCTGATCGAGCAGACCGATTACCCGACCTTCGATATCGACGGCGTCAACCGCACCTTCCTCGAGTGGAAACAGCACAAAAAGGACAACATCATGACCTTCCGCGACCATTCTTATGCCTCGCTGATGACCGGCACCATGGCGCCGCCGCACCACACCCCCTGGCTGGATGCGCTGGACGACTCGATGGAAGCCTATCTGGCGGACGCGCCCCTGCAGGAAGAAACCCGCAAGGCCAGTTGAATACCACCCGCGTGCCGGCATAGCCGGCACTCCATCGAGGACACCGAAATGAGCAATACCCCTGTTACCCGCCTGCCCAACCGCCAGGCCACACCGATCACCGACGCCCTGCCGGGCTGGACCGCCGTGTCCGGCGAGCCGACCATGACCACCTGGATCGAGTACACCGCCGATGACGGCAGCATGATCAGCGGCTGGTGGGAAGCCTCACCGGGTACCTGGTTTACGCGTTACGAAAGCTGGGAGTTCATCCACCTGATCGAGGGCGCGGCGATCATCACGCCGGAAGGCGGCGAGCCGGTCGAAGTAGGCCCCGGCGATGCCTTCGTCATCGAGCAGGATTTCGTCGGCACCTGGGAGATCACGGCCCCGGTCGTGAAACACTTCGCGATCAAGCTGAAATAAGCGGTCAAATATCGACACCGACACGAGCAAGCCCGACCGCCCGGCGCAGAATCCCACGCCTGCGCCGGGCACCCTCGCTACTCAGACGTCAAGCAAACCGAAACTGGCTGTCCCAGTCACGGTGGTTGAACACCTGGCCACTGGTGCGCACATCGGCCAGCCGCGCCAGATCCAGCTCGGCGATCACCCAGCCGGCGACCCCCTCTTCGCCGGTGGCGACCACACCATCATCCGGATAACCGTAATCCACCGGCGCAAACACCCCCGCACGGCCGGTATTCACATCCACCGCCTCGGACCAGTCGGCCGTACCGATGGTCGGGGACTGGGCGACGAAACACTGGTTCTCCAGCGCCCGCGCCTGACAGCCGATGCGCACACGGTGATACCCGGCCCGGGTATCGGTGCAGCTGGGTACCAGAATCAGATCGGCGCCCTGCTCCACCTGACGCCGGGCGATCTGCGGGAACTCGCTGTCGTAACACACCGCCACGCCGACTTTGCCGAAGGCGGTATCCAGCACCCGAATCTCGTCACCGGCGCTAATCAGCCACTGCTCCGACTCGAAGCGGGTCATCTGCAGCTTGTCCTGATAATCGCGGCTGCCGTCGGGCCTGAACAGCCAGGCGCGATTGCGATAGCGGCCATCGGCCTGACGCAACGGAAAGGTCCCTGCCAGGATATGCAGCTCATGCTGGCGGGCGAGTCGTTCGAACAGGGCAACAAAGTCTGCATGCAGGGACTGCATCGCATCCAGCTGTTGTTCCAGACAGGCACAGACCTCTGCGCCGAACAGCGAGGCCAGCTCCATGCTGAAATACTCCGGGAAGACGAGGAACTCGGCACCCTCGAGCAGAGCGTTCTGCACCAGGGTTTCAATCTTGCGGGTATAGGCCGCCCAGTTATCGAGCCAGTCGATCGGGTACTGGGCCAGGGCCAGTTTCACGGTGGTTTTCATCACATCGGGAATCAGTTGAGAGATTTCAGGTAGAACTGCATCGGCTTGTCGGTCTGCTCCGCCTCACCGACATCCGTCCAGCTGAAGGTGGTCGTCAGATCCGGCCGGGGACGGTAACCGAAATGCCGCCAAACCGGTTCCAGCGGCTGATAGCTGGCCGGCTTGAGCGGGTGATCATCCGGGCGCTGGACGGCACAGAAGGCGCTGATCGACTTGCCCAGTGCCCGCGCATGGGCTTCGCGACGACTGAAGAATTCACGGTAGACGCCCCCGCCGCGATAGTCCGGCAGCAGAACCGATTCGGCACAGTAGAAGATTTCCGACGTATCCATGCTCGCCTCCAGGAAGGGACGCTGGAACGCTTCGGTTTCGTCATCCAGAGCCAGGCCGGTCGACGCCCCGATGACCCGATCGCCATCCAGCGCCAGCACACAGACCGCCGAGGCGCAGTCGACATAGGTGCGCAGATAGCGGATTTCGTAGGCCATGGAGCCGTCATAAAGATAGGGAAAGTCACGGAACACGCGAATCCGCAGCGCGGCAATATGTTCCAGCCAGGGCTCAAGTTCGCTCCCGGTCAGTGTCTTCAATGCCAGCGTCGACATGATGCTCCTCTGATGCTTCAGTACTGAATACGGACAAGCCGAAGCCCGGCCATCAACGCCAGGATTCGGCCCGCTATTCTATCGAAGGATGGAGGGCGGAGCAGCTAAGCCCTGTCAGGCGGTCTCGCCGCCGAACAGCTTGAGCCCCACCACGCCGGCTACGATCATGCCGATGCAGCCGATGCGGATCAGCCCGCCCGGTTCCTGCATGAACAGGATACCCACGGCGGCCAGCGCCGAAGCACCGATGCCGGACCAGACCGCATAGGCGGTGCCCACCGGTATGGTGCGCATCGCCAGCGACAGCAGACCCAGACTGACCACGATCAGAATGGCGGTAATGACCGATGGCCAGAGACGGCTGAAGCCGTCACTGTACTTAAGGCCGATCGCCCAGAGGCATTCCAGCAATCCGGCGATCAGCAGATAGACCCATCCCATAAGGTTCTCCGTTTCAATTGGCCGGATCGAAACGCGAAAGCCATTCGACGGCCAGATCGTGATAGCGCCCCAGTCCCTTGTATTCAATCAGTTCCGGCGGCAACGTCTTGAGAACTCTATGCATACGCCGTGCCCAGTCCGGATTGGTGACCAGATCCTCGAAACTGATCAGGTAGGTGCGAATGCTGAACATCAGCGCATTGCTGCGCGGCATGCGATCCAATACCTGCAGCTCCACGCGCAGATGCACTTTCTCGCCCACATTGTCGGCGGTCACGCTGGCCCGATCGGTGCCCCAGTTCGGGTAGGTTTCCGGCGAGGTATCCATGCGGGCGTTGACGGTCAGCGTCCAGTTCAGTCGGCGCACCGGACGCCCGACCGGAATCGCGGTGAGGTATTTCAGCGCGCGCTCGAACACGCCCATCTCGTGGGCCAGGGGCACGGGGCCATGCCACTCGGAGAAGCTCATGCCGGCATCGAAGGCCAGCGACCAGTCCGCCGGACAGGTGACGATACCGGCATCCAGAAACAGATCACCGTCACGCTGATCGAGCAGCGCGAAATCGCCCTGTACCTGACGCCCCATGTACTCCATTGGCGGCAGCGGCAGCGTACTGCTGTCACCAAAAGTGAAGCTGTCATGGATATTGAGCAGCCGGTTCTGCCAGGTCCACTGGTCACCGTCGACGCTCAGGCTGAAGTGCTGCGGGTAGTCCGCCGCCAGCGACCGCATGCAGCGCTCGATCATGTCCCAGCAGGCCAGATCCATATGCGGCATCGCCAGGCAACGTTTGGGATTTTCCTCCAGCACTATGGCGCGTTCGGCCATTTCCGACAGATAGTGCTCGTCGATATCGAGCAGGAACTCGTACACCGAGCCTTCCGGCCCCGGTGTTACATGCGGCTCGATATTGACCGAGTAGCGGTATTCATCATCCGGAAACGGAAAGGGAAAACGGGCGATCGCACCGGGGCTGTTACTGTAGCTGAAGTCGTCACGAAAGGTCTGTACGGGTTTGGGTGACATGCGCATGATGCCGCTCCTATAGATCCAGAGTCAGATGGTTGCCGGCTGCGCGGGACACGCAGGGCATGATGCAGGTACCGCTGGCCTTTTCATCGGCCGACAGGAAGTCGTCACGATGCTCCACCGCGCCGTCGACCACCTGGGTGGCACACTGGCCACAGACGCCGCCACGGCAGAGATTGGGCACGGTGACCCCTTCCCGTTCCAGTGCCTCGAGCAGGCTTTCGTCGCTACCGACCTCGACCGCCTTGCCGCTGCGGGCCAGCTGCGCCTTGAACGGCTCGCCCGGCTCGGGGGCGGCGAAGGCTTCGTAATGGATCAGACTGTCGGGCCAGCCCAGTTCTCGAGCGGTCGCGCAGACCCCCTCGATCAGGGGTTCGGGACCGCAGATATAGACGTGGGTGCCGGGCTCGCGGTTGCTCAGCAACTGGTTCAGGTCGCAAAAGACCTCGTTATCGGAATCATAGCCGAAGTACTTCGTTCCCAGCTGCTGCAGACGGGCGCAATAAGCCCCGGTCTGAGTGCCCCGATACAGGTGATGCAGCTCAAACTCGGCATTCTGGCGCTCCAGCTCATGGAGATAGGAGATGAACGGCGTGATCCCGACGCCCCCGGCAACCAGCAGGTGCTTGCGCGCCTGCCAGACCGGTGCAAAGAAGTTGGCCGGCGGCGTAATGCTTAGCCGGTCGCCGACACGGACCCGGGTGTGCATGAACTGTGAACCGCCACGCGAATTCTCCTGCAGGCGCACCGCGATGGTGTAACCGGTGGTATCCGCCGGATCACTGCACAACGAGTAGGCGTTGCGAATCTCGCGCACCTCCCCGGGCATGGCGACCTGAATATGGCTGCCGGGCGAAAAGGGCGGCAGCCCTCCCTCAACCGCCTCCAGCCTGAACTCGCGAATCAGCGGCGCCACAGGTTCGATGGCAGCGACCCTGACCGCTATGCTGTCGATACTCATTACTGCAACACCTCCTGTTCGGGTTGCTCGTTGGGGTCTTCGGCGTTGATCTGCACCCCCACATAGGCGCCATGCAAGCGGGCGAAATGATCCCGCACCAGCAACAGGCGACCACAGCCGCTGCAACGGTGAGGGCTGGTTTCAACCCCCTCCATCCGCGTGTAACAGTGGGTGCAGAACAGGCGCCGGGCGCGGCTGACAGGCGGTGCCAGCTGGATCTGTTCATCCACCAGCCCGGCGGCCAGGGCCTGATTACGGACATCCCAGAGGAAGGCCTCACTGCCGGCCACATAGAGACGTGTGGCGACAGGAGCCCCGGCCAGACGCCGCTGCAGGCAGGCCGCCAACCCCTCGAAGGTGCAGGATTCGGCGGCCGAGTCGCATGCGACCGGATCACCGACTTCCAGCCAGTACGTCTGTTCGGGTTCACACTGCTGATGGAGCGACATCAGTTGATCCCGTGCGGCAGGTTCGCAGATGAACAACTGCAACCGGGCCGAGCCCACCAGTACGGGCACCTGGTATTTCGGACGACTTTTTATGGATGGATCGATCTGCATCACTACACCTCCCGGATATCCGTTCAAGCCTTGTCATCAGGTATCAGGCGTCGCCTTCAATACGCTGGCCACAGAAGAAACCGAGTCCCATGCTCGGCGACTGGAAAGTGATGGTGCTGCCCTTCTCGAAATAGAGCACATCACCAACCTTGGCGTGAACCTGGTTACCGGTCTCATCCGAGATCAGCATTTCGCCCTCAACGATGATTTTCATTTCGTGGTAGTGGTAGTAGTACTCCAGCGGCTTGTCGGACTTTTCCATGCGGAAGAACCCGGCCACGATGGTTTTTTCCGGGTCGGTGGACGCGATAACATCATCCAGAAAGGCATTGCTGCCCGGCTGATTCATGCTCGGCAGCTCCAGTTTGGTGGCTTCTTTTACGAACTTCATTGCCATGGGATCTACTCCTTTGGGGTTACCCAAAATTTATTAGTGGTATAATTTGTTTCCTATCAGGAAAAGCAAATCCCCTGCCATAAAAATAAAGTTCATATTTTTCAAAAGGTTAATAAAAAACCCTCGAATTCACGGCCTGCCAGCAGCACAGCGACAGTGCATGCCGATACCTGCGTGACTCAGTACGGGGCAGCCGCCGTCGCCCGATCGACGCCCCCGGGACGCAAAAAACGGCCTCCGACACCTGTCGAACGACAGGATGTTGATCTTCACAAGGGAGGGCATGGATGGAGGCAATCGCGAAGTGTTGCAGTGAACTGCCGGTTTCGGCCTGATCGCTCATCGCTGGAGCACGACCGCACCATAATGGTGCAACAACGGCCTGCCGATCGAAGGCTACAGGCCATGCATCCAATAAGGCATTGATATTAAAGGATTTAAAAAACTGGCACCCTTTGTGCAAAGGACCTATCGTCCGTACTCCTGACATGACGCGACAGACAATCTATTCAATGGAGCGCTAGGGTTCCGGCCGCACAACCGTTGCGGTGCCTGGTCCGAGAGCACTCGACCTTTCAGTGAAGGGTTACACGGCGGGACAAAAGCCCGGGAGAACTGAAGGCGTAATGCCGGGGGTACTCCGTGAGCAACCGACCGAACCGAACTGAGAGGTGCGCCATGAAGCGACTTTCCATTTTCCTGCTTGCCCTGATGCTGTCGACGACAGCCTCCGCACGTGACAGTTTCAAAGTGTGCTGGTCGATCTATGTCGGCTGGATGCCCTGGGCCTACGGTGCCGAACAGGGCATCGTGAAGAAGTGGGCCGACAAGTACGACATCGATATCGAAGTGGTGCAGATCAACGACTACGTCGAGTCGATCAACCAGTACAGCGCCGGCGCCTTCGATGCCTGCACCATGACCAACATGGATGCCCTGACCATCCCCGCCGCCGGCGGCATCGACAGCACTGCGCTGGTGGTGGGTGACTTTTCCAACGGCAACGACGGCATCGTACTGAAAGGCAAGGATTCCCTGGCCGATATCAAGGGCCAGAACGTCAATCTGGTCGAACTGAGCGTGTCCCACTACATGCTGGCACGCGGCCTTGAAAGCGTCGGCCTGAGCGAGCGTGATCTGCAGGTCGTCAACACCTCCGACGCCGATATGGTGGCCGTTTACGGCACGCCGGATGTCACCGCCGTGGCAACCTGGAACCCGCTGCTGAGCGAAATCAAATCAATGCCGGACAGCCACCTGGTGTTCGACTCCTCACAGATTCCGGGCGAGATCATCGACCTGTTGGTGGTCAACACTGAAACGCTGGAACAGAACCCTGCATTGGGTAAGGCACTGACCGGCGCCTGGTACGAAATCATGGCCACCATGAACGGAACCGATGCCGCGGCCACCGCAGCCAAAACCTACATGGCCGAAGCCTCGGGTACCGATCTGGCCGGTTATGAAGCCCAGCTGGCCAGCACCGAGATGTTCTACACCCCCGAATCCGCCCTGGCACTGACCAACAGCCCCAAACTGATGACCACCATGCAGCATGTGGCGGAGTTCTCTTTCGATCACGGCCTGCTCGGTGAGGGCGCACCGGATGCCGGCTTCATCGGCATCGAAACTCCGGCCGGCGTCTACGGCAACAGCAGCAACATCCAGCTGCGCTTCAACCCGACCTACATGCAGATGGCGCTGGACGGCGTTCTCTGAGCCTGACTCTGATACGGGGAGCCCGGCTCCCCGGTAAGGAACGATCATGAAACGACTGATCAACCAGACCCCAACACCGGCCACACGCGCCCTCTTCGGTCTGCTGCCGTTCATCCTGCTGGTGATCGTCTACATCCTGGCATCCGATGCGCGACTGGCGGAGAACCCCGGCGACAAGCTGCTGCCGAGCTTCAGCCAGATCGGTGATGCCATTCAGCGCATGGCGTTCGAACCGAGCAAGCGCAGCGGCGAATACCTGCTCTGGGTCGATACCGCCAGCAGCCTGACCCGACTGGCGCTGGGCGTGCTGATCGCGGCCGTCATCGGCCTGGTACTGGGCCTGCTGACCGGCGCACTGCCGCTGGTATCGGCTGCCGCCAGCCCGCTGCTGACCGTGGTCTCGCTGATTCCGCCGCTGGCGATCCTGCCGGTGCTGTTCATCGTGTTCGGACTGGGCGAGGTGTCCAAGGTGGCACTGATCGCCATCGGCATCACGCCGTTTATCGCCCGTGATCTGCAACGCCGCACGCTGGAAATCCCCCGGGAGCAGCTGGTCAAGGCACAGACACTGGGCGCCAATACCAGCCAGATCATCTGCCGCGTGCTGCTGCCGCAGCTGATGCCGCGGCTGATCGATGCCGTACGTCTGTCACTGGGCGCCGGCTGGCTGTTCCTGATCGCTGCGGAAGCGATCGCCGCCACCGATGGCCTCGGCTACCGGATCTTCCTGGTACGTCGTTACATGGCGATGGATGTGATCCTGCCCTATGTCGCCTGGATTACCCTGCTGGCGTTCCTGGTCGATCAGGCCCTGGCCTGGCTCAGCCGCCGTCTTTACCCCTGGCAGAGCAAAGGAGCGCACTGATGATCGAAGCCAAGAATCTGTGGAAAAAGTACGGCGACAAGGTGGTACTGGAAAGGATCAAGCTGTGCGTGGAAGAAGGCGAGTTCGTCACTCTGGTGGGCACCTCCGGCTGTGGCAAGAGCACCTTCCTCAAGATGTTGCTGGGCACCGAAACGCCGAGCAGCGGGCAGCTGCTGCTGGATGGCAAGCCGATACCGGACGAGCCGGGTGCTGACCGTGGCATCGTGTTCCAGCAGTACTCGGTGTTCCCGCACATGACGGTGCTGGAAAACGTCATCGCCACACGCGGTTTCGAGCGCTGCGGCCTGACCGGAATGCTGTTCGGCAGCGCCCGTCGACAGGCGCGCGAGGAAGCCGAGGCCATGCTGCAGGAGGTCGGTCTCGGCCATGCCTGTTCGCTGTACCCGGCCGAACTGTCGGGCGGCATGCGCCAGCGCCTGGCGATCGCCCAGGCACTGCTGGGCAAACCTCGCATTCTGCTGCTGGACGAGCCCTTCGGGGCGCTGGACCCGGGCATTCGTGCCGACATGCATGAACTGGTGCTGCGCCTGTGGCGGCAATACAAACTCACCGTGTTCATGGTGACGCACGACCTTCAGGAAGGCTTCTACCTGGGCACCCGGCTCTGGGTGTTCGACAAGACGCGGCACGACCCCCAGGCCCCCGACGCCTTCGGCGCCAGCATCACCTACGACCTGCCGGTGGGGCGAATGGATAACGGCACCCTGGACAACATCGACCGTGACCTGACCCTGACCGCAAAAGAAACGGAAAAGCACCTATGAAAATCACCGAATACACCACCGAGATCGCCCCGGGCGCGCACTGGTCGCTGCGCCTGCGCAAGGGCACGCTGATGCGCCTGACCGACCTGGAAGGCGGCGCCAATCTGGGCATGCTGTTCTACAACCCGGAAAACCTGCTCGAACGCTACAACGCGCCGGACAGCCTCAAGTGCCAGCACACCTTCAAGCTGACGCGCGGCAACTGCCTCTACTCCGACATGGGCCGCATCTTCGCCTCCATCGTCGAAGACTCGCTGGGCTGGCACGAGACCGTTTGCGGCAACAGCCATGCCGAACACGTCGCCGAGCGCTGGGGCAAGCGCGATTACCAGCATGCCCGTAACGACTGGCACCAGAACGGCCATGACGCCTTCCTGGTCGAGCTGGCCAAGTATGGTCTGGGACCGGCCGATCTGGCCGCCAATATCAACTGGTTCAGCAAGGTCGCCACCGATGCCGACGGCAACCTGGCACTGGTGGAAGAGCACAGCCCGGCCGGCAGCAGCCTGTCGCTGCGGTTCGAGATGGACACCCTGGTGCTGATGCACACCTGCCCGCACCCGCTCAGCCGCGCCGCCGAATATCCGCGCAAGCCGGTCCGCATTGAACTGGGCGTCGCCGACCCGGTCTGGGACGAGGATGAATGCCTCAACTTCTGCCCGGAGAACCGTCGCGGTTTCGAAAACAACGCCCTGTATTACCTCGGCAGCTAAGGAGAAGATCATGTTGACCGAAAGCACCCGCCAGCCGGAGCAGGCTATCTCCCGTGACCTGATCGATGCCGGCGACTACTACATCGGCACCGTGAAAGCGGGCCAGACGCTGCGCATTCTCGACCTGGAAGGCAACCAGGCCGCCGACACCCTGTTCTACAACGCCCAGGACCCGAGCGAGCGCTACAGCGCCATGGATACCATCCGTGAGCAGGGCAACGTCTACCTGACTACCGGCTCTGTACTGAGATCCAACGCCAACACGCCGATGCTGGAGATCGTCGCCGATACCTGTGGCCGTCACGATACCCTGGGCGGCGCCTGCGCCACCGAGAGCAACACCGTGCGCTACGACCTGGAAAAGCGCTGCATGCACGCCTGCCGCGACAGCTGGATGCTGGCGATCGCCGAACACCCGGAATACGGCATCGGCAAGCGCGACATCAGCCACAACATCAACTTCTTCATGAACGTACCGGTAACCGAAGCCGGCGGCCTGACCTTCGAAGACGGCATCTCGGCACCGGGCAAGTACGTTGAGCTGACCGCCAGGATGGACGTGGTGGTGCTGATCTCCAACTGCCCGCAGCTGAACAACCCCTGCAACGGCTACAACCCGACACCGGTGGAGCTGCTGGTCTGGGATAACTGATCACGCTCGGGCGTCATGCCTGAAACTCGATTTGACTCTTCAGCGGACGGCCGCTGTCGTATGGAACACCACGGGACGGCCCGTGCCAGGATTCTGCAATGTTCAACAAAGTCCTCATTGCCAACCGGGGCGCCATCGCAACCCGCATCATCCGCACCCTCAAACGGCTCGGGATCGGCTCGGTGGCCGTCTACGCCGACTGCGATGCCGACAGCCTGCATGTGCGCCACGCCGACGAGGCCTGCTGCCTCGGCGAGGGCGGCGCCGCCGACACCTATCTGAACATGGATCGCCTGCTGCAGATCGCCGCCAAGAGCGGTGCCCAGGCGATTCATCCGGGCTACGGCTTCCTCAGCGAGAACGCTGCGTTCGTCGAACGCTGCGAAGCCGCCGGTATCGCCTTTATCGGCCCGCGACCGGACCAGATGCAGGCCTTTGGCCTCAAGCACCGTGCCCGTGAACTGGCACAGGCAGCCGGCGTGCCGCTACTGCCCGGCTCGGAGCTGCTCACCGATCTGGCTGAAGCCAAAACCGAAGCCGAACGCATCGGCTACCCGGTGATGCTGAAGAGCACCGCCGGCGGTGGCGGCATCGGCATGCAGCTGTGCCATGACGCGGCGGAACTCGAAGGCGCGTTCGACTCGGTGAAACGCCTCGGCGCCAACAACTTTGCCGATGACGGCGTCTTTCTGGAAAAATTCATTGCCCGCGCCCGCCATATCGAGGTGCAGGTGATCGGTGACGGCAAGGGCCAGGCACTGGCATTGGGCGAACGTGACTGCTCCAGCCAGCGCCGTAACCAGAAGGTGGTCGAAGAGTGCCCGGCGCCCAACCTGACCGACGAACTGCGTACAGACCTGCACCAGACCGCCGAGCGCCTGCTGGCCAGCATCGGTTACCGCAACGCCGGCACCGTGGAATTCATCTACGACGCCGATACCGCCGCGTTTTACTTCCTTGAGGTGAACACCCGGCTGCAGGTCGAGCACGGCGTCACAGAAGAGGTGTTCGGTGTCGATCTGGTGGAGTGGATGCTGCGCATCGCCGCGGATGACGCCCCGGATCTGGACGCCGCGCGCGCTCATCTGAAGCCGGAAGGCCATGCGATCCAGGTCCGTCTCTACGCCGAAGACCCCTGGCGCGACTTCCAGCCCTGTGCCGGTCTGCTCAGCCGGGTCGAGTTTCCCACGGGCGACGGCATCCGTATCGACCACTGGGTCGAGTCCGGCATCGAAGTGCCGCCGTTCTTCGACCCCATGCTGGCCAAGGTGATTGTCCATGCCGAGGGCCGGGACGCGGCGCTGACCAAGCTGCAGCAGACGCTGGATGCCACCGAACTCTACGGCAGCGAGACCAACCTGGACTATCTGCGCGCTCTCAGCCGTGACGAGACGCTGCGCAAGGGCGAAGTCACCACGCGCTACCTTAACCACTTCGTCTTTCAGCCGGCCCGTGTCGATGTCATTCAGGGCGGCACCCAGACCACGCTGCAGGATTTCCCTGGGCGTCAGGGCCACTGGGACGTGGGTGTACCGCCGTCCGGCCCCTTCGACAGCCACTCCTTCCGCCTGGCTAACCGCCTGCTGGACAACGCGGAGGACGCGGCCGCGCTGGAGATCACCCTGCAGGGACCGACGCTGAGCTTCGCCAGCGCCACCCAGATCGTCATCACCGGTGCCGAGATCGAGGCCAAACTGGACGATCAGCCGCTGCCTCAGTGGCAGGTGGTCAGCGTTGCCGCCGGCCAGACGCTGCAGCTGGGACGGATTCGGGATGCCGGCAGCCGAGCCTATCTGGCCGTGCGCGGCGGCTTCCAGTGCCCCGCCTACCTGGGCTCCCGCGCCACCTTTACCCTGGGCCAGTTCGGCGGCCACAACGGTCGCGCCCTGCGCGCCGGTGACGTGCTCAAGCTCGACCCTGAAGCCCCGTCGGTTGCCGAGCGCCAGTTGGCCGAGGCGCTGCAGCCCGAGATCGGCAACCACTGGCAGCTGCGCGTCATTTACGGCCCGCACGGTGCACCGGACTTTTTCACCGACGAGGATATCGCTACCTTCTTCGACACCGACTGGGAGATCCACTACAACTCCAGCCGCACCGGGGTTCGCCTGATCGGTCCCAAGCCGCAATGGGCACGGCGCGATGGCGGCGAGGCGGGGCTGCACCCGTCCAACATCCACGACAACGCCTACGCCTTCGGCACCGTGGACTTTACCGGTGACATGCCGGTGATCCTCGGCCCCGATGGCCCCTCGCTGGGCGGTTTCGTCTGCCCGGCCACGGTGATTACGGCCGACCTGTGGAAGCTGGGCCAGCTGCGTGCCGGCGACAAGGTGCGCTTCCTGCCGGTCACACTGGAACAGGCGGTGGCGCTGGAAGCGGCGCAAACAGCCGGTATCGAGGCCCTTGATGAGACCTCTTGTGACTGGCGGGCGGTAGCGCCCCAGTCGCCGATTCTGGCCCGCTTCGATGCTGATACCTTCGGTGACGAGATCATCTGCCGCGCCGCCGGCGACCACTTCCTGCTGGTAGAGTACGGCGAGCAGGAACTGGATATCCGCCTGCGCTTCCGCGCCCACGCGCTGATGCAGTGGCTGCAGCAGCACCCGCTGGACGGGCTGCGCGAGCTGACCCCGGGCATACGCTCGCTGCAGATCCATTTCGACAGCCAGATGCTGAGCCATGCCGCCCTGCTGGCTCATATCGAACGCGGCGAGCGCGAGCTCTCCGAGCAGCTGGCGCAGCTGAGCGTGCCCTCCCGCATCGTCCATATCCCGCTGTCCTGGGATGACGTGGCCTGCCAGCTGGCGATCGAGAAATACGATCAGTCGGTACGCAAGAACGCGCCCTGGTGCCCGAGCAACCTGGAGTTCATCCGCCGCATCAACGGCCTCGACAGCATCGACGCGGTCAAGCAGGTGGTGTTCGACGCCTCCTATCTGGTGATGGGGCTGGGCGATGTCTATCTGGGTGCACCGGTCGCCACACCGATCGATCCTCGCCATCGTCTGGTGACGACCAAGTACAATCCGGCCCGCACCTGGACGGCGGAAAACTCCGTCGGCATCGGCGGCTCCTACCTATGCGTCTACGGCATGGAAGGCCCCGGCGGCTACCAGTTCGTAGGGCGCACCCTGCAGATGTGGAACCGCTACCGCCGCACGGTGGAGTTCGAACAGCCCTGGCTGCTGCGCTTCTTCGACCAGATCCGTTTCTACGAGGTGGGCCACGAAGAACTGCAGCAGATCCGCCGCGACTTCCCGCAGGGTCGCTATCCGCTGAAGATCGAGGAAAGCCACTTCTCGCTGGCCGAATACGAACAGTTCGTGAGCGATAACGCCAAGGAGATCGATACCTTCCGCGATCACCGCAACCGAGCCTTCGAAGCGGAGCTTGAGCGCTGGCACGCCAACGGTCAGTTCAACTTCGAAGTTGAGGAGGTCGCCGCTGTCGCCAGCGAGCAGACCTGGTCCGAGGACGCCACTGTAGTGGACAGCCCGGTTTCCGGAAGCGTCTGGCAGACCGAGGTTGAGGTGGGCGATACCGTCAAGGCCGGTCAGGTATTGATGATCCTGGAATCGATGAAGATGGAGATCCCCATCCACGCACCCTGTGCAGGCGTGGTCAGCGAACGGCTGCTGGCCGCCGGCGGACGTGTCAGTGCCGGTCAGGCACTGGTGGTACTGGAAGATGAAGCGCTCGTGGCCGAGAAAATGGCCCCGACAGGAGAAGACGCATGAGCACCAATATGACCATTACCGCCCTGCAGGCCGCCTATGCCGAGGGTTCCCTGACACCGGCCGCGCTGATGGCGGATATTCGCAGCCGCGCCGTTGAGTACGAAGATCGCAACATCTGGATTCACCTGCTCAGCGCCGACGAGCAGCAGCCCTGGCTGGACGCACTGGCGGACAAGGACCCCGCCAGCCACCCCCTGTGGGGCATCCCCTTCGTGATCAAGGACAACATCGACCTGGCCGGTATCCCGACCACCGCCGGCTGCCCGGAGTTCGCCTACACCCCCGAACACTCGGCGCAGGTGGTACAGCAGCTGACCGATGCCGGTGCCATCCCGGTGGGCAAGGCGAACCTGGACCAGTTCGCCACCGGCCTCAACGGTACCCGTTCACCCTACGGCCCCTGCCGCAACGCCTTCGACCCTGAATACATCTCCGGTGGCTCCAGCTCCGGTTCCGCCGTGGCGGTGGCCCTGGGACTGGCCAGTTTCAGTCTGGGCACGGATACCGCCGGCTCCGGCCGCGTCCCCGCCTGCTTCAACAACCTGGTGGGCGTCAAGCCGACCCGCGGCCTGCTCTCCTCCACCGGGCTGGTACCGGCCTGCCGTTCACTGGACTGCATCAGCATCTTCGCGCTCGACAGCGACGATGCCAACCGGGTGCTGGCCTGTGCCGAAGGCTTCGATGCCCGCGACGGTTTCAGCCGCCCCAACACCTTCGACAACAGCGCCCGCCAGTACGGCCTGAGATCCGGAGCACTGAAGATCGGTGTGCTGCCGGACGATCAGCTCAAGTTCTTTGGCGATGAGGGTTACGCAAAGGCCTACCGGGATACCCTGGCAGCGCTGTCTGATGCCGGTATTAAACTCGTCAGCATCGACTATGCCCCCTTCGACGAAGCGGCCCGTCTGCTCTATGAAGGCCCCTGGGTCGCGGAGCGCTATGTCGCCTGCGAAGACCTGCTCAAGACACAGCCCGATGCGATCCATCCGGTGGTGCGGGCGATCGTCGAACCGGGCGGAGAACCCCGCGCCGCCGAGCTGTTCCGTGCCCAGTATCGCCTCAAGGAGCTGCGCCTGGCCTGCATGGCGCAGATGGAGGGGCTGGATTGCCTGCTGACGCCGACCGCGGGCAGCCTGTTCACCATCGACGAGATGCTGGCCGAGCCGATCCTGTACAACTCCCAGCTGGGCTACTACACCAACTTCATGAACCTGCTGGACATGACCTCGGTAGCGATTCCGACCGCCTTTACGGATGCAGGGCTGCCGTTTGGCATCACCCTGGTGGGTGATCACTTCAGCGACCGACAGCTGCTGTCGATTGCCAGCCGGATTCGTCAGATCCTGCCGCTGCCGCTGGGTGCGACCCACATGGAAGCGAGCGAGACTGCTGCGGCTGAAACCGGCGATGGCCGCACCACCGACCTGGTCGTCTGTGGTGCCCATCTGGAAGGCCTGCCGCTGAACTGGCAGCTGACCGAACGCGGTGCACAGCTCAAGGAACGCACCCAGAGTGCCGCCAGTTACCGACTGTATGCCCTGGCCGGCGGCCCGCCGCTGCGCCCGGGCATGGTGCGGGATGAACAGCACGGCCGTGCCATCGACGTAGAGGTCTGGTCGATCCCCACCGCCGAACTGGGCAGCTTCGTCGCCGCCATCCCGGCGCCGCTGGGCATCGGCAAGGTGGAGCTGGCCGACGGAAGCTGGGTCAGCGGCTTCATCTGCGAAGCGTCAGGACTGGCCGGGGCCGAAGAGATCACTGAACTGGGTGGCTGGCGCCACTGGCTACAGCAGTCAGCAAAGTAAATCGAACACGGCAGTTGAGCGCATGACGCCTCAACTGCCTGTTATGATCAGGAAATCAGTCCCCTCATCGGATGATTGGCTGGCGCATGACTCCCTATAAAATCCCGGGTCTTGGTATATGAAAACAAAACCCTTGGTATTTTATAAATTTTACTATTTCCTTTTTGTTGGAAATAGTAAAACGGTATACCTCCATGCTTTTTCGGCTCAACATAAAGCTCTTCATCCCAGCTTAAAAAGACATCTCGCCCTCTCCAGTCTTTAAAGTTAAGACCATCCTGAGTGAGAGACAGATACGATATAGAGCCGATAACAATAGAAGCAGCCGCCATCAGGCCAATCAGCAGAGTAACAATAAAATCAATATCCTCCAGGCCAAGCCCACCTTGATAAACAGCCAGCCCAATACCCAGACCGCATGGTAACCATGAATTTATAATGACCAGCTTCAATGCATCCATGTATTTTAGCTTGAGGTTTAAATATTCCATTTCATCTCCTGTCTTCCTGACATTATCAACATGCACTCTTCTGCGTTGCCGTGCACAACATCTTGCAACGGCCATTCCATGGTGACCTGATATTGGAGCAACGGCCCGCGTATGACCAGTCGACTATGGGCACAACCAAGAGGCAAGGCACGCATCAGGGCCGAGAGGCAGCCAATACCCGCTCGGTACGCAAGGCTGCCTCGACGCCATCCAGGACGGGCCAAACCAAAAAAAAGGCCCCGAAGGGCCCTTTGACTCTGGAGGAGTCCGTTTATTTGCTGACAGCGGATGCCTTCTGGAAAGCCGGAACCCCCTGTTCCTGCGGCTCCATGCCGGACTTGCCGGGACCGCTGCTCAGCCCCATGGAGGTATGACCAGGACCGAATTCCGGATAGGCCTGCATGCCGCACTCGAAGACGTCCATGCCTTCCATCTCTTCCTCTTCGCTGACACGCAGCCCCATCACCGCCTTGATCACCAGCAGCACCACGAAGCTGGCCACGAACATCCAGGCGAAGGTGGCAGCCGTACCTATCAGCTGACCGGTGAAGGTTGCATCGTCGTTGCTCAGCAGCACCGCGAAGATGCCCCAGATGCCGGCCGCGCCGTGCACGGAGATGGCGCCGACCGGATCATCCAGTTTCAGCTTGTCCAGCGCCAGCACAGATGCCACCACGACCAGGCCACCGACGGCACCGATGATGGAAGCCAGACCGGCAGACGGCTGCAGCGGCTCAGCGGTGATCGCCACCAGGCCTGCCAGGGCACCGTTGATGGTCATGGTCAGGTCGGTTTTGCCAAACAGCACGCGGGCGAACAGCGCCGCTACCACCATGCCGGCAGCGGCGGCGGCGTTGGTGTTAACGAAGATCTTGGCCACCGCGTTGGCTTCTTCCACATTGGCGATCTTCAGCTCGGAGCCGCCGTTGAAGCCGAACCAGCCCATCCACAGGATGAACATGCCCAGCGTGGCCATCGGCAGGTTGGCACCCGGAATGGCGCGGACCTCACCGTTCTTGCCATATTTGCCCTTGCGCGGTCCGACCAGAATGACCGCCGCCAGCGCTGCGGCCGCACCGGCCATGTGCACGACGACCGAACCGGCGAAGTCCTGGAAGCCCAGCTGATCAAGGAAACCGCCACCCCATTTCCAGTAGCCTTCCACCGGATAGATAACGGCGACCATCACGACGGCAAAGGTCATGAACGGCCAGAGGCGCATGCGCTCAGCGACCGCACCGGAAACGATGGACATGGTTGCAGCGGCAAAGACCGCCTGGAAGATGAAGTCAGCCATGCTGGAGTAGTAGGGCGCATCCTCACCACCGGCGACGACCGCTTCGGTGCTGTTGTCGGCCCCCAGCAGGAAGTCGATGCCCGGTATCACCGAGCTGATCGGATTGGCGGGATACATGATGTTGTATCCGACAGCCAGATAGACAATACAGGCCACCCCGTAGAGGAGCGCGTTCTTGTTGAGAATTTCTACCGTGTTCTTGGCCCGTACCAGACCGGCTTCGAGCATGGCGAATCCTGCCGCCATCCACATCACCAGCGCGGTGCACATCAAGAAGTAGAAGGTATCGAGGGCGTAGCCCAGTTCTAACACCATGCCATCCATATCGTTCTCCCGAAGGTCGTTTGGTTTCCCTGTCAGCTGCGCCCTGCAAGGGCAATGCTGACCTTTCCCAAAAGGATATTTTGTTTCCTGATATGAATTAGCAAAGGCCAGGCCAACTTTTTAAGACACTGTTTTATATGGATAAAAATTAAAAAACCTGCGCTGGAAACGATACAGGTGGTCAAAAATAGAGCAGCATCAGGTGCACGGGGTCCATTGCGGGGCAGCGGGTATCGACAGCCGCCGAAAACAGCCGGGGGATATGTCAAAAAGAAGGGCCGTACACCCGAATTTCGGCTGTACGGCCCTGTATGAAGTGAAGGTTTGGCGGTCGGTTATTGCGTTTCCGAAGCCTCACAGGCCTCCAGCGTGTTCTGCAGCAGGCAGGCGATGGTCATCGGTCCGACACCGCCCGGCACCGGCGTAATCGCCGAGGCCCGTTCATAGGCGCTGTCGAATTCAACATCCCCCACCAGCCGGCCGTCTTCCAGCCGGTTGATACCGACGTCGATGACGACCACGCCGGGCTTGAGCCATTCGCCCTTGATCAGCCCCGGCACGCCTGCCGCCACCACGACCAGGTCGGCCTGCTCGAGCTCGGCCGGCAAGTCCCGGGTCTTGGCGTGACAAACCGTTACCGTCGCACCGGCCAACAGCAGTTCCAGCGCCATGGGACGCCCCACGATCGTGAAGCGCCCACGACAACCGCCTTCTTGCCCTCAAGCTCGATGCCGGTTTCAGCCAGCAGACGCATGCACCCGTAAGGGGTACAGGGTCTGAGGGTCGGTGCCTTGCAGGTCAGCCGGCCCAGGTTGTAGGGGTGGAAGCCGTCCACATCCTTGGCCGGGGCGATCCGTTCGATCACGGCCTGCACATCGATCTGCTCGGGCAGCGGCAGCTGCACCAGAATCCCGTGAATGACGGGGTCGGCATTCAGGCTGTCGATCAAGGCCAGCAGTTCAGCCTGCGTCGTCGTGGCCGGCAGGCTGTGGTTACGGGAGATGATCCCCGCTTCCTCACAGGCCTTTACCTTGCTGCGAACGTAGACCTGGGACGCGGGGTCCTCCCCGACCAGTACCACGGCCAGACCCGGCCGCGGCTTGTTGGCGGACACCCGCCCCGCCACCCGGGCCGCTATATCCATGCGCAGACGTGCGGCGACGGCCTTGCCGTCGATCCGCTTGTCGCTCATTTTCAGCGCCTGATTCACGCTTGTCTCCTCAGTTCAGGGAGGCGGAGCCGCGCCCCACCCCGGATAATGCAAAATTGCGCGAGCGTCTCAGAGAACAGGCACACGGCGCACAGAAACCGCAGTGTATTGACCTACACAAGGCTTCCGGGCACCGTGCGGCACAGTCCTGAGTCGCGCAGCCGGTTCAGGCCCCTCAGAACCCCTGTCCGGGCACCCAGCTGGTGCCGGCCAGCGGTACACGCGCCATGGCGGCCGACTCGACGGTCAGCGCGACCAGATCTTCCGGCTCCAGGTTACGCAGGTCGTTCTTGCCGCAGGCGCGGGCCAGGGTCTGGGCTTCCAGCGTCAGTACACGCAGGAAGTTGGCCAGACGGCGACCGCCTTCGACCGGGTCCAGGCGCTTGGCCAGTTCCGGGTCCTGGGTGGAGATACCGGCCGGGTCCTTGCCTTCCTGATAGTCGTCGTAGAAGCCGGCCGCCGAGCCGATCTTCTCGTACTCTTCGCTCCATTTCGGGTCGTTACAGCCCAGCGCCACCAGTGCCGCCGTACCGATCGCCACCGCATCGGCGCCCAGCGCCATGCACTTGGCCACGTCGGCACCGTTGCGGATACCGCCGGAAACGATCAGCTGGACCTTGCGGTGCATGCCCATCTCCTGCAGCGCCTGTACCGCCTGCGGAATCGCCGCCAGAGTCGGGATGCCCACGTGCTCGATGAACACGTCCTGAGTCGCGGCGGTGCCGCCCTGCATGCCGTCGACCACGATCACGTCGGCACCAGCCTTCACGGCGAGTTTCACGTCGTAGTAGGTACGGGTCGCACCCACCTTGATGTAGATCGGCACCTGCCAGTCGGTGATTTCGCGCAGTTCCTGAATCTTGATCGCCAGGTCGTCAGGACCGGTCCAGTCCGGGTGACGGCAGGCAGAACGCTGGTCGATGCCCTTGGGCAGGGTACGCATCTGGGCCACGCGGTCGGTAATCTTCTGACCCAGCAGCATGCCGCCGCCGCCCGGCTTGGCGCCCTGACCCAGCACCACCTCGATGGCATCAGCCTTGCGCAGGTCATCCGGGTTCATGCCGTAACGGGACGGCAGGTACTGATACACCAGCTTGCTGGACTGGCCACGCTCTTCCGGGGTCATGCCGCCATCACCGGTGGTGGTGGTGGTACCGACCATGGACGCGCCACGGCCCAGTGCTTCCTTGGCGTTGGCCGACAGGGCCCCGAAGCTCATGCCGGCGATGGTGACCGGGGTTTCGATCACGATCGGCTTCTTGGCGAAGCGGGTGCCCAGGGTCACCTGGGTGTTGCACTTCTCGCGGTAGCCTTCCAGCGGGTAGCGTGACATGGACGCGCCGAGGAACAGCAGGTCATCGAAGTGCGGCAGCTTGCGCTTGGCGCCGAAGCCGCGGATGTCGTAGATACCGGTGTCCGCGGCACGGCGGATTTCGGCCATGGTGGTACGGTCAAAAGTCGCGGACTCACGCAGACCCGGGTTGACGTTGATATCGTTGCTCATGATCAAGTCCTCAATATTCGGATTCAACGGCTGCCCCGTATCAAAAGTGGAAGGGCAGCCATGATGGCCTGTCGATCAATTAATACGCGGACGCGTTGTCCACCTTGAAGTTGTACAGCTGACGGGCAGAGCCGTAGCGCTTGAAGCTGGCCGGATCTTCATCCACACCGGCCCGGTTGAGCAGGTCGGTCAGCTCCTCGATATGCTCGGGGCGCATCTCCTTCTCGACGCAGTCGGCACCAAGGGATTTCACCTGGCCCTTCACATAGATATGCACTTCGTACATGGAGTCGCCCAGGGCGTCGCCGGCATCACCGCACACCACCAGTGAGCCGGACTGTCCCATGAAGCAGCTCATGTGGCCGATGCTGCCCTTGACCACGATGTCGACACCTTTCATGGAGATGCCGCAACGGGCACCGGCGTTGCCTTCGATCACCAGCAGACCGCCATGAGCGGTGGCGCCGGCGGCCTGAGAGGCATCACCCTTGACGCGGACGGTGCCGGACATCATGTTCTCGGCGACCCCCTGACCGGCGTTGCCGTGGATCACCACATGCGCCTTCTTGTTCATGCCGGCGCAGAAGTAGCCGGCGTGTCCCTGGATATCCACGGACAGGTTCTGGTCCAGACCACAGGCGATGTTGTGCTGGCCCTTGGGATTCAGCACTTCCCATTCACGTTCGGTGCATTCGGGGGCCTGGTCGTGCAGCGCCTGGTTCAGTTCACGGATGCTGGATTCAGCCAGATCAAAAGTTTTCATCGTTGTTTCTCCTCGACTCAGGCTCAGTTGCTGCTGCGTTCCCAGACATAGAAGGTGGCCGGTTCCGGCTCCCAGACCTTGGCGTTCTCGATCCCCGGCAGGGTGGTCAGTGCCTGGTATTCGGATGCCATGGCGACATAGTCGTCGGTCTCGGCCAGCACCGCCGGCTTGCAGGCGATAGGATCACGCATCACGGCAAAGCCGTCGCGGGTACCGATGGTGAAGGTGAAGAAACCATCCAGGTCTTCCAGCGCATGCTCCAGTGCTACCTTCAGGCTGTCGCCCTTCTGCAGACGCCAGGTCAGGTAACCGGCGGCCACCTCGGAGTCGTTCTGGGTCTCGAAGCTGATCCCTTCGCGCTTGAGCGTGTCACGCAGACGGTTGTGGTTGGACAGGGAGCCGTTGTGCACCAGACAGAGGTCCATGCCGGTGGAGAACGGGTGGCTGCCCTCCATGGTGACCGCAGATTCGGTCGCCATGCGGGTGTGGCCGATGATGTGACTGCCCTTCATTTTGTCCAGGCTGAAGGTCTCGGCGATCTTCTCCGGCAGGCCTACTTCCTTGAGGATTTCGATCGACTGGCCGACGCTCAGGATCAGCACATCCGAGGCTTCTTCCGCCAGCCATTCACGCAGGGCCGCTTCTTCAGCGTGCACCTTGAACACCGCCACGCTGGCGTTCTGGAACCAGCTCAGTTCCACCTGGAGTTCGTTTTTCAGGCGGGTCGCCAGCGCTTCCCAGTCATATTCGGCGTCCGGATGACGCAGGGTCAGCTTGACCCAGCCTTCGCCCACTTCGTCACCGTAGATGGCGAAACCGGCACTGTCAGGACCGCGCTCGGTCATGGCAATCAGCATCGGTTTGAACAGTTCGCCGATCCGGCTTTCCAGTTCAGGGTTTTTCAGATAAAGCCCGACAATTCCACACATAATCAGATTCCTCGTTACAGATCCGGATCAGAAAAATTCGGCGTAGTGACTGACTTCCCAGTCGGATACATGGCGGCTGTATTCCACCCATTCGGCCCGTTTCACTTTCAGGAATTCGGACACAATTTCGTTGCCCAGCGCTTCGGTGAAGACGGTATCGGCTTCCAGCGCATCCAGGGCTTCATTCAGGTTTTGCGGCAGGATGTCGACACCCTTCGCCTTGATCTCGTCCAGGCTCATGCCGTACAGGTTTACGTTCATCGGTTCACCCGGCTCCAGTTCACGCTCAACACCGTCCATGCCGGCGGCGATAATGGCCGCCGTCACCAGATAGGGGTTGCAGCCGGAGTCCGGCAGACGGAACTCCAGGCGGCCGTAAGGGATGCGCACCATGGCGGAGCGGTTGTTGTCGCCGTAGCAGACGTAGGCCGGGGCCCAGGTCGCACCGGAGGCATTGCCGCCCACAACCAGGCGCTTGTAGGAGTTCACGGTCGGTGCGGCGAAGGCACAGAGCGCCGGAGCGTGGGCCAGCAGGCCCGCGGTGAAGTGATAGGCCAGTTTGGACAGGCCCATGCCGTTCTTGTCATCGGCATCATGGAACAGGTTCTGGCCATCCTTGTCGGTGATCGACAGGTGGAAGTGCATGCCGTTACCGGTCCGCTCGGACGACGGCTTGGGCATGAACGAGCAGACCATGTCCAGCTCGTTGGCAATCTCGCCGGCCGCCATGCGCACAAAGGTGAAGCGGTCGGCGGAGGTCAGCGCATCGCTGTAGGTATAGTTGATCTCGAACTGGCCGTTGGCGTCTTCATGGTCGATCTGGTAGACGTCGAAGTCGACCGCCTGCAGGGATTCAACCAGCTTTTCCAGGAACTCGCGGGAGCGGGACAGCCCCTTGTAGTCATAGCAGGGCTTGTCCAGCACGTCGCTTTCGTCCACCGGCTGGAGCGAGCCCTTGTCATCACGGGTGAACAGGGAAAATTCCGGCTCGACACCCGTGTTCAGGGTCCAGCCTTTCTCGGCCAGACGTTTCAGCTGCTCCTTAAGCACCACACGGCTGCAGTAGGGGTGCGGCGCGTTGTTGACATAGCCATCACAGGCGATGCGGGCATAACCCGGCTGCCAGGGCACGATGCTGAACGTATCCAGATCACCCCGGGCCAGAAAGTCAGGACCGTGCGGCTCCATGCCCATGCCCCAGACCGCGAAACCGGCAAAGCCCGCGCCCTTTTCCACTACATCCATCAGGCAGTTGGCCGGGACCGATTTGGTCTTGGCTACGCCGTGAATATCCACAAACTGGGCCAGTACGTACTTGATGTCGTTCTGGCTGACAATGCGTTCGATCTCTGCGGGCATCATGATGCACCTCCTGTCGGATTTCGGGTTGCGCTCAGGTCATCAAGGACCGCGCTGAATGTTTCGATGAGGTAGTGGCGATAACCTGGATCGGCACCGATCATCAGGTTTCCGCTGTCGATTTCGTGGTACAGCCAGCAGTTGACTCCGGCGACCGAGGTCATCAGCCAGCCACCCGGCTGCAGCTGGCGGAAGTCGTACTGGCACAGGTGGGTCATCAGCTCGACCCAACCGCTGCCGGCCAGCTCGAAGACGCAGTCATAACGACGGAAACACCAGTCGCCCTGCGGGGCCGGCTGACCGGCCCTGAGCATCGCCATGTATTCGTCGCGTCCGGTACGCGCCACCAGAGCACCGGGGCACGCCTCGGCCGTCAGTACCTGTTCCGGCACCGGCAGACCGGCGGCCGCCAGAGCGGTGCTGCTGCTCGGACCGGTCAGCAGGTAGCTGGCCCGTTCGGTTTCTTTAAATTGAAGCGTGCTCATCAGGCCACCTCCGTCAGGTCAACGGTCTGACGCATTCCTTCGGCGTCATAGAAGGGAGTCGCGCAGGGTTCGAGCGGTACCAGGGCTCCGCTTTCGACCCGCACCTGGAACAGGCGATCACTGCCCGCCAGCGGCTGGTCCACCATCGCCAGGCCGATATAACGGCCCAGTGACGGGCTGTAGGCGATACTGGTGATACGCCCGGCGATGTCGCCGCTGTCGATCAGCAGATGACACTCCTTGGGCAGCTCACCGCTGTAGCCCTGAGGCAGCATGAAGCCGCGCAGACTGCGCTGGCAGCGCTCCTTGAGCAGCGCCAGCGACGGCTTGCCGGTGAACCAGGGCTTGCTCTTGAGCGGCACCGCCCAGGGCATGTTGGCTTCGAACGGGTTGGTCAGGCCGTCGGTGTCCTGACCGACGATGATGTGGCCCTTCTCCAGTCGCAGCACACGCTGGGCCTCGACACCGAAGGGGCGGATGCCGTACTCGGCGCCCTTTTCCATCAGCGTGTTCCAGACCTGCTGTGCGGACTCGACCGGCAGGTGGATCTCGTAGCCCAGCTCACCGACGAAACCGACGCGAATCAGACGCACCGGCACGCCGCAGAGGTTGCCTTCCTTGAATCCCAGGTAAGGGAAGTTCTCTTCGCTCAGGTCGATATCGGTCAGCGGCTTGAGCAGTTTGCGCGCATGGGGGCCGGCCAGGTTCATCGCCGCCAGCGTGCCGGTACGGTTGACCAGGCGAACATCCAGCCCCCACTCGACGATATGGCGAGACAGGGTGCGGAAGGTCGCATCGGCGTGACTGGTGGTGGCGGAGACGTAGAAACGGTCTTCCGCGACACGGGCGGCAATACCGTCATCCACGATGACGCCACTTTCATCCACCATCAGCGCATAGCGGGTCATGTCCTGTTTGATGTTGGACATGCGCATGGTGTAGGCGCCGTCCAGCAACTTGCCGGCGTCCGGCCCCATCACCTCAATCTTGCCCAGCGTGGAGACGTCGATCAGCCCCAGACCGGTGCGCACCGCCTGCACTTCACGCAGGATCGCCTGAGCGCGCTCCTCCGGACGGCCGTAGAACTCGGGCCGCATCCAGACACCGGCTTCCATCATCTGGGCACCGTTATCCAGGTGCCACTGATGCAGCGCCGTCAGGCGCTCCGGACGGAAGCGACGACCGGCCAGTGCCTGTACCGGTACCGGGTGGAACATGGGGCGTGCCGTGGTCGAGCCGGTTTGGTCGATGGTGCGACCGGTCACGGCGGCCAATACCCGGATGCCGTTCATGTTGGCGTGCTTGCCCTGGCTCGGCCCCATGCCCACGGTGGAGAAACGCTTCATCAACTCAATATTGTCGAAGCCTTCCTTCGCCGCATTGACCAGATCCTTGAGCTGCAGGTCTTCGTCGTAATCGACAAAGTTCTTGCCCTTGGGATGATCCACGATCGGCCAAGGGTTAGAGTGCGCTTCGCTGTCGCGGCAGGCCGCCAGAGCCGCCGGCAGGGGCTCACCTTTGATAAAGGCCGCCGCTTCGGCACCGGCGCGCGCGCCGTCCGCCAGACGCTGTTCCAGCGTAAAGGCACCGTTGAGACGACCGCAGGCGAAGATGCCGCTGGGCAGTTCCTGCGGCAGGATCTGCTCCAGGGTGGCGTCATAGCCCAGACGGCTGCCGGCCTGATAGAGCAGCTGTGCGGCCGGTGCCCAGCCCACACTCATCAGCAGCAGATCGACATCGATTTCACGTGCCTTGGACAGATCACATTTGGAACCATCAAAAGGCGCCACGACCACACCGGTCAATGCCTGCTTGCCCTTGGCTTCATACACCATGTGGCCTTCCAGCACGCTGACGTTTTTGGTCTTCAACTCATCAGCCCAGGCGCCACGATTGCCGGCCTTGCCCATATCGATCACGGCCGTCACGTCGATCCCCGCCTTGAGCATGTCCAGGGCGGCACGATAGCCCTCGCTGTTGGCGGTCAGCACAACCGCACGCTGGCCGGGCTTGACGGCATAGCGAGCCACCAGGCGCTGGGCACCCGAAGCCATCATCACGCCGGGCAGGTCGTTGTTGCGGAACACCGCCGGCTGCTCCATGACGCCGGTGGCGCTGATCACGGCGCGAGCGCGCATCTTGATGATGCCGTCCGGCCCCAGCAGCGGAACATAGTGGTCGGTGTACCAGCCGCAGGCCAGATGCCCCGGCAATACACGGATGTTGGCATGGTTCTGTACCTTCTGCTTCAGCCCTGTACGTACCGATGCCGCCCGGGTGTCGTTGACCAGCTGGTAGTCCAGGCTGCCGCCGATATGCGGGTTCTCGTCCGCAATGACCACATCCAGGCCCTGTTCGGCCGCGCTCAGTGCCGCCTGCATGCCGGAGGCGCCCGCACCGATCACCAGCAGGTCGCAGAAGCCGTAGGTCTTGGCCTTGCGGCGCACGTCCCAGCGGGTGTCGATGGTGCCCAGACCGGCCTTTTCACGGATGATCTTTTCCCACATCGGGAACAGTTTTTTCGGCTTGTGGAACGCCTTGTAGTAGAAGCCCACCGGCAGGAAGCGGGAGATCTTGCCGATGATCTGGTCCTTGTCCTTTGCCAGGCTGCCGTTGACGTTACAGGCGGTCAGCGACATGCCGGCGGCCAGCGGGGTAACGTCGCCACGGATATTGGGCTCTTCACCACTCTGGAACAGCGCGTTCACATCGTGGTTGGCCAGTGTCACGGCACCTCGCGGGCGGTGGTACTTGAAGCTGCGGCCCAGCAGGGTCTGGTCGCACGCCAGCAGTGCCGAGCTGATGCTGTCACCGGCAAAACCGGTATAGCGCTTGCCTTCGAATTCGAAGCTCAGCGTCTGCGAGCGGTCGAGCCACTCCAGCGGCTGGGGATCAAGCCGGGATGTCATAACGCACCTCCTCCAGATCGATAAAACGCAGCACTTCATCCTTCAGGGTGTCGCGCTCCATGACGTACCAGCGTCCGGTGGGGCGGTGATACCACCACTCGCGCAGCAGGCCCGGCGCACCCTTGCGGTTGAACACGTAGGCGGCCCAGGTGGTCTCGTCGGCATCCATTGGCGGGCGGCGAACTTCACCGCCGTAGTCAAACTCGTTGATCGGTCGACGACCGATCACGGGACAGTCGAATACTTTCATCGTCCCCTCTCCTCAGTGCCCGACCGATGCTGCGCCCTTCTCACCGACCAGATCGAAGTCGGTGAAGCGGGACAGACGGAAGGGTTCAATCAGTTCATGGTTGCGGTCGTTGGCCAGCGTCCAGGCCATGGTCTTGCCGCTGACGGGGGTGGCCTTGAAGCCCCAGGTACCCCAGCCGGCATCCAGATAGAAGCCGTCGATCGGGGTCTTGCCCATGATCGGGGCGAAGTCCGGGGTGATGTCGCTCATCCCGGCCCACTGGCGCATCACTTTCATGCGGCTCATGAACGGGAAGAGGTCGATCATCTTGTCGGTCAGCCCCTCGACAAAGTCGAAGCTGGAGCGGGTGGAGTGCAGCACGGACGGATCCACCGAGGCCCCCATCACCATCTCGCCACGGGAAGACTGGCTGACATAGACGTGCAGGCTGCCGGAGACCACGATGGTGTCCATGAACGGCTTGACCGGCTCGGACACACAGGCCTGCAGCGGGAAGATCTCGATCGGCGTTTCCAGCCCCAGCATCGAGGTGATGCGCGGGGTGGAACCGGCCACCATGGAGACCACCTTGTTGCAGCTGACAAAGCCGCGGTCGGTCTCGACGCCGGTCACCCGGTCACCCTGGGTACGGATGGCGGTGACGCGGGTTTTCTGGTGGATCTCGACACCGCGATTGTAGGCACCGCGGGCATAACCCCAGGCGACGGCATCATGACGCGCCACCGATCCCGGTGCGTGGTAGAGCGCCCCCATCACCGGGCTGTGACCGGCACAGTCCAGATCCATATAGGGCACTTCTTTTTCAATGAAGCGGCGATCCACCACCTCGGAGTCGATGCCCTGGTGCTTGTTCACCTCGGCACGCCAGCGCATGGTACGCAGGGCGCTGTCGGTATGTGCCAGGGTGAAGTGGCCGCGGGTGGAGTAGAAAATGTTGAGATCGAAGTCGTCGGCCAGATCCTCGAACAGCTTGAGGCTGGTGTCGTAGAACTTGACCCCTTCCGGTGTCAGGTAGTTGGAACGTACGATGGTGGTGTTACGGCCGGTGTTGCCACCACCGATATACCCCTGTTCCAGCACCGCCACGTTGGTGATGCCGTGTTCCTTCGCCAGATAGTAGGCACAGGCCATGCCGTGTCCACCACCGCCGATGATCACCACGTCGTAGTGGGACTTGAGCGGCTTGGCTTCGGGAAAGAACCGGGGCTCGTTGTGCGACGACTTGAGGCCGTATTTGAGCAGACGCCAGGGCATGGGATTCTCCTAGGCAAAAACGACGGTTTTGTTGCCGTGTACCAGGACACGATCTTCGATGTGGTAGCGCAGGCCACGAGACAGCACGGCTTTCTCCACATCCTTGCCAAGGCGGACCATGTCGGCCGTGGTGTTGTGATGGGTGACACGATGTACGTCCTGCTCGATGATCGGGCCGGCATCCAGTTCAGAGGTCACGTAGTGACAGGTGGCCCCGATCTGTTTCACGCCGCGCTCGGCCGCCTGATGGTAGGGGCGCGCACCGATGAAGGACGGCAGGAAACTGTGGTGGATATTGATTATGCGGCTCGGGTAGAGCTCGCAAAGCTCTTCCGGGATGATCTGCATGTACTTGGCCAACACGATCGCGTCTGCTTCGGCCGCCGCAATCTGCTCCTTCACCGCCTGGAAGTGCGGCTCCTTGTTGCTCATGTCCACCGGGACATGAACGAAGGGAATACCGTGCCACTCGACATAAGAACGCAGCACATCGTGGTTGGAGATCACGCAGGGAATGTCGATGTTCATCTCGCCGGAGCGCCAGCGATAGAGCAGATCGGACAGCGCGTGCGCTTCCTTTGATACCATCAGGACGACGCGCTTGCGTTCGGCCGAGTCGTTGATCTGCCACCGCATGTCGAATTCGTCGGCAAGTGGCGCGAATTTCGCTTTCAACTCTTCGAGGCCAAACGGCAGGGAGTCTGCCAGTACTTCATAGCGCATGAAGAACTGGCAGTTTTCGGTATCGGCGAACTGGTGCGCTTCACTGATCCAGCCACTGTGAGAGGCGAAGAACTGGGTGACGGCGGCCACGATACCGACCCTGTCGGGGCAGGAGACGGTCAAACGGTACTTGCGTGCATGTTGGGTTTCGATAGCCATGACCTTGATCCAAATTTCTCATGGGGAAAAATTATTTCATCAAGGTAAAAGCAATCACTTTGCCAACTTTGCATATGTCGTTAAAAAAATTTCACTCGCTGGCCTGAAAGGCCGTAAGATCAAGGCTTGTGAAACTATTTTTACCACCAGGAATAACTCGCCATTCGCGAGCGTGCTCGGATCAGGTGCCGGGCGAGCCGACAATCACGCACCAGCACGGATCACGCTGCACAACAAAGGAGCATCAAGGCATGAAAGAAAAAGAAGAAGACAATCCTCGCTTGCGCCTGGAGTCGTACATCGCCATGCGCGTCAAAAGCAAGCGCACGGAACAGGGCCTGAAGATCACCGATGTGGCCCGCATTGCCGGGCTGAGCCAGGGCATGGTCAGCAAGATCGAGAATGCCCAGGTCTCAACCAGCCTGGATACCCTGAGCCGACTCTGTGATGCCATCGGCCTGCCGATCTCCCAGCTGTTCACCGACTATGACCGACCGGAAGGGACCGCACAGCTGACCAAGGCCGGCGAAGGGATGGAGGTGGTCCGCCGTGGCACCGAGAAGGGCCACACCTATCAGCTGCTCAGTTACCACCGCGGTAAAAAGAAGAGTTACGAGCCGTTTCTGATCACCATGGATGATGCCAGCGAGGTGTTTCCCACCTTTTCCCATCCGGGGCAGGAGTTCATCTATCTATTGAAGGGACAGATCCGCTACCGTCATGGCAACCATCTGTATGACATGGGTCCAGGCGATGCGCTTTCATTCGACGCCGAGATTCCCCACGGTCCGGAAGAATTGTTGGAAGTCCCGATCCAGCTGCTGTCGGTCATCCATTACGATGATCACTGAACGGGGTTAATAACGGGGTCAGGAGCGCCGGTGTACCTTAGCCCATGAGCGGCTGGGGTGCCGGCTCACTGAACAGGAAGCCCTGGGATTCATCGATCCCCAGAAACTCGATGACCACCTGCACATCCTTGCTGTGGACAAATTCGGCCGCAGTCCGAATGCCAGCATTGCGGGCAAAAAAGACGATCGCCCGTACGATCTCATAACTGGTCACGTCATGGTGAATATTGCGGATGTACTTGGCATCGATCTTTATCATGTCGATCTCCAGCTCAAGAATCCGCTCGAAATTGGAGTACTCGGTGCCAAAGTCGTCGATCGCCAGCTGATAGCCGCACCGTTTCAGATGCTGTAGCTGCTCCACATATGCTTGCTTGCTGCCACTGCTGACCCCTTCATGGATCTCCAGAATCAGTCGATTCGGCTCTACGTCCGCCGCCTGAATCGTCTGCGCCAGAAACTCGGGCAGGTAGCCCAGTTCCAGGTCTGTTTCAGTGATATTGATCGAGATGGCACCGCGCACACGGGTCAGCTGTGCAACCGCCTGTTTCACCACTTCGCGGGTGATCGCCGGCATCAGACCGCTCAGTTCGGCCACCGTCAGAAACTGTCCCGGCGCGAACACCTCACCGCCATGCTCCAGTCGTACCAGCGCCTCCCATTTCCGGATCACGCCATCCCTGTTATCGCGGATGCCCTGGAACCAGGCCCTGATGCCGCCGTCTCTCAAGGCCTCGTGCAGGCGCAGGTTCCAGGCGATGTAATCGACCTGCTGCAGCCTGGCCGGCTCATCGGTCTCGGGGTCGTAGATATGGGTCGAATTCTTGCCGCGGTTTCGCGCCCGTTTCAGGGCCACCATCGCACGTCGCAGCAGGTCCTGCCCGCCTTCGGCAACCCCGGCATTGAACGTCAGGTGAAAATTCAACGTATCCAGCAGGACCGGCTGACTGAAAAAATGCGTTCTCAACCGCTGCAGTTCGGCTTCGGGCGTCGCCAGTTCGTCATACAGCAGAATGAACTGGTCGGCACTGCCCCGAAAAAGCCGACAGGCCCCCGCCAGCTGCCGCAAGGTCTGGGCGAAGGCCTGCAGGAGCTTGTCCCCTACCGCCACCCCGTAGCGGGCATTGATCAGCCCCAGGTTGTTCAGGTTCAGCAGGATCAGCACCGAAGAGGAAGGCGCCTGATGCAGGAGTTCGCTCAGAGATTGCGTATTGGGCAAGCCGGTCAACGTATCCCGTTCCAGCTCCAGGGCCAGGCGCTCCCGCTCAAGCTGCATCTGCTGTTGCTGGGCATGGCGGAGCACCACGATCGCAATCAGCGCCGCGCCCACCTCCAGCAGGCGCTTGTGGAAAGTGGAGGGTTCACGATGCTCGAATGATGACAGTGCGAAGGAGCCGATCGCTCTGCCCTGTTCTTCCCGAACCGGTACGGACCAGCAGGAGCAGAGGTTGAAGTCGATCGCCAGCTGACGCAGGTCCTGCCAGCGAGTATCCTGGAAGGTGTTGTAGACGAAGGTGGGTTCGTTGCGGAATACGGCATTGCCGCAGGAGCCGCCGCCCGGCCCCGGACACAGGCCCTGCAACTGCGCTATCCCTTCAGCGGGGATGCTCGGTGCCGCCTGCACCTCCATCAGCCCGGTTTCCGGGTCCAGGCGCATGAACGAGGCCACCGCCCCGGGCAGCAGCTGCTCAGCCATGCGGCAGGTCTCGTTGATGATCTCCAGATAAGGCGCATCGGACGCAACCAGGCCGCAGATTGCCTGCTGCAAGGCCAATATGTGATCCAATTCGGCAATGCTGAGGTTGAGCCCGGTTTCTGGTACCGACAACATAGCATCCATTCTTAGACTGCCTCTAGGTATGGCTTAACCCACTGATTTGCATCGTAAAATATGACACACCCTGGCGCTGTTATACCACAGAGTCATGCATCGGTGAAAACAATATCTATTCGCATCAGCTTTCCGAAGCCGAATCGGCCCCGGGCTGTTTCGCCCTGGACGCCCATTCCTGAAACTGGCTGAACAGGTCTACCGGCAGCGGAAAGACGATGGTATGACTGTGCTGCCCGGCGATCTCGGTGAGCGTCTGCATATAGCGCAACTGGATCGCCTGCGGCTGCTGCGCCAGCGTCTGGGCCGCCTTCAGCAACTGCTCCGAGGCTTCCTGCTCGCCCAGGGCATGGATCACCTTGGCGCGGCGGGCACGTTCGGCTTCCGCCTGGCGGGCGATGGCGCGGATCATACTTTCATCCAGGTCCACATGCTTGATCTCAACATTGGCGACCTTGATCCCCCAGGCATCGGTCTGCTTGTCGAGAATTCGCTGGATGTCGATATTCAGCTGATCACGCTCCGACAGCATCTCGTCCAGTTCATGCTGCCCCAGCACCGAACGCAGGGTGGTCTGTGACAGCTGGCTGGTCGCTTCGAGGTAGTTTTCCACATGGATCACCGCCCGCTCGGGGTCGACGACGCGGAAATAGATGACTGCATTGACCCGCACCGAGACGTTGTCGCGCGAGATCACGTCCTGGGTCGGCACATCCATCACCAGGGTACGCAGATCCACCCGCACCATCTGCTGGATAATCGGCACCACGATGATCAGTCCCGGCCCCTTGACCCGATAGAAACGGCCCAGCAGGAAGATCACGCCACGCTCATATTCACGCAGGATACGGAACATGGAGATCAACAGCAGGATCACCAGTACGACCAGCGTCGTCATGAAGTAGGGAAAACCGAACATTTTATCTCTCCTGTTTGTCCACCAGCAGGTGCAAACCGACACTGCCGGTGACCCGCACCCGATCGCCCGGCAGCAGCGGCTGATTGCAGCGCACCGGCCAGAGTTCACTCTCGAAACGCACCATCGCCTGGCCATCCAGCAGCTGCTCAACCCTCAGCAGCTGCCCCCGTGCCGCATCCGTACCCAGGCTTTGCGGCCGGTTGCGCGCCCGCAGCGCCATCGCCACGACACCAAAGGCCACCAGCAGGGTACTGACCCCCAGGGCGATGATCACCGGCCAGGCGATCCGATAGGCAGGCAGATCGGTGTCCATCAGCATGATGGAACCGACCGTGAAGGCGATGGCCCCACCGATGCCGAGGATGCCGAAACTGGGCGCATAGGCTTCGGCCACCATCAGGCCAATGCCAAGCAGCATCAGCCCCAGACCGGCATAGCTGATCGGCAGCACCTGAAAGGCGTAGAGCGCGATCATCAGGCTGATCACGCCGAGCACGCCGGGCACGCCAAAGCCGGGATTGGAAAATTCGAAGATCAGGCCATAGATTCCGATCAGCATCAGCAGGTAGGCCACATTGGGATTGGTGATCACGGCCAGGAATTCGGTGCGCCAGTCCGGCTGGTAATGCAGCCGTGGTGCCGTGCTCAGTTGCAGTCTGAGCTGGCGTCCGCCCAGCTCGATCTCGCGACCATCCAGCTGCCGCAGCAGCTGCTCCAGATCGACGGCCAGCAGGTCGATCACCTGCTGCTCCAGTGCCTGTTCGGCACTCAAGCTGCTGCCCTCGCGCACCGCCTGCTCGGCCCAGTCGGCATTGCGCCCGCGCAGTTCGGCCAGGCTGCGAATGTAGGCCACAGCATCATTGACGATCTTGCGCTCCATGGCACTGCCGCTGCGTCTGGGCGCGGCCTGATCATCGTCGGGTTCGGGGTCGAGGCTGGGCATGCCGCCCAGCGCCACCGGCGTAGCGGCCCCCAGGTTGGTCGCGGGTGCCATGGCGGCGACATGACAGCTATAGAGAAGATAAGTACCGGCGCTGGCGGCACGGGCGCCTCCCGGCGAGACATAGCCAATCACCGGCACCGGCGACGCCAGTACGGCCGAGATCATCCGCCGCATCGACAGGTCCAGCCCGCCCGGCGTATCGATCTGCAGCACCACCGCCTGGGCACCGGAGTGAGCCGCCTGCTCAAGACCCCGCACCAGATAATCGCTGCTGGCCGGGCCGACGACGCCTTCCAGCCGCATCAGCCAGACCGTTGCGGCAGGCGCCTGAATGGATTGAGGTTCAGCCGCTGCCCGCTCGACCCAGGGCAGCAGAAACAGCCCCATAACCAGCAGTGCGCGGATGCAAAATGACATGGCATACCCCCGTTGATGCTTCCAGTATAGAAGACTCTCAACAAAGGCACGCCGGATAATCAGCTGGCGTCGAGCAGATCCCCCGCGTCCGCCTGCTCCACCCGGTTGCGTCCGTTACTCTTGGCCTTGTAAAGGGCGGCATCGGCCCGCGCCTGAAGCGCATCCGCCGATTCGCCCCGCTGCCGCAGCGCCACGCCAAAGCTCGCAGTCACATGCAGACGCTGGCCATCGACCGGACAGCGCCGCTCATCGAAGCGCTGACGGAAGCGCTCCGCCAGTTGCAGCAGGTTGTCCATGTTCACGTTGTCGAACACGATCAAGAACTCCTCGCCGCCGATCCGCCCAAAACCGTCACCGGCGCGCAGCAACTCGTGGATTTCCTGAGCATAGTAGGACAGTACCCGATCCCCGGCGGCATGCCCGTGGCTATCGTTCACCTTCTTGAAGTGGTCGATGTCAAACAGCACCACCCCGGGATAACTGTCCGGCGAGGCCAGCAGACGATCCAGCAGCTGCAGGATCGCCCTGCGATTCAGGCAGCCGGTCAGCTCGTCGGTCATCGCCTGATGGCGCAGCTGATCTTCGGCCGCCAGATGAACACTGTCGTCACTGAACGTGATGACCGCACCCCCGTCATCGGACTCGCCAGGCAGGGGCGTGACGGTCGCATGCACCGGCAGGATATGCCCCTCGCGGGTGCGGAAAAAATCGCGCTCGGTGTGCTGACGCTTGCCGGTACGCAGTGCCTCCATTGTCGGACAGGCATCCTCATGCAGCACCTGTCCGGTAAGCGAGACATGGATCACCGAATGCAGCTCCTGCCCCAGCAGTTCGGCTTCTGACCAGCCCAGCAGGTTCTCGGCTTCCGGGTTCATCCAGCGTACACGCCCCTGCTGATCCACCATGATCAAACCGCTGCCGACCTCGTCGGTGATCAAGCGCAGCTGATACTCGCTCTGGCGGATACGCTGATCCAGCAGCCACTGCCGACGTCGCAAGCGATACCAGCCCCAAAGCAGCAGAAGCCCGCCGCCGGTGCCCGCCGCCAGCAGTTTCCCCCCCTGCTCCAGATAGCGGGACTGCAGCGCCGTACAGCGATTCCCCGCATCCCTGAACCCCAGCAGCCAGCGGAGGGACTTCAGCTGATCACCGCCGTAGTCGACCCACTGATACACGTAGCAGTCGTTGCCGGCGGTCACCTCGCCCTGCGCCTGCTGTTGCATTTGCGACCATTTGTCGGGCATCTCCACCGACAGGCCGGTTCGCTCGGTAAACATGAACTGCCAGTCACGCCCTTCGCCGCCATGCAGCCAGTGGCCGGAGGCGTTCCACAACAGCGGCACCATCGTCTGAGGCAGACTTGTCTTCAGGTTATTCAGCAACTCCTGCCCCAGGTAGTTGATCACGATCAGCCCCTGCAGCTGCTGCTGGTGATAGACCGGCATGGAAAGCCTCAGCATCGGCTTGTAGGGAATCTCCACCTCGTGCCGTTCGATATTGAGATCCAGGGGGGACAGGTAGAGCTCACCGGCCTGCAGACGCAGCGCTTCGGCAACATAGTAGCGATGCCCCTTGTTCTGCAGTTGCGCCTGGGGCACGACATAGGCGTCACCGCCGGACAAGCGGTTGATGCGGATCACCTCCATCCCGTCCCGGTCGATAAAGCGAACCTGATCGTATTCGGGGCGCAGGCGCGCCAGGGAAAGGTAACTTTGCTGCAACAGCTGCAGCCAGGCTTGCTGCGGCTGATCGAGATAATGCTGCAGCAGCGGCGAGTAGGCCATCCGGCCGACATCCAGCTTCACGGCCTCCAGGGTTACACGGATATTCTGACGCATCTGCGTCAGATAATATTCCCGCTGCTGTTGCTGCAACAGTTGTTCCTGCTGCCATGAGCGATACAGGCCAAGGACCACCACTATCGCAAACAACAGAATCGTCAGCAGGCCGGCTGACCAGAAATACCAACGTTGAGGATACCGCGGTCTACACCTGTACATCATCCAAACCTACATCGGCCCCAGGGGCTCAAGTTCCTTTTCAACGGCTAAACATGGTCGCTATCACCATATTAACAACTGTTTGATGCACTGGATATGGTCTATATCAGGCTCAATCCCGCCGCCAGCAACGCGGCCTCAACCAGCTCGATCAGGGCCCCGGCGGTATCGCCGGTATAGCCCTGCAGGCGCGCAACCATCAATTGCCTGAGCCACCAGAACAGCAGCAACGGCAACAGCAACAGCAGTGGATGACAGCCCAGCAGTATCCAGGCCAGCACCGCCGCCGTCAGCCAGACGGGTGTGCGTGGGGCCTGCTGCAAGCCCTGGGCGATCCCCTGGGGACGTGCATAAGGCGTGGTCAGTAACAGCCACTGGGCAGCGCAGCGCCCAACCAGCGGCGCCAGCAGCAGCGGCCAGAGCAGCTGTTCCGCCAGCAGCGCCTGCAGCAGGCTCCACTTGAGCAGCAGCTGCAGCATCAGCGCCAGCGCCCCCGTCGCACCGATATGCGGGTCCTTCATGATCTGCAGAGTGCGTTCGCGATCGCCCAGCCCGCCCATCCAGCCGTCGGCGCTGTCGGCCAGGCCATCCAGGTGCAGCCCGCCGGTCAGGGCACACCAGAGCAGCAGCACCAGTGTGGCCTGCATCGCCACCGGCAGCCCCTGACCCAGTTCGGCCAGCCCCACCAGCAAGGCGCCAAGCAACAAGCCCACCAGCGGGTAGTACAGCAGCGCTCGAGCCTGAGTGGCTGCATCGGGCATGCCGGACAGGCGCACCGGAATCAGGGTCAGGAACTGCAGGGCACAGAGAAAGGATTGCCAGTGTCCCCTCATCGGCGGGCATCCCTGAGCGAGTGCAGGCTGCCGTGCCCCACGGGATAATTGAACATTTCGCTGACCGGCAGGCCGTTGAGAATCGCGTGCAGAGCGCGAATGACCCCGCCGTGACAGATCAGCAGCACGGCCCCCTGATGGCGGCGCTGGAGCTCATCGATCCGGGTTTCCAGTCGGGCAAAGAAGTCGGCCAGCGACTCGCCGTTGGGCGGCGGGTTGTGCCAGGGGTCGGCCCAGAAACGCCCCAGCGGCTCAGGGTCGCGAGCATGGACCTGGGCCGCGGTTTCGCCGTCCCAGTCTCCGAAATCATATTCACGCAGGCCGTCGTCGATCTGCAAGTGACAGGAACCGACCCACTCCCGGGCGAACGCGGCACAACGCTGCAGTGGCGAGCAGTAGATAGCCGCGTAATCCTGCGGTGACACACCGTTCAGCCCCTGTGCCATCTGCTGCCAGCCCTCTTCCGTCAAGGCTGCATCGGTGCGCCCCAGAAAGCAGTTGCCGCACTCAGTCATACCGTGACGCAGCAGGTCGAAACGCAGATCATTCATGAACCTTTCTCCGACACGGACGCTTCGGCAAAGGTGGCCATCTGTGCATGAAGACTGCAGGCCATACGCAGCAGCGGCACCGCCATAGCGGCACCACTGCCCTCTCCCAGGCGCAGCCCCAGGTCCAGCAGCGGGGCGGAGGGCAAGGCCTGGCGCAACAGGCGGTAGCCGGGTTCAGCGGAGTCATGCGCAAACATCAGCCAGTGGGACAGCTCTGGATTGAGGCGGCAGGCCAACAGCGCCGCCACGGTGCAGATGAAACCGTCCACCAGCGCCGGGATACCCTGCTGGGCGCAGGTCAGGTACGCCCCGGTCAGCGCTGCAACCTCGAACCCGCCCAGCGAGGCCAGCAGTGCCAAGGGATCAGCATCATCCCCGTGGCGCGCCAGCGCCTGCTCGATCACCCGGCACTTGTGCGCTATGCCGTCGGCATCCAGCCCGGTGCCCGGCCCGACCAGATCGGCGACCGGCTGCTGCAGCAACGCCGCCGCCAGTGCCGTGGCCACCGTCGTATTACCGATGCCCATCTCGCCACCGATGAACAGCTCGGCGGGGCTCTGCAGCACCGCCTCCCGCCCGGTACCCAGCGCCTGCTGCAGCTGGGCGGCGGTCATCGCCGGCTCGCGCAACAGGTTGCCGCTTTGTGGCGCAATGATTCGGGACTCGACACCTGGCAAGGCTTCCAGCGCCGTCACCGTGCCCAGATTCCACACTCGCAGCTCGGCACCCAGCACTCGGGCCGCGACACTGATCGCCGCGCCGCCACGGGCGAAGTTGCGGATCATCTCGGCGGTCACCGCCTGCGGATAGGCGGACACGCCTTCGGCCGTCACGCCGTGATCGGCGGCAAAGACCGCAATACTGACTCTCTCCAGCTGCGGACATTCCTGTCCCTGCATGCCGGCCAGACGGATCGCCAGCTGTTCCAGCTGGCCCAGAGCGCCCAGCGGCTTGGTCAGCTGCTGCTGACGTGCCTGTGCCGCGGCCATCGCGGCTGCATCGATCGCCTTGACCGGTTGTCCAATCCAGCTCATTGACGACTCTCCAGCGATGGCCCCTTGATCACCATCGGGATACCGGCAACCATCAGCACGACCTGATCGGCCCGTGCCGCCATCGACTGATTGAGCCAGCCGGCCTCGTCGCTGAAGCGGCGACTCAGTTCGCCCATCGGCACCACGCCCATGCCGGTTTCGTTGCTGACCAGGATGATGTCACCCCGCGCGTTTGCGAGGGCAGCACAAAGCGCCTCGCGTTCGGCCTGCATATTGGCGCCCTCCAGCAGCTGATTGGTCACCCAGAGAGTCAGGCAGTCGATCAGCAGGCAGCGGTCCGGCGCCTGTTGCGCCAGAATGGTCGCCGCCAGCTGCAGCGGCTCTTCAATGGTCTGCCAGTGTACGGGGCGTTGGTCACGGTGCCGTTCGATGCGCGTACGCATCTCGTCGTCGTGAGCCTGAGCGGTGGCGATATAGAAAACGTCGCGTCCGGAAGCGAGAGCGAGCTGCTCCGCCTGCCGGCTTTTGCCGGAGCGGGCGCCGCCGAGGATGAGTCGAATCACAGAATTCTCCGCCGGGTCAATTAGAGAGGGACTTGCTCTCTAGTGTAACCGTGAACCAACGGATTACAGAAACTCCGCACGCAGATCACAGCTGCTGCGCCGCCCAAGATGCTGCCCCTCGGCCTGCAGCCAGCGCTCCATCTGCGCCGTGCCGCGCTGCTGCAGCGCCAGCAGGAAACTGCGCCGGGTATCGAGCTTGGAGGTGCGGTGCAGGCTACTCAGCCGCTCGTCGGGACCAACCAGGTGCAAACGCATCCGCCGCACCCGCCGCTCCGTATCCCCCACCAGCCAGGGTCGGTACTTCAGCCGCTGCTGCATGGCCGCCAGGGCACGCATCTCGCGCATGAAGGTGGTCTGGAAGCCCAGCTCGGCGACGCGGTCGGCAATCCCCTGGGCCGAGGTCGGCGTAATGGCCTGAGTGTGGGGATGCAGCAGCAACAGCATCAGGTCCGATGCCGAACAGTCGAATACCAGTGGATAGACCACCGGATTGCCAACGAAACCGCCATCCCAGTAGGACTCGCCGTCGATCTCCACGGCCTGATACAGTTCGGGCAGACAGGCCGACGCCAGCAGATGATCGGCGGTCAGTTCCTGTTCGCGAAACAGCCTCAGCCGACCCGTGCGGACCTCGGTGGCGGCGATGAACAGCTTGCAGGGCGGGTCCCGGCGCAGGCGTTCGAAATCGACCAGTTCGGCCAGCAGGTTACGCAAGGGATTGATATCGAAAGGATTGAGGTCATAGGGCGAGAGGTGCTTGGTCATGTCCCGCCACCACTGAGACCAGTGCTGTCCCAGTCCGGCCGGGTCCAGCGGACCCGGCAGCATCAGGCCATGCCAGAAACGGGACAACAGCTCACGCGCCCCTTCGGCGCCGCCCTGCTGCCAGCCTGCCGCCAGCAACACGGCGTTCATCGCCCCGGCACTGGTGCCGCTGACCCCTTCGAAACCGATGCCGTCATACTGCAGCAACCGGTCCAGCATCCCCCAGGTGAAGGCGCCATGGGCACCCCCGCCCTGCAGCGCCATGTTCAGCTTAAGCGGCTTCATATCAGCCCCTCCGCTTTATTGTGCAGTGCAGCAATGATCGCGTTTGGGGCTGTGAGTTGTCAACAGAAACTGGTTATCAAATCACCACTTGTCAGCGGGCGCCTGGTATTGCTGCACCGCCAACAACAGTGCTTCAGGGTTATCCACAACCTGCAACATCGCCGTATGCGCAGGCTTGATAAAGCCTTCCGCATCCAGGCTGTGGATAAATTCCAACATGCGGTCGTAGAAGCCATTGACGTTGTACAGGATCACCGGCTTGGCATGATGCCCCAGTTGTCCCCAGGTCCAGACTTCGAACAGCTCTTCCAGGGTGCCGATGCCGCCGGGCAGGGCGACAAAGGCATCGGCCAACTCCGCCATCCGCGCCTTGCGCGCGTGCATATCCGGCACCACTTCCAGCACCGTCAGGCCATCATGGGCCAGTTCGCGTGACTGCAGGTACTCCGGTATCACACCGTGCACCCGACCACCGGCGTCCAGCACGGCATCGGCGATGGTGCCCATCAGCCCCACATGACCGCCGCCGAACACCAGTTCAATATCCTGGGCCGCGAAAAACCGCCCCAGTTCGGTGGCGGTTTCCGAGTAGATTGGTTTGTTGCCGTGGCTGGAGCCGCAGAAAACGGTGATTTTCATGTTATGCGTCCTTCGGTACTGTGCAACTTGGACTGCAGGTTGTTGCGGACCGCAGGCCATTCCGATGCGATGATCGAATACACCACCGTATCCCTCAACGAGCCGTCAGGCAGGCGCTGGTGACTGCGCAATATGCCGTCCTGTTTCGCCCCCAGCCGTTCGATAGCGGCACGGGATGCCCGGTTGAAGAAGTGGGTGCGAAACTCAACGGCGATGGCGTCCTTCTGCTCGAACAGGTGCTTCAGCAACAGGTACTTGGCCTCGGTGTTCACCGCCGTACGACGAGCGGCCAGGCTGTACCAGGTATAACCGATCAATGCCCGACGATGCGTCGGCGCGACATCATAGTAGCGGGTACAGCCGACCACCTGGCCCGTACTTTTCATGCGAACGGCAAAGGCGATATTGCCCTGCTGCATACCGGCCAGGGCCTTTTCCAGGTAGCCGGGCATCGTCTCCGCCGACGGCAGACTGGCATACCAGAGCGGGGTGGCATCCGTCTCATCAGCGGCTCGCTGAAGCTCAGGCAGATGCGCAGCGGTCAGCGGTTCAAGACGGACGTGATCACCTTCCAGGGTGATGGGTTCAAGCCACATACAGCCTCCTTTCCAATGTCTCAATAGACCAGCCAGCGCCTCGGGATCGAACAGTGAGACTCCATCAACGCCGACACCCTCGGCGCGCTCGGATTGACTGAACGGGTTCACCTAAGACCTGCGGTTATGACTCGGCATTCGGCCGAGGGCCGTAGCTCAGACTGCCAAACGCCGTTTCATCGAGCCCTCGGCGATGGTTAATGACCAGCGTAAGCGTGAAGCAGACATTGCACAACAGGTTCAGAAAGCGCGGCAGGATATCCGGCACGGTGCGTCCTTCCTGATCGACCCGCACCAGCGCACGGATGGCCTTTTTGCAGTTGGAGCGCGCCATATGCAATTGAGGCACCGGATCACTCCCCCGCGGCAACACGAATCCGGCGGGCGGTGATGGCAACAGACTCCGGTAATGCTGCAGGCGTGCTTTCAGCCAGACCAGATCCGCTTCATCCAGCGCCATGCGCCCCCGAATGGAGCCATTGGCGTGAAACACCAGCGGCTGGAGCCGCTCCAGGTCCTGCCGGATATCGGCGGAGTCGGCCGGCAGTGCCGCCAGCACGGCACCGATCTGGGCACACAGTTCATCGGTCAGCAACTCATAGTCACATAACCAGGAAGCTTCATGGATAAAGGGATAACAGAGTTCATCCAGATCCCGGCTGTTGGTAATACTCATGGTTCAGGCTCCATAGAGATGCAGCACAGGCACTGCGGCGGTGAAGTCGATCTCAGCTTCCACACGATAGACCCGGCGGATGTTGTCCCGCGTCAGTACCTCTGCCGGCGTGCCGACGGCCTGTACACGCCCGGCGGCCATCAACACCAGTCGGTCGCACCAGGCGGCGGCCTGGGCCAGATCATGCATGGACAGCATGACGGCCCGCTCCCCGATGGCAAAGCGGCGCAGAACGGCCAGCATGCGCTGCTGATAGTAAAGATCCAGGCTCGCCAGCGGCTCATCGGCCAGAATCACTTCCGGCTCGCCGGCCAGGATGCGTGCCAGCCAAACCCGCGCCTGTTCACCGCCGGACAGGTGATCCACCCGTGTCGACAGCCAGTCGGTCACACCGGTTTGCTCGGCCGCCGCCTCAATCAGGTACGACGACTCGTCCTCCCAGGGTAAACGCCCAAGGGCGATGACGTCACGGACGGTCAAGGCCCAGGCGGCCGTGGAACGCTGGGGCAGGAAGGCGATCCTTCTGGCCCGCTCCTGTGGGGCAAGCGTCGCCAGCGGCTGGTCGCGCAGGGAAATCTTGCCCGTGCACGGCTGAACCCCGGCAAGGGACTCCAGCAGGGAGGACTTGCCGGCGCCGTTGGGGCCGATAATACCCAGCAGCTCGCCAGGCTTGAGCGCCAGGTCGATATCGCTCAGACGTTGCTCCAGACTCAAGCCCTGTGTGTGCATCAGATCCATCGGCGACGTTCCTTCCAGACCAGCCAGATAAACAGGGGCGCCCCGATCAGTGAGGTCAGCACACCCAGCTTGAGTTCCTGCCCCGGCGGCAACAGGCGTACCACCACATCGGCCAGGCAGACCAGCACCGCGCCCAACAGCGCCGAAGGCATCAGGACCCGGTCGGGGCGATGCTGGACCCAGGGCCGAACCAGGTGCGGCACGATGAGGCCGACAAAGCCGATCGCGCCGGCCACCGCCACCGAGCTGCCCACCAGCAGGGCCGCGCCCAGCACAATCAGGCGACCACCCCGCCTGGGCGATAGCCCCATGCTCTGGGCGACCTGGTCACCGAGACTGAGCCCCAGCAACAGCCGACGCTGGCTCCAGATCAGGCCACCGCCCAGCAACAATGCCGGCAGCAGCAGCCACAGGTGTTCAAGCCCACGCTCAGCGACTGAACCAAGCAGCCAGAACACCAGCTCCTGCATCGCAAAGGGGTTCGGAGCAAAGTTCAGGACCGCCGCCAACAGCGCACCGGTCAACGTTGAAATGGCCAGGCCCGCCATGATCACCATCGCCTGCCCGCCGGGTCCGGCCAGCAGCAGCATCAGCAGCAGGGCCACCCCAGCCCCGACCAGGCCCGCCAGTGCGGGGGCGGCCGCACCCAGGGCGGGAAAAAGGCCGAAATAGAACACGCTGGCCGCGCCCAGCGCCGCGCCCTGGCTGGCCCCCGTCAGTCCGGGGTCGGCCAGAGGGTTACGCAGCAGCCCCTGCAGGGCAGCGCCGCTCAGGCCAAGGGCGCCCCCGACCAGCAGCGCCAGCAGCGTCCGCGGCAGACGGATCTCTCCGCTGACGATGGCATCCACGGTCTGCTCGCCCCTCAGCCAGTCCCAGAGTCCCCGCAGAGGGTCAACCTCGGTACTGCCGATGAAGAGTGACAACAGCGCGGAGAAAATAACGAGGGGGATCAGTACCCTGTTCACTGCATTCGCGTCCTTTTCAGTTGCTCGATCAAATCCCATGTCCAGGGGCCGGGACACTGCCAGCGCCAGTAGTCCGTAGTTAGCCAGTGCTTACTGACTACGATCTTCCGCAGCGCCGGATGCTCGGCAAAGCGGCTCGCCAGAGAGGGGCTGGCGGGCGCGGCCCACAGGATGGCGTCCGGCGGGTCGGCCACCAGCCGTTCCAGATCCAGGGCGATATAGCCCCTTGCCTGCAGGTAGTTGCGCCAGCCGGCCTGGCGCAGAATCTGATCCTCAAAAGTCCCCGCGCCCGTCCCTATGCCATTGGCACCCAGGAGTAACAGCCGCGGGGCATCCGATGCGGGCTGCTCGGCCTCTGGCGCCGTGCGCGCCAGTTCGGGCGAACGCCCCAACAGCGTGAGCACCCGCTGCTCATAGGCTTCAATGTCCGCCAGGCTGGTGGGCAGAGCGATCTCTGCCACCGGCTGCCCCAGCGCCAGCAGCCGCTTGCGCAACAGCAGGGCGTTGTATTCCCCCACCAACACCAGATCCGGCTGCAGCCGATAGATCTGCTCCAGCGTGCCGTCGTGCACCGGCCAATCCGGTATCGCAAAGGGCAACCGATAGTGCTGATGTACCGGTGACAGAGCCGCCACCTGATTCGGTCGCGCATGCACTGCCAACAGCCAGTCCATGCACAGGTCCAGTGATACCACGCGCTCGGGCGAACCGGAAACCGTTGCGGCACTCGCGCCGCCCGCCAGCAGCCCCAGCGTCAGCACCGCCGCTGTCAGGTTCTTCAGCATCTCAGCTCCATCCCTTGTTAAAAACGCAAAAGCCCGGCACCGGGCCGGGCTTTTTCTGGCCACGAGCATCAGGCCACTGTCACCATCAAGGTGCGTAGTGCAGCGACAGCCACCAGGTGCGGTCCGGCTGATTGTAGCTGTACACGGTCTGGTAGTCCTCGTCGAGCAGGTTCTCGATCTTGGCCTTCAGCGCCCAGTCCTGAGTCAGCTGGTAGCTGCCGCGCAGATCGACGGTGGTGTAGCCGTTGATGGCCTCGCCACCGCTGTCCTTCGCTTTGCCGACGGCGCGCAGGCTGGCACCCAGTGCATACTGACCAAAGTCACGGTCGGCACTGATGTTGAACAGCTTGCGTGAACGGCGCGGCAGAAGTGAGTCATCACTTCGGTCTTTGGGATCGAGCAGGTCCAGGGTCGTGCTCAGATCCCAGTTGGCAACGCGCGTTGCAGCGGTCAGCTCCAGACCACGGATGCGCGCATCATCAACATTGAATGGTTTCCCTTCCCATACCCATAGAGATGGGTCAAGGTCTTTATCGACAATGAGGTTCTCAATATCAGTTTGATAAGCTGTTGCAGACCATTTTACGCCGGCATGATCACCTGACAGCCCAAGTTCGAACGTTTCTGATTCTTCAGGTTTAAGGTTGGGATTTCCTTCATATGTTGTACCCCAGCCATAATCTGTAAATGGCAAATACAACACATTGAATCCAGGTGCCCTGAAAGCAGAACCAAAGCTAGCCGTCAAACGGAGATTACGTGGCAGCTCAACCCCCCAAGCAGCTGATCCAGTCGTGTAGCCTCCAAACTGCTCGTTATCATCATGACGAAGGCTGAAAGAAACATCGTGCTTACCCAACACCAACTGGTACAAACCAAACAGACCGAGGTTGTCGCGAGCATCGACATTATATGGGTTAGAAGACTCCAGTTTATCTTCAATATAGTCCACACCCCACGTCAACTGGCTGCGCGCATCAAGAATATGCCTGCTTTGTAAACCTGCAGTGTCGCGCACGGTTTCATAATCGTAGAGGAAGACGCCATGGTCGTAACCGCTGAACGCGTCCCAGCTGCGACCGGCCGACAGCGTCAGCTGCCAGTTGTCGAGCGGGTCCAATGTCAGCTTGCCGCCCAGCGTCTGTACGCGGTGCTTATCGGTTGAGTCCGTCATTGGCTCCGGTGCAGGGGTAGTCCAATCGTCAGAATAGCCGTCGTAGTCGTTCTCGCCTCGGCTCTGGCTGAAATTCAGCTCCGCCGCGATCTGGTCGCTGAAACGGTAACCGCCGCCCAGCGTATAGGAACGGTTGTCGTAGCCATCCTTGTCCGGTTCATTGGAATAATTATCCGCCGTAGTCGCATCAAAGCCATCGGTCGAGTAATCACTGGCCCCCAGGTTGAACCAGCCCTGCTCATTGCCACCAGACAGCCCCAGAGTCACTTCGCGGCTGCCGTCACTGCCGGCTCCGACACTGAAGCGCGGCTTGAAGCCGTCCTTGCCTTTACGGGTGAAGATCTGGATCACGCCGCCGATCGCCTCTGAGCCATACAGCGAAGAACGGGGACCACGCACGATCTCGATACGCTCGATCTGAGCCGGTGACAGCTGCTGAAAGGCAACAGCGCCGTCAGTTGCCGACCCGACCTTGATGCCATCGATCAACACCAGCAGCTGGTTGGACTTGGTGCCGCGCAGGAACACGGAGGTCGCCTTGCCGCGACCGCCACTGTTGCTGACCACCACGCCCGGCGTCTGCTCCAGCAGTTCGGTGACGGTCTGCGCCTGCTTGCGCTCGATCTCTTCACGATCGATCACGGTCACGGACGCCAGCGCCTGGTCGGCGGTCTGCGCCGTGCGCGTTGCCGTTACCAGCAGGGTATCAGGGTTGGTCTGGGCCTGAGCGGCCATCACGGAGCTGCCCAGCAGCAGCGCTGCCGGAAGAGAGAACTGTTTCATTGCTTGCCTGAGTATCAGCGCGTACCTACCCGCACGCGGTTGAAGATAAAGGTAACGCTCAGGCATCGACGGACAGCGGCCAGAAGGGGACGGCCGCGCCAGTCATGATCGCCCACCGCGATACCGACTACACTGCTTCAGGCCGGTCTCCGGGCTCAGGCGTCAGGCTCGTAGCCAGGAGGGATGACGCCTTCCCATATCCGTGGATACAGTGGCTTTTCGTCATCGCCTCACGCCTCTACCGTTGCGGGGGCAGCGTCGGCATTGCACCCGATCTTTCACCGGGTACGCACCGACTTCCCGTTTAAGCACTGAACAGCTGTTCAGTGCACCGGAAGCACGCGCGGATTCTAGGGAGTCCTACAGGTGAGGTCAAACGGAGACTGTTCAAGTGAAGATGAACGGAAACGAACAGGCAAAAAAATCGCCACCTCCCGGGGAGATGGGAGGTGGCGCCAATCACCTTCGGCACTGTCTAATGAGTACTAAACTGTCATGCCTGTAGTGAGTCAGACCTGTCAATGAACGATTCATAAGATAAAGCGAATCATTCTTATTTGCAACAAGATTCTTTGAATTTATTTCTACGCCCCCTGCTGGCTCGGGTGTACTTTCCCGCCCCTTTATCTAGACTCCAGATACTGCCCGGAACAATTGCCGTCACCGGAGCACGCTTTCGTCACCCGGGGCCGGCCCCGCCCCGTCGGTTCCGGGTCTGACGAGATCATCGCGCAGAGACACGCCGGGCTGGTACACTGAACTCGGCAACAATTGCGAGATCAAGACCCATGACCAGCCCCATGAACCGACGCCTGATCATCTTCACCGGAGCCGGCATCTCCGCCGAGTCCGGGGTTCCGACCTTTCGTACCGGGCCCGACGGCCTCTGGCACAACCACCGCATCGAGGATGTCTGCCATATCGACACCTTCGAGCGGAACTACGACCTGGTCCACCAGTTCTACAACGACCGTCGCATCGCCCTGCAGGGGGTGGAACCCAATGCCGCTCACCGGGCAATCGCCGAGCTGCAGCAGCAACACGGCGAGCGGGTACAGCTGATGACCACCAATGTGGACGATCTGCACGAACGGGCCGGCAGTCCCGAGGTCGTGCATATCCACGGCAACCTGCTGGAGCTGGTCAACCTGGCCGAGGGCCGCATCGAGCCGATCGGCTATGAAGCGTTCAACCATGCAGTCCACCCGCCCCATTTCAAGCCCAACGTGGTGTTCTTTGGCGAGGCCGCCCCGGTCTACCGCGATCTGTTCACGCTGATGAACTCACTGAGCCGCCACGACCTGGTGCTGGTGATCGGCAGCAGCGAATCAGTACTGCAGTTCTGTCTTGAGGCCTATCACGGCAGCCAGGGCGAGGCGGTGATCCTCTATGTGGACCCGACCGACACCTGCCCCTATGACCGCTTGCTGGGACCGGGGCTCAAGCCCTACACCGAGCACTTCCGCATGGGTGCGGTGGAGGCGCTGAGCGAGGGCTCTCCGGTCAGGGAGTGGGTTGAGGAGTGGATGCAGCGCTGACCGAAACAGCCGACAGGACTGGGTCAGTCCCTGAACCAGTTGCCCGACTCCAGCCGCTGCCGGGGCTGCACGGCTTCGTTGTAGAGGTAAAGCCAGGCGAGACCGTAGGGCGTATGCACCTGAATGCGGTCGTACAACCCCCTGTCGGGGGCGTCAGCACAGTACTCTTCCAGTTCGTCGAGCGCCGCAAAGGTCGGGGCATCGACCGCGAACAGCTCCACTTCAATGACGCCGGGTTCCTGCCTGGCCGCCGGCCAGGCCCCCAGATCATAGAGGGCAAACCCGTCCAGCTGCGCGGACCCGAGATAGCGGGCACCGGCCAGATAGTGATGATTGCTCTGCCCCCGTTTCAGGGTGCCATAGACCGCCACCAGTGTGTGCATGCCGCACCCCTCAGCCGAACCGATAGCCGGACAGGGTCGTCTCCAGCACCCTATCGGTGAACACATGACGGCCCCGATCGTCCCCGGCGGCACCGGCCGCCAGCAGCAACGGAATCAGGTGCTCCTCGGCGCGCGGTGGATGACAGAGCCGCGCCATCGGTGCCTGTTCCCAGTGACTCAGTGCCTGCCAGCGCTGGGCGGGATCGGACTCGACCGCCTGCCCGAGCCAGGTATCGAACTGGTCGGAGATGGGGCCGAAGCGGGGATCACGATAGCCCTGCATGTTATGGAAGCTCATGCCGCTGCCGACGATCAGTACGCCCTGCTCGCGCAGCGACGCCAGCGCCCGTCCGGCCTGCAGGTGAGCCTCGGGAGCCATATCGTAACGCAGTGACAGCTGCACCACCGGAATCTCGGCTTCCGGGAACATCAGCTTGAGCGGGATGAACATGCCATGATCGAAACCGCGCTCATCATCGCCCGCGGCGGCCAGCCCTGCCTCGCGCAGCAGCGCCACCACCTGCTGTGCCAGCGCCGGCTCGCCGGGAGCCGGATAGGTCAGCTGGTAGGTGTGGGCCGGGAAACCGTAATAGTCGTAGATCAGCTCGGGGTTGGTGCCGCTGGTGACGCGGAACTCCGCCTCCAGCCAGTGCGCCGAGACCATCAGGATCGCCTTCGGCGTCTCGGGCAGCGTGTCGCGGATGCCGCGCAGCCAGGCGGCCATCTTGTCCCAGGCATCGGCAGGGTTCCAGTCCATGAAAAAACAGGGGCCAGCGCCGTGGGGCACAAAGAGGGTGGGTTGGATGGCAGGCATGATAAATACTCCACTGAAATCGGTTCACCGCTGCTCGCCGCGCCCGAAGCGCGACGGCTCAGCGGCCAGCTGCCTGCATGTTCGTACAGCCGCCGGCAACCATCAACCCGAACAGGCTGATCAGTTTGATCGAAATATTCATTCATGCCCGTTAAGGCGCGCCGGACAGCAGCCTGGGGGCTATCCGGCGTCCGCGACGAAGGCCCGGGTCAGGCCGCTTCGGCCTGGTCCTCGCGCAGCGCCTGGGCGGCCGCCACCATGTTTTGCAACGCCGGAATCACCTCACTCCACTGACGGGTTTTCAAACCGCAGTCCGGGTTGACCCAGAGACGTTCAGCCGGGATGCGCTGCGCCGCCAGACGCATCAGTTTCACCATCTGTTCTACCGACGGGATGTTCGGGCTGTGGATATCGTAGACACCCGGGCCGATCTCGTTGGGGTATTGGAAGGCATCGAACACGTCCAGCAGCTCCATGTCTGAACGGGAAGTCTCGATGGTGATCACGTCCGCATCCATGTGCGCGATCGCCTCAATGATGTCGTTGAACTCCGAATAGCACATATGGGTATGGATCTGGGTACTGTCCGCGACACCGTTGGCGGTGATGCGGAAGGATTCCACCGCCCAGTCCAGATACTCGGCCCACTGGCGACGGCGCAGCGGCAGCCCTTCACGCAGAGCAGCTTCGTCGATCTGGATGATGTCGATGCCGGCGCGCTCCAGGTCTTGCACCTCTTCGCGGATCGCCAGCGCCAGTTGCTGACAGCTGACCGAGCGCGGCTGATCGTCACGCACGAAGGACCAGTTCAGGATGGTGACCGGGCCGGTCAGCATGCCCTTCATCGGCTTGTCGGTCAGCAACTGGGCATACTTGATCCACTCGACGGTCATCGCCTTCGGACGGCTGATGTCACCGAACAGGATCGGCGGCTTGACGCAACGGGAGCCGTAGGACTGCACCCAGCCGAACTGGCTGAAGACGTAGCCGTCGAGCTGCTCGCCGAAGTACTCCACCATGTCGTTGCGCTCGGCCTCGCCATGCACCAGCACGTCCAGCTCCAGCGCTTCCTGCTGACGCACGGCGAACTCGATCTCCTGCTTCATGCGGGATGTGTATTCGGCGACGTCCAGCTCGCCCTTTTTGAACGCCAGGCGCGCCTTGCGGATCTCCGGCGTCTGCGGGAAGGAACCGATCGTGGTGGTTGGATAGAGCGGCAGCTGCAATTTTTCACGCTGCAGGGCGGCACGCTGCGGGTAGGCGTTCTGGCGTTCACCCAGCGCCGCATCGATCGCCGCAACCGCGGTTTGCACTTTCGGGTTATGCACACGCGGCGAGGTGCGACGGCTGTTCAGCGCCGCCAGGTTCTCGGCCAGCTCGGCGGCCACGGAGGCACGGCCGTGATTCAGCGCGCTGTGGATAACCCGCAGTTCGTCCAGCTTCTGCTGCGCAAAGGCCAGCCAGGAGCGGATCTCGGCATCCAGCTTCTGCTCGCTGTCCAGATCCACCGGCACATGCAGCAGCGAGCAGGACGGCGCGATCCACAAGCGTTCACCCAGCTGCTGCGCCACCGGCTCCAGCCAGTCCAGCAGCGTGCTCAGGTCGGTCTTCCAGATGTTGCGGCCGTTGACCACCCCCAGCGACAGCACCTTGTCGGCATCCAGCTGTTCGATCACCGCGGCGACTTCATCGCGGGCATTGATCGCATCCAGATGCAGCCCCGCCACCGGCAGGCTGCAGGCCAGCTCCAGGTTCTCGCGCAACTGACCGAAATAGGTGGTCAGCAGCAACTTCACGCCGCTGTCGGTCAGAGCAGCATAGGCGGTGCGGAAGGCCTCCTGCCACTCAGATGCCAGCTCGGTGACCAGCACCGGCTCGTCGATCTGTACCCACTCGATCCCCTGTTCCGCCAGCCGCTTGAGCAGCTCGGCATAGACCGGCAGCAGCTGTGCCAGCAGACTCAGCGGATGGGTCTCGTCCTTGGCCTTGCCCAGCAGCAGGTAGGTAACCGGACCCACCAGCACCGGCTTGGCATTATGGCCCTGCGCCTGCGCCTCTTCGATCTGCGCCAGCAGGCGGCTCGGGTTCAGGCTGAAGCGGGTGTCGGCGCTGAACTCCGGCACGATGTAGTGATAGTTGGTGTCGAACCACTTGGTCATTTCACCGGCGTGGACACAGTTGCAGCCGCTGTCGTTGGCCGAGCGGCCACGGGCCACGCGGAAGTACTGATCCAGCTCGCTGCCATCCAGCCCCTGTACTCGGGCCGGCAGATTCCCCAGGGTGAAGCTCAGATCCAGCACCTGATCATAGAGGGCAAAATCCCCCACCGGCACAAAATCCAGACCGGCCTGGCGCTGCCAGTTCTGCTGACGCAGCTCGGCCGCCGTGGCCAGCAGTTCGGCTTCTGTCTTTTCACCCTTCCAGAAGGCTTCCTGGGCAAATTTCAGTTCACGGCGGGCTCCGATGCGCGGAAAGCCCAGGTTGTGCAAACGGCTTTTGTTACCTGGTTGAAGGCTCATGTCGCTACTCCAAATTTCGATTCGGAACGATGCTAGCCCTTATGAATGATGAAAAATAATGGCATTATCTCATCAAACCATTAACTATGATCATGGATTGATGATGCTTGAACGCCACCACCTGATGATCCTGCGCGCGGTAGACCAGCAGGGTTCGCTGACCGCCGCCGCCAATACCCTGTGCCTGACCCAGTCCGCCCTGAGCCACTCGGTGCGCAAGCTGGAACAGCAGCTGGGCACCCCTATCTGGCAAAAGGAGGGTCGCCGCCTGCGCCTGACCCAGGCCGGTGCATACCTGCTGCAGCTGGCCGAACGGCTGCTGCCTCAGTTCGAGCATGCCGAAACCCTGATGCAGCAGTTCGCCTCCGGGCTGCGCGGCACCCTGCGCATCGGCATGGAGTGCCACCCCTGCTACCAGTGGCTGCTGAAAGTCGTGAATCCTTACCTCAGGCAGTGGCCCGATGTGGATGTGGATGTGCGGCAGAAGTTCCAGTTCGGCGGCATGGGCGCGCTCTACGGCCACGAGATCGACCTGCTGGTGACGCCGGACCCGCTCTACCGCAGCGGCCTGATCTTCGAGCCGGTGTTCGATTACGAACAGGTGCTGGTGGTCGGCCCCGAGCATCCACTGTTCGGTCAGCCGCAGGTCGAGCCGGAACAGCTGGTGCAGGACACCCTGATCACCTACCCGGTGGAGCCGGACCGGCTGGATATCTTCAGCCGCTTCCTGACGCCCGCCAGCTGCAGTCCGCGCCAGCACAAGCAGATCGAGACCACCGATATCATGTTGCAGATGGTGGCCGCCGGTCGCGGTGTGGCCGCGCTGCCGCGCTGGCTGGTGGAAGAATATCAACAGCGCCTGCCGCTGCATCCGTTGCGTCTGGGAAATACCGGTGTGGATAAACAGATCTTCCTTGGTCTGCGTAAGGAAGATGTGGATACTGACTATCTGCACGCTTTCGTCGAGCTGGCCCGTAGCCACAACCACCCGAATGCAACCGAGCCCGAGACCCATGCTGCCGACTGAACCCCATCACGCGCTGACCAAGTTTATCCACAACCATCCACGCCTGCTGGTACTGACCGGAGCCGGCATCAGTACCGACTCGGGCATTCCCGACTACCGCGACCAAAATGGTGAATGGAAGCGCAAGCAGCCGGTACAGCACCCCGACTTCATGCGCTGCGAACACACCCGCAAGCGCTACTGGGGCCGCAGCCTGATCGGCTGGCCGGTGATGCGCGATGCCCGCCCCAACCAGGCCCATGAAGCTCTGGCGCGGCTGGAGCAGCTCGGGCATATCGACCTGCTGGTGACCCAGAACGTGGATGGCCTGCACCAGCGTGCCGGCAGCCAGAAGGTGATCGACCTGCACGGCCGCTCCGACCGGGTGATCTGCATGAGCTGCCACTTCAGCTGCAGCCGTGACGAGGTACACCAGCGCAGCGCCGAACTGAACCCGGCCTTCACCCGCTTCACCGCCGAAACCGCGCCGGATGGCGATGCCGACCTGGAGGTGGACTTCAGCAACTTCCGCATTCCGCACTGCCCGCACTGTGGCGGCATCCTGAAGCCGGATGTGGTCTTCTTCGGCGATAACGTGCCCAAACAGCGCGTGACCGATGCCCTGGACGCCCTGCAGAACGCCGATGCCCTGCTGGTGATCGGCTCCTCGCTGATGGTCTATTCCGGCTTTCGCTTCTGCCGTCGCGCCAGCGAGTGGCACAAGCCGATCGCGGCACTCACTCTGGGCAGGACCCGAGCCGACGAGCTGCTCAGCCTCAAACTGAACGCCCCCATCACGCCGGTGCTGGAAACGACGCTCAGGTCGCTTGCCTCCGCGCCGGAATAACCGCATTCAGTGGTTACGTTTTAACCAGATTCCGGATACACTCCGAGGGGTTAGCAGGCCCCTGCCCTCTGGAACAGAGCGTGAACAGGCACCACTTTTGATGCAAGCCTTCGTCGACACCCGCCCCCCATATCCTCCGGTCTGGTCCAGACTCGGCATGCGTCTGCTCCTGCTGTTGGCACTGCTGTTGGCCGCCGCCAGCCTGAAAGCGGAACCGGTCATGCTGGATCAGCACTGGGAGTACCGCTGGGGCGACTCGCCCTTCAGCGATAACGGCACCCCTCTCTGGACGCAGCAAGCCGATGCGGCCGACTGGCAGCCTATCGACTTTCCAGCCAACCCGCCCGGGCGCAACGACCAGACCAACGTCTGGTACCGAACGGTATTGCCTGACGGCGAGTGGCGTGACCCGGTACTCTACGTTTCCAGCATCGACCTGATCGTCGAGGCGTACCTCGATGGCAAGCAGATCTACCACTACGGTCACTTCGACAGCGAGGGCAAGGGCCATTTCCAGGGCTGGCCCTGGCACATGATCCCCCTGCCAAGCGATGCCGGTGGCAAGACGATCTACTTCCGTGTCTTTTCGGACTACGTGGCCATTGGCTTCTGGGGTGAAGTCAAGGTGATGGAACGCACCGCCCTGTACGATCAAATCAACGAGCAGTCGTTCGAGGGCGTGATCATTACGGCCTTCTGCCTGCTGATGATCATGCTGGCACTGCTGTTTGCACTCTTTGGCAACCAGCGCCAGCTGTTTATCTCCGTTGCCCTGTTCTCGACCGCCAGCGCAGGCATGGCCATCACGGGCACCACCATCAAACAGATCATTCTGAATGCCCCACTGCTCTGGGAATATATAGCGGCAGGCAGTTACTACCTGTTCCCGCTGGGCATGGCAATGCTGCTGGAAGTGGTATTCAGTCCCGACTGCAAAAAATGCCTGCGCACCCTGCAGGTCGTGTTTTTCGCCTACATCACCGGTGCGTTGGGCCTGTCACTGCTTGGCGTGGTCAACCTGTCTGACACCTACCCGGTTTTTGATGCGTTTTTTGCCACTCTGGTGCCACTGATGCTGATCCTGACCTTTATCCACCGGCACCCACACAACCCCGACCAACGTGTGATTTTGAGCGCCTGTGCCCTGTTCACACTGATTTTGATGCTGGATATGGCCGTGGCACATAACTGGATCGAATGGCGCGACATCCCGGTGGACTGGGGTGCACTGGTGTTTGTGCTCGCCATTATCAGTTTGTCGCTGCACCACTACCTGCGCATGCAGAACAAGCTGACTCGGCTTAACGCGACACTGGAAGCCCAGGTGCGCGAGCGCACTCAGAAGATGGAGCAACTGGCCGCGCAAGAGTCCGCCCGGGCGCGTGCACTCGAATTCGGCAACCAGAAGAGCCTGCTGCTGGATGGCCTGATCAACCGAATTGAAGCCGAAGCGGATGTCCCATCGGCCCTGCAGGCGCTGGGCCCGGCACTGGCCGAATTCTGTCACCCCGTGCCCGGTGGCTACTATCGCCATGCGGATGATGGCGAACGCTATCAGCTGAGCCACCACTGGGGCAGCAGTGAACAGCTACCTGCTCAGGCGATCAACGACATCGTGCTCCCCCACCCTGGCTGGCAGTCATTCCATGTTGACTACCAACACCCCCAAAGCGGGCCTCGGACCGGGGCGATTATCTGCATCAACCTGGCCAGTGATACGATTGACTTCGAAGAGCTCCAGGCCTTTACCCTGAAAACCCTGTTCAAGCGTGCCGTCGAACGCATGGGCCTGACACTGTCGCGCATGGCGCTGCAGGAAGCGCTCAGCCGCCTGTCTTACGAAGACGCCCTCACCGGCCTGCACAACCGTCGTTATCTGGATGAGATGCTGCCGCGGGAGATGCAGCTGGCACAACGCAACAGGACCCCGCTGACTCTGATGATTTGCGATCTCGACCACTTCAAGCGGCTCAACGACACCCACGGCCATGCGGCCGGTGACCGGGTACTGAAAGAGGTGAGCCAACGGATCAAAGATACCTTTCGCCAGACCGACATACTCTCGCGCTATGGCGGGGAAGAGTTTGTCGTCGTGATGCCGGGGGCCGATCTTGAAAGCGGCCTGCAGCGTTCTGAACAACTGCGCCAGCAGCTGTCGGAGCTCGACATCATGTACGAGGGCAAAAGCCTGGGACCGGTGACCCTGTCAGCCGGCATCTGCAGCCTGTCTGCCGATATCACCACCCCTGAGCAACTGCTGCAGCAGGCCGACAGCGCCCTCTACGCCGCCAAGCATCAGGGCCGTAACCGCATAATGTGCCGATCGAACGGACACCCAGGTTCCTGAGCCGGGCCTTCAATGCCAACATCCTGCTCAGGCGCGAAGAGCTGCAGCCGGTACGCTCGTTCAAGATCCGGGGCGCCTACAACCGCGTGGTGCAGCTGACCGAGGCCGAGCGGCAGCAGGAGCCTGCTGCATCCACCCCTTTGACGATCTCGACGTGATCTGCGGCCAGGGCACCCTCGCGCTCGAAGTACTGGCGAACCAGCCGGAGGCGATCAACCCCTTTGTTGACGGTGCTTCAACGCTCCGGATCGGGGAACTGGGCTTTAAAATCTGTTGTCAGACACTGGACCAAGTGGTTGCCGTTGAGGATGCCGACACCTGCCGAGCACTCATCGACCTGTATTGCCTCGCATCAGCGCCCCTGCGGCAGGCAGACCTGGTCGCCGTAGTAGTTATTGCTGTAGTTGCAGTGCTGACACGCCTGCCCCTTGGCCGCAGCCGCCTGGGCAGTCTCCGGGCGGGCAGCGGATGCAGATGCTTCAACGATGTAACGTGCAATGTGAGCCATGATGTTGTCCTCCGGTGTGTTATGGAGCCAGATTAACCAAGAGATGTTATTTGTTGAAATTTATCTTTTAACTAAGACCAATTGATTTAAACAATCGATAGATTCGGCAAGGACTGCCAACGATCCAGACAGGAAAAGGAACCTCCACCGATGAATGCGCACACCCCATCATTTCATACCCGCCTGATGCGCCAGCTTGAACAGCAGGAAGGCCGCATCAACCATATGTATCGCGACACCCGAGGCTTTATCACCATCGGCGTTGGCCACCTGATGCCCTATCCGCATACCGCTGCCCGTTTGGGATTTGTGCACAAGGAAAGCGGACGCCCCGCCCGCGATGCCGACATCCGTGCCGAATTCCGCCAGCTACTGACCCGCCCCTACGGGCAGCACCTGAACGCCCACAGCTTCAAACCCCACACCCGACTGATCCTGCCCGACACCGAGATCGATGCCCTCACCCGCCGGCACATCAACACCTTCACCGGGGAACTGGGCGACCTCTATGGCCAGGCCGAACTGACCGCCATGCCGGAACGCGTACAACTGGCCCTGTACGACATGATCTTCAACCTGGGCCTGCCCAAACTGAAACGCGGCTTCCCCCGCTTCAACCAGCACATCCGCAGCGGCAACTGGGCCGCCGCCGCCAAAGAAAGCCACCGCAAAGGCATCAGCGAAGCGCGCAATCGGCATGTATACAAATTGCTCAGTGGAAAACTTCATCAACAGGATACTACACAGGCGGACACATAGTTACACACAGGCCAGATCCATGACCTTGATCTGATATATGACATGCGGATTACGTTGTTCAGGTATTTGAGCAATGCCTGAACAGTTTTACAAACCCCGTATTATAAGGGATTAGCAGAGATGTGCGGACCTGTTGTCCTGAGCTTATCCACAGAACTACTCAGGGATTCTGGGGGTAAGTTAAGTTAGTCACAAGGGATAAGAACGACAACTTCGTTACTCTGCAAGCTAATTACCCACAGGATTGAAAATATAATCCGCTGTGCATAACTAGGCTGAATAAATCGTGACAGACTCGTTCTACCTGGTAGAGTCACTGAAAACAATTTCGGATGGAGCCTCGTAATGTCAGGGAAAGGCTGGACACCAGAACAGGTCAAACTTGCATTCCACCTCTACTGCCAGCTTCCCTTTGGCCGCTTGCATCAGAGTAATCCCGAGATTATCGCGCTGGCGGATCTGATCGGCCGTACTCCCTCAGCCGTCGCCATGAAACTGACAAACCTTGCCAGCTTGGACCCAGCCATCATCGCTTCAGGTCGCAAGGGGCTGAGTGGTGCCTCAAAACTGGACCGTGCCATTTGGGGCGAATTTCATGCTGACTGGGAAGGTCTGGTGCTGGAAAGCACGCAAATTCGAGCGCAGTTGGAAGACAGCAAAGGTTCTGTGTCTGAGATTGAACAACCCCAAATCAGCACGCTGGATGATTTCACTGGCGAGACGCGTACCCAAAGCGTACAACAGCGGATAAAGCAGTCCTTCTTCCGCCGTGCCGTGCTATCCAGCTACGGGAACCGCTGCTGTATTACCGGGTTATCAGAGCCCTGCTTGCTGATCGCAAGCCATATCGTGCCTTGGAGCCAAGATAAAGCGAACCGGCTCAATCCTAGCAACGGCCTGTGCTTATCAGCTCTGTATGACCGGGCATTTGATTCGGGGCTGATGACGTTTGATGAGGATTGGCGGGTGGTGCTGTCGTATCGGCTAAAACAGCCGGAGCACGCTATGCAACGCTTTTTCGGGTCGATCGAAGGGCAGAGAATTAAGCTACCTGAAAGGTTCAGTCCTGATCCGGTGCTGATGAATCAGCACCGGGAGAAGGTCTTTATTTCTCCGTAGCAAAGATGGCGGGGATTGGCCCAAAGGAGACATTAGCGCCTTAATCAGTCGACGCGTTAGCGGTCGGCTGCATTTGATTATTACGCCCTGGCTCGATTAGACGCTGTACCATTTGGTCATACGCCCGTTGCCGTAGCTGCACCGCTAACATTACTGAACAGAATAGCAGGAAGATAAAGCCAGCAACGGATGTGGCGCCATTACCGAAACCGAGCATCCCAAGTGAAAATAGACCAAGAATGCTAAAAAGGCTTATGCTCAACCTTAAAAACCAACGATCGAAAAATCTAAATAACCCGTTTCTTGCCATTCGTGTGTAACGGAACTCTCCATTTTCATAATAAACCATTCCGGGAGTCTTCTTTAAGGCATAGATAATTTTCGAACACTGATCATGGCGGATAAGCTCAATAATATCTACATAGCTCATTCTTAGGCCGTGAATTAGTCGGAATAGCTCAGTTACGGAATGAATACTTTCTCTGGCAACTGCTTCTTCAAATTTATCCAGAAGTTCGGCTTTTATTTTTCTTGCTTGGCCCATATTGAAAAGTATTAGAGCAATCGTTCCAAGGGATGAAACTATACCGAAGGCTAATTTCGATATCACTTCAATGTCCATATTTTTCTCTTTGATTCTAACGATCTTAATCGTGATTATGTGCGTTTTACTGGTTTTCCGTGCGTATAATTCTGTAACGGCAAGCCCATAGTTCTCTGATAATGAACGATTTTCCAACCTGTTACCAGGTTTATTTGAGGATAGCCACGTGACCAAATAAGCACTCAGGCACTTAATCTTCGATACACTGGATGGATTCACAAAAATTCAGCAGATTGCTCACAGTTGCTTTGATTCCCAGTGTTCCTTTAAAGGTTCGCTCTTGCTCTGGACTGCCCTCCATAACCAGGATTACAGAAGATGGCCCATAACCGACATTAAGTGTGCAACGCTCCGTACTCGCTATAGCATAGAGTGGGCGTTGCATCCTTGAAGAAAACCTTACGCCCCCTGTTTCCGTCAAAAACGGAGAACAGTAAAGCCTTGTAAAATACAGATTAAACCTGATACCTACCGGGAAGCATAAGTCTTGACGAATAATTTTTCTGAACAGACCCTATACAATTTATTTAAATGAAATAAAAAAAAGAACAGCCGTCATTATAAACATAACTACGGATGCGATAATTGCAGACCAAAGCTTAAGTTCGACTTTAAATTCAGCGCTATTCAAATCGAATTTTACGCTGATAATATTATCCGACTCATTCGGAAATTGTAATTTTAAACTATCAAATAAATCCGTATACTCTTTTCTCAAAGATTTGAGTACTGAAAACTGACCCGAGCAATGGAGAATGAGTATAGAAACCAGGAAGAAAACTGTTACTAGTACAATAAAGTTTTTATAAAGCCCTGGGTCACGAAGCCCAGCCTCAGTAATTTGATTAGTCGCAAACCAAATACCTGCAGGTATTGAAAGTAGTTTAATTCCTATAGCATCAAAAACGTTATATATTTTTATAATATACTCAGTCTTTTTTTCTAAATACTCCTTTCGTACCTTTTCAAAATTATAATTATCAACATAGCCTTGATAACTTAACAAAACATTAGCTACAAACGAACTAATATGTTGAACTAAATATGAGAATCTTTTATCTGCATCCTTGTCCTTTAAACAACTTACTAGCTCAGAGCATATAAGAAATGTTATAGCCTCTTTATGCATGTCCTTAGAATGTATTTTCTCAATAGCCTGAATATCAACTGGCTTTTCTATATCTTCCTCTTTAAGTTTGAAATCAAAAAAAAGAGGACGGCCATAAAAAATAGTATCAGCCTTCCCGCTTGTTTCTAATGCCAATTCTCGAATAAGTGAAAAAAGCTTTCCGACAGTTTTATAGCTCTCAAATTTCTGATTACTTTCGTCTGATGTAAGCTTTGTTTCATTTCCGGTAAAAAATAAACTATCAACCGGAGTTTCAATTTTTTCTTCATATGAAAGAAGCTCATTCCAGTCTTCACATATCACATAATCAGATCCGATTCTTTTTTTACTCAGGTCGACCTTGAGCGTTACATCATCAGCCTTGTGCTTTGTTTCAATTTTTTCGATATTAACACCGCCAACACTATTTCCACCTACGAAAACTTCATAGCTACCCGTTGTAAGATTTTCCTGGTGCAAATGTCTTAACGCGTCTTCAATTTCTTTTTCTTTGACAGATAAAAAACCATAAAAACAATCACCATCAAGCTCTCTATCAGAAAGCTGTCTGTAAATAAAACTATATTTATCTATTAGTGATCTACTCATTTTTTATCTTTTGAATTAGATTCATTCTTGCGACGAAAAGCATCTTCTTCTTTCAACGCTTCTCTCAGTTTTTCAGGAATATCGGATATTTTTAGAATACCATTATCATATTTTACCGTCCTACCATAAACTTCTCTATCGAAGCTTATTGAAATACCATTACCTCTACCTGAAATCTTTTCATAAGTCCGTAGTGCACCATTATCAATAGCTAGCTCATCAGATATCGTATAATTTTTACTTACATACTCTTTAAACTCTTTAGTTTTGTCTGGGAAAACATGATTGGCCACATGCTCAAACAATACCGGTCTACCATCTCTCATCTGCTCTTTTATATATGCATGAGCAGTACTTAGCTTCTCTGATATCTTTTTTTCATCAAAATTATATTCTGAAGCTCCAAATCCCCGTATGGCTTTCTTCAACTCCGTTGTTTCTTGACGTGCTGCTTCTTTATCTCGTTGACAACCTATAAACCTTTCGAAGTAATCTCTAACCTCCGCAGCCAATCCCGCTTTAAATCTTATATAACGGCTACTAAACCCAGCATTCCATTGTGTTATATTTATAGCAGCACCCAAATGTAGTTTTTTAAGGTCTAACATTTCACGTGCAATAACATCCAGGTTATCAGATACATCCACACCTTCAGTTTTATTTAGTACAGCAATACCAAACCACTGTTCATTACGAACTTCATATTCGTAAAATACTAAATAACCACCTTTAACAGAATGAAGGTTGTCATTAACAAGAATAGAGCGATAGTGCTTAGCTAGTTCTTGTGTCATTATCACAAAATCAGAGCATTTCAATATTTTCTTGGATTTTTCTTCATCTGATGGATTAGGTACTAATTGATAGTATCTTTTTAACAATTGTTCAAAAGCTGGCTCTAGAGACGAATCACCATCAACTCCAAACTCACCAATATTTAGGTTTGCTGTACTAAATAGACCAATCAATCCTTCAGTGAGCTTCTCAGCCATCCCAGCAGTACTGTTTTCCGTCTTTCGTAACTGCCGACTTAAATTCTCTCCATCTTTATCACGTTTCACAACATGAATAATGACGTGCTTAATAGACATTACAGCTCCTTGTGCTGACCTGTGATCACGTAAATAGTATCGTTACCGACGATTGCAGCTTGTGCGAGTAGGTCGGCAGGTAGAAGTATATTCCCACGGAGAAAATTGCGGATTAGATGTGGTTTCGGGTTGCCCATCTGTTTGGGAAGCTCACCGACACACAGTTCAGAGGAGTTCAACTCCAGTGAAAAGCGCTGAGTAACTTCTGTTGAAAGCGTCACCTGACTGCATCCTTGCGACATCTTTATATCCTTTTACTGATTAACCAAGCGCTTCCTTTTTGACTCATGCAGCCATTAAATCGAGGCTACCATTAGCGAACGTATAAAAGCGTTAATTTGAAGCCAAGGAAAACATTGGAGCTACCGTTCAGATCTCAACGTAAGAGTAACATTCTGCTGTCACTTGCACGACTGCTTATGGGCGAAAGTGCCCCCCGGGGCCGATCTCAGACAACGTCCGCTCTGTGCGCAAATCTGACAAAATTCATCCCTTCAACTCCCAAACCACACTCATCGGCTTACTCCCCTCATGGCTCTGATAACTCACCTCACCATAAAACCGAAACGGTGCCGCTTTGCCATTACTCAACTTATGCTCACGCACAAAAAGATAGACCTTACTCCCCAACTTTTCATGCTCGATGATCTCCCGCCCACGTTTATTGTCCGGACTGGTGCTGTTCTGCGATTGCCAGTGGAAGTGCCGGTCATCGATAAAGTAATCATGGTATTGATGATCGCTGGCTTTACCTTGCTTATTCAATGTCACCAGCAACACCTGAACCTGCGGGTCTTTCAACACCACATGACCGGACTGCCAATTACCGGGGTTGAACTCGGTACCAAACAACGGCGGGATCTCTTCGCGCATGAAATCCTGCCCTACCCTCAGTTCCAGCGGGTCCAAAATGCCCTTGAAACGCGCAAAGGTGACCATGCTTTCATCCGCAATTAGGTCATCGTAGTCGGGGTTATTAGCTCTCAGCGTGTAGCTACCGTCTTTGTTCTTCAGCACCTTACGCAGCAGGTATTGGTTATCGCCTGCTCCGTCTTGGCGTTCGATCGCCATGGTTTGGTTGCTGATGCTGCCGGCATTTTCAGGCGTGACTTGCTCCAACAGCAGGTAATCACCATCGTAGATCGGATTCTTGCCACCATTCATCGAGTTGCCGGAGGCACGGGCGATAAAGTGCCGGTCTGGGGATAAGTGCCCAAATCCGCTGGGCGCAGGCAGATACTCTTCTACATCCGCATGGCCGGTTTTGAAGTGTCCACAGGCGATTTTGATATTGGGGAAGAAAGGTAATTGCGCACCGGACTCAGCCGTTGAGTGAATCGGGGCGACGGGCCGTTCCGGTTTTACTTCAATCAGTTTGCTCTGCGCGTACTGCGCCAAGCGCCAGGCCAGAATCTCCTCGGTCATTGCGCTCAATGTGGGCAACTCTGCGGCATTCAGGCGCTGTTGATAGTGGAACAGCAGTCCATCTTGGGCAAACCATTCGATCTGAGAGCCCTGCTCGGGGGTACACCAGTGATGGATCGGCCTTGTGCGCCAGTGGCTTAGCCAGGCGGCATCGCTAACGGAATCCAATGGCAGCAGGCTCTGCGGCAAGTCAGCTAACCAGCCCGGGTGCGCTTGGAACCAGCTTCTGGCCCATTGGGCTAATTGCTGTAGCGTCACCGACTGGCTCATCGCCTGTTGGTCTAACAGGGTTTGCAGCAGCACCAGTTTGTATGATTTTGAGGTTTTCGTGACCGTCAAATCACGGAACCACTGGGCATGCTGCTCCAGCACCTGCAGCTCATCCGGCTTAGCATCGCCCTGTTCGTCGATGAACTCCCACCAACAGCCATAGTTGCGCCTTAACTGGCCCAGATTCGCACCGCTGCGCCAAAACTCGTTCAGTGTGGGGCGTCGTTTCAGGCTCTGTTTCAGTTTGGCGTACTGGGTATCCAGCTGGTCGCCCACCAGGCTATCCATAAATTCGATAAAGCCAAGGTCATAGTTGACGTAGCAGCCGTCTGGCAGCAAGTCGCTGGGGTTCTTGACAGCAGAGATCAGTTGTTTGCGGGTCGGTTTGTGATCAAAGGCCGAGCCAAACAGCATCTCGGGGCGGTTGAGGAAACTGTGATGGTTGCCGACAAAATCCAGCACCATTAAGCGCTCTTTACCCTCGCTAAGCCGCAAACCACGTCCCAGTTGCTGTAGGAAGAGGATTTTGGATTCCGTGGGCCGCAGCATCATCACGGTATCGATCTGCGGCAGGTCGACTCCTTCGTTGAACAGGTCCACCGAAAACAGCACATCCAACTGCCCACTACCTAACTGCTCCAAGGCTTCAGAGCGCGTTAGGTTCGACTCGGTATGCACACTGGCAGCGCTGATACCCGCTTTCTCGAAAAAAGCCGCCATGTAATCCGCGTGTCGGCGCGAGGCGCAAAACGCGAGGGTGCGAGCCTGAGACTTATCCCGCCACTCCTTCAACGCATGGCGGGCACGACCGCGAGTAGCGAGCTGTGTGGATAACTTATCCGGGTCAAAGCGGCCGTTACGCCAAGGGATATGCTCATAATCCACTTCGCTGTCGAAGATGCCGTAATAGCTGAACGGGCACAGCTGCAGATCATTGATGCCATCAAACAGATCGCGGCGGTACACCAGGTTATGATCACACAAGCGCAGAATATCCGAGCCATCGGTGCGATCCGGCGTCGCCGTTAGCCCCAACAGGAATTTGGGCTGGAAGTATTCCAGCAGGCGCTGGTAGCTACCAGCCGCCGCATGATGAAACTCATCCACCACGATGTAATCAAAGTACTCGCGGCTAAAGCGCTCCAAGTGGGCCACACGCCCCAAGGTCTGCACCGACGCAAACAGCAGGTCGCACTCATCGTCTTTCTGTTTACCGGTGTAATGTCCAACCCGTTTATGCGGCAAGATGGCCAGGAAACTGGCTTCTGCCTGTAGCAATATCTCTTCACGATGGGCCACGAAAAGTACCCGCCCGGCGTCGACCTGGGCTGCATCAAAGGCGGCCAGATAGGTTTTGCCCATCCCCGTGGCCAACACCACGAGGCCCTTTTGCCAGCCACGTTGTCGCGTCACGTCCAAGGCATCCAGCGCTTCTTGCTGGTGGGGTTTTGGCGTCGGAATCTCGGGTTCCGGTTCTTGCGCATCGACACTGGCAGTGTAGATCGGCGTCACCTTGCGCGCCTGTGCATAACGGCGTTGGTACTGCTCTATCCACGCAAAACTCAGCTCACGCACCTGTGGTTGCTGCAGCAGGTGTTGAAACTGCTGACGCACTTCATCCAGCCGCTGTGCCGCCAACGAATCCGCTGCGTTGGGGTAGTCCAGATGGTAATTCCACTCCAGCCCGTCGGTCAGCGCCTTGGCACTGATATTACTGGAGCCCACAAAGGCATCCGCACTGATCAGCTCACCCTGTGCAGAACGGACGAAGATATAGGCTTTTAAGTGAAAGCTATCCGATGAGCCCGTTTCGAATACCCGAACATCGGCCCCCCGCTCCGCTAACAGCATGAGCTTTTTCAATGCATTGGGGTCGGTGATGCACATATAGTCGCTGGTCAACAGCGTCAGCCGCACCTTACGCGTCTCAGACTGTAACGCCGCTTCAAGATCACCGAAGATCAGCTCAAGGCCGGTGGAACGGATAAAGGAAACGGCAATCTCGATCTCGGTGGCGTGGGTCAGCGCACGGCGCAGCGCAGGCAAGAGTTGGCGATCATTTCCACCGGTCAGCAGATAGGGTTTTGCACTCATCCCTGCGCCTCCGCTGAGCGTTGGATACAGACCGTTTGCCAACGTACTTCTTTGCGTTGCAAAAAGTCTACGGAGGCATCGCCATCGTTAAGCGCCTTTAACTGCAGCCCGTGCTGAGCGGCCAGTTGCGCCAGCTCTTCCGTACTTACCGAATACATGGGACGGGCAGGGTCGGAGGGGCCGAAGCGGAGGGTAATAATCAGCAGGCCGCCCTTGGCCAGCAGCTCAGTTAAACGAGCAAATGCCTGTGGACGTTCTGCCGCCGGCAGGTGCATCCAGACAGCGGATAACAGAATCAGGTCGTAGCCCTGTGCAGGCGTTGCAAGATCAAGGAGAAGGGGGAGCTGAGTATCAATCCAGCGCACCTGGTCACCGGTGGTGCGCTGCCCCCGCTCACGTAATCCTTGCGCAGGCTCGACCGCCGTCACCTGCCAGCCCTGCTGGGCCAGCCAGTGGGCATCGCGGCCACTGCCCGCCCCCACATCAAGCGCCAGCCCCGGAGTGCGCTCGGCCAGCAGATACGACCAGTCGGCATGTACCTCATGCGCCGCAACCGAATCATACTGCGCCTGAAAATGTTCGGCGTGCTGGTGATAATGCGCGATGGTCTGCTTTGGCATAACCGTCCCTTGCTGGTGTCACTTCCTTTAAATTCGCCTATGAGTATACCTAAAGCGTCTACCTTTCCCATGGTCCTTAAGCCGACCGTCTGAGACCGGCCTGGGGCTCCGCAGGGGAAGGCTGACTCGGCTATTCATAGCTATTAACTATCAACCATATCAATATGATCAATTTCTAGAATAGAACTCCGCTCGTTATGATCCTCCCCAGATTTGAAAACGACTTCTCAAATGTTCAGGAGATCAACACATGGGTATCGTTAACACCGAGATCAAGCCGTTCCAGGCAACTGCGTTCAAACAGGGTGAATTCGTTGAAATCACCGAAGCGGACGTAAAAGGCAAGTGGGCCGTATTCTTCTTCTACCCGGCTGACTTCACCTTCGTCTGCCCAACCGAACTGGAAGACCTGGCCAGCAAGTACGAAGAGCTGCAGGGCATGGGCGTTGAAGTGTTCTCCGTGTCTACCGACACGCACTTCTGCCACAAGGCATGGCACGACACCTCTGAAGCGATCGGCAAGATCAACTACTACATGGTTGGCGACCAGACCGGCACCATCACCAACAACTTCGGTGTGATGCGTGAAGGCCAGGGCCTGGCAGACCGCGCGACTTTCCTGATCGATCCGGAAGGCGTGATCCAGGCAATGGAAATCACCGCTGAAGGCATCGGCCGTGACGCTGAAGACCTGCTGCGCAAGGTGAAAGCGGCTCAGTACGTCGCCGCTCACCCGGGTGAAGTCTGCCCGGCGAAGTGGAAAGAAGGCGAAGCGACTCTGGCTCCGTCTCTGGATCTGGTCGGCAAGATCTAAATCCGACCGACGCCTGCCGGCCAGTACGAGCCGGTAAGCGTGTCCGGCCAGGGGCTATGCGTTAGCGCCCTGCCCATACGCCGCCCTTCGGGGCGGCGTTTTCGTTTGTGTCTCCATCAGATACGGTCATCAATAAACAAAACCTATCGACCTGTTAATTACGATTAATTTCAAACATTAAAAATGGCCGGTTAAGATAGTTCCATATTCGAGCTGAGCAGCACCGCCGCAACAGGAGATCCACGGGGCGGACGCCGTTCAAATACTAAGACCTGATTTTGGCATTGAAGGAAGACGAACCATGTTGGATGCAAACCTGAAACAGCAGTTGAACGCTTACCTGCAGAACATCGTCGCTCCGATCGAGCTGACCCTGACCACCAATGACAGCGACAAGTCGCGCGAGCTGGCCGATCTGACCCATGAGATCGCCGAGCTGTCCGACAAGATCAGCGTCAAGGCCGGTAACGACCGCCGCGCGCCGAGCATGGCCGTCGGCGCCGCCGGACAGGCGCCGCGCGTCAACTTCGCCGGTATCCCCATGGGTCACGAGTTCACCTCGCTGGTGCTGGCACTGCTGCAGGCCGGTGGCCACCCGTCCAAGGCCGACGCCGAGCTGCAGGAACAGATCCGCAACCTTCAGGGCGAGTTCCACTTCGAGACCTACATCTCGCTGTCATGCCAGAACTGCCCGGACGTGGTCCAGGCGCTGAACCTGATGGCCGTGCTGAACCCGAACATCACCCACACCATGATCGACGGCGGTGTCTTCCAGCAGGAAGTGGAAGAGCGCCAGATCATGGCCGTGCCCTCCGTCTACCTGAACGGTGAGCACTTCGGTCAGGGCCGCATGACGCTGGCCGAGATCGTCAACAAGATCGATACCGGTGCCGCCGAGCAGAAGGCCGCCGCGCTGAACGAGAAGGACCCGTATGAAGTGCTGGTGGTCGGCGGTGGCCCGGCCGGTGCCTCGGCAGCGATCTACGCCGCACGCAAGGGCATCCGCACCGGTGTCGTCGCCGAGCGTTTCGGTGGTCAGGTGATGGATACCGTGGGCATCGAGAACTTCATCTCCGTGCCCTACACCGAAGGCCCGAAACTGGTCGCCAGCCTGGAGCAGCACGTCAAGGAATACGACGTGGACGTGATCACCGAGCAGTCCGCTAGCAAGCTGAAAAAGGGCGAGCTGATCGAGGTGGAACTGGCCAGCGGCGCGACCCTGAAAAGCCGCAGCGTGATCCTGGCTACCGGTGCCCGCTGGCGTGAGATGAACGTGCCGGGCGAACAGGAATACCGCGGCAAGGGCGTGGCCTACTGCCCGCACTGCGACGGCCCGCTGTTCAAGGGCAAGAGCGTGGCGGTGATCGGGGGCGGCAACTCCGGCATCGAAGCGGCAATCGACCTGGCCGGCATCGTCAAGGATGTGACCGTGCTGGAGTTCTCCGACACCCTGCGCGCCGATGATGTGCTGGTGAAGAAGGCGGAATCCCTGGCCAACGTGACCATCATCAAGCAGGCGATGACCACCGAGGTACTGGGCGACGGCAACAAGGTGGTCGGCCTGAAATACAAGGACCGCCGCAGCGATGAAACCCACGTAGTGGATGTCGCCGGCATCTTCGTCCAGATCGGTCTGGTGCCGAACAGCGAGTGGTTGAAGGGCAGCCTGGAGCTGACCGAGCGCGGCGAGATCCTCATCGACGGCCACGGCGCCACCTCCATGCCGGGTGTGTTCGCCGCAGGCGACGTGACCAACACGCCGTACAAGCAGATCATCATCTCGATGGGATCAGGCGCGACCGCCGCGCTGGGAGCCTTCGACCACCTGATCCGCAACTGAGACTGACGTAAACCTCTCTCTTCATTTGCCGCCCCTCGGGGCGGCTTTTTTATAGTTATATCGGATTTTTCCAATAAGAAAGGACCAATCCTATAACCTTACCTACGAAGTAAAAATAAATAGCTTGGCCACAGAGAAATAGGTATTTACACCTAAATATTACAAGCTCACCCCAGTATCAAGCTTGGGCCAATTATGAAGAATGTATTCCTATGCCTTAGACGATAGAAGCTGAGAAGAAGGAATACGCCACATGACCAAACATAGCCTGGCACAGGACAAAACGTCCTCAGAAGCGCTTGATTCTGTATCCATCTACGAGTACTCCGGCGGCATTATTGGCCCAAGCAAAGAAATGCTTGGGCCCGTAAAAAACGGCGGCAAGATCAAAGCTGGCACTCCACCCGGTTGCTGGGGACCCATGATAACCCCCGCATTCCAGGGTGGACATGAAGTTACCCTGCCTGTCGCCGTAGAAGGTGCCGATGTGGGCGATGCGGTAGCATTAAAAATAGACCGAATCACAGTCACTTCCCTGGCGACCTCTTCCGGTGTTATGGAATTTGTTGAAGGTCGTTATCACGGAGACCCCTTTGTCGCTAAGTATTGCTCCAGCTGTGGCACTGAACAACCTGCCAGCCATGTTGAAGGCATTGGTGATGACGCGATTCATTGTGATGTGTGCGGCGCGGAGGTCAGTGCTTTCCGCTTCAGCAACGGTTACGTCATCGTCCTGGATGAGAAAAACAAGCTTAGCCTGACTGTCAATCAAGAGATCGCCAACAGGCTGGCTGGCAAGGCACCGGAGATCTCCAGACTACCGGAAGCATCGGCCCAGCACTCCATTTTGTCATTGGCACGGGCCGACATGCCAGGTGTAGCGGCACGTATGATCCCTTTCTTGGGCAATATCGGCACGACCCCTTCTCGTGATCTTCCCGATTCCCATAACTGTGGCGATTTCGGCAAGTTCCTGATTGATGCACCACATAAATATGGCTTGAGCAAAGAGGAATTGTACGCAGCCAAAACCGACGGACACATGGACACAAACTCGGTACGGGAAGGAGCGATCCTCATCTGCCCAGTCAAGATAAAAGGTGCCGGCATCTACTTGGGTGATATGCATGCACAGCAAGGCAACGGGGAAATTGCCGGGCATGCCACTGATGTATCAGGTGAAACCGAGCTCAGTGTAGAGGTGATCAAAGGGCTAGAGCTTGAAGGCCCGATTGTGCTTCAAAATATTGAAGATCTGCCTCCCATGGCTGTTCCTTTAAATACTGAAGAGCGCGAAAAAATCAAAACGTTGGCCCAACACTGGGGCCAAGATCATATCGAAGAAAGTGGCCCTGTCACGTTTATCGGTACCGGCGAAAACCTGAACGAAGCAACTGAGATCGGACTAATACGAGCCTCAAAAGCAACGGGTATTCCTTACGAGGAAATTTTAAACCGCGCAACCATCAACGGCTCAATCGAGATTAGCCGTTTGCCGGGAGCTGTTCGAGTAACTTTCTTGTGTCCGCTCGATATTCTCGACCGAATGGGAATCGGGCACTTGGTGCGTCAGAAATATAATTTATAAGGAGTAGGACGACATGAATCGAAAATTAACTCTGCGTTGGGATGAGAAGTTTCCTGAGCTGGGCGGCAGCCCTATTCCAATTGACCCGTGTATTTCACCGGAAATATATGACCAGGAGGTCGAGAAAGTTTTCAAAAAAACATGGCTTAAAGTAGGCCGTGTTGAAGAGATCCCAAAAAAAGGTGACTACAAGGTCAAAAAACTCAGCTTTGCCAATACTTCCGTTATTTTGATCCGCGGTAAAGACGATCAGATTCGTGGGTTCCATAACACGTGCTCCCATCGCGGGAATAAAGTTGTTGTTGAAACCGGTGGGGAAGAAACTTTTGGAAGCAGCCGTGCTGCGGTTGTGACCTGTCGATTCCACGGTTGGGTATATGATGCCAAGGGTGATCTGGTCAATGTACCTGAAGAGAACAAGTTTCATCCCTGCTTTGCTCGTGAAGAGAACGGCCTGGCAAAGATCCGCACAGAAGTCTGGGAAGGGTTTATCTTCGTCAACCTGGACGATACGGCGACCGAGTCCCTCGAACAGTATCTTGGTGACATGGGCAACCACCTGAAAGGTTACCCATATGAGCAGATGGCTGACGTTTTCTCATACAACACCGTTCTGGAGTGCAACTGGAAAGTTGCTCACGACGCCTTCGCGGAAGCCTATCATGTTGAAACGATCCATGCCGGCTCGTTCCCCAATGTGTTCGGCTCCGGGCTGCAGGATGTCGAACTGTTCGGAGACCACCGCACCGCTGCGGTCTGTCTGACCAACAATGCGTCACCCAAACCTGCGGCAGCTCTGTCAAACTCGATTACAGGCGCGTCTTTGGTCAACTTCAAAGCCCGCACCATGCTGCCTGAAAACGTGAATCCATCCAACCGTGATGACTTTGCATTCGAGTTGTCAGTTCTGTTCCCGAACCTGCTGATCCATATCAGTGAAGGTGTGTGGTTTACCCACCAGTTCTGGCCGATGGGTCCAAATAAGACCCGTTGGGAAGGTAAGTACTACTTGCCGAAAGTGAACTCCTACGCCGAGCGCTGGGCACAACAATTTGCTGTCACCTTGCAGCGCAACGCCTGGCTGGAAGACACCGCTACTATGGAAGATACCCAGGCGGCACTCCTCTCCGGGTCAAAGAAAGTGATGCATCTTCAGGATGAAGAAATTCTGCTGCGCCACGGCTACCACGTACTGGAAAAATATCTCAATAAAGAGGCTTGAAATGTCAAATACACTTCCCAATCAGTTCAGCAGCCTTGAGCCCTTTAGCGCTAAATGGGCCTTAAGTACCGAAGGCAAGCGTCAGCAGGAAAGAATTCACTCCACACCTGACGAGCTGAAAGCCTTTTATGACGCAATCATGCCTCAGATGGAGGAGATTCTTTCAACGCTTGACCAGCATCCATATGGTCAGCTGCCGGAGGAGTTGCATCCGCTCTATTGGATGTCACTCAGCCTAGCTGAAATCGCACCCCATGTTGAGTTGTATAAAGGCTCAAACCATGTCCCGTTCTCCTTTGAGGAAGCACGGTTCGAAGCAGAGCACGGAAATCAAATCAACATCTGATTATTAAAAGGCCATGGCATGATCGATCAGAGCTCTACAATCGACCTTCTACTGTCTACAGAACAGATCCGAAACATGATCGCACAATATGGAGTAGGCGCAGATCAGAGAAACAGTGCAACCATCATGAAACCACTGTTTTCACCTGACGCGGTGTGGCTCTGTGATGGATTTGGTGAGTTTCATGGCGATGAAAATATTGCTCAGGCTTTAGCAGCCATCGCTGAGCAAACCATCGTGTGGAGCTTTCATGCCATGGCCAATCCCTGGATTCAAATTCACCCTGATCGTGAAACCGCAGAGGCCCATTGGCCTCTGTGGGAGTTGGCCCGCGTGATTGATCCTACGCATCACACCAACGAAGAAAAAATGCTGGCCGGCTTTTACCGTGCTGCCCTAATCAGAAAACAGGGTCGTTGGTTGTTCAACCGCGTTGAGCTTGACTTGCAAGTGAGCTGTGATTACACGCCGATACCGATGAAGAAGGAATATGAATGACACATACAGCCGCAAATGAGAATTACATTCTCCTCTGTGATATTACGGAGCCGAAGGAAGAATCGGGCCTTCTAATCCCTTTCAATGACCGTGCGAATGTTGCCGTCTTCAAGTATGAAGGTCAGTTTTACGTCATGGATGACAAGTGTTCACACGGTGATGCTTCCCTGTGTGAAGGAGAGATCGATGGCGATGAAGTGGAGTGCCCCTTCCATGCAGGCGCCTTTAGCTTCGTGACCGGGGAGCCAACAGCTGCGCCCTGTACGATTCCAATGAAGGTTTACCGTACCAAAGTCATTGAAGATCAGTTGTATATGGTGAACGACGATGCATAAAGTATATCTGCCAGGCGGTGACCTGTTTATCTGTAATGGGGTTGACACCCTTGTTCAGGGGGCGCTTCGTCAGGGTGTAGGCTTTCCCTACGAGTGCAATTCAGGCGGTTGCGGCACCTGCAAATTTATTCTTGAGGAGGGCGAAGTCGAGGATCTGAATCCGGATGCAGCGGGCCTGTCGGACCGCGACAAACGCAAGGGGCGCAAGCTGGCTTGCCAGTGCCGGCCTTTGTCCGATATTAAAATTAAGGTCTCGCCCGATCCTTTGTACACCCCTTTACACAAGCCGGCTATACAGCATGCCAAACTTGTATCGATCGAAACGCTCACTCATAACATCAGAGCATTCACATTCAAACCCGATACCCCCATGGATTTTCTACCGGGTCAATACGCACTACTCACACTGCCTGAAGGCGATATACGTGCTTATTCGATGGCCAACCTGGCGGATGATCATTCAGGCGTTGAGTTTTTCATCAAACAGGTACCGGGTGGACACGTCACCCAAGCACTTTTTGACATGCATTCCGATACCGATACTAAAGTCAGCCTTGATGGCCCCTATGGCATCGCATACAGCAGAACCAGTCCGCGCAACATCATCTGTGTGGCGGGAGGATCGGGCCTTGCGCCCATGATTTCAATTGCTCGGGCTCATGTACAGGCCGGCACTCAGCGGAAACTGTACTTCTTCTTTGGTGGTCAGCGGCATGAAGATATATTGGAACTTGAACAGTTTCGCAGGCTTGTCGGAGATAGCACGGGGATAATTCAATATACCGCTGCTGTATCCGATGAAACCGCCTCTGAGTGTGCCGATAACGGTTTTGTCCACCAGGTAATGTTAGAGCGTATGGGGCAAGCGTTATCTGAATTTGATATTTACTGCGCAGGCCCCCCTGCCATGACCACTGCACTTGAGTCTACCTTGCACGCGATCGGCTTCCCGATGGAACAACTATATTATGATCGTTTTTTCTAATTGAGAGGCCGGGGAAACCGGCTTTTTTCATTCAATTAAAGAATTAACATTGAAGAGACAATTGTAAAACATTATAACTATGAACTATCGATAGTTTGACATCCACCATGGGCATAGTATTATGAAAACAAATATCATTCCATTATAAATATAATATTTTCTTTGGAACTATACATGTCATATACAGTCTATGTTGTTGATGACGATGAGTCCGTATCCAAATCTCTGCAATGGCTCCTTGAACCACTTGGCTATACCGTCATGGTCTTCCATAATGGTCAAGAAGTAATCAACCACTTTGAAAAATTCGGTGTCGTCGATATAGGTTGTATGATTCTTGATCTCCGCATGCCTTTAATGAGTGGCTGTGAGCTTCAGGATGAACTAAAGAATCGCTGTATTGATCTACCTATCATTTTTCTTTCCGGCCACGGCGACATTCCCCAAGCGATCTCGGTCATCAAAAATGGTGCCGATGACTTTCTCCAAAAACCTGTAAATGACCAGGTTTTACTTGACAAAATAAATCGTTCTATCAGAAACCAAATCGATAGGCTTGGCCGTGCTCAATCTCAAGAAAAGGCAAGCACTATACATCTACTGACAGAGCGAGAGACTGAAATCCTCCGATTCGTGGCAGAGGGGTTATCCAGTAAAGAGATTGCCCGCACCCTGGACATCAGTTACAAAACCGTTGAAGTGCATCGCACAAATATTAGAAAAAAATTGAATACAAAAAGTGTTGCCGAGCTCACCAAAATTTACCTCGACAGTTTAAGAAATGATTAATACAAAAGATCTTGAGTTCTCATATAAGGAAATATTCGAGTTCGCGAATGATGCAATGATCATTCATTGTGCCGAAACCGGTGACATATTAAAGGTTAACAAAAGGGCCTGCGAGCTTTATGGCATGGCCTCAGATGAAATTGTTGGCATGAAGGTTGGTAATCTCGCAAAAGGCAACGAGCATTATAACCATGAGAATGCAATTAGAAAAATAAGAAAGGCCTTTGAGGAAAATATACTCCTGACATTTGAATGGGAAATTCGCACACATAAAAATGGGTATATCCCCGTCGAAGTAAACTTAAAAAGGTTGGGCTCGAAGTCAAGCAAGCTTGTGCTTGCAATGACACGAGACATCACAGTTCGTAAAGTCGCCGAGCAAAAACTGAGGGAAAGAAACAAGTATTTCAGGCGGTTGATGAGCATATCTTCTGATGGCATTGCCCTGATTGATCAGAAAGGAAAGATCGAATTCCTTAGCAAATCCATCAAACTTATAACAGGCCGTACCGCTCGCTCATTGACGGGCAGGAACATTGTAGAGTTCGTTCATCCTCAGGATATTATACAAGTCAATAAAATGTTGGAGCGCCTTTCAATAAAAGGCTCCCCCTTTCGCTCTGGCTCTATATCAGTTCGATTCAAAAATAATAGTGGTCAGTGGCGCAATCATGAAGTCTATTTCAAGAACTTCCTTGGTAATCTCCGCTTTAACTATGTTCTGTTGAATTTCAGAGATGTCACCGAGCGCCTGCGTAGAGAGGAGGAAGATCGAGAGAAAGACCGCAACCTGAACCACCTTGCTAGACTCTCGATAGCCGGAGAGGTAACCGCTGCCATTGCTCATGAGATCAACCAGCCCCTTTGCGCTGCCGTCAACTACTTTGCAGGTTGCCGCAACCGACTGTCTCGAGAAAACTTTTCCCGCAAGGATATTATCTATGGCCTGGAGATGGCACAGAACGAGCTGGAGCGGGCCGGTAAAGTTGTGACTGTTATTAAGAATTTCACCAAAAATAGTGAGCAAAGCCCAAAACTCATCTCCATAAAAGAAGTTATAGAGAATGCGAAAGACATCATCAATGCTCAAATAAAGAACAGGCTTGCCAGATGCGACATAAAAATTACGACTGATAAAACGGTCTTATGCGATGAGATCTTGATTCAGCAGGTAATCTCTAACCTGATCTCGAACGCGCTCGATTCGATGAAGGGGCTCGATGTTGCCAGCCAATCCATTGATATCCATGTCTTTGATCATGCGTCCAACTGGGTCGAAGTCTCAATCTACGACCGCGGCATCGGCCCGCCAGAAGAGATGATATCAGACAAGATTGAGAAGTCTTTCTATACAACCAAAGAGGGCGGCCTGGGTCTCGGTTTATCTCTATGCAGAAAAATCATGAAGTCGCACAGAGGAAAACTCACCATTACGGCACGAGAGGACGGCTACCGGGGTACACGAGCGTCCTTCCTGATTCCGGTGGCACAGGCATAGTCCTCAACAGGGAGCGCTATGCCCGTATCCCTGACAGGATTATGGAGCCTGTAAACCTGATTGTGTAACTGCCCACGAATAAGTAGCCTTTTCAAGAGGATACCTTCGTGGGTAAAGATATGGACCAAAACAAGCTTAAAGCTCTGGCCGCTGAGCTGGCCAAAGACATCAAGTCGGAGCAGGACCTCAGCGCCCTCACTCAGCAGCTCGTGAAGCTCACCGTCGAAACCGCGCTTAATGCTGAACTGGATGAGCATTTTGGGTATGAAAAACATGCGCCTGAAGGTCGAGGTACCGGCAACAGCCGCAACGGTTATTCCGCTAAACGCCTGAAAGGTCAGCATGGCGACGTCCCAATACAAGCACCCCGCGACCGCGATGGCTCGTTTGACCCTCAATTTGTACGTAAAGGCCAGTCCCGCCTGACGCAGATGGATGACCAGATCCTGGCACTGTACGCCAAGGGCCTGAGCACTCGGGATATCGTGGATGCCTTCAAGGAAATGTAAGATGCTGATATCTCGGCGACGCTGGTTTCCAAGGTGACAGAGCGCGTCATCGAGCAGGTTCATGAATGGCAAAGTCGTCCGCTGGGCCCGATCTATCCCATTGTTTACCTAGATTGCATCGTGTTGAAAATCCGCGATAACAAGCGGGTGATCAACAAGTCGCTCTACGTCGCCTTGGGGATCAATATGGACGGCCACAAGGAGCTGCTGGGGCTGTGATTGGCAGAAACCGAAGGCGCAAAGTTCTGGCTGTCGGTGCTGACAGAACTGAAGAACCGGGGGCTGGAGGATATCCTTATTGCCTGTGTGGATGGTCTCAAGGGCTTCCCGGATGCGATTGCGGCTGAGTACCCGCACACCAAGGTGCAGCTCTGCATCGTACATATGGTACGCAACTCGCTGCGCTACGTGTCTTGGAAGGACTACAAGGCTGTTACGGCTGACCTACCAGTCCGCAACGGAGCGCGAGGCTCAGCAAGCACTGGAGGCCTTCGGAGAGCGCTGGGATGACCAATATCCGCAGATCAGTCGTGCCTGGCACAGCCACTGGGATAACCTGATCACGCTGTTCGAGTACCCGCCGGCGATCTGCAAGGTGATCTATACCACCAATGCCATTGAGTCGCTGAACAGCGTAATCCGCAAGGCAACCAAGCGCCGAAAGCTCTTCCCAACGGATGACTCTGCACTGAAGGTGGCCTTCCTTGCCATACAGCAGGCTTCCAGGAAATGGACGATGCCGATCCGGAATTGGAAGCCTGCACTGAATCGCTTTATTATCGAGTTCGGTGACCGTTTGGACGGTCGCCTGTAATGGAGTGGGCAGTTACACAGGATTATTTACAGGCTCGGATTATGTCAATACGGTCAGAAAGCGTTCATTTAGCTGACGATCATGATAAAAAATGGCTTTGCCAAGTTGCTCAGCATCCCATGTGATCGGTTCATGATCGGGATAGTAGTAGTCCCCGCCACAGAACACCTCATTTCGATTGCCCGAGGGGTCAAAGAAATAGATGGTCTGCCCATGAGTAATGCCATGTCGTGTGGGACCTATATCCAATGATGTATCGGTCATGGATAGAAGATCTCCCGCACGCAGAACCTCCTCCCAGGTTTCCAACAGGAATGAGGCATGATGGAACTTGTTTTTCTCGGGGTGTTTGATGAACGCAATATCGTGTGCTTTCATCGATGTAGTCAGGAACATAGCCACCCGTGTGCCATCCGGTTCAACAATCTGCTCACACAAGTTAAAACCGAGCACATCCTTAAACAACGCATACGTTGCTTCAAGTTCGTCACCATACAATAAGCAATGATCGAACCGCTGTGCTTTCATCCCCGTTAGGCCTCGAGGCCAGGCTTCCGGGTTGTGGTTGCCTACACCATAGCGGCCACTTTGCTTTTTAGATGCAAAAAGCTCGAAAGTATGCCCCGTTGGTGCCTGAAAACGAACTCGCCTGCCACAGTGCTTCAGTTCATCGGCAACAATCTCTTCCACTGGATAGCCTTTGGTTTCCAAGTCCAGCTTTAATCGATCCAACACATCTTCGTTGAGAACCTTGAACCCCATGAAGTCCATCCCAGGAACCTCAGTCTCCCTGAGCACTACCGAGAAGTGATCAACCTCCGTCCAGGCCTTGAGGTAAACCCTGCCAGCATCATCTCGATCCGTTTCAATTAACCCCAGAAGTTGAACATAATGTTCAAGCGCTTCACCCATATCCAAAACACGCAATTGTACATGCCCCGGACGCATGACACCTTTGTTCATATTCAAAAAACCTCATTATTTTTATTTATTTCAGTCTTCAATAAGAAAATACTTCATATAGACGATCACTACTGCTGTGATCAATATAAAGCTATTGGTGAAAACTAATGAAAGGGATGATTTTTCAATACCATATATGATCCAAAAAACATTACCCAATCCCAAAATACAATAGGTCAATAGCGAGATATCACGAGCATTTTTGGTCATCCAAATTCTCAATGCCTGAGGCAGGAATGCTGCTGTACTCAACCCCCCTGCCACCATACCGATCAACTCAGTGCTCAAATTCATACGGGCATCACTCCGGTATCGTCAGCGGCCTATACTGCTCAGGACCAAGTGCACTGTAACCACCATCAACCGCGATTTCGCTGCCAGTAATGTATGAGGCTTCTCTGGACGCCAGAAATGCAACCACTTCGGCCACCTCGGAGGGGTCGGCAACACGTGAGACAAGGTTGTAAGGAGAGGCCATACGATCCGCTTTTTCTCGGTCTCCCGAGCATAGCTGAGCGATGGGATCTGACCAAATATGGCCCAGCATCGCAAGGTTCACCCGTATACCATACGCGGCATATTCTACGGCCTGGCTCTTTGTCAAATGTCTGAGAGCCGCCTTGGAAACAGGATAAGCCCAACGACCGATATGTGGAAAACGTCCAGAGATAGAGCCGACATTGACAATTGCGCCTTTGCTTTTCTGCAAATGAGGCCTGGCCTGCTCTCCCAGGAGCGCATTTGAGACCACATTCACATTGAGTGTGTCCAACCATACCTCTCGGCTGGTTTCACTGCCCGCGTCACCATAAGCACAAGCATTGTTGACAAGGACGTCCAATTTGCCAAACCGTGATACCGTTTCCATCACCAAGCGAGCAATGTCGTCATCTTTTTTCAGGTCCGTAACGATGAAAGCCGCGTTTTCGCCAAGCTCTTCTATCATTGCCTCGCCTTTTGAACTGCTGCGCGCTGCAATTACAACCTTTGCACCCTGCCCATGAAGATGACGGGAGATTCCGGCACCAATCGAAGCAGCTCCACCCGTAACAATTACAACTTTACCGTCCAACTTCTTCATGCAAACGCCCCCCTTTTATTACTGTTGTATTAACCCCGTTTCGCTTTTCCAATTCTTTGTATAAAACACTGTATTTTGATGGATCAACAACAAACAACCATTGCATAAACCGAGTGAACTTACTCAGTTTTAAGTTCATCATATCCAGAAGTTCATCCATCTGCCTTAACGAGAAAGGCACGATATAAGTTCCTTTAAAATAATTTCCACCCGTTCTTTCTTTCGCCCACTCAAGACGCTTTTCAACATATTTTTCCTGCTCTTGAATAGACGGAAGATTAATGCCGCCTCGCATATATTCTGAGACAAACATTGCTGCCGTCTCACAACTCAACTGACTGAAAAATGAAGAGTTATAGCCGACGAATGCCAGTCCTGGAACACCAACAGGTATTACCTGTTTATATAGTTTGAAGTCTCCATTTTTTTTCGTAACTTTCTGCATCAAATCCTTATTAAAGAATGGAATGTCTTGATGAAAACCTGTCCCGGTAATAATTATGTCTGCCTCTATCTTCTCACCGTTGGCAAGATATACAACACCATCAGACAGTTTAGATATCTGCGTATCCCGATGAACCGCTATGGAGCCATTTTCAACTTTTTCAAAAAAACCGTCCGTAGCCAGGCTGATAGAGGTTCTTGCTATGGTTTCCAAAGGACCATATGGATAGAGGCCACATTTTTTGAGGTTCAGTTGCCGGGATATGATGCCGCCTATAGCGGTAAGGAGCATCTTTCGTACTGGTTTGCCAACACCATGTATAACCTTATCGAAGCCTTTTAATTCTATATAGGGGAACAACCCTTCACCTAAACGCGTGAGAAAAAGGTGCTTGAAGTTAATGATTCCGCCAATTTTTTTCGGGACTTTCCAAATAATCTTTCTTGCTACAACATGGGTTTCTTTGGCTTTTTTTGCAATCGAGTTAGCCGCATCACATGATGATTTCCCATATCCTATAACAACGACTTTCTTATCCTTAACATCATTGATATCCAAGAAATCGGATGTATGCATGATCTGTCTTCCAGACTCAATCCACTCCTGACTGCCATCGAGATGAGGGATTTTAGGGCTCGAAAATATACCGTTACATACAATGAGGAAATCGAAATTTTCCACATCCTCTTCGCCATTTTTTCCGGATGAGGCCTCCCTCGTATTGATTTTCCAAGTTCCGTGATCATACTCAGCGTTTACCACCTCGGTTTTGAACCGAATAATGTCCCTGAACCCAAACCTATCCACGTACGACTCAAAATACTTCTGCATCTGTTCGCCAGACGGCCACTCTGGATACTCCTTTGGCATCGGGTGCTCGGACAGAGCATAGGTGGAACCTGGATTCTGAGTACCTAGCCCCGGATAACGACGAGATGAAGCCCAAACGCCTCCGACCTCAGCGTCTTTTTCATAGATGGTTACATCATAGCCAAGGTTTTTAAGCAACTTTCCTGTTGATAATCCAGCAAAACCTGCACCAATAACAGCCACTCGTTTTGACATAAAAACCCCACGTCTTATTTATATTTTTATAGATTTTTGTGCTTATAATCTTATATATAGAAATAAAAATTAATTGGTGAAAACAACTAACCAAATAGGTGTTAACACTTACGAAGGTTAAGGTTTGAGTTCACAAGCACCCAAACCTTACTGTATTTAGAAAAGGATAAATCTTACCCCAACTCGAGTAAGCAGCTGGCTCTCATCACTGGAAGATCCTGGAACAGCAGTGATATTTGCATGTGTTGTTCCATCCCCACTCGTATCCTGATACACAACAGTTCCATAAAAATCCATATTGGGACTATACTTGTACATTAGTGTACTGCCGATTTGCATTGCATCCCCATTGCCTATTGAAGCATTACCATCCATATACTGTACGTTTGTGTATATAGAGTAATTCCCTCCCAACATGGAGTGCATTCCTACACCAAATACGTCAACTTCAGCATCATTGAATTTATTATGCGTCTTTGTATATATCGCATCATATGTATGGTTGCCGACATCCATAGCGAACCCTATACCATAGTTTTCTACTTCACTGAGTGAACCAAGAAAACCATCCGATTTTGTATAAGCCATATTGATACGCAAATTTTCATTTGCGTAGTTCAACCCCGTACTCAACGTTTCTGCACCTGAACTCTCATCACCGTACATGATGCCCGCGCTCATCCCGTTATAGACAGGTGATACATATTTGATTGCGCTTTCGACTCGGAAAGCGCCAGATGTTCTGTTAAAGTCGATCGAAGGAAAACCAAAACTCTGATAGGGCCCTTGTTGCATCTGATGCAATGAAACCGCACTCAGCTTTTGTCCCCATCTTTTTTCAGAAAGGGATTCGAACATGAATTCATACTGTTTTCCGCCAGTAATAGAGCCGTAAGGTGTTTTTAGCCCAATCCATGACTGCCTGCTAAAAAGGTCATCACCCACAGTCCGTCCATCTTCCAAGCTAAACTGGTTCTCGAAATTGAATATAATATCAATTTCTTTCCCCGTATTATAACTGCCGCTGAACCCAATAAGGTTAGGAGACATCATACCGGATGTGAAATCGGTTTCAGATTCGCCATTGATGTTATCAACATAGGTATAACCCGCATCAACCATAAAAAATCCATTCAATGTTAATTCATCCCTCTGCAATACAAGCATTGGATTAGCCATCAACTGAATAGAATAAAAGAAACCAATACCTGCTACTATCGCTCTCATGACACAGCCCTTTTAATAGATTCTTCTTTATTTTCTTTACTGAAAACAAAACTTAACAGTGGATAAAGAATAAAACTTATTAGAACCGAGGATATAAACTCAATCTCTATATAGTCATCAAGAATTAAATGTGCAGAAAAAAAGGATACAAAAGTAGTCGCTATGCCAGGCCAATTGAAAGCCTTACTATCACGTATGTTTTTTCTGTCTCCTGACACCAAGTAATAATCAGCTATGATGATGGCTGCTATGGAAGTGGTTAGAACGCCAAGAACCGTTATGAAATTGCTGAACCAGTCCAAAATCGAGAGTGCAATCATAAGGCAAGCAATCATGTTGGCCACTACTACAAAAAACAGTCGACCAGGCCTCCATCCGAAAATCACATCCGAAATATTTGTTAACGACAACGAAGCGCTATAGGTATTCAGCACTTGTGCTTTACCTTGAGCCAGGAACAGTAGAATTGCTCCGAACACACCACCCAGAATAATGAATGCTGCAGCAACACTATGAGGGCTATTTAGCACCTTGTGCTTCGCCTCATCGAGGCCAACACCCTGTCCCACGTAGTAATCAATAAGATAGGAAGAGCCGGCATACATTACCGCCGCGCCGACGACTAGCATGATGACGTTCATGAAAAGATTGCCCAGTCCGGCAGCAATGCCAATATCTTTGCTCGACTTGGAATAGCGTCCCAGGTCTGCATCGATAAGGGCCAAGGCCCCTGCGGCACCAATCATGACATTAAAACAGAAAGCGTATTTTCCAAAGGTTGTATCAGCGCCCAGTGCCGCTAACGCATCAGGAGGTAACTGCGCCCCAAAGGTAAACACTTCGACCCATGACTGGCCTGAGTTCTGCACAATTCCTATCATCAGATAGATCAAGACGCCCAGAAAAGCGATCAGCGTCAACGATGCAACAGCAGTGACCTCCTTGAAGCCAAATGCTGTTAAAAGTATCCACAAAATGGATAGAACGACATAGAAAGTCCATTCTGTTTCAGGATTATCTTCTAGCCCACTCCAGAATATAAAACCTTCGTACAGAAGAACATTTTCCAATGCTATAAAGCCGGTGATCATGAAGCCAAATGTCAGCGCAACAATGATGGACCCTTTGGTTCCGAATCCATGGAACCGCGCGAGTACTGAACTCGACAGCCCTGTTTTATAGGCAACATTGCCGACAGCCCATCCCATTAAGCCGCCAACGATAGCCACTGAGATCCCCGATATTAGCCCTATCCAGAAGCCAGCGACAAAAGTCGCCAGTGCCCCTACGAATAGCTGCACAAGGGTCGTCACTATCCCTGTAGTACCCCATGAAAGCCTTAACCAAGTCTGCCGTTCTGACTCGGGCACCACTTCCAATGCATGGTCATCTGTGTTTTTAGAAAGTTCGCTCATTTTTCTCGCCTTTTATTATTAGTGCGAGAAACTAGAATCTTTTATTGACAATTAATTTACAATTAGTAAAAACTCATAACAACATAAGATATAAAACCTACTTGAATAAGTAATAATTCTTATTAAAATTTCATAAAATCGTTTTAAAACATCCTATCTACAATAATATTTAATTTATGAAATATGGTGGTTTTTTAATATAGATTTACCTCTAGCTGTGGGTGCCAAAGAGGTTTTTCATGTAATGAGCGGGTTGGCAACCTGGCCGGTATCTTCGTCCAGATCGGTCTGGTGCCGAACAGCGAGTGGTTGAAGGACAGCCTGGAGCTGACCGAGCGCGGCGAGATCCTCATCGACGGCCACGGCGCCACCTCCATGCCGGGTGTGTTCGCCGCAGGCGACGTGACCAACACGCCGTACAAGCAGATCATCATCTCGATGGGATCAGGCGCGACCGCCGCACTGGGAGCCTTCGATCACCTGATCCGCAACTAAACCGAGTTAACCTCTCTCTTCCTTCTTGCCGCCCTTCCGGGCGGCTTTTTTCGTTGTGGATAACCGGCGTCAGGTCATCGACAGCAGCGCCGAGACCAGCTTGTTGTTGTCATACTGCTGCGGGCGCTGCGGGTCGGTCAGATCCATGTCCACCAGTTGGATACCCAGCGCATCGAGGCGCGCCTTGAAGGCCGCATCCACCCCCGTCAGGACACGGCTGTCGAGCAGCACGACATTGAGCAGACATGACACGGCCACCGGCTTGTCCTGGTCGGCCTGCAGGTAGTCCAACAGCGTCTCGACCTGCTGCTGGGGCGTCATACCGTATTGTTCAGGATCCTGCCCCAGGTTGGGGACATAAACCTTGGGACAGGGGTTGTCCGCCACCGAGGCCCCCACGCCATCAACCAGCAGATTGGCGACCAGGCTGCTGTAGAAGCTGCCCGGGGGATAGCAGATCAGTTCGGCCGAGGCGATCTGTTTGCGGTTCGACTTGCGCAGCTGGGAACGGGAGGGGCGCGGCTCCTCCTGGGAGCGGACCAGGCTCAGGCGGTCAACGCGGCTGCGGATCGGCGCCACCTCCTTGCCGGTCAACAGGTGCTGCCCCACCACGCAGGTGCCGTCTGCCAGCCGGGCCATCAACTGACGCTCATCGCCACTGATCGCCCGCACCGTGCCGCGCACGTTTACCAGCTGCGAAAACAGGAAGATGATCGGGTCCAGCGACCGGTTGTTGTTCAGGTAACCGCCGGTCAGGATCAGGTTGCCGATACTGGCGCCGCGCAGGTCGAAGTCGTCGGGCATCGCCTGCTGGAAATACCCGAGATGGTTGCAGATCAGGCTGCGCATCGGGTTGGGGATCTGGCGCACCAGCGCGTCCTTGCCCTGCACCAGCTGCAGCAGTTGTTCCTTCAGCAGGGTTGCATCGGCGTTCTTGGACAGGCGGTAGCTGAACAGCCGCACGATCTCGGGATGCCCCAGCACGGTCTCATCGGCCAGCGCCATCAGACGCGAGCGCAAATCACCCACCGCCGGCATGTCGAACGCCTGGCGCAGGACCGCCGAGCTGCCGCCGGAATCAAACGAGGAGACCAGGTGAATGGAGTTGTGGGTGAATTGCTTGAGCGTGCGCGACAGGCCGTTCAAGGCCGAACCGCCGCTGAAGAAAAGCACCCGCGGCCCCAGCTCCGGCAGTTTCTGGTAGCGGCTCAGTTTGAGTGAATCGGGAATATTGACCGGGCGGGTCATCAAGATACGCGGCATGGCTCTTTTCTGTCCTGTTATCATTTCCTGCAGCAAGCGCTTTCAGTCCGATCATACAGGAATCCCGCCGGCATCATCGCGGCAACCGGCTGATGCTTACCAGGGCAGCCCCTGGGCGAAACGCTCGACCAGAAAATCGCACAACAGCTGCAGCCGCGGAGAACGCTGCCGCGCCTGTGGATAAACCAGCCAGACGCCGCTGAACGGGTAGCGGTACTGTTCCAGCATGGTGATCAGCTCGCCGCGGGCCAGCGCCGGTTCCACATAGTAGTCCGGCAGCTGGGCGATCCCCAGCCCCTTGCTCACGGCGTCGAGCAGCGCCGGACCTGAATTGGAACGCCAGTTGCCGCTGACTTTCAGCTCACGGCGCTGCCCCCCTTCACTGAACAGCCAGAAGGCGTTGGTGCCCAGCAGGCAGTTGTGCTGGCTCAGTTCCGACAGGGTGTGCGGCATCGGGTGGCGCTGCAGGTAGTCGGGGCTGGCGCAGAGGTACTCCCGCCGGTCGCAAAGTCGGCGCGCCAGCAGCGAGGAGTCCTTCAGCGTGCCCATGCGCACCGCCAGATCGTAGCCCTCGGCGATCAGGTCTGTCTGGCGGTTGGTCAGGTGCAGGTCAAGGCTGATCTTCGGGTACTGCAGCATGAAATCGTTGAGCTGCGGCGCCAGAAAGCGCTCGCCGAAGGTGGTGGCACAGGTGACTCTCAGCGTACCCGAGGGCTCGGACTGAAAACCGGCCAGCTCCTCCTCGGCGGCGGAAAACCCGTGCAGCAGCTCACGGCAATGCTGGTAGTAATGCTCGCCCGCCTCGCTGAGACGAAACTTGCGCGTCGTGCGGTACATCAGCGGCGTGCTCAGGTCGGCCTCCAGCCGCGACACCAGCCGGCTGATATGCGAGGGGGAGACCTTGAGTTTCTGCGCCGCGGCCGAAAAGCTGCCCTGCTGCACCACTTCGACAAAGGCTTCGATCGCATCCCAGTTCCGCATTCTGTACCTCCGCTGATGAATCCCACTCTGTATGCCAGAATTATTGCTGCTGAGCAAAAATACTTTTCGATTGGTGCCATTATCACCGAGCGCTGTCGGGTCTAGACTGTGTTCAAACTGAATACAGGAGATCCCACCATGAAATCACGCGCCGCGGTTGCCTGGGAAGCCGGCAAGCCTCTCACCATCGAAGAAGTAGACGTTCAGGGCCCGAAAGCGGGCGAAGTCCTGGTGCGCATCGTCGCCACCGGTGTCTGCCATACCGACGCCTTCACCCTGTCGGGCGCTGACCCGGAAGGGATTTTCCCGTCGATTCTGGGCCATGAAGGCGCGGGTATCGTCGAAGAGGTCGGCCCGGGCGTCACCACGCTGAAACCGGGTGACCATGTCATTCCGCTGTACACCGCCGAGTGCGGCAAGTGCAAATTTTGTCTGTCCGGCAAGACCAACCTGTGTCAGGCCGTGCGCGCCACCCAGGGCCAGGGCCTGATGCCGGATGGCACCAGCCGCTTCTCCATCGGTGGTAAGACGCTGTACCACTACATGGGTACCTCGACCTTCTCCGAGTACACCGTAGTACCGGAAATTTCACTGGCGAAGATCCACATCGACGCACCGCTGGAAAAGGTCTGCCTGCTGGGTTGCGGCATCACTACCGGTATCGGTGCGGTACTGAACACCGCCAAGGTTGAGCCGGGCTCCACCGTGGCGATCTTCGGTCTGGGCGGCATCGGCCTGTCCTGCATCCAGGGTGCCCGCATGGCCAATGCCGCACGCATCATCGCCATCGACGTTAACGAAGACAAGTTCGAGATGGCGCGCCAGTTCGGTGCCACCGACTGCATCAACCCGAAGGACTACTCCGATCCTATCCAGCAGGTGATCGTCGACATGACCGACGGCGGCGTGGACTACTCCTTCGAGTGTATCGGCAACGTTCAGGTGATGCGCCAGGCGCTGGAATGCTGCCACAAGGGCTGGGGCGAGTCCGTCATCATCGGTGTGGCCGGTGCCGGCGAAGAGATCTCCACCCGTCCGTTCCAGCTGGTCACCGGCCGCGTCTGGAAAGGCTCCGCCTTCGGTGGCGTCAAGGGCCGCAGCCAGCTGCCGGGCTACGTTGAGGACTACATGAACGGCAAGATCGAGATCGATCCGTTCATCACCCACACCATGGGGCTGGAAGACATCAACAAGGCGTTCGACCTGATGCACGAAGGCAAGAGCATCCGTTCGGTAATCCTGTTCGATCAGTGAGGTCCCGCATGTCCAACTCAGCTCCCGAGCTGATCGCCAGCAACAAGTGCTTTGGCGGCTGGCTCAAGCGCTACCAGCATGCCTCGACGGCGACCGGCACGGAGATGGTCTTTGCCATCTACTTGCCGCCGCAGGCGCAGACCCAGCCGGTGCCGGTGCTGTACTGGCTCTCGGGCCTGACCTGCACCGACGAGAACTTCATGCAGAAGGCCGGTGCCCAGCGCATCGCCGCCGAACTGGGCATCGCCATCGTCGCGCCGGACACCAGTCCGCGCGGCACCGAGTTCCCGGGCGAGCATGACAGCTACGACTTCGGCTCCGGTGCCGGGTTCTACGTCAATGCGACCGAGGCGCCCTGGTCGGCCCACTACCGCATGTACGACTACGTGACCGACGAACTGCCGGCGCTGATCGAGCAGCACTTCCCGGTCACCGACCAGCGCGCCATCAGCGGCCACTCCATGGGCGGCCACGGGGCGTTGATCTGTGCGCTGAAGAACCCGGGGCGTTATGCCTCGGTATCCGCCTTCGCACCGATCAGCAACCCGAGCAACTGCCCCTGGGGCGAGAAGGCGCTGACCGGTTATCTAGGCGATAATCGCGACGCTTGGAAGGCCTGGGACAGCTGTGAGCTGATCGCCACGGCGGACGAGAAACTGCCGCTTCTGGTGGATCAGGGCGAGGCGGACGATTTTCTGGCGGAGCAGCTCAAGCCCGAGGCGCTGCAAGCGGCTTGTGAGGCTGCCGGTCATCCGCTGGAGCTGCGCCTGCAGCCCGGTTACGACCACAGCTACTTCTTCATCGCCAGCTTCATCGAAGATCACCTGCGCCACCATGCCAGGGCACTGGGCCTGGCATGAACAAAAAACGCCGATCAGCACATCACTGATCGGCGTTTTTCACAGACGTAATGCTCAGCTTCAGAGCGCGGCCAGAACGGTCTCGGCGCTGCTCTTGTCGATGCCTTTCGCGTCCACGTTGAGCAGCTCGACGACACCATCATTGACGATCATTGCGTAGCGCTGGCTGCGGGTGCCGAACTGGATGCCGGACAGGTCCTGATCCAGCCCCATGGCGGCGGCAAATTCGCCGATGCCGTCGGCCAGCATGGTGATCGCTTCAGCATTCTGCGCCTTGCCCCAGGCGTCCATCACGAACACATCGTTGACGGCGGTGCAGATGATGCTGTCGACGCCCTTGGCCTTGATCTCGTCCGCCTTGACGACGAAGCCCGGCAGATGCGTCATGGAGCAGCCCGGCGTGAACGCGCCCGGTACCGCAAACAGAACCACCTTCTTGCCGGCAAAAAGATCCGCCGTGTTGACTGCTTCCGGCCCTTCCGCGCCCATTACGCGCAGTTCTACATTGGGGATGCGATCGCCGATCTGAATGCTCATGCTCTACTCTCCATCGAGGCTATAGTTGACTTTTTCACTCGGGATTGTAGCAGCACCTGATCATTGCTGCCTATGGCTCATGCCGCAATATACTCGAGCCAGCCCCGCAGCAGTCCGATAAAGTCCTCCAGCCCCGCTTCGCAGGCCTCGTCCGCCAGGCCAAAGCCGTCTTCAAGGTCATCCATTTCGCCTTCGGCCTGCAGCCAGACCCGGGCACTGTCGCTGTCCAGCTGCAGGCTCAACTCGCGGCCATGCCAGTCGAACTGGCCCCGGTGCTCCGCCAGCAGCCTGGCGGCCTGCTGCAGGATTTTCTCGGCCTGCGCCCGGTTCTGTCCCAGCTCTTCGCCAAGCCAGCGACCAAACAGCGCCTGCTCCATCTCGACAATGGCCTCTGGCTGGTCATAGAGGTCGCGCCTGAATTCGTATTCCACGTGCCTATATCCTTCAATCATGCATCTGTTTGCGCAGGCCGGGCATCATACATCAGTGCCGCCCCTGCCCGAACGCCCGGCCTATTCTGACCGGCGCTGCTCTGCCGGTGTCCAGCGAATCCTGACCTCACGCACTCCCCAGGCGCGCGCAGCGGTAATGTCTTCGCCCATGTAGATATCGATCTTGCGTGTCCAGCGCTTGTGCATCTTGTCCAGTACCCGGTATTGACCGGGCAGGCCCTCGATCTCGATCAGGGTATTGTGGGTCAGCCCCTGCTGAAGCAAATCTCGCGACACGGCCACCGCCTTCATGCCCGGCTCAAGGGTGTCACCCCAGGCCGCCAATGTGGGTTGCGCACTGGTTTGCGCCGCCACCGAGTTGTAGGCACTGGCCTGCACGCGCAGGGAGTGTTCTTCGGGGACCGCTTCACGGCAGCCTGCCAGCGCCAACAGCGCTATTACAAACAACCACTTAAAAGGAGAAGAAAACATTTAAGCCCATCATGTAAACTTTTTCGTGACATTTCGCGAAATCAGCAGTATACAGCATCATCCTATAATCGGAGGATGCATGCGTGTATTCACCCCCTGAACTCACCCTGGACCTGCAACAGGGCCTGTACGATCAGATCGCCGATGCGCTGGTCGACAACGGCTACATTATCCTGCCGTCGGCACTGCCGGAAACCCTGACCAGTGACCTTTACCAGCACCTGCAGGCGCTCAATGCGCAGCAGTTTCAGCGTGCCGGGGTCGGCCGCGAACAGGACCACCAGCTGCATGGCGGCATCCGCCGTGACGAGATTCGCTGGCTGGGTCGCCAGCAGGCGATCGAAGCCGAATACCTGGACTGGATGGAGGGCCTGCGCGAGGGACTGAACCGACGCCTGTTCATGGGCCTGTTCGATTACGAGGCGCACTTCTCCCACTACCGGGCCGGTGCCTTCTACAAGCGCCACCTGGATGCCTTTCGCGGCCAGACCAACCGGGTACTGACCACGGTGCTCTACCTCAACCCGGACTGGAATGAACAGCAGGGCGGCGAACTGCTGGTCTGGCCGGAACCGGACAGCGACAGGGCGATCGAGACCGTGGTGCCGCAGATAGGCACGCTGGTGATATTCCTCAGCGAGCAGTTCCCGCACGAGGTGCTGCCCGCCGCCACCGACCGCTACAGCATCGCCGGCTGGTTCAGGGTCAACACCAGCATCAACAACCAGATTGACCCGCCCCGCTGATCCGGCGTGACTCCGCCGCCCGCCGCTGCCCTAGAGCAGCTGCAGCGGCGGCTCGCGCAGGGCGCTCAACTGCTCGCGCAGCTGCAGAATATGCTCGCCCCAGTAGCGTTCGGTATTGAACCAGGGGAAGTTGTGCGGAAACGCCGGATCTTCCCAGCGCCGCGCCAGCCAGGCGCTGTAGTTGAGCATGCGCAGGGTGCGCAATGCTTCCACCAGATGCAGCTCGCGCGGATCGAAATCGGCAAATTCGTTGTAGCCCTCGATCACCTCGGACAGCTGCAGTTGCTGCTGTTGGCGGTCATCACCGGTGAGCAGCATCCACAGGTCCTGAATCGCCGGGGCCATGCGCGCATCGTCGAAGTCGACGAAGTTGGGCATATCATCGCGCCAGAGGATATTGCCGCCGTGACAGTCGCCATGGACCCGAATGCGACGAACGTCACCGGCATCGCGGTAGCACTGTTCGATGCCCATCAGCAGATCGGCCGTCAGGCTGGTATAGGCGTCTTTCAGGGAAGACGGGATGAAATCGCGGGCGATCAGCTCGATGCTGTCACGCCCGTAACTCTGGATATCCAGTACCGGGCGCGCCTGAAAGGGGTGTATGGCCCCCACCAGATGAATCCGCCCCAGCGTCTGGCCAAGCTGATACAGGTGATTCGGGTCGCCCAGCTCAGGCGCGCGACCGCCACGGCGGGGATAGAGCGCAAAACGGTAGGCGCCGAAACGGAACAGGCTTTCCCCCTGTTCGTTGCGCAGCGGAGCCACGACCGGCAGTTCCTGCTCGGCCAGCTCGAAGCAGAACTGGTGCTCCTCCAGAATCTGCGCATCGCTCCAGCGTCCGGGGCGGTAGAACTTGGCGATCAGCGGCTCGCGTTCGTCCAGTCCCACCTGATACACCCGGTTCTCGTAGCTGTTCAGGGCCAGGATGCGCCAATCGCTGAGATAGCCCAGAGACTCGACCGCGTCGATGACGGTATCGGGAGTAAGCTGGTAGAACGGTTGGCTATTGTCCGGCATGACGCACCTGCATTGAGGATAAACGCCTATTCTAACGCTGCTCTCCCGTCCGGCTCCAACCTTTCACTCGCCATAGACCGATCCAGTCGTTGATCTGGTTCGCCCTGTCGCCAGCTTACCGGGGTACCCTGCACCTGCCACATGCGCAATAATGTTGGCCGACATCAACACATGGAGCGACCGATGAAAGCGATACCATCCCTGCTGCTTGCAGCAAGCCTGAGCGTTGCCAGCGTACAGGCTGAACCTATGGTGGACGCCACCAACCCGGACACGTTGGTACAACTGGTGCGGGGTTTCGGCTCTGCCACCCTGGAAAAGGATGACTACGGAGACCCGCTGATCACCGGTCGTATCAATGGCAGCAAGTACGGCGTCTACTTCTACGGCTGCGAAGACGGCCGCGACTGCAACGATGTGCAGTTCTCCGCCGCCTGGGCCGGTTATGACGTGTCCATGAACCGGATCAACGAGTGGAACAAGACCAAGCGCTACGGCAAGGCCTACCTGGACGACGACGGCGACCCCAACATCGAGCTGATCGTCAATCTGAAATATGGCGTCAGCCGTGACAACTTCGATGACACCATCGACTGGTGGATGCTGACCATGAACGAGTTCGAGAAGTACATCGCCGAAGACAACTGATCCTCGACAGAATGGGCGGCTCTACCGCCGCCCTGCCCCTCACAGCTGGTCCTGTTGCATCTCCTGCAGCATCCAGTCGCGGAAGGCTTCCATGCCGTAGGTCAGCTGTCGCTTCTCCTGATACACCAGGTAGAACCCCTTGGGCTTGTCCAGGGTAATATCGAAGGGGATCACCAGCTGCCCCGAATCCAGCTCCCGCTGCACCAGAGCCCTATCCGCCAGCGCTACCCCTATCCCCTCGATCGCCGCCGAGACCGCCAGCGCTGTACTGGAGAAGGACATGGTGCGGGTCAGGCCGGTGGCGCGTACGCCCAGCTGCTTCAGTATCTGCGACCAGTCCTGGCGTCGCCCGCTGACATGGATCAGCGTCGTGTCGAGCAAATCGCGAGGTTCTTTCAATCCCTTTTCCATCAGGACCGGGCTGCACACCGGCGTCGAGACCAGGTGACGCAGAAAGTGGATATCGACGCCCTGCCAGTTGCCTTCACCGTAATAGACCGCCATGTCGGTATCCGAATGCTCGAAGTCCACATAGCCGGTGGTGGCACTGAACCTCAGCTCCACATCGGGGTACTGTTCCTGAAAGCGGGAGATCCGCGGCACCAGCCAGCGACTGAGAAAGGCCGGCGCCACACTGATGTTGACCGCACTGAGGTTGGGCGAGGTCATCAGACGACGGGTTGCACTCTCCACCTCGTCCAGCGCCAGCTGGATGGACGGCAGGTAACGTTCGCCCGCGGCGGTCAGGCTGACCTGTCGACGCTCGCGCCGGAACAGCTTCAAGCCCAAGAATTCTTCAAGCAATTTGACTTGGTGACTGATCGCCGAAGGCGTCACGCACAACTCCTCGGCCGCCTCGTTGAAGCTCTGGTTTCGGGCGGCGGACTCAAAACTGCGCAGCGCATTGAGTGGGGGAAGACGACGGATGATGGTGCTCCTGTGACTGTTTAGTTTTTTTCAACTATAGCCTGAAAATCTATCCTTTGTCGCCTGCCTGCTTAGACCTTAGTATAACCCTTGTAAATTAACTACAAACAAGGAGCTCTACTCTAATATGTCCGACTTCAATCACATGGTAATGACACAGAATGGTCTGGTCGACGTGGATTACTATGTTGAGCAGGCTCGCCGCGAGCGCGCCGAATACATCGCGAACGGCATCAAGTCACTGGTAAACGGCATTGCCCGTATGCTCAAGCCCCGCCGCCCGCTGGCCGGCGCTTCAGCACTGGTACACTGAGTAGACGCTGGGGCGGAATCAATGTTCCGCCCCTTCAGTCAACCGCTTCCGGCACCTGCTCTTCAACACCCGCTTCCATAGTGACCAACGCCTGCTTCAGCGCTGCAAAACAGCGCGGATCGATTGCAACATGCAGGTTTTCAGCCATGATCTCCAGTGCCCTGGGCACCGGTATGGCTCCCCGATAGGGCCGTTCGGCCGTAATCGCATCGAAAATATCCGCCGTGGTGATGATACGGGTCTCCAGTGAAATTTGTTCATCCTTGAGCCCCCGCGGGTAACCCTTGCCATCCAGTCGTTCATGATGAGCGCCGGCCACCTGTGCCAGTTCGGCAAAGGCACCAATACGTGACAATATCTCTTCCGTGAACCGGGCGTGGTTCTGCACCTGTCGCCACTCCTCGTCATCCAGCTTGCCGGGTTTATCCAGAATGCTGTTGCTGACGCCCAGTTTGCCGATATCGTGCAACAGGGCGGCTCGTCGCAGCCAGCGTCGCCGCTCAGCCGACACCCCGAGCTGCTCAGCGATCAGATCGGTATAGAGCGCCACGCGTTCACTGTGTCCTGCCGTATAGGGACTCTTGGCATCGACCACCCGGCCGAAGGCCGCTGCGATTCGATCCAGGCAGGCATCATCAACCCTCCATTCATGGTCTGCCGGCGGCAGTGTCAGCACCTGCTGCATCAGCGCGTCACTGGCCAGGGTTGACCAGAATCCCGGCTGCCCGGCCACACGCTCCAGGGCCGCCACCAGCGCCGGATCAAACCAGCGCCCGCAACGGTCCCGCGCTTCCGCCAGGGCGGCCTCGGGGCCGGCCGCCGTGTGAAATACATCAACCACCTGCGCCAGCAGGGCAATACGGGAAAACAGCGGAATCGCCTCTCCAGACAGCCCCTCGGGTCGGCCGCTGCCACACCAGTGCTCGTCCAGACTGTGGATACCGGCGGCGACGGAATCACTGAACCCCAGATCACGGGCGATGGCGGCCCCACGCTCACAGCGGGTCTGGATCAGTTCGGTCGCCAGGCTCTCCCCTTCCCGGGCGATCCTCAGCAGGCGCTGAAAGCTTTCGACGATGCCTCGGTCACGGCCGGTATGCTGCAGCAGAAAGCGCACCACCTGTCCCAGGCTGCCATTGACCCATTTGAAGTCACGCTTGAAGCTCAGGTCGTCGGTGCCATAAAGTTCGCAGATCCGTGCCGCATTGCTGCTGCAGCCCAGATCCTTGAGCAGCAGGGTGTAGTAGAGCTCCCAGCAGGCATTTTCATCCAGCTCAAGCTGAGCCGCCAGCTGCATGCCGATCCAGCAGCAGCGCATGCAGTGCCCCGGCGGCTGTCCCTCGGTCATGTCCAGCGCATGAGACAGTGCGCTGACCAGTTCGGACAGCTTCATGCCGTCATAGCGGGTATTACGCCAACGTTCCATCCTTACCCCTTCTGCTCAAGAGACCTGACTTACTGTAGGGTATGCAACGGCAAATGGATCACGCCCACCGTGAATCCGGCCGAAACCAGCGCGACCAGGCGGCATTGAGCCAGATGGAGGCCAGAATGACGGCACCGCCGATCAGCAGTCGGGGCAGGTCCGCATCCCGATTCCAGATCAGCAGGTTGACCACCAGGCCCGCCGGTATCAGCGCGTTGTTCATGATCCCCAGCGTACCCGCATCCACCCGGGTTGCGCCACGGTTCCAGAAAAAGAAACCCAGCCCCGAGGCCACCAGTCCCAGCCAGGCCAATACTCCCCAGTGCAATCCTGTCTGCGGCAGTTTCTCCGGGTTGCCCAGCAGCAGCCAGGCGGGCAGCACCAGCAGGAAGGCGCCCATGAAAAAGAAACCGAAACTGTGCCAGGCCTGGCGGTCGCTCTGCTGATAGTGGCGGATCAGGTGAGCATAGCCGACCTGACCGGCCGCAAACGCCAGGTTGGCCAGCTGCAGAATCAGGAAGCCACGGATGAAATCGTCACTGACCTGGTCGTAGCGGATGATGGCGGCACCGATCACCGCCACCAGCGTCGACACCAGTGGGGCCAGACTGAAACGGCGCTGCAGGGCATTATCGATCAGCGCCACGTAGAGCGGTGTGAAGATAGTGAACAGCAGCACCTCGGGGACACTGAGGAACTCGAATGAAAGATACAGACAGATATAGGTCAGGCCGAACTGCAGTGCGCCCACTCCGGTGATGCCGAGCATCAGGCCAGCGGGCAGACGTGCAGGACGCAGCAGGGGGAGGAAAATCGCGCCGGCCAGAACAATCCGGGTCAATACGGCAAAATAACTGTCGACCTGACCGGCCAGATATTCGCCGATCAGGCTGAACGAAACGGCCCACAGCAGGGTGACCGCAATCAGATAGGGCATGGGGTGATCCTTGCAACCGCCTAAAGCGACCTAGGATACCCTGTCTGCCCCTGGGTAACACCGCCGTTTAGAGGATCAGCGGTGTCGCCCCGTCGGCATTGCTGCCGTTCGTCTGCAACGCCAGATACTGGTCCGGTGTCAACACCTGCGCTTGCGCCAGATCCACCTCGATGCCGGCCTGTTCCTGCAACAGCTGCTCCAACTGATCGCGGTCCGGGCGGCCCTCGAAACTGATCTGCCGGCTTTCATCCAGAGAGCCGGCATCGGCACGACGGCCACCGGGCAGATAGATGGTGCCGTTGCTGAAATCCACGGCAAAGGCAATCACGCCCGGGACGAAAAAGAACAGCAGCCCTATTCCATCCAGCACGGCGACGCCGGGGTCAATACGACCGCTGACCTGTCCCTTGCGCTCGGGATGCATGATGGTGCCGCAACCGCTCAAGACCAGCGACAGGCTCAGTATGACAATTCCCGTCTTGGTACCTTTCATCGCGCAGCCCTCCTCAGCTCTGGCTGTCCGTGATCAGCTGCTCGGCATAAGGCTGCAGCTGGCTCAGTTGTGCCCCGTCGATCTGTTCCAGCGGCAACAGCACCTCGGGCGTCTGAGTGGCGTTCGGCACACTCACCTCTGCCGGGGCTCCCGGGTTAAGGACATGGGGCTCCTCATCCATGGTCAGGATCACCAGACGCGGTTCACTTTGAAATACCAGTGGCTGCAACGCATTCGGCAAGCCGATCACCGCCAGCATCACGGTCAATACCAATGTCAGACGTACCATCCTGTTCACTCCTTTTCTTTGACAGCTGCCACGACCAATCAATTGTCGTGCCATATAAAAAATTAACCTTTAAAAACAATGTGTTAAAAGGAGTGTTTTTGGCTCATTCCGAGTTAAGGCTGAAACTGTTATGGCATTGACAGCAAAAGTGTCGCCATTTGCCTGATTCATCCTACATTCATCTTTGCCACCCTTATAAATCAATAACTTATAATGTAATCGAACAGCGACACCCATATCCTCCCGCGCGACAGGCACAAAAAAACCCGGTTCAGCGGAAGGCTGAAACCGGGTTTTCGCAAGCCTGAACGCCCGATCAGTTGATCTTGGCGTCCAGCTCACCGGTCATGTAGCGCTCGGCCATGTTTTCCAGCGAGATCGCCTTGATCTTGCTGGCATGACCGGCGGTACCGAAGGCTTCGTAGCGCGCGATGCAGATTTCACTCATCGCCTGCATGGTGGCCTTGAGGAATTTGCGCGGGTCGAACTCGGCCGGGTTTTCCGCCAGGAAACGACGCACGGCACCGGTTGACGCCAGACGCAGGTCGGTATCGATGTTGACCTTGCGCACGCCGTACTTGATGCCTTCGACGATCTGCTCGACCGGCACACCGTAGGTTTCCGGAATCTTGCCACCGTACTGGTTGATCACCGCCAGCCACTCCTGGGGTACGGAGGAGGAGCCGTGCATCACCAGGTGGGTACCCGGAATACGGTCGTGGATCGCCTTGATGCGATCGATCGCCAGGATGTCGCCTGTCGGCGGCTTGGTGAACTTGTAGGCACCGTGGGAGGTACCGCAGGCGATCGCCAGGGCATCCACGTTGGTGGCCTTGACGAAGTCAGCCGCTTCATCCGGGTCGGTCAGCATCTGGTCGTGGGTCAGAGTACCCTCGGCACCAATACCGTCTTCTTCACCGGCCTGACCGGTTTCCAGCGAGCCCAGGCAGCCCAGTTCGCCTTCCACGGAAACGCCGCAGGCGTGCGCCATTTCAACGGTACGACGGGTCACGTCGACGTTGTAGGCGTAGTCGGTCGGGGTCTTGCCGTCTTCACCCAGAGAACCGTCCATCATCACGGACGAGAAGCCCATGGCGATGGAGCGCTGGCAGACGGCCGGGCTGGTGCCGTGGTCCTGGTGCATGCACACCGGCACGTCCGGGAACTCTTCGATCGCGGCCAGAATCATGTGTCGCAGGAAGTTGGAGCCTGCGTACTTGCGTGCACCGGCAGAGGCCTGAACGATCACCGGCGAGTCGGTCTTGGCCGCCGCTTCCATGATCGCACGCATCTGCTCCAGGTTGTTGACGTTGAACGCCGGAATGCCGTAGCCATATTCGGCGGCATGGTCCAGCAGCTGACGCATGGAGATCAAAGCCATGGTTTCACCCTTTGAATTGGTTAATCGAAAATCTTACTTCGCAGCGCGCGCTTCCAGTACTGCAACCGCCGGCAGCACCTTGCCTTCCACGAACTCCAGGAAGGCGCCACCGCCGGTGGAGATGTAGGAGATCTTATCAGCGATGTCATATTTATCCACCGCGGCCAGGGTGTCACCACCGCCGGCGATGGAGAAGCCTTCACTGTTGGCGATCGCCAGTGACAACGCCTTGGTGCCTTCACCAAACTGGTCGAATTCGAACACGCCCACCGGGCCGTTCCAGATGATGGTGCCGGCGCTGGTCAGCAGGGCCGCCAGGTTCTGGGCAGATTCCGGGCCGATATCCAGGATCATTTCGTCCTCGGCCACATCGTCAGCAGACTTGATCACCGCTTCAGCCGACTCGGCGAATTCCTTGGCGACGACCACATCCACCGGCAGCGGGATATCGACCTTTTCCATCAGCGCCTTGGCGGCCGGGATCAAATCATGCTCACACAGGGACTTGCCCACCGGCTTGCCGGCCGCCGCCAGGAAGGTGTTGGCGATGCCGCCACCGACGATCAGCTGATCGCACTTCTCGGACAGCGCGTTGAGCACTTCCAGTTTGGTCGATACCTTGGAGCCACCGACGATCGCCGCCATCGGACGGGCCGGGTTATCCAGCGCCTTGGCCAGCGCATCCAGCTCGTTGGCCAGCAAGGGACCGGCGCAGGCGACCGGCGCGAACTTGGCCACACCATGAGTCGAGGCCTGAGCGCGGTGCGCGGTGCCAAAAGCGTCCATTACATAGACGTCGCACAATGCGGCCATCTTCTGCGACAGTGCTTCGTTGTCCTTTTTCTCGCCGGCGTTGAAGCGGACGTTTTCCAGCAGAACCAGTTCACCCTCTTCCACCTCGAAGCCGCCGTCCAGCCAGTCCTTGACCAGCGGAACCGGGCGCTGTAGCAGCTTGCTGATGTGCTCGGCCACCGGCGCCAGCGAGTATTGCTCTTCGTATTCACCTTCGGTCGGACGACCCAGGTGGGACATCACCATCACCTTGGCACCGGCCTTCAGCGCCACTTCGATGGTCGGCAGGGAAGCACGGATACGGGCGTCGGAAGTCACCTGACCATCCTTGACCGGGACATTGAGATCTTCACGGATCAGCACGCGTTTGCCGGCCAGATCCAGATCAGTCATTTTCAAAACGCTCATAAGAGGGAGTTCCTGTTTCTTGTTTGAGTCTGTTATTCAGTTCTTGAGCCGCAGCCAGTACCGGGAAAGATCCAGCATCCGGTTGGCGAAAGCCCATTCGTTGTCGAACCAGCACAACAGTTTCAGCAACCGTCCCCGGGAGACCCGGGTCTGGGTGCCGTCGACCACCGCCGAGCGGGGGTCGGTGTTGAAATCCATGGAGGCGTGCGGCTCTTCGGTATAGCCCAGCAGCCCGGCCAGTTCGTTATCGGCCGCCCTGCGCAGCACGGCGTTGACCTCGTCCGGGTCGGTATCCTGCTGCAGGTTCACCGACAGGTCCATTAGCGAAACGTTGATCGTCGGCACGCGCACATGCAGACACTCGAAGCGCCCCGCCAGGTGCGGCAGCAGCCGGTCGATGCCGCGACTGAGCCCGGTATCCACCGGCACGATCGACTGCATGGCGCTGCGCGCCAGACGCAGGTCACTGCGGTGATAGCTGTCGATCACCGGCTGGTCGTTCATCGCCGAATGGATGGTCGTGGTCACCCCGCTGTCGATGCCGAAATGGCGATCCAGCAGGTTCAGCACCGGCACTACACAGTTGGTGGTGCAGGAAGCCGCCGACGCAATGCGGTGCTCGGCCCTGAGGCTGTCCTCGTTGTAACCGAACACCACCGTGGCATCGATATCCGCCTGCGCCGGGTGCGAATAGAGCAGCCGCCGGGCACCGCTGGCCAGATGACGCTCGGCATCGGCTCGAGTGCGAAAGGCACCGGAACACTCCAGCACCAGATCCACGCCCAACTCGCCCCAGGGCACCTGTTCAGGCTCGGCATGGCTGAACACACGAATGCGGTCACCGTTGATCAGCAGCGCTTCACCGTCATTATCCACCGGGCAGGGAAAGCGGCCGTGGGTGGTGTCATAACGGGTCAGGTAGGTAAGCGTGTCCAGACCGGACAGCTCGTTGATCGCTACAACCTGCAGTTCAGACTGCAGGCCATGCTGATAGACCGCTCGCAGGACACCCTGTCCAATGCGGCCGTAACCGTTGATCGCGATTCGATAGCTCATGCCATTATCTGCCAGGTGCCGGGTGCGTACCTGCACCCGACAGGAACGCGTTTACAGCAGGCCTTCAACGGTGCTGACAACGTTGTCGACGGTGAAGCCGAACTCTTTGAACAGCTCACCGGCCGGTGCGGATTCACCGAAGCTGCGCATGCCGATGATGGCACCGTTCAGACCCACATACTTGTACCAGAAATCGGCATGGGCCGCTTCCACCGCCACACGCACGGTGACCGAAGCCGGCAGGACCTGTTCCTTATAGGCCGCATCCTGCTTGTCGAAACGTTCGGTACAGGGCATGGAGACCACGCGAACCTGCTTGCCTTTGGCGGTCAGTGCGTCCGCCGCATCCATCACCAGAGACACTTCGGAACCGGTGGCGATCAGGATCGCATCCGGGGTGCCGGCGCAGTCACGCAGGATGTAGCCGCCGCGCTCGATCGCCGCGATCTGGTCAGCATCGCGGTTCTGGTGCGGCAGGCCCTGACGGGAGAAGATCAGCGAGCTGGGGCCGTCGGTGCGCTGCACGGAGGCTTTCCAGGACACGGCCGACTCGACGGCGTCGCAGGGGCGCCAGGTTTCCATGTTCGGTGTCAGGCGCAGGTTGGCGATCTGTTCGATCGGCTGGTGCGTCGGGCCGTCTTCGCCCAGACCGATGGAGTCGTGGGTGTAGACGAACAGCACGCGCTGTTTCATCAGTGCGGCCATGCGCACGGCATTGCGGGCATATTCCATGAACACCAGGAAGGTGGCGCCGTAAGGAATGAAGCCGCCGTGCAGGGCGATGCCGTTCATGATCGCGCTCATGCCGAACTCACGCACACCGTAGTGGATGTAGTTGCCGCTGGCATCGTCGCGGGTCAGACCCTTGGAGCCGGACCACAGGGTCAGGTTGGAACCGGCCAGGTCGGCGGAACCGCCCATGAATTCCGGCAGCATCGGACCGAAGGCTTCGATGGCGTTCTGGGAGGCCTTGCGCGAAGCGATGGTGTCGCCCTTCTCGGCCACCTGGGCGATCCAGGCATCAACCTGCTCGGTAAAGTCGGCCGGCAGTTCGCCGGACAGGCGACGCAGCAGTTCTTCGGCCAGTTCAGGGTAGGCTGCGGTGTAGGCGCTCAGGCGCTCATTCCACTCGTTCTCGGCGTGGGCACCGGCTTCACGGGCATCCCAGTCGGCATACAGCTCTTCCGGCACTTCGAACGCCGGGTGCGCCCACTGCAGGGCTTCACGGGTCAGCGCGATCTCGTCGTCGCCCAGCGGCGCGCCGTGGCAATCTTCCTTGCCCTGCTTGTTCGGGGAACCGAAACCGATCACAGTCTTGCAGCAGATCAGCGTCGGCTGCTCGCCGTTTTCGCGCGCCTGCTCGATGGCGGCACGAATCTGGTCGCTGTCGTGACCGTCAACGCCACGAATCACCTGCCAGCCGTAGGCTTCGAAACGAGCCGGGGTGTCGTCGGTGAACCAGCCTTCCACTTCGCCGTCGATGGAGATGCCGTTGTCATCCCAGAAGGCGACCAGCTTGCCCAGCCCCAGGGTGCCGGCCAGCGCACAGGATTCGTGGGAGACGCCTTCCATCAGGCAGCCATCGCCCATGAAGGCGTAGGTGTAGTGATCGACGATGTCGTGACCTTCGCGGTTGAACTGCGCCGCCAGCGCCTTCTCGGCGATCGCCATGCCCACCGCATTGGTGATGCCCTGGCCCAGCGGGCCGGTGGTGGTTTCAACACCCGGGCAGTAACCGTATTCCGGGTGACCGGCGGTCTTGCTGTGCAGCTGGCGGAAGTTTTTCAGGTCATCGATATTGACGTCGTAACCAGTCAAGTGCAGCAGCGAGTAGATCAGCATGGAACCATGGCCGTTGGACAGCACGAAGCGGTCACGGTCGTACCAGTGCGGGTTGCCGGGGTTGTGCTTCATGAAGTCGTTCCACAACACTTCGGCAATATCCGCCATGCCCATGGGGGCACCCGGGTGACCGGATTTGGCTTTCTGTACGGCGTCCATGCTCAATGCGCGGATGGCATTGGCAAGTTCTCGGCGAGAGGACATCAATCTACTCCTGGGGCTGGACCCAACCTTGAGGTTTACGGATTCGGGAAATTTAAGGCGCAATTTTCCCCCAGATGGCGACCGGCTTCAAATCCAAATGCGCAAATAGAGCGTTTTTCATGTGCAAAACGCAAAATTTTCAAGCAAAAAGCCGCTCGGGATTATGCAAGCAGCCGGGGCTGGCGTTAAAATAACCGGTTTTAGACAACACTCTAATCTTCAGCCCGGCCCGCTCCCGATGCCTGTGGCCGCGCCTGACCCTGTGTGAGGATTTTTCCCGGAATGAGCGAATACAGCCTGTTCACCTCCGAGTCCGTGTCCGAGGGACATCCGGACAAGATTGCCGACCAGATCTCCGATGCCGTGCTGGATGCGATCATCGCAGAAGACAAGTACGCCCGCGTGGCCTGTGAAACCATGGTCAAGACCGGTGTAGCGATCGTTTCCGGTGAAATCAGCACCTCGGCCTGGATCGACCTGGAAGACCTGGTACGTGGCGTGATCTGCGATATCGGCTACACCTCTTCCGACGTCGGTTACGACGGCGAAACCTGTGGTGTGATCAACATCATCGGCAAGCAGTCTGTCGACATCGCCCAGGGCGTTGACCGCAGCCGTCCGGAAGATCAGGGCGCCGGTGACCAGGGCCTGATGTTCGGCTACGCGTCCAATGAAACCGACGTCCTGATGCCGGCCCCGATCACCTTCTCTCACCGTCTGGTGGAGCGTCAGGCGGAAGCACGCAAGTCCGGCCTGCTGCCCTGGCTGCGCCCCGACGCCAAGTCCCAGGTGACCTGCCGCTATGAAAACGGCAAGCCGGTGGCGATTGACGCGGTAGTGCTGTCCACTCAGCACAACCCGGACGTGTCCCAGGCCGACCTGCAGGAAGCGGTACAGGAGCTGATCATCAAGCACGTGCTGCCGGCCGAGCTGCTGCACAAGGATACCCAGTACCACATCAACCCGACCGGCAAGTTCGTCATCGGCGGCCCGGTGGGCGACTGTGGTCTGACCGGCCGCAAGATCATCGTTGACACCTACGGCGGCATGGCCCGTCACGGTGGCGGTGCCTTCTCCGGCAAGGACCCGTCCAAGGTCGACCGCTCTGCCGCCTATGCCGGTCGTTACGTGGCCAAGAACATCGTTGCCGCCGGTCTGGCCGACCGTGTCGAGATCCAGGTCTCCTACGCCATCGGCGTCGCCGAACCGACCTCGGTATCGATCAACACCTTCGGCACCGGCAAGATCAGCGATGACAAGATCATCGAACTGGTACGCGAGCACTTCGACCTGCGTCCGTATGCGATCACCCGCATGCTCGACCTGCTGCACCCGATGTACCGTCAGACCGCGGCCTACGGCCATTTCGGCCGCAACCCGTTCGAGATGACCGTGGGCAACGACACCTTCATGGCGTTCCCCTGGGAAATGACCGACAAGGCTGACGCCCTGAAGGCTGCCGCAGGCCTGTAACCTCGGTCCCTCTTCGCGCACAGAGTGCGCTCCCACATCACTGCCTTCATCGGCAGTACCCCGTGGGAGCTCGCTCCGCGAGCGATCTGTCTCTGACAGACAACAACTTTTGCAGACCCATACGATCCCTGCTCACTCCACTGGCATACCCCACGCTCGATGCGACATAATAGCGGTTTGTTAATTCAACCAGCAGGACGCTCATGCGCATACCCCGCGTCTATGAATCCCAGCCGCTGTCAGCCGGCGCACTGATCGAACTGTCCGATACCAGCATTCAGCATGCCGTACGTGCCCTGCGTCTGCGCGATGGCGATCCGATCCGCCTGTTCAATGGCGATGGAGCGGAGTACAGCGCCACCCTCACCGGCGTCGACAAGCGTCGAGCCAGTGCGCAGATCACCGAAGTGGCCCACCCCGCGGTCGAGTCCGGTCTGCAGGTGCATATCGGCCAGACCCTGTCGCGCGGCGAGCGCATGGATTACGCGGTACAGAAAGCCACCGAGATGGGCGTGGCACGCATTACGCCCCTGACCAGCGAACGCTGCGAAGTGCGCCTCAAGGCCGAACGCGAGGACAAGCGTCTGCGCCACTGGCAGCAGGTCGCGATCAGCGCCTGTGAACAGAGCCTGCGCACCCGGGTCCCCGAAATCCTCGACGTCAGCCCTCTGGAACAGTGGGTCCTGAATGTGGACGCCGACCTCAAGCTGGTGCTGCATCACCATACCGCACAACCGCTGCAGACGATGGACGCCCCGGCCTCCGTCGCCCTGCTGATCGGTCCCGAGGGCGGTTTGACCGAAGCCGAGGTCGAAGCGGCCCTGGCCGCCGGCTTCCAGCCCGTCGCCTTCGGCCCTCGGGTGATGCGCACCGAAACCGCGCCGGTCGCGGCCTGCGCCATTCTGCAGTACCTCTGGGGCGACCTGGGGTAATTTCCATCCATTTCAGCACAGGACATTTGTGATGACAGTCAAAGTCGGCATCGTGATGGACCCCATCGAGGCCATCAGCTACAAGAAAGACAGCTCCCTGGCCATGCTCTGGGCCGCCCAGCGCAAGGGTTGGGAACTGCACTACATGGAACAACAGCACCTGTTTCTGCGCGACGGCACCGTCAAGGCGCAGATGGCGCCGCTGAAGGTCGCCATGGACCCGGACAACTGGTTCGAGCGCGGCGACTATGTCATCCGCGATCTGGCCGAGCTGGACGTCATCCTGATGCGCAAGGACCCGCCGTTCGACAACGAATTCATCTACACCACTCACCTGCTGGCGATGGCCGAGGCGCAGGGCACCCTGATCGTCAACCGTACCGGCAGCCTGCGCGATTTCAACGAAAAGCTGTTCGCCACCCACTTCCCGCAGTGCTGCCCGCCGGTGCTGGTGACCCGTCGCGAGGACCTGCTGCGCCAGTTCCACGCCGAGCACAAGGACGTCATCTTCAAGCCGCTGGACGGCATGGGCGGCTCGTCGATCTTCCATATCCGCGAAGACGGCACCAACCTGGGCGTGATCATCGAAACCCTGACCGCCCATGGCACCCAGACCATCATGGCGCAGAAGTACATCCCCGAGATCAAGGATGGCGACAAGCGCATCCTGATGATCGACGGCGAGCCTGTGCCCTACGCTCTGGCCCGTATTCCCATGGCCGGTGAAACCCGCGGCAACCTGGCGGCCGGCGGACGCGGCGAGGGCCGCCCACTGACGGATCGTGATCGCTGGATCGCCGAACAGGTCGGCCCGACGCTGAAAGAGAAAGGCCTGCTGTTCGTCGGTCTGGATGTGATCGGCGATTACCTGACCGAAATCAACGTCACCAGCCCGACCTGTATCCGCGAACTGGATGACCAGTTTAATCTCGACATCGGCATGCAATTGATGGACTGCATTGAAGGGAAGCTGGCAGCACGATGAGCACCATGGACGACCGTTTACCACTCTGGCACCACCTGAACACCGACAGCTTCGGCTTCATGCTGTTCATCGCCACCCTGGTACACGGCGTCCTGCTGCTCGCACTGGGCTTTAATCTGCCGGACATTGAGCCGCCGCAGCATACACTGGACGTTACCCTCGCCCAGTATCCGCAAAAGGAAGAGCCCGAACAGGCTGACTTCATCGCCCAGCACAACCAGCGTGGCAGCGGCAGCGCCGATACCGCCGCCACCCCGTCCACAACCGAAATGGCACCTCTGGCCAGCACCGACTCCCGGCAACAGGCTGCCCAACACACGCCTGTACCGACCCCGGCCGACCCCAGCCCGACCCGCCAGCCCAGCCCCGGCCAGCAGACCGAGCGCCAGGGTGAGGCAGCCAGTGCCGAGCACACTCTGGTCGCCCGTGAGGTTCCGGACGCACGCCGGAACGCACCTGCCGATGCCGATCAGCAGGCGGCACCGCCGGCCTCTCAGCCCAGCAGTTCCACCTCGCTGATGGCCCGCAGCCTGGAGATGGCCAGCCTGCAGGCCAAGCTGGACCTGATCCGCGAGGAGCGAGCCAAGAAACCGCGCGTACTGCGTCTGACTTCAGCCGCCACGCGCGCACACAAGTACGCCGGCTATCTGGACAACTGGCGTCGCCGCGTCGAAACCGTGGGCAACCTGAACTATCCCGAACAGGCCCGTCGCCAGGGACTTCAGGGCACCCTCCGGCTGCTGGTCGCCCTGAACCCGGACGGTCAGGTGGTCAATATCGAGATTCTCGCTTCCTCCGGGTATCGGATACTGGATGATGCCGCCATCCGCATCGTGCAACTCGCCTCTCCCTTCCAGAGCTTCCCGGTGGAGATGCGCAAGAGCGTGGATCGACTGGAGATCATTCGCACCTGGAAATTTGAGAAACAGGCGCGGGTGTACTAAGCCTAAACTACCTTTTGAGCAGCGAAGAGAGACTGCCCATGCCTTTCACCTCACTGCGTAACCACTTCCTGATCTCTATGCCGCACCTGCTGGACGACACCTTCGCCCAGACGGTGGTCTACATCTGCGACCACAACGAGTACGGCGCCATGGGCATTGTGGTCAACCGCCCCAGCGGCATTCGCATGTGCGACCTGCTCAACCACCTGGAGCTGGACAGCCAGATCGGCCTGGGCTCCGAGCGCCCGATCTTCAACGGCGGCCCGGTGCGCGATGACCGCGGGTTCGTACTACATACCTGCACCCCCGACCAGCAGTGGCTGTCCTCGCACACCATCCACGACGGGATCTGCCTGACCACCTCGCTGGACATTCTCGAGGCGATCGCCCGCGGCGAAGGCCCCGACACTTTTCTGGTCGCCCTGGGCTATGCCGGCTGGGGACCTGAACAGCTGGAACAGGAGCTGTGCGACAACCTCTGGTTAAGCTGCCCGGCAAATTCAGATATACTTTTCCACCTGCCACTGGAGGACCGGCTGCAAGCCGCGGCCGCCACGCTGGGCATCAACCTGAACCTGCTGCCGGCCCATGCCGGACATGCCTGACTGAAGCGACTGGATGAGCAGCGACACCCAACTGGTGCTGGGATTCGATTTCGGCACGACACGTATCGGCCTGGCGATCGGCCAGAGCCTCACCGCCAGCGCCAGCCCGATCGAGCCGATCCGGGCCCGAGACGGCATTCCCGACTGGGACACCCTGGACGCCACCGTCAAGCAGTGGCGGCCTAACACCCTGGTGGTGGGTATTCCGCTCAACATGGACGGCACCATCTCCGAAATGGCCCGCCGCGCCCGCAAGTTTGCCAACCGCATCCAGGATCGCTATCAGCTGCCCTGTTTCCTGTGTGACGAACGCCTGACCACGGCCGAGGCCAAGCGTATCCATCTGGATGCCGGCGGCGGTACCAATTTCAAGCAGGAGTCGGTCGACGGCATCGCCGCCCAGCTGATTCTTGAGGACTGGTTCAACAGTCCTGAGCGTATCCCAAGCCACACCCGACTGGAGGACATTTATGGTCTCGGGCACCCTGAGCATTGATGCACTGCTCGACAAGATGGCGGACGAAACCCGCGCCCTGATTACCCGGCGCAACCTCAAGGATCCGCTGATGATCGGCATCCGCACCGGCGGCGTCTGGCTAGCGGAGCGCCTGCACCAGCAGCTGGAGCTGACCAGCCCACTGGGCATTCTGGATATCAGCTTCTACCGCGACGACTTCACCCAGGTGGGCATGAATCCGAAGGTACAGCCGACCCAGCTGCCCTGCGCCACCGAAGGCCGCGACATTCTGCTGGTCGACGACGTGATCATGAGCGGCCGTACCATCCGCGCGGCACTGAACGAGCTGTTCGACTACGGCCGACCCGCGTCGGTCAGCCTGATCACCCTGCTCGACCTGCAGCGCCGTGAGCTGCCGATCCAGGCCGATGTGATCGGCGGCACCCTGGCACTGGGTCCCGACCAGCTGGTCAAACTCAACGGCCCCGATCCCCTGACGCTGACTATCCGTCAGCGTGACTGAAACGACAAGAGCATATCACCATGTTTGAGGCTACCGACCCGAACGCACTTCAGCTGACGTCCGACGGACAGCTGCGCCATTTTCTGACCACCGAAGGCCTGCCGCGCGACCTGCTGACCGAGATTCTCGACACCGCCGACTCCTTCGTCGACATGAGCCAGCAACAGGTGAAAAAAGTGCCGCTGCTGCGCGGCAAGACCGTGGTCAACCTGTTCTTCGAGAACAGCACCCGCACCCTGTCCACCTTCGAACTGGCGGCCAAACGCCTGTCCGCGGACGTGTTGAACCTGAACATCAACACTTCCTCGACCAAGAAGGGCGAGACGCTGAAAGACACTCTGATGACCCTGGAGGCGATGCACTCCGATATGTTCGTGGTACGTCACGCCGACAGCGGTGCTGCCCACTTCATCGCCCAGCACGTGACACCAAACGTGGCCGTGATCAACGCCGGTGACGGCCGCCACGCGCACCCGACCCAGGCGATGCTGGACATGCTGACCATCCGCCGCCACAAGGGCGACTTCGCACCGCTGAAGGTCGCGATCGTCGGCGATATCCTGCACTCCCGCGTGGCCCGCTCCCAGATCCACGCCCTGCGTACCCTGGGGGTCGACGAGATCCGTGTCATCGCGCCCAAAACCCTGCTGCCGCGCCATATCGAGGCACTGGGCGTCAAGGTCTACACCGAGATGGCTCCGGGCCTGCGCGACGTGGACGTGATCATGATGCTGCGCCTGCAGAAGGAGCGCATGCAGAGCGCCCTGCTGCCGAGCGAGGCCGAGTTCTACAAGCTGTACGGCCTCAACCGCGACAAGCTGGCCTATGCCAAACCGGATGCGGTGGTAATGCATCCCGGCCCGATCAACCGGGGCGTCGAGATCGAGTCCGAAGTGGCTGATGGTCCGCGCTCACTGATTCTCGACCAGGTCACCAACGGCATCGCCGTGCGCATGGCGGTGATGTCCAAGGCGATGAGCGGACAGTTGTCACAACACGGCGAGATCAGCGAGGAGGAGCAGGCATGAACATTCTGATTTCCGGTGGTCGCGTCATCGACCCGACCCAGCAGTGGGATGAAGTGGCCAACCTCTATGTGCAGAACGGCGAGATCGCCGCGTTGGGTCAGGCCCCCGAAGGCTTCGTTGCCGACGAAGTGATCGACGCCAGCGGCCAGGTGGTCTGCCCCGGTCTGATCGACCTGTGCACCACCCTGCGTGAGCCGGGTTTCACCCAGAAAGGCACCATCGCCAGCGAAACCGCCGCCGCGGCCGCTGGCGGCATCACCACACTGGTGGTGACCCCGGATACCCAGCCGATCGTGGAAACCGCCGCCGTGGCGGAGCTGATCCAGGATCGTGCGGCGGATCTCGGCTTTGCTCGTGTACTGCCGATGGGTGCCCTGACCCGCGGCCTGGAGGGCGAGCAGCTGGCGCCGCTGCACGGTCTGGCCAGCTCCGGCTGTATCGCTTTCACCAACATGCGCCATGCCATCGCCAGCAGCCAGACGCTGCTGCGCTGTCTGGAATATGCCGCGACCCATGACCTGCTGGTCGTGTTCCAGGCCCAGGACGACACCCTGGCCGCCAACGGCTGCATGCACGACGATACCACCTCCACCCGTCTGGGCCTGAACGGCATCCCGGCGGCAGCTGAAACCATCGAAGTCTCCCGCTGCCTGCTGCTGGTGGAACAGACCGGGGTGCGCGCCCACTTCGGCCAGCTCTCCTGCGAACGCTCGGTACGGATGGTCGAGTCTGCCCGTGAACGCGGTCTTCAGGTCACGGCCGACGTGGCGATACAGCACCTGCTGCTGACCGACGAAAGCGTCAACGGCTTCAACGCCGCTTATCACCTGCAGCCGCCGCTGCGCAGCCAGCTGGACCGCGCCGGCCTGCGTCAGGGGCTGGTGACCGGCACCATCGCCGCGATCTGCTCCGACCACCAGCCGCACGACCCGATCGCCAAGCAGGCCCCGTTTGCGGCCACCGAACCGGGCATGAGCGGACTGGAAACCCTGCTGCCGCTGAGCCTGTCACTGGTGGAACAGCAGCTGCTGGAACTGCCGCAGCTGATCGAAACCCTGACCGCCGCACCGGCACGCATTCTGGGCATCGACGCCGGCACCCTTGAAATCGGCTCCCAGGCCGATATCTGCGTCTTCGATCCCGACCTCGAATGGGAACTGACTGCAGACAGCCTGAGATCGGCCGGCAAGAACACCCCCTTCCTGGGCCAGACCCTGAAAGGGCGTGTCAACGCCACCGTCATGGACGGGAGCGTCGTGTTCCGCCGCTGAACACCGTCGACAGACAAAAAAAGGGGCGGCACCCGTTTGGGGCCGCCCCTTTTTCGTTGCCGGCGGGAATTACATGCCCTTGACGTCGAGCTCGCCGCCCAGGTTGAGGTTGTCGTCCTCGTCCTGCAGCGTAAAGCTGGGCATCCCCTCTTCCTGCGCATCCGCCTTGCCGCTGGTTTCCGCATCCAGCTTGATCATCAGACGCAAGTCGTTGGCGGAGTCCGCATGGGCCAGAGCGACCTCGTAGGTGATGATGCCATCGCGGTAGAGGGTGAACAGCGCCTGGTCGAAGGTCTGCATGCCCAGGTTGGTGGACTTCTTGATCACTTCCTTGATCTCGTGCACCTCGCCCTTGCGCACATGATCCTGGATCAGCGGGGTATTGATCATCACCTCGATGGCGGCGCGGCGGCCCTTGCCATCAATGGTGGGCAACAGCTGCTGCGCCACGATCGCCTTGAGGTTCAGCGACATATCCATCCACACCTGATCGTGGTGCTCGGGACCGAAGAAGGAGATGATGCGGTCCAGCGCCTGGTTGGCGTTGTTGGCGTGCAGCGTGGCCAGACAGAGGTGGCCGGTTTCAGCGAAGGCCAGCGCATATTTCATCGTTTCGGCGGAACGGATCTCACCCATCAGAATCACGTCCGGCGCCTGACGCAGGGTGTTTTTCAGCGCCACCTCGAAGGATTCCGTATCGATGCCCACTTCACGCTGGGTGATGATGCTCTTCTTGTGGTTGTGGACGTACTCGATCGGATCCTCAACGGTAATGATATGACCGGCATGGTTCTCGTTGCGGTAGTCGATCATCGATGCCAGCGAGGTTGATTTACCGGTGGAGGTACCGCCGACGAACAGAATCAGACCTCGCTTGGTCATCGACAGGTCGCGCAGCACATTCGGCAGCTTGAGCTCATCCATGCTCGGGATATGGCTGTTGATCGAACGCAGCACCATCCCCGGCGTGTTGCGCTGCATGAAGGCGCTGACACGGAAGCGGCCGATACCCGGCGCACTGATGGCGAAGTTGCACTCGCTGGTGCCTTCGAACTCGGCCAGCTGCTTGTCGTTCATGGTGCTGTAAACCAGCGCCCGCGTCTGGCTCGGCTTCAGTTTTTCCTTGGTCAGGGGGCGGATGGTACCGTCCACCTTGATCGAGGGGGCCGCACCCGCCGTTACGAACAGGTCAGAAGCGCCCCGGTCCACCATCACTTTCAAAAGTTGGGTAAAGTCCACTATTTACTCCTGTGTCATCCAGCCTTAGAAGGCGGCGGGGTTTTTCGCTTTTTCACGCGCCAGTTCACGCGAGATGATGCCCTTGTGCATCAATTCGGTCAGTGACTGGTCCAATGTTTTCATGCCATAGGCGGCACCGGTCTGGATCGCCGAGTACATCTGCGCCACCTTGTCTTCACGGATCAGGTTGCGTACCGCCGGGGTGCCGATCATGATCTCGTGGGCCGCCACACGGCCGCCCTTGACCCGTTTCAGCAGGGTCTGGGAGATGACGCCCTGCAGGGATTCGGACAGCATGGAGCGCACCATGTCCTTCTCGGCCGCCGGGAAAACGTCGATGATACGGTCGATGGTCTTGGCGGCGGAGGTGGTGTGCAGGGTACCGAACACCAGGTGGCCGGTCTCGGCCGCGGTCAGCGCCAGACGGATGGTTTCCAGGTCACGCATCTCACCCACCAGAATGACGTCCGGGTCCTCACGCAGCGCCGAACGCAGGGCGTTGGAGAAGCTGTGGGTATCACGGTGCACTTCGCGCTGGTTGATCAGACACTTCTTGCTCTCGTGGACGAATTCGATCGGGTCCTCGATGGTGAGGATATGGTCGGAACGGGTATCGTTGACGTAGTCGATCATCGCCGCCAGGGTGGTACTCTTACCGGAACCGGTCGGACCGGTTACCAGCACCAGACCTCGCGCCTGCTCGGACAGGTCCTTGAACACCTTGCCCATGTCCAGGTCTTCCATGGTCAGCACCTTACTCGGTACGGTACGGAAGACCGCTGCCGCGCCGCGGTGCTGGTTGAAGGCGTTGACACGGAAACGGGCCAGGTTGGGTACTTCAAAAGAGAAGTCCGCTTCGTAGTTCTCTTCATACTCCTTGCGCTGCCTGTCGTTCATGATGTCGTAGACAAGCGTGTGTACCTGTTTATGGTCCAGCGCGGGGAGCTTGATACGCCTTACATCACCGTCAACACGGATCATGGGCGGCATGCCGGCCGTCAGGTGCAGGTCGGAGGCACCCTGTTGCACGGAGAATGATAAAAGTTCTGTAATATCCATAAGCAGTCGAGATCCGAGGCAGCTTCCATTAAACTTTACTGTTCTAGCAGAATAGGCATAACGTGCCAATGACGGCCGTCAGTATTCGTGGGTGATTATGTTAGCAGACAAGTATGACAGTGTTCGTCAGCAGATCCTGAGCGCCTGCCGAGACAGCCAGCGCTCGCCCGAAAGCGTGCAGCTGCTGGCGGTCAGCAAGACCCGAAGCGCGGACGAGATCCGCCAGCTGCATGCCTGCGGCCAGACCGCCTTCGGCGAGAACTATCTGCAGGAAGCGCTGGACAAGATCGCAACGCTGCAGGACCTGCCGCTGGAATGGCACTTCATCGGCCCGATCCAGTCCAACAAGACGCGCGCCATCGCCGAGCAGTTCGACTGGGTGCACAGCGTCGACCGACTGAAGATCGCCCGCCGCCTGTCCGAGCAGCGTCCGGCCGAGCGGCCGCCGCTGAACGTCTGCCTGCAGATCAATATCAGCGGCGAAGCCAGCAAGTCGGGCTGTCATCCCGACGAACTGCCCGAGCTGGCCCGTGCCGTCGCGGCGCTGCCCAATCTGCAGCTGCGTGGTCTGATGGCGATTCCGGAAGCGGAAACCGACCCAGCCCGCCAGCGCGCCACCTTTGCCCGTGTGCGTGAACAGCTGACAGCACTGCAGACAGAACTGCCCCAGCTGGATACCCTGTCGATGGGCATGTCCGGCGATCTTGAGGCCGCCATCGCCGAAGGCTCGACACTGGTCCGGATCGGGACCGCGCTGTTCGGTCCCCGCGCCTATGCCAGTGCCACCACCAACGTTTGAACCACAGGAGTCTATTCGTGAGCCAACAACCCGTAGTCGCTTTCATCGGTGCCGGCAACATGGCCCGGGCCATCATCGGCGGCCTGCTTGAGAACGGTTTTGCACCACAGAACATCTGGGCTTCAGAACCCGAATCAGCCCGCCTGGACGACCTGGCGGCTCAGGGCCTGAACACCACCACCGACAACCATGCCGCCGTGGCGGCCGCCGATCTGGTGGTGCTGGCGGTCAAGCCGCAGATCATGCAGACGGTCGCGTCCGATCTGGCCGAAGTCGCCCGTACACACCGGCCGCTGTTCATCTCCATCGCCGCCGGCATCAGCCTGGAGGCTCTGGATCGCTGGCTGGGCGGCGACGCCGCCATCGTACGCTGCATGCCCAACACCCCGGCCCTGGTACAGACCGGCGCCAGCGGCCTGTTCGCCAACACCCGCGTCAGCGACCTGCAGCGGGAACAGGCCTCCCGGGTGCTGCAGGCCGTAGGCATCGCGCTCTGGGTACAGAACGAAGCCGAACTGGATGCGGTGACGGCGGTCTCCGGCTCCGGGCCGGCCTATTACTTCCTGATGATGGAAGCGATGACCGCCGCCGGCATCAAACTGGGTCTGAGCGAGGAAAACGCACGTGGCCTGACCTTGCAGACCGCGCTGGGCGCGGCGCGCATGGCCAGCAACAGCGAGGTGGATGCCGCCGAACTGCGTCGCCGGGTGACCTCGCCCAATGGCACCACCGAACGCGCCATCAACAGCTTCCAGGCGGGGGGATTCGAAGCACTGGTCGAGACCGCGCTGACCGCCTGCCGCGACCGCTCCGTCGAGCTGGCCGCCGAGCTGTGTAAAGACTGACGACTCATCTGCCGAACAGGACCAATCATGGGACAGGATCCGATTACTCTTATTGTCAGCCTGGTGGGAGGCATCTTCTCCTTCCTGCTGCTGATGCGCTTCGCCCTGCAGCTGTCACAGGCCGATTACTACAACCCGATCTCGCAGTCGGTGGTGCGTCTGACCCAGCCGGTCGTCGGCCCGCTTCAGCGCGTGCTGCGCCCCCGGGGACGTTTCGACTTCGCCACGCTGATCGTTGCCCTCGTCGTCAAGGCGATCGCCATCCTGCTGCTGATTCAGTTTTCACCGCTGTTTGCCTCCGCAGGCGGATCGATCAATCCGTTGCATCTGTTGATCTTCTCATTGACCGGCGTACTCAATACCCTGTTGACCATCTATTTCTGGGCCACGCTGGGCGCGGTGATCATCAGCTGGGTCGCACCGGACAGCTACCATCCGGCACCGCAACTGCTGCTGCAGTTGAGCGAGCCGCTGTTTGCACTGGCGCGCCGGGTGATTCCACCGATCGGCGGGCTGGACCTGTCACCGATCCTGATCTTTCTGCTGATCCAGATCGTGCAGAGCTATCTCAAGGCTTTCATTATCATCTGACATGAGCAGCGCACCCTACTACAGCTGGCAGGGCGAGGATCTGATCCTGCGCTGCCACCTGCAGCCCAAGGCTTCTCGGGATGAAATTTCCGGGCTGCACGGCGACAGTGTTAAAATCCGCATCACGGCACCGCCGATCGAAGGCCGTGCCAATGCGGCGCTGGTCAAGTTTCTGGCCAAAACCTTCGGCGTCGCCAAGCGCGACATCAGCATTATCAGCGGCGAGCTGGGCCGGGAGAAACGGGTGCGCATCCACGCCCCCGCCAAACTACCGGACGGGCTTGCCCTTTCATCGGACTAATAGGGACACGACGTTGTTTACAGCCAGGTTTCTGATGCTCTGCCGGGTGTTGCACTACGAGATGTGATGCTCGAACCGAGGCGCCCCGGCGCCACTCCATCCCTTCCTGCATCCTGAAGAGTGAGAACCACCATGCCTGCTGTAATTCCCGATGACTCCGTAGGGCTGGTCAGCCCCGAACGCATCCATTTCGATCATCCGCTGGAGTTGAGCTGCGGTCGTACGCTGAACAGCTGGGACCTGATGATCGAGACCTACGGCGAGCTCAACGCCGATCATTCCAATGCGATTCTGATCTGCCACGCGCTGTCCGGCCATCACCATGCCGCCGGCTATCACAGTATGGACGACCGCAAGCCTGGCTGGTGGGATTCCGCCATCGGCCCCGGCAAGGCGATCGATACCAACCGCTTCTTCGTGGTCAGCCTCAACAACCTGGGCGGCTGTCACGGCTCTACCGGTCCCAACACCCTGAATCCGGACAGCGGCAAACCCTACGGCCCCGACTTCCCGATCATGACCGTGCAGGACTGGGTCCACAGCCAGGCGCAGCTGGCCGACCATCTGCGCATCGACCAGTGGGCCGCCGTCGTCGGCGGCAGTCTGGGCGGCATGCAGGCGCTGCAGTGGTCGATCAGCTACCCCGACCGGCTGCGCCACTGCGTGGTGATCGCCTCCGCGGCCAAGCTCAGTGCCCAGAACATCGCCTTCAACGAAGTCGCACGCCAGGCGATCAGCAAGGACCCCGAGTTCCATGCCGGACATTACTACGAGCATGACACCGTGCCCCGTACCGGTCTGATGCTGGCACGCATGGTCGGCCACATCACCTACCTGTCCGACGACGGCATGCGCGACAAGTTTGGCCGCGAACTCAAGGACGGCAAGCTCAGCTTCGACTTCAACCCCCAGTTCGAGGTCGAGTCCTACCTGCAGTATCAGGGCGAACGCTTTTCGACCTCATTCGATGCCAACACCTACCTGCTGATGACCAAGGCGCTGGACTACTTCGACCCGGCCGGTGAGCAGGGACACGATCTGGCAGCCGCTCTGGCACCAGCCCAGTGCGACTTCATGGTCACGTCGTTTACGACGGACTGGCGCTTCTCGCCGGAACGCTCGCGGGAGCTGGTCGATGCCCTGGTGGCCGCCGGCAAGCCGGTCAGCTATGCCGAAATCGATGCCCCCCAGGGGCACGACGCCTTCCTGATCCCGATCCCGCGTTATATGGAGGTGTTCAGCACCTACATGAACCGAATCGCCGATGCCCTGCCCCAGTCGAATGGAGGAACCAACAATGCGTGCTGATCTGGAGATCATCAACGAGTGGATTGCACCCGGCTCCCGCGTGCTCGACCTGGGCTGCGGCGAAGGCGAACTGCTGGCACACCTGACCAGCGAAAAAAATGTCCGGGGCTACGGCCTGGAAATCGACCACGACAACCTGACCGTCTGCATCGAGAAGGGGGTCAGCGTAATCGAGAAAGATATTGACGACGGCCTGGCCTCGATCGGCAACGACAGCTTCGATACCGTGATCATGACGCAGGCGCTGCAGAGCATGCACCGCCCGGATCTGATCGTCGACGAGATGCTGCGCATCGGCCGTGAGTGCATCGTCACCTTCCCCAATTTTGCCCACTGGCGTGCCCGCGGCTATCTCGCTTTCCGCGGCAAGATGCCGGTGTCCAAGTTTCTGCCCTATACTTGGTACAACACGCCGAACATCCACTTCTGTACCTTCAAGGACTTCGAGCAGCTGTGCGTAGACCGTAACATCGAGATTCTGGAGCGTACCGTGGTCGACCACCAGCACCGCCACCACTGGTGGATCAAGTTGTGGCCGAACATGCTCGGCGAAATCGCCATCTATCGCATCACCCGCTAGGCACCAAGGAGGACAACATGCGCTTTTATCCTGCAACCCTGAACCGCCTGCTGGCGGTAGCTGCGCTGATTTTCAGCCCCGTCACACTGGCCGAACAGTCGATGTCCGACGGCCGCTACGAGATCCACTACAACGCCTTCAATTCCAGCTTCATCACGCCGGAAGTAGCACAGCAGAACGGACTGGTACGCAGCAAGTACCGTGCGCTGGTCAATGTTTCGGTCCTGGAAATCCAGGCCGACGGCAGCAAGCAGCCCGCCACCGCGATCGTATCCGGCCAGGCGGCCAACCTGATCGGCCAGGCCCAGACGCTGGAATTCAAGAAGATCGATGAAGGCAATGCCCTGTACTACATCGGCGGCTTCCGCTTCACCGAAGACGAACAGCTGAAGATCACCCTTAGCGTGCAGCCGGACCCGAACAAGCCGGCCTACAGCATCGAATTTGACCAACGTTTTTACGTCGATTGAGTTAACCAAATCACATGATAGACAAGATCGTTCTGGCCAGCGGCAACCGCGGCAAACTGAAAGAGTTCGGCGAAATCTTCGCACCGATGCAGATCGAAGTGATGCCGCAATCGGACTTCGCCGTCCATGATGCCGAAGAAACCGGACTGAGCTTCGTCGAGAACGCTATTCTCAAGGCCCGACATGCCGCCCGCATCACCGGCCTGCCGGCACTGGCGGACGATTCCGGCCTGGAAGTGGACGCCCTCAACGGCGCGCCGGGGATCTACTCGGCACGCTATGCCGGCGAAGGCTGCGGCGACGACGAAAACAACGCCAAACTGCTGCAGGCGATGGCGCAAGTCCCAGAGGCCGCCCGCACTGCCCGTTTTCAGTGCGTACTGGTGTTCATGCGTCATGCCGAGGATCCGACGCCGCTGATCTGCCAGGGCAACTGGGAAGGCCGCATCCTGACCGAGCCCCAAGGCCATAACGGCTTCGGCTATGATCCGCTGTTCTACGTGCCCGAAACCGACTGCGCCAGCGCAGAGCTGACGCCCGAGCAGAAACAGCGGTACAGTCACCGCGGCAAGGCGGTACGCCAGTTTATCGACGCCATCGGTCCCTGGCTCAAGCACGCATGAGCCAGTTGCCACCGCTGTCGCTGTACGTCCACATCCCCTGGTGTGTGCGCAAGTGTCCCTATTGCGATTTTAACTCGCACGCCGCCCCGGAGCAGCTGCCCGAGTCGGTCTATGTGGACGCCTTGCTGGATGATCTGGAAGCGGACCTGCCGCTGACCGGCGATCGGCCGCTCCAATCGATCTTCATCGGCGGCGGCACCCCGAGCCTGTTCAGCGCCGAGGCGATCGGCCGCCTGCTGGAGGGCGTTGCCAGCCGCATCCCGCTGGCAGATGACATCGAGATCACCCTGGAGGCCAACCCGGGCACCTTCGAGCAGGCTCGTTTCGAAGGCTACCGTGCGGCCGGCGTCAACCGCCTCTCCATCGGCGTGCAGAGTTTCAACGCCGAGCACCTCCAGCGCCTGGGTCGCATCCACAACCCGGATGAAGCCCTGCGCGCGGCCGAAGCGGCCGTGGCGCTCTTTCCCCGGGTCAATCTGGATCTGATGCACGGCCTGCCGGGGCAGAGCGTCGACCAGGCCCTGAGTGACCTGAGACAGGCGCTGGCGTTCGAGACCGGCCACCTGTCCTGGTATCAGCTGACCATCGAACCCAACACCGAATTCCATGCCCGCCCGCCGCAACTGCCGGTGGACGAGGCGCTCTGGGCCATTCAGGAACAGGGACAGGCCCTGCTGGATGCCCAGGGCTATACCCATTACGAGGTCTCGGCCTACGCGCGACCGAGCCAGCAGGCCCGTCACAACCTCAACTACTGGCAATTCGGTGACTATCTGGGCATCGGCGCCGGCGCACATGGCAAGCTCAGCCGCCTGGACAGCGACGGGCAGCTGCAGATCAGCCGCCGCCACAAGCTGCGCCAGCCCAAGGGCTATCTGGACCCTCAGCGTCGCCTTGCCGGTGATGAACCTATATTATGCGAGGACCGGGCCTTCGAATTCATGCTCAATGCTCTGCGCCTGACCGACGGCGTGCCTTCGAGCTTGTTTGCCGAGCGCACCGGCGTTAGCTTGGCCATGATCGGTTCACTGCTGCGGCAGGCCCGACAACGCGGGCTGCTGACCAGCGACACCCTTCGGCTGGCGCCGACGCCACAAGGGCGTCTGTTCCTGAATGACCTGCTGGCACTTTTCCTGGACTGAAAAGTGTCTTGTACTCTTGCATGGATGCAGCCCACGAGCACTGGATTTCTGCCCACATGACTATCAAACAGAAACTGAGCACGTTGATCGCCTTGATCCTGACCGGCTTCATCGGCATGGGTCTGATCATCTTCCACACCCTGGAACAGTCTCGTGAGCTGGTCACCATCAGCGAAACCCTGGGGGAGGTCGAGAGCCGCAAGCAGGACCTGCGCCGTCACGAGAAGGACTTCCTGGCCCGCCTCGATGGCAATTACCTGCAGCGCTTTGACGCCACCGAGAAGCAATTCCAGACCCGGCTCAGTCAACTCAGCCAGCTGCTGCCGGAGCCCGAACTGCAGCAGGACCTGAACAGTTTCGCCGAGCGCATGCGGATCTATGCGCAGGCGTTCACGGCTGTCAGCGATCTGCGCATCCAGATCGGCCTGGATGAAGAATCCGGTCTGCGCGGCCAGTTGCGCGGCGCCATCCATGACGTTGAACAGACCATTCGAGCCCTCGACAACAACACCCTGCTCAGTTCCCTGCTGCAGTTGCGCCGCCACGAGAAGGACTTTCTGCTCCGCCTGAACACCAAATACCTGGACCGTTTCCTGCGTGATCTGAGCCATTTCGATCGCCAGATCGAGATGCTGCTGCTGCCCTCGCAAAGCGCCCCCCTGCACCCGCTGCTGGTGCAATACCGTGACAGTTTTCAGCAGCTGGTCACCGCTTATACCCGGCTGGGACTGACGATCGATACCGGCCTGATGGGACAGATGCGTCAGGCCGTCAAGAGTACCGATGAGCTCCAGCTCGTGCTGGAGCAACATCTCAACCAGCGCCAGGCCAGAGCACAGCAACGCCTGATCACAACCGCCGTCATCGCCGTGGTGCTGGCGATACTGGCCACGATCATCCCGGCCGTGCTGCTGGGCCGCAGCATCCTGCACCCGATCAACGCTCTGGCCGCGACCATGAAGCGCGCCAGTGACGAACACGATCTGACCCTGACCTTCAACACCGACAGCCAGGATGAAGTGGCGCAGATGGCGCAGGACTTCAACCGGATGATGGACAGTTTCCGGGGCCTGATCGCCCGCGTCGCCGGCACCTCGGCCCAGTTGGCGGCAGCGGCCGAGCAGTTGTCCGCCACCACCCAGGACACCTCGGACGGACTGCACCAGCAGCAGGCACAGGTACTGCAGGTCGCCACCGCTGTACAGGAGATGGAGAGCTCCATGCAGGAGATCGCCGGCAATACCGAGCATACGGCCGCGACAGCGACCCAGGCCCAGCAGGATGCCAGCGACAGCACCGCACGGGTTCACCGCAATATCGATGCACTGCGCCTGATGGCCGAAAAGGCACGGGAGACCGCCACGGTGGTCGAGCAGCTGCGTAACGACAGTGACAATATCGGCACCATGCTGGATGTAATCAAGGATATCGCCGACCAGACCAACCTGCTGGCCCTGAACGCGTCCATCGAAGCGGCCCGTGCCGGCGAGCAGGGACGCGGGTTTGCCGTGGTAGCCGATGAGGTCCGCACCCTGGCCGCCCGGTCACAACAGTCGGCTGCCGAGATCGAGCAGCGCACGCTGAACCTGCAGGAGCTGACCCACCGCGTCAATCGACTGATGCAGGAGAATGTCAGGGACAGCGAACAGAACGCCGAACAGGCCGGTGCCACCATCAACGCACTGAGCACCATTACCGACGGTGCCACCAGCATCGTCGACATGACTACCCAGGTCGCCTCGGCGACCGAGGAGCAGGCCTCGGTGGCGGCGGAGATCACGCGCAATATCGAGCGTATCCGCGCCATTATGGCCGGAGCCAACGACCAGGTAGGCCAGAACGCCGAAGCCAGCCATCTGGTCGCCCAGCAGGCCTCCGAACTGCAGAACGCAGTGGCCCGTTTCCGAACCTGACGTGCCCCCACCGGCTTACCCTGGGGCCATCACTGGCCTCGGATAGCACCACCTGACAACACTACAGTAACAAGCCTCAGCTGACCGGCAACGGAGAGGAATCTAGACAACCATGCAAACCATCAGAAACCAGCTGACCATCAAGGGCAAGCTGACCGCCCTGGGCTCGATCATCCTGACCGGGATCTTGGCCATGTCCGGCATCCAATACTATTCAATTGGCGAACTGAACCACCTGATGCAGGCGCAGACGGCACTCAGGCAGCTTGATGTCATGAAGCTCGAAATCAGCGGGCACGCCAAGGACTTCATGATCTTTCAGAAGCCGGTTGAGTTGGAAAAGCTGGATACGGCGCTCGCTGGGGGCGTCCAAAGCTCGCAGACACTGGCCCGCTCACTGGCAGAACTGAGCATCGACTCCTCAGCTCTGAGCAGCGTCGACCAGAACATGGCCCTGTATTACAAACGCTTTCAACAGGTCGTGACGCTCTACAAGACAATAGGCCTGACCGAAAATGACGGCCTGCGTCTTGACCTGCGAAATGCCGCCGAGGCGTTCAGTGCCGAACTTGATCTGAGCACCCCTGTACAGCGGACAGACCTGCTGAAACTGCGCCTTGCAGCACAGAATTTTGCCGTATATCGGGATCTGAAATACCGCAACGAATGGACAAAACTGTACGATGAGGCCAATGCGCACCTCGATGACTCCCTGGCTCTGCCATCCGCCAGACGCGACCTGCTGAAACAGCGACTGGCCACCTATCGCACGCATTTCCTCGCGCTGGTCGATGCCTATACTCAGCTCGGTCTGAGCGGAGACCAGGGCATGATCCAGCAGACCCGCCTCGCCATGCAGGCTGCCAGTCATGACTTCGACACGATGGCGGAGCAGATCACCGCGACGCTGGAACAGCGCCGCGACACCGTCGACCTGGTCATGGCATGCGCCGCAATCCTGTTCGCGCTGGTCACGCTGATCCCCACCTTCCTGATCGGGCGCAGCATCCTGTTGCCGATTCAGGCACTGGCCCAGACCATGAAACTCTCGCGTGAGCAGCGTGACCTTACACGACGCTATCAGCACAACAGCCGGGATGAAGTGGGCCAGATGGCGGACGACTTCAACCACATGATGGACAGCTTCCAGACACTGATCAACCACAGTACCCAGACTGCTTCGCAGCTGGCCACGGCCGCTGAACAGCTATCGGCGACCACGGGCGACACCTCCAGAAGCCTGGGCCAGCAACAGGCCGAAGTGGTGCAGGTCGCCGCGGCCATCCAGGAGATGGAGAGCGCGATGCACGACATCGCCAACCATACGGAGCAGACCGCCCTGACCGCTCGTCAGGCCCAGGAAGAATCGAGCCAGGGAACCACCCGCGTCAGCACCAACCTGGAGACACTGCACCAGCTGGCCGCCAAGGCGCGCGAGACATCGGAAGCCGTGGCCCAGCTGCGCGATGACAGCAACGAAATCGGCACCATGCTCGACGTCATCAAGGATATCTCCGAACAGACCAACCTGCTGGCCCTGAACGCATCGATCGAAGCGGCTCGCGCCGGCGAGCAGGGGCGCGGCTTTGCCGTGGTGGCGGACGAGGTGCGGAACCTGGCTTCCCGCTCACAGCAATCTGCCGAGCAGATCAATACTCTGGTCACCCGCCTGCAGAATCGCACTCACGAAGTAGGAACGCTGATGGAGATCTCGGTCAACGAAAGCGAACAGGGGGTCGCCAGCGCCAATGACACCATCCATGCGCTGGCCGCCATTACCGAAGGCGCCAGCAGCATCGTCGACATGACCACTCAGGTCGCGTCCGGTACCGAAGAACAGGCCTCGGTCGCGGTCGAGATCACGCGCAATGTGGAGTCGATCAGCGCCATCATCGAGCAGGTCAACCTGCAGGTCGAACAGAATGCGGAGGCCAGCCATGCGGTGGCCGAACAGGCCCTGGCCATTCAGAACGCCGTGTCTCAGTTCAAGAGCTGAGACTCGCCCATCAATCAAAGGGTGGCGCGATGCGCCGCCCTCTCAGCCAGCCGCGTTACCGCCTCCGGGAGCCGCGACAGGCAGTCGATTCGCTCATCCGCCCGCGCCGGCTGCGGCCACTCCTGCCCCGGCAGGTTGACCCACAGTGTCCACATGCCCACCTCGCGCGCCGCCTGAATGTCGTTGACCGGATGGTCGCCCACATGCACCACCTGTTCCGGCCGCAGCCCGGTATGATGCAGCGCCTGGCTGAACATCTGCGGATGCGGCTTGGCGTAGCCGACGGTATCGGCGTTGTACTGGAAATCGAACAGGTGGCCCACCAGGGTCTGCTTTACATCGGCATTGCCGTTGCTTAACGCGCCAATGATGTAGCCCTCCCGGCGCAGCTGCTCCAGCATCGCCTGCGCATGTTCAAACAGCTCGACCTGGTGCCGTGCCTGCATGAACACCTCAAACGCCCGCTCCGCCAGCAGGATCGCCTCCGTTGCGGTGTAACCGGCGGCAATGCAGCCCCGCTCCAGCAGCTTGACGCGGATCAGGCTCATGCTGTGTGCGATCTCCGGCATTTCGTCCAGCAACCCCCGCCGCAGCGCCGACCCCTCGGCCAGATCGGCCAGCTGGTGGAAGGACGTGAACAGCGGCGCATTTTCTTCCAGCCACTGCCAGAGTGTTTTATTCGCCTGGTGGATCACCGGGTCGACCGCCCAGAGGGTGTCGTCCAGATCGAAGGTGACACATTTAATCATCGCGTTTCTCCCTTGCCCGCGGATGAGCCTGTTCGTAAACCTCCATCAGATGCTGGAAGTCGAGGTGAGTATAGATCTGGGTGGTGCTGATGTTGGCATGTCCGAGCAGTTCCTGCACCGCACGCAGGTCGCCGCTGGATTCCAGCAGATGGCTGGCGAAACTGTGCCTGAGCCGGTGCGGATAGACTCGCCCCTGGGTGCCCTGCTCGGCACCGCGCTTGCGCAGCCGCTGCTCCACCGCCCGCGTGCTCAATCGTCGCCCCTGCTGGCCCACGAACAGTGCCGTTTCCTCCGCCGAGGCCATCATATGCCGTACCGGCAGCCACTGCCGAACCGCCTCACGGGCCAGCTCGCCCACCGGCAGCTGGCGGGTCTTGTTGCCCTTGCCCAGCACGACGATGACGCCCTCGGTCAGATCCAGATCGCGCAGATCGGTCCCGACCACCTCGGATACGCGCAGCCCCGAGGAGTAGATCAGCTCCATGATGGCGCGATCGCGGATATCCAGCGGAGCCTTGCCCGTGACCGCCAGCAACGCACCGACCTGCTCGGTATCCAGCGTCTGCGGCAGCCGTCTGGCCGCCCTGGGCGCCTGTACCGACAGGGCCGGGTTATGACCGACCCAGCCTTCGCGAGCCAGAAAACGGTAGAAAGTGCGGGTGGCGGAGAGCAGCCGTTGCAGGCTGCGGCCGGATTGCCCCCGGGCATGCAGGGCACCGATGGCGTAGCGCAGGCCGGTCTCGTCCAGCGCGCTCCAGGGATGGCTATCAGCACCGATCTCGGCCAGCAGAGTGTCGAGGTCGCGCTGATAGTTCTTCAGCGTGTGCGGGGAGAGCTGGCGCTCCACCCGCAGGTAGTGCAGAAAGTGCTGCGGCCAATCGGCTTCGGCCGGCACCGACATCTCAGCGCTCCTGTTCCTGCAGGATGCGGCAGATCACCCGGCTGAGCACCTCGCCGACATAGCTCAGGAACAGGGTGCCCTGGCTGCTCTGGAAATAATTGGGATCATGGCTGCCGATCGCCAGCAGACCCAGGGTGTCGCCCTTGACCAGCGGCACCACCGCGGCGGACTGCACCTTGACGCTGCGCTCCTGGAACAGGAAGCGGTTCATCGCCTCGGACAACTGGCCACAGCTGGGCAGGTTGGTTTCGATCAGCGGTTGCACCAGCGAGTCCTCGGCACGCGCCAGAGTGCGCACGCTGTTGCTCTCCAGCGAGCGTTCGCTGAACAGCAGCAGCACCGTTTCGTCACCGTAAAAGTCGCGGCACAGGCTCTCCTCGATCGCCACCGCCACGTCATCCAGCGTCCAGGCTTCGAGCAGCGCCAGCACCATGCGCTTGGTCTTCTCGAACTGGACATCATTGTGACGGGCCGCATCGATCATGTCGGACAGGTGTCCGTGCAGCTGCTGGTTGCGTTCGCGCAGCAGTGAAGTCTGGCGCTCCACCAGCGACACCGCGGTACCGCGCTGATGCGGTACGTAGAGTTTCTCCAGCAGATGGGTGTACTGGCTGAAGAAGTCCGGATGCTCGGCCAGGTAATCGGCCACCTGATCCGCCGTCACGACAGGCTGTTCCAGTACTTCACTTGCGTCATTCATAGGTAGATCTGTCCTTCGAATACGGTTGTCGCGGGTCCGGTCATGCGCACGGCCTGACCCTCGCCCGGCCAGCGGATGCGCAGATCGCCGCCCGGCAGATGCACCAGCACCTCCTCGTCGAGCAGACCGCGCAGACGCCCGGCCACTACGGCAGCGCAGGCACCGGTGCCGCAGGCCAGGGTCTCGCCGGCGCCACGTTCGTAAACGCGAAGGCGGATTTCATTGCGGCTCATCACCTGCATGAAACCGATATTGGCCTTCTGCGGGAAGCTCGGATGCGGTTCCAGCATCGGCCCCAGGGTTTCGACCGGGGCAGTATCGACATTGTCGACCACCAGCACGCCGTGCGGGTTGCCCATGGAAACGGCGCTCAGCTCGACGCTTTCGCCATTGACGTCGACCGAATAGGTCGCCGCCTGCCGCTCGGCCCGGAACGGCACCTCGGCGGGACGCAGCTCGGGCGCGCCCATGTCCACATCGACCTGGCGGTCGGGCAGCAGATAGAGCACCGCCTGACCCCGGGCGGTTTCCACATGGATCTCGTCCTTGATGGTCAGTCGACGTTCGCGCACGAAGCGGCCGAAGCAGCGGGCGCCGTTGCCGCAGTGCTCAACCTCGGAGCCGTCGGCGTTGTAGATACGGTAGCGGAAATCCATGTCCGGGCGGCTCGGCGGTTCCACCAGCAGCAGCTGGTCGAAGCCGATCCCGGTATGACGGTCCGACAGCTTGCGCACGATCTTGGGCGTGATGCGCACCCGCTGGGAAACGGCATCGATCACCATGAAGTCGTTGCCCAGACCGTGCATCTTGGTAAAGCGTACCAGCATTGACGCGCTCCCCGCTCAGGCCTTGGCCGGCAACAACTGCTCGCCGCGCATCAGGTCGTTCAGGGTTTCACGCTCACGCACCAGGTAGGTCTGGTTGTCATCCACCATCACCTCGGCCGGACGCGGGCGGGTGTTGTAGTTGGAGGCCATGACAAAGCCGTAGGCGCCGGCAGAGCAGACCGCCAACAGGTCACCCGGCTGCAGATTGAGCTGACGATCCTTGCCGAGGAAGTCGCCGGTTTCGCACACCGGACCGACCAGATCCCAGGCCTTGGCTTCGCCTTCTTCACGCAGCGCAACCGGGATGATCTCCTGGTAGGCGCTGTACAGCGCCGGGCGGATCAGGTCGTTCATGGCGCCGTCGATGATGGCGAAGTTCTTGTCGCCGCTCTGCTTGAGGAACTCGACGCGGGTCAGCATCACGCCGGCGTTGGCGGCGATGGAACGACCCGGCTCAAAGATCAGCTTGTAGTCGCGACCGGCCAACTTATGCAGCACCTGCTCGATGTATTCGCCCGGCGTCGGCGGGACTTCGTCGGTGTAGCAGACGCCCAGACCGCCGCCCAGATCCAGGTGATGGATATTGATGCCTTCCGCCGCCAGGGTATCCAGCAGCACCAGCAGGCGATCGATGGCGTCGAGGAAGGGGCTGACCTCGGTCAGCTGACTACCGATATGGCAGTCCATGCCGACGACGTCCACATGCTCCAGCGCCGCAGCACGGCGATACACCTCGGCCGCCGTGTCGATGGCGATACCGAACTTGTTTTCTTTCAGGCCGGTGGAGATGTACGGGTGCGTACCCGCATCCACGTCCGGATTGACGCGGAAGGAGACCGGCGCCTTGACGCCCATCTCGCCGGCCACGGCGTTGACGCGGTCCAGCTCGGCATCGGATTCGATGTTGAAGCAGAGAATACCGGCTTCCAGTGCACGGCGGATCTCGGTGGGCTGCTTGCCGACACCGGAGAACACGACCTTGGCCGGGTCGCCACCGGCGCGCAGCACCCTCTCCAGCTCGCCGGCGGAAACGATGTCAAAACCGGCACCCAGTCGGGCCAGCACGTTCAGCACGGCCAGGTTGGAGTTGGCCTTGACGGCGTAGCAGACCAAGGCATCACGCCCTTCAAGCGCCTGGGCGTAGCTCAGGTAGGCGCGCTCCAGGGCATCACGGGAGTAAACGTAGGTGGGGGTGCCGAACTCTTCGGCGATACGGTCCAGTGCCACCTCTTCGGCGTGCAGGCGGCCATTGCGGTATTCGAAATTATCCATGAAATCTCTCAGTGTGACTGATGTTGTGAAGCGGTTTCATCGGGCAGATACAGCGGGCCCTTCTGACCACATCCCGACAGCAACAGAACTCCCAGCAGCAGGGCTGGCCAGCAGCGTTTCAGCATCATCAATCCTTGTATATCCGGTTACACCCGGGGCAACGCCTCCAGGTTATTAATCGACCGATTATACCCTCAGCCACAAGGGCTGAGTACCGCCCGCGGCTGAGTTATACTCATCCACCGAATTTTCATGCAGAGAAGAGATGCAGCAATGACCGAATCCGAATTCATGAGCCGGGTGGACGCGACCCTGGAGCAGATCGAAGAGATCCTGGATGACGCCGAGAGCGATCTCGACTACGAAAGCCAGGGCGGCATGATGACGGTGAAGTGCGAGAACGGCAGCCAGATCATCTTCACCCGCCAGCCGCCGGTGAAACAGCTTTGGGTCGCTACCCGCGATGGCGGCTTCCATTTCGACCATGATGGCGAACAGTGGCGGCGTGACACCGACGGCGCTCCTCTGTCCGAGGTGCTGCAGCAGGCCTTTGCCGAGCAGGCCGGCGAGGATTTCGATTTCAGCGCTATCTGAGCTCCGGCCCCGAGGCTCAGGGCAGCAGGCGCTCAACCGCCTGCTGCAAGCGATTGAGCGCGCCGCGGTTGGCCGCGACAAAATCCGCGCCCCGTTCACCCGCCGCTCGACGCTGATCCGCATCGCCCAGCCAGGCCGACAGTTGCGCATTCAGCCTGGCGGTGTCCTTGACGCGCACCAGCCCGCCCGCTTCGCTCAGCGCATCGGTGATCGTCTGGAAGTTGAAGCAGTCCGGACCCATCACCACCGGCACCCCCAGCGCCGCCGGCTCCAGCGGATTATGCCCCCCGGTGCCACTGAAGCTGCCACCGACGAAGGCGATATCGGCCGCCGCATAGAGCAACATCAAGTCACCCATGGTATCGCCCAGATAGAGCTCGGTCTGTCGATCCGGCTGTTCACGACAGCTACGCCTCACCAACCGTTCGCTGTAACCACGGCACAGCTCGGCCACTGAGTCAAAGCGCTCGGGATGGCGCGGCACCAGCATCAGCACCAGATCCGGGTGCGTCGCCTTGAGCTGCTGCCAGGCCTGCAACAGGATTTCGTCCTCGCCCTGATGGGTGCTGGCCGCGATCAGTACCGGACGTGCCGCGCCCAGCTGCTGACGCAGTGCCTGCCCGGCCTTGGCCTTGTCGGCCTCCGGCTGCAGGTCGAACTTGATGCTGCCGGTGACCTCTACCTGTTCTGAAGGCATGCCCAGCTCGATGAAGCGTTCGGCATCAGCCGGGTTTTGCGCCGCAATCAGACTCAACCGCTGCAGCATCGGCTGAGTCAGCACCGAGAATTTGCGATAGCCGCGGGCGGAACGTTCCGACAGGCGCGCATTGGCCAGCAGCAGCGGCACCCCGGCTCGGGAACACTGAGCCACCAGGTTGGGCCAGAGTTCGGTCTCGACGATGATGCCCAACTCCGGCTGCGTGCGGCGCAGGAAGGCTTTCAGCGCCAGCGGCAGATCCCAGGGGCAGAAGCGCTGCTCGACCCGGTCGCCAAACAGCGTGCGCACCTGCTCCGCCCCGGTCGGCGTCATGTTGGTGATCAACACCCGATGCTGTGGGTAACGCACCAGCAGCCAGCGCACCAGCGGCGCGATCGCCACCGTCTCGCCCACCGACACCGCATGCACCCAGATCACCGGCTGACGGATCTCAGCCCCCAGACCCAGCCGCTGTTGCCAGTTGCGCCGGTAGCCCGGCGCCTTGCGGCCACGCCACCAGAGGCGCAGCAGCAGGACAGGGGTGAGAAGGTAAAAAAGGGCGCTGTAGAGGCTGAGCAGCAAGGCTTTCATCGGCTGTTGGTATGTTCACAACGGGAAACGGCCAGTCTAACACAAGCACACCCGAGCGACGCTGGCACAACTCCCCCTGATCAAGGACAATATCACTTTACGCGATGGCGACTCTGGACTTCAGTATGGACGACAACACCCTGCCTCCTGTTGAGGCAAAGCGGGCCGAGCGGCCCAGCCTCACCTGCATCCTGCCGGCCTATAACGAAGGCGAAAACCTTGGCCACCTGATTCCCGAGCTGACAGCCTATCTGGCGCGCTTCTCCGACCGGATTGAGCTGCTGGTGGTGGATGACGGCAGTCAGGACGATACCGCCGCCGTTGCGGCCGCACTGGCCGAGGAATATCCCGTCACCCTGCTGCAGTTGTCACGCAACTTCGGCAAGGAAGCGGCGCTCAGCGCGGGCATCGACCATGCCGATGGGGAGGTCGTACTGTTGATGGACGCCGATGGCCAGCACCCGCTGGAGGTCGTGGACGAATTTTTCCACCATTGGCGCCAGGGCTTTGACATGGTCTACGGCGTGCGTCACAGCCGGGATGACGAGTCCGCCACCAAGCGCCATCTGACCAACCTTTTCTACCGCATCCTGAGCCGCAGTGCCGAAATCGACATCCATCCCGACGCTGGCGACTTTCGCCTGCTCGACCGCAAGGTGGTGCTCGCTCTGCGCCAGCTGCCGGAACGCTCACGGATGATGAAAGGCCTCTATGCCTGGGTCGGTTTCCCCAGCAAGGCGGTGACCTTCCAGGTCGCGCCGCGCCTGGGCGGCACCAGCAACTTCCGCCTGCGCCATCTGTCGTCGCTGGCGCTGACCGGTTTCACCAGTTTCAGCAGCGCCCCCCTGCGGGTGTGGATGCTGCTCGGGGCCGGGGTATCGGTGCTGTCGCTGCTGTATGCCTTCGTTATCGTGCTGCGCACGCTGCTGTTCGGTTCCGATGTCCCCGGCTGGCCCACCATCGCCGCCGGCATCGCTTTCCTCGGCGGTATTCAGCTGTTCTCCGTCGGCATCCTCGGCGAGTACATCGCCCGCATCTTCTCGGAAGTGAAGGCACGCCCGCTCTATCTGGTCGGTCGTCGGGTATCCTTTCGCGACCGCAAGATAGCAGAGGAGCCATCCGATGACGCGTGAAGCGCTGAGTTTCATCTTCGTTGGCGTCAGCGCCCTGCTGACCCACTGGCTGGTGGTGGTTCTGCTGGTCCCCCTGGCCGGTCTACATCCGCTGCTGGCCAATGTGATCGCGTTCCTGGTCGCGTTCAACGTCAGTTACTTCGGTCACCGCCATCTGACCTTCCAGGCCAGCGAACGCTCACATCGGCAGACGCTGCCCCGTTTCGCCACCGTTGCCGCCAGCAGTTTCCTGCTCAACGAGGCCATGTACTGGGCGCTGCTGTCATTCACACCGCTGCGCTATGACATCGCCATGCTGCTGGTACTCGGCAGCGTCGCGGTTCTGACCTACCTTCTGGGCAAGTTCTGGGCTTTTGCATGACAGGTTCTCTGGTTATCTGTGCCGACGATTTCGGTCTCTCCGACGGCATCAACCGCGCCATTCTGGAACTGATTGGGCAGGGTCGGCTGTCCGCCACCAGCTGCATGACCAACATGCCGGCCTGGACGACGGACGCCGCGGCCAGACTGCTCGAGCTGGAGGCCCGGGCGGCCCTGGGACTGCATTTCAACCTGACAGAGGGCGATGGCGCGGTGCCGCTGGGGAAACTGATGCAGCAAAGTCTGAGCGGTCGGATCGAGCGTTCGGTCATAGGTGCTGAACTGGAACGGCAGCTGGACAGCTTTGAGCAGCAACTCGGTCGCACCCCCGATTTCGTCGATGGTCATCAGCATGTGCAGATGTTTCCCGGCATCCGCCAGGCGGTACTAGAGACACTGGCACGCCGTTACGGCAACCAGTGCCCTTGGGTGCGTGTCTCCACGCCCGCATTGCGGGGCCACGATGCCCGCTTCAAGGCGCTGGTGCTGAGGATCATGGGACTGGGGTTCGACCGCCTGCGCCACCGCCACGGCATTGCCGGCAACCGGGACTTTGCCGGCATGTACTCGCTGCAGCCCCAGGCAGGCTTCGGCCGCATGATGCAGCACTGGCTGGAAACCCTGCCGGATGGCGCTCTGATCATGTGCCACCCGGGCTACACCTCCGGTCAAACGTCACTGGGACAGGCCCGGGAGGCTGAACGTGCCTGGCTGTCCGGTGATGCCTTCGCGATGCTGCTGCAACGCTGTCAGCGCCGGCTGAGTCCGACCCCCCGGTTGCGCTGATCAGCGATCGCAGCCACTCTCGGGCAACCAGAGACGCCAGCGCAGAGACAAGGGATCTCGTTCAGGCAGCCGCGGCCAGGGCAACGCCAGGCCGCCTTCCGCATCCCAGCGACCGGCCTCCGGCAGTGCCTGCTGCCAGCGTGCGTCCTTCGCCTGCCACACCAGCAACATGCCCTGGCGGCTGATACGCTCGCTGTCAGCCCAGGGGGCAAGCCCCGGATCGGCATCTGGAAGCACCGACGCGCGCGGCTGAAGGTTGATCGCCAGCGTCTCTGCCAGCCAGTAATCGCCCGCCACCAAGTGCAGCGGACAGTCCGTGCGCGCCAGCCATTGCTGCTGCAGTTCCCGGGCCATGGCGGCGTCCGGCCAGCCGGTACGCGAAGGCTTGTCACGAATCTGGTCCTTGAAGCCGACAAACAGCACCATCAGCACACTCAGCAAGCCGAGGAAAACGGTAAAACTCCAGCACAGACGACGCCAGCGCTGTGCCAGCACCGTCGCGGGTATCAGCGCAGCCAGCATCAGGCCGGACAGGTTCCACATGGGGGCTCCCCACATATCGCGGGTCCCGGCCCCCGTGATCAGGGCTCCCAGCGCCGTCAGCAGCGCTGGCATCAGCCCGATCCAGAACAGAAAAGCACTCCCCGGCTGCCGCGCCTGCCAGCAGCTCCGACGCCAGAAACCCGCCAACAACAGGATCAGCAGTAAGGGCAGATGGTCGATCAGCTGCACCAGCAGGAACTTGAACGGCCCCAGCCAGCGTGATCCGGCGGCCGCTGCGGCTTCAGAGCGCGCCGCCGCATAACTGAACGGCAGGAAATCATGTTCTACCAGCCAGAGCAGATGCGGCAGGAACACCAGCCCCATCAGCAGTACGCCCAACCAGGGTTGCGGTCTCAACAGTCCAGCACGTAACGCGGGATGGACCAGCAGCCAGAGAAACATCGCTGCCAGCAGCATGATGTAGGAATATTTGGTCAGCATGCCAAGGCCCGAGACCAGGCCCAGCAATAGCCAGTCGGCATAACGCCAATGGCTGATCCCTCGGTGGAACAGCAGGACGGCGGCGGCCCAGATCGGCATCTGCGCCACATTGTGATTGAACTCGATGGTCGGCCAGGTGAAAAAGTAAACGCCCATCAGGGCCAGCACACCAAAGGCCGCCCGCTGCCGATCCAGTATCCGGCAGCCCAGCCGCCAGACACAGGCCAGCGTCAGCGCTATACAGAGCTGACTGAGCAGGAATGGGCCGAAGTCACCCAGCGCCCGCTGGAACAGGTACAGCACCCAGGCAGGCAAGGGCGGATGCTTGTAATAGCCCCACTGCCACTCCTGCCCCCAGTAGACGCCTTCGACGACATCCAGCGGCAGGCTTTCCACCAGTGCGCCAGGCGCCAGGCTCCAGAACAGCAGATAAGGCAACAGGATCAGCAGCAACTTGCGTCCGTAAGCCTGAGGCAGGGTCATACTCAAGATTCAGTCTCTGTCCGTGGTCTGCAGAATGTGGAATTTGGCATAGGCCCCCTGCTGCTCCAGCAACTCGGAGTGAGAGCCCCGTTCGACGATACGGCCCTCTTCCATGACCACGATGATGTCAGCCTTTTCGATCGTCGACAGCCGATGTGCAATCACCAGCGTTGTTCGGCCCCTTATCACGCCTTCCAGCGCTTCCTGGATATGACGTTCGGAGCTGGTATCCAGCGCCGAAGTCGCCTCATCCAGTATCAGGATGGGGGCATCATTGAGGATCGCCCGAGCAATCGCGATCCGCTGACGCTGCCCACCGGAAAGCAGTACACCGTTTTCGCCCACACGGGTGTGAATCCCCTCCGGCAGACGCTCGACGAACTCCATCACGTGCGCCGCTTCGGCTGCTGCCAGAATGGCCGACTCGCTGGCCCCTGCCATGGAGCCATAGGCGATATTTTCGGCAATGGTGCCGTTGAACAGCACCACGTTCTGGTTCACCAGCGAGATGTTGCTGCGCAGGCTTTCCAGCGTGAATGATTCCAGAGGTTCTCCGTTGACCAGCAGCTCACCGCTCCAGCCATCGTTGAAGCGCGGCAGCAGGCTGGCCAGCGTCGTTTTGCCACTGCCGGAACGCCCGACCAGCGCGACCGTTTTACCCTGCGGCAGGCGCAGGCAGATATCCTGCAAAACCGACTTGTCGGTGCCGGGGTAGGCAAAGCTCAGGTGGCGAAATTCGATGTCCCCGACCCGCTCCAGTGAGCGGGTACCCGTGTTCTGCTCCACCGGCTCATCCAGCACCTCGAACAGACTTTCGGCGGCGGCGATGCCCTTCTGTACGATGGAGGTGACATCGGTCAGCAGTCTCAGCGGCTTGGTGATCATGCCCGCCGCCGTCAGGAAGGCAACGAACCCACCGGTACTCATGCTGCCCATCACGTCCGGATGCATCGCCAGAAACAGCAGCGCAGACAGGGCCAGTGCCACCAGGAGCTGGATCAGCGGCGTATTCAGCGACTTGGTCACGACCAGCTTCATGAACTGCTGCTTGTTTTTACCGCTCGCCGCCTCAAATCGTTCCTTTTCCGCCTCAGCCCCCCCAAAGATACGCACCACCTGGTAGCCCTTGATCGACTCCGATGCGGCTTCGGTTATGTCACCCACCGACTGCTGGATACGCTTGCTCAGCTTGCGCATGCGACGGGCCGCAATGGAAACAACAAACCCGATCAGCGGCCCCGCCGCAATAAAAATCAGCGTCAGCTTCCAGTTCAGGTAGAACATATAGCCCAGCAATCCGGCCACGGTCAGGCCCTCACGGAACAGCACCTTGATCGCATTGGTAACGGATTCGGTGACCTGCTCCACGTTATAGGTCAGCTTCGCCAGCAGCTCACCACTGGAGTGATGACTATAGTACTGGGATGGCAGTAGCAGCAGCTGCTCGAACACTTGGGTACGCAGGCGGTGAATCACCTCTCGCCCCACGTAGGCCAGGCTGTAATTGCCGATAAAGGCCCCCAGGCCCCGCAGCAGAAAAATACCCAGCACGGCACCGGCCAGGAAATAGCGCTGATCATAGGCACCTTTCTGTACGGTATCGACCACCAGCTCCAGCCACTTGGCCGACAACGCCTGCCCCGCCCCGTAGATGGCAAAGCCGATGAAACTGATGACAAAACCAACCCACAGTCGTCCGACATATTTCAGCAGACGACGATAGATCTGCCAGGCACTGGCATCAGTGGATGGTGCAGCGGGGAGTTGCGGGTCTTTCACGGACATAGCGAACGTCTCATTACAATCGGGCCTGACCGGTGGGCGAACCTTGCCAATCAGGCGTCACCTCCGAACAGGTCGCGGGTGTACACCTTCTCGGAACAGTCCTGCAGATCGTCCGTGAGGCGGTTGGCAATAATCACGTCACTTGCCTGCTTGAAGGCTTCCAGATCCCGCATGACGGGAGAATCGAGGAAGTACTCATCATCCAGAGCCGGCTCATACACGACCAGGTCGACGCCCTGGGCCTGAATCCGCTGCATCACTCCCTGAATCGCCGAGGCACGGAAATTGTCCGACCCCGCCTTCATAACCAGCCGGTAAATCCCCACGACGTTCGGTTGACGTTTCAGGACCGACTCGGCGATGAAGTCCTTGCGCGTGCCGTTGGCGTCCACAATGGCCTGAATGAGGTTGTTGGGCACGCCCGCATAGTTGGCCAGCAGCTGCTTGGTATCCTTGGGCAGGCAGTACCCCCCATAGCCAAACGACGGGTTATTGTAGTGACGGCCGATACGCGGATCCAGGCCGATTCCTTCGATGATCTGACCCGTATCCAGGCCATGCACCTCGGCATAGGTATCCAGTTCATTGAAATAGGCCACCCGCATGGCCAGGTAGGTGTTGGCAAACAGTTTGGTCGCTTCGGCCTCGGTGGAATCGGTGAACAGCACGGGGATATCGGATTTCAGCGCCCCCTGCTGCAGCAGCTGGGCAAAGCGCTCGGCGCGTTCTGAACATTCACCCACGATGATGCGGGAGGGATAGAGATTGTCGTAAAGCGCCTTGCCTTCACGTAGAAACTCCGGCGAGAACAGCAGATTTGCCGTTCCAAGACGAGCGCTGAGGTCTCGGGTAAAGCCAACCGGCACGGTGGATTTGATCACCATCACCGCATCCGGATTGGTCTGCATCACCTGCTCAACCACGCTTTCAACACTCCGGGTGTTGAAATAGTTGGTTTCGGGATCGTAGTCGGTCGGCGTAGCGATAATCACGAAATCGGCACCGGTATAGGCATCCACCGGATCCAGTGATGCACGGAGATTCAGGCGTCCGGAAGCCAGATACTGTTCGATTTCGGCATCCGCGATCGGCGACCGGCCGGCATTCAGCATATCCACCTTTTCGGTCAGGATATCGAGAGCCACAACTTCGTTGTGCTGTGCCAACAGCACAGCATTGGACAGTCCTACATATCCGGTTCCTGCAACGGCTATTTTCATCGCTTACCCATTCGGATTATCTGTCAGCAAAATAGAACCGCATCATAACATGAGTCTTGGTTCTGACAGCGCCCACCGGGCACGCGCGAGTCCGGTTTGCCGCCCGCCGGGTACGGTTATACAATTGTTGATCCATTTTCTGCCTTGAATCGCACCCGTGAGCCAGGATTCCTCCAAGCAGCTGTTTCTTCATCCACGCTTCTGGCCAATCTGGCTGGGTATGGGCCTTCTCTGGCTGCTCAACCGGCTGCCCTGGCGCTGGCAGATCCGCTGCGGACGCCTGCTGGGCCGCGTCCTCTATCACCTGAACACGCGCCGACGTCACGTCACCCGCACCAACATTCGATTGTGTTTCCCGGAGTTGAGTGCCGATGCGCAGGCCAGGCTGGTCAGGGAAGTGTTCGCCAACAACGGCATAGGGCTGTTTGAAACCGCCATGGCGTGGTGGACACCACGGGAAAAACTGCGCGGACATCTCACTTTCAAGGGGCAGGAACATCTTGAAGCTGCGCTGGCACAGGGCAAAGGTGTAATCCTGCTGGGAGCTCACTTTTCTACGCTGGATCTCGGGGGGCTGCTGTTCTCCGACCACTTCCCGGTCGACGCCATGTACCGGCGTCACAACAACCCTCTGCTGGAAAAGTTGATCACCAAAGGCCGGCAGCGCTATTTCGGCCAGGCGATCGAGCGTTCGGATATCCGCAGCGTCATCCGTGCCCTGCGCAAGAACCATATCATCTGGTATGCGCCCGACCAGGACTTCGGCGCCAAGCAGTCCGTCTATGCACCCTTTTTCGGCATACCGGCGGCCACCATCACCGCAACCACTCGCATGGTCAAGTTGAACGGCTCGCCGATTCTGATGCTGGCCCAGCACCGCCTGCCGGACGACTCCGGTTATGAACTGGAGCTATTTCCGGTTATCACCCCCTTCCCCACCGGCGACGATGAAGCCGATGCCGCCCGTATCAACGCGGAAATCGAGCGCGCCATCCGCAAGGATCCAGCACAGTATATGTGGGTACACCGCCGCTTCAAGACGCACCCCAAGGGCAAGGGTTATCTCTACCGTAAATCCAACGACGAGTCGCGCTCCCGATGATCACCGTAATGCAGGTATGTGGCGCCAACAAACCCGGTGGTGCCGAAGCCCACTTTCTTCGTTTCTGCCTGGAAATGAACAAACGGGACGAAACCCGAGTCGTGGTGGTCGTACGCCGGAATTCCTGGCTAGCCGAGCAGTTCAAATCGAGTGCATTGACCGTCTACGAACTGCCCTTCATGGGCCGTTGGGACCTGTATACCCGTCGGCGTCTCAAGCAAATTGCCCGCCGTGAAAAAGCCCAGGTTGCCCAATGCTGGATGAGTCGCGCCGCCAGCCTGATGCCCCAGGCTGAGGGCACGCTGAATCTGGGACGTCTGGGCGGCTACTATGCACTGAAAAACTTCACGACCATGCACTGGCTGGTCGGTGCCACCCAGGATCTGGCCCAACATATCCGCGACAACGGCCATCCTGCCGAGCGTACAGCGGTTATTCCCAACTTCGTCAATCCGCCTCACACCGAAGATCCTGACATTTCAGCCCGGTTGCGCCGGCAGCTGCAGCTGGACGGCAAACACGTCCTGTTTACCCCCGCCCGCCTGCACAGCGTGAAAGGGCTGGATACTGCACTGGAGGCCCTGGCACAGCTGCCGGAAGACTATGTGTATATCCTCGCCGGCAAGGGGCCGGAGGAAGCGAGCTTACGTCAGCAGATTGAGCGCCTGAAGCTGCAGGATCGCGTGCATCTGGTGGGCTGGACGGACAACATCTCCCAATACTGCCATGTCAGCGAAATTTTCCTGGTGCCGTCACGTCATGAGCCTTTCGGCAGCGTGCTGCTGGAAGCCTGGTCACACCGGTTGCCACTGATCAGCTCCGACTCCCAGGGCGCAACGGCGATCACTCGCCATAACGAGACGGCGCTTGTCTTTCCCAGGAACGATGCCGCAGCACTGAGCCAGTCCGTGCTGCGGCTGGCGGATGACGACGCGCTGTCCAGACATCTGGTACAGCGTGGCTACGAGGAATATCAGCGCGGCTACACCGCCGATAGCGTGATGAGCGCCTATATCGATCTGTACCGGCGCATGCTGTCGAGTACTGGCAACGACTGAAGGAATTAACGCCTGCGGCGCTCATCGCGCCGACTTCGCGCAATAATTGCTTTCTGCGCCGTACGCCACTGTCCGGGCCGGCCGTCCAGCTCCCACTGAATACGCAGATTCATGTTGCGTATCTTGCGTTCGATATAGTTGTGCCGCCAGCGAGCGAAAGGATACAGCAACGCCAGGAAATCCGGTGCCCCCAGGCCATCGATAATATACAGACACAGCCCTTCGGGGGTCTGTTTCACCGCCAGATTATGCGGCAACAGGTTGCGGGTCAGCACCTGATGAGTGCGCAACCAGGCCTGAAACTCGGTAATGGCCCGTCGGGTTGCATCGTCAAGCCCATGCTGCACCAGCCACTGGGACAGATTCGGTGCCACACCGCCTTCCGGCGTGCGAATCAGTTCACTGACATTGGACCAGCCTGCAGAAGTCTGCTCACGGCCCCACAGGCGTGGAATATGCGCGTAAAGCTCCTCACCTGAACCCGTCCGATCCAGCTGCCGATACCCCTTGAGCTCCTGAACATTGTCATCCAGGCGATCCCTGCCCAACAGCTTCTTGAACCAGGGCTGGCGCGCGTAGCGCTGCTCAATAACGTCCTGGCGCGCAACCTTGACGCATTTATCGGCATCGCCGGGATGCACGTAACAGTGTCGGTTGCCTCCGGTGGCAAAGGGCTGCTGTCCCTGCAGGTCAATCACGCTACACCCTCGCGCTCGACCGGGTCACGGGTTCTGAGGAAACTCATGACAATCAGCATGCACATGATCGACGAGGACAGCGTCGAATAGATGCCCCAGTGAGTATTGATCGGCATCGACATCAACATGGCCGCCGACACCAGTGCGAAGTCACCGCAACGCTTGGCACAGGCCACCCGCCACACCCGCCAGAGCAGGACACCAAAGGCAGCCATGTACGTGGCGAACCCGATCACACCGGCATACATGAGTACATCCAGACCGAAGAAATGCGCATGTGGATAGCCCCGACTGGCCAGCTGCTGCTCCTCGGTCATGGCCGCCATTGCCCCCTGACCGATGCCATTGATGGGATCATCCTTGAACAGCGACCAGGCCGCACCCCAGACCTCTCCCCGTTTGGACGTTGCCTCGTTGAGCGAATCCTCCGTCATTTCGAAGATCCGGGCGGTACGATCAACCCGCTGCTGGAACTGGGGAACGAACTGGTAGGACAGCACCGCCGTACCCAGCGCAAGGATGACACCTGCCGCCAGCATCCGCAGCGACAGGGTACCCTGCCAGACGAGAAACAGCATGTACCCGGCGATCGCCAGAGCCGCCACCATCCAGGAGGAGCGGCTGCCGCCGATGATGATGACAAACAGGATTGGCAACAGCAGCAGCCAGGACAGATGAGCGGTGCTCAGCCGAACAGACAGGCGGCGGCAGGCTTCGATCGAAAACGGCAACAGGTGTGCCAGCACTATGCCGATACGCATTTTCGGGTGGAAGACGCCGGTTACCCGGCGGTTGTTGTACTCGAATCCCGCCAGGTTCCGGCCGGTCGTGTACTGCAGGATCGCATCCAGACTCCAGGCCAGCGAAATCAGCAGGATCAGATAGAACAGCAGGTCCGACAGCCGCAGCGAAAGCGGCTCGGGGTTCAGTCGCAACAGCACCAGGCCCGCATAGAAATAGAGCCCCATGCGGACGGCATCGATCAGCGTCTTTTCAACATCACGGGCACCGATGGCGGCGACCGCCACCGGCAGGGTCAACAGCAGGGCAACCGCAATATAGTGCCCCATGGCCTCAAAGCGGCTCATTTTCCCCCATAACAGCAGACTCCCCAGAATCAGCATAACCGGCACTATGTGTACCGCTTCGGTCAACGGCAACAGCACCACAAACAATGCAAAGAGCCCGACTGCGAGCGGGCCGCCCCGCGCGGCCAATGAGGATCCCGGTTTCATGATGTTTCTTCTGCTCCTGCCAAATCGGTGTACAACTTAAGAGTTTCAGCCAGCATACGGCTCTGAATGAAGGGGTTGACGCCTACCTCTGCCGCCTGACCCGCCCAGAGCGCCTGAAGGCGTGTTGCGACCGCCGCCACATCTCCGGTTTCAACCTTGCCCCAGGGGTAGATTGCGCCCAGCGTTTCGGCCACCGCGCCGTAGGCATACCCCACCACCGGTGTGCCAATCGACAGGCACTCCACCACGGTACGGCCAAAGGCTTCCGCCGTGGTCGACGTCAGGGACAGCATCACGTCGGAGATGGCATACAGTTCTTTCATGTCCGAGCGAGTTCCCAGAAAAGAGAAATACGGCTCCAGCCCTGCAGCACGGATGGCCGCCTTCACTTCATCGATGAATTTACCCTTGGGATCACTGCCAACGACCAGCACATGGATGTCCTGCCGCTGTTGACTGAGCTTCGCCACCACCTTGACCAGATCCAGATGCCCTTTCCAGCGAGTGATGCGCCCCGGAAAACAGATCAGATGCTTGCCGACAGCCTGTGGATGGTCACGGTAGAACCCTGCCTTCCACTCTTCAGCAGGCAGGTAACCGCGAGGGAACTCATCGGGATCGATACCACGATGGATCACGCTGACCTTGGCAGCATCCACCTCAGGATAGTTATCCAGCAGATAACGTTTTGCGGTTTCGGATACGGCGATGACACGCTCACCCTTGCCCATGATGGCGCTGTAGCGATTAACCGAATGCATCCCGTGCAGCGTTGTGATGAAGCGCGGTCGCGTTGCCGGATCCATCTTGCGCCAGGCCAACCAGACAACCCAGGCAGGCATGCGTGAACGCACGTGAACGATATCCGGCTTTTCCTGAGCCAGCCAACGGCGAAATTTCGGTGCCTGCATGAAGGTCAACAGGGACTTCTTGCCCAGCTCCCACTCGACGTGTCGACTGCCTTCAGATTCCAGCTGTGCAACCAGACGTCCCCCGGCAGAGACCACCACCGAATCGTGCCCAGCCGCCACCAAACCACGCGCGACCTCCAGAGTCCCGCGTTCGACGCCTCCCAGTTCCAGCGCCGGCAATACCTGTACGACTTTCACAGCCATCCTCTTTTCAAGATCTCTTCGGCACAGCGCTCGGCTTCGTTAAAGGTCACGGCAGGCTTGATCAGCTGTTCCAGCCGCCAGTCCGGCGCGCCGCTGACGATACCTTGCTCGCGCAATGTCTGCACACCCCGACTGATACGGTTGTCAGCCTGCGCGTCCAGCGTCAGTATCCCGACTCTGCAGCCCGCCGTCAGCGCCTCATACACCATCGATGCGCTGTCCTGAGTGACCCAGCAGACTTCGGCGCGGGCCAGCTGTCGAGGCAGCCAGTCGGGCCCGGTTTCCGCTGCGGGGACAAAACGTTCTCCAGCCAATGTTGCCAGCGCCTGCTCTGTACTGGCAGGGGTCCGGCGTGAGGAACCGATCAGCCAGTCGCGTGAGTCCGCCGACAGCAGCGCTTCGACTTGAGCCAGTATGGCCGCTTCATCCCAGTCAAAATGCTTCGACGGCCCGCCGATCATCATCACGCCGCTTCCTGCCAGCTTCTCGCCCGGCTGCATGCGGTTCAGCGCCCCGCGTGTCGGCAGGATATTGGGGCGTTGTGGCGGCTGATCATGTTCCGGTATCAGGCAGAGGTCGAAAAAGCCGGTCGAGATCGACGGTTTCATCAACACCACCGCCGGGGCTCGGTAGAAGCGGCGCAGGGCGAGCAGGGTCAGATGGGTCGCATGGCCGGCGCCGATGATCAGCGCGGGCCGGTCCTCCACCTTGGGCAACCCCGCACTGAAGCAGAGCCGCAGGGCCTGCAGCCGGCCCATCGGCGGCTGTTCACTGATGCTGACATCGCAATGACGGGCGATCGCCTCGGCCAGCCCCCGGGACTGGTTCAGATGCCCCGGCTTGCCATCGCTGACGATCCAGATCTGTTTACTGTTGTCGTTGCCGCTCACGCCTGTCTCCGCCGCCGGCGGCACCTGCAACTTCATCGGCCCGCCGCCAAAAGGGTTATGGTACCACCGGCACCGGCGCACAACGAAGTGCGCAACACTATTTCTGCCTTCAGGTCATTCCATTTTTGTCCTGAATGCATACAATCTATTGTTGCTGCAGCTCTCCGCGCCACGCACCTGCGGTTTCACCTCCTCGAACTCTTTCAAACCAGCTTGTTAGGAAGGTTTTATGTCTGCTTTTGGTTCCGTTTTCTTGCCTGAAATGGCGATCTCCCGATTCGACGGCTCTCAGTGGAGCGACGCCGAGGTGGTATCGAGCGACAGTCTGCAGCTGCATCCTGGTGCCCACGTACTGCACTACTCCAGCACCTGTTTCGAAGGTCTGAAGGCGTTCCGCCACGAGGACGGTTCAGTCAAGATCTTCCGCATGGACAAGAACATTCGCCGTCTGGCGCAAAGCTCCGAACTGCTGGCCCTGCCGGCATTTGATGAAGCCATGCTCGAAAGCATGATTCGCGACATCGTTGCCCGCTTCCAGGACGAGGTCCCGGCGCCTCCCGGTTCGCTGTACATCCGCCCGACCCATATCGGCACCGAGCCGGCCATCGGCAAGGCGGCCGTTCCCTCGCTGACCTCCTGCCTGTACGTACTGCTGTCACCGGTCGGGGATTATTTCACCGGTGGCGACAAGGCCCTGCGCCTGCTGCTGGATGACGAAAACATGCGCTGCCCGCCGCATATGGGCGTGGTCAAGTCCGGCGGCAACTATGCCGGCGCCCTGCTGCCGATCATGAAAGCCCGTGCCGAGTACCAGGCCGATCAGGTGCTGTTCTGCCCCGGCGGCGACGTCCAGGAAACCGGCGCGGCCAACTTCCTGCTGATCGACGGTAACGAGATCATCACCAAGGCGCTGGACACCACCTTCCTGCACGGCGTGACCCGCGACTCTATTCTGACCCTGGCCCGCGACATGGGCATGGATGTACAGGAGCGCGAGCTGACCGTGGAAGAGCTGCTTGAGCGCAGCGCCCGTCCGGGCTGTGAAGCGGCCCTGTCCGGCACGGCGGCTGTCCTGACCTCCGTCGGCACCCTGATCCACAAGGGCAAGGAATACCCGGTCGGCGATGGCGGCATCGGTGAAACCACGATCAAGCTGCGCCGCGCCCTGAACGATATTCAGTGGGGCAAGGCGGCCGACACCCATGGCTGGCTGACCGATCTCTGATCGAGACCGATACCCGTAAAAAAGCCGACGCATGCGTCGGCTTTTTTGGTTCAGGGCTCTGCGGCAAACCCGATGCCTCAGTCCCCCAGCAGGCGCCGCCAGATTGCGGCGACTCCCTCGCGGTACTCGCGCATCTCCTCTTCACCCAGCACCCCGGACAGATTCTGCAGCGTCAACCGATGGCCCGCGGCGCGGTAGGCCTTGTACGCCTCACGCAGCAGTTCAGCCTCTTCCCTGCTCAAGAGTCCTGCAGTTTCGATGCTGTCGAGAATACGGATATTATCGGTCCAGTGCAGCAGTTCCGGCCGCTCGCTCGCATGGCGCAATACCAGATACTGCACCATGAATTCGATATCGACGATACCGCCACGATCCTGTTTCAGGTGGAATACGGAGGGCGCATCGCCGGATGACGGCTTGCTGCCCAGGTGCTCGCGCATCTTCGCCCGCATCTCGGCCACCTCGGTACGCAAGGTCCCCTCCTCGCGCGGCTGCGCCAGTATCTCCCGGCGCACCTGTTCGAAACGCTCCGCCAGCGCGGGGCTTCCGGCCACCACCCGCGCCCGCACCAGGGCCTGGTGCTCCCAGGTCCAGGCATCCTTCTGCTGGTATTCGCGGAACGCATTCAACGAGCTGACCAGCAGTCCGGAATTGCCCGAGGGCCGCAGCCGCATGTCCACCTCGTACAGGATGCCGGACGGCGTGAAGGTATTGAGGATATGGATGATGCGCTGCCCCAGGCGATTGAAGAACACGCTGTTGGCGATCGGTCGGCCGCCATCGGTCTCCAGGTTGGCGGCGGCATCATGCAGAAACACCAGATCCAGGTCCGAACCGTAGGATAATTCGATGCCGCCTACCTTGCCGTAGCCGAGGATAATGAAGTCCGGGTCGCAGGGGACTCCCGGGCTTTTCTGCGGCGTGCCATGCTTCTCGGTCAGGTTGCGCCAAGCGATCTCCAGCACCGCCTCAAGCACCGCTTCCGCCAGCCAGGTCAGGTAGTCACTGACTTTCATCAGCGGCAGCGCACCCGTGATATCGGAGGCCGCCACCTTCAGCATGTGGGCATGCTTGAAGTAACGCAGCGTTTCCATCAGCTGTTCAATATCATCCTCGGGAATGCGCAGCAGCTGCTGACGCAGCTCGGTACGCAGCGCGGTCAGATCCGGCGGTGCATAGAGCGTGCGAGGGTCGATCAGCTCGTCAAGCAGCACCGGCTGCCTGGACAGCTGTTCGGCAAACCAGGCGCTGGCCGAACACAACCGAACCAGCTGCTTCAGCGCCGCCGGGTTCTCCGCCAGCAGCACGAAATAGGCCGAACGGCGCAGCACCGCCTGTACCAGCACCAGTACCCGCTCCAGGGTCACTTCAGGGTTGTCGCACTGCCCCGCCTGCTCCAGCAGGGCGGGCAGCACCGCTTCCAACCGCTCCAGCGCCACCTTCTGCAACAGCTGCACCGTACGCAGCCCCTTCAAATCCTGCAGCGCCTTGTGCGCCACTGCCGGCTGGCCATAGCCCTGCTCGTTCAGAAAGGACAGCGCCGCGTCCTCATCCATCAACCCCTGCCACAGCGCCAGCCATTCGGCCCGCTGGTCATCCGACCGCACTTCAGCGCCTTCGGCCGGGGCAATCACGTCGGCGAAATGACGCGATACCGCCGCCCGGCGGGACGCCAGCTCCTGCGCAAGAGCGTCCCAGTCGGCATAGCCCTGGGCAAACGCCAGTCGGGCCCGGCCCTCATCGTCCGCCGGCAGCTCCTGCGTCTGCTTGTCGGCAATCGCCTGGATGCCGTGCTCTACGTTGCGCAGGAAGGTATAGGCCTCGGTCAGCTCGATCACGGCGTCTTCCGGCATGCCGACCTTTTCCGGCAGCTGCGGCAGAATATTGAGCAGTTCACGCTGACGCAGCTCGGCATCCCGGCCACCGCGGATCAGCTGGAACGCCTGGGCGATGAACTCCACCTCGCGGATGCCGCCGGCCCCCAGCTTGACGTTCTGATCCAGCCCCTTGCGCCGTACTTCGCGGTTGATCATCGCTTTCATGTCGCGCAGCGACTCGAAGGCGCTGAAGTCGATGTACTTGCGGTAGACGAAGGGTCGCAGCAGCTGCATCAACTCCTGCCCGGCCTCCTTGTCACCGGCCACCACCCGCGCCTTGATCATGGCGTAGCGTTCCCAGTCGCGTCCCTGGTCCTGGTAGTAACCCTCCATCGCTGCAAAGCTGCATGCCAGCGGACCCGCCGAGCCGAAGGGGCGCAAACGCATGTCGACGCGGAACACGAAGCCGTCCACGGTCAGGTTGTCCAGCGCCTGAATCAGCTTCTGCCCCAGGCGAATGAAGAAGTCCTGGTTATCGAGGTTCTTGCGCTCGCCATCGGTCTCGCCGTTGGCCGGGAAGGTGAAGATCAGGTCGATATCGGAGGAAAGGTTAAGTTCATCGGCACCCAGCTTGCCCATGCCCAGCACCACCATCCGCTGGGGTTGGCGCTGACCGTTGGCATCGGGACGGGAGTGGGGGACACCCCAGCGCTGGCAGGCCTGGTCATACAGCCAGTCCAGCGTGCGATCGATGCAGGCATCGGCCAGCCGTGACAGCTCGCGGGTGGTACCGCGCATATCGGTCAGCCGGTTCAGGTCGCGCCAGATCAGCCGCACCATCTCGCGTTGACGAAACAGACGCAGCTGGCGGTGCAGTTCCTTCTCATCGCTGATCTCATCCAGCAACGCCTGCAGACGCTCAGCATAGGCGGTATCCGTACAGGCCTGCTGCAGCTCGCCACTGTTGACCAACTCGACCAGCCATTCGGGATGACGCTGCAGCTGCTCGGTTACATAATCACTGCCGATCAGCACCCGCGCCAGCTGCACAGGAATACCATCGGGCAGGCTACCCAGAGTCGCCAGCGCCTCTTCGATGCGGGCCAAATTGTGCTCCAGCAGCGGGTGCAGTGACTGTGGAACGGCGGTATAGAACGGCTCTGCCTGTTGCATCGCTTTCCCCTTATTGTTTACTTGACCGGCACCGATGAAACAGCTGATAGCCGCGCTGCGCCTTGCTCAGATCGAATGGCCGCAGCTCAAGATGGCTGCCCAGCTCATCGGCCAGCGCCAACAGGACCGAGGCCTTGCCCGACTTGAGCTCCAGCTCGACCTCCAGAATTTCATCCTGAAGCGCGGCGCCCTGCGGGCACTCGCAGCGAATCTGCCCGCGATCCAGAGCCACTTCGACCTCGGCGTCCCGGTAGTGGAGCAGCCAGGTTTCACGTTCAAAGTCGGTCGTGAAGACCGGTAGCAGCTGCAGCTGAGATGCCGGCGGCAGGCACTCGGGCCAGATCTCGTCGCACAACAGCTCGGGATCCAGCACTGCCTGCGGCAGATCCCATTCCCACTCGCCACGCTGATGCAGGCCGTTGACGCTCTGCCCTTTGGTTTTCAGGGTCTGGATGATGCGCTCGCCCTGGCGTCTCAGGCGCAATGCCACTTTGGCATTTGCCAGCGCCAGGTCAGCACTGTCGTAATAGGTATTGAGCAGCGTCTCCGCTGCGCAGGCAACACCGGCCTGCAGCAGAGGATGCGAACGAAAAGCACTCAGGTCAGCAGCATTCAGCTGCAGTTTCAGCTCGGTTTCTGTTGCCATATTTCAGCACCGGTAATTTTTTTACCAGTGTACCCAAGGATTTGCGCGGATGGGCGTCAGATTTGGGCTTTTTTTGTGACAGCATCACTACAGATATATGATATCAGCACGTATACTTGCGCCGAGTTTTTTCACCTGCGACAGGAACGCAACATGGTTAACAGCCCTATCCTACAAATGTTTGCACGTTCCCCGTTCAAGCCGATGCAGGAGCATATCGTCAAGGCGCAGGCAAGCGCCGCGGAACTGATTCCCTTCTTCGAGGCCGTAATCAGGAACGACTGGGATGCTGCATCCGACTGCCAGCAACGCATCACCGTGCTGGAAAACGAGGCGGACGATCTCAAACGTGGCATCCGCCAACGCCTGCCCGCGAGCCTGTTCCTGCCAGTTCCGCGCACCGATCTGCTGGACCTTCTGCGCATGCAGGACAAGATCGCCAACCGCTCCAAGGATATTGCCGGCCTGATGCTGGGACGGGAGATGCAGATTCCGCAGCCGATCCAGGAAGAGCTGCTGGAACTGTTGCGCACGACCCTGCTGGCGATCGAACAGGCGGTCATGGCACTGGGCGAACTGGACGAACTGCTGGCCGCCGGCTTCCGCGGTCACGAAGTCGATATCGTTGAGCGCCTGATCACCGAACTGGATCAACTGGAACACAAGGCTGACGAGCACGAACGCAAACTGCGGGCGTCCCTGTTCGCGGTGGAGCGTGAGCTCTACCCGATCGATGTCATGTTCCTGTATCAAATCATTCAGTGGGTTGGCGACCTGGCCAACCTGGCCCAGCAGGTCGGCAACCGCCTGCAGATGCTGCTCGCCCGTTAAATTCACACGACCAAGGCTACACAATGGATATCATTGCTCAGTACGGCAACATCATGGTCATCATGGCCTGTGTCTTCGGCTTCTTCATGGCCTGGGGTGTAGGCGCCAACGATGTCGCCAACGCGATGGGAACCTCCGTCGGCTCCCGAGCCCTGACCCTGAAGCAGGCAATCATCATCGCCATTCTGTTCGAATTTGCCGGTGCCTATCTGGCCGGCGGCGCGGTAACGGCGACCATCCGCAAGGGCATCATTGAGCCCTCGTTGCTGACCGGCAACCCCGAACTGCTGGTCTACGGCATGATGGCCTCGCTGCTGGCCGCCGGTATCTGGCTGCTGGTGGCGACCCACTTCGGCTGGCCGGTGTCCACCACCCACTCCATTGTCGGCGCCATCGTCGGCTTCGCGGCCGTGGGGATTTCGATGGACGCGGTACACTGGAACAAGGTCGGCACCATCGTGGCCAGCTGGGTGGTCTCGCCGGTAACAGCGGGGATAATCGCCTTCTTCCTGTTCCGCAGCGTGCAGACACTGATTCTCGATACCGAGGATCCTTTTCACAACGCCAAACGCTATGTGCCCTATTACATCTTCCTGGTCGGCTTCATTATCGCCATGGTGACCTTCACCAAGGGGCTCAAGCATATCGGCCTGCACCTGAGCTGGCTGCAGAGTGCCGGCATTTCGGTGTTCATCGGCCTGCTGACCATGGCCGTGGGCGTCTTCATGCAGCGCAAGATCAAGGTCGACTCCAATGCTGATCGTGAATTCCACTTCACCAGCGTGGAGAAGGTGTTCGGCGTACTGATGCTGTTCACCGCCTGCGCCATGGCCTTTGCTCACGGTTCCAACGACGTAGCCAACGCCGTGGGTCCGCTGGCCGCCATTGTCGGTGTCGTCAGCGCCGGAGGCGAAGTGGCGCAGAAATCCGCCATGCCGACCTGGATCCTGCTGCTCGGTGGCGGCGGTATCGTTGCCGGCCTGGTGATGTACGGCCACAAGGTGATCGCCACCGTGGGCCAGAACATCACCGAGCTGACCCCGAGCCGCGGCTTTGCCGCGACGCTGGCGGCGGCGACAACCGTCGTGGTGGCCTCCGGCACAGGCTTGCCGATCTCCACCACGCACACCCTGGTCGGTGCCGTACTCGGCGTGGGCCTGGCCCGCGGCATGGCGGCACTGAACCTGAAGGTGGTCGGCACCATCTTCATCTCCTGGATCGTGACCCTGCCGGCAGGCGCCCTGCTGGCGATTATCTTCTTCTTCATGCTCAAGGGCATATTCTCCTGATCCAGGCCGGTGGCCCGCATCCTGCGGGCCACCCTTCCAGACATGGACCCGCCGCGCCAAAGGTTGCACAATGAAGGCTGTACACAAAGCCTGACCGGGAGCCAACCTTGAGCGCCAGCAATTACGTCAACTGGTTCCGCCACTCCTCGCCCTATATCAATGCACATCGCGGCAAGACCTTCGTGCTGATGCTGGGTGGCGAAGCGATTGCGGATGCCCATTTCGCCAACACCGTCCACGACATCGCGCTGCTCAACAGCCTCGGCGTACGCCTGGTGCTGGTACACGGCGCTCGTCCCCAGGCGGAGCAGCGCCTGCAGGCCCGCGGACTGGAGACCCGCCTGCATCATGACCTCAGGGTGACCAGCAGCGAGATCCTGGAGTGTGTCATTGAGGCGGTCGGTAGTCTGCGCACCGAGATCGAGGCGCGCTTCTCCATGGGGCTGGCCAATACGCCGATGCACGGTGCCCGTATTCGCCTGTGCAGCGGCAATTTCGTCACCGCACGCCCGGTGGGCGTACTCGACGGCGTCGATATGGGGCATACCGGCGAGCTGCGCCGGGTCGATCATGAGGGCATTCGCCGTCTGCTGGACCTGAACCAGATCGTATTGCTGTCCAACCTCGGTTTTTCGCCCACCGGCGAGGTGTTCAACTTGTCGGTGGAAGAGGTGGCGACCCAAACCGCCATCGCGCTCAAGGCCGACAAGCTGATCCTGTTCGGCTCCGAAGCCGGTATCCACGACAGCAGCGGCGAGCTGCGCAGCGAGCTGCTGGCGGAAACCGCTGCCCGGCTGGTACACCAGTATCTGGCACGGGTGGCAGACCCCGAGCAGCCCTACAGTGAAACCGCCTGCCTGCTGGAGGCCGCCGCCACCGCCTGCCAGCAGGGCGTGCCCCGCTGCCACCTGATCAGCTATCAGGAGGACGGCGCCCTGCTCACCGAGCTGTTCACCCGCGACGGCCAGGGCACCATGGTGGTCAGCCACTCCTACGAACAGGTACGCCCCGCCGACATCGAGGATGTGGGCGGCATTCTGGAGCTGATTGCACCGCTGGAAGAGAAAGGGATTCTGGTCCGCCGCTCCCGTGAGCGGCTGGAAAGCGAGATCGAGCGCTTCACCGTGGTGGAGCGTGACGGCGCCATCATCGGCTGCGCCGCGCTCTACCCCTTCGCCGACGAAGCGATTGGCGAGCTGGCCTGCGTTGCCATCGACTCAAGCTATCGGGGGGGCCAGCGGGGCGACCGCCTGCTGACCGCGATCGAGGAGCAGGCCAGAGCACTGGGACTGCGTCAGCTGTTCGTGCTGACCACCCGCACGGCACACTGGTTCGTTGAACGCGGCTTTGCCGCCGCCGAACGGGAACAGCTGCCGCAGGAGAAAAAGGCGCTGTACAACTTCCAGCGCAACTCCAAGGTGTTCTTCAAGCCGCTGTAAGCTTCTCGCCCGGCAGCGTGATCCGGAAGCAGGCGCCTCCCAGCTCGGACTCGCTGACCTCCAGCGCGCCGTCGTAGCTGCTGACGATATCCAGCGCCACCGCCAGACCTATGCCCTGGCCCGGCGCCTGGGTATCCAGACGGGCGCCCCGCTGCAGAATCACCTGCCGCTGTTTGGGCGCGACGCCCAGGCCATCGTCACTGACCGTAATCCGCAGCACGCCACCGGCCTGCTCCACTTCGACCCGCACGCGGCTGTCGCCATACTTGAACGCGTTATCGATCAGGTTACCAAGCAGCTCCATCAGGTCACGCTCGTCACCGGCAAAGCCTGCGGTCGGGTCCAGCTGTGTCTCCACCACTTTCGGCTGTCGGGCATAGACCTTTTCCATCACCCGCAGCAGCCGTTCCACCACCGGCCCCACCGGCAGTGCCTGCGCCAGTGTCCGGCCTTCGCTTTTGACCGCCCGCGCCAGCTGGTACTGGACGATCTGCTGCATCCGCTGCGCCTGTTCCTCCACCTGCTGTCGATAGACTTCCAACTCGAGCCCCTCCTCGCCAGCGCCCCGGATCACCGCCAACGGGGTCTTGAGACTGTGCGCCAGATCACCGAGCGTATTGCGGTAACGCTCACGCTGCTTGCGTTCGGTGTCGATCAGACGGTTGAGACTCTCGGTGACGCTCTGTACTTCCAGCGGGTAGCGGCCATCCAGACTATCGGTGTCGCCGGCTTCGATCCGCTCCAGGTCCCGGGCCATCTGATCCAGCGGTCGCAAGCCCCAGCGCATGATGAAATACTGCGCCAGCAGCGCCACCAGGCAGATGCCACTGAGCCAGCCCAGCAGCTGCAGACTGAACGCCTTCATTTCGCTGCGGATCTGTTCATCGCTGCGCAGCACCGAGATCAGAAAGTGCATGTCACCGGCGGCACTTTCCCAGATCACCGGATACTGGAACAGATAGAGCCCCTGGTCAGGCAGGTGACTGAACAGTGACTGCCCCGGCCGCAGGGCACTGCTGGGCAGCCGCTGTACCATGGCGTCCGGCAGCATCAGACTGGAATTGGAGCGCCAGAACAGACGGCCATCGGGATCGTGGATGAAGCCATAGACACCGGAACCCAGCCGGCTGAAGCCCGGGTCCAGCACCCGATCGGGCAGGCGCAGCTGACCTGCGTCCACTTCGATCGCCCCCAGCAGCAGGTATACCTGCAGCCGCGCCTGGGAGGCTTCGGCATTTTCAAGACTGGAATGGAAGGCCTTGAGCAGAGCCAGGCCGGCGAAGACGATCACCAGCGGCAGAATCACTGCCGAGGCGCGCAGCAGGCGCCCCCGCAGTGACAGCGGAACGGTCGAGGGAGCCTTCACGCCAAGTCGGCGCTATCGAGGGAGAAGCGGTATCCCAGGCCCCGAACCGTGGTGATCGGCTTCAGGCTCTGGTCGGGGTCGAGTTTCTGTCGCAGGCGGCGAATGAACACCTCCAGGACGTTGCTGTCGCGATCATAATCCTGATGGTAGAGGTGCTCGGTCAGCTCGGCCTTGGAGATGGTCTTGCCGGCATTCAGCATCAGGTATTCCAGCGTCCGGTACTCATAGCTGGTCAGGCGGACTTCCTCGTCGTGAAGCTTGACCACCCGCGCCGTGGTATCCAGTTCCAGCGGGCCAAAGCAGAGCAGCGGGCTGGCATGGCCGGATGCCCGTCGCACCAGAGCGTTAAGCCGGGCCAGCAGCTCCTCGGTATGGAACGGCTTGGCCAGGTAATCATCGGCACCGGCTTCCAGCCCCTCCACCTTGTCCTGCCAGTCAGCCCGGGCGGTCAGCACCAGTACCGGCACCGTTTTGCCCTGCGCCCGCCAGCCACGAATCACGTCCAGGCCGGACACCTCCGGCAGGCCGATATCGACCACCGCAATGTCATACTCGTACTCCTGCCCCAGATAGAGCGCCTCACGTCCATTACCGCTCTCTTCAACGGTGTAGCCGCGCTGCTCCAGCTGCTGCTTGAGCTGACGACGCAGGTCGCTGTCATCTTCTACGATCAGTGCCTTCATTTCGTCTCCTCACCCTGTCCCGGCAATAACATTTTGCCTGTCGAGGCATCCACCAGCGCTTCCCGCACCCGCCCCTGGTCCAGCAGGCGGACCATATAGACATCGGCACCGTGGTATCGGGTCAGTTCAGCCTTGATGATTTCACCACCCAGTTCCATCCGGGCAATCCTGGATGCCTGCACCAGGTCCACGCGTTGAGACCCGGTCGCATTCGGCAGTCCACTGTCATCAAAAGATTCGGCACTCGCCGGCAGGACCAGTGCCGCCAGCAGGCCGGCCGCCAGGCTCACCGGCCGCCAGAGCCGGTCATGCCGTGTTGGTTGCGCCCCCAATCCTGTTACCTCCTTCCGTGGTTATCCTGACCTCGGTATTGCCAGGGTTACAAAGGGCTCCGATGCTAGGACCGGGGGTCTGAACACAGCATGAACCTCAGCAGCTGCGGCGACAGGTTCGGATGCCCAGCAGACTGTACAGCGGGCAGGTACCGGAGATCGCGATCGCGATGATCGGTACGCCGATCAGGCCCCACCAGGTTTGCGGTCCGAAGAAGATAAGAATGATGAAGACCAGGCCGATCAACACACGCACCAGCTGATCCAGAATTCCGATATTCTTTTCCATGATTACCTCGTTGACACACTTTGTTCAGGATTGGGTAGAGGAGCGCCTCGCCCGCTGAGCCAGCAGCAGATAGCGCAGATTGTAGGCCAGTCCGATCAGCAGCACCGGCGGCAGGGTCAGGATGAACACCCAGCCCAACAGGGCACTGCCCGCCCACTGCCCGATCCACAGGCTGAGCACACAGGTCAGAGCCAGCGGAATACCCGCTTTCATCAAGCGCCGGAGCCAGAGGTCTGAATGTATCTTGTTCTTGTCGTGCATCAGAAACTCCTCATATTGAGCCCTGAGCATAGAGCGAGCCGTAGCGGGTTTCAAGCGCTGCCCAGCTCCTCCTCGGGCGCATGCAGCGGCAGCTCAAAAGCCGCGGCCACGCCGGCGCAACTCACCCGCCCGGAATGGATATTCAGGCCACTGGCAAACCCGGGCACGTCCTGCAGCGCCCGACGCCAGCCATGCTGCGCCAGCTGTTCCACATAGGGCAGGGTGGCGTTGGTCAGTGCCAGCGTCGAGGTCCGTGCGACCGCGCCCGGCATGTTGGCCACACAGTAATGGACGATGCCGTCAATCTCGTAAACAGGCGCATCGTGGGTGGTCGGCCGGCTGGTCTCGAAGCAGCCGCCCTGATCGATCGCCACATCGACCAGCACCGCGCCGGGCTTCATTCCGGCCAGCATGTCGCGAGTGACCAGCTTGGGTGCGGCGGCACCGGGCAGCAACACCGCACCGATCACCAGATCAGCCTGTGCCAGCTGCTGCTCGATATTCTCCCGGGTGGAATAGAGCGTGGTCAGGGCACCGTTGAAGCGCTCGTCCAGCTGTTTGAGTCGCGGAATCGACTTGTCGAGCAAGACCACGCGCGCTCCCATGCCCAGCGCAATGTACGCCGCGTTTTCGCCGACGACACCACCGCCGATAATCAGCACTCGTCCCGGACCGACGCCCGGCACGCCGCCCAGCAGCACGCCGCGACCGCCCTGCGCCTTCTCCAGACAATGCGCCCCGGCCTGTACCGCCATGCGCCCGGCCACCTCGCTCATCGGCGCCAGCAGAGGCAGCCCGCCATGCAGGTCCTGCACCGTCTCATAGGCGATGGCAGTACAGCCGCTGGCCAACAGCGCATCGGTGAGAGGCCTGTCAGCCGCCAGATGCAGGTAGGTAAACAGCACCTGATCGGCACTGAGCCAGCCACACTCGTTGGGCTGCGGCTCCTTGACCTTGACGATCAGGTCGGCCCAGGAGAACACCGACCGCGGATCATCGACCAGTGTCGCGCCCGCCTGATCGTAGGCCTGGTCACTGAAGCCGGCCGCCACCCCCGCGTTCTGCTCCACCTGCACCTGATGTCCCTGTTCCACCAGCTCACGCACACCCATTGGTGTCATGCCAACCCGGTATTCGCGATTCTTGATCTCTCTGGGCACACCGACACGCATATTGATGCTCCTTATGCCTGGGTTCTCACGCTCAGTGTAGACGAAAAAACGGCCCCCTCTCCCCCCTCGGTGCGTAGCGTTTATCTGATATACTCGGGCGTATTCAGAGAACCGGATTCCGAGGGGAGCCCCATGCCAGAGTATCGTTCCAAGACCTCTACCGCCGGCCGCAACATGGCAGGTGCCCGCGCCCTGTGGCGCGCCACCGGCATGAAGGACGACGATTTCCACAAGCCGATCATCGCAGTTGCCAACTCCTTTACCCAGTTCGTGCCCGGCCACGTGCACCTGAAGGACATGGGCCAGCTGGTGGCGCGCGAAATCGAAGCGGCAGGGGGTGTCGCCAAGGAATTCAACACCATCGCGGTCGATGACGGCATCGCCATGGGCCACGACGGCATGCTCTACTCACTGCCGAGCCGCGATATCATCGCCGACTCCGTCGAGTACATGGTCAATGCCCACTGCGCCGATGCGCTGGTATGCATCTCCAACTGCGACAAGATCACCCCGGGGATGCTGATGGCCGCCATGCGCCTGAACATCCCGGTAATCTTCGTCTCCGGCGGCCCGATGGAAGCCGGCAAAACCAAACTGGCCGAACACAAGCTGGACCTGGTCGACGCCATGGTGCTGGCGGCCGACCCGAACGCCTCCGACGAGGAAGTGGCCGAGGTGGAACGCTCCGCCTGCCCCACCTGCGGTTCCTGTTCCGGCATGTTCACCGCCAACTCGATGAACTGCCTGACCGAAGCGTTGGGTCTGTCACTGCCGGGCAACGGCACCCTGCTGGCCACCCACGCCGATCGTGAGCAGCTGTTCAAGCGTGCCGGCCAGACCATCGTCGAGCTGGCCAAGCGTTACTACGAGGGCGATGAAGAGCAGGTACTGCCCCGCGCCATAGGTCTCAAGGCGTTCGAAAACGCCATGACGCTGGATATCGCCATGGGCGGCTCCACCAACACCATCCTGCACCTGCTGGCGATCGCCCAGGAAGCGGAGATCGACTTCACCATGCAGGACATCGACCGCCTGTCCCGCGTCGTGCCTCAGCTGTGCAAGGTGGCGCCCAACACGCAGAAGTACCACATCGAAGACGTGCACCGTGCCGGCGGCATCATGGGCATCCTCGGCGAGCTGGATCGTGCCGGCAAGCTGCACACCGACGTACCCACCGTGCATACTGCCACCATGAAGGACGCGCTGGATGCCTGGGACATCATGCGCAGCCCGACTCCGGACGTGATCGAGTTCTACAAGGCCGGCCCGGCCGGTATCCCGACACAGACCGCATTCAGCCAGGCAACCCGCTGGCCGACCCTGGACGGCGACCGTGAACACGGCTGCATCCGTTCCATCGATCACGCCTTCTCGCTGGAAGGCGGCCTGGCCGTACTGTATGGCAACATCGCGCTGGACGGCTGCGTGGTCAAGAGTGCCGGTGTCGACGAATCGATCCTGGTGTTCGAAGGCCCCGCCCATGTGATGGAGTCTCAGGACGAAGCGGTCACCAAGATCCTCAATGACGAGGTCAAGGCCGGTGAAGTGGTCATCATCCGCTACGAAGGCCCCAAAGGCGGTCCGGGCATGCAGGAGATGCTCTACCCGACCTCCTACCTCAAGTCCAAGGGGCTGGGCAAGGCCTGCGCCCTGCTGACCGACGGCCGCTTCTCCGGCGGCACATCCGGTCTGTCCATCGGCCACGCCTCACCGGAAGCGGCCGCTGGCGGTGCCATCGGCCTGGTGTGCAACGGCGATCGCATCCGTATCGACATCCCCAACCGTACCATTGAGGTACTGGTCTCCGACGAGGAACTGTCGTCACGTCGTGCCGAGCAGGACAAGCTGGGCTGGAAACCGGCGCAGGAGCGTCCGCGCAAGGTTTCTGCCGCGCTGAAAGCCTACGCCAAGCTGGCCACCTCCGCTGACAAGGGCGCCGTGCGCGACCTGTCCCAGCTGGACTAAGCCACACCCCCGAGCCCTCGTTCGGGGGCTCTCTGCCGCAGGTCACCCGTCTTCATGGGCATGGCCTGCGGCCTGATCCAAATGCCCCTGCCGACAGTATCAGTCCCCATGCCCGGTGGCCAAAGTGAGCCTTGCGCCGTCTGCGGCTGTCTATACTGAACTGACCTCAGGTCACAACCGGATCAGGACTGCACATGGAACGCCTAACCCGTACCCCTCGGCTGGACAACCCGGATACCGACGCCCTGCGTCGCGAGATTCTCGATTACTTCCACTCCACCTTTGACCGCTACGAGCAGCTGTTCGAAGTGCTGACCTGTGACGAAGCCTACACCGTCAAACCGATCGCCCTGCGCCACCCGCTGATCTTCTACTACGGCCATACCGCCACCTTCTTTATCAACAAGCTGCTGCTGACCGGACTGGTGCAGGCACGCATCAACCCGCATTTCGAGTCGATCTTCGCCGTAGGTGTCGACGAGATGAGCTGGGACGACCTTAATGACGACCACTACGACTGGCCGACACCCGCTGACGTCAAGGCCTATCGCGGCCAGGTGCGTCAGACCCTCGACCGCATCATCCGCGAAGCACCGCTGACCTCGCCCATCAACTGGGAGCACCCCTGGTGGACAATCCTGATGGGCATCGAGCACGAGCGTATTCATCTGGAAACCTCGTCTGTACTGATCCGTCAGCACGATCTCAAGTACGTCCAGCCTCACCCGGCCTGGCCCCCCTGCCGCGACTCCGGCCCGGCACCGGCCAACCAGCTGATCGATATCCCCGCGGGCCCTGTCACCCTGGGCAAGGAACGGGACGATGCCCGCTATGGCTGGGACAACGAATATGGCCAGCGTGAAGTGGAACTGGAGGCTTTTCAGGCCGCGCAGATGCTGGTGTCCAACCGGGAGTTTCTGAATTTCGTCGACGCCGCCGGCTACACCGATGTTCAATGGTGGAGCGAAGAGGGCTGGAGCTGGCGCTGCTTTGCCGCCGCCGAGCACCCGACCTTCTGGGTACACACGGACGGCGACTGGCAGCTGCGCCTGATGTGTGAACAGGTGGACATGCCCTGGGACTGGCCGGTGGAGGTGAATTATCACGAAGCCGAAGCCTTCTGCCGCTGGCAAGCCGCGCAGACCGACGAACCGATCCGCCTGCCCAGCGAAGACGAGTGGTACCGCCTGTACGACCTGTCACGGATCGACGCACCGGCTTCGGGTGCCGCCGTGAACGCCAACCTGCATCTGGACCACTTTGCCTCGCCCTGCCCGGTGTACCGTTTTGCCCAGGGAGACTTCTATGACGTCAGTGGCAATGTCTGGCAGTGGATGCAAACGCCGATCTATCCGTTCGAGGGCTTTGCCGTCCATCCGTACTATGATGACTTCACCACCCCGACCTTCGATGATCGCCATAACCTGATCAAGGGTGGCAGCTGGATCAGCTGCGGCAACGAAAGCCTGCGCAGTGCCCGCTACGCCTTTCGCCGTCACTTCTTCCAGCATGCCGGCTTCCGTTATGTGGCGGGCAAGCCGCCCAGAGCCGTGCCCGATTCCCGTTACGAGAGCGACGAACTGGCCTCCCAGTACGCCGAGTTCCACTACGGTGACCAGCACTTCGGCGTCGCCAATTTTCCGCAGACCCTGGCCCGACTGGCCATCGACATGGTCGGGAAACATAACGGCAAGGCACTGGACCTGGGCTGCGCCACCGGCCGTGCCAGCTTCGAACTGGCCCGCCACTTCAATGCCGTGGACGGCGTCGACTTCTCCGCCCGCCTGATCAACCTGGGCGTCCAGCTGCAGCAACAGGGCCGCTTGCGCTATACATTGCAGGACGAAGGTGAGCTGGTCAGCTACTGCGAACGCGATCTGGCCTCACTGGGACTGGCCGACGTGGCCGAGAAGGTTCATTTCAGTCAGGGCGACGCCTGCAATCTCAAACCCCTCCTGACCGGTTACGACCTGATCCTGGCCGCCAACCTGATCGATCGCCTCTACAGCCCGCGCAAGTTCCTGTCCCAGGTTCACACCCGCCTCAACTCCGGCGGGGTACTGATTCTGGCTTCGCCCTACACCTGGCTGGAAGAACACACCCCAAAAGAGGCATGGCTCGGCGGTTTCAAGCGTGACGGCGAGAATGTCACCACCCTGGACGGCCTGCATGAGGTACTGGATCAGCACTTCGAACTGATCCGCGGCCCCGAGGAGGTGCCCTTCGTGATCCGCGAAACCCGGCGCAAGTTCCAACATACCCTGTCGGAAGTGACCTGCTGGCGGTTGAAGGGCTGAAGCTGGCACCAACGTGACAGGGCGGGTGGGGGTGCTTGTCTGCGGCTGTCTGCCGCCAGGGATGGCGGCAGTCAAGCGGTCAGGGATGACGAACAGCGTGTCGCATACAAGTAGCACCACCTGCTCCATCCCTGTGGTCAGACGATACTTCGCTCGCTAGAATCGAAGCACGCACTCCACAGGATGTCCCTCATGCTGCACCGGATCTGGCTCGGCTTCTTTCTGATCGCCTTTGTCGCGGCGTTCTGGCAATGGCTGGGGATGGGCGACTCCGGTGTCTTCCAGCGCATGGTGGAAAGCACCTTCAGCATGTCGAAGCTGACCGTGGAGCTGGCAATCGGCCTGATTGGCACCCTCGCCTTCTGGCTGGGGATGATGAAGCTGGCCGAGGCCTCCGGGCTGGTCGACACCCTGGCGCGGGCGCTGGGACCGGTATTCACCCGGCTGATGCCGGAGGTGCCGCCGCGTCACCCGGCGATCGGCTCGATGACCATGAACCTGTCCGCCAACCTGCTCGGTCTCGACAACGCCGCCACCCCGCTGGGCCTGAAGGCGATGCAAGACCTGCAGACGCTGAACCCGGACAGGCACACCGCCAGCAACGCTCAGATCCTGTTTCTGGTGCTCAATACCTCCTCAGTGACCCTGTTTCCGATCACCGTGTTCCTTTACCGCGCCCAGCAGGGCTCGGCCGACCCCACCGCCGTGTTCATCCCGATCCTGATCGCCACCAGCTGCTCGACCCTGGTGGGTCTGCTGGTGACCTGTTGGGTGCAGCGGATCAGCCTGCTGCAGCGCACCCTGCTGCTCTGGTTCGGCGCCGGCATCAGCCTGCTGCTGGCGTTCATCGGCTACTTCGCCACCCTGGGCGTGGACGAGCTGCAGCGCCAGTCGGCACTGGTGGGCAACCTGACGCTGTTCAGCGCCATCATGCTGTTCCTGCTGCTGGCCCATCGCAAGCAGGTCAACGTCTACGACACCTTCATTGAAGGCGCCAAACAGGGCTTCGAGACGGCGATCATGATCATCCCCTACCTGCTGGCGATGCTGGTGGCGATCGGCGTACTGCGTGAAAGCGGTGCTCTGGAGGGATTTATCTGGCTGTTGCGCGAGGGCATCGGCCTGTTCGGTCTGGACACCCGCTTTGCCGACGCCTTGCCCACCGCGCTGATGAAGCCCCTGTCCGGCTCCGGCGCCCGGGCGATGATGCTCGAAACCATGAACACCCACGGTGTGGACTCCTTTGCCGCCCAGGTGGCTTCGATCATTCAGGGCTCCACCGAAACCACCTTCTATGTGCTCGCGGTCTACTTCGGTGCCGTCGGCATCCGGCACAGCCGCCATGCGCTCTGGTGCGGCCTGAGCGCGGACCTGGCCGGCATCATCGCCGCCATCCTCTGCGGCTACTGGTTTTTCGGCTAAACGTTCTACACTGACACATATCAGTAGGTACTCGACCTAAGTAGCCCCTGCGAGACCAACTCTGTAGAATTCGCGCTCCTTTCAACCTGTCCTGGAGATATTCATGTCCGGCAAGTGGATCACTTTTCTGCTGGCGGTACTCAGTGCAGCCGGCATCTGGTTTCTGGCCCCGCTTGAAGCCGAACTGCGCACAGGTCTCGCCATTCTGGCGGTTATCGCGATCCTGTGGATGACCGAAACCTTCAACATCACCGTGACCGCCCTGCTGGTGCCGGTGCTGACCGTCGTGGCCGGTGTTTTCTCGGTCGCCGATGCGCTGAAGAACTTTGCCAACCCGATCATCTTCCTGTTTCTCGGCGGCTTCGGCCTGGCCGCGGCACTGAACGCCCAGGGACTGGACAAGTATATCGCCGGCCACGTAATCCGTCTGGCCCGCGGCCATCTGGGCACCGCCGCCATTCTGCTGTTCCTGACCGCCGCCGGCCTGTCGATGTGGATCTCCAACACCGCCACCACGGCGATGATGCTGCCGCTGGCCCTGGGCCTGCTGCGCCAGCTGCCCTATGAAGAGAACCAGCGCACCTACTGGTTTGTACTGCTGGGCGTGGCCTATTCCGCCAACATCGGTGGTATCGGCACCCTGGTCGGTTCGCCGCCCAACGCCATCGCGGCCGCCGAAGTGGGCCTGAGCTTCACCGACTGGCTCAAGTTCGGCATCCCCACGGTCGTGCTGTCACTGCCGCTGATGATTACCGCGCTCTACTTCCTCTGCCGTCCGGAGATGAGCCACCGCTTCCGCGAAGTGCACCGTCATGATCCGCTTAACGGCAAACAGTGGATGACCCTGGGCGTGTTCGCCCTGACCGTGGCGATGTGGCTGTTCAGCAAGCCGTTGTCCGGTCTGATCGGCATCAGCAAGGGGCTGGACTCGATCATCGCGCTGAACGCCATTCTGCTGCTGTGCATGCTGCAGCTGGTCAACTGGAAGCAGATCGAGAAATCGGCGGACTGGGGTGTCCTGCTGCTGTTCGGTGGCGGCCTGACGCTGTCGGCGATGTTGAAAGCCACCGGCGCCAGCCTGTTCCTGGCACAGGGCATCAGTGACCTGATGGCCGGTGCCTCGGCGCCGCTGTTCCTGCTGGTCGTGGCCGCCTTCGTGGTGATGCTGACCGAGATCGCCAGCAACACCGCCAGCAGCGCGCTGCTGGTGCCGATTTTCGTCGGCATTGCCGCCAGCATGGGGCTGTCGCAGGAGATCATGGCCGTGGTGATCGCCATTGCGGCTTCCTGTGCCTTCATGCTGCCGGTGGCAACACCGCCCAACGCCATCGTCTATGGTTCTGGCTACCTGCCTCAACGACAGATGATGCGAGCCGGCATAGTGCTCAACATCATGATGACCGCCGTCATCGCCGGCGGCGCCTGGATCATGCTTTAAAGCCTGCCTGTCGGGCCGGCCGGGACACTCCCGGCCGGCTCAGTCCGCGGCGGGCAGGGCGCGGATATGTCCCTGCTGGTCGATCGCCACCTGCACACATTCCGCACTGCTCACCTTGCGCAGTTCGTTGCCGTCCGGGCAGCGCCCCCAAACTTCCACCTGCATGCGCAGAGAACTGTGGCCCCGCTCCAGCATACGGGTGTAGAAACTGAGCACCGTACCTCGCATCACCGGTGACATGAACTTCATGTGCCCCACCGATACCGTAGCCACGCGCCCCTGTGCCTCACGACCGGCATGTATCTCGCTGGCCAGTACCAGCTGGGACGCCACCCAACCGCCATAGACGTCACCAAACATATTCACTGCCTCCGCTCCCGCCGGCAGCTGCAGGCTGAGTTCGCCTTCGGGGGTCAGCAGCTGATCTTCACTTGTTGTCATTATCGCGATCTCACTGAATGGAAAGAGGCCCTGGGCCCCGGTTTATGCTGCAGTGCATATACTACTGAGGTTATACCCAAAGGACAGCCCCACCGGACTGCGCAACGGAACTGACCGCCAACACCATCACTGTCATCTTAGCGTCACAAAGCCCCCCTATAGTGCGCGCATGTCAATTCAATAACCCGATTCCTAACCAGGAGCCGATAATGAAACCGATGAAAAAGCTGTTCGCGGCTGTTGCCATGACCGCTACCTGCTTCACTGCTCAGGCAAGCGACCTGCTCGATCCGAACCTGCCGGTATATGAAAAAGCCTCTGGCGTTTCAGGCAACCTGTCCAGTGTCGGCTCCGACACCTTGGCCAACCTGATGACCCTGTGGGCTGAAGAGTTCAAGCGCAACTACCCGAACGTCAACATCCAGATCCAGGCTGCCGGCTCCTCTACTGCGCCGCCCGCACTGACCGAAGGCACGTCCAACATCGGTCCGATGAGCCGCAAGATGAAGGACAAGGAAATCGAAGCCTTCGAAAAGAAATACGGTTACAAGCCGACGCCGGTGGCCGTTGCCATCGACGCCCTGGCCGTATTCGCACACAAGGACAACCCGATCAAGGGCATGAGCATCGATCAGGTTGACGCGGTCTTCTCCTCCACTCGCAAGTGTGGCGCAGCAGCCGAAGCCAGCAAATGGAGCGACCTGGGCGTAAGCGGTTCTCTGGCAGATCAGAGCATCCAGCTGTTCGGCCGTAACTCCGTATCCGGCACCTACGGCTACTTCAAGAAAGTCGCCCTGTGTAAAGGTGACTTCCGCAACAGCGTCAACGAGCAGCCGGGTTCCGCTTCCGTCGTGCAGTCGGTGTCCACCTCTCTGAACGCGCTGGGTTACTCCGGCATCGGCTACAAGACCGCATCCGTACGCGCACTGCCGCTGTCCAAGTCCGGCACCGACTATGTTGAGCCGACTCCGGAAAACGCCATCACCGGCAAATACCCGCTGGCACGCTCTCTGTACGTCTACGTGAACAAGAAGCCGGGCCAGAACCTGCAGCCGCTGGAGCGTGAGTTCCTGAAGCTTGTTCTGTCCAAGGTAGGTCAGGAAGTGGTCGTGAAAGACGGCTACATCCCGCTGCCGGCCAAGGTTGTTGAGAAGCAGATGAAGGATCTGGGCCTGTAAGGCACCACCAGCATCCTGAAGGGGAGCCCAGGCGGCTCCCCTTTTTGTTTTTGTTACAGATGTAACAAAAGAGTCATCTATTTGACTTATTGTACCCGCCATATCAAGTTCGACACTTCTCAGGACCCTCGACCATGAGTATTGAGCAAACCAACACCGTGCCGGAGCTGGACTTCAACACCCCTGCTCAGCGCCGTCTGCGACAGGCGCGCATGCTGAAGGACAAGTTGGCGGCTGGCGGCATCGCCATCGGCGGTATCAGCGTTATCCTCGCTGTCGTCATGATCTTCTTCTATCTGCTGTACGAGGTTGCGCCGCTGTTCCGTTCGGCCAGCATCGAGCCCTGGGGCGGCCAGCAGGACGTCAGCTATGCGGTACCGGGTCAGGGACGCACACTCTACCTGGCGGTCGAGGAGCAGGCCGAGATCGGCTTTCGCGCCACCGATACCGGCGCGATGGTGTTCTTCGATGCCGTCAACGGTCGGGTACTGAAAGAGGAGCCGCTGGCCTTGCCCGAGGGCGTCACGATCAGCAGCTTCGCCCTGCTGTCTGAAGCCAGCCAGACCTTTGCACTGGGTCTCAGTGACGGCAGCGTCAAGGTGATCAAGCACAACTACAAGGCCACCTACCCTAACGGCCAGCGTGTGCTGAACCCGGAGCTGGTCTACCCGCTGGGTGAAGAGGCGCTGCCGATCACCGACGGTCCGATCGAACTGCTGACCCTCGCTCATGACAGTGACGAGTGGAGTCTGATCGCCCTGAGCCAGGGTCAGCTGACCGAACTCTCCCTGTCGTTGAGCGAGAACTTCCTCACTGGCGAGGTCGAAGTGGAGCAGAGCAGCCGTATGCTGCCGACCATCGGCGTCAAGCCGACCAAACTGCTGATGACCCCGGACCAGCGCTGGCTGATGGCCAGCCTGCCGCAGGGCAAGGTCGCCGTCATGTCGCTGGGCAACAGCCCGACCGTTACCCAGATGGTCGAGGTGTCCAAAGCCGACATCACCAGCTTCGAACTGCTGCTGGGCGGCAATTCACTGATCATTGGTGACGCCAAGGGCCAGTTGTCACAGTGGTTCTTCGTCCGCGACGAGGCCAACCAGTTCCAGCTGACCCATATTCGCAGCTTCGAGCACGGCAACAGCGCCATCACCAACCTGACCACCGAACAGCGCCGCAAGGGCATCATTAGCCTGTCCGCTGACGGTACGCTGAACCTGTACAGCAGCACCGCCAACCGTCAGGCGCTGAGCGAGCCGCTCTTCGACCAGAGCGCCGACGCCATCGCCCTGGCGCCGCGTGCCGATGCCCTGCTGGTGCAGCATGGCGACCGCCTGAGCTACTGGCATGTGGACAACGAGCATCCGGAGATCTCCTGGAGCGCCTATTGGGAGAAGGTCTGGTATGAAGGCTATGAGGAGCCGGACTACATCTGGCAGTCTTCCGCGTCCAACAACGACTTCGAACCCAAGTACAGCCTGATGCCGCTGGCGTTCGGCACCCTGAAAGCGGCCTTCTACGCCATGCTGCTGGCCACACCACTGGCCATCTGCGGCGCCATTTACACCGCCTATTTCATGGTGCCGGCGATGCGCCGCAAGGTGAAGCCGTTCATCGAGCTGATGGAAGCGCTGCCGACCGTTATCCTGGGCTTCCTGGCCGGTCTCTGGCTGGCTCCGTTCATGGAAGCCAATCTGGCGGGCATTTTTGTCTGCCTGCTGGTGATCCCGGTGGCCATCGTGCTGTTCGGCTTCATCTGGAACAACATGCCGAACAAGATTCGCTTCCTGCTGCCGGACGGCTGGGATGCCGCTCTGCTGATCCCGGTCGTCATTCTGGCCACCTGGATCGGCCTTGCGCTTGCCGGCCCGGTCGAACATGCCTTCTTCGGCGGTCACATGCCGACCTGGCTGAGCAACGAAGTGGGTATTCCCTACGACCAGCGTAACGCCATGGTGGTCGGTATCGCCATGGGCTTCGCCGTGATCCCGACCATCTTCTCGATCACCGAGGACGCCATCTTCGCGGTGCCCAAGCATCTGAGCTACGGCTCCCTGGCGCTGGGCGCCACCGCCTGGCAGACGCTGACCCGCGTGGTGCTGCCGACCGCCAGCCCGGGTATCTTCTCGGCACTGATGATCGGCATGGGCCGTGCCGTGGGCGAAACCATGATCGTACTGATGGCCACCGGCAACACGCCGATCATGGACGTCAACATCTTCGAGGGCATGCGTACCCTGGCGGCGAACATCGCCGTGGAGATGCCGGAATCCGAGGTCGGCAGCACCCACTACCGCACCCTGTTCCTGGCCGCCTTTGTGCTCTTCCTGTTCACCTTCGTCGTGAACACCCTGGCTGAAGCGATCCGCCAGCACCTGCGCAAGAAATACGGTTCCCTGTGATCGGTGAGAGTGAGGATTAGATAGATGCGTTATTCAGTAAAAGAATGGACCAAATCCGGCTCACCCTGGGTCTGGCTCAATGCCGGTGCGGTCGCCATCAGCGTCATCATGGTGGTTGGCCTGCTGGGTCTGATCGCCGTACGGGGCCTGGCCCACTTCTGGCCCGCCGATGTGATGCAGGCCACCTACACCCAGGGCGAGCAGAGTCGCCGTATCCTGGGCGAGCTGGTGCAGCAGGAGATGGTGCCGGCCGAGCAGTTGCGTGGCGCCGGAGTGAAGGTGCCTGAAGGCGTCGAGGCAATGCGCCGCGACCTGCTCAAGGTCGGCAACCGTGATTTCGGCTCCGCCGACTTCGTCTGGGCGATGGACCACCTGGTCACCGAAAAGAGCTATCCGGAAATGATCATGGCCGCCGAACGCCTGGAATGGGGCAACTTCTACGGCTATCTGCGCGAAATCCGTGAGAGCGGTGAAACCGTGGCGCGCCATGAGGGTTATGCCAAATCCGACGAATATCTGGCCATCTGGGCCGAGTTCCAGCAGCGCCTCGACCGTGTGCTGGAGATCCGCGACCAGATTCTGGAGATCGAGAAGCACAAGATCGGCAGCATCAACTACGAGCTGGAGCGTCTGCGCCTGAAAGAGCGCTCGCTGGAGCTGAAACAGTCCACCGATGCCCAAGCCTATGCCGACATTGAGGCCCGCCGTGCCGAGCTGAACGCCGACTATGAAGTACTGCAGCAGGACCTGATCGATCTCTACACCCAGATCAACCGCGACAGCTTCGTGGCCGAGATCGCTGATGGCCGCGAGGTGGAGATCAGTATCGCCAAGGTGGTCCGCGCCTTCCTGCCCAACAACATGGGTACCGGCGGCAAGCTGGTCCACTATGGTGCCAAGCTGTGGGAGTTCCTCTCCGACGAACCACGTGAAGCCAACACCGAGGGCGGCATCTTCCCCGCAATCTTCGGCACCGTAATGATGGTGATCCTGATGTCCGTACTGGTGACCCCGTTCGGCGTGATCGCCGCGGTTTACCTGCGCGAGTACGCGACCCAGGGCTTTATTACCCGCCTGATCCGCATTGCGGTGAACAACCTGGCCGGCGTGCCGTCCATTGTATATGGTGTATTCGGTCTCGGTTTCTTCGTCTACTTCCTGGGCGGCAGCATAGATGATCTGTTCTTCCCGGAAGCCAAACCCTCGCCGACCTTCGGCACCGGCGGCCTGATGTGGGCCTCCATTACGCTGGCGCTGCTGACCGTACCGGTGGTGATCGTCGCGACCGAGGAAGGCCTGGCCCGTATCCCGCGCTCGGTGCGTGAAGGCTCCCTGGCCCTGGGGGCAACCAAGTTCGAAACCCTGATGAAGGTGGTGCTGCCGATGGCCAGCCCGGCGATGATGACCGGCGTGATTCTGGCGATCGCCCGTGCCGCGGGCGAAGTTGCACCGCTGATGCTGGTCGGTGTAGTGAAACTGGCGCCCAGCCTGCCGCTGGACGGCAACTACCCATTCCTGCATCTGGACCAGAAGTTCATGCACCTGGGCTTCCACATCTATGATGTGGGCTTCCAGAGCCCGAACGTGGAAGCGGCCCGCCCGCTGGTATACGCCACCGCATTCCTGCTGGTGGTGGTGATCGCCCTGCTGAACTTCTCGGCCATCGCGATCCGTAACCACCTGCGTGAAAAATACAAAGCGCTTGAGATGTAATCGCCGCTAAAGAACTCTGAATTTGAAGGTTTACCGATATGACTAGCGAAGCCAAAACCCACGCCATCGATATTGCCTCCATGCAGCGCGGCGAGAGCAACCTCAACCTGGCCGACGAGCAGATCACGCTGCAGGTCAAGGACCTGCGCCTGAGCTACGGCGACAAGGAAGCCCTGCACGGCATCAACATGGACATCCCGAAGAACCGCGTCACCGCGTTCATCGGCCCGTCCGGCTGCGGCAAGTCCACCCTGCTGCGCTGCTTCAACCGCATGAACGACCTGGTCGACAGCTGCAACATCACCGGCCAGCTGCTGCTGGACGGTGACAACATCTACGATCGCACCGTTAACGTGGCCGATCTGCGCCGCCGTGTCGGCATGGTGTTCCAGAAGCCCAACCCCTTCCCCAAGTCGATCTACGAGAACGTGGCCTATGGCCTGCGTATTCAGGGGATCAACAAGAAGCGGGTGATCGACGAGACCGTCGAGTGGGCACTGCGCTCCGCCGCGCTCTGGGATGAAGTGAAAGACCGTCTGCACGAAAGCGCGCTGGGCATGTCCGGCGGTCAGCAGCAGCGTCTGGTGATCGCCCGTACCGTGGCGGTCAAGCCGGAAGTGCTGCTTCTGGACGAACCGGCTTCCGCCCTGGACCCGATCTCCACGCTGAAAATCGAGGAGCTGATCCACGAGCTCAAGGATGACTTCACCATCGTCATCGTGACCCACAACATGCAGCAGGCGGCCCGTGTCTCCGACTACACCGCCTTCATGTACATGGGCGACCTGATCGAGTTTGGTGCCACCGATGCGCTGTTCACCAAACCGGAAAAGAAACAGACTGAAGACTACATCACCGGCCGTTACGGTTAATTTGGCCCGTGTCAGCAACGGAGAAACCGATCGTGGAACTCGAAAACGCTAACTACTCGACCCATATCTCTCAGCAGTTCAACGAAGAACTGGAGAAGATCCGCACGCAGATGCTGACCATGGGCGGCATCGTGGAACGTCAGGTCAGCGATGCCATTGAGGCCCTGCTGAACGGTGACGTGGAACTGGCCGAACAGTCCCGCCGCATCGACCAGCAGACCAACGAAATGGAGCTGATGATCGATGAGCAGTGCACCACTACCATCGCCCGCCGCCAGCCGGCCGCCAGCGACCTGCGCCTGATCGTGTCGATCAGCCGTGCGGTCTCCGATCTGGAGCGGATCGGTGACGAGGCGACCCGCATCTGCAAGATGGCGATCGAACTGGCCGACAGCAACGCCAACCAGCGCGGCTTCCAGGAAGTGCGCCATATCGGCAACCTGGTGCGCGACATGGTCAAGGATATTCTGACCGCGTTCGCCCGCAACGACCTGGAGATGGCCTACCGGGTCGCCAAGCAGGATCGCAATGTGGACCAGGAATACCGTACCGCCATGCGCTCCCTGGTCACCTACATGATGGAAGATGCCCGTGCCATCTCCAGCGTACTCAACGTGATCTGGGCACTGCGCAGCCTGGAGCGCATCGGCGACCACGCTCGCAACCTGTCCGAGCACCTGATCTACCAGGTCAGCGGTACCGATGTGCGCCACCAGAGCCTGAAGCAGCTCAAGCAGACGGTACAGGAAGAAGCCGAAGGCAGCCTGCAGGACGAAGGTAACGAGGAGTAATCCCCGCCCTTCGCGCACGGAGTGCGCTCCCACAAAATGCGCTCTGACAGAGCGCTGTCAGAGGACAGCCCTCGGGTGAAAACACCGAGGGCGTCCTGTTGTCAGGAGCCAGCGCCTTGAGTCTTACTCTGAGAGCCTGTACTGGGGTTTTACTCTGAAGTCCTACTCTGAAGTCCTACTCTGAAGTCCTACTCTGAAGTTCTGCTCTGAAGTTCTGCTCTGAAGTTCTGCTCTGAAGTCCTGTTCTGAAGTCCTGTTCTGAAGTTCTGCTCTGAAGTTCTGCTCTGGAGTTCTGCTCTGGAGTTCTGCTCTGGAGTTCTGCTCTGGAGTTCTGCTCTGGAGTTCTGCTCTGGAGTTCTGCTCTGGAGTTCTGCTCTGAAGTTCTGCTCTGAAGTTCTGCTCTGAAGTTCTGCTCTGAAGTCCTGTTCTGGAGTTCTGTTCTGGGTATTTGCGGCTACAGAAGCCTGGTGGTGGGAGCCCACTCTGTGGGCGACAGGCAGTACCTCTGCTCCTGGCAAGACCCTTATCCATCAAGCAGTGAACGACTCAAGGTGATACACTCTGGCGTTTTCGAACTGACGGAAATAGCCAGGTGTCAGCCCGCAGCGCCCTTCTCGATCCGCTCAAGCCCAAGTACTGGAATCTCGCCGACGGCGCCTTCAAGGCCCCCCATCACTGGCGGCCCTGGCTGCAGGATCGCAGTTCCCTGACCCGGCGCCTGACCCGCGCCGCCGGTGGCGAGTTTGCCGTGCGCGTACTGGCCCAACGCTGGAGCACGCCTGCTGCAGACGAGGCCAGGGCTCTGGGCATGCCCCCACGCCAGCTGGCGCTGATCCGCGAAGTGGAACTGCTGGGCCGTAACGGCACCCCCTGGGTCTATGCCCGCTCGGTCCTGCCGGCCAGCACCCTCACCGGCCGCGAGCGCCGACTGCGCCTGCTCGGCAATCGCTCCCTCGGCTCACTGATGTTCAGCGACCCCAGCCTCAGCCGCAGCCCGCTGCTGACCAGCAGCCTGCAGGACGATGACGGCTGCCGTTACTGGGCGCGGCGCTCGGTGTTCCGGCTGCACAACAAGCCGCTGCTGGTGTGCGAGGTTTTTCTCCCCGCCATGGAGCACGTACAATACCCCTTCTGAACGCAGTCACCAGGAGCCCGTCTTGCAGACTTCAGCCGCACCTTCACTGAAACACCGCCTGACCGCGTATATCCATCTGATGCGCGCCGACAAGCCGATCGGCACCTATCTGCTGCTCTGGCCCACGCTCTGGGCGCTGTGGATCGCGGCCGAAGGTGTACCGTCACTCGACCTGCTGCTGATCTTCTGCCTGGGTGTCTTCCTGACCCGTTCCGCCGGCTGCGTGATCAACGACTTTGCCGATCGCCATATCGATGGCCACGTCAAACGTACCCACCAGCGCCCGCTGCCGTCGGGCCGGGTCACCGAACGCGAGGCGATAGGTCTGTTCGTCGGGCTGATGCTGGCCGCTTTCCTGCTGGTGCTGTTGACCAACAGGATGACCATCCTGATGTCATTCGGCGGTCTGGCGCTGGCATTCATCTATCCGTTCATGAAGCGCTACACTCACCTGCCGCAACTGGTGCTGGGCGCCGCGTTCGGCTGGGCGATCCCGATGGCCTTTACCGCCATTCAGGAGCAGATTCCGCTGACCGCCTGGCTGCTCTACGCCGCCAAGCTGCTGTGGACCGTGGCTTATGACACCCAGTACGCCATGGTCGACCGCGACGACGACCTGAGAATCGGGGTCAAATCCACCGCGGTGCTCTTTGATCGCTTTGACAAGCTGATGATTGGCCTGCTGCAGCTGGCCGCGCTGGGCACGCTGGTCTGGGTGGGGCTGCTCGAGCAGATGGGGCTCTGGTACTACCTGGGACTGGTGGCGGCGCTGGGCTTCTTCGTCTACCAGCAGGGGCTGATCCGCCACCGCGAACGCATGCCCTGTTTCCGCGCCTTTCTCAACAACCACTATGCCGAGCTGGCCGTACTCAGCGGCATAATACTGGACTATACCAACCTGTAACTTACGGAAAAGCATGCGCTTTTCAGGCAGATATCGCATTACCAGCATCTGTGTCATATTAGTGTAACGGAAACGTCTTGTAATAGTGGCCTCCGATAACACCTGTAACATGAGGCAGAGCAGATGTCTGCATCCAAACGTGTGCTGATCGTCGACGACGAAGCACCGATCCGCGAGATGATCGCTGTCGCCCTGGAAATGGCCGGCTACGAGTGCAGTGAAGCCGACAACGCCCAGGACGCCCATGCCAAGATCGTGGACAACAAGCCCGACATGGTGCTGCTGGACTGGATGATGCCCGGCACCAGTGGTATCGAGTTCGCCCGCCGCCTGCGCAAGGAAGAAGTCACCGCGGATATCCCGATCATCATGCTCACCGCGAAGACGGATGAGGATAACAAGATCAAGGGACTGGAGACGGGTGTCGATGACTACATCACCAAGCCGTTCTCCCCCCGGGAGCTGGTTGCTCGCCTGAAGGCCGTGCTGCGTCGCACCACGCCCAAGGGCGTCGAGGAGCCGGTCAGCGTGGACGGTCTGACCCTGGACCCGGTTTCCCACCGCGTCACCGCCGACGGCCAGCCGATCGACCTGGGGCCGACCGAGTTCCGTCTGCTGCAGTTCTTCATGACCCACCCGGACCGCGCCTACTCGCGCAGCCAGCTGCTGGATATGGTCTGGGGCGGCAACGTCTATGTCGAGGAACGTACCGTGGACGTGCATATCCGCCGTCTGCGCAAGGCGCTGGGTGAGCGGCATGACTATCTGGTCCAGACCGTGCGCGGCACCGGTTACCGTTTTTCGGCTCAGGTTGCCTGAACCCGCCGGCCCCCACCGGCATGATCGACCTCAGGATGGAACCTATCGATGCATGTATCACGACACGCCCTGATTCTCAGCCTGCTGGCACTGGCTACGACCGGTGTACTGGGCGGTGCCCTGTTCGGTTATCCCATGGCGGGGCTGGGTCTCGGCCTGCTGGCCTGGAGCTTCAAACAGGTCCATCAGTTCAACCGGCTCAACGAATGGCTGCGGCGCGAGGATGGTTCCGAACCCCCGGAAGCCAACGGTGCCTGGGGTGACCTGTTCGACGAGCTGGCACGGATGCAGAAGCGCAGCCGTGCCCGTGAACAGTACCTGCGCGGCATCATCTCCCGTTTTCAGCAGTCATCGGCGGCCCTCAATGATGCCATCGTCATCATCGACAATCAGAACAATCTGGAATGGTGGAACCGTTCCGCCGACCGCCTGCTGGGCCTGAAGGCCACCTCCGACCGCGGCAAGCCGCTGATCAACCTGCTGCGCGACCCCCGTTTCGTCCGCTACTTCCGCAAGGGGCATTATCAGGAACCCCTGGAACTGCCGTCACCGGTCAACGGCGACCTGCAGCTGCAGTATCAGATCACCAAATTCGGTGAGGGCGACCGCCTGCTGGTGGCGCGCGATATCACCCGCCTGCTGCGACTGGAACAGACCCGACAGGATTTCGTCGCCAATGCGTCCCACGAACTGCGCACACCACTGACGGTTATTCGCGGCTATCTGGAGACCTTCCTCGACCAGGAACTGCCGCGCCCCCTGCAGCGCGGTCTGGAACAGATGCAGCAACAGGCCCGACGGATGGAGGGACTGGTAACCGACCTGCTGCTGCTGTCCCGGCTGGAAGCCAGTCAACATATCAGCGACGAGCACCCGATCCTGATTCAGGACCTGATTCAGCGCATGTACGAGGATGCCGAAGCGCTGGCCGCCGGACGCGGCCACTCCTTCCAGCTTGAAGTAGATGGTGAATATGACCTGCTGGGCCAGGCCAACGAGCTGCAGAGCGCCTTCTCCAACCTGGTATTCAATGCGGTGCGCTACACGCCGGACAATGGCCACATTACCCTGCGCTGGTGGGTCGACCCTCAGGGCGGCCACTTCTCGGTTTCCGACGACGGTATCGGCATTGAGCCCATGCATATCCCGCGCCTGACCGAACGCTTCTACCGCATTGACGAAAGCCGCTCATCGGCCAGCGGCGGCACAGGACTCGGGCTGGCCATCGTCAAGCACGTGCTGGTGCGTCACGACGCCCATCTGAGCATCGACAGCAAAACGGGCGAGGGCAGTACGTTCACCTGCCACTTCCCGCCCGACATGGTGGTGCCGGTCAGGGGCACGGATTGAGTTCCCGCGCCTCGCTGGCGTATTCCTCGACCCAGAAAATGGTAGCGCCTATCACTGCCGCCGGCATCAGGATCAGGTTGACCACCGGCACCAGCATGCCCAGCTGCACCAGACCGCCAAAACCGACGGACGTCACGCGGCGCGCTTTCATCAGCTGTTTCATCTGGTGAAAACTGACCCTGTTGTTGTCCATCGGATAGTCGCAATACTGAATCGACAGCATCCAGGCGCCGAACAGGAACCAGAGCAAAGGCGCGACCACATTAACGCCGGGGATGAAAGTAATGACCAGAATCAGCAGAAAGCGCGGCAGGTAATAGGCCAGCTTGTGCAGCTCACGCTGCAGCGCCCGCGGAATCATCTTCACCACTTCAGCCCAGCCCTCATCGGTTACCGTTTCCCCGCGCAGCTGCTTCTCCACCTTCTCAGACAGAAAGCCGTTGAACGGTGCCGCGATCAGATTAGCGACAATACTGAAGCCGTAATAGACCACCACCAGCACCAGCAGCGCAAACACCGGCCAGAACAGCCAGGTGAGGAAATCGGCCCAGCTCGGCAGAAAACTCAGCCAGTAGTCGACCCAGGCACTGAACTGGCCCACCAACAGCCAGACAGCGCCAATGAACAGCAGCACATTCACCAGCAGCGGCACCAGCACGAAATGGCGGATACCGGGCTGCGGCAGCATGAAGGCGCCACGCAGCAGATAGCCGGCGCCACGAACAGGGTTAGCTTTCATCTATTCTCCTTGTAACAAGGTTTGCCAGATCACTCGAGATGACTTTACTCTTGAAGTCGGAACATGATTGTTACCGGCCGCTTAGACGGCCAAGAAAGCGGGGAGAGTAACATGAAAGCGATACGCATCCATGCCTTTGGCGGCCCGGAAAACCTGCAGCTGGAAGAGGTCGACAGACCCGCGCCGGGCCCCGGCGAGGTGCTGATCCGCAACCATGCCGCGGGGGTCAACCCGATCGACTGGAAGACCTGTGCCGGCGGCGGCGCCAGCCCCTTCATCGAATCCCTGCCCTTCTGTCCGGGCTGGGAGTTTGCCGGCACGGTAGAAGCCCTGGGCGAGGGTGTGGAGCAGCTCCGCACAGGTGAAGCCGTGCTGGGATTCATCCGCTTTCCATATGCCGCGGGCTGCTACGCCGAATATCTGATCGCGCCCGCCGACCAGGTTGCGCATCGCCCGGCGGCGCTGGACCCGCTGTCGGCCGCTGGACTGGGACTCGCCGGCCTGACTGCCTGGCAGGCCCTGTTCGAGACGGGGCAGTTGAAAAACAGCCAATCGGTGCTGGTCCTGGCGGCGGCCGGAGGCGTGGGTCACCTGGCCGTGCAGCTGGCCAAATGGAAGGGAGCCCATGTGATCGGCACCGCATCGGCCGGCAACAAGGGGTTCCTGCAGAGTCTGGGGTGTGACGACGTGATCGACTACGGTCGCCAGCAGGTGGAACACCTGATCCACGATGCCGACCTGATCATCGACGGCGTCGGGGGCGACACGGCGATCCGCGCGCTTGATTGCCTGGCGCCGCAGGGCAGGATGGTCACCCTGCCGTCAGTGACCGCCGCCGAGGTGATCGCCGCCGGCGAAGCCCGAGGACTGACAGTCAGCGGTATCCGCGCACGTCCGGATGGCGCCCAGCTGCAGGAACTGGCTCAACTGGCGGCCTGTGGCAAGGTGATGCTCAATCTGACCGACAGCCTGCCGCTGAGCGACGCGGCCAGGGCTCACCAGCTGAGCGCCCAGGGCCACGTCCGCGGCAAGCTGGTGCTAACCCTCTGAGTCGCCGGTGGTTCCGCTCTCTCGTGTGGAACTGCAGAACAGCTGCTGCTGGCGCATCAACAGGCGACAGCCTTCACCACGAATATCACGGTCCCAGCAGGCGTGCTTGGCCCAGGTCTTGTCATCCTCGGCCGGCTCCTCCCGGAAAGCGGGCACGCCCTCACAGAAGCCATCAACGGCCGCCGCCGTTTCCAGACAGGCCCTGAGATAACGGCCATGGTTGACCGTACAGGCAAAGCCGGTGCAGCCGTCAAACGCGGTCAGGGCCTTGTCCAGGCACGCCGCCTGGTCATTCTGACGACCAAACGCCAGCCCCTCGTTCCGCCAGGCCGCGGCCTGTTCGGCCCGCTCGGCATTGAAGCCGGCCAGCCATTCGGCTTTCGTCGCCTGCCACCAGGCCGGCTGCACCTGCCACAAAAACAGTCCCGCCAGCACCGGAATCAGCACCAGCGCCAGGATGATCTTTTTCAGCATTGAAAACTCCTAATTGAAAGCCTCAAAACCTCGCGAGTGGCCCGGAGGCAAGGCGCAGGACACGAAGGAACCGCAGTGTATTCATGTATACAGAGGATTCCGCCCGGGTCCTGCAACGCCGTATCCGGGTCACGCAGCCGGTTTTGTCAGCGGCGGCGGTAAAGCCCGGCCATACAGACAAACAGCCCCAGCACCGACAGCAGCATGCCGCCATTGACCCAGAGCGGGTGACGGACCATGAACGGCACAAAGGGGTGTTCCGTCCCGACTTCATCACACTCGGCGCTGCGGTAGTTCCAGGAGCCTCCCTGCTCCAGGCAGGCGTCGGCCAGCGACAGGTCATACATATAGCCCGCCATCAACAGCACAGCGGGCACCACCAGCAGTATCAATCCCAGACGCAGCATGATCAGTCGTCACTGATGCCGATGTTACTGACCCCTTCATTACGGGCCAGCTCACGCAGCGTCCCGATGAAATCGGGGTTGGCGTGCTTCTGGCCACGCAGGCGCTCGATCACTTCATCGCGGAAGGCATCTTCAGCCTGCATCAGCTCATGGGTATTGATCAGCTTGACCAGCTCCTCATCGGACATCTGGTCATCCCCCTCGGTGACCTCAAGGAATGTGGCAACACACTCGCGGGACAACTGGCCGATGCTGGCGGCCATCGAGTGATCCTTTTCCAGCAGGCAGTTCAGCGTGGCGTTCAGCGCCACCACCGCGTCCAGCGCCGGCAGGGCGCCATACATATCGTATTCGTCCAGATCCGGCATGTTGGCGTCGACGGCATCGAGCTGTACCTCGAAGTTCATCTTCGCCCCCTGCCCGGACAGGCTGTTCCAGACGCCATCAAGGATCTGGCGCAGCTTGGCGGCATCACCAAACTCGACCAAACGTGCGAAGAGCGCGAAATTGGGGAACATGCGTTCGGTCAGCGCCGCCGAAAAGGCTGTCAGCTGCCAGGGTTCGAAGGTCTCCAGCTCGGGCTCCAGATCCAGCAGTTCAGTCATGGGAAGTCTCCACCTTGGTGTCAGTTCACCTATTGTACGGCTTTGCCGGTCCGAGCTGTAGTCATGGGTGCTGCCGTTATAGTGGATTTTACTGATATACTTTTGCCCGTTTGTCTACCCAAAAACGAGAACAACGATGAGTCAATCCCACCCTGCCGCCGCTCTGGTCAGGCTGCTGGACGGTTTCAGCGAATGGACCGGCCGCCTGATCGCCTGGCTGACCCTGCTGATGGTCGTGGTTACCTTTGTCGTCGTGGTCATGCGCTACGTCTTCGCACAAGGCAATATCGCCCTGCAGGAATCGGTCATTTACATGCACAGCTTCGTGTTCCTGCTCGGGGCCGCCTATACCCTGAAACATGATGGTCACGTCCGAGTCGATATCATCTACCGCCCGTTGAGTGAAAAGGGCAAGGCCTGGATCAACCTGTTCGGCACCCTGTTTCTGCTGCTGCCGGTCTGCATATTTCTGTTCTGGATCTCCTGGGAATATGTCGCCACCTCATGGGACCTTCGGGAAGGCTCTCAGGAAGCCGGTGGTATCGCCTATCGCTATATTCTCAAATCGACCCTGCTGGCGATGCCGGCCATGATGGTCCTGCAGGGGATCGCCGAGCTGCTGCGCAACCTGCTGGTGCTGACCGGCAAGGGCCACCTGCCGCCCGCTGAAGAGGAGCATGCCCTGTGATCGAACTCCTGCCCCTGCTGCTGTTTGTCGGCGCCATATTCATTCTGCTGATGGGTTACTCGGTGGCCTTCTCGCTGGCCGGCACCGGCCTGCTGTTCGCCGCCATCGGCACCCTGACCGGGCACTTCGACAGCGTCTTTCTGGAAGCGGTGCCCAACCGCATCTTCGGCGTGATGAACAATGAAGTGCTGATCGCCGTGCCCCTGTTCGTATTCATGGGCGTGATGCTGGAGAAATCCAAGATTGCCGAGGAGCTGCTCGACACCATGGCGGCCCTGTTCGGCTCCATGCGCGGCGGCCTCGGCATCTCGGTGACCCTGGTCGGCATGCTGCTGGCCGCCAGTACCGGCATCGTCGGTGCCACCGTGGTGACCATGGGCCTGCTGTCGCTGCCCACCATGCTCAAGCGTGGTTACGATCCGGCCGTGGCCACCGGCACCATCTGCGCCTCGGGTACGCTGGGCCAGATCATCCCGCCCTCGATCGTGCTGGTGCTGCTGGGCGATGTCATCTCCTCCGCCTACCAGCAGTCACAGATCGATCAGGGCATCTTCTCGCCGGAAACCGTCACCGTCGGTGATCTCTTCCTGGGCGCTCTGGTGCCAGGCCTGCTGCTGGTGCTGGCCTATATCGGTTACATGGTGTTCGTTGCGATCACCCGTCCCCAGGCGGTGCCGGCGATCCCCGAAGAGGAACTGAGCCAGATCACCAACCTCTGGCTGCGTGCGCTCAAGGCGCTGGTGCCGCCGGTGGTGTTGATCGGCCTGGTACTGGGTTCGATTCTGGGCGGTTTTGCCACCCCGACCGAAGCCGCCTCCGTCGGTGCCGTCGGCGCCATGGCTCTGGCCGCCATGCGCCGCGCCTTCACCCTGAAGACGCTGAACGAGGTGATGCGCTCCACCGCTCAGGTCAGCTCCATGGTGTTCATCATCCTGGTCGGCGCCTCCATCTTCTCGCTGGTGTTCCGCGGCTACGGTGGTGACGACCTGGTGCGCGACTTCCTGCACGACCTGCCCGGTGGAGTGGTGGGCGCCATGGCGATCGTGATGCTGATCGTGTTCCTGCTCGGCTTCTTCCTCGACTTCATCGAGATCACCTTCGTGGTGGTACCGATCGTGGCACCGATCCTGCTCAGCATGGGGCTGGACCCGATCTGGCTTGGCGTGATGCTGGCATTGAACCTGCAAACCTCGTTCCTGACCCCGCCGTTCGGCTTCGCCCTGTTCTACTTGAGGGGCGTAGCCCCGGCGCACGTGTCCACCGGTCAAATCTACAAGGGGGTGATTCCCTTCATCCTGATCCAGGTGATCATGCTGGCGCTGCTGGCCTGGCAAACCGGTCTGGCCACCTGGCTGCCGAAGGTGGTGTACGGCTGATAAGGAGAATCGGGAGCACCTGTTTACAACGGCAGCGATCTGAGCCACTCTGAAGACGCTGCCAGCCCCTGCAGTGAAGATCATCGGGCAGGCATGAAGGGATTTTATGCATGTCAGCTACTGAGTTACTGCAATTCAGCCCGGCTCCCCCACCCTCGGCTGCAGCACCTCCATGGAAGGTCCTCAGCGTCGAGGACGATACCGGTTATCAATCCTCGCTGGTGCACGCGCTGGCGGGGATACGGATCGATGACCGACCACTGGAGATACTCAGGGTCAACTCGGCCCTTGAGGCCGCCCGACTGTTGCCGGAACATCCGGATATCAGCGTCATTCTGCTCGATGTTGTCCTGGAACAGGACGACGCCGGACTGCGCCTGGTGCATACCATCCGCAAGGTGATCTGCAACAACCAGGTGCGTATCGTACTGCTGACCGGGCAGCCGGGCATGGCGCCCGAAGCCGACGTGATGCACCGTTTCGATATCGACGATTACTGGTGCAAGTCGGAACTGACCGCCGAACACCTGACCTCGGTGCTGACCGGCAATATCCGCACCTGGGAGCGCACCTCCCAGCTGGAACATGCCCGCCAGGGGCTGCAACTGCTGCTGGATGCCGCCCAGACCTTCAGCCGGCACCATGACCTCAATGGCTACCTCGCCTGCATCCACACGACTCTGTCGACCCTGTTACGCACCCAGCAGGGTCTGCTGATCGCGGCCCAGCCCGAAAGCGGCCAACGCCCGCAGCTCCTGGCGGCCCATGGCTGTTTCAAGAAGCCGCTGGACAACGCCGACGGCACACAACTGGACAGCCTGGCCAGCCGGCTGAACCTGACCACCGATGACAGCCTGGAGTACCGTGACCGCGACCTGCTGCTGGACGCCGGCGTACTGGGTCCCGGCCAACGCCGCTGCCGCATCCTGGTCCGCCTCGAGCACCCACCCGAGCCAGCCGATTACAAGTTGCTTCAACTGTTCTGCGAGCAGCTCAGCACCAGCCTGGCTAACCGCTCTCTCTATGATCAACTGGCCGACCTGGCTTTCCAGGACCCTCTGCTGGGTATCGCCAACCGCAACGCTTTCCAGCGCACGCTGGGCAGCCTGCCTCCGGCACAGCTTTGCCAATACCAGCTGCTGATGCTGACGCTGAGTGAGCTGAACGCCATTGCACTGCATTTCGGCGAAGCCTTCTGTGACCAGCTGCTCCTTGCCGTCAGCGGTCGCCTGCAGATCCACCTGCCGGAGCAGGGCGTACTGGCGCGTACCGACCGCAGCAGTTTTGCCCTGCTGTTACCAGCGGATACCGAGCTCGACGCAATCACCCGAGTCCTGCGCCAGCCCTACCACATTGACGGCGGCGAGCACCGGCTTACCCTGTTCATGGCCCTGCTGCCACTGGAACATGCCGGCCAGCACCCGGCCCCGCACCTGTTACGCATCGCCGAACAGACACTGGCCGATGGCCTGAGCAGCCATCAGCGCTGGACGGTATACGACCCGGGCCTGGAGCAGCAGGTGCGCGAACGCTACACCCTGTTACAGGAGCTGCGCCAAGCACTGTCACAGAACGCGCTTGGCCTGGTCTTCCAGCCCAAGGTCGACCTGGCCAGCGGCCGCCTAGCCGGCTTCGAGGCCCTGGTCCGCTGGCCTCAGCCCGATGGCAGCGTGCGCATGCCGGATAGCTTTATCCCCATTGCCGAAGCCGGCGGCCTGATCAGCGAGCTGGATCTGGCAGTCCTGCAGCAGACACTGGCCGCCCAGCAGCAGCTGATCGCCGCCGGTATCCGCGTGCCCCTGGCGTTCAACACCTCCTCCATCGATCTGCTCAGGCCCGGCTATTTCGACCAGATGTTGACCCTGATCCAATCCTCGCCGGTGCCGTCCAAGCTGCTGGAGCTGGAAATCACCGAAAGCCAGGCGGTGCCTGAATATGCGCGGATCGCAGACCAGCTGTCACAGCTGATGCAACTGGGCATCGGCGTCAGCATCGACGACTTCGGCACCGGCTACTCGTCACTGGCGCATATCAGCAACCTGACCGCCTCGGCGCTGAAGATCGATCGCAGCTTCACCCGCCGTCTTGGCCAGTCCCGGGAGATTGAGCGGATAACCGAAATGATCATTCGACTCGGTCGACAGCTGAACTGTACCGTCATCGCCGAAGGCATAGAGACCGAGCAGCAGCGACAGCTGTTGCTGGCGCAAGGATGTGAGCTGGGGCAGGGTTATCTCTACTCCCGGCCACTGCCGCTGAAGGACGCCATTATCTGGGCCCGGGAGCACGATTGATGCGGCGGACGGCCCAGCCTTCCCGCCACCCGCCCCGCTGGCTGATCTGGCTGGTTCTGTTGCTGCCACTGCTGGGACTGGAGCTGCTGGGATCAGGGCTGGTCTGGTCCCAATGGACCCAGCTCAAGCGCCTCCCAATCAGTGTTCAGCACGGTCAACTACTGGACCGCATCACTCAGCGCCTGAGTCAGAAGCAGGCCCACCTGGTTCAGCTGACCCGCCTGCTGCAGAACAGTCAGTCGTTGCGTCAGGCACTGAATGCCCGAACCGGCTTCGATCCGGAGATGTTGGGGCAGCTGTTTCTGCGTGTCAGTGCAACCTCGCCGCTGATCGACCAGCTGCGCTGGATCGACCTGAGTGGGCAGGAGCGCCTGCGCCTGGACAGCGGCCCTGACGGCCCGCGGTTTCAGCCGCCAGAAGCCCTGCAGAACAAGGCCCATCGGGATTATTTTCAGCACGCCCTCAGCATCGCCAGTGACGAGGTGCAGCTGTCCCCGCTGGACCTCAACATCGAGCATGGCCTGATCTCCATCCCGCCCAAACCCACCATTCGCAGCATGGTCCACACCGGCCTGAGCGATGACCAGTTGCCGGGAGTACTGGTGATCAACTTCAGCCTGCGCCAGTTCTTTGTCGATCTGGAGCAACTGCAGTCCGATCAACTGGATGTCTGGCTGGTCAATGATGACGGCTACTGGCTGATCCACCCTGATGACTGGCGCCGCTGGGGCTTCATTTACCGACAACCCGAGCTGGTCGTGGCCGAAGAGTTTCCACGCCTCTGGCAACAGATGCAGCATCAGCCCTCCCGGCGTGACCTCCTGCTGCAGGATCGGCTCTGGAGCTATACCCGCATCGACCCCGAACCCGACATCTACCAGCAGACCGAAGACCACTGGTACCTGGTCCTGAGCACCCCGCCGGGCTACCTGGCACAGCAGCGGCAGACCATACTGCTGCCGCTGGCAGGCATTGCCGGCGGCATACTGCTGCTGGGCGGCGGGCTGCTCTGGCGTCTGGCCGGTGGCGAGCATCAGCGCCGCCAGCTGATCGATCAGCTGGCATGCGAGCGCGACCGGCTCAACCAGCGCAATAGGGAGCTGGACCTGGCGCTGCAGCGACAACAACTGCTGCAGGACGAGCTGGTCGAGACGCGCAAGCTGTCATCGCTGGGGATGATGGTGGCCGGCGTCGCCCATGAGCTGAATACGCCCAGTGGGGCCGTATTGATGACCCTGTCCACACTACGCCAGGATCTGCAGCAGCTGCAGAAGGCGCTGGATCAGAACCGGCTGACACGGGAGCAGATGGTGAACTACCTGCAGCATACGGATGAAGGGCTGGGGCTGGCCGAGCAGAATATTCGCAAGACCACGGGACTGATCCGCAGCTTCAAACGTCTGGCGCTGGAGCGCAGCCTGGAAGCGCCGGTCAGTTTCACCCTGCAGGACTGCCTGCAGGATCTGGTCGCCAGTCTCCAGCCCCGGTTGAAGCAGCAATCGGTCAGGCTTGAGCTGGATCTGCCCGACTGCACCCTGTTCAGTCACCCCGGTATCCTCTCGCAGGTGTTACAGAACCTGATCGACAACGCGCTGGAGCACGCCTTCACCGACGCAGACACCGGCGTGATCCGGCTGCAGGGCAAGCTGCAGGATGAGGGCATGCTGGAAATCAAGGTCTGCGACAACGGGCACGGCATACCCGAAACGATCCTGCCGACCCTGTTCGACCCCTTCGTCACCAGCGGCCGCGGTCGCGGTCATACCGGGCTGGGCCTGCATCTGGTTCACCAGTGGATGTCACAGATCCTGCAGGGATCGATCCGGGTCGACAGCGCGCCGAAACAGGGCAGCTGCTTTATCCTGAACCTGCCGCTTGATCTCAGAGATCGTCAAACATCCCCTTGAGGCTGTTCAGCGTCGCCCGGCCCCGGGCCCGATTCTGTTCAGGCCGCGCTTCGCCGCGCCCTTCATGCTCCACATCCTCCGGCGGCAGCTCCTCAAGAAAGCGGCTGGGCATGCACTCCATCCATTCGCCGAACTGACGGCGCTGCTTGGCCAGCGTCATGGTCAGGGTCTGCTTCGCCCGGGTGATGCCCACGTAAGCCAGCCGGCGCTCCTCCTCGATGGTATCCATCTCAATGCTGTTGCGGTGCGGCAGCAGCTCCTCCTCCATGCCTAGCAGGAACACATGGGGAAACTCCAGTCCCTTGGAGGCATGCAGCGTCATCAGCTGCACCCGGTCGGAGTCGTCTTCTTCCTCCTGGCGATTGAGCATATCGAGCAGCACCAGGCGGGCGATGGCGTCCTCGATACCGGCGCCTTCGTCCTCCTCCTGCAGGCGCTCCAGCGTGGACTGCAGCGATTCAATCAGGAAGTAGACGTTCTGCATGCGCTTATCGGCCACCACGTCGCTGGAGGCGTTCTGGCGAATCCAGCCGGCGTAGTCGATATCGTCGATCAGTTCATGGATGGCGGCGATCGGGTCGCCATCGACACAGCGCTCGTAGAGACGATCGATCATGGCGCAGAAACGGCGCAGTCGGTCCACACCCTGAGCCGGCAGGACCTGCTCCAGTCCCAGCTCACCGCAGGCCTGGAACAGGCTGATCTCGCGCCCCGAGGCATACTCTCCGAGCCTGTGCAGGGTGCTGGGACCAATCTCCCGCCGGGGCAGGTTGATGATGCGCAGGAAGGCGTTGTCGTCATCGCGGTTGATCAGCACCTTGAGGTAGCTCATCAGATCCTTGATCTCGGCACGGGCAAAGAAGGAGGTGCCGCCACTGAGCTTGTAGGGAATCTGATAGCTTTGCAGCTTCATCTCCACCAGCCGAGACTGATGATTGCCGCGGTACAGGATGGCGAAATCGCGGAAGGCGATGCGCTGGCGCAGGTGGCGATCGAGGATCTCGGTGGCCACCCGCTCCGCCTCGGCATCATCGTTGCGCGCATGGAGCACCCGCAGCGGCTCGCCGAAGCCCATCTCGCTCCACAGCGTCTTCTCGAACACATGCGGATTGTTGGCGATCAACGTGTTGGCCGCCTTGAGGATGCGGCTGGTGGAACGGTAGTTCTGCTCCAGCTTGACCACTTTCAGGCTGGGATAATCGGTCTGCAGCTGCGCCAGGTTCTCCGGCCGCGCACCGCGCCAGGCATAGATCGACTGGTCGTCATCGCCCACCACGGTCAGGCCGCCACGGTGACCGACCAGCTGGCGCACCAGCCTATACTGCGACAGGTTGGTGTCCTGGTACTCATCCACCAGCAGATACTGGATGCGGCGCTGCCAGCGTTCCAGCACATCGGGGTGATCGCTGAACAGCTGCACCGGCAGCAGGATGAGGTCATCGAAATCGACCGCATTGTAGGCGCGCAGGTGGCTGTTGTAGGACTCGTAGGCGCGGGCGGCCAGAATATCCTGGGGCAGTTCAGCGCTGGCCAGGGCCTGGTCCGGCGTCACCATGTCGTTCTTCCAGTTGGAGATCTGGTGCTGAACCTCGTTGATCTGATCGGTATCTTCGTCGTTCTGCAGCATCAGATCGCGCAACAGCGCCTTGGTGTCCTGATCGTCGAACAGCGAAAATCCCGTCTTCAATCCCAGGTGCTTGCGCTCGCGACGGATGATCGACAGTCCCAGGGTGTGGAAGGTGGAGACGGTCAGGCCCCGACCTTCCTGACCATTGAGCAGCTGGCTGACCCGCTCCTTCATCTCGCGAGCGGCCTTGTTGGTGAAGGTCACGGCCGCAATACGGCGCGCCTCGAACCCCGCTTCCTGGATCATCCAGGCGATCTTGCGGGTAATCACGCTGGTCTTGCCCGAGCCGGCACCGGCCAGCACCAGCAGGGGACCGCCGATGTAATGCACCGCTTCACGCTGACGGGGGTTGAGTCTGCTCATGACACCTCAAAAAACTAAACCTGATCAAAAAATGGTCGATAAGGAATTAAGTGACGGCCTTGGGGGGCAGATTTTCGGCCTCGGCTCGCCGGCTGTGCCACACTGTTTCTGGACACTGATAAACCGTGGTAATCTCGCTCGGGCGATCACGCCATCGCCTATTATGACATGGCCCCCTGATGAAATTCAGTTCCCTCTGGATGGGATTTATTCAGGTATGACGGGGAAGCAGTACCATGCAGGTAGATACAGCGCAGACAGAATCAGTTCTCGCCCAGCCACCGCTGGTGCTGATCAGCCGTTCAGAAGCCCTGGAGGTATGCTGGCAGGACTGGCTGCAGCCCTGGTGGAGCGGGCGCTTTTGCCGTTGCCACTCGATCGAGGCAGCCCTGCCAGTGCTCCAGCATCTGGAAGCGCCCATCGTGCTGCTGGATGCGGACAGCCCCGAACAGGCCGGACGGTCACTGCAGCAGCTGCGCGGCTCGCTGAGCCCGCTGCCTGTCGTCCTGCTGAACTCATCGACCCGGCAGGAGGACTGGCACCCTCTGCTGACGAATCCCTGGAACGACTATCTCTACCTGCCCGGCAGCAGCCTGGATACCATCCGTCGCATTCTGCGCTACTGCCAGCAACTGCTGCAACAGCAGAACGGTCACGAAGACGCCGTGGCCTCCAGTCTGGAAACCAGCCTGCTGAACGGATATGACCCCGAGCTCTGGCGCGCCCTGCAACGGGAGGAGTTCGAACTGTTCTACCAGCCGCGCATCGACCTGCGCCGCGGCTCCATCTGTGGCGCCGAGGCACTGATCCGCTGGCGTCACCCGGAGCGCGGCCTGCAGCCGCCCGACACCTTCATTCCCGCCTGCGAAGCCTCGGGCCTGATCGTACCTCTGGGGTACTGGATCATCCAGGAAGTGGGCCGGACCCTGCCGGCGATGCAGGAAGCCGGACTGGATGGCCGCATCGGCATCAATCTGTCCTTCCGCCAGTTCCAGGACCGCTATCTGGCCCCGACCATCGAGCGACTGATGCGGGAGCATGTCATGGACACCCGCACCCTGGAGTTTGAACTGACCGAAACCGCGCTGTGCAGTGACGAGGAGCACGTACGCTCAACGATCAGCCAGCTCAGCAACCAGGGCGTGGAGTTCTCGCTGGACGACTTCGGCACCGGCTACTCGTCGTTCAGCCTGCTGCAAAAGCTGCCGATCACCACACTGAAAATCGACAAGTCCTTCGTTGACGGCATTCCCGGCAATCCGGATGACGAGGAGATCGTACGCGCCATCATCAACCTGGCCCATAACCTCAACAAGCAGGTGATCGCCGAAGGGGTGGAGACCCGCGCCCAGCTGGAATTCCTGATTCGCCACGACTGCGATCAGGTCCAGGGCTATTTTTTCAGCCGACCGGTATGCCTGGAGCAGTTCCTCAACCTGCTCAACACCAACCGTCGCCAGCAAGCCCTCTGAACACCAGCGCCTCCAGCAGCTGTTCCTGCTCCACCCGCTCCCGACCGGCCAGATCCGCGAGGGTACGCGCGACCCGCAGCAGTCGATGGCAGGCCCGCGCCGACAGCTGACTCTGCTGCATCACCCTTACCAGCAGTGCTTCACTGGACATCTCCAGAGCACAGACCTGCTCCAGCTCGCGCCCGGACAGTTCCCGGTTCATCTTGCCCTGACGCCGCAGCTGCCGCTCGAGTGCGGCCATGACTCGCTGTCGCACCTTGGCGCTGGACTCCCCCACCGATCCCGACTGCAGCAGGGTTTCCGCCGGCAACGCCGGCACCTGCAGCTGCAGGTCGATGCGATCCAGCAGAGGGCCGGATATCTTCATCTGGTAACGACGGATCTGATCCGGCGTACAGATGCAGCGGTCGGTGCCGTCATCATGATAGCCGCAGGGACAGGGGTTCATCGCTGCCACCAGCTGGAAGCGGGCGGGGTAGCGAGTCTGACGCGCCGCCCGCGAGATCAGGATTTCGCCGGTTTCCAGCGGCTCGCGCAGTACCTCCAGCACCCGACGCGGGAACTCGGGCAGTTCATCGAGAAAGAGCACGCCCTGATGCGCCAGCGAGATCTCACCGGGACGCGGGTGACTGCCACCGCCCACCAGGGCGATGGCCGAGGCCGTATGGTGCGGACTGCGGAAAGGGCGGACACCGGCACAGGCCGGTGCCACGCTCTGTCCCGAGACCGAGGCGATCGCCGCCACTTCCAGTCGCTGATTCAGCGCCAGTGGCGGCAGCAGACCGGGCAAACGTGCCGCCAGCATGCTTTTGCCACTGCCTGGAGGCCCCGAAAACAACAGGTTATGCCCACCGGCCGCGGCGATCTCCAGCGCTCGCCGCGCCTGCAGCTGCCCCTTCACGTCCGCCAGATCAGGCACGGGCTGCTCGCTTTCAGTGCATTCACCGGCCACCACGGCGGGCAGAGGTTGCTGCCGGGTCAGATGCGCCACCAGCTCCAGCAGATGTCCGGTCGCGAACACTTCCGTCCCCTCGGCCATCATCGCTTCGTCGGCATTTTCCTTCGCCACCACCAGCCCCCGACCGATTTTGCCTGCCGCCACCGCCGCCGGCAGGATGCCGCGCACCGGGCGAATATCACCGGACAGCGCCAGCTCGCCGATCATCTCTAGTGACGGACTGGCTTTCCAGCCCTTGAGCTGGCCCGAGGCGGACAGAATACCGATGGCGATGGCCAGATCGTAGCGACCGCCCTCCTTGGGCAGGTCGGCGGGCGCCAGGTTGATGGTGACACGGCGTTGCGGGAACTCGAAGCCGGCGGTTATCAGTGCGCTGCGCACCCGTTCGCGGCTCTCCTTGACCGCCGTTTCCGGCAGGCCAACGATCGACATGGAGGGCAGGCCTCCGGACAGGTGCACCTCGACCGCAACGGGAGGCGCTTCTATCCCGAGCTGGGCCCGGGTATGAATAACGGCAAGTGACATAAGGCCATCCTTGGCTCAGATGCATAAAGAGGGGGTCAGTCGCGAGGTTCGGGCGACTCACCCTCGGGGGTATCGGCTGCCGGCGTTTCTGCCGCCGCCATGCCTTCAGACTCCAGTGCGGCCAGCCGCGCTTCCAGCTGCTCCAGACGCTCGCGGGTACGCATCAGCACCGCCTGCTGGGCATCAAACTCATCCCGGGTTACCAGGTCCAGGCGGGCAAAACTGCTCTGCAGCATGCTTCGGATCTGCCCCTGCAGCTCCTGCTGTCCCGGCATTTCGGGACGATGGCTCAGCAGCTGGCTGAACTGGCTGGACAGGCTGTCGATCAGTTTTTGGTGAATCATCCGGGTCTCCACGATCAAAGGGGTCTCAGCCGTCACTATAAACCAGAACGCCGCTCAGGTCAGACCGGGCAATGCGCACCATTAGAGTGCACGCACCATATCAGTGCGCAAAAATATCCCGCTCATCCACCCTTTTCCCGTCCCAAAGCGGACCCTTATCGCATCTATTTATCGCAACCATATGTTTTAAAAGCATAAAAACAAGTTGGCACAGCCTTCGCTTATACCCGGCATAGAGCCAGCCACCCATTCCGGCGTGGCCGCTAGCTGAACACTGAGCAGAGGACTGATGCCATGAAACTGATTTCAGCGATCATCAAGCCATTCAAACTTGACGACGTTCGCGAAGCCCTGTCCGACATTGGCGTACAGGGGATCACGGTCACCGAGGTCAAGGGCTTTGGCCGCCAGAAGGGCCATACCGAGCTGTACCGAGGAGCCGAATATATTGTCGATTTCCTGCCCAAGGTGCGCATTGATGCCGCCGTGGCCGACGACATCGTCGATCAGGTACTGGAAGCGATCACCAAAGCCTCCCATACCGGCAAGATCGGCGATGGCAAGATCTTCGTCACCCCTCTGGAACAGGTGATTCGTATCCGTACCGGTGAAACCGGTCACGATGCGCTTTGATCCCGTTTATAGACTGATTCCATTTATCTCTGGAGGATAAAACAATGGAAGAACTGCTGAACGCGACAGCCGGGGAACTGACCCAGCTCAAGTACGCGGTCGATACCTTCTACTTCCTGGTGTGCGGTGCACTGGTGATGTGGATGGCGGCCGGTTTTGCCATGCTCGAAGCGGGCCTGGTACGTGCCAAGAACACCACCGAGATTCTGACCAAGAACATCGCACTCTATGCCATCGCCTGTACCATGTACCTGCTGTGTGGCTACTACATCATGTACAGTTCCGATGCCGGCGGCGTCTTGCCCAGCCTGGGCGCGCTGATCGGTGGCGAACATGGCGTTGATGCCGTGCTGGCCGGCGGTGATGACGCTCCCTACTACTCTTCCCGTTCCGACTTCTTTTTCCAGGTCGTGTTCGTGGCAACCGCCATGTCCATCGTGTCCGGTGCCGTGGCTGAACGCATGAAGCTGTGGGCGTTCCTGATCTTTGCCGTCGTCATGACCGGCTTCATCTACCCGACTCACGGCTACTGGACCTGGGGCGGCGGTTTCCTGAGCGAAGCCGGCTTCTTTGACTTCGCCGGTTCCGGCATCGTGCACATGGCGGGCGCCTCTGCTGCGCTGGCCGGTGTGCTGATCCTGGGCGCACGTAAAGGCAAGTACGGCAGGAACGGCGAGATCAACGCCATTCCGGGTGCCAATCTGCCGCTGGCCACGCTGGGTACCTTCATCCTGTGGCTGGGCTGGTTCGGCTTCAACGGCGGTTCCGAACTGAAGCTGTCCGACGTCGGTGAAGCCAACGCCGTCGCTCAGGTGTTCGTCAACACCAACGCCGCTGCGGCTGGCGGTGTCATCGCGGCGCTGATCGTGGCTCGCCTCTGGTTCCGCAAGGCGGACCTGACCATGGCGCTGAACGGTGCCCTCGCCGGTCTGGTCGCCATCACCGCTGACCCGCTGTCACCGAGTGCCCTGGCGTCTACCCTGATCGGTGCCATCGGTGGTGCGCTGGTAGTGACCTCCATCGTCACCCTGGACAAGCTGCGCATCGACGACCCGGTCGGCGCCATCTCCGTTCACGGCGTCGTCGGCATCTGGGGTCTGCTGGCGGTACCGCTGAACAATGCCGAGGCCACCTTCGGCGCTCAGCTGCTGGGTATCGTCTCCATCTTCGGCTGGGTATTCGTGGCCAGCCTGGTTGTCTGGCTGATCCTGAAGGCAATCATGGGTATCCGCGTCAGCGAAGAGGAAGAGTACGAAGGGGTGGATCTGGCCGAATGCGGTATGGAAGCCTATCCGGAATTCACCTACGGCAAGAAGTAACTCAATGCCATCAGGCAACTTTCAGGCTGCGCATAATATGCGCAGCCTTTTGATTATGGGTATACTGGCGCCAATGGTTTCTCCACCGGCCCGCCGGCTGGAGCAAAGTGGGACAGCCACAGAACTATGAGGACTTGAATGATGAAACTCGTCTCCGCGGTGATCAAACCGTTCAAGCTGGATGACGTTCGTGAAGCTCTGTCCGATATTGGGATTCAGGGTGTAACCGTTACGGAAGTGAAGGGCTTTGGCCGTCAGAAAGGCCATACCGAGCTCTATCGTGGTGCAGAATACGTCGTCGACTTTCTGCCCAAGGTGAAGATTGAGGTCGCCATTGACGACGACATGCTCGATCAGGTGATCGAGGCGATCAGCAAGACCGCCAACACCGGCAAAATCGGCGACGGCAAGATCTTTGTCATGCCGCTGGAGCAGGTCATCCGTATCCGTACCGGCGAAACCGGCCCGGACGCGCTCTGATATACCCACCGGCCCGCGTCACTTTCGACCGGGCCGGTGCCGTTTGCACGACAGGATCAGTCGCTCGCGTTGCGTGCCGCGTCCCGAATCGCTTCTCCCGCCTTCTCGATATCCTTGCCTGCCCCTTCAATGGTACTGCACCCGCTGACAGCGGTGCCCATCACCAGCACCATCAGGGAGCTCAGCAGCAGACTGACCAGTTTCTCGCGCATCGTTTCATCCTCAATGACAACCTGTTGAAAATCATACCTCTGTGTCACAGCGCCTGTCATTATACCCAGCCTGCCTATACTCTAAGCTGAATCTTTCCTGTTGCAGGAGGCAAACCTCATGCTGCGCGTACGTCCGATCACCACCGCAGATAGTGACCTGCTCAAGACGATCGCCATCGAATCCGGCACCGGCTTCACTTCACTGCCCGACGATGAAGCCTTACTGGAACGCAAGATCGAACAGTCGGTCAGCCATCTGGCTCGAGACGCCGCTGGCCCCTCACCGGTCACCTACCTGTTCGTGCTGGAAGACACCGACAGCGGCGAAGTGCTGGGCACCTGCGGTATCACCTCAGCAGTCGGCCTCGATGCACCCTGGTATCACTACCATATCGGCACCATCGTGCACGCCTCTCATCAACTGGGGGTCTACAACGAATTCCGCACCCTCTACCTGTGCAACGACTACACCGGCAGCAGCGAACTCTGTTCACTCTACCTGCGCCCGGCCCATCGCGGCAGCGGCGGCGGCGGCCTGCTGTCCCGCGCCCGCTTCCTGTTCATGGCCGAGCACCGCCAGCGCTTCACCGACCGCATCATCGCCGAGATGCGCGGCTTCACCGATCAGCACGACAGCAATCCCTTCTGGGAGGGGCTGGGCCAGCACTTCTTCTCGATGCACTACCAGCAGGCCGACTTTCTGACAGGCTCCGGCAACAAGGTGGTGATCGCCGAGCTGATGCCCAAGCACCCGATCTACATCCACCTGCTGCCGCCGGAAGCCCAGGCCGTGATCGGTCAGGTACATCCCAACACCGAGCCGGCCTGCCGCCTGCTGCAGACGCAGGGATTCCGTTTCGAGCAATATGTCGATATTTTCGATGCCGGCCCGACGCTGGCGGCACGACCCGATGAAGTGGATGCGATCCGGCGTAGCCGGCGGGTGGAAGCGGTGATCGATGCCGCTCCGGTACCGGCGGAAGCTCGCACCTATCTGGTCAGCAACACCGGCTGCCGCGACTTCCGCTGCGTACAGGCCCGGTTGCAGCCCACGCTGAACCGGGTGCGGCTGACCCCGGAGCTGGCCGCCGCTCTTGAGATCGACACTGGCGACCCGGTGCGGCTGGTCAGTCTGCCGAGGGCAGCAGGATCCTGAGCTCCAGCCCGCCCTCGGGCCGGTTGTGGGCACTGATTTCACCACCGAGCTGCTGCACGGCCCGCCGGGCGATGCTCATGCCCAGCCCGAAACCCTCGCCGCACCCGTTCTCGTCACGCACAAAGGGTTCGAATAGCTGCGGCAGCAGTGCGGGGTCGACCCCCGGCCCGGCATCCCGGAGCTGCAGCAACAGGCGGCCGTCGGCCAGCCGCTGCAGGCTCAGACTGGCCGCCACCGGCTCGGGCGTATGCCGAAGAATATTCTCGATGCCGTTCTGCAGCGCACAGTGCAGCAGTTCACGCGCCCCTCGGTACAGCACCTCGGTGGCGGGCAACTCAAGACTGAAGGGCCGCTCCGGTTGGCGCAGTTGCACCTCCTCTCTGAGCTCGTTACAAAGTTCGGTCAACGAGAATTCGGCATTGACCTGGTCACGCTGCTGGCGGCTGAAGCTGAGGATCTCGCCGATCAGCAGATCCAGGCGTTCGCACTCCCGATTGATCCGCTTCATCATCGGATCATCCTCCGCCAGGCGTTGTTCGATCAGACCGGCAGCGGCCTGAAGTCGCGCCAGCGGCGCTCTCAGCTCATGCGAGACATCCTGCAGCAGACGCTGCTGGGCCAGCAGAGTCTGTTCAACCGACGCCACCATACGGTCGAATTCACGGGTCAGCTCACCAATTTCGTCCTGTCGCCGACTCAGCCCCGGAGCGGCCCTGAGCGTCAGATCCTGAGCCTGGTGCAGGTCTCGCACATGGTCGCGCAGGCGCTGTATCGGTCGTACCACCAATGCCCCCAGCAACAGGCCTGACAGGCCCGAAACGACGAGGATCAGCACCATCTGCAGTGAAAACAGACGCCCCAGCATGCGCTCGACGAAAAAGGCTTCACGCGGCAATGCAACCCTGGCATGGTATTTCCGGCCACTGTCCGTGGTCAGCGCCAGCTTCAGCGTTTTGCGCGGCGGCTCATGCATCCCCGACATCAATGGTGTACGGCTGTCGGCTTCGGACAGCCACAGGGGTATCGAATGATGCTGTCCCGGCAGCTTGTACCAGTCCGGCATGCCATCTTCGTAGCGTTCCAGCATCAGCTGCGCCTGGCCCCGGGCTCGCGCTTCCAGCAGTTCGAGGCGATGGTCCTGATCATAACGACTGCTGAGCACCAGAAACACGCTGCCCATGCCCACCAGGCTGACCAGCCAGATCACCAGGAACATCTTCCAGAACAGGCGTTGATACCACTTCATGCCGGACCTCGGATGAACTGGTAGCCCTGGCCGCGTACCGTCTTGATCAGCTCAGACTCCTCGCCCGCCACCGTCGCCAGTTTCTGGCGCAACCGGCTCACGTGAACATCGATGGCGCGGTCGTAGGCGCTCAACTCGCGGTGCAGAACCCAGCGGGTCAGCTCCGCCTTGCTCAGCACCCGGCCGGCATGCTGCATCAGGCAGGCCAGCACATTGAACTCGGCACTGGTCAACTGCAGCACCTGCCCCGCGAAGCTGACCTCTCGCTGCCCGGGATCAAGCATCACACCCTCAATCGTCAGCGGTCGAGTCGGGAAGGCCCCCTCGGTCTCCGGCGCGGCCGCACCACCGCTGCTGTCGCAGCGCCGCAGGATCGCCTTGACTCGCGCCGACAGCTCGCGCGGATGACAGGGCTTGGACAGATAATCATCGGCCCCCATCTCCAGCCCCAGAATACGGTCGATCGCCTCGCCGCGGCCGGTCAGCATCAACACCGGCACCTCAGTGCGCGGGCGCAACTGCTGCAACAGTTCCAGTCCGCTCATGCCCGGCATCATGATATCCAGCACCATCAGGTCGGGCCTGACCTGCTCCAGCGCCGCCAGCGCCGCTTCGCCCGAATGCACCGTCTCGACCCGGTAGCCTTCATGTCCCAGATACTCGGCCAGCATGGCACAGAGTTCGCGGTCATCATCTACCAGCAGCAATGTTTTGGTCTGCATCTTCACTCCTCCTGCCGCCATTCTAGCCCGGCCTCCAGCCAGTCCCATCAGGCTTTACCTAACTTTACCCCCCGTGCACACAACTTTGCGCTGGCTTTGTCCATACTGGCCAGCAGATCAACACAGGAGGCATTTCCGATGAAAGCACGCAAGACGATCATATCCGCACTGGCCGTAACACTGGTAGCCGGCAGCAGCGCCCTGGCCTGGGCCGGCCAGAAAGAGGGGTGTGACAGGGCCGACCGGGCCGACCGGGCCGACCGCAAGGTGGAACGCATGGCCCGCTATCTGGAACTGGACGACGCGCAGACAGCGTCGGTCAAGGCGCTGTTCGCGGAACGCGCAGGACAGCAGCAGGATCAGCCACGCAAGCCGCACGCAACGCTGGCCGGGCTGGACCCCAATGCCGCCGATTACCAGCAGCAGGTCAAGCAACAGATCAGCGAAATGCAGCAGCAACTGGCCGAACGGCTGCAGGCACGGGCCGATTTCAAGGCGTCACTCTACGCCATCCTGACACCGGAGCAGGAGCAGAAGCTGGCCGAAATGCGTGCACAGCGACATGGCAAGCATGATCGCAAGGGCCATGGTCACCGCCATGAAGGCGCGCGCGATCGCGGCTAACCCTGGCGGGACATCACCCTAAACGGAAAGGGGGCTGAAGCAGCCCCCTGAGTGTGTCTGTTCGTCAGACTAGTCGGCCGTCACGCCCAGTGCCGCCAGCGCCGCTTCGGCACAGGCGATATCCTCGGCCTGGGAGGCCCCCGACACGCCGATGGCGCCGATACATTCACCAGCCAGCTTGATCGGCAGGCCACCGCCGAGCATCAGCAGGTCAGGATGGGTATCCAGTGCCGCCAGCAGATGCACATCCTCTCCGTTCCGGTCGCGGAAGAAGTTGCTCGCCACCTTGAAGCCCGCCGAGGTACGCGCCTTGCGCAATGCCAGCAGCGCCGTCTGTGGCGGCGCATCGTTGAGGCTCAGCTGGGCCAGGGGCTGACCGGCACGGCCGACCACCGCGATGCTGACCCGAACGCCCAGGGTTTCGGCCTGCTCGCTGGCCGCCGTGACCGCCTTCAGCGCAGCACGATAATCCAGGGTTTGCTGTGTTAGCGCCAGTGTATCCGTCATCAGACCGTCTCCTCTGTCTGCCTATTCCGTACGTTCGAACATCAGATCCCAGACACCATGCCCCAGGCGCTCACCGCGCTGCTGGAACTTGGTGACCGGTCGCCACTCGGGCTGAGGTGAATACTGCCCTTCACCGGCACGGTTGCGATATCCCTCCGCTGCAGACATCACCTCCATCATGTGCTCGGCGTAGTTTTCCCAGTCGGTCGCCATGTGGAAACAGCCGCCGATACCCAGTTTCTGACGGATCTTCTGGGCAAATTCCGGCTGCACGATGCGGCGCTTGTGGTGGCGCTTCTTGTGCCAGGGATCGGGGAAGAACAGCTGCAGGGTATCCAGGCTGGCATCGGGGATGCACTGCGCCAGTACCTCGACGGCATCGTCACAGTAGACACGGATATTGGTCAGGCCTTCCTCGGCCACACGGGACAGCAGGCGTCCCACACCCGGCGGGTGCACTTCAATACCGATGAAGTCTTTCTCCGGCGCGTGACGCGCCATTTCGATCAGCGAGTCGCCCATGCCGAAGCCGATCTCCAGCACCACCGGCGCTTCACGGCCGAACACGGCGGCAAAATCGATCGGGCCGTCCTTCAGCTCCAGGCCATACTTGGGCCAGTTCTGGTCCATGGCGCGCTGCTGGCCTTCGGTCATGCGGCCGGCGCGCACGACAAAGCTGCGGATCCGGCGAATCGGTTTCTGTTCGTCTGTCATCATTACGTCTGTCATTAGCGGGAGCCCCGCGGGGCTCCGAGTGTTTGCATTACCCTGGGTGTTAGCGGCCGCTGATCACGCCGTCCAGCGGCGAGGAAGCGCTGGCGTAGGCTCGGCGCGGCATGCGCACGGCCAGATGGGCCTCGCGGCCGGCCTGCACGGCCTTCTGCATCGCCTGAGCCATCAGCACCGGATTCCGGGCGCCGGCGATCGCCGAGTTGACCAGCACCCCGGCACAGCCCATCTCCATCGCCATGGCGGCTTCTGAAGGCGTGCCGATACCGGCATCAACCAGAATCGGCACCCTGGCTTCTTCCATGATCAGGCGGATATTGTGCGGGTTCTGGATGCCCAGACCCGAGCCGATCAGCGAGCCCAGCGGCATCACCGCCACGCAGCCGATCTCTTCCAGGCGCTTGGCCACGATGGGATCGTCGTTGGTGTACACCATCACCTTGAAGCCATCCTTGACCAGTGTCTCGGCGGCCTGCACCGTTTCAATGATGTTGGGGTACAGGGTTTTCTGATCGCCCAGCACTTCCAGCTTGACCAGATCGTGGCCGTCGAGCAGCTCACGAGCCAGGCGACAGGTACGCACCGCATCCTCGGCGGTATAGCAGCCGGCGGTATTGGGCAACAGGGTATAGCGGTCGGGGCTGACCACGTCGAGCAGGTTGGGCTCGTCCGGGTTCTGACCGATATTGGTGCGACGCACGGCCATGGTCACGATCTCGGCACCGCTGGCTTCAATGGCAGCGCCGGTTTCGGCCATGTCCTTGTATTTGCCGGTACCCACCAGCAGGCGGGAGTTGAAGGACTGTCCGGCAATGATCAGCGGATCGTTGTTCTCTAGCTCTGACATCATCTGTACCCTGGTATGAAAGTGGTTGTGTGGCGCGCAACGAAAGGACTGCCTCAGCCGCCGCCGATCGCGTGCACGATTTCGACCTGATCACCGGCCTTGAGCCGGGTCGCGGCATGTTCGCTGCGCGGAATGATCTCCAGATTCAGTTCGACCGCGATCCGCTTGCCGGCCAGCTCAAGTTGCTCGACCAGCTCGGCAAGGGTTGCGTTCTCGCTGACATCCAGAGCTTCACCATTTACCTGAATCTGCATGCTATTGGTCCTGTTGAAAGATCGATACGGCCAGGCTCAGCCAGCCGATGATGAAGGCGGTGCCACCCAGTGGCGTGATCGCCCCCAGCCAGTGCACGCCGCTCAACGCCAGCACGTACAGGCTGCCGCTGAAGCAGGCGATACCCAGCAGAAACGCCAGTGCGCTGACTCTCAGCCCCCGGCTGTTGCGCTTCTGCTGCAGCAGTCCGGTGACCAGCAGCGCGCCCACATGCCAGAACTGGTAGTCGACACCGGTCTGGAACACCTCCAGCATGGATGTACTGAGTACGGATTTGAGACCATGGGCGGCAAAGGCCCCCAGCGCGACGGCCAGAGCCCCCAACAGGGCAGCGCTTACCAGCGTGAAACGGGCGGTCATGGGTTCTCCTGATTGAGCGGTATTATAACGGGTTTGTGGACAGTGCCTGAAATGAAAAAAGCCGCACGATGGCGGCTTGATCGCTGCGGCGGTCGCCGGATCAGGCTTCCAGCATGGCACCGCGAATCTTTTTCATTGCATTCTTTTCCAGCTGGCGGATACGCTCTGCGGAAACGCTGTACTCGGCCGCCAGCTCGTGCAGGGTCGCCTTCTCCTCGGCCAGCCAGCGGCGGGCCAGGATATTGCGGCTGCGCTCGTCCAGCGCATCCATGGCGCTGAGCAAACGACGCTGGGAGTCTTCCACCCAGTTGGCCTCTTCCAGCTGGACAGCCGGGTCGGCGGAGTGATCTTCCAGATAGGCCGAGGGCGACAGGTAGCTGCTCTCCTCGTCCTCACCGGCCGGAGCATCGAAAGCGGTATCGGTGGAGGCCAGGCGGCCTTCCATCTGGCGTACGACCTTGGCATCCACGCCCAGGTCTTCGGCGACAGCCGCCACTTCATCGTTGGTCAGCCAGCTCAGTCGCTTCTTCTGCGAACGCAGGTTGAAGAACAGCTTGCGCTGCGCCTTGGTGGTGGCGATCTTGACGATCCGCCAGTTGCGCAGGATGAATTCGTGCATTTCGGCCTTGATCCAGTGCACGGCAAAGGACACCAGACGCACGCCCATGGTCGGGTCGAAACGCTTGACCGCCTTCATCAGGCCGACGTTGCCCTCCTGGATCAGATCGCCCAGCGGCAGGCCATAGCCGGAATAGCTGCGGGCAATATGGACCACGAAACGCAGGTGCGACATGACCAGCTGGCGTGCCGCTTCAAGATCGCTCTGGTAATGCAGGCGCTCTGCCAGCTCCCGCTCTTCCTCTACCGAGAGGATGGGGATGGCACTCACAGTCTGAACATAGGCGTCGACATTACGGCCCGGAGATAACTGTTCAACAACTTGCAAGCTTGTGCCCATTCAGGAATGACCTCGCAAAACTCTTGGTTCACTCAACATGGAGTGTATGCCTAAAAAACTCGATGGTTTGACGTCAGGGTGCAGCAAAAGTTCACGATGGCAGCGCCCTGACAACATCAACCGGCAGAAAAACTTAGCGTGAAATAGTCTGCGGGGCAAGTATTACAGGCATCTTACACATCGCCCGCCGTAGCGACACCCGACGTGGCAACGCCCGGCTCTATCTCCCGCAGATAGCGAGAGACCGCCAGCCAGGAACCGGAGAGCCCCAGCAGTGTGGCGCCCGCCAGCATGGTCAACGAGCCCTGTATCCCCAGCCCCTGCAGCCGAAAGTGGTTCAGGTAGAGATCGGCCAGTGCCTGCGCCGGCTGCGCCAGCAGCAGCAAGGCCAGCTGCACCAGCAGCCAGGCCAGAATCCCCCCAAGCAGACCGAACCAGAGGCCGCTGTACAGGAAAGGACGCCGCACCCAGGCATCGGTCGCGCCAACCAGCTTGCTGACCAGAATCTCGTCACGTCGGCTCTCGATGGTCATGCGCACCGTATTGCCCACCACCAGCAGAACCGCCAGCGCCAGCAGGCCACCCAGCACGTAGCTGCCACGCTGGGCCAATGCCAGCGCGGCTGCCAGCCGCTGCACCCATTCCATGTCAATCTGCGCCTCGTCGACACCCGGCAGCGCCGCCAGCTCGCTGCGCACCAGAGGCAACTGCACCGGGTCGGTATCCCGTGGCAACACCATGATCACCGCCGGCAAGGGGTTGTTGTCAAAGCGTTCCAGCAGGTCGGCAAAGGCGCTGTACTGGCGAAACTCTTCCAGCCCCTTCTGACGGCTGATCAGCTCCACCGAGCTAAGGTCCTCGCGTAACAGCAGCTCACGGCTGAAACTGTCGATCGAGGCATCACTGAGATCGGTGTTCATGTACAGGGCGATGCGCGGCTGGGGGTCCCAGCCTTCGGTCAGCGCCTGCAGATTCCCCAGCGCCGCCAGCAGAAAGCCCGGCAATGCCAGCGCGATCGCCAGCACAGCCAGCGTCATCAACGAGGCCACGGGCGTCTGTTTCAAGCGTAACAATGCCTCACGCGCCACATTCAGATGGTGGCGGCGCCAGCTGCGGCGGCGATCGGCCAGCTGGATACGGTGCTGTTCGGCACCACGACGCGGCGCTGACTGACGCGCCTCGCTCGGGCGCGGTGCCGCCTGGCGGGTTGCCGACGGCCGTGTGCCGCCGGGGCGCGGCCCGGCCGCGTCCTGTTCCTTCTGTTCCGGCTTAGCCATCGGCTACCAGCCTCCCGTTTCTCAGTGTCAGCATCCGGTGCTGCATGCGATTGATCAGTGACAGATCGTGGCTGGCAATCAGCACCGTGGTGCCGATGCTGTTGAACTGGCCGAACAGGCGCATGATGTCCTCGGACAGTTCCGGGTCCAGGTTACCGGTCGGTTCGTCCGCCAGCAGCAGTTTCGGCTTGTGCACGATGGCGCGGGCGATACCGACCCGCTGCTGCTCGCCGGTCGACAGGGTGACCGGGTTATGTTTTTCCCGCGCCAGCAGCCCCACCTTGTCCAGCGCCGCCCGCGCGCGACGCGCCGCATCGGCCGGGTCATAGCCACTGACCTGCAGCGGCAGCGCCACATTGTCGAACACCGAACGGTCGAACAGCAGCTGATGGTTCTGGAACACCACGCCGATCTGGCGCCGCAGATAGGGGATCTGTGAGCGGTGCAGGCGGGACAGGTCCTGCTGCCCCACCCAGACCTGGCCGCGGCTGGGCCTTTCCATCAGCATGATCAGCCGCAGCAGGGTGCTCTTGCCGGCACCGGAATGACCGGTCAGGAATGCCATCTCGCCCGATTCGAGCTCGAAGTTCACTCCCAGCAGGGCATCCTGACCGCTGGCATAGCGCTTGAAGACATTACTGAACCGGATTGCAGCCATGCATCACCTCAGTCGAACAGTGCCTTGACGAATTCCTCGGCCTCGAACGGACGCAGATCGTCAGCCTGTTCACCCACACCGATGAAACGGATTGGCAGATCGAACTGCTTGGCGATGGCGAAGATGATGCCGCCCTTGGCGGTACCGTCGAGCTTGGTCAGAGTGATACCGCTGACACCCACCGCATTCTTGAACTCCTTGGCCTGGCTGATGGCGTTCTGGCCGGTACCGGCATCGAGTACCAGCATCACTTCGTGCGGCGCGTCCGGATCCAGCTTCTGCATCACCCGGACCACCTTCTGCAGCTCCTGCATCAGGTTGTCCTTGTTCTGCAGACGTCCGGCCGTATCGGCGATCAGCACGTCGACTTCCTTGGACTGGGCCGACTGCAGGGCATCGAAGATCACCGAGGCGGAATCAGCACCGGTGTGCTGTGCTACCACCGGCACGTTGTTGCGCTCGCCCCAGACCTGCAACTGTTCGACCGCGGCGGCACGGAAGGTGTCACCGGCCGCCAGCATCACCGACTTGCCTTCGGACTGGAACTTCTTCGCCAGCTTGCCGATGGTGGTGGTCTTGCCAACGCCGTTGACGCCCACCATCAGGATTACCGCCGGCTTTTTCTCCGGCAGCTGCAGTTGATGTTCGACACCACCCAGCAGTGCCGCCAGCTCCTGCTGCAACGCCTCTTTCAGCGCGTTGGCGTCTTTCAGCTGCTTGCGCTCGACCCGGTCGGTCAGGCGCTCGATGATCTCGGTGGTCGCTTCGACGCCCACATCGGCCATCAGCAGGGTGGTCTCGATCTCCTCCAGCAGCTCCTCGTCGATCTCCTTGGCGCCGAGGAACAGATCGCCCAACTGTTCGGTCAGGTTGGCCTTGGTCCGGCTCAGGCCACTCTTGATACGGGCAAAGAAACCGCTTTTCTTCTCTTCAGCCGCTTCAGCCTGGGCAGCCGCCTCTTCCGCTGCCTGGCGTTCGGCGGCCTCAGCTGCAGCCTTCTCTGCAGCCACACGTTCGGCTTCTTCCTCGGCAGCCTGGCGTTCCGCCGCTTCACGGGCCTGACGTTCCGCTTCTTCCCGCGCCTTACGCTCGGCTTCTTCAGCAGCGGCCTGCTCCGCCGCCAGACGTGCGGCCTCTTCCTCGGCAGCCTGTTGCTCCGCCGCTTCACGGGCCTGACGTTCCGCTTCTTCCCGCGCCTTGCGCTCGGCTTCTTCAGCAGCAGCCTGCTCCGCCGCCAGACGCGCTGCCTCCTCGGCGGCCTTGCTTTCTGCCGCTGCCTGACGTTCCGCTTCGGCACGCGCGCGCTCAACAGCCTCCTGAGCCTGCTGCTCGGCCGCTTGCGCGTTTTCCTCTGCCTTGCGCGCGGCTTCGGCTTCCGCAGCGACGCGGGCCGCCTCGGCTTCGGCAGCTTCACGAGCCGCATCAACTGCCGCCTGAGCCTGACGTTCCGCCTCGACCTTTTCCGCTTCCAGACGTGCCTGCTCGGCATCAGCTTTCGCCTTGCGCTCCGCTGCTTCGACAGCCGCTTTTTCAGCGGCTACACGGGCCGCTTCTTCTGCAGCAGCCTTGCGAGCCACTTCCTGTTCCGCCGCCTGGCGTTCCGCTTCAGCCTGCTCCTCGGCCTGACGCTGTGCCGCTGCCTGTGCAGCCTCTTCAGCCGCCTTGCGATCCGCGTCTTCCTGCAGCCGCGCCTGCTCGGCGGCGTTCTGCTCTGCCTTAAGGCCCGCCTGGCGACGGCTCACACGCAGGATCACCAGCAGCAGTACCACCAGCACGGCACCGGCGATGTAAGGGAAGGTAGCAGGATCAAGACCCTGTTCGGTCATCCAGGTGTAGAGCGCATCCATAATCTGTAATATCCGCTGTAGAGAGCCCCCTGCAGGGGCGCTGAAATTCATTAACCAACTGGCCGGCTATCTTAGCACAGAGCCACCCCGGACAAACCCGGCCAACACAGGCTGATCTCTGCCCATGACACGCCCATTACTCAGTCGCCGCCAGCTCAGCCTGCTGATACTGCTTCTGCCTGGTCTCATCCTGCTGCTGACCCTGATCGGCCCGGGACCGGCCCCTACGCCCTGGCAGGCCAGCCCTGACCAGCGCGTTTACTGGCAGTCACAGGAGCGGGCAGACTACCGGCTGCACCTGCTGCTGCCGCAGCCGCCGGCGCACTCGGCCAGTGAACAGCTGCAACAGCGCCTGCTCCTGGCCGCCCTGCAACAGCAACTGAATCGAACAGCCCCCCGCTGGCATGCGCTTCTGGGCGCTCAACCGCAACTGCGGTCCCGGCCGGGTCTGTTGATGCTGGAGTTGCAGACGGGCAGTGCACCCGGTTCGGATCAGCTTGCCCAGCTGCTGGCAGCATTACGACAGCCGGCCGGACTCGACTGGCACGCCCTGCTGCAACGGGTACAGGCAGAACAGTATCTGCACCGCCAACAGCCCGAAGACTGGCTGGCCAGCCAGTTTCCTGCCGCCTCAGAGCCGCTCCGATCCCTTGATCCGGCGGACGCCTACTACCGCTGGCTGGCCCCCGAGCGCTGGCAGCTGACCCTGTCCGGCCCGGCCCCCCAGCCCCTGAGCCTGCCGGCAACCGGGGAGGCAACGCCGCAGCGGCCGGGAACGATGCTGTCACTCCGGCCGCTGCCGGTCCCTGAACCCAGTACCGCGACATCGCTGCAGCTGCACCGCTGGCCCCTGCCGCGCCTCGCGTCGGTCGACCAGCTGGCCTTGAGCCTGCTGGCGCGAGAAGCGGTGCAACAGCCGTTGTCGGCCGCCCTGGCGCAACGCCTCCAGGCTCAGCGCAGCGGCGGTTTTAGCCTGCAGTGGGTGGCCACGCTGCCCCGGGGACGGGCCAGTCTGGTGTTGCAGGGAGATGATTGGCCGGAGCTGCGCACCTGGCTGCCGGCACAACTGGCGACGGCCGATCTGGCGGCGGCCCGACAGGCCGTGCAGGCACAGCTTCAGCAACCGGGCCAGCAACAGGCCTGGATCGACCTGCTGGCCCTGCACCGACTGCCGGCCGACAGCCTGGAACGGCTGCCAGCAGCGCTGGAGGCAATCGATACGGACGAGTTACAACACTGGTTGCAGCAGCAGCTGGAGTCTGATTACTATCACACCCTTTCACTGCCCGCTTCACCTTAAGGATCAACGCGATGCCACGCCGCAACAATCACCGCTCCCGCCGCCCAACGGCTCCCGCTTCCCAGTCCAGTGTTCGCATCATCGGCGGCGAATGGCGTGGCCGCAAGCTGGATTTTCCGGCGATCGAAGGCTTGCGCCCCACCCCGGACCGGGTGCGCGAGACCCTGTTCAACTGGCTGCAGGCCTATGTGCCCGGTGCCCGCTGCCTGGATCTGTTCAGCGGCAGTGGAGCCCTGGGGCTGGAAGCCCTGTCCCGCGGTGCCGCTTCGGTGACATTCGTGGATCAGGCGCCGGAAGTGATCAGCCAGCTGCGCAGCAACCTGAATACGCTGAAGGTGCAGAACGCCGAGCTGATCGGCAGTTCGGTGCCGACCTGGCTGGAACAGCGCGCGACCAATGAGGAGATTCGTTATGATCTGGTGTTCATGGACCCGCCCTTCCGCAAGGGACTGGCCGGCCCGGTCTGCGCCCTGCTGGAGCAGTATCAGATGCTGGCCGACGAAGCGCTGATCTATATCGAAACCGAAGTGGAACTGCAGCTGGATCAACTGCCCCCTAACTGGCAGCTGTATCGGGAAAAGCAGGCCGGCCAGGTGGCCTACCGGCTATTTATGCGGCAACCCGGCCAGTAGAATCTCCAGCAACGTCTGCCCCTCGGCCTGCAGGTCGACATCGGCATTCGGCCTTAGCCACTCCTGCAGCAGACCGATCAGCGCCGCCTGCAACGCAAAGGCCAGTGCCGCCGGAGAACAGCTCTTGCGCAGCTGTTTCTGCTTGCGTGCCTGCTTGAGGAAAAACTTGAGCTGGTCCAGCCAGAGCGCCCGGTTGTTGCTGAGTTCACGCTGCACTTCAGCCAGATCGACCACCGGCGTCACGGCCAGATAAAAGACCCGGTAGGTCGCGGCTGCCGCCGGATCGCGCGCGAACGCGGCCAGCACACCACTGACATACTGGCGCAACGCTGCCAGTGCATCCTGCTGCACCCCCTGGCGCTGCTCCAGATACTGAGCCTCGAACGGCAACTCGTAGGCATGGTGAATCTGCAGCAGCAGGTCGCTCCGGTTGCGGAAATGCCAGTAGAGCGCCCCGTGCGTCACCCCGGCCTCCTGGGCAACCTGCTTCAGCGTCGTCTTCTCGATGCCCTGACGACTGAACAGCTGCAGCGCCGTATCAATCAGCTGCTGCCGCGTCTGTGCCGCTTCTTCCGGGGTTCTTCTTGCCATGCTGCGTGCCTCCTTGTTGACATTGGCAAAGGTATGTTTGGGCGCCGACCTTAGTTGCCAAGCTCCTGTGGCTCAAGATCTGAAGATCAACCTTAACCAAAATGTCACAAATATGTCACACTGAAATATAACCGATAAGGATAAGCGATTTATTTTTAATAACCATAATTTAACTTTCCATTCCTCTAATCTATTTGTGCCACTTGGCCAATTCGGCTAACATCCGCTCAACAGTGTTGCCCATTAGTCCCAACCAAGGTCAGCTGAACCGCTATGAATACGGCAATCTACCCCGGTACCTTTGACCCGATCACCAACGGCCATTCCGACCTGGTCGACCGAGCGGCACGCATGTTTGACCGAATCGTGCTGGCCGTGGCCGCCAGCCCCAAGAAGCAGCCCATGCTGCCACTGGAGCAGCGGGTCGAGCTGGCCCGGACCGCACTGGCGCACCTGCCCAATGTCGAGGTGATCGGCTTCGATTGTTTGCTGGCCGACCTGGTTCGCGAGCAGAATGCCAATATCATCCTGCGTGGCTTGCGTGCGGTGTCCGACTTCGAATTCGAATTCCAGCTGGCCAACATGAATCGCAAGCTGGCGCCTCAGGCAGAGAGTCTGTTCCTGACCCCGGCCGAACATCTGTCGTTCATTTCGTCGACATTGATCCGTGAAATCGCCTCCCTGGGCGGCGATATCGATCAGTTCGTGCATCCAGCCGTCGCCACGGCGCTAAAGCAGCACCTGAGCCAGAAATAAAGAACCTGTCAGATCGAGTGAGGTAGCCAATCATGGCTTTGATGATTACAGACGAATGCATCAACTGCGATGTATGTGAACCGGAATGCCCCAACGAAGCGATCGCGCCGGGCGACGAGATCTACGAGATCGACCCGAACAAATGCACCGAGTGTGTAGGCCACTATGACACGCCGCAGTGCGTGGAAGTCTGCCCGGTCGACTGCATCCCGAAGGACCCGGATCATGTCGAGACCGAAGAGATGCTGATGGAGAAGTATCACAAGCTGACCGGCAAGTAATTGCCCGGTTCGGTTTGGCAAAACGGCGACCCTCGGGTCGCCGTTTTGGTTTAGAGCAGAGTGTTGATCGAAAAGGTTCGGCAACCGAAAACAGCAGCGGTCAGAGGCGGATATCGATGCTGCTCAGGGCAAACTCCTGCTCCAGGCGCTCACCGATCACGTTGTCGCCATCCGCCAGCCAGTGTGCATACTGCATGTGCAGGCAGCGCACCTTGTCCCACTGTGCGATACCGCCGATACCGTAACGGTCAAACAGTTCGCTGAACCCCAACTGCTCGATCCGCTGCCGGTCCTCGTCGCGCATCAGCCGCCAGCGCTTGTCCACGTAGCGCTGCTGCTGGGCCAGATAAGTGGCACGCAGCTCATCGTCATCCTGCAGCTCCTGCTCAATCTGCTTGACCCAGCCACTGTCTTCGATACGGCCAATCGCCCGGCAGAGATCTCGACAGCTGAGCCAGTACAGCGTCGGAAAGGGCTGGTTGGCCACCAGCGTGCGCATCTGCACCACCAGCGGCAGACCTTCAGTGGTGGCACAGGCCACCGCTTCGATGCCGCGCGGCTCACGGCCGATCTGTTGTTCGATCAGCTCCAGCTGGGCCGGGGTCGGCGGCTGGCGCCGGGTATCAAACCTGTGCATAGATGTCTCCATTGCCCAGCCAACGTCGGATCAGGGCTTCGTTGAGGGCCGGCAGCTGTTGCAGCTCGGCGGCCACCTGATGAATTTTCGGCAGCAGATCGGCGTCGCGCTGCAGGTCGGCGATGCGGAACTGCATCATGCCGGTCTGGCGGGTACCCAATACTTCGCCCGGTCCGCGCAGTTCCAGGTCCTTTTCAGCGATGCGAAAACCATCGGTGGTCTCACGCATCACCGCCAGTCGCTCGCGCCCCTGCTTCGAGAGGGGCGCATGGTACATCAGCACACAGAAGCTTTCGACACTGCCCCGGCCCACCCGTCCACGCAACTGGTGCAGCTGCGCCAGCCCCAGCCGCTCCGGGTTTTCGATGATCATCAGGCTGGCATTGGGCACATCGACCCCGACCTCGATCACCGTCGTGGCCACCAGCAGGTCCAGCTCGGCGGCCTTGAAGCGAGCCATGATCTCGGCCTTTTCCGCCGGCTTCATGCGCCCGTGCACCAGGCCGATGCGCAGCTGCGGCAGCGCCTCTTTCAGGCTCTCGGCCGCCACCTCCGCCGCCTGGCACTGCAGCGCCTCGGATTCCTCGATCAGGGTACAGACCCAATAGGCCTGGCGGCCCTGCTCACAGGCCTGACGGACCCGCTCGATCACCTGGTCGCGACGGGAGTCGGCGATCACTACCGTCTGCACCGGCGTGCGCCCCGGCGGCAGCTCGTCGATGATCGAACAGTCCAGGTCGGCATAGGCACTCATGGTCAGGGTTCGCGGAATCGGCGTGGCGGTCATGATCAGCTGGTGCGGGCTGCGCTCGCCATTGCGCCCCTTCTCCTTCAGGCTCAGGCGCTGATGGACGCCGAAGCGGTGCTGCTCGTCGATCACCACCACACCGAGATCGGCAAAGGCCACCTCCTCCTGAAACAGCGCATGGGTGCCGACCACCACCTGAGCCTCGCCACTGCGGATCAGCGCCAGCTGGACTTCCCGCGCCTTGCCCTTGACCTTGCCGGCGAGCCAGGCCACTTTGATGCCCAAAGGCTCGAGCCAGCCGGTGAAGTTGATATGGTGCTGCTCGGCAAGAATCTCGGTAGGCGCCATCACCGCCGCCTGCAGACCGTTCTCCACCGCCTGCAGCGCCGCCAGCGCCGCCACCACCGTCTTGCCCGAACCTACATCCCCCTGCACCAGGCGCAGCATCGGCACCGGCTTCTGCAGGTCGCGTGCGACCTCTCGGGCCACCCGCAGCTGGGCAGCGGTCAGCGTAAACGGCAGGGCGTCCAGAAAGGGGCGACTGAACGCGCCGGTGGCTTTCAGTTGAGGCGCTCCCTGCTGTTGTACCTGCTGACGAATCTTCTGCAGCGACAGGTGATGCGCCAGCAGCTCTTCCATCGCCAGCCGCCGCTGTGCCGGATGCTTACCTTCCAAAAGCAATGCTTGATCGGCATCGACCGGCGGGTGGTGCAGATAGTGCAGCGAACTCTGCAGATCCGGCAGCTGCCACTTCGCCAGCAGAGTACCAGGCAGAAGATCTTCCAGCCCCTCCCGGTCCATCCATTCCAATGCCAATGTTATCAGCGAACGGATCCGATTCTGGGTCATCCCCTCGGTCAGCGGGTAGACCGGTGTCAGACGATCAGCCATAACGGCCGACGCCTCGGTCTTGAGCAGCTTGTATTCGGGATGGACCATCTCCAGCCCACCGGGGCCGGGCCGGGCCTCACCGAAGCAGAGCAGCCGCTTGCCGGGGCGGAAGCTGTTCTTCTGTGCCGCATTGAAGTGAAAGAAACGCAACGTCAGGGTGCCGCTGCCATCCTGCACCCGGCACAGCAGGCTGCGTCGGCGACCCTGCACCACATCGGCGGCCCGGATACTGGCGTCGATTACGACCTCGTCTCCGGGCCTGAGACTACCGATCGGCACCACTCGGGTGCGGTCCTGGTAACGCAGCGGCAGGTGCAGAATCAGGTCCTGGACCGTGCAGACCCCCAGCCGTTCCAGCTTAAGTTCCAGAGCGGTGCCCACGCCTTTGAGTTCGGTGACGGGAACGCCCTGGGGTGAAGCGTCCTGTTCAGTGCTGGCCATCGCCCCCGGCCTTCACCTGGCAGTGGTTGATCGCCTCCACCAGCACGTCGATCGCCTGAGGACGGGGGAAGCTGGCCCGCCAGGCCACGGCGACGGTGCGCATCGGCTGTGGCTGCTTGAACGGACGGATTTCGATCAGATCGCTGGCCGGATGATTTTCGATCGCCGACAGCGGCAGCACACTGGTGCCCAGACCGGACGCCACCATCATGCGGATCGTCTCCAGCGAGCTGCCCTCGGTCACCGTATGCTGGTCATGGAACGACTGGTTCAGCGTCGGGCAGGCTTCGAGCACCTGATCGCGGAAGCAGTGTCCTTCGCCCAGCAACAGCATGCGGATCTCGTTCATCTGGTGCGAGTCGATCTCCTCCTGTTGCGCCAGCTCGTGCCCCTTGGGCATCACCATCAGAAAGGGCTCGTCATACAGGGGGCGGGTCAGCACATCCGCCTCGTGGAACGGCAGTGCGATGATGATCGCATCCAGCTCGCCATTGCGGATCTTGGTGCGCAGGTTATCGGTGAAATTTTCCTCGATATACAGCGGCATGTCCGGCGCCAGGCGCTGAATCTGCGGAATCAGCTGCGGGAACAGGTAGGGACCGATGGTATAGATGGCACCGATGCGCAACGGACTGGCCAGCTGGTCGCGCCCCTCACGCGCCAGCTCCTTCACCGCCTCGGCCTGTTCCAGCACCGTCTGTGCCTGGCGCACCACCTTCTCGCCCACCGGCGTGACGCGAACGGCGTTCTTGCTGCGTTCGAACAGGGCCACACCCAGTTCCTCTTCCAGCTTTTTGACCGCAATCGATAATGTCGGCTGGCTAACAAAACAGCGCTCGGCGGCATGGCCAAAGTGCTGCTCCTGGGCCAGGGTGACAATGTATCGAAGCTCCGTCAGCGTCATCAGGGCGTACCTCTGTTAGGATGATCAAAACCAAGTGCTATAGGGGTCAATATGCGGGAACAACGAGTGCTGATCGCCGGCTGTGGCGATATCGGAACCCGGCTGGGGCTCAGACTCGGTGCCGTCGGGGCACAGGTGTTCGGGCTTCGCCGTACTATAAACCAGCTGCCCGACGGCATCCACGGCATTGCCGCCGATCTGGCCGATCCTGCCAGCCTGAATGGCCTGCCGGCCTGCGACTACCTGTTCTATACGGCGGCCGCCAAGAGCCCGGACCCCGAGGTCTACCGCCGCACCTACGTCGACGGCCTGAAACACCTGCTGGCGGCCCTGCCGGAGCCCCCGCGCCACCTGTTCCTGACCAGCAGCAGCAGCGTCTACCACCAGCACGAACATGACTGGGTGGACGAACAGTCACCCACACAACCGGACAGCGAACGCGGCCGTCTGCTGCTGGAGAGTGAGCAACTGGCGCTGAACAGCGGCATCCCCGCCACGGTGGTGCGTTTCAGCGGCATCTACGGACCGGGCAGAACCCATCTGCAGCGTCAGGTGCAGGCCGGCATCGCCGCGCCGGCCGAACCCCTGCACTACAGCAATCGCATACATCGGGATGACTGTGTCGGTGTGCTGCAGCACCTGCTGCAGCGAGTGGAAGATGGGGTCGCTCTGAAGCCGCTGTATCTGGCCAGTGACGACTGCCCGGCCCCGATCCACGAGGTGATGGAGTGGCTGGCCCAGCAGTTGGGAGTCGAGATTGAAACGCGTCAGCCGGTGCGCCGAGGCGGCAGCAAGCGCTGCAGCAACCGCCGACTCAGAGCCAGCGGTTACCGTTTTCTCTACCCGGATTACCGCAGCGGCTACGCCAGCCTGCTGCGGCGCTGATCAGGATGCCAGGTCGTCCAGCAGGGCCTGCTGGGCGCTGAAGCGCTCTTCTCCCTCAGCCGGCTGCACCAGGGTGTAGCTGCCGTCGGAGTGCAGCTGCCAGGCCTGGGTGTTATCCCTGAGGTAGTAGTCCAGCTCACGGCGAATTCGCTCGGCATGCTTGCCGGACAGTTCAAAGCCGGTTTCGACACGGTTGAGCATGTTGCGCTCCATCCAGTCGGCGCTGGAACCGATCACCACCGGCTTGCCGCCGTCATTGGCGAACCAGTAGACACGGGTATGCTCGAGGAAACGACCGATGACCGAGCGCACGCGGATATTCTCCGATACCCCTTCCAGCCCCGGACGCAGGCGACACATGCCACGGATGATCAGGTCAATCTTCACGCCGGCCTGAGAAGCTTCATACAAGCCACGAATCAGCTTGGGCTCGGTCAGACCGTTGACCTTGATGATGATATGGCCCTTCTTGCCCGCCTTGACGTTGCGGATCTCGTTCTGCATCAGCTCCAGCATCTTGGCATGCAGAGTAAAGGGCGCGTTGTACAGCTTCTGCAGCTTCTGGATCTTGCCCATGCCGGTAAGCTGCTGGAAGATCTTGTGCACGTCCTCACCCACCTCGGGGTCGGCGGTCATGTAGCTGTAATCGGTATACAGACGTGCCGTGCCCGAGTGGTAGTTGCCGGTGCCCAGGTGACAGTAGCGCACCAGCTCGCTGCCTTCACGGCGCACCACCAGCATCATCTTGGCGTGGGTCTTGTAACCGACCACGCCATACACCACCAGGCAACCGGCTTCCTGCAGACGGCTGGCCAGCTGCAGGTTGCTCTCCTCGTCGAACCGTGCACGCAGTTCGATCACCACGGTCACTTCCTTGCCGTTACGCGCCGCTTCCACCAGGGCATTGACGATGTCGGAGTTGACGCCGGTGCGGTACAGGGTTTGCTTGATCGCCACCACCTGGGGGTCCTTGGCCGCCTGACGCAACAGATCCACCACCGGGGTGAAGGACTGGAAGGGATGCTGCAGCAGCTGATCGCTCTTGCGCAGTACGGTGAACAGGTCGTCACAGTTTTTCAGTCTGTTCGGCAGCCCCGGAGTGAAGGGCTTCCAGCGCAGCTCCGGCCGCTCGACCAGATCTCGCACCGCCATCAGCCGGGTCAGGTTGACCGGGCCGTTGACGCGGTAGACATGGCTGTCCGGCAGGTTGAACTCGGCCTGCAGAAAGCCGATCAGTGCCTCCGGCGTACGGCTGTCCACTTCAAGGCGGACCGCATCGCCGAACTTGCGCGAGTGCAGTTCACCCCGCAGGGCGCGAGCCAGGTCTTCGATCTCCTCGAAGTCGAAGCTGAGGTCGGCGTTACGGGTAATACGGAACTGGAAGCAGCCGTCTACCTTCATGCCCGGGAAGAGGTCCTCGGCAAACTCATGGATGATCGAGGACAGGAAGATCAGATTGTCGCCACCGTCGCAGAGTTCGTCCGGCAATCGGATCAGGCGCGGCAGCGAACGGGGGGCCGGAATGATCGCCATGCCGGTCTCGCGGCCGAAGGCGTCCTTGCCATCCAGCTCGACGATGAAGTTGAGGCTCTTGTTGACCAGACGCGGGAAGGGATGCGAGGGATCCAGGCCGATCGGGCTGATCACCGGCAGCAACTGGTCCTCGAAGTACTCCTTCACCCAGGCAAGCTGGGCATCGGTCCACTCGGCCCGGCGGATGAAGCGGATGCCTTCCGCCTCCAGCGCCGGGAACATGATGTCGTTGAGAATCTTGTACTGACGATCGACGTTGACCGCACAGATCTCGCTGATCTTGTCGAGCACCTTCTGCGGGTGCATGGCGTCCGGGCCGACCGCTTCGCGGCCGTACTTGAGCTGGCGCAACTGTTCGGCGACCCGGATCTCGAAAAACTCGTCCAGGTTGCTGGAAAAGATCAGCAGGAACATCAGCCGTTCCAGCAGCGGATAGCTCTCGTCCAGCGCCTGCTCCAGTACCCGGACGTTGAACTGCAGATGGCTCAGTTCTCGGTTGATATACAGCTCGGGTGCCTTGAGGTCGACCGGCACCTCCTCGATCGGGTCGATGGTGGGCAGAATTTCGCGGCTCTCCAGCAGTGCAGCCGTCGCTTCGCTCTGTTCCGGGACCATCACCGGGTCCAGTGGGGTGGCGCTCATGGGGTAACCTCCTAGGTCCAAGCTGTCATCCATCCGAGTATATTCTCAATTAGCGGTTAAGTATCTCCGCCGCCCTGACCGCAAAATAGGTCAGAATGCCATCGGCACCCGCACGCTTGCAGCTGAGCAGGCTCTCCATGATGATGGCCTCCTCATCCAGCCAGCCATTCTGGAACGCCGCCATGTGCATGGCGTACTCTCCACTGACCTGGTAGACGAAGGTCGGCGCCTTCAGTTCCGTTTTGACACGATGCACGATATCCAGGTAGGGCATGCCCGGCTTGACCATCACCATATCGGCCCCCTCGGCCAGGTCCAGGGCGACTTCGTGCAGCGCCTCGTCACTGTTGGCCGGGTCCATCTGGTAGCTGTACTTGTTGCCCTTGCCCAGGTTGCCGGCTGACCCCACGGCATCGCGGAAAGGACCGTAGTAGGCACTCGCATACTTGGCGGAATACGCCATGATCCGCGTATTGACGCAGCCATTGCTCTCCAGTTCGTCACGAATCACGCCGATACGGCCATCCATCATGTCGCTGGGTGCCACGATATCGGCACCGGCCAGGGCATGGGACAGAGCCTGCTTGACCAGGGTATCCACGGTACGGTCATTGAGCACATAGCCGTTCTCGTCAATGATGCCGTCCTGCCCATGGGTGGTATAGGGGTCCAGCGCCACATCGGTCATGATGCCCAGTCCCGGCAGCGCCGCCTTGAGCGCACGTACACAGCGCTGCACCAGGCCATCCGGGTTGTAAGCCTCTTCGGCAAACTCACTCTTGGCGCTGGCCGGCGTAACCGGGAACAGCGCCAGTGCAGGGATACCCAGCGCATGCCACTCACGCGCTTTCTCCACCAGCAGGTCGATGCTGTAGCGCTTGACGCCCGGCATTGACGGCACTTCCTCAACCTGCCCTTCACCTTCCAGTACAAATACCGGATAGATCAGGTCATCGGTGGTCAGGACATTCTCGCGCATCAGGCGACGGGAGAACTCATCCGCACGCATGCGGCGCATCCGGGTTTCCGGATAGAAACGCTGACTATTGGTAAAGGCCACGGCTCATTTCCTTTCTCGGCAGTATTGGACGACAGAAATATGACGACTATGTGACAGTCTGCAGCTGACAACACCCAGGCGTCACGACTTCATTTGGTATTGTTTTCCATCTTAACGTAATCTGTGACAACTTCGATATGACGCTTGGCAATGCCCGTCAGCCCCATAGAGGTCAGGAACTGAGGAGATACGAGACCATGAAAAATATTGCGGTGATCCTGTCCGGCAGCGGTGTGTTCGACGGCTCGGAAATCTACGAGTCGGTACTGACCTTCCTGCGCCTGGAACACAACGGTGCCCGCTACCAGTGCTTCGCGCCCAATATCGAGCAGCTGCATGTTATCAACCACCTGACCGGCGAAGTAGCCGAAGGCGAGAAACGCAATGTTCTGGTGGAAGCCGCCCGCCTGGCACGCGGTGATATCAAGGACCTGGCCGAGGCCAACCCGGACGACTTCGATGCCCTGATCATCCCCGGCGGATTCGGCGCCGCCAAGAATCTGAGTGATTTCGCCGTCAAGGGCAGCGACTGCAGCATCAATGAAGAGCTGGTGCGCTTCGCCCGTGCCATTCACCAGGCCGGCAAGCCGGTGGGCCTGATTTGCATCGCGCCGGCGATGACGCCCAAACTGCTCGGCAACGGCATCCAGTGCACCATCGGCAACGATGCTGGCGTGGCTGAGGCGATCAACAGCATGGGCGGTCAGCATGAGGCCTGCGGGGTCGACCAGATCGTCGTCGACCAGGCCAACAAGGTCGTGACCACCCCCGCCTACATGCTGGCCGGCTCCATTTCCGAGGCGGCTTCCGGCATCAACCGGCTGGTCGATGAAGTGGTCAAACTGGCCTGAAATGAAAAATAGGAAAAATTCCTATATCCAGAATTTCCCTGATGGCCATAATAAGCAGTGTGGATCTCCTGTTCAGGGAATGAATACTCGGATGGCCTCGCAGCGGTACAGGGATACAGGATGTGTCAGGCAGGACGCCACTTAACCGCATGGACAGGACAGCCAGAGGAAGAGGTGCGTTGAAGGATCAACGCGCTTCTTTCGCTTTTCAGATGGCCCCCACCTTCATGATCTGACTGTCTCTCCCCCCTCCCTATCAGTACTTTTCAGACACACAGCCTTGCCTTGTACGCCGGACAATGACCGCCGTCGCCCCTGCATGGCCAATTGAAATGATGTCAGGAAAAAGTTTCAGCCTTGACGCTTCAGCGGCTGCTTCGTTTCCGGCTGCCAGAGCTGCCGAGCCAGCGTCGTCAACGGTACCTGACGCCCGGTCGTCAGCCAGCGAGCCAAAGTGCCCGCCACATCAGGCCATTGAGCCGGCACGCCCGATGGCTGTTCCAGCCAGCGTTCGATTTGCCCCATATCGAAACGGGGCATCACTTCGGCCAGCCCCATTTGCGCCAGTACGGCGGCATTGGAGCTCTGCTCCACCTGATGCCGCAGCGGCTTGACCAGCAATTTCTTGCCCGCCTGCACCGCCTCACTGCACAGGCCAAAGCCGGCATTGGCAATCACCCCTTCACAACTGTGCAGGTCCTGCTGGAAACCCTGCCGTGAAAAAGGCTGCAGTTCCAGCGGGCCAACGTGCCGGGGAGCATCGACGGCGCAGTAGACACGGAAGCGATGACCGTTAAGCGGTGACAGCCAGTAGATGGTTTCCTCGATCGACTCGAAGGGCAGATACACCAGGATCTTGCCGGTTTCTTCACTGATCGGATAACGCCCCGGCTCGATCATCGGCGGCAGAATGGGCGCATTGAAGTGGTGCCAGTGCAGACCAACGGGGTGATCCACCGGAGCAAAGAGGCGAATGCAGCTCTTCAGCCAGGGCGTAAAGCCCGTCCCCGGCACCGGGTAGTGAAAGGCATACTGGTGTGCCACGCCCACTGAAGGTACCTTCTGCAGCCGGGCCGCCCAGGCGGTCAGCGGTTCGAAGTCGCTCAGCACCAGGTCATAGCCCTCCAAGTCCAGTGCCTTGAGGTCACGCCAGAACTGCAGCAGGTTGTTGCGTTGCAACGTTCGCCAGCGCTGTACCCGTCCAGCCTCAGTGGCAAAGGTAAACCCGCGACGCACCCGATAATCGCCGAAAGCCTCCATGTTGAACAGCTCGTCCGCAGCCCGGCCACTGAACAGCATATCCACCTCGGCCCCGGCAGCCTGCAGCGCCGGCAACAGCACCCGGGCCCGGGTGATGTGGCCATTGCCGGTTGCCTGAACCCCGTAGAGAATCCGCATCAAAGCATCTCCCAGAGATTGAATCCCAGCAGCGCCGTGGCGATACCCAGCAACGCACCGGCCGCGATATCAGTGGGGTAGTGCACGCCCAGCATCACCCGGGACGCCCCCACCAGCCCGGCGAGCATGAAGCCCGGGATCATCAGAGACGGATAGAATTCGGCAACCAGCATGGCGAAGACAAAAGCCGCCGCCGCATGACCGGACGGGAAGCTGAACTTGTCCGACGGCTCGATCGCCGCCTTGAAGTCCTGCAGCCGGTGACAGGGACGGTCACGGCGGATGGTGTTCTTCAACAGCAGATAAAGCGGCAGCTCGATGGCGTAGGCCAGCAGGCCGGCCAACAGGAAGGCTTCCCCGTCCTGCTCCTCCCACAGCGCCAGGCCGATGCCCAGCACCAGGTAGAGACCGCCGTCACCAAGCCGGGAGATCCAGCGGCTGCTGGTCAGTACCGGCGACGAACGACCGTAGCCGTTGCACCAGTGAAAAGCGCGGGTATCGAAGGCACTGAGTTTCTGCAGACGGTTCATGGCAACCACCCCTGACTTGGCTTCAACCGCATTGTCGCCAGTCGGGAGTGACAGCCCCGTGACCGCCCTTTTAAGCTTTGGTGACAGCCTCCGACCGCAGCCAATCGCTGATGATGCGGACCAGCCTTGCGGGACGATCCCAGGGCAGCATGTGCCCCTCGCCGGCAACGGGCTGCAGCGCAAAGGGGTGCGTCAGCGCCTCCTGAACTCGCTCCGAGTAGCTCAGCGGCAACACTTCATCCCGGTCTCCATGGACGATCAGGCCACGAAAGCCGTAAGACCTGCTCAGCACGCCGAGACGATGGGTAAACAGGCTGGACAGGGTTTTCAGCGGGTAATCGAATACGATGCGCGGATCGGCGTTGATCTCTTCACCGGCCGGGTGGCCGGCCAGCAGGCGGTCATAATCGATAAAGCTCTTCATCGGCAGCGGCATGCCCGGCATCAACAGGGCACTGCCCCAGATCCACGACCAGCCCAGCTGATGCAGCATATCCGGCGCTACCTCAGGCACCAGCAGCGTACCACAGACCACGGCCTCGACCCGCTCATCTTGCTCGGCGGTCGCCACTGCCAGCAGCGCACCGATCGAATAGCCATAGATATAAACCGGCCCACGGACTGTCTGGCGATAGTGATCGATTACCTCTCTGCAGTCGGCCACCACCTGCTCCACGGTATAGAGGCCACGCGGACCGCCTGAATAGCCATGCCCACGCAGATCCAGCCCCACGACATTGAAGCCCTGCTCGCAAAGACCGGACAACAGCTCGGCATACAGCTCTGAATAGGTGCCGATACCGGGCAGAAACAGCAACAGCGGCGCCTCGGCATCGTAATGGTAATACTCGGTGTGCAGGGGCAGTACGCCGACGCGGACCACCTCGCGCTGACGCAACAGCGACTCTATACCCAGTTTGCGACGCAGCTTGAGGCGCTGCAGGTCGACATTTTCTTCCCGTTTGCGATTCATCGATAATCCCGGTTAACGCTGGCACTGACGGCAGAACACCGTGCTGCGCTGGCTCAACTTCACTTCCGACAGCGGCTGACCACACTGGTGGCAGGGTTCTCCACCCCGACCGTAGACGTGCAGCTCCTGCTTGAAATAGCCGGGCTTGCCGTCGCCGCCGACAAAATCGCGCAGCGTGGTGCCACCCTGCTCAATCGCCGCGGCCAGTACCTGCTTGATCGACGTGACCAGCTGCTCCAGGCGGGCCGCTGAAATCCTGCCGCCGGCCCGGCGCGGATCGATGCCGGCAGCATACAGCGCCTCGTTGGCATAGATGTTACCGACACCCACCACCACGGAGGCGTTCATGATCAGCGTCTTGATCGCACTCCGCCGCCCGGCACAGCACTGCTGCAGATACTCGGCATTGAACGCCTCGTCCAGCGGTTCCGGCCCCAGCGTCGTCAACAGACTGTGCTCGGTGCCGTTCTCCTGCCAGAGTACAGCACCGAAGCGACGGGGGTCGGTCAGGCGCAAGAGCTGCCCGGAGTCCAGCACCAGATCCACATGATCATGCTTGCCGGGCGCCGCGTCAGCGGCGAGGATTCTCAGGCTGCCGGACATGCCCAGGTGCACGATCATCGTCCCCCGGGCAAAATGGAACAGCAGATATTTGGACCGACGCTCAATCCGCTGCACCCGATCACCCTCGATCCACTGGCCCAGCTGTTCCGGTATTGGCCAGCGCAGCCGTGGCTGGCGCACACGCAAGGCTAGCACCTCACGCTGCTCGACATGGGGCGCTATGCCTCGACGGGTGGTTTCGACTTCAGGCAACTCGGGCATGGATACTCCTCAGAACAACACGCGATGGTATAGCATATCAGCTGGACGGACGCGTTCTCAGCACCAGGTAGACCCCGACGACGGCCAACACCATCCCGCCCAGCGCCAGCCACGACAGCTGCTCGTCGAACAGCCACCAGGCCTCCAGTGCGGTCACCGGGGGCACCAGGTAGAAATAGCTGGCCACCCGGGAGACCTCGCCCTCACGGATCATCAGCATCAGCAACAGGATCGCGCTGACCGACAGGCCGAACACCAGCCAAAGCAGCGCCCCGATCAGCTCCGGGTGCCATACAATTTGCTGAGTCTCGAAACTGAAGGTCAGCAGCGCCATCATCAGTGCCGTAGATAGGTACTGATAGAAGGAGCCGGTCAACAGGTCGGTACCGGCGCCAAAACGCTTTTGATACAGCGTTCCGACCGAGATGCCGACCAGCGCCACCAGCGCCGCCAGTACGGCTTCGGGCCGCAGCTCGAACTGACCCGGCTGCAGCCCGGCACCCAGCACCAGCATGACACCGACCAGCCCCAGCAACAAGCCCAGCCACTGCCTGGCCTGAAGCTGCTGCCCCCAGAGTCCCCAGGCCAGCACGGCGGTCAGAACCGGCTGCAGCCCGACCAGAATCGAGGTCACCCCGGCCGGCAACTGCCACTTGATCGCCGCAAAGACGCCGCCCAGATAACAACCGTGCACCAGCGCCCCGGTGATCATCTGGTGCAGCGCCTGACGCGGTGAGGGCCAGGGCGAGCGAAGCAGCAGAATCAGGCCACCAAATACCACCAGCGTCAGCAGCATGCGCAGCAGCAGCAGGTAGAAAGGTTCGATATGGGGCAGACCGTAACGGGCACCAATAAAGCCGGTGCTCCATAGCAGCACGAACGCCAGGGGTACGAAACGGATCAGGCCGGGGGGCATGGACATGGCGGAGCCTCAGCAAATGGTAATGCACGTTATCCTAGCTGACCTCTCCCGGTGCCGACCAGCATAAAAAAACCCCGCAGAGCACAGGGCCCTGCGGGGTTCCGGGATCTCCGGTCCAGAATCAATTACTTGATCTTGGCTTCCTTGTAGATCACGTGCTTGCGAACAACCGGGTCGTATTTCTTGAATTCGAACTTGTCCGGGGTGTTACGCTTGTTCTTGTCGGTAGTGTAGAAGTGACCGGTACCGGCAGAGGATACCAGGCGGATCTTCTCGCGTGCGCCTTTAGCCATGATTCAATCTCCTCAGACTTTCTCGCCACGGGCACGCAGTTCAGCCAGAACTGAGTCGATGCCCTTCTTGTCGATGATACGCATGCCCTTGGAAGAAACACGCAGACGAACGAAACGGTTTTCGCTTTCTACCCAGAAGCGGTGCCAATGCAGGTTCGGCAGGAAACGACGACGCGTTCTACGCTTTGAGTGAGAAACGTTGTTACCGGTGACCGGGCCCTTGCCCGTTACCATGCAAACTCGAGACATAATGAAAAACCTTTTTTAAAAGGATTAATTAACCTCTGTTCGATGTTTATTGACTCTGCAACCGGCAGAATCTCAGGCGGAGCGTCCAGACGTAAACGGACCGAATACCGTACCATTAAGGAACAGAAGGCCGCGAATTATACAGCCGCATGCCCGCCTTGGCCAGACAATTGTCGATTTTTTCACCAATCGCTCATAACAGTCCCCGCTCGGCGAAGGAAACCGATTCACCATCGCCGATGACTATGTGGTCCAGTACCCGGATCTCCACCAGCCCCAGCGCCTGCACCAGACGGTCGGTGATCTGCCGATCCGCCGACGAGGGCTCCGCCACGCCGGACGGATGGTTATGCGCCAGAATCAGCGCGGCGGCATTGTGCGCCAGCGCCAGCTTGACCACCTCCCGCGGATGCACGCTGGCCGCATTGATGGTGCCGTAAAACAGCGCCTCGTAACGGATCACCCGATGACGGTTGTCCAGCAGCAGACAGGCAAACACCTCACGCGGCTCATGGCGCAGGCGGCTGGCCAGGTAACGACGTACCGCCGCGGGACTCTCCAGCGCCGACTCCCGCATCAGCTGCGCCTCCAGGTGGCGGCGTGACATCTCCAGCACCGCCTGCAGCTGCACATACTTGGCTGGCCCCAGACCGTGGGCGGAACAGAAATCCCCCTCGCCACACTCCAGCAGCGGCCGCAGGCCTCCGAAGTGTTCCAGCAGCTGTCGCGCCAGGTCCACGGCACTGCAGCCTTGCACCCCGGTACGTAAGAAGATCGCCAGCAGCTCTGCATCCGACAGCGCCGCGGCACCGCGCGCCAGCAGTTTTTCTCGTGGCCGCTCCTCGGCCGGCCAGTCCGTTATCGCCATGCCTCACCTCCCTGTGAGTTGATCTGTATCGACTCAAGCGTCCCTACGCTTTACCCAGCCGAAGTGGTATCTTAGCGCCCAGTCCAAAGATGAGAAACAACCGGATACTCAGGGTATGCAGAGACTTACTAACCGACGCATCCTGCTCGGCATCACCGGTGGCATCGCCGCCTACAAGAGCGCCGAACTGACCCGCCTGTTCAAGGGTGCCGGCGCCGATGTCCGTATCGTCATGACACCGGCCGCCACTGAATTCATCACCCCGCTGACGCTGCAGGCGCTGTCGGGCCATCCCGTTCACCTGCAGCTGCTGGATCCTGAGGCGGAAGCGGGCATGGGCCACATTGAACTGGCCAAATGGGCCGATCTGGTCCTGGTCGCTCCGGCCAGTGCCGATTTCATCGCCCGCTTCAGCGCCGGCATGGGCGACGACCTGCTGACCACCCTGTGCCTGGCCACCGATGCGCCGATCTGCCTGGCCCCGGCGATGAACCAGGCGATGTGGCGCGACCCGCGCACCCAGGACAACGCGCACCAACTGACGACCCAGGGCGTGACCCTGTTCGGACCGGGCGTCGGCGCCCAGGCCTGTGGCGATACCGGTCCCGGCCGCATGCTGGAGCCCGAGGAACTGGCCGAACTGACCGCCGAGCAGTTCGCGCACGGCGCTCTGTCCGGCAAACGCGTATTCATTACCGCCGGCCCGACCCGCGAGCCCCTGGACCCGGTGCGCTACATCTCCAACCACAGTTCCGGCAAGATGGGCTATGCGTTGGCCGAAGCCGCCGCCGATGCCGGCGCCAGCGTCAAGCTGATCAGCGGACCGGTGACGCTGGCATCGCCGCCCCGGGTCGACTGCGTACAGGTGGAAACCGCCGAGCAGATGCTGGCGGCCGCACTGGACGGCATCGCCGACTGCGACCTGTTCATCGCCGCCGCCGCCGTGGCCGACTATCGCCCGGTGGCCGTAGCCGAGCACAAGATCAAGAAGGGCAGCGAAGAGATCATGGAGCTGCGCCTGACCAAGAACCCGGATATCGTCGCGACCGTCGCCGGTCTCAGCGAACAGCGCCCCTATACGGTCGGCTTTGCCGCCGAAACCCGCGATGTGATCGGCTATGCGCGCAGCAAGCTGGCCCGTAAGGGACTGGATCTGATCGTCGCCAACGACGTGTCCAACCCGGAGATCGGTTTCAACAGCGACGACAACGCCGTCACCCTGGTCAGCGCCGACGATGAAGTCAGCCTGCCCCAGGCCTCCAAGCGTCAGCTGGCCCGCCAGCTGATCGAACAGATTGCCCAGCATTATCATCAGAGCCCGAAATGAAAGCACTGCAAGTCAAAATCCTGAATGACCGTATCGGTCGCGACATCCCCCTGCCCGCCTACGCCACCGAAGGCTCCGCCGGCCTTGACCTGCGCGCCTGCCTTGACGAGGCGCTGACGCTGGAGCCGGGTCAGACCGAGCTGATCCCCACCGGCCTGGCGATCCACATCGAAGACCCCAACCTGTGTGCGATGATCCTGCCGCGCTCGGGCCTGGGCCACAAGCACGGCATCGTGCTGGGCAACCTGGTCGGCCTGATCGACTCCGACTACCAGGGCCAGCTGTTCGTCTCCTGCTGGAACCGTGGCCAGACGACCTTCACTATCGAGCCGGGCGAACGCATCGCGCAGATGGTGCTGGTACCGGTGGTCCAGGCCGAATTCGAGATCGTCGACGAGTTCAGTGATTCCGATCGTGGTGCCGGCGGTTTCGGCTCTTCCGGCCGCCACTGACCAACAGAATGTGAAGACTTACTGACGACAGGAAAGCCACTTCATGCCTTTTCCGCTAGAGCAGTTCGATCGCGACATCTTCCGTGCCTACGATATCCGCGGCATTGTCGACCAGTCGCTGACCGACGCCTGCGTCTACCATATTGGCCGCGCCTTTGCCGCCGAAGCGGCATCGCAGCAGATCCATGAAGTGGTGGTTGGCGCCGATGGCCGCCTGTCCGGCCCCAGGTTTAAAGAGATTCTGATCCGGGGCCTGACCGACAGCGGCTGCCAGGTGCTGGATGTCGGCTATGTGCCGACGCCGACGCTGTATTTCGCGGCCCACCAGCGCGCCGACCAGACCGGCATCATGATCACCGGCAGCCACAATCCGTCCGACTACAACGGTTTCAAGATGATGCTGGGTGGCGAGACGCTGTCCGGCGATCAGGTCCAGGCTCTGGCCGACCGTATTGAAGCCACCGACTACATCGATGGGGCAGGCAGCACCCGGCCCCTGGCGGTGGAACAGGCCTATCTGCAGCGCATTCTGGGCGATATCCAGCTCAAGCGCAGCATGAAAGTGGTGGTCGACTGCGGCAACGGTATCCCCGGCAAGCTGGCGCCGACACTGCTCGAGCAGCTCGGCTGCGAGGTGATTCCCCTGTATTGCGACGTCGACGGCACCTTCCCCAACCATCACCCGGATCCGGGCAAGCTGGCCAATATGCAAGACGCCATTGCGGCCGTAACCGCCCATCAGGCCGACCTGGGGCTGGCCTTTGACGGCGATGGCGATCGCGTCGGCGTAATCACGCCCACCGGCCAGGTGATCTACCCGGACCGGGTGATGATGCTGTTCGCCGAGGACGTACTCAGCCGCAACCCCGAGGCCGAGATCCTGTTCGACGTCAAATGTTCCCGCCGGTTGCCACAGGTGATCGAGCAGGCCGGCGGCAAGGCCAGCATGTGGAAGACCGGCCACTCGCTGATGAAACGCCAGATGAAGGCCTCCGGTGCCCTGCTGGCCGGCGAGATGAGCGGCCATATCTTCTTCAGGGAGCGCTGGTACGGCTTCGACGACGGCCTGTATAGCGCCGCGCGCCTGCTGGAAATCCTGTCCAGCCGCGCTGAGGACACCGATGTGATCTTCGCCGCCTATCCGGAAGATATCAGCACGCCGGAGATCAATATCGAAGTGCGCGAAGACAACAAGTTCGCCCTGGTCGAAGCACTTCAGCAGACCGAATTCCCGGGCGGCCAGGTCAGCCATATCGACGGCGTACGTGTCGACTATGCTGATGGCTGGGGCCTGATGCGCGCCTCCAACACGACGCCGGTACTGGTACTGCGCTTCGAGGCCGAGAACAGTGCCGCCCTCAACCGAATCAAGACCGAGTTCCAGGCCCGCCTGAGCGCCATCGACAGGACGCTCCTGATTCCCGATGCCTGAACCGAAGTGACCCAGCAAGGAGAGATTATGCCTCTGTCCCGTAAGCAAGCGATGTCGACCGCCGATGTACTCTCGGTGGCCATGCCCTATATCCAGCGCTTTGTCGGCAAGACCCTGGTGATCAAATACGGCGGTAACGCCATGATCGACGAGAAGCTCAAGGAGAGCTTCGCCCGCGATATCGTGATGATGAAACTGATCGGTATCAATCCGATCGTGGTCCACGGCGGTGGCCCACAGATCGGCAACCTGCTGGAAAAGCTGAAGATCGAGTCCCACTTCATCAACGGCATGCGCGTAACCGACTCCAGGACCATGGACGTGGTCGAGATGGTGCTTGGCGGCATGGTCAACAAGGAGATCGTCGGCCTGATCAATACCGCCGGCGGCAAGGCGATCGGCCTGACCGGCAAGGATGGCGAGCTGCTGCGCGCCCGTAAGCTCAAGGTCAAGCACAAGACACCGGAGATGGAAGCCCCGGAGATCATCGATATCGGCCATGTCGGTGAAGTGGAAAGCGTCAATATTGAAGTCCTGCAGATGCTGGTCAACTCCGACTTCATCCCGGTGATCGCGCCGATCGGCGTCGGTGAGGATGGTCATGCCTACAACATCAACGCCGACCTGGTCGCCGGCAAAGTGGCCGAGGTACTTCAGGCCGAGAAGCTGATGCTGCTGACCAACATCTCCGGCCTGCTCGACAAGGACGGCAATGTCCTGACCGGCCTGACCACCGAGCAGGTTGATGCCCTGATCGAGGACGGCACCATCTACGGCGGCATGCTGCCGAAGATCGACTGCGCCCTGGGTGCGGTGAAGAGTGGCGTCAGCAGTGCCCATATCATCGACGGGCGCGTCGAACATGCCTGCATGCTGGAGATTTTCACCGATGAAGGTGTAGGCACCCTGATCACCAACACCAGCGACCAGACACCGGCGGCATGACAGACAAGGCACAGAAGATCTCCCGCCGCGAGCAGATCCTGCAGGCGCTGGCACAGATGCTGGAAAGCAATCCGGGGCAGCGGATCACCACCGCCGCCCTGGCGCGCGAGGTTGGCGTATCCGAAGCCGCCCTCTATCGCCACTTTCCCAGCAAGGCGCGGATGTTCGAGGGGTTGATCGGCTTCATTGAGGAGACACTGTTCTCGCGCATCAAGCTGATCACCGGTTCGGAGATTCCGGCAACCCGTCAGTGCGAGCAGATGCTGACGCTGTTGCTGGCGTTCGTGGAGAAGAATCCGGGCATGGCGCGCATCCTCACCGGCGATGCCCTGGCCGGTGAAACCGACCGCCTCAGGGTTCGGGTCAACCAGCTGTTCGAACGCCTGGAAACCCAGCTCAAGCAGGTGATGCGGGAGGCCGAGATACGCGAAGGACTGCGCACCGAGATTCCGGCCGGCTCCGCCGCCAACCTGATGCTGGCAGCCGCCGAGGGGCGAATTCGTCAGTTCGTGCGCTCGGAGTTCAAGCGGCGACCGACCGAACATTGGCAGGAGCAGTGGGGCTGTCTCGCAGCCGGGCTGTTCAGGACACTGCCGGTATGAAGCACGCGACCACCTGAAATAAAAAAGGGGCCACCGGCCCCTTTTTTCGTCTCAGCCGTTGGGCTGGTTGCGCTGCAGGATCTGCATCGCCTTGAGCAGATTCAGCGCCTCGTAGAGCTGGAAATCGCGCGATGACAGACCATTATCTGACGCCGTCATATCACCACCATCGCCATTACCGTTTTCCAGATGACCGGCCAGGTCACGTTCCTTGATCCTTTCAACGCCGTTAATCCGCGTCAGGCGCGCCTCGTCGACGCGTAGATCCGGCTGGATGCCCTGCGCCTGGATGGAACGGCCACTCGGGGTATAGTAACGAGCGGTGGTCAGCTTGATCGCCCGGTCCTCGGCCAGCGGCAGCACGGTCTGTACCGAGCCCTTGCCGAAGCTGTCGGTACCCATGATCACGGCGCGCTGATGATCCTGCAGCGCCCCGGCCACGATTTCGGACGCCGAGGCACTGCCACCATTGATCAGCACCACCAGCGGCGTCTCCGGCGCTACGGTCTCTTCGCTGGCATTGAAGCGCAGTTCGGAGTTGGGCAGGCGCCCTTCGGTGTAGACGATCAGCCCTTCATCGAGGAAAGCGTTACCGACCTCTACCGCCGCCTGGAGCACGCCACCGGGGTTGTTGCGCAGATCCAGCACCAGCCCTTTCAAGGGCATGTCCTGACGCATCTCCCGAATCGCCGCCACCAGATCCTCGCCGGTATGGGCCTGGAACTGGGAGATGCGCAGGTAGCCATAACCGGGCTCCAGCAGCTCATGACGCACACTGGCCACCTTGATTACGTCACGCTCGATTTCCAGCTCCAGCGGCTGGTCGCGCCCCTCGCGCATGATGGTCAGCCGGATCGGGGTCCCCACCTCGCCACGCATCATATCGACCGCCTCGTTCAGGTCCATGCCCTGTACCGGGGTATCGTCGAGCTTGATGATCAGATCACCGGCACGAACGCCCGCCCGCTGTGCCGGAGTATCATCGATCGGCGCAATGACGCGGATGAAGCCGTCTTCCAGCCCTACTTCGATGCCCAGGCCACCAAACTCACCACTGGTGTGGATCTGCAGACTTTCGAAGGCTTCCGCTTCCAGATAGGCCGAATGCGGGTCCAGTCCGGTCAGCATGCCGCGGATCGCATCCTCGAGCAGCTGGCGGTCATCCACCGGTTCCACATAAGCCTGCTTGATGCGGTCAAAGACATCGGCAAACATGCGCAGCTCGGTCAGGGGCAAGGCCTTGCGTTCGCTATCCGTCGCCTCCTCGGCCGGGACCGGGGCCGCCAGACTCAGGGAACAACCCAGAACGGCGGCAGCGAGAGGTGTACGGCTGAAAAGCTTCATCATCGAATTCCCTGCAGGTAAGTTAGCGCTGTTTAAGCCAGACGATCGGATCGATCGAGCGTCCCTGATATCGGATCGCGAAATAGAGCCCGGGTTCCGCACTGCCGCCACTGCTGCCGACCAATGCCAGGCTTTCACCGGTCCCGACCCATTCACCGGGCTCGCGCAACAGGCTCTCGTTATGTCCGTACAGCGACAGGTAGCCGTTGCCGTGGTCCAGAATAAGTACCAGGCCATAGCCTCGCAACCAGTCGGCAAAGACCACTCGGCCATGGTGTACAGCCTTCACCGTGGTGCCCGTCCCGGCTGCAACCAGCATCCCTTCGTAGGATACGTTTTCTATCCGGCTGCCAAACGCACGCTTGACCCGTCCAGACACCGGCCAGTCCATCTTGCCCTTACGCTGACTGAACTTGAGTCCGTCCTGCCGCAGCCGAATCTGTTCCAGCGAGCGTCGAATCTCCTTCAACACCGCTTCCAGCTCCGCCTGGTTCGCCTTCAGACGTCCCAGCTGTCGACTTTCCTGCTGATGCGCCTTGCGCAGCGTCGTCAGGGTGCGGGCCTGGCCCTCTCGGGCTTCAGCCAACGCCTTCTGCTGCTGCTGCAGGCGGGAGCGGTTCGCCAGCAGTTCAGTATCGGTGGCGGAGATGGCGCTCTGAGTCTCAGTCAGTTGTTGCAGCCGGCCGCGGTAGGCTTCCAGCTCCTCACTCAGTCGTGCCGTCAGGCTGTCGTAGTAATGCAGCATCCGCGACAGCTGCTGCGGATCCTGTTGTGATAATAGCAGTTCAATACCGGGCTGGCGGCCGAGCTTGTACTGCTCTCGCAGCAGGTCGCGAATCAGGGCTTCCTGCTGCTGCAGCTGCGCCGCCAGTCGGGCTTCGTCATCGCCGAGGCTGCCGCGCCGGGTCTGCAGCTGCTGCTGGCGATCATCCAGCTGACGCAGCTCAGCGGTCACGGCACCGATCCGCTTGTCGAAACTGCGCAGTTCAGCTTCCGCCTTGGCCAGTACCTGCTTGCGTTTTGCCAGCCGGGCCTGCAGCGTGCTGATCTGCTGTTTGACCTGCTTCAGCTGCTGCTCGGTTTTGGCCGGATCCTGCGCCGCCTGTACCGCCAGACAGGTGGCGCTCAGGCAGAGCAGGAGCAGCAAACGGTAGCTGGCACTCACCCCGGGCAGTCTCAGGCCAGGGTTGCCAGAGAGTGACCGGTCATCTCGGCCGGTGCCTCCAGCCCCATCAGAGCCAGCAGGGTCGGTGCCAAATCACAGAGGGCGCCATCGGCCAGCTGCAGCTGCTCGGCACGCGGTCCGGCATAGATCAAGGCCACCGGCCAGGTGGTGTGGGCGGTATGCGGCTGGCCGCTATTGGGATCACGCATCAGCTCCACGTTGCCGTGGTCAGCGGTGATCAGGGCTTCCCCCTGAACATCGGCCAGTGCGGCCAGCACCTGGGTCAGGCTCTGGTCGACGGTCTCAACCGCCTTGACCGCCGCATCGAACTTGCCGGTATGGCCAACCATGTCACCGTTGGCGAAGTTGCAGACGATCAGGTCATATTTGCCACTGCGAATCGCTGCGCAGAGTTTTTCAGTCACTTCCGGTGCGCTCATCTCCGGCTGGAGGTCATAGGTCGCAACCTGGGGAGAAGGCACCAGAATACGGTCTTCACCGGGGTATACGGCCTCCTGGCCACCATTGAAGAAGAAGGTCACATGGGCGTACTTCTCGGTCTCGGAGATACGTAGCTGGGTCCTGCCCAAACCGGACAGATACTCGCCCAGGTCGTTGCGAATCGCTTCCGGCGGGAAGGCGACGGGGGCCGGAATATCGGCCGCGTATTCGGTCAGCATGACATAGCCGCTCAGCGCCGGACGGGCCTGACGTTCAAAACCGTCGAAGCCGTCCTCAACGAAGCAGCGGGTGATCTCGCGGGCGCGGTCGGGGCGGAAGTTGGCGCAGATCAGGGTGTCGCCTTCCTGCACGCGAGCAACCGGCTGCCCTTCAGCATCGGTAATGACCGTAGCGGCAACGAACTCATCGTTCTCGTCACGGGCATAGGCGTCCGCCAGCGCAGCGGCAGCCGATACGGCCTGCTGCGGAGCCTGACCCAGGGTCATGGCATTGTAGGCCTGCTCGACACGGTCCCAGCGGTTGTCCCTGTCCATGGCGTAGTAACGGCCGACAACGGTCGCGATGGCCCCGGTGCCCAGGCGCTCGAAGGTCGCTTCAGCGGCCTGCAGTGACGGCTCAGCCGAGCGCGGCGGCATGTCACGACCGTCCAGAATCGCGTGCAGGTAGACCTCTTTGGCGCCACGCTTCACCGCCATCTCCAGCAGCGCGAAGATATGCTCCTCATGGCTGTGCACACCACCCGGTGACAGCAGACCCAGCACATGCACTGCGCGGCCGGCTGCGATCGCCTTGTCCATCGCACCGCACAGGGCTGCGTTATCGAAGAAGTCACCATCCTCGATCGATTTGGAGATACGGGTGAAGTTCTGGTACACGGTACGACCGGCACCGATATTCATGTGCCCCACTTCGGAGTTGCCCATCTGGCCCTCCGGCAAGCCCACGGCCATGCCGGAGGTCTGAATGCGTGAGTTGGGGTTCTGCGAGAGCAGGCGGTCCCAGGTCGGGGTGTTGGCTGCTTCGATTGCAGAAGAGGGCGTGGACTCCACGCCGAAGCCGTCAAGAATGATCAGGGCCTTGGTTGCGCGTGCTTCTGTCATGGTGGGCTACGTCTGTCCGGTCGATTAAAAAACAGGCAGCCATTTTACTGCCTTGCGGCCGGATTAGCTAACCAACGGGGTCCAGCTTTTGGACCCATGCCCTTATCGCTGTCACAGTGGCATTGTATACTGGCTGACTTTCTATCCGTCCCTTTGACCGGAATGACTATGGAACGCCTGATCGAATTCGCAACACAGCATTACTATCTGGTCGGTGCCTGGGTACTGACGCTTCTCATTCTGCTGGCCTCCGAAAAGCGCAAGGCCGGCAAGTCGGTCACCCCGGCGGAAGCCACCCGCCTGATCAACAAGGAGTCCGGCGTGGTACTGGATATCCGCACCCGCAAGGAGTGGGATACCGGCCGCATTACCAATGCTCACCATATTCCGCTGGCTGATCTGGACCGCCGCATCAGCGAGCTGGACAAGTTCAAGGACAAACCGGTGATCGTGGTCTGTAACCTCGGTCAGGCCGCCGGCACTGCCGCGAAGAAACTGAAAACGGCCGGCTTCCAGCAGGTTGTACGCCTCAGTGGCGGCATGACCGAATGGAAAGGCCAGAACATGCCGATCATCAAGTGAGTACCATGACTGACGTAACCATTTATCTGACCCGTTGGTGTCCCTTCTGTACCCGTGCCGTCGCACTGCTGGACAGTAAAAACGTGGACTACACCGCCATTGATGTGGACGCCGATCCCGCCCTGCGTCAGGAAATGATGCAGCGCAGTAAGCGGCGCACCGTTCCCCAGATTTTCATCGGCCAGACCCATGTGGGGGGTTGCGATGAGCTGTTCGCACTGGAGCGCCAGGGGCAGCTCGACGCGCTGCTCGCCGGCTGACTGACCATAACAAGACCGATACAAGGATTCTCAGATGTCTGAAGCAAACGCAAACCAGCCACAATTCGCCCTGCAGCGTGTCTACATCAAGGATGCGTCTCTGGAAACGCCGGCAGGTGCCAAGGCCTTTACACAGGCCTGGCAGCCGGAAATCAATCTGGAGATGAACACACGCACCAGTGCGCTGGATGATAACCATCACGAGGTCGTACTGACCCTGACGGTGACCGCCAAGAATGCCGGCGAAACGGCTTTTCTGGTAGAAGTTCAGCAAGCCGCCATCTTCCTGATCGCCGGTCTTGAAGGGGCCGAGCTGCACCACACTCTGGGTGCCTTCTGCCCCAACCTGCTGTTCCCCTACGCACGTGAAGCGGTCGACAACTTTGTCACCAAGGCCAGCTTCCCTCCGCTGATGCTGGCACCGGTCAACTTCGATGCCCTCTACGCTCAGCAGATGCAGCAGCGCGCCGAAGAGCAGCCGACTGCCGACGAGACCCACTAAGGGGTCCGGGCCGGCGGGAGCCTATTCCGACTCCCGTTTGGCCCAACGCCTGCGCGTGGCGATATAGCTGCTGTTGAAGCGCTCGAAATACCCCTCCAGATGATCGGCTGCCGCCTGATCCCCTACCTGCTCCAGCAACGCCACCGCCACTTCCGCCGTACACAGATGATGATCAATGGTTGAACGTCGCAGCTTGTAGCGACTCAAACGGTCTGTCTGCGGTTCGATCACCGGCAGGTGCTGCAGATAGCGACTGTGGCGAAACATGCGACGAGCCTGCCGCCAGGTGCCGTCCAGGATGATGAACACGGGAATCCGGCCATCTCCCCCCACGCTTTCGACCATCCGCTCCTGATAATCCTCTCCCGCCGGAAACACCAGGCAGGGCGCATAGCGCTCATCGGCCAGGGCCGCCAGCAGTTCAGCGGAAGGCTCGGTGCGCGACCACTCGAAGATGCGGGAATGCTCGATCGAGTCGATAATCAGACGACCGGTATTGGTAGGCTTGTACAGTTCATAACGGTGAGTCAGCAGCCAGAACTGACACTTTGCCGGGACTGTGTATCGCCATTCGCAGATACACACTTCCTGTGGCAAGCGGCAGTCATCACACCGCAAGACACCCGAACCGCGCGCAATGAAAGGCTTTCGAGGAGGGTTTTCAACTTTCACGATACAACCTGCTGAATCCGAAACAGGCCGGCACTATACTGGCGGCTGTCCTGGCAAACAAGGCGCACTGTCGCAAGCTGTTGAAACCATGCAAAAGTCCTTTAGCTCTTTGATTCCACCACAGCCCGAAATCCTGTTGCAGCTGGCTCAGCAATGCCGGCAGGATGATCCAGACATCCCCCGCATTGCCCGTTTGATCAACCGCGATGTCGCCGTTTACTCGGCCATCCTCAAAGTGGTCAATAGCCCCTGTTATGGTCTGCCCAATCAGATCACGTCGATTCCCCACGCTATCAGCCTGCTGGGTATCGAGCGGGTCTTCAGCCAGGTTCGGCTGATTATCCTGCGTAACACCCTGAGCAAGACCGGTCGCATGGAGCGCTTCTGGGATACGGCACAGGATGTGTCCCGGATATCGCTGATCCTGGCTGACAGACTCGACCTGAACATCAATCGTGATGAACTCTATACCCTCGGCATGCTGCATGACTGTGGCTTGCCGTTGATGGTGCAGGCCTTTGATGACTATCGCGATTTCCTGCGGGATAGTCAGGGATATGACTGTGCCACCCTGCAGCAGCAAGAAGCCCAGCATTTCGGCTTCTCCCACTATCAGCTAGGCGCCCGCATGGCCGAGCGCTGGTATCTGCCAACCGCTATTGTCGAGAGCATCCGCCTGCAACCGGACCTGCTTGAGGTATTGCAGGACCGGATCGAAGCTCAGGAGAGCAGCCGTCATCTGCTGGCACTGCTGACCCTGGCACAGGATATCAGCGCCGAGTATCGCTACTACTGGCGCATTCGTCACAGCGACACCCATACCCGTGTCGCTGCAGCACTCGCCTTTCTGGCGCTGCCCGAGTACGACTACCTGTCCCTGAAGGAAACCCTGATCGACGCCATGGCCTAGCACCGGGGGGAGCCGGAGCACCGCTGTGGCGGGAGGTGTTCCCCTGGAGAGAGGCTGAGGCTGACGCAGACACAAAACAGGCACGGAGGATATGACTGAAGGCCCCGCCGGCAGGGAGGCCTCCATGCTCCAATTGGCCACAACGCAAAAACCCCGACCTCAACGAGACCGGGGTTTTCACTTAATTAAATGCTTGGCGATGACCTACTCTCACATGGGGAAGCCCCACACTACCATCGGCGATGACGCGTTTCACTGCTGAGTTCGGGATGGGATCAGGTGGTTCCACGGCTCTATGGTCGCCAAGCAAAACTGGTACAAACTGGATCTTTCAGTGAAAGCCTTTTGGGCTCTCGCTGTGATTGTCTTTGTCGTATTGTCGCTACAAGCGTTCAACCGGTGCTCTTTCGAGCTGCGATAATCTGTTCTACGTTAACCATTCATTACAAACGCCTTGGGCGTTATATGGTCAAGCCTCACGAGCAATTAGTACTGGTTAGCTCAATGCCTTACAACACTTACACACCCAGCCTATCAACGTCCTGGTCTCGGACGGCTCTACAGGGATCTCAAGGATCCAGTGAGATCTCATCTTGAAGGAGGCTTCCCGCTTAGATGCTTTCAGCGGTTATCCCGTCCGCACGTAGCTACCCGGCAATGCCACTGGCGTGACAACCGGAACACCAGAGGTGCGTCCACTCCGGTCCTCTCGTACTAGGAGCAGCTCTTCTCAAATCTCAAACGCCCACGGCAGATAGGGACCGAACTGTCTCACGACGTTCTAAACCCAGCTCGCGTACCACTTTAAATGGCGAACAGCCATACCCTTGGGACCGGCTTCAGCCCCAGGATGTGATGAGCCGACATCGAGGTGCCAAACACCGCCGTCGATGTGAACTCTTGGGCGGTATCAGCCTGTTATCCCCGGAGTACCTTTTATCCGTTGAGCGATGGCCCTTCCATACAGAACCACCGGATCACTAGAACCTACTTTCGTACCTGCTCGACGTGTCAGTCTCGCAGTCAAGCACCCTTCTACTCTTGCGCTCATTGGCTGATTTCCGACCAGCCTGAGGGTACCTTCGTGCTCCTCCGTTACTCTTTGGGAGGAGACCGCCCCAGTCAAACTACCCACCACACAATGTCCTCGATCCCGATAAGGGACCTGAGTTAGAACCTCAACAGTACCAGGCTGGTATTTCAAGGTTGGCTCCACTCAAACTGGCGTCTGAGTTTCAAAGCCTCCCAGCTATCCTACACAAGTAATGTCAAAGTCCACTGTGAAGCTATAGTAAAGGTTCACGGGGTCTTTCCGTCTAGCCGCGGGGACGCTGCATCTTCACAGCGAGTTCAATTTCACTGAGTCTCGGGTGGAGACAGTGTGGCCATCGTTACGCCATTCGTGCAGGTCGGAACTTACCCGACAAGGAATTTCGCTACCTTAGGACCGTTATAGTTACGGCCGCCGTTTACCGGGGCTTCGATCAAGAGCTTCGCCGAAGCTAACCCCATCAATTAACCTTCCGGCACCGGGCAGGCGTCACACCCTATACGTCCACTTTCGTGTTTGCAGAGTGCTGTGTTTTTAATAAACAGTCGCAGCCACCTGGTATCTTCGACCGACATCAGCTTAGAGAGTAAATCTCATCACCAACATCGGCGTGCCTTCTCCCGAAGTTACGGCACCATTTTGCCTAGTTCCTTCACCCGAGTTCTCTCAAGCGCCTTGGTATTCTCAACCTGACCACCTGTGTCGGTTTGGGGTACGGTCACACATAACCTGAAGCTTAGAGGATTTTCCTGGAAGCATGGCATCAACCACTTCAGCTCATAAAGAGCCTCGTCATCAGGTCTCAGTCTTAAGGAGCCGGATTTGCCTAACTCCTCAACCTACACCCTTAAACGCGGACAACCAACGCCGCGCTGGCCTAGCCTTCTCCGTCCCCCCATCGCAGTTATGCGTGGTACAGGAATATTAACCTGTCTCCCATCGACTACGCTTTTCAGCCTCGCCTTAGGGGCCGACTCACCCTACCCTGATTAGCATTGGATAGGAACCCTTGGTCTTCCGGCGAGGGGGTTTTTCACCCCCTTTATCGTTACTCATGTCAGCATTCGCACTTCTGATACCTCCACGGTGCCTTACAGCTTCCGCTTCAACGGCTTACAGAACGCTCCTCTACCATGCCCTAAGGCATCCGCAGCTTCGGTGTCTAGTTTGAGCCCCGTTATATCTTCCGCGCAGGCCGACTCGACTAGTGAGCTATTACGCTTTCTTTAAAGGATGGCTGCTTCTAAGCCAACCTCCTAGCTGTCTGAGCCTTCCCACATCGTTTCCCACTTAACTAGAACTTTGGGACCTTAGCTGGCGGTCTGGGTTGTTTCCCTTTCCACGACGGACGTTAGCACCCGCCGTGTGTCTCCCATGATTGCACTCTTGGGTATTCGGAGTTTGCATCGGGTTGGTAAGTCGGGATGACCCCCTAGCCGAAACAGTGCTCTACCCCCCAAGGTGAGACATGAGGCGCTACCTAAATAGCTTTCGAGGAGAACCAGCTATCTCCGGGCTTGATTAGCCTTTCACTCCGATCCACAGGTCATCCGCTGGCTTTTCAACGACAGTCGGTTCGGTCCTCCAGTTGATGTTACTCAACCTTCAACCTGCCCATGGATAGATCGCCCGGTTTCGGGTCTACTCCCAGCGACTTGGCGCCCTATTAAGACTCGGTTTCCCTACGCCTCCCCTAAACGGTTAAGCTTGCCACTGAAAGTAAGTCGCTGACCCATTATACAAAAGGTACGCAGTCACCGTCCGAAAACGGCTCCCACTGCTTGTACGTACACGGTTTCAGGGTCTATTTCACTCCCCTCACAGGGGTTCTTTTCGCCTTTCCCTCACGGTACTGGTTCACTATCGGTCAGTCAGGAGTATTTAGCCTTGGAGGATGGTCCCCCCATATTCAGACAGAATATCACGTGTTCCGTCCTACTCGATTTCACGATCTATAGGTTTTCGCATACGGGGCTATCACCCACTATGGCCACACTTTCCAGAGTGTTCTGCTAACCACAAGACCGCTTAAGGGCTAATCCCCGTTCGCTCGCCGCTACTAAGGGAATCTCGGTTGATTTCTTTTCCTCCGGGTACTTAGATGTTTCAGTTCCCCGGGTTCGCCTCTCAAAGCCTATATATTCAGCTAAGAGATACCCGCAAGCGGGTGGGTTTCCCCATTCGGAAATCCTCGGATCAAAGTCTGTTTACCGACTCCCCGAGGCTTATCGCAGGTTACTACGTCCTTCATCGCCTCTGACTGCCAAGGCATCCACCGTGCACGCTTATTCACTTGACCATATAACCCGAAGGCGTCTGGAAAAATGAATGGTTCGTAACGATTATCGCCGGTTGGCGCTTGTATCAAACAATACAAGACAATCTTTCAGATCCAATTTGTTAAAGAGCGTTTAAAGCTAAGAAGCTTTAAAAGATGGACTTCAATCAGAAGTACACGTTTTAAAGCTCCGTCTGCTTCAACAGTTCGATCAGGTAATATGTGTGAACGCTTGCCAGAACTTCGCAATCGTTTAAGGAGGTGATCCAGCCCCAGGTTCCCCTAGGGCTACCTTGTTACGACTTCACCCCAGTCATGAATCACACCGTGGTAACCGTCCTCCCGAAGGTTAGACTAGCTACTTCTGGTGCAACCCACTCCCATGGTGTGACGGGCGGTGTGTACAAGGCCCGGGAACGTATTCACCGCGACATTCTGATTCGCGATTACTAGCGATTCCGACTTCACGCAGTCGAGTTGCAGACTGCGATCCGGACTACGACCGGTTTTCTGAGATTAGCTTACCCTCGCGAGTTTGCGGCCCTCTGTACCGGCCATTGTAGCACGTGTGTAGCCCTACTCGTAAGGGCCATGATGACTTGACGTCATCCCCACCTTCCTCCGGTTTGTCACCGGCAGTCTCCTTAGAGTTCCCACCCGAAGTGCTGGCAAATAAGGATAGGGGTTGCGCTCGTTACGGGACTTAACCCAACATTTCACAACACGAGCTGACGACAGCCATGCAGCACCTGTCACTGCGTTCCCGAAGGCACCAAGGTATCTCTACCAAGTTCGCAGGATGTCAAGAGTAGGTAAGGTTCTTCGCGTTGCTTCGAATTAAACCACATGCTCCACCGCTTGTGCGGGCCCCCGTCAATTCATTTGAGTTTTAACCTTGCGGCCGTACTCCCCAGGCGGTCAACTTATCGCGTTAGCTGCGCCACTAAAGGATCAAGTCCCCCAACGGCTAGTTGACATCGTTTACGGCGTGGACTACCAGGGTATCTAATCCTGTTTGCTACCCACGCTTTCGCACCTCAGTGTCAGTATCGGTCCAGGTAGTCGCCTTCGCCACTGGTGTTCCTTCCGATCTCTACGCATTTCACCGCTACACCGGAAATTCCACTACCCTCTACCGTACTCTAGCCTGGCAGTATCAGGTGCAATTCCCAGGTTGAGCCCGGGGCTTTCACATCTGACTGACCAAACCACCTACGCGCGCTTTACGCCCAGTAATTCCGATTAACGCTTGCACCCTCCGTATTACCGCGGCTGCTGGCACGGAGTTAGCCGGTGCTTCTTCTGCAGTTAACGTCACAGCATGCCGGTATTAACGACACACCTTTCCTCACTGCTGAAAGTGCTTTACAACCCGAAGGCCTTCTTCACACACGCGGCATGGCTGGATCAGGGTTGCCCCCATTGTCCAATATTCCCCACTGCTGCCTCCCGTAGGAGTCTGGGCCGTGTCTCAGTCCCAGTGTGGCTGATCATCCTCTCAGACCAGCTACGGATCATCGCCTTGGTGAGCCTTTACCTCACCAACAAGCTAATCCGACGCGGGCTCATCTGATAGCGTGAGGTCCGAAGATCCCCCACTTTCCCCCGAAGGGCGTATGCGGTATTAGCAGTCGTTTCCGACTGTTGTCCCCCACTACCAGGCAGATTCCCACGCGTTACTCACCCGTCCGCCGCTCGTCATCTTCTAGCAAGCTAGAAATGTTACCGCTCGACTTGCATGTGTTAGGCCTGCCGCCAGCGTTCAATCTGAGCCATGATCAAACTCTTCAGTTTAAATCTATGGTGAGTCTTTTAACGAGAGAGGAATATCTCTCAGACTCGGCTCAAGGTATTACACAACGCTAAATGAATATTCAGTTAGGTTGCTTGCCTTGATTAAGCTTTGTGTGCTCAATCCTGACAAGCGCCCACACATATTACCTGATCAATTTGTTAAAGAGCGGGCTTGATCAACCGCACCTAAGGTGCAACCTGTTGTCTCAAGCGAGGCGCATATTTTACTACGCCGATTTTCGATGTCAACCTTTATTTTCGCTTTTTGTTTCAGTGCCAAGCACTTCACAACGAACCGGTTGAAATCAAGGAGGCAAATTCTACATCAGAAATCTTAGTGATTTCAAGAACTTATTTCCTTCTCGTTCAAGGCTTCAGTGTTTCGCGAACGCTGTCGTCTCAAGCAAGGAGGCGTATTCTACGCATCCCCGGCGGGGAGTCAACGGCTTTTGGTAAAAAAGTTTCAAAACGGTTAAAAACGCAAACAGGCGCCTCTTTTTTCAGCAAAATGAGGTGCCTGCCATGGCTGGCACGGATCAGAATTATCTACGCGCGTTATCCCTCGCGCTCTCGCAGTACCATAACCGAGCAGTGTGCCCGCTCCACTACCCTGGAAGTTACCGAACCGATAAGGATGTTTTCGACCCGGGTGTAATTATGACTGGGCATGACAATCAAGTCCGTTTGCAGCTTTTCAGCCAGACTTATGATTTCACGTGCAGGACTCCCTTCAGCAATATGCTCATGGCAATGCTTTACATCCGAAGCCCCCTGCTGCACCAGCTGATGCAGCTCTTTTTCCAGACCATGCAAGGCATTCTCGACGGCATCATCCGGAAAGTATGCCGCAACCATCGGCATGTTCAGGCCCGGCAACACCGCCATCACATGCAGTTCGGACTGATCATCGGCAAGAAAACGGCAGGCCTCCTGCAGAGCCTTTCGTGCTGTTTCCCGATCCTGTAGATCGACTGGCAACAGAATTTTTCTGAACATATTTCCCCCTATGCCGTTACTTGTTGTTGACGACGGCGACGCAACTGCAACAGGGCAAGGCCTGCCAGCAGAACCAGGGCCGGAACAATCATCCACTGTTTGTCAGGACGATCAGCTTCCTGCTCTATACCCAGTATCTGCCAGTCGAAATCAAGACCCGCCTCCTGTGCCGGACTGCCAAAACCGACCAGCTCCACTACAACCTGCTCGTCACTGATGGCAAGGGTCAGACCGGCGTCAGACAGCTTATCCGCCCCGGTTGCTCCATCACCCAACGGCAGCCGGATCAATTTGCTGACCATATCACCATCGATGGTCATCCCTTCTGCCAGCAACAGCAAATCACCACCCGGCGGTACGTCAGCCGCCAGCTGCTCAATCTGCTGCGGCGCTGAGGTTACGACAGGTGGGTAGATCTGATCCCACCAGTAGCCCGGGCGGAACAGGGTAAAGGCCACCAGCAGCAGCAATAGAGTTTCATACCAGCGACTCTTCACCAGCCAGTAGCCCTGGGTAGCAGCAGCGAAGATCAGCATCGCAATCACGGCCGTCGTAATGGTGATCAGCAGGTGAGGTATGCTCTCGATCCCGATCAACAGCAGTTCGGTGTTGAAAATGAACATGAATGGCAGCACAGCCGTTCGGATATCGTAGGTGAAGCCCTGCACGCCGGTCCGGATGGGATCTGAACGTGCAATCGCGGCAGCCGCGAAAGCCGCCAGCCCCACTGGGGGCGTATCGTCAGCGAGGATGCCGAAATAGAACACGAACAGGTGTACCGCGATCAATGGGACGATCAGCCCCTGCTGCGCGCCCAGGGTTACAATCACCGGCGCCATCAACGTGGAAACCACGATGTAGTTGGCCGTGGTCGGCAAGCCCATGCCCAGCAACAGGCTGATCCCAGCCGTAAACAGCAGCATCAGCATGATGTTGCCCGCCGAGATGAACTCGACGAACTCGGTCATCACCAGACCGATGCCCGTCAGGGTAACTGTACCCACGACGATGCCGGCAGCCGCCGTCGCGACGCCGATACCGATCATGTTGCGCGAGCCGGTCACCAGCCCATCGAGCAGGTCACAGACCCCGGCCTGGACACCCCCGGAGAAGGACGCGTCACCAGAACGGAACATGGATTTCAGCGGTTTGTGCGTCAGTACGATCGCTATCATGAACACCGTAGCCCAGAATGCGGACAACCCCGGCGAGAAGCGCTCCACGGTCAGACACCAGACCAGTACGAAAACCGGCAACAGGAAGTAGAGCCCGGACTTCACCGTCGGACCGGTCTCCGGCAGAGACAGAATCTCCGCATCGGGATCATCCATATGCAGTTCGGGGTAGCCTGCCGAATAGCGTATCAGCAGGATGTAAACCAGCAGAATGAGACCCGCCATTAGCCAATAACTGGCGTTGCCGAGATACCCCTTGGTCCAGCCAAAACCATAGTAAAGCCCCAGCGACAGCAGGCAGATACCCACGATGATGCCGCACCAGGTCGCCAGTTTCTGTGCCAGGGTCCGGCCATCGTCCGGTCTGGGCAGCCCCTGCATGCCCGCCTTCAGCGCCTCCAGGTGCACAATATAGATCAACGCGATATAGGAGATCAGCGCCGGCAGGATGGCATGCTGAATAACCTCGATATAGGAGATACCGACGTACTCCACCATCAGGAAAGCCGCAGCCCCCATGATCGGTGGGGTCAGCTGGCCGTTGGTCGAAGCCGCCACTTCCACGGCGCCAGCCTTATACCCCGGAAAGCCAACCCGTTTCATCAGCGGGATGGTGAAGGTGCCGGTGGTGACCACATTGGCAATTGAAGAGCCCGATATCAGGCCACTGAGGCCGGACGAAACCACGGCGGCCTTGGCCGGTCCACCACGCATGTGTCCCAGCAGTGAAAAGGATACCTGAGTAAAGTAGTTGCCGGCTCCCGCCTTCTCAAGCAGTGCGCCGAAGAGCACAAACAGGAATACAAAGCTGGTCGACACTCCCAGAGCCACACCGAAGACGCCTTCCGTGGTCAGCCACTGATGAGACATCGCCTTGGCCAGGCTTGCGCCCTTGTGTGCAATGACATCCGGCATGTAGGGGCCGGCAAAGGTATAGGTCAGGAATACCGCCGCCACGACCATCAACGGTGGCCCCAGCGCTCGGCGGGTTGCCTCCAGCAGCAACAGCATCCCGGCTACCGCAACGACGATATCTGCCGTTATCGGCGCTCCGGCCCGTGTTGCCAGCTGCTCCTCGAACAGCAGCAGATAGGCCGCTGAAAAAGCGCCCCCCAAGGCAAACAGCCAGTCATGCCAGGGAATATGAAAGCGCGGTGAGCTTTTCAGTGCCGGATAGGCGGTATAGGCCAGGAATATGGCAAAAGCCAGGTGCACAGCCCTGGCCTTGGAGTCGTTAATGACGCCAAAGTCGAAAATGAAGGGTAACGGCGATGCATACCAGAGTTGGAACAGCGCCCAGGCCAAGGCTATCCCCCAGAGCAGTTGGCCTGCCAGTCCCTTGGGCGCACGCGCACCACTATCGGACTGAGCCACCAGCTCTTGAATGTCGTCGTTTGAGGTTTTGTTGGTATCATCCAGGGACACGGCGAACACCCTTCAGCAAAAATTCGGAACATGAGGGGGGCATCGCCCCCCGTGAAGAGCAGGCTTAGAGCAGACCGGCTTCCTTATAGTACTTCTCGGCACCCGGATGCAGCGGGGCTGTCAAAGCATCACGCACCATTTCCTCTTTCTTGAGGTTGGCAAAGGCCGGGTGCAGCTTGCGGAAGGTATCGAAATTCTCGAATACCGCCTTGACCAGGTTGTAAACCACTTCATCGGGCACCTTGGCCGAGCTTACAATCGTTGCGCCCACACCGAAGGTCATTACATCATCCGGATTGCCGCGGTACATACCCCCGGGAATAGTGGCGTGGCGGTAGTAACTGTTGTCGGCAATCAGCTTGTCGACTTCCTTATCGTTGACTGCAACCAGTACGCTGTCACAGGAAGTAGTGGCTTCCTTGATTGCACCACTGGGGTGTCCCACGACGTATACCATTGCATCAATCTTGTTGTCGCACAGTGCGCTGGCCTGCTCGGATGCTTTCAACTCGGACGACAGGGAAAAGTCGTCGCGGGTCCAGCCCTTGGCATCCATCAGCACTTCAATGGTGCCGCGCTGACCTGAACCCGGGTTACCGATATTGACGCGCTTGCCCTTGATATCATTGATGACCTTTATGCCGGAATCGGCACGAGCCACAACGGTAAAGGGTTCCGCATGCAGAGAGAACACGGAACGCAGATCCGGGTTCGGGCCCTGATCCTTGAAGGTATCGGTGCCATTAAAGGCATGGTACTGCCAGTCAGACTGAGCAACGCCAAAGTCCAGTTCACCGGAGCGAATGGTATTCAGGTTGTAAACAGAACCGCCTGTGCTTTCAACCGAGCAGCGAATGCCATGCTCTGCACGATCCTTGTTCACCAGCCGGCAGATTGCGCCACCGGTGGGGTAGTACACCCCGGTAACACCGCCCGTGCCGATGGTGATGAAGCTTTCCGCCTGCGCAACCGAGGCCGTTACCAGGCCGCCGGCTGTAACAGCTGCTGCCATGGCAGCGGACATCAACGTTTTCTTCAATGTCATATAGAACTCTCCTTTTTCATACCGGAAAGGCCCCGCGACCGAATCCACCGGGCCGGTTCAGATTTTCAGTATTGGCCAGGGTGGAGCCCTCTTCAACCGTTTATTGAATTTTTACTGTAAAAACGGTGACATAGATCTGCAAGGAGGAAAGCGTTCTGGAGACTCATCAGCGTCATCCAATTCCGCTATAGTGAAATCGAATTCAGCTGGCGGAAGGAGCCGAGATGTATACCCTGCCCGACCTGGAAGCGCTTCGCGACTTCAACGCCATCGCCGTATTGACCAGCGGTGGCGACTCTCCCGGCATGAACCCGGCGGTACGCGGTGTCGTTCGGGCCGCCCTGAACAACGGCATCAAGGTTTACGGAGTCCACAGAGGCTACAGCGGCCTGCTGGCCGGCGACCTGCGCGTAATGACCTCCGCCTCGGTTCGCAACATCGTGCAGCGTGGCGGGACCATGCTGAAAAGTGACCGCTGCGAAGCATTCAAGCAGAAGGAAGTGCGCCAGCAGGCGATCAAGGTGCTGGAAGAGAACGGCATTGATGGCCTGGTGGTGATCGGAGGAGACGGCTCTCTGACCGGTGCTCATCTGCTGGCCGAAGAAAGCAACATCGCCGTCATCGGCCTGCCCGGCACGATCGACAACGATATTTTCGGTACCGAAGATTCCATCGGCTTCGACACGGCCGTCAACACCGCGCTGGATGCGATCGACAAGATCCGCGACACCGCCTCCTCCCACGAGCGCCACTTTCTGGTCGAGGTGATGGGCCGCAACTCCGGTTTTCTCGCTACCCACGTCGGTATCGCCGCCGGGGCCGAAATGGTGATCGTGCCGGAATACGAGGTGCATATCGAGCAGCTGGGCCAGCAGCTGAGTGAAAGCCGCCGGGAGGGCAAGGGATCCAGCGGTATCATCGTAGTCGCCGAAGGGCGGGAGCCGGGACTGACCTACCGCCTGGCCCAGCAGCTCAAGCAGCATGGCGAAGAACCCAGAGTCTGCATCCTCGGTCATATTCAGCGCGGCGGCCGGCCCAGCGGCCATGACAGAGTACTGGCCTCCAGCCTGGGCGCCATGGCCGTCAGCTACCTTCAGGCCGGCTACAGCGACATCATGGCGGGCGTTGTCAACGGTGCCATCGTCGATGTACCTCTGGACAGCGTGATCCGCTATCGCAAGGGACTGGACCCGAAACTGTTTGAACTCGCGCTGCTGTTACACAAATAGGCGGGAGAGCTCCCTCCCGCGATACATGCGAACCTCGTTAACCGAAGCGATCCGCCACGAAGGGGTTGGTCTGCCGCTCCATGCCGAAGGTCGACATGGGGCCATGACCCGGAATGAAATCAATCTCGTCACCGAGCGGGAACAGCTTCTCGCGGATCGAGCGGATCAGGGTGGCATGATCGCCACGAGGGAAATCGGTGCGCCCGATCGAGCCCTGGAACAGCACATCCCCCACCAGCGCCAGCGCCGAGGGACGGTGGTAGAACACCACATGACCCGGCGTGTGGCCGGGGCAGTGGATCACCTCCAGCCTGACCTCGCCGAAACTGACGCTATCGCCATCCTCCAGCCAGCGGTCCGGCGTGAACACCTCCACATCGGGAAAGCCGAACATCTGGCTCTGCTTGGGCAGGCCCTCGATCCAGAACTCGTCCTCGCGTCCCGGCCCTTCAATGGTCAACCCCAGTTCACGGGCCAAGGCGGCCGTCCCTCCGGCGTGATCGATATGAGCATGGGTGAGCAGGATCTTTTCCAGCTCGACGCCCTCTTCGGCCACGACGGCTTTGATCCGGGCCAGATCACCACCCGGGTCGACCACCGCGGCCTTGCGGGTCTGCTCACACCAGAGCAGCGTGCAGTTCTGCTGAAAGGGAGTTACGGGAATGATGCGATATTTCATGACGCTCCGCCGTTGCTAGCTTTCGGATGGGCTCAGTATATCGGTCCTGAAACGGAAAAGTCATGATGCCCGAGGGTCGTCAGTCACCGCCTCCCCAGCGTTGATACAGGCGCCGGCACCGCCGTGCGGGCGATTTGCAGGCATAGGCGCGACGTCCCAACTGCAGCGCCTGCTCAACCGGCCGCTGCCGTGCCTGCGCCAGCACCGGCTCCAGCAGCGCCAAGTCATCGGCCGCCACCCCGGCCAGACGCAGCTGCCCGGCCAGCACATCCAGGTCATGAATATCGCCAAGGCAGCTGCCCAGCGGCTTGAGCGCCGACGCCCAGCGTGGCGACAAGTTGAGCCACTCCAATTGGTACAGCAGTACCTTGGCCCATTTGCGCCAGCGATGCAGGGCGTCCATGTCATCGCCCTGGCGCGAACGTCGATATCCCTTTAGCCCCTTACCGAAGCTCTGCTCCAACCCTTGGCGGATATGCGCGCGACGCACACTGGCAAACTCTACCTCCTCCAGCAGCCGCTTCAGTTGCCGGTAACGCTCCAGCGCCAGCTCCAGTTCCGGGGCCTGCGCCGCCGTGGCATCCGACAGGGCACCGGCCAGACGCCGAACAACCTCAGCCGGCAGCGCAGCGGCCACAGCGGCCAGTGTCGCCTGCATCACCTGCCTGTCGCGGGTGCCGCCCAACCCCTGAGCCAATTCACGACTGGCCAGATGCAGGCACTGTCCCGGCTCATCCAGCAAGCCCGGCTGAATCAAATACCAAAGTGCCCGCAAGCGTTTCATATCGACCCGCGTCTGGTGCACCACCTCTTCCAGATCCGGCTCCTGCCCGCCAACGGCCAATCGCAGCCGATTACAGCCCTGACCCACCAGGTCCCGGGCTATCATCTGCACTGCCAGCCCCGTCGCATCCGCCGACAAGGGGCGCGGCCGGCTCTTGATTCCCCGCTCCACCATTTCGGATATCAGCCCCCCTCCCGCTCGACCCTCACTTCCGGTTCGCCCTCGACACCAATAACAACATGGACCGTCATCGGGCTGCAGCAGACGCTGCAATCCTCCGTGTACTCCTGCTCGGGTTCAGTCACATCCACGGTCAGGCTTATCGGTTCGCTGCACCAGGGACACATCAACTCAACCACTTCCAATGGATTCATCAGGGACCCTCCCGTTGTTCGGCACCCACCTGGTTACAGCATAGACAGTTCGATCTGGAGTGCCTAAACTAGCGGCTGATTCTTGGTCGGGGTGCCCGCTTGGACGGGCTGAGATGAGACCCGCTGAACCTGATCCGGTTGGTACCGGCGTAGGAAATCGAGATGACCGTCACGAACGCACCATGCATGCGCATGGCCGGTGCGGTTTTCTCCCGTACAGGAGCATCCGCATGACACAGACACGCACACCCGTCGCCCTCACCATTGCCGGTTCAGACAGCGGCGGCGGAGCCGGTATTCAGGCCGATCTCAAGACCTTTTCCGCTCTGGGCGTATTCGGTACATCGGTGATCGCCGCGCTGACGGCGCAGAACACTCGCGAAGTCCGCGCCATCCACGACGTCCCACCGGCCTTTATCGCCGACCAGCTCAATACGGTACTGGACGATATTCGGGTCGACGCGGTCAAGATCGGCATGCTCAGCCGCCCCGAAACCATCACCACCATCGCTGCCATACTGCGCGAACGCGGGCTGGGCAACATCGTGCTCGATCCGGTGATGGTGGCCAAGAGTGGCGACAAGCTGCTGGCGGACGAATCCGTCGAGGCCCTGCGCGAGGAACTACTGCCACTGGCGACTCTGATCACGCCCAACCTGCCGGAAGCCGCCGTGTTGCTGGCCTGCGATGAAGCCGCCGACACCGCCGGGATGCAGGCCCAGGCGGAACAGCTGTTGGCCCTGGGGCCGAACGCCGTGCTGGTCAAAGGCGGTCATCTGGCCGATTCCGCCAGCGACGACAGTGCTGACCTGCTGCTCGGCGCCGGTGAACCCCAGTGGTTGCCCGCCAAGCGCATCGCCACCGCCAACACCCACGGCACCGGCTGCACCCTGTCCTCCGCCATCGCGGCCGGGCTGGCCAAGGGGATGGACGTGCCGACCGCCGTGACCGAAGCCAAGACCTATATAACTGCAGCGATTGCGGCGGCCGACCGACTTAAGGTGGGCTCCGGCCACGGCCCCACCCATCATTTCCACGCCTGGTGGTAAGACGTGGATATCCGGCTTGAACAGGCCAGTCTGCACTGGCAGCACCATTGCGTATTCAGCGACTTGAACCTGACACTGCCCAGTGGCCGGTGGACCAGCATTCTGGGTCAGTCCGGCGTCGGCAAAAGTTCGCTGCTGCAACTGCTGTGCGGCATCGCCGACGCGGCCGATATCAAGGGCCGCATTATCTGCAGCGACGGCCGGCCACTGACCGGCCGCGTCGCCTGGATGGCGCAACAGGACCTGTTGCTGCCCTGGCTTTCGGTGCTGGATAACGTGCTGCTCGGCGCGCGTCTTCAGGGCGGCAAGGTCAGCGCCGAGCAGGCCGAGCAGGCCCGCTACCTGCTCGGCCAGGTGGAACTGGGCGACCGCGCCAACGCTCGCCCGGCCCAGTTGTCCGGCGGCCAGCGCCAGCGCGTGGCCCTGGCCCGCACCCTGTTTCAGGACCAGCCGCTGGTGTGCATGGACGAGCCCTTCTCGGCGCTGGATGCGATCACCCGACTGAAGCTGCAGGACCTGGCGGCCGCACTGCTGGCTGACCGCACGGTGCTGATGATTACCCATGACCCGCTGGAGGCCCTGCGCCTGTCCGACCGTATTCTGGTGCTGCAGGGCGCGCCTGCGCGCCTGTCTGATCCGATTGTTCCTGTCGGGCAAACGCCCCGCGCAGTACACGACGACCAGGTGCTGCAGCTACAGGCACAGCTGCTGGAACTGCTGGCGGGAGAAGCATCATGATGTCGCTGCTGCGTCCGATCGGCATCGCCCTGGGCCTGCTGCTGAGCTGGCAACTGATCGTCTGGCTCACCGACGCCCCCCGCTTCATCCTGCCCGGCCCCCTGTTGGTGTTCGATACGCTGATCGCCCAGTTCCCGCTGCTGATGAAACATGCGGGCGTCACCCTGGCCGAGATTCTGCTGGGGATGCTGCTGGGAACCGGGCTGGGGCTGGTCAGCGCCCTGTCGCTGATCACCTGGGGCCGACTGCGCCGCTGGCTGCTGCCGGTGCTGGTGATCAGCCAGGCGATCCCGGTCTTCGCCCTGGCCCCGGTGCTGATGCTCTGGCTCGGCTACGGCATGGTTTCCAAGGTGGCGATGGCGACGCTGATCATCTATTTCCCGGTGACCGCCGCCTGCTTCGACGGCCTGCGCCAGACCCCTACCGGCTACCTGCAGCTGGCCCGCACGCTGGGCGCCAGCCGCCGTACCCAGCTGCTGCAGATCCGCCTGCCCGCCGCCCTGCCCGCCTTCGGCTCCGGCCTGCGCGTGGCCGCCTCGGTGGCGCCGATCGGCGCCGTGGTCGGCGAGTGGGTCGGCTCCTCCACCGGCCTGGGCTACCTGATGCTGCACGCCAACGCACGCATGCAGGTGGACCTGATGTTCGCCGCCCTGCTGGTGCTTGCCGTGATGGCGCTGGCACTCTATTTTTCCGTCAACCTGATCGCACGACGGCTCACGCCCTGGCTGGATGAGTCCACGTCGTCGACTACTCGAGGTGATACCCCATGAAACGACTGACTGCACTGCTGTGCGGCTGCCTGCTGTCCGCCCAGGCACTGGCCGCCGACAAGGTCGAGCTGCTGCTCGACTGGTTTATCAATCCTGACCACGGCCCGCTGATCGTCGCCCAGCAGAAGGGCTATTTTGCTGAGCAGGGTCTTGAGGTCAGCCTGGTGGAGCCGGCCGATCCCTCCATGCCGCCGAAACTGGTTGCGGCCGGCAAGGCAGACATGGCGATCACCTACCAGCCGCAGCTACACGTGATGGTCGGTGAAGAGCTGCCGCTGACCCGCGTCGGCACCCTGATCGCCACCCCGCTGAACTCGCTGGTGGTACTGGACAAGGGCCCGATCAAGACACTGGCCGACCTCAAGGGCAAGAAGGTCGGCTACTCGGTGGGCGGTTACGAGGAAGCGCTGATGCGCGCCATGCTCAAGCCGCACGGCCTGACTCTGAACGATATCGAGATGGTCAACGTCAACTGGTCGCTGTCGCCGTCACTGATCACCGGCAAGGTCGACGCGGTGATCGGCGCCTATCGCAACTTCGAGCTGAACCAGATGGATATCGAGGGCCATCCGGGTCGTGCCTTCTACGTTGAAGAGGAAGGCGTCCCCGCCTACGACGAGCTGGTGCTGGTGATCAACAACCAGGATCGCGGTGACGAACGCTTCACCCGAGTGATGGCGGCACTGGAACAGGCCACTCAGTACATCGTCAACCACCCGGATGACGCCTGGAAAGCCTTTGTCAGCTACAAGCCGGATGAACTGAACACCGAACTCAACCGCCGCGCCTGGGCCGATACCCTGAGCCGCTTCGCACTGCGCCCGGCGGCACTGGATGAGGCCCGTTACCAGCGCGTCGGCGCCTTCATGCAGGAACAGGGGCTGGCCAAGCGCAACCCACCGGTGGCCGACTACGCCATCGAGCCCTGAGGGACTATTACCATGACCTTTGCCGATTACCGCCAACAGCACCCGCAGCAGCCGCTGAGCGAACAGCTGCGCGGCTACGCCGAAACCGACTGGAAGCGGGCGGTGAACCATGTGTTCACCGACGCGCTGGGCGATGACCGCCTGGCCGACGAGGTCTATGCCCGCTACCTGGTGCAGGACTATGCCTTCATCGACACCCTGGTCAACCTGGTCGCCCGCACCATCGCCAATGCGCCGGCGATGCCACCGAAGACCGTGCTGGCCGGCTTCCTCGCCGCTCTGACCAGCGACGAGAACACTTACTTCCTGCGTTCCTTCCAGGCGCTGGGGCTGAACGAGGTCGATTACCTGAGTCCGGCATTGCACCCGGTCAGCCGGGCGATCATCGAGACCATGAAGGCGTCCGAAGTCAGCTACGAAGACGCCATCATCTGCCTCTGTGTGGCGGAATGGTCCTACCTGAGCTGGTCACAACTGCAGGCGGAAAAACCTCGTGGCAGCCGTTTTTACCTGCAGGAATGGATCGATATCCACGTGCTGCCAGAGTTTGAGCAATTCGTTGCCTGGCTGCGCGGCCAGGTCGACAGCTTTGCCGACCATGATGAGGCCAGACTGGAACAGCTGGCCGAGCTGTTCCAACGCATGTGCGTGCTGGAACACCAGTTTTTCAGCGCCAGCCTCGACCCCGCATCCGTGACTGAACAGGAGGTTCCGCATGTCTTTAAATAAGTCTCTGTATGAGCATCTGAAAGCCCAGTGCAGCAACGACTGGAACGCCTACATCCAGCATGACTTCGTGCGCCAGCTGGGGCAGGGAACCTTGCCGAAGGAATGTTTCCAGCACTACCTGAAGCAGGACTACCTGTTCCTGCTTCAGTTCAGCCGCGCCTGGGGCCTGGCCGTGTTCAAGAGCGAGGACCTGGCCAGCATGCGCTACGCCCAGTCTGGCCTGAATGCCATGCTGGATACCGAGATCGGCCTGCACGTGGACTACTGCCGCGACTGGGGTATCAGTGAAGCCCAGCTGCAGGCGCTGCCGGAGGCCTCGGCCACCGTGGCCTACACCCGCTATGTACTGGATGCCGGCTTCGCCGGTGACCTGCTCGACCTGCACGTGGCACTGGCGCCCTGCATCATCGGCTATGCCGAGATCGCCCAGTGGCTGGCCGAGCAGCCCGATACCCGTCGCGAGGGCAACCCGTACAACGCCTGGATCGAGATGTACCTGAGCGAGGAATACCAGCAGGCCGCCAACACCGAGCGCGAACTGCTGGAGCAGCTGGGGCAGGACTTGCCCGCCAGCCGTCTGACCGCACTGGAGAAGCGCTTTCGCACCGCCACGCGCATGGAAGTGAGCTTCTGGCAGATGGGCCTGGATCTGGCCGACTGAGCATTACAAACATAAAACTTCGGAGAGCATGATGAGCACCCAACATTTGAGCCCTACGCCTCTTAACAAGAGCGCTACCGTCGACACGGATTCCGTGCAGCCCTTCCCCAAGTCCCGCAAGGTCTATGTCGAGGGCAGCCGTCCCGATATCCGTGTACCGATGCGCGAAATCACGCTGGACGATACACCCACCGACATGGGCGGCGAGAAGAACGACCCGCTGTACGTCTATGACACCTCCGGCCCCTACACCGATCCGGACGCCTGCATCGACGTGCGCAAGGGCCTGGCGCCGCTGCGCGATAACTGGATTCTGGAACGTGAAGACACCGAACAGCTGGACGGCCTGACCTCCGAATACGGCCGCGCCCGCGCCGCCGACCTGCGCCTGGACGAGCTGCGCTTCGAGTTGACCCGCCAGCCGCGTCGCGCCCAAGCCGGCAAGAACGTGACCCAGCTGCACTACGCGCGTCAGGGCATCATCACCCCGGAGATGGAATACATCGCCATCCGCGAGAACATGAAGCTGGCCAAGGCCAAAGCGGAAGGCAATATCGTCGCCGAGCAACACCCGGGCCATAACTTCGGCGCCTACCTGCCGGAGGAGATCACGCCGGAATTCGTGCGTCAGGAAGTGGCCGAAGGCCGCGCCATCATCCCGTGCAACATCAACCACCCGGAACTGGAGCCGATGATCATCGGCCGCAACTTCCTGGTGAAGATCAACGGCAACATCGGCAACTCCGCAGTGACCTCCTCCATCGAGGAAGAGGTGGAGAAGATGACCTGGGGCACCCGCTGGGGCGCCGACACCATCATGGACCTGTCCACCGGCAAGAACATCCATGAGACCCGCGAATGGATCCTGCGCAACTCGCCGGTGCCGATCGGCACCGTGCCGATCTACCAGGCGCTGGAGAAGGTCAACGGCATCGCCGAAGACCTGAACTGGGAGGTGTTCCGCGACACCCTGATCGAGCAGGCGGAACAGGGCGTGGACTACTTCACCATCCACGCCGGCGTACTGCTGCGCTACGTGCCGCTGACCGCCAAGCGCATGACCGGCATCGTCTCCCGTGGCGGTTCCATCATGGCGAAGTGGTGCCTGGCGCACCACGAGGAAAACTTCCTCTACACCCACTTTGAAGAGATCTGCGAGATCTGCAAGGCCTACGACGTGGCCTTCTCCCTCGGTGACGGCCTGCGTCCGGGCTCGGTCTACGACGCCAACGACGAAGCCCAGTTCGCCGAACTGGAAACCCTGGGCGAGCTGACCAAGATCGCCTGGCAGCACGATGTGCAGGTGATGATCGAAGGTCCGGGTCACGTGCCGATGCACATGATCAAGGAGAACATGGACAAGCAGCTGAAGGAGTGCCACGAAGCGCCCTTCTACACCCTGGGCCCATTGACCACCGACATCGCGCCGGGCTACGACCACATCACTTCCGGTATCGGTGCGGCGATGATCGGCTGGTACGGTTGCGCCATGCTCTGCTACGTGACACCGAAGGAGCACCTGGGCCTGCCCAACAAGGACGACGTGAAGACCGGCATCATCACCTACAAGATCGCCGCGCACGCCGCCGACCTGGCGAAAGGCCATCCGGGTGCACAGATCCGCGACAACGCCATGTCCAAGGCGCGCTTCGAGTTCCGCTGGGAAGACCAGTTCAACATCGGCCTGGACCCGGATACCGCTCGCGCCTACCACGACGAAACCCTGCCGAAGGAATCCGCCAAGGTGGCCCACTTCTGCTCCATGTGCGGACCCAAGTTCTGCTCGATGAAGATCTCTCAGGAGGTCCGTGATCTGGACGAAAGCCAGGTCGCGGCGATTAATGCCCAGGCGGAACAGGGCATGAAGGAGAAGTCGGAAGAGTTCAAGGACAGCGGCGCCGAGATCTACCATAAGGTGTAAGACGCCTTCTGCCGTGCTGAACTGAAAAAGGGGCCTTAAGGCCCCTTTTTCTTGATGACACGACCTCTCAGCGAATCGGTTTGCGCGCCGCGATCTGCACCGCACGGCCACTGCGAATCGACTCATCGGCCAAGATTTCATACCCGGTCATCGCCAGCAGCGCCAGCAGGTCGTAATCGTGATAGCGGTTATGCTCGAAATAATCCTCGAACAACGCCGCCATCGCTTTCGCATCCAGCGCCTCATCCAGCCGGTCCTGGCCGAACTTGTGGGTCAGAAAGCTGCCCAGCGGCTGACGCACCATATCGATCAGAATCAGCACCCCGCCCGGCTTGAGCCAGGCATGCAGCTGCTGCAACAGCACCAGCGGCTGATGCAGTTCGTGGAACAGGCGATTGGCCAGAGCGACATCAACCGATTCCGCTGCAAACAGTTCGGCCGGTGGATCATTCAGGTCCGCCACGCGGATACTGAAGTCGTAATCGTCCTCGCAGGCTCGCTCGAGCATGTAGGGGGCTGCCTCGACGCCGATCAGCTCCAGCTCCGGGCTGGTCAATGACAGATCGCGCAGGAACAGCCCCGGACCGCAGCCCAGATCAACCACCCGACTGCCGTCCTTCAGTTGTCCATTGGCGTGCTCCGACCAGAAACGCCGGAAGATGTCATCATGGTTCCGCTCATGCCCCTGGAGAGTGCGGGTGGCGGCCAGGTCGCCATCGCCACCATGGTGACGGGTAAGGTAATCACGCAGTTCTTTCAAAGCGTCGGACATGGTTCATTCCTCCAAAACGCAAAAGGCCGGAGAAGCTCCGGCCTTTGCAGGTCTGATCCGATCAGCTCAGCGAGCGGCCATTGATATAGGCCTGCTCGGAGACCGCGGTCCACTTCTGTACCTGGTCACGGAACTTGATGAAGGAATCGTAGACTTTCCGGGTAATCTCGTCTTTTTCCGCTTCCTCGGCCACCACCTCGTCGGAGATGGTACGCAGTTTCAGCATCACATCATCCGGGAAGTTGCGCAGCTCGACGCCGTGCTTGTTGACCAGCTGGTCCAGCGCCAGGTTGTTCTTGGTCATGAACTCGGCCAGCATATCCTGGTTCGCTACCCGCAGGGCGTTGCGGACGATGATCTGCAGGTCTTCCGGCAGCGCCAGGAAGGCTTCCTTGTTGATGAAGCACTCCAGCGTGGTGCCCGGCTCGTGCCAGCCCGGGTAGTAGTAGTACTTGGCCGCCTTGTGCAGACCGAAGGCGAGGTCGTTGTAGGGCCCTACCCACTCGGTGGCGTCAATGGCGCCGGACTGCAGTGACGGGAAGATTTCGCCGCCCGGCAGCAGCACCGGGGTACCGCCGGCACGCTTGAGCACTTCACCGCCCAGGCCCGGGATGCGCATTTTCAGACCCTTGAGGTCTTCAACGCTGTTGATCTCCTTGTTGAACCAGCCACCCATCTGCACACCGGTGTTACCGGCCGCGCCCGGCACCAGGCCGAACTTGTCATAGACCTCTTCCCACAGCTCCATGCCGCCACCGTGATACAGCCAGGCGTTCATTTCCTGAGCGGTCAGACCAAAGGGCACGGCAGAGAAGAACTGCGCCGCCGTGCTCTTGCCCTTCCAGTAGTAGGCGGCGCCATGGCCCATCTCCGCCGTTCCACGTGAAACGGCGTCGAAGATCTCCAGTGCACCGACCAGTTCACCGGCACCGTACACCTTGACCTGAATACGGCCGTTGGTCATCTTGTTGATCATCTCGGCCAGCTGGTTGGCCCCCGTACCCAGACCCGGGAAGTTCTTCGGCCAGGTAGTCACCATCTTCCATTTGTATTCCGGTGCGGCCATCGCCTTGGATGACACCAGCGCACCGGCAGCAACGGTGGCAGCACCGGCACCACGGAGAAATTGTCTGCGTTTCACGGCTTGAGTTCCTTGTGTGTTATAAACCGAGTATTACAATGCAATGAAATTAGCACGCCCCCCAGCCCCCTGCAATGCTGCCAAGGGCGGCACTGGCCGTGACGCGCTGGATCATGGGACAGGGCTATATTCATTGGTATACTCATTTTTCATGCGATGAAATGGAACCAATGGAGATGAACTCCTTCAATCTGCTCAAGTCGATCGCCGATGCCCGCCCCAAACTGCGCAAGTCCGAGCAGAAGGTGGCTGATTACGTCCTCGCCAACCCGAACGAAGTCATCCATATGCGGATCGTCGATCTGGCCTCCGAGGCCCAGGTCAGTGAACCCACCGTGGTACGCTTCTGTCGCGCACTGGACTATGACGGTTTTCAGGACTTCAAGCTGACCCTGGCTCAGGGGCTGGCCAGCAATGCCAGTTACGAGCAGTTCTCACTCGATTCAAAGGATACGGTGATCGAGTTCAAGCAGAAGATCTTCGATTCCATGATCGGCAACCTGATCAACATCCGTGATCAGCTCGACCCCGGCACGCTGGAGGAAGCGATCGATGCCCTGGCCAAGGCCAACCGCGTCGAGTTCTACGGTTTTGGCGCCTCAGCCCCGGTCTGTGCCGATGCCCAGCACAAGTTCTACCGTCTGATGGTGTCCGCCGCGGCCTACTCCGACCCGCACATGCAGACCATCTCGGCACTGACCCTGGGCGAAGGTGATGTGGTCGTGGCGATCTCCCAGACCGGCCGCACCAAAGATCTGCTGCACACCGTCAAACTGGTACAGGACAAGGGCGCCACCGTCATCACGCTGTGCCCCGGCGGCACCCCGCTGGCCGACCTGGCGACCATTCCGATTCACGTGGATGTGGAGGAAGACAAGGACCTGAGCACGCTGATGTCTTCCCGTGTGGTACACCTGGTAATCATCGACATTCTGGCCGTAGGCGTGGCGATGAAGCTGGGACCGGCCCTGGTCGACCACCTGAAAACCATCAAACGCAGCCTGCGCAGCCTGCGTCAGAACGACAAGCGTATCCCGCCGATGCGCCGCCCCTCTACGGATACCGACGGCGAGTAATCACTCGCCGTCATCCTGCTGCAATATGCCTGCTCTAAGCTCCGCTTCATCCCCTTGGGGAATTGATATTTCGTACCCAGTGCGGTAAATAAAAATCTCCATGCGTGTTTGCTGTAATCAGCCAGACACCCTGATGTCTCCTGATTACAGTGACCCTGAGATCGGAGCAAGGCTATGCTGATACGGAAAGAGCAGGACCTGGACCCTATCCAGACCGAGGTTTTCGACATCATGGTAGGTTACGATGTCGAACAGAAAAATCGTCGCAAACAGCATGCAACCCGCCGCCTGTTGGAAGCCAGGCGCGCCATCGAACGGCATCGGGAGGAGAAAGAGTTGATGTCCCGGATCGATGATGAATCCTGGTTCGAAGACGAGCACTGATATCACAGGAGGAGCCAGCCCCAGAGGGCTGGCTTTTTGCTGTCAGGAACGCGGATAAAGGATATTGAGCGGCACGGCGCCACCGCCATCGACGACCACGGCCGCATGCTCACGACGCAGCTGACGTGGTTCAGTCACGCCACAGGAGTGGGCGATCAGCTCCACTTCGTGCACCAGGTTGTGGTGAAAGTTGGCCACCCGAGCCGCTTTCACTTCCGGCACCAGCCCCTTCTGCAGCTTGGGGTCATGGGTGGTGATACCGGTCGGACAGGTGTTCTTGTTGCACTGCAGCGCCTGGATACAGCCCAGTGCGAACATGAAGCCTCGCGCCGTCACCACGAAATCCGCCCCCAGACAGATCGCCGCCGCCACGTCGGTGGGGTTGATCAGTTTGCCGGACGCAATGATCCTGATCCGGTTGCGCAGGTTGTGCTGCACCAGCTTGTTGACCAGCAACGGCAGGCTTTCGCGCAGCGGCAGGCCGACGCTGTCCATCAACGGCATGGGAGCCGCCCCGGTGCCGCCGTCGGCGCTGTCCAGGGTGATGAAATCCGGTGCCGATTCGCTGCCGCGCTTGATCACGGCTTCACAGAAGCTGTCCAGCCAGTCGGTAGACCCCAGCACCAGCTTGAACCCCACGGGTTTGCCAGTCACTTCACGCACATGAGCGATGAAGTCGAGCAGATCGTCGATACTGGAAATTTCCGGATGGCGGTTGGGGCTGATCGAGGCCTGGCCCGCCGGGATACCGCGCGCTTCGGCGATCTCCGGGGTCACCTTGTCGGCCGGCAGGATTCCGCCCTTGCCCGGCTTGGCCCCCTGGCTCAGCTTGATCTCGAACATCCGTACCTGTTCGATCGCCGCCACTTCAGCCAGGCGTTCATCATCGAGCCGTCCATGCTCATCACGGACACCGTATTTGGCGGTACCGATCTGGAACACGATGTCACAGCCCCCTTCCAGGTGGTACTTGGACAGCGCTCCCTCACCGGTATTCATCCAGCAACCGGCCTTGGCCGCGCCCATCGACAGTGCCCGTACGGCCGGTGCCGAGAGGGCACCGAAACTCATGCCGGAAATGTTGAGAAAAGATGGCGCATCGTAGGGAGTACGGCAGTAGGGACCGATCCGCATCGGCTGACTGGCCGCGGCATCCTCGCTCAGCGTCGGGAAGGGGCAGTTGAGGAAGTAATAGGTGCCCGGCTTGCGCAGATCCCGTGTGGAGCCGAAGGCGACGGTATTGTCGATATTCTTTGCCGCCCGGTAGACCCAGGAGCGCTGAGCACGGTTGAACGGCATCTCTTCACGGTCCATGGCGAAGAAGTACTGACGGAAGAACTCCCCCAGGTTCTCGAACAGATAGCGAAAACGGCCCAGCAGCGGATAGTTGCGACGGATGGTGTGGGCCGTCTGCCGCTTGTCGACCTGATACATGATCAGTCCGGTGATCAGAGCGCCCAGTATAACCAGCAGTACGACCACGCCGATCAGCGCGATAAAGCCGATCGCCAGCATGAAGAGGGTATCGTTCATCTCGTTCCTTGTCCCACTCAGTTCAATATCGCTCTATCCTAACCCGCAGTCCGTGTAACGGCCATGACCTGCCGCCCGGAACGCTCCTCTTTCCCACCGGACCCGCCAGGGTTAAGCTGACCGGAACGGATGAAAGGAGCCATAGGGAAGATGAACGTGAAAAAAGTCGTGGTGTTGCACGGACTCTATATGTCAGGGCTGGTCATGCAACCGCTGTGTCGACGATTGAACAGGCAGGGGTATGTGACACTCAACCTGACCTACAACACCCTGTCACCGGACATGGAGATAATCTGTGAGCGCATCGACGCCTTTATCGATGGCGAACCGACCGCCTTTGTCTGCCACTCGATGGGGGGGCTGATCGCACGGCGTTACCTTGAACGCTGCAGCGTGCAAAGTCACTGGGTCGATCCGGTCATTACCCTGGGCACGCCACACAAGGGCAGTTTCCTGGCCCAGGAGATCAACAACTCGAAACTCAAGGGACTGTTGAAGAACAGCATCGATTACCTGCTCGCGGATAACCGGCACTGGCCTTTTGATGCCCGCCTCTACAGCATCGCCGGTGATCTGCCGGTGGGCCTGATGCCGCTGCTGAGCCCCAAGTCCAGGTCGGACGGTACGGTGCTGATCGACGAAACCCGCGTCACCGGCATGAGCGAGCACAAAGTGTTTCCGCTCAGTCATACCAGCCTGATTTACTCACGCCGGGTCATTGCCTATATCCTGGAGGTGTTGTCCCGTCCGCGAACGGATTGAATTGAGCTATCGCAACAAGTGAGCAGATAAATTGTTCATCCACACTCAATCCGCTCATTATCTATACTGAAACAGTCGCAGAGATCGCGGAACCTTCTCCATGCAACAGACACACCCACAGCAACAGACACAACCAGGACGGCTGCGCTGGCTCTGGTTTGCACTCACCTGGGTCTCCATCGCCCTGGCCCTGCTGGGTGCCTTGTTGCCCGGTCTGCCCACCACGGTCTTCGTACTGATTGCCGCATGGAGCGCCTCCCGCTGTTCACCTCGTCTTCACCGCTGGCTGCAAGAACACCGGATACTGGGTCCCAGCCTGCGCAACTGGGAACAGGGTGGCCTGATCGACCGCCGCACCAAATGGGTCGCCAGTGCCGGCATGCTGACTGCGCTGGGAATTGTGCTGGTCAGCATTCGCCACCCTCTGCTGCTGACCCTCATTCTGGCCCTGCTGGCCATTGGTGCCGCTGTGGTCTGGTCACGCCCGGAACCGAACCGAAACCAAACGGCCTGGCCCGATTCCCGCGATTCCGCCTAGCCCTGAACAGAAACGCCCCGCTTCAAGCGGGGCGTTGGCGTTTAACTGCTCTGCTTTCAACAGGCCGTCTTACTCGACGGTAACACTCTTGGCCAGGTTACGCGGCTGATCCACGTCGGTGCCCTTGAGCACCGCTACATGGTAGGACAGCAGCTGCAACGGCAGGGTAAAGGCGATCGGGTCCAGCACCGACGGCAAGGCCGGCAGGTAGATCACATGAACGCCCTCCTGCGGCTGGATGCTCTGGTCGCAACCGGCAAAGACGAAGAGTTCACCGCCACGGGCCCGCACTTCCTGCAGGTTGGCCTTGAGCTTGTCCAGCATGCCGTTGCGCGGCGCCACCGCGATCACCGGCATCTCCTTGTCGACCAGCGCCAGCGGGCCGTGCTTGAGTTCGCCGGCCGGGTAGGCCTCGGCATGGATGTAAGAGATCTCCTTGAGCTTGAGCGCCCCCTCCATCGCCACCGGATAGAGGCTGTTGCGGCCGAGGAACAGGGCATGATGCTTCTCGGCGAAGTGCGCCGACATCTGCTCGATGGGGCCATCCAGTTCCAGCAGCTGCTCCAGCAGGGCCGGCAGCTGTTGCAGCGCCACAACCAGTTCGGTTTCCCTGGCTGCATCCAGGCCATGACGGCGGCCCAGCGCGATAGTGGTCAGCATCAGCGCCACCAGCTGGGAGGTGAACGCCTTGGTCGAGGCCACACCGATCTCGGGACCGGCATTAGTCATCAGGCTGAGGTCCGATTCACGCACCAGCGAGCTGCCCGGCACGTTGCAGATCGCCAGCGTGGCCAGTACCCGGTCTTTCACGTCGCGCAGCGCGGCCAGCGTATCGGCGGTCTCGCCGGACTGCGACAGGGTCAGCAGCAGGGTGCCCTCGGGCAGCACCACCGGACGGTAGCGGAACTCGCTGGCCACTTCGACCATGCAAGGGATGCCGACCAGCTCCTCGATCCAGTACTTGGCCACCATGCCGGCGTGGTAACTGGTGCCACAGGCCACAATCTGTACTTGCTTGACCTGGTCGAACACCGCCCCGGCCTCGCTGCCGAACGCCTGCTCCAGCAGGTGACCTGAGGCGATGCGGCCTTCCAGCACCGCCTGCATGACACGCGGCTGCTCGTAGATCTCCTTGAGCATGAAATGACGGAACTCGCCCTTCTCGGCACTGCCCTGGCCATGCTCAAAGGTGGTCACGGCACGCTCAACCGCCTGTCCCTGTGCATCCAGGACCTGAATCCGGTCGGCTTCCAGGATCGCGATATCACCATCTTCCAGAAACATGAAGCGGTCGGTCACCGGCAACAGGGCCAGCTGGTCGGACGCGATGAAGTTCTCGCCAATGCCCACACCGATCACCAGCGGACTGCCCTTGCGCGCCGTGAGCAGCTGTTCCGGCTCATCGGCATGAATCACACCGAGGGCAAAGGCCCCTTCCAGATAGGTCAGGGTCTGACGCAGGGCAGACGGCAGATCAAGCCCCGCCTGCAGCTCGCGATCAAGCAGGTGCGCGACCACCTCGGTATCAGTCTCCGACGTAAACACGTAGCCTGCCTGCTGCAACTCGCGCTTGAGCGGCTCGAAGTTTTCGATAATACCGTTATGCACCACCGCCAGCCGCTCACCGGACATATGCGGGTGTGCATTCTGTTCCGACGGCTTGCCATGGGTTGCCCAGCGGGTATGGGCGATGCCCAGATGCCCGGACAGCGGCTGCTGCTCACAGGCATCGGCCAGCGCCTGCACCTTGCCGATACGACGCAGTCGACCGATGCCGCCCTGGTCAAGCACGGCCATACCGGCCGAATCATAGCCTCGGTATTCCAGACGGCGCAGACCTTCCAGCAGGATACCCGCCACGGGACGCGCCGCGATGGCGCCTACGATTCCACACATGCTCAGGATTCCTTTTTCTGCGGGCGAGCCCAGTTGTCGAGGTTGACCTGCTTGCCGCGCGCAACGGCCAGCTGGTTATCAGCGACCGCCTTGGTCACGGTGGACCCCGCGCCCACGGTGGCACCGGCACCGATCTCCACCGGCGCAACCAGGGAACTGTTGGAGCCGATAAACGCTCCGTCACCGATCCGGGTCAGCGACTTGTTGACGCCGTCATAGTTGCAGGTGATGGTCCCTGCCCCCACGTTCACGGCACGGCCGATTTCGGCATCGCCGATATAGGTCAGATGATTGACCTTGGAACCTTCGCCAATACGCGCCTTCTTGGTTTCAACGAAGTTGCCGACCTTGCTGCCAGCCGCCATTTCGGTCCCCGGACGCAGACGGGCAAAAGGACCGATCTGGGCATGCTCGGCAACGACAGCTCCCTCAATGATGGAGTTGGCCTCCACTCGGCTACCGGCTCCAATACGGGCGTTGCGGATGATGCAGTTGGCGCCGATCTCGACCCCGTCAGCCAGCACCACGTCACCCTCAAAAAGGGTGTTGATATCAATCAGTACATCACGCCCGGTTTTCAGTTCACCCCGGATATCGATGCGTGCCGGATCAGCCAGGGTAACGCCGTCGGTCATCAGCTGCTCGGCCAGCTGACGCTGGTACCAGCGCTCCAGCTGTGCCAGCTGCTGGCGGTTGTTGACACCCTGCACTTCCTGTTCGGCCTGCGGCTGGATGGCGCGCACGCGCATACCCTCTTCTGCCGCCATGGCGATCACATCGGTCAGGTAGTACTCGCCTTGAGCATTGTCCGCAGACAGCCGTGGCAGCCAGTCATGCAGCGCCGACGACGGCAGCGCCAGAATACCGGTATTGACCTCACGCACCAGCTTTTCCTGCTCGGAAGCATCCTTGTGCTCGACAATGGCGACCACATCGCCCACGGCGTTGCGGATGATGCGGCCATACCCGGTCGGATCTTCCAGCGTCACGGTCAGCAGTCCCAGATCCCCCTGCGCCGCGATCCTGATCAGCTGCTCGAAGGTTTCCGGGCGGGTCAGCGGCACATCGCCATAGAGCACCAGCACCACCGAGTCCTGGCCGATGTTCGGCAACGCCTGGGCGACGGCATGCCCGGTCCCCAGCTGTTCGCGCTGCCAGACGAAGTTCAGCGCCTGGCCCGACATCGCCTGCTCGACCTGCCCGCCTTCGTGGCCGATCACCACATGCAGGGCTTCGGGGGCCAAGCCCTGAGCACTGTCGATCACATGCTGCAGCATCGGCTTGCCCGCCAGGCAATGCATCACTTTCGGCATCGCCGACTTCATGCGGCTGCCCTGCCCGGCAGCCAGAATCACTACGTCCGTTTTCATCTTGTCTCGGTACCCTGAGGTCGCAACGGCCTGTCACGACATTGTGATATAAAGTGCACGAAACTTTAGCGTATACTCGCTCCCAATCAATACTATTTGTCACAAAAAAATTGACAAAATGACGCCTGAAATTTTCGACCTGCTTGGCCTGACCGAGCGCGATATCAGTATCTACAGGGCTTTACTGGCCCTGGGGCCAAGCTCAATCCGAACCGTAGCTGAACGTGCCGGTGTCAATCGCGGCAGCACATATGAATGTCTGAAGAGCCTGCAGCAGCGCGGTATCGTCACCTACCTACCCAAGGGCAAGCGGCGCTATTTTTCGGCCAGGCAGCCGGAAGTGCTGCTGCAGCTGGCCGATGAGCGCCGGGAGCAGATGGAGCAGGCGATCGACCGATTGAAGAGTTCGGTCATTCCTGAACTGCACCATCTGAAGCCCGATTTCAGTACTGCCAACGTGGAGTTTTATGAAGGGGACTCGGGGATTGAGCAGGTGTTGCGCGATATCCTCAACCGGGTCGGTGAGCAGAATGATCCGGTGTATTCGGTGTTTTCATCCAAACCGATCAGACCTCTGTTGTACCGCCCCTTTCCCAACTTTACCGCCCAGCGAGTGGCGCGCAGGATTCGGGTCCGAGTGATCGCCATCGGCGAAGGGGGGGAAAGTGCCGAGTACTCGGAGCGTAAATGGATCAGGACCGATGGCCCGGTCGATGCGGCCTATATCGCCATTTATCCGCCACGCTGCGCCATCATCTCGCTGGCATCAGACAACTACCCCACCGCCGTGGTAATCGACTCCCGCGAGGTGGCCACCGCCCAGCAAATCATTTTCAATACCCTCTGGGGTCTGCTGTAATCGCTGCCCCCTTTTACCCCAGTGCCCACCACCTTCAGTTAAACCGGCATCTTTCAGGCACAAAAAAAGCAGCCCGAGGGCTGCTTTTTTAACGCTGTCGGAAAACCGGTTATTTACCGGCCTTGCGACGAATCTGCTGCAGGGTGCGAAGCTGGGCCGCTGCCTCAGCCAGCTGAGCCGCAGCACGGGAGTATTCAAACTCGCCGCTCTTGTCGGCCATCGCATGCTCGGCATGCTTCTGAGCCTCAAGTGCTGCAGCTTCACTCAGATCACCCGCGCGCAGTGCTGTATCAGCCAACACTGTCACCTTGTGCGGCTGGACTTCGATGAAGCCACCGGAGACGTAGAATACGTCTTCCTTACCGCCCTGCATACGCAGCTCGACAGGGCCTGGTTTCAGTTCCGTCAGAAGCGGAGCGTGACCCGGGAAGATACCCAGGTCACCCAGGCTACCTGTCACGGAGACGAACTCGATAAGTCCGGAGAAAATCTCTTCTTCGGCACTTACGATGTCACAATGAACAGTCATAGCCATCTTGATTACCTCTTAAAAGGTTCCGCTCGGAACTTACAGGCCTTTCGCTTTCTCGACAGCTTCGTCGATAGTGCCGACCATGTAGAACGCCTGCTCCGGCAGGGCGTCGTATTCACCGTTCAGGATACCCTGGAAGCCACGGATAGTGTCTTTCAGAGACACGTATTTACCCGGTGCACCGGTGAAGACTTCGGCTACGAAGAACGGCTGAGACAGGAAGCGCTGGATCTTACGCGCACGGGATACGGTCTGCTTGTCTTCTTCAGACAGTTCGTCCATACCCAGGATCGCGATGATGTCCTTCAGCTCCTTGTAACGCTGCAGAGTAGACTGCACGCCACGAGCGATCTCGTAGTGTTCCTGACCGATAACCAGCGGATCCAGCTGACGAGAGGTGGAATCCAGCGGGTCGATCGCCGGGTAGATACCCAGCTCCGCGATCTGACGAGACAGTACTACGGTCGCGTCAAGGTGGGAGAAGGTGGTCGCCGGAGACGGGTCGGTCAAGTCATCCGCCGGTACGTATACCGCCTGGATAGACGTGATGGAACCGGTCTTGGTAGAGGTGATACGCTCCTGCAGAACGCCCATCTCTTCCGCCAGAGTCGGCTGGTAACCTACCGCAGACGGCATACGACCCAGCAGTGCAGATACTTCAGTACCCGCCAGGGTGTAACGGTAGATGTTGTCGACGAACAGCAGTACGTCACGGCCTTCATCACGGAATTTTTCCGCCATGGTCAGACCGGTCAGAGCTACACGCAGACGGTTACCCGGCGGCTCGTTCATCTGACCGTAGACCATTGCTACTTTAGACTTGTCGAACTGCTCAACGTTAACAACGCCCGCTTCCTGCATCTCGTGGTAGAAGTCGTTACCCTCACGAGTACGCTCACCTACACCCGCGAATACAGACAGACCGGAGTGCTGAGTCGCGATGTTGTTGATCAGCTCCATCATGTTGACGGTTTTACCTACACCGGCACCACCGAACAGACCGACCTTACCACCCTTGGCGAACGGGCAAACCAGGTCGATAACCTTGATGCCGGTTTCCAGCAGCTCGTTAGTCGCTGCCTGGTCCGCGTAAGACGGCGCCTTACGGTGGATGGCGTAACGCTCTTCTTCACCAATCGGACCACATTCGTCGATCGGGTTACCCAGAACGTCCATGATACGACCCAGAGTGGCCGTACCCACCGGTACAGATACCGGTGCGCCAGTGTTAGTCGTTTCCAGACCACGGTTCAGACCTTCGGTCTGGCCCATGGCAATTGCACGTACGACACCGTCGCCCAGCTGCTGCTGAACTTCCAGTGTCAGGCCGGTTTTTGCGACGGTCAGTGCGTCGTAAACCTTCGGTACGTTGTCACGCGGGAATTCCACGTCTACAACCGCACCGATAATCTGAACAATACGTCCGCTACTCATGTTCGGATCCTCTTAACTTTTTAACCTGTTCACTGCGTTAAACAGCAGCAGCACCACCGACGATCTCGGAAATTTCCTGAGTAATCGCCGCCTGACGAGCCTTGTTGTATACCAATTGCAGCTCATCAATCAGGTTGCCGGCGTTATCGGTTGCGTTCTTCATCGCCAGCATACGTGCTGCCTGTTCACAGGCATTGTTCTCAACCACGGCCTGATAGACCAGGGACTCGATGTAACGCGTCAGCAGGCCGTTCAACAGCTCTTTCGCGTCAGGTTCGTACAGATAGTCCCAATGGTGATTGAGGTTCTTGTCATCGTCTTCCGCCTTCAGCGGCAGCAGCTGCTCTACGACGGGCTTCTGGGTCATGGTGTTCACGAAATCGTTGGACACGATGAACAGTTGATCCAGCTTGCCTTCGTCGAAGTTATCCAGCATCACCTTGACCGAACCGATCAGCTGTTCCAGTTCCGGCGCATCGCCGAGACCGCCTTTCGCTGCTACGACGTTGCCGCCGAAGTTACGGAAGAAGGTGATTGCCTTGGAACCCAGCGCACAGACATCAACTTCGATGTTCTGGTCGTGGAACTCCTTCATTTTGCTTACAGCTGCCTTGAACGCGTTCACGTTCAAACCGCCACAGAGGCCACGGTCGGATGCCACTACGATGAAACCGACTCGTTTGACCTCACGCTCTCGCATGTAGAGGTGCTTGTATTCAGGGTTGGCTTTCGCCAGGTGCTGAATAACACCACGGATGCTCTGGGCGTACGGACGGGAAGACTGCATGCGATCCTGGGCTTTACGCATCTTCGACGCAGCAACCATTTCCATGGCGCTGGTGATTTTGCGCGTGCTGCCAATGCTCGCAATCTGCGTCTTAATCTCTTTTCCGACTGCCATAGTTCCGCCTATAAACTTGAATCAGTATTGGACCGGCCGATGTGTCTGACCGGTCACCAGCTCTGACGAGCAATTACCAAGTTTGGGTAGACTTGAACTTCTCGATGCCAGCCTTGAACTGAGCCGCGATTTCGTCGTCGTAACCGCCTTTCTCGTTCACTTTCGCCATCAGATCAGCGTGTTCGCTGTTGAAGTAGGCGACCAGGGCTGCTTCGAATGCACCGATCTTGTCCAGCTCGACACCTTTCAGGAAGCCTTCGTTGGCAGCGTACAGGCTCAGACCCATCTCAGCGACGGACATCGGAGTGTACTGTTTCTGCTTCATCAGCTCGGTTACGGCCTGGCCGTGTTCCAGCTGGTTACGAGTAGCATCATCCAGGTCGGAAGCGAACTGCGCGAACGCAGCCAGCTCACGGTACTGAGCCAGTGCCAGACGCACACCGCCACCCAGCTTCTTGATGATCTTGGTCTGGGCAGAACCACCCACTCGGGATACGGACAGACCTGCGTTGATCGCAGGACGTACGCCAGAGTTGAACAGGCTGGCTTCCAGGAAGATCTGGCCATCGGTGATGGAGATTACGTTGGTCGGTACGAACGCAGATACGTCACCACCCTGGGTTTCGATGATCGGCAGCGCGGTCAGAGAACCGGTCTGGCCTTTCACTTCGCCCTTGGTGAACTGTTCAACGTAATCAGCGTTGACACGGGACGCACGCTCCAGCAGACGGGAGTGCAAGTAGAATACGTCACCCGGGTAAGCTTCACGGCCCGGCGGACGACGCAGCAGCAGAGAGATCTGACGGTATGCCCAAGCCTGCTTGGTCAGGTCGTCAAATACGATCAGCGCGTCTTCACCGCGGTCACGGAAGTATTCACCCATGGTCGCACCGGCGTACGGTGCCAGGTACTGCATGGCGGCCGGATCGGCAGCGCCCGCAGCCACGACGATGGTGTGATCCATCGCACCGTGCTCTTCCAGCTTGCGTACCACGTTGGCGATAGTGGACTGCTTCTGTCCGATCGCTACGTAGATACACTTGATGCCAGTGCCTTTCTGGTTGATGATCGCGTCGATGGCGATCGCGGTCTTACCGATCTGACGGTCACCGATGATCAGCTCACGCTGACCACGACCAACCGGCACCATCGCGTCGATCGCTTTCAGACCGGTCTGAACCGGCTCATCAACGGACTGACGTGCGATAACACCCGGCGCAACTTTTTCAACTGCGTCGGTCATTTTGGCTTCGATCGGACCTTTACCGTCGATCGGGTTACCCAGCGCGTCTACAACGCGGCCAAGCAGCTCCGGACCTACCGGTACTTCAAGGATACGACCAGTACAACGGGCAGTCATGCCCTCTACCAGACCCTGGTAGTCACCCAGTACTACGGCGCCTACAGAGTCACGCTCCAGGTTAAGCGCCATACCGTAGACGCCACCCGGGAATTCGATCATCTCGCCGTACATGACGTCGGCAAGACCGTGGATCAGGATAATACCATCGGAAACGCTGACGATGGTGCCCTCGTTACGGGCTTCAGAAGACACGTCGAGCTTTTCGATGCGCTTCTTAAGAATCTCGCTGATCTCAGAAGGATTCAGTTGCTGCATTGTTATTCCTCACACTCAGGAATTCATCGCTTCGGCCAGTTTCGCCAGTCGTGCACGAACGGAACCATCGATCACAAGGTCATCAGAGCGAACGACCACACCACCAATGATGGACTTGTCCACCTGGGAGGTCAGTTTCACTTCACGACCCAGCTTGCTGCTGAGGGCTTGCGCCAGTTTTTCCTGCTGTGCATCATCCAGCGCAAACGCAGTCGTCAGGTCAACATCGACCTTCATTTCCAGGTTTGCTTTCAAGATGTCGTACTGAGCAGAAATTTCCGGTAACAGCGCCAGGCGGCGGTTTTCAGCCAACAGGCTGATAAAGTTCTTGCCGGCATCGTCGACCTGCTGTTCGCAGACGGCGATGACCAGCTCCGCTTTCTGTGCAACTGTTAGCGCCGGATTACCCAGCAGTTGAGCCAACTCGCTGTCCTGAACCGCCTGAGCGGCCAGGGACAGCAGGTTGGACCACTGATCGAGGTTGCCCTTGTCGCGCGCAAATTCGAACGCGGCTTTGGTGTAGGGCCGAGCGACTGTATTGAGTTCAGCCATCGTAAACCTCGCTTAAAGCTCAGCGGCCAGTTTCTCAACCAGCTGCGCATGCGCTTTTTCGTCAACAGAGGCTTCCAGAATCTTCTCGGCACCGGCAATTGCCAATGCGCCAACCTGCGCACGCAGAGCTTCGCGTGCCTGGTTGATTTCCTGATCGAGTTCAGCTTCAGCAGAGGCTTTTACGCGATTTGCTTCTTCGCGCGCCTGATCTTTGGCTTCTTCGATAATCTGGTTAGCCCGCTTGTTGGCCTGTTCAATGATGGCGGCTGCCTCTTCCTTGCTGGCACGCATATCGTCAGCGGCTTTTTCCTGAGCCAGCTTCAGATCACGTTCAGCACGGTCGGCCGCATCAAGCCCTTCGGCAATCTTCTTCTTACGCTCAGCCAGCGCACCGGTGATCGGCGGCCAGACGTATTTCATGCAAAATACGACGAAGAGGAAGAATGCAATGGCCTGACCAATGATGGTGAGATTGATATTCACGCCATTACCTCTCGCGGTTGTCGGTTTAAGTAGTTACGTAAAACGCTATTCGAACTACTTGTTAGCCAGCAACAGCGAACAGGACGTACAGACCCAGACCAACACCGATCATCGGGATCGCGTCAACCAGGCCCATTACGATGAAGAACTGAGTACGCAGCAGCGGAACCAGCTCAGGCTGACGAGCAGCACCTTCCAGGAACTTGCCACCCAGGATACCGATGCCGATAGCAGCACCGATTGCACCCAGACCCAGCATCAGAGCAGCAGCGATATACAGCATTGCGTCCATTTTTTTCTCCAACTATTTTCAAGGTTAAGTTTAAGTTTTCAGAGTTTTACAAAAGTAAATCGTTAGCTATCCGATCGCACTCAGTGATCATCGTGAGCCATGGCCAGGTAGACAATTGTCAGGACCATGAAGATGAACGCCTGCAGCGTGATGACCAGAATGTGGAAGATCGCCCAGGGCACAGACAGCACCCACTGCGCCCAGAACGGCAGCAGCGCGATCAGGATAAAGATCATTTCACCGGCATACATGTTACCGAAGAGTCGCAGTGCCAGAGAGACGGGCTTGGCCAGCAGGCCGACGATTTCCAGGAACAGGTTGAACGGCGCAAACACTTTCGGCAGCGGCTGGAAGGACAGCTCTTTCAGGAAGCCGCCAACACCTTTCTGCTTGATGCTGTAGTACACGATCAGGGCAAATACGCTGAATGCCATGCCGCCGGTCACGTTAACATCGGTCGTCGGTACGATCTTGAAGTAACCGATACCCATCTGGCCAGCAATGTACGGAATCCAGTCGATCGGCACCAGGTCCATCAGGTTCATCAGGAAGATCCAGACGAAAATGGTCAGCGCCAGCGGCGCGATTACCGGGTTCTTGTGATGGAAAATGCCCTTCACGTTGTCATCGATGAACTCGATGATGGTCTCAACGAAGTTCTGTGCGCCACCCGGGACACCGGAGGTCACGGACTTGGCCACCTTGCGGAAGAACCATACAAACAGAAGACCCAGGCCAACAGACCAGAGCATGCTATCGACGTTGATCGCCCAGAAACCCATCTCCGCTGCTTCCTGCGCACCATGTGCGAAACCCCAACCATTTTCGGGATGGTTACCGAAGGTCAGGTTGGTCAGGTGGTGGGATATGTATTCTGAGGATGTAACTGTTCCACTTGCCATTCTCAGCTTCTCTCATTCAAAGTTTTTCAGGAACCGGTCTTGAACAGCTTCACCTGCAGTATCCAGCCGGATAATTGCAGCAGGATGAAGGTGCCAAATAGGGAAAATGGGCTCAGCGGTCGAACCAGCAGGAAGGTGGCGCTGAAAAGCGCCACCGCCAGCATCATTTTCCCTATTTCGCTCGCGTACATACTGACCAGTACGGTTCGAGCACTGTTGGCGTGCCGATTACCCAGTGCGCGCCAGGTAAAATACAGGTTCGGCAACAGGTAAAGCATGCCGCCGATCAGTGCCGAATAGGCTTCAACGAGCCCCAGCAGCAAACAGGCCGCAGATACTCCAAGTATCAACACGGCCTGCACGAGAAGGATGCGCATGAACTCGCTGTAACTGCGTCTGCGGTGTCGACTGACAGCAGCCGGAGCCTGTTCCGCTTCACCCTTACTCAATATCGATCCTGCCACTTACCCGAACAGTGCTCAAATAGCGGGCAGATTATAGGCATTCCCCCCCATATTCTCAACTCAATCCCGACAGTTTTGCACTAAGGTCTTAACTTCTTTTGCCCTTGCTGCGCCGGGTCAGGTAATCAGCTTGAGGATCGCCTCGAGCTCGTCTCGGGACTTGAAGTCGATGGAGATCTTGCCCTTGCCGCCGGCACCGCTGCGGATGCTGACGCCAGTCGACAGGCGCTCTGACAGGGAGCCCGCCAGCCGCTCCAGTTCGAGGTCCGGTTCGGGCTTGGGTTTTGCAGGCGCTTCGGCCTGTCCCTGGTAGCGCTTGACCAGCTGTTCCGTTTGCCGAACAGAGAGTTCCCGAGTAATCACCTCATCTGCCGCCCGAATCTGAACCAGCCCCTGTAGCGCCAGCAGCGCGCGGGCATGCCCCATCTCCAGGTCGCCGTGCTCAAGCATGGTGCGCACTTCCGGGGTCAGATTCATCAAGCGCAGCAGGTTGGTGATGGTGGAGCGCGATTTGCCAACCGCATCGGCCACCTGCTGTTGAGTCAGCTCGAATTCGGTTTGCAGACGCTGCAGCGCGATCGCTTCTTCGATCGGGTTGAGGTTTTCCCGCTGGATGTTTTCGATCAGTGCCATGGCGATGGCGGCTTCATCCGGTACATCACGAATGATCACCGGAATCCGACTCAGACCCGCCATCTGGCTGGCACGCCAGCGGCGCTCGCCCGCGATGATTTCATAGCGTTCATCGGCGACGGGGCGCACGACAATCGGCTGCATCACGCCCTGGCTGCGGATGGAGCTGGCGAGCTCTTCCAGTGCTTCGGGATTCAGGTCCCGTCGCGGCTGATAACGTCCCGGTTCAATGAGATTCACCGCCAGTTCACGCAGGTTATCGTCCTGCGGATTACCCTTGAGCGCGATGGCGGTATCCTGGTCGCCATAACCATGACTGCCCGACACATCGGACAAGAGTGCATCCAACCCCCGTCCCAGTCCGCGTTTTTTCACTACCATTTAGTCTGTTTCCTGTTCCGTCAGCGCTGTTTCCGCTGGTGTCTGTTCGGCCGCACTTTCCCTGTCGGTGCGTCGAATCAGTTCGCCAGCCAGGGCCAGGTAGGCCAGTGCACCGCGCGAATTCTTGTCATACTGCAGTGCCGGCAGCCCATGACTGGGCGCCTCCGCCAGGCGTACATTGCGCGGAATCACCGTGCGATACACCTTGTCGCCGAAATATTCCACCAGATGAGCCGAGACATCCTTGGTCAGACTCATGCGCGGATCGAACATGGTCCTCAGGATCCCCTCGATCCTCAGTGAAGGATTCAGGCGCTGGTTGATCTTGTTGATGGTGCCGACCAGAGCGCTGATCCCTTCCAGCGCGTAGTATTCGCACTGCATCGGAATGATCACCCCGGCGGAAGCCGCCAGGGCATTCACAGTCAACAGGTTCAGCGATGGCGGATTGTCGATCAGAATGTAGTCGTAGTCATCCATCACCGGCAGCAGCGCCATCTTCAACCGGAACTCACGGCGCGGCAGCTGCAGCAGCTCGACTTCGGCGGCGGTCAGGTCACCGTTGGCCCCGATCAGGTGGTAACCGCACTGGGTCTCGGAGATGATCGCATCCGCCGCACTGGCCTGATCCGTGAGCAGTTCGTAAACCGAGCACTCAAGCCGGTGCTTGTCGATGCCGCTGCCCATGGTGGCGTTCCCCTGGGGGTCCAGGTCAATCATCAGCACCCGCTTGTGTGTCGCCGCCAGAGACGCCGCCAGATTGACACAGGTGGTCGTCTTGCCCACCCCGCCCTTCTGGTTGGTGATCGTGATGATTTTGGCCACGCCTATGCTCTCCCTAGAATCAGCAGGTGCCGCTCGCCATCGGTATCCGGCAGTTGCAGCCGGTGGGTTTCACGGAGTTCAAAGCCTGCCGGCATCTGTTCAATCTCGGACTCAGGATACAGCCCTTTCATGGCAAGAAAAACACCCTGCTCCGACGCCAGATGACCACTCAGCTGCAGCATGTCGGCGATGGACGCAAAGGCGCGTGAGATCACCATATCGAAGGGGTCGGCATCAACGGCCTCGACGCGACCATTGATCACGGTCAGGTTGTCCAGGCCCAGCTCAGCCTTGACCTGCACCTGAAAACGGGTCTTCTTGCCGTTGCTGTCCAGCGTGGTGACCTCCAGATCAGGTCGACAGATCGCCAGCGGAATACCGGGCAGACCCGGGCCGCTGCCCACGTCCAGCAGCCGGCCCTCGCCGATCCAGGGCAATACGCTGAGGCTGTCGATCAGGTGACGGGAGATCATCTGCGCCGGATCACGCACAGCGGTCAGGTTATAGGCCTTGTTCCACTTGACCAGCATCTGGTGGTAGGCCAGCAGGCGCTCGACCTGGCCGTCGTCCAGCTCGATCTGCAGCGGTTTCAGGCCACGCAGCAAAAGATCACGGTATTCGGACATTATTCGGCCACCTGCTTGCTGACGCTTTTGTTGAGTTGACGCTTTTTCAGGTAGACCAGCAGCAGCGAGATTGCCGCCGGAGTCATGCCCTGGATGCGAGAGGCCTGCGCCAGCGTCTCAGGACGCTGCTGGCCGAGTTTCAGCTTCAGTTCGTTGGATAGCCCGCTGACCTGGTTGTAATCGAAGTCATCCGGCAGGCGGGTATTTTCCTGACGACGCATCTGTTCGATCTCGCCTTTCTGGCGTTCGATGTAGCCGGAATACTTGAGCTGGATTTCAACCTGCTCGGCGGCCTGTTCATCCTCGATCGGCTCGCCCTTGAGATGGGCTACATCCTGATAGTTCAGCTCGGGGCGCTTGATCAGGTCTGCCAGGTTGTATTCCCGGTTCAATCCGCTCTTGAGTTTGTTGTCCAGCTGATCCGCTTCGGGTGTATTCGGGTGCACCCAGGTGTTTTTCAGTCGTTGCAGCTCCTGCTCCATCGCTTCCCGCTTGGCTTCGAAGCGAGCCCAGCGCTGATCACCGACCAGACCCAGTTCCCGGCCTTTCTCGGTCAGGCGCAGGTCGGCATTGTCTTCGCGCAGAATCAGGCGGTACTCCGCGCGGCTGGTGAACATGCGGTAGGGTTCGGAGGTCCCCAGGGTTATCAGGTCATCGACCATCACACCGATGTAGGCTTCGTCACGACGTGGATACCAGGCTTCACGGTCCAGTGCCCGGGCGGCGGCGTTGTAACCGGCCAGCAGTCCTTGGGCACCGGCCTCTTCATAGCCTGTCGTGCCGTTGATCTGACCGGCAAAGTAGAGCCCCTGGATATGCTTGGTTTCCAGCGTATGACGCAGGTCCTGAGGGTTGAAGAAATCGTACTCGATGGCATAGCCCGGCCGCGTGATGTGAGCGTGTTCGAAACCGCGGATGGAGCGCACCAGCGCCATCTGCACATCGAACGGCAGACTGGTGGAGATGCCGTTGGGATAGAGTTCATGGGTGGTCAGCCCTTCGGGCTCGACGAACACCTGGTGCTGGTCCTTGTCGGCGAAGCGGTTGATCTTGTCTTCGATGGAGGGGCAATAGCGAGGCCCGACACCTTCGATCACACCGGTATACATCGGCGAACGGTCCAGCCCGCCGCGAATGATGTCATGGGTACGGGTATTGGTATGGGTGATGTAGCAATTCACCTGCCGGGGATGCTCATCCAGGCTGCCCATGAACGACATCACAGGTGTTGGCGTATCGCCTGGCTGAGGCTGCATGACCGAAAAATCGACGCTGCGAGCATCGATACGCGGTGGTGTGCCGGTTTTCAGTCGGTCTACCCGTAATGGCAGTTCGCGTAATCGCTGCGCCAGACGAATCGACGGCGGGTCTCCGGCGCGTCCACCGGCATGGTTATCCAGGCCGATATGGATGACTCCACCGAGGAAGGTGCCGGCGGTCAACACGACTGAACGGGCATGGAAACGGATGCCGGTCTGGGTCACAACCCCTTTAACCTGATCTCCTTCCACGATCAGATCATCGGCGGCCTGCTGGAAAATTTGCAGATTGGACTGGTTTTCCAGGATGGATCGAATTGCCGCCTTGTACAACACGCGGTCGGCCTGAGCACGGGTAGCACGGACTGCAGGTCCCTTGCGGGCATTAAGCACGCGAAACTGAATGCCGCCACGATCGGTTGCATGGGCCATGGCACCGTCGAGTGCGTCGATCTCCTTGACCAGGTGGCTTTTGCCGATTCCCCCAATGGCTGGATTACAGGACATCTGTCCCAGGGTCTCGATGTTATGGGTCAGCAGCAGCGTTTTGGCACCAATGCGTGCAGATGCCAGAGCAGCCTCCGTACCGGCATGTCCACCACCAATTACGATTACATCAAAGTGGTCAGGGTAATCCACTGAAGGCCTCACATATTGCAGGTTAGAGCTGGCCGAAAGCGGCCGGAGAAAAGGTCAACAAGTATAGCGCTCCCGGATGCGTTAAGAAATGGTCGAAATTTAGTCAATCTTCCCTGATCACCTTTTGCCGGTCAGGCAGGACATATATAAGTAGGAAGAAAAGATATATATAAGAAAGGATTGTTATTGTTCTTTATGTATAGGGACCCCTGTTTTCCGGGATATCCAAAAATTTTACTTTTCTATCAACCAGTTAGAGCACTATAAACCCTGTTGTCCAAAGTCGGTGGAGCTGGTGAGGGGCTGAGGACAGCCTGTGTGTAGAAAGCCCGGTTATGCACAGGCTGAAGTTATCCCGTGTCTGGACACAGTTATTCACCGGTCAGCATCACAGCAACCTACCAGGCTGATGTGAATAACATTGGCCGGGTACAACTCTGTTGATCATGACTGAATAACACGAGTATACCTTCGGGATAAGCACTTTGTGGATAACAATCTGTCCCGCGAAAATGTGCCTCCCCGTGTGCATAAGCTTGTGAGTGATATGTATAACTTGCGGCCAAACCTGTCACGCCTTATGTGAATAACGATGATTTAATAAGGAGTGAATTGAATATAATCATTTAAAAACAATAAGTTATATAAGTGTTTATTGTGGATTAATATGTGACTATATTCCTGGGCCGTACTCCCGCGGGCAGCCAGGATCCTGACGTGTACAAACAATGTACACTTTTGCCGAGCATGCGGAGGCCTGTGGAAATCATCAACGAACGTAAAAATTACAGTTGTGAATACATTTCGGAGGGACTGCACCCGCACAGGGATGGGCTGATGGATGCATATTGGTGGAGGCAGGGTCTGGCGTTATGGCGCCAGAGGGACCGAAGCAGAAGCCTCGACCTGTCAGGGGGCGAGGCTTCTGCGGTGACAACCAGATATTGATCGGCGTAGAGGCTTGGCTCGATTACCAGCCAGGCGCTCGGCTCACGACTGCCTGGCCTTACCGGTCTTGAACCAGGGGCGATGATCGGTCAGCAAGGAGGCTGTATGCAATAACGGTTGTGCCTCCGGGTGTCCATCACGTGCGAGCAGGCCAGCGCAGCGTTTCAGGCTGAGTGCAGCCCTTTCCGGCTGTTCCTCCAGTCGGCTCAGTTGGCGCAGTGCCTGCTGGATCATGGCCTGTTCTCTGGGGCTGGTTTTGCTGGCGCCGGCCAGTCGGTGCAACAGGAAAATGCTATGGCCGGTTTCGAGTACTGCCAGGCAGCCGTGAGTGGCTGAACGGGTATCGGCGTTGTTGCGCAAATACAGGCGGAGCAGATGCAGCACACGGTGGTTAAGACGTGTCTGCCAAACCGGCTGTCGCGACAGAGCATTGGATGTTGCCGCCAGTGACTGCAGCTCGTGAAGCATCATCAGTACCAGTACACGGCTGCGCTGGCGAAGGTTCGTGGGGAACACGTAACGGAATGCAATCATGGCGATCAGGGGCGCGGCCACAACCGCCAGCGCCATCGACAATGAGTCGGAAAACCCGTGGCTGCCGATCTGCGTCGGATTCAGCAGCAGCAACATGATCATGTTCAGATCCATGGCGCTGGCCTGGCTGCGAGGGTGTGCTACCGGCAAGGCCCCGAACATCACGAACGGCAGCATCGCCAGCAACTGAAACAGGACGCTGTCACCCAGTGGCCAGATCAGCCACTCGCAGGTCAGGGCCGCAGCGGCTCCGAATAGCTGGCCGATGAAAATGTATCGCATCAGACGCGCGGGGTTATCGGTCGTGGAGAACAGCGTGATCATTACCGAGGCGCCCAGCAGCAGATAAGGACCTGAAGACCAGCCCGTCAGCCACCAGAGACTGCCAAGGAGCAGGATCAGGCCACTGGCCCTGAGCATGGCCTGGCGAGCTCCGACCCAGTCACGGTGCAAAATCACCTGACGCTGCGGGGATGACTGGCGGGTGTTTCCTGCCTGACCGGACAACAGGAAAGGCTCCAGCACCTGCAGGAAGGCAAGAATCACGATGGGGCCGTCCTCGAACGGCTGGCGTGCGGCCTGGAGTGTGGTGGAGAGTCGCTGACAGTCCCCGGTTGTTTTCAGGCTTTCAACCAGCTGCTGCAGTGACTCCACTGCGGCGGCGGGCATGGTGTCCAGATTCGGTGAGGTTCGCAGCCAGAGCAACAGCTCAACCTGAGCGTTGAGCAGCCGGCGGACAGCTCGCATGTTACGTCGAGAGCGGATGGAGCCGGCTGACTGAGACTGAATCTGCTCTTCCAGCACCGCCATCTTTTCGAGCAGTGACTGTATGGCTGTTGTTGAGGTCTGCCCTTTTTGCAGCTGCTGGAGCAGCAGTTGCAACAGGTCTGCACTCAAGCGGCGCAGCCGCCGGGTAGAATCATCGGCGGCACCGGCCGGGGTCAACAGCAGGCCCACAACCAGTGAGGTGATCACCCCGACCAGGACGGTGAGCAGTCGGTCAGTGCCCAGTGCCAGAATCGACTCCGGCGCATCTGTACTGAGCAACACCACCATGGCGGCGGAATAACCGGAGAGCAGTGTGCCATACGCCGCCAGCCCATGAATCAGGTTGCCGGCGCCGGCACAGAGGCTGACCCACAGGGCGAGGCCAATGACCAGTATCGGGATGCTGCCATCGGCAACCACTACCAGAAGAACGCCGAAAAAGGTGCCCAGCAGCGTGCCCAAACCGCGGAACAGGCTCTTTTCAATCAGCATTCCCCGCACGGGTTGCGAAGCGGCCCAAACGGTCATGGCTGACCATTGCGGATGCTCCAGTCCCAGCGCCCAGGCCAGCAGCAGGGCGAGACAGGCCGCACTCGCGGTGCGCATCGAGAAGCCAAGGCGCGGCAGGTCAAATCCCTGCTTGTGAAGGCTTTTGCGCAATACACTCACAACAGATCTCCTTCCGTAAGCTGCTGCAACTGCTGACGAACCCGTCCCAGAATTTCGGTCATCTGCTCAATTTCATCATCGGTCACGGTCATCAGCATTCTGGCCTCAATGGCATCCAGAATGCCCCGGATGCGGGCTGCTTCCTCCTGCCCGTCCCGGGTCAGGAAGATATGCCGGCGACGGCGGTCATCGGCGGCCTCGCGGCGTTCAACAAACCCCCGGGACTCCAGAGTATCCAGCAGGCGCACGAGACTGGAGCCATCAATGCCGACGCGTGCTGCCAGTTCCTTTTGAGTACAGCCATCTCCCCCGGCGTACAGATGGATCAGCGGAGACCAGCTGATATCGGTGATGCCCTCCTGGGCAAGCAACTGCTCCAGAGTACGGCGCCAGAGGCGCCCCAGCAGTGTGAAGCGGATGCCGAACTGCGATTGTGTGGAAGTGGACATAATAGGTATTATTCAATCTATTTGAATTCAAACTATATAGAGAATATCACCCAGAAGTGTTTTTATCCATAGAGTGGCGGGCTCGGGCGCTCTCGGGGGAGGAGCATCCCATCTCCGCATGACCCTTTGATGAAGGCGTCCCCCGGGTTCAGTGTTACCCGGGGCAAAGGGCACGCGGCTAAGTGTAGGGCCAAGGGGCCGGTTAAAGGTGCTTTCTGTCCTTACTTGCCGATGCAGAAAGAGCTGAAGATGCGTCCGAGCAGGTCATCCGAGGTGAATTCGCCGGTGATTTCGCTCAGCACCTGTTGCGCCTGGCGCAGGTCTTCGGCCAGCAGCTCTCCGGCGCCGTGCTGCTGCAGCTGTTCGGCACCGGTTTCGAGCAGTTCGCGGGCACGTTCAAGCGCGTCGATATGGCGGCGGCGCGCCATGAATCCGCCTTCGGTGGTGCTGCTGAATCCCATGACCTCCTTCAGGTGCTGGCGCAGCAGTTCCATGCCCTGCCCTCCCTTGGCGCTGAGCGCAATACGCGTGTACTCGCCCTGCTGGTCCAGCCCGATAGTTTCGCCGGTCAGGTCCGCCTTGTTGCGGATCAGGGTGACATGGCTGAAATCATCCAGGTGGTCGGCCAGTTCCGGCCAGAGTTCGCTCGGATCGGTGGTGGCGGAACGGGTGCTGTCCACCATCATCAGGATGCGGTCGGCCTTGCGGATCTCTTCCCAGGCGCGATCGATGCCGATCCGCTCCACTGCGTCAGGCGCATCGCGCAGGCCGGCGGTGTCGATGATATGCAGTGGCATGCCGTCGATGTGGATATGTTCGCGCAGTACATCACGGGTGGTGCCTTCGATGTCGGTGACGATTGCCGTTTCGCGTCCGGCCAGGGCATTGAGCAGGCTCGACTTGCCGGCGTTGGGACGACCGGCGATGACCACATTCATCCCCTCGCGCAGCAGGCTGCCCTGGCGCGCCTCCTGGCGCACCTCGGTCAGCTGCTGCAGGATCAGGTCGAGGTCGTTCATGACCTTGCCGTCAGCGAGAAAATCGATCTCTTCTTCGGGAAAATCGATCGCGGCTTCGACATAGATGCGCAGCTGGATCAGCGCTTCCACCAGTGCATGCACCCGCTCGGAAAAAGCCCCCTGCAGTGAGCGTAGCGCGCAGCGAGCGGCCTGTTCAGAGGAGCTGTCGATCAGATCGGCGATCGCCTCCGCCTGAGCCAGATCCAGTTTGTCATTGAGGAAGGCCCGTTCGGAGAACTCGCCGGGGCGTGCAAGGCGGGCACCGAGCGTGATGCAGCGCTGCAGCAGCAGATCGATGATCACCGGGCCGCCGTGTCCCTGCAGCTCCACCACATCCTCGCCGGTAAAGGAGTGCGGATTGGGGAAATACAGTGCTATGCCCTGGTCCAGCACCTGACCGCCCTCGCCCAGAAACGGCGTGTAGTGAGCGTGACGCGGTTTGGGCGCAAAGCCCAGCAGCTGTTCGGCAATGCTCAGCGCCAGGGGGCCGGACAGACGGATGATGCCGACGCCGCCGCGGCCGGGCGGAGTGGCCTGGGCGGCAATGGTGTCCTGTTGGGTGCTGAGCATGTGAATCTCCTGACCATGATCTTGATTCTGAAACGCAAAAAGGCTCCCGAAGGAGCCTTTTATTCTACTGTGGAAGCGGTCGTTAGTCTTTCGCTTCGCCAGCCTCGATCTGTTTGTTGATCACCCACTGCTGGGCGATCGACAGGATGTTGTTGACCAGCCAGTACAGAACCAGACCTGCCGGGAACCAGAGGAAGAAGAAGGTGAACAGAACCGGCAGCATCTTCATCATCTTGGCCTGCATGGGATCAGGCGGTGTCGGGTTCAGCGACTGCTGGATGAACATGGTCACGCCCATCAGGATCGGCAGGATGAAGTAGGGATCCATCTGCGACAGGTCCTGAATATAGCCGTAGAAGGGTGCGTGACGCAGCTCGACGGATTCCATCAGTACCCAGTACAGGGCGATGAACACCGGCATCTGCACCAGAATCGGCAGACAGCCACCCAGCGGGTTGATCTTTTCCTTCTGGTACAGCTTCATCATCTCCTGGGACATCTTCTGGCGGTCGTCGCCGTAGAGTTCCTTGAGACGGGCCATTTCCGGGCCGAACTTGCGCATCTTGGCCATCGACTTGAACGCCTTGGCGTTCAGGTGGAACAGTGCGCCCTTGACCAGAATGGTGATGCCGATAATCGCCAGACCCCAGTTGCCGACCACGGAATGGATCCATTTCAGCAGCATGTACAGCGGCGAGGCGATCCACCAGAGCCAGCCGTAGTCGATGGTCAGGTCCAGGTTGGGTGCGATCTGTTCCAGCTGGTCGACATCCTTCGGACCGGCGTAAAAGGTCGCGCTGACGCTCTGGGTCTGCCCGGGGGCGACGCTGAAGTCCGGAGACAGGAAGCCGACGATGTAGTTGCCGTTCAGCTTGCGCGACTGGTAGGTGTACTCGGCACCCGGTGCCGGAATCCAGGCGCTGAGGAAGTAGTGCTGAACCATGGCAACCCAGCCGTCCGGGCTGCTGCTCTTGAAGCGCTCTTCATCCATGTCGCCGAAGTCGACCTTCTGGTAGTTGTTCTCGGCGGTGGAGAACACCGCACCCAGATAGGACTGCATGCCCATGGAGGTCTGCTGGGACGGGTCGGCAGAACCATCGCGCTTGATCTGTCCGAACAGCACGCCCTCAAAGGATTCGGCTGCAGTGTTGTTGATGATGAATTCAACGCCGACCTTGTACTCACCCTTGGTGAAGCTGAAGCGTTTGGTGATCTGCGCACCGCTGTCGGTGGTCAGGTTCAGGTCGACCGTCAGGCTGTCGCCTTCCAACACGTATTCGGTCTGCTTGCTGGTGTACAGCGGACGGCCGTTGCTGTTTGCATCGGGACCATCCTGGCCGATCAGGCCGCTCTGGGCGACATAGGTGCGGTTGCTGTTCTGTTCCAGCAGTACGAAGGGCTGATCGCCGTTCAACACCGCATCGTGCTGCGGCAGGGCGGCCTGGATGATATCGCCACCACGCGGATCGACCAGCAGGTCCAGTACATCGGTACGAATGTGAATCAGGTTGCCGCTTTCCACCTGTACAGCCGCGCTGTTGCCGGTGACAGGGATATCGGCACTGGCTGCAGCATCAGATGCCTGGGGCAGCTCGGAAACTGTGCGGGAATCGCCGTTATTGCTGTAGGCGGAAACGGTGGTGACCTGCGGCTGTTGCTGGGCAGGACCATAATCTTCATTCCACTGCAGCACCATCAGGTAGGAGACCAGTGCCAGAGCGGCGATCAATATGACTCGCTGTACATCCATGGTGGTAGAACCATCAGTTTGTTATGTGAGCTTTCGGGCTTTTTTGCCGGCACGTGTCCAGCAGCGCCTGATCATGGCATGCAAATCCGGATTATCAAGACCGTCCAGTCCCTTGCGGGCGAGAATGATCATGTCCAGAGCCGGGAGTTGATGCTGGTGCAGGCGAAATGATTCGCGAATGATACGCCGAACACGGTTGCGTTGCACCGCCCGACGGACATTTTTCTTGGATATGACAAAGCCGATCCGGGGATGTCCAAGATCGTTGGGGCGGGCCAGGATCAGCAGGTGCTGGTCTGGTACTTTGACGACCGCACGGTCGAATACACGTTTGAAATCCCCGCCGGTCAACAGACGTAACTGGCGGGGATATCGGAAGTCGGTCATTCAGTCATGCGACCTTATGCAGAGTCTGAATTAAGCAGACAGACGCTTACGACCTTTGGCGCGACGACGGTTCAGAACCTGACGACCACCTTTGGTTGCCATGCGAGCACGGAAACCATGATTACGTTTGCGTTTCAGAACGCTGGGTTGGAATGTTCTTTTCATTGCCTCAGTCCTACTTACACTGATGTACGTGAGGTGGCTGATATCCACGGGTAAAAAATCAAGACGCGAGAGTTTAGGGAATTACTGGTTATCTTGCAAACAATTTCTGCATCTGAATTCGCATTCCTTTTACAGCCCGGGTGGATATCCGGAAAAATGCATGCCAGGAGGCTCTTGGGTGAGATACTTTTGATTTTCTGTGGTTAATTAATGTTTTTGATATAAAAACAAAAGGTTGTCATGTTGGTAACTCTGGATAAAAGGTGTTTTCAAGCTGTTTTTTGCAGGTTTTTTCCTGGCTGGATTCCGCCAGATCGTGGATTTTTCCAATCAACTCGAGGTTATCCATATTTTTACACAAATGCGGTTTTTACTGTGGATAACCGCTTCTTGAGACGTTAGAATAGCGCCTCTTTCTTTATATAGTGTGTATACACCCTTGGACTCTGTAGGCTGAGCGGTCGGGAGTAGATGGATGTCAGTTGATCTTTGGGAGCAATGCCTGAGAGCCTTGCAGCAGGAGTTTCCCTCCCAGCAATTCAACACCTGGATCAGACCTCTGCGTGCGCAGGACAGTGCGGACAGCGAACTGCTGTTGCTGGCGCCCAACCGCTTCGTCAAGGATTGGGTGGCGGACAAGTTCCTGGCCCGGATCCAGCAGGCGGTCTGCGAGGCCACCGGTGACATGAGCATTGAGGTTCGCCTGGATGTGGCCGGCCAGGTGGGTGCCTCTATGCCGCGAACCCGCACCGCGCCGGCCCGCATGCGGGCACGACGTCCTGCTCCCGAGCCGATGGCGCCGGTGACCCCTCCGCCCCCCGCACCTGTGCCGCCTCCCGAACCAGCTCCTCTGGTCGAGCCCGAGCCTGCACCCGCTGCGGCGCCGATCATGGCCGCTGCCGAGCCCGAGCCGGTCGTGGAACCGACCCCGCAGATGGGTTTCTTCGACCAGCTGGAACAGCCGGAGCCGGTGAACAACCTGCAGTCCCTTGGTGGGCGGCGCGTCGACGTTGAAGGTGGTGTGCGTCACCAATCCAACCTCAACCCGATGTTCACCTTCGAATCCTTCGTTCAGGGCAAGTCCAACCAGCTGGCGCTGGCGGCGGCCCAGCAGGTGGCGGACAACCCGGGGGGCTCCTATAACCCGCTGTTCATTTATGGCGGCGTGGGTCTGGGTAAGACTCACTTGATGCATGCGGTGGGCACCGAGATGCTCAAGCGCAATCCCAACGCCCGTATCGTCTATCTGCATTCGGAGCGTTTCGTGGCCGATATGGTCAAGGCGCTGCAGCTGAACGCGATCAATGACTTCAAGCGCTACTACCGCTCGGTGGATGCGCTGCTGATCGACGATATCCAGTTCTTCGCCGGCAAGGAGCGCTCTCAGGAGGAGTTCTTCCATACCTTCAATGCGCTGCTGGAAGGCGGTCAGCAGATGATTCTGACCAGCGACCGTTACCCCAAGGAGATTCACGGCGTCGAAGAGCGGCTCAAGTCCCGCTTCGGCTGGGGGCTGACGGTGGCGATCGAGCCGCCGGAGCTGGAAACCCGGGTCGCGATCCTGATGAAGAAGGCACAGGAAGCGCAGGTCAACCTGCCGGACGACGCGGCTTTCTTCCTGGCGCAGAAAATCCGTTCCAACGTGCGTGAGCTGGAAGGCGCATTGAAACGGGTGATAGCGAATGCTCACTTTACCGGTAATGCGATCAATACACCCTTTATCAAGGAATCCCTGAAGGATCTGCTGGCGTTGCAGGACAAACAGGTTAGTATTGACAACATCCAGCGGGTGGTGGCCGACTACTACAAGATCAAGGTGGCGGATCTGCTCTCCAAGCGTCGCAGTCGTTCGGTGGCGCGGCCGCGTCAGGTGGCGATGAGCCTGGCCAAGGAGCTAACCAACCACAGTTTGCCCGAAATCGGGAATGCGTTTGGTGGCCGAGACCATACGACGGTGCTGCACGCCTGTCGTAAGATCAAGGAACTGCGCGAAACCGATACCGATATTGCTGAAGATTACAAAAACCTGCTGCGTCATCTGACGGCGTAGTGATGGACCTGACAGGGTAGCCAGAATCATGAGACTTGTTATATCCCGCGAAGCGCTCATCAAACCACTGCAGCTGGTCGCTGGTGTTGTGGAACGCCGTCAGACGCTGCCGGTGCTTTCCAACATCCTTCTGGTGGCCGAAGGTGACCAGCTGTCGCTGACCGGTACCGACCTGGAAGTCGAGCTGGTGGGACGTGTACAGCTGGATGAACCCGCCGAAGCCGGTTCGGTGACCGTGCCGGCCCGCAAGCTGATGGATATCTGCAAATCCCTGGCTGACGACGCCCGCATCGAGCTGGAACTGTCCGGCCAGAAGATGATGATCAAGTCCGGTCGCAGCCGTTTCAGCCTGTCGACCCTGCCGGCGCACGAGTTCCCGAATGTCGAAGACAGTCCGGAAACCTTCGAGCTGCAGCTGGCCCAGTCAGCACTGCGTCGCCTGATCGAACAGACCGGTTTCTCGATGGCGCAGCAGGATGTTCGCTACTACCTCAACGGCATGCTGCTGGAAGTCAAGGATGGCGAGCTGCGCAGTGTGGCGACCGACGGTCACCGTCTGGCGACCTCGGTCAGCCCGGTACAGACCGATGTGAGCTCCCAGCAGCAGATCATCGTGCCGCGCAAGGGTATTCTGGAGCTGGCGCGTCTGCTGCAGGGCGGTGACGAGAACGTCAAGCTGGTGATCGGCGCCAACCATATCCGTGCCAACGTGGGTGACTTTACCTTCACCTCCAAGCTGGTCGACGGCAAGTTCCCGGACTACCAGCGCGTGATCCCGCGCAACGGCGACAAGGAGCTGCTCGGTGATCGTCAGGAGCTGCGCCAGGTGTTCAGCCGCATCGCGATTCTGTCCAACGAGAAGTACCGTGGCGTGCGTCTGACCCTGAATGATGGTTACCTGCAGGTGATGGCGAACAACCCGGAGCAGGAAGAAGCGGAAGAAACCGTAGCCGTGGATTATCAGGGCGGCCATCTGGAGATCGGTTTCAACGTCAACTACCTGCTTGACGTACTGTCGATCCTCAACTCCGATGTGGTGCGCTTCACCCTGCTGGATTCCAACAGCAGTGCGCTGATCCAGGGCTACGACGAGCCGGAAGCGCTCTACGTGGTTATGCCGATGCGCATGTAATCACGGCTCAGTCTGAGCTGGTTGCGATATCGCGTTGAAAGGGGCTGATGCCCCTTTTTGCTGTCTACAGCATGGCGCCCTTCTAGCTGGCGCTGGCCATCATCCACTCTTCATCGAACAGCTCTTCGGTCTGTTCCTGCTGGTAAAGTTGCCAGGCTTTGGGGCATACGCTGGCCGGATACAGCTTGCCCGGCCATGACGGCTCCCGCTTCTGCAGGACCCGGGCCAGCATCGACCCTTCCTGCTGCAGGCCGAGGACGTTCTGGTGCCAGTCGGTTATCCGCTCCAGCATGGGTTCTGCTGCGCAGCAGAAAAGCTGGTCCTGATACCAGCACAGGGTTTGGGCATAACGTCCCGACGTTTCCAGATAGCTGAATTCATACTCGGGTAGATGGATGACACCATACAGCCAGAGCACCTCGTTCAGGGCTTCCTTCAGCAGGTGTTGGCGGTCCCACTTATGACGTTGTGCCGAGTGGCCGGCAGCCGTATGTTCGGGATCGGCACGGCCATCCAGCAGCGACATGGCTGCCTCGATCTGCACTGAACCATAACCGGCATCACTCAGCATCCTGGTGAACTCATGTGCAAACAGTGCGTGTTCATTCAGAGGTGGCAGGTTGTGGCACAGGGCATTGATGATCGGCGAGTCACGGTGCTGTACCGGCATGCCGTCGTAATCGAGCAGAATATCGATGCCCTGGTCGAGCTCACCACCGACTGGAAGCTGATGCATGGGGTCGGCTTCCTGACACTGGACATCCCGGCCATTGGCGACCATGTGGCAGAAGGTTTGCGCCAATTGAAAGGTCGGGGCCTTGAGCCATAGCTGCAAGGGGGCAATGGCCGTTTCCGCTGTCAGGTTACTGGGCCATCCGGCGGCGGAGTCAGGTTGGATATCATCCATCATCGGGCCTGAAAAGCAGGCACTGAAACAAGGCATTACAGTTCTCCGTTTATTGCTTTTGTTGTTCAACGGTGGTCGGGCACATGGCGGTGCGCTGGCCGCATGGCTGCGATATCTGTGCAGCTTGCCGAGGCGCAACGGCAGAGGGTCGATGCCGGGTGGGGAACTGAGTGGAAGGCTGTCCGTGCCCTGATCCCTCTTCCAATGAGTCCAAGTTTTTTGTAGCCATAGAGGAACATTGATACTAGTCGATTGATTACAATTTGCAAACAAGGCTACGTGCCTGTTGGCAAAGAGGATCAGTCGCGCAAATGCTGGACGGGCTTCCAGATCTCCCGCCTGCAGGTGGCGCTCAGGGCCGGAGACATCCACCGGCAGGCAGGGTAAGATAGGTCGATAGCCAAGGGCACTGGCGCTGACGCCGGTGTACAGCCCTCATTCAACCGGATGTACCTGTTCATCTCGATGCCGCTCAAGCAGCTCAATATCCAGCATATCCGCAACCTCTCCTCGGTCAGCCTGCAACCGCTCAGCCGGATCAATATCCTCTATGGCGATAACGGCAGCGGCAAAACCAGTGTGCTGGAAGCGATCCATTTTCTCGGCCTTACCCGTTCCTTTCGCGGCAGCCAGTTTCGTCATCTGTTACAGGAAGGTCAGTCACAGGCGCTGGTGTTCGCCCAGGCGGACCCTCTGGGTCAGGGACAGTGCAAGCCGCTGGGTGTCGAGCGCACTCTGGATGGCGAGGTGCGAGCCCGTTTTGCCGGTCAGAACCTGGGGGCTACGGAGCTGGCCGGGCTGTTGCCGCTGCAGGTAATCAACAGTGATACCTTTGATCTGCTGGATGGCAGTCCCGGGGTTCGGCGTCAGTTTCTCGACTGGGGCGCCTTTCATGCGGATCCGGCGTTTATCCAGCACTGGCGCGGTTTCAAACGTGCGCTCAAACAGCGAAATTCGCTGCTGAAATGTGGTAAAATTGACCCTCGCGTCCGCAAGGTCTGGGACGCAGAACTGATCCACTATGCCGAGCTGATGACCGAGCTGCGCCAGGCGTACATCGACCGCCTGCGACCCGATTTTGAAGCCGCGCTGAGCGCGCTGCTGCAGGGGGTTGAAGTGCGGCTGCTGTTCAGCCCGGGCTGGGATCGCGACAAGGGACTGGATGTATTGCTGGCAGAAAACTTTGAGCGCGATCTGCGCCAGGGTTTCACCGGTCTGGGGCCGCAACGGGCGGATCTCAGGTTCAAGGTCGGCACCTTGAATGCCGCCGACCGTCTTTCCCGTGGTCAGAAGAAACTGGTGGTCAGCGCTTTTCGGCTGGCCCAGGGTGCGCTGTTCCATCGCCTCAGCAACCGCGCCTGTATCTATCTGATCGATGACCTGCCGTCGGAGCTTGATGAGCGTCACTGTCGGCAGTTTTGTGAATTTTTGGAGGCGAGTGCCAATCAGTGCTTTATCACCTGCGTGGAGCCCGGCCTGCTGAGCCGGATCTGGCAGCCAGACACTGATGTTGCATTGTTCAGGGTGGAATCCGGTACGTTAACGCACGAAGGTGCGCCAGGAGATCAAACATGAGTGGTGAAAACCAGAGTTACGACTCGTCCAGTATCAAGGTTCTCAAGGGGCTTGATGCGGTCAGAAAGCGGCCGGGCATGTACATTGGTGATACCGATGATGGCAGCGGTCTGCATCATATGGTGTTCGAGCTGGTCGACAATGGTATCGACGAGGCGCTGGCCGGTTTCTGCTCCGAGATCGGCGTGACCATCCACCCGGACGAGAGCGTGACCGTGTCCGATAACGGTCGTGGTATTCCGACCGATATCCACGAAGAGGAAGGGGTGTCGGCGGCCGAGGTGATCATGACCGTGCTGCATGCCGGCGGCAAGTTCGATGACAACACCTACAAGGTCTCCGGTGGTCTGCACGGCGTGGGCGTATCCGTGGTCAACGCCCTCTCCTCCGACCTCAAGCTGACCATCCGTCGTAGCGGTCAGGTACATGAACAGATCTATCATCACGGCGAGCCCGAGGCACCGCTGGCCGTCGTCGGCGAAACCGAGCAGACCGGTACCATCGTCCGCTTCAAGCCGTCTGAAGAGACCTTCAGCAATATCCAGTTCCAGTACGATATCCTGGCCAAGCGCCTGCGCGAACTCTCTTTCCTCAACTCCGGTGTGCGTATCCGCCTGAAGGACGAGCGCAGTGGTCGTGAAGAGATATTCGAGTACGAAGGCGGCCTGGCGGCGTTTGTCGAATTCCTCAACCAGAACAAATCGCCGGTCAACAAGATCTTCCACTTCAACATGATGCACGAGAACGGCGTCGGCGTTGAAGTGGCGATGCAGTGGAACGACAGCTTCCAGGAAAGCCTGCACTGCTTTGCCAACAACATTCCGCAGCGCGATGGCGGCACCCACCTGTCCGGCTTCCGTACTGCGTTGACCCGCAGCCTGAACAGCTATATCGAACACGAGCAGATGAACAAGAACGGCAAGGTCAGCACCAGTGGTGATGACAGCCGTGAGGGCCTGACCGCGATCATCTCGGTCAAGGTGCCCGATCCCAAGTTCTCGTCCCAGACCAAGGACAAACTGGTCTCCTCCGAGGTGAAAACAGCGGTGGAACAGCTGATGGGGCAGCAGCTGCAGGAATACCTGCTGGAGAACCCCCAGGATGCCAAGGCGGTGGTTCAGAAGATGATCGACGCGGCCCGTGCCCGTGAAGCGGCGCGCAAGGCGCGCGAGATGACCCGCCGCAAGGGTGCGCTGGACGTGGCCGGTCTGCCGGGCAAGCTGGCCGACTGCCAGGAAAAAGATCCGGCACTGTCCGAACTCTACCTGGTGGAGGGTGACTCCGCGGGCGGTTCCGCCAAGCAGGGCCGTGACCGCCGCACCCAGGCGATCCTGCCGCTCAAGGGCAAGATCCTCAACGTGGAGAAGGCTCGCTTCGACAAGATGCTGACCTCTGCCGAGGTTGGCACCCTGATCACCGCGCTGGCTGCGGTATCGGCCGTGAAGAGTTCAACCCGGACAAACTGCGCTACCACCGCATCATCATCATGACCGATGCTGACGTGGATGGCTCGCATATCCGTACCCTGCTGTTGACCTTCTTCTTCCGCCAGATGCCGGAGCTGATCGAGCGGGGTCATATCTATATCGCCCAGCCGCCGCTCTACAAGATCAAGAAAGGCAAGCAGGAGCAGTACCTGAAGGATGACGAGGCGCTGGACAATCACCTGCTGCAGGGCGCGCTGGAAGGCACCAGCCTCTATCCGAGCGAGAACTCACCGGCGATCTCCGGGCCAGCGCTGGAAACCCTGATTACCCGCTACCGTCAGGTCGAGCGCATGTGTCAGCGCCTGAGCCGTGTCTATCCTCAGGAAGTGCTCAAGCGCCTGCTCTACCTGCCGGCGCTGACGCTGGAACAGCTGTCTTCAGCCGAGACTGTACGTCAGTGGTCCGAGCAGCTGTGTGAAGCACTGTCTACCTACGTGGATGGTGGTGAGCGTTACGAATGTTCGTTGCAGGAAGATCGTGAACACAGCCTCTACCTGCCGCTGATCAAGATCATCCAGCACGGTGTCGACACCGACTACGTCATGGATGTGGAGTTCTTCCGCTCGCGTGATTACCAGGCGATCGTGGGGCTGGGTCAGGAGCTGCAGTCGCTGCTGGATGATGGCGCCTGCCTGGCGCGCGGCGAACGTCGCTTTGCCCTGAATGAGCTGGGTGAAGGCATCCGCTGGCTGCTGGAGCAGTCCCGTCGCGGCAACAGCATCCAGCGCTACAAGGGTCTGGGTGAGATGAACCCGGAGCAGCTGTGGGAAACCACCATGGACCCGGACGCCCGTCGCATGTTGCAGGTGACCGTGGAAGATGCCATCGCTGCCGACCAGCTGTTTACCACGCTGATGGGCGACGAAGTGGAGCCGCGCCGTAACTTCATCGAATCCAATGCGCTGAGCGTAGCCAACCTGGATATCTGATCCGGTAAAACCTCACTGCAAAAAGCCGCTCCATTGAGCGGCTTTTTTGTATCCGCCGGTCCTAACCCGCTCTTGGGTCGGTGGCGACTACCTCTTCGCGCTGGGCATGCTCATCTCGAAACCCCTTCAGCGTCGGATAGTCTCTCAGGCTGATCAGTTCGCGGAAGTCGGCCCAGTCGATCAGTGTATAGAGGCAGATGGCCGGATAGCGCCAGAGTCTGAAGTTGCCCTCCAGTACCTCATGCTCCAGCGATGCCAGTGAATGCCTGATTCTGTCTCGCTGCAGTCGGTAGACCATCACCCCGTCACTGGTGTCCAGTCCCGAACGCTGGCTGAGCAGCAGCATCACCAGTGAATCCTGGGCGGCGTCGATGACGGTCAATCGATTTTCCTCCTCCCAGCTGAGTGCTTCGCCGATGCCGTGAGTCTGCTGCAGGTAGCGGGCAATGACGCGAGAGTCGTAGATGGGCTGATCCCGGTCGATCAGTACCGGAATCTTCAGGATCGGGGTTTGTGCAGTCAGAGCGGAGCGGCCCTCGGCATAGATATCCAATTGAGTGTAGGTGTAAGGCAGCCCGGCCAGTAGCAGGCGGGTACGACGTACATAGGGTGAGGTGTTCGAGCCAATCAACTCCATCGGGGTCCTCCTGTTGGTCATCTTCATGCGGAACCCTTGGGGGCTACACAAAGTATAGATCGACAACCGCGATGGTTTCAGGAATGGGTTTCACGTGGAACATGCATGATACCTGCCGAAGATCTCTGCATAAAAAAGCCCCGCAGGTGCGGGGCTTTTTCAATCGCGGGGCGGGACTCAGCCCAGCAGCGAGATGTCGGCGACGCCGAGGAAGAGTCGGCGCAGACGCTTGAGCAGTGCCAGGCGGTTGGCCCGGATCGCTTCGTCGTCTGCCATCACCATGACGTTGTCGAAGAAGCTGTCGATCACCTCGCGCAGCGCAGCCAGTTTCTCCAGTGCACGGCGGTAGTCGCCCTGCTCAAACACCGGCTGAAGGTCGTGTTCGACTTCGGTCAGGGCGGCGGCCAGTGCCTTCTCGGCATCTTCCTGCAGCAGCTCGGCATCGACGTCAGTGGCGATCTCGCCTTTCTGCTTGCCCAGGATGTTGCTGACACGCTTGTTGGCGGCGGCCAGGGATGCCGCTTCCGCCAGGTTGCGGAAGTGGCTGACGGCTTCGATACGGCGGTCGAAGTCCAGCGGGCTGGTCGGGCGCAGTGCGTGCACGGCGAGGAAGGTTTCGGCGCTGATGCCGCGGTCGTCATACCAGGCACGGAAGCGGTCGAGCATGAAATCGAGCACGCGGTCGGCCAGACCTTCGCTGCCCGGCAGTTCGCCGTGCTGCTCAGCGGCCAGGCTCAGCAGCTGGTGCAGGTCCAGATCGAGCTTGTGTTCGACGATGATGCGCAGTACACCCAGAGCGGCACGGCGCAGCGCGAAGGGGTCCTTGGAACCGGTCGGCGGCTGGTTGATGCCGAACAGGCCGGTCAGGGTGTCCAGGCGATCGGCGATAGCCAGGGCGATACCGGTACGGCTGGTCGGCAGATCATCGCCGGCAAAGCGCGGCATGTACTGCTCGTCCATGGCCTGAGCGACCTCTTCCGGCTCGCCATCATGCAGTGCATAGTGGTAACCCATCAGGCCCTGGAGTTCGGTGAATTCGAACACCATGTCGGTCATCAGGTCGCATTTGCTCAGCGCGGCAGCGCGACGAGCATAGCTGGCATCACCGTTGATCAGCTCGGCGATGGCGGCCGCCAGACCTTCGATGCGCTGGCTCTTGTCGTAGACAGTGCCCAGCTGCTGCTGGAACACAATCGATTTGAGCTTGTCGATGCGTGCTTCCAGCGGCTGCTTCTTGTCGGTCTCGAAGAAGAAGGCGGCATCGGCCAGACGCGGACGGATGACCTTCTCGTTGCCTTCGATCACCTGTTGCGGGTCTTTGGACTCAATGTTGGCCAGGGTGATGAAGTACGGCATCAGCTTGCCGTCGGCATCCAGCGCGTGGAAGTATTTCTGGTTCTCTTTCATGGAGAGGATCAGTGCTTCCGCCGGGACGTCGAGGAAACGCTCCTCGAAACGGCCGGTCAGGGCCACCGGCCATTCGTTCAGCGCGGTCACTTCGTCGAGCAGGTCTTCATCGATCTGGGCGACGCCGCCGATGCGTTCACCTTCACGGATCACCTGCTCGCGAACCAGTTCGCGACGCTCGGCGAAATCGGCTACCACCTTGCCGGTTTCCTTCAGCACGCGGGCATAATCGGCCGGTGCGATCAGTTCAATATCCTGGTTGTAGTGGAAGCGGTGACCACGGGTCTTGCGGCCCGCCTTGAGGCCCAGGATCTCGGCGTCGACCACTTCATCACCCAGCATCATCAGCAGCCATTTAACCGGACGTACGAATTCGGTGCGGGATGAGCCCCAGCGCATGCGCTTGGGAATCGGCAGCTTGTTCAGCGATTCAGTGACGATGGCCGGCAGCAGCGAGGCGGTGCTCTGCCCCTTTTCGACACCGCGATAGACGTAATAGCTGCCCTTGGGGGTTTCCATTTTCTCCAGCTGGTCGATGCTGACGCCACAGGAGCCGGCAAAGCCCTGCACCGCTTTCTCGGGTGCCTGAGTTGCCGGGCCGCGCTTTTCGATCTCACGGTCCGGCTGCTGCAGCTCGATACCGCTCAGGAGTACGGCCAGACGGCGCGGCGCAGCATAGGGGCGGGCTTCGACGTAGCCGATGCCGGCCGCGTCCAGGCCGGCAGTAATGCCATCGAGGAAGGCGCCGGACAGCGTCTTCAGTGCCTTGGGCGGCAGCTCTTCGGTGCCGAGTTCAACCAGAAAATCGTGCTGAGACATTACTTATCCTCCTCACAGGCAGCCAGAACTTCTGCCCGGATCGCGTCGGGGGCCATCGGGAAACCAAGGGCACGGCGTGCTTCGAAATAGGCGTGGGCCACATCGCGGGCCAGGGTGCGGACACGCAGGATGAAGCGCTGGCGTTCGGTCACGGAGATGGCGTGACGGGCATCCAGCAGGTTGAAGGTGTGCGACGCCTTGAGCACCATTTCATAGGCTGGCAGCGGCAGGTTGGCGGCCAGCAGTTTCTGGCATTCGGCTTCGTAGTGATCGAAGTTGGCGAACAGCGCCGGTACATCGGCATGTTCGAAGTTGTAGGTCGACATCTCCACTTCGTTCTGGTGGAAGACGTCTCCGTAGCTGACGGTGCTGCCATCCGGATGACGCGCCCAGACCAGATCGTAGACGCTGTCCACGTTCTGCAGGTACATGGCGATACGTTCCAGACCGTAGGTGATCTCACCGGTCACCGGGTAGCACTCCAGGCCGCCGGCCTGCTGGAAGTAGGTGAACTGAGTCACTTCCATGCCGTTGAGCCAGACTTCCCAGCCCAGTCCCCAGGCGCCCAGTGTCGGTGATTCCCAGTTGTCCTCAACGAAACGTACGTCGTGTACGTTCAGGTCGATACCCAGGCGTTCGAGTGAGCCCAGGTAAAGCTCCTGGATATTGTCGGGTGAGGGCTTGAGTACAGTCTGGAACTGGTAGTAGTGCTGCAGGCGGTTGGGGTTTTCGCCATAGCGGCCGTCGGTCGGGCGGCGGCTGGGCTGGACGTAGGCCGAGCGCCAGGTTTCGGGGCCGATCGCCCGCAGGAAGGTACAGGGGTGGAAGGTACCGGCACCCACCTCCAGGTCCAGTGGCTGCACGATGACACAGCCCTGTTCGGCCCAGTATTGCTGCAGGGCCAGGATCAGTCCCTGGAATGTGCTAACGTCTGGAGTCACCTTGTCAGTCACGGAAATCACCATTGCTGTTGAATGTGGTCGAAATAGGAGCAGAATTATACATGAACACGGGGGTGAATGACCCTACTACGCTTGACCCGAGGGCATATTTCTGCCCGCTGACCCGCGATGCTTACCCCCGCCAGCGGGTCTGTCTATAATCACCGCCTCTACGGTATCGGATAGATGGAGAATGTTGTGAAGCTGATCAAGTCGTTATTGGCTGTTACCCTGCTGGGGTTGCTTTCACTGCTGCCGCTGCGCCTGTCACAGGCACTGGGGCGCAGGCTGGGCAATCGATACTGGCGTAAGGGGGATGCGGCCAAGATGACCCGGCAGACCCGACGCAATATCAACGCCTGTTTTCCCGAGTGGAGCGAGTCTGAACGTGACGCCCTGGTTCATGCCAGCCTGCAGCAGACCGGCTGCTCTCTGTGCGAGATGGGCATGTCCTGGCTTTGGCCGGCCAAACGTACACTGAAGAAGATCCGTCAGGTGCACAACGAAGCGCTGGTCAAGGCGGCCGTTGACAGTGGCAAGGGGGTTATCCTGATTGCTCCGCATCTGGGCAACTGGGAAGTGCTCAACCTCTATCTGTCCGCCCACTACCCGTTTACCGCCATGTACAAGCCGCCGCGAATGAAGCTGATGGATGACCTGGTCAAGCGCATGCGTGCGCGGCTGGGGACCCGAATGGCACCGGCGGATACCCGTGGCGTGCGCATGGTGATGAAGGCGCTCAAGCGTGGCGAGATGGTCGGTATCCTGCCGGACCAGGAGCCGGACCGCAGCGGCGGCATCCATGTGCCCTTCTTCGGTGTTCAGGCACTGACGATGAAACTGCTGCCCCAACTGGCCGCCCAAACCGGCGCGGTGGTGGTCTGTGGTTATGCCGAACGCCTGCCCGATGCCGAGGGTTTTGACCTGCACTTCGTGGCCGCTGATGCGGGCATCAACAGTCGTAACCTTGAGGAGGCGGCGACTGCGATGAACCTGTCGGTGGAAACCTGTGTCCGGGCGCTGCCGGCGCAGTACCAGTGGGAGTATCGTCGCTTCAGCACGCGCCCTGAGGGCGCGCCCCGCTTTTACGATTAGGCCTGCGGCCGATCAGCGACGCCAGAAGGCCGGGGTGAACAGTACCAGCATGGTGAACACTTCGAGACGGCCCAGCAGCATCGCCAGACAGAGAATCCACTTGGCGGTCGAGTTCAGGCCGCCGAAGTGTGCCGCTACCTCGCCCAGACCCGGTCCCAGGTTGTTCAGCGTGGCACCAACCGCCGACCAGGCCGTGACCTGATCCAGCCCGGTCGCCAGCAGCGCCAGCAACATCACTACGAACACGATCAGATAGACCGAGAAGAAGCCCCAGACCGCCTGCAGGATGGGGTCCGGAATGGGCCTTTGACCCAGCTTGACCGGGATCACCGCATTGGGGTGGATCAGACGCAGGATCTCCCGATAGCCCTGTTTCAGGATCAGCAGCACACGGATCGCCTTCATGCCGCCGGCGGTAGAGCTGGCGCAGCCACCGACAAATGCCAGCACGAAGAGCATGAACGGCAGCATCGCCGGCCAGTGTGCGAAATCGGCGGTGGCGAAGCCGGTTGTGGTGGCAACGGATACCACCATGAAGGCGGCCTTGCGCAGCGATTCCACCGCCGGGTAGGTTTCGGTCATGACCAGCACGAACATCGTCAGCAAAGTGATCAGGCCCAGTAGCGACAGATAGAACCTGACCTCTGAATCCTGCAGGTAGTGCAGCAGCGTGTGATGCCGCCAGGCGAAAAAATGCAGCGCGAAGTTGATGCCCGCCACCACCATGAAGAAGATCCCGATCATCTCAATGGCCGCGCTGTCAAAGTAGCCGATGCTGGCATCGTGGGTGGAAAAACCGCCGATGGCGACGGTGGAAAAGCTGTGGCCGATGGCATCGAAGGGGGTCATGCCGGCCATCCAATAGGCCAGTGCACAGGCGACGGTCAACGACAGGTAGATGTACCAGAGTGCCTTGGCGGTTTCGGTGATGCGCGGGGTGAGCTTGTTATCCTTGACCGGCCCGGGCGTTTCGGCCCGGTACAGCTGCATGCCGCCGATGCCGAGCATCGGCAGGATAGCCACCGCCAGTACGATGATCCCCATGCCCCCCAGCCACTGCAGCTGCTGACGGTAATAGAGAATGGAGTGTGGCAGTTCATCCAGCCCGGTCATCACCGTGGCGCCGGTGGTGGTCAGTCCCGAGATGGACTCGAATACGGCATCGACGGCAGACAGCCCCGGGTGTTCTGAGAGCATCAGCGGCAGCGAACCGAAGAGTCCCAGTACGGTCCAGAACAGCACGGTAACAAGAAAACCGTCTCGAATGCTCAGGTCCTGGCGCACGGCGTAGACCGGTACCCAGATGATGAAACCGGTGACCAGGGTGATGGCGAAAGCGGTGGAAAATGCCCAGTGCGCCATATCCTGATAGTAGAGCGACACCGCTAGGGGGGGCAGCTGGGTAATGCTGAAGATCATCAGCAGAATACCCAGAATTCGTAGAATCACTTGAAAGTGCATCGACAGAACCTCAGAAGAAGGCCAGACCAACCTGGAACAGGCGCTCCACTTCCGCAATACGCCGCTTATCGACCAGGAACAGGATTACGTGATCGTTGTTCTCGATGACCAGATCGTCATGGGCGATCAGCACCTCATTGCCGCGGATGATGGCGCCGATGGTGGTGCCTGGCGGCAGGTCGATCTCTTCAATGGCCCGGCCAACCACCTTGGAGCTGCGCCGGTCGCCGTGGGCGACCGCTTCCAGCGCCTCGGCGGCACCTCGACGCAGCGAGTGTACGGCCGCCACGTCACCACGGCGGACATGGGTCAGCAGCGCCCCGATGGTGGTCTGCTGCGGCGAGATGGCGATATCGATCACCCCACCCTGCACCAGGTCGACGTAGGCCGGGTTGTTGATCAGTGTCATCACGGTGCGGGCACCCAGCCGCTTGGCCAGCATCGAGGCCATGATGTTGGCTTCGTCGTCGTTGGTCAGGGCGCAGAACACGTCGGTATCTTCGATATTTTCCTCGACCAGCAGGTCGCGATCGGAGGCACTGCCGTTCAGGACGATGGTGTTATTCAGGTCTCGCGCCAACCAGTTGCAGCGCTCCAGGCTGCGCTCGATCAATTTGACCTGATAGTCGCCTTCCAGGGACTCGGCCAGGCGGGCGCCGATGTTGCCGCCACCGGCGATCATGATCCGCTTGTAGGAACGATCGAGGCGGCGCAGCTCGCTCATCACCGCGCGGATATCACGGCGGGCGGCGATGAAGAAGACCTCATCATCGGCCTCGATCACCGTATCCCCTTTCGGGATCATCGGGTGATCCTGACGGAAGATCGCCGCGACGCGGGTGTCGATGTTGGGCATGTGCGAGCGCAAAAAGGAGATCTCGCGGCCGACCAGCGGTCCGCCGTAGTAAGCCTTGACGGCTACCAGCTGGGCCTGGCCCGAGGCGAAGTCCAGCACCTGCAGAGCCCCGGGGTACTGGATCATGCGCTTGATATGCTGGGTTACCAGCTCTTCCGGGCTGATCAGGACATCGACGGGAATCCCCTTCTCACCGAAGATGGCGTGGTCGCGCTGCAGGTAGTCATGTTCGCGCACGCGAGCAATCTTGGTCGGCACGTTGAACAGCGTCCGCGCGACCTGGCAGGCGGTCATGTTGACCTCGTCACTGTTGGTCACGGCGATCAGCATGTCGGCATCCTGGGCGCCGGCCTGTTCCAGTGCGCTCGGGTAGGACGCCTTGCCTTCGATGGTACGGATATCGAGCCGGTCCTGCAGTTCACGCAGGCGGGCACTGTCGGTATCGATCACGGTGATGTCATTGGCTTCGTTGGCCAGGTGTTCGGCCAGAGAACCACCGACCTGGCCTGCGCCCAGAATGATGATTTTCATGCTGTCGTGTCGTCCGTTACTTTATTCAGAACCGCATAGTAGAAACCGTCATGGCCGCCGATCTGTGGAAACAGCTGGCGTCCGAAGGGACGGGCTTCACCCCACTCCGCCGCTATCGGTTGGTGTCGGGCGTCCGGCTGCTGGCGCAGGAAGCGCTCGATGATGCGCTCGTTTTCCTGGCTGAAGATGGAGCAGGTGGCGTAGACCAGACGACCGCCGGGCTTCAGCATCTGCCAGAGATTGGTCAGGATGCTCAGCTGTACCTGTGCCAATGCGGCGATCTCGTCGCCCTTGCGCAGCCACTTGATATCGGGGTGGCGACGGATGACACCGGTGCCGCTGCAGGGCGCATCGACCAGGATGCGATCGAAGGCCGTGCCGTCCCACCAGTTCTGGCTACTGGCATCGGCCGTTTCCACTCGACATTCCAGCTCCAGGCCCAGGCGCTGCAGGTTGTCCGTAATGCGCTGGGTGCGAGCGGGTTCCAGTTCGATCGCTACCACCTCCTGCAGCCCGGGAGTAGCTTCCAGCAGGTGACACAGCTTGCCCCCTGGCGCGGCGCAGGCATCCAGTATGCGCTCCCCTGCCTCGGCTTCGACCAGGTCGGCCGCCAACTGGGCCGCTTCGTCCTGCACGCTGAGCTGGCCCGCGCTGAAGCCCGGAATGGCAGATACGTCCATCGCCTGATCCAGTGTCAATCCGACAGGGCTGTAGGGGCACGGGGTGGCCCCGATTCCCTGGTCGGTCAGCTGTGCCATCGCCTGTTCGCGAGACTGCTGACGCACATTGGTTCTCAGCGTCAGTGGTGCCTGCAGATCGTTGGCCTGCAGCACCTCTTGCCAATGCTCCGGCCAGTTGTGGCTGAGCTTGTCGATGAACCACTGCGGATGGTTCCACGTGAAACATGGATCATCGGCCAGGGTCTGCTCCAGGGCTTCCCGGTCGCGCTGGTAACGTCGCAGCACGGCGTTGAATACCTTCGTGGCCCAGGGCTTGTTCAGTACCTGGGTGGCTTCAACGCTCTCATTCAGCGCCGCATGGGCGGGAATGCGGCTCGATCTTAATTGCCAGAGGCCGACCAGCAGCAGCGCCTGAAGATCCATGTCCTGGGACTTGAACGGTTTTTTCAGCAGCCGGTTTGCGATCGCCTGCAGGCGGAACAGCTCGCGCATGGTGCCGTAGCAGAGCTGCTGCAGCAGCGCACGATCCTGAGGGGGGCAATGCTCAAGGGCATCCGGCAGATGGGTGCTCAGGGAGCCATGCTGCCGCAGCAGCGGGGCCAGCACACCGGCGGCCAGCGCGCGGATGTTGATCGAATCAGCCAAGGCGAACTCCCGGGGCAAAGCGCTCCTTGTGGGCGTTAAGCAGAGTTTTGACCGGCTGTGCCTTGCCGCCGGGCAGCTGCAACTGGGTCAGGCGTACGCAGCCCTGTCCGCAGGCGACGCGGATGCCCTCGGCATCGGCGGTCACGATGGTGCCGGCTTCCGCTGCCGCGGGCTGGCTGTCCATTTCGGCGGACCAGACGCGCAGGTTGTCATCACCCAGTCGGGTAAAGCAGACCGGCCAGGGATTGAAGCCGCGTACACGACGGACGACCTCTTCCGCCGGCAGGGTCCAGTCGATCTGCCCTTCCTGTTTTTCCAGCTTGTGGGCATAGGTCGCCAAGTTGTTGTTCTGGGACTCTGGCGTCAGGGTGCCGGCGGCCAGTGGCGCCAGGGTCTCGACCAGCAGTTCGGCGCCCAGCACGGCCAGGCGGTCATGCAGCGTACCGCTGGTGTCACTGGCTTCGATGGCACACTCAACCTTGCTCAGCATGTTGCCGGTATCCAGGCCGGCATCCATCTGCATGATAGTGATGCCGGTGGTGGCGTCGCCCGCCAGCAATGCGCGGTGGATGGGGGCGGCACCGCGCCAGCGCGGCAGCAGTGAGGCATGGACGTTGATGCAGCCCAGCCGCGGTGTGTCGAGTACCGCCTGGGGCAGCAGCAGGCCATAGGCCACCACGATCATCAGGTCGGCGTTCAACTCGGCCAGAATCTGCTGCTGTTCGGCGTCCTTGAGGCTGAGTGGCTGGTAGACCGGCAGATCATGCTCCAGGGCCAGCGCCTTGACCGGGCTGGGACGCAGCTTGCGGCCGCGGCCTGCGGGCCGGTCGGGCTGGGTGTAGACGGCGACAACCTGATGTTTGGTGTTGAGTACGGCGGCGAGGCTCTCAGCGGCGAAATCGGGGGTGCCGGCGAAGATAATGCGCAGGGGGGTATCACTCATTAATCGAGACTCCATACAAAAACAGGCTTGCCTGCGCAAACCTGTTTCGGATCATGCCAGTGCCACTCAGGCCTGGTGTTGGGCTTCAAGCCGGTGCTTTTTTTCCAGCTTGGTGCGGATGCGGTTGCGCTTGAGCGCCGTCAGGTGGTCGACAAACAGCTTGCCGTTAAGATGATCCAGTTCGTGCTGAATGCAGACCGCGAGCAGGCCTTCCGCTTCCAGTTCGTAGGGTTGGCCGTCACGCCCCAGTGCCTTGAGCAGAACACGATTGGGGCGCTCAACATTTTCATAGAACCCCGGTACTGACAGACAACCTTCTTGCATGCTTTCCAGATCCTCCTGGAGCACGGTGTACTCAGGGTTGATCAGGACCAGCGGCTCGCTGTTGTCTTCAGAGATATCGATGGTGACGATGCGCTTGTGCACGTTGACCTGGGTGGCGGCCAGGCCGATGCCCGGTGCGTCATACATGGTCTCGAACATATCGTCGACCAATTGGCGGATCTCGTCGTCGACCTGCGTCACCGGCTCGGCGATGGTTCTTAGACGCGGATCAGGAAATTCAAGAATATTGAGCTTGGCCATAGGTATCTGCTTTTTCGGGCGTTAAAATCTGCCCCTTGAGTGGCAAAAAAAATCAACTGCCATCATTATACTGAATTACTTGTCTAATGCATTGCTTTGCAGGCCAGGAGCACGTGGAAACGGCGGGTTGTCTGGGGCCATAAGCGTACAAGGGAGCTGAACAATGAGAGGATTGCTGTATGGCGTGGTCGGCGCCTGCCTGATGCTGGCGGGCACCGCAACCGCCGCCGAACGTGCAGACCGGCTGAAGTTGCAGGAAAATCACCCGACAGAGTACGTGGTGGTCAAGGGAGATACCCTCTGGGATATCTCGGGGCGTTTTCTGACAAGCCCCTGGCGCTGGCCGGAAGTCTGGGACGTCAACCCGCAAATCGATAACCCCCACCTGATCTACCCCGGCGACCAGATCTATCTGACCTGGGTGGATGGCCAGCCGCGCCTTAATCTGCGTCGCGGTCTTCGCAAACTGAGCCCTCAGGTACGGGTGCAGGCGCTGGCGCAGCCGGTACCGGCCATCCCGCTGCGGGATATCGCCAGTTTCCTCAACGACAACCTGGTCACTCAGAGCGAGGAGCTTGAAGCGGCGCCTTACGTGGTCGGTGGTCGTAACGAGAGCATTATTGCCGGTGCCGGGGATCGTGTGTATGCCCGTGGTGAACTGGTTGATGACGAGGTCGAGCAGCAGACACTGTACCGTCCGGCGCGCGAGTACAAGCATCCGGTAACCGGCGAGTTCCTGGGCTATGAACTGTACAAGGTTGCAGACGCGGAAGTGGCGGCGATCGAAGGGGATATCATCACTCTGGATCTGCACAAGACCCGTGAAGAGGTGCGGTCCCGTGATCGTCTGTTGCCAAACCGTTCCGAGCGGATCCAGTCCGTGTTCCAGCCCCAGCCGGGCGATGAGCTGCGTGATGGCGTGATCATCGATGTTCTCGGAGGCGTGGCCAAGGTTGGTCAGTTCGATGCCGTTGCGATCAGCGCAGGGGAATTTGAAGGGCTGGAACCGGGTGATGTCTTTGCGATCTACAAAAAAGGCGAAACGGTCAAGGACCCGGTCAAGGGCGATGTCGTCAGCCTGCCCTCCGAACGAGCCGGTGAGCTGATGGTGTTCAAGACCTTTGATCGGGTCAGCTATGCGCTGGTCATGAAGGCCACCAACGTAATCTCGGTGGGCGACGAACTGCGCGTGCCCTGATTCGCCAACGCAGGATTTAAGTATGAGCGATCCAAGGGAGTGGATCGCGGCCAGTCTGTTACCGGGCGTGGGTCCGGTAACGCTGGCGCGACTCCGCCAGGAAGGTATCGATATCCCCCGCCTGCTCAGAGGCGAAACCTCACTTCCCCGCGACTGTCGGCTTCGGCCGGAAACCCTCTCGGCGCTGCATGACTATCAGCGCAGGGGAGCGCTTTATCAGCAGGCTGAACAGCTGCTGGAAAATGCCGAGCAGCAACGGCTGCAGCTGCTGACGCTGTCCGATACCGCCTATCCCGATCTGCTGCGACAGATTGCCGACCCGCCTCTGCTGCTGTGGATCAAGGGTGATCCCGCCGTATTGTGCCTGCCGCAGCTGGCGCTGGTGGGCAGCCGCAAGGCCAGCCGTGAAGGCTGCCGTCTGGCCTATGAGTTTGCCGCTGCCCTCTCGACCGCCGGAGTAGTGCCGGTCAGCGGGCTGGCGCTGGGCATCGATGCGGCGGCCCATCGTGCCTGTGTTGACCGCCAGGCCCCTACCCTGGCGGTGGTCGGCACGGGGCTCGACCGTGTTTACCCGCAGCGCCACCGGGGTCTGGCCGATGAAATTCTTGATCACGGGGGCGCCATTGTTTCCGAGTATCCTCCGGGCACCGCGCCGCTGCCGGGCAATTTTCCCAGGCGCAACCGGATTATCAGTGGCTTGTCGGTCGGCACGCTGGTGGTGGAAGCGGCGCTGCGCAGCGGTTCACTGATTACCGCTCGCCAGGCGCTGGAGCAGGGCCGAGAGGTCTTTGCAGTTCCCGGTTCCATCCATAACCCCTTCAGTCGCGGCTGTCATGCACTGATTCGTGAAGGCGCTACCCTGATCGAGCAGGTTGACCAGATTGTCGCCCAGCTGGGGCCGCTGCTCGGGGCATTGCTGACGGTGGCTCCCCCGTGCGAGGAAAACGTGCTGCCAGAGCCTTCAAGTCCCCTGCTGCAACAGATCCCCTATGACAGCATCTGGCTGGATCAGCTGGCGGTCGAGCTGGATTTGCCCGTGGCCGAACTGCAGGCGGAGCTGATGCGGCTGGAACTGGATGGCTATATTGAACTGGGCGGGTCACGGGTGCGTCGTGTCCGCTGATGTGGCCCTGAATTGAGTGTCGTGATTCACAGGCCGACGGGTGGGGAATTTTCATCCAGTGCTTGCTATAATTGCGCCCTTTCCTTTTTTTCCGGCCCGGCCGGAAGCCAGACCGTACGTGTGGTGGCGGCGCCCCTGCCCTGCTGCGCAGTCAGAGTGATGACGGGAGTAACAGATGAGTGCAAAAGTGGCGATCGTGATGGGTTCGCGTTCGGATTGGCCCACCATGGAGGAAGCGGCCGGAATCCTCGACACCCTGGGCGTCGAGTACCACACTGAAGTGGTGTCTGCGCACCGGACGCCGGACAAGATGTTCCGCTTCGCCGAGCAGGCCGCTGATAACGGCTACAAGGTGATCATCGCCGGTGCCGGTGGTGCTGCCCACCTGCCAGGCATGATTGCGGCCAAGACCTTGGTGCCGGTGCTGGGTGTGCCGGTGCAGAGCAAGGCGCTGAATGGTCAGGACAGCATGCTGTCGATTTTGCAGATGCCGCGCGGGATTCCGGTTGGCACCCTGGCGATCGGCGGTGCCGGTGCGTTCAATGCCGGCCTGCTCGCCGCGCAGATGCTGGCGACCGAGGACAAGGCGCTGGCACAGCGTCTGGCCGACTGGCGCCAGGCACAGACCCAGACCGTTCTCGATAATCCTGATCCGCGAGGTTGATTGCCATGCTGCCACGAATCGTCGTTGCCGGTAACGGTCAGCTGGGGCAGATGCTGCAGCAGGCCGGTGCGCCCCTGCAGCTTGATGTAATGCCGGTGGACCCCAATGCCGATGTTGAACTGGGTTTGCGCCCCGATGATGTCATCACCGTCGAGATCGAACACTGGTCCGACAGCATCAGTGGTCTGCAGCTGAAACAGCACCCGAACTTCCGCAACGCCGAGGCGCTCCATGCGGTGATTGACCGTCAGCGCCAGAAGGCATTGCTGGATCGCCTGCAGGTGCCGACATCGCCCTGGGTCAGCCTTGAGGATGGCGATCTGCAGGCACAGCTGGAATCGGTGGCCGATAAGGTGATCGTCAAGCGTCGTCGCGGTGGCTACGATGGTCGCGGCCAGTGGCGCTGGCAGAAAGGCGATCAGCCGGAAGCGGAGTGGGCTGGCGAGTGCATCGCCGAGGCGATGATCCCGTTCAGTCACGAAGTGTCTCTGGTCGGTGCACGTAATGCGGCCGGTGAAAAGGTGTTCTATCCGCTGACGCGCAACTGGCACGAAAACGGTATCTTGCGTGCCAGCGTCGCCAACCTGGCGGTGCCGGTCGAACAGCAGCAGAATGCCGAGGAGTGGCTGGGTCGCATCATGGATGACGAAGGCTACATCGGCGTGATGGCGATGGAGTGCTTCGTCGTCGACGGCAAGCTGCTGGTCAACGAATTGGCGCCGCGCGTGCACAATTCCGGTCACTGGACTCAGGAAGGCTCGGCTATTAGCCAGTTCCAGCTGCACCTGCGCGCGCTGGCCGACCTGCCGCTGATCACGCCGCTGGTGGATGGCGTATCGGTGATGTATAACCTGCTGGGCCGCAACTGGAAGCCCGAGTGGCTGCAGGTGCCGGGCGTACACGTGCACTGGTACGGCAAGGAGATCCGTCCGGGCCGCAAGGTCGGTCACGTCAATATCTGCCGCGCCGATGTGGCTTCGCTGATCGACAGTCTGCAAGCGCTGCAGGCGCTGGTCGATGACGAAGACAAGGTCGTCTTTGACTGGAGCATCGCCCAGCTGCAGGGCTGACAGTTCCTGACCAGCCTTTTCCTGCCGGGGTGACGGTCTTGATCGTTGCCCCGCTCTTCCCTTCTTCGCGGTGGTGTGAACATGAATCACTGGCAACTCAAGGAAGCGGTCCGTTGCATCAACACGGGTGGTGTCATCGCCTATCCGACCGAGGCGGTCTGGGGACTCGGGTGTGATCCCTACAACCGTCAGGCGGTGCAGCGGCTGCTGGAACTGAAACGACGTCCCGAACACAAGGGACTGATCCTGGTCGCGGCGGATGAAGCTCAGGTCGCGCCGCTGCTGGCCCCGCTCAATGATGAGCAGCGCCGTTGCCTGAGTGACACCTGGCCGGGACCGAATACCTGGCTGCTGCCGGATCCGCAGAACCTGATTCCGCGCTGGGTGAAAGGCAGCCACTCACAGGTGGCCGTGCGCGTCAGTGCACATCCGCTGGTACAGGCGCTCTGCCGTGAATATGGCGGCCCTCTGGTTTCCACGTCTGCCAACCGCAGTGCTGCAGAACCTGCAAGGTCTAAACTGAAAGTCAGTACTTACTTCGGCTCAAGCCTTGATTTTATATTGCCCGGTGAGTTAGGTGGTTTGAGCAAGCCTACAGTGATACGCAATATCCTCGATATGAAAACGATCAGGGCGTAGTAAGCATTCGCTAACATTGATTGGAGAGACATATGTCGGCACCCGATGCACAACTGGTGAAAGAATATCTGCTCGACCTTCAGGATCGGATCTGTGCTGCGCTGGAGCAGGCGGATGGTGAAGGTCGCTTTGTCGAGGACAGCTGGGAGCGTGCCGAAGGTGGTGGTGGCCGCACCCGCGTGATTAGCAAGGGAGCCGTGATCGAAAAAGGCGGCGTTAACTTCTCCCATGTACATGGTGATACCCTGCCGGGCTCTGCCACAGCGCATCGTCCCGAGCTGGCCGGTCGCAGCTTCCAGGCGATGGGTGTTTCCCTGGTGATTCATCCGCACAACCCCTATGTGCCGACCTCCCACGCCAACGTGCGCTTCTTCATCGCCGAGAAGGAAGGCGAGGAGCCGGTTTGGTGGTTCGGCGGCGGCTTCGACCTGACACCCTACTACGGCCATGACGACGATTGCCGTCACTGGCACCAGGTGGCTCAGGACGCCTGTGCGCCCTTCGGTGACGAGATCTATCCGCGCTTCAAACAGTGGTGCGATGACTATTTCTACCTCAAGCACCGTCAGGAGCCACGTGGCATCGGCGGCCTCTTCTTCGATGACCTCAACGAGCTGGGCTTCGAGCAGAGCTTCGGACTGATGCGCTCGATCGGCGATGCCTATGTGCCGGCGATCGTACCGATCATCGAAAAGCGCAAGGACACTCCGTATGGTGAACGTCAGCGTGACTTCCAGCTGCACCGTCGTGGCCGCTATGTGGAGTTCAACCTGGTCTGGGACCGTGGCACCCTGTTCGGCCTGCAGTCCGGTGGTCGTACCGAGTCGATCTTGATGTCGCTGCCACCGGAAGTGCGCTGGGATTATGACTGGAAACCGGAGCCGGGCAGCGAGGAAGCGGTGCTGTACGAGCGTTACCTGCAGCCGCGCAACTGGCTGGAGGTCTGAGATGACGGATCGTTATGCGGTGTTCGGCAACCCCATCGCGCACAGCAAGTCGCCGCAGATCCATGCCTGCTTTGCCGAGCAGACTGGGCAGGATCTGACCTACAGCGCCGAGCATATCGAGGAAAACAACTTCGAGGCGGCGGTGGAGCGCTTCCTGCAAGGCGACGGCAAGGGCCTGAACATCACCGTGCCGTTCAAGGAGCGGGCCTGGGCGCTGGCACAGTGGCGCAGCGAGCGGGCCGAGCCGGCCGGTGCGGTCAATACGCTGTACCGCCTGGACGACGGTCGTATCGCCGGTGACAACACCGACGGTATCGGCCTGGTGCGGGATCTGGCGGAGAACAACGGTGTAACTCTGGATGGGGCCCGGGTGCTGGTGCTGGGCGCCGGTGGCGCCGTGCGTGGCGTGCTCCAGCCGCTGCTGGCGGCTGGCGTGGCTTCGATTCTGATCGCCAACCGCACGGTCGCGCGTGCCGAGACGCTGGCCGAGTTGTTTGCCGAGGATGGACGGGTGCAGGCCTGCGGTTTCGATCAGGTGCCCGCCGAAGCGTTCGACCTGATCATCAACGGCACCTCGGCCAGCCTGCAGGGTGAGGTGCCGCCGGTACCTGCTGCTGTGGTCGGTGCCAGCACCGCCTGCTATGACATGATGTACGGCGCCGAGCCGACCCCCTTCTGTCGCTGGGCCAGTGACCTGGGAGCTGCCCGAGTGATCGATGGTCTGGGCATGCTGGTGGAGCAGGCCGCCGAATCCTTCCGCATCTGGCGTGGTGTCCAGCCCGACACGGCGTCGGTGATGCAAACCCTGCGTGCGGCCCTCAAGGCCGGCTGACAGGCTTCATCAAGGCGTCAGACTTTGGTGCTAGTCCACTGAATCTGAACGCCTTTTTCCATGCTCCTTGGCACTGGCGCCTTGCATCCGGCAAATGCGAGGCGGTATAACAGAGGCACACCCTCTGTTAGTGGAGTACGCGCATGGACAAGCACCTGCCACTGGCGCCTGCGGCGCTCTATCGTACCTGCGACCCTGAACTCCTGCCCTTCAAGACCACCGAATCCCTGGAGCCCTTCGCCGGCTTTTTCGGCCAGGACCGCGCCATTGAAGCGATGGAGTTCGGTATCGGCATGCAGCGCCCCGGCTATAACCTGTTCGTCATGGGCAATCCGCATACCGGTCGCTTCTCCTTCGCTATGGAAAGCCTCAAAACCTCGGCCAAGAAGCAGAGCAAGCCGAGTGACTGGTGTTACCTCAATAACCTCAGCGATAACCGCTATCCGGTGATACTGGAACTGCCGGCAGGCAAGGCAAGTCAGTTGAAGCGTGATATTCGTCATCTGCTCGACAGCGTGCTGGCCGAACTGCCGGCCGCCTATGAGAACCCGGCCTACCAGCGCATGAAAAGTCAGGTCGAGCGCGAGTTCAACCGTCACTATGACGACGCGCTGAATCAGGTCGAGCGCAAGGGACGTGAATACAGCATTGCGGTTTACCGTGATGGCGCGACAGTCGGCTTTACGCCGGTCGCCAATGGTCAGGCGATGGATGAAGCCGCCTTCTCCCAGCTGCCGGAGGCCGAGCGTGATGCGATCCAGAGCCATATTTCCGAGCTGGAGGAGATGCTCAATGACAGCCTGACCGGCCTGCCGGTGTGGCGTCGGCAGGCCGCCGAGCAGATGCGGTTGCTGGACAGAAATACGGCACGCCAGGCGGTAGAACCGCTGATCCAGCCGCTGCGGGACAAGTATGCCAACATTGCCGGCATCGTCGACTACCTCAAGCATGTGGAGGCGGACCTGATCCGCAACGCCAGTGATCTGCTGGGCGAGGACGGTGCGTTGGAAGGCAAAAGCGATGTGGTGCGCCGCGAGTACCTGGAGCAGAACTACGGCCTCAATTTGCTGGTCGATAACCACAAGACCAAGGGCGCGCCGGTGGTGTTCGAGTCTCATCCCAGTTACGAGAACCTGTTTGGCCGGGTCGAGTATGTCAGCGAGATGGGGGCCATGGTCACCAACTACACGCTGATTCGGGCGGGTGCCCTGCACCGGGCCAACGGCGGTTACCTGGTGCTGGAGGCGGAGAAGCTGCTGGAGCAGCCCTTCGTTTACGCGGCGCTGAAGCGTGCCCTGAAGGCGCACGAAATACGCATCGAGAACCCGGTCAGCGAATACGCCGGTATCAGCGCCATCACCCTGAGCCCCCAGCCGGCCAACCTCAAGGTGAAAGTGGTGCTGGTCGGCGAGCGCGACACCTACTACCTGCTGCAGGAGCTGGATCACGACTTCGAGAAGATGTTCCGCGTGGTGGTCGACTTCGACGAGGATGTGCACCGCACGCCTCACTCCATCCGCCAGTACGCGCGGCTGATGAAGACGCTGGCCAGCGAGGAAGGTCTGGCCCCATTAACCCGTCGCGCCGTGGCCCGGCTGGTGGAGCACAGTTCGCGGCTGGCCGGCGATCAGGACCTGTTGTCCGCTCATGTGGGCGAGCTGGTCGACCTGCTCTGCGAGTCCGATTTCCGCCGGCGCGAACAGAACGATGCCCTGATCAACGCCGACCATGTGGAGCTGGCGCTGGAAGCCAAGGAGCGCCGCACCGGGCGGTTGTCACAGAAGATTCTGGAGAGCATTCTCAACGAAACGGTGCTGATCGATACCGACGGCGATGCGATCGGCAAGTCCAACGGCCTGACGGTGCTGCAGGTGGGCGACGTCTCCTTCGGCAGCCCGGCGCGGATCACCGCCACCGTGCATCCGGGCAACAAGGGCATCGTCGATATCGAACGTGAAGTCGCCCTGGGTCAGCCGATCCACTCCAAGGGGGTGCTGATCCTGTCCGGCTTCCTCGGCCACAAGTACGCCGGTGATTTCCCGCTGGCGCTGTCGGCCAGCCTGGCGATGGAGCAGTCCTACGGTTATGTCGACGGCGACAGCGCCTCGCTGGCGGAGATCTGTACCCTGATTTCGGCGCTGACCCATATTCCCATTCGTCAGCAGTACGCCATCACCGGCTCGATCAACCAGTATGGCGAGGTGCAGGCGATCGGCGGCGTCAACGAGAAGATCGAGGGCTTCTTCCACCTGTGCAAGACCCGAGGCCTGACCGGCTGGCAGGGCTGCATCATCCCGCGCGCCAACGTGCGCCACCTGATGCTCAAGGACGAAGTGGTACAGGCGGCGGAAGATGGCCTCTTCCATATCCATCCTGTCTCCAGCGTCGACGAGTGTCTGGAAATCCTGATGGGGCGCACAGCCGGTGTGCGCAAGGAAGACGGCCACTTTACCCAGCGCAGCATCAATGCGCAGGTGGTCAAGCGGCTGCGTGAATTGACCAAGGCCAAAGCCTGAGGCGAACCAGGCAAGGCGGGGCTGCATCGCCACAGGCCCCGCCAATCGGCTTATGCAGACGAGCCGTTCAGAACCGCATGCCCACTTCCAGCCAGACCTTGCGGCCGGGCGTGTAGGTGTCGCTGACGCTGTCATAGCGACTGATCTTGGTACTGACCACCTGGTCGAACAGGTTGCTGACCTCGACCATCAGATAACCCTGGCTGGATGACCAAAGACGCGGTTTCCACTGCACTTTGGTATCCAGGGTGACCAGGTCTTCCAGCGTGTAATCCTCATAGATATCGTAGCGAGTGCCGTCCTGATCGGTGTAGTTGTCGCCGCCGTCACGGGCGATAGTGCCGCCGCTGTGCAGGCTGACAAAATTGGACCAGGTGAGGTTCCAGCTCGGTACCTGGGTAATGGTGCTCAGGCTGACGTTGAGCGGGATGTTGTAATCCCAGGCCGGTAATTCGCTGCCGTCGATGACGCGGCCCTTGTAATAGACGGGGTTGGGTTCCTGGTCATAGGCGTCATCGCTCTGCAGGTCGGTTTCGGTCTGTTTCCAGCCCACGGACAGGCTGGCAACTGTTTCACTGCCGGCAAACCTCAGCGGGTGGGCAGCATGATCCAGTGTCCAGGTGAGGCTGTTCGTGTCCTTACTGCCGCTGTTGTCGTAGTAGTAGTTGCCGTCGCTGTCCTCGTTGCGACGGATACTGTCACGGCTGGCGCGGCGTACCAGTTTCAGTCGGCTGTTGAAGGGCCCCAGTTGCTGGTCCCAGCCAAGCATCAGCTCATCTGAATAGGGGGTAGCCAGGTCATTGCTCCGGGAGCGGTTATCGTAGGTGGTTTCCTTGGTGATGTTGCCGCTGGTGTCATAAAAGGTCATCTTGTTCCAGCTGCGCACCACATCATTGATGACGTAGCGCAGAAAACTGCGGCCATAGTAACGGTTGGCGCCGGCCGTCAACCGGGTGCTGCCGTCACCGAAGGTATCCCAGGTCGCGCTCAGGCGGGGGGCGATATCCAGGTTTTCCAGCCAGCTGTTGTAATCGGCCCTCAGGCCCAGGCGGAACTGCCAGCGGTCTCGTTCGATACGATCATCCAGGTAGAGCGCTGCGGTGGTAACGTCCAGTGATACCTTGCCGGCACCGTAATCGAAGGCGCGGGCCAGGTATTCGTCACCAAAGTCGCTGTCGCCGCTGCCATTCCGGTCGACACAGCCGTTACGGCCGTTGTCGTCGATGCAGTTGTACTCGCGAAAGAAGGCTCCTTCCGGTCGTTCATACAGGCTCTCGGTATATTTCAGATCGCCACCGACGATCAGGTTATGGCGGCTGCTGCCCAAGACGATGGGAGCCAGCGCCAGTTCAGGAGACAGGGAAAAGGTGGTCTGCTGCTGGTTGGTGTCACCATAGCCGCCGGACTGGGTTGGCAGGCGTCCTTCCAGTGATTCATGACGGGTGAACAGGTTGCTGCTGCTGTTCAGTTCGTCGCCCACTCGATCCAGCGCCATGTCGAGGATGAAGCGGGCTCCGGAGTCCAGGGTGTATTCCAGGTTGCCGCTCAGGCCCAAGCCGTCGTGACTCTTGGTAAACATATCGTCATAGCGGGTGGAGGTCAGGCCATCATGGCTGCGATCGGCATGCCTCAGGCTGAGACTGGTGTGCAGTCGCTCGCTCCAGCGGTGATCAAGCTTGGCGTGCAGGTTGTCGATTCGATCGTCATAGTAAACCCGGTGCAAGTTGTCCATGCCATCACTGTAGCTCTGCAGGAAACTGGAATGACGTCGGCTGAGACCCAGGGTCAGACCGGTGTTGTCAGTAATACCCTGCTGTGCGGACAGTGTGTAGTTGTCCTTGCGATAGGTGGGTGTGTACTCGGCTCTATAACTGTCAGCCGTGTTGAACGCTTCCTGGTCACGTTCGTCGATGTGGAAAGATTCCCACTCATCCCGCTGGATACCGTAGCGCAGATCGATGAAGTCGTTGCCGTCATAGCGTTTCATCTTGGCACTGACCACCCCACCGGTGAAGCCACCAAAGCTGGCAGGGACGTTGGCATCATATACCTCGACCTGCTCCAGCAGGTCCACGTCCAGATAATACCCTTGGGGGGAGCTGCCACCGATCACGCTCGTCAGGCTTGGGCTGCTGAAAACGTCACCGCCGGAGGCGGGGTTGATATCGCTGGTGGTATCGATGCCGTCGATCATGAACAGGTTCTGGTAGTGGGCCTGACCATGGAAGGAAAACTCGTCCGGACGCATCACGCCGCTGTTCGCCGAGCCCCGACCATTGCGAGAGAAGTCCACCGCCGGGTTGGTGCGCAGCAGATCGGCCAGGTTGCCTTCGCCGGTTGGCAGCTGTTCAATCAGTTCCTTATCGATGACTTGCAGGCCGGTGGCAATTTCACGGCCGGTCACGGTAATGTCCGACAGTTCCCGGACGCAACTGTCAGGGGACTCCGGACGACAGCTGTCGGTTGGCTTGGGAGGGGGTTCGGCGGTTGCCAGGGCAGTATACAGCCCTGCCAGTAGTGTGATCAGTGGCGTGAAGGCGTTTTGAGGTCGCATAACATCCCTTTTTTCTGAGCAAACAAAGGCGGAGAGCTGGATGGCTGCTGTCGCCCTGAAGGCAGGCTGCCAGGCATCCGAACGGGATACTAAACTAATTGCTTTTAATAATCATTATCAATTAAAAAATATTAATGTTTGCTATGGGAGTCATCGGGCAGGGTCGGCGGTCGTATCGCCGGCGGTCGATGGCTGAGCGTGGCCAGGAAGGCCTCAAGGGCATCCAGCTCCGTATGGTTCAGGTGCAGGGGGCGAATCAATGGCGACAGCGGTGGCAGATCCGCATGTAGCTGGTGGCTGCCGATCATGCCGGCGTTATACATATTGAGGATGCCACGCAGGCTGGAGAAGAGGCCGTTGTGCATCCAGGGTCCGGTGTAGTTCAGGTCGCGCAGGCTGGGGGTACGGAACTTGCCTCGGTCCTCGGCTCGGCCGGTTGCCTGTTCTCGTCCCCGATCTTCATATCGGCGGCCATAGTAGCTCAGGCCGGTGTGATGGAACCGGCCGTCCGAGTACAACGGGCCGTTATGGCAGTTGAGACAGCCGGCCTTGGTGCGGTAGAGGTGCAGGCCGAAGATTTCCTGATCGTTGAGGGCGTCGTAATCTCCGCTAATGAAGTGATCCAGCCGGTTGGGGCGCGAAACAATGCGGCGCTCGAAAGCGGCCAGCGCCCTGGCCAGTCGGTCGGCGTCGATGGGGCCCGAACCGAAGGCCTCGTCAAAGGCGCGGCGGTAGCCCGGAATACGGTTCAGCCGGGAGAGGATCTCCTCCAGGTTGGCATTCATCTCCACCGGGTTAGTGATCGGCTGCAGTGCCTGGTTCAGCAGGCCTTGGGCACGGCCATCCCAGAACAGCCGGTCGAACCAGGCGGCATTGAGGATACTCATGCTGTTGCGGGTCCCCGTCTGGCGGTCATGACCAAAGGCAAGACGGCGGCCGTCGGCCCAGCCCAGATCCGGGTCGTGGCAACTGGCACAAGCGATCTGGCCGGAGCCGGACAGGCGCGGATCGAAGAACAGCTGCTGCCCAAGCGTCTCGGTGGCGGGGGTATGCCAGTCCACCGGGGGTAATGCGGGCAGAGGGGCCAGCTCGGTCACCTCCCCCGCTGCCGGATGGGTCTGGGCGGCGGGCCAGGAGGCGGGCGGTTGTCGGTAGGCATCAAGCAGGCTGGCTGACACAGGCGTTTCTGCATGACACAGGCTGGTCAGCAGCAGGCCGGCAAGCAGCAGGAGTCGGTGCATGTCAGACCGATGTGCGTTTCATATGGTGGTCCCAGCGCAGCTGTGAGGCCGTACCGTCCAGTGGCATGCGTTCACGCAGATGGGTCAGCGGGTTCATGCGGTAAAGCTGGCCGAAGCCGGAGCTGGCCAGGAATTCCCCGTGCTGATCCGTTGCGCTGAGGCCGCAGCCGTCACGGCAATGCATCATCGTCATGAAACGTGCTTCAGGCAGGTTCCAGAAGGTGATGACATGACCCCGTGGTGACGAAACGGCGGCGATTTGACCGCTGACATCCAGTCGAATACTGCCACAGTACTGTTTCATGCGCTGGTTGATGGCATCCGGTGCCGCCAGCAGCTGCAACGGCTGACCACGACGGTGCAGCGCCACCAGTGGTTTGCTGTCACCGGGGTCTCCCTGATATTGCATGGCAACCGCCAGGATACCTTCAGGGTTCAGGTCCATGTGGCGAATGCTGAGCTGGAAATGCTCCGGTGGCATGAATACCTGCTCATTCAGCTGACCACTGGCAAAGTTCAGGTAAGCCAGTGAGGGATTCATGCTGTCCAGGTTGAGCTTGTCCCGTTCATGGGTGCGGATGCCGCCGTTGGCGACAATCAGTTCGTTCTGGTGCAGCAGCAGCTCATGAGGGCCTATGCCGCGGGTGGAATAGCGCTCGGCAATGACGAAATCCTGCTCCACGTCGCGAATGACGACCTGCCCCGCCGAATCAGATGCCCGTTCCTCGGTGCTGACCAGCCAGCGACCATCTGCGGAAAAGACGATGTGGCCATTGAACAGGTAGCCCTCGTCTACCAGGATGCGCTGCACCTGGCGGCCGCTCTGATAGTCGACGACTTCGATATAGTCACCGGGACGACGTGCCGCTACGGCTACCCAGGGGCGGTGCGGGTGTAGCTCCACATGATGGGCGCGGCTGGGCAGCTGATGACGCAGCTGTATAGTGCCCTGGGTATCGGTGCCCACCAGCCAGTGCCGCCGGGCATCGCTGGCGGCACTGATCAGCAGCGGGTCTCGTGCGTTACCGGCCAGCACACCGGTGGCGGGCAGCATGAGACCGGCGGCCATCAGGCCAAGAAAACGGCGGCGACTAGTCTCCATCACGGCTGTTGAACCCCAGTTGTATATCGAGCGCACCCATGGCGGTGTCCAGCTGTTCACCCAGCTGCTTGAGTTGAGCAGCGATGCTGGTCAGTTGGGCATGAGACTCCGGCCGGGTCAGTGCTGTTTTCAAGGGGGCCTGAATCTGGTTCAGTGCCTGGTCGAGCTGGCTGAAGCTGAGGCGAATTGCCTGGGCCAGGTCGGCGGCGTCAGCCTGCTGTAGCAGGCTATCAACACTGGGTTCTGTTCCCTGGTACAGTTCACTCAGTGCGGCCAGATTGCTGCGGATATTGGCCAGCGAACTGCTGCTGCGGTGGCTTTCCAGCAGCTTGGGGCGGGCGGCCTGGGCGGTATCGCCCATCGGTTTGAGCAGCTTGCTGTCGCGGACCGCTTCGATCGGTTCGACCAGCGACGCCATCAGGTCCACGGCCTGCTCGGCGGCCCACTCCTCTTCCTGATCCGCAGAGAAGTCACTGTCTGCCTGTGCCTGCCATTCCTGATGGATGGCGTGGCTCATCTGGGCCACATGCCCGGCAATCGCCTGAGTCAGTTCGCAGCTGCGCCCCTGCTGCAGTTGTTCCAGGGCGTTGTCGGCGAACAGCAGGCGTTCCAGGGCCGGGAAGCCCTGGATGGATACGCTGGCCTGGCGGAAAAATTCGGCATCATAGGGCTGGTCGGATGCCAGCGCCTGGCGCAGCTGGCGAGCGCCGATATTCTTGCGGTCGGGCCAGAATTCAAGACCGAAATTGCGCATCAGAAACTGTACCGGACCAAACTGCACGTGCTGGATACCCTGCCAGGCCTGCATGGCATCATGCCAGGCGTCACGTGTGGCTTGCAGGGTCTGTTCAGAGGGAGCCTGACACAGGGTGTTGGACGCGCTGGACAGGCTGGTTGCGGCTGAATCCAGTTGCGCATAGCGCGGCAGTACATGCTGCTGCACGACCTGGTGATTGAAACGGGACCAGTCCGTCTCCGGGGTGTCGGCATGGGCCAGGCCGGCCACCAGTGCCAGGCCGGTAGCGGCCATCCAGAGCGGCCACATGGGTGTGTGTGTCGATTGCATCAAAGTGACTCCAGAAACGAGATCAATTGTTTACGTTGTTGCGGTGTCAGTTGGCGGAAGCGCTCACGGGCACTTTCCGCTTCCCCTCCGTGCCAGAGAATGGCTTCGGTCAGGGTGCGGGCGCGGCCATCATGCAGCAGGGCGCGCTCGCCGCTGACGGCGTGATGACGTCCCAGGCCCCAGAGCGGTGGCGTGCGCCATTCGCGGCCGCTGGCGTCAAATTCGGGACGCTGGTCCGCGAGCCCTTCGCCCATATCGTGCAACAGCAGGTCGGTGTAGGGCCAGATGATTTTGCCGCTCAGAGCCGGTCGATCGGGGGCCTGTCCGGTCCGCTGGGAGGGCGTATGGCACTGGCTGCAGCCAGTTTGTGTAAAGAGCTGCTCCCCGGCCTGAACGTCAGGGGCCTCCGGGTGGCGCCGCGGCGGTACCGCCAAATGCCGAGTGTAAAACAGGAGTACGTCCATCATTTCGGCAGAGGCTTCCAGGTTGTCCTGAGCCTCGGTGTTGCCATGGGGGGCGTTCAGACAACCGGGCTGGGCGGCGGTGCAGTCGCCGCTCGGCTGTGGGTAGTCGGGGTTGGAAATGCCGATATCGGTATTCAGGGCATTGGCATTTTGCAGCCTCAGGCTCGGCTGGCCCGCCTTCCAGCCGAAGCGGCCCAGCTGGAGCTGTTCATGGTCCGGATGGAAGACCCGGTTGGCGCGTCCGGAGATACCGTTTCCGTCCCGGTCTTCGGTATCCTCGCGGGCGAGAATATCGGCTTCGGGGATCAGTTCCAGCAGCCCCAGCCCGATCATTGCTGGCGCAAGACGCGGCGACAGCTGTGTCTGAGGATGAAAGTCGCCATAACCGGGCCGGCTCAACCGATAGAGCGGCCGGCGCAGCTCTACGTGCTCGCCGCCGTTGAGCGTAACCTGATGGGTGCGGTATTCAACCTGAGGTTGGGCTTCGGCGGGCAGGCCTGCTACGGCGAAGGTTTGCAGCTGGGTACCGTAGGTGGGTTCGGGGGTAACGCCCAGTGGGCCGGTATGCCCTTCGCCCGGGATGCCGAGGCGGATCATAAGCCCGTTGCGGTTGCTGCTGCCCTGCTCGTCCGGTGGCAGGCCTCGGCCGTTGTTGATATGGCATTGAAAGCAGGAACGGGCGTTATACAGCGGACCCAGGCCGTCGCTGGCGGTGGTTGACGAGGGTGAGGACACCCAGAGCTTTTCGAAAATGGCGCGCCCGAGCACGAAGCTCATGCGCTGCTCGAAGGGAAGCCCCTCGACCGGTTGCATGAAGGCCTGGCGCTCGGCCGCGGAAAAGGATGGACCGGGCCGATGGGTACTGGACCCGGCCCGGTCCGAATCGGTCGCCACTGCCATGGCGGCCGGGCTGGTGCACAACGCCAGCGAGAGAGCCAGCCGAAAGGCCAATTTGACGGAGAACAGGCCAGACGTACTGAGTGCCGAACGGGTCATCGAGCGATCAGCCGCCGAGAACGGCCGAAGGGTTGTCCAGGCTATCGGAGCCTTCCAGCTCGACATCCGAGATACCCAGGGTTGCCATCACCTCTTCGAGGACCTGTGTCTGTGCCGTCAGGGCATCGACGAAAGCCTGTACCTTAGCGTTGCCCTCGTTGTTGCCGGCGGCGATCAGTACGTCAAAGGTTTCACCCTGTTCGGCGGCGTCAACCATCGCCTGGGCGGCGGCCTGAGTCGCATTCAGGTGATCACGCATCTTCCGGTCCAGCGCCGGGTTGGCGGCCTGGGTCAGGGCGGACAGAGAGGGCCCTTGGAGCTGACTGCCATCGATACGGCTGTATTCGCCCAGATACGCGTTGCGAATGCCCAGTGCATCGTAGAAGTGCGACCAGTGGGTGTTGTCGGAGAAGCAGTCGTGCTCTTCTTCCGGATCATGCAGCATCAGGCCCAGCTTGGTGCGCTCGCCAGCCAGTTCACCGTAGGACAGGCTGCCCATGCCGGTGGTGATGGTGGCCAGCCCTCCCAGGTCTCCCTTGGCGGCCAGCTGCTGGCGGGCTTCGCCGCCCGGTTTCCAGTTGTTGGCCATCTCGGTCAGATCATCGATCAGCAGGTCGGTAACGGTCTTAAGGTAAGCACGGCGACGGTCGCAGTGGCCGTTGCTGCAATTTTCAGTGTCGAAGTCCGAGGCCTGACGGTTGCCGGCCCCCGGTTTGGTGCCATTCAGGTCCTGGCCCCAGAGCAGGAATTCGATGGCGTGGTAGCCGGTGGCGACGTTCGCTTCAACACCGTCGATCTCATGCAAGGTTTCGGCCAGCAAAGTCTTGTCGATGGTGCTGGCGTCGACCTGCTTGCCACCGATGTTCAGCGACGGGTTGGCGATGATGTTGGCGCCGTACCAGGCGTTGATGTCCGATTCGTAGCCATAGCTGTTGCCATCCACGTAGTCGATCAGCCCTTCGTCCAGCGGCCAGGCGTTAACCTTGCCTTCCCAGTCATCGACGATGGCGTTACCGAAACGGTAAACCTCGGATTGCTGGTAGGGCACCCGCGCGGCAATCCAGGCCTCGCGGGCAGCGATCAGGTTGGCATCAGTGGGGGCCGCCAGCAAGGTTTCGATCGCCTGTTGCAGCTGCTGGGCGGCGGTCAGGGCGTCGGCAAAAACGGCTTCAGCGATATCGGCGTAGTGCCGGGTGACACTGTCTGCCTTGGCTTCGACCGCCGGGCTGGCGGCGCTGGCATGACTGATGGCTACCGGGGTCAGTGGAGACAGGACCACAGCGGCGATGGCAGCGGGCAGCAGAAGGCGTTTCAGTGACATGACAACTCCCTGGATCAAGTTAAGTTGTGGCTACACTAAACTAAATGCAAATCGTTATCAATAATATTAATTTGATCGGCTGTAAAAAAACCGGCACGTATTTTGCCGGTTTTCGAAGCCGTGTGCGGCGGGTCTCGGGGGCCGGTCAGTCCTGAGCCCAGGCCTCGCTGTTGTGCTTGGCGGACAGACGGGCGTAGTTCTCAGCGGTATAGGTAAAGAACTCCCTCTCCTTCTGGGTCAGCTCGCGCTGTGGCTTGGCCGGACGGCCGACGTAGAGATAGCCGCTCTTCAGTGTCTTGCCCGGCGGCACCAGACTGCCGGCGCCGACAATCACCTCATCTTCGACGACGGCACCATCCATGATCATCGCGCCCATGCCGACCAGAATGCGGCTGCCGAGGGTGCAGCCGTGCAGCATCGCCTGATGGCCGACGGTGACATGATCGCCGATGATCAGCGGGAAGCCGTCCGGGTTGTAGGGGCCAGCATGGGTGATGTGCAGTACGGAGCCGTCCTGAATACTGGAATAGCGGCCAATGCGGATACGGTGCATGTCGCCGCGAATCACCGTCATCGGCCAGACCGAGCTGTGTTCGCCGATCTCCACATCGCCCAGTACCACGGCGCTGGGGTCGACGAATACGTTGTCGGCCAGTTTCGGGGTCATCCCCTGATAGGGTCGTACGTTCATGCGGCTCTCCTGATTCTGATTGAAATCACCTTGGCTGGACCCCATTGTATACTGATTGAAGAGTTGACCCTGCAATACCGGTCCATAATGCCGATCCAGATTGGAGAGATCCCATGTCCAACCCCCTGCTCGAACGCCACCTGTTGCCACCGTTCAGCCGTATCCTGCCGGAGCATGCCGAGCCCGCTATCGACGAGCTGCTGACGCGCAACCGCAAACGCATCGCTGAGTTGACCGACGATGCTTCGGTCAGTGGCTGGACGCTGGTGGCCGAGCTGGAGCAGCTCAACGATGAGCTGGCTCAGGCCTGGTCGCCGGTTTCCCATCTGAATGCGGTGATGAACTCCGATGCCTGGCGTGAAGCCTACAACGCCTGCCTGCCGAAGCTGTCCGAATACTGGACCGAACTGGGTCAGCATCAGGGCCTGTTTCAGGCGTTCGAGGCGCTGGCCGATAGTGATGAATATCAGCAGCTGAGCCCGGCGCGGCGCAAGGTGGTCAACAACGCCCTGCGCGACTTCCGCCTGTCCGGCATCGCCTTGCCGGAAGCCGATCAGAAGCGCTATGCCGAGCTGCAGCAGCGCCTGTCCGAGCTGACGACTAAATTCTCCGAGAACGTACTGGACGCCACTCAGGGCTGGTGGAAAGAGATCAGCGACGAGTCTGAACTGTCCGGTCTGCCGGAGCATGCGATCGCGGCAGCCAAAGAAGCTGCCAAAGCGAAGGAACTGGACGGCTGGGTCATCACTCTGGATTTCCCTGCTTACTACGCGGTGATGGCTTTTGCGGACAACCGCCATTTGCGCGAGGAGCTGTACCGCGCATTCAGTACCCGCGCCTCTGATCAGGGTCCCAAGGCCGGTGAATGGGACAACTCCGAAGTGATGAACGAGATCCTGTCCCTGCGCCATGAGCTGGCGCAGCTGCTGGGTTTCGACACCTACGCCGATTATTCGCTGGCGACCAAGATGGCGCAGTCGCCGCAACAGGTGGTCAGCTTCCTGGAAGACCTGGCCACCGAGACCCGTCCGGTGGCGGAGCAGGAAGTGGCCGAATTGCAGGTCTTTGCTCGTGAGCGTGATGGCATCGAAGAACTCAACGCCTGGGACGTGACCTACTACGGCGAGAAGCTGAAGCAGGCGCGCTACGAGATCTCGCAGCAGGAACTGCGGCCCTACTTCCCGCTGCCCAAGGTCTTGGACGGCATGTTCAGCATCGCCGGTCGCCTGTTCGATCTGCAGGTTGAAGAACAGCAGAGCTTCGACAGCTGGCACGCGGATGCGCGCCTGTTTGCGCTCAAGCGTAACGGAGAGCCTTTCGCCTACTGCTATCTTGATCCCTTCGCCCGCAGCGGCAAGCGCGGCGGCGCCTGGATGGATGACTGCCGGGTGCGTCGCCGCCTGAGCGAGGCCGAGCTGCAGCTGCCGGTGGCCTATCTGGTGTGCAACTTCACTCCGCCCCTGCCCGGCCAGCCGGCGCTGCTGACCCATGACGAGGTCACCACCCTGTTCCACGAGTTCGGTCACGGGCTGCACCACATGCTGACGCAGATGGAAGAGGCTGACATCAGCGGCATCAACGGCGTCGCCTGGGATGCGGTGGAGCTGCCCAGTCAGTTCATGGAAAACTGGTGTTGGGAGCCGGAAGCGCTGGCGCTGATCTCCGGCCACCACGAAACCGGCGAGCCGCTGCCGCAGGCATTGCTGGACAAGATGCTGGCGGCCAAGCACTTCCAGTCCGGCATGATGATGATGCGTCAGCTGGAGTTTTCGCTGTTCGATTTCCGTCTGCACCACGAGTATCAGCCCGGCGAGACTGAAATTCAGGCGCTGCTGGACCATGTCCGCGAGCAGGTGGCGGTGATCCGTCCGCCGGCGGACAACCGTTTCCAGCACGGCTTCAGCCATATCTTTGCCGGCGGTTATGCGGCGGGTTACTACAGCTACAAGTGGGCCGAGGTACTCTCGGCCGACGCCTTCTCCCGTTTCGAGGAGGAAGGCATTTTCAACACGGATACCGGTCTGGCCTTCCGTCAGGAAATTCTGGAACAGGGCGGCTCGGGCGATCCCATGGATCTGTTCGTGGCCTTTCGTGGTCGCGAGCCCAGTGTCGACGCCCTGCTGCGTCACTCCGGCATTCGTTAACAGGTGACAAGATGAGTGTACAAAAGCGATTCATCGCCGGTGCGGTCTGCCCGCGCTGCGGCGAGATGGACACGGTGCGGATGCACCGTGACGAGGAGCGGGAATACCGTGAGTGCGTGAAATGCGGCTTTGCCGATTCCCTGCGGCTGGACGGCCGTCCCGATCCGGAGCAGCTGGAAACGCGGGTCAGCGGCGAGCGTTCCGACCAGGCGCCGGCGGCGGTGGCCGATGACAGTCCCCAGCCGATCCGTATCATGGATCCCGGCAATCTGCGCCACGACCACTGAGCATGAGCATCCCGCCTGCATCGCCCCTGCCCTGTGGCTGGGCGATGCAAAGCCCGCTTGAGCATCAGTATCACGATCGTGAATGGGGCGTGCCCCAGACTGATGACCGGGTGCTGTTCGAGTTTCTCATTCTGGAGTCGGCCCAGGCCGGGCTGAGCTGGCGCACGGTGCTGGAAAAGCGAGACGGCTATCGCCGCCATTATGTGAACTTCGATCCCGAGCGGGTCGCGGCATTCGGCGAGGCTGAAATCGTCGCCATGCTGGCCGACCCCGGCATCATCCGCAACCGGGCCAAGATCGAAGCCTCGATCAACAATGCGCGGGTATTTCTCGAACTCAAGGCCCGTCATGGCAGTTTCGCGCGCTTTCTGTGGCGCTATGTGGAGGGCCGCCCCATCCAGTCCGGCGTCGAACGGATGGAGCAGATACCGGCTCAGACCGCGCTGTCGCAGCAACTTGCAAAAGACCTCAAGCGCGAAGGGGTACGTTTTTTCGGCCCGACCATCGCCTATGCCTATATGCAGGCGGTGGGGCTGGTGAATGACCACTTGCGCCAGTGTCCCCGCCATCAGGCTTGTCTGGAGCTGGGCAAGGCCATCAGGGTGTAGCGCCGTCGGGCTGAAACCATGGCAAGCGTTACCTACTGCTCAGGGCGGTCGCCCTGGTACCAGACCCGGTAGATGACACCGCTCTTGTCATCGGAAATCAGCAGGTCGCCATCGGGTTCGACCAGCACGTCCACCGGTCGCCCCCAGGCGCTTTCGCCCTGCAGCCAGCCGGTGACAAAGGGCTCGATCCCGGTGACCTCCTGGCCCTGGGTCGTGATACGCATTACCCGGTAGCCAACCTTGCTGGAACGGTTCCAGGAACCGTGTTGGGCCATGAACAGTGTGGTGTTGGGGGTATCGGGAAACTGATTGTCGGTATAGAAGCTGATGCCCAGTGCTGCTACATGAGCGCCGAGCAGGCCGACCGGTGTTTCGCTGTTGATTGCCCGGGCTCCTTCACCGAAATCAGGATCGATCAGGCCATCGCCATGGACAAGGGGAAAGCCGAAATGCAGTCCGCCCTGCCCGGCCCGGTTCAACTCGTCATCGGGCTGGTCATCGCCCAGATGATCACGGCCGTTATCCGTGAACCAGAGGCTGCCATCTTCGGGGTGCCAGGCAAAGCCCACCGAGTTGCGCACGCCGCGCACCCAGGGGCGTGCCTGGCCGCTGGCGGGGTCAAAGCGCATGATGCTGGCAAAGCGAGGATCGGGCTCCAGGCAGACATTGCAGGGAGCACCGAGGGAGAAATAGAAAGCCCCGTCAGGCCCCTGCTTCAGGTATTTCCAGCCGTGGTGGGTGATATCAGGCAGGCCGTCAAGCAGGGTTTGCGCCGCGGGTGGGCGGGTCAGCCGGTTGTCGATGTCAGCCAGTCGGATCAGCCGGGTCAACTCGGCCACATAGAGATCGCCTTCGGTCCAGACCACGCCGTTGGGCAATTGGCGTCCTGACAGCAATGTATGCCGGGTTTCATAGTGCTGGTCGCCGTCGAGATCCTGTAGTGCGAACACACGGCCATCGCGTCGGGTCCCTACATAGAGAGTGCCGGCCGGGCTCAGTGTCATCTGTCGTGCGTTGGGTACTTCGGCCGCGACTTCAATGTGGTAGCCGGGTGGCAGCTGCAGCTGTTCCAGTGGCAGGGCCTGGCTGCAACCGCTGAGGCCCAGGGTGGTGATCATCAGCAGGTGGCGCATGATCGTCTCTCCTCTTGTTGCCATGAGGAGAGTCTGGCTGCCGGGGCTGTTTTGCGCCAGTCCCCCTATTGTTGTGGGGTAAACCAGGCGTCACGCCGATCCAGGCGCCAGAACACCCAGGCTCCGGTCAGACCACGGGCGGCAAACAGGGACAGGAAGGCCAGCCAGAGGCCGTGGTTGCCCAGTGGCTGGCTCAGCCACCAAACCGGCGCGAATACCAGCAGCACCGAGACCAGCATCGTGTCCTGCATCGCCTTTACGCGAGTGGTACCGATAAAGATGCCGTCGAGCAGAAAGCTCCAGGTGCCGATCAGCGGCAGCAGCATGATCCAGGGCAGGTAGCGTACCGCCTCCTCCCGTACCTCGGGGATGTCGGTGAGCAGCTGGATGATCGGCTGGCCGCCGAGTGCGAACACCAGCGTCAATCCCAGCGCGCTGATCGCCGACCAGAGCGTGGCGCAGACCAGTACCTGATAGAACCCCTGTCTTCGCTTCTGCCCCAGTGCCTTGCCGGTCAATGCCTCGGTCGCGTGGGCAAAACCATCCAGCGCATTGGAAATGAGCAGCAGGAAGTTGAGCAGCACCGCGTTGGCCGACAGGATGGTGGTGCCCTGCCGGGCACCTTGAGCGGTAAAGAAGGCGAAGGTCATCAGCAACAGCAGGGTGCGCACGAACAGGTAGCGGTTGACGCTGATCAGCTCGGCATAGTCACTCAGGCGATGCAGTTGTTGCCAGGCCCAAGCTCCCGGAATATGGCCAAGCAGACGGCGGCAAAACCAGAGGCCCAACAGCAGGCTGAAGTATTCGGCGCACACCGTAGCCAGCGCCACGCCATCAGCCGCCATGCCGAAACCGAACACGAACAGCAGGTCCAGCAGCATGTTGAGCAGGTTGGTACTGGTCAGCAGGATCAGCGCGATCCGCGTGTTCTGGTTGCCGACGAACCAGCCCAGCAGGGCGAAATTGCATAGCACGGCCGGTGCGCCAAAGGCGCGAATGGCCGTGTATTCCGCAGCTGAAGCCAGGACCGCCGGTTCGGGGTCCATCAGCTGCAGCGCCAGTGTCGTCAACGGAGTGCGCAGCAGCAGAATCAGTACGCCTATGCCGGTTCCCAGAATCAGTGATTGGCCGAGTAAGGTGCGGATGCGCTCGCCGTCATCGCGGCCGCAGGCCTGGGCCACCATGCCGGTGGTGCCCATGCGCAAAAAACCGAACGCCCAGTAGAGAATGGAGAAAATCATGCTGCCGACGGCCACGGCTCCCAAATGATGAGGCTCGGGCAGGTGGCCAATGACGGCCGTGTCGACCAGGCCCAGCAGCGGCACGGTGATGTTGGACAGCATCATGGGCCAGGCCAGGGACCAGACACGCGCGTGCGTGGCCCTGTCCGGCCAGTAGGCGGATGGGATCATCGAGGCTGCAATGCCCGGAGCGGCAGGCTGTACAGCAGCAGGAACTCGACCAGCGCGGTCACCACTACGGAAGGTCCGGCCGGCGTATCCCAGAACCAGGATGCACTGATACCACCGGCGACGGCCAGCATCCCCAGCAGTGACGCGAATACGGCCATCTGCTCCGGGGTATTGGAGAGGCGGCGGGCGGCGGCGGCGGGAATGATCAGCAGCGAGGTAATCAGCAGGATGCCGACCAGTTTCATCGCCACCGCGATCACCACGGCGATCAGCAGCATCAGGGTCAGACGGGTGCGCGCTACGGGCACCCCTTCCACCTGTGCCAGTTCCTCATTGATGGTGATCGCCAACAGCGGATTCCACAGCCGCCAGAGCAGCAGCATCACCAGCGCCCCGCCGCCGTAGATCCAGTAGAGATCGCTGGGCGCGATCGCCAGCAGGTCACCGAACAGGTACTCCATCAGATCGATGCGCACATTGTCGAGCAGGGCTACGGCCACCAGGCCCAGCGACAGAGCACTGTGGGCCATGATGCCGAGCAGGGTATCGGTGGCGACCAGGTGCTGGCGCTGCAGGGATACCAGCAGCACTGCCAGCAGAACACAGCAGGCGACTACGGCCAGGTTCAGGTTAATGTCGAACAGAAAGCCCAGGGCGATCCCCATCAGGGCCGAATGCGCCAGGGTGTCACCGAAATAGGCCATGCGACGCCAGACTACGAAAGCGCCGAGGGGGCCCGCCAGGGCCGCGATGCCCAGGCCACCGGCCAGGGCCAGAATCAGAAACTCAGCCACAATGATGTCCGCTACATTCGTCAGGTTGAGGGTGGTCGACGATGATGTCCCCATGAGCGTCGTGCTTGTGCCCATGGTGATGATTGTACAACGCCAGGGTGCTGGCCTGAGCAGGTCCGAACAGCTCGATGAAAGAGGGGTCGGTACTGACATGCTCGGGATTGCCGGAGCAGCAGACATGCCGGTTCAGGCAGATCACATGATCGGTGGAGGCCATCACCAGGTGAAGGTCATGGGAGATCATCAAGACACCGCAGCGGCGTCGCTTGCGAATATCGGCGATCAGCTGGTACAGCTCCAACTGTCCGTTGAGATCCACACCCTGAACCGGTTCGTCCAGCACCAGAAGTTGGGGGTTGCGCAGCAGCGCTCGTGCCAGCAATACCCGCTGGGTTTCGCCACCCGAAAGATTGTGGATGGAATGTTTCAGCAGATGGGCGGCACCCACATCTTCAAGCGCCTGAAGCATCAGGGTCTTATCGACTCTGTTGGGCGTGTTCAGAAAACGTTCCACAGACAATGGAAGGGTTCGATCAATGTGCAGCTTTTGCGGCATATAGCCGATACGCAGTCCCGGCTTGCGCCAGACATTGCCTGCGGAAGGTTTTATCAGTCCCAGGACGACACGCACCAGAGTGGTCTTGCCGGCACCGTTTGGACCGATCAGTGTGGTGATGCAGTTGTCGTGCAGATGCAGGTTGATGGTGTTGAGGGCCGTCTGCTGGTTGAAATGGACACTGACACCGTCCAGGCGCACCAGATCAGGATTGTGTTCCGGCATCACTCCCCCTCCCGGGCCTGGCAATTGGGGCAGAGGCCGGTCACTTCTACGGTTTCCTGCTCGATGGCGAAGCCCATTTCCCGGGCGCTTTTTTCCAGCGTGGCATGCACGGGGCCCGCATCCAGCTCAGAGGTCGAATGGCACTGGCGGCAGATCAGAAAACAGCCCTGGTGTGCCTGCTCCGGGTGCGGGCAGCCGACAAAGGCGTTCAGCGAGGCGATGCGGTGTACCAGGCCCTGCTCCTGCAGAAATTCCAGCGCGCGATAAACGGTGGGAGGCGCGGAATTAAAACCGGCTTGGGCCAGCGCCGGCAGCAGCTCATAGGCACCGATCGGTTTATGGCTCTGCCAGATCAGCTTGAGCACCAGTTCACGCACCGGCGTCAGCCGTTGCTGACGTTCGCGACACAACTGACGGGCCTGCTGCAAAGCCTGATCGATGCAGTGCTGGTGATCATGGCCGGATTCAAAAGCCAGGTTATCCATAGTTATCCAGTTCGTTTAACCGCTATTCTGTTATATTATAACTTAATTGATGGTTGAGAAGAGATCGTGCCCTGATGAAACACTTACTCCGTAGTGCAGTATCTACCCTGTCCCTGTCGGCAGCCCTGCTGGCATCGTTGCCGGCGGGCGCTGCAGAGGTCGTGACCAGTATCAAGCCGTTGCAACTGATCACTGCGGCGTTGACCGAAGGCGTGACCGAGCCCGAACTGCTGCTGCCGCCGGAAGGGACGCCCCACCACTACGCGCTCAAGCCCTCGGATATGCGCAAACTGGCAGACGCCGAGGTGGTGATCTGGGTTGGTCCTGGACTGGAGCAGTTTCTGCAGAAGCCATTGTCCCGCACCGACGCGCAGATTGTAACCCTTCTGCCGGACAGCGCGCCGCATGAGCATGCCGAAACCGCCGTGGCCGATCATGATGAGCATGAGCATGAGCATGAGCATGAGCATGATGAACACGAAGCCCGGCAGGTGGCGGTCGAGGCTGCGCATGATGAGCACCATTCTCATGCCGATGGTGAAGACCCCCACATCTGGCTCGACCCGCTCAATGCACTGGAGATGGCGGACCGGATTCTGCCGGTGCTGAAGCAGGCGTTTCCGGATCAGCAGGCGCAGCTGCAGGCCAACCGCGAGGCTTTCGAGATTGCAGTTCGTCACAAGGATGCCGAAATAGCGGCACAACTGGCGCCTTACCAGACGCGTGGCTTCTTTGTCTTCCATGATGCCTACAGTGGTTTCGTCAATCACTACGGCCTCAACCAGCTGGGCTACTTTACCGTGGACCCGGCGCGCAAGCCCGGCGCGCGTCACCTGGCCGAAATTCGCCAGCAGCTGGAACAGAGTCATGCGGTCTGCGTCTTCAGTGAGCCTCAGTTCACCAGTGCGGTCGTGGATGCGATCACCAGCGGTCTGGATGTCCGTCAGGGTGAACTGGACCCGCTGGCGCGTACGGCTACAGCGGGGCCTCAGGGGTATACCGACTATCTGCAGAGCCTGAGCGACCATTTCGTGGCCTGCCTGCAGGAAAAAAGTGAAGAAAAATAAAAAAAGGCTTCACAAGACCGAAAGGGGCCGATATAATGCGGCCCACTTTCGAAGCAGATGTGGTGGAATTGGTAGACACGCTAGCTTCAGGTGCTAGTGCCTTCACGGGCGTGGGAGTTCGAGTCTCCCCATCTGCACCACCTTTCATCGTCAGATGTCAGGCTCTTCGAAAGCGACAAGTTGAGTGGTAACGCACGTTAAAACGTCACACCCAATGCAGATGTGGTGGAATTGGTAGACACGCTAGCTTCAGGTGCTAGTGCCTTCACGGGCGTGGGAGTTCGAGTCTCCCCATCTGCACCATCCTCGGTTCGTCCTGAACCCGGATGCAAATCCCCAAGACGTATTCAAGCATATCATGCCCACCAGGGTATTTTTGCGTTTATGTTGTCGGGCCCCGACAGGCTCTGTCAGAGCCCATGCTTCATGGCTTAATTCGCAATCAGCAGATACAACTGCATCAGTGCCGGGGAGATGGCGACCAGCAGTCCGCCCGCTACCATGGCGATGGACGCTCCCACTCCGATTACTTCATAGTCATGATCTTCATGTGTATGGCTCATCGTACTTGTCCTCTTGCAGACTCGGGCTGGCAGATTTCCTGCCTCTGGCTGGTAAACTGCAAGCCGGGTGCCAATTCCCATCTGTGATCCTAATCTATTGATCTATAAGAGCCTCAGCGCATGCTGGCGACCAATCACAGCTGCTCATGTTTGTGGTGACTGCCGCATTTGGCAGTTTCTGGCAGGAGGGTGTCACTTTGGCTGGGGCTGCGTATGGACCGAGCGGCTATAAAAAAAGGTGGCCAGAGCGGCCACCTTAATCCTTGTACCGAGACGCGTTGGGGCAATTAGCGGCGGACGATAAAGTCCTGCTCGATCAGTTCCGCATCCCCTTCGACCACCTTGGCGTAGGTCGTTTTGGCGTTGACGCGGACCACTTTCACCACTGCAATCTTCTCTTCCAACTGGCCGAGGGATTCGTTGGTGTAGGGATCGAACATCTCTTCGCCGAGGAAGTAGACATCGAGCCGGTCGCCCGGCTTCAGGGTCTTGCCGCCCTGGTTCAACACCACGGTCTTGCCTTTGACGGCCACGACCCGCATCGGGTAGATGTTGGCCAGCGCCTTCTGCGCCAGCTGTTGTGCCAGCTTCGCCGTGATGCCCGCCTGGGATGAACCATACTGCTTCAGCATGGCGCGGATCTCGGCATCACTCAGCTTCAGGTTGATCGAGTCGGACCACTTCACCTGGCGGCTGGCGGCGAGAATGATCTTGTAGTCCAGCTGGGCACTGCCGCTGTAGCTGACGATGGTTTCGCCGGTCAACTGCAGGGTTTTGACGTGCCGGGTGCTGCGCACATTGCGGATGTTGCCCACGACGATGTAGTCAGCACCGAGTACGTTGCCGGTTTTAGCCTTTTCAGCCAGCGCCGCATCATCGCTGAGCCAGAGCGCCTTCTCTGCCTGGAATTCGGCACCGAACTCCCGGTCGAGCACGTTCATGCGCCGTGACTGGGTGAACTGGTCCAGAATGCGGTTGCGCAGTTCGGCTTCCACTTTTGCCGCTGCGGTATGGTCGCCCAGCAGCGAGAAACTGCGCTTGTCGCTGTGGAACGGCATCACCGCCAGGGTACGGCGGCTGTCAGCGGGCAGGCCGGGCTTGTCGTACTTGAGCACATGCACGCTGACATCGGCGCGGAAGCTGCCATCGCCTTCGGGCTCCACAGAGTGCACGTCATAGCGTGAAACCAGGCCCTTGGTTTTCAGACTGAGGTCGCCGCGGCGGGCGACCTCGAATGAGCTGCTGAACTGCTCACCCTCATTGCTGCTGACACTGGCACGACCGGACAGCGTCTGCATCACCTCTCGGCTGTCGATACTGACGCCGGTGGCCTGGCGCAGGCCCTGCACCAGTGCATCGCTGATCGCCAGGTTGCGGCTGCTGCCATAACCGACCGCCTCCACGACCTGCTCAGCCGCAAAGCTGAAGCAGGTCCAGACCAGGGCGGTCAGCGCCAGTAGTGTTTTCAATACTGATCGCATGATTCCATCCTTAGAAGTCGTCGGCAGACATCAGATCACGACCCAGCATCCTGCCGGCTTCCTGAGTCGGTCGCTTGGGTTCGGAGCGAGTGGCCTGTGAGCTGCTCTTGGCCGGCTTGAAATCACGCAACTGACGCGCATTCTGTTCCGCCAGTGGGTGCCAGATGTACACGACACCGTTTATTTCATGGCCATGCATCGGATGCTTGGCAGTCCAGCGGAAGAGTTCTTTTGTACCGGGCAGGTTGGAAACGCTGCCTCGCGCCGTAATTTCAGAGTCGACGGTACTTATGAAACGCTGGGTCTCTTCTTCCGACTCTGTAATATCCGTGCCCTCGGCACGCGCGATACCAACCCTTTTGCGCTCCATCTTGGTTGAAGCGCTTTCTTCGGCGATACCGGTTGAATTGAACAGGTAGGCGAAGTTGGCATAGGCGCTGTTTCGGGCGAGGGTGAAAGACATTTCTCGCTCATCTGCACGGGCCTGAGGATCATCACCGCGGTAGGGGTTACTGGACTGGCCAAATGACACCAGTACCGGGTAGCCGTTCTGGTCATACATGCGGCGGATACCAAAGTCACTCAGCAGTGCTTTCTTGTCCTTGCGCAGGAAAGCCCGCAAGGATTCGGGTGCGGCCTTTTCAGGTTTCGGCGCCAGATCACCTTTGGAATGAATGACGTCATAAATGAACTGTCGGAAATTGTTGGATGCAACAATGGCGACCGCAACGGCGTGATTACCCTGTTGGTCATAGGACTCGAAAGTCTTGAGCGGGATAACCCCGGTCAGGCTTTGGCGAGCGCGGGTTTTGACGGTTTCAGAGGTAGCTCTGTTGAACAGCACAGCCCGTTTTTCACGGGGAGCCGCCGCGAATTCCTCAGGGTCTATACCCAGTTCCATCAGTTGTTGGTCCAGCTTTCCGCCGGCGAGGGCGACAGCCTTGTCCAGCAATTCGGCGATCTTGCCCGTTTCGCGCAGTTCCTCCGGCTCAAAAGACGGCATTTGGGTCGGATCCTTGAAGAAGCGACGCATACTCTCCGCCTTGATACTGATACCCAGGTAGGAAATATACTTGGCCTGGGCTTTCAGCAATGCTTCCTTGTACGCCATCACGCGAGCATTGCCCCAGTCGCGGCTTTCCGGTGTGCCCATAACCCAGGCTTCGCCTACGGTGTAAAACACACCCGGTTTGTCCAGAAAGCTTTGGCCAAGGGGCGAATCTTCAAAATCTGCGATCATCTCCTGAAGGTCCACGCCCGGGTCCTGGTATTCGGGCTCGGCTGCTTTGGCAAGGTTCGCGGCAACCGCATCCATTTCCTGCTGGTCCAGTTCCGCTTCGGCGACCGCAACAGGGCCGGCTGTCGCCGCTTGAGATTCCGTACTTGCTGCGAACGTGTGGGCCGTGGTCAGCGAAGCCAGGGCCAGCGCCAGTGTGGTCTTTTTAAACAGTGCTTTCATCATCGTCTTCCTTAACGTTACCAGGAGGTTCCCTTGGCGCTGCCCAGTTTGCGAATCGGGGTTTCACCTTCCCAGACCGCCAGGCCGTTGGCCAGATCGGTCAGGGTCAATTGGAAGTAGTACTCCACCAGCTGCTTGTTACCGTCGACACGGTTGTTGCGCTGGATGATCTTGCCGGACAGGCTCATGTTCGGTGCCGCCAGGCGCTGGCGCACGAGCGTGGAGCGATCCACCTTGCGGGACTGGCTCAGCTCGGCATAGGCCTGAGTCATCTTGTCTTCGGCACCGTTGAGGCCGATGGCGGTGGTGGTCAGCACCTTGCCGCTGCGCAGCAGGTCGACGCGGATCTTTTTCACCAGCTGGTCGGTATCGATACGCTGCATGGTGTCGTTCAGCACGGTCGACACCACCATGATGTGCTTCTTGCCGTCGTTGCGATCCACGGCACCGGAGGTCAGCATCGACTGCACGGCATCGGAGGCGGCCTGCTCAAAGTCGCTGCCGCTCAGGCCCATGGTGACCGGCTGGTCAACCGCGCCGGGGGGCAGCAGCTGGGTCTTGGGCGTACAGCCGGCGGCCAGGCCGAAAGCGGTGGTCAGGGCGAGGGCTTTGATCAGGGTATTACGGGTGCTCATCCATCAATTCCTTGTGCAGAGTTGGCAACGGGGGTACGGGGGTCAAACAGCTGGATACGGTAACTGACAGCCTTGGGGCTGGGGGCGACACGGTCGATCATCACCGGTTCGGCGGGCCGCAGTGGCAACTGCTCCCAGCGTCCGGACAGGCCTTTCAGTTCAAAACCGCCGGCATCAAACCAGCTGAAACGGTAGCGCAGCAGCTGTTCCTGGCTGCTGCGGTTGTACAGGCGGACACCGGCACGCAGCAGATTGCTGGAGGCATAGCCTTCCTGAACGGCTTCAATCTGCAGGTAGGACTGGGCACGGGGGCCGATCAGCAATTGGGGGTGTTCAACAGGCTGCTGGGGTTGGGTCTGGCAACCCAGCAGCGTAAGGGCGGCTGTTGCCAGCACGCCGATACGGATTTGCATGGTTCGTCTCCTTACGATCTTCAGGCGTCAAAGCCTGCAACCTGATACACAGGCGTGCTTCCGGGTGCACTTGCCTTGACATAAATAACAGAAAAACGGCTGTCTGGCAGCTCGACTTTCAGCGGTTGCGCCATGCCCGGTGCAGTCAACTCCAGTTGGCCATTGGCCGGTTTGCGCAATCGGGAGATCTGCACCTCCTTCGGCAGGCTGCTCCAGCTGCGGGTATCGGCACGGGTGGTCGCGGCCTGATAGACCCCGGCCAGCAGGCTGCCGGCCATGCCCAGCTCTTTTTTGGCCTGGTACTGGATGAAGGCCTTGGTCAGCGTGCTGGCAACGGCTTCGGTTACCCTGAGTGAGAATTCACGCTTGAACTCGGTCTGGATCACCCGGTCCATGCTGGCCAGCAGTTCGGTCTTGCCAAGGCGCTTGCCGCCGGAGCGGATTTCAAGATAGGGATAGGCGCGTTCACGCTCCTTGAGCTTGGGCAAGGCGATCTGCGAGTACTCGACCTTGTCGCTGACCAGGAAAAGCGGCAGCGGGATCAGGATTTCGTCGATTGCAGGCGCTTCGCCGTTCTCGAAGATCACCCAGACGGCCGGACTCAGCTTGTGCTTGCGCCAGGCTCCGGTGCGCAGGTTGTTTGCCACTTTGAGGTCGGTCTGTACGGCGCCGTTGCGTGGCGCCATACCGGCAACCCGACGCAGCGACTGACGGGCCTTGCCGTAATCTTCGCGGTCTGCACTGGCCAGCGTGAAATAGAGACCATGCAGGTAGTCGGTGTAGGGGTTAACAAAATCAGGGTAGGCCTTCCAGGCTTCCAGCTCGGGAAATGCCTCGTAAATGGTCTGTTTCGATTCCTGCTCGCTCTTGCCGAAATCAAGCTGTGAAGTCGCGGCCTTTTCGCCCTCGGTTTCCTGCCGGGTCTGGGCCAGTTTCTCCTGCTGTTCGGCGATGCGGGCCTTGAAGGTTTCTTCGGCGCGGCGCTGACGGTCGGCGGCACGGTTGAACTCGATACGGGCACCCTGCATATCCTGCAGGAAGATGCTGTTCAGGGCCTTGTAGGTATTTACCATGACGCCGTCATAGACAGTCGGGTCATAGCGGTTGAGGTTGTTATTGACCAGTGTGGCCGTAATCTTTTCCAGGCCCTTGCGACCGATACTTTCGGTATCTTCCGCCTTCATCATCGTTTCGGCGTGGTCAAATACCTTATTGCTGTATTCGAACTGGCCACTGGCGCCCAGTGCGCTGCCGGCCTGGAGGGACCAGAGCAGATTGCTGCCCGCGCCGTCGGAGTCAATGCCACCGGCCTTGAGCGCAAAGTCGGCTGCGGCCTGGTAGTTGCCCTGGGCGTATTGCTGATTGAAGTCTTCCTGGCTTTGCTTGCTGGACAGGGTCTGGCAGCCGGCGAGCAGCAGCAGGCCGGAAGCAAGTGTCAATCCCTTGAGTGCAGGGTGTGGGTTTTGCATTGGTCTCTCCTTATCTCCCTGAAACCGCTGAATCCATGCTGAATCGCATAGCGGCGGACAATTTATTCAGTTCAGACAGGAGGGTCAAATGCTTGGTATCGATAAGGAGACGCTGATTGGCGTTGTAGAGCGTTTGATCGGGATATGGCGTCCGTGCCCTTCCCTCTGCTACTTGTCCTGAGCAGTGGAGACGAGATTACAGATGAAGAATGACAGACTGATGACCGGGGAGAATTAATTTATCCACATAGTATTATCAACAGGAACAGGTTACTCACAGGCTATGTCAAAAACATCCAGAATTCGAGTTCGGTAATCGGGTGACGATGAAAAGTGCATAACAAGTGGATAAAAGGTATTATCCCATGCGCTGGCTGAAAAATGATCAGTTTTATCCAGGCCAGTAATGGTCTGCTCTTGAGTTGATTGTTACGACCTTGTGAAAGGGTTATCCACGGAAGCATACAGAGCCTCTGTGGATATAAAAAAGGGAGAGTTTTCAACAGCGCCCAGCAGCAAAGGAAGATGCTTCTGGAGTTATTCATGTTATGCACAGCTGTTTTGGCGCTGTTGATAGTTTCTGTGTGTGTCAGGGCGCAGCTCTCGGGATCGCCATAATTCTTCGGGACAGGCTGAAATGTCATCGGTTGGGTATTATGATCAGCATCAGATGGCTACTGCCGTACCGCCTGGTAGCCACAACAAGCTGAATCGATAGCCCCATGTTTCTGTCCCGGGGACTGATGAGTGTTAAGAGAGTAGAGACAAGATGCATAGCTTGAGTCATGCCCGGCTCGCCCGACAAGGATGGGGGCTCTTGCTGATTTTAATGCTGAGCGGCTGCTCGACACTGGACGTTCTGTCCGACCGCGTGGCGCACAAAACTCCGCAGCAGGAGTTGCAGGCTCTGTTTGCCCAGCCCTATATCGATCCGTTGACCGATTACCTCCGGCAGCATCCGCAGGAGGCACGGTATGGCGAAGTCTGGCTGTCGGTTGTGGCCGAGCGTGATCGTCGCTGTAGGCAGGTGGCGCAGCGTTATGCTCAGCGAGACAAGACCGAAGCGGTTCTGGCCCGTTACCGTGCCGGCTATGTGTATTCCTGCCCGCAACAGGTGGAAGCCTTTGCCGAACAGGTGGCGCAGGCCGAGTCAGGCGCGCTCCGGGCACCGGATACAAATACAGATTCTGTAACAGACAGCGCCGCCACTGTCGAGCTCGCCCCGGTACAGGGCAATGCCGCCGCCAACGAGTGCTATCTGCTGGCACAGATTCATAATTACGCCGATGCCCTCCCGGCCTGCAGCGTTCCGGCGCGGGCGGGCGATCTGCGTGCTCAGCGCGCTCTGGCGGACAGCCTGTCGGCCCTGCAACGGTTTGACGAAGCGCGGGGCTGGTTGCTGAAAGCTGCACAGCGGCGTGATACCGAGGCACAGATTCGACTGGCTGAGATGTCACTGAACGCTCAGGCGGGTACAGCGGATCCAGCCCAGGCCTGGGCCTGGTACCGTCAGGCGGGGGATCTGGCCCGGGCGGCCCGCCTTGAAGCGGGGCTGACGCCTCAACAACGACAGCTGGCACTGCAGCGAGTACGCCAGCAACTGGATATCGGCCATTGAGCCGGCCACCGAGGGCCTTTTCCCTCCACTGGTTGCCGGGTCGGCTGCGCCTGGAGTCATCCAAACAGTCGATCATGTGGGGACTGGTGCTGATGGTAGCGCTGTTCATGGCCGGTCTGTGGATACTGTCTTCGTTGAACCTGAAGTATTCCCAACAAGCGATGGCCGAGCTGCGTCAGCAGCAGATCAGTGACGGCTTTGTGGCCAGCCTGGCGCAGATCGAGACCGAACATCGGCGGCTGGAAGCCTATGCCGATGAGCTGGCGCAGCAGGCGGCACTCTTTCAGGTCCTGTATCGGCGCGGCGATATGTCCCCACAAGACCTGGAACAGGAACTGCTGCGCCGTTTGCAACGCTACGATGATGTATTTGGCAGCGGTGTCTGGTATTGGCCCGGGATGGTCGACGCCGGGGCCCCCTTTGCCGTGCTCGCCTACCAGAGTGCCGAGGGGCCAAGGCTGTATCTTGATCGGGAGCGACCCTGGCAGGACTATCGCCAGCAGATCTGGTTTCCGCTGGCGCTGCAAGAGGACTGGCAGCCAGGGGCGGCGGATCCTGCCGCCCGATACTGGACTCAGGCGTATTACAATCCGCTCACGGATGCGGCGGTCATCAGCCTGATACAGCCGATTGCCACGTCGGATGGTCGGATAATCGGTCTGGTCAGCGTCGACTGGCATGCCGATACCCTGATCGAATATGTCAGCCGCATCCAGATGACTCCCGGCACCTTTGCCTGGCTGATAGACCGTAACGGGCGACGTCTGTCGAGCCTGAGCCAGATCGAAGATGCGGTGCTGGCGGAAAGGACCATGGCAGCGGTGGAGCAGGCGCTGGACGTCGCCGAGCAGAATGGCGCTCCGGTGCTGATGGATGTGGATGGTCGCCGCTTTGAGCTTTTCCACGCCCGTACGCGTGGCGGCCTGGAATTCGGCATGGGGGTGCCGAGGGACGAAATCGATGCGGTACTGGCGCCGATGCGGGATGCCAACCGCAGTATTCTCTGGCTGGGAGGACTGACGATCCTGCTGTTGTCCGGGGTGATTCTGTTCAAGGTGGCGGGGCTGATGCGGGAGCTGCAGGCGTCCTACACGGATGAACTGACCGGCCTGGCCAACCGGGCGCGTTTGCTGCAGGACCTGCAGCGGCGTCGGCAGGCGGTGCTGATCATCCTGGATATCGACCGTTTCCGGGAACTCAACGCGCTGTTCGGACATGACGGTGGTGACTATATTCTGACGACGCTGACGGAGCGGCTTCAGGCCTGGCTGCAGACCGGGGTCCCGGCAGGCCAGAGCCGACTCTACCGGCTGGGGGCCGACCAGTTTGTCTGGCTGGGGCCGGAACAGGCGTCCGGGCTGTTGGCAACCCGGGTGCAGCAGTTGATCCAGCTGGTGCAGAACCAGTCATGGAACTGGGACGGACACGATTTTCACATCAGCGTGACCCTGGGCGCTTCCTCTTCCCTGGATGAGTTGCCAGGCCAGTCTCCGGATCTGCTCAGTGAGGCCCAGGAGGCCCTGAAGCAGGCGCGACAGCAGGGTGTTAACTATCAGCTGCACGACCGGAGCCGTTCGCTGGAGCAGCAGTTCGAGCACAACCTGCGCTGGGCCAATCATCTGCGCGAGGCGCTGCGCAGAGACCGGCTGCAGCCCTGGTTCCAGCCGATCCGCTCGCTTGAAACTGGTCGGGTCGAGAAATATGAATGCCTGGTGCGGATGCTGGATACCGAGGGTCAGGCGGTCTCGCCGGGGCTTTTTCTCGGGGTCGCGCGGCAGCTGCGCCTGGATCGCCAGATTACCCGCCTGATGGTGGACAAGTGCTGCCGTCATTTTGCCGGTACCGGCCTGCAGTTTTCGATCAATCTCTCCTATGGAGACCTGCGTGACGAGAGCCTGATTGCATACATTCTTGAACAACTGGACAGACAGGGTGTCGGTCCACAGCTGATCTTCGAGATTCTGGAGTCGGATGGCATCGATAACTATGAGCAGGTGCGCCATTTCATTGAGCAGGTGAAGAAGCGTGGCTGTCGCATCGCCATCGATGACTTCGGCACCGGTTATTCCAACTTCGAGCACCTGCTGCGGCTGGATGTGGATCTGATCAAGATCGATGGCAGCCTCATCCGTCATCTGCACACCGATCCCGGCACCCGCCGCGTGGTGCGCGGTATCGTCAGCTTTGCCCACAGCCTGCAGATCCAGACGGTCGCCGAGTTCGTGCACTCAGACGCGGTACTCCAGCAGGTCAGGGCGCTGGGCATCGATTTCGCGCAGGGCGAGGTGATCGGGATGCCGCAAGCGGAACTCCTAGCACCGGAGTGAGGGTCTAGGCGCGGCGTGCCAGCCCTTCGTAATCCAGGATGAAACGTTCGGCCTTCCTGCCCGGCAGCGGACGCGAGTAGAAATAGCCCTGAATCTGTCGGCAGCCGTGATCCAGCAGAAAATCCACCTGCTCGCCGGTCTCGGCACCTTCGGCAATGATCTCCAGCCCCAGACTCTCCGCCAGCGCGATGACGGCACAGGTGATGGAGATATCCTCCTCATCGTGAGGCAGCTCGCGGACAAAGGACTGGTCGATTTTCAGCTTGGTGATCGGCAGCCGTTTCAGATAGGACAGGGATGAGTAGCCGGTACCGAAATCATCCAGCGCGATACGAATGCCGGCCTGGTGGATCTGCTGCAGGACATTGATGGCCGCTTCCGGTTTGGTCATCAGTTGACTTTCGGTGACCTCGATCTCCAGCCATTCGGCACGAAAACCGGTCTCTTCGATCAACTGCTGCAGTGTCTCGACAAATGTCTGGTGCTGGAAGTGGCGTACGGTCAGGTTGACCGACAGCACGCCGGGATTGAAGCCCTGGTGATGCCAGCTGGCAAACTGTGTCATGGCCTGACGGATAATGGCCAGATCGAGCTGATGAATCAGACCGGTGCTTTCGGCCAGCGGGATGAAGCGAGCCGGGGAGATCATGCCATGTTCAGGATGTTGCCAGCGAGCCAGGGCTTCGAAGCCGATAATCGTGCCATTGGCGGCATCGATCTGGGGCTGGTAGAAGGGGATCAGTTCGCCGTTGAGGAGGCCCGTGCGCAGCTGAGCCTCGAGTGACAGGCGCTCCAGCGCCTGCTGGGTCAGCTCGATATTGAAGTATTGATAGTCGTTGCGGCCTTCGCTCTTGGCCTGGTACATGGCGGAATCGGCCTGCATCAGCAGTTCGTTTGCCGTTTGGCCGTGGTCGGGAAACAGACTGATACCGATACTGCAGCTGATATAGAGCTCCGTTTGCTCGACCTGCAGGGGGCGACCGATCGCTTGCAGGATCTTGGCGGCGACGCTGGCGGCCTGGTCGCTGTCTTCCAGCCCTTCGAGCAGGATGGTGAACTCGTCACCGCCCTGACGCGCCAGAGTGTCCTCGGCCCTCAGGCAGCGAGTCAGACGGTTGGTGATGATGTTGAGCACCTTGTCACCGGTATTGTGGCCGAGCGAATCGTTGATCGTTTTGAAGTGATCCAGATCCACGAACAGTACCGCAACCTTACTGTTCTGGCGGACCGCCTGCATGATGGCGTGATTGAGACGGTCATTGAACAATGTACGGTTGGCCAGCCCGGTCAGGGCATCATGGTGGGCCATATGGTCCAGTGTGTCTTTCTGGGCCTGGAGGTCGAGACGCGATTCCCGAATCGACGTGATCATGGTGTTGATGCTGCGTGCCAGCGTGCGTACTTCCCGCGGCCCGCCGTCCGGTACCATCTGGATCGGGATACCGCCCTTGTCGGTATTACCGATCGTAGTGATGATGGCATTAAGGGGCGTGAGGATGAAGCGTCGTGTCATCAGCAGCAGGATCAGTACGATCAGCGTGCAGATGATCAGGGTGTTGAGTAACGATTCCCGAATGATTGCGCCCAGCCTGGCGTCGAGTTCGGCTCCCGAGGCATAAAGGCTGATATGGCCGATAGGTGCGCCGGCGGCGTTCAGGATATCCCGGCTGTCCGAGTAGTAGCAGTTGTCCAGGTGCCGCCAGTGACTGGTGTTGTCGGGTTCGAACTCCAGTACCTGACTGCCGGCCGTACGCAGTTTGCCAGTAATATAGGCCGTTTCACCGAGAATCTTGCCAAGGTTGTAATCCTTGACCAGTACCGCACAGTTGGCATCCTGGCGTACCTCATTGGCCAGGATCTTTTCATACTCGTTGACCGCATAGGCTTCCATCAGGCCGGTAATATTCTGCTGCAGCGTATGCAGGCTGCGGCTGGTGCGTTCCTGCATCTCGGCGTAGATGCGTTGCTTGGAGACGAAATAGTCGACAGCGGCGCTGCTGGCGACGGTCAGGAACACGGTCGGCAGGATGATGCCCAGCAGCAGGACGAAGATGGAGGGTGAGGTCGGTGAGCGCGGCATCAGGGGGTTGTCTCCAGTCCCAGCACGTTGCGCTGGATGATCATCCGGTTCTCGTCCAGGTTGTCCGCCGAGATGGCCAGGACCGGCAGCTTCTGATTGTGTTCAACATTTTGTCCCTGCAGGTGCTGGTGCAGGCTGATCACGGACTGCTCACCCATCAGGAAAGGTTGCTGCATGGCCGCGCCCACGAGTACGCCTGACGGAATCAGGTGCAGAAACTCGGGTTCGGCGTCAAAGGTAATCAGCAGGATCTCCCCCTTGCGCCCGCTGTCGGCAATGGCATCCAGGGCCGCCTGGTAGCGGTCGGAGCCTTGCAGCCAGAGTGCGCGCAGGTTCGGGATAGTGTCGATCAGTTCGCGGCTGAAAGCGTAGGTTTCATCATAGGAGAAATCCACCTGCTGGCGCATGGCGGCATTGTAAATACCGGCTTCGTGCAGTGCGCGCATGAAGCCGGTGGTACGTGCCTGGCCATTCAGGCGTTTCTGCGGAATGGCGATGATGCCGACCCGCCCCTGCTGCCAGCCCCGGGTTTCCAGTGCGTGGGTCAGCACCTGACCAATCTGGTAGGCACCGGTGTAGTTGTCGGCCGAGATGTAGCTGACATAGTCATCCGAGTCAGCGCCGATATCGGCAATGATGACGGGAATGTCGGCCCGGCTCGCCAGCTTTATCAGGGTGGTTGCCGCGGATGAGTTGGTCGGCGAGATGATCAGCCCCTTGACCTGGTGATCGATGGCGGTGGCAAGCAACTCAAGTTCACGGCGGGCATCGTTATGGGCGCTGTATATATTGACGCCGTAGCCGAGTTCGGCCGCTTGCCGACGGATCCCGCGTGCCATGATGTTCCAGAAAGGAATACGGGTGTCCGAGGCAATGTAGGCCAGCTGTGGTGTGGTGCTCTCCTCCGGTGCCGGTTCGGAGTCCACTGCCCGTGCCGGGGATATCAAGATGGAGCAAAGCAGCAGCGCCAGAACGAGTGGCCAGGGTGCGTTGGCGGGGGCTGCAAAATCCTTCGGCATATGTCAGGGTCCATGGATGCAAATACCTGAATAATGGCTAGAGTACCACTATCTCTGCAGAGTTGAAGCGGCAATCTGTGGCAGCTTGTCCGGGGTCATGATCTATCGATAGCCTGACAGGCTGATGACAGCATGAGGCAAGCTGTTCTTTGTCTGCGACAATTTGTCACGTCTGAAGCTTCTGGATTTGAATTAAAATACTGTTATAAACATATTCCTGGAGGTTATCAATGTCATCCGCCCATACTCGCAAAGGACCGGACCGATCCCGGCGTCGCCTACTGAAACTGGGAGCAGGAGCGGGTGCGCTGTCGATGCTGCCTGTCGGTTCGGCTCTGGCGCGTCAACAAACCTCAGCTCGAATTGTCATCATCGGTGCCGGTGCGGCCGGTCTGTCCATCGCCAGCCGCTTGCAGCGCTCGCTGTCCGGTGCGCGGATTACCCTCGTGGGAGAACGCCAGACGCACCTTTATCAGCCGGGTTTGACGTTGATTGGAGCCGGCCTCTGGGAACGGGAAGATGTCATCACCCAAACCCGTGACTGGGTGCCTTCCGATGTCGCCTGGATTGAGGCGGACGCGGCCGGTTTCTCGCCAGACAACAAGCGTGTCAGTCTGAGCAATGGCGATACCCTGGAGTACGATCTGCTGGTGATCGCCACCGGCTGCCAGCTCAATTATGGCGAGATCGAAGGAATGTCGACCGAACTGATCGGTCAGCAGGGAATCGGCAGCATCTATGCCGGGCCCGATGCGGCCGTGGGTACCAACAAGGCGATCGAGCAGATGCTCGGTGCTGGCGAGGGACGAGCAATCTTCACGCTGTCGGACACCCCGATCAAGTGTGCCGGCGCACCGCTGAAGGCGACCTTCACCACGTTGAGCCGCCTGGAAGACAGCGGCCAGCGCGAGCGTTTCCAAGTCGACTTTTTCACCCCCTTCGAACAGAAAGTGTTCTCGGTACCGGTCTACAATGAGTTCGTGCTGAACCGCTGGCGTGAGCAGCAGGTGGAACTGTATGACCAGCGCCGCCTGGTGGGTATCGACCCTGGTCAGCGCACGGCGCTGTTCAGCCATGTGGACGGCACCACCGAACGTCAGGAATATGACTTCATCCATGTGGTACCGCCGATGAGCGCCCCCGACGCCGTGCGTCACAGTGAGCTCGCCTGGCAGGAAGGACCCTGGGCTGGCCAGTGGCTGGAAGTGGATCAGTACAGCCTGCAGCACCGACGTTATCCGGAGATCTTCGGTATTGGTGATGTGATTGGTACGCCGTTCGGTAAGACGGCGGCCAGCGTGAAGAAACAGGCACCGGTGCTGGAAGAGAATATCCTCAGTTATCTGGCCGGACAGCCGCTGCCGGCGAAATACAACGGCTATACCTCCTGTCCGCTGATCACCAGCATCGGTCGCGCCGTGCTGGCCGAGTTCGGCTATGGCGGTAAGCTGATGCCGTCCTTCCCGTTCATCAGTCCGACCGAGGAGTCCTGGGCGGTCTGGGTGATGAAGGAAAAAATGCTGCAACCGGCGTACTACGCCATGCTCAACGGCCGGGTTTAAGGAGATAAGCACAGATGTCCATTGAACAGATTCTGGTGGTAATGCTGTACACCCTCAAGCCCTATTTGGCCTGGATCATACTGGCAGTCGTGGTCCTGGCAGGGGCGCAGCTGATTGGTCTGAAGCGGCCGGGCAAGACCTGTCCCCGGGTGTTGCCGCTGAGCCTGGTGATTGGCGTGATCGTGGCGCTGCTGGCGCCGACGCTGACTGGATCCAAACTGGCCTATGTGGCCACCGTAACCGACTGGATCGCTCTGGTGGGGATCGGTGTGGCGACAGCCATTTATACCTACCTGGTGCTGGGTCCGCTGATGCCCCGACGCTGATCAAGGCTGACCCACAGCATAGAGAACGCCGCTGCATTCATTTGCAGCGGCGTTTTTTTATGGTGCGTGTGGTGCGCCGCGCGAGGTCATTTCGAGGAAGGTTGGTACCCAGAGGCGGAATCGATCGGGGCCGCCCAGGCCACCGACACGGGGATTTTCAATCCCGACGACATCTGCCCTGACTCTTGAGTGCAAGATGATCGTTGTTCAAGGGCAGAAACAAAAAAGCCCCGCTTTCACGAGGCTCTTTTGAAGAATTTTGGTACCCAGAGGCGGAATCGATCGGGGCCGCCCAGGCCACCGACACGGGGATTTTCAATCCCGACGACATCTGCCCTGACTCTTGAGTGCAAGATGATCGTTGTTCAAGGACAGAAACAAAAAAGCCCCGCTTACGCGAGGCTCTTTTGAAGAATTTTGGTGCCCAGAGGCGGAATCGAACCACCGACACGGGGATTTTCAATCCCCTGCTCTACCGACTGAGCTATCTGGGCAACGGGGGCGTATTTAATCGGAAAACCTTGGATCGGTCAAGCAGTTGTCGAAATTATTTTTCCGGCGGTACGTAACCTTCAGCCTGATCGTAGTCCTCACCGGAGAGGAACTTCTCCATCTCCTGCTGCAGGTACTTGCGGCTTTCCGGGTCCATCAGGTTCAGGTGCTTCTCGTTGATCAGCATGGTCTGATGGTCGGTCCACTCCTGCCAGGCTTTCCTGGACACGTTGTCGAAGATATTTTGGCCCAGGGCACCGGGATAGGGGGGACGCTCCAGCCCTTCCAGTTCCTGTTTGTACTTGCGGCAGAATACGGTGCGGCTCATTAGATGATCTCCGGGTTCAGCTGGCGTAGCGTTCAAGCAGACGCTTGACCGGGGCCGCCAGGCCAATATTTGCAGGTTGTTCCACGTTATACCAGAGAGCCGGCGCGCCTTCCATGACAGAGTTTGTGGGGTCTTTGATCACGACGCGCGCCGGGGTGATATCCAGGTGGTAGTGGCTGAAAGTGTGGCGCACGGGCTCCAGTACCTCGGTGGCGGCCTGATCGATCTCCAGCCCGAGTGAGGCGGGCGCGTCGCGCAGGTCGGCTACCTCGGGCAGGCTCCAGAGGCCACCCCAGATGCCGCTGGGCGGGCGTTGCTGCAGCAGTACCTCGCCGTCCGCGTTGCGAATCAGCAGCATCAGTGTCTGTTTCACCGGCAGCGTCTTTTTCGGGCGTGGTGATGGCAGCTGGTCGGTCAGGTTCAGCGCACGCGCCTGACAGTGCTGCTGCAACGGACAGAGCAGGCAGCTCGGCTTGCTGCGGGTACACAGGGTGGCTCCCAGATCCATCATCGCCTGAGTGTAGTCGCCGACCCGCTGGTGCGGGGTGTTGCGCTCGGCCCAGGCCCAGAGCTCCTTCATTACCGCCGGTGTGCCCGGCCAGCCTTCTACGGCGTAGAAGCGCGCCAGCACCCGTTTGACGTTGCCATCGAGAATGGCGGCGCGGTTGCCGGTGGAGATGGAGACAATGGCGCCGGCGGTAGAACGGCCGATGCCGGGCAGCGCCTCCATCGCCTCGACGCTTTGCGGAAATTCGCCGTTCAGCTCGCGGCTGACGATCTGGGCTGTCTTGTGCAGGTTGCGGGCGCGGGCGTAATAACCCAGTCCGGTCCACAGGTGCAGCACTTCGTCCTGTTCGGCCGCCGCCAGTTCATGCACGGTCGGGAAACGCTCGATGAAGCGCTGGAAGTAGGGAATCACCGTTTTCACCTGGGTCTGCTGCAGCATGATCTCCGAGATCCAGGTGAAATAGGCGGTTTTCTCGGCTTGCCAGGGCAGGTCATGGCGGCCGTGCCGGTCAAACCACTCCAGCACGGCGGTGTGGAACTGCTCGGGTGTCATCGGCCAAACAGCCCCTTGAGTACACCTGCGCCCTCTTCACCCAGTTTTTCCTTCAGCTTGTCTTCCACCTGGGTGCCGATTTTCTCTTCTACCTTGCGCTTGGCTTCAGCCTTGAGCAGGTCGGAGATAAAGCTGGTATCCAGACGGCACAGTTTGGCGGGTTCGTCGTAGAAGCTGCCGGTGCAGTTGACCGGCACCTCGACACCTTCGAGGCGGTCGTTGACCGAGCAGCTCTGGTTGAACAGGTTGTCTTCCAGCGTCATGCCGATACGGTAATCCAGTACCTGGTGCGGCAGGTTGATGGTGCCACGACCGGTAACGCTCATGGCGTCCAGCTTGGCGCTCAGGTCGTTGTTGCTGACAACCCCGTTACGCAGCGTGAAGCGGGCGCCCAGATCGGCGAATGGCGTGGTCTTGTCCACCTGCTCGGCATCAATCCACAGTGCCGACAGGTTGTTGATGCCCTGGCACATGGACTGAGCGGCATCGATCCCCTTGATCAGGCCCTCGGCCATCTGCACGCTGGCGCTGCCGTTGAGCGAGTTGACCCAGGCGTGGACCGATTGACCGCTCATGCTGATATCGGCACGGGAGTCGAGCTTGCCGGCTACCACGTCGGTATCGGCCAGGGTCTGCAGGGCATTGCCAATCTGCAGACCGGTGATGCGTGGGGCAAGACTGATGCGCAGCGGTGCCTTGCGGGCATCCAGCTGGGCGGTGGTGCTGACCTGGCCGTCAAAGACGCTGGTGTTGAAACGGGTCAGCTTGATCAGGCCGTTGCTGGCCGAGACGCTCAGGCCCGGCTTGCCCAGTTGAATACCGCTGACCTTCAGGCTGTCCAGGTCCAGTTCGGCACTGAGGTTGAGCGTACGCAGCGGCTCCAGCGGGATGAGCTCATCCTTGGGCCAGCCTTTCTGGCCGGCGGCGGCAGAATTGCCGGCTTTGGCCGGAGCGGCGCTGCTCTGAGCGGTGGTTTCGGCCTTGGGCGGCAGGTAGCGATCGGCATCCAGTGCATTGCCCTTGAGCTTCAGTGCGATCTGCTGGGAGTCGAGCGCCAGGCTGGCTTCGCCATCAAGGCGGGTATCATCCAGCTGCAGGCTCAGCGGTTTCAATTGAACGCTGCCGGCAGGGCCGCCGAGCGTGGCGCTGAAGGCCAGCGCTGTCAGGGCATTGCTGTCGGCGGTTTCCGGTGCCTGCTGGCCCAGAGTAGTCAGCAGCTGCTTGAGGTTGAAGGTGTTGCTGTTCAGCTGGCCGCTCAGCTGCGGCTGGCTGAAGTTGTTCAGGCGAATTTCGCCGTTAAGGCTCAGCGGGTCCGCGTTGATCTGCAGCTTGCGGATATCGACCTGCTGCTCGTTGAGGCGGGCATCCAGATCGGCGGCCAGGGCCAGCTTCAGTGCGGCGGGCAGACTGGTGCCTTCGATCAGGTCCAGGGTGGTGGTCAGGCCGGTAAGCTGGTAGCGGTTGGCGGCCAGATCCAGAGTGACTTCGGTATCGAGTTCGATCTTGCTGCTCAGTTGCAGCTGGTCAGCGGCGAACTGGCGCAGTGCAAAGCCCAGCTGCAGCGGGAAGGCGCTGCCGCTGCTGATCTGACCCGAGGTCAGGTTGAGATCACTCAGCTCGATACGGCTGTCGTTGCCCTGGTCGGTAAAGGTCAGGGCTGCGTTGCGGATCTCGATCGCTTCGATATCGATCGCCAGAACCTTGCCTTCGGCGGTTGTGTCTTCGGTGTCCTCGGCCGCTGCCGGCTGTTCACTGGTAGCAGCTGCTGCTGTGCTCGGGCTCCAGTTGTTACCCCCCTGGCTGTCCTGCACCAGATCCAGCGCCAGACCATCAACCAGCAGGCGGTTCATTTGCAGCTGGCCGCTGATCAGGGCGGGGATGCTGACCGATACCTCAGCCCGGCTCAGCTGGCCCAGTGCCGGTTTGTTGGGATAGCCGACGCCAACCTGATTCAGCTCCAGCGCCAGCCAAGGGTAGAAGGACCAGCCGATATCACCATCGATCTGCAGCTCGATGCCGGCCTGTTCGAGTGCCGCCTTGCGGATCTCGTCCTTGTAGTCGTTGGGGTCGATCAGTGTGGTGAGGGCTGCCAGTGCGACCCCGATCAGGATCAGCAAGCCCAGCAGCAGGGCGAAAATCAGCTTGATTGCTTTCATGGAAGGTCCTGTCATTTCCCTGAACATTAGACTAGAGGGGAGTATAGCGGATCTGCCGTATCCATTGTTATCCCGGCGGATGAACCTGCCGTTACGCCCCAGTTGGATGTATAATGAGCGTTTTCGTAAACCCCAGGCGGAGAGAGAGATGGCCGAGCGTAAAGCCCAGGTAACGCGCAACACGCTGGAAACCCAGATTACTGTTGCCGTAAACCTTGACGGCACCGGGCAGCTGGATGTGGATACCGGTGTACCTTTTCTGGATCACATGCTGGATCAGATCGCCCGACATGGCCTGATCGATCTGGAGATCAGCGCGATCGGCGATCTGCACATCGATGACCACCACACCGTGGAAGATATCGGCATCACCCTCGGTCAGGCGTTCAAGCAGGCGGTGGGCGACAAGAAAGGCATCTTCCGCTACGGCCACGCCTATGTGCCGCTGGATGAAGCTCTGTCCCGCGTAGTAATCGACTTCTCTGGCCGCCCGGGGCTGGAAATGAACGTGGAATTCACTCGTGGCCGCGTCGGCAACTTCGATGTGGACCTGTTCTCCGAGTTCTTCCACGGCTTCGTCAACCACGCGATGGTGACGCTGCACATCGACAACCTCAAGGGCAAGAACACCCACCACCAGGCCGAAACCATCTTCAAGGCGTTCGGTCGTGCGCTGCGCATGGCGCTGACCGTGGATCAGCGTGCCGCCGACATCATGCCGTCCACCAAGGGGTGCCTGTAAGTCATGAGCAGCATTGCAGTGATCGATTACGGCATGGGCAACCTGCACTCGGTGGCCAAGGCGCTGGAGCATGTCCAGCCGGGCGTTGATGTGCGGGTCACCGCCGATCCCGAACTGGTGCGCAGCGCCGACCGTGTGCTGCTGCCCGGCGTAGGCGCCATCCGAGATTGCATGGCCGAGATTCGCCGGCTGGGTGTCGATACCGAAGTCCGTGAAGCGATTGCCTCCGGCAAGCCCTTCCTGGGCATCTGCGTTGGCTACCAGGCGCTGATGGAGTTCTCCGAGGAGAACAACGGCGTTGACTGCCTGGGTGAGTTTGAAGGTCGCGTCAATTTCTTCGGTGACGATCTCAAGGACGCCGAGGGCGAGCGCCTGAAAGTACCGCACATGGGCTGGAACCAGGTCTACCAGACCCAGGGCCATCCGCTCTGGGCCAATATCGAGGACGGCAGCCGTTTCTACTTCGTACACAGCTACTATGTGAAAGCGAAGCAGAGCGAGCTGGTGGCCGCCACCTGCAACTACGGCGTCGATTTCGATGTAGCGATCGCCCGCGATAATGTTTTCGCCGTGCAGTTCCACCCGGAGAAAAGCCAGAAGGTAGGACTGCAGCTGCTGCAGAACTTCCTTAACTGGGATGGCCGTCGCTGAGCCTGACAACTTTTGACTGATTATTCTGGATTTGAGCCGTTATGCTGATTATTCCCGCGATTGACCTCAAAGATGGTGCCTGTGTCCGCCTGCGTCAGGGCCGCATGGATGATTCCACCGTATTTTCCGACAACCCGGTCGAAATGGCCGCCAAGTGGGTCGAGGCCGGCTGCCGTCGCCTGCACCTGGTTGACCTGAACGGCGCCTTTGCCGGTGAACCGGTCAACGGCGAAATTGTCAAAAAGATCGCGGAAGCCTATCCGGATCTGCCGATACAGATCGGTGGCGGCATCCGCTCCGCCGAAACCATTCAGGCCTACCTGGATGCCGGCGTGCAGTACGTCATCATCGGCACCAAGGCGGTGAAGGAGCCGAGCTTCGTCACCGAAATGTGCAAGCAGTTTCCGGGTCACATCATCGTCGGCCTGGACGCCCAGGACGGTTATGTGGCGATCGATGGCTGGGCCGAGATCACCGACATCAAGGCGGTGGAGCTGGCCAAACAGTTCAAGAACGACGGCGTCAGCGCCATTGTCTACACCGATATCAGCCGTGACGGCATGATGCAGGGCGTCAACGTCGAAGCCACTGTGGAGCTGGCGCGTGAAGCCGGCATCCCGGTGATCGCCTCCGGCGGTGTCACCAACATCGAAGATATCAAGGCGCTGGCCAAGGTCGCCGATCAGGGCATTCTGGGCGCCATCACCGGTCGTGCCATCTATGAAGGCACCCTGGATGTGGCCGAAGCTCAGACGCTGAGCGATGAGTTGACCGGCAACTGAGAGAGATAGCACTACTATGGCACTGGCAAAACGCATCATCCCCTGTCTCGACGTGGAAAACGGCCGCGTGGTGAAAGGGGTTCAGTTCGTCGATATCCGTGACGCCGGTGACCCGGTCGAAGTGGCCAAGCGCTACGACGAGCAGGGCGCCGACGAGATCACCTTTCTCGATATCACCGCGACCCACGAGGGCCGCGACACCATGGTGCATACCGTGGAGAAGATGGCGTCTCAGGTGTTCATCCCGCTGACCGTGGGTGGCGGCATTCGCACCTGCGAGGATATTCGCACCATGCTCAACGCCGGTGCCGACAAGGTATCGATCAACAGCGCGGCGGTGAAGAACCCGGACTTCGTGCGTGAGGCGGCCGAGCGTTTCGGCAGCCAGTGCATCGTCGTCGCGATCGACGCCAAGAAGGTGAGCCAGCCGGGCGAACCGGACAAGTGGGAGATCTTTACCCACGGTGGCCGCAAGCCGACCGGCATCGATGCGGTCGAATGGGCGAAGAAAATGGTCGACCTGGGCGCCGGCGAGATTCTGCTGACCTCCATGGACCAGGATGGCGTCAAGAGCGGTTACGACTTGGGCGTCACGCGTGCCATCAGCGAAGCGGTGCACGTACCGGTGATTGCTTCAGGTGGTGTGGGCAACCTTGACCACCTGGTGGCAGGCTGTATCGAAGGCAAGGCCGATGCCGTACTGGCGGCGTCGATCTTCCATTTCAACGAGTACAGCATTCCTCAGGCGAAGGAATACATGCGTCAGCACGGTATCGAAGTGCGTCTCTGATCCTGCCCACCGGGCTCAGGTTTCACAACCGAGCCCGGCCTCGCCACCATCTTGCCCCGACCGGGGCCTGTTCCTGATTATGCTTCCGCCCCCACCCGGTAGTCCGCCTGGAGCATGCCGGTGTCCATGGCGGCCGAACCATTCTGCTCGTCTTCCAGCAATTGCTGCAGGGCGCTCAGCGACATGGGGCGATAAAGCCCGAAACCCTGGCCCAGACAGGAGCCCAGGCGGGTGAGACAGTCGCGCTGATCCTGAGTCTCGATCCCTTCCGCGACAACCAGAAGGTTCATCGACTCCGCCAGGGTCAGGATGGTCGCCACCAGCGAGTTGCTGCTGCCGGGCCTGAGTTCACTGACAAAGCTGCGGTCGATCTTGAGGCCATCAATCGGCAGCTGATGCAGGTAACTCAGTGACGAATAGCCGGTTCCGAAGTCATCAATCCAGATATTCATGCCCGCTTGTTTCCACTGCTCCAGCGTCTGGCGGCAGTCATCCAGGTGGCGGATCATGCTGGTCTCGGTCAGCTCTATATTCAAACAGTGATCTGGCACCTGCCGGTTCTGCTTGAGTTCGGTCAGAAAGTCCCGGGTACTGTCCTGATGCAGGGCTGCTCCGGAGATGTTGATCGAGAGCGCAAACCCCGGTTTCAGCTGCTGCAGCTGCAGCAGATCCTCTACGGCCTGACGAGCGACCCATTCGGTGACGGCCCCGATCAGGTCGGAGTCCTCGATGGTCGGGATAAACAGCCCGGGCGAAATTAAGCCGCGTTCCGGATGGTGCCAGCGCAGCAGGGCCTCGGCGCCATGAATGCGGTCGTCGGCGAGACTGAGGACCGGCTGGTATTCCAGCCGGAAGTGGCCCTGCTCCAGTGCCGTACGCACGCCCTGCAGTACCTCTATTCTCTGCTGCAGTTGCTGATTCATCTGTGGCGAGAAGAAGACATGCTGGTTGCGGCCACTCTGTTTGGCCGCATACATGGCAATGTCCGCATGCTTGAGGACTTCGCTGCTGGTCGTGGCATCGTCGGGATAGATGGTGATGCCAATGCTGCTGGAAATGCTGAAATAGCGGCCATCGATCAGGAAGGGTTCATCCAGCACGTCGGCGATGCGCCGGGCCAGCTCCGCAGCCTGTTCGGTGCTGTCCAGACCCGGATAGAGGGTAACGAATTCGTCGCCCCCGAGACGTGCCAGCAGGACTTCGTCATTGTTCGGGTCGGACAGGTCCAGTTCCAGCAGCAGGTTGCGCAGCCGGGCGGCGGCCTCGAACAGCAGCAGGTCGCCCATCTCGTGTCCGGCGGTGTCATTGACCTCCTTGAAGTGGTCGAGGTCGATGAACAGTATCCCCAGGCGCTGTTCTCGTTGTCGGGCCTGGTTCAGCAGGCTCTCCAGCGACTGTTGAAACCAGTGTCGGTTGGGCAACTGGGTCAGGCTATCCAGGTAGGCAAGCTGGTTGGTTTGATGGTGACTCTGCTCCAGGCTGCGCCGCATCTGTTCCAGCGCCCGTCCCAGCTGGCCGATTTCGCCCTCCTGCACAATGTCGAAGCGCACACTTCGATCGCCTTCACCGTAACGCAGACTCTTGTCCGCCAGCCGTTGCAGAGGCCTGAACAGATGATGAGAGAAACGGTAGACGATCCAGAGGATAACCAGCAGCAGCAACAGCGTTACCAGTACCAGGTGTGTCAGAACCTGCTGCTCCTTGGCGCTGGCTGCCGCCTGCAGCTGTTTGTTATGTGCTTCCAGACTGTGCAGGGCCGCCGTGAAATCGACGGCCAGCGCGAGGTAGCCGGCGATATGCCCGGTCACCTTCACCGGCTGCAGCAGGTTCAAGCGGTGGTCCTGCCAGAGCTGTTGCAACTCCGGTGCGGGCTTCAGCGGCGACAACAACTGGATCGACATGCCGTACTCGGGGATGGTTTCACTGCCATCGTGAAGCAGGGCGCCCTGAGCATTGAACAGATAGACGTAGTCCAGATTGCGATTGCGCTTGATCTGAGCCAGATGACTGCCGATCTCGTTCAGGTCCAGGTGATAGAGAGGAAGGTCCAGCTGAGCGGCCAGGGCCTGGCTCAACAGGTTGGTGTCCCGTTCCAGCTGCTCTTTCAGAGCCTTACTCAGGTGGGAATTGCCGCTTTCGATGGAAAAACGACTGTACTCCTGGAAGCTGTTCACCAGAACCGTGAACTGGACACAGGCCAGAATCATGATCAGGACGGCAAAGCCGCTGGTCAGGCGTCGGGTCAGGGAGTTTTTGATGCGCGTGCTCATGGTAGAATATCGACCTCAAGTGACTGCAGCAGATACAGATCTTCAGCCTTGATCGGGGTGAGGCGAGTACTCTGTTCGTAGTGCTGCAGCAGATCCCTGTCCTGCTTCGGATCCAATGCTAGCAAAGTCCGTTGCAGTGCCTGACGTGCCTCGGGCTCTAGATTGGACGTAGTCAGTTCGAATGCCCGCGGATAGGTCGCAGAGCGGTGGATGATTCGCATTTTCTGCAGAAGCGCTGCGGGCAGTCGGCCGGGTGTCGTCCAGTCGCCATCATTGAGCGCACCCGCATCCGCAATTCCCTTGTCGACCCAGAGCAGATTGTTGCGCTCATTGCGGCTGAAGGCATAGCCGACCGTGCCGTCGTCTGGTGAGCCCTGTGGATTATCCAGCAGTGTGGTGGTCAGACCTGCCTTGTGCAAGGCACTCAGGGGCAGGAAGTAGCTGCTGAACGAGTCGGAATGTTCAAACGCGATGACCCGGCCAGTCAGGTCCTCCAGGCTTTGTATGGGACTGTCTGCGCGGACATAGATCAGGCTTTGGTAAGCGCGCTGATTGCGTTTCCACTTGCGCGTGATGGGGGTGGCCAGCTGTTGTTGCACGAGGCGGGCGGCGGTCAATGGGGTTTCGGTGATCCAGTGTACCTGGCCGTTGCGGATGGCTTCTTTCAGGTGCGCAAAGTCGGGATAGAGCTTGATTTCGGCACGGTCATAACCGAAGGGTGCCAGCGCTTGCACGACGTTCTCGGCCATGGGGCGTAATTGGCGAAAGTCCTTCTTGGGCCGGTCACCGATCTGAGCCAGCACCAGGGGTTTGGCGCTGGCGAGGCCGCCGGCGAACAGCAGGCAGCAGGCCAGCAGGAATAGGGGCACGGGGCCAAAACGATAGGATCTGTGCATGTGGCGGGCCGACGGTTTTAAAATCGAGCCCAAAATCCTACGTCAGACGTAAGGTTAATGCCAGACTTGGGCTGTCTCTCTTCAATCCGGCCGCAGGCGCAGAAAACGGGCAAAACGGGGTTTGCCGTGACGGGTATAGCCATTATGGCGGAAGGTCAGGGTCGTGCCGATCGCCGGTGGACTGGCCCGTTCAGCATCGCTGAAGCCGGTGCCCAGGCGAAAGCGGGTACCGTCCTGAAGCTCCACCAGTAACGACCCCAGCATCCCGGCATATTTGCCCTTGCCCGGCAGGTGCGCCACAACCACGGCTTCGGCGTCCTGAAACGGCTTGAGTTTGCGCAGGTCCTCTGTGCGCTGAAGCTGGTAGAGCGCACTGGCGCGGTGCAGCATCAGGCCTTCACCACCCCTGTTGAGCACTCGGGTGAACAGCTGCTCCAGAGCGTCAGCCGTCGTGCCGCGATGCTGGGGCACCAGCTGAAGATGTTGGACGGAGGAGGTGCTCAGCAGCTGTTTCAGCTGCGCATGGCGCTGGGCAAAGCTGCCGGGCCACTGTGGCAGGTCGAACAGCATGAAGCGTACCGATTGCCATTCCGCCGGGTCGGCAGTATGGCTACGTGTCACGTCCCGTATGGTTATAAGGGCGCTTATTAAAAAGTTCTGGGTGGGTTTTGTACCATTCCTTCATCGCCATAATGGGTGGCCTGGACTTCAGCGCGGACTGCGGCAGTTGATGATTATACAAATGCACATAGCGTAGCAGGGTTTGCTCAAGATCTTCACGGCTATCGAAGTGGTGGGTCTTAAGCACATCGGCTATACGCCCGTTGAAACGCTCCACCATGCCATTGGTTTGGGGCGTTCTGGGCTTGGTCAGGCGGTGCTCAATCCCCAAGTCAGCGCAGAGGCGGTCGAACTCATGATTGCCGCTGGGATCTCGCGCTTTTGAGTGAAACAGGCGGTCGGTAAATTCCTTCCCATTGTCCGTTAAGATATGCGTGATCTTGATAGGTGTGGCCTGCTGAAGGCTATCCAGGAAACGCCGAGCCGTCGCGGCCGTTTTGTTCGGATGGATCTGCACAAAGACCCAGCGGGTGGCACGATCAATGGCCACAAACAGGTATCGACGCTTGGTCTCATCCGCCATTTGCGGCAAGTACTTGACGTCGATATGGAAGAACCCGGGCTGATAGGCCTTGAACGTCTTGGGGGCCGGTTTAGGCACCTTGGGCTTGAGGTCATTCAGGTTACTAACCCCATGACGGCGCAGGCAGCGGTCCAGACCGGAACGGGATACCTTGTCGCAGAGAAATTCTTTGACGACCGCCAGCAGGTCATCCAGAGACAGCAACAGCTGTTTGCGCAGATAGACGACGATCGCCTCCTGAGCCGGTGTCAGGTGCGTTTGCAGTCGATGCGGTGTGTGCGAGCGGTCTTCCGTGCTGGATCGGCTGCGCCACTTGCGGACGGTTGCCTCGCTGATGCCATACTGCCGGGCCAGTTCGCGGACAGGCTTGGTACTGGCTGCCAGTTCTTCACGAATGGCAGGGGTGGTGCGTGCCCGTTTATGCAAAGATACCATCATGTCGGCTGATCTCCCTGTGCTTGCTGGATGAAGTGCTCAATGGCGCGCTGCATGACGTCACGAGCAACGAACCAAGGATAACGCTTTTGGCTTATATGATCATCCGGGATGCGACAGCTACGGACAAGGGCCGAAAGCGGTTCAAAGGCTCCATAGCCGATCCAGAGTTCACCTTCCAGGTGCTGATTCGGCCAGCCCCGGGTGAAGTGCTCCGGAACATGGACCGGGTAGCCGCTGCGTGTCAGCAGCCGAGTGCCATCCCAGTAGGCGCGTACACCATCATACTTTTCGCTGATCAGCCAGTCGGCAAGATCGACAGGCAGAGACAGCTCTTCGCCGATCTCCATACCCTGCATGACCGTAGGAGCAGGCGTAGCCGCTGCTGGCAGGCCAAGCCCGAGCAGCAATAACAGAGGGGTGTGCTTGAACATGGTTTTCCTCCTTGAAAACCTCGGGCCGACACTGTCCCTGGTCAGCCGATATGAAAAAGGCTGCCTAAGCAGCCTTGGTCGTCATGCGGTCAAATCATTTGCCCAGCATGTGATCGATAGCGCCCTGGATCTCGTCGTCAGAGCAGTCGGCGCAGGTGCCGCGCGGCGGCATGGCGTTGAAGCCGTTGAGGGCGTGTGACAGCAGGGTTTCCATGCCCTTCTCGTCCAGACGCAGCTGCATTTCGTTGGTGCCGAACTTGGGTGCACCCAGAACGCCGGTAGCGTGACAGGCGGCACACTTGCCGGTGTAGATCTCTTCGCCGGAGCGAGCACCGCCGGTGCTGGCTGCAGCTGCAGCGGCTGCACCACCACAGTTTTCATCACCCTGAACGCAGACCGAGCCAATCGGCTTGATACGCTCGATGATCGCCTCGTCAGCAGTAGCCGCCTGAACAGAGGCGGTCAGCGCCATACCCAGACCGAATGCGCAGAGTGCAGATGCAGCTTTGGCAGCAAGTTTTTTCACAGTCACGACCTCATCACTTGGTAAGTTGTTGGGGCAGCGATGCCTGGCGTCAGGCCTGAGTATGCGGGGCAGGGCCAGTGCAGACATGACTGCGCTCACAAAATCTGATGAAGGATTATACCGACAAAAATGTCCATACGGAAATTGCGTTAAGGCCGTTTCACCCCATTTATTGTCAGCTTTGCGACCAAAGAACCAGAGGAGGCTCAGGCGCACATGAACGGATCAAGCCAATAATTTGCTTGGCAAATGCCGACCCTGTCCGTAATATATAGCCCCGCAAACACTTCCATTACGCGCCTGTAGCTCAGCTGGATAGAGTAGCAGGTTCCGATCCTTCAGCAGTGCAAATCCCCTCAGAATCAAGCAGATAAGCTCTAAGCGTTACCTCCTTATTAGGGCCGCTATGACTCCGTGCATGGTCGAGCTTAATGAAACAACCACATATGCTTCAAGGCACACTTTGGTCACACCGACGGATGAAGGCTCCCGCCTCCGTAAGCTCATAATCTTGCACAGCGCCCTGATAGATTTGTGATGTCTGGCCTCCGGTGTCATACATGATGTGAGCTATTTGTTAGTAGCTAGCTGTAGATGCTAAGGAGGTTGTTCACACCGGTTAAGTTCGAGATGCTGGTTATCGCCAAACAAACAGCACAGAGCAACCGACATGAACAACCACCACAAGAATGCCCGAACTACGCCTCATATTCGAGCCCTAATCGTTGATCGCGCCCTCCGTAAGCAGCAGCCGGTGCGTGACATCGCCAGCACTTTTGGTATCAGTACGCACACCGTTTACAAATGGCTTTCTCGCTATCAAGAGGCGGGCCTGGCGGGCCTTGAGTCGGCATCCAGTCGTCCCCACTCCTCACCGAGGCAGATGCCGGAACAGTGGGTTGAACTGATTCGGAAGATGCGCCTGACACTCAAGTGGACCGCCAAGCAGATCGCGCAGGCGCTGAGCTTGGCATATTCCACCGTGACAGCAGTACTGCGTCGGCTGAAGCTCAATCGCGCATCACACCTGGAACCGGTTCAACCTGTGCAGCGCTACGAGTATCCCAGGCCGGGTGACATGCTGCATATGGACATCAAGAAGCTCCCTCGCTTCGACAGACCCGGTCACCGCGTAACGAACAACCGTCGCCAGAACACGCGAGGTGCTGGTTATGAATGCGTCCATATCTGTATCGATGATCACAGTCGCTGGGCTTTTGCTCGGGTGCTGCCTGATGAGCAGCAAGGCACTACAACCCGCTTTCTTGAAAACGCCCTGGCGGCCTATCGCCGTATCGGTGTTGAGGTGAAGCGCTTGATGACCGACAACGGCCCAGCCTACCGATCCCGTCGCTTCAATGAGGTCTTGCAACGAGAAGGGATCAAGCATGTGTACACGCGTCCCTACACACCCAGAACGAACGGCAAGGCCGAGCGCTTTATACAAACCATGATCCGGGAATGGGCGTATGCGGTGCCTTACGCAAACGATATTTCAAGGACCTGGGCGCTGACGGATTGGATTAATCACTACAACAAACAACGCCCTCATGGCAGTATCGGGAATCTGCCACCGGTGTCTCGAATACCGAAATTGCGTGAACAACGTGTTTAGCATTCACAGCTAGCGTTGCTAGCGCCCAGCTGGGCTCTGGGGTAGTGTTATTCTTCTTCCCAGCAAAAGCAAAGTGGCTTGGTTGTAGGGAGGAAATAAGACCTGTCTATTAAAAATTAGGTGAGCCTATGACCACGGAAGTTTCGATCATGAATATGCATGCTGTTGCATTAGCTGCAGATAGTGCTGTCACGATTCGAACCGGTAATGGAAGTGAGCAAAAGATATTTAACTCAGTTAATAAACTTTTTACGCTTTCAAAATATAATCCTGTTGGCGTTATGATATATGGATCTGCTTCATATATGAGAATGCCTTGGGAAACTGTTATTAAAGTATATAGGAAGAAGCTGGGTGAAGATAAAAAAGATAGAGTTGAAGATTATGCAAATGATTTCCTCGAGCATGTGACATCTATAATTCAAGATGAGCCTGAGCTTAACTATACAGAGCGCTCTCATATTGTAGGGTTCTTCAATGCTTTAAAAGACGAAGTTTTTGAGGAGCTGGAATCACAGGTGAAGCCGGGCGAGTGTGGGTCTGAAGAAGAGTTTAATGCTTATGCTAAGGCTTGTCTTGAGTCAAAAATAGCTCTTATGGATGAAAGAGTTAGAGAGGCTCGCACAGTGCCTTTAGCTGAGCCAAGTCATGCTAGGGAAAAGATTTTGTCTTGCCGGATAGATGTGGACGCAATCTGGAGCGATATCTTCGGAGAGTATCCCATAACTGCTGAATTGAAAGAACGTATATATAATATATGTGCTGAAGCAGCAGTAATAGAATATTTCTTTACGCAGAATAACTCAGGTATTGTTGTTGCTGGATTTGGTGAAAAAGAGCTATACCCTGTTCAAGTATCAATGGAGATAGAAGGGTATATGTTTGGTTTCCTTAAATACAAGAACTATTCTGTTACATCTATCGATGTTAATAACTCAGCAGTTATAACTCCTTTTGCACAGGATGAAGTTATTGCTAACTTTATGCAAGGTGTTGACCCTGTATTATTCAGTAGCATAAAAGAAATATTCCGAAGTATAGGCGAGGAAATATACCCTGATCTAATAGAAAGCATTCTCAGAGATAAGGGTGTTGATAGTTCCATAGTCGAGTCTGTAGTGGAGAGTCTCAGAGAGAACGGAAGTGCTCAGACTGCTCAAATTATACAGAAGTTAGACCTTCACTCGCGTCAATGGCATGTAGATCCTATAGTGCAAGCAGTAGGCTTTTTACCTAAAGAGGAGCTTGCCCAGTTGGCTGAGTCACTTGTAAACTTGACATCCGTTCGTAGAAGGATGTCTACCAATGCCGAAACGGTTGGTGGGCCAGTGGATGTGGCTGTGATCTCCAAAGGTGACGGCTTCATCTGGATCAATAGAAAACACTACTTCGATCCAGCACTGAACGATCACTTCTTCAAGAATTACTACAGAGGGTAAGTCTATGGAACTGTGGACACAATTGCACGATAAGCAGGAAGCTGATGTGCGGAAGGTGCTGGACCTGATTTTCCACACCAAGACCACAGAAGTTTCCGAGCAGGCCGACCTTAAGCAGCAGATCGCTAGTGTGATTCTGTCTAATCAAGGCGGTAGCGCACATTCTGAGGCGTTAACACAACGATAGCATCAGAGCGACAGCTCCGGACACCGTTGCTCACTGCATCTATGATTAGAAAGGGGAGCCAGTAACCACGCTGGTTCCCCTTTCTTTTGCATATTCGACAGCGCCAGCAAACATCGTGAAGGTCACAATTTGATCACACGGAAGTCAAAATTTTTCCAAATCAACAGACCTGCAGCCAGCAGAGTCATGGGCTCATCTTCATTTTTCCAGGCTATATGATCTAATACGCGTATGTATGTCAAAGGAGTAGATAATGTTACGTAAGGCGATGATCTGTATGGCTTTGTCAATCTATCTATCAGGATGTGGAGCTGCCCATGTGAAGGATGTGCTGGCCACAGATCCTGTAGAGACGATAACCGTTCCTATGAGCTATGTGGATGCATTTAATGAGGTGGTTATGGAAGATGTCGTTCCGTCTTGGACGACGATGAGTGATGAGAGAGCGTTACTATGGTTGAGGCGCCATCGTGATTTGGGAGGCGTTCTGGCTGCTATCGAGTTTGTTCCAATAGATGAAAAACAGACAAAAGTAGTTTTCTATGAATATGGAGTTAAGCCTGGCGAAGAGATGCGTCGGGAGCTTAGGCTAATGAAGCAAGCTCTCCAAGAGTAGTCATTACAATATCTAGCGGTAGAGCCAAATAGAAAGGGGGGGCTGTAACCACGGTGGTTCCCCCTTACTGCAATGCATCATGCAGCATATAGCTTGTTCTGATCATATTGGAGTTCTCTGAGTAGGCCGTTGAATCAGGGTTTTTACATATCCGGTCGACTATCTTTGCTAGGTCAAAGCTCGACGACCTAGAGAGTCTTCAAACAGAAATGATGGCTTGCGAAAAATTCTTTAACGTTGGCTCTTTTTCGTAGAGCTCAATTTTCTACTTCCTCTGTTATGAACCTCTGATCCTGGTGTATCTACTGTTCACTTTCTACGCTAAGTAGAGCAACCGCAATCAGGAGTCTGTCATGGGCAGTAAACGGTGTTCAATATGCGGCTTGTCAAAGTCGTTAGATCACTTCAGTTACGGTAATCGAGATAACCGAAGCTACTGTTGTGAGTGTAATCGATCAGATCAAAAAATATACAGGCATAGTGGGCTTGCAGCCGTGCATGCCTGGCGTGCTCAAATGAGATCCGCGTGGAAGAACGGCTCGACAAAGTAGGAACGTTGCATACCGGGAGTTTTGGGTCCGCAGGGTCTGTCTGCATCCGGAGGAGTCTGTATTTGGATAAATGCCTAAATTCCCTTATTAAGTATTAAGAGTATATATATAAAAGGAACTTAGGCATTTATCCAACTTCTCTCCGGAGTGGTTGTTTTGATCTTTTTTTGAACAGTCAGGATTGCTTCTGATGCCCCGGTTCGTGGTTGAAATTTGATCTACAAAACCCCGACACCGTGTGACCGTCACCCTACAATCTGTGCTACAGAAGTTGGTGCAGATAGTAGGTATAGCAATGGCAACAATCCGGAAGTTACGAAACAAGTGGCAGGCTCAAGTGCGCCTCAAAGGGCATAAGCCACAAGCGAAATCTTTCACTCTTAAGTCTGATGCAGTTGCATGGGCGCGCATGATTGAGGCCGAGATTCAGAGAGGAGTGTTCGTTGATACGTCTATCGCGGAGCGTATGAGCGTCAGAAACGCGATTGAACGCTATCTGATCAATGTCATTGATGAAAAGAAACGGCGCATAGAAAGCTCTACAGCGCGTCCTGTCATAGCCTTTCTCGGACACATATCGCTATTCAACCTTACGAATCAGCACTTGGCAGATTTCCGGGATGAACAGCTGAAGCAAGTTGGCCCCACAACCGTGGTTCATAGGTTGTCGTTGCTCAGCAAGGTTCTCAAAATTGCTTACCAAGAGTGGAATGTGCCTTTTCCAAAGGGAATACCAACTGTCCGCAAACCTAAGCGTCCCCGTGGCCGTGATCGTCGTTTGCAGCCTGGAGAGCTGGATAGATTACTGGAAGCGCTCTCGGAGACACCAATTGTCCAGAAAATAGTGGTGATTGCTGTTGAAACCGCAATGCGTAGAGGGGAGATCGTCAAAGTTCAGGGGCAGCACGTTGACTGGAAGCGTCGCACCTTGCACATCCCGGAGACTAAAACAGGAGTGCCTCGAGATGTGCCGCTCTCAGCGCGCGCTCTTGCTGTTTTTGAATCACTGGATACGAGAGCAGGTAAAGTCTTTGAAATCCAGCCAGACAGCGTTTCCCAAGCGTTTGAGCGTGCTTGTAAGCGTGCCGGTATTGAAGAGCTGAGATTCCATGACTTGAGACACGAAGCTACTAGCAGCTTTTTTGAACGTGGGCTCAACACAATGGAAGTAGCGACGATTACCGGCCACAAAACGCTAGAGATGCTTAACCGCTATACCCATCTACGTGCAGAGGATCTGGTAGCCAAAATCCATGTATAAGGTTGTAATGGAGGCGAGCATTTGTTTTGCCTCCATCACCTTGGTAGGAGTAAGTTTTTTCTAGGGGTTTGTGTTCTCGGGTGTATCTATAAGAATTGAAAAGTCGATTTTTATGTGACTAAAAATTGAACAAGTGTGACTTAGTATCCAGTCTTGTAGGTCCATAGAAATGATAACTGTTATCTCAAGTGCCTATCGAAAGTGTTTGAAACCCCGTTAAAACCGATATAGATTAATTTTGAACGGAGGTCGGAGGTCGGAGGTCGGAGGTTGAACGGAATGTTAGAAAAATCAATCTAACAATTTCAATTCGTTTTATTATTAAAATTAACTTTTTAAAGATGCTTAAATGCATCTTTTTTTGTTTTAAATTAGGCGCTATGGAATTTTCTAAGAAATTAAATTGCTCAAATGATAAAAAATCAGAAGGTAGGCGTTCTAAAGAAGAGCTGGACCGGTTGGTATTTCCGCTAAATCAAGTGAAGAATGGAATAGATAAGCTATCTGGATCTGACCTCATGAATCAGCTTCAGGAGCTGGTTTTAGGCTGTGATGATTTGCAGACGCAGTATCCTCTCATCCGGGAAAGGTATTGCTCGCTAAATGTAGAGCTTAACGAGCGATATGATCGAGGTGAGAGGTGCGTCCCAGCTCCAGCTTTCCGGCCTAGACTATCAAGGTCTAATACTCCTACAGGTAGTCTTTGCGATCTATCCAATGATACACAGGTGATTGATTTGCATTACCTTTACTTGAGTAGTGCCATTGATGCAGACAACATACACGCTGAAAGAGCGGTGGAGGGGGAGCGCTTCAGTTTCCATGATGCGCTCAAATTTGCTGCAACAGCAGGTGGTAGTGATGAAAAGCTGGGCTACTTGGGTTACACGCCTGATGAGATGAACAAAGACTTGGTGCTTTGGGGGGCTTTGAGCCTTAAGCCCTCCTCATATAAGAATATAGAGCAGAGGCTGGAGAAGACATTTAGATGTGAATGCTAAACACGTTGTTCACGCAATTTCGGTATTCGAGACACCGGTGGCAGATTCCCGATACTGCCATGAGGGCGTTGTTTGTTGTAGTGATTAATCCAATCCGTCAGCGCCCAGGTCCTTGAAATATCGTTTGCGTAAGGCACCGCATACGCCCATTCCCGGATCATGGTTTGTATAAAGCGCTCGGCCTTGCCGTTCGTTCTGGGTGTGTAGGGACGCGTGTACACATGCTTGATCCCTTCTCGTTGCAAGACCTCATTGAAGCGACGGGATCGGTAGGCTGGGCCGTTGTCGGTCATCAAGCGCTTCACCTCAACACCGATACGGCGATAGGCCGCCAGGGCGTTTTCAAGAAAGCGGGTTGTAGTGCCTTGCTGCTCATCAGGCAGCACCCGAGCAAAAGCCCAGCGACTGTGATCATCGATACAGATATGGACGCATTCATAACCAGCACCTCGCGTGTTCTGGCGACGGTTGTTCGTTACGCGGTGACCGGGTCTGTCGAAGCGAGGGAGCTTCTTGATGTCCATATGCAGCATGTCACCCGGCCTGGGATACTCGTAGCGCTGCACAGGTTGAACCGGTTCCAGGTGTGATGCGCGATTGAGCTTCAGCCGACGCAGTACTGCTGTCACGGTGGAATATGCCAAGCTCAGCGCCTGCGCGATCTGCTTGGCGGTCCACTTGAGTGTCAGGCGCATCTTCCGAATCAGTTCAACCCACTGTTCCGGCATCTGCCTCGGTGAGGAGTGGGGACGACTGGATGCCGACTCAAGGCCCGCCAGGCCCGCCTCTTGATAGCGAGAAAGCCATTTGTAAACGGTGTGCGTACTGATACCAAAAGTGCTGGCGATGTCACGCACCGGCTGCTGCTTACGGAGGGCGCGATCAACGATTAGGGCTCGAATATGAGGCGTAGTTCGGGCATTCTTGTGGTGGTTGTTCATGTCGGTTGCTCTGTGCTGTTTGTTTGGCGATAACCAGCATCTCGAACTTAACCGGTGTGAACAACCTCCTTAGCATCTACACTTAGGCGACGTAGGGATTTAAGTCAGCGTGTTGATAGGAAGCTATGGGCAGCACTTAGTGTTGCCGAGAAAATGCTAACCCATAGTAAGGTAGAGTGTTCTTCCCCTAACTTAGGTTTGCTCGTCAAGCAGATGATCGGTAAGCATGATAGTCCGGAAAGAACTTTAAAGAGAAAACTTGAGCAGGTGGTGGATAAATTTAACCAAAAAAATTGCACTAATAATTGAGATCACGATGGCTGCATGACGACTGTAACGATCTTGTTATAACAATTACACAATAGAATTGTCTGGAGGCCCCATACTGCGGGGCTTTCGGAAAATTACGTGTTTACTAGTTATTTAGTGTTTTAGTCCTTTATCTTTAAAAAACGGAAACTGCGCTTTTGGAGCAAAACGCATACGCCTGCGGCGTATATGGCGTTTTACTCCACCGCTTGTTTCCCATGCCGCTTCACGGCGGAGATCTCTCATTGTTCAGAATATATCCGGATTCATTCATGTTCATCTAATGTATGGAAGCTGATACCCTCTTGTCTCCGGATACTGACAAAAGGATGTTTCAAATGGCACGGAAACGCTGCTCCTCTTTGCTTGAAGACCTCGCGGAACTCGCTTCTAAGCTCCCGGTTTGGCTAAGCCTAGGAATCGCTGTTATTTCCTATCTTGTATTGAGCCACTTTGCCTCTCAACCGGTAACGGTTGAAACACAGGCAGGATCAGCTGTGCCGACCAACATGGGGGCATTGATGTTTCGCCCATTGCTCTCGGTAGTGCAATATCTTCTGCCTTTCGCATTTGTTTTGGGCGCAGCTATCGCTGCGTTTAAAGCACTCTCAGGACGCCGCTTAGCAAAGCAGTATCTATCTACTCCAGATGTGGGAAATGGCCATAGAGAGCCCACAGAGCGTGCTGTAGCTGCTGATTCAATGAGCTGGCAGCAATTTGAACTTCTGGTGGGTGAAGCTTTCCGTCAAGCTGGCTATCAAGTGATTGACGGAGGCGAGATCGGTGCAGATGGTGGTGTTGATGTCCATCTGAAGAAAGCCGGAAATCAGTATCTTGTTCAGTGTAAGCACTGGAAAACTCAGCGTGTCGGTGTGTCTGTAGTCCGTGAGTTATTTGGAATCATGGTTGATCGTGGAGCAAAAGGAGGATTTATCGTTACCTCCGGAGGCTTCACTGAAGAGGCACGTTCATTTGCGTCAGGAAAAGCTATCGGCCTGATTGACGGCCAAAAGCTGGACAAGATGTTGCGTAAAGCTGGGCAATCACTTCCGGAAGAGCGGTTACAAGCCACGGAGAGCGCACCTGAGATGGTTTTGTGTCCTAAGTGTGGGGAAGCTATGGTTAAGCGTATCGCTCGCCGCGGCGCTAATGCGGGGCAAGCGTTCTGGGGCTGTTCTCGGTATCCGAAATGTCGAGGGATACGCTCGATATTATGAGATAAATGGAAAAATGCCCTTTTGGATTAATTCTATTTGTAGAGTTATTGAAACTTTATCTCAATGTGTAAATCATGATAAATAACCTATTCTTCCCGCCACTTCCTATTGTGCAGTCATGCATGGGGCTTCCTGATGGAACCGGGATGTTTGTGCAAGCAGCCAGGTCGAAAGGTGTTAAGTTAAATCCATCAGAAAAGACAATTAGAAAGCTTTTAATTAATCCAGAGACAGTTGGGAACTCTTCTCGTTTAAAGTTTAGAAATTTTGTTTCGTTAATGTCACCGTCCTTAGTTGATAAGCTCCCTAATGAAGATGATTTACCAGATCGCCTGTTCATGACTTGGGCCTCAATACAATGGCGAGGTGCTTTGATAGGAATCAGATCGTCTATAGGGGGTGACTTTTTCCCAGCGACTTTTGACTATATTGAGAGTCTTTTAGATAGAGAAAACTTGCTATTTAAAAAAGTGGTTGATCAAGAAAGTGCTGAAGCTAAAATTCGATATTTGTTGAAAAATGATATTGCAACTATGCTTTCCTCAGAGCTGAGAGGGCATCCACAATGCATATTGGAGATTATTAAGGGAAAGTCTTCGGTTGAAATTGAAAGGGCATTGCTATCAAATTCTGTCTGGCGAGAATTTATGACTTTTTCAATTGTCAGCCTTCTTATGAGAATAATAGCATTCGCTGAACACGAATGGAGTAGGTCTTTTAAAAAATGCATATATGAATACCCCGGACAAAGTTATCTATCTAAACTCCTTCCTACATTAGCGGATTCTGGAAATATTCATAAACCAATCAGGAAAATTCTAAGTCGTTGGCGTGAACTTCATGATTTTAAATCTTGGGAAGAAATGGCAGAGAGCCTTCCAGGAGCATCAGACATCTCTGATAAGAAACGCAAGCTTATGGGTTGGTGCTCTGGAGAGCATATCCCTGAACATGGTGTAATTGAAGACTGGTTGATTAAACTGATTCCTGATGCCGGTGATGAGGAACGATACTTGCGTTATCTGCATTACAGCTTTTTCGAAGTGGCTGCCTTCATGACGCGTCTGATGGACTATTTCTTGAAATCAAAAGAGCAATGCAAGCCAGAATGCCTGATTGATGCATTCAATACTTTCAATCGGCACTTTGCTGAGCTAGATGATGCTTCCGCAAAAGCGGAAGCATCAGGAACAAATCAGTTAGACTGATTCTGGCTCAGCTGCTTACCACGATTACCATGCACATGAGCATTATCAGGGTTTGTTCCGTTTGTCCCTCTATTGGGATTTTTCTGGTTAGCTTTATGGTTCAGCTGAGCTCGGGTCAGGTTAGAGCTGGTTTTCTTGGACATGGTGAATTTCCTCTCCTTGTAGTAGTGGAGTCACGATTGACTGCAAGACCGATATTACGAAACCAGATCTAATCTGACAGGTGATACGCCACGGGAAAAATTGCGTAAGTCAGAAAGAGTAAAAGCAGTGCGTTTGTAACCACAAACTGGTCACAGTGCCGCTGAAAATTTCTTGTGGATGGGTAGCCGTTATCTCATTCCGGGAGCACGTAGTGTGCCGCTGAATCTTGGCGCGCCTGGAGGGGATCGATCCGCCGACCCTAGGATCTTCGCAATGTGCTTGCAAACGGCGCGTAGATCGGTAACATTGCTGTCCGCAAACACTTCCATTGTGCGCCTGTAGCTCAGCTGGATAGAGTAGCAGGTTCCGATCCTGTTGGTCGGGGGTTCGAATCCCTCCAGGCGCGCCATTTTTTGTTACCGCTTCACTTTTTTGTTCCCGTTAAGCCATTTTTTCAGCTCACGCTATTGTCATTTCCTGCCACAAGCCCAGCGGACATGGCTGTGTCTGGCCGGCGGACTTCCGATGGATGCGATGCTTCACGTCAACTGAAACTTTTCTGTACCGGTTTTCTGACCAGGGTGGTCTGTCAAGGAATCGCAATACTCTGTGGATACCCTCAGCGATCGCTAACAAGAGCGGGAGGATTATTCGATGCGCGTACTCAAGACTTTCATGCTGGGTGGTTTGGTTGCGGCACTGACGGCCTGCACCACGGGCACCAAGCACGAGCCGATGGCGGCTGCGGACCTGAACAACGAAGATCTGTACGAAGTTCATCACGAGGGACGCGTGCATGTGTTCGATGATCTGGCGACCTACAGGCAGTTCCTCGAAGTGGGTGAAACCTCTTTCCGCCAGACCTTTATTGGAGCCGGTCCCAAGGGTGAGACGCTGGTGTTCGGTGTCACCGGGGCTGACAAGAAAAAATCCTACGACCAGATTGCCGGTTATAACCTCTATCATGGCAATTTGAAGCCGTCCGAGAGTTTTTACGGCGAAATGCGAATGGAAGGTCGCATCTACGTATTTGATCGTATTGAGGACATGGAAGCCGTACGTGCAACCGGCGAGGCACCGCTGCGTTTTACTCAGATTGGTGCCGGGCCTCAGGGGGAAACGCTGGTCTATGTGCTGCACAGCGATAACAAGAAGCAGAAGCCGGTTGAACTGATGGCGGCGTTCAAACGGCACAATTCGTAATCGCTGAATCGCGCGCGCTTCCCCTGGGCCTTTCGGCACCGGGGGAAGCATGCAACTGTACTCCTGGTACGGCTGATCCTTCAGGCCGGAAGGGTGTGCCGGTCAGCGATCTCCGCCCAGCATCCGCCCGAGCCCGCCAAGGACTGAGCCTTCGCCCTGGTCGTTGCCGCCGGCTGAGGGGGCGTGCGCCAGAATACGGTCTGCCATGCGCGAGAACGGCAGGCTCTGCAGCCAGACGGTGCCGGTTCCCGAGAGTGATGCCAGGAACAGCCCCTCGCCGCCAAACACCATCGATTTCAAACCGCCGGCGCGCTGGATGTCATAGTCGATCCCTTCCGTAAAACCGACCAGGCAGCCGGTATCGACCCTCAGGGTCTCACCGTTCAGTTCCTTCTTCACGACGGTGCCACCGGCCTGGATGAACGCCATGCCATCACCTTCCAGTTTCTGCAGGATGAAGCCTTCGCCACCGAAGAAACCGGCGCCGAGGCGTCGATTGAAGGAGATGCTGACCCGTGTGCCCAGCGCGGCACAGAGGAAAGCGTCCTTCTGGCAGATCACTTTTTCGCCCAGTTCGGCCATGTTTAACGGCACGATGTTGCCCGGGTAGGGAGCGGCAAAGGCAACCCGGCGCTTGCCGCTGCCCTGGTTGCTGAAGTGGGTGGTGAAGATCGACTCGCCGGTGAAGACACGCTTGCCGGCCGAGAACAGTTTACCCATCAGGCCTTCGTCGGGGTTGGAGCCATCCCCCATTTTGGTCTCGAAGACGATATCCTCTTCCATGTAGGTCATGGCCCCGGCTTCGGCGATGACGGTCTCGCCGGGGTCCAGTTCCACCTCGACCAGTTGCATCTCCGAGCCGAGCAGTTCGTAGTCCAGTTCGTGGCAGCGCATTGTGCAGTTCTCCTAGTGTGAGTGCCTGTCCTGGTTCGAGTATAACGGCAATGGCGAGGCCATATGGCAGCAATTTAGAGTGAATCGGCACCAGCCCGGGTCTGTTAGGAGGCCGAGGGAGCCGATATACTCTCGAGGCAGTTCAAGCATCAGTACGCACAGCAACCACGAAAGGAGTCAGCAGTGGCAGCGACCGGCTCTCAAATGATGGCAGAAGAACATCAACTTCAGGTCTTGATGGCCCGTCAGCCCGTGTACACCAAAAGCCAGGATGTGGTGGCCTTCGAGCTGCTGTTCCGTGATACCGATGGGCGCTTTGTCGAAGGGCTCAAGGATGACGAGGCGACCCTGGGGGTACTGTTGGGCACCTATTCCAGTATTACCAAACGGGGCGTGCTCAAGTCATTACCCTGTTTTCTCAAGGTAACGGACAGCTTCCTGCTCAACAACGACCTGCCGGAACTGCCCCGGCAGAACTTCGTCCTGGAGCTGCTGGGCCACTCCAATGTCACCCCGGAGTTGATTGCCCGAGTCAAGGATCTGGCCCGTCAGGGTTATCGTCTGGCCCTGGCCGACTATGATCCGCGTAACCCCAAATTCGAGCCGCTGCTGAATATCGTGCATGTCCTCAAGCTGGATATTCAGCGCTTGGGGCTGGATAACATCCCGCCGCTGTTGCAAAAGCTGAGGACTTACCAGCTGGAGCTGCTGGCCGACAAGGTCGAAACCCAGGAGGAATTCCGTCGCTGCCTGGAGATGGGCTTTGCCCTCTACATGGGTTACTTCCTCAGCAAGCCGGAACCGGTCAAGGGCAAGAAGATCACCGGCAACAAGGTGGTGTTGCTGCAGATCCTGACCGAGCTGCAACGTCCAAACGCGACGGCGCAGTCGATCGAACAGATCGCCCTGCAGGACCCGGCGCTGACCTATCGCATTCTGCGGGTGGTCAACTCGGCCGCTTTCAATCTGAAGCGTGAAATCAGCTCTCTGGCCCACGCCATCACTCTGCTGGGAAGCGATCAGATCAAGCGTTGGGTGATGCTGTTTCTCAGTGCCGCCGACAAGGACAAGCCGGACGAGCTGACCCGCAACATGCTGACCCGTGGCCGCATGTGCGAGCTGCTGGCCGAGATGATGGGGCGTGACGAGCCGATCAATCACTTCATCGTCGGCCTGTTGTCGCAGCTGGATGTGCTGCTCGATATGGAGATGTCCGATCTGCTGGATCAGGTGCCGTTGCAGCAGGATATGAAGAGCGCACTGATTGAACGCAGCGGTTCTTATGGCGAGCTGCTGCGTCAGGCAGAGCTGTATGAACGTGGCGAGTTTGATCAGCTCAGCCGGGCGCTGGAGCGTCCCTTCTATGAGGTGGCCTATCGCCACAGTCTGAACTGGTCACAGCAGGTGCTGCAAGCGATGCAGGGCAACTGATGCCCCTGTTGTCCCTGGACCTGCTGCCCCCCGATCTGTTGCCGTTGGATGCGTTGCTGCTGGTGCTGACAGCCGGTTTTACCTCGCTGATGACCGCCTCGCTGGGTATCGGCGGCGGCGTGCTGTTGCTGGTGGTGATGGCGCAACTGGTGCCGGTGGCAGCGCTGATCCCTGTGCACGGCCTGGTGCAGCTGGGCTCCAACGGCAACCGGGCGCTGATGACCCGTCGGCATATCGACTGGCCGCTGTGCCGCCGTTTTCTTCTGGGTGGGTTGATTGGCGCCGGATTGGCGTCGCTGGTAGTGGTGCAGTTGCCGCTGGAGCTGATTCAGCTGGCGGTGGGGGGCTTCATCCTGTGGATGATCTGGGGTCCCAAACCGGCCGCTCGTACCCTGTCGCCGCTGAAGACCCTGTTAGCCGGTGGCCTGACCACTTTCCTGTCCATGTTCGTAGGTGCCTCAGGGCCGCTGGTCGCCGCATTCGTTCATCGTCACAGTCACGACAAGATGCAGACCGTGGCGACATTTGCCGCCACCATGACCGGCCAGCACCTGCTCAAGGGCGTGGTGTTCTCGGTGGTCGGCTTCTCCTTCGCCGACTGGCTGCCGTTGGTCGGTGCGATGATTCTCAGCGGCATGCTGGGCACCTGGATCGGATTGAACCTGTTGCGCCGGGTGTCATCGGTCTGGTTCAGCCGCCTGTTCCGTGTCGTGGTGACGCTGCTGGCACTGCGTCTGCTGTGGCAGGCGGGCGAAACATTGTTGCCTCGCCTGCTGGGCTAAGGCTTACAGCGGCTGCAGGTTGGCGAAGCCGACTACCAGCCACTTGCTGCCCGCCTCCTCAAAGTTCACCTGTACCCGCGCCTTGGGGCCACTGCCCTCGAAGTTGGTCACGATACCCGCACCGAACTTGGCGTGCATCACCGGCTGGCCCAGACTCAGGTTGGTGCTGGGCACCTCGGCGCTGGACAGGGATGAACCGCCGCCAAAGAGGCTGCTGGGCTGGTCCTGTTGGGCACCGTAGGGGCGGCGCACGGTGGCGTTGAGGCGGACCTCCTCAATCAGCTCGGCCGGGATCTCGTTGACGAAGCGTGACACCCGGTTGAAGGTCTCCTTGCCGTGCAGACGGCGCGACTCGGCGTAGGTGATATGCAGCTTCTGCATGGCGCGGGTAATGCCCACGTAGCAGAGGCGGCGTTCTTCCTCGAGACGGCCCGGTTCTTCCGCCGACATGCTGTGCGGGAACAGGCCCTCCTCCATGCCGGCCAGAAATACCAGCGGGAATTCCAGACCCTTGGCCGAGTGCAGCGTCATCAGCTGAACGCTGTCGGTGTTGACGTCGGCCTGAGTCTCGCCGGCATCCAGCGCCGCCTGATCGAGGAAGGCCGCCAGCGGCGAGTTGAAGCCTTCTTCGTTGTCGTCCTGCCACTGGCCCATGAACTGGCGGGTGGCGTTGACTAGCTCCTCCAGGTTTTCGATGCGCGACTGGGCCTTTTCGCCCTTCTCCTTTTCGTGGTGCTGGATCAGGCCGGAATGCTCGATCACGTGTTCGGTCTGTTCGTGCAGCGCCACTTCGCGGGTATCGGTGTCGAGCCGGTTGACCAGGTCGATGAACGCCTGCAGCGCGTTGTTGGCGCGGGCCGGCAGGGTTCTCAGTTCGGTGATCTCGTTGGCGGCGCGCCACATGGAGACGTTCTCGCCGCGGGCATGGTCGCGGATCGCCTCGATGGTGCGGGTACCGATGCCGCGGGTCGGCACGTTGATGATTCGCTCCATCGCCGTGTCGTCGTCGCGGTTGGCCAGCAGGCGCAGGTAGGCGAGGGCGTTCTTGATCTCCAGTCGGTCGTAGAAGCGCTGGCCGCCGTAGATGCGGTAGGGCATGCCGGCACGGATCAGCATTTCCTCCAGCACACGTGACTGGGCGTTGGAGCGGTACAGAATGGCGGATTCGTCACGACGCTGGCCGTCTTCTACCCATTTCTGGATCTGGTCGACGATGAAGCGCGCCTCGTCCTGCTCGTTGAAGGCGCTGTACAGCGAGATCGGTTCGCCGTCGCCCAGTTCGGTCCACAGCTGTTTGCCTAGACGGCCGAAGTTGTTCTGGATCACCGCGTTGGCGGCCTGCAGTATGGTGCCGGTGGAGCGGTAGTTCTGCTCCAGGCGGATGGTCTCGGTGCCGGGGAAGTGCTCTTCCAGGTGCTGGATGTTCTCGATGCGGGCGCCGCGCCAGCCGTAGATCGACTGGTCGTCATCGCCCACCGCCATCAGCTTGTTCTCGCCCTCGCAGAGCAGGCGCAGCCAGGCGTACTGGATGGCGTTGGTGTCCTGAAACTCGTCCACCAGCACATAGCGGAAGCGTTCACGGTAGTGGTGCAGCAGCTGGGGCGCGCGGTCACGCAGCAGCTCCAGGGCGCGCAACAGTAGCTCGCCGAAGTCGATCATGCCGCCGCGTTCGCAGGCGTCCTCGTAGGCTTCGTACACCCGAACCATCATCGTCTGGTAGGGATCGCCGGTGCGCTCGATATGGGCGCTGCGCAGGCCTTCATCCTTCTGCGCGTTGATGAACCACTGGAACTGGCGCGCCGGCCAGCGGCTGTCGTCCAGATTCATCTCCTTGCACAACCGCTTGAGCAGGCGCAGCTGGTCGTCGCTGTCCATGATCTGGAAGTTGTCGCGCAGGCCGGCATCGCGCCAGTGGGCGCGCAGCAGGCGGTGGGCCAGGCCGTGGAAGGTGCCCACCCACATGCCGTGGGTGTTGATGCCCAGCAGGTGTTCGATACGTCCACGCATCTCCCGTGCCGCCTTGTTGGTGAAGGTCACCGCCATGATCGAGTAGGGCGACAGGCCCTCGGTTTCGATCAGCCAAGCGATGCGGTGCACCAGTACCCGGGTCTTGCCGGAGCCGGCGCCGGCCAGTACCAGCAGGTTGTTCAGGTCAGCGGTCACGGCCTGCCGCTGGGCGTCGTTGAGCGAGTCGATGATATGTGTAACGTCCATGGGACCTGCGGAGTTGGAGTTGTGAACAAGAAGGATGAAAGCAGCAGTATACCAGTCTGTGTGCTCCGGCCAGAACCCGGGGAGCGGGATGGCCGGTGTCTGCGTCAGATCGTGGCGGGCGTGTCGATGCGGTTGAGCAGAATGCGACGGAACTCGTCCGGATCCTTCAGCTTGGTGCTGATGCCGCTGCGCGAGGACTGTTCGACGCCCAGCCAGGGGATCAGCCGCGACAGCCAGAAGCGCATGGCGGCGGTGCGGGTCAGCGTTGGCCAGGCGGCGATCTCTTCGTCGCTGAGCGCGCGAACCCCGGCATAGGCACGGGTCAGCGCCTGCTCGCGAACGGGGTCGACCCGGCCCAGGCCGTCAGTGCACCAGTCATTGGCGACGATTGCCAGATCAAACAGCAGGAAGGCGGTGGCGGCGTTGTAGATATCGAGGATCGCTTCCAGCCGGTCGCCGACGAACAGGGCGTTATCGTGGAAGAGGTCGCCGTGGATGGTGCCCAGAGGCAGTCCGAATGGCTGGCTGCGCAGTTCGTCGAACAGGGCCACCTCCTGCTGCAGCAGCTCGGCATCGCCCGGTGTGAGCAGGTGGCGAATCGCCTGACTTTCGCGCCGCCACCAGAACACGCCGCGCTGCGCCTGACGGCGCAGGTAGAAATCCTCGCCGGCCAGGTGGAAACGGGCCAGGGCGGCACCGATCTCGGTGCAGTGCTCGGCCGTGATCTGTTCGCGATCGAGGTGATGGCCGTGAAAGCGCGGCTGGAAAAAGGCCGGCTTACCGCACAGCTGTTTCAGCGCGATGCCGTTGCGGTCCTTGATGGCATGGGGCACAGGTACCTGGCGTGACTGCAGCCACTGCCCCAGCTCGACGAAAAAGGGCATTTCCTCCTGGCTCAGCTCTTCGAACAGGGTCAGCACGTAATCGGTGTGCTGGCCGTCCTGTTCCAGGGTGACGAAGAAGTTGCTGTTTTCGATGCCGCCCTCGATGCCGGTGAAGTCGACCAAATGTCCGAGGGTATAGTCCTCGAGCAGGGCTTCAAGCTGGGCGCGGGAGATCTGAGTATAAACGGCCAAGGTCGGTTACCAGCGGAAGATGACCCATTTCGGAATCAGCAGCTGTGACTCCTCCACGCGGATGAATTTCTGCGAGCCTTCGGCCGGCACCAGGTAGTAGGGTTTGCCCACTTTGGGCACTACCTTGATCTCCTTGAGCTGGCCGTTGATGGTGTACTCGTAATAGGTGTTGTCGCCATCGTGAGTGATGGTGATCTCCGGTTCGCTCAGGGCCGGGTCGTCCACCACTTCAGCCTGTGCCAGAGGCGAAAGTGCCAGCACCGCCGCCAGAGTCAGTTTTTTCAGCATCATTGCTTCCCAATTGGTTAGTCGGGGTCGAATTGTCTATGATTGTGGGCCTTGTCGCAGGCACGAACAACCCCTCGAAACAGATATATGGATACTCCCATGAGCGAACAGCACGCCCCGGTCATTCTGGTGGATGGCTCCTCCTACCTTTACCGCGCCTTCTTTGCTTCCCAGCAGGCGGATCTGCGCACGGCCGATGGTACACCCACCGGCGCCATCCGCGTCGTGACCTCGATGCTCAAGCGTCTGCTCAAGGATTATCCCGACAGCCCGGTCGCGGTGATCTTTGATGCCAAGGGCAAGACCTTCCGCGACGAGATCTATGCTGAGTATAAGTCACACCGCCCGCCGATGCCGGATGATCTGCGTTCTCAGGTGGAACCGATCCACGCCATTATTCGCGCCATGGGACTGCCGCTGTTCGTTGAGGACGGGGTGGAAGCGGATGACGTCATCGGCACCCTGGCGCGTCAGGCCAGCGAGTCCGGTCGTCCGGTGGTGATTTCCACCGGCGACAAGGATATGGCCCAGCTGGTGGACGAGCATGTCACCCTGATCAACACCATGAACGACACCAAAATGGATGTGGCCGGCGTCGAGGATAAGTTCGGCGTGCCGCCGCGCCTGGTGATCGACCTGCTCGCGTTGATGGGCGACAAGGTGGACAACATCCCCGGTGTGCCGGGCGTGGGCGAAAAGACCGCGCTGGCGCTGTTGCAGGGTGTCGGTGGCATCAGCGATCTCTATGAGAATCTGGAGAAAATCCCCGAACTGGGTTTCCGCGGTTCCAAGACCATGCCGAAGAAGCTGGAGGCGAATCGCGAAGCGGCTGAACTGTCCTACCTGCTGGCGACGATCAAGACCGATGTGCCCCTGCATATCTCCCTGCATGATATCGGCATGCCTCAGCCTGAACCGGCACAGTTGATCGAGCTGTTCAGGCAGTTCGAGTTCAAGAGCTGGGTGCGTGAGCTGGAAGCCGGTGATGCCGATGAGCTGGGCGCCGACGAACCGGTCGAGGCCGAGAATGCCATCGAAACCGAATACGAAACGGTGCTGACCCGGGAGGCGTTCGAGGCCTGGCTGGCAAAACTGCAGGCCGCCGGCGAATTCGCGTTCGACACCGAAACCACCAGCCTCAACTATATGGAGGCGCAGCTGGTCGGTGTTTCCTTTGCCGTGGAAGCGGGCAAGGCGGCCTATGTGCCGCTGGCGCACGATTACATGGGCGCGCCCGAGCAGCTGGATCGTGCCGAAGTGCTGGCGCAGCTGAAACCGCTGCTGGAAGACCCGGCACTGAAAAAGATCGGTCAACACATCAAGTACGACATGAACGTGTTGCGCCACTATGGTATCGAGCTGCAGGGCATCGGTGCCGACACCATGCTTGAGTCCTACGTACTCAACTCCACCGCCAGCCGTCATGACATGGACACCCTGGCCGACCGCCATCTGGGCGTGACCACCACCAGCTTCGAAGCCATTGCCGGCAAAGGCAAGAAGCAGCTGACCTTTAACCAGATCGAACTGGAACAGGCGGCACCCTATGCCGCCGAAGATGCCGATATCACCCTGCGCCTGCACCAGAAACTGCAGCCGCAGCTGGCCGCTGAGGGTGAACTGCTGCAGGTGTTCGAACAGATCGAACGACCGCTGATCCCGGTGCTGTCGCGGATGGAATATCGCGGCGCGCTGGTCGATGCCAGAATCCTGGGCGAGCAGAGCCGGGAGCTGGAGCTGCGCCTGGGCGAGATCGAGAAGGAAGCCTTCGAGCTGGCCGGCGAGGAGTTCAACCTCAACTCTACCAAGCAGCTGCAGGCTATCCTGTTCGACAAGATGGGACTGCCGGTGAAGAAGAAAACGCCCAAGGGGGCACCGTCCACTGCCGAAGAGGTGTTGCAGGAGCTGGCGCTGGACTACCCGCTGCCCAAGCTGCTGATCGAACAGCGCGGCCTGAGCAAACTCAAGAGCACCTACACCGACAAGCTGCCGCAGATGATCAACCCGGCCACCGGCCGCATTCACACCTCCTACCATCAGGCGGTGACGGCAACGGGTCGCCTGTCGTCGTCCGAGCCCAACCTGCAGAACATTCCGGTGCGTACCCCGGAAGGTCGCCGTATCCGCAACGCCTTTATTGCCCCCGAGGGCTACAGGATCGTCGCGGCGGATTATTCACAGATTGAGCTGCGCATTATGGCGCACCTGTCCGCTGACGAAGGGCTGTTGAACGCCTTCCGCCACGGTGAAGATATCCACAAGGCGACGGCGGCCGAGGTGTTTGGCACCACTGTGGATAAGGTCTCGACCGATCAGCGTCGCAGCGCCAAGGCGATCAACTTCGGCCTGATCTACGGCATGTCCGCCTTTGGTCTGGCCAAACAGCTGGGGATCGGCAACAAGGAAGCGGGCCGCTATATTGAGCACTACTTCGCCACCTACCCGGGTGTGCAGCGTTACATGGACGAGACCCGTGCCCAGGCGCGGGGTCAGGGTTATGTCGAAACCCTGTTCGGCCGTCGTCTCTACCTGCCGGATATCAACAACCGTAACCCGATGAAGCGTCAGGCCGCGGAGCGCACGGCGATCAACGCGCCGATGCAGGGTACGGCGGCGGATATCATCAAGCGGGCGATGGTCGCGGTGGATAACTGGTTGGAGCAGGGCGAGATGGATGCCCGCATGATCATGCAGGTGCACGATGAACTGGTGTTCGAGGTGCGTGAAACGGAAGTGGATAAGTTCTGCTGCCAGGTGAAGCCGTTGATGGAACAGGCTGCCGATCTGGCAGTGCCGCTGCTGATCGAAGCGGGGGTCGGCGACAACTGGGAACAGGCGCACTGATCTTTTTTTAAACAGTGGTGAACTTTTCCGGCGGAGACTGTCTTACCTCAGGAGCCACGTAAGAAAAATCCATTGTCTGTGCCAGCGTGGACCGTGGCTCGCTCTGTCATGACATCTCTTGCCCCGGCCCTGGTTTCCCCTTCCTTCGGCCGGGGTTTTTCTTTGTGGGTCAGGCTTCGCTGTTGTCTTCGTTTTCGTCTTCAATCAGATCGGCCAGCAGCCAGCGGTTGAGGCGCTGGCGCAGCTGATCTACGCCGGTATTTTTCAGCGCGGAGAAGGTCTGCACGCTGACCTTGTCGCCAAGACGCTCCTTCAGTGTCTTTTTCACCTGCAGCATGGTGCTCTTGGCTGGGCCACGCTTGAGCTTGTCTTCCTTGGTCAGCAGTACGTGCAGCGGTACGCCGGTGGCCTCGCACCAGTGCACCATCATTTCGTCGAACTCCTTCATCGGATGGCGAATATCCATCACCAGCACTACGCCGCGCAGACTTTCGCGGTGCTGCAGGTAGGCATCCAGATGGCGCTGCCAGTGCTGCTTCATCGCGATCGGCACCTTGGCGTAGCCGTAGCCGGGCAGGTCGACGATCTTCATCCCGTCGATGTTGAGGCTGAAAAAGTTGATCAGCTGGGTACGGCCGGGCGTTTTGGAGGTGCGTGCCAGGCTGTTCTGCTGGGTCAGCGCGTTGATGGCACTGGACTTGCCGGCATTGGAGCGGCCCGCGAAGGCGACCTCGGCACCGGTATCCGGAGGGCATTGATCCAGCCGTGCGGCACTGATCTCGAAGCGGGCAAGGTTGTAATGGATTACGGGGTCTGAGGTTGACATGATGCAAGGCTCGGTGGTGACAAACAGAACATATCCGTTCCAGTTTGTGGGGATATTGGTTTATAATGCCGCCAATTTTACCCGCGAACAGAGCCTGTCTCCAGTCAGGGTAATAGTGGAAATTGGCCGTTTTCGCCATTTTGATGTCAAATGGCGGAAATATACACACATTTCGTCAAGCAAGAGTCTGGGTTAGTCAATGAACAAACTACTGATCAGCTTACTGGTAAGCATCGGCCTCACCGGCGTCGCTCACGCGGCGGGTGACGCGGCTGCGGGCCAGGCCAAGACTGCCGTTTGTGCAGCCTGCCACAGTGCAGATGGCAACAGTGTTGTAGGTAACTTCCCGAAACTGGCTGGACAGGGTGAAAAATACCTGCTGAAACAGCTGAACGATATCAAGGGCGGCGCACGCGTGATTCCGGAAATGACCGGTATGCTCGACAACCTGAATGACCAGGACCTGGCCGATATCGCAGCTTATTTCTCCAGCAAGAAGGTGCAGTTGGGCCAGGCAGCGGCTGATCAGGTCGAGCTGGGCCAGAGCATCTATCGCGCCGGTGTGGCAGGGAAAGGCGTAGCCGCCTGTACCGCTTGTCACGGTCCGACAGGTCAGGGCATCGACAGCGCGGCATATCCGTCTCTGAGCGGCCAGCATGCACAGTATGTTGAATCCACTCTGAACAAATTTGCCAAGGGTGAGCGCAACAACGACCCGGCCAGCATGATGCGTGACATCGCCGGCAAGCTGAGCGCGGCCGAGATGCAGGCGGTTGCTCAGTACGTGCAGGGTCTGCACTGATTCATCAGGCGATTGATCGCCGGTACCAGAAAGGGCAGCTTCGGCTGCCTTTTTTGTGCCTGAAGCCCTCGGAGCTGAACTAAACTCTAGCCAACGGGGTCTACCCGACATTTGCCAAATACGTTTACAGGAAGAGAAGGATTATGTTGAAAAAATTGCTGACAACGGTGGCCCTGTCCCTGCTGGCGACCCTGGCCTGGGCCGAGGAATATCGTGCTGGAGTGGATTATTTCGAGCTGCCCTTCCCGGTGAAAACGGCATCAGCCGACAAGATCGAAGTAACGGAAGCTTTCGGTTACCCCTGTCCTCACTGCAACACCTTCGAACCGCTGCTGGAAAAATGGCGTGCCCAGCAGGCCGATGATGTGGAATTCGTTGGACTGCCGGTGGTGTTTGGACGCAGCTGGGAGCCGTTGGCCCGTGCCTATTACGTGGCCGAGCTGAGTGGCAAGGTGGCGGAGACTCACCAGGCGATGTTTGATGCGGTCCACCTGCATCGCAAGCGTTTTTCCGGTCCCAAGGCCCTGTCCGAGTTTTATGCACCGCTGGGTATCGAACCTGAAAAGTTCAACAAACTGTATGACTCCTTTGCCGTCAACATGAAGCTGAAGCAGGGTGATTCCAAACTGCGCAGCTATGAAATTACCGGGGTGCCGGCAATGGTTGTGAACGGCAAGTATCGGGTCACCGCTCAGTCTGCCGGCGGACACAAGCAGATGCTCGAGGTCGTGGACTATCTGGTCAAGCAGGAACGCGCAGCCCGCTGATCGATTGTTTACTTGATCCAGTATAATAAAACCGCCTTGTCTGGGCGGTTTTGCATTTCTATTCCTTGCAGAAGTGAATATTCTATAGGGCTGTATTCTCCACAGAGCGGTAACGAGGTAGCGAGTGCCCGATCAGACCAACTGGAAGCGAAAATATACTGATCTGACTCTGGAAGTCGATCAGCAGCGGCAGGCTGATGCTCATTTGAAAGAGCAGATGGATGCGCTGATTCGTCACCTGAGCCTGGGTCTGCAGGGCTATACGCCAACGCTCGATCAGGAACTGGAGGCGCTGAATGCCGCTCTGCAGTCGCAGAACAATTCCAGAGTCCTCTCCTCAAGCCGTCGTCTCAAGCAACAGCTCAACCAGTTCGACCTGGACCGCCAACGCACCGTTGAGGGCTTGCAGCATACCCTCAGACAATGGGGCCAACAGTTACATCGTCTGAACAGGAGCGAGACGCTCGAGCCCTTGGTCAACAACGCGGAAGCCCGTTCTGAAACCGCCGTACAGCACCTGTCCTCACTGGCGGAGCTGATCGGCGAACTGGTGGAACTGCAGGGCCGTATGCTGCGCAGTGATGAGCCAGAAACATCGGTCAATGAGTTCGAACTCAACCGCGATAGTTTTCAGGACCTGGAGCTGCTGCAGGCCGAAATCGCCCGCCAGCTCATCCGCCTGCTCGAGCTGCTGCAGGTTCCGGCGGAGGGGGTCGAGCTGGCGCGGGGGCTGGTCAATGAGCTGGAACAGGGGCTGACGCTGGAGCGTCTGCCAGAAATCATCGCCTCATTGACCGAGCTGGTGCGCATGACCGGCGGTAACAGTCAGGAGGACTTCGAAAACTACCTGCTGACGCTGAATTCGCAACTGGCCTATGTGCAGCAGTTTCTGGAAGAGAGCCGTTGCGATGAGCTTGAAGCGCGAGAGGCGCATCAGGCGCTGGATGATGTGGTGCGTCGCGATGTGCGCAACATCCACCGTACGGTCAAGGATGCAAGCGAACTGGGTCAGCTGAAACAGAGCGTGACCCGTCAGCTGGCATCGATCATGCGCAGCATGGAGCAGTTCCGCATGCATGAGCAGGAGCGGGAAAGCCGGCTCAACCAGCGCTATGACGAGCTGCTGCAAAAAGTCGATCAGATGGAGCTGGAAACCAGCAAGGCGCGGGCCCGAATGCAGGAAGAACAGCTGCGTGCACGGACCGATCCTCTGACAGGGCTGCCAAATCGCACGGCCTACGAACAGCATCTTGATCTCGAAATGCAACGCTGGGACAGGTACCGAGCCAATTTCGCCATGGCGGTCGGCGATATCGACTTCTTCAAGCGGATCAACGACCAGCTGGGACACCTGGCTGGAGACCGGGTGCTGCGACTGGTGGCCAAGGTGTTGCGTCAAAACCTGCGCAGTACGGATTTCATCGCCCGTTTCGGGGGCGAGGAGTTCGTCATCCTGTTTCCGTCCACCAGTGCCGAAGAGGCCCTTCAGGCGACGGAAAAACTGCGTGTTGCCGTTCAGGACAGTCCCTTCAACTTCAAGGGCGAGCCTGTCGAGGTGACCCTGTCGTTCGGGATAGCCGAAGTGCAGGAGGGGGATGACCTGGAATCCCTGTTCTCTCGCGCCGACAAGGCGCTCTATCGAGCCAAAGAACAGGGACGAAACCAGACACAGACCTCTCTTACAGGCTAGAATAGCCGTCTCTTTGAACGGGACAGGATCATTCTGGCTGTGCGGACCCTAATGCGCTCGCTGAAGATCGCGTGGATCTTCGCCTATTACCGACTCGACACCTTCTTCAACCAGCCGCTGGTGCCCTGGTATGTCAAGGCGCTGTGCTGGCTGTTGCCCTGGCGCTATATTCTGCCGGCCAGGCGCAGTCAGGCGGAACGATTGCGTCTGGCGCTGGAAGCCCTGGGGCCAGTGTTTATCAAGTTCGGCCAGATGCTGTCGACGCGGCGCGACCTGTTGCCCGACGACCTGGCGGAAGAGCTGGCCAAGCTGCAGGACCGGGTGCCGCCCTTTTCCGGTGAGCGGGCACGCAAGATCATCGAGCGAGAGCTGAAGCAGCCTGTGGATCAGGTGTTCGCACAGTTCGACATCGAGCCCATGGCTTCGGCATCCGTTGCTCAGGTACATGCTGCAACCCTGCATGATGGCCAGGCGGTCGTCGTCAAGGTGATTCGCCCCGGTATCGGTGCGGTCATTCGTCAGGATGTGGCGCTGCTGTATCTGCTGGCGCGTGTGGTGCACGCACTCTGGATCGAAGGGCGTCGTCTGCGGCCGGTCGAGGTGGTGGCCGAATACGAACAGACCATCTTCGACGAGCTTGATCTGCGTAAGGAAGCCGCCAACGGCTCTCAACTGCGCCGTAACTTCGATCAGTCCTCGATTCTCTATGTGCCGGAAATCTACTGGGATTACACGCGACAGAAAGTGCTGGTGATGGAGCGGATTCACGGCATTCCCGTAGCCGATGTGGCGCAGCTCAGGGCTCAGGGTACCGACATGAAGAAGCTGGCGGAACGGGGCGTCGAAATCTTCTTTACCCAGGTCTTCCGTGACAGCTTCTTTCATGCGGACATGCACCCGGGCAACATCTTCGTGTCCCGCAACACCCCCTCTGATCCCCAATACATCGCCGTAGACTTCGGCATCATCGGCTCTCTGAATGCCGAAGACCAAAGCTATCTGGCACGCAACATCCTTGCCTTCTTCAAGCGTGATTACCGTCAGGTAGCCCAGCTGCATATCGATTCTGGCTGGGTACCCCGGGATACCAATGTTCACGCTTTCGAAACGGCGATCCGTAGTGTCTGCGAGCCCATTTTCGAGAAGCCGCTGAAAGATATCTCCTTCGGCATGGTGCTGCTGGGCCTGTTTCAGACGGCACGACGTTTCAATATGGAGGTACAGCCTCAGCTGGTGCTGCTGCAGAAAACGCTGCTCAATATCGAGGGGCTGGGCCGTCAGCTGTATCCGGATCTGGACCTCTGGCAGACCGCCAAGCCGTTTCTGGAAAACTGGATGCAGGAGCGAATGGGCGTCAAGGCGGTCTACCGTAATGTAAAGGAACAGGCACCCGAGTGGCTGGAAAAGCTGCCGCAGCTGCCGCAGATGGTGTATGACAGTCTGGAGCAACTGAAGCTGCACTCAGAAGCGGACGCCAGGGTTCAGTATCAGTTGCTGGAAAAACAGCAGGTTATGCAACAGCGCAAGCGGCGCTTGCTGCTGTCGGGCAGTGCCTTGGTGGGAGTTGCGGTATTGTCTGCGCAACCGGAACTGAGGCAGCTGCTGGCCAGCTGGCCCTGGTACGCCTATCTCTCCGGTGCCCTGGGTGGATTGCTGGTGTGGCGTGCCTGAGGTAGTCGCTGCAGCATGGATCGGTTATGCTTCGCGACGGACTATATTAGTAACGTAACAAACAGATGGAAGGCGCATGTCGGCAGATTGGCTTGATCAGATCAAATGGGATGAAAAGGGGCTGATACCGGCGATTGCTCAGGATCACCAGAGCGGCCGCGTGTTAATGGTTGCCTGGATGAATGAGGAAGCCTTGCGACTGACGGTCGAAGAGGGGCGAGCAATCTACTGGTCGCGATCCCGCAACCGTCTCTGGCGCAAGGGCGAAGAGTCCGGCCACGTACAGAAACTGCACGAACTGCGCCTTGATTGCGATGGCGACGTGATTCTGCTCAGCGTTGAACAGCTGGGTGCAATTGCCTGTCATACCGGGCGTGAAAGCTGTTTCTACCGCGTGCTGCGTAATGGCAGTGAGTGGGAAACCGTGGATGAAGTGCGCCGTAATCCTGATGAGATCTATACGAAAAAGGCTTGATCCATGACCGATGTACTTGCCCGTCTGCATGAAGTGCTTGAAGCACGCAAGAATGCCGATCCCGAGAGTTCCTATGTTGCTTCCCTGCATGCAAAGGGTCTGAACAAGATTCTGGAAAAGGTAGGGGAGGAGAGTGTTGAAACGCTGCTGGCGGCCAAGGATGCAGCCCTGAATGGCGACACGTCCGAGCTGATCTATGAAACGGCTGATCTCTGGTTTCATTCATTGGTGATGTTGTCGCACCTGGGAGAAAGTCATGAGGCGGTGCTGAATGAACTCGCACGCCGTTTTGACCTTTCCGGGCTTGAAGAAAAGGCATCCCGAAACAAATAATGGCCGAGCACTAGAGGTGTCCGGCCGCACGTGTCCACGTGCCAAACCATTTACCCAAATTGAGCGTCATTCAGCTTAGGAGTCATCATGCTTGGTGGAATTAGTATCTGGCAGTTACTGATCGTTCTGGTCATTATCATTCTGCTTTTTGGCACCAAAAAACTGCGCAACATCGGGGGCGACCTGGGTGGTGCACTGAAGAGCTTCAAGAAAGCGGTCAACGAAGAGGACAAGGAGGAGCAGAAGGATAGCGCCGAAGAACAGAAGAAACTGTCTTCCGAACAGGATGCGCAGTTCAAGGACGGCGATTCCGCTGCCAGCAAGACTGACAATAAAACCCAGAAGTAAGTCGAACGGCCATGTTTGATATTGGCTTTTTCGAATTGCTGGTTGTCGGTGTCGTTGCCCTGCTGGTACTGGGACCCGAGCGCCTACCTACGGCCGCCCGTACGTGCGGTCTCTGGCTGGGGCGTGTGCGTCGATCATTGAGTTCCATTCAGACCGAGATACGCGAAGAACTGCGTATGGAGGAGCTGAAGCGGAATACGGCTATCCACAAGGAGCAGCTGGAGCGTGAACTGGAAGAGATGCGTGAACCCTTTCGACAGTCTGTTCCGGGCAAAGATGCGGATGCGTCCCCTATGGCCGGTTCAGAGCCGCAAAGGGAAGACGACCACAGTGGCCACCCGAGTAGCAGTAAGGACAAGCCATGAGTGCTGAACATACGGATCAGGAACAGCCGCTGATCACGCACCTGGTAGAACTGCGACAGCGCCTGCTCTATTCAGTGCTGGCCATTCTGGTGATCTTCCTGGGGTTGTTTGCGTTTGCCAACGACCTTTATACCTGGTTGTCTGCTCCTCTGACGGCGCTTTTGCCGGAAGGAACGAGCATGATTGCGACGGATGTCACCTCGCCGTTCTTCGCTCCCTTCAAGCTGACACTGGTGGCATCGGCTTTTCTGGCCATGCCCTTTCTGCTGCATCAGGCCTGGAGCTTTATCGCGCCGGGGCTGTACTCGCATGAAAAGCGCCTGGCCGTCCCCCTGCTGGCATCCAGCATCTTTCTGTTCTACCTGGGTGTGGCTTTCGCCTACTTCGTCGTTTTCCCGCTGATCTTTGGCTTCTTTACCAGCGTAGGGCCGGAAAACATCGCGGTAATGACCGATATCAGCAGTTATCTCAACTTCGTACTCAAGCTGTTCTTCGCTTTTGGCATCGTATTCGAAATTCCGGTCGCAACACTGCTGTTGCTCTGGTCCGGAATGGTGACGGTGGATGGCCTCAAGGCCAAGCGTGCGTATGTAATAGTGGGCTGTTTCGTTTTGGGCATGCTGTTGACGCCGCCTGATATCATCTCGCAAAGTCTGCTGGCTGTACCCATGTGGCTGCTGTTTGAGCTTGGTATTGTGTTGGGACGTATACTGATCAAACGTCAGGATGAACCAGTGGATGAGGTAAGCGAGGAAGAAGGCGATCAGTAATAAGCTGATCTGCAGTTGAGAGCATCACCGCAGATAACAGGCGCCCCTTTGAAGAAAATGGGCGCCTGTTTGCGTTTTTAACCGTTTTGAAACTTTTTTACCAAAAGGCGTTGACTCCCCGCCGGGGATGCGTAGAATACGCCTCCTCGCTTGAGACGACAGGGTTCGCGAAACACTGAAGTCTTGAGTGAGAAAGAAATAAGTTCTTGAAATCAATAAGATTTCTGATGTAGAATTTGCCTCCTTGATTTCAACCGGTTCGTTGTGAAGTGCTTCGGCACCGAAACAAAAAACGAAAAAATGGTTGACATCGAAAATCGGCGTAGTAAGATATGCGCCTCGCTTGAGACAACAGGTTGCACCTCAGGGTGCGGTTGATCAAGCCCGCTCTTTAACAAATTGATCAGGTAATATGTGTGGGCGCTTGTCAGGATTGAGCACACAAAGCTTAATCAAGGCAAGCAACCTAACTGAATATTCATTTAGCGTTGTGTAATACCTTGAGCCGAGTCTGAGAGATATTCCTCTCTCGTTAAAAGACTCACCATAGATTTAAACTGAAGAGTTTGATCATGGCTCAGATTGAACGCTGGCGGCAGGCCTAACACATGCAAGTCGAGCGGTAACATTTCTAGCTTGCTAGAAGATGACGAGCGGCGGACGGGTGAGTAACGCGTGGGAATCTGCCTGGTAGTGGGGGACAACAGTCGGAAACGACTGCTAATACCGCATACGCCCTTCGGGGGAAAGTGGGGGATCTTCGGACCTCACGCTATCAGATGAGCCCGCGTCGGATTAGCTTGTTGGTGAGGTAAAGGCTCACCAAGGCGATGATCCGTAGCTGGTCTGAGAGGATGATCAGCCACACTGGGACTGAGACACGGCCCAGACTCCTACGGGAGGCAGCAGTGGGGAATATTGGACAATGGGGGCAACCCTGATCCAGCCATGCCGCGTGTGTGAAGAAGGCCTTCGGGTTGTAAAGCACTTTCAGCAGTGAGGAAAGGTGTGTCGTTAATACCGGCATGCTGTGACGTTAACTGCAGAAGAAGCACCGGCTAACTCCGTGCCAGCAGCCGCGGTAATACGGAGGGTGCAAGCGTTAATCGGAATTACTGGGCGTAAAGCGCGCGTAGGTGGTTTGGTCAGTCAGATGTGAAAGCCCCGGGCTCAACCTGGGAATTGCACCTGATACTGCCAGGCTAGAGTACGGTAGAGGGTAGTGGAATTTCCGGTGTAGCGGTGAAATGCGTAGAGATCGGAAGGAACACCAGTGGCGAAGGCGACTACCTGGACCGATACTGACACTGAGGTGCGAAAGCGTGGGTAGCAAACAGGATTAGATACCCTGGTAGTCCACGCCGTAAACGATGTCAACTAGCCGTTGGGGGACTTGATCCTTTAGTGGCGCAGCTAACGCGATAAGTTGACCGCCTGGGGAGTACGGCCGCAAGGTTAAAACTCAAATGAATTGACGGGGGCCCGCACAAGCGGTGGAGCATGTGGTTTAATTCGAAGCAACGCGAAGAACCTTACCTACTCTTGACATCCTGCGAACTTGGTAGAGATACCTTGGTGCCTTCGGGAACGCAGTGACAGGTGCTGCATGGCTGTCGTCAGCTCGTGTTGTGAAATGTTGGGTTAAGTCCCGTAACGAGCGCAACCCCTATCCTTATTTGCCAGCACTTCGGGTGGGAACTCTAAGGAGACTGCCGGTGACAAACCGGAGGAAGGTGGGGATGACGTCAAGTCATCATGGCCCTTACGAGTAGGGCTACACACGTGCTACAATGGCCGGTACAGAGGGCCGCAAACTCGCGAGGGTAAGCTAATCTCAGAAAACCGGTCGTAGTCCGGATCGCAGTCTGCAACTCGACTGCGTGAAGTCGGAATCGCTAGTAATCGCGAATCAGAATGTCGCGGTGAATACGTTCCCGGGCCTTGTACACACCGCCCGTCACACCATGGGAGTGGGTTGCACCAGAAGTAGCTAGTCTAACCTTCGGGAGGACGGTTACCACGGTGTGATTCATGACTGGGGTGAAGTCGTAACAAGGTAGCCCTAGGGGAACCTGGGGCTGGATCACCTCCTTAAACGATTGCGAAGTTCTGGCAAGCGTTCACACATATTACCTGATCGAACTGTTGAAGCAGACGGAGCTTTAAAACGTGTACTTCTGATTGAAGTCCATCTTTTAAAGCTTCTTAGCTTTAAACGCTCTTTAACAAATTGGATCTGAAAGATTGTCTTGTATTGTTTGATACAAGCGCCAACCGGCGATAATCGTTACGAACCATTCATTTTTCCAGACGCCTTCGGGTTATATGGTCAAGTGAATAAGCGTGCACGGTGGATGCCTTGGCAGTCAGAGGCGATGAAGGACGTAGTAACCTGCGATAAGCCTCGGGGAGTCGGTAAACAGACTTTGATCCGAGGATTTCCGAATGGGGAAACCCACCCGCTTGCGGGTATCTCTTAGCTGAATATATAGGCTTTGAGAGGCGAACCCGGGGAACTGAAACATCTAAGTACCCGGAGGAAAAGAAATCAACCGAGATTCCCTTAGTAGCGGCGAGCGAACGGGGATTAGCCCTTAAGCGGTCTTGTGGTTAGCAGAACACTCTGGAAAGTGTGGCCATAGTGGGTGATAGCCCCGTATGCGAAAACCTATAGATCGTGAAATCGAGTAGGACGGAACACGTGATATTCTGTCTGAATATGGGGGGACCATCCTCCAAGGCTAAATACTCCTGACTGACCGATAGTGAACCAGTACCGTGAGGGAAAGGCGAAAAGAACCCCTGTGAGGGGAGTGAAATAGACCCTGAAACCGTGTACGTACAAGCAGTGGGAGCCGTTTTCGGACGGTGACTGCGTACCTTTTGTATAATGGGTCAGCGACTTACTTTCAGTGGCAAGCTTAACCGTTTAGGGGAGGCGTAGGGAAACCGAGTCTTAATAGGGCGCCAAGTCGCTGGGAGTAGACCCGAAACCGGGCGATCTATCCATGGGCAGGTTGAAGGTTGAGTAACATCAACTGGAGGACCGAACCGACTGTCGTTGAAAAGCCAGCGGATGACCTGTGGATCGGAGTGAAAGGCTAATCAAGCCCGGAGATAGCTGGTTCTCCTCGAAAGCTATTTAGGTAGCGCCTCATGTCTCACCTTGGGGGGTAGAGCACTGTTTCGGCTAGGGGGTCATCCCGACTTACCAACCCGATGCAAACTCCGAATACCCAAGAGTGCAATCATGGGAGACACACGGCGGGTGCTAACGTCCGTCGTGGAAAGGGAAACAACCCAGACCGCCAGCTAAGGTCCCAAAGTTCTAGTTAAGTGGGAAACGATGTGGGAAGGCTCAGACAGCTAGGAGGTTGGCTTAGAAGCAGCCATCCTTTAAAGAAAGCGTAATAGCTCACTAGTCGAGTCGGCCTGCGCGGAAGATATAACGGGGCTCAAACTAGACACCGAAGCTGCGGATGCCTTAGGGCATGGTAGAGGAGCGTTCTGTAAGCCGTTGAAGCGGAAGCTGTAAGGCACCGTGGAGGTATCAGAAGTGCGAATGCTGACATGAGTAACGATAAAGGGGGTGAAAAACCCCCTCGCCGGAAGACCAAGGGTTCCTATCCAATGCTAATCAGGGTAGGGTGAGTCGGCCCCTAAGGCGAGGCTGAAAAGCGTAGTCGATGGGAGACAGGTTAATATTCCTGTACCACGCATAACTGCGATGGGGGGACGGAGAAGGCTAGGCCAGCGCGGCGTTGGTTGTCCGCGTTTAAGGGTGTAGGTTGAGGAGTTAGGCAAATCCGGCTCCTTAAGACTGAGACCTGATGACGAGGCTCTTTATGAGCTGAAGTGGTTGATGCCATGCTTCCAGGAAAATCCTCTAAGCTTCAGGTTATGTGTGACCGTACCCCAAACCGACACAGGTGGTCAGGTTGAGAATACCAAGGCGCTTGAGAGAACTCGGGTGAAGGAACTAGGCAAAATGGTGCCGTAACTTCGGGAGAAGGCACGCCGATGTTGGTGATGAGATTTACTCTCTAAGCTGATGTCGGTCGAAGATACCAGGTGGCTGCGACTGTTTATTAAAAACACAGCACTCTGCAAACACGAAAGTGGACGTATAGGGTGTGACGCCTGCCCGGTGCCGGAAGGTTAATTGATGGGGTTAGCTTCGGCGAAGCTCTTGATCGAAGCCCCGGTAAACGGCGGCCGTAACTATAACGGTCCTAAGGTAGCGAAATTCCTTGTCGGGTAAGTTCCGACCTGCACGAATGGCGTAACGATGGCCACACTGTCTCCACCCGAGACTCAGTGAAATTGAACTCGCTGTGAAGATGCAGCGTCCCCGCGGCTAGACGGAAAGACCCCGTGAACCTTTACTATAGCTTCACAGTGGACTTTGACATTACTTGTGTAGGATAGCTGGGAGGCTTTGAAACTCAGACGCCAGTTTGAGTGGAGCCAACCTTGAAATACCAGCCTGGTACTGTTGAGGTTCTAACTCAGGTCCCTTATCGGGATCGAGGACATTGTGTGGTGGGTAGTTTGACTGGGGCGGTCTCCTCCCAAAGAGTAACGGAGGAGCACGAAGGTACCCTCAGGCTGGTCGGAAATCAGCCAATGAGCGCAAGAGTAGAAGGGTGCTTGACTGCGAGACTGACACGTCGAGCAGGTACGAAAGTAGGTTCTAGTGATCCGGTGGTTCTGTATGGAAGGGCCATCGCTCAACGGATAAAAGGTACTCCGGGGATAACAGGCTGATACCGCCCAAGAGTTCACATCGACGGCGGTGTTTGGCACCTCGATGTCGGCTCATCACATCCTGGGGCTGAAGCCGGTCCCAAGGGTATGGCTGTTCGCCATTTAAAGTGGTACGCGAGCTGGGTTTAGAACGTCGTGAGACAGTTCGGTCCCTATCTGCCGTGGGCGTTTGAGATTTGAGAAGAGCTGCTCCTAGTACGAGAGGACCGGAGTGGACGCACCTCTGGTGTTCCGGTTGTCACGCCAGTGGCATTGCCGGGTAGCTACGTGCGGACGGGATAACCGCTGAAAGCATCTAAGCGGGAAGCCTCCTTCAAGATGAGATCTCACTGGATCCTTGAGATCCCTGTAGAGCCGTCCGAGACCAGGACGTTGATAGGCTGGGTGTGTAAGTGTTGTAAGGCATTGAGCTAACCAGTACTAATTGCTCGTGAGGCTTGACCATATAACGCCCAAGGCGTTTGTAATGAATGGTTAACGTAGAACAGATTATCGCAGCTCGAAAGAGCACCGGTTGAACGCTTGTAGCGACAATACGACAAAGACAATCACAGCGAGAGCCCAAAAGGCTTTCACTGAAAGATCCAGTTTGTACCAGTTTTGCTTGGCGACCATAGAGCCGTGGAACCACCTGATCCCATCCCGAACTCAGCAGTGAAACGCGTCATCGCCGATGGTAGTGTGGGGCTTCCCCATGTGAGAGTAGGTCATCGCCAAGCATTTAATTAAGTGAAAACCCCGGTCTCGTTGAGGTCGGGGTTTTTGCGTTGTGGCCAATTGGAGCATGGAGGCCTCCCTGCCGGCGGGGCCTTCAGTCATATCCTCCGTGCCTGTTTTGTGTCTGCGTCAGCCTCAGCCTCTCTCCAGGGGAACACCTCCCGCCACAGCGGTGCTCCGGCTCCCCCCGGTGCTAGGCCATGGCGTCGATCAGGGTTTCCTTCAGGGACAGGTAGTCGTACTCGGGCAGCGCCAGAAAGGCGAGTGCTGCAGCGACACGGGTGTCGCTGTGACGAATGCTCTCGACACTCGGGTTGGGGATAAATCAATCCTGTACACAGGAGATGTTGCGTAGTGAGTCGGGGCGAAACAGAATGGGGGGTGTGAATAACCTGAGTTGCTGTTGGAGTCGGGAAAGTGTGTATAACTACATTTATCCACACCAAGGTTCAACTGCGGAATGAACGTGCTCAAGAAGGGAAAGGGGTGGCTGCTGTGGATAGAAGGGATGAGGAAGCCGCTGGGGCAGAGAAGGCAAGACAGGGGATAAAAGAAGGGCCCCGACGCATCCATGCCTAAGGGCCCTGTCACCGACCTCCTTGTCGGCCGCCGCGTCACTCCAACGCAGGCATCGAGGTACTGAGACTCCACTCAGCGTGTCACGTCCTGTGAACCTCGGAATAGATAATATCCATTCGAGATGAATGGATATATAGGAAAAATTCCTAATTCTTTACTGAATGCCGTACTGCTCGCGATAGGCCTGGATCGCTGCCAGTTCTTCATTCATGTTGCCCTGCTCCTGCAGGTATTCCACCAGATCTCTCAGGCTGATGATGCTGATCACCGGCATCTGGTAGTCACGTTCAACTTCCTGGATGGCTGACAGTTCGCCAGTACCCTTTTCCTGACGATCCAGCGCGATCAGTGTTGCGGCTGGCTGAGCGCCGGCCTGCTCGATAATGGCCATGACTTCACGGATAGCGGTACCGGCGGTGATGACATCGTCGATGATCAGAACACGTCCTTCCAGAGGCGCACCGACCAGATTGCCACCTTCACCATGATCCTTGGCTTCCTTGCGGTTGAAGACGTAAGGCACATCCTTGCCGTGTTCGTTGGCTAGGGACACACAGGTGGCGGCAGCCAGCGGGATCCCCTTGTAGGCGGGACCCAGCATGACATCATATTCGATCTTTGCATTCTCCAGGGCTGCCGCATAAAAACGACCGAGCTTGGCCAGGGCCAGGCCGGAGTTGAACAGACCGGCATTGAAGAAGTAGGGGCTTTTACGGCCGGACTTAAGCGTAAATTCGCCAAAGCGCAGAACATTTTTTTCCAGGGCAAACTCGATAAATTCACGTTGATAGTCCAGCATGGTTTTCTCCGCAGCGGTAATAAAATCAGGGTAATGATACCTGCTGTCGCAAGCCGCATCCATGCAGGATCCGGCTAGAAAAATTTCAAATTTGGCCGCTCAATGGGTACAATTCGCTTTTACCTTCCATCCCATATTCGTTCGAATACGCTCAACGGGGCAAAGACACTATGCGTGTGATCACCTTCAATACTCAGGGTATTGAACAGGCGGCAGATAACGGCTTTTTTGACTGGATGAGCCAGCAGGATGCCGATGTGGTATGCCTGCAGAATCTCAAGGCAAAGGAGTATCAGCTTGATGGCGATCGCTACCACCCCGAGGGCTATCATGCCTATTTTTTCGATGCCTTCGAGGATGGTTTCAGCGGCGTAGCACTGTATACCCGCCACCTGCCAAAGGCGATCATGACCGGTCTTGGTTTTGAGCAGTGCGACTTCAATGGTCGTTTCATTCAGGCGGATTTCGACAAGGTCAGTGTCAGTTCCATGACCATCCCTTCAGGCCTTCGCAGTGATGAAGCCCAGGCGGCCAAGGTTGAATACCTGGAGCTGTTCATGGGACACCTGAAGAAGACCTTGCGCAAGCGACGCGAGTTCATTTTTGCAGGGACCTTCAATATCGCGCACAAGCCGATCGACCTGAGCAACTGGTACGTCAACCAGCGGGTTTCAGGTTTTCTGGCGGAAGAGCGTGAGTGGATCGAAGAGGTGCTCGGCGAGATGGGCTACGTGGATGCCTTCCGTGAGGTCAACAAGGCCGAGCGTCAGTATACCTGGTGGCCGGATTACAACCGTGCCTGGGCGTTGAATGAAGGCGCTCGTCTGGATTACCAGCTCACTACGGCCAATCTGCGCAAGACGGTCAAGAGTGCACGCATCTATCGCGATCAGCGCTTCTCGGAGCATGCGCCCCTGACCATCGATTACGATATCGAGATCTGAAGCCTGCCGGGCCGCTCGCCGAGAGCGGCCCGTTTGCCTGACCGGGTCTTCAGCTGGCCAGTGCCTGTTTCTGTAACTCTACCAGTTCGGCGATACCCTTTTGAGCCAGTGCCAGCATGGCATTCAGCTCGTCCTGGGAATAGGGCGCACCTTCTGCCGTACCCTGAACTTCAATGAAGCCCCCGGCATCGGTCATGATGACGTTCATGTCGGTTTCCGCCGCTGAATCTTCGGCATAATCCAGGTCCAGAACCGGCTCGCCCTTGTAGATGCCGACCGATACGGCGGCGATCATCTGCTTGATCGGGTTGCCCTTCATGGCGCCGTTCTTGTCCTTTTTCAGCACATTGATCGCATCCATCAGCGCAACGCAGGCGCCGGTGATAGAGGCTGTACGGGTGCCGCCATCGGCCTGAATGACGTCACAGTCGATGGTGATGGTATTTTCGCCCAGCTTGTTCAGGTCCAGTGCCGCGCGCAGGGAGCGGCCGATCAGGCGCTGGATCTCGATGGTACGGCCGGTCTGCTTGCCGCGGCTGGCTTCCCGGTCACTGCGGGTGTTGGTCGCGCGCGGCAGCATGCCATATTCGGCGGTGACCCAGCCGGAACCGCTGCCACGCAGAAAGCGGGGCACACCACGGTCGACGGTGGCGGTACAGATGACCTTGGTATCGCCAAACTCGACCAGCACCGAGCCTTCGGCATGGCGAGTGAAGTTGCGGGTGATACGGATATCGCGCATCTGGTCCGGCTGCCTGCCGCTGGGACGCATCTTGTTCAGTCCTAGGTTCTGCAGTTGTTCCGAAAAGCTCGAACTCATGTGGCCTACCCTTATGTGTCGCCACCCCTGCTCGCGCAAGGCGAACGGATGGCTGTTAGAATAATGAAAACGCAATTCTAATAGAGATCGATCGATTATGACACGAAGCATGACCGCCTTTACTCGACAGGAGATTCAGCAGCCCTGGGGAACCCTGATCTGGGAGTTGCGTTCAGTCAATCATCGATATCTGGAACCCCATTTCAGACTGCCGGAATCACTGCGGGATATCGAGGGCCATCTGCGTGAAGCGATGCGCAAGGCGGTCAGCCGTGGCAAGGTGGAAGCAACGCTTAGATTCGTGCCCGAGAAGTCCTCGGGGATGCTGCAGGTCGATCAGGAGCGTCTGCAGGATGTACTGGCCGCAACGCATGAGCTGCGGCTGGCAGGGGCCGAGATGCAGGCCCTGAACCCGCTGGAGCTGCTCGCGTGGCCGGGCGTGCTGGTCGAGTCTGCGCTGGATATGCGTGAGGTCCGGCAGCAGGCGTTGGCCCTGTTTCGGGAGGGGCTGAAGGATCTGATCGAAGGGCGCGAGCGCGAGGGCCTGGAGCTTAACCAGCTGATCGGCCAGCGGCTGGATGGCATCGAAGCGATCGTGGCGGATGTGAAACAGATGATGCCGAAAATCCTGCAGGCTCAGCGGGATAACCTGCAGCAGAAACTGTCCGAGTTGACAGGCGAACTGGATACCGGGCGTCTGGAGCAGGAAATTGTACTTTTGGCTCAGAAGGCGGATGTGGACGAAGAGATCGACCGCTTACAAACGCATGTACAGGAAGTGCGTCGCGTGTTGACCCAGAAAGGTCCCATCGGTCGTCGCCTGGACTTTTTGATGCAGGAACTGAATCGCGAGGCCAATACCCTGTCGTCCAAGTCGATCGTGGCCTCCACTACGCGCAGCGCCGTGGAGCTCAAGGTCTTGATTGAGCAGATGCGCGAGCAGATCCAGAACATCGAATAGTCTCCTGTTGTAACCGCCCCCCAGTGCGACCCAAAAAGCATCGTGATTGAATATATTCAATATGCGATGCTTTTTTAGTCGTCGAACCTCTCCAAACCGGTCCCGAAACGGGTTTAAGTCCCTGTTATTGTCGGGTTTTGAACCTGTTAAGCGCTGCTTGATGAAATCACGCACGGCGAAAGTCTCCTTTTTTGCATCATAATCAATAGATATGCTAAGTATTTAAAAGGGTTACCCTTCGGGGAAGATCATGGCCCCTGCCGGGCCTGTACCGAGCATAAGAAGATTTGGAGATCTGATATGACGAAGCTGAAAACACTGGTTGGGGCCTGCACGGTTGCGTTGGCAACACTGGGAAGCATGGCAACGGCCCAGGCTGCAACCTGGCGTTATGCCTTTGAAGAAGCAATCACCGACGTGCAGGGCGTGTACGCCAGCAAGTTCAAGGAGTACATCGAAGCCAATTCGGATCACAAGATTCAGCTGTTTCCGTACGGCACCCTTGGCGAATCGGCCGATATCATGGAACAGACTCAGGCCGGTCTGCTGCAGTTCGTCGATCAGTCGCCCGGCTTTACCGGTGCGCTCATTCCCGAAGCCCAGATCTTTTTCATCCCCTACCTGCTGCCGGAAACCCATGATGCGCTGGATCACTTCTTCCGTAACAGTAAGGCGATCAACGAAGACTTCAAGTCGATCTATGCCCAGCATGGCCTGGAACTGCTGAAAATGTTCCCCGAAGGCGAGGTGGTGATCACCACGCAGGAGCCTTTCGACAGCCCGCAGGGGCTGGATGGGGTCAAGGTGCGCGTCATGACCAACCCGCTGCTGGTCGAAACCTACAAGGCGTTCGGTGCTACACCGACTCCGTTGCCCTGGGGGGAGGTCTATGGGGGGCTGCAAACCAACATCATCCAGGGACAGGAAAACCCGCTGTTCTGGGTCGAGTCGGCCAAAATGTACGAAGTCAGTGATGTGATCACATTTACCGGACACAATAACTTCACCACGGCGGTGATGGCTAACAAGCGCTTTTTTGATGGCCTGCCGGCGAAAGACCAGGAGCTGGTACAGGATGCCATGCAGGTGGCGTTTGACTACATCCTGGATTACCAGAAAGGCCTGAGCGAAAAATCGCTCAATAAAATTCTTGAGCAGAAGCCCGAAATCGAGGTGGTGCACCTGACCGCAGAGCAGCGTCAGCCGTTCCGCGATTCAGCCAAAGAGGTGGAGGCCAAGTTCATCGAGATGACCGGTGATTCCGGCATGGCATTGCTGCAACAGTTCAAGCAGGACCTTGAGGCGGCCTCTATCCATGTGGTTTCTGCCGAATAAACCTGACGGCCGTCTCCTCGCGGGACGGCTGCTGTAGCAAGGCTTTCGCTATGTCTGACCATTGCCCGTCCGAGCGGGCTTCCAAGCTACCAGGCATTCTGGGCTGGGTGGATACCTGGCTTGGACGTGCCGAGGCGCTGATCCTGGGCGCTGGCGTCCTGCTGATGGCGTTCAATACCGTGGCCAATGTGATCGGCCGCTTCCTGTTTCAGCACAGCCTGTTTTTCACCGAAGAGGTCAACCGCATCCTGATCGTCCTGATCACCTTTGCCGGTATCGGCTATGCCGCCCGTCATGGTCGCCATATTCGCATGTCGGCGCTGTTCGACGCGTTGCCGGTGTGGGGGCGTCGCTGGCTGATGATCTTCATCGCTCTGGGCACGGCGCTGGTGATGTTTGCCCTGACCGGGTTCGCGGTGCGCTACATCGGCAGCGTGGCCGACTCGGGGCGTATTCTGCCTGCGCTGCAGATCCCGGTCTGGTGGATCTTTCTCTGGGTCCCGCTGGGGCTGGCGGTCACGGGGATACAGTACCTGTTGACGGCGCTGAAGAATCTGATGAGCCGTGATGTCTATCTGTCGACTCAGGTGCAGGATGGCTATGCCGATGACTGAATCGAACAAGCGGATCTGTTTGGGCCGTACAGGAGGACAGGGATGACCGCGACCATGGTCGGCACGATGATCGTGCTGCTGCTGTTGGGCTTTCCGATGATGATTCCACTGATCGTGGCGGCGTTCATCGGCTTTTACGCGATGTTTGGCGGCATCGAGCAGATGGATTTCATGATTCAGCAGTTCATGGCGGGTATCCGGCCCGCCTCGCTGATCGCCGTGCCCATGTTCATTTTGGCCGCTGACATCATGACCCGGGGCCATTCGGCGGACCGGCTGATCGAGATGGTGATGAAATTCATCGGCCACGTTCGTGGCGGCCTGGCGATCAGTACGGCCACGGCCTGTACCCTGTTTGGGGCCGTGTCGGGCTCGACCCAGGCCACAGTGGTGGCGGTGGGCTCACCCTTGCGGCCGAAGATGCTCAAGGCCGGCTACAAGGACAACTTTGTGCTGGCACTGATCGTCAACGCCAGTGATATCGCCTTCCTGATCCCGCCGAGCATCGGCATGATCATCTACGGCGTGGTCTCCAACACCTCCATCTCCGAGCTGTTTATCGCTGGCATCGGGCCGGGGCTGCTGATTCTCGGCATGTTCGCCCTGTACAGCTACATCTACGCCTGTATCCACAAGGTGCCGACCGAAGCCAGGGCCAGCTGGCCCGAACGCTGGCAGGCGGTGCGCAAGGCGATCTGGCCGCTGGGCTTTCCGGTGATCATCGTCGGTGGCATCTACGGCGGCGTGTTCAGCCCGACGGAAGCGGCGGCGGTCTGTGTGCTCTATGCGGTGATCCTGGAGTTCATCGTGTTCCGGGCGCTGAAACCAGCCGAGCTGTATGCCATTGCCAAGTCCACCGGCCTGATCACCGCGGTGGTGTTCATTCTGGTGGCGGCCGGCGCGGCCTTTTCCTGGATCATCTCCTTTGCCCAGATTCCGCAGGCCATCCTGGCCTCGCTGGGGCTGGCCGAGGCGAGTCCGACCGGCGTACTGATCGCGATCTCGATCGCCTTCTTCATCGGCTGCATGTTCGTCGATCCGATCGTCGTGATTCTGGTGCTGGTGCCGATCTTTGCGCCCGTGGTGGATTCCGCCGGGCTCGACCCGGTACTGGTCGGGGTGCTGATCACGCTGCAGGTCGCCATCGGTTCGGCAACCCCGCCCTTCGGCTGCGATATCTTTACCGCCATCGCCATCTTCCGGCGACCCTACATCGAAGTGATACGGGGCACACCGCCCTTCGTGCTGATGCTGGTTACGGCCGCGGCGTTGCTGATCGCCTTCCCGCAGATCGCCCTCTTTCTGCGCGACCTGGCGTTCTGATCACCGGGGTCTGCGGTTTGATCGACCGGCGGCCTCGGGCTATAGTGCGCGCTTTGACAGTCACATGATCGGAAGGCACAGATGACCCAACTCGCCGGCACCCTATACATTCTCTCGGCCCCTTCGGGCGCAGGTAAAACCAGCCTGGTGAAGGCGCTGCTGCAGCAGGATGAACAGGTCGGGGTGTCGGTATCCCATACCACCCGTGCCATGCGCCCGGGCGAAGCGGACGGCGTCGATTACAACTTCGTCTCCATGGATACGTTCAATGCGCTGATCGAACAGGGTCAGTTCCTGGAGTATGCCGAGGTGTTCGGCAACAAGTACGGTACTTCCCAGCAGTGGGTCAAGGAGCAGCTGGCAGCGGGGCGTGACGTGATCCTGGAGATCGACTGGCAGGGCGCGGAACAGGTGCGCCGGTTGATGCCGGAGGCGGTGACCGTTTTCATCCTGCCGCCGAGCCGCTCTGCACTGCGTGAACGCCTCAATGCCCGTGGTCAGGACAGTGACGAGGTGATCGAAGGCCGCATGGCCGAGGCGACCAGCGAGATGAGCCACTACCCCGAATATGATTTCCTGCTGATCAATGATGACTTCGAGACCGCGCTGCAGCAGCTGGCGAGCCTGTTCCAGGCGCGACGTCTGCGCCAGTCTGCACAGCAGATTCGTCACCAGGGTCTGCTGGAGCAGCTCTTGTCTGGGGACTGAAAGCCCCGTAAACTGTACGGTCCTTTTTAGTTCTATTAGTTCCTTCCAAACCTGTTCGAGGTCGCAATGGCACGAGTAACCGTTGAAGATTGTCTGGAAAATGTTGAAAACCGCTTTGAACTGGTGATGGTTGCGTCCAAGCGTGCGCGCCAGATCGCCGTCGGTGGCAAGGACCCCAAGGTCGAGTGGGAGAACGACAAGCCGACAGTCGTGGCCCTGCGTGAAATCGCTGAAAATCTGGTCGACCGTACGGAAATTCTGAACGCCAAGGATCAGGACTGATCTTTTCCCCGCGACCGTAATACGGCATCATCAGGGGTAGGTGGCTGGCGCCTGCCAGCCTTCAACCCTTAGCGGAGATGTTGATGCCGACGATAGACGCCCTTTCCCATCGCCTCGAAGAGTATCTGGTTCCTGAGCAGATCGCTCGGGTTCGGCGCGCCTATTTTTACGCCGAGCAGGCCCATGATGGCCAGCGGCGCAAGAGTGGTGAACCCTATGTCACTCATCCGCTGGCGGTGGCGAATGTCCTGGCCGGCATGCACATGGACCATCAGAGTCTGATGGCGGCCATGTTGCACGACGTGATCGAGGATACCGAAATCGACTATGCCGGTATCGAGGGGCAGTTCGGCACTTCGGTGGCGGATATCGTGGATGGCGTCTCCAAGCTGACCCACCTGGAGTTTGAAACCAAGGCCGAGGCTCAGGCAGAAAATTTCCAGAAGATGGTGCTGGCGATGGCCGAAGATATTCGCGTCATCCTGGTCAAACTGGCCGACCGTCTGCACAACATGCGCACTCTCGGTGCCATGCGCCCCGACAAGCAGCGTCGCATCGCCCGTGAAACCCTCGATATCTATGCCCCCATCGCGGCCCGTCTGGGCATGCGCGACCTCCAGGTCGAACTGGAGGACCTGGCGTTCCAGTCCTACTATCCGATGCGGGCCAAGCGCATTCGCCGTGCCGTCGTCCACGCCCGTGGTCAGCGCAAGGACATCATCGAGCAGGTGCGCGAAAGCATGCAGAACCGCCTCGACCAGGAGGGGCTCAGTGGTCGGGTCAGCGGTCGCGAGAAGCACCTGTACAGCATCTATCGCAAGATGAAAGTGCAGCGCAAGGCGTTCGCCGACATCATGGATGTATTCGCCTTCCGTGTAGTCACCGACAGCGTTGACGACTGCTACCGTATTCTCGGTGCGGTGCATAACCTGTACAAGCCGGTCCCGGGCTGCTTCAAGGATTACATCGCCATTCCCAAGGCCAACGGCTATCAGTCACTGCATACGGTGCTCTTCGGTGCCCGCGGCATGACCATCGAGGTGCAGATCCGCACCCAAGACATGGATGCCGTGGCCAGCCAGGGGATTGCCGAACACAGCCACTACAAGGTCAAGGGCAGTACCGAAACGGCGCTGGGCTCCTACAACCGTGCCCGCAAGTGGGTACAGGGGCTGCTGGAGATGCAGCAGAACGCCGGTGACTCCATGGAGTTCATCGAGAGCGTGAAGAAGGACCTCTTCCCCGACGAGGTCTATATCTTCACCCCCAAGGGGCGCATTCTGGAACTGCCGCGCGGCGCCACCCCGGTGGACTTCGCTTATGCCGTGCATACCGATATCGGCAACTCCTGCGTCTCCTGTCGCATCAACCGCCGTCTGGCGCCGCTGTCCGAACCGCTGGAAAGTGGCCAGACCGTCGAGATCATTACCACGCCGCGTGCCCAGCCCAACATGGCCTGGCTCAATTTCGTCGTGACGGGCAAGGCGCGCACCAGTATCCGTCATTTCCTGAAAAACCAGCAGCGCAACGAGTCGATCGAACTCGGTCGCCGTCTGCTGGGACAGTTCATGGGCAACTACGGTGCCTCGCTGGACGATATCGATGCTGAGCGTCTGGCGCAGCTGCTGCAGGAAGCGGATTTCAGGACGCTGGACGATCTGCTCGAGGATATCGGCATGGGCAATCGCATGGCCTATGTAGTAGCCCGTCGTCTGCGTCCCGAGTCCCTCAGCGACCAGGAGGAACAACCGGCGGAGCAGGGGCGGGCACTGGCGATCCGGGGAGCCGAAGGGATGGTGATGCAGTATGCCCGCTGTTGCCACCCGATTCCCGGCGATGCGATCATCGGCCATATCAGCAGCGGCCGCGGGCTGGTGGTGCACCGCACCGAGTGCCGCAACATCGGCTATCTGCGTGACAACCCCGAGAAAACCATTTATCTGGAATGGTCTGCCCCTCAGGACAACGAAGAGGAGTTTGTGGTCGGTCTGCAGCTGGAGGTTCGCTCCCAGCGCGGCATCATCGCCAACCTGGCGACCGCTGCCGCCGCCGTCGGCGCCAACCTGCTCAAGATCGACAGCGGCGAGCGTGATGGCCAGCTGTGCAGCGTGCAGATGGAATTGACCGTGTTCAACCGTGTCCACCTGGCACGGGTGATCCGCAAGCTGCGCGGGCTCAGCTCGGTGACGCATATCACCCGACAGTAACGACCGGGACCGGGCATTGAGCAATGCCCGGTTAACCTCCTGCAGCGCCGGAATCAGCGCCCCAGTGCCAGTCCTTCCCGGCGCGGATCAACCCCCGCTTCCCAGCGTCCGTCATCACGCCGGCGCAGCGCGTGAATCCCGCTGTTCAATTCCCGGATCTTCACCGAGTGGCCCTTTTCCTGCAGTCCGAACATCAGCTGTTCAGCGTCCGTATCCTGTTCCAGCTCGGTCAGGCCGTTGCGGTTGCTGACATGCCCCTGATGCAGGATCTCCTGCAGCGACAGGTCGGTGTGCAGCATCAGCAGCAGGGACTGGGCCACGTAGTTGATGATGCGGCTGCCGCCCGGTGAGCCCAGTGCGGCGACCGGCCGGTTGTCCTGATCGAAGACGATTACCGGTGCCATGGAGCTGCGCGGCCGCTTGCCGGGTGCGATGCGGTTGGCTATTGGCTTGCCATCCTGTTCGGGCAGGAAGGAGAAGTCGGTGAGCTGGTTGTTGAGCAGGAAGCCGCCGGCCATCAGCGTGGAGCCGAACGCCATCTCGATGCTGGTGGTCATCGATGCCAGGTTGCCCTCGGCATCTCGAATGACGAAATGGCTGGTGGATGGCCGTTCGGGGGCCTGGTCATCGCTGCGCTCCAGTGTGGTCGGCTCGCCGGGCAGGGCCTGGCCCATGTCCCGTGCTGGATCGATCAGCCGTGATCGCTGTTCCAGGTACTCGGACGCCAGCAGGGCATCGACCGGGACCTCGACAAAATCAGCATCGGCCAGATAGCGACCCCGGTCGGCATAGGCCAGCCGGCTGGCCTGGGTCAGGCGGTGGCTGAACGCCAGATCCGGCAGTGCGCCGATGCGCAGCTCCTGCGTCGCCATCAACCCGAGAATCTGCAGCAGGGTGACGCCGCCCGAAGTGGGTGGGGGAAAGCCGCAGACCCTGTATTCACGGTAGGGGCGGCACAAGGGGGAGCGCTCACGGGGCTGATAATCGGCCAGATCCTGAGCCTGCAGGCGTCCGGGATTATCACCGGCGGCCTGTACGGCGGCGACGATTTTCTCGGCCAGCGGCCCCTGGTAGAAGGCATCGGCGCCCTGTTCGGCGATCAGGGCCAGTGACTCCGCCAGCGCCGGGTTGCGCAGCCGGGTGCCGACCGGCAGCGGTTCACCTTCTGGGCTAAAGAAATAGTCGCGCGCCTCGGGGTAGCGCCCCAGCCCCGGGTTGATGCGATCGGCAAGCAGCTTATGCAGACGGGGCGTCACGCTGAAGCCTTCTCGTGCCTGTTGAATGGCCGGGTCGAAGGCCTGCTGCCAGGGCAACTGGCCGTGGCGGCCGTGAGCCAGCTCGAGCATGCGCAGCACCCCCGGTGTGCCGACCGAGCGGCCACCCACCAGCGCCTGCTGCCAGGGCAGGGGACTGCCATCGGCGTTCAAAAAAAGATCTGGGGTGACACTGGCTGGCGCTGTTTCCCGGCCGTCATAGGCGAACAGCTGCTGGCGTTTGGCATCCCAGTAGAGCAGAAAGGCGCCACCGCCAATGCCGGAGGACTGGGGCTCCACCAGTGTCAACATTGCCTGCACGGCGATGGCGGCGTCCAGTGCACTGCCCTTGTTGGCCAGCATGGCAAGGCCGGCCCGGGTGGCCAGGGGGTGGGCGCTGACCACCAGCGTATTGTCTACGATAACCGGATCGCGGCGCTGCCAGCCGGTGGCGCTTTCCGGCGCCAGGGACTCGTTGACCGCATGGGCCGGGGTCAGGATCAGCAGCAGCGACAGAAGCCACCAGAAACGGATCATGAATGTTCCTCAAAAATGCCGGCGGCGCGATTTTTCACCGTACGTTCCGGGTGGAACACGCGCCCGTTCATGTAGATGTAGACGCCATTGGGCATCGCCTGCGCCAGCGCGACCGCCCCGCCCAGATTGAAGGCGGCATCGCTGTCACGGAAGCGGGCCGGCTGCATGGCACCGGTCAGCACAATGGTGCGATCGGTGAAGCTCTGCAGAGCCATGGCGGTCTGCACCAGCGTATCGGTGCCGTGGGTGATGACGATATGGCGGCAGTCATCCTCGGCCACGGCGGCACGCAGTGCTTCCCGGTCGGCATCATCCATGTCCAGGCTGTCCTTGCGCAGGACGCTGCGCACTCGGTATTCGCAGCTGACGCCGGCCATCTGCATCAATTCGTCGGCCACGGGTTCGCCAATGCTGTACTCGCTGAGAGCATCATAGTAGACCTTGTCGATGGTGCCGCCTGCGGTCAGAATCTTGATCTGCATAGCTGTGTGAACTTCCTGTTTGAGATAGGCTTGGATACAGTAATACCAAGCGCGGTGTCATTACAGCTTAACCCAATCGCATTACGGGAGAGAAAACCTTGCCTATCGGAGTTCCTGTCCAGCCGTTGACTGAAAGCAGCACGACATTGGTCCGCCTGGTGTTGCTGCATGATCGTGAAGGCAAGGTGCTGGCGCTGCTGCCGGCGGCTGCACTGCTGGACCTGGGCCGCCTGTGTCAGCTGGCGGGGCGTGAACTGCAGCCGGTGAAGGCCGAGGATGCGCAGCGCTTTTTCAGTCAGCCCGCGCTGAGGAGTGAATCCGGACTGGAACAGCTGTTGTCACTGCCGCTGCTGGTGGATGAGCAGTGCCCCGAGGCTGGCTGGCAGTGCCTGGAACTCCACTCGGGCTGGCAGTTCCCGCTGACGCAACGTCCGGCACACGCGCGGGTGCAGGCCGGCCGTTTTGCCGTGCCGGCACAGATGCCGCAGGATTCGGTTGGTCTCAGCGATACTCAGGTAATCAACCGTGCTGTCGAGCGTTTCACCGGTCTGAGAGTGCAGCAGCGACTCGAGGATCTGCTCGGCCTGCCGGGGCTATCCGAAAGCATGCACAGCATCGTGCGCCTGCGTTCCAATCCCGACGCCGGGGTCGATGATCTGGTGCCGGTGGTCAAACGTGATCCCAGCCTGTCCGCGCAAGTGATGGGGTGGGCGTCATCGCCCTACTATGCGGCGCCGGGCAAGGTGCGCTCGATCGAAGATGCGGTGATTCGGGTGCTGGGCTTTGATCTGGTGATCAACCTGGCGCTGGGTGTCGCCATGGGCAAGGTGCTGCAGTTGCCCGAGGATGTGCCTCGAGGGTCGGTTTCCCACTGGGATCAGGCGATATTCACGGCAACTCTGTGCGAGAAACTGGCGGTCAGGGTGCAGCTGGACGAGCGGCCTCGGCCGGGGCTGGCCTATCTGGCCGGCCTGCTGCACAACTTCGGCTATCTGGTGTTGGGTTACCTGTTTCCACCCTATTTTTCACGCCTGTCTCGTTATATCGAGGCCAACCCGCATCTGGAACAGCAACAGGTCGAGCAGGAGGTCCTGCATGTGACCCGTGAGCAGATCGGCGGCTGGCTGCTGGAGGGCTGGAAGCTGCCGGATGAGGTCGCCATGGCGGTTCGTTGTCAGCAGGCTCCGGCCGAGGCGGGAGAGCACCAGGTGTACGCCCGTCTGCTCTATCTGGCCAGCCGCCTGCTGCGGGCTGAAGGACTCAGTGATGGGCCGCGGATCGAGGTGCCGGCATCCTTGCTGGAAGAGCTGGAGCTGACGTCGGAACAGGTGCGTCAGGCGGTGGATGAGGTCAAGGCGCAGGCAGAAAGCCTGGCGCAGATCTCCAGGCTGTTCGACCCTCGCGACTGATTCAATCGGCGCTGGTCAGGTTCTGCTCCAGCGCCTCCAGGGCTTCCTGCTGCTCCAGCCAGTCTGCTTCGGTGTCCTCAAGCTTGCGCTTGTGTTCGGTCTGACGCTGCAGCAGCTGCTTCAGCTCCTCCTTGCGTTCATCCGTATACAGGCCGGTATCGGCCAGTGCCGTCTCGATCTCGTCCAGGCCGGATGAGAGTCGCTCCATCTGTTGCTCCAGTTTACCGATCGCCTGCTTCAGCGGGCGCAGCTGAGCCCGCTGTTCGGCCTGCAGGCGCTTCTGCTCCTTGCGCTCGGCGGCGCTCAGTGAACGGGGAGCATCGGTGGGGGACGTTGCAGTGTCATCCACATCGCGTTTCTGCTCTTCACGGCGCTGCCGGGTCAGCCATTGATGGTAATCGTCCAGATCACCGTTGAACTCGCTGATCTCGCCGTCATGAACCAGCAGGAACTGGTCGACGGTGTTGCGCAGCAGGTGGCGGTCATGAGACACCAGAATCAGCGCGCCCTCGAATCCCTGCAGTGCCAGCGTCAGGGCGTGGCGTACCTCCAGGTCCAGGTGGTTGGTCGGTTCGTCGAGCAACAGCAGGTTGGGTTTCTGCCAGGCGATCAGCGCCAGCGCCACGCGCGCCTTCTCGCCGCCGGAGAAACGACCGACCGGGTCCAGCGCATCGTCGCCGAGGAAGCCGAAGCTGCCGAGGAAGTTGCGCAGCTCCTGGTCGGTGGCGTCGGGACTGATGCGTTGCAGGTGCAGCAGTGGCGAGGCCTGCATGTCCAGCGCTTCGAGCTGGTGCTGGGCAAAGTAGCCGATGCGCAGGTGTTCGCCCTCGTGGCGTTCGCCGGCCAGCAGCGGCAGGTCGCCGACCAGGGTCTTGATCAGCGTGGACTTGCCGGCGCCGTTGGCGCCGAGGAGGCCGATACGGGCGCCGGGGATCAGGGTCAGCGACTGTTGTTGCAGGATCCTGCGGTCCGGGTAGCCAAGATCGGCGTCACTGAGGGTCAGCAGCGGTGATGACAGCTTGTCGCTGGCGTCGAAGCGGAAGCTGAACGGCGAATCCACATGGGCCGGGGCGATCTGCTCCATCCGTTCCAGCTCCTTCAGGCGGCTCTGTGCCTGCTTGGCCTTGGTGGCCTTGGCGCGGAAGCGGCGCACGAAGCTTTCGATCTGTTCGATACGGGCCTGCTGTTTCTCGAATGCGGCCTGCTGCTGCGACAGCTTTTCGGCGCGCAGGCGCTCGAAGGCGGTGTAGTTGCCCTTATACAGGGTCAGCTGCTGACGCGCCTGATGCACGATATGGCTGACCACGTTGTCGAGAAAGTCGCGGTCATGGGAGATCAGCAGCAGGGTGCCCGGGTACTGGCGCAGCCACTGTTCCAGCCAGATGGTGGCATCCAGATCCAGGTGGTTGGTGGGTTCGTCGAGCAGCAGCAGATCGGATGGGCACATCAGCGCCTGGGCCAGATTGAGGCGGATGCGCCAGCCACCGGAGAAGCTGCTGACCGGCCGTTCGGCATCACCGGGGGCGAAGCCCAGGCCGGCCAGCAGCTGATGGGCGCGGGATTCGGCCCGGTAGCCATCCATCGCTTCCAGCGCGGCATGCAGCTCGCCAATGCGACCATCCTGATGCTGCGCCTCGGCAGCGGCCAGCTCGGCCTGAATCGCACGCAGGCGGTGGTCGCCATCAATGACGTAGTCGAGGGCGCTGCGTGTGCTGGCGCTGACCTCCTGGGCCATGTGCGCGATGCGCAACTGGCCGGGCAGCTGCAGGTCGCCGGCATCCGGATGCAGTTCGCCCAGCAGCAGCTTGAACAGCGATGATTTGCCGACACCGTTGGTGCCGACAATACCCACTTTCCAGCCGCTGTGCAGGGTCAGGTTGGCCTCCGCTAGCAACTGCTGCGGGCCGCGATGTAAGCTAAGGTTCTGTATCTGAATCATGGCGGGGATATTACCACAGCATGGCCTTGGACAATCCTCTCTGGCGTTATGCGCTGGCACTTTATACCCGTCCCGGGATTGAACAATGCTGTCTGCGCTTGCAGGATCAGGGCGCGGCGATCAATCGGCTGCTGCTGGCCTGCTGGCTGGGACAGCGTGGCGTGGTGGTTGATGATGACCGTTGGCAGACGCTGAGTCACGAGTGGCGGCACAGCATCACCGAGCCGCTGCGCCAGATTCGCTACCGGGTACGCGCGCTGCGGGCGCAACAGCCGGAGGTCGATGCCTGCTATCGGGCGTTGCGTCAGGCCGAGCTGGCCGCCGAGCAGGTGGAACTGCTGCAGTTGTGGCAAGGTTCTCGGGGCTGGCCGGCGCGACCGGCAGATGCCGGCAGGGCATTGATGCTGGGCAACCTGATCAGCTATTGTCGGGTAACCGGATTGTTGCTGGATGAGGAAGATCTGCAGCAACTGGCACTGGCGGCAACCGACCTGTCGGTGGAAGGCTGAACTTTCCACCGGGCAAGGGTACTAATCACACACTGTGTACGCTGATTAACGCGAACGAAGGACAGATGATATGAAAAAAAGCATGCTTGCCATCGCCCTGAGCGGCGCTCTGGTGGCCAGCGCGGGCGCTCAGGCCGAAGCACTGGAAACGGAACAGCAGAAACTGAGCTACAGCCTTGGCCTGATTCTGGGCGAACGCATTCAGGCGGACGTGGAGGAGCTGGATATCGACGCCTTTACCCGCGGTGTGGAAGCGATCTATAAGGATGAAACCCCGCTGTTGGATCAGCAGCAGGTCGCCGAGGTGATGCAGGCGTTCCAGGCACGGAAGATGGAAGAACAGCGTCAGGCGATGGCCAAGCTGGCTCAGGATAACCTGGACAAGGGGCAGGCCTACATGGCCGAGAACGGCAAGAAGGATGGTGTTAAAACCACCGATTCCGGCCTCCAGTATGAAGAGCTGACCGCCGGCAAGGGCGAGCGTCCGAGCGCCGAGGACACGGTCAAGGTACATTACCGCGGCGCGCTGATCGACGGCACCGAGTTCGACAGCTCCTATGCCCGTAACGAGCCGGTTTCCTTCCCGCTGAACGGCGTCATTCCGGGCTGGACCGAAGGTCTCCAGCTGATGAAGGAAGGCGGCAAGAGCCGCCTGGTGATTCCGGCCGAGCTGGCGTACGGTCCGGGCGGTATGGGCAACGCCATTGGTCCGAACGAGACGCTGGTGTTCGAAGTTGAGCTGCTTGAAGTCAATCCGTCCGAAGAGAAAGAGTGATGTCCGCGCCTGTCACCCTGTGGCAGGCGTCCCTCCCTATTGCAGCCAGTTGACCATGCCGTTGGAACCGACGGCCAGCCAGCTGCGGCCATCCGGACCGAATTCCACGGCAATGGCTCCGGTACTGGTCGGGCCGTAGGCGGCCCGCTTGTCCAATTTCCAGCGCCGCAGCAGCTGTGGCTGGTTCAGGTCCCAGAGTTCCACCGTGCCGTCGGCCCGTCCGGTCAGCAGCTGGTTGCTGTTGGCGGAAAAACGAGCGCTCAGGTAGCTGAGTCGGCGTGGAAAGAGACTTTCTTTACCGCTGAGGGTGAAGATCACTTCGCCGGTATCGGTTTGCCAGACCACGGCCTGATCCAGACTGCCGGAGCTGAACGCCAGGCGCCCGTTGGGCGAAAGTGCGACGGTATCGACCGTATTGCCCAGTTCGACACGCTGCAGCTCGGTGGCGGTTTCCAGATCCCAGAGGCGGGCGATACGGTCATCGGCACCGGTCAGCGCCAGGCGTTCATCGCTGCTCAGCGCTACGCTGCGTACCCTGGCCGGATGGCGCAGGCTGGTGCGTACGCCGCCCTGGCGGATATCAAAGTACACCGCCTCGAAGTTGCCCAGTCCCAGCAGTGCGTAGTTGCCCTGAGCGGACAGCTCGGCATCGAGAATCTCGCCTGGTGAACTCCAGAACCCTTCGGCCGCGCCGGTTTCGACGTTCCACAGCACCAGGTCCTGCGGGTTGGCGGTCAGGGCGTAACGTCCCTCGGGCGAGAAGTCCACCGCCGCGAGCACGCTGAAGGTGCGGGGGTGATGGTTCCAGTCGTACAGGCGGGCCCGCTGCGACAGGTCCCAGAGGCTGCCGCCATGGCTGACGGCACCGACCAGCGCATGGTGGCCGCCGGGTGACAGGTCGGCGCTGTAGGCACCGCCCTGCTCGGTCAGGTCCAGGGATTCGGAGGCGGAGTCGACGCTGCTGCCGCAACCGGTGAGCAGCAGGCCCGTGAACAGTAAAGGAGCAAGGCGCAGAGAGGTCACGGTGCGTCTACCAGATCCTTGTGCGCGTTGTGCAGAATTTCGATCAGCTGATCTTCCAGGGCAAAGCGCTCTTCCAGCGTCTCGCCCAGCTCGGACAGATGCCGTGACAGCTGGCACAGCTGCTGCAGCGTCGGCTTGTCGAGGCTGCTGTAGGCGTCATTGAAGTCCAGCGCCTGATCGGTGGAGGGCTGAATCAGCGGGAACAGGTGTTGCGACTTTTCCAGGCTGCCGTCGGCAAACTCGCTGCCTTCACGCAGCAGCTGTTCGTAGACCTCGAAATGACCCGAGGAGAGGTAATCCATCAACAGTTCACAGAACTCGCCTACGGAACTGTTCAGCGGCGCACCGGCTTCCTGCGCCGGGATGGATACGAAGGTGGAGATCAGCTGCTGCCGCTCCTCCAGCCAGTGATCGATGATCGTACTGACCCCGCCCCAGCGTTCTTTGGCGTTGCGACATTTCTCGAGCATGACTCTCCCTCCGAGGTTGGTTGATTCCATACTACTGCCACCCCCGGGAGGGTGCAATACACCCACCGCAGGCGTGGAGAAGAGCCCTTGCACGAAGGTATACTGACCCCTTACGGACAAATGGAGAGGATGTCATGTGGCGAAATCTGGGGCTGTGCCTGGCCCTGCTGACGGCAATGTTGAGCCTGTCGGCTCAGGCCGAGAAAACGGCGGAAGACTACATCAAGTACATTGAGCTCAAGCCTTTCGTGACCAACTTCGGTGGTCCGGGCAAGGTGCGTTTTCTGAAGGCCGAGGTTACCGTGCAGGTGGATGATCCGGCGGCTCATCATGCGGTCAATGCGCACATGGCCCATATCCGCAATGATCTGGTGTTCCTGTTCTCGGCGGTGCGGGAGGATCAGGTGGGCAGCGTTGCCGCACAGCAGGTGCTGGCGGAGGAAGCGCTGCATGCCGTGCAGCAGTTGCTGCAGGAAGAGACCGGAAATACCCATGTCGCCGATCTCTTCTTCACCAGCTTCGTGACCCAGTAAGCCTCTTTCAGCCGACGATATAGTCGGCGAGGAAATCGGCAAACGCGGGTGCCGGGGCGGCCTCCAGTTCTGCCTGCTGTTGCAGGGAGTCCTGAGCCGCCTGCTGCAGTCGGCTTGCCTGATCGGTGCTCAGCTGAGGCTCGATGGCGCGGCGGTGCTGGCGGCTCATCTCCAGTACCCATTCGCTGTGGCTCAGGCCGCTCTCGCGCAGGGCCGCGAGGACCCGGGCTGACGGCGTCAGCTCGGGGGCGGCGACCTTGTCGCGCTGTGCCGCCACCGCACGGCGATAGCCATCCCCCCCTTCGACCTCATCCAGCAGCTCCGCCGTGCGGGCCACCTTGTCGAGAAGCTGTTCGGCCAGCCGTTCGCGGGGCTGTTCGCCGTCACGGCTGTGCAGCAGCAGTCCCGGCTCGCGACCGCGGTTGACGATGCGGGCATGGTTCTCGGCCACCAGGCGGCATTCGTGCTCATCCAGGTCGTCGGCCTGGCCCAGCAGGCAGGTGATCAGGAAGGCGTTGAGGAACTGCGCCTGCTCGGTATTCATCCCCAGCGGCAGCAGCGGATTGATATCGGTGTTGCGCACCTCGACATACTCGACGCCGCGATGCATCAGTGCATGCACCGGCTTCTCGCCGGATTCGGTGACCCGCTTGGGACGTACGTCGCTGTAATACTCGTTCTCGATCTGCAGCACGTTGGTGTTGAGCTGGCGGTAATGACCGTCCACCTGCACGCCGATCCGTTCGTAGGCCGGGTGAGAGGTGTGGATCGCCCGGTGCAGGGAGTCGGCGTAGCTGTCCAGGTGATTGAAACAGATCTGCAGGTCCGCCTGAGCCTTGTTGGAGTAACCCAGGTCACTCATGCGCAACGAGGTGGCATAGGGCAGGAACAGGGTGTCGGGATCAAGCTGCTCCAGATCATGGCTGCGACCAGCCATGAACGAGGCCGACAGCGCCGGCGAGGCGCCGAACAGATACAGCAGCAGCCAGCCGTAGCGGCGGAAGTTGCGGATCAGGCGGAAATAGCCGGCGGAGCGGAACGCCTGCAGGCTTTCGCTGTTGCCCTCAAGCTGTTGCCAGGCGGGCCAGAAGGCCTCGGGCAGCGAGAAGTTGTAGTGGATGCCGGCGATGGTCTGCATCATCTTGCCGTAGCGATACTTCAATCCCTGGCGGTAGACGTGCTTGAGTTGGCCCACGTTGGAGCTGCCGTACTCGGCGACCGGGATGGCCTCCTCGGACGGGATCTCGCAGGGCATGCTGGCGCACCAGAGCTGTTCCTCGCCGAGCTGGCCATAGGTGAAGGCATGCAGCTGGGTCAGAAAGTCCAGCGCCTCGGCCGGGGTGTCATGCACCGGGGTGATGAACTCCAGCAGCGCTTCCGAGTAGTCCGTGGTGATGAAGTCGTGGGTCAGCGCCGAGCCCAGGCCGCGGGGGTGCGGCGTCTGGGCAATCCGGGCATCGGGCATGACACGCAGGCCTTCCTTCTCGATCCCCTGGCGGGTCTGAGTGAGCAGAGCGGCATGGCCCGCGTGGGCCAGGCGTTCGAGTTGGTGTTCCAGAGTTGCCAGCACCGTGTCATTCCTGTGGTTGAGCCTTTAGGGCGCGCATTATACAGCGCTTTCGGGGCCTGATGTCATATCGGGCGGATCAGCGGCCTTTCTTCCGGCCCAGACCGGCGGCCTGCAGCTTGTCGGCCAGCGAGCCTTTCACCGGCGCCGGGTTCGGGCTCGGCTGAGCCGGGCGCGGGCGTTCGGCGCGGTTGGTGTCCGTCGGAGCGGCTGGCGCGGTGCCAGCCTCGGCTTTCATGGTCAGCGAGATGCGCTTGCGCGCCTCGTCGACCTCCAGCACCCGAACCTGGACGATCTGGCCGCTGCTGACCACTGCATGGGGGTCACTGACGAAACGGTCGGCCAGCTGGGAGATATGCACCAGGCCATCCTGATGCACGCCGATATCGACGAAGGCACCGAAGTGGGTGACGTTGGTGACCACGCCCTCCAGCTCCATGCCGGGCTGCAGGTCTTTCAGTGATTCCACGCCGTCGGCGTACTGCACCGAGCGGAACTCGGGGCGCGGATCGCGGCCCGGTTTTTCCAGCTCGCCGAGCACGTCGCGCACGGTGTAGCCGCCGTAGCCCTGGGCTTCCAGCCGAGCCGGGTCGACCTGTTTCAGCTTGTCGCTCTGCTGCAGCAGCGCCTGCAGCTTGAGCCCGCAGCTGGCGGCGATCGCCTGCGCTAGCGGGTAGCTCTCCGGATGCACGGCGGAGTTGTCCAGCGGCTCCTCGCCGTCGCGGATGCGCAGGAAACCGGCGCACTGCTCGAACGCCTTGGGTCCCAGGCGCGGCACCTTGAGCAACTGGCGTCGATTGCGCAGTGCGCCGTGCTCGTCACGCCAGGCGACGATGTTTTCGGCGGTGGTGCGGTTGAGACCGGCGACATGGCTGAGCAGGGCGGCCGAGGCGGTGTTCACGTCGACACCGACATGGTTGACGCACTGTTCGATGACGCCGTCGAGGGACTCGCCAAGACGGTTCTGGTCCACGTCATGCTGGTACTGGCCGACGCCGATCGACTTGGGATCGATCTTGACCAGCTCCGCCAGCGGGTCCTGCAGCCGGCGGGCGATGGAGACGGCGCCACGGATGGTGACGTCGATATCGGGGAACTCGGCCGCCGCCAGTTCGGAGGCGGAGTAAACCGACGCACCGGCCTCGTTGACCAGCACCGCCTGAATGGTCTGAGGCACCGCCTTGCAGACCGCCTGCGCCAGCTGTTCGGTCTCGCGGGAGGCGGTGCCGTTGCCCACGGCGATCAGCTCGGCATCGTGTTTTCTCGCCAGCGTGCACAGCGTGTGCAGCGACTTGTCCCACTGCTTCTGCGGCGCGTGCGGGTAGATGGTGGTGTAGTCGACCAGCTTGCCGGTGGCGTCGATCACCGCCACCTTGACGCCGGTACGCAGGCCGGGGTCCAGGCCGATGGTGGTCTTGGCGCCGGCCGGTGCTGCCAGCAGCAGGTCGTTCAGGTTACGGGCAAAAACTTCAATCGCGGACTGGTCGGCCTGCTCGCGCAGACGCTTGACCAGTTCGGTTTCCAGTGAGGGGCGCAGTTTTTTCTGCCAGGCCTGCTGCAGCGTTTGCTGCATCCAGCTGTCCAGCTGGGCGGTGCGCAGGCGATGACGTTTGGCCATCTGCTCCTCCGGCCAGCCGTCCAGACTGTCCGGCAGCTGCAGACCGGCCTTGAGCACGCCTTCTCCGACGCCGCGCAGCACCGCCAGCGCCCGATGCGAGGGGACGCGGGCGACAGGTTCGGCGTAGTCGAAATAGTCGCGGAACTTGCTGCCCGGGTCGGCCTTGCCGCGGGCGGCACGGACCTGGAATTCACCCTGCTGCCAGAGACGCTGGCGCAGCTCGCCGGTGAGGTCGGCGTCTTCGCTGAGGGTTTCCAGCAGAATCTGGCGCACCCCTTCGGCCACCGCGTCACTGTCGGCAAAACCGGCTTCGGCGTTCAGGAACTGCGCCAGCTTGCCCCGGGGCAGGGCACCGCTGTGCAGCGCTTCTTTGGCCAGTGGCTCCAGTCCCGCTTCCCGGGCTTCCTGCGCCTTGTTGCGCCGCTTGGGGCGGTAGGGCAGGTAGAGGTCCTCCAGGCGGGCGCGGCTGTCGGCGGCGTTCAGCGCCTGTTCCAGTTCCGGCGTCAGCTGGTTCTGCTCACGCAGACGGCCGAGGATCGACTCGCGGCGGCTGTTCAGCTCGCGCAGCTGGACCAGCCGCTCGTGCAGCCGGCGCAGCTGGGTATCATCCAGCACGCCGGTCTGCTCCTTGCGGTAGCGGGCGATGAAGGGAAGGGTGGCGCCCTGGTCCAGCAGGGCGAGGGTGGCGGCGACCTGAGCCGGCTTGATGCTCAGCTCGGTCGCCAGTTGCTGTTCAATCGACATGGCGGCTCGTCTAGGTTCAGGGCACCTGCAGGATCTGCAGGGAATTGGTGCCGCCATGCTCGCCGATGCTGGCCCCGCGGGTCAAGATGACACGGTCGCCGCTCTGCAGCAGATCGCGGGCCTGAAGGCCGGCCAGAATCTCGTCGTTGAGGCGGGATTCGTTCACCGCGGTGGCGTCGAAGAACATCGGCATCACGCCACGGTACAGCGCCATGCGGCGCATGGTGCGGTGGTTGCGCGTCATGGCGAAGATCGGGATGCCGGAACGGATACGCGACATCCACAGCGGGGTGGAACCGGATTCGGTCAGGCAGATGATCGCCTTGATGTTTTCCACGCCGTTGGCGGTGTACATGGCGGCGCGGGCGATCGCCTCGTCGGTGCGGGTGCAGAGGTGATCGGGAGCCACCGGGGCCGGGCGCGACAGCTGGTGCTTCTCGGCGCCCTGGCAGATGCGGGTCATCGCCTCGACCACTTCCACCGGGTAGTTGCCGGCGGCGGTTTCGGCAGACAGCATCACCGCGTCGGTGCCGTCGAGGATGGCGTTGGCCACGTCGAACACCTCGGCGCGGGTCGGCATCGGGTTCTGGATCATGGTCTCCATCATCTGGGTCGCCGTGATCACCACGCGATTGAGCTGGCGGGCGCGCTTGATGATGTGCTTCTGCACGCCGATCAGCTCGGCGTCGCCGATCTCCACGCCCAGGTCGCCACGGGCCACCATGACGCCGTCACAGGCGTTGATGATCGCGTCCAGCGCTTCGGGGGTGGCCACGGTTTCGGCACGCTCTACCTTGGCGATGATCTCGGCGCGGCTGCCGGCGGCCTCCAGCAGTCCGCGGGCAGTGTCCAGGTCCTCGGCGGTGCGCGGGAAGGAGACGGCGACGTAATCCATCTCCAGCTCGGCGGCAACCTTGATGTCGTGCTTGTCCTTGTCGGTCAGGGCCGCCGCACTCAGACCGCCGCCCTGTCGGTTAATGCCCTTGTTATTGGACAGCGGGCCTCCAACGGTGACTTCGGTCTCGATGCGGCTGCCGTCGATCTCCAGCACCTTCAGCTGTACCCGACCGTCGTCCAGCAGCAGGATGTCACCCGGCACACAGTCCTGCGGCAGCGTTTTGTAGTCGACACTGACCGCCTGCTGGTCACCGGCAGTTTCATCCATGGCAGCGTCGAGCGCGAACCGGTCGCCGATGGCCAGCTGGATGGGACCGTTCTTGAAACGGGAGATACGGATCTTCGGTCCCTGGAGGTCACCCAGCAGCGCGACCGCTTCACCGGTGCGTCGGCTGGCTTCACGGACCGCTTCGACGCGACGGCGGTGATCGGCAGAACTGCCATGGGAGAAGTTCAGACGCACGGTGTTGACGCCGGCACGGATGAGCGCATCCAGAGTGCCGGGTGCATCAGTGGATGGACCCAGGGTAGCTACAATTTTGGTACGCTTAAGCATCGATTCGAATCTCATGTCGTTGGAGGGTCGTGATTACGACTAAAGTATGGCTGCGCAAGCTTTTTTTCAAGTTTCGGCCGGTTTGAGCCGCACCCGGGGTGACCAGTGTCAGGTCGCAGCATGACGATCGGCCGGGTCCGTCGTTACCGTCCCCTGACCCTGCTGATGGTGGGCGTGGTCTTTTTGCTGGTGCTGATTCAGACCGCCTACCTCAGTCGTCAGCAGGCCCTGTCCGAACTGCAGCAGCGGGCGGAAGCCGACCTGGCGCGCTATGCCCTGAGCGTACAGCAGAAACTTGACCGTTATAAGGATCTGCCGCGGCTGCTGGCGACCCACTCCAGCCTGCGTCAGGCGTTGCAGGCGACCGGGGCGGACCAGCTCCAGCGTACCAACGAGTACCTGCAACAGGTAAACGACATCATCGGCGCTTCCGACAGCTATCTGATGAATACCGCCGGCATCACCGTAGCCGCGAGTAACTGGTATAAACCGAACAGTTTTGTTGGCCTCGATTTCAGTTTCAGGCCCTATTTCCAGGACGCGATGGCCGGCCGGGCCGGTCGCTATTTCGCCCTGGGCACGACCTCGCGCAAACGCGGCTACTATTTCTCCTGGCCGGTGCAGAGCGGGGAGCAAGTGATCGGTGTGGTGGTGGTCAAGATCGACCTGCACGAGATCGAGCAGGACTGGAACGATCCGCTGCAGGATATCGCCGTCACTGACGAAGATGGCATCATCGTCATCTCCACCCGTCCCGAATGGAAGTTTCATGCACTCAGAACCCTGCCTCAGGCGGATCTGCAGCGTATTCTGGCCAGTCTGCGCTATCTGGATCATCCGCTCTCGGCGTTGCAGGTGGTGCGGCGCGAGGCCCTCAACGACCAGGCCCAGCTGATCACGCTGCTGGAAGGCGAACGGATCAGCAACGGGGCGCTCGACGGCGTCACGACCCGCGAGTACCTGCTGCTGCAGCGATCGGTGCCGGAGACCGGGCTCAAGGTCTCGATGATGGCCCGGCTGCAGCCCGTACGCGAGGCGGTGCACCAGGCGATGGTACTGGCGGGCTGCATCTACCTGGCCCTGCTTTTGCTGGTACTTTTTGTGCAGGCTCGAAGGCGTATCGTGCGTCAGCGACGGCAGTACGTGCAGCAGTTGCAGAGTGCCCGTGATGCACTGGAAACACGCGTGGCCGAACGTACCGCCGACCTCAGCCGCACCAACGCGCGCCTGCTGGACGAGATGGCCCAGCACCGCAGTACCCAGAACGAGCTGATCCAGACGGCCAAGCTGGCGGTGCTGGGGCAACTGGCGGCGGGGATCAATCATGAGCTGAACCAGCCGCTGACGGCGATTCGCGGCTACGCCGACAACGCCACCGCTTTCCTGCGCCTGGGCAAGCCGGAGCGGGCCGAGGCCAATCTGCAGGAGATTGCGGGGCTGACCGAGCGCATGGCCAAGATCATCCACCCGCTGAAGGAGTTTTCGCGCCAGAGCAGTGGTCAACCCTGTCCGACATCGCTCAAGGCGGTGCGCGATGGCGCCATGTCGATCATGTATGGCCGCCTCGACAAGAAGGGGGTTGAGCTGATCTGGCCGCCCCATCTGGATCAGGTCTTCGTGCTCGGCGACACCCTGCGTCTGGAGCAGGTGCTGGTCAATCTGCTGGCCAATGCCCTGCAGGCGATGGAACAGAGCGATGTGAAACGGATCGAAGTGACCCTGGAACAGCCGCTTGGCTGGGTCAGGCTGTCGCTGCACGATTCCGGTCCCGGTATCGAGGCGGAAGATCCGCAGCGGGTGTTTGAACCCTTCTATACCACCAAGGCACAGGGGCAGGGGCTGGGCCTGGGACTATCGATTTCGCATCGGATCATGGAAAATCTGGGCGGACGCCTGACCGCCGCCAACCACCCCGAAGGCGGTGCCGTGTTCACCCTGGAGCTGCCGGCTGCGGCGCAGCCCGAACCGCCGTCGCCCGAGCAACAGCCGCCAAACGAGGATGCCCCATGAGCGATACCCAGGCCTTACCCGTGATCCTGGTCGATGACGAACACCATATCCGCATGGCGGCGGGGCAGACGCTGGAACTGGCCGGTCATGAGGTAACCACCCTCGAGCGGGGGGAACCGGCGCTGGAGCTGATCGGCACCGACTGGCCGGGCGTGGTGGTCACCGATATCAATCTGCCCGGCATCGATGGCCTGGAGCTGATGCGTCGGGTACTGGCGATCGATCCCGACCTGCCAGTGATTCTGATCACCGGCCATGGCGATATTTCCATGGCGATCAACGCCATTCGTGAAGGCGCCTATGATTTCATCGAGAAGCCGTTTGCCTCCGAACTGCTGCTGGACGTGGTGTCCCGGGCGCTGGACAAGCGCAGCCTGACGCTGGAAAACCGCCGCCTGCGCGATGAGCTGCAGGCCCATAACACGCTGGGACCGCGGATCATCGGCAATACACAGGCGATCGTCGCGCTGCGGCAACTCAGTCGCTCGGTGGCCGATATGCCGGCCGACATCCTGATTCAGGCGGAAACCGGCTGCGGCAAGGACCTGCTGGCGCGCTACCTGCACGAGCATGGCAAGCGCCGAGACCACAACTTCGTGGCGATCAACTGCGGCGCGGTGCCGGAAAACCTGATCGAGAGCGAACTCTTCGGGCATGAGGCCGGTGCCTTCACCGACGCCAAGACCCGGCGTATCGGCAAGTTCGAGCATGCCAACGGCGGGACCCTGTTTCTGGACGAGATCGAGAGCATGCCGATGACGCTGCAGATCAAGCTGCTGCGGGTGCTGGAAGAGCGGGCGATCGAGCGGCTGGGGTCCAATGATGTCATTCCGCTCGACCTGCGCGTGATTGCCGCTACCAAGGTGGACCTGAAGCAGGAAGCTGCAGCCGGTCGTTTCCGCGAAGACCTCTATTACCGGCTCAACGTGGTGCGGCTGGATATTCCGCCGTTGCGTGAGCGCCGTGAGGATATCCCGCTGCTGTTCCAGCACTTTGCCCTGATCGCGTCGTCACGGTATGGCCGCGAGATGCCTCAGCTGTCCGCCGAGCGCATGCACAGTCTGATGTTGCATGACTGGCCCGGCAACGTCCGTGAGCTGCGCAATCTGGCGGAACGCTATGTGCTGCTGGGCGAAAGCTGTACCTTCGATTTCGACAACCGGCCGATCACGGCGGTGGAGAGCCGTGACGGGATGACGCTACCGGAACAGGTGGAGCGGTTCGAGAAGATGATGATTCACACCGAACTGGAACGGCACCGGGGGTCGATCAAGGACACCCTGGCCAGTCTGGGGGTGCCGCGCAAGACTCTGTACGACAAGATGAAGAAGTACGGCCTGGACAAGAGCGACTACAAGCCGTAGCGGCCCTGAAAACGACAGCGCCCGGACAGGGCACTGTCGTCGGGGGGCTTCAGAGCTGGAAGCGGTTGATCATCTGCTCCAGCTGTTGGGACAGCTGGGCCAGTTCGTCCGAGACCCGGTTGAGATGTTCGGAACGCTCGGCGGTTTCGTCGGCGCCACGGCTGATCTCGGTGATGCTGTGTTCGACACTGCTGGCCATCTCGCTTTGTTCGCGCACGGCGTTGGCGACCTGGTGGTTCAGATCGTTGATCACCCGTACTTCCTCGTTGATGTTGGTCAGCGCCGTATTGCAGCGCTGTACCTGTTCAACCCCGGCACCGGCAGCATCCAGCGCCTGGGTCATCACGGTCACCGCGTCCTTGGCGTCACCCTGCAGCTCGGCAATGATGACATTGATCTCTTCGGTGGAGTTGTGGGTACGGCTGGCCAGGGTGCGCACCTCGTCGGCCACCACGGCAAAGCCGCGGCCCTGCTCGCCGGCACGGGCGGCTTCGATCGCCGCGTTCAGGGCCAGCAGGTTGGTCTGCTCGGCGATCTTCTGAATCACCTCCAGCACTCGGCCCACGTTCTGGCTCTGGCTGTCCAGCTTCTGGATCACGCCGGTCGCCTGCTCGATGTGCTGCTGCAGCTGCTCAATGGCAGTGATCGCCTGCTGTGCGATCGAAGCCCCGTCGGTGCTTTCCTGCAGCGCCATGTCGGACGCCGACACCGTATTCTCGGCGCTGGCGGCCACGCTGTGAGTGGCGGCTTCCATCTGCTCCATGGCCGAGGCCACGGAACTGGTCTGCATCTGCTGGTGGTGCACGGCCTCGGTGGATTCGGTCGCGACCTGGTTGATGCGGTTGCCGGAATCGGCCAGCCGGCTGACGGTCTGGTTGACCTGTTTCATGCTGTCATGAATGTTGTCGAGCATGGAGTTGAAGGCGGTCGACATGCGGCCGATCTCGTCGTGCGAGGTCACCTGAGTACGCAGGTTCAGGTTGTTGTCGCGCTCGATGGCATGAATGGTATCGGCGAGACGGTTCACCGGCGCAATCACGATGCGGCGCAGCAGCAGGCTGACCAGGATGATGCCGGCCACGAACAGGCCCAGCTCGATCAGGGCCACGTTGATCAGGTTGTGGTTGACCTGGGCGTCCAGCGCCTCGAAGGAGTAGGTAACACGCACGGCACCGATCACTTCACCCTCGCTGACCTGGTGACAGAGCAGGCAGTTGGTGCCCTTGTAGTCGGACAGCGCCTTCATGGGCGTGACGACGGTCAGGCGGTGTCCCTGCTCATCGTCCAGTTCGGCAACGATGTGCTCGCCCTGCATGGCGCGCTGATCATACTCGTCCACGGGATGGGAATCATCGCTGCCGGGGCCGTAGACGCTGGTAATTTGCTCGCCGCGAATGATACGGGCTTCGGTGATGGCGTCGTTGGACAGGATCTTCTGTTGCAATGTGCCGCGGTTGGCCATGGCACCGCTGAGCATCAGCATGTTGATGCTGTCGAAATAGGAGTCGGCGGTATCCAGGGTGCTGCGGGTGGCGACCTCATTGATCAGAGAGGTTTCGCTGCGGTAAATGGTGGTCAGTGAGCTGATCAGGATGACCAGGAATACAGCAACCAGTGACAGATTGACCTTGTGTTGAATTGAGAGTCCTTTTTGCACTGTATTCCATCCCGCAATTGACAGATGATGAGTGAATCAACCGGATAAAACTGACGCTGACAGTATACAGATCCTAAGCAAAAAAACGCTGATCTGCCACAAGTGATGGTAATCTGACCAGATGGGTGGAAATCCACACATTTACCCCGGCCTTTTGGGTCATCGGTCGCCGATTTTGATCGCCTTCCGGTTTGGCCAGACATTCTTCTGTTCATTTATAATGCGTTGATATTGAAATAATATTTCAGCCAGCTACGCGTTTTTTTAAAGCCTGGCACCGCCTTTGCTTATCTCCCTGGTGTGCATTGATGATCGCTCCCGTCCCCAAAGAGGAGCGGCATACCGATTCAAACAACAACCGCAACACCAGGAGATACCCCATGCGTTTACTGACTGCTGCCGTTACTTCCATCGCACTGGCACTGGGTGCCCAGCTGGCCAGCGCGGCACCGATCGAGCTGAAATTTTCCCACGTGGTGGCCGAGAACACGCCGAAAGGCCAGATGGCACTGAAATTCCGTGACCTGGTAGCCGAGCGCCTCGGTGACCAGGTTGAGGTGAAGGTATTCCCGAACTCCCAGCTGTTCGGCGACAACAAGGTGCTGGAAGCGATGCTGCTGGGCGATGTGCAGATGGCGGCTCCGTCCCTGTCCAAGTTCCAGAAGTACACCCAGTCGCTGCAGGTGTTCGATCTGCCGTTCCTGTTCGATGACATGGCGGCGGTTGACCGTTTCCAGCAGAGCGCCCAGGGCCAGGAGCTGCTCAACTCCCTGCGCAAGCGTGGCCTGGTCGGTCTGGGTTACCTGCACAACGGCATGAAGCAGCTGTCCGCCAATGACCCGCTGCGCGTGCCGGCCGATGCCGCCGGCAAGAAGTTCCGCATCATGACCTCCGACGTGCTTCAGGCACAGTTCGAGGCGGTGGATGCCGTGCCGCTGAAAAAGCCGTTCTCCGAGGTGTTCACCCTGCTGCAGACCAAGGCGATCGACGGTGCCGAAAACCCTTGGTCCAACATCTATTCGAAGAAATTCCACGAAGTTCAGCCCTATATCACCGAAACCAACCACGGTGTGCTGGACTACCTGGTCGTCACCTCGGCCGAGTTCTGGAACGGTCTGGACGAGGATGTCCGTGCCGAACTGAAACAGGCGCTGGATGAAGCCATCGCCTATGGCAATGAAATCTCCGATCAGCAGGCGGCCAGGGATCGCCGGGCGATCATCGACTCCGGTCGTTCCGAAGTGATCGAGATCACCGCCGACCAGCGTCAGCAGTGGGTGGAAGCGATGCAGCCGGTGTGGAAGCAGTTCGAGGGCGAGATCGGTGCCGAGCTGATCGATGCCGCTCTGCAGGCCAACCACTGATCCAGCTCTGATCGAGATCCACCGGGGAGCGCACCGCTCCCCCTGGCCGACTCCCGGGAGGGGAGTCGGCCGTACCGGGGAAATACTATGTCTGTACGTAATCTGGTCACTCATATAGAAGAGGCGATCCTGTCGTTGCTGTTGCTGGCGATGACGCTGCTGGTTTTTGCAGAGGTGATTGCCCGTTTCGGTTTCAATGCCGGCATCCACTGGGCTCAGGAAGTGACGCTGCTGCTGTCTGCCTGGTTCGTGCTGTTCGGCGCTTCCTACGGGGTCAAGGTCGGTGCCCATATCGGCGTCGATGTGTTCGTTAAAAAGCTGCCCTCCGGTCTGCATCGGGGCGTGACGCTGATTGCCGTAGTCCTCTGCCTGTTCTATTGCGGTCTTTTCCTCTACGGCTCCTGGGTCTACCTGGCGAAGATGAAAATGATCGGGATCGAGCTGGAGGATGTGCCCATTCCCAAGTGGACAGTGATGACCATTCTGGTGATCGGCTTTGCGCTGCTGGCCATCCGCTTCCTGCAGCTGGGCTGGAAGGTGCTCAAGGGTGAGGCCGATGGCTTCCACTTCGCCGACGAGGCGGAGGAGAGCATGGAAATTGCCCGCGAGCTGAAAGATTCCACCGGGGAGGAACGCAAATGACCACTGCCATGCTGTTTATCATCCTCTTCGGCTGCATGCTGATGGGGATGCCGATCGCAATCGCGCTGGGCCTGTCCAGTGTGACCACGATCCTGATCTTTTCCAACGACTCGCTGGCGTCAGTGGCGCTGAAGCTGTTTGAGGCCACCTCCGAGCACTACACCCTGCTGGCGATTCCCTTCTTCATACTGTCGTCGGCTTTCCTGTCGACCGGTGGCGTGGCCAGGCGTCTGATCAACTTCGCCATTGATGCCATCGGCCATGTGCGTGGCGGTCTGGCGATGGCCTCGGTGATGGCGTGCATGCTGTTTGCGGCCGTATCCGGCTCATCACCCGCCACCGTAGCGGCGATCGGCACCATCGTCATTGCCGGCATGGTGCGTTCCGGCTACCCGGAATCCTTTGCCGCCGGCGTGATCGCCAACGCGGGGACCCTCGGTATCCTGATTCCGCCGTCCATCGTGATGCTGGTCTATGCCGCCGCGACGGAAGTGTCCGCCTCGCGCATGTTCATGGCCGGTTTCATCCCCGGGCTGATGATGGGACTGCTGCTGATGCTGGCGATCTATATCGCGGCGCGGGTGAAGAAACTGCCGGCCCAGCCGTTCCCGGGCTTCGGTCAGCTGTTCCGTTCCGGCAGCATCGCCATGGGCGGACTGATGCTGATCGTCATCGTACTCGGTTCGATCTACGGCGGCATCGCGTCGCCGACCGAAGCCGCCGCCGTGGCGGCGGTCTACGCCTACCTGATCGCGGTCATGGGCTACCGTGATATCGGGCCGATGAAGGGGGTGGCCTGGCGCAACGAGGGCGAGTCCCTGGCGGTGGCGGTCCTGCGCAACTGCCTGCAGATGCTGCTGGCGCTGCCGCGCTCCTTCGCTCACCCGGAGGTACGCAAGGTGTTCGTCGATGCTTCCAAGGTATCGATGATGCTGCTGTTCATCATCGCCAATGCCATGCTGTTCGCCCATGTGCTGACTACCGAGCGCATTCCGCACCAGATCGCTGAAGTGATCATCGAATGGGGCCTGCCGGCCTGGGGCTTCCTGATTGTGGTCAATATCCTGCTGCTGATCGCGGGCAACTTCATGGAGCCGTCGGCGATTTTGCTGATCATGGCGCCGATCCTGTTCCCGATCGCCGTGCAGCTGGGCATCGATCCGATCCATCTGGGCATCATCATGGTGGTTAACATGGAGATCGGCATGCTGACGCCGCCAGTAGGGTTGAACCTGTTCGTCACCGCGGGTATCACCGGTCGCAACATGGTCTGGGTGATCAAGGCCTGTCTGCCCTGGCTGGCTCTGCTGTTGTTCTTCCTCATTCTGATCACCTATATCCCGCAGATCTCGCTGTTCCTGCCGGAGCTGATCGACCAGATGAAGGGCTACTGAGCCCGTCCCGGGTTGTCCTGCTCTGCAGGAGATCCATCGCCATCGCTCGGGACGAGGGTGGCGATTCCTCAGCCGCTGCCTTTGCGGGCAGCGGTTTTTTTATGGCGGCCGGTTGGCGCTATAATGTTGCCCCTTTTGTCTCACCCATAGAGAGTCGACATGCTTGGAGTAATCGCTGCACTCTGGGGGTTCACCGGTATCTGCCTGCTGTTCTCCAGTGCCATCTACCGCCTGAGCGCCATGGCGCTGGAAATGCCGCTGGACAGCTTCGCGTGGTACCACTGGCTTGCGCTGGTCCTGTGTCTGCTGTTCATGGGGTTCGCCGAAGGCTACCGGGGATTTCAGCAGAACTTTTCGCCACGGGTGGCGGCCCGTATCCGCTATCTGAAGCAGCACGTGACATTGCCGCGAGCGCTGCTGGCTCCGGTGTTCTGCATGGGATTCTTCCACGCCCAGCGCCGGCGTCAGATCGTGACCTTCTGCCTGACCGGCGGCATCATCGGGCTGGTGCTGCTGGTTCGACTGCTGGAGCAGCCCTGGCGCGGGATTATTGATGCCGGCGTGGTGCTGGGACTGACCTGGGGCATCGTCTCACTGGCAGTGTTTACCCTGCGGGCTTTTGTGAGCAAGGATTTCAACTACTCCCCGGAAACCCCGGTGGAGCCGAAGTAGCCGCCATAAGGGTGGAGAAACCGGCCCAGAGCCGGTTTTTTTGTGGTCACTTGATGATCCAAATGCATGCCAAGGATTACTGATGTGCAAAAAATAATCAATTTTTTGAACTTTCAGTCGACAGGGAGCACTAATTATCCGATTTAATTAGTGTATTCTAATATCCTTGGAGCATATGAATGATGATGAAGCTTCACCCCCTGGCCTCCGCCGCTCTACTTTCCACGGCTTTTCTTGCGGGCTCCGCCTTTGCCGGTAACCGCCCCGCACCGGTTTCTGATCTGCTCAGTGATGACGAAATCAGCACCATTCAGTACATGCGCGAGGAAGAAAAACTGGCACGGGATGTCTACCTGACGCTGGATCGGGAGTGGGGCGCGCAGACCCGGGTGTTTGCCAATATCGCCGCGTCCGAGGAAGAGCATACCAGCAGTGTCGAATACCTGATCGAGAAGTATGATATCGAAGATCCGGTGCTTCACGACGAGATCGGCCTGTTCACCCATCCCGAGCTGCAGGCACTTTATGATGAGCTGGTGGCGAAGGGTATGAACTCCCTGATCGATGGCCTCTTTGTTGGTGGCCTGATCGAGGAGAAGGATATGGGGGACATCGTCGAGGCGATCGAAGGCACCGATGAGCGACCGCTGATTCTGGTGTACTCCAATCTGCTGGATGGCTCGGAAAACCACCTGCGCGCCTTCGTCGAGGTGATCGAAGCTCAGGGGCTGGAGTATGAGGCTCAGGTTCTGACCCAGGATGAGGTGGATTATCTCCTGGATGCCGAGAGTGATTCCGCTCGCAAGCGTTTATACGATCGTTGACAACCGGGGCCAGGGGCCCCGGTTTGCGTTGTGTCGGCTGCTTCAGCCGAGGAACAGCCGGTAGGCCGGGTTGTCGGTCTCGTCGTAGAAGACGTAGCCGATCTCGGTGAGGAACTGGACCACTTGGGTGCGTTCCGCCTCCGGCACCTGCATGCCCACCAGTACGCGACCATAGGCGGCGCCATGGTTGCGGTAGTGGAACATGGAGATGTTCCAGCGCCCGCCCAGCTTATTGAGAAACTTCATCAGCGCGCCCGGACGTTCCGGAAATTCGAAACGGTAGACAACCTCGTTGTCGACGCTGGCCGGCGCGTGACCGCCGACCATGTAGCGTACGTGCAGCTTGGCGGTCTCGTCATCGGTCAGGTCAACAACTTCGTCCAGGTGTTCGTTCAGTTCGGCGAGCAGTTCTTCGCGGCCGTCATTGTTGGGACGGATCTGTACCCCGGCAAAGACGATCGCCTGTTCTTCATTGCTGAAGCGGTAGTTGAACTCAGTGATGTTGCGCTTGCCCAGCACCTTGCAGAACGCCTTGAAGCTGCCCGGTTTTTCCGGGATCTTGGCGGCGATGATCGCCTCACGCTGCTCGCCCAGCTCGGAGCGCTCGGCGATATGGCGCAGGCGGTCGAAGTTGACGTTGGCGCCGGAATCGATGGCGATCAGGGTCTGGCCGCTGACGCCTTCGCGAGCGACATATTTTTTCATGCCCGCAACGCCCAGGGCGCCGGCCGGTTCGGTCACCGAGCGGGTGTCATCGAAGATGTCCTTGATGGCGGCACAGATCTCGTCGGTGGAGACGGTGATCACCTCATCAACGTAGTCCTTGCAGATCTCCCAGGTGTTCTCGCCGATCTGGGCCACGGCCACGCCATCGGCGAAGATGCCGACCTGATCCAGCACGGCGCGATAGCCTTTTTCCATCGCCAGCGCCAGGCAGGCGGATTCAACCGACTCCACGGCGATGATTTTGGTTTCCGGGCGCAGATACTTGACGTAGGCCGCAACGCCGGCGATCAGACCGCCGCCGCCGACCGGTACGAAGATGGCATCGATGGGGCCGCTTTCCTGGCGCAGGATCTCCATGGCGATGGTGCCCTGGCCGGCGATCACGTCCGGGTCGTCATAGGGGTGGATGTAGACCAGCCCCTTCTCTTCCATCAGCTTTTCCGAGTGCAGGCGGGCGTCGTCGAAGGCATCGCCGATCAGTACGGCCTTGCCACCCAGCCGCTTGACGTTGTTGACCTTTACGTCCGGGGTGGTTTTGGGCATGACGATGGTGGCCTTGACGCCGAGCAGGCGCGCGGCCATGGCGACGCCCTGGGCGTGGTTGCCGGCCGAGGCGGTAATCACCCCGCGCGCCTTTTCTTCGTCGGTCAGCTGGGCCATCTTGTTGTAGGCGCCACGCAGCTTGAACGAATACACCGGCTGCTCGTCCTCACGCTTGAGCAGCACCCGGTTACCCAGACGCTCGGTCAGCCCGCGGGCTTCATCCAGTGGGGTTTCGATGGCGGCATCATAGACCCGCGCTTCGAGGATCTTCTTGATATATCGATGTGGCATAGGGCGGTATCTGTATCTCGGTAGGGCCGCTGTTGCCAGGGCGCTTGGTGACCAAAGTATGGTCAAATGGTATCGGCTCCACCGTTCAGCGTCTACAAGGGCAACGACGGGTTGCTATAATTAGAGCCCAGTTTGAATCAGCAACGGACACAACCATGACACAAGACGAGATGAAGCAGGCGGTCGCACAGGCAGCCGTCGACCATATCAAGGGTCGCCTCGACAGCGACAGCATTATCGGCGTGGGCACCGGTTCCACTGCCAACTGTTTTATCGATGCGCTGGCCGCGATCAAGAACAGCTTCGCCGGTGCTGTCGCCAGCTCAGAAGCGACCGCCGAGCGTCTGCGTGGTCATGGCATTGAGGTGTTCGATCTGAACTCGGTCAGCGAGATGGAGTTCTACATTGATGGCGCCGACGAATTCGACCCGCACCTGAATCTGGTCAAGGGCGGCGGCGGCGCGCTGACCCGCGAAAAAATCGTGGCGGCCGTGGCCAAGGAGTTCGTCTGCATCGTCGACCAGAGCAAGCAGGTGGATCTGCTCGGCGCCTTCCCGCTGCCGGTGGAAGTGATTCCGATGGCGCGCTCCTACGTCGGCCGTCAGCTGGCGGCACTGGGCGGCCAGCCGGTGTACCGCGAAGGCTTCGTGACCGATAACGGCAACGTCATTCTGGATCTGCAGGATCTGGAAGTGCTCGATCCCAAGGCGCTGGAAGCCCAGCTCAACAACATCGTCGGCGTGGTCACCAACGGTCTTTTTGCCCGTCGTGGCGCCGATATCATCCTGATGGGCACGCCGGAAGGGGTGCAGACCCTCCGTCACGCCTGAGGCTCAGTCCCGGGTATCGGAGTCTGTCGCGCTGGTGTCGGCAGGCTCCTCCTGCTCCAGAAAGGCGAGGATCGGGCAGTCCGCGGTCGATCCCTTGCCGCTGCACAGGGCCGAGAGCCCCTGCAGTGCCTGCTGAATTCGCTGCAGATCGGCGATCTTGCGGCCAATCTCCTCGATCCGTTCATCCACCCGTTGCTTGACCGCCGCCGACTCCTGTTCGGGGTGGTGTTGCAGCTGTAACAGTTCCAGAGTTTCGTCGAGGGTAAAGCCGAGGCTTTTGCAGCGCTGGATAAACGCCAGTCGTTTCAGGGTCTGACGGGGAAAAATGCGGTAGCCGGAGGGCAGGCGATCGGGAGGCGGGATCAGGCCCCGGCGTTCATAGTAACGCAGGGTTTCGACGCTGAGGCCTGAGCGGCTGGCCAGTTCACCGATCTTCAGAAAGGTCATGATGGCCGCCTTGAGGTCAGTGGCTTACCACTGCACGACCTTGGTCAGGGCGATGCTTACCGGCATGGTGATCCACAGCAGCGCCAGGATGTTGATGAACAGCCAACCGTAACCGGCGGGATCGCGGAAGTTTTCGTCATGATGTGCCATCGTCTAACCTCACATAAAACTGTTTATTTGTTGATCAATATCAAGGTGGGCGATTATAGCCAATACGCTGGCGCTTTTATAGCCAGGTATTGGCATTGTTTTTGTGTGGAAAAAGCATCAACCCCCGAGTTTTCAGCCGGCGCGCAGCAGGCGGTAGCACTGATCCAGCCGCAAGGGACGCCGGATCAACCCGCCGATCAGCACGAACACCAGTGCCGCCAGCAGCGGCAGGCTTAGCCAGAGCTCAAGGTGCAGCCGTGGTGGAATCTTCAGCAGCCACTGGTGCAGCATCGCCAGAACCCCCTCAGCGCCGGCACTGGCCAGCAGACCACAGACCAGCCCCAGCAGCAAAAATTCGAGCAGATCCAGCCGTCGCGCCTGTTCGGCGGTAACCCCCAGCGTCTGCAGCAGGGCGCTTTCGAAGCGGCGTTGCTCCAGCGCCTGCAGCAGGGTGACGCCGAGCAGCATCAGGCCGCAGCCAAGGCTCAGTGCCAGTATCAGCGCCGAACTGTCTCCGAGGCGCTGCAGCCAGCCCGAGAGCTGATTGAGCAGCTGATCGATATCGATCAGGGTCAGTGACGGAAACTGTTGCAGCAGGTCACGGGTCAGCGTGCGCTGTTCCGGTGTCAGGTAGAAACTGGTGATCCAGGTCGAGGGGGCGTCCTGCAGCGCCTCCGGGTTGAAAATGATGTAGAAGTTGGGCCGGAAGGAGGTCCAGACCACTTCACGGATATTGCGAATCTCGCCTTCGACGAGGATGCCGCCGACATCGAAGCCAAGACGGTCGCCCAGTTTCAGCCCCAGCTCATCGGCCATGCTCTGCTCGATGGAGATGGCGCCGGTATCGCCCGGTTGCCACCAGTCACCGGCGACCAGCGGGTTATGTGTCGGTCGCTCGGCGTGCCAGCTCAGGTTGAGCTCGCGCCTGAGGGTGTTGTGGTCCTGCTGTTCCGCCGTCAGCTGGGGCCGGATCGGCTCACCGTTGAGTTGTGTCATGCGGCCGCGGATCATCGGGTAGAGTTCGGTCTCCAGCTGCTGTTCGGCAAAGAAGTGATCCACATCGGCCTTTTGCCAGGGCTGGATATTGATCAGAAAGTAGTTCGGTGTGTCGCTGGGGAATTGAGCCTGCCACTGCTCGATCAGGTCCGAGCGGCTGACCCAGACCACGCTGAGCAGGGTCAGCAGCATTACCACGACGGCGGCCTGCAGCTGGTGCCAGCGGCGCTGCTGGCGCAGGCGCATGGTCAACAGGCGGCCGAGCAGCAGGCGGCGGGCCAGTGGGCGCGCCAGCAGCTGCAGGCCCGCCTGAGCGACCCAGCCGAAAAGGGTGCCGCCCAATAGCAGGAAAACCAGCAGTCCCATTGCCGCCAGCGGTGCTTCAAGAAACGCCAGCAGGGTGGCGGCCAGCAACAGCAGCGAGACTCCCTGCAGCAGCAGTGCGGTGCGGTCGCGTGGCGGCGTGTCGCCGCGCAGCAGGTGGGCCACCGGAATGCGTGCCAGCTGCAGAATCGGCGGCAGGCCCAGCAATACCAGCAGGGCCAGCCCCAGCGCCGCGCCGCTGAGCCAACGCAGCCAGTGCGCCGGCGGCAACGCCTGGGGCAGCAGGTCGGCCAGCCAATGGTAGACTGCCCACTCCAGCAGGTAGCCGGTGAGTGCGCCGGCGACCGCCGTCAGCAGCCAGGCCAGCAGCAACTGATAAAGATACACCCGTACCAGCTGGTTCGGTCGCAGTCCCAGGTTGAGCAACAGGGCGCTGCGCGTATGCTGACCCAGGCTGAAACGACGCAGTGCCAGTACGATGGTCATCGCCGACAGCAGCAGCGCGATCAGCGCGCTGAGCTTAAGGTAGCCCAGGGCGTTGCCGAGCGCATTGCCAGTCAGTGGCTGGTCGGTGCTCAGCGCGTGCAGGCGCTCATGACTGGCCAGGGTGGGGCGCAGTGTCTGTTCCAGTGCGTGGATCACTTCGGGCGGGCCGGCAAAGAGGAGTCGGTAGTTGGCCCGGCTGCCTGGTGCCAGTACGCCGCTGGCGTCAAGATCGGCGGCGTTGACCAGAATGTGCGGGCTGAAGCTGCGGAAGCCGCTGCCGCGGTCCGGCGAAGCCAGCAGCTCCCGGGTTACCTTGAGCGGCTGGTAGCCGAATTCCAGCTGCTCGCCTGGCGTCAGCTGCAGCTGGGTCATCACGCGTGGCTCGATCCAGACCTCGCCGGGGGCCGGGATGCCGCTGCCGGGCGGTTCGGTGACCAGTTCGCCACGCAGCGGGTAGGGGGACTGGAGGACGCGCACGGAGACCAGCATCAGGTTGTCGCCCTGGCCGACCATGCTGGGAAACTGGATCACCGGGGTCTGTTCGATGTCGGCCAGGGGCAGGCCCGCCAGCCGGTCGGCCGGAATCGGGCGGCTGCTGTTCAGCACCAGGTCGGCACCGAGCAGGGCCGCACTTTCACGCAGCAGGCCGCGCTCCAGACGGTCGCCGAGCACCGCCAGCAGCGTGGTCAGGGCGATGGCGATCCAGCTGGCCAGCAGCAGGGCGCGCCATTCGGTGGTACGCAACTGGGTCAGCAGCTGGCGTCCGGCCAGGCGGGTGAGCAGGCTCATGGGCTCATCTCCTCCAATCGGCCGTTGTGCAGATGCAGGCGGCGCTGGCAGCGCCCGGCCAGATCGATGTCGTGAGTGATCAGGATCAGGGTGGTACCGGCATCGGCGTTGAGGCGGAACAGCTGCTCGATGATCTGATGACCGGTTTCGTCGTCCAGGTTGCCGGTGGGCTCATCGGCGAACAGGACTTTTGGCTCGGTGGCGAAGGCACGGGCGATCGCCACGCGCTGCTGTTCACCGCCGGACAGCTGCGCCGGGTAGTGGTCCATACGGGCACCCAGCCCCACCTGTTTCAGCCAGTGACGGGCCTGGTTATCGGCATCCCGGCGACCCTGGATCTCCAGCGGCAGGCGGACATTGTCCAGTGCATCCAATTCCGGCAACAGGTGGAATGACTGGAAGATGAAACTGATCTGTTCCAGGCGCAGAGCCGCTCGGGCGGCATCGTCGAGCTGCGCCAGCGACTGGCCGCCAAACAGGATATGCCCCTCGGTTGGCGTATCCAGCCCGGCCAGCAGGCTCAGCAGGGTGGATTTGCCGGCACCGGAGCGGCCGATGATCGCGAGGCTCTCTCCCGGCTGGATGCTCAGCTTGAGGTTGCGAAAGAGTTCGACCGTTCCGGCTTGTGTGCGGAAACTTTTTGCGACATCTTGAGCCTCAATAATCGGTTCTTCATGGTTGAGGTGTGACATGCGATCCCTGATTTCGATTCTGTTCGTATTGGTTGTCTGGGCGTCCCCATTGCAGGCAAGGACCTTGCTGGTGCTGGGGGACAGCCTGTCGGCGGCCTATGGCCTGCCGGCGGAGCAGGGTTGGGTCAGCCTGCTGGAGCAGGAGCTGACACAGCGCCGGCTGGCCGAACGCGTCATCAACGCCAGCATCAGTGGTGAAACCAGCAGCGGGGGGCTGCAGCGCCTGCCCCGTCTGTTGGCCGACTATCGTCCCGATCTGGTGGTGCTTGAGCTGGGCGCCAACGATGGCCTGCGTGGTACGCCGCTACAGGTGATGAAACAGAACCTGCGGCGAATGGTGGAGCTGAGCCAGGCCTCGGGTGCCGAGGTGATGCTGATCGGGATACGGATTCCACCCAATTATGGACCGCAATATACGCAAAGGTTCTATTCAATTTACCCGGATCTGGCGCGGGAGTACCAGCTGTCGCTGGTACCCTTTCTGCTGGAACGGGTCGCGCTCAAGCCTCAGATGATGCAGGCGGACGGTCTGCACCCAACGGCGGCGGCGCAGCCGATTCTGCTGCAGACGGTATGGCCGCATCTGTATCCACTGCTGCAGCCAGAGGAATCCTGAGCAGCAGCCGGGTACCCTGCCCGGGGGCGCTGCACAGCTGCAAGGTGCCGCCCAGGGCCCGGGTACGGGTCTGTAACCCCAGTACGCCGAAACGGCCTTTCTGACTGATGACCTGAGGGTCAAAGCCGCTGCCGTTATCACGGATTTCGAGCTCCAGGCGGTCGCGCTCGCCGTCGGCATCGAAGCGCTGCAGCCGAATACTGGCTCGGGTGCAGTGGGCGTGGCGCTGCAGATTGGTCAGCGCTTCCTGGATCATACGGTAGAGGTTGATGTTATAGCGCTCTTCCATGTCGTTGAGCGCGCCCTTGAGACGCAGCTCCATCTGGATTCCCTGACGCTCCAGGTGCTGATTCCGGATCAGCTCGCGTATGGCGTCGACCAGGCCCAGATCGTCGAGCAGGGTGGGTCTTAGGGCGTGCATCAGGTCGTAGGTCACGTCGTAGATATGGCCGGCGATGGCGTCGATGCTTTCGGCATGCTGGTTGACGCTGTCGCGGCTGTCCGGGTGTTCCTGCAGCAGCATGCGGGCATCGGTGCGGATGGCGGTCAGGCACTGCCCCAGTTCATCGTGCAGTTCCTGCGCCAGATGGCGTCGTTCCCGTTCCTGAATGTCGAGGATCTTGTGCGTCAGGCGCTGATTTTCCTGCAGCTGCAACTGTAACTGTTCGGAATGTTGCCGCAGGTGCTGTTGCAGGTTGTGCACTTCAACGCTTTCGAGGTAGCAGCTGGTGGTGGCCTGACGCTGGCGCAGCCAGGCATACAGCAGCAGGCAGCCCAGGGTGCCCAGTGTCAGGGTCAGCAGCAGGCTCCAGATGCTGAGGTTCTGCCAGCGCACCGGATATTCCAGCTTCAGCCGCATCGGCAGGGTGGCGCTCGTGCTTTGTAGCTCCCGGGCGTTCATAAACAGAGCAGGCCCACCCTCGGTGGCGGCGATCAGGACCGCGTTCTGGCTAGTGTCCAGTGCCAGGGTGACACGCCCGCCCGGGGGCAGCAGGCGGTCATCCAACAACTGATTCAGGGTCACCACGACGGACAGAATGCGGTGGTGCTGATCGACCGGCACCAGGAACAGATTGAGCAGGGGCTCGCCCCGACTCTGGTTGTAGACCCGGGAGTAGGTAATGGCGTGGCTGTCACGTGCGTTCAGCAAGGCCCCCTTGAGTTCGGGAATCAAGCCCAGATCGGTGCCCAGCAGCGGGGGGTGCGCCTCAGGTGTATCGGGTACGACCAGGACCAGAGGGTGAAAGACGGGTACGCCCGAACGTTCGGTTGTTGGCGGGGTCATGGCGCTGAGGCCGTGCAGCAGAAAGTCCGGATAGCGCTGCCGCATCTGTTGTTCGAAGGCATGGATGGCATCGCCGCGGACCAGTTGCTGTACCTGAATGCGCTTGACGGCGGGTGCCAGGAGGCGAAAGTTGTCCAGTTCGGTTCGTAGAGCCGGATGGAAGAGGGCTTCCTGTTCAACATCGATGAGGCGAGCAGCCTGTCGCAGCAGGGTACGGCTTTGTTGCAGTCGGTCGTCAATCTGTTGCTCGATGGCGGTCAGCAAGGTGTTCTGCTGACGTTCGAGATTGGCCAGGTCCTGCTGTGCCAGAATCGTGGAGACGCTCAGGGTGATCAGCAGCCAGAGCATGCTGGCAATCAGTGCGGGGGATTGAGGCATCGCTTGCAGGTATCCATACCTTGGGGTTTCCCGGCAGTATAAACAATAAAGGCGCCCTCAGGCGCCTTTATATCGCAGGGGTGGAGCTTAGCCAGCGTAGTTTTCGTTGACGAAGTCCCAGTTAACCAGCGCCCAGAAGTGCTTCAGGTATTCAGGACGTACGTTGCGGTAGTCGATGTAGTAGGCGTGTTCCCACAGGTCGACGGTCAGCAGCGCAGTCTGGCCTTCGGTCATCGGCGTGCCGGCGTTGCTGGTGTTGACGATATCCAGAGTACCGTCAGCGTTTTTCACCAGCCAGGTCCAGCTGGAACCGAAGTTGTTCACCGCCTTGTCGTTGAACTCTTCCTGGAACTTCTCGAAAGAACCCCACTTCACAGCGATGGCATCAGCGATTGCGCCGGTCGGAGCGCCGCCACCGTTCGGAGACAGGCAGTGCCAGTAGAAGGTGTGGTTCCATACCTGAGCCGCGTTGTTGAATACGCCACCGGCCGGAGCCGTCTTGATGATCTCTTCCAGAGACTTGCCTTCAAACTCGGTGCCCGGTACCAGGCCGTTCAGCTTCACAACGTAGGTATTGTGGTGCTTGCCGTGGTGGTATTCCAGGGTCTCCTGGGAGATGTGCGGTTCCAGTGCATCAATGGCGTACGGCAGTGCCGGCAGTTCGAAGCTCATAATAATCCCCTATATATCTGACAGGTTCAGCGTAAAACTGATTGTTGTGTATGGAGGTGCGCCTCCGGTGTGACTCGATAATAGCATCGATGTTCGGCATTATCATGACACAGTTTGTACGGGCATCAGGCACAGCCGGACACCTGGGCGTCAGGGCCTGATGTCTCTTTCATATGGGCAAAAACGGCAAACACAAGGCTTAGCCCGTCGCGGCCAGGCGCTGCTGTACCAGACAGAGGGCTGCAATGGCACGTCCTTCGGAGAATTCCGTGCGCTCGAACAGCTCCGGCAGCCGGCTCAGAGGCCAGGTGATCACCTCCAGCGGCTCGGGCTCGTCACCCTCCAGTTTGCTGGGGTAAAGGTCGCGGGCCAGCATCACTTCCAGACGATGGCCCATATAGTTCGGCGCGGCGGTCAGCTGCCGCACGTGGGACAGCTCACGTGCGGCAAAACCGACCTCTTCCTGCAGTTCACGGTTGGCGGCGGTGGTCGCATCTTCGCCCGGGTCGATCAATCCCTTGGGCAGCGTCAGCACATAATCCTCGAGCCCGGCGGCGTACTCGCGGATCAGCAGCACTTCATCGCGCTCGTTGAGGGCGACGATCATCACAGCGCCCTGACCGCCGGTGCGGAGGCGCTCATAACGGCGCTCAATGCCGTTGCTGAAACGCAGATCCATGGCCTCGATATGAAACAACCGGCTGCTGGCCACTTTGGTCAACTTCAAAATCTCGGGTTTGGCAGTCATACTGAAATATCCGAAAACTGTTATTCGCTGTCAGAGTGTTCCCTGATTATGCTTGATTGGCAAGCCATAGATACCGTTCTTCTTGATATGGACGGTACTCTCCTCGACCTGCACTTCGATTCCCACTTCTGGCTGGAGCTGCTGCCCGAGCGTTATGCCCGGCACCATGGGCTGGAGCTCGAGCAGGCGCGTGCCTGGCTGCACGAGCGCATTCGCCAGGAGCAGGGTGCCCTGAGCTGGTACTGCCTGGATTACTGGACCGAGCAGCTTGACCTGCCGATCGCGAATCTGAAACGGGAGATCATGGACCGGATCGGCTTTCGTCCGGGGGCTCGTGAGTTCCTGCAGGCCTTGCGGGCCAGCGGGCGGCGCACGGTGATCGCCACCAATGCGCACCGTGACAGCCTGGCACTGAAGGTCGAGGTAACGGCGATCGATACCCTGGTCGACCTGGTGATCTGCTCCCATGACTTCGGCTACCCCAAGGAGGAGCAGGCGTTCTGGCATGCTCTGCAGGAGGTGGAGCCCTTCGACCCGTCGCGCACGCTGCTGGTGGATGACAGCCTGGCGGTGCTGGCATCGGCTGAACGCTACGGAATCGGCCAGCTGCTGTCGATTACCCAGCCGGATTCCACCCAGCCCGTTCGCCGGATCGATCAATATGACGCCACTAATGATTTCAGCGAGGTGATCGCCGTATTATGAGTCATCATTACAAAGAACAGCAGGCACGTGACCAAGAGCAGCAGTCGCACAAGGTGGTACGACTGGATAAATGGCTCTGGGCGGCCCGTTTCTACAAGACCCGCGCGCTGGCCAAGCAGATGATCGAGGGCGGCAAGGTGCACTACGACGGCCAGCGCACCAAATGCAGCAAGGCGGTCGAGTTAGGCGCGCTGATCCAGCTGCGCCAGGGATACGAGGAAAAAACGGTCGAGGTGCTGGTCTTGTCGGATCAGCGGCGCGGCGCCAGTGAAGCGCAAACGCTGTACCGTGAAACCGAGGACAGCATCAGGGCGCGAGAGGAACGCGCCCTGGCCCGCAAGACCCAGGGCAGTGCGCCGGAGCATCGTCCTGACAAGAAGAGCCGGCGCGAACTGCTGAGGGTCAAGGGCAGCTGGGACTGAGCGGCGGCGCTCAGCCGGTAAAGAAGGGCAGACGGCCCAGCAGCGGGATGCGTCCGGCCAGCCGGTAGACAGGACCCAGCAGGCGCATCAATCCCTGATTGATCAGGTGCGGCAGTGGTGAGGCCCAGGCCCAGGCCAGCGTCACCAGCGCCAGGCTCAGGCCGCCGACGGCGGCATCGGTAAACCAGTGGGCGCCGCCAAACAGGCGAGGCGATATCAGCAACAGGGCCAGCACCGTCGCGGTCAGGGTGCCCAGGCTGCGGCTGTTGAACAGCAGAAAGCCGAGCCAGACCATCAGTACGCTGGCATGATCGCCGGGGAAACTGGTCGAGGCGCTGTCCTTGGCCGGGATGTCGGGCAGTTCGGCGCTGAAGCGGTAGGCCGGTTCCAGCTGCAGCGACGGGCTGGGGCCGCTGAGGCCGCTGGCCTCCGAGTACTCCGACAGGGCCTCGCGCATGGGCAGCATCAGAATCATCAGTAGCAGGAAACCGGTGAAACCGGCCTGCAGCTGATTCCGCTTGAGTCCCAGACCGGGAAAAATCAGGAAGGCCAGCATGAACAGCGCCGACACCGCATCCAGCTCGCGGGTGTTCATCCAGGCCCAGAAACGTGCCCAGGTTTCGCTGGCAAACAGCGAGCCGTTCAGGGCATAAAACACGTGCGTATCCAGGCTGCGCCAGAGGGCATGGCCGCCTTGATGGATGAAACTGAGCAGCAGCAGGGCCGCCGCCAGGTGCATGGCAACCAGGAGGCCGGGGCGCCAGCGGGTGGAAAACACGGGGTCTGGGGTGATCATTTCGAACTCATTCGGCTAGAATTACGGTTTACCTATTCTAGCAACACCGCCTGGCTGACTCACCTGGTCAGACCAGAAAACCCCGGGAACCCCTTGATGAGCAATCCTGATCAGATTCAGCGTATCCTTTTCGACCAGATCGATGTTCGCGGCGTCGTCGCCGGCCTTGATGCCAGCTATCAGGAGGTGCTGGCCCGGCACGAATACCCGCAAGCCCTGCAGCGCCTGCTGGGCGAAATGCTGGCCGCGGTGAGCATGCTCACCGCCACATTGAAGTTCGAAGGTCGGTTGCTGCTGCAGGCGCAGGGGGATGGGGCGGTCAAACTGTTGATGGCCGAGTGCAATCATCATCAGGACCTGCGCGCCATTGCCCGCTATGAGGGCGACATGGCCGAGGAGCTGGCGTTCAACGAACTGCTGGTCAACGGCCGTATCGCGCTGACCATCGAGCCGGAAAACGGCCAGCGCTACCAGGGGGTGGTGCCGCTGGAGCATCCGACTCTGGCGCAGTGCCTGCAGGCCTATTTCGAACAGTCCGAACAGCTGGGCACCTCCATCCAGCTGGCGGCGGATGGCCAGCGTGCGGCAGGTCTCATGCTACAGGTCCTGCCGGCCGAAGGCACCGGTGACGAGGACTGGTCCCGCGTCAGCATGCTGGCTTCGACGCTGAGCGATCAGGAACTGCTGGAACTGGACAACGAGGCGCTGCTGTACCGCCTGTTCCATGAAGAAACCTGCCGACTGTATGAACCCCAGCCGTTGCGTTTCAAATGCGACTGTTCGCGAGAACGCAGTGCCGAGGCGCTGAAGTTCATGAGCGAAGACGAACTGCTGGCGATTCTGGCGCAGCAGGATGGGTGTATCGATGTGGGGTGCCAGTTCTGCAACCAGCAGTATCATTTTGACGAAACCGATATCCGAGCCCTGTTCAGTGAACCCGGCTACCTCGACCAGGATGGCCGAATGCACTGAGAATCAGTGGCTTAGAGGGAGCGCTTCGGCGCCTGGCGGGATGCCAAATGAGAATGATTCAATGCAGTCCCCTCAGCGCACATTTTGTGCAATAATAGCGCCCCAAAAATAACGATTCGAACTGCGTTGACCGGAACGCAGCAGCCTTTTTGCTTTCAGGTAATAGTTTGGCGAATTGCCAAGGGAATCCAGTAATGACCAAAGAAACCGTCAATAGCGTACACGTGAATCTGACCCCGGCTGAGCTGGTGGAGCGTGCGATTCAGCGTAATGAAGGTGTCCTGGCTGACACCGGAGCACTGGTTGTCACCACCGGACAGCGTACTGGCCGCTCGCCGATGGATCGTTTCATCGTTGAAGAGCCCAGCACGGCTGACGCCATCGAGTGGGGCAACATCAACCGTCCGTTCGAGACCGACAAGTTCGATGCCCTCTGGGCACGGGTGGAAGAGTATCTGGCAGACAAGGAACACTTTGTCGCCGATGTTCACGTGGGTGCTGATCACAACCACTACCTGCCGGTGAAGATGACCACCGAGACCGCGTGGCAGAACCTCTTTGGTCTGAACCTGTTCATTCGTCCGCACGAGTACAACCCGAAGGGCAAGGAAGAGTGGCAGATCCTGAACGTGGCCGGCTTCGAGTGCGAGCCCGAGCGTGATGGCACCAACTCCGACGGCTGCGTCATCCTGAACTTCGCCAAGCGCAAGGTGCTGATTGCCGGCATGCGTTACGCCGGTGAGATGAAGAAAGCGATGTTCTCCGTACAGAACTTCCTGCTGCCGGAAAAAGACGTGCTGCCGATGCACTGCTCTGCCAACATCGGTGAAGACGGTTCCACTACCCTGTTCTTCGGTCTGTCCGGTACCGGCAAGACCACTCTGTCCGCCGACCCCGAGCGTTACCTGATCGGTGACGACGAGCATGGCTGGGGCAAGGGTGTTGTCTTCAACATTGAAGGCGGCTGCTATGCCAAGACCATCAACCTGAGCAAGAAGAACGAGCCGATCATCTGGGACGCCATCCGTTTCGGCGCCATCGTTGAAAACGTTGTCCTGGACGAACATCGTCGCGCCGACTACAACGATGTGTCCCTGACCGAAAACGGTCGTTGCGCCTACCCGCTGGATCACGTCGAGAAGCGTTCCGCCACCAACATGGGTGACGAGCCGGATTCCATCGTGTTCCTGACCTGCGACCTGACCGGTGTCCTGCCGCCGGTATCCGTGCTGACAAAGGAAGCGGCGGCATACCACTTCCTGTCCGGCTACACCGCGCTGGTGGGTTCCACCGAAATGGGTTCCGGTGGCGGCATCAAGTCCACCTTCTCCACCTGCTTCGGTGCGCCTTTCTTCCCGCGCGCGGCTCACGTTTACGCCGAGCTGCTGATGAAGCGTATCGAAGAGTACGGTTCCCGCGTGTACCTGGTGAACACCGGCTGGACCGGCGGATCCTACGGTACAGGCGAGCGTTTCAGCATCCCGACTACCCGTGCGATCATCAGCGCCATCCAGAGCGGTGCACTGAAGGATTGCGCAACCGTACAGCTGGACGGCATCAACCTGGCCGTACCGACAGCCGTTCCGGGTGTCGACAGCAAGCTGCTGAACCCGCGTGACACCTGGGCTGATGGCGCCTCCTACGATGCGGCCGCTGCCGATCTGGCGCAGCAGTTCGTCAACAACTTCACCAAGTTTGCCGGCGTTTCCGAAGAGATCATCGCCGCGGGTCCCAAGGCCTGAGCCTGACCTGAAAGCAAACCGGATAAACGCCCTGCACTGCAGGGCGTTTTTGTTTGTGCGTCTGATGGCGGTCGGGTAGGGTGCGGCGGCGAAGGTGGTGCCTGTCCGGGACGGGCTCGCCTCCGTGTGTGCGAGTTGTTCAGATGGCGTGGCGGCCGTCAGCCCTGATGCGACGGCCGCCTGCTGTGGGGCATGGCCGGCTTAGCTGATCTTCAGCTTGAAATCGATGCTGCGCAGGTAGGCGGCTTCCTGCTCCAGGTCGGCCCGGGTCAGCGGGTGGTGGTTGAGCCAGCCGCTGGGAAAGCTCAGCTCCAGCTTCTGACCATCCACTTTCAGCGTGAATGCCGGCAGGCGCGCCTTGCTGCGGCTGCGGTGCATGATCACCGACAGGCGCAGTAACAGGCAGAGATAACGGTAGGGCTGGCGCTGTTTCTCAGGCAGCTGGCGGTACTCCTCCTTGGGGAACTTGCGGCGGTGACCGCGAACCAGAAAGGCCAGCAGCTGCTGCTCCAGGCGGGTGAAGCCGGGCAGGTCGGAGTGCTGCAGCAGGTAGGCGCTGTGCTTGTGGAACTGGCTGTGAGCCACCGCCAGGCCAATTTCGTGACTGCGGGTGGCCCAGCTCAGCATTTCGTGGTAGCCGCTGGCTTCCAGGCCCCAGCTGTCCTTGACCTGTGCCAGGGCGATCAACGCCGTGGCCTCGACACGCGCCGCCTGCTTGCGGTCCACGTGGTAGCGCCGGGTCAGCGCGCTGATGGTGCGTTCACGCACATCCTCGTGGCGCAGGCGGCCCGCCATGTCATACAGCACCCCTTCGCGCAGCGCCCCTTCGGAGAAGCTCATCCGTTCGACATCGAGGGATTCGAAGATGGCGCTCAGAATGGCAACGCCGGCCGGCAGAACCGCGCAGCGCTCGGGTTTGATGCCTTCGATGCTGAGGTTGTCCACGTTGCCCTGTTCGATCAGGTACCGGCAGAGCTGATCCAGCGCCTCGCGGGTGATCTGTTCGCTGCTGAAACCGAGTGACAGGCAGGCCTGGCGGGCAGCCTTCACCGTACCGGAGGCGCCGACACTGCTGTTCCAGCCCAGACGGCGATAATTGCGACGGATCGACAGCAGCTCACGCAGGGCCGCTGTTCGGGCGGCCTGCATCGCGTCCGCCGTGATGCGGCCATCGGCAAAGAACTGGTCGGTGTAGCTGACGCAGCCCATGTGCAGGCTCTCGCACACCTGCGGCTCGAAACGCTCGCCGATGATGCATTCGGTGCTGCCGCCGCCGATATCCACCACCAGGCGGCGGCCCGTGTCGTCGGCCAGGGTGTGGGCCACGCCGAGGTAGATCAGGCGGGCTTCTTCGCGGCCCGCGATCACTTCAATCTGAGTACCGAGCAGTGTCTGGGCGCGCTGGATGAATTCGTCACTGTTTCGGGCCTGACGCAGAGCATTGGTGCCCACGATGCGGATCGACTGGCGCGGCAGCTCGCTGACCCGCTGGGCAAAGCGACTGAGGCATTCCAGACCACGGTTCATGGCCGCTTCGGTCAGGCAGTCGTCGGCATCCAGGCCGGCGGCCAGCTGAACCTTTTCCGAGAGTACATCCAGTGGCTTGAGTTCACCGGCGAACAGCTGCGACACCATGATGTGAAAACTGTTCGACCCCAGGTCGATAGCAGCCAGCAGGGAAGTTTCTGAAGTGGGGGCCTGCGATGGATCCTGAGCGTACATCAAGCATTGTCCTCTGTATCAAGCGCGTACAAGCCTTCCAAAATACCGGTTCTCCGGCTCGGTGCGCTACCCCATTTTAATGACAGCTGTCAGCACAGGGGCAGGAAAGGCTGGAATATGGCGGGAATCTGTAGCAGGTGTTATCATCAAAACCATTGTTTCTAACGCACCTGGTGCACTGGAGAATCTATCCATGAGTGAAAATATCGTCAATGTAACTGACGCCTCCTTTGAAGAAGATGTCCTCAAGGCGGACGGCGCTGTACTGGTAGACTACTGGGCCGAGTGGTGCGGACCTTGCAAAATGATCGCCCCGGTTCTGGAAGAGGTTGCCAAGGAGTATGCGGGCAAGCTGAAGGTCTGCAAGCTGAACATCGACGAGAACAACGAAACCCCGCCGAAGTTCGGTATCCGTGGTATTCCGACCCTGATGCTGTTCAAGGGCGGTAACGTTGAAGCCACCAAGGTAGGTGCCCTGTCCAAGTCTCAGCTGGCCGCCTTCATCGACGCCAATCTCTAAGGGCGTACGGATAACGCAGCCGTCCTGGCTGCGTTTTTCTTGATCCCGGCTGGACACTTCCCGGCTTAGCTCTTATAGTAGATTGACTTATCGGCCCGGCGATCCATTGCGTGGGCTTCTATGGCTATACCTTAACCTTGTTCTTCTGACTAACCGTCCGGTTTCCATCCGTAACCAGTCGACAGCGGCTGCTTCCTGAAAACTATGAATCTTACCGAACTCAAACTGAAAAGCGTTCCGGAACTTCTGGAAATTGCTACCGAAATGGGCCTCGACAACATGGCCCGCTCCCGCAAGCAGGATGTCATCTTCGCAATTCTGAAGCGACACGCCAAAAGCGGTGAAGATATCTATGGTAACGGCGTACTGGAGATCCTTCAGGATGGCTTCGGCTTCCTGCGCTCCGCCGACTCTTCCTACCTGGCCGGTCCCGACGATATCTATGTATCGCCGAGCCAGATCCGCCGCTTCAACCTGCGTACCGGTGACACCATTGCGGGTAAGATTCGTCCGCCGAAGGATGGCGAGCGTTACTTCGCACTGCTGAAGGTCAACGAGATCAACTATGACCGTCCGGAAAACGCGAAGAACAAGATCCTGTTCGAGAACCTGACCCCGCTGTTTGCGCAGCAGCGTCTGCGCATGGAGATCGGTAACGGCAGTACCGAAGACCTGACCGCCCGTGTCATCGATCTGGTTTGCCCGATGGGCAAGGGTCAGCGCGCGCTGATCGTGTCACCGCCCAAGGCGGGTAAGACGCTGATGCTGCAGAACATCGCCAACAGCATCACGCGCAACAACCCGGAATGCTACCTGATCGTACTGCTGATCGACGAGCGTCCCGAGGAAGTGACCGAGATGCAGCGCACCGTGCGTGGCGAAGTGGTGGCGTCCACCTTCGACGAGCCGCCGGCGCGTCACGTGCAGGTTGCCGAGATGGTGCTGGAGAAGGCCAAGCGTCTGACCGAACACAAGAAGGATGTGGTGATCCTGCTCGACTCCATTACCCGTCTGGCCCGTGCCTACAACACCGTCATCCCGTCCTCCGGCAAGGTGCTGACCGGTGGTGTCGACGCCCATGCACTGGAGCGTCCGAAGCGTTTCTTCGGTGCGGCGCGTAACATCGAAGAGGGCGGCAGCCTGACCATCATCGCCACGGCCCTGGTCGACACCGGCTCGAAGATGGACGAAGTGATCTTCGAGGAGTTCAAGGGTACCGGTAACTCCGAAGTGCACCTGGACCGCAAGGTGGCCGAGAAGCGTGTGTTCCCTGCGATCAACATTCGTCGTTCCGGTACGCGTCGTGAAGACCTGCTGACCACCGAGGAAGAGCTGCAGCGCATGTGGATTCTGCGCAAGCTGCTGGACCCGATGGAAGATGCGGCCGCGACCGAGTTCGTCATCGACAAGCTGAAGGATTTCAAGACCAACGACGAGTTCTTCCTGTCGATGAAACGCAAGTAATCCGGGTTCACACGCAGTGTGAACCGAACCGGGCAAAACAGGGTAAGCTATGACTTACCCTTTTTTGTATGTGCACGGTGGCGCGACGCTTCGCGTTGCGGTCACCTGAATCACTGGCTGGAACGAGCTTTTTCATGTCGACACCCAAATACAAGGATCTGCGCGATTTCATCAAGATGCTGGAAGCGCGCGGCGAGCTGAAGCGGATCAGCATGCCGGTGGACCCGGTGCTGGAAATGACCGAGATCTGTGATCGTACCCTCAGGGCCGGCGGCCCGGCGCTGCTGTTCGAAAACCCCAAGGGGTACGAGATGCCGGTGCTGGCCAACCTGTTCGGCACCCCGGAGCGGGTGGCGCTGGGCATGGGAGAAGAGTCGGTAACGGCGCTGCGCGAGGTCGGCAAGCTGCTGGCGCAGCTGAAGGAGCCGGAGCCGCCGCGTGGCATGAAGGATGCCTGGGACAAGCTGCCGCTGTATAAGCAGGTGCTCAACATGGGGCCGAAGCAGGTCCGCAAGGCGCCCTGCCAGGAGGTGGTGATCGAAGGCGACGACGTCGATCTTTATCAGATCCCGATTCAGACCTGCTGGCCCGGCGATGCCGGTCCGCTCGTGACCTGGCCGCTGGTGGTGACCCGGGGGCCGGAAAAGCCGCGCCAGAACCTGGGCATCTACCGTCAGCAGCTGATCGGCCGCAACAAGCTGATCATGCGCTGGCTGGCGCATCGTGGCGGGGCGCTGGACTTCCGTGAATGGAAGGCGGCCCATCCCGGTGAGAAATTCCCGGTGGCGGTGGCGCTGGGCGCCGACCCGGCCACCATTCTCGGTGCCGTGACCCCGGTGCCCGATACCCTGTCCGAATACGCCTTTGCCGGTCTGCTGCGCGGCGGCAAGACCGAGGTGGTCAAATGTCTGGGTAACGATCTGCAGGTGCCGGCCAGCGCCGAGATTATCCTCGAGGGCTACATCGACCCCGAGGAGATGGCCGATGAAGGCCCGTTCGGTGACCATACCGGCTATTACAACGAGGTGGACTCCTTCCCGGTGTTTACCGTCGAGCGGATCACCCGGCGCAAGGATGCCCTCTATCACAGCACCTACACCGGTCGGCCGCCTGATGAGCCGGCAGTGCTGGGGGTGGCGCTGAACGAGGTGTTCGTGCCGATCCTGCAGAAGCAGTTTCCCGAGATCGTCGATTTTTACCTGCCGCCGGAGGGCTGTTCCTATCGCATGGCGGTGGTGACCATGAAGAAACAGTACCCGGGCCATGCCAAGCGGATCATGCTTGGCGTCTGGTCCTTCCTGCGCCAGTTCATGTACACCAAGTTCGTCATCGTCTGTGATGACGATGTCAACGCGCGCGACTGGAAGGACGTGATCTGGGCGATCACCACCCGCATGGACCCGCAGCGTGACACGGTGATGATCGACAACACGCCGATCGATTATCTCGACTTCGCCTCGCCGGTGTCGGGCCTGGGGTCGAAGATGGGACTGGATGCCACCAACAAATGGCCCGGCGAGACCGACCGCGAGTGGGGCGAGCCGATCCAGATGGACCCGGCGGTGAAAACACGGGTCGATGAGATCTGGGACCAACTGGATATCTGTTAAATCAAACGACCGGGCGGCGCGCCTGTCCGGCCAGGGAGTGAGTACGTGTTCCCCGTAGCAAAGAAACATTGCGACATCACCGGCTTTGAGGCCTTGAATCATGACGTTTTCCGCGTGCGCCTGCGTCTTGAGAGCAGCGACCGTGAAAACATGCACTACCATGCCGGTCAGTATCTGGATATCTGCCTGCCCAACGGCAAACAGGCGTCCTTCTCCATCGCTTCGGCACCGGATCAGGGGCGTGACCTGGAACTGCATATTCGCCAGGTGCCGGGCAGCGAGTTCAACGCGCTGATCCTTGACAGCCTGCGCAGCCAAGGCGAGATCGATGTGGAGCTGCCCAAGGGCAAGGTGCACCTGAGTCAGGCGGACGTAAAGCCGGAAACCCGCTTCATCTTTGCCGCCGCCAGCACCGGCTTTGCCCAGATCAAGAGCATGGTCGAGCACCTGCTGGCCAACCAGATCAGCAATCCGATCGACATTTACTGGGGTGCACGGGTCGAAGCGGACCTCTATCTGGAGAAGCTGCCGCAGCAGTGGGCGGCCGAACACGCCAATGTGCGCTTTGTTCCGGTGGTCAGCGAGCCGGAAAACAGCCCCGGCTGGCAAGGGCGCACCGGCTTGATGCCGGACGTCATTGCTGAAGATCTGGCTGCTGTCGATGCCGACCTGGCGGTGTACGCCTGTGGTTCTCCGGGCATGGTGCATGCGCTGGTGGACCGGCTTGAAGAGCAGGGCGTCAGCGAAGCGCAGATCCATTCCGACGTGTTCGCCTGGGCACCGCGACCGGAGAAAACGACGTCCGCCTGATCGACAGGGGCAGACATTAAAAAGGGCAGCCGAAGCTGCCCTTTTTTGTGCTCATTAAGGTGCTCAGTGAGCGGAGTCCTGGGGCAGCGGCAGCGCCGGCAGCTGAGGCGCGACCCGGCTGAAGTTGGCCTGCATCAGCTGGGAAGCCCGTTCGGTCTCACCCAGATGCTGCAGCAGCCGCTGGAGTTCGCTGAAGGTCTCCACCCGGGGGTTCAGCTCGAAGCTGCGCTCGAAATGGCTGAGCGCCTGCCCCCAGAGCTCGTTGCGCATGCTCAGACGGCCCAGGGTCAGCTCCAGCTCGGCGCAGTCCGGGTGCTTTTTCAGCCAGTTCCTGGCGGTGTCGAGCTGCTTGTTCGCGTCCTTGCCGGCGAGGGTGCCGTAAATTTCGACCAGTGTCGTGTCCCACTTGCGCTTGATCAGGTCCTGCAACACCTGTTCGGCTTCCGCTTCGGCGCCAATCTGGCGCATCAGTTCGCTGTAGCGACGCACCAGCTCCGGATCGCGCAGCAGGTGCTGAGGCACGGCCTGCCAGCTGCGGCTCAGCACGCGCAGCTGTTCCTGGTCATCGGCCTCGGAGGGCAGGGTCCCCAGGCTCTGTTCCAGGCGCTGCAGGTGGCATTGCTGCTCCAGTTCGTTCAGCTGGGTCTCGTTGAGGACAGCCTGACGCTTGAGTTCAGGCAGCAGCTGGATCAGCGCCAGCCAGTCTTCCAGGCGCTGGTAGACCTGCTGCAGCAGGCGCAGTACCTGGGTGTTTTTCGGTGCCAGGCGGCGCAGGTTGAGCAGGTTGGCCAGGCAGGGCTCCAGCTGGCCACGCTCGAGCTGGAACTGGGCCTGGGTCAGGCCGATCGCCACTTCGGCCTGGGGCGTCGCCGCACGGGCCTTGTTCAGCAGGGTATCGGTGCCGCTGTTGTCACCCTGTTCATGGGCGGCGCGGGCCGCGGCCAGGTAATTGATCGCCGGCAGGTCGGAGCGTTCAGCCGCCTGGCTGAGATAGCGCTGAGCCTTCCACCAGTTGCCTTCGGACAGGGCGACCATTCCCTTGAGCGATTTGTTCTGGCTGATGCGCTGGTTGCGGCGGCTCTGCCAGTGGCGCATCTTGTTGCCGGGCAGGCGCAGGCCCGAGGCCAGGTTAAGCAGCCAGTGGCCCAGGGCGAAGCCGATGATCAGCAGCAGCAGCAGCACCCAGAGGCTGGTTTCCACCGTGGTCTGCTTGTAGGCCAGCAGCACATAGCCCGGGTCCTGCACCATCATCTGGCCGAGCCAGGCGCCGGCAACGAGGAAGATCAGCAGGAAGATGAACAGCTTTTTCATCGATCAGCCCTCCGCCCGCAGTTCCTGCATCTGGCGCAGGTAGGTTTTCAGGCTGGTCAGGGAGCCGGAGATATCCGGCATTTCCGGCGCCACATTGATGCTCTGAAGTTCCGTCAGGCCACGCAACATCGCCTGAGTGGTCGCGTCCTTGGGATTGAAGTGAGTGCCGACCCAGTCGTGGGCCTTGGTCAGGCTGGCATCATAGGCCTGCTGCTTGCGCTGCAGCAGGGCCATCTGTGCCTGCTCGAGCATCAGGTGCAGGTTCTGCTGCAGGAAGAAGGTTTGTTCCGGCGACATCAGCGGTTTGACCGGTTTGTCATGGTGCTGGATCACGATCAGCGTTTCGAACTTGTCCATCGCCTTGTTCCAGCTGGCCTTGAGCCCTTCGCCCCATGACTGTTCGACGCTTTCAGGGGTGATCTCTTCGAGCAGCGAGGGCAGCTTGCGCTTGTCGGTGATCGGTGTAACGCGCAGCTCGTCCACCTGGCGGTTCAGTGCCGCCAGCTTGAGGAAGACGCCTTCGGTATCCAGTCTGGGCACCGCTTCCAGTGCGGCGATATCCTCGGCCAGGGCCTTGCGTACGTCGTACAGGGTAACGTCATCGGTTTCGCGCAGGCTTTCGTCGGCCGACTTCAGCAGGGTCAGGGCGCCAGAGGCGGTCCCTTCCATCAGCACGCGCTGGTTGGCCAGACGCAGCAGATATTCCACTTCGGCCAGCAGCCAGTCCTTGCGGCTGATTTCGGCATCGGCGGTGACCTGTTGGATGCTGCGGGTCAGGCGGTCCTGGAGCTCATCGATATTGGCCTTGTCGGCTTCGGCGCGAGCCTGCAACTGACCCAGCTGCTGGCTGACACCGGCCAGAGTCTGCGCCGCTTCGGCACGGCCGTTGGCCAGCGCGGTTTCAAGCTGTTGGCTGATCTGGCCCTGCAGCTGGCTGTTCTGCTGTTTCAGCTGCCAGCCTTCCCAGGCCAGGTAAGCACCACCGCCGAGGGCGACCACTGAAAGCAGGAGCGCCAGCTTGCCTGGCCAGGTAGCGCCGCCGCGCTTGTCATTGCCGGCTGGCGCGGATGTTGCGGCTTTCTCGGATGCTTTCACCGGGCGGTTGGCATCGGCCTCCTGTTCGATGTCTGCCGACGCTGCCTCCACTGTGTCGCCGGGTGCGGTGGTCTTGTCGTCGGGCAGTGGAGTTGAGGTCTCGCTTTCCTGTTTTTCGGTGGTTTCGTTGCGGGTCTCTTTCATGCCGTGTTCCGATGGTCAGGCGGGTAGCAAGGCATCGACCATCGACTGGTCGTCCGGTCCCTGGGCTACCCGGATTCGGTTGAACCCCAGCGATCGGGCCAGCTCGGCAAGGCGGGCACTGGGAACGATAATCAGGGTGTCGGTCAAGGTGGCGACTGCTGGTCCACACAGCTGCAGCAGGTTGCGCAAGGCTTGACCACTGGTGATCAGGATAGCCGATAACGGTTGTGCATAAATAGTACTTTGGATAACTGCGTCGGCATATGCCGGGCAGGCGCGTCGGTAGATATGGGCCAGGTCGACGCGGGCGCCGCGGCTGCGCAGAGTATCGGCCAGCAGCTCGCGACCGCCTTCGGCGCGCAGGATCAACACCCGCTCAGCGGTCATCGCCTGCATGGAGGGATGTGTCAGCAGGGTTTCGGAATCGAAACCGCCCTCGGCGTGCCAGGCATCGAAGCCCAGCTGCTCCAGCGTCTCGGCGGTCTGCCTGCCGATACCGACCCAGCGGACGCCCAGCGGCAACTGGGGCCAGTATGCGTCGATCCAGTCGGCGCCGATGCGGGCGGCGTTGGGGCTGACGAAGATGACGTCGCGGTAGAGGTCCAGATCAAGGATGCAGGCCTTGCATTGCTGGTAGTCGGCACCATCCTGCGCGGTGGTGGCAACAATCTCCAGCAGCGGCAGCGCTACCGGGTCGGCCCCCTGCTGCCGCAAATACTCGGTCTGGCGGGCAGACTGATGCGCGGGGCGGGTGACCAGCACCCGTTGCCCCTGCAAAGGCTTAGCCACGTTCGCTGTACACCTCACGCAGAATCTCGTCGGCGCCTGCCTGCAGCAGGCGCTCGGCCAGGGTGATGCCCATGGCTTCGGCGTCGGCGCTGGGGCCACGGATCTCGTCACGCAGCACGCGGGTGCCGTCGGGGCGGCCGACCAGGCCGCGCAGCCAGAGTTCGTCGCTGTCACTGTTCAGCACGGCATAGCAGCCGATCGGTACCTGACAGCCGCCTTCCAGACGGCGGTTCATGGCGCGTTCGGCCAGTACCCGGCTGGCGGTTTCGGCGTGGTGCAGCGGCTTGAGCAGCGCGATCAACTCGGCATCATCGTTGCGGCACTCGATGCCGACCGCGCCCTGGCCGCCGGCGGGCAGGCTCTGTTCCGGCGTGATCTCTTCGCGGATACGCTCGCCCAGCTCCAGGCGCAGCAGGCCGGCCGTGGCGAGGATGATGGCGTCATAGTCACCGGCATCCAGCTTGCCCAGACGCGTCTGTACATTGCCACGCAGGAAGCGGACCTGAAGGTCGGGGCGGCGCTCGCGGATCTGCACTTCGCGACGCAGTGAAGAGGTGCCGACCACGGCGCTCTGAGGCAGATCGTCGAAGCGGGCATAAGTGTTGCTAACGAAGGCGTCGGTGGGACGCTCGCGCTCACAGATGACGTGTAGTCCCAGCCCTTCCGGGAACTCCATCGGCACGTCCTTCATCGAGTGCACGGCGATGTCGGCGTCGCCGTTGAGCAGCGCGTGCTCCAGCTCCTTGACGAACAGGCCCTTGCCGCCGATCTTGGCCAGCGGGGTGTCGAGGATCTTGTCGCCGCGGGATTCGATCTTGAGCAACTCGACCTGAATGCCCGGGTGGTGCCGCTCCAGCTCCGCCTTGACGTATTCGGCCTGCCAAAGGGCCAGCAGGCTGCGGCGGGTGGCGATGCGGATGGTACGGGACATGGGACTCTCCTTATGCAAGCGTCAACCCGGCATGCGGGAAAATAAACGCGATTGTACCAGAACGCCGCCAATATCGGCCAAAGGGCGCTAACGCAAGACTGCGGCGGGACAGGATTGCTATAATCGAGTCCAAACAGACAGGGCCGCGATGGTGGCCGCATCAGTAGCAGGAGATTCCCGGCATGAGCCAGAAGACCAATCAGCAGTGGGGTGGCCGTTTCAATGAGCCAACCGATGCCTTCGTTGCCCGTTTTACCGCCTCCGTCGATTTCGACCAGCGCCTGTACAAGCAGGATATTCAGGGCTCGGTGGCACATGCTCGCATGCTGGCCAAGGTCGGTGTACTGACCGAGGACGAGCGTGATGCGATTATCCGTGGTCTGGGTGAAATCCGCGTCGAAATCGAGCGTGGCGAGTTCGAATGGTCGGTAGCGCTGGAAGATGTACACATGAACATTGAGGCCGCCCTGACCCAGAAGATCGGCATCACCGGCAAGAAACTGCACACCGGTCGTTCGCGCAACGACCAGGTGGCTACCGATATCCGTCTCTACATGCGTGACGAGATCGACCTGATCCTGGCTGAGATCAGCCGCCTGCAGCAGGGCCTGCTGGATCTGGCCGAACAGGAAGCGGACACCATCATGCCGGGCTTCACTCACCTGCAGACCGCTCAGCCGGTCACCTTCGGTCACCACCTGCTGGCCTGGTTCGAGATGCTCAGCCGCGACTACGAGCGCTTCGCCGACTGCCGCAAGCGCGTCAACGTGATGCCACTGGGCGCCGCGGCGCTGGCCGGTACCACCTATCCGATCGATCGCGCCTACACCGCCGAGCTGCTGCAGTTCGATGCGCCGGCTGGCAACTCCCTGGATGCGGTGTCCGACCGTGACTTCGGCATCGAGTTCTGTGCCGCCTCCAGCCTGTTGCTGATGCACATGACGCGCATGTCGGAAGAGCTGGTGCTCTGGACCTCGGCGCAGTTCAACTTCATCAACCTGCCGGACCGCTTCTGCACCGGTTCCTCCATCATGCCGCAGAAGAAGAACCCGGACGTGCCCGAACTGGTGCGCGGCAAGAGCGGTCGTGTCTACGGTCACCTGATGTCGCTGCTGACGCTGATGAAATCCCAGCCGCTGGCGTACAACAAGGACAACCAGGAAGACAAGGAGCCGCTGTTCGACGCCGTGGATACGGTGAAGGGCTGTCTGCGCGCCTTCGGCGATATGATCCCGGCGATCGAGTCGCGCAAGGACGAAATGCGCGAAGCGGCGCGTCGCGGTTTCTCCACCGCGACTGACCTGGCGGACTATCTGGTGCGCAAGGGTGTGGCCTTCCGTGACGCCCACGAAATTGTCGGCCTGTCTGTGGCCTACGGCATCAAGACCGGCAAGGATCTGTCCGACATGACGCTGGAAGAGCTGCAGCAGTTCTCGGATGTCATTGAGCAGGACGTGTTCGAGGTGCTGACGCTGGAAGGTTCCGTGGCGGCGCGTAACCACATCGGCGGTACCGCTCCGGATCAGGTGCGCGCGGCCGTGATTCGCGGCCGCGATCTGCTGGCAGCCCGCGCCGACTGATCGCAACACTGCAGAGGGCGGGTCGTGAGTCATCCGCCCCGATGTGCCAAGGCCGCCTTCGGGCGGCTTTTCTGTGTTTGCGCCGGGTCAGCGCAGGGTGATATCCACCATCAGGTCGCCGGCGATCGCTTCCAGCGCCTGCTGCAGCTCGTCCGGGTCCAGGTCAGCCGGGGCCAGCAGCTCCGCTTCCGCCTTGAACAGTTCTTCCGCCGACATCGAGCCGGAGGTCAGCTCGGTGCTCAGCCGTTCCACGTTGATATGGCGGGCCGCCAGCGCCTGGGAAATTTCACGGACGATGCCGGGCTTGTCGTGGCCGACCAGTTCCAGTGTCAGCGGCTGCATTTCGGTGACGGGCGCTGTCTCTTCACTGCGCTCGGCGCTGACTTTCAGGCCCTGGCTCTCCAGTGCCTGCAGGGCGGCGATCAGGTCGTCGGCCTGATCGGTCGGCACCTGGGTGATCAGGATGCCGGCGAACTTGCCGCCCAGGCGTGACATGCCGGATTCGAGCCAGTTGCCCTGATGTTCGGCGATGGTGTGGGACAGCAGCCCGACCAGGCCCGGCTTGTCCGGCCCGATGACCGTTAGAACCAATGATGTCAGCATGATGTTCGGCCTCTTTTGGGATAAGGGGGGGCGGTACAGATTGCGCGCTTGTATGGAAATGTATATCAGATACCACCGATTATCACCGTCCTGTGGCCGGTTTTTGTGCAGCTGATGGCCGGGCGACAATCAGTCTGGAAGCACTCTCGATGGCGGGTCCTGCCGGCTGGCCGTTGGGATGCTGATTCTACAAATGTAGCTAAAAGAAGACATATTAAGGCTTTGTAAAGGCTGATTTTGCCGAAGATCATGCAAAATCTTAAAAGTTGAAGCGAATGAGCAAACAAAGTGGCTTAAGGGGTTGCAAAAAAACGCTCTTGTGAAAAACTAGGGAAGATCTTTCGGGAGCGTTTTTCCTGAACTTCAGCTAACTTCCTACAATTTCTACGCAAAAGTTCTGACAGCCATGAACAAAAGTCCGGATCTGGTATTGGTACTCGTTGTTGTCTTTGTCGTTGGTGCGGTCATGACCGGTATTTCGCAAAGTGATCTGCAGATTGCGGCCATGGTGCAGGACGTCTTTAACAGCTGATTCGGTAGAAGCGGCGGTCCGTTGCTATGCCATCCAGCGGTACATCCCAGGGCTCGAGCGGCAAGTGTGTCTGGCACTGAAAGTCATGTGCCAAGCCGATCAAACGCGGTCCTCTTAGCGCCTTTTCCTGCAGTTTGAAGGCGAAAGTGCGGTCGTAATAGCCCCCTCCCATTCCCATTCGACCGCCATCAGCGGAAAACGCAACCAGTGGCATCAAAACCAGGTCCAGCGCGTGGGCCGGACGGACCGGTTTGCCCTGCAGTACCGGTTCCAGAATGCGGTAACAGTTGCGGCGCATCGGCGTGTTTGGTGTGTAGGGCGTAAACCAGAGGCGGTTGTGACGGATCGGGTGCAATACAGGCAGGTAGAGTTGCTTGCCGAGCGTGCGACAGAGTTCAATGAGCAGGCTGGGGTCTATTTCGCCGTCGTTGGGCAGGTAGAGTGCAATGTGTCGTGCTTGCCGAAACCAGAGTTTCGTCCTGATGTTATGACACAGAGAGTCAGAGGCCTGACGTTGCTGCTGGGGGCTGAGTGCCCGACGGCGGGCGCGCATTTGACGGCGGAGTGTTTTGCGATCCTGCATCATGGTAAAGGCTTCCCAGAGTGCCGGTGTCGGTCGTGGCCCTGAACCCTAAGGTTCAGAGTGGAAGCGTTTACAGGTGAATTAGGCTTTCCGTCGAACGGACATGCTCACAACACCAGTTGAACGCTGCCGGGGTATTGCTTATCGGCTCGAGGGACTTGACCGACTGTCGAACACTCCAGGAACCTGATCCCATTATACCTGTTCGCCATTCGATGTCAGCCCTTGTAATTTGCCCGGGCTCTGCTAAGAGGAGGATTTATCCCCTTGTTCGGTAATGGCTTTTCAGGAAGTTGAAGAGTTTTCATGGGACTTGGCGGCGGTATTGCGCGCCAGCCCCTGATCGATCTTCTGGCCGAGTCGGCGCAGATTGGTTTCGATGTTCTGGCGCTGCTCATCGCGACTCTTGATCAGCTCATGGGACATATTCAGGGCCGCCATCACCGCGATCCTCTCCAGGCCGATGATCTTGCCCGAATGGCGGATCTCCTGCATTTTCTGGTTCAGATAATCGGCGGACGCCAGCAGCTCTGCCTCGGCGCCATCCGGGCAGCTGATGGTGTACTCCTTATCCAGCAGCTTTACGGTAACCGTACGTGCGTCCGAGCTCATGAGTTCTGCTCCAGTGCCTTGAGTCGCTGTATCATCCCTTCAACCTTGCTGCGGGTCTGGTCGTTCAGCTGTACCAGTTGAGCACGCTCCTCGCGCAGCTGTACATCCTGCTGGCGCAGCTGGCGGTTTTCCTGCTCAAGCTGTTGAACGCGCGTCAGCAGCTGGTCAATTTTCTGTTCGAGTGCGTTGAAATAGTGTTCGCTCATGCCAGACCCCATGCAATAACCTGCTGACTATAAACAGCTGCCCGCACAGGGTCAATCGACACTCCGTGGCTCTGTTTATAGTGAAATGCTAGCATAGAGATCAATGCGGTGCCGGGCCTGCCCGGTTACCCTCGGCACAATAGACATAACCCCGGATAGATAATTATGACCCACGAACAGGCCGCTGCAGTAGAACTGCCGGATTTCGATACCCTGGCCGATTGGCTGGTTGAAGAGGGAGCGCTGACCGTATCGCCGTCGGAGTTGCATGGATTGCTGGCCGGTCAGGTTGCCGCCGGCGCCCGTTTCGATCCGGCCAGTCTGTTGCAACGTATCCAGGAACTGTTCGATATCGAGCCGTTCAAGGGCGAAGGCGTGCGCAAAAGCGTGATGCAGCTCTATCTGGCGACATTGCAGCAGTTTGAAGCGCCCGATTTCAGCTTTGAACTGCTGCTGCCCGATGATGACCAGCCGTTGCCGATCCGAGCCGAGGCGCTGGGTATCTGGTGCAGCGGCTTTCTCAGTGGTTTCGGCCTGCAGGAGCGCAAGGGTACTCAGGGCCTGTCGGTCGAAGGGCAGGAAACCCTGCGTGACATGGCCCAAATCGTTCAGATCAGTACCGAGGCCGATGCGGATACCGAGGAGGACGAGGGTGATCTGATGGAGGTGCAGGAGTACGTGCGCATGGCGTCTCTGCTGGTGTTCAGTGAATGCAACGAGCCCGATGGCCAGTCCGCGCCGGATGAGAACGCCCCGGCCCCGGTTTTACACTGATGGTTTCAGGAACCGACATGAAAATTGCTCAGGATGAATATGCGCGTCGGCGTGCGGCCCTGCTGCAGCAGCTGCCGGCCAATAGTGTGGCGCTGGTGGCTGCCAGCCATCTGCAGAGCCGCAACCGTGATGCCGAATATGCCTTCCGTCAGGACAGCGACTTCTACTACCTGACCGGCTTCAATGAGCCCGAAGCCCTGCTGCTGCTGATGCCGGGGCGCTCTGAGGGTGAATATGTACTCTTCTGCCCCCCCCGTGACCCGCAGATGGAGATCTGGACCGGTTACCGGGCCGGTCCCGAAGGCTGTGTGCGTGATTTCGGCGCCGATCAGGCGTTCGCACTGGATGAGCTGGAAGAGCAGATGCCGCGTCTGCTGGATGGCGTGCACCGGCTTTATTACGCACTGGGCAGCGACGATGCACTGGATGCGAGGGTGCGTGGCTGGCTGAATCAGGTCCGCGCCCAGGCACGTCAGGGCGCCCAGGCGCCGGAAGAGCTGGTGCTGCTGGACAACCTGTTACACGAGCAGCGGCTGTTCAAGAGCGACGCTGAACTGGCGGTGATGCGTCGGGCGGCCGAAATCTCTGCTGAAGCCCACTGTCGCGCCATGCGCCTGTCGCGTCCCGGCCTGTACGAATACCAGCTGGAGGCAGAGATTACCGGCTATAGCATGCAGCAGGGCGCACGCTTCCAGGCGTACTCGCCGATCGTCGGCGGTGGTGCCAACGGCTGCATTCTGCACTACATCGACAACAGCGCCGAGCTGAAGGACGGAGACCTGGTGCTGATCGATGCCGGCTGTGAGCTGGACAACTATGCCAGCGACATCACCCGCACCTTCCCGGTTAACGGCCGCTTCTCGCCGCAGCAAAAGGCACTGTATCAGCTGGTGCTGGATACGCAGCTGGCCTGCATCGACGCGATGCAGCCCGGCGTACCCTGGAACCGCATCCATGACCTGTCGGTGGAGTTGCTGACCGAAGGGTTGATCGAACTGGGCCTGCTGCAGGGTGAACGAGATGTGCTGATCGAGGCGGGCGCTTATCGTCGTTTCTACATGCACCGCATCGGCCACTGGCTGGGCATGGATGTGCATGATGTTGGACAGTACAAGCTGGATGGCGAATGGCGGCCGCTGGAGTCGGGCATGGTGATGACCATAGAGCCTGGGCTCTATGTGGCACCGGACGACGAAACCGTATCCCCCGAGTGGCGTGGCATCGGCATTCGCATCGAGGATGATGTGCTGGTCACCGAGCAGGGGCCGGATGTGCTGACCGGCGGGGTGCCGAAAACCATCGCGGATATCGAAGCGCTGATGGCGCAGGACTGAGTGCCGGAGGCGCGGACGATGCAGCAATACGATCTGATCATTATCGGTGGCGGCATGGTTGGCGCCAGTCTGGCGGCCGCCCTGTTGCCGACGGCCAAAGAGCTGGGGCTGCGCATGGCACTGATCGAGGCCCAGCCGCTGCCCGAGGCCGGCGAGCCGGTCTTTACCCCCAGTTATGATGCACGTTCCACGGCGTTGGCGCAGGGGGTGCGCACCCACTACAGACGGATGGGCATCTGGTCGGCACTGGAAGCCCATCTGACCCCGATCGAGCAGATTCATGTGTCGGATCGTGGTCACTTCGGCACCACCCGTCTTCAGGCGGATGAGGAAGGGGTTCCGGCGCTGGGTTATGTCGTCGAGAACCACTGGCTGGGGCAGGTGCTGATCAGTCATCTGCAACAGCACGCCGGTGATCAGCTGACCCTGATTTCACCGGCCGAGGTAGAAATGCTGACGCCGCTGGAGTCCGGCAACGAGCTTCGGCTGCAGACCCCGGCCGGTGAGCAGCGATTGAGTGCCGAGCTGGTGGTGATGGCCGATGGCGGTCGCTCCGCACTGCGCGAGCGGCTCGGTATTCACTACCATGAGCAGGCCTACGGCCAGCATGCGCTGGTCGCCAACGTGTCACTGGATCGTTCCCATGCCCATGTTGCCTATGAACGGTTCACCGAAGCGGGCCCCGTGGCGCTGCTGCCCGGTGAGAGCCTGAACGGTCAGGTGCGCTGCGGGCTGGTATGGACGCTGGCAGACGAGGTACTGGACGAGGTGCTGGCGCTGGACGATCGGGCCTTTCTGGCGCGGCTGCAGGAGACCTTCGGTTATCGTGCCGGCCGCTTTACCGCCGTAGGCGAGCGCTATCACTACCCGCTCAAGCTGACCCGGGCCGAGGAACAGGTGCGTACGGGCCTGGTCGTGCTGGGCAATGCGGCACACGCCCTGCATCCGATCGCCGGTCAAGGCTATAACCTGGCGCTGCGCGGCGTGGTGGCGTTGGCCGACCTGATCATCGCGCGCAAGCGGGCAGGACTGCCGCTGGGGGCGCTGGACGGGTTGAGCGAATTTGTCGAACAGCGTCGTCGGGATCAGCAGCGGACGATTCTGTTCAGTGATCGGACCCTGAAACTCTTCACCAGTGACAATCCGCTGCTGCGGCTGGGGCGTGGCCTGGGGCTGCAACTGCTGGACGGTTGCCCGCTGGGCAAGACCCTGTTTGCCCGTGCGGCGATGGGGCTGGATCAACCTGCGGCGCGCCTGCGCTGAATCCGGAGAACCAAGATGACGACCGAGCAGCACGCAAATCGGCTGGAGGCCGATCTGGTAATAGTCGGGGCCGGCATGGTGGGGCTGGCCCTGGCCCTGGCCCTGGCCCCTTCGGGACGGCGCATATGCCTGCTGGAGCAGCGCACCGGTCGTGTCGAAGACTGGCTCGACCAGCTGTGCGCGCGGCCGGAATCACAGTATGACCCCCGCGTCAGTGCGCTTAATCTGGCTTCGGTCGAGCTGCTCGATCAGCTGGGTGCCTGGTCGGCGATTCAGTCGCGCTTCCGTGCCTGTGCCTACCGCGATATGGAGGTCTGGGATGGCGAAGGCAGTGGCCGTATCCATTTCAGTGCCGATGCCCTGCATGAGGACCGGCTTGGCTATATCGTTGAGAATCCCATGATTCAGGCCGGGCTGCTGCAACAGCTGTCGCGCCATGACAATCTTCAACTGCTCACCGGCGTCGGTCTGCAGCAGCTGTCGGCGCCAGCCGCCGATGGTCAGCGCATGCTGGAACTGACCGATGGCCGCTGCCTGTCGACCCCGCTCGTGGTCGGGGCCGATGGGGCGCTGTCACGGACCCGGCAGCTCAGTGGCCTGGGCGCTACCGAATGGGATTATGGCCACCATGCGCTGGTCACCACCATCACCACCGAGCGGGAGCATGCCGAGACCTGCTGGCAGCGTTTTACCGAGGATGGCCCTTTGGCGCTGCTGCCGCTGGCCGGCGCAGGGCGACGCAAGAGCTCGATCGTCTGGTCGACGTCGCCGGAGCATGCCCGTGAGCTGATGGCGCTCTGCGATGCGGATTTTTGCCAGGCGCTGGGGCAGGCGGCGGATTACTGTCTGGGGGCGGTGGTCGACAGTGCCGAACGGCAGCTGATTCCGCTGCGCCAGCGGCATGCCCACCATTATGTGGAGCCCGGGCTGGCGCTGGTCGGCGATGCGGCGCACACCATTCATCCGCTGGCGGGGCAAGGGGTGAACCTGGGTTTCATGGACGCCGCGGCGCTGGCCGACGTGGTCGAGGCCGCCTGGCAGCGGGGTGAATCGGTGGGCGACGAGGCCGTGCTGAGGCGTTATCAGCGCCAGCGCCGCAGTGCCAATCTGTGCATGTCGGCGGCGATGGAGAGCTTCCGCCGTCTGTTCGCCCCCCAGCCGGCCCCGGTGCGGCTGTTGCGCAGCTGCGGCATGAACCTGATGGATCGGCTGGAACCGGTCAAACAGCATCTGGTGCTGCAGGCGATGGGGCTGTCCGGAGAGCGTCCGCAGCGCCTGCAGCGCTCGCACACTTGACAGACGGTTAAAGATTGATCTGCGGCGCAAATGCCGATACATTGTCTTCCCTTTTTTTCTGTTAACCAGTTGCGACGCGGCTTCGGCTGAGGTTCGGAACACTGCTGCAGATGAGTTTGCCGATGGGACACAAGACCGCACTTCACGCACAACATCATGCACTGGGCGCCAAACTGGTCGACTTCAGTGGCTGGGAAATGCCACTGCATTACGGCTCTCAGGTAGAGGAACACCACAAGGTACGCCAGAGCGCGGGCATGTTCGATGTCTCGCACATGACCATCGTCGATGTCTCCGGCGCGCAGGCCCGCAGCTATCTGCGCCACCTGCTGGCCAACGACGTAGCCAGCTTGAAGCAGAAGGGCAAGGCCCTGTACAGCGCCATGCTGAATGAAAAGGGTGGTGTCATCGATGACCTGATCGTCTACCTGATGACCGAGCCCGACACATCCGGTGAGTGGTATCGCGTGGTGGTCAATTGCGGTACCCGTGAAAAGGATCTGCGCTGGATGGCGGATCAGGCATTGCGTTTCGATGTGGCGCTGACCGAACAGCCGGAACTGGCGATGATCGCCATTCAGGGACCCAAGGCCCGCCAGCGTGTCGAACAGGTGGTCAGCGAATCCCGTGCACGGCTGATCTCCGAACTCAAGCCCTTTGTCGGCCAGGAATCCGAAGGCTGGTTTATCGCCCGCACCGGCTATACTGGCGAAGACGGTCTGGAGATCATGCTGCCGGACGACGAAGCCGAAGCCTTCTGGCAGCAGCTGCTGGATGCCGGCGTGGCGCCCTGTGGTCTGGGCGCACGGGATACCCTGCGTCTGGAGGCGGGCATGAATCTCTACGGCTCCGACATGGACGAGCAGACGTCACCGCTGGAGGCCGGCATGGGCTGGACCCTGGCGCTGGAACCGGCTGATCGTCAGTTCGTCGGCCGTGATGCGGTGGCTGCACTCAAGGCCAGTGGTGTCGAGCAGAAACTGGTCGGTCTGGTGCTGACCGAGCGCGGTGTGCTGCGTGCGCACCAGAAGGTTGTGGTCGACGGGCTGGGCGAAGGTGAGATCACCAGCGGCAGCTTTTCGCCGACCCTGGGGTTCTCGATTGCACTGGCCCGCGTTCCGGCCGGTACCGGCAGCAGTGCCGAAGTCGAGATGCGTGGCAAGCGGGTGCCGGTGCAGGTGGTCAAGCCGCCGTTCGTACGCCATGGTGAAAAAGTATTTTCCTGAACGAGCCAGATAGGAATCCGAGATGAGCAATGTCCCGAACGAACTGAAATATGTGGCCAGCCACGAGTGGATCCGTGACGAAGGTAACGGCGTCGTGACCATCGGTATCACCGATCATGCCCAGGACCTGTTGGGCGACGTGGTGTTTGTCGAGTTGCCCGACCTGGGTGCCGAAGTGGCTGCCGGTGATGATGCCGGTGTCGTCGAGTCGGTCAAGGCGGCCTCCGACGTCTACGCGCCGCTGAGTGGCGAAGTGATTGCCATCAACGAAGCGCTGGAAGATGCACCTGAGTCGGTTAACTCGGACCCTTATGGCGACGGCTGGTTCTTCCAGCTGAAGCTGAGCGATACCAGCGAGCTGGATGACCTGCTGGATGCGGATGGCTACGCTGCCCACTGCGAGGCCGAAGGCTGAGCCTTACGCTGAACGACCTGCGTTGAGTCGGTCTTTCTATCGGTCGTGCAGGTAGACTCGCGATGACCGACCGAATCTTTCCACTGTCCCGGCCTGTGCCGGGACAGTCATTTCCGAGCAAAGACGGAGCACAATGAACCTCAAACCACTTATTCTTCAGTCCGGTGCCGATCGGCGCCTGCGTGGCGGCCACCTGTGGATCTACAGCAATGAAGTCGACAACAAGGCGACGCCACTGAAAGGCTTCGAGCCGGGCGAACAGGTTATTGTGCAGGATGCACGCGGCAAGGCGCTGGGCATCGCATCGGTCAACCCCAATACCCTGATCTGCGGCCGTCTGCTGGGCCGGGATCTGAGCCACGTGCTCGACCGCTCGCTGCTGGTACACCGCTTCAACGTGGCCAAGTCACTGCGTGAGCAGTGCTTTGACCAGCCCTGCTATCGGGTAATCTTCGGTGATGCCGATGGCCTGCCCGGTCTCGTGGTGGATCGCTTCTACGACATCTTCGTGGTGCAGATCTCGACTGCTGGCATGGAAGCGGTGCTGGAGCAGATCCTGGATGCGCTCAACAAGGTGTTCCAGCCGCAGGCGATCGTACTGCGCAACGACGGCAAGATGCGCGCGACCGAAGGCCTGGAAACCTATATCGAGGTGGTGCAGGGCGAAGTGCCCGAACTGGCGCCGCTGAACGAAAACGGCGTCAACCTGGTGGCACCGGTCCTGACCGGGCAGAAGACCGGCTGGTTCTATGATCACCGTGAAAACCGCGCCCGCATGCAAACCCTGGTCAAGGGCAAGCGGGTACTGGACCTGTTCAGCTACGTGGGCGGCTGGGGCGCTCAGGCGCTGGCCGCTGGCGCCAGCGAAGTGGTCTGTGTCGATGCCTCGGTGACGGCGCTGGAAGTGGCAGCCGAGAACGCGCGTCTCAATGATGGTGAAACCCGTTTCCGCGGTCTCCAGGGCGATGCTTTCGACCTGTGCAAGGCGCTGGTGGCGGACAAGGAACGTTTTGACGTGGTGATCGTCGATCCGCCGGCCTTTATTGCCCGCCGCAAGGATATCCGCAACGGCGAGCGCGCCTATGCCCGCATCAACAATCTGGCGATGCGCCTGCTGAACAAGGACGGCATGCTGATCTCGGCGTCCTGCTCGATGCACCTGGCCAAGGACCGCCTGGTCGATATCCTGAGAGCCAACAGCCGCGAGCTGGATCGTACCGCCCAGATCTTTGCCCAGGGCTACCAGGGGGCGGATCACCCGATCCATCCCGCGATCCCCGAGACCGAATATCTGAAGGCCTACTTCCTGCGCGTGCTGCCGGCCAACTGATCCGCCGGATCCGTGATACGCTTGTCTGACTGACAGACTCGCCCGCCGGGGTTCCGGTCGTGGCGGGTCTGCTCCCTGTAGAGGACAGTACGAGGAGAGTATCGATGGATTATCTGACACTGGGACAATCGGACCTCAAGGTCAGTCGCATTGCCCTGGGCACCATGACCTTCGGGCGTCAGAACAGCGAAGCCGAAGCGTTCGAACAGCTCGACTATGCGCTGGAGCGGGGCGTCAACCTGATCGACGCCGCCGAAATGTACCCGGTACCCACGGCGGCGGAATTCCAGGGCCGCACCGAGCAGTACATCGGCAACTGGATGCGTCAGCGCAGCAACCGCGACCGGGTGATTCTGGCGACCAAGGCAACGGGGCCGGGCGAGATGGTCCGCTACCTGCGTCCGGATATCCGTCATGATGAGCGCAACCTGCGTCTCGCCATCGAAGGCAGCCTGCAGCGGCTGCAGACCGACTATATCGACCTCTACCAGCTGCACTGGCCGGATCGTGCCACCAACTACTTTGGCCAGCTCGGCTATCGACATGATCCGGACAACAGCGGTACCCCGCTGGCCGAAACCCTGCGGGTGCTGGGTGAACTGGTGCGGGAAGGCAAGATCCGCCACATCGGCCTGTCCAACGAGACGCCCTGGGGCACCATGAAGTGTCTGCAACTGGCCGAACAGCTGGGGCTGCCGCGCATTGTTTCGGTGCAGAATCCGTACAGCCTGCTCAACCGGACGGCGGAAGTGGGTCTGGCCGAGGTGCTGCTGCGCGAACAGGTGGGCCTGCTGGCCTACTCGCCGCTGGGCTTTGGCGTGTTGAGTGGCAAGTATGCCGGCGGTGTCCGTCCTGAGGGTTCGCGTCTGGCGCTGTTCCCGGAATACCAGCGCTATCTGACCGAGCAGGGCGTGGCGGCGACCCAGTGCTACCTGGCGCTGGCGGCGGAAGTGGGGCTCGATCCGGCGCAGATGGCGCTGGCCTTCGTCAACACGCGCCCCTTCCTGGGCAGCAACATCATCGGCGCCACGCGCATGGATCAGCTGAAGGCGAATCTGGATTCGCTGGAGCTGAGGCTGAGCCCCGAGCTGCTGGCGCAGATCGAGGCGATCCATCAGCGCTATCCCAACCCCTGTCCCTGAGCGTGTCTCCCTGATCCTCGACAGACTGGCCCCGGCCTGTCGAGGATCACTGGCCGACTGGCGGCTGACTTTGCCATACTCAGAGCAAAGCCCCGTTGAAGGAGAAACAGCATGCAGCAACAACAAGTTCAGGATCTGATGCAGCCCGTACCCACCCCTCTGCATGTGGAGATGTCGCTGTCGCAGGCGGTCGACTTGATTCTGCAGTCCGGTCAGATGGGCCTGCCGGTGGTCAATGATGAGCACCAGGTGGTGGGTTTCGTCTCCGAACACGACTGCATCGATTACCTGATCAGCGGCAGCTATCACTGTGACAGCCGTACTCAGGTGGACGACATCATGTACCGCGAGCCGCTGTGTGCCTCGCCGACGGAAAGCATTATCGATCTGGTGCAGAAGATGGGCGGCAACAAGCCGAAGACCTGGCCGGTCGCAAAAGAGGGGCGGCTGCTCGGCGTGATCAGCCGCCGTCAGATCATGAAGGCCTTGAACGCCAGCATGAAGGGCTGTCGTTCACGCGTCTGAGGCGGGCATCAGCTCCAGAATCTGCCAGCCCCGCGTCTGGGCGGTTGCACGCAGGCGGTCGTCGGGGTTGGTGGCCACCGGGTTGTCCACCACTTCCAGCAGCGGCAGGTCGTTGTTGGAGTCGCTGTAGAACCAGCTGTCCTTGAGACTGTGTCCGGTTTCTTGCAGCCAGGCGTGCAGGCGGGTGACCTTGCCGCCCTGGAAGCAGGGTGTGCCGGCGACCTTGCCGGTAAACTGGCCGTCGATCATCTCCGGGTCTGTCGCCAGCAGGGCGTCCACGCCCAGGCGCTCGGCGATCGGGGCGGTCACGAAACGGTTGGTGGCGGTGATGATCAGCAGGAAGTCGCCCCTGTTGCGGTGGGAGGCCAGCAGCTGCTCCGCCTTGGGCAGGATGATCGGTTCGATGCACTCGGCCATGAACTCGGCATGCCAGGCATCCAGCTGTTCGGGGGTGTGCAGCGCCAGCGGATTGAGGGCGAAGTTCAGAAATTCGTGGATATCCATCTCGCCCCGCAGATACTCCTCGTAGAAGCGGTCGTTGGCGGCACGATACTCCTGTTCGTCAACCACGCCCTTGCGGCAAAGAAACTCGCCCCAGGCATGGTCGCTGTCACCCCCGATCAGGGTGTGGTCCAGATCAAAAATCGCAAGGCTCACGCAGGACTCCTCAGCATTTGGCCGGCGTCAGGCCGGACAGACAAAAGCGCAAGCATAGACCTGTAAAGGGGGATGGTGCAATCGAGGTTCCGGCCTGCTATTTGCCAAACTGCAGATCTGTGGAACAATAAAAACCAAAACACGTATAGATCGGGATCAGAATTGTGATTGATACAGATGGATTCAGACCCAACGTCGGAATCATTCTGGTTAATTCGCAGGGTCAGGTTCTTTGGGCAAGACGTATCGGGCAGAACGCCTGGCAGTTCCCGCAAGGTGGTATACAGTCAAACGAAACGCCCGAACAGGCGATGTATCGTGAACTCGGTGAAGAGATCGGACTGTCGTCCTCGGATGTGGAAATTCTGGCGGTGACGCGTGGCTGGCTGCGCTACCGTCTACCCAAACGCATGATCCGGCGCCACTCGCACCCCGTGTGCGTGGGCCAGAAACAGAAATGGTTCCTGCTGCGCATGCTCAGTGATGACAGCGCCGTGCGGATTGATCATACCGACTCCCCCGAGTTCGACGGCTGGGAGTGGGTCAGTTATTGGTACCCGCTTGGACAGGTGGTGTCCTTCAAGCGTGAGGTGTACCGCAAGGCGATGAAGGAATTGTCGCCCCGGTTGGCGCGTCTGCAGACTGCGCACTAATAAACACAGAGGAGCCACCTGATGAGTATGCTGAGTGTGCTGCGCAAGATCGTTCAAGAGGTCAGTACGGCACCGGATCTGGATTCCGTGCTCGACCTGATCGTGCGGCGCATTCAGCGGGCGATGAAGACCCAGGTGTGCTCCATCTTCCTGTTCGATCCCGTGCGTCAGCGTTATGTGCTGAGTGCGACCCAGGGGTTGAATCAGGAAGCGGTCGGCAAGGTCAGTCTGTCGCCGACCGAAGGGATCGTCGGTCAGGTGGGCCAGCGCGCCGAGCCAATCAACCTCGAGGATGCGTCCCGCCACCCTGCTTTCCATTATCTTCAGTCCACCGGTGAAGAGCGCTTTCATGCGTTTCTCGGTGTGCCGATCATCCATCATCGCAGCGTGTTGGGCGTACTGGTCGTGCAACAGGTGGAGCACCGTCGTTTCGACGAAAGTGAAGAAGCCTTCATGGTCACCCTGTCGGCTCAGCTGGCCGGGATCATCGCCCATGCCGAGGCGACCGGTTCGGTCAACTCCGAACAGCACCCTCAGGCCCGGGTAAAGCCTCAGCGTGATCGACATTTCAGCGGTGTTGCCGCGGCGGCCGGGGTGGCGATCGGCAAGGTCGTGGTGGCGACCCTGGCGGCGGAACTGGAAACCGTACCGGACAAGCCGGCGAAGGATGTAGAGCAGGAGCTGGAGGCCTTCCACGCGGCGCGGGAGGCGGTACGGGACGACATTCGCACCGTCAGCAACAGTCTGGCACGCCGGCTGCGCTCGGATGAGCAGGCGCTGTTCGATGTCTATCTGCGCATGCTCGATGACCAGGCCCTTGCGGGCGAGATCGAGCAGCGGATCAGGGCGGGCAGCTGGGCCCAGGGCGCGCTGCGTGAAGTGGTGCTGACCCAGGTGCGTCAGTTCAACTCGATGGAGGATGCCTACCTGCGTGAGCGGGCCAGTGATATCCGCGATCTGGGGCGGCGCATTCTGGGCTACCTGCAGGAGAGCGCCGGCCCCCCCGAGATGGAATGCAACGAAGACACCATCCTGATCGCTGATGAGTTGTCGCCGGCGATGCTGGGGCTGGTGCCGGAGGACAAGCTGGTCGGGCTGGTTTCGGTCAGCGGTTCGGGCACCTCTCATGCGGCAATCATGGCGCGGGCTGTCGGCATTCCCACGGTGATGGGGGTGGTCGATCTGCCGTTCACCCGACTGGAAGGGCGCCAGGTGATTCTGGACGGTTATTCGGGGCGGGTCTACGTGAACCCCTCCGAGCAGCTGCTGGAGGCCTTTCGCGAGGTGATCCGCGAGGAACGCGCTGTGGCGGCCGAACTGGAAGGGCTGAAGGATCTGCCGGCGGAAACCACCGACGGCTACCGTATGCCGCTCTGGGTCAATACCGGCCTGGTGGCGGATGTGAGCCGCTCGCTGCAGCGCGGTGCCGAAGGGATAGGGCTGTACCGAACCGAAATCCCGTTCATGATCCGCGACTTTTTCCCCAGCGAGCAGGAGCAGCTGCAGAGCTATCGCAGCCAGCTGGAAGCCTTCGCGCCGCGCCCGGTGACCATGCGCACCCTGGATATCGGGGGTGACAAGGCGCTGCCCTATTTCCCCATCGAGGAAGACAATCCTTTCCTTGGCTGGCGCGGTATCCGTGTGACCCTGGATCATCCCGAAATCTTCCTGGTGCAGGTACGGGCGATGCTCAGAGCCTCCAAGGGGCTCAACAATCTGCGCATCATGCTGCCGATGGTGACCAGCGTACACGAGGTCGAGGAGGCGTTGCGGCAGATCGACCGGGCGCTGAACGAGCTGCAGGACGAAGGTTATGAAGTGGAGCGGCCGCTGGTCGGTGTGATGGTGGAGGTGCCGGCGGCCGTCTATCAGGTGCGCCGCTTTGCCCGTCTGGTCGATTTCGTCTCCGTTGGTTCCAACGACCTGACCCAGTATATCCTGGCGGTGGATCGCAACAATCCCCGGGTGGCGGGGCTCTATGCGGCCTATCACCCGGCGGTGCTGAGGGCGCTGCAGTATATCGCCAGGGAAACGCGCAAGGAGGGCAAACCGGTGTCGATCTGCGGCGAAATGGCGTCGGACCCGGGTGGGGCCCTGTTGCTGATGGCGATGGGGTATGAAGTGCTGTCGATGAACGCCAACAACCTGCCACGGGTCAAGTTGGCGATTCGCGGTGTCAGCCTGGCCCGGGCCCAGTCACTGCTGAGCCGGGTGCTGCGCATGGATGACGCCGAAGAGATCCATCAGTATCTGCGCCTGGCGTTGAAGCAGCTGGGGCTGGGGCAGCTGACCCGGCCGCGTCTGCCTAATCAGCCTTCCGGGTAAGTCGGGACCAGTAACGGGCGGTCGAGCAGGAAACGTCGCCGTCCCGTGGGCAGGGCCCTGGCATCATAGCTTTCCTCCAGCAGCAGCAGGCGGCCGCTGCGGTGCTGCATCATCAGCGTACTCGCCCGAGTGCCATATTCTTCCGACACGATGAAACAGGACGACAGCAGGCGCTCGCGTGCCAGCGGCAGACCGGTATCCGGCAGCCGGTGATCCCCGGGGCGTTTGCGTTCGTGCAGCAGGGGCAGCAGGTTTTCCGGGTTCATCCGGTTTTGCGCCAGCGCCTGCTGCAGGCGGGCGCGCGCCCTCAGTGTCTTGGGCCAGGGTGTATCGAGCAGGGCGTTGCTGAGGCCGAAAAGGCCTTGTCTCAGCGCTTGGCAGCGACCAGTGATGTTGCTGTAGTGGTACCAGCCATGCTCGTCCCGCAGCAGCAGGTTGAAGCCGGCAAAGCGGGCCGCATCCAGTTCGGCGCAGAAGGCGCTCGCGGGCGTGGATGAATTGAGGAAGTCATTGACCAGGTGGCCGCGCGACTGTGTCTCCTCCGGCGCGGGGCGGCGCAGATCGCGATGGTTGGTGACCAGCGCGAAGCGGTGGTTGTCCCCCAGCCCCATCCAGCTGCCGCCGGCGCGCAGGTCGCGTCCACCCAGAATGGGCAGGTCCGGCCAGATGCTCATTGGTCGGGTCGGGCGCTGATGGAATTCGTCACGGTTGGCGACCAGTATCAGTGGCCAGTCGGGGTGGGCGTTGAGGGCAAATACAGCTAGGCACATGGCGGCTCGGTTTCATCTGCGGGGTTCAGGCTCTAAGATAAACCGCTTTACCCGGCGGATAAATCGATCATGTTGATGACTCTAGCGCTTTACCTGCTCCTTGGTGCCGTGGCGGGCATCGTGGCGGGCCTGTTCGGGATTGGTGGCGGCCTGCTGATTGTGCCGGTGCTGATCTTTTCCTTCCAGCTGCAGGGGGTGGATGCCGCGGTCCTGACCCATATGGCGGTGGCGACCTCGCTGGCGACCATTGTCATTACCTCGCTCAGCTCGGTGCGGGCGCATCATAAGCATGGTGCGGTGCGTTGGGAACTGTTTCGGCCGCTGGCCGTCGGAATTCTGGCCGGCGCCGTGCTGGGGGTGAACACGGCGGTGCAGCTGTCCGGGGGTGTCCTGCAGATTGCACTCGGCAGCTTTGCGCTGCTGGTGGCGCTGCAGATGGCGTTCGGACTCAAGCCGAATGCTGGCGGTCAGATACCGGGCAACGCCGAGCTGGGTGTCGCCGGCGGCATCATCGGCTGGGCGTCGTCGATCTTCGGGATTGGCGGCGGCACGCTGACCGTGCCCTACCTGAGCTGGCGGCAGGTGAAAATACAGCAGGCGGTGGCGACCTCAGCGGCCTGCGGGCTGCCGATCGCGCTGATGGCGGCGCTGACCAACGTCTGGGTCGGCTGGGGCCAGGAGACGCTGCCGGCGTGGAGCCTGGGGTATGTGTACCTGCCGGCCTTCGTCGGTATCGTCATGGCCAGTTCGTTGACCGCGCCGCTGGGGGCGCGTCTGGCGCACCGCCTGCCGCAGTCGGTGCTAAAGAAGGTGTTCGCCGTCTTTCTCGTCGTGGTGGGCGCTCGTTTCATTCTTTCCAATCTGGGATAAGTCTCTATGTGGGTACATGATATCGATCCGCTGGCGCTCGAGCTGGGGCCGCTGAAGATTCACTGGTACGGGCTGATGTATCTGATCGGTTTTGGCGCTGCCTGGTGGCTGGGGGTTCGGAGGGCGCGCCGGGCCGGTTCCGGCTGGACCGAACAGCAGGTCTCTGACCTGGTGTTCTGGAGCGCGGTCGGGGTGATCCTCGGCGGTCGCATGGGCTATGTGCTGTTCTATAATTTCGATTACTTCCTGCAGCACCCGCTGTGGCTGTTTGCCGTCTGGGAAGGCGGCATGTCCTTTCATGGCGGACTGATCGGCGTGCTGGTGGTGCTGGCGCTGTTTGCGCACCGCTATGGCAAGCGCTTCTTCGAGATCGGCGACTTCGTGGCACCGCTGGTGCCGATCGGTCTGGGAGCAGGCCGCCTGGGTAATTTCATCGGGGGAGAGGTCTGGGGTCGGGTGACCGACGTGCCCTGGGCGGTGATCTTTCCGCGTGCCGGTGACGGTCTGCCACGGCATCCGTCACAGCTGTACGAGATGGCGCTGGAGGGCGTTGTCCTGTTTGTGCTGCTGTGGTGGTATTCGGCCCGGCCGCGTCCGCGGATGGCGGTTTCGGGGCTGTTCCTGCTGGGCTATGGCGCCTTTCGTTCGCTGGTGGAGCTGGTACGCGAGCCGGACGGTCATCTGGGCTTCATCGCCTTCGAGTGGTTGACCATGGGGCAGCTGCTGTCACTGCCGATGATTCTGCTCGGTGCGCTGCTGATGCTGCTGGCGTATCGGTGCGAGGCGGTGCGGCGTACCTAGGGCGGCCAGGGTCTATGCTGGCTAAAGAACGGCCAGCGGCATAAAATGACGGCTATTTGTTTTGGGAATGGGGCGAGTATGCAGCAGTATCTGGACCTGATGCGGGACATCATCGACAACGGCGTGGACAAGGGTGACCGAACCGGTACGGGGACACGTTCGGTGTTTGGTCGCCAGCTGCGCTTCGACCTGTCGCAGGGCTTCCCGCTGCTGACCACCAAGAAGATCCACCTGAAATCGGTGATCTATGAGCTGCTCTGGTTCCTCTCCGGCAGTACCGACAACACCTGGTTGCAACAGCGCGGCGTGCGGATCTGGAACGAATGGGCGCTGGAAGATGGCGACCTGGGGCCGATCTATGGCAAGCAGTGGCGCTCCTGGGCCTGTCCCGACGGCTCCACCATCGATCAGATCGCGACTGTGGTGGAGCAGATCAAGCGCACGCCCAACTCCCGTCGCCTGATCGTCAGCGGCTGGAACCCGGCCGACCTGCCGGACGAAACCATCAGTCCGCAGGACAATGTACGTCAGGGCCGCGCTGCTCTGCCGCCCTGTCATACCCTGTTCCAGTTCTATGTTGCCGAGGGTCGGTTGAGCTGTCAGCTGTATCAGCGCAGTGCCGACTACTTCCTCGGCGTGCCGTTCAATATCGCTTCCTACTCGCTGCTGACCCATATGGTGGCGGAACAGTGTGATCTCGAGGTGGGCGAATTCGTGCACACCTTCGGTGATCTGCACCTGTATCACAATCACCTCAATGACCCGGCCATCGTACAGGAGCAGCTGTCGCGTATACCGAAAGCGCTGCCGCAGCTGAACATCCGCCGCCGTCCTGCCGACATCTTCAGTTACGAGTACGAAGATTTCGAGGTCAGCGGCTACGACCCTGATCCGGTCATTCGAGCCCCCATCGCCGTCTGATGCAAGGAGAACACATGCGTCTGGCCATGATTGTCGCCCAGTCCGAGAACCGGGTAATCGGTATCAATAACAAGCTCCCCTGGTATCTGCCGGAGGATCTGAAGTACTTCAAGCGGGTCACGCTCGGCAAGCCGGTCATCATGGGTCGCAAGACCTTTGAATCGATCGGCCGACCGCTGCCGGGCCGGACCAACATTGTCATTACCCGCGACACCGGCTGGGATCATCCCGGAGTGCGGGTCGTGCACAGTCTGGATGAGGGGCTGGCGCTCGGTGAAAGCCTGGCGCTGATTGACGGCGTCGAGGAGGCGGTGGTGATTGGCGGAGCCGAGATCTATGCGCTCTGCCTGCCTCGCGCGGATCGTCTCTACCTGACCCAGGTTCATGCCGAAGTTAACGGTGATGCCTTTTTCCCGGCGCTGGAGGCGGGGGGCTGGCAGGAGGTGGCGAGGGAGGACTTTGCCGCCATTGAGCCCAACCCCTATGACTACAGTTTCATCGTGCTGGACCGCTGTCAGGCCGAGGTTGCGCATGCTGGATAAACTGCTGTCGGTACTGGCGGATGGCGCCTTCCATTCCGGCAGTGAGCTGGGGCGGGAGCTGGGCATCAGCCGCAGTGCCGTATGGAAGCACATGCAGCGCCTGCAGGACCTGGGGCTGGAAGTCTACAGCGTGAAGGGGCGCGGCTACCGGCTGCCCGGCGGTATCGACCTGATCGACGCCGAGCGGCTGCATCATCACCTGCATGCGGCCGGGCTTGCTGAACGGCTGGCTGTGGTGGAGGTCGCCATCGAAACCGACTCCACCAATGCTAAGGGGCTGCAGGCGCTGCAGCAGGGCATGCGCAGTGGACTTTTCGTGGCGGAGTATCAGCATGAGGGGCGTGGCCGGCGCGGGCGTCAGTGGCTCAGTCCGCTGGCGTCCAGTCTCTGCTTTACCCTGGCCTGGCGCTTCAACAGCGGAGCGGCGGCGCTGGAAGGGCTCAGTCTCGCCGTCGGGTTGGCGCTGCAGCAGGCGCTGACCGAAATGGGTATCGAACAGGTCGGCCTGAAGTGGCCCAATGACCTGCTGGTCGGCGATGCCAAGCTGGCGGGCATCCTGATTGAGCTCAGTGGTGATGCGGCCGGTGAATGTCAGGTCGCGATCGGTGTTGGACTGAACGTAGCCCTGCCTGACGGGTTGGCTGAACAGCTGGATCAGCCCTGCATCGACCTGCGGGCACTGGGCTTTGCGGGTGAGCGTACCGAGCTGCTGGCCCGGCTGATACGGCAGCTGGTGCAGGTGTTGCAGCGTTTCGAGTCCGGCGGCTTTGCCCAGTTGCGACCGGCCTGGGAGGCGGCCAATGTGTTCCAGGGGCAGCCGGTTCGGCTGACGTCCGGGGTGCATGCCTTCGAAGGGATCTGTCTGGGGGTAACTGATCAGGGCGGACTTCGATTGCAGACCGCTAAGGGGCAGGAAGTCTTTCATGGCGGTGAAGTGAGCGTGCGGGCACATGAAACGGCTTGAGTTGGATGCGGGCAATACATTTATCAAGTGGCGTCTGGTCGACAACGACCGGGTGCTGGAGCGCGGGCGCTGGCTGACAGCGGAATTTACCGCTGATCAGTTGCAGATGTGCCGACAGACCCCCGAAGTCGTCTGGCTGGCATCGGTGGCCGGGGAAGGGCTCAACCAGATGCTGATTGCCGGTGTGGAGCATTGCTGGCAGGTGCCACTGCACCGTGCACTGACAACGGCGGAAGCCGCTGGCGTGCGCAATAGCTACCGGGATCCGGCGCGCATGGGGGTTGACCGCTGGCTGGCGATGCTGGCTGCCTGGAAACGCCTGGAGCGGAGCTGTTGGGTGGTCGATTGCGGCAGCGCGATCACGCTGGACCTGCTCGATGCGCAAGGGGTGCATCAGGGAGGGTATATCCTGCCCGGCATCCGGCTGATGCAGCAGTCACTGCTCGGCAATACCGCAGAGGTAAGAGTGGACAGGGATGTAGAGCATTATTCGATTGCACCGGGCTGCGACACCAGTAGTGCTGTCGCCCATGGTGCCAATTTGATGCTGTTGTCACTGGCGCAACAGCTGCGCGCCGGAATTCCCGGCCTGGATACACCCTCGTCTGTGCTGGTGACGGGAGGCGATGGTACGCAGCTGGTAGAGATGATTCCGGGGGCCGAGCTGTGCCCCGACCTTGTCATGGATGGCCTGCGATGGGCATTGGAGTAAAGGGATGATGCGATGGCTGGCGCTGCTGCTGTTACTGATGAATGCGCTGTTGTTGTTCTGGTATGCGCAGCAGCAGGCCGTCGAGTCGCCAGACGTGAGTACCGAGCAGATCAGCCGCTTGCGACTCTTGCATGAGCTGGGCGGCGGGGAGGTGCTGTCGCCACGTGAGCGGGTGTGCTATCAACTGGGCGACTTCGTCTCGCGCATGGAGGCGGACGTGGCATCGATACGGTTACAGGAGCGAGGCTTCGATACGCAGATCGTCACGGCGCCGCCGTTCGTGCTGGGCTATCGGTTGCGTCTGCCGCGACCGGCCGAGCCGGGGGCTCAGCTGGCCTTGCTGGATCGGCTGGCGCTGGCGGGCTGGGTGCCGCAGACGCAGGGAGGCGACTTCGTGCTGGGGCCTTTCATGGGGGCAGAGGCTCTGCAGCGTGCCAGGGCCGAGCGCACGGCGATTCATGCGGTGTTGGCGCTGGAGCTTGAACTGGACCCAATTCTGGATGATGCGCCCGGTTTCAGGATTCAGGCGAGCAGCGCTGAAGGTCAGATGGACGAGACGCGTCTGGCGCGGATGATGGTCGTCGGCTGGCCCGGCATAAAAATTGAAAAAAAATTGTGTGAAGGGGTTGCGCAGCCCCAATCGGATCAGTAAGATACGCACCACTTCGACAGGCAAGGCCGGTATAGCTCAGTTGGTAGAGCAACTGACTTGTAATCAGTAGGTCCGGGGTTCGACTCCTCGTGCCGGCACCATGTCTCGAGAAGGATTGAAAGGCTGGTGGGGTTCCCGAGTGGCCAAAGGGATCAGACTGTAAATCTGACGCGCAAGCTTCGGTGGTTCGAATCCACCTCCCACCACCATCTCCGTTTAAGCGGGTATGGTATAGTGGCTATTACCTCAGCCTTCCAAGCTGAAGAGGCGGGTTCGATTCCCGCTACCCGCTCCAGATGGGGCAAAGGAAAAAGCGTTATGCTCATGTAGCTCAGGGGTAGAGCACACCCTTGGTAAGGGTGAGGTCGGCGGTTCAAATCCGCCCATGAGCTCCAGTTTTGATGAAGGGTAGATATAGCGATATGTCTACCCTTTGTCGTATTTGGCGTACTCGAAACGACTTGATCAGGTTGACTCTGCCATGGCTAAACAAGCATTTGAACGTAGCAAGCCGCACGTTAACGTAGGTACCATCGGTCACGTTGACCACGGTAAAACCACTCTGACCGCTGCACTGACTCGCGTATGTGCAGAAGTATGGGGCGGCGACGCCGTTGCTTTCGACGGTATCGACAACGCACCGGAAGAGCGTGAGCGTGGTATCACCATCTCTACCTCACACGTAGAGTACGAATCCCCGACTCGCCACTACGCGCACGTAGACTGCCCGGGACACGCTGACTACGTTAAGAACATGATCACCGGTGCTGCTCAGATGGACGGCGCTATTCTGGTATGTTCCGCTGCAGACGGCCCCATGCCGCAGACTCGTGAGCACATCCTGCTGTCTCGTCAGGTAGGCGTACCGTACATCGTCGTGTTCCTGAACAAAGCGGACATGGTTGATGACGAAGAGCTGCTGGAACTGGTAGAGATGGAAGTTCGCGAACTTCTGGACCAGTACGAATTCCCGGGTGACGACACTCCGATCGTTGTGGGTTCTGCTCTGATGGCGCTGAATGGCGAAGACGAAAACGGTTACGGTACGTCTGCAGTCAAGAAGCTGGTTGAGACTCTGGATGAGTACATCCCTGAGCCGCAGCGTGCTGTTGACCTGCCGTTCCTGATGCCGATCGAGGACGTATTCTCTATCTCCGGTCGTGGTACCGTAGTAACTGGTCGTATCGAGCGTGGTATCCTGAACGTTGGCGACGAGATCGAAATCGTTGGTATCAAGGACACCACCAAGACTACCTGTACTGGTGTTGAAATGTTCCGCAAACTGCTGGACCAGGGTCGTGCAGGCGAGAACGTTGGTGCGCTGCTGCGTGGTACCAAGCGTGACGAAGTTGAGCGTGGTCAGGTCCTGGCGAAGCCGGGTTCCATCACTCCGCACACCAAGTTCGAAGGCGAAGTCTACGTACTGAGCAAGGAAGAAGGCGGTCGTCACACTCCGTTCTTCAAAGGCTACCGTCCGCAGTTCTATTTCCGTACTACCGACATCACTGGTGCGGTTGAGCTGCCGGAAGGCGTTGAAATGGTAATGCCGGGTGACAACATCCAGATGACTGTTACCCTGATCAACCCGATCGCGATGGAAGACGGTCTGCGTTTCGCCATCCGTGAAGGCGGTCGTACCGTGGGTGCCGGCGTGGTATCCAAAATTATCGAATAAATTTCGATAATTACCTGTTGCATGCAGGAGGGGAGGTGCATATAATGTGCCTCCCTGTTACGCAACAGGCCAGTAGCTCAATTGGCAGAGCAGCGGTCTCCAAAACCGCAGGTTGGGGGTTCGATTCCCTCCTGGCCTGCCATTCCTAATCGGGAATGGTGTCACACAAAGCGCAAGCTTTCATTAAGCCGAGGCTCCAAGCGTGAACTCTAAAGTGACTTCCGAAGGATCTAAACTCGATAGCCTGAAGTGGGTTGTCGTGGTCGCATTAGTGGCGGCTGGTGTTGTAGGGAACTCCATTTTTGCTGGTGAGTCTCTGCTCTATCGTGTGCTGGCACTGGTTGCGCTGGCTGTAGTGGCGGGCTTTATTGGTCTGCAGACTGCGAAAGGCAAAGCATTCTTTCAGCTGTTCAAAGAAGCCAAGAACGAGATTCGAAGGGTTGTCTGGCCGACGCGCCAGGAAACGCTGCAGACTACTGCGATCGTCGTGCTGGCTGTGTTGCTGGTCGGTCTGGCACTCTGGGGGCTTGATTCCCTGCTGGGGTGGCTGGTTTCCGGCGCTATTGGTTAAGAGGTGTAAGCATGGACATGGACAAGAAGCGTTGGTATGTCGTGCATGCCTACTCCGGCTATGAAAAGCGCGTCATGAATACCCTGAAAGAGCGGATCGAGCTGCATGGCATGCAGGATCTGTTCGGTGATGTTCTGGTGCCGACCGAAGAAGTGGTCGAGATTCGTGACGGCAAGAAGCGCAAGTCAGAGCGCAAGTTTTATCCGGGTTATGTCCTGGTGCAGATGGTCATGAATGACGAGACCTGGCATCTGGTCAAGAACACCCTGCGCGTTATGGGCTTTATTGGTGGTACGGCGGACAAGCCTGCACCGATTACCCAGAAGGAAGCGGACGAGATCCTGCAGCGCGTCGAAAGCGGTGTAGATAAGCCGCGGCCGAAAACCGTATTTGAACCGGGTGAGATGGTACGTGTCATCGACGGTCCCTTTGCTGACTTCAACGGCGTGGTCGAAGAGGTCAACTACGAGAAGAACCGTCTGCAGGTTGCCGTGCTCATCTTTGGTCGCTCGACGCCGGTCGAGCTGGAATTTACTCAGGTCGAAAAGGCCTGAGTCTGGTAACGAAGCCGCCTGAGGGCGGTTTCGTTGTTGTAAGAAATGGGGAGCCCCGAGGGGCGCTTGAACCCAAAGGAGTAGCTTAATGGCTAAGAAAATCAACGCTTATATCAAGCTGCAGGTAAAAGCAGGTCAGGCTAACCCGAGTCCTCCCGTAGGTCCGGCTCTGGGTCAGCACGGTGTTAACATCATGGAGTTCTGTAAAGCGTTCAACGCCCAGACTCAGAGCATGGAGCCGGGTCTGCCGGTGCCGGTTGTTATCACTGTATACAGCGATCGCAGCTTCACGTTCATCACCAAGACTCCGCCGGCGGCTATTCTGCTGAAGAAGGCTGCAGGCCTGAAGAGCGGTTCTGCTCGTCCGAACACTGAGAAAGTGGGTACTGTTACCCGTGCTCAGCTGGAAGAGATTGCAACTACTAAGCAGCCGGACCTGACAGCATCCGATATGGATGCGGCGGTTCGTACTATCGCTGGTAGCGCTCGTTCCATGGGTCTGGTCGTAGAGGGTGATGAGTAATGGCAAAGCTGACTAAGCGCCAGAAGGCGATCCGTGAGAAGGTTGAAAGCGGCAAGCTGTACCCGGTAGCCGATGCTGTGGCTCTGCTGGGTGAGATCTCTTCAGTCAAGTTCACCGAGTCTGTTGACGTTGCTGTGAACCTGGGTGTTGATCCGCGTAAATCCGACCAGGTTGTGCGCGGTTCCAGCGTGCTGCCGAACGGTACTGGTAAAGAAGTCCGCGTTGCCGTCTTCGCTCAGGGTGAGAATGCTGAGAAAGCCAAGGCAGCCGGTGCTGACGTGGTTGGTTTCGATGATCTGGCTGAACAGGTCAAGGCCGGTAACCTGGACTTTGACGTTGTGATCGCGACTCCGGACGCCATGCGTGTCGTGGGTCAGCTGGGTCAGATCCTGGGTCCGCGCGGCCTGATGCCGAACCCGAAAGTGGGTACCGTGACTCCGGACGTGACCACTGCAGTCAACAATGCCAAGGCTGGTCAGGTGCGTTTCCGTACTGACAAGAACGGCATCATCCACTGCTCCGTGGGCAAGCTGGGCTTCGAAGGCCAGGCTATCCAGGAGAACGTGGAAGCACTGCTGGCTGAGCTGAAAAAGCTGAAGCCCGCTTCTGCCAAAGGCATCTATGTCAAGAAAGTGACCCTGTCCACTACCATGGGCCCGGGTCTGTCGATCGATCAGTCCTCTCTGAGCTTCTGATCGACGTAAAGGTTTTTTGAGGGTCTTCGTGACCTGTAATACAGAGACGAAGGCCGTCAAAGACCGCAGGTGATGCTCCGCCTCCGGGTGGCGGCATCTTAATGGAAACACCAGCCTGCGCAGACGGTGAGATTCACGCGAATCAAAACCACCGTACTCAGAAGCCCCGCAAGGGGTGGTTGGTAAACAGTCGAAAGACTAAATCCAGGAGTAAATCGTGGCATTAGGACTCGAAGACAAAAAAGCGATCGTCGCTGAAGTCCAGGAAGCTGCCAAGTCTGCTCTGTCTGCAGTTGTTGCCGATTCTCGCGGCGTGACTGTAGAAGACATGACTGCTCTGCGTAAAGAAGCCCGTGCTAACGGCGTATGGCTGAAAGTCGTACGTAACACCCTGGCTCGCCGCGCAGTAGAAGGCACTGACTACGCATGTCTGCAGGACAGCTTTGTCGGTCCGACCATCATCGCATTCTCCACCGAGCACCCGGGTGCCGGTGCGCGTATCCTCAAGGATTTCGCGAAAGACAACGAGCAGTTTGAACTGAAAACTGCTGCGTTTGAAGGCGAAGTGGTTGATATCGCAATGCTGGCAAGCCTGCCGACGTACGACGAAGCGATTGCCAAGCTGATGAGCGTTCTGAAAGAAGCATCTGCTGGCAAGCTGGTTCGTACCATTGCGGCAATTCGCGACCAGAAAGAGCAGGAAGCTGCCTAAGACCCGTTCTTGGCTGTTTCTTGAAAGTTTTAACGAGCTATCGCTCTACCCAATTATCAGGATTTGAATCATGTCTCTGACTCACGAAGATATCATCAACGCTGTTGCTGAAATGTCCGTTAAGGACGTTGTTGCTCTGATCGAAGCAATGGAAGAAAAATTCGGTGTTACCGCTGCTGCTGCCGTTATGGCTGGTCCGGCTGGTGATGCTGGTGCTGCTGAAGAGCAGTCTGAATTCAACGTTGTTCTGACTTCTGCTGGTGACAAGAAAGTTAACGTCATCAAGGCTGTCCGCGGCGCTACTGGCCTGGGCCTGAAAGAAGCCAAAGAGCTGGTTGACGGCGCTCCGTCTACCATCAAAGAAGGCGTAGAAAAAGCTGAAGCTGAAGAGCTGAAGAAAGCTCTGGAAGAAGCTGGCGCGACTGTTGAGCTCAAGTAATCGCGTTGATGCGCAAAAAGCAGCCTGAAACTGCTTAAAAAGCGTATGGCTGGTGGCGAAACGCCACCGGCCTTTTTCCGTTATTTATAGACAGCAAATAAATAATGGCTACACAGCCCGTTCGCAGGCATGCGAGGGGACTGGCTTCTCAACCTGGGTGCAGATGCTGGGGAACACTGATGGCTTATTCATATACTGAGAAGAAACGCATTCGCAAGAATTTCGCTAAGTTGCGGCAGGTTATGGATGTGCCATACCTGTTGGCGACTCAGCTCGACTCCTACCGTCGCTTCTTGCAGGACGGCAGCGTTGGTGAAGGACGTCGTGACGAAGGCTTGCACGCTGCGTTCAATTCCGTATTTCCAATTGTCTCTTACTCTGGCAACGCAGCCCTGGAGTACGCCGGCTACCGCCTCGGCGAACCCGTATTCGACGTGAAAGAGTGTCAGCAGCGTGGTATCACTTACGCCGCACCTCTGCGCGTCAAAGTGCGCCTGGTGATCTATGACCGTGATTCGTCCACCAAAGCGGTCAAGGACATCAAGGAGCAGGAAGTTTACATGGGCGAAATGCCCCTGATGACCGAAAACGGTACCTTCGTTGTCAACGGTACCGAGCGTGTCATCGTGTCTCAGCTGCACCGTTCTCCGGGTGTGTTCTTCGACCACGACAAGGGCAAGACGCATTCCTCCGGCAAGCTGCTGTATTCCGCACGTATCATTCCCTACCGTGGCTCCTGGCTCGACTTCGAGTTCGATCCCAAGGACAGCCTGTTCGTGCGTATCGACCGTCGTCGCAAACTGCCGGCGACCATTCTGCTGCGCGCCCTGGGCTACGAAGCGGAAGAGATTCTGGAAACCTTCTTCGAAACCACCGGCTGGACCCTGGAGCAGGACGCCATCTGGATGGACCTGATTCCGGAACGCCTGCGTGGCGAAACCATGTCCTTCGAAATCAAGGACCCGGAAGGCAACGTTATCGTTGAAGCCGGACGCCGCATCACGCCGCGTCATATCCGTCAGATGGCAAAAGCGGGTATGGAACAGCTGAACGTGCCGGCCGAGTACCTGATTGGCAAGCCGCTGGCTCGCAACCTGGTAGATCCGACGACTGGCGAGCTGATCGCCAACTGTAACGCCGAGATCACCGAAGAGCTGGTCGCCAAGATGCAGGTGCTGGGTATCGATCGTATCGAGACACTGTACACCAACGATCTGGACTGCGGATCGTTCATCTCAGACACTCTGCGCATCGATCCGACCCGCAACCAGCTGGAAGCTCTGGTCGAAATCTATCGCATGATGCGTCCTGGCGAACCGCCGACCAAGGAGTCCGCGGAAGGTCTGTTCGAGAACCTGTTCTTCTCCGAGGAACGTTACGACCTGTCTGCCGTTGGTCGCATGAAGTTCAACCGTCGTCTGGGCCGTGAAGCCGTGACCGGATCCGGCATCCTGGACAAGGATGACATCCTGGACGTGATGAAGACCCTGATCGACATCCGCAACGGCAAGGGTACCGTCGACGATATCGACCACCTGGGTAACCGTCGTATTCGTTCCGTGGGTGAAATGGCCGAGAACCAGTTCCGTGTCGGTCTGGTCCGTGTCGAGCGCGCCGTGCGTGAACGTCTGTCCATGGCGGAATCCGACAACCTGATGCCGCAGGACCTGATCAACGCCAAGCCGGTGGCCGCTGCGATCAAGGAATTCTTCGGCTCCTCTCAGCTGTCCCAGTTCATGGACCAGAACAACCCGCTGTCGGAAGTGACGCACAAGCGTCGTGTTTCCGCACTGGGCCCGGGCGGTCTGACCCGTGAGCGTGCCGGCTTCGAGGTTCGAGACGTACACCCGACTCACTATGGTCGCGTATGTCCGATCGAGACCCCTGAAGGTCCGAACATCGGTCTGATCAACTCTCTGGCCGTATTTGCCCGCACCAACGACTACGGCTTCCTGGAAACGCCGTACCGTCGCGTGGTCGACGGCCAGGTGACTGACGATATCGATTACCTGTCAGCCATTGAAGAGAACAAATACGTCATCGCCCAGGCTTCTGCGGCCATGGACGAAGAACGTCGCCTGACCGACGAACTGGTTGCGGTACGTCACCTGAACGAATTCACCGTTATGGGACCCGAGCGTGTCCAGTACATGGACGTGTCTCCGCGCCAGGTGGTATCCGTGGCGGCAGCCCTGATCCCGTTCCTCGAGCACGATGACGCCAACCGTGCGTTGATGGGTTCCAACATGCAGCGCCAGGCTGTACCGACTCTGCGCGCCGAGAAGCCGCTGGTGGGTACCGGTATCGAACGCAACGTGGCGCAGGACTCCGGTGTCTGTGTCGTGGCTCGCCGTGGTGGCGTGATCGAGTCTGTCGATGCGGCACGCATCGTGGTCCGTGTACACGATGACGAAGTTCCGGCCGGCGACGCGGGTGTGGATATCTACAACCTGACCAAGTATGTTCGTTCCAACCAGAATACCTGCATCAACCAGCGCTCCATCGTTCGTCCGGGCGAGTCCGTTCAGCGCGGTGATGTGATGGCCGACGGCCCGTCCGTTGACCTCGGTGAGCTGGCTCTGGGTCAGAACATGCGCATCGCGTTCATGCCGTGGAACGGCTACAACTTCGAGGACTCCATCCTCATCTCCGAGCGCGTGGTGCAGGAAGATCGCTTCACCACCATCCACATTCAGGAGCTGACCTGTGTGGCGCGTGACACCAAGCTGGGGCCGGAAGAGATCACCTCCGATATCCCCAACGTGGGCGAGTCCGCACTGGCCAAGCTGGATGAAGCCGGTATCGTGCATATCGGTGCTGAAGTGGGTCCGGGCGACATTCTGGTGGGCAAGGTCACGCCGAAAGGCGAAACCCAGCTGACACCTGAAGAAAAGCTGCTGCGTGCCATCTTTGGTGAGAAGGCGTCCGATGTGAAGGACACTTCACTGCGCGTGAAGACCGGTACTGTCGGTAAGGTTATCGACGTTCAGGTGTTCACCCGTGATGGTGTGCAGAAGGACGAGCGTGCGCTGTCCATCGAGAAGTCCGAACTGGATGCGATCCGCAAGGACCTGAACGAAGAGTTCCGCATCGTTGAACAGGCAACCTTCGAACGTCTGCAGCGCAAGCTGGTGGGCCTGTCTGCTGAAGGCGGCGCCGGCCTGAAGAAGGGCGAAACGATCACCGACGAGTTCCTCGACGGCCTGAAGAAGGCTGACTGGTTCAAGATCCGCGTCGCGGACGAAGCGATCAGCGAAGAACTCGAGCTGGCCAAGAAGCATCTGGAAGAGCGTCGCGAAAACCTCGACAAGCGCTTCGAAGACAAGAAGGGCAAGCTGCAGACCGGCGATGATCTGGCACCGGGCGTGCTGAAGATCGTCAAGGTCTATGTCGCCACCAAGCGCCGCGTACAGCCGGGTGACAAGATGGCCGGTCGTCACGGTAACAAGGGTGTTATCTCCGTGATCATGCCGGTTGAAGACATGCCGCACGATGCGCATGGCGAGCCGGTCGACATCGTCCTCAACCCGCTGGGTGTACCGTCCCGTATGAACGTGGGGCAGATCCTCGAGACTCACCTGGGTATGGCGGCAACCGGTCTGGGTCGCAAGGTCAATGCGCTGCTGCAACAGGAGCAGGCGAAGGCTGAAAAGGTCAAGGCACTGCGCGAGTTCTTGCACGAGATCTACAATGCCAGCCACGGTGGACTGACGGCTGGCCATCAGGAAGATCTGGACAGCTTCAGTGATGACGACATCCTCGAGCTGGCGGCCAACCTGCGCCGTGGTGTACCGCTGGCAACACCGGTATTCGATGGTGCCAAGGAAAGCGAGATCAAGGCGCTGCTGCGTCTGGCCGACCTCGACGACAGCGGTCAGGTACGCCTGTTCGATGGCCGTACGGGCGATATGTTCGACCGTCCGGTGACCGTGGGCTATATGTACATGCTGAAGTTGAACCACCTGGTCGACGACAAGATGCACGCACGTTCCACCGGTTCCTACAGCCTGGTTACCCAGCAGCCGCTGGGTGGTAAGGCGCAGTTCGGTGGTCAGCGCTTCGGTGAGATGGAGGTCTGGGCGCTGGAAGCCTACGGTGCCGCCTACACCCTGCAGGAGATGCTGACCGTGAAGTCGGACGACGTGAACGGCCGTACCAAGATGTACAAGAACATCGTCGACGGCGATCACCGTATGGAACCGGGCATGCCGGAATCGTTCAACGTGTTGATCAAGGAAATCCGCTCGCTCGGTATCGATATCGAGCTCGAGAGCGAATAAGTCCTGAATGATCACCAGCCGAAGCCCCTTGAATGGTCAGGGGGCTTTCGGCGCAGAGAACTCCGCGAGGAGCTATAGACAATGAAAGATCTGCTGAATCTGCTGAAGTCCCAGGGCCAGTCCGAAGAGTTCGACTCTATTCGCGTATCCCTGGCGTCGCCGGACATGATCCGTTCCTGGTCCTACGGCGAAGTCAAAAAGCCGGAAACCATCAACTACCGTACCTTCAAGCCGGAGCGTGACGGTCTGTTCTGTGCCAAGATCTTTGGCCCGGTCAAGGATTACGAGTGCCTGTGCGGCAAGTACAAGCGCATGAAGCACCGTGGCGTTATCTGTGAGAAGTGTGGCGTTGAAGTGACCCAGACAAAAGTGCGTCGTGAACGCATGGGTCACATCGAGCTGGCGTCTCCGGTTGCCCACATCTGGTTCCTGAAGTCACTGCCGTCCCGTATCGGCCTGATGCTGGACATGACCCTGCGTGATATCGAGCGCGTGCTCTACTTCGAATCCTTCGTCGTGATCGAGCCGGGCATGACGACGCTGGAGCGTGGCCAGCTGCTCAACGATGAACAGTACTTCGAGGCGCTGGAGGAGTTCGGTGACGAATTCGACGCGCGCATGGGTGCCGAAGCGGTACGAGAACTGCTGTCTTCCATCGATCTGGAAGAAGAGTGCCAGCAGCTGCGTGAAGAACTGCCGCAGACCAACTCCGAAACCAAGATCAAAAAACTGTCCAAGCGCCTGAAGCTGCTGGAAGCCTTCTACAAGTCCGGCAACAACCCCGCCTGGATGATCATGGAAGTGCTGCCGGTGCTGCCGCCGGACCTGCGTCCGCTGGTACCGCTGGATGGTGGTCGCTTCGCGACTTCGGATCTGAACGATCTGTACCGTCGCGTGATCAACCGTAACAACCGTCTGAAGCGCCTGCTCGACCTGAACGCTCCTGACATCATCGTGCGCAACGAGAAGCGCATGCTGCAGGAATCCGTCGATGCACTGCTGGATAACGGCCGTCGCGGTCGTGCCATCACCGGTTCCAACAAGCGCCCGCTGAAATCCCTGGCCGACATGATCAAGGGTAAGCAGGGTCGTTTCCGTCAGAACCTGCTCGGTAAGCGTGTTGACTACTCCGGCCGTTCCGTCATCGTGGTGGGTCCGTACCTGCGTCTGCACCAGTGCGGTCTGCCGAAGAAAATGGCACTGGAACTGTTCAAACCGTTCATCTTCTCCAAGCTGGAGCTGCGTGGTCACGCGACCACCATCAAGGCTGCCAAGAAGATGGTTGAGCGTGAAGAGCCGCTGGTGTGGGATATCCTCGATGAGGTGATCCGCGAGCACCCGGTACTGCTGAACCGTGCACCGACACTGCACCGTCTGGGTATCCAGGCGTTCGAACCGGTACTGATCGAAGGCAAGGCGATCCAGCTGCACCCGCTGGTGTGTGCGGCGTACAACGCCGACTTCGACGGCGACCAGATGGCGGTCCACGTACCGCTGACCCTGGAAGCCCAGCTCGAAGCCCGTGCGCTGATGATGTCCACCAACAACATCCTGTCACCGGCCAACGGCGAGCCGATCATCGTGCCGTCTCAGGACGTGGTACTGGGTCTGTACTACATGACCCGTGAACGCCTGAACGCCCCGGGCGAAGGCATGGTCTTCTCCGATATCAAGGAAGTGCAGCGTGCACACGGCGCTGGTCAGGTTCACCTGCAGGCGCGCATCAAGGTGCGCATTCCCGAGGTGATCCGCGATATCGAAGGCAACGTCGAAGAGCGCTACGGCCTGCAGGAGACTACCGTTGGCCGCGCCATGCTGTTTGACATCGTGCCGGATGGCCTGCCGTTCTCCCTGGTTAACCAGGCGATGAAGAAAAAGGCGATCTCCCGCCTGCTGAACGAGGCTTACCGTCGCTGCGGTCTGAAGGACACCGTCATCTTCGCTGACCAGCTGATGTACATGGGCTTCCGTCAGGCAACCATGTCCGGGTCGTCCATCGGTGTGAACGACTTCGAGATCCCGGCCGAGAAGGTCCAGATCGTCGCCGAGGCGGATGCCGAGGTGAAGGAGATCGAACGTCAGTTCGCCGACGGTCTGGTAACCCAGGGCGAGAAATACAACAAGGTTATCGATATCTGGTCCCGCGCCAACGAGCTGCTGGCCAAGAAGATGATGGACAACCTGAAGGTGGATGTCGTCACCGATGCGGAAGGCAACCAGGTAGAACAGGAGTCGTTCAACTCCGTCTACATGATGGCCGACTCCGGTGCGCGAGGCAGCGCCGCCCAGATCCGTCAGCTGGCGGGTATGCGTGGTCTGATGGCGAAGCCGGACGGTTCCATCATCGAAACGCCGATCGTGGCGAACTTCCGTGAAGGTCTGAACGTACTCCAGTACTTCATCTCCACCCACGGTGCACGTAAGGGTCTGGCGGATACCGCACTGAAGACCGCGAACTCCGGTTACCTGACCCGTCGTCTGGTCGACGTGGCGCAGGACGTAGTGATCACCGAGCAGGATTGCGGCACCGAGCGCGGCGTCGTGGTACAGCCGATGATCGAAGGCGGTGACGTTATCGTGACCCTGGGTGAGCGTGTTCTGGGCCGTGTCGTGGCCGAAGATGTGCTGAACCCGGCGGAAACCGAAACCCTGATCCCGGCCGGCACACTGATCGACGAGGCCTGGGTGCATCGTCTGGAGAATGACGAAGCCTACAGCGGCATCGACGAGATCGTGGTGCGCTCCGCGATCACCTGTGAGTCTCAGCACGGCATCTGCTCCAACTGTTATGGCCGTGACCTGGGTCGCGGACACCTGGTCAACCGTGGTGAAGCGGTCGGCGTTATTGCCGCCCAGTCCATCGGTGAGCCGGGTACCCAGCTGACCATGCGTACCTTCCACATCGGTGGTGCGGCATCACGAGCAGCGGCGGTTGACAGCATCCAGGTGAAAAATGGCGGTGAGATCCGTCTGCACAACCTGAAGTTCGTTGAGCGTACCGACGGCAACCTGGTAGCGACTTCCCGTTCCGGCGAGCTGGGTGTGACCGACCAGCACGGTCGTGAGCGTGAACGCTACAAGCTGCCGTACGGTTCCATCATCAAGGTACGTGACGGCTCCAGCGTAGAAGCCGGTGCGGTCGTGGCCAACTGGGACCCGCATACTCACCCGATCGTCACCGAGGTGGCGGGTAAGGTCGAGTTCGTGGGCATGGAAGATGGTATTACCATCAAGCGTCAGACCGATGAGCTGACCGGCCTGTCCACCATCGAGATCCTCGATGCCAAGGACCGTCCGCAGGCGGGCAAGGATATCCGCCCGATGATCAAGCTGGTCGATGCCAACGGTAATGATGTTTACCACCCGGGCACCGAGATGCCGGCACAGTACCTGCTGCCCGCGAAGGCGATCGTCAACATGAATGACGGTTCCGACGTGCAGATCGGTGACATCCTGGCGCGTATCCCGCAGGAAGGCTCGGTCAACAAGGACATCACCGGTGGTCTGCCGCGTGTTGCCGACCTGTTCGAAGCGCGCAAGCCGAAGGAATCCTCCGTGCTGGCAGAGGTTTCCGGTAACGTGACCTTCGGCAAGGAAACCAAGGGCAAGCGCCGTATCGTGATTACGCCGAATGACGGTAATGATCCTGTCGAAATCATGATTCAGAAATGGCGTAACCTGAACGTGTTCGAGGGTGAAAGCGTCGAGAAGGGTGAAGTCCTGTCCGATGGTCCGTCCAACGCGCATGACATCCTGCGAGTACTGGGCGTCAAAGAGCTGGCCAAGTACATCGTCAGCGAGATCCAGGAGGTTTACCGCCTCCAGGGCGTAGCGATCAACGACAAGCACATTGAAGTCATCGTGCGTCAGATGCTGCGCAAGGCGGAGATCCTCGATGCCGGTGACTCCGATTTCATCCCGGGCGACCAGGTGGAATACGCGGCGATCATTGAACAAAACCAGCGCCTCGAGGCGGAAGGCAAGATCCCGGCGAAGTACGAACGCGTACTGCTGGGTATCACCAAGGCTTCTCTGGCGACCGAGTCCTTCATCTCCGCGGCCTCCTTCCAGGAGACAACCCGCGTACTGACCGAAGGTGCAGTAACCGGCAAGCAGGACTTCCTGCGTGGCCTGAAAGAAAACGTTGTTGTGGGTCGTCTGATTCCGGCCGGTACCGGTCTGGCGTACCACAGCGAACGCAAGCGTAAACGTCAGATGGCAACTGAAGGTGTTACCGTGAGTGCGGAAGAGGTGCAGCAGGCACTGACCGAAGCGCTGAACGCCTCCATGTCGCCAGACGCTGAGTAAATATTGCTCAATAATTGACGTCGGGGGCCGGAATTGATTAAAATTCCGGCCCTTTCGTGCTGGATCATATCCAGCGTTATCAAGGTGCGAATAATCCAAACGTGGAGTTTGCTTAATGGCAACAATCAACCAGCTGGTACGCCAGCCGCGTAAGCGCAAGGTTCAGCAGAGTGACGTACGTGCTCTGGAAGCTTGCCCTCAGCGTCGCGGTGTATGTACCCGTGTTTACACTACTACTCCGAAGAAGCCGAACTCGGCTCTGCGTAAAGTATGTCGTGTTCGTCTGACCAACGGCTTTGAAGTGTCTTCCTACATCGGCGGTGAAGGTCACAACCTGCAGGAACACTCTGTTGTTCTGATCCGTGGCGGTCGTGTAAAAGACCTCCCGGGTGTTCGTTACCACACTGTTCGCGGTTCTCTGGACTGCTCCGGTGTTAACGATCGTAAACAGGGTCGTTCCAAGTACGGTACCAAGCGTCCCAAGTCCTGATCCCGTCGGTCCGACGGTAGCGCTGTTCCAGCCGGTGGCCGCTTAGGGTTACGCAGCTGTTAAAGCAAGACCGAAAGACGATAAGAGTAAGGGCGGATGTGTATACATACCGCATAATCCTGAAGACCTTAAACATTTTATAGAGGGCTTATCCATGCCAAGAAGACGCGTCGCTGCGAAGCGTGAAATCCTGCCGGATCCTAAGTTCGGTAACATTACACTGGCAAAATTCATCAACCACCTGATGGTGCACGGCAAGAAATCTGTTGCCGAGCGTATCGTTTACGGTGCGATGGAAAAAATCGAAGAACGCACCAAGCAGGACCCGCTGGAGCTGTTCGAAAAAGCACTGGAAACCGTTCAGCCGCTGGTTGAGGTTAAATCCCGCCGTGTGGGTGGTGCAACCTACCAGGTGCCTGTAGAAGTTCGTCCCTCTCGTCGTATGGCGCTGTCCATGCGCTGGCTTGTAGACGCTGCCCGTAAACGTGGTGAAAAATCCATGGCGCTGCGTCTCGCTGGTGAGCTGGTTGACGCTGCTGAAGGCCGTGGTGCTGCTGTCAAGAAACGTGAAGATGTGCATCGTATGGCTGAAGCCAACAAGGCTTTCGCTCACTATCGCTTCTAACCTTCAGAGGAATTGAGTCGTGGCTCGAACTACACCACTCGCGCGCTACCGTAATATCGGTATCTGTGCGCACGTTGACGCCGGCAAGACTACCACCACTGAACGTGTTCTGTTCTACACAGGCCGTAGCCACAAGATGGGTGAAACCCATGATGGCGCGTCTACTACCGACTGGATGGAGCAGGAGCAGGAGCGTGGTATCACCATTACTTCTGCTGCTGTTACCTGTTTCTGGAGCGGTATGCAGAAACAGTTCGACGAGCACCGTGTAAACATCATCGATACTCCGGGACACGTTGACTTCACCATCGAAGTTGAACGTTCTCTGCGTGTACTGGACGGTGCTGTTGTGGTTCTGTGTGCCTCTTCAGGCGTGCAGCCGCAGACCGAGACTGTATGGCGTCAGGCCAACAAGTACGAAGTTCCCCGCATGGTGTTCGTCAACAAGATGGACCGTGCCGGTGCCAACTTCTACATGGTTGAAGAGCAGCTGAAGAAGCGTCTGAACGCAGTGCCTGTGCCGATCAACCTGCCGATCGGTGCGGAAGACGAGTTCAAGGGCGTCGTTGATCTGCTGCGCGGCAAGGCGATCCTGTGGAGCGAAGAAGACATGGGTATGACCTTCGAAGAAGGTGATATCCCGGCCGACATGCAGGACAAGGTTGATCAGTACTACGAACAGATGGTTGAAGCAGCTGCTGAAGCCTCTGAAGAACTGATGGACAAGTACCTGGAAGAAGGCGAACTGTCTGTTGAAGAGATCAAGGCTGGTCTGCGTGCTCGTACCCTGAACAACGAAATCATCCTGATGCAGGCTGGTTCCGCGTTCAAGAACAAGGGTGTTCAGGCAGTACTGGATGCGGTCATCGAATACCTGCCGTCTCCGACCGAAGTTAAGGCGATCGAAGGTACTCTGGATGATGCGGCTGAGACCGTTGCAGTTCGTGAAGCTGACGATAACGCTCCGTTTGCGGCGCTGGCCTTTAAGATCGCGACTGACCCGTTCGTAGGTACTCTGACCTTCGTACGTGTCTACTCCGGTGTTCTGAACTCTGGTGACAGCGTATACAACTCTGTCAAGCAGAAGAAAGAGCGTATCGGTCGTATGGTGCAGATGCACGCCAACAGCCGTGAAGAGATCAAGGAAGTTCGTGCCGGCGATATCGCTGCCATGATCGGCCTGAAAGATGTTACCACTGGTGATACTCTGTGCGATCTGGATAACAAGATTGTCCTGGAACGCATGGAATTCCCTGAGCCGGTAATCTCCGTAGCGGTTGAGCCGAAGTCCAAGGCTGACCAGGAAAAAATGGGTATCGCGCTGAGCAAGCTGGCTCAGGAAGACCCCTCTTTCCGCGTTGAAACCGACGAGGAAACCGGTCAGACCATCATCTCCGGCATGGGCGAGCTGCACCTGGATATCATCGTTGACCGCATGAAGCGCGAGTTCAAGGTTGAAGCCAACATCGGTAAGCCCCAGGTGGCCTACCGTGAGAAGATTCGCTCAGCTGTTGTGGCAAACCACAAGTTTGCTCGTCAGTCCGGTGGTCGTGGTCAGTACGGTCACGTTGTGATCGAATTTGCGCCGAGCGATGAGGAAGGTCTGGAGTTCGTGAACGAGATCGTGGGTGGTGCAATTCCGAAGGAATACATCCCGGCTGTTCAGAAGGGTATCGAAGAGCAGATGAAGAACGGTGTTATCGCCGGCTATCCGCTCATCGGTCTGAAGGCGCGTCTGTACGACGGTTCCTTCCATGAAGTTGACTCCAACGAGATGGCGTTTAAAATCGCCGCATCCCAGGCACTGAAAAAGTATGCACAGGATGCCAGTCCGTGTCTGCTGGAGCCGATGATGCAGGTTGAAGTCGTTACCCCTGAAGAGTACATGGGTGACGTCATGGGTGACCTGAACCGTCGTCGTGGTCTGGTGCAGGGTATGGAAGACAGCACTTCCGGCAAGGTGATCAACGCAGAAGTACCGCTGGGCGAAATGTTCGGTTACGCTACTGACCTGCGCTCCGCGTCCCAGGGTCGTGCGACCTATTCTATGGAGTTCAAAGGCTACGCCGAAGCTCCGCAGAATATTGCCGAAGCCGTTATCAAGCAGAACTGATAAGCCAATTACTGAATCAAGAGGATTTAATCGTGGCTAAACAAGCATTTGAACGTAGCAAGCCGCACGTTAACGTAGGTACCATCGGTCACGTTGACCACGGTAAAACCACTCTGACCGCTGCACTGACTCGCGTATGTGCAGAAGTATGGGGCGGCGACGCCGTTGCTTTCGACGGTATCGACAACGCACCGGAAGAGCGTGAGCGTGGTATCACCATCTCTACTTCACACGTAGAGTACGAATCCCCGACTCGCCACTACGCGCACGTAGACTGCCCGGGACACGCTGACTACGTTAAGAACATGATCACTGGTGCTGCTCAGATGGACGGCGCTATCCTGGTATGTTCCGCTGCAGACGGCCCCATGCCGCAGACTCGTGAGCACATCCTGCTGTCTCGTCAGGTAGGCGTACCGTACATCGTCGTGTTCCTGAACAAAGCGGACATGGTTGATGACGAAGAGCTGCTGGAACTGGTAGAGATGGAAGTTCGCGAACTTCTGGACCAGTACGAATTCCCGGGCGACGACACTCCGATCGTTGTGGGTTCTGCTCTGATGGCGCTGAATGGCGAAGACGAAAACGGTTACGGCACGTCTGCAGTCAAGAAGCTGGTTGAGACTCTGGATGAGTACATCCCTGAGCCGCAGCGTGCTGTTGACCTGCCGTTCCTGATGCCGATCGAGGACGTATTCTCTATCTCCGGTCGTGGTACCGTAGTAACTGGTCGTATCGAGCGTGGTATCCTGAACGTTGGCGACGAGATCGAAATCGTTGGTATCAAGGACACCACCAAGACTACCTGTACTGGTGTTGAAATGTTCCGCAAACTGCTGGACCAGGGTCGTGCAGGCGAGAACGTTGGTGCGCTGCTGCGTGGTACCAAGCGTGACGAAGTTGAGCGTGGTCAGGTCCTGGCGAAGCCGGGTTCCATCACTCCGCACACCAAGTTCGAAGGCGAAGTCTACGTACTGAGCAAGGAAGAAGGCGGTCGTCACACTCCGTTCTTCAAAGGCTACCGTCCGCAGTTCTATTTCCGTACTACCGACATCACTGGTGCGGTTGAGCTGCCGGAAGGCGTTGAAATGGTAATGCCGGGTGACAACATCCAGATGACTGTTACCCTGATCAACCCGATCGCGATGGAAGACGGTCTGCGTTTCGCCATCCGTGAAGGTGGTCGTACCGTCGGCGCTGGCGTTGTATCCAAAATCATCGAGTAATCCACTCGCATGATGTGATCTGAAAAGGCCCTCTTCGGAGGGCTTTTTTGTTACCGGGCAAAGCTTAGCTCAGAGCTGGTTAAAAATTAAACTTTTGGTTGACGCTAACCGGCGCAATGAGTAAAATTTGCGTCCCCTTCATCCGAGGGGAGGTCGGCTATTGCCGTTAAAAAACTTACAGGAAATGCGTGATCAGAATGCAGAACCAAAAAATCAGAATTCGTCTGAAGGCTTTTGATCATCGCCTGATCGACTCATCTGCTCAGGAGATCGTTGAGACTGCTAAGCGGACAGGTGCTCAGGTGCGTGGTCCGATCCCACTTCCTACTCGCAAAGAGCGTTACACCGTACTGGTTTCACCGCACGTCAACAAAGATGCGCGTGATCAGTATGAGATTCGTACGCACAAGCGTGTCCTGGACATCGTTGAACCGACAGAAAAAACTGTCGATGCACTGATGAAGCTGGATCTCGCTGCGGGTGTAGAAGTGCAGATCAGCCTCGGCTAATACGCACTGCGCAGAATTATTCAATTAATGAAGCGCTATTTGTGGAATGTCCCTGAAAAGGGCAGCCATAGTGGGTGACAGCCCCGTACACAACTGGCAAGAGGTATTAAAATGTCTGTAGGACTTATCGGACGTAAAGCGGGTATGACCCGCATCTTCACTGAAGATGGCGTGTCCGTGCCAGTCACCGTCATCGAAATGGAACCGAACCGTGTGACCAGCGTTAAGACTGTCGAAACTGACGGTTATGCGGCGGTACAGGTGACTACTGGCAGCAAAAAGGCTAACCGCCTGAGCAAGCCGGAAGCAGGTCACTTTGCCAAGGCTGGTGTAGAAGCCGGTCGCGGTTTGTGGGAGTTCCGTCTGAATGGTGGCGAGGAAATCAACGTTGGCGATACGCTGACTGTTGAGCGCTTCGAAGCAGGTCAGAAAATCGATGTTACCGGTGAATCCAAGGGTAAAGGTTTCCAGGGCGGCGTTAAGCGCTGGAACTTCAGCACCCAGGATATGACTCACGGTAACTCCATTTCTCACCGTGCTCCGGGTTCCATTGGTCAGTGCCAGACCCCGGGTCGTGTATTCAAAGGTAAAAAGATGGCCGGTCACATGGGTGCCGAGCGTTGCACTGTACAGACTCTGGAAGTCGTACGTGTTGATGCTGAGCGCAACCTGCTGATCGTCAAGGGTGCAATCCCGGGCGCCACCGGTGGCGACGTCATCGTTAAACCTGCTGTTAAAGCACGCGCCTGAGGAGGATTGCCATGAATCTGAATCTGACTGGAGCCACTGGATCGGTTGAAGTATCCGATCTGGCATTTGGTAAAGAGTTCAATGAAGCGCTGGTACACCAGGTGGTAACTGCCTACATGGCAGCTGGCCGTCAGGGTAGCAAAGCGCAGAAAAACCGTTCCGCAGTATCTGGTGGTGGCGCCAAGCCGTTCCGTCAGAAAGGTACCGGTCGTGCCCGTGCGGGTACTAGCCGTTCACCGCTGTGGCGTGCGGGTGGTGTAACTTTCGCCGCTCAGCCGCGCAACTTCGCTCAGAAAGTAAACAAGAAGATGTACCGCGCTGCCATGCGTTGCATCCTGTCTGAGCTGGTTCGCCAGGAGCGTCTGGTTGTCGTTGAAGACTTCCAGCTGGAAGCACCGAAGACCAAGCAGTTTGTTGCCAAGCTGGAAGATCTGAAGCTGGACAACGCACTGCTGATCACCGAAAACGTCGAGCAGAATCTGTATCTGGCTGCCCGTAACGTTCCGCATGTGGACGTACGCGACGCTGCTGGTATCGACCCGGTTAGCCTGGTTGGTTTCGAGAAGGTCCTGGTGACAGTGCCTGCTCTGAAGAAAATTGAGGAGGTGCTGGCATGAACCCGGAACGCATTTACAAAGTGCTGCTCGGACCGCACATCTCTGAAAAGGCCACCATCGTTGCCGAAGGCAGCGAACAGGTAGTTTTCCGTGTGGCCAAAGACGCAACCAAGCCGGAAATCAAACAGGCCGTTGAAGAACTGTTCAACGTTAAGGTTGCAGGCGTTAACGTCCTGAACATCAAGGGTAAAACCAAGCGTACCATGCGTGGCATGGGCAAGCGCAACGATGTTCGCAAAGCGTACGTTCGTCTGGCCGAAGGCTCTGAAATCGATTTCCTGGCAGGCGAATAACGAGGGGTTGAACCATGGCAGTTATTAAAGCAAAGCCGACCTCTGCTGGACGTCGTCACGTCGTTAAAGTGGTCAGCGAAGGTCTGCACAAGGGCAAACCGTTTGCTGCGCTGGTCGAGAAGAAAAGCAAGACTGGTGGTCGTAACAACAACGGTCGTATCACGACTCGTCACATCGGCGGTGGTCACAAGAGCCACTACCGTGTAATCGACTTCCGTCGCAACAAGGATGGTATCGCAGGCGTGATCGAGCGTCTGGAATACGATCCGAACCGTTCTGCTAATATCGCGCTGGTGAAGTATCTCGACGGTGAGCGTCGTTACATCATCGCGCCGAAAGGTCTGCAGGCCGGTGCGCGTGTCATCTCCGGTGATGATGCCGATATCAAGATCGGTAACACGTTGCCACTGCGCAACATCCCGCTGGGTAGCACCGTACACTGTGTTGAGCTGAAGCCTGGCAAGGGCGCTCAGCTGGCACGTTCAGCAGGTGCTTCCGCACAGCTGGTAGCCCGTGAGGGTACTTACGCAACTCTGCGTCTGCGTTCTGGCGAGACTCGCAAGGTACTGGCTGAATGTCGTGCCACTCTGGGCGAGGTCAGCAACTCTGAACACAGCCTGCGTCGACTGGGTAAAGCCGGTGCAAGCCGCTGGCGTGGTGTTCGTCCGACCGTTCGCGGTGCGGCGATGAACCCGGTTGATCACCCGCATGGTGGTGGTGAGGGTCGCAGCTCTGGTGGTCGTCACCCGGTTACTCCGTGGGGCGTGCCGACCAAGGGTCACAAGACTCGCAAGAACAAGCGTACCGATAAACTGATCGTACGCCGTCGTCAGGCTAAATAAGAGGAATCAGCTGTGCCACGTTCACTGAAGAAAGGTCCTTTTATCGACCTTCACCTGTTGAAGAAGGTAGAGGCTGCAATCGAGGCTAACGAACGTCGTCCGATCAAGACCTGGTCACGTCGTTCAACTGTGTTCCCGCAGTTTGTCGGTCTTACTATTGCAGTACATAACGGTCGTCAGCATGTCCCGGTATTCATCACCGAAGACATGGTCGGCCATAAACTGGGCGAGTTCGCTGCGACACGTACATACCGCGGTCATGCAGCCGACAAGAAGGCCAAGAAGAAGTAAGGGAGTAGATGATGGAAGTTATCGCCAAGCACACAGGCGCCCGCATCTCCGCCCAGAAGGCCCGACTGGTCGCTGATCAGATCCGTGGTAAATCTGTGGGCGAAGCTCTGAATATCCTGGCGTTCAGCACGAAGAAAGGTGCTGATCTGGTCAAGAAGGTTCTGGAGTCTGCTATCGCGAATGCGGAGCATAACGAAGGTGCCGATATTGACGATCTGCGCGTATCAGCTGTCTTCGTTGATGAAGGGATGACCATGAAGCGTATCCGGCCGCGTGCCAAGGGTCGCGCCGATCGCATCCTGAAGCGTTCGTCACATATCACCGTCAAGGTGGCAGACTAAGAGCTGATTGCTAGGAGAGTTCAATATGGGTCAGAAAGTCAATCCGACCGGTATTCGGCTTGGAGTCGTAAAGGACCATACATCCGTATGGTACGCCGACAAGGCTGAATACTCTGCAAAGCTGCTGAACGATCTCCAGGTGCGTAAGTACCTGGATCAGCAGCTGAAAAATGCATCTGTAAGCCGCATCGAAATCGAGCGTCCGGCTCAGAATGCCAAGATCACCATCTACACGGCTCGCCCGGGTATCGTGATCGGCAAGAAAGGCGAAGACGTCGAGAAGCTGCGTAACGCTGTTTCCCAGATGATGGGTGTGCCTGTTCACATCAACATCGAAGAAGTACGCAAGCCGGATCTGGATGCGAAACTGGTTGCACAGAGCGTTGCCAGCCAGCTGGAACGTCGTGTGATGTTCCGTCGTGCCATGAAGCGCGCGGTACAGAACGCCATGCGTCAGGGCGCCAAAGGCATCAAAATTCAGGTTAGCGGACGTCTTGGCGGTGCCGAGATTGCACGTACTGAATGGTATCGTGAAGGTCGTGTACCGCTGCACACTCTGCGTGCGGACATCGATTACGCTACCTACGAAGCCCACACCACTTACGGTGTGATCGGCGTTAAAGTCTGGATCTTCAAGGGTGAGATCCTCGGTGGTATCGAACAGGTACGTGCCGAGAAGAACGCACCCAAGAAGAAAGGTAAGTGAGGTAGACGTCAATGCTGCAACCGAAACGACTGAAATACCGCAAGGTAATGAAAGGTCGCAACCGTGGCCTGGCACAGCGCGGCAGCAAGGTCAGCTTTGGTGAATTTGCACTGAAAGCGACCGGTCGTGGCCGCATCACTGCTCGCCAGATTGAAGCGGCCCGTCGTACCATGACCCGTCACGTTAAGCGTGGTGGTAAGATCTGGATCCGTGTCTTCCCGGACAAGCCGATCACAGGTAAGCCGCTTGAAGTACGTAGGGTAAGGGTAAGGGTAGCGTAGAGTACTGGGTTGCCCAGATTCAGCCGGGTAAAGTGCTGTTCGAAATGAGCGGTGTACCGGAAGAACTGGCTGCTGAAGCCTTCGCCCTGGCTGCTGCCAAGCTGCCGGTTTCTACAACTATTGTTAAGCGGACGGTGATGTAATGAAAACTGCTGAACTGCGTGACAAGTCCGTTGAAGAGCTTCAGCAGGCTCTGCTGGGTCTTCTGAAGGACCAGTTCAACCTGCGTATGCAGAAGGCGACTGGCCAGCTGGCACAGACTCACCTGCTGGGTCAGGTTCGTCGCGACATTGCTCGCGTTAAGACTCTACTGAACGAAAAGCAGGTGACTAAATGAGCGCGGAAAAACGTACTCGTACTGTGACCGGTAAGGTCGTCAGTGACAAGATGGATAAAACCATCACTGTTCTGGTTGAGCGTAAAGAAAAACACCCGATCTACGGTAAGTTTGTGAAGCGCTCCACCAAACTGCATGCTCACGATGAAAAGAATGAGTGTCAGATGGGTGATCTGGTGACAATCGCCGAATCCCGTCCGTTGTCCAAGACTAAAACTTGGTCACTTGTTCGCATTGAAGAGCGTGCAGCAAAGGTGTAAACTTACGCACCTTTGCTCCATTACGCCAATTCACCGCAGCTGTATTAGGCGGTTGCGGTGAAGGTATATACAGTTTGTGGAGTAGACCATGATTCAGACTGAAACGATGCTTGATGTTGCTGACAACAGCGGCGCCAAGCGTGTGCAGTGTATTAAGGTCCTGGGTGGCTCTCACCGCCGCTATGCTTCAGTTGGCGACATCATCAAGGTGACCGTCAAGGAAGCAATTCCGCGTGGCAAGGTGAAGAAAGGCCAGGTACTTAAGGCTGTCGTAGTACGTACCCGTAAGGGTGTTCGTCGTCCTGACGGTTCTCTGATCCGCTTTGATACTAACTCTGCGGTTCTGCTGAACGCCAACGACGCTCCGATCGGTACTCGTATCTTCGGGCCAGTAACGCGTGAACTTCGTAATGAGAAGTTCATGAAGATCATTTCCCTGGCGCCTGAAGTGCTGTAAGACGACTCTTTATTGAGTTGATCTTCGAAGAAAACGCCACTCCCGACAGGGTTTGGCGTTTTTGAGCATGAGAGGGTAGCAGGAAACGACAAGGTAATATAATGCGTAAGATTCGTCGCGACGATGAAGTCATCGTTATCGCAGGTAAAGACAAGGGCAAGCGTGGCAAGGTTATGCGCGTGCTCGCTAACGATCGTCTGATCGTGTCTGGCATCAACATGATCAAGAAGCACCAGAAGCCGAATCCGATGTTGGGTCAGCAGGGTGGTATCGTTGAGAAGGAAGCGGCTATCGCAACTTCCAACGTTGCTATCTTTAACGCACAGACCGGCAAAGGTGATCGTGTAGGCTTCAAGTTGCTTGAAGACGGCACCAAGGTACGTTTCTTCAAGTCCACCGGCGAACTCGTCGGCGGTGATAAGTAAGAGGGGTTGGTGCAATGTCAAGATTGAAAGCGCTTTACGAAAACGAAATCAAGCAGAAGCTTAAAGAAGAGCTGAACAGCCCGAACGTCATGGCTGTTCCCCGTGTCACCAAAATCACCCTGAACATGGGTGTGGGTGAAGCTCTGGGTGACAAGAAGCAGCTGGAACACGCTGTGGCTGACATGACTGCAATCGCGGGTCAGAAGCCGGTTGTTACCAAGGCGCGCAAATCCATCGCGGGCTTCAAAGTTCGTGAAGGTTGGCCGATCGGCTGTAAAGTGACTCTGCGTGGCGAGCGTATGTGGGAATTCCTGGATCGCCTGGTGGATATCTCCATCCCGCGTATCCGTGACTTCCGTGGCCTGAACCCGAAATCTTTCGATGGCCGTGGCAACTACAGCATGGGCGTTAAAGAGCAGATCATCTTCCCGGAAATCGACTACGACAAGGTCGACAAGTTGCGTGGTCTGGATATCACCATCACCACCACCGCGAAGAACAACGACGAAGGTCGTGCGCTGCTGTCTGCGCTGCAGTTCCCGTTCAAGAAATAAGAAGGGTTGAGTAATGGCTAAGGTTTCAATGATCCAGCGTGAGCTCAAGCGTGAAAAGCTGGCTGGCAAATACGCCACCAAGCGTGCTGAGCTCAAAGCAATTATCGCAAGCCCGAACAGCTCTGAAGATGAGGTTTGGGATGCACAGGTCGCGCTGCAGAAGTTGCCGCGTGATGCTAGCCCGGTGCGCAAACAGCGTCGTTGCCAGGTTACCGGTCGTCCGCATGCGGTTTACCGCAAGTTCGGACTGTGCCGTAACCAGCTGCGTGAAGCTGCAATGCGCGGAGATGTTCCGGGCCTGAAGAAGGCAAGCTGGTAAGCTTGCAAACGGTAAGCACAGTGGTCTGGGCAGGCTTGGTCTGCTACCGCACTGAGCTGCACTTAAGAGGACGTTAATAGCATGAGTATGCAAGACACCCTCGCGGATATGTTTACCCGTATCCGCAACGGACACATGGCTGAGAAAGCCCATGTTGCCATGCCGTCTTCCAAGCAGAAGGTTGCAATTGCAACTGTACTGAAGGACGAAGGCTACATCGCCGACTTCTCTGTTGAAGGTGATGTGAAACCTGTTCTGTCTGTCGAGCTGAAGTATTTCGAAGGCAAGCCGGTTATCGAAGAGATCAAGCGCGTAAGCCGCCCGTCTCTGCGTATCTACAAGAACGCAGCTGAACTGCCGAAAGTGGCAGACGGCCTGGGTATCGCAATTGTCTCTACCAGCAAAGGCCTCATGACTGATCGTGCTGCTCGCAAGGCAGGCATCGGTGGTGAAGTTATCTGCACGGTCTTCTAAGAGGTATTCCAATGTCACGAATTGCGAAGAAACCCGTAGTTGTACCGGCAGGTGTAGAAGTTAAGCTGGCTGGCCAGTCTCTGGCTATCAAGGGCAAGAACGGTCAACTGGACCTGGATCTGCATCCGTCAGTTTCTGTTGAGCAGGCTGAAGGTCAGCTGGTATTTGCTCCGCGTGATGGTGCCAAGCAGTCCATGGCTCTGACCGGTACGACTCGTGCCCTGGTTAATAACATGGTTGTCGGCGTAAGCGAAGGCTTTTCCAAGACCCTGAATTTGTTGGGTGTTGGTTACCGTGCGCAGGCCAAAGGCAAGGTTGTTAACCTGACACTTGGCTTCTCTCACCCGATCGATTACGAACTGCCCGAAGGTGTTTCTGCCGAAACCCCGAACAACACTACTATCGTTGTCAGCGGTGCTGACAAACAGCGTGTTGGTCAGGTGGCTGCAGAAATTCGCGCATTCCGTCCGCCCGAGCCGTATAAAGGCAAAGGTGTTCGTTATGCTGATGAATATGTACGCCGTAAAGAGGCTAAGAAGAAGTAAGGCAGGGTCATGAACGATAAAAAGCAAGCTCGTATTCGTCGTGCGCGTCGTTCGCGCATGCAGATGCGTGATCAGGGTGCTGTTCGCCTTTGCGTGAACCGCTCTCCGCGTCACATTTACGCGCAGGTTATCTCAGCTGATGGCAGCCAGGTTCTGGCGTCTGCCTCTACAGTGGAAAAGGATCTGCGTGAAGGTGCTACCGGTAACATCGAAGCAGCCAAGAAAGTGGGTGCTCTGATCGCCAGCCGTGCTAAAGAAGCAGGCGTATCCAAGGTAGCGTTTGACCGCTCCGGTTTCAAATACCACGGTCGTGTTGCAGCTCTCGCTGATGCTGCTCGCGAAGGCGGCCTGGAATTCTAAAGGTTTCTAATATGGCAAATCACGAACAGAAAGACGGTGAACTGCAAGAGAAGCTGGTTCAGGTAAACCGCGTCGCTAAAGTGGTAAAAGGCGGTCGTATCTTCGGTTTCACAGCGCTGACTGTCGTTGGTGACGGTAACGGTCGCGTTGGCTTCGGTCGCGGTAAAGCGCGCGAAGTGCCTGTTGCTATCCAGAAAGCGATGGAGCAGGCTCGCCGTAACATGATCAGCGTTCAGCTGAACGGCCACACTCTGCAGTACCCGGTAAAAGCCCGTCACGGTGCTTCCAAGGTTTACATGCAGCCGGCATCTGAAGGTACTGGTGTTATCGCCGGTGGCGCGATGCGTGCTGTCCTGGAACTGGCAGGTGTCCACAACGTACTGGCCAAGTGCTACGGTTCTACCAACCCGGTAAACGTAGTGCGTGCAACCATCAACGGTCTGAAGCAGATGTCTGCTCCGGAAGATGTTGCAGCCAAGCGTGGCAAAACCGTCGAAGACATCCTGGAGGGTTAAACCATGGCGAACACTATCAAGGTTACCCTGGTACGCAGCACCATCGGTCGTCTGCCGAAGCACATCCAGACTGTTAAAGGTCTGGGTCTGCGTCGTATCGGCCACACTGTTGAGCTGGAAGATACCCCGGCGGTGCGTGGCATGATCAACAAAGTCAACTACATGGTTCGTGTAGAAGGCGAGTAAGAGGAGTCACCCAATGCGTTTGAATACTCTGCGCCCGGGCGCTGGTTCCAAGCACGCTCCCAAGCGTGTCGGTCGTGGTATCGGCTCCGGTCTGGGTAAAACTTGTGGCCGTGGTCACAAGGGTCAGAAATCCCGCTCCGGCGGCAGTGTTAAGCCGGGTTTTGAAGGCGGTCAGATGCCGATTCAGCGTCGTCTGCCGAAATTCGGTTTCACCTCCCGTCAGGCGCGTTACGTAGCTGAAGTTCGTCTGAACGAACTGGCTGCTGCCGGTGTCGACGTTGTCGATCTGGCTGCGCTGAAACAGGCTGACATCATTCGTGAAGAGATCAAATCTGCACGTGTGATTCTGTCTGGTGAGATCAACAAGGCAGTCACCGTTAAAGGTCTGAAAGTGACCAAAGGTGCACAGGCTGCGATCGAGGCTGCTGGCGGCAAAGTCGAGGCGTAAATGGCTAAACAAGGACAAATACCGGCAGGCATGCAGAGCGGTCTGAAAGAGCTTTGGGCTCGACTCAGATTCGTTCTGATCGCGATCATTGTTTACCGTATCGGGGCGCATATCCCCGTACCCGGTATCAATCCCGATCGTCTTGCTGCGCTGTTTGATCAGAACCAGGGAACTATTCTCAGTCTGTTCAATATGTTTTCGGGTGGTGCTTTGGAGCGCATGTCGATCCTGGCACTGGGTATCATGCCCTACATCTCTGCCTCTATCATTATGCAGTTGATGACCGTCGTGAGCCCGCAGCTGGAACAGTTGAAGAAGGAAGGGGAAGCGGGTCGGCGTAAAATCAGCCAATATACACGCTATGGCACGGTCATTTTGGCGACCCTGCAGGCGTTCGGTATGGCGGTTGGTCTGGCCAATCAGGGTGTTGCCTTCGTGGCAGACTTCAGCTTCTATTTCGTGGCTGTGGTGACTCTGGTAGCAGGTGCTGTCTTCCTGATGTGGCTGGGTGAGCAGATCACCGAGCACGGCATCGGCAACGGTATCTCGATTCTGATCTTTGCCGGTATTGTGGCAGGTCTGCCCAGTGCGATCGGTCAGTCCTTTGAAGCAGCGCGTCAGGGTGATCTTAATATCCTGGCGCTGCTGGCCATCGCTGTTCTGGCGATCGCCACTGTGGGCTTTGTAGTGTTTATGGAACGCGGCCAGCGCCGTATCACCATCAACTATGCAAAACGCCAGCAGGGGCGTCGTGTTTACGCAGCTCAGTCCAGCCATCTGCCGCTGAAGGTCAACATGGCGGGCGTTATTCCGCCGATCTTCGCATCCAGCATCCTGCTTTTCCCTGCATCAGTCGGCCAGTGGTTCGGTCAGTCTGAAGGCATGGAATGGCTGCAGGATGTGGCTCTGGCCCTGGGTCCGGGACAGCCGCTGTATATTCTGCTGTTCGCAATTGCGATCGTATTTTTCTGCTACTTCTACACCGCGATTGTCTTCAATCCGCGCGATGTGGCAGATAACCTGAAAAAATCAGGTGCCTTTATTCCGGGGATCCGTCCTGGTGATCAGTCTGCACGGTACATTGACTCCGTGCTGAGCCGCCTGACTCTGTTCGGTGCGCTCTACATCACAGCCGTTTCACTGATGCCCCAGTTCCTGGTGGTGGCGTGGAACGTGCCTTTCTACTTCGGCGGTACTTCGTTGCTGATCGTGGTGGTAGTGGTGATGGACTTCATGGCTCAGGTGCAATCACATCTGATGTCGCACCAGTATGAGTCCCTGATGAAAAAATCGAATCTTAAGGGCGGCGCAGGTCTCCTGCGCTAAGCCTAACGAGGTGGATCATGAAAGTACGCGCATCTGTTAAAAAGATTTGCCGTAACTGCAAGATCGTACGCCGCAACGGTTCCGTGCGCGTGATCTGCAAAGTGGAACCCCGACACAAGCAGCGCCAGGGTTAATCCACAGCTGGCCGGGAGTGGAAGCGCGCAGCCTTGATTTATTTTTGATCAGGGTATATTATTGCGCGCCTTCCACGAACTAAAGAATGACTGGTTCTGGTGAGCATCTCCCAGGACACTAATATGGAGTACATTGAATGGCCCGTATAGCTGGCGTCAATATTCCTGACAATAAGCATGCGGTAATTTCTCTGACTTACATTTTCGGGATTGGCCGCACGACTGCCAAACAGATCTGTGAAGCTACCGGCATCGCGCCGAGCACCAAGATCGCAGAACTGTCTGAAGAGCAGCTCGATAATGTTCGTGGTGAAGTTGCCAAGTTGACTGTTGAAGGCGATCTGCGCCGTGAAGTCAACATGAACATCAAGCGTCTTATGGACCTCGGTTGCTACCGTGGCCTGCGTCACCGTCGTAACCTGCCGGTACGTGGTCAGCGCAGCAAAACGAATGCGCGTACCCGTAAAGGCCCGCGCAAGCCGATCCGTAAGTAAGCGATAGGAATTTCCGAATATGGCTAAGCCAGGTAATCGCACTCGTAAAAAGGTTAAAAAGCAGGTTGCGGATGGCCTCGCGCACATCCATGCCTCTTTTAACAACACTATCATCACTATTACCGATCGTCAGGGTAACGCTCTGAGCTGGGCAACTTCTGGTGGCTCAGGCTTCCGCGGTTCCCGTAAGAGCACTCCGTTCGCTGCCCAGGTTGCAGCTGAGCGTGCCGGTCAGGCAGCTCTGGAATACGGTCTGAAAAACCTCGACGTGTTTGTGAAGGGTCCGGGGCCGGGTCGTGAATCCGCTGTTCGTGCCCTGAACAACTGTGGTTATAAAATCACAAACATCACGGACGTGACACCGATTCCGCACAACGGTTGTCGTCCGCCGAAGAAGCGTCGCGTTTAATCTGGAGACGGTAATATGGCTCGTTATCTTGGACCTAAGTGCAAGCTGTCCCGTCGTGAAGGCACCGATCTCTTCCTGAAGAGTGGTGTCCGCGCGCTTGATAGCAAGTGCAAAGCAGAAACAGTACCTGGTGTTCACGGCGCCCGTCGCGGTCGTCTGTCTGAATACGGTCTGCAGCTGCGTGAAAAACAGAAAGTACGTCGCATCTACGGCGTGCTGGAACGTCAGTTCCGTGGTTACTACAAAGAGGCTGCACGCCGTAAGGGTGCAACCGGTGAAAACCTGCTCCAGCTGCTGGAAGGCCGTCTGGACAACGTTGTATACCGCATGGGTTATGGTTCTACCCGTGCTGAAGCACGTCAGGTTGTCTCTCACCGTCAGATCACTGTTAACGGTCAGGTTGTGAACATTCCTTCCTACCAGGTACAGGCTGGCGATGTAGTAGCAGTTCGTGAAAAAGCCAAAACCCAGCTGCGTATCAAACACGCACTGGAACTGGCCGGTCAGCGTGCTCCGGTTGAGTGGGTTGAAGTTGATACTGCGAAGATGGAAGGTACTTTCAAGTCCCTGCCGGAACGTAGTGATCTGTCAGCCGACATCAACGAACACCTGATTGTCGAGCTCTACTCGAAGTAATTTTGAACTCTTGACTGGTGGAACTATGCAGCGTTCAGTAAACGAGTTTCTATACCCACGTCACATTGACGTGCAGGAGATTAGCAAAACCCGCGCTAAAGTGACTCTTGAGCCGCTTGAGCGAGGGTTCGGCCATACTCTGGGCAATGCGCTGCGCCGTATCCTGCTCTCTTCTATGCCGGGTTGTGCAATTTCGGAAGTTGAGATCGAAGGTGTACTGCACGAGTACAGCAGCATCGAGGGTGTTCAGGAGGATGTCATTGAGATCCTGCTGAACCTCAAGGGTGTTGCCATCGCTCTGCATAACGGTGATGAAGCGCTCCTGACTCTCTCCAAGTCAGAGGCCGGTCCGGTGACAGCGGGTGATATCCAGCTGAACCAGGACGTTGAGGTTGCCAACCCGGAGCATGTGATTGCGCACCTCAACCCGGGTCATTCGCTGAACATGCAGCTGCGTGTGACGCGTGGCCGTGGTTATGTGCCGGCTGATGCACGTGTGAGCGATGAAGACGAAACTCGTGCCATTGGACGCCTGCAGCTGGATGCCAGCTACAGCCCTGTTCTGCGCGTATCCTATGCTGTTGAGAGCGCACGTGTGGAACAGCGCACCGACCTGGATAAACTGGTGATCGATATCGAGTCTAACGGCACGATCGATCCCGAAGAGTGTATCCGTCGGGCGGCGACCATTCTGCAGCAGCAGCTGGTTGTGTTCGTCGATCTTGAAGATGCAGGCGAACAGACCCGTGCAGAACCGAACGAACCGGAGATCGATCCTGTTCTTCTGCGTCCGGTCGATGACCTGGAGCTGACTGTACGTTCCGCGAACTGTCTGAAAGCAGAGCAGATCTACTACATCGGTGATCTTATCCAGCGTACCGAAGTAGAACTGCTGAAGACTCCTAACTTGGGCAAGAAGTCACTGACCGAGATTAAGGATGTGCTGGCATCCAAAGGTCTGTCGCTTGGCATGCGTCTGGAAAACTGGCCGCCGGCCAGCCTGAAAGGCGATGACAAGGTTGCCTCTTGAGTCTGACTTCGTAACCCTAGTTACAAAGGATTTAGAAAATGCGTCATCGTAAATCTGGTCGACACTTGAATCGTACAAGTGCTCACCGCAAAGCGATGTTCAAGAATATGGCAGTGTCTCTGTTCGAACACGAACTGATCAAGACTACTCTGCCTAAAGCGAAAGAACTGCGCCGCTTTGCTGAGCCGCTGATCACTCTGGCCAAGACCGACTCGGTTGCAAACCGTCGTCTGGCGTTCTCCCGTACCCGCAGCAACGAAGCTGTAGGTAAACTGTTCAACGAACTGGGCCCGCGTTACGCGGCTCGTCCGGGTGGTTATGTTCGCATTCTGAAATGCGGCTACCGCGCAGGCGACAAAGCGCCGATGGCTTACGTTGAGCTGGTTGATCGTCCGGCTGGTCAGGCTGTAGCTGACGAATCTGCTGAAGATTAATCGCTACCGCACAGCATTAAAAAACCCGGTCCGCAAGGTCCGGGTTTTTTTGTGCCTGTTGATAATTGCGCCTGTGGATAACTTGGGGAGCCTGTCCGGGCTCCCCTTGTCGGTCAGTCGAGCAGTGGCTTGAGGAAGCGACCGGTGTGCGAAACCGGACTCTGCGCCACCTGTTCGGGGGTGCCGCTGGCAATGATTTGACCACCGCCGCTGCCGCCTTCCGGTCCCAGGTCGACGATCCAGTCCGCCGTCTTGATCACATCCAGGTTATGCTCGATCACCACGATGGTGTTGCCGTGATCACGCAGACGGTCGAGCACGCTGAGCAGCTGCTGGATATCGTAGAAGTGCAGTCCGGTTGTCGGTTCATCCAGAATGTACAGGGTCTTGCCGGTATCGCGCTTGCTCAGTTCCCGGGCCAGCTTGACGCGCTGGGCTTCGCCCCCTGACAGGGTGGTGGCGGCCTGACCCAGGCGGATATAGCTCAAACCCACGTCGATCAGCGTTTGCAGGCGGCGAGCCAGCGCCGGGATCACATCGAAGAACTCCCGCGCGTCTTCCACCGTCATCTGCAGGACTTCGTCGATACTCTTGCCCTTATAGGTGACCTCAAGGGTTTCCCGGTTGTAGCGTTTGCCCTTGCAGACATCACAGGGGACATAGACGTCGGGCAGGAAGTGCATCTCCACCTTGATCACGCCATCGCCCTGGCAGGCCTCACAACGACCGCCCTTGACGTTGAAGCTGAACCGGCCCGGCTTGTAGCCGCGTGAACGGGCTTCCTTGGTGCCGGCAAACAGCTCGCGGATCGGCGTGAAGATACCGGTATAGGTCGCCGGGTTGGAACGGGGCGTGCGGCCGATCGGACTCTGGTCGATATCGATCACCTTGTCGAACAGGTCCAGCCCCTCAATCCGTTCATGCGGTGCCGCATCCAGGGTGGTGGCGTGGTTCAGCTCGGTGGCGGCCACCGGGTAGAGGGTATTGTTGATCAGTGTTGACTTGCCCGAGCCCGATACCCCGGTGATACAGGTCAGCAGTCCCACCGGAATCTCCAGATCCACGTGCTTGAGGTTGTTGCCGTGGGCACCGATCAGCTTCAGCATGCGCTCGGGGTCGGATTTCTTGCGCTCGGCCGGAACGGCGATGCAGCGTTCACCACTGAGGTATTGGCCGGTAATCGATTCGGGTGTGGTCATGATCTGTTCCGGCTTGCCGGCGGCGATGACGCGCCCCCCATGAACACCGGCTCCCGGACCGATATCGATCAGATAATCGGCCATGCGGATGGCATCTTCGTCATGTTCGACGACGATGACGGTGTTGCCCAGATCACGCAGGTGCTTCAGCGTCTGCAGCAGGCGTTCGTTGTCGCGCTGATGCAGGCCGATGGAGGGTTCGTCCAGTACGTACATGACACCAACCAGGCCGGCGCCGATCTGACTGGCCAGGCGGATACGTTGGGCTTCGCCCCCCGACAGGGTTTCTGCGCTGCGTTCCAGTGACAGGTAATCCAGGCCCACGTTGACGAGGAAGGTCAGGCGATCACGGATCTCCTTGAGAATCTTCTCGGCGATTTCGCCCTGCTTACCGCTCAGGTGCAGGTTCTGGAAGTAGTGCTGTGCCTGGCCGATGGGCAAACGGACAATATCCGGCAGGGTGTGCTCGTCGATGTAGACGTGGCGCGCATCCCGGCGCAGGCGGCTGCCGTGACAGGAGGGGCAGGGCTGCATGTTGAGGTACTTGGCCAGATCCTCGCGCACGCTGTCAGACTCGGTTTCCCGATAACGGCGTTCCAGATTATTGATCACCCCTTCAAAGGGGTGGTGCTTCTGCACCCGGTCGCCGCGGTCGTTGCGATAGTAGAAAGCTACGTCTTCCAGTCCACTACCTTCCAGGATGATGTTGCGGTGTTGTTCTGACAACTCCTCGAACGGGGTATCCAGACTGAAGCCGTAATGGTCCGCGACTGCCTGCAGCTGTTGATAGTAGTACAGGCTGCGTTTGTCCCAGCCACGGATGGCGCCCTGTGCCAATGGCAGTGAGGGATCCTGTACCAGCTTGCGCGGGTCAAAGTACTGGCGTACGCCGAGACCATCGCAGCTGGGACAGGCACCGTGCGGGTTGTTGAACGAGAACAGGCGCGGTTCCAGTTCCTGAATGCTGTGGCCACAGGTAGGGCAGGCGAAGCGGGCCGAGAACACCATCTCGTCGAGCCCTTCCTCCATCGGCGCGACCTTGGCGATGCCGTCGGTCAGCTCCAGCGCCGTTTCGAAGGATTCGGCGAGGCGGGTCTGCAGGTCGTCGCGGACCTTGATGCGGTCGATGACCACTTCAATGTCGTGCTTGCGGTTCTTGTCCAGCGCCGGCACATCATCCAGATCCACGACCAGTCCGTCGATGCGGGCGCGGACGAAGCCCTGAGTGCGCAGCTGGTTGAGGATATGCAGGTGTTCTCCCTTGCGCCCCTGAATCACGGGGGCCAGCAGCATCACCTTGCTGCCTTCGGGCAGGGCCAGTACCTGGTCGACCATCTGGCTGACGGTCTGGGCGGCCAGGGGCAGGTCATGCTCGGGGCAGCGAGGTTCACCGGCACGGGCGAACAGCAGGCGCAGATAGTCATAGATCTCGGTAATGGTGCCAACCGTAGAGCGGGGGTTGTGCGACGTGGATTTCTGCTCGATCGAGATCGCCGGTGACAGTCCTTCGATATGGTCCACATCGGGTTTTTCCATCATCGACAGGAACTGGCGGGCATAGGTCGACAGGGATTCGACGTAGCGCCGCTGGCCCTCGGCATAGAGGGTATCGAAGGCGAGGGAGGACTTGCCCGATCCGGACAGGCCGGTGATCACGATGAGCTGGTCGCGCGGGATATCGAGGTCCACATTTTTCAGGTTGTGGGTACGGGCGCCCCTGACCAGAATCTTGTCCATTACTGCTCCGCTGTAACTGGCAAAAAGAACCATTATAGAGGTTTGCCTCTGGTCGCTAAACCGCCAATGCCGCGCGGCTGCGACTTACTATAGGAAGGCGCTGTGTGCTATTCTCAACCCCCTATATGAAGCGGCAGGACGCTGCAGCACGAGACAACCGAATACGGGAGATAACTGATGGCGCGTGGCATCAACAAGGTTATTCTGGTCGGCAACCTGGGGGGTGATCCCGAGGTGCGCTACATGCCGTCCGGCAATGCCGTTACCAATGTAACACTGGCGACCAGCGAGAGCTGGAAAGACAAGCAGACCGGTCAGATGCAGGAACGCACCGAGTGGCACCGGGTCGTGTTCTTCAACCGCCTGGCCGAGATTGCCGGTGAATACCTGCGCAAGGGTTCCAAGGTTTATGTGGAAGGCTCTCTGCGCACACGCAAGTGGCAGGGACAGGATGGTCAGGACCGCTATACCACCGAGATCGTGGCCAGCGAAATGCAGATGCTCGACAGCCGTGGCGGCGGTGATGCCGGCGGTTACCAGTCACAGCAGGACCCCATGGGTTACGGTCAGCCGCAGCAACAGGCGCCGCGCCGTCAGCCGGCACCGCAGCAGCAACCGCAGCAACAGCAGCAACCACAGCAGGCTCCGCAGCAGCCGGCGCCCGGTTTTGACGATTTCGACGACGATATTCCGTTCTGATCCTTCTCGCTTCTGCGCCTTGAAAGCCCCGCCCTCGCAGCGGGGCTTTTGACATTCTGCAGTCGCGAATTTTTCGCCTGGCACGGGTGTGCCGCCGCCGCGCTTTCGGGTATGCTCGAATTTACCGCAACAGCGTAAAGCCAACTTTTCAGTCGTACAGGTCAACTATTCCGGTATGCCAGCGAGCGCTTATACAACTTCAGCCAAGGTCTTGATCGTCGGCGCCGCCGGCCAGGTCGGTCATGCCCTGACGGAACTGCTGGAGCAGACGTCGGGAATCGAATCCGTCGCCCTGAACCGGCGTCAACTGGATATCACCGATCGCGAGGCCGTGCGCCAGCAGCTTGAAAAACACTTGCCGGACTACGTGGTCAACTGTGCGGCGTTCAATCGCGTTGATGCCGCCGAGGGCCAGCAGGAGCAGGCATTCGAGGTCAACCGGGAGGGCGCCGAAAACCTGGCTGTCGCCACGGCGGCGCTGAGCATCCCGCTGTTGCATCTGTCATCGGACTACGTCTTCGATGGTCACTATGCCAGTGGCTACAGCGAAGAGGACGAAGCTTCGCCGCTGGGTGTCTTCGGGCGCAGCAAGTGGCAGGGAGAGGAAGCGATCCGGGCCGCTCAGCCGCAGCATCTGATTCTGCGCGTCAGCTGGATATTCAGTGCCCGCGGTGAAAACTTTCTGCTGCGCACCCTGGAACAGGCGCGTCATGAAGCGATGATCGAAGCCGCCGATGACCGTCGAGGCTGTCCCACCTCGGCGGAGGATGTGGCGCGCGTTCTGCTGGCGATACTGCGTCAGCTGACTTGCGGCATCGAGGTCTGGGGCACTTACCATTACTGCGGTGCCGAAATCACCACCCGCTACGGTTTCAGCGAGGCGCTTCTGGCGGCCGCACGTCAGTATGAAGAACTGGCGGTAGATGAGTTGCAGCCGGTCTCCTCGGCCAATCTGAACGCCCAGGCGCAGCGTCCCGCCTCTTCAGTACTCAAGTGCGGCAAGCTGCTGGCCACCTTCGGCATTCGTCAGCGCCCCTGGCGCAGCGAGCTGCAGCGGGTGGTACGCGAAGTCTACGGCGAGCTCTAGCAGTCTGCTGTCGGCTCGCCGCCGTCATTCAGCCGATCAGGCCAGTCCCAGCGTGGCCGAACGGGTCAGGGCCACGCCCAGCAGATAACCCAGGCTCAGCAGTGCCGCGATCAGCGCCAGGCTGCGGGTTTTCAGTGTCCGTCCCCGCTTGAGCGCCACCGTCCCGAAACCGATGTACGCCACCAGTCCCAATACCTTGGCGGTCAGCCAGTGATGAGTCAGCGGGTACTCCCCGATAGTCACCATCAGGCCGATGGCGCTGAGCAGCAGCAGTGTGTCGATGACATGGGGGACGACCTTCAGCCAGCGGGTGTTCAGCGCCCGGGGCCAGGTGTAGAGCAGGAAGGCGCGCAGCAGGAACAGCGCGATGCTCAAGCCGACCATCGTCAGGTGGCTATGTTTTAAAATCATGTACGTATTCAAGGTGTGTCTATCCCTAATAATCAATTGTTGGGTTTTGTGCATATACTGAGACGCAGGTACTGCATACAAGCAGCCGATCCGTGACAAGAACTATAACCGGCGGATAGGGTCTTTTGAATCATGAGTCACAAAGATGCTGCTCTGGTCGATCGTTTCGGCCGACATATCCATTACGTGCGCCTCTCGGTCACGGACCGCTGCGATTTCCGCTGTGTGTACTGCATGAGTGAGCAGATGCAGTTTCTGCCGCGTGAACAGGTGCTGTCGCTGGAGGAGATGCTGACGCTGGCACAGGCGTTCGTTGCGCTGGGCGTACGCAAGATCCGCCTGACCGGCGGCGAGCCTCTGGTCAGACGAAACCTCCTCTGGCTGATCGAGCGCCTCGGTGAATTGCCGGTGGAACTGGTGCTGACCACCAACGGCTCCCAGTTGCAGCGTTTTGCCGAGCCTCTGCGCCGTGCCGGTGTCCGTCGCCTCAATATCAGCCTCGACAGCCTTGATCCCGCCCGTTTTGGCAGCCTGACCCGGACCGGTCGCCTGGCACAGGTGCTGGCCGGTATCGATGCCGCCTGCGCCGCCGGTTTCGAGCGGATCAAGCTGAATACCGTGGTCCTGCACGGTCGCAACGAGGATGAGGTGCCGGCACTGGTCGAGTTTGCCCGTGCACGCGGGCTCGACATCAGCTTCATCGAGGAGATGCCGCTGGGGCGAATCAGCGAACATGACCGGGCCGAAGCCTTCTGTTCCAGCGATACGCTCAGGGAGCGGCTGGAACAGCACTACACACTGATTCCCACGGCCGAACGCACCGGGGGACCCTCCCGTTACTACCGCATGGCCGACAGTGACAGCCGTATCGGCTTCATCTCGCCACACAGTCACAATTTCTGCGGCGATTGCAATCGGGTCAGGGTGACTGCCGAAGGGCGTCTGCTGCTCTGCCTTGGCAACGAGCACTCCATCGATCTGCGTGCACTGCTCCGTGATCCAGACTGTGATGCGCAGCAGCTGCGCCAGGCCATTGTCGCCGCCATGCAGATCAAGCCCGAGCGCCACCATTTTGATCTGGACGACGAGCCCCAGATACTGCGTTTCATGAACATGACCGGGGGCTGAGTCTCCCGCAACCTTCGCCAACCGATGAGGAAAGCCGGTGAACGCAATGACACTGCAGCCGCTGGATATAGCGGTTCTGACCATCTCTGATACCCGCACGCCCGAAACCGATCGCTCCGGTGACCTGCTGGCCAAACGTCTGCAACAGGCCGGTCACCGCCTGGCGGATCGCGCCATTGTGGCGGATGACATTTACCAGATCCGCGCCCGGCTGTCGGCCTGGATCGCCGAGGCCGACGTGCAGGTGGTGATTACCACCGGAGGCACCGGCTTTGCCCTGCGCGACTCCACCCCGGAAGCGGTTGCGCCGTTGCTGGACAAGCAGGTGGAAGGTTTCGGTGAATTGTTCAGGCAGATCTCCCATGGCGAGATCGGCACCTCCACCATCCAGTCGCGGGCGCTGGCGGGACTGGCCAACGGCACCCTGATCGCCTGTCTGCCCGGTTCGACCGGAGCCTGCGCCACCGGCTGGGATCAGCTGTTGTCCGAACAGCTGGACAGTCGCTTCAAGCCCTGCAATTTTGTCGGCTTGCTGCAGGCAGCACGGGAGGCGCGTCGATGAATCCACTGATACCGGTCGAGGAGGCGCTGACGCAGTTGCTCGAGTTGATGCCGGCGCCGACCGCTGGCGAGGAGCTGAGGCTGGCCGATGCCTGGGGGCGGGTGCTGGCCGAGCCGGTGAGCGCCGATGTGGATGTGCCGCCGGAGGCCAACAGCAGCATGGATGGTTATGCGATCCGGACGGCGGATCTGAATACCGCAGTGGCTCTGCCGGTCTCTCAGCGCATTCCGGCCGGGACCCGGGCAGAGCCGCTGCGGCCGGGTACGGCGGCACGGATTTTTACCGGTGCTCCGATTCCGGCGGATGCCGATGCCGTGGTGATGCAGGAAGAGGCGGTAGAGGATCAGCAGGGTGTTCGTTTCACGGCGGTCGTGCGGCCGGGGCAGAATATCCGTCCCCGGGGGCAGGATATCCAGGCCGGACAGCCATTGCTGGCGGCGGGTGAAAAACTTTCCGCCCAGGCGATGGGTGTACTGGCTTCGGCTGGCATCGACCGGGTCAGGGTATATCGCCGGCCCCGGGTGGCTCTGCTCTCCACCGGCGACGAGCTGGTGCAGCCGGGACAGCCACTGGCGCCGGGACAGATCTATGATGCCAACCGTTTTCTGCTGTCGGGCCTGTTGCAGCAGGCCGGTGTGGTATCGATCAGGACCTGGCAGGTGGCCGATACGGCAGCGGCAACGGCCGAGGCCTTGCGTGAGGCGGCGGCCGACAGCGACCTGATTTTGTCCAGTGGCGGGGTGTCTGTCGGCGAGGAAGATCATGTGCGCCGTCAGGTGGAAGCCCTGGGCGCACTGCAGATCTGGCGCATCAAGCTCAAGCCGGGCAAGCCCTTTGCGGCGGGGCAGGTGGCGGGAACACCGTTCATCGGTCTGCCCGGCAATCCGGCCTCCAGCCTGGTGACCTTCTACCTGCTGGCATTGCCGGCGCTCAGGTGCCTGCAGGGTTTGGCCGATGAGCCACTGAGCGGCTGGCAGCTGCCCGCCGGGTTCAGCCGCGACCGGCCGATCGGCCGTGACGAGTATCTGCGCGTGCGTATCGAGGGCGGCTGTCTGGTACCTCAGGGTAACCAGAGTTCCGGCATCCTCAGCAACAGTTTGCAGGCCGGGGGGCTGGCGCGAGTGCCGGCGGACTCCTGCGTGGAAGCAGGGCAGCTGCTGGAATTTCTGCCCTTCAACCTGCTGTCGAGCTAGCCTGTGCCGAGGCGGTCTGCAAAAGCGGGCTTTAACAGGGTAAAATGTGCGCTTTTTCAGCAGCTAGAGGCTGATCGCCGCGAATGAATGCACAACGCCAGGCACAAGATCCCTATCAGGAGATCCGTCCCTACCGAGATAACGAAGTCGAAGCCGTGCTGCAGCGTCTGGTGCGGGATGATGAATGCATCTCGGCCCTGACCCGCTACCAGTTCCCCAACGCCTCGGGGCCGCTGGGTTGGCTGCTGCGGCCACTGGTGCGTATCGCTGTGGCGGCGCGTGTCGGTGATATCGAGGATGTTCAGGGCTTCCAGATGATGGTCGCCAACTACATGCAGAAGATGATCGCCCGCACCACCACCCGGGTGAGCTGCTCGGGGCTGGAGCGGCTGGATGAGAACGAGGCTTACCTGTTCGTTTCCAACCACCGCGATATCGCCATGGACCCGGCGTTCGTGAACTGGGTGCGTTACCAGGCGGGCATGTCCACGGTGCGCATCGCCATTGGCGACAACCTGCTGCGCAAGCCGTATGTGTCCGACCTGATGCGGCTGAACAAGAGCTTCATCGTCAACCGCTCCGCCAAGGGGCGTGAGATGATGGCGGCGCTGAACCAGTTGTCGGCCTATATCGATCACAGCGTCTGCAGTGGCCACTCGGTCTGGATCGCCCAGCGTGAAGGGCGGGCGAAAGACGGTAACGACCGCACCGATCCGGCGCTGATGAAGATGTTCTATATGTCACATCGCAAGCAGCGTTCGCTGAGCGAAATGGTGGAGCGGCTCAACATTGTCCCGGTGTCCATCTCCTACGAGCTGGACCCCTGCGATGCGCTCAAGGCGCAGGAGCTGGCGGCGGTGGCGCTGCATGGCAGCTACCAGAAGTCGGAATTCGAGGACATCAGCAGCATCGTGCGCGGCATTACCGGCGACAAGGGTGCCGTGCATGTGGCCTTCGGCACACCGCTGAGCGGCGAGTTCGAATCGCCCGAGCAGCTGGCGGCCGAAATCGATCGCCAGATCCACCTCAACTACCGTCTGCATCCGACCAACCTGGCGGCCGCCGGCGAAGAGGTCAGTGCCGAACAGCAGCAGGCGTTCGCAGCGCGCCTGGCGGCGGTCGACGCCGAAGCCCGGCCTTTCCTGCAGCAGATGTACGCCAACCCCGTGGTCAATCAGCGCAAGGCTGAACAGGAGCACTCATGAGCGATCTGACCCATCTGGACGCCCGCGGCCAGGCCCGCATGGTTGATGTCAGCGACAAGGCGGTGACGGTGCGTGAAGCGCGGGCGTGTGGCTGGGTCGAGATGCAGCCTGAAACCCTGCGGCTGATGCTTGAAGGCGGCCATCCCAAGGGGGATGTGCTGGCGGTGGCGCGGATTGCCGGTATCCAGGCGGCAAAGAAAACGCCGGATCTGATTCCGCTGTGCCATCCGTTGATGCTCAGCTCGGTCAAGGTCGACCTGGTGCCCGAGCCTGAACATGATCGCGTTCGCATCGAGGCGTGTTGTCGTCTCAGTGGTCAGACCGGTGTCGAAATGGAAGCGCTGACGGCGGTCAGCGTGGCGGCCCTGACCCTGTACGATATGTGCAAGGCGGTGGACAAGGGCATGCGCATCAGTGGCATTGAGCTGGTCGAGAAAAGCGGCGGCAAAAGCGGCGACTGGCGCCGGGAGGAGAGCTGATGAAGCTGGTCTATTTCGCCCGTGTCCGTGAGCAACTGGGCTGTGATGAAGAAGAGCTGGCGCTGCCCGCTGGCGTGACTACGCTGGCCGAGCTGCTGGACTGGCTGGCGCGGCGCGGCGAGCCCTGGCAGCGTGTGCTGACGGCACCGGACCTGATCTGTGCCCTCAACCAGGAAGTGGCAGGCCCGGATGCGGCGCTGTCGGACAACGACGAAGTGGCGTTCTTCCCGCCGGTGACTGGAGGCTGATGTGACAACCCCCAAGGCGACACCTTTGCTGTTTCTGCGTTCATTGCTCTACTATGCCGGTTTCTATCCGGTGACCATGGTGTTCTCGCTGATCTGCCTGATCATCGGTCCCTTGCTGCCCTTTCGGGCGCGCTTCAGGTTTCTTACCCTGATCAACTATTTCTACATCGCCTGGCTGCGTATCTGCTGTGGGGTCCGGGTCCGGGTGACCGGTCGCGAGCATCTGCCCCGGGAAGGCAGTTACGTGGTGATCGCCAACCATCAGAGTGAATGGGAAACGCTCTTCTTTCAGATACTGATCCGTCCGCAGGCGGTCGTGCTCAAACGTGAGCTGTTGCGCATCCCGCTGTTCGGCTGGGCGCTGGCGCTGCTCAAGCCGATCGCACTGGATCGCAGCAAGCGTCGCGGCGCACTCAAACAGTTGCTGGAGCAGGGCAAGGCACGACTGGCGGACGGCATTCCGCTGCTGATCTTCCCTCAGGGTACCCGGGTGCCGGTGGGCAAGCTGGGCAAGTGGAACAAGGGTGGTGCCATGCTTGCCGTGAGCAGCCAGGTGCCGATGGTGCCGGTTGCCCATAACGCCGGCCTGTTCTGGCCCGGGAAATCCTTCATCAAGTATCCGGGAACGGTTGAAGTGGCCGTTGGCCCGGCGATCGATACCCGTGGCAAGAGCGTGGAAGAGGTACATGAAGCCAGTACGGTCTGGCTGGAACAGGCGATGCGTGAGCAGGGAAGTCTGGACTGAAGGCGCACGACAGAGACAAAAAAACCGCTCAACGAGCGGTTTTTTTTATGGCTGATCGGCCGCGCGGGGGCCGATCTTGCAGGGCTGATGGATCAGCCTTCGTACTTCTCGAACACCAGCGTGGAGTTGGTGCCACCGAAACCGAAGCTGTTGGACATGACACGCTTGAGTTCAACGTCGTCCTGGCGCTCGGTCACGATCGGCGTGCCTTCTGCTTCCGGGTCCAGTTCTTCGATGTTGGCTGACGGGCAGATGAAGTTGTTCTGCTGCATCAGGATCGAGTAGATCGCTTCCTGAGCACCGGTGGCGCCCAGCGAGTGACCGGTCAACGATTTGGTGGAGCTGACCGGCGGCATCGCGTCACCGAAGGTCTGCTTCATCGCTTTCAGTTCCTGGATGTCGCCTGCCGGAGTGGAGGTGCCGTGGGAGTTGATATAGTCGATCTTGCCATCGACAGTGGCCATCGCCTGCTGCATGCAGCGGACAGCGCCTTCGCCGGACGGTGCGACCATGTCATAGCCGTCGGAGGTGGCGCCGTAGCCCACCAGTTCGGCGTAGATCTTGGCGCCACGAGCCTTGGCGTGCTCCAGTTCTTCCAGTACCAGCATGCCGGCACCGCCGGCGATGACGAAACCGTCGCGGTTGGCGTCATAGGCACGGGAAGCCTTTTCAGGCGAGTCGTTGTACTTGCTGGACAGGGCTCCCATGGCGTCGAACATGACGCTCAGGGACCAGTGCAGTTCTTCACCGCCACCGGCGAAGATTACGTCCTGTTTGCCCAGCTGGATCTGCTCCATGGCGTTCCCGATGCAGTGTGCACTGGTGGCACAAGCCGAGGTGATGGAGTAGTTCACACCCTTGATCTTGAACGGGGTGGCCAGACAGGCGGATACGGTGGAGCCCATGGTGCGAGTGACACGGTAAGGACCGACACGGCGGACCCCTTTTTCCCGCAGGATGTCAGCGGATTCCACGATATCGGCGGAAGACGCGCCACCGGAACCGGCAATCAGGCCGGTGCGGACGTTGGATACCTGATCTTCACCGAGACCGGAGTCCTCGATCGCCTGCTTCATCGCCAGGTAGGCGTAGGCGGATGCGTTACCCATGAAACGACGCAGTTTGCGGTCGATCAGGGCGTCCAGATCGATATCGATGCTGCCGGCCACCTGGCTGCGGAAGCCGAGTTCTTTATATTCCGGCTGAAACTTGATACCGGAGCGGCCCTGCTTCAGTGAGTCCAGAACTGTTTCCAGATCGTTACCCAGGCAGGATACGATTCCCATACCGGTCACTACGACGCGTCGCATGTGTAGCCTCTCTTCAAATCGTTCAACAATGTAGCGGTCTTATTATAGGCAGATCAACGAGCCTTAAGTTCAGACTCAGAAGTTATCGGTCTGTTTGAACAGGCCAACACGCAGGTCCTTGGCGGTATAGATGACGCGTCCGTCAACCGCCAGGGTGCCGTCGGCGATGCCCATGACCAGCTTGCGCTCGATAACACGCTTCAATTCGATATGGTAGGTCACCTTGCTGGCACTGGGTAGTACCTGACCGGTGAACTTGACCTCACCCGAACCCAGAGCACGGCCGCGACCGTCATTGCCGCGCCAGCCGAGGAAGAAACCGACCAGCTGCCACATGGCGTCCAGTCCCAGACAGCCAGGCATCACCGGATCGCCGGGGAAGTGGCATTCAAAGAACCAGAGGTCGGGGCGAATATCCAGCTCGGCGATGATCTCGCCCTTGCCGTACTGGCCACCGTCGGCGTTGATGTCGATGATGCGGTCCAGCATCAGCATGTTGCCGACCGGAAGCTGTGCATTGCCAGGGCCGAACATTTCGCCGTAGCCGCACTTCAGCAGCTCTTCGCGTTCAAATGAGGAAGGTCGAGTCATAAGAAACCGTATATCCAGAGGCATTTCATCAATATTTCGGCGATTATACCGGTTTGCAGCCTTTCAGGCACGAGCTGCGTCATGTAATTTGCTTATCCATAGGGCTAAAGAGGAAGGGTCGAGATGGAACATGCATTCTGGCATGCCCGCTGGCGAGAGGGACGCATCGGTTTTCACCAGGCTTCTATCAACCCCTGGCTGCAGCAATACTGGTCCCGGCTGGGGGTTTCCTCTGATGCACGGGTGCTGGTGCCGCTGTGCGGCAAGTCGAGCGATATGCTCTGGCTGCGCGAGCAGGGGCACCCGGTCGTGGGGGTCGAGCTCAGTGATCTGGCCTGTCGTGACTTTTTCGTCGAACACGGTACTCAGGTGACGCCGGTGGCGGTGCCCGAGGGACACACCCGTGAGCGTGACGGCATTATGCTCTGGTGCGCCGACCTGTTTGCACTGGGGCGTGAGCACTGGGGCGACGTGGCGGCGGTCTATGACCGTGCCGCACTGATTGCATTGCCGCCGATGATGCGGCGTGCCTACGCGGCTCATCTGCGCGAACAGTTGACGTCAGGGGTCGAGATGCTGCTGGTGACGCTGGAGTTTCCGGGCAGCGAGGGGCCGCCGTTTTCGGTCACTGAAGCGGAGGTGCGGCAGCTGTTCGAGCCGGCTTTTACCGTGGTGCGTCTGGATCAGGCGGAGGCGGGAGGGGAGCGGCGTGAAGTGGTTTACCACCTCACGCGTCAGTAGTGTGAACCGGCGTTTCAGCTGGTGCGATCAAGCGCCATCTCGGCCAGCGTGGTCAGGGTGTCGCGGAAGGAGCTGGCCGGCAGGGCATTCAGTGCCTGTACCGCCTTGTCCAGCTCATCCCTGGCCCGGTCGCGAGTGTAATCGATGGCGCCGGTGCGCTGTACGATCTCCATTACCGGCTGCAGGTCATCCAGACCGCCTTCGCGGATGGCGTGGCGGATCAGCGTGCGGTCCTCGTCGCTGCCGACACGCATGGCCTGAATCAGCGGCAGGGTAGCCTTGCCTTCGGCCAGGTCATCACCGACATTCTTACCCATGGTTTCACTGTCCGACAGGTAGTCCATCAGGTCATCGACGATCTGGAAGGCGATACCCAGGTGGCGACCGTAGAGGCGCAGCGCCTCGCGTTCGGCGGCAGGGGCATCGGCCAGGATGGCACCGACTTCGGTGGCCGCTTCGAACAGCATCGCGGTCTTGCCAAGGATAACCTGCATGTAGGCCTCCTCGGTGGTATCCGGGTTGCGCTGGTTGAGCAGCTGCATCACCTCGCCCTCGGCGATGATGGTGGTGGCGTTGGAGATGACCTGCATGATCTCCAGACGGCCAATGTCGACCATCAGCTGGAAGGAGCGCGAGTGCAGGAAGTCGCCGACCAGTACGCTGGGCGCATTGCCCCATTTGGCATTGGCGGTGGCGTTGCCGCGGCGCAGGTCTGAGTTGTCGACCACATCATCATGCAGCAGCGTGGCGGTATGGATGAATTCGATGACCGCCGCCAGCGGAATATGCTGTTCACCCTTGTAGCCACAGGCGTTGGCGCTCAGCAGTACCAGCAGGGGGCGCAGGCGCTTGCCGCCGCCGGAGACGATGTAATGGCCGATTTTCTCCACCAGCGGCACATTGGAGCCGAGATGGTTGAGAATGTAGTCGGTAACGGCATCAAACTGCGGCTCGATCGCCGGATTTAGCTGGTGTGGCTGCATGGATGGGGTTCTGTATATGGACTGAACACCCGCCGCATGCTAGGCGGCGGCTTCTGGAGTGTCAAGTCGCGGGCCCGGGTGGCGTTCGAGCCCCGGTGGAAATGGCGGCAGAACGGGGCAAAAAACTTGCGATCAGAGGGTGTAATGCAGTAAAATCCCGCGCCTTAAACCTGTCCACCGACGCTCCCTACCATAGGGTGCCAGAGATCCTCCGGATCCCGGCCATTAGAAGTAGGTTTCGTATCCAGTAGCCGGGCAGGTTAAACCTTGGAGAAAAGCATGTTTGCAGTAATCGTAAGCGGCGGTAAGCAGTACCGTGTGCAGGAAGGCCAGACACTGAAGCTGGAAAAACTGGCTGCCGAAGCCGGCTCCAGCATCGAGTTCGACCGCGTTCTGCTGGTCGGCAATGGCGATGACATCAAAGTTGGCGCGCCGGTTGTAGATGGTGCCAAAGTGGCTGCCGAAGTCGTTTCTCACGGCCGTGGCGAAAAGGTCAACATCATCAAGTTCCGTCGTCGCAAGCACCACATGAAGCGTCAGGGTCACCGTCAGTGGTTCACTGAAGTCAAGATCACTGGCATCAGTGCCTGATAAACCGAATTAGGAGATTGAAGAATGGCTCATAAGAAGGCTGGTGGTTCAACGCGTAACGGCCGCGACTCGGAATCGAAACGCCTCGGCGTTAAGCGCTTCGGCGGCCAGGCTGTTGCAGCAGGCAACATCCTGATTCGTCAGCGCGGCACCAAGTTTCACGCTGGCACCAACGTTGGCCTGGGCAAGGACCACACGCTGTTCGCAAAGGCTGATGGCGTTGTGAAGTTCGAGACCAAGGGTCCGAAGAACCGTAAATACGTGAGCATTGTTCCTGCCTAAGCAGTGAATGATGACCGCGTTAAAAAGCTCCGCTCTGGCGGAGCTTTTTTCGTTGTGGCCCAATAGTCGGACAGATAGCTGCCTGGGTTGGGTTGAGGGTGTATCCTGATGGGTACTTCCGGAATGAGAAGAGTTGGAGGTAAAGATGAAATTTGTCGATGAGGCGACCATCACGGTGGAAGCCGGCAAGGGGGGGTAACGGCTGTCTGAGCTTCCGGCGTGAAAAGTTCATTCCCAAGGGAGGCCCGGATGGTGGTGACGGTGGTGATGGCGGTTCCATCTTCGTGGAAGCGGATGAATCCCTCAATACGCTGATCGATTACCGTTTCACCCGTCGCTACAACGCCCAGAACGGTGAAGGCGGCAGTAGCCGCAACTGTACTGGTTCCAAGGGTGAAGACCTGGTGTTGAAAGTGCCGGTGGGTACCACCATCGTGGATGTGGATACCAATGAAGTGCTGGCGGATATGACCCATATCGGCCAGCGCGAAAAGGTCGCTCAGGGCGGCTGGCACGGTCTGGGTAACACCCGTTTCAAAAGCAGCGTCAACCGCACTCCGCGCCAGACCACCAAGGGCAGCATGGGTGAATTGCGCAACCTGCGCCTGGAACTGAGGGTGCTGGCCGATGTGGGTCTGCTGGGGCTGCCCAATGCGGGCAAGTCTACGCTGATTCGCTCCATCTCTGCGGCCAAGCCGAAGGTGGCGGACTATCCGTTCACCACGCTGGTACCCAATCTGGGTGTCGTACGTACTGAGGCGCATCGCAGCTTCGTCGTGGCGGACATCCCGGGCATCATCGAAGGGGCGGCGGAAGGTGCTGGTCTGGGTATTCGCTTCCTCAAGCATCTGGCGCGCAACCGCGTGCTGCTGCACCTGGTCGATATGGCACCCTGGGATGAAACCACGCCGGCACAGGCGGCGGTGACCGCCGTGCGCGAACTGGAGAAATTCAGTGCGACCCTGGCGGATCAGCCGCGCTGGCTGGTGCTGAACAAGCTGGATATGCTGCCGGAAGAGGAGCAGGATGCAGCCTGTCAGGCGGTGGTTGATGCGCTTGAATGGGAGGGTCCGGTCTATCGCGTGTCGGCACTGAACAAGACCGGTCTGACTCAGCTGGTACACGACCTTCAGGAATTCCTGGATGCGCGCGCCGAAGCGATTGCGGAAAATCCGGAGCTGCTCGACGAGGAGCGTCGTACCCGCGCCATTATCGATGAAGAGGCGCGTGAAAACCTGCGTCGTCTGCGTGCCGAAATGCGCGCGCGTCGCGAAGCGGAAGATGATCTGGATGATGATGACTTCGATGACGATGATTACGACATCGAAGTGGAGTATGTGCGCTGACGGAGTAAGACAAGGTGACAGCGGGACGTAAAGGCCTGGCCCAGTCGGGGCGTTGGGTCGTCAAAATCGGCAGTGCCCTGTTGACCAATGATGGTCAGGGGCTGGATCAGACCGCCATTGCCGGCTGGGTGGACCAGCTGGTTGAGCTGACCCGGCGTGGCGTAGAGGTGATTCTGGTGTCCTCGGGATCGGTGGCAGAAGGGATGACGCGTCTGGGCTGGTCCGAGCGACCGCGCGAGATCTACCGTCTGCAGGCGGCGGCGGCCGTGGGTCAGATGGGGCTGGTGCAGGCCTACGAGACCAACTTCCGTCGTCACGGCCTGCATACGGCGCAGGTGCTGCTGACCCATGATGACCTGTCCAACCGCAAGCGTTATCTCAACGCCCGCGCGACCCTGCGTACCCTGATCGAGCTGGGTGTCGTGGCGGTGGTCAATGAGAACGATACCGTGGTGACCAGCGAGATCCGTTTCGGTGACAACGATACGCTGGGCGCGCTGGTGGCCAATGCAGTGGAAGCCGATGCGGTGATCCTGTTGACCGACCAGAATGGCCTGTACACCGCCGATCCGCGTTCCAACCCCGGCGCCGAGCTGATCAGCGAGGCGATGGCCGAGGATGAGCGCCTGACCGCCATGGCGGGCGGTGGCGGCAAGCTGGGGCGTGGCGGCATGGCGACCAAGGTGCGTGCGGCCCGGCTGGCGGCGCGCTCCGGTGCGGTCACGGTGATCGCCAGTGGTCGCGAGCCCGATGTGCTGTTGAAACTGCATGCGGCCGAACCGGTCGGAACGCTGCTGTTGCCTGAGCGCGAACCGATGGCGGCACGCAAACAGTGGATTGCCGGTCATCTGCAGGCGCGCGGTACGCTGGTGCTGGATGCCGGTGCCGTGGCGGCGCTGACCAAACGGGGCAAGAGTCTGCTGCCGGCGGGTGTGCGCTCGGTCAGTGGCGATTTTTCCCGTGGCGAGATGGTGATCATGATGGATGAACTGGGGCGCGTGGTGGCACGTGGTCTGGCCAACTATGGCGCTGCGGATGCGGGTCGGATCATCGGGCGTCCCAGTCGCGAGATCGAATCCCTGCTGGGTTTCATGGGGGAGGAAGAGCTGGTGCACCGGGATAATCTGGTGCTGGCCTGAGGTGTTCGTCGTACAGTCCCGCTGGGGCTGTACCGAGCGGTAGATACAAAAAAACCGGCAGTTGCCGGTTTTTTCATGTGCTTGATCAGGCGATTGGCTTAAGCCGCCATTGCCTTGATGCGAGCGGTCAGGCGGCTCTTGGTGCGGGCGATCTTGTTCTTGTGGAAGATGCCCTTGTTCACGGAGCTGTCCATGATCGGCTGAGCGACCTTGAATGCTTCCTGTGCAGCTGCCTGGTCACCGCTGTCGATAGCAGCGATTACTTTCTTGATGTACGTGCGCGCCATGGAGCGCAGGCTAGCGTTGTGCTGACGACGCTTCTCCGCCTGACGAGCGCGTTTTTTGGATCCTGCGGAATTAGCCACGATCCGGCTCCTTCAATAATTGAGTTGATCAGATTACGGCGCTGTGATGCCGAAAAATTAGACGCGACATTATTCATGTCCCCGTCCGGGATGTCAACCAAATGGCCGCGTTTCGGCACCAGACTTTGTCTGTTTTGTAATCAGGGCTATGATCGGCGCAGATTATTGTGAGTAGTAAGGACAGGTTGTGGCTGAACAGGCGAAGAAAAGGGGAACGGGGCTGCTGCGTTCCAGTGGCGTGGTCGGGGTGATGACCCTGCTGTCGCGGGTGCTGGGGCTGATCCGGGATGTGGTGATCGCCGGCTATTTTGGTGCCAGCGGCAGTGCGGATGCATTCTTTGTCGCGTTCAAGATCCCCAATTTTCTGCGCCGCCTCTTTGCCGAAGGTGCCTTTTCCCAGGCGTTCGTGCCGGTGCTGTCGGAATATCGTACCCAGCGAGACCTGGCCGCGGTGCAGTTGCTGGTCAATCGGGTCTCCGGAGCGCTGGGTTCGGTGCTGGTGGCGGTCACCGTGCTGGCGGTAATCGGTGCGCCGGTGCTGGCAGCGCTGTTCGCCCCCGGTTTCTACATGCAGGACAGCGAGAAATTCGCCCTGGCGGCGGATATGCTCAGGATTACCTTTCCCTATCTGCTGTTGATCTCGTTGACCGCCTTCTGCGGTGCCATTCTCAACAGTTACGAACGCTTTGCCGTACCCGCCTTTACCCCGGTGCTGCTCAACCTCTGCCTGATTGGAGCGGCGGTCTGGCTCAGCCCGATGCTGGAAACTCCGGTGATGGCGCTGGCCTGGGGTGTGCTGATGGCCGGTGCGATGCAGTTGCTGTTCCAGCTGCCCTTCCTGGCGCGACTGCGCCTGTTGCCGGTGCCCCAGCCGAACTTCCGCGATGAAGGTGTGCGCCGCATTCTCAAGCTGATGCTGCCGGCGCTGTTCGGCGTCTCGGTGGCGCAGATCAACCTGCTGCTGGATACGGTGCTGGCTTCCTTCCTGCAGACCGGCAGCGTGTCCTGGCTGTACTACTCTGACCGTCTGTCCGAGTTGCCGCTGGGGGTGTTCGGTATCGCCATCGCTACGGTGATCCTGCCCAGCCTGTCGCGCACCCATGCGGATAAGGACCCGGAGCGTTTTGCGCAGATGCTCGACTGGGGCATCCGCATGATTCTTCTGATCGGCGTGCCGGCGGCACTGGCACTGGAGCTGCTGGCGGAGCCGCTGATCGCGACGCTGTTCCACTACGGCGAGATGACCGATCGCGACGTCATGATGTCAGCCTTCAGCCTGCGCGCCTACGCCTTTGGCCTGCTGGCGTTCATGCTGATCAAGGTGCTGGCGCCGGGCTACTTCGCTCGTCAGGACACCAAAACGCCGGTGAAAATTGCGGTCAAGGCGATGGTCGCCAACATGGTGCTCAACCTGATCCTGATCGGGCCGCTGGATCATGCCGGTCTGGCGCTGGCGACCTCGCTGTCGGCGTTCATGAATGCCGGCTGGCTGCTGCATGGCCTGTTGAAGGAGGGTGTGTTCCGCTGGCAGCCTGGCTGGGGGGCGATGCTGTTCCGCCTGCTCAGTGCATCGGCCGTGCTGGTGGCCACCCTGGTGCTGATTCAGCAGCAGCAGGGGGACTGGCTGCAGGCCGATCTCTGGACCCGGGTGCAGTGGATGGCGCTGCTGGTGCTGGCCGGCGGCGGCGCCTATCTGCTGACCCTGGTCGCCACTGGGCTGCGCCTGCGTCATTTGCGCGGTTGAACACTTTGTGAGCGGTACTCGCCGTGGCCAGAGTACGGTATACTGCGCAGTCCATATTTCTGGTGCTGGCTCCGCAACTGCATGGAACTGATCCGAGGCTTACACAATCTGCGAGACCGACACCGTGGCTGCGTCGCCACGATCGGCAATTTCGATGGCGTTCACCTGGGGCACCGCAAGGTACTGGCCCAGGTCAAGGCCAAGGCCGCCGAGCTGGGATTGCCCAGTGTGGCGATCATCTTCGAACCGCAGCCGCGTGAGTTTTTCGGTGGCGACAGTGTGCCGCCGCGCCTGACCCGGTTTGACGAAAAAGTGCGTCTGCTCGCCGCCGAAGGCGTGGATCGGGTGCTCTGCCTGACCTTCAATGCCCGTCTGCGCAACCTGTCGGCAGAGGCCTTTATCGACGAACTGCTGCTGCAGGGACTGGCGGTGGAGCACTTCGTCGTTGGCGACGACTTCCGCTTTGGCTGCGATCGCCGTGGCGATTTCGACATGCTGCGCGCCGCCGGTGAACGTCACGGCTTCAGCGTCGAAGGCACCACCACGTTTCAGCTGGCTGGCGACCGGGTCAGCAGTACCCGCATTCGCGGCGCCCTGCAGCAGAATGACTTCGACCTGGCAGCGGAATTGCTGGGCTGGCGCTATGCGGTCACCGGTCGGGTGATGCATGGCCAGAAACTGGGCCGCCAGCTCGGTGTGCCGACCGCCAACGTGCGCATGCACCGCTACGCCTGTCCGTTGCGGGGCGTCTTTGCCGTGCATGCCCATTTCGATGGGTGCTGTCTGCCCGGTGTCTGCAACGTTGGCATGCGGCCCACCGTCAATGGCCGCCAGCCGGTGCTGGAGGTCCATTTGCTGGACTACAGCGGGGAGGAGCTCTACGGCCACCTGATGCGGGTCGAGTTCCTTCAGTTCATCCGCGATGAGCGTGCCTTTGATGGCCTGGACGCGCTCAAGACACAGATAGAAGCCGATATTGAACAAGTCCGCGCCTGGTTCGCCCAGGCGGGCCGGGACTGACCTTACCTCTGGAAGCGACCTGTTATGACCGACTACAAAGCGACACTGAACCTGCCGGAAACGGCGTTCCCGATGCGTGGCAACCTGCCCAAGCGCGAGCCTGCACGCCTGGCGCGCTGGGATGAAATCGACCTGTATCGTCAGTTGCGCGAAGCGGGCAAGGGCCGGGAACCGTTCATCCTGCACGACGGCCCTCCCTATGCCAACGGCAACATCCACATCGGTCATGCGGTCAACAAGGTGATCAAGGACATGATCATCAAGTCCAAGACCCTGAGCGGCTTCGACGCCCCCTACGTGCCGGGCTGGGACTGCCACGGTCTGCCGATCGAGCACAAGGTCGAGACCCTGATCGGCAAGGCGGGCGAAAAGGTCCCCTATCGTGAATTCCGTCAGAAATGCCGCGAGTACGCCGCCGAGCAGGTCGCCGGGCAGAAGGCCGACTTCATCCGTCTGGGCGTACTGGGCGACTGGGACAACCCCTACCTGACGATGAACTTCGATACCGAAGCCAACATCGTCCGCGCGCTGGGCAAGATCATCGAAAACGGCCACCTGGTGAAAGGCTACAAGCCGGTCTACTGGAGCGTGGTCGGTCAGTCCGCGCTGGCGGAAGCCGAAGTGGAATATCAGGACAAGACCTCCACCGCCATCGACGTGCGTTTCACCTTCGTCGATCAGGACAAGGTGCTGGCGCTGTTCGACATCGCCGCCGGTGAAGCTCCGGTTTCCGTGGTGATCTGGACCACCACCCCCTGGACCATCCCGGCCAACCAGGCTGTATCGCTGAACGGCGAACTGGACTATGCCCTGGTGGAAGCCCATACCGAACAGGGTGTGGACCGCATGGTGCTGGCGGCGGACATGGTGGACGACATCATGACGCGCTGGGGCGTGCAGCAGTATCAGGTTCTGGCGACCTGCAACGGCAGTGCGCTGGAGCTGCTGCAGTTGCAGCACCCGGTCTATGACAAGCAGGTGCCGGTGATCCTGGGCGATCACGTCACCACCGATGCCGGTACCGGTGCCGTACACACCGCACCCGATCACGGTATGGAAGACTTCATGGTCGGTCAGCAGTATGGCCTGGGCACCCTGAACCTGGTGCAGGCCAACGGTACCTACACCGATGCCGCTGGTGAATTTGCCGGCGTTCACGTCTACAAGGCCGACGGCCCGGTGTGCGAAGCGCTGGAGCGTGAAGGCAAACTGGTGCATCTGAAGCGTTTCCAGCACAGCTACCCGCACTGCTGGCGCACCAAAACGCCGCTGATTTATCGCGCCACGCCGCAGTGGTTCATCTCCATGGAAGCCAAACAGCTGAAAAACCAGGCGATGGACGCGATCAAGGGCGTGCAGTGGTTCCCGGAATGGGGCCAGAACCGCATCGAATCCATGGTCGATCAGAGCCCGGACTGGTGTGTCTCCCGTCAGCGCACCTGGGGTGTGCCGATCACCCTGTTCACCCACAAGCAGAGCGGCGAGCTGCACCCGCGTACCGCCGAGCTGATCGAGCAGGTGGCGCAGAAGATCGAGCAGGAGGGCATCGATGCCTGGTTCGAACTGGATGCGGTCGAACTGCTGGGCGACGAAGCGGCCGATTACGACAAGGTCACCGATACCCTGGATGTCTGGTTCGACTCCGGTGTGACTCACTACTCGGTGCTGGAACAGCGTGACGGCCTGCGTTTCCCGGCTGATATGTACCTGGAGGGCTCCGACCAGCACCGCGGCTGGTTCCAGTCGTCGCTGAAAACCTCCATCGCCATCAACGGCTGCGCACCGTACAAGCAGGTGCTGACCCACGGCTTCACCGTCGACGAGAAGGGCTACAAGATGTCCAAGTCGCTCGGCAACGTGATCGCGCCTCAGGAAGTGACCGATACGCTGGGTGCCGACATCCTGCGCCTCTGGGTGGCCTCGACCGACTACTCCGGCGAGATGGCCGTATCCAAGCAGATCCTGCAGCGCACCGCTGACAGCTACCGTCGTATCCGTAACACGGCGCGCTTCCTGCTGGCTAACCTGAACGGTTTCGATCCGGCTACCGATATGGTCGAGGCCGCCGACATGCTGGCGCTGGACCGCTGGGCCGTGGACGCCACCGCGCGCCTGCAGCAGAAGGTGGTGGCGGCCTACGACAGCTACCGTTTCCTCGATGTCTACCAGCAGGTGCACCACTTCTGCGTACAGGAGCTGGGCGGCTTCTACCTCGACATCATCAAGGACCGTCAGTACACCACCAGGCCGGACTCCCTGGCGCGTCGTTCCTGCCAGACCGCGCTGTTCCATATCGCCCAGGCGCTGGTGCGCTGGGTGGCGCCGATCCTCAGCTTCACCGCTGACGAGATCTACGAAGTGCTGCCGGGCGAACACAAGGATTCCGTGCTGCTGACCACCTGGTACGAAGACCTGTTCGAGCTGGCCGAAGACGAGCCGTTCGGCCGCGAATTCTGGCAGCGTGTAATGGCGGTGAAAGATGCCGTCAACAAGTGCCTGGAAGACGCCCGTAACGAAAAACTGGTCAAGGCCTCCCTGGCCGCTGAAGCGACGCTGTATGTCGATGACGACCTGCGCGCCGATCTGGAGCGTCTGGGCGACGAGCTGCGCTTCGTACTGATCACCTCGGAAGCGACGCTGAAGCCGCTGAGCGAAGCCGGCGATGCCCGTGTGACCGAGGTGGAAGGTCTGAAGGTGGCCGTGGCCGCGTCCGAGCACGCCAAGTGCGGCCGCTGCTGGCATCACCGTGAAGATGTGGGCAGCCACAGCGAACATCCCGAGCTGTGCGGTCGCTGTGTCAGCAACGTGGAAGGCGAGGGCGAAGAGCGCGAATTTGCCTGATGACGACTGTCGCCTCCCCCAAGAACGGAGTCAGCGCCCTGCGCTGGCTCTGGCTGACGCTGCTGGTGCTGGTGGTCGACCTGGTCAGCAAGTACCTGGCCGACAGCCTGCTGACGTACGCCAGCCCGGTACCACTGCTGCCGGTCTTTGACCTGACGCTGCTGTACAACACCGGTGCCGCGTTCAGTTTTCTGGCGTCGGCAGGCGGCTGGCAACGCTGGCTCTTTGTCGCCATCGCCGTGGGCATGAGTGCCTTCCTGCTGCACTGGATGCGGCGTACGCCGCGCAGCCAGCGCTGCCTGGGGATTGGCCTGGCGCTGGTGCTGGGCGGTGCACTGGGCAACCTGTTCGATCGCAGTGTCCATGGTCACGTGATCGATTTCATCTCGCTGCACTGGGCCAACCATTACTTCCCGGCGTTCAACATCGCCGATTGTGCCATTACGCTGGGCACCTGCCTGCTGCTGATCGATATGTTCTTCCTCGGCGGCAAAGAGACAGACTGAGATAGGAACCTAAGCATGACAGACGCCGTTATTGGCCCGGGCAAGGCCATTACACTGCACTTCGCCATCAAGCTTGAAGACGGCCAGGTGATCGACAGCAACTTCGACAGTGCCCCGGCACAGTTCACCTTCGGCGACGGCAACATCCCCGAGGGCTTCGAGCAGGCCCTGCTGGGGCTCAAGGTTGGGGAACGTGCGAAACTGACCATCGCGCCCGAACGGGGCTTCGGCATGCACAACCCGAGCAACATCCAGGTACTGCCACGCAGCCAGTTCAAGGACATGGCGCTGGAACCGGGCCTGGTGATCGCCTTCCAGGAGCCGGGTGGCGAGTTGCCGGGGGTGATCACCGACTTCAACGACGACAAGGTCACCGTGGACTTCAACCATCCGCTGGCCGGTAAAACGCTGATCTTCGAAGTGGATGTAAAAGCGATCGACCCTGCTTGACAGTTGACTGATATTTGATCAATCTATGAGGTTCCGGCTTAGGGAAAAGTCGATAACAGAAGAGGCTGGTCATGGATGATCACCGTATGCCGTCGGCACCTGCCCAGCAGGGGCTGACGCTGGTCGAGCTGTTGCTCGGCATCACTATCCTGGGCGTTCTTGCTGCGCTGGGGCCGCCCTCGTTCACTCACCTTGTCGTCAACACTCGCTTGAGCAGCGTCGAATCCGACCTGACCAGCCTGCTGGCATCGACCCGCTCGGCGGCGTTGATGCACAACCGCCGTGTCACCCTGTGTCGCTCTGACGATGGCCAGCAGTGTGCCGGCAGCGCTCGCCAGGGCGAGCAGCAGTGGAGCGGGGGACTGGTCTTCGTTGATCTGGATCAGAATCGCGTCGTAGGCAATGACGAAACAGTGTTTTACGTTGCGAAGTTTTCATCAGCTGCGACCATACTCTGGAATCGGGGTGATTCACTCGTCTACCAGCCGGACGGTACTGTGCTGGGAGGCTCCAACGGCACGTTTCGCATCCAGGTATCCGGCAGTAACCGGGAACATCAGGTCGTTGTGTCCCTGATCGGGCGGGTGCGCTCGGTACGGGGGACCCCGACACCATGATTGATGATTTATTCGCGGCTCCACGAGGGGTGGGGCTGGCTATCAAGACGTAATGAGGGAGCGTCTCTCCATGTCCGACTTTCTGATTGTGGGTGCCGGCGTCATCGGCCTGATGACGGCACGCTTGCTGGCTCAGGCCGGTGCCAAGGTAAAACTGATTGAACGCGGCCAGAGCGCCCGTGAGGCCTCCTGGGCCGGGGGCGGCATCGTTTCGCCGCTGTACCCCTGGCGCTACCAGGACGAAATCACCGCGCTGGCACTCTGGTCGCAGAGCAGCTACGTGCACCTGTCCCAGGAGCTGCTGGCGGAAACCGGCCTTGATCCCGAACTGCGCCAGAAAGGGATGCTGGTGCTGGATGTGGAGCCGACGGAGGAGCAGACGGCGCTGGAGTGGGCCAAGCGTTTTCACCGGCCGTTGACCAAGGTCGATGCCGACTTCATCTACCAGACCGAGCCGCATGTAGGACCCGGTTTCGAATCGGCGATCTGGATGCCGGAAGTCGCCAGCATTCGCAACCCGCGTCTGGGGCAGTCCCTGCGCAAGAGCGTTCAGCAGCACCCCAATGTCACCCTGTGTGAAGACAGTGAGGTGATCGGCTTCACCACCTTCGGCGAGCGCGTGACCGGCGTCAAGACCGCCCGCGGCGAACACAAGGCGGATGAAGTGGTTCTGTCTGGTGGTGCCTGGAGTGGCGAGCTGCTGGCGCAGCTGGGACTGGAGTTGCCGGTGGCGCCGGTGCGCGGTCAGATGATGGTATTCAAGGCGGCGCCGGGCGTGGTCGACCGGGTGGTCATGCTGGACGGGCGCTATGTCATTCCGCGTAACGACGGCCGGGTACTGGCGGGCAGCACTCTGGAGCATGTCGGTTTTGACAAGTCCACCACCGAGGAAGCCCGTCGCACGCTGTTCGATACCGCCACGCGCATCATCCCCGAACTGGCCGATTACGAGGTCGAGCACCACTGGGCCGGGTTGCGCCCGGGGTCGCCGGAGGGAGTGCCATACATCGGTGCCGTGCCGGGCTGGGAAGGTCTGCACCTGAACACCGGCCACTACCGCAACGGCCTGGTGCTGGCGCCGGCCTCGACGCAATTGCTGGCCGATCTGCTGCTGGAGCGTTCACCCGTGATCAATCCTGATGCATACTCTCCGGCTGGACGTTTAACAGCACGCTGAGAAGTAGCGGGAGATCGATGAGCACACCGATACGGGTCCTGATGGCCCAGCTGAATCTGCGGGTCGGGGATATCCCCGGCAATACCGAGCGCGTTATTGAAACCGCACTCAAGGCACGGGATGAGCACCAAGCTGATCTCGTGCTCTTCCCCGAGCTGGCCCTGAGCGGCTATCCGCCGGAAGATCTGCTGCTGCGCCCCAGCCTGGAGCTGCGTATCGAGCAGGCGCTGGAGCGGATCAAGGCCGACGTCAGCGGCATCACGCTGGTGCTGGGCTATCCCCGTTATGCCGAGGGTGCGCTTTATAACATGGCGGGCGTGATCCGTGACGGTGAGCTGATCTGCGAATACGCCAAGCAGTGTCTGCCGAACTATCAGGTGTTCGATGAACAGCGCTACTTTGTGGCGGGGACCCGTCCTGGCGTGTTCGAGCACCAGGGCGTGCGCATCGGCCTGAGCATCTGCGAGGATATCTGGCACAGCGGGCCCACCGAACAGCTGGCCGAGGCCGGTGTGGATCTGGTGTTGAGCCTCAACGCCTCGCCCTACCATATCGGCAAGGCGACTCAGCGTGCCGAAGTGGTGGCCCAGCGGGCGCGCCAGGTCAACGCGCCTGTGGTCTACCTGAACCAGACCGGGGGCCAGGACGAGCTGATCTTCGACGGCAACTCGCTGCTGATCTCAGCCGAGGGCGAGACTCTGTTCCGGGGTGCCCACTGCGAAGAGGCGCTGTACACGGCGAGTTTCGATCCCGCGACCGGTGTGCTGACGCCGGAACAGGACTCGGCGCCCGTGCCGGACACCGATGCCAGCGTCTATCAGGCGCTGGTGATGGGCGTGCGCGACTATGTCAACAAGAACGGCTTCCCCGGTGTGGTGCTGGGCCTGTCCGGCGGCATCGACTCGGCGCTCAGCGTTGCCGTGGCGGTGGATGCGCTGGGAGCCGACCGTGTCGAAGCAGTAATGATGCCGTTCCGCTGGACCTCGTCGATGAGTGTCGAGGATGCCGAGGGCGAGGCCAATGCCCTGGGCATCAAATATGACGTGATCTCCATCGAGCCGCTGTACGACAGCTTCATGCAACAGCTGCAGGGACAGCTGGCCGGTTATGCCCCGGATACTACCGAAGAGAACCTGCAGGCGCGCTGTCGAGGCGTGTTGCTGATGGCGATCTCCAACAAGAAGGGCTATCTGGTGCTGACCACCGGCAACAAGAGCGAGATGGCGGTGGGCTATTCAACGCTGTACGGCGACATGGCCGGTGGCTTCGATGTGCTCAAGGATATCCCCAAAACGCTGGTCTACCAGCTATCGCGTTACCGCAATACGCTGTCGCCGGTGATTCCGCAGCGGGTGATCGACCGCCCGCCGTCGGCGGAGCTGGCGCCGGACCAGACCGACCAGGACAGCCTGCCGGATTACGACGTGCTGGACCGCATTCTGGAACTCTATGTCGAGCGCGACTACTCCGCCCAGGCGATCATCGACGAAGGCTTCGAGGCCGCCGATGTGAACCGGGTGATCCGTCTGGTCGACATCAACGAGTACAAGCGCCGTCAGGCACCGGTGGGACCGAGGGTGACCGAGCGCGGCTTCGGCCGTGACCGCCGTTATCCGATTACATCGGGGTGGAAAGCAGGGATCTAATTCCTGCTCGATCCAACGCAAAAGGGCCAGCAGATGCTGGCCCTTTTGGTATGCGCAAGTCGCTTATTTCGCGGCTTCATCCTCGTCGTCATCGAAGACGCCGAAGGTCATGCGGCTGAACAGCGAGCGCTCGTTCTGGTCCGCTTCGGCATCCGCACGATCCTGGGCTTCGGCGCGCAGGCGCTCGGCCGGCGGAATCGGGCGCGCCGGCTCGGCCGGCTCTTCGCCTCCCAGCAGGCCGAAGGTGGCGGTCTGCAGCAGGGTGGCGCTGGTCTGTTTGAACGGGCGGACCTGATATTCCGGGTAGTTCAGGCGCAGCACTTCCAGCGAGTTGTTGGCCAGGTCATGCATGCCTAGCTCGGTGTAGGCCTCGGCCATGATCGCCAGCGCATCGGGTACCGCCGGGGTTTCCTGCAGGTTCTCGACCACGTAACGACCACGGTTGGCGGCGGCCACCCAGGCTTCCCGTTTCATGTAGTAGGCGGCGACGTGGACCTCGTGCGCGGCGAGACGATTCTTCAGGTACTGCATGCGCTTCTGCGCATCCGGGGCATATTCGCTTTCCGGGTAGCGGTTGAGCAGGGTGGAGAAGCTCTCGAAGGAGTCCAGGGCGGCACCGGGGTCACGCTGGCTGACATCGAGTGGCAGGTATTTCTCGAAGAAGGAGCGGTCCTCCTCGAACGCGGTCAGCCCCTTCAGGTAGTAGGCGTAGTCCACGTTGTCGTGGTTCGGGTGCAGGCGCACGAAGCGGTCGGCGGCGGCACGGGCCGATTCCGGCTCGTAGTTGCGGAAATAGGCGTAGATCAGTTCCAGCTGCGCCTGTTCGGAGAAACGGCCAAACGGATAGCGTGCCTCCAGCAGCTGCAGCTTCTCGATCGCCAGACCGTAGTTGTCGGCTTCCAGTGCGCTCAGCGCTTCATCATAGAGCTGTTGTTCGGGTACATCCGGGGCCACTTCCTTTTCGCCGCCGAACCAGGAGCAGGCGGAAAGCAGGCTGAAAAGCACCACTGTGGCGAAGACTTTCAAGGGTCGCATGTTTGATCATTCCTGATACTGGAGCCGGACTCGGCGTGACTGGCCGGATTCAGTTATACTGGCCGGTAATTTCCGGTCTATTTAAACATAACCGGAGCCCATGCCCAAACCTCCGCCGACGAAGAATCATACAGATGTCAGAACAGCTAGAACTCGATGTACAGGTACCGGCCGAGATGTTCGGTGTGCGCCTGGATCAGGCCGCCGCGCAGCTCTTTCCGGACTACTCCCGCTCCCGCATTCAGGGCTGGATCAAGGACGGCACCCTCAAGGTCGACGGCGAGGTCAAGCGACCCCGTGACAAGCTCAACGGCGGCGAACTGATCGAAGTGCGCACCGAGCTGGCGCGGATCGAACATCATGAGGGCGAAGCGATACCGCTCGACATCATCTACGAAGATGACGACATTCTGGTGATCAACAAGCCGGCGGGGCTGGTGGTGCATCCGGCGGCGGGCCACGACAGCGGTACGCTGATGAACGCGCTGTTGCATCACTGCCCCGACATCGCTCAGGTACCCCGTGCCGGCATCGTGCACCGTCTGGACAAGGACACCACCGGATTGATGGTGGTGGCCAAGACCATCGCCGCACAGACCGAGATCGTTGCGCAGTTACAGGATCGCAGCATGGGGCGTGAGTACGAGGCGGTGGTGAACGGCGTAATGACCGGCGGCGGCTGTGTCGACGAGCCGCTGGGGCGCCACAGCAAGAACCGGCAGAAGATGGCGGTGGTCGGTCTGGGCAAGGAGGCGGTCACCCATTACCGGGTGCTGGAGAAGTTTCGTGCCCACACCCATATTCGGCTGAAGCTGGAAACGGGGCGTACCCACCAGATCCGTGTGCATATGTCCCATATCAACTACCCGCTGGTGGGTGACCCGATGTACGGCGGCCGCTTCCGGTTGCCCAAGGGCTGCAGCCCGGCGATGCAGAAGGTGCTGCGCAACTTCCGCCGTCAGGCGCTGCACGCCAAGAAGCTGGAGCTCTGGCACCCGACCACCGGTGAGCTGGTGTCCTGGGAGGTGGATCTGCCGGAAGACATGCAGCAGCTGCTGGCGGTGCTCAAACGCGATGCCGAAGAGTACGACTACGAGCTATGAAACTGATTCGGCCCGACCAGCCGCTCGCGCCCGGCGTGCAGGCAGTGACCACCGCCCGTGACGGCGGTGTCAGCGTCGCGCCCTGGGGAAGCCTTAACCTGGGTGATCATGTGGGGGACGACCCCGCTGCCGTGGCCGAGAATCGTCACCGCCTGCAGGCCGCGCTGAATATTGCCCAGCCGCAATGGCTGACCCAGGTACATGGCGTGCAGGTGGTTGAGGCCCGCAGTGACGGTATCGTGCGTGAAGCCGACGCCTGCTGGACGCGCACCCCGGGCGTGGTCTGCACGGTGATGACAGCGGATTGTCTGCCGGTGCTGTTTGCCGACGCGGCCGGGACCTGTGTGGCGGCCGCCCATGCCGGCTGGCGGGGGTTGCTCAATGGCGTGCTGGAGAGTACGTTGGAAGTCTTTGATGCGCCTGCTGACGTGCATGCCTGGCTGGGGCCGGCCATCGGGCCGACCGCGTTTGAGGTGGGTCCCGAGGTGCGTGAAGCTTTCATTGAGCATCATGCCGAGGCTGAACGGGCCTTCATTCCGTCGCCCGCCCATCCTGAGCGCTGGCTCGCCGATCTCTATCGGTTGGCCCGACAGCGCCTTGAACGGGCCGGTGTCGGCCGGATCAGCGGCGGTGACCGCTGTACCTTCACCGAGCAGGCGCTGTTCTATTCCTATCGTCGCGACGGTGTCACCGGGCGGATGGCGAGCCTGATCTGGCTGCCGCCGACGGCCTGAGGGCACAGAGACCACTGAATGAACCTGACCGATCTGCAAGCCCGACAAGTTGCCCGCATCAGTGCCCTTGAAGGACCGCAGGCCCTGCGCCAGCGGCTGGCGGCACTGGGTGTTTTGCGGGGCCAGCGAGTCGAGCTGAGCGCCAAGACCCTCTGGGGCGATCCGCGCGCCTATCTGATCGGCAGTCAGCAGTTCTGTTTGCGCAACGCCGAGGCGAAATACATCCGGATTCAACTGCAAGATGACTGACCGCTGCTACACGCTCGCCCTGATCGGCAACCCCAACTGTGGCAAGACCTCTCTCTTCAACCAGCTGACCGGCGCCAATCAGCGCACCGGCAACCTGTCCGGGGTGACGGTCAGTGGCCGCACCGGCGAGTGCAGCCACAAGGGCGTCCGGCTGAAAATCGTCGACCTGCCGGGCATCTATTCCCTGAGCCAGAACCGCAGTGAAGAGCGGGTGGCCCGTGACTATCTGGCACAGGAACGGCCGGACCTGGTGATCAACGTCCTGGATGCCGGCAATCTGGGGCGCCACCTGGCGCTGACCAGCCAGTTGATGGAGCAGGGTGTTCCGCTGTTGCTGGCGCTGAACATGCTGGACGAGGCCGAACGCAACGGCGCCCGGCCCGACCTGGACGCCATGTCCGCCGCGCTCGGTGTGCCGGTGCTGCCCAGTGACGGTCGGCGCAAGCTCTATCGGGAACGGCTGCTGGATGCCATTGTCACAACATTGCAGAATCCCGCCGCCACGCCCGCGCTCAAGATCGACTATGAACCCCATATTGATGCACTGCTGAACCGGCTGGATACGCAGGGGCTGCCGCGCTGGCAGGGTACCCGCTGGCTGGAGTCCGGCGGTGACGTGGAGTTCACGCCGAGCGCCGAGCAGCAGACCCTGCTCAATGAGGGGCTGGCGACAATCCAGGATGAACACGAACTCAGTGCCGCCGAGCTGGTATCCGAAGGGCGCTATGGCTGGGTGCACGGCTTGCTGCATCGCGTGGGCCAGGCGCATGCGGAGCGCAACCTGGCCGATGAGCGACTGGATCGCATCGTGCTGAACCGCTGGCTGGGGCTGCCGATCCTGGTCGCGCTGCTTTGGCTGATGTTCGAGACCACCTTCACCGCCGGTGCGCTGCCGGCGGACTGGATTGGCCAGGGCGTGGAATGGGTCACCGCACAGGTGGCACAACGGATGCCGGAGTCGCTGCTGCGCGAGGTGCTGGTCGATGGCATCCTCGCCGGGGTCGGTGGCGTGCTGGTGTTCCTGCCCAACGTGGTGCTGTTGTTCCTGTTCATGGAGCTGCTTGAACAGAGCGGCTACATGGCTCGGGCGACCTTCCTGGTCGACCGCCTGCTCAGCCGTGTAGGCCTGCACGGCAAGGCGCTGGTGCCGCTGGTGATGGGGTTCGGCTGCAATGTGCCGGCGATCATGGCGACCCGTTCCATCGAGGAACCGCGGGCACGGCTGATCACCATCCTGATCAACCCCTTCATGAGCTGCTCGGCCCGATTGCCGGTGCTGTTGCTGCTGGCCGGGGTGTTCTACCCGGACCACGCCGGTACGGTGCTGTTCGGCATCTACGGGCTGGGCGTGCTGGTGGCGCTGGGCTGTGCCGCCATCTTCGCCCGGGTATTGCCGGCGCACTACGACGAAACCTTCATCATGGAGCTGCCGCCCTGGCGGGTGCCGGGCGGGCGCTCACTGCTGCTGCATCTGTGGGACCGAAGCCGAGACTTCATGACCAAGGCGGGCACGGTGATCCTGATCGGCTCCATCCTGATCTGGCTGCTGCAGACCTTCCCGCGCGGCGGCGAACCCTGGCTGCAGCAGCTTGGCCATGCACTGGCACCGCTGTTTGCCCCGCTGGGGTTCAGCTGGCACGAGACGGTGGCGCTGCTGTCCGGCTTCCTGGCCAAGGAGGTGATCGTGGCGTCGCTGGCCGTGGTCTATCAGGCCAGCACCGACAACACGGCGCAGCTGCAGCAGGCGATTGGCCAGTCACTGCCGGCCAGCGCCGGGCTGGCGTTCATGGTGTACACGCTGCTCTACATGCCCTGCCTGGCTACGCTGGCGGTGATCAAGCGCGAGACAGGGCGCTGGGCCTGGGCCGGTGTGTCGCTGGTGATGGGGTTGAGCCTGGCCTGGGTGTTTGCCTGGTTGACCTTCCACATCGGGGAATGGCTGCTATGAACGGGCTGACGGCGTTCGACTGGATCGTGCTGGCCGGGCTGGTGCTGCTGGTGGCGGTCTGGCTGGTGCGCCGCATTCGCACCAGTCTCAGGATCAGTCGCTGCAGCCGCGAAACCTCCAGCTGCGCCGGGTGCAGCGGTGGCTGCGGCAAGCGGGGTCAGGCCGGGGCCTGTTCCCCGACGGCCGGCGACAAAAAGCCCGACTGATGACTCAGCCGGGCTTTGCGGTCCGCACTCAACGGAATGGCTTTAGCAGCGTCCTTTCTTCGCCTGTCCCGGCGGGCAGAACGTCGAGCCGTTGCGGGGCGCACTCTGGTAGCGGTGATACTCTTCACGGCGTTCACGATAGGCCCGTTCATCGCGATGGCGCTCTTCGCGGTGCTCGCGAGTATTGATGGCCGTACCGACGGCCGCGCCGATACCGGAGCCGGCAATGGCACCATCACGGCCCCCCAGCTCAGCGCCGACAGCCCCCCCAACGGCACCGCCGATGGCGCCCCCAATGGCGGAATCCAGGGTCAGGTCTTTCGCCATGGAGACGGTGGGCAGCAGTGCCAGTACGGCAATCGCGATAGTCGATTTTTTCAAGATCCTTTCCTTCTTGTGTATCTCAAGGCTGCAATATTGCAGAGTTAATCTTCAGTTTTGAATAGTTACGGATGAATCAGTGACGCCAGCGTCCGTCATGGTGGTGGCGTCGATCTCGGTCCCGATCTCGGTCCCGGTGTTTGTACTTGTGTTTGTGATCGCGATAGCCGTAGGTCTGAATTCTGACCGGGTAGTAGTGGTGTTCGACCACCACATGGCGACGCGGCCCGATCGAATGCACATTCCGGTGCTGAACAGACTCTCGCCAGTGTCGATCACGATGGACTCTGTCCCGGTCCGGGTAGTCCCGGGTATTGACGGCGGTGCCCACCGCCGCGCCAATGCCAGAGCCGAGGACGGCACCGTCCCGGCCGCCCAGTTCTGCGCCCAGTGCGCCGCCGATGGCACCACCCAGTGCGCCCCCGATGGCGGAGTCGGTGCTCAGATCTCGCGCCATCGCCGTTGCCGGCAGCAGTACTGTCAGCAGAACCGTCAGAATGAATTTGTTCATAGGACTCTCCTCATGATTTGAGCGGCCGATCGTCCCAGTCCGGTCGTGTTGGGTTGGCTCCATGAGACACCAGTGCAACTGAATCGGATATTAAACGGCAGGTCGGATTCGGGCGGTCGGCGGTAAAGTTATGTAAAGCAGGAGGAGGTCGCACCGATCGGCAGGGCAGATCACAACGAAAAAAGGGCTGCCCGCTCGGCGGTGCAGCCCCTTGTTGTGGCGTGGAAGGATCAGGCGCCGATTACGCCGCCATCCTTACGCTGTACCACCATGATGGTGGAACGCGGTTTGCTGTTGCCGCCGGCCGGGAAGTGGGACGGGGCCAGATCTTCGCCCGGATGCTGCACGCCGATGAACAGGGTGCGCTGGTCCGGCGAAAACGCCTGGCCGGTAATCTCACAGGCGATCGGACCGGTGGCGAAACGGCGGATCTCGCCGGTCTGCGGATCGGCGCAGAGCATCTGGTTGTTGCCCATGCCGGCGAACTCGCCCTTGTTGGAGTACTTGCCGTCGGTCTGGATCCAGAGGCGGCCGGCGTCATCGAAGCCGAGGCCGTCCGGGCTGTTGAACATATTGTCGGCGTTGATGTTGTCACTGCCGGCGTAGAGGCCTTCCGCCATGGTCGGGTTACCGGCGATGGCGAACAGATCCCAGTCGAAGCGGTTGTCTACATGGTTGGCGTTATGTGGCCACCAGCGCACGATCTGGCCGTAGTTGTTCTTGGCACGCGGGTTGGGGCCGCCCACCGGCTGGCCGTCCTTGCCGCGGTTCTTGTTGTTGGTCAGGGTGCAGAACACCGCCTTGTTGTCCGGGTGTACGGCAACCCATTCCGGGCGGTCCATGGTGGTGGCGCCGACCTGAGTGGCGGCTTCACGGGCGAAGATCAGCACTTGGGCCTGGTCGGCGAAGCCGTTCTCGGCGGTCAGGCCGTTCTTGCCGTGAGTCAGCTCGAGCCATTCACCCTGGCCCTTGATCTCGCCGTCGTTGGCGGAGAAACGGGCGACATACAGGGTGCCTTCCTCCAGCAGATCACGGTTGGCCTGCTGGTTGTCGGCGTTGTACTTGCCCTTGGAGACGAACCTGTACAGATGCTCGCCGCGTTCGTCATCGCCCAGATACACCACCACATGACCGGACGGGTCGATGGTCAGGGCGGCGTTCTCGTGCTTGAAGCGGCCCAGTGCGGTGCGCTTTTTCGGCGTCGCGGTCGGGTTCATCGGGTCGATCTCGACCACCCAGCCGAAACGGTGCGGTTCATTCGGGTGTTTGCTCAGGTCGAAGCGTTCGTCGTGGCGATACCACTGATAGTCGCGGTTGCCCGCCTTCAGCCCGTAACGCTTGTCACGCTGGGGCAGTTCGACATCATCCTGCTCGGAAGCGAAGTACTTGTGGAAGTTCTCTTCGCAGGTCAGGTAGGTGCCCCAGGGGGTCTGGCCGTTGGCGCAGTTGTTGAACGTGCCCAGCGCACGGGTGCCGGTTGCGTCGGCAGCGGTTTTCACCAGTGCATGGCCGGCGACCGGGCCGGTCAGCTCCATCGGCGTGTAGGCAGTGATGCGACGGTTGTAGTCGGAGTCGCGGTTGACCTGCCACTCGCCCCGGGCGTTGCGGCGGATCTCGAAGATGGAGACGCCGTGTGCGGCCTGGGATTTCTGCACCTCATCGGCGGTCAGCGGCTGCTTGCCCTGATGGGCGAACAGGTATTCGTAGTTGGTGTATTCGTTGTTCACCGCCAGCAGGGCGCGGTCTTCAGACAGCGGAAAAAAGCTCATGCCGTCGGTGTTGTCGCCGAACTGGCCGGCCTGGGCCGCCGCGTTCTGGGTGCCGGACTCGTCGAAGGCCGGTGCATCCTTGAGGATCGGATCGCCCCAGGAGATAAGCGGTTTGGCGACATAGCCTTCGGGCACTACGAAGCTGTCGGCGGTGCTGGCCGGTACGGCCTTGAAGCCGATCAGCTTGCTGGATTCGGTGCGGGTCGCGGCGGCGACCGCCTGAGCCAGCGGGCTGGCCGCGAGGAACAGACCCATGGCGGCAGCACCACCGCGCAGGAAGTTGCGACGGCTGACACCCTTGGCGGTCAGTCGGTCGAAATCGGTCTGTTCCAGTTCCGGATGATCTTCGGGGTCAAAACGGTCGTGCTGATTCATGTCACTCTTCCTGTGTTGGGTTACTGCACAATCAGGGCGATGTTGTAACAGTGTGCTATTACAGAAATAAGACGAAGCATTGCTTTATAAGAAATGACTAATTTAAATGCACCCCGCTCTTGAAGCGGCTGCCATTGGTCCCTATCTATAGAGATAACAGAAACGCCGAAATGTCTGACTGCGAGTGTCGGACCCCGGCACAGAGAGATCCACAGGAGACCTCATGCGACCCGACAAATTTACCTCACGACTTCAGGAAGCCCTGTCCGACGCTCAGTCGCTGGCGATCGGCAAGGATCACAACATGATGGAGCCGATCCATCTGCTGGCGGCTTTCCTGCAGCAGCAGAACGGATCGGTAGCGCCGCTGCTGCGCCAGGCCGGCGCCGACCGGATGACGCTGACCGCCAAGGTCGGTGAAGCACTGGACCGCCTGCCGGTGGTCAGCAGCCCGGACGGCGAGATCCGCCTGTCACAGAACATGGCCCGCCTGTTCAACCTGACCGACAAACTGGCGCAACAGCGCGGCGACCAGTACATCGCCAGCGAGCTGATGCTGCTGGCGATGCTGGACGACAAGAGCGATGCCGGCAAAGTACTGAAAGCCTGCGGTGTGAACCGCCAGGCGCTGGAAACGGCGATCAACAACATGCGTGGAGGCGAAAACGTGAGCGACCCCAATGCGGAAGAGACCCGCCAGGCGCTGGACAAGTACTGCATCGACCTGACCGAACGCGCCGAGTCCGGCAAGCTGGACCCGGTGATCGGTCGTGACGACGAGATCCGCCGTACCATCCAGGTGCTGCAGCGTCGCACCAAGAACAACCCGGTGCTGATCGGCGAGCCCGGCGTCGGCAAAACGGCCATCGTCGAAGGGCTGGCGCAGCGCATCGTTAACGGCGAAGTGCCGGAGGGCCTTAAGCGCAAGAAGGTGCTGTCACTGGACATGGGTGCACTGATTGCGGGTGCCAAGTTCCGTGGCGAGTTTGAAGAGCGCCTGAAAGCGGTGCTGAACGAACTGGCCAAGCAGGAAGGGCAGGTCATTCTGTTTATCGATGAGCTGCACACCATGGTCGGCGCCGGCAAAGGCGAGGGTGCCATGGACGCGGGCAATATGCTCAAGCCGGCGCTGGCGCGCGGCGAACTGCACTGCGTCGGCGCCACCACGCTGGACGAGTACCGCCAGTACGTGGAGAAAGACGCCGCCCTGGAACGTCGTTTCCAGAAGGTGATCGTCGATGAGCCGTCGGAAGAGGACACCATCGCCATCCTGCGTGGCCTGAAAGAGCGCTATGAAATTCACCACAGCGTCGATATCACCGACTCCGCGATCATCGCCGCGGCCAAGCTGAGTCAGCGTTATATCACCGACCGCCAGCTGCCGGACAAGGCGATCGACCTGATCGACGAAGCCGCCTCCCGTATCCGCATGGAGATGGACTCCAAGCCGGAAGAGATGGACCGTCTCGACCGCCGCCTGATCCAGCTGAAGATGGAGCGCGAAGCGCTGAAGAAGGAGAAGGACGAAGCCTCGCGCAAGCGTCTGCAAGAGCTGGAACACAACATCGCCAACCTGGAGAAGGAATACGCCGACTTCGAAGAGGTGTGGAAGGCCGAGAAGGCCAGCCTGCAGGGCTCGCAGCAGATCAAGGAGCAGCTCGACCAGGCCCGTGTCGAGATGGAGCAGGCGCGCCGTGCCGGTGACCTGGGCAAGATGTCCGAGCTGCAGTACGGCAAGATTCCCGAGCTGGAAAAACAGCTGCAGGCCGCCGACAGCAGCGAACAGCAGGCGGAAGAGCACAAGCTGCTGCGCAACAAGGTGACCGAAGAGGAAGTGGCCGAAGTGGTCGCCCGCTGGACCGGTATCCCGGTCAGCAAGATGCTGGAAGGCGAACGCGAGAAGCTGCTGCGCATGGAAGATGCGCTGCATCAGCGCGTGGTCGGCCAGGCGGAAGCCGTTGTGGCCGTGTCCAACGCCGTGCGCCGCTCCCGTGCCGGCCTGTCGGACCCCAACCGCCCCAACGGCTCCTTCCTGTTCCTCGGCCCGACCGGTGTCGGCAAGACCGAACTGTGCAAGGCGCTGGCCAGCTTCCTGTTCGATACCGAGGAAGCGATGGTGCGGATCGATATGTCCGAGTTCATGGAGAAACATTCCGTCGCGCGCCTGATCGGTGCGCCTCCGGGCTATGTCGGTTACGAAGAGGGCGGCTACCTGACCGAAGCGGTACGTCGCAAACCCTATTCGGTGCTGTTGCTGGACGAGGTGGAGAAGGCGCATCCGGATGTGTTCAACATCCTGCTGCAGGTGCTGGAGGACGGCCGCCTGACCGATGGCCAGGGCCGTACCGTGGACTTCCGCAACACCATCGTAGTGATGACCTCCAACCTGGGCTCCGATCTGATTCAAAACTACAGCGATGACGACGACTACAACCTGATGAAGCAGGCGGTGATGGAAGCTGTGGGTACTCACTTCCGTCCCGAGGTGATCAACCGTATTGATGAGGTGGTGGTGTTCCACAGCCTGCGCAAGGAGCAGGTGGCCGGTATCGCCGAGATCCAGCTGGACCGTCTGCGCCGTCGCTTGGCTGAGCGCGAGCTGAGCATCAAACTGACCGGCACCGCCATGGACAAGCTGGTGGAAGTGGGCTTCGAGCCGATCTACGGCGCGCGTCCGTTGAAGCGGGCGATCCAGCAGTGGATCGAGAACCCGCTGGCGCAGCGGTTGCTGGCCGGGGAGTATGAGCCGGGGACGGAGATCGTGGTGGATGTCGAGGCAGGGGAGTTTACCTTCAGGTGATGGGTACCTGAATTGACCCTTTGTTGACCTAGGAGTTGAGTAAGAGGCCTGCCGGGAGACTGGTGGGCCTTTTTTATTGTCTGGGTTTCGCCCTTGACGGGACGAGAGACTTTTCTTTGCTTGTCCAAAGAAAAGTATCCAAAAGAAAAGACACCCCCACGGGACAGGCCTGCGGCTTCCCTGTGCTTCTCGCCCAGCCGGGGTGTCTGAACAACTCGGCGCTGCGCGCCTCAGACAATTCAGCCACTGATCCCGTCTGGTCTCCGATGCTCGGCTGCCCCGAGGGGGATTTGGTGCCGGGTGCGGGTGTTGGGGATTTTACTTAGGGTGGCTGGTCAGCTGAGATCGGGCTGGCTATAGTGTTGGGAATGGATGACAGGGAGTACCGTGCTGATTGGTTGCGAGCACGGATGCGGTCAGCACGTAATGAAGGAGTATTTGGGATGGTCACACCCCGCCAAATTTCACATTTGAAGCCCTCCTGGCTGCCTTCGATGGCAGTACCCGCTGAGCACGCCTCTGTCGAGCGGATGTACCTTTTTGTCAATGTTCTGAAAATTAAATCCTTATTTATCAACTGGTTATACGATAGAGGAAAGAATTAAAAGGTATACCCGCTAATAATTATTATGAGGTCGAAGACCTCATTAACAGACTGTTGGACATAACCGCTTCGCGGTGCAGTGCGAGATTTAAAAGAGGCATAGGGACATGCCGAACAGAGCGATACAACGGCTATTTCAGTCGTACAAAGCGGCGCTGGATGAGTCGCGTCAGCCACTGAAAAACCGGCGGGCGATCACATCCATTACATATTGCAGAACGCGGGATATGGGGGTGAGTTATTACGCCTGCCCGGACTGTCAGGAGCAATGGGAGCAGTATCACTCCTGCCGCCACCGCAGCTGTTATGTATGCGCACAGAAGCATCGTAAGGAATGGATAGAGGCACAGAAGCAGCGCCTGTTGGACGTGCCGCACTTTCACGTGATCTTTACGTTGCCGCATGAGTATTTGCCGCTGTGGCGGTATAACGAAGGACTATTTGCACGGCTACTGTTCCGAGCCAGTCAGGAAGCCTTGCAGGAGTTGCTGGCGGATAAGAAGTATGGCGGCATTCGCCCCGGTATTTTGATGGCCCTGCATACCTGGGGGCGACAACTGACGCTGCACCCGCATACGCACTGTCTGGTGACGGCCGGTGGCCTGATGAAGTCTGGTGAGTGGAAAGATGTTGGTGACTACCTGCTCCCAAGTGCGGTATTGAGGCGCTATTACCGTGGCAAGGTGCAGGCCCTGCTCAAGGACGCAGCTGATGACAAGCGTCTGGTCTTACCGCCAGATCTGAGTGCCGAGGCTTTCTGGCGACAGCACCGAAGTCTGTACAGGAAAGAGTGGAGCGTTCGAATCGAGGAGCGCTACACGCATGGACGTGGGGTCATGCTGTACCTGGCCAGATACTGTAAAGGAGGGCCGTTGAGGCCTGAACAGATCAAGCGTTGGGACGGGCAACGGCTGGAGATGAGCTACCTGGATCACCGGGACAAACGGATCAAGCAGCAGAAATTGACGCCGTGGCATATGATCCAGAGGCTGTTGCAGCATGTCCCGGCCAAAGGCGTGCATACGGTGCGGTACTACGGGCTATACGCCCCGGCCGCCAGGAAGCGGCACCAGCAGGTACTGGCGCAGCACGGCAACCTGGCGGGGGTGAAGGTTCGATGTACTGCATCTGTAGAGCAGGTGTTGTTGTGTTGTAAGGCCTGTGGTGCACACGCTGAGTTGCTGGCACGACGTTGGCGAAGGGAAGCAAAAGGAATTTCCTTTATAAAAGAAGACGGGGCACTGGCAGTAAGCGATTATGTCCAACAAGGCGTTGAACGTGACCTTGAAAGGGGAAGTATCGGTGATACATCATAAATTATGTGCCGACGTATATTTTTTTGCGCTTTCGGCGGCACGTTAACTAAACGTTATATTTTCACGAGACTCTGAGCATGAAGCTATACACCGACTCAGGCGGAACATACTTAAAAGAAACCGAGTGCGTCGGCATCGCCGCTTCGCCTGAAACCCTTCGAGCAATTGCCAGGTTCATCACCAAAGCTGCAGATGAACTGGAAAACATGGGAAGTGACTTTAGTCATCTTCACCTAATGGACGAGTGGGATGGTTGGACTGAAGGGACTCCTGATATTCAAATATTCAACGAAAAAACAGACGAATAAAAACCATAAAAGCCACAAACGCTACTAAAGGCGGGCTTTAGAGCATGGCAAAAAAATATAACAAATCGTTCAACGAACGCCCTTCGGGCTCGGACCTCCAAAAGCCTACGGCTTTTTTCGGCCCGTTAACGAAGCGTTATAGCTCAAGAGTGTTTAGTTGAATGAATCTCGATGATTTCTGCAATACGATTAAGGGAGAATATCCCTCAATCTCAGAAAAGGCGGATAAACTGTATAACGACTATTGGAATAGTATCGTCGAAATGGAGTTTTCTTCGTATTCGTGGTTTGAGTCACTTGCCAATGCGATTAATGATGAAATGAATAGAAAGGTGTCATGTACAGATTACGAACTTCTATTTGGTTCTATCAGTCGCCAATTTGAAACAGGTGACATTGACACAAGAAAGGCAATAGATGTGGCTTTCGTTGAAAACTTATTCTGGGAAGTCGGTAAATCTGAGGCGCTACCCTATTGGGATATAATGCCTCGAAATCTCAAAGATTTGTATGTTGGGTTTCATGGTCAGCTACCGCTATAACAAACCAATGCACGCGGAGCCAGCTACGTTGCGCAATTATTTGTGGTGTCGCTACGCTCCTTTATACCACAAAAATTGCTCCACTCCGCTGGCCCGGTGATTGGGGCGTTATGTGAAGAGTATCAACGGATGACTGAACAAGAAATACACCATAAGATGGTCGTTGGAAGTTTCATAAAAAATAAACTGGAAGAATATGAGCACTTCCTAAGAAAAATTATAAGCATTTGCAATCTAGTCAATAATAACTTCTTAGCCGGAATCAACCCTGTCAACACAAGCAATGAAGACATAAACTTCACCTTCAATGCTTTCGTTAACACCTTTCAGTCACTGAAAGACTCTTTAGAAACAGCTACAAGCCAGAAAATTGCTTGGTCATGCTTCTCAGAAGTAAGGCACTCTAAATTTTTCAAGGAGTGCAGAAATGCCATAACGCATGATGGCATGCAAATCATCAACGCCTACACTGATGGCAAATATTACATTGCGAGCAATATAGAAAGGATTGATAACAAAGGGAAATTTGTTAGCCTTGAAGCTCCGAAGCAAGACATCCTCACTCTGTGTCTAGAGTTCTCTACTGACCTAATGATTAAAGTCGAAAGAATCGCTGACAAATATGGTCAAAGCATTCCGACTCAAAGCAATGTAGACAAAATGAAATACATTGCACGATACATGAACAGCCCTATTGTTCCTGAGTTTGCACGTACGTTATTCCAACAAAATCGTGAAATTATCGAACAGCAATTAGCAGCACACGTATTCAATCCGGTAGCAGACATTAAAAAGCAAACAGCGAGCATTAGCAGCCTATGTGCTCACACATAACAACTGGTTCAAATCGCTCACTTCGTTCGCTGGGACGGGCTAAAGCCCGCCCCTTAACCAAACGTTAGGCAGTAATCTAGAGAGGAGTCACTTTTGAGAAATAAATACAAAATCAGCCTCGCCGATTATGAACGGATCTTTAGGACGGTGCATTGTTTCATCACCCGTTATCAATTCCCTAACCCCCATAAAGACTGTACGTTTTTTTCGGTTATTGGGGCTGCCATCCTTAATATCGCTCACGGGGTCAAGGCTCGCTCCGTTTCCGGTGCAGTGGCTTTCAACTTTGATCTTGATAGACATATCTGCTTCTCAACTGGTATAGAAAATGGTGTTTTAGCTTGCGCTGATTCAGGTTTCCACTCTTGGGTTGAGGCTGAAGGCTGGTTTATTGACTTCACATCCCAATGCTCCCTGAAATTGTGGCAGAAGCTAATTTGAAAACTACATATCGTAAAATGTTTCAACGCCCCCTATCCGAAGAGGCGAAATCACCTTTTGAGCTGTCTAGCGAAAATCGCTTTTATCTATCGGAGAATCTTGAATTCTCTAAGAAGAGAATTGATTTTGTTCTCGATAATCCGTTATACAGCAAAATAACTGGTGAATGCATCGAGGCCTATTTAAATGGTCGCATTCCATGTGAATCTAAATTTCAGATCCGTGGAATGTGGTAATTATGCCTAACAAGAAATTCAAGTTCGCCCGCAAGCGGGCTGGGACCTCAAAAGCTACGCTTTTTTCGGCCCCTTAATTAGGCGTTAGATTGAGAATATGATCGCATTACTAGTGTCAGTCATCATTTGGGGTATCGTTGCTTTCATGGCTACGGATGAATACTGCCGAGTCAATGAAACTCGGACGTTACGGTTTCTCGTTGGCACAGGCATTGTCCTTATGCTTGTGGGAGTCTGGAGCTTCGAGGTAACTGATTTCGATAGGGTTTCATTCAGTGATTGGTTAATGGTTGGTTTTTTTCCAATCTTCTTGGTTTACTTTCGGTTAAAAACACAACTGACCAAGTTACAGGCTCAACATCAGGGTCGTGTCACGCCTCTCTCAGAACTCGACCTAGATGTGATTTCGGAAAGACCATTGGTCAGAAAGTTTCAGAGGGTACGTGTCATCATGTGGGGGTGGGTTGTTGTTGCGTTACTGGTACATCTTTGGAGTAGAAGTGGGCTTTCAATCTAACCAATGCAGGCACGGCGACGCCCACTACATTGCGCCTTCGGCTCCATTAGGTGGGCGCGCATGCTGCAAGCGTTATGAGGGGAAAATGGATTTATGCCCAAGTTACGAGTAGTCGCGTTTTCCATCCTTTTTTTCGGCGTGGCTTTTTCGGCCGTCTCCCTTATTTTCTATTTTGGGGACTGGCAAAGGCTGGCCTTGGTTGGTTCGGCTGGTGTGTTTGTCGGCTTGGTTGCCGCACCAACCATTGAACCTAAGGTATTCAAGCACGCTTGGGCTTATGAGTTGATTTTTGGGGCTCTGGCAGGATCGATGCTGGGGTTGATATTTGGAGTCGGAGCGGAAGCTGTAGGTGTTGGGGCTTTATTGGGCGGGGTTCTTGGTTATCTTGCGCCGTATTGGATCAAGCATGTACCAACCCCCTAAAACTCATAAAAAATCATTCAACTCAGCCCTTTGGGCTCGGGCCTCCAAAAGCCTGCGGCTTTTTCTGGTCCGTTAATGAAGCGTTAATGTGCAAAAAGAATGGAGGCACTAATGAAATACGGACTTTTTCTTCTACCCGCGCTCGCTTTCCCTATCCTGGCAGTTGCCAGTCCTCTGACGTTCGATGAAGCAAAAGTTAGGGCAGACTCTTCGGAAAGTGCTTTGTCTGCTCCCGATATTCAGGAGTTGGTAAATGCTCAAGGGAAACTTGCTTCACTTGCATTCCCTGCCTGTGCTCAAAGAACAGGTTCAAGCCCTACCGACTTCACAGTTGTAGTTCAAATAGATATACGAGGATCTGTAGTAAATTCTTGGCGCGAAGGTGAATCTAGATTCGCTCAATGCTTCCAAGAATTTATGGAAAAATCGTTTTCATATAGGCCCCAATCAGAACCATTTTTCACGGCATTTGAGTACGTCAATGCACATTGAAAAGTGGTTCCAAGTGACGTCTACAGCGTACCTTAACCAAGAGTTATAAGAAATAGAATATAAGGAATGAGTGTTGATTAAGGAGTGAAAATGGATTCTGTTTTTTTCTTTTCATTAGTTATCTTATGTTTAGGATCTTTATTGATCGGGATTACGGCTACCTGGTATAAAGTTGCTAAACTGAATAGAATTCAAGGTATTATTGCTATGTTTTTTCCTCCATTTGTATTTCTTTTTGGCGCGCTCAACTTTTCTAAAGCCAAGTGGTCTTATATATTACTTTTGGCTGGGTTTTGTAGTAGTTTAATTTTATTTCTCGCGATTGATCTATGAGATGGAAATATTGGGATTATCCATGCGAGGCGACAGCAGTCGCTCCCGTTTGTCGCGGGGATATCAAAAAATGCTGAATTTTTTGGCGGCAATAGTGTGCATCTTTAATTAAAATGGATAGCATAGATACCCGCTTCATTCAGTATTTCAACGATCTTCCTGCAGAGCCTATGCTGTCTCTTCGTGGCGGCAATGCCCGAGATGAATATAGAGAGGTGCCGGAATATGACCCTGTGACGGATAAGCTTTCGCCCGATTATTTAGAAGCATATTGCTGGGGGCTGCCACACTTGGATGCTGTTTCTTGGCGGTACTATCTGCCTTTCTTGCTGGGGTATGCGATTCAAAATATCTCTAACCCCAGGTCCAACATGGTCGAAACGCTACTTTCTTCATTGCGTCCTCCTGATCGCGATCCGCCGCGTTTCGGTTCGCTAACAGCTTCTGAGCAAGACGCCGTGGTGACGGTGCTGGACAGTTTGGCTTTTTCGGATGATTCAGTATGGAAGGATGCTGCCATGCTGCCATGCTGCCATGCTGCCATGCTGCCATGCTGCCATGCTGCCATGCTGCCATGCTGGCACTGGAGGAATTCTGGGCACCAGGTGCTTTATACCAATAAGTGAGTGTACGCTTACCAATGAGCTCAAATTCGCCCGGCGTTTGGGCCACTTTACTGTGATGCCGCTTTGTATCTCTTGGCAGGGCGTTAATCAGCGTCAGGAGACATTCCATGGCAAGTGCGGTTTCAGGCGGTGTGCGGGTCTTGCTTCGCATCGAAGGGCTATGCGTTCTTGCGATCAGCCTGCTGGCTTATGCGAAGTTCGGTGGTGGTTGGGGTGCCTTTGTTTTGTGCTTTTTTGTGCCAGACTTGTCTTTGTTGGGCTATCTGGCGGGGGCAAGGGTCGGTGCGGTGTTGTACAACTGTGCGCATTCATTCATCGGTGCCCTGGCGATATTGGCAGTGGGTGTGCTCATGTCACAGCCTGTGGCAATCACAGCGGGTATCATTTGGCTGGCTCATATCGGCTTTGACCGTGCGTTAGGCTATGGCCTTAAGTATTCCGCCGGCTTTGGGTTGACCCACCTGGGCCGCATCGGACGTGCACGGACTGGCCAGAGCCTGATCATGCATTGAAGCGACAGCGCGTCGAAATATGGATTTATTTGGACGTTACCCGCATGAGAAGGAGGCGGATTTGAAGGTTCATAATCCAGAAAACAGGTCGAATATCATACCTAAAGCATTCTCAATATTTCCGGCTTTCGCTGGTTTGATGCTGCTTCATGGCGATGGACTTGTATTCAATATCTTCTCAGCTATTTTCTTAATATTGGCTGTTTATACATTCTTTTTCACCACTTATGAACGCTACCTGGATACAGACAGAAAGTGCACGGTTAAACGCGTTAAATGGTTGTTTATAAAAACGAATACGGAAGAACCCATTCGGAATTACGACGCTGTGGTCGTGTCTTTTGGTGATACTCTGCCTGATTCGAATATTCAGGCGATGACGTTGAAGGTGACTTTTAATGTTGTTTTGGTGAGAAAGTATGCCTCTACGGTGACCCACTCTGGTTTTGGTTCTATTGAAAATTTCCTGCTGCAGGATATGTATGAGGATATAAATGAGGCGTGTCGCTTTGCCAAAATGATGGGTGAACAGCTGGGGTTACCCGTAAAAGTTGATGAAGAGGTTCTTAAGCGGATGGATTATGACCCTTTAAGTCCCTAGGATTCTGTTAAATGGATGACGGGTATTATCTATATATGGGGCAGCGATCGGCGGCCGTGCTCGTTTGTGTTGGTGTCCTTTTGAGCAGGGATAGCAGCAGCGTGCCGCGTGCAAACGGGCATCCTCGCAGGCACCAACTACACTGTAGCTAATCGTGCTATTTTGCGATGAAGTTCATGCATTCAATCCTTGACGCAGCGTATACGGAAACCCGACTTGAAAGCCTCTGCTTCAAACCCTGTTTTCCACGCCGAAGACGTCACCAAGACATACCGGATGGGAGAGGTGCAGGTTCACGCCCTGCGCGGCATCGATCTTGACCTGTACGAAAGCGAGTTTGTTGTCTTGTTGGGGCCGTCGGGAAGCGGTAAATCGACGCTACTGAATATCCTGGGGGGGCTGGATATACCCACCAGTGGGTCCGTGCGCTACAAGGATCATGATCTGACCGTGTACAAGGATTCTCGGCTTACCCGTTACCGGCGCGACCATGTCGGTTTTGTGTTTCAGTTCTACAACCTGATTCCCAGCCTGACCGCGCGCGAGAATGTGGCACTGGTGACGGAGATCGCCGCTAACCCGCTCGCGCCCGAAGAAGCGCTCAGGCTGGTGGGGCTGGGGGAACGGCTTGATCATTTTCCGGCCCAGATGTCCGGTGGCGAGCAGCAGCGGGTTGCCATCGCTCGTGCGATTGCCAAGCGTCCGGATGTGCTGCTGTGCGACGAGCCAACGGGGGCGCTGGATCTGAAGACCGGTGTTCTGGTGCTGGACGCCATCGAGCGTGTGAACCGGGAACTGGGCACCACCACGGTGGTGATCACCCATAATGTGGATATCGCCCAGATGGCCGATCGCGTCATTCGGTTGAGCGACGGCCGTATTATCAGCGATGAAGCCAACCCGGATAAAAAAGCGCCAGCCGAGCTGGCCTGGTAATCATGAAGGCTCTGGATCGCAAACTCTGGCGAGACCTGGTAAGTCTGCGGGGGCAGGCTTTCGCCATTGCCGCCGTCATGGCAAGCGGATTCGCCTGCTACATCATGTTTCTCAGTACGTTGGATTCGCTGCAGCTCAGCCGCGGGCTGTACTATCGCGATTACCGCTTTGCTGAAGTCTTCGCGCCACTGAAACGCGCACCGGATGCGTTGCGGCAGCGTATCGCCGAGATCGATGGCGTCGACAAGGTGGCGACGCGCGTGGTGGCGCCACTGACCATCGAGGTCGAAGGTTTCCCCGACCCGGTGACCGGTGTCGTGACCTCTATTCCGGACAGCGGAGCTCCGTTGCTCAATCGCCTTTATCTGCGCAGCGGACGACTGGTCGATGCAGGCCGCAGTGATGAGGTCGTGATCAGCGAGCCCTTTGCCGAAGCGCACGGTTTTCGGCCGGGGGACAGACTGCACATCATCATTCGCGGCAAGCGCAAGCAGTTGCGTATCGTCGGTATTGGCGGATCGCCAGAGTACATCTATCAATTGGCGCCCGGCACCCTGTTCCCCGACCACGAACACTTCGGCGTACTGTGGATGGCGCGCACGCCATTGGCGTATGCCTATGAAATGGAGAGCGCCTTCAACTCCGTCGTCCTCTCCCTGACCCGGGGTGCCAATGCGCAGGATATCATTGACCGTCTCGACAGGATGCTGGAGCCCTACGGCGGCACGGGTGCCTTTGTCCGTGATGACCAGGCGTCACATAAATTCCTTTCCGAGGAGCTGCAGCAACTGGAAAACCTGTCGGGGCTGTTCCCGATCATCTTTCTCTGCGTGGCCGCGTTTTTGCTGAACGTCGTCGTGACCCGCCTGGTCGGTACCCAGCGTGAACAGATCGCCGCGCTCAAGGCCTTTGGCTATGGCAACCTGGCGATTGCCCTCCATTATCTGAAACTGATCATGCTGATTGTGTTGGCGGGCATTCTGCTGGGAGTCGGCCTGGGCGCATGGTTGGGGGTTGAATTAAGCGAGATCTATGCCGGGCTCTTTCGCCTGCCGTTCCTGAACTTTGTGCTCGATCCCGCCAGAATCGTGCAGGCGGCAACCTTTACGGCCGTGGCTGGCCTGCTGGGCACCCTGACCGCGGTGCGCATGGTGGTTAGACTCCAACCGGCGGAGGCGATGCGTCCGGAACCCCCCGCGATCTATCGGCAGACCTTCATCGAGACGCGGGGTCTGCAACGGCTGTTCTCCGCGCCGACGCGCATGATTCTGCGCCATATTGGCCACAAGCCGCTGAAGTCGGCGCTGTCGGTACTGGGCATTGCGTTCGCCTGCGCCATCCTGATGACGGGCCGCTTTCAGGAAGACACCATCAATTACATCATGTATGTGTACTATGGCGTGTCTGATCGCAATGATATCGCCGTGGTATTCAGCGAACCGACCTCCTACAGGGCACTCACCGAGCTGCGCAGCCTGCCGGGCGTTGAATATGGCGAGGCCGTCCGCGGCGTCGCGGCGCGCCTGGTGTTCGAAAACCGCCGCTACCGCACCTATATCAGTGGCTATGAGCCCAATGCCGAAATCAAGCGGCTGGTAGACCGAGACCTGCAACCGGTCAGTCTGCCCAGCTCGGGTATCGTGCTGAATGAATATCTGGGCGAGGAGATCCTGGGCGTGGGGCCGGGTGACCTGCTGACGGTTGAAGTGCTCGAAGGCAGTCAGCCGGTACAACAGATCCCCGTGGTATCACTGGTGCATCAGGATTTGGGCGTCGGTGCCTATATGGATATCAAGGCACTCAACCGCCTGATGGGCGAGGGCAGTGCGATATCGGGTGCCTATCTCTATATTGATGATGCACAGCAAAACGAGATCTTCCGACGGCTCAAGGAAAGGCCCCGTATCGTAGGGACAGTGGTGCGTGAACAGGCACTCGAGGCCTATCACCGTACCATGGACGAAACCATGCTGTTCTGGGCATCGGTGGCCTCCTTTTTCGCCGGCATCATCGCCGTAGGCGTTGTCTATAACAGCGCACGCATGACTCTCACTGAACGCAGCCATGAGCTGGCCAGCCTCAGGGTGCTGGGATTCACCCGCGGTGAGATCTCCTATATTTTGCTGGGAGAACTCGCGATTTTGACGTTGCTGGCGATTCCGCTCGGCTTGCTGCTGGGTAACCTGATGTGCGGCTACATCGCCACATCGATTGAAAATGATCTCTACCGTGTCCCTTTGGTTCTGTCGTCCCATACCTATGCGTTTGCCGCCCTGGTGATTCTGGTCAGTACCGCAATCTCCGGACTCCTCGTCAGGCGCCGTCTGGACCACCTCGACCTGATCGAAGTACTGAAAACGAAGGAGTGAGACATGAATGTCGTTTGGCGAAGAAGGCTCATCTGGTCGGTGCTGCTGCTGTTGATTATCGCCGCGCTGGGCTACGGCCTCCGACCCCAGCCCAGACTGGTGGATATCGCCACGGCCGCCTACGGTCCGATGCGTTTGAGCGTCGAGGAAGAGGGCAAAACGCGCGTCAAAGACCGCTATGAGGTATCGGCCTCCGTGGCGGGCACAACCTGTCGTGTTGACCTGAACGTGGGCGATGCGGTGAAGAAAGGCCAGCTGCTGACCACCATCGAACCGCTTGAATCCCAGGCGCTCGATCCGCGCAGCCGGGCAGCAGCCGAGGCCAGTGTTGCCGCCGCCCAATCGGCACTCCATGCCGCCGAGCAGACAGCGAAATCGGCCGAGTCTGAAAGGATCCTGGCGGATCAGGAGCTGTCACGCCTGCGGCCCCTGTTTGACAAAGGCCATATTGCTCGGAGTCAGTTGGACCAGGCGACCGCGACGGCACAAGCGAGCCGGGCAGCGAGTCGCTCGGCCCAGTTTTCCGTTGAGGTGGCGCGACATGAACTGGACGCCGCACGTACCGCGCTGAGTTATACCGGCACCGGTAACCAGCCCCATCCCGACGCAAACGTTCAGGTCCTGTCGCCGATTGATGGCCGGATTCTGGCCATACACCAGGAGTGTGAAGGCGTGGTGAGCGCCGGGCAGCCATTGCTGGTGATTGGGGATATCCGATCCCTGGAGATCGAGACGGACGTGCTGTCCGCCGACGCGGTCAAGATAAAACCGGGCATGCGCGTCGAGTTCCATCGCTGGGGTGGCGACACGCCCTTGCAGGGGCGGGTGCGCAATGTCGAGCCGGTGGGCTTCACCAAGATTTCGGCACTGGGCGTGGAGGAGCAACGGGTACTGGTCATTTCGGATATCACCTCCGATGCGGCCGAATGGCAGGAGCTGGGTGACGGCTACCGCGTTGAAGCGGAAATGATCCTTTGGGAAGCGGCGGAAGTGCTGCAGATCCCGGCCAGTGCCCTGTTTCGATTCAAGGATGGCTGGGCCCTGTTTGTCATGGAAAACGGCAAGGCCGTGCGTCGCGTAGTGAAAGTCGGTAAACGTAACGGCCTGTCTGCACAGGTTTTGGAAGGCGTCGCAGAAGGCGAAAACGTGATTACTCACCCCGATAACATGATTGCTGATGGCATCCTCGTAAAGCTCAGGTAATCCATCAGCACTTTTGGCCTTAGGGAAGGCAATGCCATGCAGAGAGAGAAAAATACACGTCCAGACGCTTCAAGGGTCTACCTGATCGGCAGCGGTATCGCTTCGCTGGCAAGCGCGGTCTATCTGATCAGGGATGCCGGCGTGCCCGGTGAAAACATTCATATTCTGGAGCAGGACGATATCCTGGGTGGTGCACTCGATGGCGCCGGTGATGCGGACAGTGGCTTTGTCATCCGTGGTGGGCGCATGCATGAAGCGCACTTTGTCTGCTACTGGGACCTGCTCTCCCATATCCCGTCCTATGATGACTCCGGTGTCTCGGTCAAGGATGAGTCTTTTGAATTCAACTCCCGATATGTGTCACACGCACAGGCACGGTTACTGAAAAACGGCACAAGAATGGATGTGTCATCGTTCGGCCTGTCGTTGAAAGACAAGGCGGATCTGCTGAAGCTGACCTTTGCCGCTGAAGAATCACTGGACAACATGCGTATAGAGGAGTGGTTTGACGACGACTTTTTCACCACCCATTACTGGTATCTCTGGGCAACGATGTTTGCCTTCCAGAAGTGGAGCAGCCTGGCGGTGATGAGGCGTTACATGAAGCGGTTTATCCACCTGGTCGAAGGGATGCCGCGGCTTGGTGGTGTGATGCGGACGAAATACAACCAGTACCACTCCGTCGTGGTTCCGCTGGTGCGCTATCTGGAAGGATACGGTGTCCGTTTTGATACCCGGACGCAGGTTGTCGATATCGATTTTGAGCTGTCTGCTGACCGGAAAACGGCGTGTGCGATTCACCTGGTCGATCAAGGTGGTAGCCGGCAAACGATCGCGCTGAGTGACAGCGATTACGTGTTCATCACGAACGGTTCAATCACCGAAAGCACCGACCAGGGCTCATGGACAGAAGTGCCACTGCTGAAAGACAAGGCATCGTCCGGGTCGTGGAGGCTGTGGGAAAAAATAGCCGTCAAAGACAGGGCGTTCGGCAATCCCGGTGTGTTCAGTGACCATATCGACCGGCAGAAGTGGTACTCGTTCACGGCCACGCTCAAGGACGATCGATTCCATGACTATATGGAAGATTTCTCCGGCAACCTGAATGGTACCGGCGGTCTGGTCACCCTGACCGACTCCAGCTGGCTGATGTCCATTGTGATTGCCCGCCAGCCCCACTTTCCCAACCAGCCAAGGGATGTGAAGGTGTTTTGGGGCTATGCCCTGTACCCCGACAATGAAGGCGATTACATCAAGAAGAAAATGTCGGAGTGCAACGGCGAAGAGATCCTGGAAGAACTCTGGTATCACCTCAGGGTTCAGGAGCTGATGAAACCGGTTGTGGATGCCGGCAAGGTCAATTGTATTCCTGTCGCCATGCCGTTTATCGACAGCCTGTTCATGCCCTGTGCCAGAGGTGATCGCCCTGACGTGTTGCCGGAGGGTGCGACCAACTTTGCTTTCCTGGGCCAGTTTGCCGAAGTGCCAAAGGACTGCGTCTTTACCGTTGAGTACTCGGTGCGCTGTGCGCAAACCGCCGTCTATGGGCTTTTCGAAACAGGAAAAGAGGTGTTGCCGGTCTATGATTCAATCCACAAGCCGGACGTGTTGATCACGGCACTTAAGGCGATTAACCGATAGCAAAGGCATCATGAAGGCTTGGGGTCAGTGCTTGTCGCTGAACAGTCGATATCTGTTTGTTGATGAAAGGTTATTCCCATGAGCAACGAAACCCATTCTATCCATGACTTCGACTACGGTCTGATCTGTGAATATTTCGCGTCGCTGGAGCGGCAGGGGCCGGGCAGTCCCGAGGTAACGCTCAAGGCGTTGAGTTTTATCGAGGGGCTGATGCCGGAGTCGCGTATTGCTGATATTGGCTGCGGCACCGGTGGACAAACGCGGGTGCTGGCGGAACATGCGCCGGGAACGATCACCGGGCTGGATCTGTTCCCTGATTTTATCCACAGCTTCAACACCAGGGCGCAGGCCGCCGGTCTGGAGGATCGGGTTCAGGGTGTCGTCGGGTCGATGGAAGCCTTGCCCTTTGCTGATGAGGAACTGGATCTGATCTGGTCCGAGGGGGCGATCTACAACATCGGTTTTGAGCGCGGGATTCGGGAGTGGCACCGGTTTCTGAAGCCGGGCGCATATCTGGCGGTGTCGGAGGCGTGCTGGTTTACCGAGAGCAGGCCAGAGGAGATTGAGCAGTTCTGGCGCGATGCCTACCCGGAGATCGATATCCTCGCAAGCAAGGTCAGGCAGGTACAGCAGGCCGGGTATCTGCCTGTGGCCACCTTTGTCTTGCCGGCGAATTGCTGGACCGATCACTTCTATCGGCCTCAGGTGTCGCTGCAGGCAGAATTCCTGCAGCAGCATCCCGGGAATGCGGCTGCGGCGGAGCTGGTTGCAACGCAGCGGCATGAGGCGGAACTCTATCGGCGCTTCGGGCAGTATTACGGTTACGTGTTCTTCATCGCCAGGAAGTTGTAGTGGCCTGTTGTTCCCGTGGATCTTGCGTGCGACAAGGCATTCTCGCGAACAGACGGCTTACTGTGCTCGCTCAACGGTTCCAGCGTCTTGCGACAGGCGATATGCTGTTGCTGAAAGCCAGTCACTCTGACTGCTGCCCGCCAACCCTGTCAGGACCAATTACTCATGTCACTTATGTTCGAAGAGATTGATAGCCAGGCCACTCCACTGGGTCAGATCTCCCTACGCCGCCGTTCCATGCCCGCCTTTGGGGATCGGGATATCTACGAAGTGAAGCTGGGCGACGAGTTCCTGATGTCGAGCATGTTTGTCGAGGCGGAAGAGGCGCTGTCGACCCTCGGCCTGGCCGCTGTTCAGGGTGACCGGCTCAGCGTGGTGGTTGGTGGCCTGGGGCTGGGGTACACCGCCGTGGCCGCCTTGAAGGACGCGCGTATCGACGAACTGCTGGTGGTCGATGCGCTGGAGACCGTTATCGGCTGGCACCGGGATGAGCGTGTCCCCCTTGGCAAAGTGCTCAACGCCGATCCGCGCAACCGTTACGTGCTGGGCAGCTTCTTTGATCTGGCCACCGACCCGGCGAGGGGCTTTGATCCGGAGCTGCCGGGCAAAGTGTTCGATGCCATTCTGCTCGATATCGATCACTCCCCCAGTGAGTACCTGAACCCGGCCAATGCCAGCTTCTATACCACCGATAATCTGGCGCTCATGGCCCGGCAACTGAAACCCGAGGGCGTCTTTGCCATGTGGTCGCAAAACCTGCCGGACCCGGATTTTGAAGCCTTGTTGAAGACGGTATTTACCCGTGTCGACTCACACGTGATCTCGTTCTATAACCCCTTCCAGAGCGGCGAGTCCACCAACTCGGTATACGTCTGTGTGAAGTGAGCAGGACGGCGGACTAACCTTTAATAACAGTCTCCAGGACCGAGATGATGACCCAGGACCAACTGCTGATCGTGCTTATTCTGCTGGCCACCATGGTGATGTTCATCTGGGGGCGCTGGCGGCACGATATGGTGGCGGGGGGCGCGTTACTGGCGTGTGTGCTCACGGGGTTGATCGATGCCCGCGAGGCCTTTCTGGGCTTTGCCCACCCGGCTGTGGTGACGGTGGCCTGTGTACTGGTCCTTAGTCGAGGCTTGCAGATTTCCGGTGCGGTGGATGTGCTGACGCGCAAGGTGCTGCCCAAGCAGGCCGGGCCGGTGCTCAGTCTTGCCGCGCTGACCGGTCTGGGGGCCTTTCTGTCCGGGTTCATGAATAACGTGGGGGCGATGGCGCTGCTGATGCCGGTAGCGATGCAGCTGTCGGGGCGGCTGAATCTGACACCGGGGCAGGTGCTGATGCCGCTGGCCTTCGGCACCATTCTGGGCGGTATGACCACGCTGATCGGTACGCCACCCAACCTGATCGTGTCCGGTTTTCGTCACGAGAGCATCGGCAGCGGTTTTGAGATGTTCGATTTCACCCCGGTGGGCCTGTCGGTTGCCCTGCTGTGTGTGCTGTTTATCGCGCTGCCGGGCTGGCGGCTGGTGCCGGCACGCAAGCAGCCGGGGGCCGAGGGCTTCGATACCGGGGCCTACTTCACCGAAGTCCGGGTGCTCAAGGGCAGCAAGGTTGAGGGCATGCATCTGCGCGAAGCGGATGTCGCGCTGGGCGAGATCGATGCGCAGGTCATCGGCATGATCCGCAATAACGTCCGCATCAATGCGCCCCTGTCCGGGCGCTATCTCCGCGCCGGTGACATCCTGATCATTGAAGCGGACGTGGAAGCGCTGACCGGGGTGATCGGCGCCCTGGGGCTGGAGCTGGAAGAGGCCGAATCCGCCAAAAAGGAGGATGAAAAAGAAGCCGAGAAGGTGGGCAAGGCACAGGACGAGACTGCCGAGCCTGCGGACGCAGCGGGTACTGATCAGCAGGCTGAGCCCGAGGAAGAGAGCGTCGAGTCGAGCAGTAACGGTGAGGGCGTGATGCTGATGGAGCTGGTGGTTCGCACGGAGTCAGCTCTGCAGGGGCGTTCAGCCCGTGATATTCAGTTGCGTACCCGCTACGGCCTTAACCTGCTGGCGCTGTCCCGAGAAGGTTCGCGTTCCCGAGCGCGCCTGCGCACCATGCAGATCAAGGCCGGTGATCTTTTGTTGATGCAGGGTTCGGAAGAAGCGCTGACCGAATTCGCCGCCGATCATGGCTGTATTCCTCTGGCCGAGCGCGAGCTGCATCTGCCCGAACGGGGCAAGGCGCTGGCCGCGACGCTGATCATGCTGGCGTCCGTGGCGGCGGCCGCCTTTGCCCTGTTGCCCACCGCCATCGCCTTTGCCGCCGGTGTACTGGCGTCGATGGCGCTGCGTACCATCCCGTTGCGCTCGGTGTACGAGGCGATCGACTGGCCGGTGGTCATCCTGCTCGGCGCCCTGATGCCGGTGGCCGCGGTGATGGAAAGTACCGGCACCGCCACGCTGGTGGCGGAACTGCTGATGCAGCATCTGGCGCAGGGCAGCGCGCTGGTGGCGCTGGGGCTGATCCTGACACTGACCATGCTGATCTCCAGCGTGGTCAACAATGCTGCCACCGCTGCGGCTATGTGCCCGATCGCGCTGGGCACCGCGGCGACACTGGGGGTGTCGGCCGATGCCTTCCTGATGGCGGTGGCCATCGGCGCCTCCTGCGCCTTCCTGACGCCGATCGGGCATCAGAACAACACCCTGATCCTGGGGCCTGGCGGTTTCAGGTTTGGCGATTACTGGCGCCTGGGCCTGCCGATCTCCATTCTGGTGGTCGTGATCAGTATCCCGCTGCTGCCGCTGGTATGGCCGCTGTAACCGCGACCGGCAGCGCCTGCACCAGCAGCGGCCGCCGGCATTTACAAATCTTTTACAAACGCCATACATCCATCTGACCCATCGCAGGGCCGCCGAGCCTAGAGTGCAGTTCAGAAACTGATTGTTTAGTATCAACTGCACAAGGAGTCGGATCATGAACATGCGCAATCCCCTCAAGCGATGGATCACTTCATTTTGGCTGACCCTCTTCTGTCTGCCGCTGCTGGCGCAGGCACAGGAGGTGAAGCTCGATCTTAGTCTGGCGACGCCGGTGATGGCGGCCAATGCCGCGCAAAAAGCCTTTATCAAGATCTCCCTCGACGGTTTCGAGCTGAAAGGTCGTGCCGAGCGCACGCCGGCCAATGTGGCGATCGTGCTGGACCGCTCCGGCTCCATGGGTGGTGACAAGATCCGCCATGCCCGTGAGGCGGCGATCATGGCGATTGGCCGTCTTGATGCACGTGATATTGTTTCGGTGGTGGCCTACGACTCCCAGGTGGAGGTGGTGGTACCGGCGACCAAACTGCATGATCGCGAGCCGGTGTATCGTGCGGTGCGCCATATCCGTGCCGGTGGCAATACGGCACTTTTTGCAGGGGTCAGCAAGGGGGCGCAGGAACTGCGCAAGTTTCTCGACCGCAATCGGGTCAACCGTGTCATCCTGCTCTCCGATGGTCTGGCCAACGTGGGACCGCAGTCGCCGTCCGAGCTGGGCCGGCTGGGGCAGTCGCTGGCCAAGGAGGGGATCAGTGTCACCACCATCGGGCTGGGGCTGGGCTACAACGAGGATCTGATGACTCAGCTGGCAGGGATGAGTGACGGCAACCACGCCTTTGTCGAGAACGCTGCCGATCTGGTGCGCATCTTCCAGTACGAGTTTGGTGATGTGATGTCGGTGGTGGCTCAGGACCTGATCATCGAGATCCGCTGCCTCAACGGCGTGCGGCCGCTGCGTCTGTTGGGCCGGGAAGGGGAGGTGATCGGTGATCGTGTGCGTACCCGCCTGAACCAGCTCTACAGCGAGCAGGAAAAGTATCTGGTGCTGGAGGTTGAGGTGCCGGCACAGGAAGCCGGGCGCGAGCTGGAACTGGCCAGCGTACAGGTGGACTACGCCAATCTGGCAACACGCAAGGCCGACCGTCTCGATGGCCGTATACTGGCCAGCTTCAGCGCGTCCGCAGAAGAGGTACAGCAGGCTGTGGATAAACCGGCGCTGGAGTCGGCGGTGGAGCAGGTGGCCAACGAGTTCAGCCGCGAGGCCGTCGAGCGTCGCGATCAGGGTGATGTGGAGGGAGCCCGAAGTCTGCTGGAGAAAAGCGCCGAGTTCCTGGGTTCCCAGGCGCAGGCCCTGAGTTCGCCCAAGCTGGAGGCCCAGAAAGAGGAAGCGTTGCAGGATGCGGATAAGCTATCCTCCGAGGAGGACTGGAGCCGTCAGCGCAAGGAGCTGCGCGAGAAGCAGTATAAGCGTGCGACCCAGCAAAGTTATTAACAGGGAGCCCGGTGTGATGAGTGATCCACGCCGGGCATGTATCTATACAGGAATGCCATGAAATACCGCGCCGCGCTGCTGCTGATTTTGTTGGTGTTACTGCCCCTGTTGTTGCTGGGGTGGCTGGGCTACCGACTGCAGCAGAATGAGCAGCAGCTTGTTGGGCTGCAGTTGCAGAAGCTGATCGAGCAGCAGCTCGAATCGGTGGACCAGCAGTTGCAGACCCACTTCCAGCAACTGGAAACCCTGCTGCAACGCCAGGCGGGTGGTCTCTACCGTCTGGCGGACCCGGACTATTCAGCCGAGCGCCTGCGCAGCTTTGTCAAAAACTCCGTCCAGGTGCAGCAGCTGTTTGTACTGGGCCACGATGACCAGCGCCAGTTTCCTCCCCGTAATCAGCCGTTGAGCCTGGACGAGCAGCGTCTGGTCGAGCGACTGCAGCCGCTGTGGCAATCGCCCGGCCTGTTGCGCCCTGCCGATACGGACCCGGCGGCCCCGAGCTCGCTGCCCCTTGCAGAGACTGAACCGCTTGCTCCTTCTGCGATGGCCAAATCCGCGGACTACTTTGTCAGTGGCCAACTGGCGCAACGTGCCCCGGCGGAACTTTCGGCGCCGATGAATGATTATGCCGCCAAAGCGGACGCCTACAGTCAGGCGGAACCGGCTGCGCCCGCCGCACGCCAGGCCGAAGCCAAGGCCGCGCCGGCGACTTCGACTGAGAGCGGCTGGATCGCCTGGTATGTGGATGCACGGCTGATGCATATCTACTGGTGGCGTGATCCCGAAGGGCGCACGCTTGGCTTTGTACTCAACGATGCCCGGTTGCTGTCGGACCTGATCAACCGCCTGCCGGATGCCGGGCAGGGTGGTGAAGACTTGGGTGAGGCGCAGATCCGCCTGCTCGACAGTCAGGGCGGCACGCTGTACAGCTGGGGTCAGTATCGGGACAACGGCCCGGCGCTGCGCAGTCTTGGCTTGAGCCATCCACTGGGCAGCTGGAGTCTGGAGTATCACGCCCCGGCACTGCAGCAGGCCGCGACGCCGGTCTGGCTGACGCTGGTGGCCCCGTTGATGCTGCTTGGTGTCGGGTTGGGCGCCTTGGGCTATCTGCTCTATCGCGAACACAGACGTGAAATACGACTGGCGACGCAGCGGGTCAACTTCGTCAATCAGGTCTCCCATGAGCTGAAAACCCCGCTGACCAACGTGCGTCTCTATGCCGAGATGCTGCAGCAGCGCCTTGATGGTGAGGCGGACCCTGCTGTCGGTCGCTACCTTGGCGTGATCACCGACGAGAGCCAGCGCCTGTCACGTTTGATCGACAATGTATTGAGCTTCTCACGGCTACAGCGCCAGCAACTTAAATTAACACCTGAGAATGTAAACCCGGATGAGCAGATCGCCCGGATACTGGAAACCTTTGAACCATTGCTGCGCCAACGTGGTGTTGAACCCCGCTTTGACGCCGGTATCGGTCAAAGCCTGAACTACGATCCGGCTACGCTGGAGCAGATCCTCAATAACCTGCTCAGCAACTGTGAGAAGTATGCGCCGGACAGCGGTGAGCTGCGGGTCCGCTCCTGGCTGGATGGCAGCCTGCTGTGCATTGAAGTGCAGGACAGTGGCCCGGGGATCGAGGCAGGGGACAGACACAAAGTATTCGAGCCTTTCTACCGCAGCAGCAGTCGGCTCACCGATGGCATCACCGGCACCGGTATCGGCCTGGGGCTGGCGCGGGATCTGGCGCGTGCCCATGGCGGCGACCTGACCCTGGAAGCCAGTGAGTCTGGTGCCTGCTTCCGCATTCGACTGGAGACACGGACATGAAAATTCTGATCGCCGAGGACGATCTCAACATCCGCCTGGGGCTGAAGGACCTGCTCGAGATGGAGGGGTACGACTGCATTGAGGCGGCCGACGGCGAGCAGGCCTGGACGCTCTACAACGAGCAGCTCGCCGGGCAGTCCGGTCCGGCGCTGGTGCTGCTCGATATCATGATGCCGAAGCTCGATGGCTATGCCGTCTGTCGCCGCATCCGCCAGCAAGACCAGCAGCTGCCGGTGATCTTCATCACCGCCAAGTCGGAAGAGATCGATCAGGTGCTGGGGCTGGAACTGGGTGCCGATGACTACATCAAGAAACCCTTTGGCAGCCGTGAGGTGATCGCCCGCATTCGTGCCGTCGCCCGCCGCTGTCTGGCGCATGCCGCATCCGAACCGGATCAGGCCTGTTTCCAGATGGCGGACCTGCAGGTATACCCGGACGAGCTACGCGCCGAACGCGACGGCCACAAGATCGACCTGAGCCTGCGCGATCTGCGTATCCTGCAGCTGCTCCACCGCAACCGAGGCAAGGTACTCAGCCGAGATACATTATTCGACGAATGCTGGGGCCGCGAGTACCTGCCCAGCAGCCGCACCCTGGACCAGCACATCTCCAAACTGCGCAAGGCGGTGGAGCGGGATGCCCAGGCGCCGGAGATCATTGTCACGGTGCATGGCATCGGCTACCGGTTTGATGGTTAGGAATGGCTGCAGAGTGTGATCTTGCTCCGCCTATATCTATGCGAAGCAACAAATCCTTGCCCGAGTCTCCAGCGTCACCCGCTACGGTTGCTGTCTCTATATTGACTATTATTGGAGCAGAGTGTCCGCACAGCCTGCAGTCACAAGCATAAGGTGAAATGATGCTGGCCGAGTATGCAATTGCCGGAGGCGGCAATCTGAATGATTTCCTGCGTGATCTGACCGCCAACCCCTGGATGGTGGCTGGAATAGTGGCGGCTATGGTGCTGATCTACCTGTTCACCACGAGAAGCTAGTCAGGGGCCGGTCGCTGCAGCTCATCCTGCGGTTATCAGGACGAAGTCTGAACCACCAGGCTTATCAGGAAGCATCATTTGCAGACCTGCTGCTTACGAAACCGACAATCACTCCAGAGTCAGGTTGAGCCTGATAACCGGATCAACAACGAAGGAGCTTTTGATGCCGCACAGAGTCGTCAACTTCTGATTCCATGAGCTGGAGCCCCGGCAATGGTGGCGCAAGGATGAGGCACTGGATCAGCTGATTCGGCAGCGCTTTCTGGCGCCATACTTTTACTGTTCAGCCAGAGCTTGCCATGCTGTCAGGGTATACCTTCTATTCCAATTGACGAGGTACGCAAGATGAAAACCGGACTGGCAGTACTCCTGGGACTGACACTGGGGGTTAGCGGGCTGGCGCAGGCCGCACATCATGAAGGCGGCAAGGGCAAGCAGCGGGAGATGCCCGCGCAAAGCTATGAAGAACAGCGTGAAGAGATGAAGCAGCAGCGGGACGAGATGCGTGAAGAGCGCATGGAACAGGACCAGATGTACCGCGAGGAGCGCAAGCAGGAAGGCGAGATGTACCGTGAGGAACGCAAGCTTGAGGGCGAAATGCATCGCGAGGATGCCATGCAGCAGCGGGAAATGGAGCGTGAAGAAAAGATGGAAATGGACGAAATGCATCGCCGGGATCGTGAGCATCGTCCTCAGGAGTAACAGTGGACCGGCAGGGATGCCATTGCATGAGGCGTGAACGGCCGATCAGGGCTTGTGTATAACAGTTGTCTAAGCGGTAAGATTTGTCTGAATTGCCGCCCGGAGCCCCCATGCTGAAAACCCTGTCCATCGAAAACTACCGTTCCATCCTCAAGCTGATCATTCCGCTGGGGCAGGTGACGCTGATCACTGGCCCCAACGGCAGCGGCAAGTCCAACCTGTACAAGGCGCTGCGTTTGCTGGCGCAGGCCGGGCGTGGCGGGGTGATCAATGCCTTGGCAAAGGATGGCGGGCTGGACTCGGTGTTCTGGGCCGGGCCGGAAACACTCAGTGCTCGTATGCGCCGGGGCGAGGTGGCGGTGCAGGGCGGGCCTCGCCAGCAGGTGAAACGACTGCGGCTGGGGTTTGCCGGCGATGACTATGGTTATGCCATTTCGCTGGGGCTGCCCGAGCCGGTGCCGCGCTCGGTGTTCAATCTGGACCCTGAGATCAAGCGGGAATGTATCTGGCACGGCGAATACTATCGTCCGGCCAGTCTGCTGGTGGATCGCAAGGGGCCGATGGCGAGGGTGCGGGACGGGCGCCAGTGGCAGGTGGTGGCGCAGCATATCCCCGGCTTCGATTCGATGTTCGATCAGGTGGCGGATGTGCAGGCGACACCGGAGGTGTTCCTGCTGCGCGAGAAGATCCGCCGCTGGCGCTTCTATGATCATTTCCGCACTGACCGCGATGCGCCGGCGCGTCAGCCGCAGCTGGGCACACGTACGCCGGTGCTGCACCATGATGGCCGTGATCTTGCAGCGGCCATTCAGACCATCCGCGAGATCGGTGACGAGGCGGCGCTGGACGAGGCGATCGATTACGCCTTTCCCGGTGCCCGACTGGCGGTGCACCGCCAGGACGATGGCCGCTTCTTCCTCGAGTTCGTGCAGGAAGGCTTGCTGCGTCCCCTGTCGGTGGCCGAGCTGTCCGATGGTACGCTGAGGTACATTCTTTGGGTGGCGGCCCTGTTGACGCCAAGGCCGCCCGAGCTAATGGTACTGAACGAGCCGGAAACCAGCCTGCATCCGGATCTGTTGCCCGCACTGGGGCGGTTGATTCTGAAGGCCTCGGAAAGCTGCCAGGTTTGGGTGGTGTCCCATGCGCCCCGTCTGATTGCCACGCTGGAGGCCGACGGCAGCTGTTGCTCGGTCTGTCTCGACAAGGAGCTGGGCGAAACCCGCGCTGCCAACCTGGGGCCGTTCGACCTGCCGGCCTGGCACTGGCCGGATTAGCTCTCCGGGTGAGGTGGCGGCAATATTGGATGAGGCTTATTTGATGGAGCGACCGAATCTTTAATCGGCGCAATGAGGATCTCTATGTCAGGTTGTGGTTGTGAAATGGAAGCGCGTAACGCGCAGGAGCGAAAAACGCTGCTGATCGTGCTGGCGATCAATGCGTTGATGTTTGTGTTCGAGTTTGGACTGGGCTGGATCGCCCAGTCCACCGGCCTGATCGCCGACTCGTTGGATATGCTGGCCGATGCCTCGGTCTATGCGCTCAGCCTGTATGCGATCGGTCGCAGCGAGCTGCTCAAGCGTCGCTCGGCCCAGCTTAGCGGCCTGATGCAGATCGGCCTGGCAGGGCTGGTTCTGGTCGATGTGGTGCGTCGTTTCATCTATGGCAGCGAGCCGGTCAGCACATTGATGATGTCGGTGGGACTGGTGGCACTGATCGCCAACGTGATCTGTCTCAGCCTGATCATGAAGCATCGCGATGGCGGTGTGCACATGCGCGCTTCACTGATCTTCTCTGCCAATGATGTCATTGCCAATGCGGGCGTGATTCTGTCCGGTGCGCTGGTCTGGTGGCTGGGCAGCCGCCTGCCTGACTTGATGATCGGCTTGCTGATCGCGCTGCTGGTGCTGCGGGGTGGCGTCCGCATCCTCAGGGAGGCAGCCGAAGAAGAGGGCTGCTGCCAGGGCTGACGATGAGCAATCTTCATGACGATATCCCCGCCGAGCTGCCGCAGGAGGTGTTTACCGATCTGCTGCAGGCCGGTTCGGTGCGCATTGAACGCATTCTGTCCCGGGGGCAGACCTCACCGGAATCGGGCTGGTATGACCAGGACGAACACGAGTGGGTGCTGGTGCTGCAGGGCGGAGGTGAGCTGACCTTCGACGACGGCGACTGCATCCGCCTGGCTCCAGGCGATTACCTGAACATCCCTGCACATCGCCGCCACCGGGTCAGCTGGACCGACCCGGACCAGACCACGGTCTGGCTGGCGGTGTTTTATCGCTGAGGCTGCTGCCGGTCTCGTCAGGGGAGACCGGGCGGTATTGATCGAATAATTGAATCAAAAAGCGCGGCTTTTCACGATTTTTACCGGATCGGCGGGTGTTTATAGTGGCTGTCTATTAACCAGACAAGGCCACCGCCTCGCGTGGTACGGGAGTTTTCGATGAAAGCAGCGCTTACTCAGGAAGCCCTTGATCAGCTCTTTTTCAAGGCACACAGCTACAACCGGTTTGCCGACCAGTCGGTCGCTGAGGCGACCATCGAGCAGCTGTATGACCTGCTCAAGTGGGGGCCGACTTCGATGAATACCCAGCCGGCCCGCTACCTGTTCCTGCGTACCCCCGAGGCCCGCGAACAGCTGCTGCCGGCACTGCTCGACAGCAATATGGAGAAGACCCGCCAGGCGCCGCTGACGGTGATCATCGCCTCGGATACCGAGTTCTATGAACATCTGCCGACACAGTTCAAGGCCTATGATGCTGCGCCGATGTTCCGTGATAACGCCGGACTGGCCGAGTCGACCGCCTTCCGCAACAGCTCGCTGCAGGGCGCCTACCTGATGCTGGCGGCGCGTGCACTGGGGCTGGATGCCGGTGCCATGAGCGGTTTCAATGCCGATCAGGTCGACAAAACCTTCTTCCCGGACGGCCGCTGGAAAACCAACTTTATCGTCAACCTGGGATACGGTGTCGAGGGTGGTCACTACCCGCGTGGCGATCGTCTAGGGTTTGAGCAGGCGGCACGGATTCTCTGAGCGCCTGAACGAACTTTGCTCTAACAGCTCTCTTGCCTCGCTGAACAGCGGGGCTTTTTTGTTTACGGCGCTGGGCGCTTGATCGAAAAGTGGTCGCCGGCGGTTGTGGGTCCTGAGCAAAGCGCATGGTTCAGCGGGTTCAACGGCTGTTTTTTGCTGCCGTGCGGCCCTCGGGGGCTTTAGTCCGAGGGCGCTTTGTGGGAGAGTGTTGCATCCAGGCAGCAGTGATGGAACAACAGGGTTCGATGAGCAAACTGAATATTCTGATAGTGGATGATGCCCGCTTTATCCGTGAACGCGTAACCTCGATGGTGCGTGAGGCCTTTCCCGACTTCAACGTACTGGCGGTGGAGAACGGGCTGCAGGCGCGGCAGGCGATGCAGCAGAAACACTATGACTTGATCCTCTGCGACTGGGAGATGCCCGAAATGAGCGGGCTTGAGGTGTTGCAGTGGACCCGGGCACAGGAAAGCTATCGGACGACCCCCTTCCTGATGGTCACCAGCCGAGGGGAGCGGGAATATGTGCTCAAGGCGATCCAGGCCGGTGTCAATGACTATCTGGGCAAGCCGTTCACCCGTGAACAGCTGGTGCAGAAGATGGTCAAGGCCTTGAGCAAGCGCCAGCAGCTCAGTCCCGAACAGCAGGCCAGAGCAGCTGCCATGCTGGAAATCGATCAACAGAAAAAAACTGCGGCCGAGCCGGCGCGCGCTCAGGGCAAGCCCAAGGGGCTGGCCCAGCTGCGCAACAGCCAGCAGACCTTCCGTTGCGCCATCAAGGACCTCAACCTGCGCGAGGTTAAGGTCGTGATCAAGAATGAAGGCATGTTCCCTCAGGTGCTGGAACAGGTGGTAGTCGATATCGAACAGCTGTCCGGCGACAGCGTGGCCCGCATTAACGGCTTTGTGACCTCGGTACAGGCAACCGAGCAGAAGCTGGAAGCGGCCTATGTGGATGTACGGGTCAGCTTCATGGATGACGACCCGGACAAGCTCGCCCACCTGTCCAAGTATATCGCCAGCGTACGCTGAAACCGGAGACCGCCATGCACCACCGGAGGAGCACCGCCATGAAGCGTCGACTGTTGCGATCGGGCTTGCTGATCGCTCTGGTGCTTGGTGGGTGTGCCGCGCCTCCGCCACCGACTCCGCTGGTGAGCGAACCCCGGATTGAGCCGCTGACGTTGAACCTGGTGCCAGTGTATGACCGCCAGGCGGGCGTGACGCTGGCTCAGGCGCTGGTGCAGCACTATCTTCATGGGCCGCACTATCGCATGGCGACACCGCTGCTGCTGGCACAGCACTACCGGGCTGGTACCGAACTTCATACCTCCGATGCGCGCCGCCTGCTGGTGACCTATCACAACGAACAGCAGTGGGGCAGCCTGGCGATAACGGCTGGGCAGGGAAGCATTATCAATGCCTTCCGTGTGCAGCGGGGTGATGAGCGAGGCTATGCGCTGGTGCTCAAGCGGGTGCGTATCTGCCTCAATACCGGCGCTGACGAGGCACCGAGCTGGCAGGGCACCCGCTGGGCGTTTTCGCCGATTCAACCGGGACGGTTCGAATGCAGCGGCCAGACGAAAGGCTCGCTGTTCCAGCTGGGATCGGGCCTGCCCGGTGTGCTCGGCCCTTACGCCGAATCCGGTGATACCGTGCTTTATGCCCTCGACTGGAGTACCCTGCAGCAAATTGCCAGCCTGCTGGCGCACCAGTTTCCGCACCTGAAGGTGCCTCGAGTTTACTAACGCCGCCAGTGGCGGCGTGTGTCCCGGAATCGCTTATGCTCAGTTATCAGCACGGCTTTCATGCCGGCAACTTCGCCGATGTTCACAAGCATCTGATCCTGACCCTGCTGCTGCAGTCCCTGAACCGCAAGGCCAAGCCCTGGAGCTACCTGGAAACCCACGGTGGCCGGGCGCGTTACGATTTGAGCAGCGAGCAGGCGCTGAAGACCGGCGAGTTTCGTGATGGCATCGCCCGTCTGTGGCAGCAGCCGGTACCTGAAGCCGTGCAGGGCTATCTGGAGCAGGTCGCGACGGTCAACGACGCTGTGCTGAGCACCTACCCCGGCTCACCGCTGCTGGCGGCTCAGCTGGCGCGCGAGGCGGACAAGATCAATATCATGGAATTGCACCCGGCCGAGGCCGAGGCACTGAAGGCCGTGTTCCGTCAGGACAGCCGGGTGGCGGTGCATCATCGTGACGGCTACGAAGGCGTGCTCGCGCTGTTGCCGCCCAAACCCAACCGGGGCGTGGTGCTGGTCGATCCTTCATTCGAGGTCAAGCAGGAATACCGGCAACTGGTGCGGTTCATCGACAAGGCCTGCAAGCGCTGGCCCAACGGCTGCTTTGCCATCTGGTATCCGCTGCTGCCGGCCGATCTCTGGCAGCAGATGAAACGGGACCTGGCGGCGAGCGGCATTCGCAAGATTCTGTGCAGCGAACTGGAAGTGGACTCGGCCGATGGCGAGCGGGGGATGTACGGCAGCGGCATGCTGGTGATCAACCCGCCCTGGCAGCTGGACCAGACGCTGGCTGAAATATCGCCTTGGCTGGTGGAGCAGCTGCAGGTGAAGGCGGGCAGCGGTCGCTGGCGCGTGGACTGGCTGGTACCCGAGTAAGGCGCGAGCCGGTCCAGAAAAACGGCGTTTAGTAGAGCGCCTTCTCGTCACGCACGACGTCGATCAGCAGCTCCAGAAAGAGGCGGTCGGCGTCACTCTGTTCAAGCGGAATCTTGACGTTGGTGGTGGAGGTCAGTTCATCCGCGATCAGCTGCTTGGCATCCTTCTCGTTGAAATGCTTGCGGGCGATCTCCAGCGCCTTGTCGCTGATATCCGGTTCCACCAGCACTTTGCGGATAAAGCGCAGCAGCTCGTTGATCACGCGCTCCTTGTTTTTAATCTCGGCAATACTCATTTCGTGCTCTCCGGCAAAGAAACTGAAGTCGCGTCTACTATACCGCCAATAACCGGGAACGCCCAGCCTGTGACCTTGGTGGTAAATGACCCTTTGCCGGTTAGTAGACGGTTGAACGATGCATGTCAAGGTGCGAGAATGGGGAGCTATTTGTTTTCAAGACTTGCGGTGGTAGGAAATCCCGAGACCGCGGGTGGTTTTAAGCGCTACCCGGCTTAAGTCTCAGACAGGTCTGTTGGGCAAGAAGATCCTCGCCCGACCAGCACCCGAACACGTGCCATCGACATGCCTTGCGGGGCAGATCGCGGTTGCGACAACATCAGATCGCGAGCGGCCGTGTTCATCGTTGCAGAAACGCTGAAACTGTTAGTTCACCGGCAGGGTGCCGGTGCTGAGTATGAGTAGAGGGTACAACAGTGGAATTACTTTCAGGCGCAGAAATGGTGGTACGCGCCCTCAAAGATGAGGGTGTCAAGTACATCTATGGCTATCCGGGCGGGTCGTTGCTGCACGTATACGACGCTCTGTTCCAGCAGGAAGATGTACAGCACGTTCTGGTGCGCCATGAGCAAGCTGCAACTCATATGGCGGATGCTTATGCGCGCGCAACCGGCAAGGCCGGCGTCGCGCTGGTGACATCCGGCCCGGGTGCAACCAATGCCGTGACCGGTATTGCCACCGCATTTACAGACTCCATCCCGATGGTGGTGATCACCGGCCAGGTGATGAGCCACCTGATCGGTGAAGATGCGTTCCAGGAAACCGACATGCTGGGCATCTCCCGTCCGGTGGTGAAGCACAACTTCAGCGTACAGCGTCCGGAAGACATTCCGGCCATCGTGCGCAAGGCGTTCCATATCGCCGAGAGCGGTCGTCCGGGTCCGGTCGTCATCGACCTGCCGAAGGACATGACCACGCCGACCGAGCGCTACCCGTACGAATACCCGAAGCATGTGAAGATGCGTTCGTACACGCCGATTACGCGTGGGCATAGTGGTCAGATCAAGAAGGCCACCGACCTGCTGCTCAACGCCAAGCGCCCGGTGATCTACACCGGTGGCGGTGTCATCCTGGGTGGTGCCAGCGACGAGCTGACCGAACTGTCACGCCTGCTCAACTTCCCGGTGACCAACACCCTGATGGGGCTGGGCGGTTTCCCGGGCACCGATCGACAGTTCATCGGCATGCTGGGCATGCACGGCAGCTACGAAGCCAACATGGCGATGCACCACGCCGACCTGATCCTGGCCGTGGGCGCCCGCTTCGATGACCGTGTGACCAACGCCTGCGACAAGTTCTGTCCGACGGCGAAGATCATCCACATCGATATCGACCCGGCGTCCATCTCCAAGACCGTTCAGGCCGATATCCCGATCGTGGGCCCGGCCAAGGTGGTACTGGAAGAGATGGTCCAGCTGGTCAAGGGCAGCAAGAAGCAGCCGGATGCAGATGCTCTGCACGCCTGGTGGCAGCAGATCGATGAGTGGCGTCAGCGTCACGGCGGCCGCTTCCGCACCGACGATTCCGAGCTGATGAAGCCGCAGCAGGTGATCGAGATGCTGAGCAAGGTCACCAACGGCGATGCCTTCGTGACGTCGGACGTGGGTCAGCACCAGATGTTCGCGGCGCAGTACTACAAGTTCAACAAGCCGAACCGCTGGATCAACTCCGGTGGCCTGGGCACCATGGGCTTCGGTCTGCCGGCAGCCATGGGCGTGAAAATGAACTTCCCGGACGCTGACGTGGCCTGTGTCACCGGCGAGGGCAGTATCCAGATGAACATTCAGGAACTGTCTACCTGCAAGCAGTATGACCTGCCGGTGAAGATCCTCTGTCTGAACAACCAGTCGCTGGGCATGGTGCGCCAGTGGCAGGACATGAACTACGAGTCTCGCCACTCCCAGTCCTACATGAAGTCACTGCCGGACTTCGTCAAGCTGGTCGAGTCCTATGGTCATGTGGGCATGAAGGTCGACAAGTACGCCGACCTGGAAGGCGCCATGCGTGAAGCCTTCGCGTTGAAGGACCGTCTGGTCTTCATGGATATCGCGGTCGATCCGTTCGAACACGTTTATCCGATGCAGGTACCGCGTGGTTCCATGCGTGACATGTGGCTGAGCAAGACAGAGAGGACCTGAGCATGCGCCATATCATTTCCGTTCTGATGGAGAACGAGCCGGGTGCCCTGTCGCGCGTGGTAGGTCTGTTCTCCCAGCGTAACTACAACATCGAGTCGCTCACCGTAGCGCCGACCGAAGACGCGACCCTGTCGCGTCTGACCGTGACCACCATCGGCAATGATCGAGTGGTCGAACAGATCACCAAACAGCTGAACAAGCTGGTTGACGTGGTCAAGGTGGTCGACCTGTCCGAGGGCGAGCATGTCGAGCGCGAGGTGATGATGATCAAGCTGAAGGCCAGCGGCCAGATGCGTGCGGAGATCAAGCGCACCTGCGATATCTTCCGCGGCCAGATCATCGATGTGACCCCGACCACCTACACCGTGCAGCTGGTGGGTGCATCCGACAAGCTGGATGCCTTCATCAGTGCGCTGGGCAGTGCTTCCATCATGGAAGTGGTGCGTTCCGGTGTGTGTGGTATCGCACGTGGCGAAAAGGTACTCAGTCTTTAAGACGGTCCTTTTTGCGCTGTAAAAAACCGCTGGCCGTGCAAACGACCAGCGGTTTTTTGTTGCCTGAGCGTTAGCGCTCAGTGCGCGTCCTGCTGGTTACGCTTCTCCTGCCGCCAGAGGATAAAGCCGGCGATCAGCACGGCGACACTGACCAGACCCACGATGATGGTCGCCAGGGCATTGATTTCCGGGCTGACGCCTAGACGCACACTGGAGTAGACCACCATCGGCAGGGTGGTGGCCCCCGGGCCGGAGACGAAGCTGGCCACCACCAGGTCATCCAGCGACAGGGTGAAGGCCAGCAGCCAGCCGGCGATCAGCGAGGGTGCGATGATCGGCAGGGTGATGGTGAAGAACACCTTCAACGGCCGGGCACCCAGATCCAGCGCAGCTTCCTCCAGCGACAGGTCCATGTGCATCAGCCGGCTCTGCACCACCACGGTGACATAGGCCAGGGCGAAGGTGGTGTGAGCGATGACAATGGTGGTCATGCCGCGCCCGGCGGGCCAGCCGACGACAGTCTCCATCGCCACGAACAGCAGCAGCAGTGACAGACCGATGATTACTTCCGGCATCACCAGCGGTGCGGTCACCATCACCTCCAGCGCGCCGCGGCCGCGAAAGCGGCGGAAGCGCCCCAGCGCCAGGGCTGCGAGCGTCCCCAGAACCACCGACAGACTGGCGGTCAGCGCGGCGATCTTGACGCTGAGCCAGGCGGCGCCGAGCAGCTGCTCGTTCTGCAGCAACTCGCCGTACCACTTGGTGCTGAAACCGCCCCAGACGGTGACCAGTCGGTTCTCGTTGAATGAGTAGACGATCAGGCTGGCGATCGGGATGTAGAGAAAGGCGTAACCGAACAGCAGGATGCTGATCAGCAGCGGCAGACGACGTTTCATGTGGCTTCCTCAACCCGGCGTTCAAAGTGGCGCAGCAGTACGAACGGCAGGATCAGTGCCACCAGCAACAGGGCTGCCAGTGACGAGGCCAGCGGCCAGTCCTTGTTGCTGAAAAACTCGGTCCACATCAGCTTGCCCAGCATCAGCGTGTCGGGCCCGCCCAGCAGGTCGGGGATGACGAATTCGCCCATCACCGGGATGAACACCAGCATGGCGCCGGCCAGCACGCCCGGCATTGACAGCGGCAGGGTGATCAGCAGGAACTGCTTCCACGGGCGACACCCCAGATCGGCGGCCGCTTCCAGCAGCGTCAGGTCGAGCCGGATCAGGGTCGCGTACAGCGGCAGCACCACGAACGGCAGGTAGTTGTAGACCACGCCAATATAGACCGCGATCGGGGTATGCATGATCGTCAGTGGCGTGTCGATCAGCCCCAGTCCCATCAGCAGCTGGTTGAGCAGGCCGTTGCCCTTGAGGATGCCGATCCAGGCGTAGATGCGGATCAGGAAGGAAGTCCAGAACGGCAGGATGATCAGCATCAGTAGCGGCAGCCGCCAGTGCGACGGTGAGCGCGCAATCGCATAGGCCATCGGGTAGCCGATCAGCAGGCAAAACAGTGTGGAGAGGGCCGCGACTTTGAGCGAGCCCAGCAGGGCGCTCAGGTAGAGCGAGTCCTCCAACAGCAGCTGATAGTTGCTGAAGTTGACCACGATGGTGACGAAGCCGTCCTCAATCTCGCGGATCAGGTCCATATAGGGCGGCTGTGCCAGGACCGGTTCGGACAGGCTGATCTTGAGCACGAACAGGAACGGCAGCAGGAAGAACAGCGCCAGCCAGAACCAGGGCACGGCAATGATCAGGTTACGGGCCGGCGGCAGGCAGCGTTTCAGTGCGGGGTTCATTCGGTCAGCACCCCGCAGCTGTTGGCGGACCAGCCCAGCAGTACCTCTTCATCCCAGGTCAGTGGCTGTTCGGCCAGGGCCTGGATGTTGGACTGGGTAAACTGCACCCGTTTGACGCTGGCCAGCTCCACATGATAGATGGAGACGTCGCCCAGATACGCGATCTCCTTGATCTGGCCGCGCAGCTGGTTGGGCGCGTCGGCGTCCCACTGGCCGAGTACGCGTATCTTCTCCGGGCGCAGGGCAACCGTCACCGCCATGCCCGGCACCAGCGGCTGACTGTGTCGTACCTGCAGCAGCGTATCGGCATCGTCACACTGGATCAGTACCTGGTCGTCATCCTGCTGCACCACATAACCCTCGAACAGGTTGACCGAGCCGATAAAGCTGGCGGCGTAACGGGTGGAGGGGAACTCATACAGCCGGCGCGGTGGATCGACCTGTTCGATGCGGCCTTCGTGCATCAGGGCGATACGCGAGGACATGGTCATCGCCTCTTCCTGATCGTGGGTGACGACGATGAAGGTGATGCCCAGACGCTCCTGGATATTGACCAGCTCGAACTGGGTCTGCTCGCGCAGTTTCTTGTCCAGCGCGCCGAGGGGCTCGTCCAGCAGCAGGATTTTCGGGTGCTTGGCCAGTGCCCGGGCCAGGGCTACACGCTGGCGCTGACCACCGGACAGCTGGTGCGGCTTGCGCTGAGCCAGAGGCTCGATCTGAACCAGCGCCAGCATCTCGGTCACGCGTTCCTGGCGCTCGGCCCGGGCCATGCCTTCCTGCTTGAGGCCGAAGGCGATGTTGTCGGCCACGTTCATATGCGGGAAGAGGGCGTAGGACTGGAACATCATGTTGACCGGACGTGCATAGGCGGGGGCGTCGGTCATGTCCTGGCCATCGATGTAGAGGCGGCCGCTGGTGGGTGTCTCGAAGCCGGCCAGCATGCGTAACAGGGTAGTCTTGCCACAGCCGGATGAACCCAGCAGTGAAAAGAACTCGCCCTGGTGGATGTTCAGGCTGATATCGTCGACGGCATAAAATGCCCCGAAGCGCTTGGTGACGTTTTCGATGCGAACGATCGGCTCGCCTTCGGGTGTCTGCCAGGGCTCTTCGGGCTTGAACTGACGCACATTTGCCATGGTCGTTGGGAGTCTCCCGTGAAATAAAGACGCCCCTGTTGGAACAGGGGCTGCTGAGGTTCGGATCGGTATGGGGATCAGTGGCCGGTCTTGACCCGGGTCCAGCTGCGATTCAGGTCGCGAATCTGACGTTCCGACGGGGTGGGTGTGATCAACAGCTTGGCGCGGGTTTCGGCTGGCGGGTAGATGCCGGCGTTGTTGCGGATCTCGGCGTCCACCTGCTCGGTGGCAGCCAGGTTGGCGTTGGCATAGGCGACGTAGTCGGTGATTGGCGCGATCACCTCCGGCTGCAGAAGGTAGTTGATGAAGAGGTGCGCGGCGGCGGGGTTGGGCGCATCGGCCGGGATCGCCATCACGTCGGTCCACATCAGCGCACCCTCGGACGGTACCACATAGGCGATCTCGACGCCGTTGCCGGCTTCGGCCGCACGGTCGCGGGCCTGAAGCACATCACCGGAGTAACCGTGCGCGACGCAGATGTCACCGTTGGCCAGGTCGTTAATGTATTGCGAGCTGTGGAAATAGCGTACATACGGGCGTACAGCGGTGATCACGTCACTGGCGGCCTTGATGGAGGCCTTGCTGAAGTCATCGGACTTGGCACCTCGGTAGATGTTGGCGGCTACCAGGACTTCGGTGGGGTCATCCATCAGGGTGACGCCACAGGCAGCCAGTCTGGCCACGATTTCGGGGTCGAAGAGCAGACGCCAGCTGTCCAGTGGCATCTCGTCACCCAGGATTGCGCGTACCTTGCTGACGTTGTAGCCGATGCCGCTGGATCCCCACATATAAGGCACCAGGTGGGCGTTGTCGGTATCGATGCTGGCCAGGGAGGCCATGATTGAAGGGTCCAGGTTGTCCAGTCCCGTCAGCTGCTGCTTGTCCAGTGGCTGATAGAGGCCCGCTTTGATATGGCGCTCGGCAAAGGGACGTGCGGTGGGGAAGATCAGGTCGTAGCCGCTGCGCCCGGCCAGCAACTTGGCTTCCATCACCTCGTTGGCGTCGTAGACATCATAGATCACATCGATGCCGGTCTGTTGTTCGAAGTTCTCTATGGTGTCTTCGGCAATATAGTCGGACCAGTTATAGATATGCAGCTCCTCGGCTGTAGCGACGGTGGCTCCGGTCAACAGCAGGGCTGGCAGCAGGGAGTGAAACAGTTTTTTCATCGCCACGGGTCTCCGGCAATGCAGGGTGAATGGTGGGTGAGCGCTCATGTTTGCGAGCAGAATCGGCCGTGAATGCGGCTGACAGGTCAAACGCGAAATATGGAATAAAAGACGGTCAAAAAAAACCCTTTAGCGGCAAGAAAGGGATAACTTTTTTCTTTTTTTCGGGCAGAGGCGGCGCGTTCACCGGACCCTTCGTGTGAACTATAGTGTGGAAGACTCAATACGGGGGAGGATACCCATGTGTGATCTGAAAATCTGTGCTGAATCCGCCAGTACGGCACCCCTGCCGCAGGCAACGTCCGCGCAACGAAGATTGTTCCTCAAGGGCCTGCTGGCGCTGCCGCTGGCGGTGGTGCTGGCTGATCCGCGGCTGGCGCAAGCGGCGGGCCGGCGCATGCAGCAGGTGAGCCTGGCGTTGTCACGGGGGCGTCAGGTGACGGCCAGCCTGGCCCTTCCCGAGGGGGAAGGCCCTTTTCCAACAGTGGTGCTGATCCATGAATGGTGGGGGCTCAATGACCAGATCAAGGCGGTGGCGGCGGAACTGGCTGAACAGGGCTTCATGGCGCTGGCGGTGGACCTGTACGGCGGAGGGGTGGCTGAAACCCGCGAGGAGGCGATGGCGCTCAAGAATTCGGTGGACCCGGCCGCAGCGACCGAAACGCTGGTCGGCTGGATCGACTGGCTGCGCAACCATTCGCGTGGCAATGGCCGGGTGGCGACTCTGGGCTGGTGTTTTGGCGGCGGCTGGTCGCTGGATGCCTCTCTGGCGACACCGGTGGACGCAACGCTCATCTATTACGGCGACGTCAGCCGTACTGCTGAGCAGCTGGCGTCCTTGCAGGGTCCGGTAATGGGGCATTTCGGTACCCTGGACAAGAGCATCGATGAGGCGATGGTCGGCGGCTTCGAACGGGCCATGGCGGCAGCGGGAAAGGGCCAGCTGAAGGTTCACTGGTACGTGGCCGATCATGCCTTCGCCAACCCGACCGGGGCCCGTTACGATGAAACCAATGCGGCGCTGTCCTGGTCACGCTCCCTGGCGTTCCTGCACCAGCATCTGGATGGCTGACCGGTACAGCCTTATTCGGCAGAGGGCTCCGGATCCAGCAGGGACCAGAAGGCGTGGATGATGGGGGAGCGCAGCTTGCGCTCCTGCGCAAACAGGCCGATCTCGTAGGGTTCCAGTGCTGGCTCCACCGGCAGTACCTCGACCCGGTCGGCGAGGGGGCTGTTGTCGAGCACGATCTGTGGCACCACGCCGATGCCGAAGCCGAGACTGACCATGCTGACAATCGCTTCGTTGCCGGTCACCTGGGCGTAGATGTCAGGCTGAATCTGCTGAGTCGCAAACCACTGGTTGATGCGCTCGCGAGAAATGCCGCTTTCCGGCAGGATCATCGGCTGGCGGCGCCAGTCGCTCTGGCTGAAATTCTGCTCGTTCCGTTCCACCGGTGCGATGAACAGCAGCGGCGTACGGTCCAGTGGCCGGAAGGCGATGCCCGCCGACAGCTGGGCGGGTCGGGCGGCGATGGAGATCTCTTCGCGGCCGCTCTGTACTCGGGCGACGGCGTGTTCGGGGTCTCCGGTATGTAGTTTGATCTCCACCTGCGGGTAGCGATACCGGAAGCGGCTGAGCAGTGAATAAAGGAAGCTGTAGCTGGCGGTCACCGAGCAGTAAACGCTGATTTCCCCCCGCAGCTCGCTGGCCCCTTCGAGCAGGGAGATGCGGATCTGTTCCCACTGCTGCAGGGTTTCACGGGCGTACTGGGCAAAGCGCGTGCCTTCCTGGGTCAGCTGTACGCTGCGGTTGTCGCGCAGGAACAGCGTTACGCCCAGCGATTCTTCCAACTGCTTGATGGCGCGGCTCAGGGTGGAGGGGCTGACGTGGCAGGCTTCGCTGCTGCGACCGAAGTGCAGCGTTTCGGCCAGGTTCAGGAACAGGCGCAGGGAGCGGGTATCCATGGCGTTTCGTTTAGTGAAATGTAATGTTTCAAATATATCATTTTACGCAACAGGAATGATCCCTTAATGTAGCCATCATTGCTATAGTCATTGCGGCTAAATGCACACGAACCCCCTTATTCAAGTCAAAGGATCAGAACCATGCAGGTTTATTACGATAAAGACTGTGATCTTTCCATCATCCAGGGCAAGAAAGTATCCATCATCGGTTACGGTTCTCAGGGCCACGCGCACGCGTGCAACCTGAAAGACTCCGGTGTTGACGTGACCGTTGGTCTGCGTGCCGGTTCTTCTTCCCGCGCCAAGGCTGAAGCTCACGGTCTGAAAGTGGCTGACGTTGCCGATGCCGTTGCGTCTGCCGACCTGGTCATGATCCTGACTCCGGACGAATTCCAGGGCCAGCTGTACAAGGCCGAGATCGAGCCGAACATCAAGCAGGGTGCTACCCTGGCGTTCGCGCACGGTTTCTCCATCCACTACAACCAGGTTGAGCCGCGTGCAGACCTGGACGTAATCATGGTTGCGCCGAAGGCTCCGGGCCACACTGTACGTTCCGAATTCGTAAAAGGCGGCGGCATCCCCGACCTGATCGCGATCTTCCGTGACGTTTCCGGTTCTGCCAAGGAAGTTGCCCTGTCTTACGCCATGGGCGTTGGCGGTGGCCGCTCCGGTATCATCGAAACCACCTTCAAGGACGAGACTGAAACCGACCTGTTCGGTGAGCAGGCTGTGCTCTGTGGTGGTGCCGTAGAACTGGTCAAAATGGGCTTCGAAACCCTGACCGAAGCTGGCTACGCGCCGGAAATGGCATACTTTGAGTGTCTGCACGAACTGAAACTGATCGTCGACCTGATGTACGAAGGCGGCATCGCCAACATGAACTACTCCATCTCCAACAATGCCGAGTACGGTGAATACGTAACCGGTCCGGAGGTGATCAACGAACAGTCCCGTGAAGCGATGCGCAACGCGCTGAAACGCATCCAGGACGGCGAATACGCCAAGATGTTCATCGCTGAAGGTCAGACCAACTACCCGTCCATGACAGCCCGTCGTCGCAACAACGCCGCTCACCCGATCGAGCAGACCGGTGAGAAACTGCGTGCGATGATGCCGTGGATCGCTGCCAACAAGCTGGTCGACAAAGAAAAGAACTGATGCCCTGAGTGCATCCTTTCTCTACTGCCGGGCCTGTGCCCGGCAGTTTTCGTTTTGCCATCTGCAAGCGTTTCCTGCCTGTTTGACGTTGCCTGCCCATTACTGGTGCAAGAACGCACCATTATTGCCCACCTCCAGTCTGATAACTGTTGCTGAACATCGGCAATAAATCTGTCATCTCCAATAACCATAATGATCGCGTGGTTTTGGCACGGCTTCTGCTATAACCATGAAGATGCCCGGTTATGTCTGTCTTGGGTGTCACCCAAAGTGTGGCCTGTAGATCACTTTTCTTTGATCCAGGTCGTGAATTGGATTTCGGGTGCTTGATCTCCACCGGCCCCGTGCTATCAATGACTGTTACTAATAAAAATAACATGACGATAGCGTGGGCACGGACTTGTGTGGTGACCGGATGCAGCACTCGCTATCATCAGTCAAGGATGCGTTCATTATGACTACAATCGACTTTTCTGCTCTGTGTGAGCAGGCAAAAGCCTATTCCGGATTTGAGCCTGAAGACGCTGAAATACTGGCACGGGAGGCGCCACGCTTATCTCCTTACCTGAATACGATCACCGATGCCTTCTATACTGAGCTGCAGACCATTCCCGAAGCGCTGCCCTTTCTGGAAGGGCGCATAGAGGCGCTGAGAACGACCCATACCGCCTGGCTCCAAAAGGTTTTCGAGGGTCCCTATGACGCCGAATTTGCCGCCTATATGCACCAGGTGGGTGTTGTCCATGTGCAGGTGAAACTGCCGGAAAAATTCATGACCAGCGGGATCGGCCTGATCAACAAGCACCTGATCCCGCTGTTGCCACAGATCTATAAGGATCAACCGGAGATGGTCGGGGCGCTGCTCAAGGCGCTCAATGCCGCCACCAGCTTCTGTCTGCTGATCATGCTGGAGTCCTATCGAGGGCATGAACTGGAGCGTTTCATGGAGGTCACCGGGATCAGCCGGGTGTTGTACAACAACCTGGCCGCCGCCTACCGAAATTCCCGGGAACGCGCCGCCTGAACGTGCCTTTCCTCTCGTCACGCCCTTCCTTCCTATCACTCCCTCATCTGTCGCCGGCATATGGGGGAGTGATCCGTATTGACACCGTCGGCGAATAAATTCACATTATTTGCACAACTAATAACGACGACGTGGTGTGGGCACGAGGCTCGACACTGCATTGCTGCAAGGATGATACACAATGCGCGAGATTGATTTTTCCGAGCTGAACCAGCAGGCAAAGCTTTTTGCCGGATTCGATGCCGATGACGAAGCGGTATTGCGCGAAGCTCATTCGGTACTGGTCGGTCAACTTGACCGGGTCACCGAAGCCTTCTATCAGGAGCTGGGAAAGATTGAAGAGACAGGCCCCTTCCTTGAGGGGCGGCTGGATCGACTCAAGGCAACTCACCGGCGTTGGTTGGAGCGGATATTTACGGGTCCCTATGATGCTGATTTTGCGGCCTACATGCATCAGGTCGGTGTGGTGCATGTACAGGTACGCCTGCCCGAGCGCTTTATGGCCAGCGGGATTGGCCTGATCGGCAAGCATCTGATTCCGGTGCTGGCCACTGCCTGTAGTGATGACCTGGAACGCCTGGCCAAGCTGATGAAAGCGGTCAATGCCGTAACCACTTACTGCCTGATCATCATGCAGGTTTCCTACCGTGAACATGAACTGGACCGCTTCATGGATGTCACCGGTATCAGTGAAGCCCTGTATGCCAACCTGGCGGCGGCCTACCGGGAGAAGAACGGCGTTTCGGCCGTGTGAACCGGCAATCGGTCGCGGGTCCTTGAGCACTTATATTCAACATCCTTGATATTTGGAATAACCATGCGAGAATGACGGGCATTAACCGCTTCTGGTTACGGTTTAATTTCAATCTTATTTCAAGGAATGTACTCATATGAGTCAGATCAACTTCACGGCTCTGAGCGAGCGTGGCAAGGCGTGCTCGGGGTTTGATGCGGAAGACGAACAGGTTTTGATGGCTGAAGGTGCCAAGCTGAAGCCCTACCTGGCAACCGTGACCGAGCAGTTTTACCAGGATCTGCAGCAGATCCCGGCGACGGCTCCCTTTCTGGAAGGACGCCTCGAAGCACTGAAATCGACCCATCTGGCCTGGCTGGAAACGGTGTTCAGTGGACCCTATGATGAGGCGTTCGCTGCCCGCATGCACAAGGTGGGTGAGGTGCATGTGCAGGTGAAACTGCCGGTGGAGTTCATGTCCAGCGGTATTTTGCTGATCAAGAAACACCTGATTCCCGTCCTGACCCAGGTTTACGCCGATGACGTCGAACGTCTTGGGCAGATGGTCAAGGCGGTCAATGGTGTCACCGGTTTCTGTCTGATTATCATGCAGGAATCTTACCAGAGCTCGCTGCTGGCACAGGAGCTGGACAAGTTCATGGCCATTACCGGTATCAGCCGGGCGTTGTTCAACAACCTGGCATCGGCTTACAAGGATGATAAGGGCAGTGCCGCAGCCTGATGGCATTGGGCTTGAGTGCCGCTGTCGAGTAGAATGCAGGTTCAGCGTTTTGACAGAGGTTACATCATGAATGACCAGCCACAGGAGCCGGTGACAGAGCCCGAAAACGGGCCTGAACAGGCAGCCTCAACCACCAGCTCCCGGCGTCGCCGCGGCGTTTATCTACTGCCCAACCTGTTTACCACCGGGGCGCTGTTTTCAGGTTTCTACGCCATCGTGGCGGGCATGAATGGCCAGTTTGAAGCGGCAGCCATTGCCATTTTCGTCGCCATGCTGCTCGACGGGCTTGATGGGCGCGTGGCACGCATGACCAATACCCAAAGTGCTTTCGGGGCCGAGTATGATTCCCTGTCGGACATGGTGTCCTTTGGGGTAGCGCCGGCGCTGGTGGCCTATAACTGGGCGCTGGGCGATATCGGCAAGCTGGGCTTCTTTGCTGCCTTCATTTATGCCGCTGGCGGCGCGCTGCGTCTGGCCCGCTTTAATACCCAGATCGGTTCGGTCGACAAGCGTTACTTCATCGGTCTGCCGAGCCCGTCAGCAGCCGCGGCCGTGGCCGGTATGGTGTGGGTAGCGACCGAGTTTAGTCTGGATGTGACCGGCTGGGAGTATCCGATCGCGTTGTTCGTTGCTCTGGCTGGCGTGCTGATGGTCAGCAATACGTTGTACTACAGCTTCAAGGACGTTGATTTCAAGGGCAAGGTGCCTTTCTGGATTTTGGCAGTGATCGTGCTCTGCCTGGGCATCATCTCAATCAGTACCTCCATATCGCTGTGGGTACTGTTCCTCGCTTACAGTCTGTCAGGCCCTGTGTTGTGGGTGCTGCGACGCACGCGCCAGCGCGCTTAAGCAGCGAACAGCAGACTCAGACCAAGCCATTGCGCTTTCAGGGTGTCAGCGCAGTGGCTTATCCTCGATAGGGTCCCAGACCCGCTTGAACCGGACCGGATGCCTGCACCGCTCAGCAGGATATTTCAGCCATTCAATTAAGCGCTTTGTCCTGCCAGAACTTGATGCCCTTGATCGTAGCCTGCAAGGCCAATCCCGACTCGGTGAAAGTGTAAACGGAAACATCGCCATAATAGGCTTCGCCTTCGATGGAGCCGCCTTTATCCGAAGCTTTGGCGGCGGCATCTGCATTCCCTCCCAGAGTCCAGCCGCTGTGGATAAAGTGGTTCATGGCGGCAGTGGTATGAAACACCATCACGATTCGGTAGTCCTTGGCCCCAAGGCCCAGGCCAATGCCGCCTTCCGCCATATTCATATAGGTATGCTGACCGGTCTGCCTGTTGGTCACTACGCCATAACCCGTGCCCGCCGCAATCAGGATCAGGTTCACATTGGCATTACTGAAGACCGCATACCCCGGCGCTGAATTGATTTGTGAGCGGGAATAGGGCTTGAGGGCATAGAGCTGCGTCAGCACCTCATCACTCATGGCAAGAATCTGTTGTCTCTTGTCTGCTTTACTGCCGGGTCCCATGGAGGCGCAAGCAGCCAGAGTGAAGCTGATCAAGACCACAGTGACCAATCGAAAACAAGCCATAACCAATCCTTCATGAATGTCTCAAGATAAAGATAGTGCTGTTTGGGAGCGGTGCAAGCACCTGACTCGGGTCGCGTGCGTTGTCTGCTAACGGATGAGCTCACCTGACACCAGGGTTATAGGTCTAACCGCCATAACATCGGTGCGGCTTGCCAAGGGACACTTGGGCGATCAGGTTGCCTTTCTCGCCAAGGCGTATAAGCCATTTTTTATGGACGGCCCTGGGCAAAAACTGAACCGGCTGCGTATGCTCTGTCTAATATTGCGTAGTGTTGCAGGAGCGTTTTATGTTGATTCGTCGAGCATCGGATATCGCCCCCTCTGAAATCACGTCCGAGTCGGTTTACCGGCAACGCCGTCAATTCATCAAGGGATTGGCAGCCGGCGGTGCGCTGCTGATGAGCGGACCGGCTGCGGCTCTGTCGCGTTATGCTCTGGACGAGGAGCAGATGCGCTACCCTGGCCCCGATTGGCTGCAGCAGAAACTCAGGGCGGCAACCCGGTCGGCCGATCTATCCACCAACGAGAAACTCACCCCCTACGAGCATGTCACCGGCTACAACAACTTCTACGAGTTCGGTCTGGGCAAGGGCGATCCCAGGGATTATGCCCAGCAGCTGCAGACCGATCCCTGGAGTGTCGAGGTCAGCGGCGAAGTGCACAAGCCGGGGATCTATCAACTGGAGGATCTGCTCAAGGGCGTAGATCTGGAGGAGCGGATCTATCGTCTGCGCTGTGTCGAGGCCTGGTCGATGGTGATCCCCTGGATCGGCTTTCCGCTGGCGTCCCTGCTCAAACGTTTCGAGCCCACCGGCAACGCCCGCTATGTCGCCTTTACCACCCTGCATGACCCTGAACAGATGCGCGGTCAGCGCTCCCGTTTCGGCACCATCGACTGGCCCTATGTGGAAGGGCTGCGCATGGATGAGGCGATGCATCCGCTGACCATTCTGGCGGTGGGGGTCTACGGCGATGCACTGCCGCCACAGAACGGGGCGCCCTTGCGGCTGGTGGTGCCCTGGAAGTACGGATTCAAGAGCATCAAGTCGATCGTGCGCATTCACCTGACCGACAAGATGCCGCCGACCAGCTGGAACCGCACGGCACCTGGCGAGTATGGTTTCTACGCCAATGTGAATCCGGCGGTGGACCATCCACGCTGGAGCCAGTCCACCGAGCGGCGTCTGCCGTCTTCGCTGTTCAGCCCCAATATCATCGATACGCAGCCGTTCAACGGCTATGCCGATCAGGTGGCTCATCTCTATAGCGGCATGGACTTGCGCAAATGGTATTGAGTATCGCCGCGCTCCACCGCCATGCGGTGGGGCGTTGGCTGTTCTGGTCGTTATTGTTCCTTGGCAGTTTGCTGCCGTTGGGCTGGATCAGTTGGCAGGCGGTGCAGCAGAACCTGGGGGCCGATCCTGCCCAGGTGATTGTCACTTTTCTCGGCATCTGGGCGCTGCGTTATCTGTGGATAACCCTGGCGGTGACACCCGCAAGGCGGCTGTTTGGCCTGGGCTGGTTGCAGCGCTATCGGCGTATGCTCGGCTTGTATGCACTGTTCTATGCCACCCTGCACCTGCTCGCCGTGGCCACGTTCATTCTCGGTTGGCGGCCGGACCTGCTGCTGCGTGAGCTGACCGAGCGCCCCTACATCATCGTCGGCTTCAGCGCCTGGGTGCTGCTGCTGCCGCTGGGCATCACCTCGACCCAAGGCTGGCAACGGCGTTTGGGCAAACGCTGGAAAACCCTGCATTGGCTGATCTATCCGATCGCGCTGCTGGTACTGCTGCACTTTGCCTGGTTGATCCGCGCCGGATATCTGGAAGTGCTGATCTATACCCTCCTGCTGGCCTTTCTGCTGGGATATCGCCTATACCTCAAGTGGAGGTGAATGCGATGTCTGACAAACCAACACTCTGGCAGACGCTGCTCAGCGTACTGTCCAGCTTCTTCGGGGTGCAGTCCGAACGTAACCGCGAACGTGATTTTCACGGTGGACGCCCCCTGCATTACGTCCTAGTCGGGCTGTTGATGGCAGCCCTGTTCGTTATTTCCATCATTCTGCTGGTGCGCTGGGCGCTGATTCTGGCGGGAGCCTGAGCCTGCTCTCTGAGCTTGCGCTTTCAGACGGCCTGCTATACTCGAGTTAACCGGATCACCTGTGAGGGAGCACGCTGAGCCTTCCTCGGGGTCAAACGGGGAGGCCTGAATGATGGTAAGGACAATAATAACAACCATCGGCTCGGGGCTCGGGTTGACGCTGTTCTCCGCTTCGGCACATGCGGAATGGACCGTCAATCTGACACCTGGTGTCACGGATGTCAGCCGTTCGGTTTTCGACCTGCACATGACGATCTTCTGGATCTGTGTCGCCATCGCCCTGGTGGTCTTTGGTGTCATGTTCTGGTCGATCTTTCACCACCGCAAATCGCGCGGTGCCCAAGCGCACAACTTCCACGAAAATACGCTGGTCGAAGTGATCTGGACGGTCATTCCGCTGCTGATTCTGGTGGCCATGGCGGTGCCGGCCACCGCGACGCTGGTGAAGATGTATGACCCTTCCGAGGCGGAGCTGGATGTGCAGATCACCGGTTACCAATGGAAGTGGCGCTACGATTACCTCGATCATGATCTGAATTTCTTCAGCAACCTGTCGACGCCCCGCGAGCAGATCAGCAATGAAGCCGACAAGCAGGAGCACTACCTGCTTGAGGTGGACCGTCATCTGGTGCTGCCGGTGGATACCAAGGTTCGTTTTCTGCTCACCTCCAATGACGTTATCCACAGCTGGTGGGTGCCGGCGCTGGCGGTGAAGAAGGATGCCATCCCGGGGTTCATCAACGAGGCCTGGACGATCATCGACGAGCCGGGCATCTACCGTGGCCAGTGTGCCGAACTCTGCGGCCAGGATCACGGCTTTATGCCGGTGGTGATTGAGGCGGTCAGCCAGGATGACTTCGAGCAGTGGCTGGCGGATGCTCAGGCAGAAAAGCAGAGCGCAGCGGCGGCCGCCGAGCGAACCTGGACGCTGGATGAGCTGATGCAGCAGGGCGAGCAGGTCTATCTGCGCGCCTGTGCCGCCTGCCACCAGCCGACCGGTACCGGGATTCCGGGTGCCTTCCCGGCGCTCAAGGGCAGCCCGGTGGCCACCGGGGAAGTGGCCGCACATATCGATATCGTCCTGAACGGCAAGAGCGGTACAGCGATGCAGGCGTTCCGCGATCAGCTCAGTGCCACCGAGCTGGCGGCCGTGATTACCTATGAACGTAACGCCTGGGGCAACAGCCTTGGCGAGGCGGTATCGCCGGCGCAGATCGCGCGTCTGCTGGAGCCCGCAACAGGGGAGGCTGAGCAATGAGTATGCTGGATACGACCCTGGAGTCACCTGTGCATGAGCATCACGGCCCGGCAAAAGGACTGGGGCGCTGGCTGTTCACCACCAATCATAAGGATATCGGTTCCCTCTACCTCTGGTTCAGCCTGCTGATGTTCTTCATCGGTGGCTGCATGGCCCTGATGATCCGCGCGGAGCTGTTCCAGCCGGGGCTGCAGCTGGTGGAGCCGGGCTTCTTCAATCAGATGACCACCATGCACGGCCTGATCATGGTGTTTGGTGCCGTGATGCCGGCGTTTGTTGGCCTGGCCAACTGGATGGTACCGATGATGATCGGAGCACCCGATATGGCGCTGCCGAGGATGAACAACTGGAGCTTCTGGATCCTGCCGTTCGCGTTCGCGATGATGATCTCGACCCTGTTCATGGATGGTGGCGCGCCCAACTTCGGCTGGACCTTCTACGCGCCGCTTTCCACCACCTATGCGCCGCCCAGCGTGACCTATTTCATCTTCGCCATCCATATGATGGGGATCAGCTCGATCATGGGAGCGATCAATATCATCGCCACCATTCTGAACCTGCGCGCGCCGGGCATGACGATGATGAAGCTGCCGCTGTTCTGCTGGACCTGGCTGATTACCGCCTTCCTGCTGATTGCGGTGATGCCGGTATTGGCCGGGGTGGTGACCATGATGCTGATGGATATCCACTTCGGCACCAGCTTCTTCAATGCGGCGGGGGGCGGCGACCCGGTACTGTTCCAGCATGTGTTCTGGTTCTTCGGCCATCCTGAGGTCTACATCATGATTCTGCCGGCGTTCGGCATTATCAGTCATATCATTCCGACGTTCGCCCGCAAGCGACTGTTCGGCTATGCCTCCATGGTCTATGCGACCGCTTCGATCGCCATCCTGTCCTTTCTGGTCTGGGCGCACCATATGTTCACCGTCGGCATTCCGCTGGCCGGTGAGCTGTTCTTCATGTTCGCCACCATGCTGATCGCGGTGCCCACCGGGGTGAAGGTGTTCAACTGGGTGGCGACCATGTTCCGGGGTTCGATGACCTTCGAGACGCCGATGCTGTTCGCATTGGCTTTCGTGGTGCTGTTCACCATCGGTGGTTTCTCCGGACTGATGCTGGCGATTGCGCCGGTGGACTTCCAGTACCACGACACCTACTTCGTGGTAGCGCACTTCCACTATGTGCTGGTGCCGGGGGCGGTGTTCGCCATCATGGCCGGTGCCTATTACTGGCTGCCCAAGTGGACAGGGCACATGCTTGACGAGCGCATGGGCAGACTGCATTTCTGGCTCAGCTTCATCGGTGTAAACATTACCTTCTTCCCGATGCATTTCATCGGTCTCGCCGGTATGCCACGCCGGATACCGGACTATGCGTTGCAGTTCGCCGATTTCAACATGGTGGCCTCGATCGGCGCCTTCATTTTCGGTTTGTCGCAGCTGATCTTCCTGTGGAATGTGATCGCCTGTGTACGCGGTGGAGAAAAGGCGGAGGCCCGTTCCTGGGAGGGGGCCGAGGGGCTGGAATGGGAAGTCCCCTCACCGGCGCCCTATCACACCTTTGCTACACCGCCGAAACTGCCGGAGGCGCTGCGATGAGTACTCAGCCTGACAACCGGCGCCTGGTGCGGCGGCTGATATTCAGTTGTGTGCTGATGTTCGGTTTCGGCTTTGCACTGGTGCCGCTCTACGATGTTTTCTGTGAGGTGACCGGTCTCAACGGCAAGATTACCAATACCGGGCCGGTGGCGCTGGAGGGGCCGGACCTGTCGCGACCGATCAAGGTGCGCCTGATCGCCGTCCACAATGAAGGCATGCCCTGGGAGTTTGGCCCGGTCGATGGGTTGATCGAAACGCATCCGGGAGAGATGAAACAGACCGCGTTCCATGCGACCAACCCAACGGGCCGGCGCATGGTGGCCCAGGCGATACCCTCGGTAGCCCCGGCGGAGGCGGCGCAATATCTGCACAAGGTCAACTGTTTCTGCTTTGAGCAGCAGACGTTGCTCGCCGGTGAGTCGGTAGAGATGCCGTTGCTGTTCGTCATCGACCGGCAACTCCCCGAGCATATCCGCTCGCTGACGCTGTCCTACACCCTGTTCGATATCTCGCCCGAGGTGTCAGTGGCGGAACAAGCCGAGAAGGAGCAACCGCTATGAGCAGTTCAACCTATTATGTTCCCGAGCAGAGTCGCTGGCCGATTCTGGCTTCGACCGCGCTCTTCCTGCTGGCCTTTGGTGCCGGGACCCTGCTGAATGCACTCAATGCCGATCGGGGAGGAGGCCTGGGGCTGGTGTTACTGCTGGCCGGTGCCCTGTTGATGGGACTGATTCTGGTGGGCTGGTTCGGTAACGTGATTCACGAAAGCCGGGGTGGTCTCTATTCACCACAGATGGATCGTTCCTTCCGCTGGGGCATGAGCTGGTTCATCTTTTCGGAAGTGATGTTCTTCGCCGCCTTTTTCGGTGCGCTCTTCTATGTGCGGGTGCTGGTCGTGCCCTGGCTGGGCGGGGAAGGGGATAAAGGTGTCAGCCAGATGCTCTGGCCTGGATTTACGGCCGAGTGGCCGCTGTTAAACCCGCCCGATGCCGAGCGCTTTCCAGGCCCGGAGGCGGTGATCAGTCCCTGGCATATCCCGTTGTTCAATACCTGTCTGCTGGTGACCTCAAGTTTCACCTTGACGCTGGCACACAAGGCGTTGCTGAAGGATGAACGCATGCAGGTGCGGCGCTGGATGTTCCTGACCATCGTGCTCGGGATGGTGTTCCTTGGCTTCCAGGCCTATGAGTATATCGAAGCCTATCACGAGCTGGGGCTGACCCTTCATGCCGGTATTTATGGCGCGACCTTCTTCATTCTGACTGGTTTTCACGGGCTGCACGTGACCCTGGGCACCCTGATGCTGATGATCATCCTGGGCCGCATCGTGGTGGGGCATTTCGACTCACGGCAGCACTTCGGTTTTGAGGCGGTGGCCTGGTACTGGCATTTCGTGGACGTGGTCTGGATCGGACTGTTCCTGTTTGTCTATGTCCTCTGATACCTACCAGGGAGCGTGAGGCTGTAGCTGGCCGGTCATGAAGCCGTAGATCAGCGCCAGGATCAGCAGGGCACTGAGAATCACCCGCCACAGTAATCGGTTGGCGGTTGTGCCATCAGCGGACGGATGTCTGAGCAGTGACCAGAGACTGCTGAACAAGGCAACCAGGATGGCGATAAACAGGATCAGGATCAGCAGACGAAACATGGGAGAACCTCCTTGGCGAATACCCCCAGTAAAGCGGATAGCCGTCGCCGGTTCAAACGTATTCGCCTGGGGTTGTGGCTGCTGGGCGTACCCTTGTTGCTGTTTCTGGGAGGCTGGCAACTGCAGCGAGCCGAGCAGAAGCGGGTCTGGCTGCAGCAGCTGGATGATGCGCCGGCGACAACGGTAACCGGTGCGCTGGAGCGGCTGGAGCACTATGACTGGGTGCCGGTACGTCTGGAGATTGAGCTGGTGCCGCTGAAGGTGTTCCTGCTCGATAACCGTACCCGGCAGGGGCGTGCCGGGTACGAGGTTGTGGTGCCGATCCGGGTGGATGAGGGCAACTGGTGGCTGGGCAGCTTGGGCTGGATCGCCGCACCACCACGTCGGGAGCAGCTGCCGGAGATCGAGTTGTCACAGCGCTGGCTGAGAATCGAAGGCGTATTGTCGCGGCCGCTGGAGTCGGTGACGCTGGCAGCCAGTCAGGTGGAACCGGGCTGGCCCCGACGTATTCAGTCGCTGGATATCCAGCAGATCCGCGAGGCGCTGGCGGAGCCGGTCGAGCCTCTGGTGCTGCACCTGAAGACGACGGTCAGCGAGGCGATTCTGCCAAGAGAGAGCATCTATACCGGCATCGAACCGGAGCGTCATCTTGGGTATGCGGTGCAGTGGTTCGGGCTGGCGCTGGCACTGGTGGTCTGGCTGGTTTGGGTCGGACGGAAAGAACGGCAGGAGGAGAGACGATGAGCAGCAGTCACCGAGTGTTCTGGTTGATCTGGGGAGTGGGGCTTGTGCCTGTACTGCTGGCCGTTCTGGCCTGGTCAAGCGGCATAGGAGTACCTGAAAAAGGGACCAATCGGGGGGAACTGGTGCAACCGGTGCGCACGCTGGAGCAGTGGGGTGGCGAGCCGGGCAGATATACCGGCCACTGGTCGCTGCTGCTGGTCCATGAACCGAACTGTCCCGCACCCTGTGTCTCCCGGCTGGAGACGCTGAAACGGGTGCATGATGCGCTCGGGCGGGAAGCGGATCGTGTCCGGGTGGAGTCGTTGCTGTCAGGCGCTCTGGAGTCCGGTGTCTGGGTAGTCGACCCCCTGGGTAACCTGGTGCTCAAGCACCCGCTGTCTTATAAGGGCAAGGCGTTGCTGGGGGATATGCGACGTCTGCTGAAAGCATCGAGGCTGGGATGATGAGTCTTCCTCTGCGTCTGACAACACTGGCGATCGGCCTGGCACTGGTGGTGGTGCTGCTCGGTGGCTGGACACGGCTTAATGATGCCGGACTGGGATGTCCCGACTGGCCAGGCTGCTATGGCACCTGGGTGCTGCCGGATAATCATGCCGAACTGGCCGAAGCACACCCCGATGCCATGATCGATCTGCGTAAGGGCTGGATAGAGATGATCCACCGTTATGCGGCGGGCACTCTGGGGCTACTGATTCTGGGGCTGGCGGCAATCGGTTATCGGCAGCGTAAACGCCAGGGCTATCCGCTGGTCCTTTCATTCGGGTTACTGATGTTGGTAATAGTGCAGGGAATATTCGGCATGTGGACGGTAACGTTGCGTCTGTTACCGGTGGTGGTAACGCTGCACCTGCTGGGTGGGTTGACCACGCTGATGTTGCTGGTGCTCCTGCGTCAGCATCTGATGCGCCTTGCGAAAGCAGAGGCGGGCACCTTGCCCAACCCCTGGGGGCGGGTGATGCTGGCAGTCCTGTTTCTGCAACTGGCGCTGGGGGGATGGACCAGTACCAATTACGCCGGCTGGGCGTGTAGTGACTGGCTCTATTGCCACCGGGATCAGCCGGTTGAATATGACTTTGCTGTCGGGCTTAACCCGGTGATGAGTATTGGACCCAATTACGAGGGCGGTCTGCTGCCGGCAGAGGCGCGGACGGCCATACAGATAGCGCATCGGCTGGGGGCCGCCTTGCTGTTCCTGGTGTTCTTGTTGGCGGCGAGGGCACTATGGAAACGTGATGCCCTGAGAAGGCCCTTGGTCGGATGCTGGTGCCTGTTACTGATGCAGGTCGGGCTGGGGATCGCTAATGTGATCTGGCTGCTGCCGCTGGGACTGGCCGTGGCTCACCATGCTGGTGCCGTTGCGTTGTTGTTGATGTTTCTGCATCTGAATTCCAAGGCGCGTGTTGTCGCTCAGGAGGTGAATCATGGCTACCTTGTCGCTCAGTGAACACCAAACCGGTGCCGCAAGCTGGCGTGACTATCTGGCATTGTGCAAGCTTAGAGTCGTGGCCGTGATGCTGCTGACGCTGGTGGTCGGTTTCTGTCTGGCAGCGCCTCAGGCACCGGATCCGGTCCTGCTGGCGCTGACTTCCCTGGGGGTTGGTCTGGCTGCGGCTTCGGCGGCTGCCGTCAACCATGTCCTGGATTTCAATATCGACTGCCATATGGCCCGAACAGCCCGACGGCCTTTGCCACAAGGGCGTATCAGTCCACGCAACGCGCTGCTGTTTGCGGCAATGCTGGGTATTGTCGGGATCGGCTTGCTGGAAGTAACCGTCAACAGTGTAACGGCATGGCTGACACTGGCTTCGCTGATCGGCTATGCCGTGGTGTATACCGCGATTCTCAAGCGGGCGACGCCCCAAAACATTGTCATAGGCGGTGTGGCCGGTGCGGCGCCGCCTCTGCTGGGCTGGACAGCGGTGACCGGTAGTGTCGACCCCCAGGGGCTGTTGTTGATGCTGATCATCTTCTCCTGGACCCCCCCGCATTTCTGGGCGCTTTGCATTGCTCGACGGGATGATTATGCCCGGGCCGGGGTGCCCATGTTGCCGAATACACATGGTGTTGCCTATACCCAAGTGCAAATCCTGCTTTACACCTTGCTGACACTGGTTGCTACGCTGTTGCCCTTTGTAACCGGGATGGGCGGCGGGTTGTACCTGGCTGGGGTAACACTGATTAACGTGCGCCTGCTGTACTGGGCGCTGAAGTTATATCGTTCAACTGAAGTGGCTGTACCGATGAAAATGTTTCGTTACAGCATTGTGTACATCATGTGGCTGTTTGCCATACTGCTGATAGACCATTACGGGCATCTCTTCGTATAACCCTTCGGGAAAATAAAGCAGTAAACGAACGGAAGCGGGCACTATCGATAATAAAAAGATGTGGCCCGGGCCATACCCGGACTGCAAGGAGGATAAATCTATGTTCCTGCAGCATATGATGGGGGTTTTCTACCATCCGAAACAGGAGTGGCGCTCGATTCGCAAGGAGCACTACTCTGCGATGCATGTGTTCCTTGCTCAAATCAGCATACTGGCGGCCATTCCGGCAGTATCGCTGTTCATCGGTACGACCCAGATTGGCTGGAGCATTGGCGGTACTGAGTTCGTCAAGCTCAGTGTCGGCAGTGCAATACCGGCAGCAATCGCTTTCTATATTGCCATGTGGGTGGCTGTTGGCTTCATCGCCTGGTCCGTACACTGGATGGAAAAAACCTATGGCGGCAAGGTGTCCTATGAAGAGTGTCTGGTGCTGACCACCTTTACGGCAACCCCGCTGTTCGTCTCTGGTCTGGCTGGCCTCTATCCAATGCTGTGGTTCAACGTGATTGTAGGCTTGATAGCGCTCTCCTACACCATCTACCTGTTATATACCGGCGTACCGGAAATCATGCAGATTCCGGAAGACCGGGCGTTCTTCTTCTCAACCTCCATCCTGACAGTGGGGCTGTGTGTACTTGTCGGTTTGCTGGCAACCACCGTGATCCTGTGGGGAACTTTGGTGCCGCTGAATTACACCGGATGATAAAAGGTGAAGGACGGGCACCCCTTTAATGAAAAGGGGCGCCTGTTTGCGTTTTTAGCCGTTTTGAAACTTTTTTACCAAAAGGCGTTGACTCCTCGGTGGGGATGCGTAAAATACGCCTCCTCGCTTGAGACGACAGGGTTCGCGAAACACTGAAGACTCAAACGAGAAGGAAATAAGTTCTTGAAATCACTAAGATTTCTGATGTAGAATTTGCCTCCTTGATTTCAACCGGTTCGTTGTGAAGTGCTTCGGCGCTGAAACAAAAAAAACGAAAAAAATGGTTGACATCGAAGCTCGGCGTAGTAAGATATGCGCCTCGCTTGAGACAACAGGTTGCACCTCAGGGTGCGGTTGGTCAAGCCCGCTCTTTAACAAATTGATCAGGTAATATGTGTGGGCGCTTGTCAGGATTGAGCACACAAAGCTTAATCAAGGCAAGCAACCTAACTGAATATTCATTTAGCGTTGTGTAATACCTTGAGCCGAGTCTGAGAGATATTCCTCTCTCGTTAAAAGACTCACCATAGATTTAAACTGAAGAGTTTGATCATGGCTCAGATTGAACGCTGGCGGCAGGCCTAACACATGCAAGTCGAGCGGTAACATTTCCAGCTTGCTGGAAGATGACGAGCGGCGGACGGGTGAGTAACGCGTGGGAATCTGCCTGGTAGTGGGGGACAACAGTCGGAAACGACTGCTAATACCGCATACGCCCTTCGGGGGAAAGTGGGGGATCTTCGGACCTCACGCTATCAGATGAGCCCGCGTCGGATTAGCTTGTTGGTGAGGTAAAGGCTCACCAAGGCGATGATCCGTAGCTGGTCTGAGAGGATGATCAGCCACACTGGGACTGAGACACGGCCCAGACTCCTACGGGAGGCAGCAGTGGGGAATATTGGACAATGGGGGCAACCCTGATCCAGCCATGCCGCGTGTGTGAAGAAGGCCTTCGGGTTGTAAAGCACTTTCAGCAGTGAGGAAAGGTGTGTCGTTAATACCGGCATACTGTGACGTTAACTGCAGAAGAAGCACCGGCTAACTCCGTGCCAGCAGCCGCGGTAATACGGAGGGTGCAAGCGTTAATCGGAATTACTGGGCGTAAAGCGCGCGTAGGTGGTTTGGTCAGTCAGATGTGAAAGCCCCGGGCTCAACCTGGGAATTGCACCTGATACTGCCAGGCTAGAGTACGGTAGAGGGTAGTGGAATTTCCGGTGTAGCGGTGAAATGCGTAGAGATCGGAAGGAACACCAGTGGCGAAGGCGACTACCTGGACCGATACTGACACTGAGGTGCGAAAGCGTGGGTAGCAAACAGGATTAGATACCCTGGTAGTCCACGCCGTAAACGATGTCAACTAGCCGTTGGGGGACTTGATCCTTTAGTGGCGCAGCTAACGCGATAAGTTGACCGCCTGGGGAGTACGGCCGCAAGGTTAAAACTCAAATGAATTGACGGGGGCCCGCACAAGCGGTGGAGCATGTGGTTTAATTCGAAGCAACGCGAAGAACCTTACCTACTCTTGACATCCTGCGAACTTGGTAGAGATACCTTGGTGCCTTCGGGAACGCAGTGACAGGTGCTGCATGGCTGTCGTCAGCTCGTGTTGTGAAATGTTGGGTTAAGTCCCGTAACGAGCGCAACCCCTATCCTTATTTGCCAGCACTTCGGGTGGGAACTCTAAGGAGACTGCCGGTGACAAACCGGAGGAAGGTGGGGATGACGTCAAGTCATCATGGCCCTTACGAGTAGGGCTACACACGTGCTACAATGGCCGGTACAGAGGGCCGCGAACTCGCGAGGGTAAGCTAATCTCAGAAAACCGGTCGTAGTCCGGATCGCAGTCTGCAACTCGACTGCGTGAAGTCGGAATCGCTAGTAATCGCGAATCAGAATGTCGCGGTGAATACGTTCCCGGGCCTTGTACACACCGCCCGTCACACCATGGGAGTGGGTTGCACCAGAAGTAGCTAGTCTAACCTTCGGGAGGACGGTTACCACGGTGTGATTCATGACTGGGGTGAAGTCGTAACAAGGTAGCCCTAGGGGAACCTGGGGCTGGATCACCTCCTTAAACGATTGCGAAATTCTGGCAAGCGTTCACACATATTACCTGATCGAACTGTTGAAGCAGACGGAGCTTTAAAACGTGTACTTCTGATTGAAGTCCATCTTTTAAAGCTTATTAGCTTTAAACGCTCTTTAACAAATTGGATCTGAAAGATTGTCTTGTATTGTTTGATACAAGCGCCAACCGGCGATAATCGTTACGAACCATTCATTTTTCCAGACGCCTTCGGGTTATATGGTCAAGTGAATAAGCGTGCACGGTGGATGCCTTGGCAGTCAGAGGCGATGAAGGACGTAGTAACCTGCGATAAGCCTCGGGGAGTCGGTAAACAGACTTTGATCCGAGGATTTCCGAATGGGGAAACCCACCCGCTTGCGGGTATCTCTTAGCTGAATATATAGGCTTCGAGAGGCGAACCCGGGGAACTGAAACATCTAAGTACCCGGAGGAAAAGAAATCAACCGAGATTCCCTTAGTAGCGGCGAGCGAACGGGGATTAGCCCTTAAGCGGTCTTGTGGTTAGCAGAACACTCTGGAAAGTGTGGCCATAGTGGGTGATAGCCCCGTATGCGAAAACCTATAGACCGTGAAATCGAGTAGGACGGAACACGTGATATTCTGTCTGAATATGGGGGGACCATCCTCCAAGGCTAAATACTCCTGACTGACCGATAGTGAACCAGTACCGTGAGGGAAAGGCGAAAAGAACCCCTGTGAGGGGAGTGAAATAGACCCTGAAACCGTGTACGTACAAGCAGTGGGAGCCGTTTTCGGACGGTGACTGCGTACCTTTTGTATAATGGGTCAGCGACTTACTTTCAGTGGCAAGCTTAACCGTTTAGGGGAGGCGTAGGGAAACCGAGTCTTAATAGGGCGCCAAGTCGCTGGGAGTAGACCCGAAACCGGGCGATCTATCCATGGGCAGGTTGAAGGTTGAGTAACATCAACTGGAGGACCGAACCGACTGTCGTTGAAAAGCCAGCGGATGACCTGTGGATCGGAGTGAAAGGCTAATCAAGCCCGGAGATAGCTGGTTCTCCTCGAAAGCTATTTAGGTAGCGCCTCATGTCTCACCTTGGGGGGTAGAGCACTGTTTCGGCTAGGGGGTCATCCCGACTTACCAACCCGATGCAAACTCCGAATACCCAAGAGTGCAATCATGGGAGACACACGGCGGGTGCTAACGTCCGTCGTGGAAAGGGAAACAACCCAGACCGCCAGCTAAGGTCCCAAAGTTCTAGTTAAGTGGGAAACGATGTGGGAAGGCTCAGACAGCTAGGAGGTTGGCTTAGAAGCAGCCATCCTTTAAAGAAAGCGTAATAGCTCACTAGTCGAGTCGGCCTGCGCGGAAGATATAACGGGGCTCAAACTAGACACCGAAGCTGCGGATGCCTTAGGGCATGGTAGAGGAGCGTTCTGTAAGCCGTTGAAGCGGAAGCTGTAAGGCACCGTGGAGGTATCAGAAGTGCGAATGCTGACATGAGTAACGATAAAGGGGGTGAAAAACCCCCTCGCCGGAAGACCAAGGGTTCCTATCCAATGCTAATCAGGGTAGGGTGAGTCGGCCCCTAAGGCGAGGCTGAAAAGCGTAGTCGATGGGAGACAGGTTAATATTCCTGTACCACGCATAACTGCGATGGGGGGACGGAGAAGGCTAGGCCAGCGCGGCGTTGGTTGTCCGCGTTTAAGGGTGTAGGTTGAGGAGTTAGGCAAATCCGGCTCCTTAAGACTGAGACCTGATGACGAGGCTCTTTATGAGCTGAAGTGGTTGATGCCATGCTTCCAGGAAAATCCTCTAAGCTTCAGGTTATGTGTGACCGTACCCCAAACCGACACAGGTGGTCAGGTTGAGAATACCAAGGCGCTTGAGAGAACTCGGGTGAAGGAACTAGGCAAAATGGTGCCGTAACTTCGGGAGAAGGCACGCCGATGTCGGTGATGGGATTTACTCCCTAAGCTGATGTCGGTCGAAGATACCAGGTGGCTGCGACTGTTTATTAAAAACACAGCACTCTGCAAACACGAAAGTGGACGTATAGGGTGTGACGCCTGCCCGGTGCCGGAAGGTTAATTGATGGGGTTAGCTTCGGCGAAGCTCTTGATCGAAGCCCCGGTAAACGGCGGCCGTAACTATAACGGTCCTAAGGTAGCGAAATTCCTTGTCGGGTAAGTTCCGACCTGCACGAATGGCGTAACGATGGCCACACTGTCTCCACCCGAGACTCAGTGAAATTGAACTCGCTGTGAAGATGCAGCGTCCCCGCGGCTAGACGGAAAGACCCCGTGAACCTTTACTATAGCTTCACAGTGGACTTTGACATTACTTGTGTAGGATAGCTGGGAGGCTTTGAAACTCAGACGCCAGTTTGAGTGGAGCCAACCTTGAAATACCAGCCTGGTACTGTTGAGGTTCTAACTCAGGTCCCTGATCGGGATCGAGGACATTGTGTGGTGGGTAGTTTGACTGGGGCGGTCTCCTCCCAAAGAGTAACGGAGGAGCACGAAGGTACCCTCAGGCTGGTCGGAAATCAGCCAATGAGCGCAAGAGTAGAAGGGTGCTTGACTGCGAGACTGACACGTCGAGCAGGTACGAAAGTAGGTTCTAGTGATCCGGTGGTTCTGTATGGAAGGGCCATCGCTCAACGGATAAAAGGTACTCCGGGGATAACAGGCTGATACCGCCCAAGAGTTCACATCGACGGCGGTGTTTGGCACCTCGATGTCGGCTCATCACATCCTGGGGCTGAAGCCGGTCCCAAGGGTATGGCTGTTCGCCATTTAAAGTGGTACGCGAGCTGGGTTTAGAACGTCGTGAGACAGTTCGGTCCCTATCTGCCGTGGGCGTTTGAGATTTGAGAAGAGCTGCTCCTAGTACGAGAGGACCGGAGTGGACGCACCTCTGGTGTTCCGGTTGTCACGCCAGTGGCATTGCCGGGTAGCTACGTGCGGACGGGATAACCGCTGAAAGCATCTAAGCGGGAAGCCTCCTTCAAGATGAGATCTCACTGGATCCTTGAGATCCCTGTAGAGCCGTCCGAGACCAGGACGTTGATAGGCTGGGTGTGTAAGTGTTGTAAGGCATTGAGCTAACCAGTACTAATTGCTCGTGAGGCTTGACCATATAACGCCCAAGGCGTTTGAGATGAATGGTTAACGTAGAACAGATTATCGCAGCTCGAAAGAGCACCGGTTGAACGCTTGTAGCGACGATACGACAAAGACAATCACAGCGAGAGCCCAAAAGGCTCTCACTGCAAGATCCAGTTTGTACCAGTTTTGCTTGGCGACCATAGAGCCGTGGAACCACCTGATCCCATCCCGAACTCAGCAGTGAAACGCGTCATCGCCGATGGTAGTGTGGGGCTTCCCCATGTGAGAGTAGGTCATCGCCAAGCATTTAATTAAGTGAAAACCCCGGTCTCGTTGAGGCCGGGGTTTTTGCGTTGTGGCTTCGGGATAGCATGCTGCGCGGACAGGGGAGGCCTGGGAAAAGGCGAGGTTGTTTTGTTTTTAATCTTTTTGAAATTTCTTTACCAAAAGCCGTTGACTCCCCGGTGGGGATCAGTAAAATACGCCTCCTTGCTTGAGACGACAGGGTTCGCGAAACACTGAAGACTCAAACGAGAAGGGAACAAGTTCTTGAAATTACTAAGATTTCTGATGTAGAATTTGCCTCCTTGGTTTCAACCGGTTCGTTGTGAAGTGCTTGGCACTGAAACAAAAAGCGAAAATAAAGGTTGACATCGAAAATCGGCGTAGTAAGATATGCGCCTCGCTTGAGACAACAGGTTGCACCTCAGGGTGCGGTTGATCAAGCCCGCTCTTTAACAAATTGATCAGGTAATATGTGTGGGCGCTTGTCAGGATTGAGCACACAAAGCTTAATCAAGGCAAGCAACCTAACTGAATATTCATTTAGCGTTGTGTAATACCTTGAGCCGAGTCTGAGAGATATTCCTCTCTCGTTAAAAGACTCATCATAGATTTAAACTGAAGAGTTTGATCATGGCTCAGATTGAACGCTGGCGGCAGGCCTAACACATGCAAGTCGAGCGGTAACATTTCTAGCTTGCTAGAAGATGACGAGCGGCGGACGGGTGAGTAACGCGTGGGAATCTGCCTGGTAGTGGGGGACAACAGTCGGAAACGACTGCTAATACCGCATACGCCCTTCGGGGGAAAGTGGGGGATCTTCGGACCTCACGCTATCAGATGAGCCCGCGTCGGATTAGCTTGTTGGTGAGGTAAAGGCTCACCAAGGCGATGATCCGTAGCTGGTCTGAGAGGATGATCAGCCACACTGGGACTGAGACACGGCCCAGACTCCTACGGGAGGCAGCAGTGGGGAATATTGGACAATGGGGGCAACCCTGATCCAGCCATGCCGCGTGTGTGAAGAAGGCCTTCGGGTTGTAAAGCACTTTCAGCAGTGAGGAAAGGTGTGTCGTTAATACCGGCATACTGTGACGTTAACTGCAGAAGAAGCACCGGCTAACTCCGTGCCAGCAGCCGCGGTAATACGGAGGGTGCAAGCGTTAATCGGAATTACTGGGCGTAAAGCGCGCGTAGGTGGTTTGGTCAGTCAGATGTGAAAGCCCCGGGCTCAACCTGGGAATTGCACCTGATACTGCCAGGCTAGAGTACGGTAGAGGGTAGTGGAATTTCCGGTGTAGCGGTGAAATGCGTAGAGATCGGAAGGAACACCAGTGGCGAAGGCGACTACCTGGACCGATACTGACACTGAGGTGCGAAAGCGTGGGTAGCAAACAGGATTAGATACCCTGGTAGTCCACGCCGTAAACGATGTCAACTAGCCGTTGGGGGACTTGATCCTTTAGTGGCGCAGCTAACGCGATAAGTTGACCGCCTGGGGAGTACGGCCGCAAGGTTAAAACTCAAATGAATTGACGGGGGCCCGCACAAGCGGTGGAGCATGTGGTTTAATTCGAAGCAACGCGAAGAACCTTACCTACTCTTGACATCCTGCGAACTTGGTAGAGATACCTTGGTGCCTTCGGGAACGCAGTGACAGGTGCTGCATGGCTGTCGTCAGCTCGTGTTGTGAAATGTTGGGTTAAGTCCCGTAACGAGCGCAACCCCTATCCTTATTTGCCAGCACTTCGGGTGGGAACTCTAAGGAGACTGCCGGTGACAAACCGGAGGAAGGTGGGGATGACGTCAAGTCATCATGGCCCTTACGAGTAGGGCTACACACGTGCTACAATGGCCGGTACAGAGGGCCGCGAACTCGCGAGGGTAAGCTAATCTCAGAAAACCGGTCGTAGTCCGGATCGCAGTCTGCAACTCGACTGCGTGAAGTCGGAATCGCTAGTAATCGCGAATCAGAATGTCGCGGTGAATACGTTCCCGGGCCTTGTACACACCGCCCGTCACACCATGGGAGTGGGTTGCACCAGAAGTAGCTAGTCTAACCTTCGGGAGGACGGTTACCACGGTGTGATTCATGACTGGGGTGAAGTCGTAACAAGGTAGCCCTAGGGGAACCTGGGGCTGGATCACCTCCTTAAACGATTGCGAAATTCTGGCAAGCGTTCACACATATTACCTGATCAGAAAGTTAGAGAGAGCGTAATCGGCAGCTGCCGAATATGTAGGCTTGTAGCTCAGTTGGTTAGAGCGCACCCCTGATAAGGGTGAGGTCGGTGGTTCAAATCCACTCAGGCCTACCAATTTTGCGTCACTCTGCGTTAAATTCCTCGTCGCATACAGGCTATGCGTCCTCGGAATTTTCCTGGATTGACTCAAAATTATGCTAAATGGGGCTATAGCTCAGCTGGGAGAGCGCCTGCTTTGCACGCAGGAGGTCTGCGGTTCGATCCCGCATAGCTCCACCATTCCTTAAATACCTGGAATGGTCAAGTTGTAGGAGTGCACTCTGTGCGCGAATACGTTTTAAAACATGCACTCACTTCAGAATGAAGTCATTGAGTTCATCTTTTAAAGCGTCATGCTTTAAACGCTCTTTAACAAATTGGATCTGAAAGATTGTCTTGTATTGTTTGATACAAGCGCCAACCGGCGATAATCGTTACGAACCATTCATTTTTCCAGACGCCTTCGGGTTATATGGTCAAGTGAATAAGCGTGCACGGTGGATGCCTTGGCAGTCAGAGGCGATGAAGGACGTAGTAACCTGCGATAAGCCTCGGGGAGTCGGTAAACAGACTTTGATCCGAGGATTTCCGAATGGGGAAACCCACCCGCTTGCGGGTATCTCTTAGCTGAATATATAGGCTTCGAGAGGCGAACCCGGGGAACTGAAACATCTAAGTACCCGGAGGAAAAGAAATCAACCGAGATTCCCTTAGTAGCGGCGAGCGAACGGGGATTAGCCCTTAAGCGATCTTGTGGTTAGCAGAACACTCTGGAAAGTGTGGCCATAGTGGGTGATAGCCCCGTATGCGAAAACCTATAGACCGTGAAATCGAGTAGGACGGAACACGTGATATTCTGTCTGAATATGGGGGGACCATCCTCCAAGGCTAAATACTCCTGACTGACCGATAGTGAACCAGTACCGTGAGGGAAAGGCGAAAAGAACCCCTGTGAGGGGAGTGAAATAGACCCTGAAACCGTGTACGTACAAGCAGTGGGAGCCGTTTTCGGACGGTGACTGCGTACCTTTTGTATAATGGGTCAGCGACTTACTTTCAGTGGCAAGCTTAACCGTTTAGGGGAGGCGTAGGGAAACCGAGTCTTAATAGGGCGCCAAGTCGCTGGGAGTAGACCCGAAACCGGGCGATCTATCCATGGGCAGGTTGAAGGTTGAGTAACATCAACTGGAGGACCGAACCGACTGTCGTTGAAAAGCCAGCGGATGACCTGTGGATCGGAGTGAAAGGCTAATCAAGCCCGGAGATAGCTGGTTCTCCTCGAAAGCTATTTAGGTAGCGCCTCATGTCTCACCTTGGGGGGTAGAGCACTGTTTCGGCTAGGGGGTCATCCCGACTTACCAACCCGATGCAAACTCCGAATACCCAAGAGTGCAATCATGGGAGACACACGGCGGGTGCTAACGTCCGTCGTGGAAAGGGAAACAACCCAGACCGCCAGCTAAGGTCCCAAAGTTCTAGTTAAGTGGGAAACGATGTGGGAAGGCTCAGACAGCTAGGAGGTTGGCTTAGAAGCAGCCATCCTTTAAAGAAAGCGTAATAGCTCACTAGTCGAGTCGGCCTGCGCGGAAGATATAACGGGGCTCAAACTAGACACCGAAGCTGCGGATGCCTTAGGGCATGGTAGAGGAGCGTTCTGTAAGCCGTTGAAGCGGAAGCTGTAAGGCACCGTGGAGGTATCAGAAGTGCGAATGCTGACATGAGTAACGATAAAGGGGGTGAAAAACCCCCTCGCCGGAAGACCAAGGGTTCCTATCCAATGCTAATCAGGGTAGGGTGAGTCGGCCCCTAAGGCGAGGCTGAAAAGCGTAGTCGATGGGAGACAGGTTAATATTCCTGTACCACGCATAACTGCGATGGGGGGACGGAGAAGGCTAGGCCAGCGCGGCGTTGGTTGTCCGCGTTTAAGGGTGTAGGTTGAGGAGTTAGGCAAATCCGGCTCCTTAAGACTGAGACCTGATGACGAGGCTCTTTATGAGCTGAAGTGGTTGATGCCATGCTTCCAGGAAAATCCTCTAAGCTTCAGGTTATGTGTGACCGTACCCCAAACCGACACAGGTGGTCAGGTTGAGAATACCAAGGCGCTTGAGAGAACTCGGGTGAAGGAACTAGGCAAAATGGTGCCGTAACTTCGGGAGAAGGCACGCCGATGTTGGTGATGAGATTTACTCTCTAAGCTGATGTCGGTCGAAGATACCAGGTGGCTGCGACTGTTTATTAAAAACACAGCACTCTGCAAACACGAAAGTGGACGTATAGGGTGTGACGCCTGCCCGGTGCCGGAAGGTTAATTGATGGGGTTAGCTTCGGCGAAGCTCTTGATCGAAGCCCCGGTAAACGGCGGCCGTAACTATAACGGTCCTAAGGTAGCGAAATTCCTTGTCGGGTAAGTTCCGACCTGCACGAATGGCGTAACGATGGCCACACTGTCTCCACCCGAGACTCAGTGAAATTGAACTCGCTGTGAAGATGCAGCGTCCCCGCGGCTAGACGGAAAGACCCCGTGAACCTTTACTATAGCTTCACAGTGGACTTTGACATTACTTGTGTAGGATAGCTGGGAGGCTTTGAAACTCAGACGCCAGTTTGAGTGGAGCCAACCTTGAAATACCAGCCTGGTACTGTTGAGGTTCTAACTCAGGTCCCTGATCGGGATCGAGGACATTGTGTGGTGGGTAGTTTGACTGGGGCGGTCTCCTCCCAAAGAGTAACGGAGGAGCACGAAGGTACCCTCAGGCTGGTCGGAAATCAGCCAATGAGCGCAAGAGTAGAAGGGTGCTTGACTGCGAGACTGACACGTCGAGCAGGTACGAAAGTAGGTTCTAGTGATCCGGTGGTTCTGTATGGAAGGGCCATCGCTCAACGGATAAAAGGTACTCCGGGGATAACAGGCTGATACCGCCCAAGAGTTCACATCGACGGCGGTGTTTGGCACCTCGATGTCGGCTCATCACATCCTGGGGCTGAAGCCGGTCCCAAGGGTATGGCTGTTCGCCATTTAAAGTGGTACGCGAGCTGGGTTTAGAACGTCGTGAGACAGTTCGGTCCCTATCTGCCGTGGGCGTTTGAGATTTGAGAAGAGCTGCTCCTAGTACGAGAGGACCGGAGTGGACGCACCTCTGGTGTTCCGGTTGTCACGCCAGTGGCATTGCCGGGTAGCTACGTGCGGACGGGATAACCGCTGAAAGCATCTAAGCGGGAAGCCTCCTTCAAGATGAGATCTCACTGGATCCTTGAGATCCCTGTAGAGCCGTCCGAGACCAGGACGTTGATAGGCTGGGTGTGTAAGTGTTGTAAGGCATTGAGCTAACCAGTACTAATTGCTCGTGAGGCTTGACCATATAACGCCCAAGGCGTTTGAGATGAATGGTTAACGTAGAACAGATTATCGCAGCTCGAAAGAGCACCGGTTGAACGCTTGTAGCGACGATACGACAAAGACAATCACAGCGAGAGCCCAAAAGGCTCTCACTGCAAGATCCAGTTTGTACCAGTTTTGCTTGGCGACCATAGAGCCGTGGAACCACCTGATCCCATCCCGAACTCAGCAGTGAAACGCGTCATCGCCGATGGTAGTGTGGGGCTTCCCCATGTGAGAGTAGGTCATCGCCAAGCATTTAATTAAGTGAAAACCCCGGTCTCGATGAGGCCGGGGTTTTTGCGTTGTGGCTTCGGGACAGCATGCTGCGCACGGCCTTGCGCTTGCTCCCGAGGGTTTTCGGCCCAGAAAGCTTTGCTATCAAGCTTAGCCTCTATCAATAGCTGCTCCAGCCTCGCGTTCTTTTCTTTCAGAGCCTTAAACCAGCGGGCCTCTGAGACCTCCATGCCACCGTATTTCTTCCGCCATGTATAAAACCTGGCATCTGGGATACTGAAGTTCCGGCACAATTCCCGCTGTTTGACCTGGTATAACCTGAGGGTATTTGAGGGGGGTATTGACAGGCTGTATATGCGGATCTGATCGCGACATTGCCTTGTCTGCAGGGGCAAGTGGAAAAAGCGTGGAAGCCGGCGGAGGGGCGGCTGAATGATGGACAGGAAGCAAAAAAAGAAGGGCCCCGACGCGTCCATGGCTTAGGGCCCTGTCACTGACATCCATGTCAGCCGCTGCGTGCCTCCGACGCAGGCAATGAGGTACTGAGCTTCCATTCAGTATGTCACGTCCTGTGAACCTCGGAGAGCAGAATAGTCTTTGTAGTCGCACCGGGATATAGGAATAATTCCTAAAGTATTCAGTAGCTGATAATTATTGATCTGAGTCAGGTGTTGAATGGGCGTTCTCGGGCAATCAATGACAAGCCGTGTTTGTCTTGGGGGGAGCTGACCTGAATCCTTCTCTTGAGAAGGCGGTTTTCCACAGTCGTATGGAACCCGGCATGTTGATGCTTGTTCCGCCAGGGTATATCGATGTGGATAAGTATAGGGGATGGGGCAATCCAGGTGTCTTGCCTGGAGGAGACGAGTATTGCAGAAGCAACAAGCAGGGCATTGCTGAAACAAAAAAGCCTGCACAAGGTGCAGGCTTTCTGAATTCTGGTGCCCAGAGGCGGAATCGAACCACCGACACGGGGATTTTCAATCCCCTGCTCTACCGACTGAGCTATCTGGGCTAAGGAGAGCGCATTTTTCCACTATCGCTTTTAGCTGTCAAGTATGTGGCTGATTTTTATTGTGATTCTGATACCTGGCTGTGGTCGAAACGACTAACCGTACGCTTCAAGGCGCTGCTGATGTTATCCAGTTCCAGTGCCAGTTCACGGTTATTGTTGGCTTCCGCCGCGGCATCTCTGGCGAGGGACGCACTCAGATTAATGGTGTCCTGAATATGTGTGGTGGTCTGTGACTGTTGTTCGGTGGTTGCTGCGACCATCGCGTTCATATCGGAGATCTCGCGGATAGCGGTATCGATCTCCTGGATGGACTCACGGGTTTCCTCAATTGCGGTAACAGTAGCATCGACAAGGCTCTTCTGCTGGTCAACGCAGTGGCTGGCCATCTTGGAAGCATCATTGAGCTTGTTAATGATGGCTTGGATCTGTTCCGCTGACTTGGCCGTGTTGTTGGCGAGATTGCGAACCTCATCCGCGACGACGGCAAACCCCCGTCCGGCAGTGCCGGCTCGAGCCGCTTCGATTGCCGCATTGAGGGCCAGCAGGTTGGTCTGTTCGGCGAAGCCATGAATAACAGAGAGTACCTCCCCGATGGCCAGGGTATCCAGCCTGAGCTGCTCAATACTGCTTTCGGTGCGTTCGGCCTCTTCACTCAGCTGCTGAGCATAGTTACTGGTCCTGACAACCTGCTCGCTGCCTTGCTGCACCTGTTGCTGAACACGCTGGGTGGCCGTGCTGGTCCTGCCGGCATTGCTGGCAACTTCCTGATAGGAATTGGTGAGCTGCTGCATCTGCTCGGCGGAGTCCGCCGTTTGTTGCTGTTGCTGCTGAACCACGGATTCAATGAGGGTGGAGCTGTCGTTCGCCCTGGCTTGCAGCGTGGAGAGCTGGCGGGTTTGCTGGCTTATCTCGGCTATCAGCTGCTTGAAGTAGGTCTGCAGCTTGTTCAAGGCCTCATCAAGGCTGTGAGCTTCCGCAAAGCGGCTCTTGAAGTGAATCTGCGTGTCCAGGTTGCCGGCGGCCAGCTCGCTGATGAAATGGCAGCTGGAGCTTACCAGTGCGGCCAGACGGTGTAACAGCATCCCCATCAGGGAACTGATTACCAGAAGCAGCGCGACGCTGATGCCCAGGATCCAGTAGGTGTGGTTCAGAGTGTCCCGGTAGGATGCGTTGAGTGTCTGTTCGATCTGCTCAAGTTCTTCTTTCAGTGACAGGATTGCCTGACTGGCCGTGACCTGGCCACGTTGTTTCAGTTGGCTGAACTTGCCTGCATTCTCCAGCTCCTTGGGGTAGCGATGGATCAGTTCACGTATCTGGGAACGTGGCTCTTCACCCAGCTCAATCCGGTTTTGAGTTGTGTCCCAGCCCATGAGTTCGGCCATGGGATCGACCTCGCTCTCTTTGTATAACCCCAGGGCGGGCAGCGACTGGATGCCATCACTGGTATGCTGCATCTGCTCAAGGTGCTGGGTAATGGAATTCAGCGTGTCATCATCCAGTTGAGCGAAGTAGCGTTGGCGCAGAAGAGTGAGATGATGGAGCTCGGACAGCAGCTGGGTGTTGAGGTGAAGGTATTGGAGCGCTGCCGCTTGCTGTCCGGTCTGTTCGGCGCCTTTGCGTGCATAGTCGCCAAGGCTGTTGAGACTGTATGCCAACTCGCGTTCGTTATTAACCAGCAGGGCCTGGGGATCGGCCAGTTTTCCGGCCGCTCGCAGCTCGGGCAGTGCCTGGGTTTGAATATGGGTCAGGGCGGCTTGAATTCGCTCGCGTGTGATGTCGTCAAACCAGAGGGTTTCGGCATTGGTGTTCAGTGCCTGCTCGATGCCTGCTTCGAGTCGCGCAAGTTCAGAGGCATTACCGGAACTCAGATAACGGTTGGCGGGCTGTTCGATTCGGTTTTGAATTTCCAGTGTGTAGTGCTGGTAATTGGTATTCTTGCGGAATGCCTCGTCCAGCTGCATCAATGACCAGATGACAGATAGGGTCAGGGCTATCAACACCGTCAGCAGAGTCAGGGACGATAGCCGCGCCAGGGTAGAAATTTTCATTACGAGCCTGTTCCGAATGTTGTCTTTGCGCGACAGCATATGAAATTTTCATGACAGTCAGGTGACGTGTCGAGAGGGCCAGAGTGAATGGACTCGGAGACAGGGATCGTCTAGAATACCGGCGTTTAACCTGCTACGAGTGCAGGTCCAAAACAGCCAGATTAATAGAAGCGAGGTAAGCGTCCAGTTTTGCCTCGCTTTTTTGCACGTATCCTATCCAACTGTCCAGATTATGCAGCGCACGCGCGGGGAGGTTCAATTGACGCGACCAGCCATTCTAGCCCTTGAAGACGGTAGCATTTTCAGGGGAGTAGCAATTGGCGCCGATGGTGAGTCCAGTGGTGAGGTGGTATTCAACACCTCCATGACCGGATATCAGGAGATCCTGACCGATCCTTCCTACTGCCGCCAGATTGTGACCCTGACCTATCCACATATCGGCAACACCGGCGTCAATGCCGAAGATGCGGAATCCACTCAGACCTGGGCTGCAGGCCTGGTGATTCGTGATCTGCCATTGCTGGCCAGCAACTTCCGTTGTGAGAAGACGCTGGACCAGTACCTGAAGGACAACAACATTGTGGGTATCGCCGACATCGATACCCGCCGCCTGACCCGTATTCTGCGCGAAAAAGGCTCGCAGAACGGCTGCATCATGGCAGGTGAAAATCTGGACGAAGAGAAGGCTCTGGCGGCTGCGCGCGCTTTCCCGGGCCTCAAGGGCATGGATCTGGCAAAAGAAGTCAGTGTGACCGAAGGTTACGACTGGCGCTCAAGCACCTGGAAGCTGGGTGCGGGTCATGAAGAAAAGGCCGATGCAGATCTGCCTTTCCACGTGGTTGCTTATGATTTCGGTGTGAAGCACAACATCCTGCGGATGCTGGTCGAGCGTGGCTGTCGCCTGACCGTAGTGCCGGCCCAGACCCCTGCTGCAGATGTGCTGGCTCTGAATCCGGATGGTGTCTTCCTCTCCAATGGCCCGGGCGATCCCGAGCCCTGTGACTATGCCATTGCGGCGATCCGCGAGATCCTGGAAACCGGCACGCCGGTATTCGGTATCTGCCTGGGTCACCAGCTGTTGGCTCTGGCGTCCGGTGCCCAGACCGTGAAGATGAAGTTCGGCCACCATGGTGCCAACCACCCGGTGCAGGATCTGGACAGCACGCATGTGATGATCACCAGCCAGAACCACGGTTTCGCCGTCGATGAGGACAGCATGCCGGCGAACCTGCGTGCCACTCACAAATCCCTGTTCGACGGTTCACTGCAGGGTATCGAACGTACGGATGTGCCGGCGTTCAGCTTCCAGGGACACCCGGAAGCCAGCCCGGGCCCGCATGATGTGGCGCCGCTGTTCGATCGTTTCATTGAACAGATGAAAGCCCGTCAGGCCTGATAGCACCCTGACAAGTCAGTGACAGTAACAGAGACGACCGGTTAAGACAGATGCCAAAACGTACGGACATTCAAAGTATTCTCATCCTTGGTGCGGGCCCGATCGTGATCGGCCAGGCCTGCGAATTCGACTATTCCGGAGCCCAGGCGTGTAAGGCGCTGCGTGAAGAGGGTTACCGCGTCATCCTGGTCAACTCCAACCCGGCGACCATCATGACCGACCCGGCGATGGCGGACGCGACCTACATCGAGCCGATCAACTGGAAAACCGTAGCCAAGATCATTGAAAAAGAGCGTCCCGACGCGCTGCTGCCGACCATGGGTGGCCAGACCGCACTGAACTGTGCCCTGGATCTGGATCGTGAAGGCGTGCTGGCCAAGTTCGGTGTCGAAATGATTGGCGCGAGCCAGGATGCCATCGACAAGGCGGAAGACCGTGAGCGCTTCGACAAGGCGATGAAGAACATCGGCCTGGAGTGCCCGCGCGCCGCGATCGCCCACAGCATGGAAGAAGCGCTGCAGGTGCTGGATTCCATCGGTTTTCCGGCGATCATCCGTCCGTCCTTCACCATGGGCGGCACCGGTGGCGGTATCGCTTACAACCGTGAAGAGTTCATCGAGATCTGTGAGCGTGGTCTGGACCTGTCTCCGACCAGCGAGCTGCTGATTGACGAATCCCTGATCGGCTGGAAAGAGTACGAGATGGAAGTTGTTCGCGACAAGAACGACAACTGCATCATCGTCTGCTCGATTGAAAACTTCGATGCCATGGGCGTGCATACCGGTGACTCCATCACCGTCGCTCCGGCCCAGACCCTGACCGACAAAGAGTACCAGATCATGCGTAACGCATCGATCGCGGTACTGCGTGAGATCGGTGTGGAAACCGGCGGCTCCAACGTCCAGTTCGGTGTCGATCCGAAGACCGGTCGCGTCGTGGTCATCGAGATGAACCCGCGTGTATCCCGTTCTTCTGCTCTGGCCTCCAAGGCGACCGGTTTCCCGATCGCCAAGATCGCAGCCAAGCTGGCGGTGGGCTATACCCTGGATGAACTGCAGAACGATATCACCGGCGGCCGTACGCCGGCGTCCTTCGAGCCGTCCATCGACTACGTTGTCACCAAAATTCCGCGCTTCACCTTCGAGAAGTTCCCACAGGCCAACGACCGTCTGACTACTCAGATGAAGTCCGTGGGCGAAGTGATGGCCATTGGCCGTTCGCAGCAGGAATCTCTGCAGAAAGCGCTGCGCGGTCTGGAAGTGGGCTCTGCCGGTTTCGATCCGATTGTGGATCTGAGCGCAGAGGATGCACGTGATACCATCGTGACTGAACTGACCCAGCCGGGTGCTCAGCGTATCTGGTACATCGGTGACGCCTTCCGTCTTGGCATGAGCGTGGACGAAATCTACCAGCTGAGCGGCGTGGACCCCTGGTTCCTGGTGCAGATCGAAGATCTGATCAAGGACGAGCAGCGCGTGTCTGAAACGGCGCTGAGTGAACTGGACAAGGATCAGATCTACCGTCTCAAGCGCAAGGGCTTCTCGGATACCCGCCTGGCGCAACTGTTGGGCGTAAGCGAGAAACAGTTCCGCAAGCAGCGTCAGGGCCTGGGTGTGCGCCCGGTGTTCAAGCGTGTGGATACCTGTGCGGCTGAATTCTCCACCGACACCGCCTATATGTATTCCTCCTATGAGGAGGAGTGTGAAGCCAACGCTTCCGATCGTGAAAAGATCATGGTCATCGGCGGTGGTCCGAACCGTATCGGTCAGGGTATCGAATTCGATTACTGCTGTGTGCATGCGGCTCTGGCGGCGCGTGAAGACGGTTACGAGACCATCATGGTCAACTGTAACCCGGAAACCGTATCCACCGACTACGACACGTCCGATCGTCTGTTCTTCGAGCCGATCACGCTGGAAGATGTGCTGGAGATCGTCAATGTCGAGAAGCCGAAGGGTGTCATCGTACAGTACGGCGGTCAGACACCGCTGAAACTGGCCGTGGCTCTGGAGCAGGCCGGTGTGCCGATCATCGGCACCAGCCCGGAAGCTATCGACCGCGCGGAAGACCGCGAACAGTTCCAGCAGATGCTGAAGCGTCTGGGTCTGAAACAGCCGGAAAACGCCACTGTTCGCAGCCTGGAAGAAGCGATCGTTGAAGCCGGCAAGATCGGTTATCCGCTGGTGGTGCGTCCGTCCTACGTACTGGGCGGTCGTGCCATGGAGATCGTGTACAAGGAAGATGAACTGCGTCGCTACATGAACACCGCCGTTCAGGTGTCCAACGACGCACCGGTTCTGCTGGATCACTTCCTCAACGCCGCTGTCGAAGTTGATATCGATGCGGTCAGCGATGGCAAAACCGTGGTGATCGGCGCCATCATGCAGCATATCGAGCAGGCGGGTGTCCACTCCGGTGACTCTGCATGCTCACTGCCGCCGTACAGCCTGGCGAAGGATGTACAGGATGACATGCGTGAAATGGTTCGTAAGATGGCGCTGGAACTGGGCGTTATCGGCCTGATGAACGTGCAGCTGGCCTATCAGGACGGCGAAATCTACGTCATCGAGGTCAATCCGCGTGCTTCCCGTACCGTGCCGTTCGTCTCCAAGTGCATCGGCACCTCCCTGGCGGCCATTGCGGCGCGCGTCATGACCGGTAAGACCCTGCAGGAGCTGGGCTTTACCGAAGAGATCGTGCCCAAGCATTTCAACGTCAAGGAAGCGGTCTTCCCGTTCAACAAGTTCCAGGGCGTTGACCCTATCCTTGGCCCGGAAATGAAGTCTACCGGTGAAGTCATGGGTACCGGTACAACCTTCGGTGAAGCCTTCATGAAGGCGCAGATCGGTGCGGGCGAGAAGATGCCGTCCGCAACGGGCAAGGCGTTCATCTCCGTACGTGACGTGGACAAGGCAGCGGTCGTCCCGGTTGCCAAGGACCTGGCCGAGTTGGGCTTCTCCCTGGTGGCGACGGCTGGCACGGCGGCACTGCTGGAAGAATCCGGCCTGAGCGTTACTCGCGTCAACAAGGTGGCTGAAGGCCGTCCCAATATCGTCGACATGATCAAGAATGGTGAGATCAGCTACGTGATCAACACCACTGAGGGTCGTAAGGCGATTGCTGATTCAGCCGAGATTCGTCGTTCGGCGCTGCAGCACAAGGTGCCTTATACCACAACTTTGGCCGGTGCAGCGGCAACCGCCGAAGCGCTGAAGTATGGTGAAGAGAAGATGGTCCGTCGTCTGCAGGACCTGCATGCAGGAGTTTCAGAATGAAGCGTGTGCCGATGACCGTTGCCGGTGAAAAGGAGCTGCGTGAGGAGCTGGCCGACCTGAAGTCGGTTCAGCGTCCCACTGTCATTGCAGCGATTGCCGAAGCACGTGAGCATGGCGATCTCAAGGAGAACGCCGAGTACCACGCAGCGCGTGAACAGCAGGGCTTCATTGAAGGCCGTATCCGTGAACTGGAATACAAGCTGTCCCAGGCGCAGGTGATCGACGTCACCGAGATCCCGCATACGGGCAAGGTGATCTTCGGTACCACGGTGGAGCTGATCAACATCGATACCGAAGACGAGGTGCGCTACCAGATCGTCGGTGATGATGAAGCGGATATCAAAAAGGGCAAGATCTCCGTCAACTCGCCAATCGCCCGCGCACTGGTGGGTAAGGAAGAAGGTGATATCGCGGCGGTACAGACTCCGTCCGGCATGACCGAGTATGAAATTGCCGAGGTGGCTCATATCTGAGCCACTGTCGACGAAAAAAAACCGCCGAGCAATCGGCGGTTTTTTTATGTCTGCAACTCAGCGCATCAGGTTGGACAGCTTGGGATTGGGCTGCTGTGCCGCGCGGTAGAGCAGAGCGATGTTGCCGATTTCCTGCACCAGCTCCGCCTCCACAATGGCGCAAAGCTCACGGATCATCTGTTTCTTCACGTCGCGGTCGCCAACCGAAAACTTCACCTTGATCAGCTCGTGATCTTCAAGCGCACGGTCCACTTCCAGCTGGATATTTTCGGACAGTCCGTTGCCGGCCACCATGACAATCGGGTTCAGGTTGTGGCCAAGGGTGCGGAAATGCTTCTTTTGCTCAGGCGTCAAGCTCATACTAGAATATGGTGCCTCTTGATTGGGGGAGTAGCCCCGTTGATCAAATAAACAGCTATTTTACCTGAGTCCTGCGGGACTGAGTAGCGTTGGCGGTGGGGTAGCGATCGGCGGGGTGTTTTGATGGTCGGTGGGTGTGTTGCAGGAACATTTTTGCCTCATGCCGATCAAATTCTGCGCATGTGCCATGATCAGGCACCTGCTCGGATGTGCATATGAGTGCGTACAACGATAAAACAGGTTGCGAAGCGGTGCTGATTCAGTAACAGTGGCAATCACAAGCGGCCGACAGAATTGAGAGAACAGAGGGTGCTCCATTGAACGATATGGCAAAAAATCTGGTGTTGTGGCTGGTGATCGCGGCAGTGCTGCTCACCGTCTTCAACAATTTCAGTGCCGAAAACGAGGGTGGCAAGCTGAGCTACTCCGATTTTGTGGCCGAGGTGCAGGCGGATCGGGTGGAAAAAGTGACCATCGATGGTTACACCATTGTCGGTCAGCGCAGTAATGGCGAACGTTTTGAAACCGTGCGCCCGGCTGTTCAGGACCCCAAGCTGATTGACGACCTGTTGCAGCACAATGTGGTGATCGAGGGCAAACAGCCCGAGCGCCAGAGCATCTGGACTCAGCTGCTGGTAGCGTCCTTCCCGATTCTGGTCATCATTGCCGTGTTCATGTTCTTCATGCGCCAGATGCAGGGTGGCGGTGGCGGCAAGGGTGGTCCCATGTCGTTCGGCAAGTCCAAGGCGCGGATGATGGCTGAAGACCAGATCAAGACCACCTTTGATGATGTGGCCGGCGTTGAAGAGGCCAAGGAAGAGGTGAAAGAGCTGGTGGACTACCTGCGTGATCCCGGCAAGTTCCAGCGCCTGGGTGGTCACATTCCTCGCGGCGTGCTGATGGCAGGCTCACCGGGTACCGGTAAGACCCTGCTGGCGAAGGCGATCGCCGGCGAAGCGCGGGTGCCGTTCTTCAGCATCTCCGGTTCCGATTTCGTCGAGATGTTCGTCGGTGTGGGGGCTTCCCGTGTCCGCGATATGTTCGATCAGGCGAAGAAGCATGCGCCCTGCATCATCTTCATCGATGAGATCGATGCCGTGGGGCGCCACCGTGGTGTCGGCATGGGCGGCGGCAACGATGAGCGTGAACAGACATTGAACCAGCTGCTGGTTGAAATGGACGGTTTTGAGGGTACCGAAGGCATCATCGTCATTGCGGCGACCAACCGTCCGGACGTGCTCGACCCGGCGCTGCTGCGTCCTGGGCGTTTCGACCGTCAGGTTCACGTAGGTCTGCCGGATATCCGGGGTCGTGAACAGATTCTGAAAGTGCACATGCGCAAGGTGCCGCTGGGCGATGACGTCAAGCCGGAGTTGATTGCGCGTGGTACGCCGGGCTTCTCCGGTGCCGATCTGGCCAACCTGGTCAACGAGGCGGCACTCTTTGCGGCGCGCAACAACCGCCGCACCGTGGGTATGGAACAGTTCGAACAGGCCAAGGACAAGATCATGATGGGTGCCGAGCGCAAGTCCATGGTGATGTCCTACAAGGAACGTCTGAATACGGCTTACCATGAATCCGGTCATGCCATTATCGGCCGCGTCATGCCGGAACACGATCCGGTGTACAAGGTGTCGATCATTCCGCGCGGTCGCGCACTGGGCGTGACCATGTTCCTGCCGGAAGAAGACCGTTACAGCCACAGCCGTCAGTGGATCATTTCCCAGATCTGTTCGCTGTATGGTGGCCGTTTGGCGGAGGAGATGACACTGGGCAAGGAAGGTGTCACGACCGGTGCCTCCAATGATATTCAGAAGGCGACCTCACTGGCGCGCAACATGGTTACCAAATGGGGCTTGAGCGAAGACCTGGGACCGCTGCTGTACGGTGAAGAGGATGATGATCCCTTCGGTCGTGGCATGGGTCAGGGTGCCAAGCCGATGTCGGAAGAGACGCAGAAGCGGATCGATGCCGAAGTGAAGCGCATCATCGACGAATGCTATCAGAAGGCATCGCAGATCCTGCATGACAATCGCGATATCCTTGATGCCATGGCTGAAGCGCTGATGAAGTATGAAACCATCGGTTCCGAGCAGCTCGATCAGCTGATGGCGCGCACCGAGGTGACCCCGCCGGACGGCTGGGAGGAAGCTCAGGAGCGTGCCGAGCAGGCCGAGCGTGATGTGCAGGAGATGAAGCAGCGCTCACCAGAAGAGTCGGCGCCACAGGAGTCGCGTCCCGAGTCTCGCGACGATGATCGCGAAGCAGGCGCTGACGCCGACAGCGATGATGACAAGGGTGATGATGATCACAACCCTTGGCATCGTCCGGATGATCGCAGCTAAGCGTTGATCTGATATCATGGAGCCGGCCCCGGGGCCGGCTTTTTTGTGTCCGGCTCCCGGGCGCAATGATTTGAAAGCAGAGTGGGCAGAAACGATGACGGTATTGCAGTGTGCAGGGCGGACGCTCGATCTATCGACGGCGCAGATAATGGGTATTCTCAATGTCACTCCGGATTCCTTTTCCGATGGCGGCAGTGTCTACCGAGAGCGTCAGCTGTCCGTTGAGCTGGCGCTGCGCAAGGCTGCAAAAATGGTCGATGAAGGGGCAACCCTGATCGATATCGGTGGCGAATCCACCCGGCCGGGCGCCGATCCGGTGCCGGTCGAGGAGGAGCTGGAGCGCGTAATACCGGTGGTCGAGCGGCTGAGTCAGGAGCTGGATGTGGTGTTGTCGATCGACACCAGTGCCCCGGAAGTGATGCAAGCGGCCGCTGACGCCGGTGCGGGGCTGCTCAATGATGTGCGCTCGTTCTCCCGGCCGGGGGCATTTGAGGTGGCGGCGTCCACCGATCTGGCGCTCTGTGTCATGCATATGCAGGGCAGCAGTCCGGCGACCATGCAGCTCAAACCGCAGTATGAAGATGTGACCGAAGAGGTGGAGCATTTTCTGCAGTTTCAGCAGCAGCGCTGTCGTGAGGCGGGTATCGCCGATGAGCGTCTGCTGCTGGATCCCGGGTTTGGCTTCGGCAAGACGCTGCAGCACAATCTGGAACTTTTGAATCGAATGGATCGCCTGCAGGGGCTGGAGATGCCTCTGCTGGTGGGTACTTCGCGCAAATCGATGGTCGGCCTGACGCTGGACAAACCGGTCGATCAGCGCCTCTATGGCAGTCTGGCGACCGTTGCGCTGGCCGTCAGTAAAGGGGCAAAAGTCATTCGGGTGCATGATGTGGCCCCGACAGTGGATGTGGTGCGCATGACCGAAGCGGTCATCAATGAAAGAACAGGAGAGTAACGGGTGAACAGGAAGTATTTTGGAACCGATGGTATTCGTGGTGAGGTAGGTCAGTTTCCGATCACCCCCGATTTTGTCCTCAAGCTGGGTTGGGCCGCCGGCTGTGTGTTTGCTCGCGAAGGGCGCAGCAAGATCCTGATCGGCAAGGATACCCGCATCTCCGGCTATATGTTTGAGTCGGCACTGGAAGCGGGACTGTCTGCAGCCGGCGTGGATGTACTGCTGACCGGTCCCATGCCGACACCGGCCATTGCCTACCTGACCCGTACTTTCAGGGCCAATGCCGGTATCGTGATCAGTGCGTCGCACAATGTCTATTCCGATAACGGTATCAAGTTCTTCTCCAGTGACGGTACCAAGCTGCCGGACAGTGTCGAACAGGCGATCGAAGCACAGATGGATCTGGCGATGACGCCGGTACCGTCCGCTGAACTGGGCAAGGCTCGGCGTGTCGAGGATGCCGCCGGACGCTATATTGAGTTCTGCAAGGGTACTCTGAACAACCGCTTCAGCCTCAAGGGCATGCGTATTGTGCTCGATTGCGCCAACGGCGCGACCTATCATGTGGCGCCCAAGGTGTTGAGCGAACTGGGGGCCGAGGTGATCGAAATCGCCTCCTCACCGGATGGGGTCAACATCAATGAAGCTTGTGGCGCAACCGATCCGGCGCGTCTGCAAAAGGTTGTGCTGGCGGAAGAAGCCGACCTGGGGATGGCCCTGGATGGTGACGGCGACCGCATCATGATGGTCGATCATCGCGGTGACGTTGTCGATGGTGACGAAATTCTGTACATCATCGCTACGGCTCAGCAACAGCAGGGGATGTTCGAAGGGGGCGTCGTCGGCACCCTGATGTCCAACTTTGGCCTGGAGCAGGCGCTCAAGCGTCAGGCGATTCCCTTCGTACGCGCCAAGGTCGGGGACCGTTATGTCATTGAGCAGCTGAAACAGCATGGCTGGATGCTGGGAGGGGAAAGCTCGGGTCATATCGTCTGTGGTCAGCTGACCACCACTGGCGATGGCCTGGTTGCGGCGCTGCAGGTGCTCAAGGCAATGGTCGATACGGACAAGGATCTGTATAGCCTGAGGTCGGGCATGCAGAAGATGCCTCAGACCATGATTAACGTTGCCATGCCGCGCAAGCTCGATCCCATGCAGCAGGACGATGTCGTGTCTGCCGTGCGTGCGGTTGAAGCCGAGCTGGGGCAGCGGGGGCGTGTGCTGCTGCGTCCATCCGGTACCGAGCCGGTGGTGCGGGTCATGGTGGAAGGCGAGGGCGAAGCGGAGGTGAAGCGCCTTTGTACCGAGCTGGCGCAGAGTGTCGAAAAAACGCTTCAGGGCCTTGCCAGCTGATTTGGGCTCGGATACTATATGCGCCTCTTTCGTAAGGGGATATCGATGCGTAAGGCACTGGTAATCGGTAACTGGAAGATGAACGGTCTTCAGGCTCGCAATTCGGAGCTCGTGGCTGCAATCGCTTCCGGTGTTACAGGTGAGCGTTTTGCACGTGTTGATGTCGGTCTCTGTCCACCGCTGGTTTATCTCCAGGCGGTCGCAGGGCAGCTGGAAAATACAGCGGTTGCTGTAGGGGCTCAGAATATGAGTCAGTATGCCAGCGGTGCCTATACGGGAGAGGTGTCTGCCGATATGCTGGTAGACGTCGGTTGCAGTCTGGTTATACTGGGTCACTCGGAACGGCGTTCATTGTTCGCTGAGAGTGACGCGGATGTGGCTGCCAAGGTACACGCGGCTCTGGCTGCACGGTTGACCCCTGTCGTTTGTGTGGGCGAGACTCTGCAGCAGCGTGAAGCCGGTGAGGCTGAATCGATTGTTTCCGGTCAGCTGGAACAGGCCCTTAAAGGGCTGAATACAGCTTCCATGAAGCAGGTTGTTGTGGCTTATGAACCCGTCTGGGCTATAGGTACAGGCTTGACCGCTTCGCCGGAACAGGCGCAGGAGATTCATCGGGCACTGAGAAAGGTGCTGGCTGATCTCTCGACAGATGCTGCTGAAGAGATGCGTATTCTGTATGGTGGCAGTGTTAATGCGGCTAATGCCGATGCACTGTTCGCACAGCCGGATATCGATGGTGGCCTGATTGGTGGTGCATCATTGAAGGCTGAAGATTTTATCGCGATCTGCCGTGCGGCGGCAGTCGCCGGCTAAACGGTATCGATGATGGAAAATGTTATTCTGATCGTTCATGTGCTGCTGGCTGCCGCGATTGTTGCTCTGGTGCTGCTGCAGCAGGGCAAGGGTGCTGAAGCGGGTGCCTCCTTTGGTGGCGGAGCTTCACAGACCGTGTTCGGTAGCCAGGGATCAACCAGCTTCCTGGGTCGCTTGACCGCAGTAATGGCTGCGGGCGTCTTTGCAACCAGTTTTGCCTTGGCTGTTTTTGCCAAGGACAAGGCTTCAAGTGTAAATGATGCTGGTATTCCGGCCGCAGAAGTGATTGAATCTGCAGCCGAAGCTCAGCAGGAACTGCCCGCTCTGGAAAGTGTGGGTGCTGAGGAAAAAACTGCTTCCGATATTCCGGTCGCAGAATAAGTTCAAAGCCGAAGTGGTGAAATTGGTAGACACGCCATCTTGAGGGGGTGGTGAGCTATGCTCGTGCCGGTTCGAGTCCGGCCTTCGGCACCATTTGTAAGTAAGGCAGGTGTTGTGTATAATGTGCACCTGTTTCTGATGCGGGGTGGAGCAGTCTGGTAGCTCGTCGGGCTCATAACCCGAAGGTCGTTGGTTCAAATCCAGCCCCCGCTACCACTTTTTTACGAAAAAGCCCCTTATTAGGGGCTTTTTCGTAGGTGATCAACAGGCATCAGGTGCCGCGTCAGAAATGGGTCCTAAGAGGCCCATTTTTTGTTTCAGGCATATCCAAACGAGGTCTTCGTCAGTGTCAGCCAAACTTAACGCCTTGCAGGAATTGATAGAACCGGCCGTTACCGCGCTGGGTCTTGAGCTTTGGGGGCTGGAGTTTCACTCCGCCGGTCGCCACAGCACGCTGCGTATCTTCATTGATGGGCCCAACGGCGTCACCGTGGATGACTGTGCCCGCGTCAGTCACCAGGTGAGCGGTATCCTGGATGTTGAAGACCCTATCCAGGAGCAGTATCTGCTGGAAGTGTCTTCTCCAGGCATGGATCGCCCGTTGTTCACGCTGGAACATTTCAAGGCCTATGCAGGCCACATTGTGCAGTTGCGTCTGCGGGTGCCCTTTGAAGGGCGACGTAAATTCAAGGGCCTGCTGAACGGCGTCGAAGGTGACGAAGTTCTGCTGGTTGTCGATGATGAAGAATATTTGTTGCCGATCGACTATATCGATCGTGCCAACGTGATTCCCCAGTTCTAACACCGGTTTGAGGTTTGGCGAGGCAGTCGTATGAATAAAGAGATTCTACTGGTTGCAGAAGCTGTTTCTAATGAAAAGGACGTGCCCAAAGGCGTCATTTTTGAAGCGATAGAAGTTGCTCTGGCCACGGCTACAAAGAAACGCTATGACGAAGAGGCGGATATCCGCGTCGAAATTGATCGTGCAACCGGCGACTACGAGACCTGGCGTCGCTGGCTTGTAGTCAGCAATGAAGAAGTGCCTGCGTTGGGTACCGAACTGACGCTGGAAGAGGCGCTCGAGATCGATACCAACCTGCAACCGGGCGATATTCACGAAGAGAAAGTTGAATCTGTGGCCTTTGGTCGTATCGCTGCCCAGACCGCCAAGCAGGTGATCGTGCAGAAGGTGCGCGAAGCCGAGCGCGCCAAGGTGGTCGAGCAGTATCAGGACCGCAAGGGTGAACTGGTTGCCGGTACGGTCAAGAAAGTGACCCGTGACAATATTATTGTCGACCTGGGCAACAACGCCGAGGCATTGCTGCCGCGCGAGAACCTGATTCCGCGCGAAAGCTTCCGCATGGGCGACCGTGTACGTGCGGTCCTGCAGGAAGTGCGCAGTGAAGGTCGTGGTCCTCAGCTGATTCTGAGCCGTACCTCTAACGCCATGCTGATCGAACTGTTCAGCATCGAGGTGCCGGAGATTGCCGAAGAGGTGATCGAGATTCGTGCAGCCGCACGTGATCCGGGCGCGCGTGCCAAAATTGCCGTGAAAACCAATGACGGCCGTATCGACCCTGTCGGTGCCTGTGTCGGCATGCGCGGTTCCCGCGTTCAGGCCGTATCCAACGAACTGGGCGGCGAACGCGTGGATATCATCCTGTGGGATGACAACCCGGCGCAACTGGTGATCAATGCCATGGCTCCGGCGGAAGTCGCTTCCATCGTTATCGATGAAGAAAGTCACTCCATGGATGTGGCGGTTGCCGAAGAAGCGCTGGCGATGGCGATCGGCCGCAGCGGCCAGAACGTACGCCTGGCCAGTGAACTGACAGGCTGGGACCTGAATGTGATGTCGGAAGATGAAGCGGCCGACAAGCAGAAATCCGAGGTGGGTGCAGTGGTCGATATGTTCGTCCAGCACCTGGATGTAGATGAAGAGCTGGCAGAAGTCCTGGTCGGTGAAGGTTTTACCTCTCTGGAAGAGGTGGCCTATGTACCGGTCGACGAAATGCTCGAGATCGAAGATTTTGACGAAGAGCTGATTGAAGCGCTTCGTGCGCGTGCCAAGGATGCCCTGATTAACCTGGCGATCGCCAGTGAAGAGCAGCTTGGGGACGTGGAACCGGCAGAAGACCTGTTGACAATGGAAGGCATGGAACGACCACTGGCATTCCAGATGGCGTCTCGTGGCATTGTCACCATGGAAGACCTGGCAGAGCAATCTGTCGAGGACCTGCTGGAAATTGAAGGGCTGACCGAAGAAAAGGCGGCCGAGCTGATCATGACCGCTCGTGCGCCTTGGTTTGCACAAGAGCAGTAAACGCCAGCGGAAGAGGAGAACACATATATGGCAGAACTAACCGTCAAGAAACTTGCCGATGTGGTTGGTGTATCCGCTGAGCGTCTGCTGACGCAGATGCAGGAAGCCGGCATCAAAGGCAAGAAGGTTGACTCCAGCGTGTCAGAAGACGAACGTCTGGCGCTGCTCAGCCATCTGAAGCGCAGCCACGGCGAAAAGTCCGAGGCCGCTGAGCCGAGCAAGATTACCCTGAAGCGCAAGACCAAGTCGCAGCTGAAAATTTCCAGTGCCTCCGGTCAGCGCAAGACCGTTAGCGTGGAAGTGCGCAAGAAGCGTACCTACGTGAAGCGCGCAGCCCTGGAAGAAGAGACCAAGCCGGCTGAAGAGGCGGCTCCGGTAGTAGAAGCACCGGTAGAAGCACCGGTGCAGGAAACTGTGGCAGCGGAAGCACCGCAGGCGTCTGCGGCTGCTGAACCGGTCGCAGAAGCCGCTCCGGCGCCGGAAGTGGTTGCCGAGCCTGTGGCGACCGCACCGGCTACACCGGCTGCAGAACAGCCGGCGGCTGAACCCGTGCATGAAAACCCGCGCCGCAAGGACAAGGAAAAATCCCGCCGCAGCGACGCCGATGATCGTCCCCGTCGTGGCAAGGGTGCCAAGGGTGGTCGTCAGGAACAGGATAACCGTGGCCGCCGTGGCAAGGGCGGCAAGCGCGGAGCGGCTGCAGGCCGGGGCCGCAGTGGCAGCAGCCAGAACCAGCACGGCTTCGAGAAACCGACCGCACCGGTGGTACATGAAGTCAGCATCCCGGAAAGCATCACCGTGGCCGAACTGGCCAAGAAAATGTCCGTAAAAGCGGCCGAGGTGATCAAGGTGATGTTCAAGATGGGCGCCATGGCGACCATCAACCAGGTGCTGGATCAGGATACCGCTGTACTGGTGGTTGAAGAGATGGGCCACAAGGCCAAGCCGATGCAGGAAAACGCGATCGAGGATGCACTGATCGAAAGCGTGGCAGCGGCTCAGGGCGAACAGGAAGGCCGGGCACCGGTCGTGACCGTGATGGGTCACGTTGACCACGGTAAAACCTCCCTGCTTGACTACATTCGCCGCACCAAGGTGGCGACTGGCGAGGCTGGCGGTATCACCCAGCACATCGGTGCCTACCATGTAGAAACCGATAACGGCATGATCACCTTCCTGGATACACCGGGACACGCGGCCTTTACCGCCATGCGTGCACGTGGTGCCCAGCTGACCGATATCGTGGTGCTGGTTGTGGCCGCCGACGATGGCGTGATGCCGCAGACCGAAGAGGCGATCCAGCACGCGAAAGCGGCCGGCGTACCTCTGGTGGTTGCGGTGAACAAGATCGACAAGGAAGAAGCGGACCCGGATCGTGTCAAGAACGAACTGGCGCAGCGCGATGTCCTTCCGGAAGACTGGGGTGGCGATGTTCAGTTCGCCCACGTCTCCGCCAAGAGCGGCGAAGGCATCGATGCCCTGCTGGATGCGATCCTGCTGCAGGCCGAACTGCTGGAACTGACCGCCGTGAAAGATGCGCCGGGCCAGGGTGTCGTGGTTGAATCCCGTGTCGACAAGGGCCGTGGTTCCGTATCGACCCTGCTGGTACAGAACGGCACGCTGCGCAAGGGCGACATCGTACTCGCCGGTCTGCATTACGGCCGCGTACGTGCCATGCTGGACGAGAACGGCAACCCGATCGAAGAAGCCGGTCCTGCGATTCCGGTCGAGATCCTCGGCCTGGACGGTACCCCGGATGCCGGTGACGAGTTCACCGTTGTCTCCAGCGAGAAGAAAGCCCGTGAAGTGGCACTCTTCCGTCAGGGCAAGTACCGCGAAGTCAAGCTGGCGCGCCAGCAGAAGGCCAAGCTGGAAAACCTGTTCGAGAACATGCAGGCTGGCGATGTGAAGTCGCTGAACATCGTCCTGAAAGCGGACGTGCGCGGTTCTCTGGAAGCGATCATCCAGTCGCTGGAAGACCTGTCCACCGACGAAGTGAAGGTGAACATCGTCTCCAGTGGTGTCGGCGGCATTGCCGAGACCGACGCCAACCTGGCGCTGGCGTCTTCCGCCATCCTGATCGGCTTCAACGTGCGTGCCGACAACCAGGCCAAGGCCGTGGTTGAACGTGAGGAACTGGAGCTGCGTTACTACAGCGTCATCTATGACATCATCGATGATGTGAAGCAGGCGATGACCGGTCTGCTGGCGCCGGAATACCGCGAAGAGATCGTCGGTATTGCCGAGGTTCGCGATGTCTTCCGTTCGCCGAAGCTGGGGGCCGTTGCCGGTTGTATGGTGACCGAGGGTACCGTCTACCGCAACAAGCGTATCCGTGTACTGCGTGACAACGTGGTGATCTACGAAGGCGAGCTGGAATCCCTGCGTCGCTTCAAGGATGCCGTGGCTGAAGTCCGTCAGGGCATGGAGTGTGGTATCGGCGTGAAGAACTACAACGACGTGAAGGTCGGCGACCAGATCGAAGTGTTCGACACCGTTGAAGTACAGCGTACGCTGTAATCGGAGCACTATGGCACGCGATTTCAAACGAACCGACCGGGTAGGAGACCAGATCCAGCGTGATCTGGCCTCCCTGATTCAACGCGAGATCAAGGATCCGCGCCTGGGCATGGTCACCATTAGCCACGTCAAGGTGAGCAAGGACCTCGGCTATGCCGATGTCTACTTCACCGTGATGGCCTTTGGTGAGCAGACCGATGAGGCGCAAGTGGAGGCGATCAAAAACGCCACCCAGGTCCTGAACAACGCAGCCGGTTTTCTGCGCACCGAGCTGGCCCGCGGCATCAAGCTGCGGGTGATGCCGCAGCTGCGTTTCCACTTCGATGAGAGCGTGGAACGTGGTCGCCACCTGCATGGTCTGATCGAGAAGGCCTGGCAGCAGGAAGCCCAGCGCGTGGATGAAGACGAAGATACTGACGGGAACTGAATACTATGGCCCGTAAACCTAAAGGCCGCCCGATCAGCGGCCTTTTTCTGTTGGACAAGCCTCAGGGTCTCTCCTCCAATTCGGCTCTGCAGCGGGTCAAGCGTCTCTATGGCGCCGCCAAGGCCGGGCATACGGGAGCACTGGACCCTCTGGCCACCGGTCTGTTGCCGATCTGCCTGGGCGAGGCGACCAAGTTCTCCCAGTACCTGCTGGACTCGGACAAGCGTTACCTGACCACGGCGAAACTGGGGCAGCGTACCGATACCTGCGATGCCGAGGGTGAAATCACCGAGGAAAAGCCCGTGCCTCAGGATCTGAGCCGCGAACAGATCGAAGCGCTGCTGGAGCAGCACTTCAGCGGCGAGATCGAGCAGGTGCCGCCGGTGTATTCGGCGCTCAAGCTCAACGGCCAGCCGCTGTACAAGCTGGCGCGCCAGGGCGTTGAGGTTGAGGTCAAGCCACGCCGAGTACGGATCCACGAGATCAGGCTGTTGGCGCTTCGCGAGGATGAGGTGGATCTGGAAGTGTTCTGCTCCAAGGGTACCTACATCCGCAGCATCGTCGAAGACCTGGGGCTGCTGTTGGGCTGCGGCGCCCATGTGACCGTGCTGCGACGGCTGCAAACCGGTGCCTTCCATGCCGACCAAATGATGACGCTGGAGCAGTTGCAGAACCTGGCGGAACCACGTCAGGATGAGGCGGAAAACAGCATACATCAGCGCCTGGATGCGCTATTATTACCGGCCTGGAGCCCAGTGGCGGAACTGCCTGCACTGGAGCTGACGCCCGAGGAAGTGGACCGCATGCGTGTGGGCCAGCGTTTCCGGGCAACCAACGCCGGCTCGCTGCAGGGTGAGTTGCGCCTTTTTGGCCCCGGCCAAACGATTTTTATGGGCATCGGCGAGATCGGTGCCGATGGCGTACTCAGGGCCAGGCGTCTGGTGAGTACGGCCTGAACGGTTCGGCCATAAGGGCTGACTGACGCTGCACTGAAAATATGCTCGGTGCAGCGCGACTATCAATCCGCAGCCTCAAGGCTGTGTGCATATTAATCAAGGAGATTGCAATGGCTCTTTCTAACGAACAAAAAGCGGCTATCGTAGCTGAATTCGGCCGTGGCGCTGGCGACACCGGTTCCACCGAAGTACAGGTTGCGCTGCTGACTGCGAACATCGAAGGCCTGCAGGGTCACTTCAAGTCGCACAAGCAGGATCACCACTCTCGTCGTGGTCTGATCCGCATGGTAAACCAGCGTCGTAAACTGCTGGACTACCTGAAGGGCAAAGATGCTGACCGTTACCTGGCTCTGATCGGCCGTCTCGGACTGCGTCGCTAAGCAGTACCCTACTGAGGCCATACATTGTATGGCCTCAGTTTTATCCAGGCTCTTGAGCCAACACTTTAGTAAAACTCCCGTAACAGCCGACACAATCATCCAGCCTGTACTCACTTATCCACTGCTCTGAGTGAATAACTGAGTACTGGCTTGAAAAGAGGAATGATTGGTCTGCAGGCGGGATAAACTCAAAACCAAGGAGTTTCAATCGTGCAAGCGATCAGCAAAACATTCCAGTTTGGCAAGCATGAAGTTACCATCGAAACCGGCAAGGTTGCCCGTCAGGCAACCGGTGCGGTCATGGTCACTATGGCAGGCGTTCAGGTGCTGTGTACCGTTGTCGGTGCCAAGGAAGCCCGTGAAGGCCAGGACTTCTTCCCGCTGTCCGTTCACTACCAGGAAAAATACTACGCCGTTGGCCGTATCCCGGGTGGCTTCTTCAAGCGTGAAGCGCGTCCGTCCGAGAAGGAAACCCTGACCTCTCGCCTGATCGACCGTCCGATCCGTCCGCTGTTCCCGAAAGGTTACATGAACGAAGTGCAGGTGATCTGTACCGTCATGTCTGCCGATAAGGTAAACGATCCGGATATCGCGGCGATGATCGGTACTTCCGCCGCGCTGGCGATCTCCGGCATTCCTTTCCTGGGCCCGATCGGTGCAGCCCGCGTTGGTTTCACTGAAGACCAGGGCTATATCCTTAACCCGACCTTCGAAGAGCTGGCGACCTCTGAACTGGACATGGTTGTGGCCGGTACCAGCGATGCGGTACTGATGGTTGAGTCCGAAGCTCAGGAACTGACCGAAGACGAAATGCTGGGTGCCGTTCTGTTTGCGCACCAGGAGATGCAGGTGGCGATCAACGCCATCAACGAACTGGTTGCCGAAGCCGGCAAGCCGAAGTGGGAGTGGCAGCCGGCCGTCAAGAACGAAGCCCTGATCGCTCAGGTGCGTGAACTGGTGGGTGAAGGCATTGCTGCTGCCTATCAGGTCGCCGACAAGATGCAGCGTCAGGGGGCTCTGTCCGACCTGCGCAGCAAGGCCGTTGACGCTCTGTCCGGCAGCGAAGAAGGCCAGCCGTCCGACAAGGAAGTGGCGGGCATCTTCAGCTCCCTGGAAAAAGAGATCGTGCGTAACCGCATCATCGACGGTGAGCCGCGTATCGATGGCCGTGATACCAAGACCGTTCGTCCGATCGACGTCGAAATCGACATCCTGAAAGGTGTACACGGTTCTGCCCTGTTTACTCGTGGTGAGACCCAGTCCATCGCCACCTGTACCCTGGGTACCAGCCGCGACCAGCAGATCATCGATGCGCTGGAAGGCGAGCGCAAGGATCCGTTCATGCTGCACTACAACTTCCCGCCGTACTCCGTCGGTGAAGCGGGTCGTATGGGCGCGACCGGTCGTCGTGAAATCGGTCACGGCCGTCTGGCACGCCGTGGTGTCGCGGCGGTGCTGCCGACTCAGGAAGAGTTCCCGTACACCATCCGTATCGTGTCCGAGATCACTGAATCCAACGGTTCCAGCTCCATGGCCTCCGTTTGTGGCGCCTCCCTGTCCATGATGGACGCGGGCGTACCGCTGAAGGCACCGGTCGCCGGTATCGCCATGGGTCTGGTGAAGGAAAACGATCGCTTTGCCGTGCTGACCGACATCCTGGGTGACGAAGACCACCTGGGCGACATGGACTTCAAGGTTGCCGGTACCGAAGCAGGCGTCACCGCGCTGCAGATGGATATCAAGATCACCGGTATCACCGAAGAGATCATGGAGATCGCCCTGGGGCAGGCACACGAAGCGCGCAAGCACATCCTGAAAGAGATGGCCAAGGTCATCGGCTATGCGCGTCCTGATCTGCCGGATAACGCTCCGGCAATGCAGCTGCTGAAGATCAACCCGGAGAAGATCCGTGACCTGATCGGCAAGGGTGGCGCTACCATCCGTGCGCTGACCGAAGAAACCGGTGCCATGATCGATATCGAAGATGACGGTACCGTTCGCATCTACGCCGACGACAAGGCCAAGGGCAAGGCGGCGCTGGATCGTGTTACCGCGATCACGGCTGAAGCCGAAATCGGCAAGATCTACGAAGGCAAGGTTGTCCGCATCGAAGAGTTCGGCGCGTTCGTCAACATCCTGCCGGGCAAGGACGGTCTGGTTCACATCTCCCAGATCGCCAAGGAACGTGTCAACAAGGTCACCGATTACGTCAACATGGATGACGTCGTCAAGGTCAAGGTCCTCGACGTTGACATGCGTGGTCGCATCAAGCTGTCCATGAAGGACCTGGAAGCGGACGACGCCGTTTCCTGAGTTTTGCTGACAGCTTCGCTGTAATACCCAGCCCCTGCCGGTTCGCCGCCAGGGGCTTTTATGTATATGGATATACGGTACATCGCGTGCGCATGGATGCGCTGGAGCGATGTGTTCGGGTGTAGCAGTGGACGTATGCCGCACACACATGGAGATGCACTGTATTCACTGTGCTCATGGAGCCGGCTCTGCGCAGGAACGGCGCTGTACAGAGCGCCTGAAGGCTGTTTATTGGCAGGTATTTGGGGCGGGAGCAGTGAGGGTAGGCACTGCGACCACAGGCCGCGGTGCCAAGGGTCGATCAGGCTGGCTGGTCGTCGGCCTTCATGACGCAGTAGATACGATAGGCGTAGATGGTCGGCAATACTCCGAGGAACTGGATGACCAGGGATACCAGCATCATGGCCCCTTTCTGGTCGCGCAAGGCTTCACCCATCAGGGTCTCCGTCAGCAGCAGCACACCGAAGATCAGGGCCAGGCCCTGAAACAGGGGCCAGAAGAAGTCCGCGGTCTTCTCCCAGCTGGCCTTCAGCGATTCCACCGGCCCCATGCCTTCCATGACGCAGTAAAACTCGGCAAAGGCCAGGCGTATGCCGATATAGATTCCGGGGATGATCAACAGCACCAGGCCGAACGAGATCGCCAGCACGGAAAGGATGTAGGTCACCAGCAGGCGTCCCCAGCAGGTCAGGCTCAGGGTCAGTGCAGGGCCGACGGCCAACGGTTTACCCTGCAGCACCGATTGCAGATAGAACAGGGTTGCCCCCCAGTAGATCGGCATCAGCGCCATATCCAGTGCCGAACTGATGAGCATGTTGCGCTGCACCAGCTCCATCTGCAGATCCTCACCGGTGCCGGGCAGCTGCTGGATCAGCTGAAACTGAACAAATGTCAGCAGGGCCAGGAAGGGAAGCTGGATCAGGGCCAGCCGGTTGAGATGGTTGCGAAAGAAAAACAGGCTTTGGCGAAGGTAGTCGAAGGTCATGAGTGTCCCTGAGACTGTAGGTTGATCGGTTTGCGCAGGCGCACCAGCTTGAACTGGCCGCTATCCAGAAAAGTATGGATATCCGCGAACAGGCCGGCCGCTTTGCGTTCCAGCGGAATATGCTGGTTGACCACGAAGCAGGCGGTTCCGTTCGTCGCCAGCAGACGCCGTGCCGCCTCCAGAAAGCGGTCGGTGAGGTCGCCATCGACGGAGAAGCCGCTGTGGAAGGGCGGGTTGCAGACCAGAAGGTCAAATCCCGGCTGCAGCCGGTCGCCGGCATTGGCGGCAACCACCTCGGCGTGCTCAAGCCCTGCCTTATCCAGATTGTAGCGGCAGGCGCGCAGGGCTGCCGCATTATTGTCGCTGCAGACCAGCCGCGTAGAGGCTGTCGCTACATTCAGCGCGAGGTAACCGAAGCCGCAGCCGAGGTCCAGTACCGAACCCCGCGGCGGCCATTCGGCCGCTAGCATGGCCGGCAGCTGTTCGACCAGCAGGGCGCTGCCGCGATCGATCTTGTTCCAGCCAAACAGTCCCGGCTTGGACCAGTACTGTCGTTGATCATCTTCGCATACCGGGCGCAGTTCGGTGTACTGCTGGTGTTCGGGACAATCGCCGACTTCGGCAGCCAAACCGATTTCGGCACACCAGCTGTCCTTGCCCAGCTTCTGTTCCCGGCGGCTGCCACCGAGGCAGACCTGCGCCTTTTTGGCGTAGGTGCGGATACCTTCTCCCTTGTCACCCAGCAGGATCAGTGCGCCACCGGGGCGCAACAGGCGTCGAGCCTCGCCGATCAGGTAATGCACCACCGGTTTCTCCTTGGAGACGCGGTAGAGGACAAGGTTGAAGCCGGCATCCGGCAGGGCGGACAGTTCAAAGTCACTGAAGCGGGCCTGCCAGCCATGCCGTTGCAGGCGCTCGATGACGTCGAGCCTGTTGCCTGCCACCTGCACGGATGGGTTCGCCGGGATATCCAGCTGGATATTTTCGTCCACCAGCCAGAGGGTGTTGTCCGCCGCGCTGCGCAGCAGGCGGTTGAGTTCGGTGGTCAGCAGGTCCATGTCAGATACTGGCTATCTCTTCGTCGGTCAGTTCACGGTACTCGCCCGGTTCCAGCATCTCGTCCAGGATGATGGCGCCGATCCGCTCGCGGTGCAGTGCCTCGACCCGGTTGCCGAGTGCGGCGAACATGCGCTTGACCTGATGGTAGCGGCCTTCATGCAGGCAGACCCGGGCTTCATGCTCGGACAGAATCTCCAGCTCGGCCGGCTTGGTGCGCTGCTTCTCGCCGTTGAGCATCAGGCCATCGGCGAATTTGCATACCGCGTCTGCCGGGATGGGGTCGGCCGTGGTCACATGATAGACCTTGCCGGTCTTGTGATTGGGCGAAGCCACCCGGTGTGCCCACTGGCCGTCATCGGTCAGCAGCACCAGGCCAGTGGTGTCCACATCAAGACGCCCGCAGATGTTCAGGCGTTCGATGCGGGGCATTTCCAGCAGGGCGAGTACCGTCGGGTGGGTGGGGTCGTCGCTGGAGCAGACCACGCCTTCCGGCTTGTTCAGCATCAGGTAGCGGGTGCGCGGGGCTTCCAGCGGCATGCCCTGCAGGCTGATGTCGTCGTCCTCGTCGACCTTGCGTCCGGGGTCGCGCTCCGGCACGCCGTTGACGGTTACTTCGTCGGCGTGGAGCAGGCGCTTGACTTCCTTGCGCGAGAAATCGGTGACCTGGCTAATATATTTATCGAGTCGCATGTGAACCTGAACGTCATCCAAAACGTCTAGTATATAGTAGCGGCTTGAGTGACCACAGGGCGTTGTGAAAGCCCGGGCCGAATCCGCTAGAATGGCGCTCTTAATCTGATTGTTGAGGTGGCTGTGAAGCTTTTTGTCGATAACCTGACCCATGTGGACTTTTCCTACCTGCATCCCGAGCGCGGCTTGCTCGGTGAATCCTGGGCGGTACAGCTGGTACTGGATGGCAGCCTGGATGAACAGGGAATGATCTGTGATTTCGGTGTGGTCAAACGCCGGGTCAAACAGTGGCTGGACGACAATGTGGACCACCAGCTGGTCGTGCCGACACGGATGCAGCAACTGACGCTGAGCACGACCGATGAAATCACCGAAGTCGATTGGCGTTATCCGGACGGCAGTCGTTTCCTGTGCCGGGCTCCTGAACAGGCGGTCGCCGCCGTGCCGGTTGCAGCGATCGACGAACGGGGGCTGGCCGAATGGTGTCGCGATCAACTGCTGGCGCTGTTCCCGGATCAGGTCAGAGGGGTCGAGCTGGCCTTCGTGCCCGAATCGATCGAGGGGCACTTTTATCATTACAGCCATGGCCTGCAGCAGCACGATGGCAACTGTCAGCGGATTGCTCATGGTCACCGTTCGAAGATCGAGATCTACCGCAGTGGCCAGCGTGACGAAGCACTGGAAGGGATCTGGGCCGAACGCTTCCGCGATATCTATATCGGCACCCGTGCGCATTTGCGTGCCGAGGCCGAGGGCGAGCACCAGTATGCCTACACGGCTCCTCAGGGCGACTTCGAACTGATCCTGCCGGCCCGTTGCTGCTATCTGATCGATACCGAAACTACGGTGGAACAGATCGCCATGCATCTGGCCGCCGAGATCAAGGCTCAACATCCCCATGAAGAGGTCGTGGTGCGTGCCTTTGAGGGGATCGGCAAGGGCGCCATCGCGGCAGCCTGATGCAGCGTCTGTCTCAAAACGCAAACAGCCGCCCTGGGGCGGCTGTTTCGTTGATGCCTGATCGAATCAGTCGCGTTCGATCGCCAGAGCGGTACCCATGCCGCCACCGATGCACAGGGTAGCCAGGCCTTTCTTGGCGTCACGCTTGATCATTTCATGAACCAGGCTGACCAGGATGCGGCAGCCGGAGGCGCCGATCGGGTGACCCAGCGCGATGGCGCCGCCATTCACGTTGACGATATCGGTATTCCAGCCCAGATCCTGGTTGACGGACATCGCCTGAGCGGCGAAGGCTTCGTTGGCTTCGACCAGCTCCAGATCATCAATGCCCCAGCCGGCCTTTTCCAGTGCCTTGGTGGTGGCGCAGATCGGACCTGTTCCCATGATCGCCGGATCAACACCGGCAGAGGCGTAAGCCTTGATCCGGGCCAGGGGCTTCAGGCCCAGGGCTTCGGCCTTCTCGGCGGAGCAGAGGATAACGGCAGCGGCGCCATCGTTGATGGTGGAACTGTTACCGGCGGTGACCGTACCATCCTTCTTGAATGCCGGGCGCAGCTTGCCCAGTGCTTCGGCGGTACAACCGAAACGCGGCTGTTCGTCGGTGTCGCATACTACCGGATCACCCTTGCGCTGCGGAATGCTGACCGGAATGATCTCGTCCTGAAAGCGACCGGACGTCACGGCGGCTTCGGCCTTGTTCTGCGAGGCGGCAGCAAAGGCATCCTGCTCTTCGCGGCTGAAGCCGTACTTGTCGACGATGTTCTCGGTGGTGATGCCCATATGGTAGTTGTTGAAGGCATCCCAGAGGCCATCAGTGATCATGGAGTCGATCATCTTCCAATCGCCCATGCGCGCGCCATTGCGGGAATTCGGCAGCAGGTGCGGTGACTGGGACATGCTTTCCTGGCCACCGGCGATGATGACGTCGGCATCGCCGCAGCGGATCGCCTGGGTGGCCAGCTGCAGCGCCTTGAGGCCGGAACCGCATACCTTGTTGATGGTCATGGCGGGCACTTCCTGCGGGATGCCGGCGTTGATCATCGCCTGTCGAGCCGGATTCTGGCCACAGCCGGCGGTCAGTACCTGGCCCAGGATCACTTCGTCCACTTCAGCCGGGTTGAGGCCGGTTCGTTCGAGAAGGCCCTTCAGGACGGTGGTGCCCAGGGATGCAGCGGAGAGGGAGGAAAGTGAACCATTGAACGCACCCACCGCCGTACGACCGGCGGCAACGATAACAACATCGCGCATAGTAAGTGTGCCTCTTTCATTTATATCATTATTGATCCTGTGGCCATGCTAATGCAGGCAGGTGACCGGGATATTGCATCCCGATACGGCACAGGTTTGGCGCACGCCGAGTGTGCGACCACGAGGTCCTTCGAGTCTGCGCGATGCGGGAAGTCAGTGTCAAGTGGATCTGGAAAGTTTTTTGTGCGTTGCACAAAAAAGGCCGGCTCCAATCTGGATAAACCGGCCTTGGATATTTGTGCATTGCGAAATCTGTCAGATTTCGATGTTGTCGATCAGGCGTGCACGGCCGAGGAATGCGGCTGCCAGAATGACCTTGTCGTCCTCCGGGGCCGCCGGCTGCAGGGTGTGGCGGTTGAGTATGCGGTAGAAGTCGCGGTGGAAACCGGCGGCTTCCAGTGTGTTCAGAGCGGCTTCTTCCAACGCCGGGAAATCCTGGTCGCCGTTGCGAACGGCGGTGGCGGTCTGTTGCAGGGTCTGTTGCAGCAGAGGCGCTGCGGCCAGCTCTTCCGCGGTCAGGTAACCGTTACGGGAACTCAGGGCCAGGCCGTTATCCGCGCGTTCGGTCGGGACACCCAGGATGTCCACGGGGATGCAGAGATCGCGCACCATCTTGCGAATCACGGCCACCTGCTGGTAGTCCTTGAGGCCGAAAACGGCGATGTCCGGCTGGACCATGTTGAACAGCTTGCACACGACGGTGGTCACGCCCCGGAAATGGCCCGGGCGGCTGGCGCCGCAATGCAGGTCGGACAGGCCTGGCACTTCCACCAGGGTCTGCTGCTCCTGCCCCTCGGGATAGACTTCGGCCACAGAGGGGGCAAATACCAGGTGGCAGCCGGCCGTGGCCAGCTTCTGCTGGTCTTCAGCCAGGGTGCGCGGGTAGCTGTCCAGATCCTCGTTGGCACCGAACTGCAGCGGGTTGACGAAAATGCTGGTGATGACCAAGTCGGCCTGTTGCAGCGCCGTTTCGACCAGACGGAGATGGCCCTGATGCAGGTTGCCCATGGTTGGGACCAGCGCGATCCGTTTACCGGCCTGACGGTGCTGGCGTACTGCGGCACGCAGTTCAGCGAGGGTGTGAAGCGTTTGCATTGTTACTCGAATCCATGTTCATCGGCCGGGAATTGGCCGTTACGTACCTGTTCACCGTAGAGCCGGAAGGCATCCTGAATACTCTCGGCTTCGGGCATGAAGTTCTTGACGAATTTGGGTGTGCGTCCGGGGGTGATGCCGAGCATGTCGTGCATGACCAGAACCTGGGCGTCGGTATGGGGACCGGCACCGATGCCAATCACCGGAATTTCGACATTACGGGTGATCTCTTCCGCCAGCAATGAGGGGACGCACTCCAGCAGTAGCATGCTGGCGCCGGCCTGTTCAAGGCGCTTGGCGTCTTCAAGCATCCTCAACGCCGAGTGCTCATCACGTCCCTGGACCCGGTAGCCGCCCAGCTTGTTAACCGCCTGCGGGGTCAGCCCCAGATGGACGCAGACCGGCACGCCACGTTCGGCCAGCAGGCTGACGCTTTCGCACAGCCAGTCGCCGCCTTCCAGTTTGACGATGTGCGCACCCGCCTGCATCAGTGCGGCGGCGCTGTCCATCGCCTGTTCCGGTGTGGCATAGCTCATGAACGGCAGGTCGGTCATGATCATGGCACCCTGATTGCCGCGGGCAACGCTGGCAGTGTGGTAGGCCATCTCTTCAACGGTGACGGGCAGGGTGCTGTCCTGTCCCTGCAATACCATGCCGAGGGAATCGCCGACGAGGATCATCTCGATATCGGCACTGCTGACCAGGTGTGCAAAGGTGGCATCGTAGGCGGTCAGTACGGCAAACTTTTCACCCGCCTGTTTACGGGCGCTTAGGGTATGCAGCGTATTGTTACTCATAGCATTCTCTTTGTTATCAATGAGACGCCGATCCAGTTCGGCCTTGAGCGGATTATAGCGATATCCTTTCCAGCGTGCCCAGTGGACAATGGGCTAGGTGTTCAGATAACGCAGAGCCGTCCGGAAGGCATAGCTCGGGGGCAATTTCAGCCAGGGGCCAGAGCACGAAATTGCGCTCCAGCATCCAGGCATGGGGTACGGTGAGGCGTTCGGTCGCGATAACCCGCTCACCAAACAGCAGGATATCCAGGTCCAGCGTTCTGGGACCCCAGTGGATCTTGCGTACCCGCTGGTGCGCCTGCTCGAGCGCCTGCAGGGCATCGAGCAGCTCTTCAGGCGCGAGTCCGGTGTCCAGTGCGGCGACGGCATTGACATAGTCAGGCTGATCGGGCGGACCAACCGGGTCGGAACGATAGAGAGAGGAGCGTGAAACCACGCGGGTACGCGTAATGCTCTCCAGTTCCTGCAGCGCCTCCCTGACCTGGCGCATGGGTTCGTCCAGGTTGCTGCCCAGCCCGATGTAGACGCGATTCACTCCTGTGCCCCCTTGCCCTGATCGTTGGCCGGGCGCTTGCGCGGACGACGGCGACGCTTGCGTTTGGGCTTGTCGTCCTGGTCGGAGGGCATCATTTCGCGGCGGCTAACCGGGTTGGCAACCTGATAGTCGGTCCACCACTGGCTCAGTCCGCCCAACTCCTCGCCACTGTTTTCACGCAGCAGCAAGAGGTCGTAGGCTGCACGGAAGCGCGGGTGTTCCATCAACTGGTCGGCACGCTTGCCCTGACGGCGCGGCAGGCGCAGCTGCAGTTCCCAAATTTCGCGAACCGGGGTAGAGAAGCGGCGTGGAATGGCAGTGCACTTCACCTGCTCGGCCAGTACCTGATTGGCGGCTTCATGCAGCAGCGGGATCGGTGGCAGGTCGGAGCCGGGTTCCAGTTCACGGATACGCTGCTGCAGCGGGTACCAGAGCAGCGCGGCGAACAGGAAGGCAGGGGTGACGCTCTTGCCCTGTGCCAGGCGACGGTCGGTATTGCACAGGGCGTTGATCAGCAGGGTTTCAACCGGATCATCATCGTTTTCCAGCGCCTGATCGGTCAGCGGGAACAGGTACTGGAACAGGCCAAAGCGCTGCAACTGACGATAGGAGGCTTCGCCATGGCCGCTCTGCAGCAGCTTTAGCACCTCGTCGAACAGGCGGGCCGGCGACACGTTGCGCATCAGCGGGGCCAGTTCGCGGATCGGGTTGGCCGTATCAGGCTCGATATCAAAGCCCAGCTTGGCGGCGAAGCGGGCTGCCCTCAGCATGCGTACCGGGTCTTCACGATAGCGGGCGCTGGCATCGCCGATCATGCGCAGGCGGTTGTTTTTCAGGTCGTCGTAGCCACCGGCGAAGTCGAGGATGCAGTGATCCTTAACGTCATAGTAGAGTGCGTTCACGGTGAAGTCGCGGCGCAGTGCATCCTCTTCGATGCTGCCATAGACATTGTCGCGCAGGATCATGCCGGTGTCGGCCGTGCGCGCCTGGTCGCGGCTGACTTCATTCTGGTCATGGGAGGCGCGGAAAGTCGCCACTTCGATCACTTCGCGGCCGAAACGTACATGCAGCAGCTTGAAGCGACGACCGATCAGGCGGCCGCGACGAAACAGTTCGACGGCCTCTTCCGGGTGGGCCGAGGTGGCGATATCGAAATCCTTGGGCTTCAGGCCACGCAGCAGGTCGCGGATGCAACCGCCGACCAGATACCCCTCATGACCGGCATCTTCCAGCCGGTACACCACTTTCATCGCATTATCGTCAAGGTAACGGCGCGGGATCTGGTGCTCCTCTTCGGGGATACGGCGAGAACCGCTCTCTCTGTGGGAGGCGTTGGGGGTTGTGTCGAGGGTGGCGGCAGCACTGCCCGAGCGCTTGCGGATCAGAATCCAGGCGATCAAGGCGGCAGCGAGCACTGCAATAACTACAATTAGAGTGGTCGGCATGGGTTGAACTGTGTCCCTGTCTGTAACGTCTGACGGATGGCGCATCATAACACCTGGTTACCCTTAGGGCATAAGATTGGCGCTATTGGGGGCTGGAGCAATGGTGAACCGGATTGAAGCAGGGGGAAAGCGGGAGGTTGGGGGTGTCAGTCGTGAAGCGGCAACAGAAAACTTAGCTTGTTGTTTTTGTTCCTAAGAGCACTGATTGGGGAGCGCTGCCGTGCCACTTCAACGACCGACTAAGCCTCGTTGTTATTTTTATTCGAGGCGGGTCTCCCATCAGCCGAGCCGTTTTTATTTTTATTGCTGGCCAGACATCCGAGAGTCGTTGTTGTTGTTCTGACCAGATTAATGCAGAGCCTGTGCCATTTTTTATAACCTAATGTTTTATATGGATTTATTGTTTTTTTAAGGGTTTTCTTGATTGTTTTTTGCAACATAGTGTTACTTAAATATACGCACGGTGTTTCCGCTATGGGTAGTTCGGTAACCCCTGGCTCTGAATCAGAGTGTTGTACACGCTTGCCTTCAGCCTTCATGGGCCAGCAGCTGCTGGCTGACGCGGGTCTGTCGGTTGAGTACCGATAACGGGTTTTGCCAGGGATAGCGGAACGGTTGAGCGAGGGGTATATGATCAAAGTCTACACCAGGCCGGGACGGCAACGGTGCAAGGTGAGCGTTAGCGGGTAAGGGTAGCGGGGCAAGGCAGGAGTGGGGTGTCGGTCGTGAAGTGGCAACAGAGAACTTAGCTTGTTGTTGTTTTTCCTAAGAGCACTGATTGGGGAGCGCTGCAGTGCCACTTCGACGACCGACTAAGCCTCATTATTATTGTTGTTCGAGGCGGGTCACTCATCCACATGACCTGTTTTTATTTTTATTGCCGGTCAGGCTTCAGTGTGTGCGTTGTTGTTGTTCTGTAAAACAGAAAGCAGGTAATGTGCCAAGATCTATAACATATTGTTTTTAAATGACTTGTTGTTTTTGTGCCGGAAATTAATTTAAAAATAGCAACAGAGTGTTACCTATATATACGGAGTGTGTGAAGGCGTGGGTAGTTAGGTAACACTTTCCAGTGTTACCCCTTTACCCATTGTTACCCCTTGGGCTTGCGTGGAATACCCAGTTTCTGTCGACGCTCCCACAGGCTTTTGCGGCTGATGCCCAGGGTCTTGGCCAGTTCGGTTTCGCTCATCTGGTCCTGGTTTTCCAGCACGAAGCGCTGGAAATAGTCATCCAGCGACAGGTCGGTGCGGGGGCGCTCACCGGTGTGGGGAGAGAGCCCCGGTTGTGACTGTCGATACTGGCTTTCCAGCTCACTGAGGCTCTGTGGTTCAACCTCAAGCCCCAGCAGGTCCGGGGTGATTTGATGGCCGTCGGCCAGAATGACGGCGCGCTCGATGGCGTTTTCCAGCTCGCGCACGTTGCCGGGCCAGTGGTAACTGATCAGCAGCTGGCGGGCTTCAGTGCTGAAGCTCAGCGGCCCACAACCCAGTTTCTGCCCCTGTTTGTCGAGGAATGCTTCGGCCAGTTCGAGGATATCGTTCTCGCGCTCGCGCAGCGGCGGCATGCGCAGTTCCATGACATAAAGACGGTAGTAGAGGTCTTCACGGAACTGGCCGGAACGGGCGCGGTTTTTGAGATCGCGATGGGTCGCGGCGATCAGGCGAACATCCACCGTCAGAGGCTGTACCGCCCCGACTCGACGAATCTCGCTCTCCTGCAGGAAGCGCAGCAGACGGGCTTGAGCCTCCAGCGGCAGTTCGCCGATCTCGTCGAGAAACAGGGTGCCGCCATTGGCGGCTTCGATCAGGCCGCTGCGGCTGCTGGTGGCACCGGTGAAGGCTCCCTTTTCATGGCCGAACAGTTCGGATTCGATCAGGGTTTCCGGAATGGCGGCACAGTTGACGCAGATCATCGGCTTGCCGGCGCGGTCGCTCTGTTCGTGGATGGCGCGTGCGGCTAGCTCCTTGCCGGTCCCTGACTCACCGAGTATCAATACGGTGGCGTCGGTGCGGGCGACCTTGGCGATACGCCGGTACAGCTCCTGCATGGACTGGCAGGAGCCGATGATACGGGTCCGGCTGCCGCCCTCGGCGGGGGGCGTTTCGGACCTGGCGGCAGGGGCTGAGCGCTGCTGCAGAATGCCGGCCACGGTATTGAGCATCTCGTCGTGGTCGAACGGCTTGGCGATATAGTCGACGGCGCCGAGCTTCATTGCATCCACGGCCGAGCGCAGGCTGGCATAACTGGTCATGATCAGTACCGGCACCTGGCTGGCCAGCTCGATCAGGTCGGTACCCGGTGCACCGGGCAGGCGCAGATCCGAGATGATCAGATCAAAGCTGTCCAGGCTGTAATGGGCGGTGGCATCGGCCACCGATTCGGCGTCGCTGATCTCGTAACCGTTTTTTTCCAGCAGGCGTTTCAGTGCGGAGCGGATGATACTCTCATCCTCAACTATCAGAATTCGACTCATCCGGACAAACCTTCTCCATCTGCCTCCGGCTGTTCAGGGGTAACAGGGTGCTGCAACCGGGGTAAGGTGATAATGACCCGAGTGCCTTTGTTCTGTTTTTTGTTGGCCGGACTTACGATCTCGATACTACCATAGTGCTGGGTAATGATGTTGTAGACCAAAGGTAGACCCAGCCCGGTGCCCTTGCCCGGCTCCTTGGTGGTAAAGAAGGGTTCGAACAGGCGTTCCTGGTGCTCCGGGGAGATGCCGCTGCCCTCATCGGTGACCAGAATGTGACTGCTGTGCTCGTTCAGTTCGGAATCGATACGGATCTCGCTTTCAGCCGGTGACGCATCGCTGGCGTTGTTGAGCAGGTTGACGAACACCTGCAGCAATAGTTGCAGGTCTCCCTGAATCAGCAGTGCCGGGTCGACCGCATTGATGAAATGCTGCTGGCGCCCGTGGCGATCCAGAGTGGCCAGGTGGATCGCTTCCTCGATACAGTCATGCACACGCACCGGTTCCAGGTGGCCGGGACCTTCCTGACGACCGGTATGGGCGAAGCGGATCAGTGACTGCACGATGCGGGTGATGCGCCGGGTCTGGTCGACGATCTGATCGCCGGTTTCCAGTACCTCCGGCTGTTCGGTTTCCAGTTTCAGGTTCTGCGCCAGGCAGGCGATGCCGGTCACCGGGTTGCCGATTTCGTGGGCGACTCCGGCGGCAAAGCGACCGATCGAGGCCAGGCGTTCGCTGTGGGCCAGCTTGCGCGCCATCGACTGGTGCTGGGTTTCATCCTCGATCAGCAGCACCATCCCCTGAGCCGGAGTGTCGTCAAGCCGAGCCTTGTGCAGACTGAACCAGCGTTGCGAGTCTTCCAGTTCGACGCACTCGGCTACCTGATGCAGGGCATCGGTGGCGGCGAATCGGGCCAGCAGGTGCGACCAGGGCGGCGGCAGCTGGCTGAGCCGGGTGCCCAGCGTGCGGTCGGACGTCAGCCCGGTATAGGCCTCGAGCTCGGCGTTCCAGAACAGAATGCGCCGATCGGCATCCAGGGTACACACGCCGATCGGTAGCCGCTGCAGGGTGGCGCGATGATAGCGGCGCAACTGATCCAGCTCGGCTGCCAGTCCCGACAGGCGCTGGTCATAGGCTTCCAGTTGCTGTTCCAGCAGATGGACATTACGTGCCTTGAAACCACCGTTGCTGGGGGGGATGTCCAGCGGCTGCAGCAGGGCTGCCGCTTCCACCGGGCCGAGTAGCCCGGACAGATTTTGCTCCAGCCGGGCGCGCAGGCGCAGGCTGTCCAGCGGGGCGAGCCGTCCGTCCGGCAGCTGCAGTTCACGCATGGCGCGGCGCACCTCCCGTGCGGCCGGTTTTTCCCCCAGACGTGGAGTCAGGCGGCTGACGAAGTCGGCATCGCTCTGCACCTGGAGCCCCTGGTCGGAGGGGCGGGGCAGGGCGTTGAGCAGACAGGCTTCAGCTGCCTGGCGCTCTTCCCTGCGGCCGGGGAACAGGAGGGATGCAATGACCAGTAACAGGCAGTTGGCCAGCAGCGATACCAGGGCCACCCGGTAGCCCTGAGCGACCTGCTGGCCGGCATCCAGGTGGGTGTCCAGCAGTCCCATCATCGGCAGCAGCAGGCCCAGTGCCCAGATGGCAAAGCCTGCCCCGACGCCGGCCAGAAAGCCGTTACGGCTGGCGCCGGGCCAGTAGAGAGTGACCAGCAGACCGGGCAGGAACTGCAGGAACGCGATAAAGGCCAGCAGTCCCAGCTGGTTGAGGTCAAAGCGGTGACCGATGAAGTGGAAAAACAGATAACTGCCCAGCATCACCGCCAGAATGATCAGGCGGCGGACCCACAGCAGCCAGGCGTAAAAGCGCACATTGTCCGGTACCCGTACCAGCGGCAGCACGACATGGTTTTGCAGCATGGAGGCAAGCGCCACGGTGGCAACAATGATGATGCCGCTGGCCGCAGACAGGCCGCCGATAAACGCCAGTAGACTCATCCAGGGCAGGCGTAGCGTTTGGCCCAGTTGCAGCACCATATATTCGGGATTGGTGACCGCTTCGCTCTTGATCGCGGCCCAGAGGATGGGGGGAACAGCCAGCGCCAGCAGCAGCAGGAACAGAGGCAGGCCCCAGCTGGCCCGATAAAGGCTCTCGGTCGGCAGATTCTCGGTGAAGGCGACGTGGAACATATGCGGCATGACGATGGCGCAGGCAAAAAAGGCCAGCAGCAATATCTGCCAGTGGTCGGCCGGGGGCTGCTGCAGGCGCTGCAGCTGGTCGGGGTTGGCAGTCAGCCAGTCGATCAGGCCGCTGGGGCCGTCCAGTACGGCGAACAGGGCGTAACCGGCAATGACCAGCAGGGCTACCAGCTTGACCAGTGATTCGGTGGCGATGGCGAAGACCAGTCCGTTATGGCTGTTGCGCAGGGAGGCATGGCGGGCACCGAACAGGATGGTGAACAGGGCGATGACGGTGCAGAAGCCGATGGCCGCCTGGTTGGAGGAGATGCGAGGGGTCAGCATCGGCAGAGAGTCGGACAGTGCCTGGATCTGGATCGAGATCAGCGGCAGGCTGATGAACAGCATCAGCAGGGTGGTCAGGGTACCGACGCGGCCGCTGCGGAAGCGGAAGGCGAACAGGTCTGCCAGCGAACTGAGCTGGTGTCGTCGGGTAATGCGCAGGATGGGGACCAGAATCAGAGGGGCCAGCAGGAAGGCAGCCGAGCCTCCCAGATAGGAGATCAGGTAGAGATATCCTGACTCGTAGGCGACGCCGAAGATGCCGTAGAAGGTCCAGGCACTGGCGAAGACACCCAGGGCCAATACATGCACCAGTGGATGATGGATCAGGCGCTCGGGCAGGCGCTTGCGTTCGGTTAGCCAGGCGGCGCCAAACAGGACCAGCAGGTAGCCACAGCCAAACAGCAGCAGCGTGGAAAGCTCAAAGTTCATAATGTCGATGGCGCCATTCAGTGGCCGCTGTGACCAGGATCAGCAGCGCCCAGATCAGGAAAGGGGTCAGCCAGTGGTGGTCGCTGAACAGCCACCAGTCGATCAGTTCCGGTACCAGCAGCAGGGCGGTGAGCGTCAGCAGCAACAGCAGGCGCTGGCGGATCATCGCGGCGGATGACCGTTGCGCAGGTGGCTGCTCGGCGGAGTGTCGCCCAGCGAAGTGTCGCCCAGCGGCGTGCCATCAGGAGCCAGTTGCAGTACGGCCGGTACGGCGTCCAGCCGCCAGTGCCGACAGCCCCAGTGCAGCAGCTCTTCAAGGCTGGCATCGATCAGCTCGGGTAATGGGTGCTGGCCGAGCAGTGTCAGCGCCTGCAGCAGCAGTTGCTGGCGCTCCCCGGGGTCAATGGCCGGTGCCAGGTTCTGCTTGCTCAGTTTCTGCCCCTGAGCGTTGGTGATGACCGGAATATGCGCATAGCGCGGACGCAGGAAGCCAAGCTGGTCCTGCAGTTCCATCTGGTGCGGAGTTTCGTCGATCAGGTCGCTGCCGCGCAGCACTTCGGTAATGCCCTGCTCGGCATCGTCAACCACCACGGCCAGTTGATAGGCAAAGAGTCCATCACGGCGAAACACCACGAAGTCCCCTTCATGTCCTGTCCAGTGGTATCGGCGCAGGCCCTGAAGGCGGTCCTCGAACTGCTGGTCGGCATGGCTGTGCTGCACCCGCCAGGCGACATCCGTGAGGACTTCCGGGGGGTGGCGCAGGCAATGGCCGTCGTAGCCGAGTACACCGCGTGCTCTCAGCTGCTTGCGGCTACAGTGGCAGGGGTAGGCGGTGTCGAGCTGGATCAGTTGTTGCAGGGCGTCCTCGTAGAGCGCTCGGCGCTGACTCTGGTAGACCACTTCGCCATCCCAGTGCAGACCGAAGGCCTCCAGTGTGCGCAGAATCGAGTCGGCAGCGCCGGGCTGTTCACGGGGTGGATCGATATCCTCGATGCGCAGCAGCCAGCGGCCGTTGCGGGCACGGATATCCAGATAGCTGGCCAGGGCGGCCAGCAGGGAGCCGAAATGGAGAGGGCCGGTAGGGGAGGGGGCGAAACGTCCGATACAGGGCACGGTTAGCTCTCAAACCCGCTGTCTGAGGTGCCTGAAGAGGCACCTCAGCGTCGGAAAATCAGCGACCGACCTGCTTTTCCTTGATTTCGGCAAGGGTTTTGCAGTCGATGCAGAGGGTTGCGGTCGGACGGGCTTCCAGACGGCGGATGCCGATCTCGACGCCACAGGCCTCACAGAAACCGTAGTCATCGTCGTCGATGCTGTCGATCGCTTCGTCGATCTTGCGGATCAATTTGCGTTCGCGGTCCCGGGTACGCAGTTCCAGGCTGAATTCCTCTTCCTGGCTGGCGCGGTCGCTCGGGTCAGCAAAGTTGGAGGCCTCTTCTTTCAGGTGGGTGATGGTGCTGTCCACCTCTTCCATTAGTTCGCGCTTCCAGGACAGCAGAATGTTGCGGAAATGGTCTTTCTGCGCATCACACATGTACTCCTCACCGGTATCCAGCGGATAGGGCTCGAAATGCATGAACTGAGTATCACTTGTTTTCGGCATTGGCGCAGCCTCACGTCATTGGGGGCTCAGACTCTTGCAGAGCGCTATTGCCCTGGCCCGGCGCCCCTGATATGGGAACACTATGGTGCTTTAAAAGCCGGAGAAAGTACCAGAAGCCCACTCTTTAGGCTAGACCCCTTTGGGGTTTTTGCCATCCCATTGATATTCCGCAGAAGCCCGGCGGCATACAGCTACGACGAATGTCGATATACTGCGGCGGATGTCGAACGGAGAGAAAAACCGATGAATAGAGGCTGGACCGAACGGGCGCGCGAGATCGACTCGTTCAAGGTGATGGACCTGCTCAAGCGTGCCGCCGAGCTGGATGCAGCCGGGCATGATGTGGTGCATATGGAGGCGGGAGAGCCCGATTTTCCCACCGCCGAGCCGATCGTCGCGGCGGCGCAGGCGGCCCTTGCGGCGGGCCATACTCGCTATACTCCGGCCGGTGGTATTCCTCAGCTGCGTGAGGCGATCGCCACGTTTTACCAGCAGCGTTATGGCGTCAGCCTCACGCCGCAACAGGTGCTGGTGACCGCCGGCGCTTCAGGTGCGCTGCTGCTGGCGTTTTCTCTGCTGGCCGCGCCGGGCAGCCGTTTCCTGCTGGCCGACCCGGGCTACCCGTGCAATCGCCAGTTCCTGCGTCTGCTGGAGGCGCGTGGTCAGCTGGTGCCGGTGGGGCCGGAGACCAACTACCAGCTTACGGCGGAACTGATCGAACAGCACTGGCAGGCGGATACGGCCGGCGTGCTGCTGGCGTCACCGTCCAATCCGACCGGCTCGGTGGTCCCGGCCGAACAGCTGGCCGCCATCGCCGAGACCGTTGAGCGCCTGGGCGGCTCGCTGATCGTGGACGAGATCTACCACGGCCTGACCTACGGCTTCGATGCCGAGACGGTGCTCAGTGTGGCGCCGAATGCGGTGGTGCTGAACAGCTTTTCCAAGTACTTCGGCATGACCGGCTGGCGTTTGGGCTGGCTGGTGGCGGAAGAGGCGGCGGTGGCCGAAATGGAAAAAATCGCCCAGAACCTGTTCATCTCGCCGGCGACGCTGTCGCAGCATGCGGCACTGGCGGCGTTCGAGCCGCAGACGCTGGCCATTTTCGAGCAGCGTCGGGCCGCCTTTGCCGAGCGCCGCGACCGTCTGGTTGCGGGCCTGCGCGAGCTGGGATTCGGTATTCCGTTGATGCCGGAGGGGGCCTTTTACGTGTACGCGGACGCCTCCCATCTGACCGATGACAGTTACGCCTGGTGCTGGTCGCTGCTGGAGGAGGATCACCTGGCGGTGACCCCGGGGGCCGACTTCGGCTGCAACCACCCGGAGCGCTATGTGCGCTTCTCCTATACCACCGGACTCGACCGCATCGATCTGGCGCTGGAACGCCTGCGGCAGAGGATCAGTCGCGGCTGAGGTAGACCTTGCCCTCCCTGACCGTGCAGGCCAGGGGTTCCAGCTGTTCGCCCGGGCAGGGGCCGGCCACGCAGACGCCATCCTCGATGCTGAACAGGGCGCCGTGGGTGGCGCACTGGATGAACTGCTTCTCGTAGTCGAGGAACTGATCCGGCTGCCACTCCAGGCGAATGCCCCGGTGCGGGCAACTGTTACGCCACGCCAGGATGCGATCGCCACGGCGCAGCAGCAGACCAGCGGTGCCGTCATCCAGCGCGAAACCACGTCCTTCGACCGGGTCCAGTTCATCGACCCGGCACAGGTAGATTTCGCTCATCTCAGTCTCCGATCAGGCGCTGGGCGCGCAGTTGGGCCATCAGCTGCTCAATCGCCTCGTCATCGCGGGTCTCCACCGGCAGGGTAATCAGCTGCTCTTCACTGCTCAGTGGTTGCATCACGTTCATCTGCTCGTGCATCACCGCCACATCGGCATCGGACGGATCCTGGCCAGCTTCCTGACGCCGCTTGAGGCGGGCCTCGATCAGGTTCTGTTCGCAGTGGCAGCTGATGATGTGTACCGGCAGGTCAAGCGTTGCGGCCAGCTCTACATAGGCGTTGCGGGTGCGCTGGTGGATGAAGGTGGCATCGACCACCACCGAATAGCCGGCCTTGAGCATCAGCGCCGTGGTGTCGAGCAGGTGCTGGAAGGTGCGGCTGTTCATCTCGGCGCCGTACAGCTCCAGAGACAGTCCCTGCAGGCTCAGCTCCCGGTAGAGACGCTTGCGTTCGACGTCGGAGCGGATGCGGATAACGCCGACCGCCTCGGCCAGGCGTTCGCTGAGGTAGCTCTTGCCGCTGCCGCTGACGCCGTGCATCAGAAAGACAGCCGGCGAGCGTTCGCGGCAGTAGTGCTCGGTCAGCTTGAGGTAGTGGCGGCAGGTTGGCACGTCGGGCTGGGTGCCCAGCATCGCCACCTTGGCGCGCACCATGGAGCGGTAGGCCTTGTAGAAGTTCAACAGCGGCAGCGCGGTGTAGTCGCCGGTCAGCTCCAGATAGCGATTGAGACAGCGGTTGGCCCAGCGGAACTGCTGGTTGGCCTCCAGGTCCATCAGCAGGAAGGCCAGATCGGAAATGGTGTCGATCCAGCGGAACTCCAGATTGAACTCGATGCAGTCGAACAGGCGCAGTTCATCATGAAACAGGTTGATGTTGGCCAGGTGCAGGTCGCCGTGGCATTCACGCACATGCCCCTCGCGCTTGCGCTGGCGCATCAGCCCTTCGAGGGCGCGGAAGCTTTCCGCCGTGCGCGCCGACAGCTGCTGCAGCAGGGCCCAGTCCTCGGCATCGAGGTGGTCCGGCGGGATATGGCGATAGTTGTCGGCGACCACCTCCCACAGCGTCTCGGGTTCGCCCCAGGGGCTGTCCTGAGCAACGATAGGGATGCGCCGGTGGAAGTCGGCGATCTGTTCGGCCAGCAGGTCGATCCAGTGGGTCTCGAACAGGTGGCGCTGCAGTAAACGGTCAAGGCGCAGTTCAGGATCGAACTGATACATTTTGACCGCATATTCGATGATGCCTTCATCTGCCCCCAGCTCCGGGGCTTCGTCGCTGCCGCCGATCGGTATCAGGCCGATGTAGATGTCCGGCGCCAGGCGCTGGTTCAGCCGCACTTCTTCTTCGCAGCAGTGTCGGCGCTGTTCCAGGGTGGTAAAGTCCAGAAAACCGAAATTGACCGGCTTCTTGATCTTGTAGGCATACTCACCAGTGAGCAGCAACCAGGATATATGAGTTTCGATCACTTCGACCTCGTCAACCGCGTGTGGATAGCGGGCGGGGTCGCGCAATGATTCGATCAGTTTGGGTAACATGAGGCTCCAGCTGTTGTCAGCGATGGCATGAGATTATACTGACCCGATGAGTAAAAAGAGAACTCCCCCCGCCAAAGGGCGCAGGACGCGCCGATCCAAACAACCTTCCCTGATGGCTCGACTGTTCCGCTGGCTGCTGAAGCTGGGGCTGGTGCTGACGGTGGTTGCCGCCGTGGGCCTGATCTATCTGGACGCCCAGGTGCGCAGCAAGTTCGAGGGCAAGCGCTGGGCCGTGCCGGCCAAGGTCTATGCCCGACCGCTGGAGCTCTATCCCGGGCAGAGCCTGAGCCGGGATGAACTCAAGCAGGAGCTGAAAGGGCTGAACTACCGCTTCGTGCGCAGTGCGAACCAGCCTGGCGCCGTGGAATGGGCCAGCAGTCGTGCCCGCATCCGCACTCGGGGGTTCGACTTCCCCGATGGTGCAGAGCCGGCGCGCAACATGCTGCTGACCTTTTCGGGTAACACCCTGAGTGATATCCGTGATGCCGAGGGGCGTCGCCTGCCGCTGGTGCGGCTGGAGCCGATGCTGGTGGGCGGCATCTACCCCAAGTCCAATGAAGACCGTGATCTGATCAAGCTCGATGAAGCGCCGCCGCACCTGGCTCAGGCGCTGGTGGCGGTGGAAGACCGGCGTTTCTACGAGCATTGGGGCGTCTCTTTCAAGGGGATCGCCCGTGCCATGTGGGTCAATATCCGCGCCGGTCGTTTCGTGCAGGGCGGCAGTACTCTGACCCAACAGCTGATCAAGAACTTCTACCTGACGTCCGAACGTACGCTGAGTCGCAAGCTGCTGGAGCTGCCGATGGCGATGCTGCTGGAGCTGCATTACGACAAGGATGAAATCCTTGAGGCCTACCTTAATGAAGTGTATCTGGGGCAGTCCGGTAACCGGGCGATTCACGGTTTCGGCCTGGCCAGCCAGTACTATTTCGCCCGTCCGGTGCAAGAACTGGAGCTGCATCAGGTGGCGCTGCTGGCCGGCATGGTCAAGGGGCCGTCCTGGTACGATCCGCGTCGCCATCCCGAGCGGGCACTGGAGCGACGCAATCTGGTATTGAAAATGCTGCGTGACCAGGGGCAGATCGAGCAGGCGGAATATGACGCCGCCCGTCAACGTACCCTTGAAGTGGTCAAACAGCGCAGTCTGCACAAGGGTGCCTTCCCCGCCTATCTTGATCTGGTCAAGCGCAAGCTGCGCGAGGAGTACCGCGACGAGGACCTGAGTACCGAAGGGCTGAGGGTGTTCACCGCGCTGGATCCGCTGGCACAGACCCGTGCCGAAGCTGCGCTGGAAACCAGCATTCAGGGCCTGGAGAAGCGCTATGGCAAGCGTGCCCAGGGGCTGGAGGCCAGCATGGTGGTCACCGACCCGCAGACCGGCGAAGTGCTGGCGCTGATCGGCGGCCGCGAGACCCGCTATCAGGGTTTCAACCGGGCGCTGGATGCGTTGCGTCCCATCGGCTCGCTGGTCAAGCCGGCGGTCTATCTGGCGGCGCTGGAGCGGGGCTACACCCTGAACAGCCTGCTGGAGGATGAGCCATTCAGCGTCAAGCTGCCGGATGGGTCGGTCTGGCGACCACAGAACTTCGACCGGCGCAGCCACGGCCTGGTGCCGCTGCACCGCTCGCTGGCGCTGTCCTATAACCAGTCCACCGCCCGTCTGGGTATGGACGTGGGGCTTGAGCGGATAATCGATATGCTGGAGCGCCTCGGCGCCGAACGTGAGCTCAAGGCCTATCCGTCCCTGCTGTTGGGGGCTCAGGCGCTGTCGCCGCTGGAGCTGGCCAGCATCTACCAGACCATCGCCGCCAACGGCTTTCGCATGCCGTTGCGGGTTATCCGCCGGGTGACCGATGCCGAGGGCGAGGAATTGTCACGGTATCCCTTTACCCTGAAACAGCAGGTCAAACCCGAAGTGGTGCATCTGTTACAGTATGCGCTGCAGGAGGTGGGGCGTGAGGGTACGGCGCGCAGTGCCTATTCGGTGTTGCCGCAGAACCTGAACCTGGCCGGCAAGACCGGCACCTCGAACGATCAGCGCGACAGCTGGTTTGCCGGTTTTACCGGTGACCGACTGGCGGTGGTCTGGCTGGGGCGGGATGACAATTCGCAGCTGCCGTTCACCGGTTCCGGCGGCGCGCTGCGGGTGTGGACCGAATTCATGCGCCGTGAACGGCCCGAGCCCTTTATCGCCACCCGGCCGGCGGGGATCGAATATGTCTGGATCGACGAGGCAACCGGACTGCGCTCCGACGAGCGCTGCGAAGGCTCTCGTCAGCTGCCGTTCCTGACTGGTACGGCGCCCGAGGAAAAGGTCGATTGTGGTCTGGACAACCCGGTCAGACGTTCGCTGGACTGGTTCCGCAACTGGTTTAACTGAATTGGAAGGACGCTATGAAAAAGGTTTATCTGATGCTGGGCATGGCGCTGGTGGTGACCGGCTGTGCCGGCCCCAACCCCTATGTCTACAAGGCGCCGGTCGAGGATCGCAGCCGCACTGCCCAGTCCAGTGAGCCGGGAGCGATAGTACCGGCCGAGCCGGCACCGGGCGTGAAGGTGACGCCAATCGGGCAGGCTCCGGTCATTCGGGCGCAGCGCGATGAACTGGATAAGCCGGTTCAGGTGCAGCAGCCGGTAGAGCAGGTTGCTGTCAGCCGGCCGCAGAGCCCGGCGGTGGTGGCGTTGCTGGAAACGGCGCGTCAGGACAGCAGCAGCGGCAACCTGCGCACGGCGCAGAGCCGTCTGGAGCGGGCGTTGCGGATCGCCCCGCGTGATCCCGAGGTCTATATTCAGCTGGCCGATGTGCAGCGGCGCCAGGGGCAGTTTCTGCAGGCGGAACAGGTCGCCCTGAAAGGGGTGAGCGTTGCGTCGGGGCAGAGCAGTCCTCTGCGTCGACTGTGGAACCTGATTGCGGATATCCGCCAGGAGGCGGGTAATGCGGCGGGCGCTCGCGAGGCCCGCCAGAAGGCAGCGGCTTACTGAGCCGCTGTTTCCCTTGAGGTCTGTTGCAACAGGGATCCGCTGAGCAGCAGCAGACCGACCGCCTGAGCCAGCAGGCGAGCACTGTCCGGCAGTTCGGCGACCAGCAGCACCGGTGCGCTGAGGCTGATCAGCAGCAGCGGTGCCGCCAGGGTGCAGGCCAATCGTGCCATCAGGCCCTGCAGACGCCAGGCGGCGACCAGCAGGGCAGCGGCCAGTGCAATGCTGAGCCAGAGGGTGTAGTCCTCGCCCAGCCCCATCCGGCGGCACAGTTCGAACAGGGCAAAGAGAGCCAGCAGCCAGCGCCCCCAGCCTGCCTTTGACCAGTACCAGCCCATCGCCAGTGCCAGGGTTGCCGTTGCCAGCAGGGGCAGTCCGGCGTACACCGCCAGATTGCCCAGCAGGCGCTGCAGGGTCGCGATATCCTGGCTGGTTGGCGTCAGCAGCAGCTGCCCCATCGCCGCCAGAGCGATAAACACCAGACTCAGGCTGCTCACCTGCAGCTGAGAGCGGGGCGCCTCGGCCAGTGCCTCGCTGCGGCGGAACAGCAGTACGGCACCGGTCAGTGCCGCCAGCAACAAGAGGCTGTTACCCAGCATCTAGCTCAGCTCGCCAGTTTGGCAAAGACGCGATCCGCCGCGGCCAGAGTCGCATCCAGCTCCGCTTCGGTATGGGCGTTGGAGACGAAGCCGGCCTCGAATGCCGACGGCGCCAGGTAGATGCCCTCATCCAGCATGCCGTGGAAGAACTTGCCGAACAGCTCGGCATCGCAGGCGGTTGCTTCGGTGAAGCTGGTGACTTGCTCCTGTTCGGTGAAGAACAGGCCGAACATGCCACCGACGCAGCTGGTGGTGAAGGCGACGCCATGGCGGGCGGCCATCGCTTCCAGCCCCTGGGTCAGGTATTCGGCCTTGGCGCTCAGGGCTTCGTGAATGCCCTCTTCCTTCAGTGCGGTCAGCATCGCCAGACCCGCGGACATCGCCAGCGGGTTGCCGGACAGGGTGCCGGCCTGGTACACCGGGCCCAGCGGTGCGATATGTTCCATGATTTCACGCTTGCCGCCGAAGGCACCCACCGGCAGGCCGCCACCGATCACCTTGCCGAGGGTGGTCAGGTCCGGCTTGATGTTGAAGTACGCCTGAGCGCCGCCCAAGGCGACACGGAAACCGGTCATCACCTCATCAAAGATCAGTACGCTGCCGTACTGGTCGCAGACCTCTCGCAGACCTTCGAGGAAACCTTCCTTGGGCAGGATGCAGTTCATGTTGCCGGCTACCGGCTCGACGATGATGCAGGCGATCTGATCACCGATCTCGGCAAAGGCTTCACGCACGTTGTCGATATCGTTGTAGGTCAGGGTGATGGTGTGCTCGGCCAGTGCTGCCGGTACCCCCGGTGAGTTGGGTTCGCCCAGGGTCAGAGCGCCGGAGCCGGCCTTGACCAGCAGGGAGTCGGAATGGCCGTGGTAGCAGCCTTCGAACTTGACGATCTTGTCACGGCCGGTGAAGCCGCGGGCCAGACGGATGGCGCTCATGGTGGCTTCGGTGCCGGAACTGACCATGCGCACCATATCCATTGATGGCACCAGTTCGCATACCAGGTCGGCCATCTCGGTTTCGATGGCGGTGGGCGCACCAAAGCCCAGGCCGTTGTCCAGCGCCTCACGCACGGCGTTGATCACCGGCGGATAGGCGTGACCCAGCAGCATCGGTCCCCAGGAGCCGACATAGTCGATGTAGCGCTGGTCATCCTCGTCGAACAGGAAGGGGCCTTCGCCACGCTTGAAGAACACCGGGGTGCCACCGACACCCTTGAAGGCGCGTACCGGTGAGTTGACGCCGCCCGGGATGTGGGCCTGTGCGGCCTGAAACAGGGATTCTGAACGTGACATTGGACACTTCCTTTAACGTGAAAGAGGTTTGTTACGAAAGATTAAACTGTTGCGCAAAGCGGTCTGCCTGCTGCCGGATATCATCAGCCGCGAAGAGGGCATGTACCACGGCGACCAGGTCGGCCCCGGCTTCGATCACCTGGGCTGCATTATCCACGCTGATTCCGCCGATCGCCACCACCGGGACCTCCAGCTGCTCCCGCGCTGTTTGCAGCAGGCTCAGCGGAGCAGGCGTTGCGCCGGGTTTGGTCTGTGACGGGAAGAAGGCACCGAAGGCGATATGGTCGGCGCCCTGCTGAACGGCCCTGTGGGCCAGCTCGATGCGGTCGTGGCAGGTCTGGCCGATCAGCGCCCGGTTACCCAGGAATTTGCGTGCCGCGGCAACGCTGCCATCCTCTTGTCCCAAATGGACGCCATCGGCCTTGCAGGCGTGGGCCAGTTCGACGTCATCGTTGATCAGCAGCGGACAGTTGTACTGGCGGCAGAGGTCAAGCAGGGCACGAGCCTGGCGCAGGCGTTTTTCACTATCGCTGGACTTGTCGCGGTACTGCAGCAGACGCATGCCGCCGCGCAGGGCGGCTTCTACCTGTTCCAGCATGGCATTATCGGTGGGCATCAGTTTGGCATCGGTCAGGCCGTAAAGGCCGTGCAGTGGGGTCATGACAGGGTCTGTTTCCGGTTGTAATAGTCTTCAATCTGCTGGCGGCTGATCAGGCCCAAAGGTTCTTCCCGATTACTGACCACCAGAAGGTAGCTCAGCTGTTTCTGCTGCATGCGATCAAGCGCTTCCTTGAGAGTGGCGCGATAGAGCAAAGGTTCAATATCGGCGCGCTGGGCCGGGATGCTGAGCAGGTCGACCGGGGTGCTGTCATCGGTGTCGTTGGCCAGGGTGTCCAGATGTTGGCGCAGATCTGACGGGGGCATGAGCACTGAGCGTGAGTCAGTGCTGACCAGTAGCCAGTGGGGAGCTGATTCCAGCAGCTTGCGTGCCGCGCCAAGACTGAGTTGTGCGGGGGTTGGCAGCAGGTCGCGCTGCATCAGGCTGCCCACCGCCGCGCGGGACAGGATCTGGGCCAGCGGGGCCTGGCGCAGGTCCAGACCCTGCTGTTGCAGGGAGGCATGGAAGATCGACGGCAGGCCGAAGCCGAAGCGGGTGGTCAGGTTGGCCACCAGAATCGCCAGCATGCCGGGCAGAATGATGCCGGTGTTCTGAGTCAGTTCCAGCATGGCGAGCAGCGCGGCCAGTGGCGCGTTGAGCAGGGCCGCCATCATGGCGCCCATGCCCAGCATGGCATAGAGGCCGGTATGGGGCGTGCCGAAGGTTATCGAGCCGATGGCTCCCAGCAGAGCGCCGGCAACGACGCCGATGAACAGTGTCGGGCCGATCAGGCCGGCTGGAATGCCGAGACCGATCACCACCGGCGTCAGCAGGCATTTGGCCAGCAGCAGTCCGGCCAGGAACAGGATCGGCTCGGGGGTGCTGAACAGAGACTCGATGGTGTCATAGCCGCCGCCCATCACCTCAGGCCACTGCAGGGCCACCACCCCGGTCAGTAATCCGGCGAGCAGAAAACGGATCGGGAAGGGCCAGTGCTTGAGCTTGAATACCTGCATCTGCAACAGGTGAAAACCGGTGGCGAGCAGCCCGCACACCAGGCCCAGCAGGGCGATGAGCGGCAGCTGGGTCAGTTCGCCGATCGACAGGTTGGGCGCGGTAAAGACCAGAGCCTCGCCCACCAGTGCCCGAGACACGATGTCGCCGACCAGCGCGGCGACCATGACCGGCAGAAAGCCGATCAGGGTGTACTCCAGCAGTACCACTTCCATGGAAAAGATGACGCCGGCCAGGGGGGTATTGAAGGTGGCCGCGATGCCAGCGGCGGCGCCGCAGCCGACCAGCACGCGCATGGAGTTGTTCGGCAGGTTAAGGCCTTGCCCGAGCAGGCTGCCTGCGCCGGCCCCGAGATGGACGGCAGGGCCTTCGCGGCCGATCGAATGACCGCTGGCCAGGGCGATCAGCGCCGCCAACCCCTGGATAAACAGGTTGAAGATCGGTAGGCGTCCCTCGTAGTTGGTCAGGCGCTCCAGCATGTGCACGATGCCGACTGCACGGGCATGGGGCGGTACGGCGGCAAACAACAGAATCAGCAACAGGCTGCCACCCAGGGGCAGCAGCAGGCGCTGAAGGTCATCCAGTTCCTCGAAGCGTTCGGCGCCGCCCGGCAGCAGCCAGGCCTGGAGCAGAGTGTCGGCCGAGCGAAACAGGCTGATCAGGCCGCCGGCGGCAAGACCTGCCAGTACGCCCAATATGACCAGTTGTGGCAGAGCGTCGGCGTGAGCCAGGCGTTGGCGAAAATGTTCCAGTGAAAGCGGTCGATGTGGCATGATGGCGAGTTCAGGGGATCATGGTCATCTGCTGAGCAGCTAAGTATTATACCCTAACAGTTTTTACGCACTGATGAGAGGTTGATGTGGTTAAGGTAGGTATCGTCGGCGGCACCGGCTACACCGGTGTAGAGTTGTTGCGTCTTCTGGCAAGCCATCCCCAGGCTCAGGTTGAGGTCATCACCTCCCGTTCCGAGGAAGGGATCCAGGTCGCGGAGATGTTTCCCAACCTGCGTGGCCACTACGACCTCGCATTCACCGTGCCGGACGTCGATCGTCTGGCGGCCTGCGACGTGGTGTTCTTTGCCACACCGCATGGTGTTGCCATGAGCATGGCGCCGGAGCTGATTGATCGTGGTGTGCGCATCATCGATCTGGGTGCCGACTTCCGTATCAAGGACATTGAGCTTTGGGAAAAGTGGTACAACCTTGAACATACCTGTCCGGAGCTGGTGCAGAAGGCGGTTTACGGCCTGCCGGAAGTCAACCGCGAGGCGATCCGGGAAGGTCAACTGATCGGTTGTGCCGGCTGCTACCCGACCGCGGTTCAGTTGGGCTTCCGTCCGTTGCTGGAAAACGGCCTGGTCGATCACCGTCGTTTGATCGCCGACTGCAAATCCGGCGTCACCGGTGCCGGACGTGGTGCCAATGTGGCGATGCTGCAGGCGGAGTCCAGTGAAAGCGTCAAGGCCTATGGTATCCCGGGGCATCGTCACCTGCCGGAGATCAAGCAGGGGTTGAGCGGCATGGCCGGTCGTCCGGTCGGCCTGACGTTCGCGCCGCACCTGATGCCGATGATTCGCGGTATTCATGCCAGCCTGTACTCGGTGCTCAAGGATCCGGTTGGTCCGGACCTGCAGAGCCTGTTCGAGGAATTCTACCGCGACGAGCCGTTCGTGGATGTGATGCCGGCCGGTTCTCATCCGGAAACCCGCAGCGTCAAGGGGTCCAATATGTGCCGTATCAGTGTGCACCAGCCGCAGGGCGAGGACACCGTGGTGGTCCTGTCCGCGATCGACAACCTGGTGAAGGGGGCGTCCGGTCAGGCGCTTCAGGTCATGAACATCATGTTTGATCTGCCGGAAACCACGGGCCTGCAACAGGTTGCGCTGATGCCCTGATCTGCTTAATACTTGACCGAATTAGTCGGTTTAGGCAGAATGCGCTGTATCAAAGAGGGTTTAGTGTAACTATGAGCGATACTGCACAAGCAGCCGATCTGGTATTTACCGATGCGGCGGTCAACAAGGTCAAATCACTGCTGGAAGAAGAGCAAAACGATAAACTGAAACTGCGTGTTTATATCACCGGTGGCGGCTGCGCGGGCTTTTCCTACGGTTTCACGTTCGACGAAAACATGGCGGACGATGATGCGGCCGTTGAGCGTGATGGTGTGACTCTGGTGGTGGACCCGATGAGTTATCAGTATCTGGCCGGCTCCGAGGTTGATTACAAGGAGGGGTTGCAGGGTTCTCAGTTCGTGATCAATAACCCCAACGCCACTACTACTTGTGGTTGCGGCTCATCGTTCTCGATCTGAGGACGTTTCAGCCTCTCATATGAAAACGCCGGCTTGATGCCGGCGTTTTCGTTTCTGTTCCGCTGACTCACGCCGGATGAATGGCGCCCAGAATACGATCGCCCCGGGCACCGGTGACGGCCGCCAGGCTGGCGGTTTGCCGGTTCAGAGTGCGCATCGCAAACCAGGCGAAGGCGGCCGCTTCCACCCAGTCGGGGGCCAGTCCCAGTGCTGAAGTGGTGCTGAGCTTGGCAGTCGGAAGGTGGTGTTGCAGACGTTGCTGCAAAGCACGGTTGTGGCTGCCGCCACCACAGAGGAACAGTTGTGGCTGGTGCAATTCGTGCCGGGCGATTGCCTGAGCCAGGGAGGCCGCCGTCAGCTCCAATAGTGTCGCCTGGATATCCTCCGTGGCCGGCCGGGCAGTCAGCGCGTTGAGTATCTGTTCCAGCCAAGGGAGGTCAAACTGCTCGCGTCCAGTACTTTTCGGCGGCTGGCGCTTAAAATAGGGATGCTCCAGCATCGCTTCCAGCAAGGCTGGTTGTATCCGGCCGCTGTCCGCCCAGTTCCCGTCCCTGTCGTAATCCACTCCCCGGTGCTGACAGATCCAGGCATCCATCAGCACATTTCCCGGTCCGGTGTCGTAGCCGAGTACGGCCTGATCAACATTCCCCGGCAGCAGAGTTATGTTGGCCATGCCGCCCAGATTAATGACCACCCGGTCCTGTCCGGGCTTGCCAAACAGCGCCTGATGAAAGGCGGGGACCAACGGAGCCCCCTGGCCACCGGCGGCCAGGTCTCGACGGCGAAAGTCGGCCACTGTGGTGATGCCGGTCCGTTCGGCAATGCTGGCCGGGTCGCCAATCTGCAGACTGAAGTGGTGCTCGGGGCGGTGGCGAATGGTTTGGCCATGGCTGCCGATGGCGCGAATCTGACTGGCGTAGAAACCGCTGCTGGTCAGCAATGCTTGAACAGCGTCGGCAAACAGCCGCCCAAGGGCAATATCCAGTGCGCCGAGCGCGTCGATCTCATCCGGGCCGCTGTGGTTCAGCGTCAGGATCTGCTGGCGCAATTCGGCCGGCAGAGGGTGGGAGTGACTGGCATGCAGACGGAACTGCGGTGTGAAGCTGACGATGACGGCATCGATGCTGTCCAGGCTGGTGCCGGACATCAGGCCGATGAAGTAATCAGGACTCATTGAGCACTCTCCTGGTCGCTCAGGGCAAGCTGGGTGGCTGTCTGCTGGTTGAGTGCGGCCAGCAGGCGTGCGGACTCGGCCTGGAAGGCGGCGCGCTCCTGCTCGGCAACCGGCTGGGCGGCAGGCAGGTCGACCGTCAGCGGATTACGGTGGACGCCATTGGTACGGAATTCATAATGCAGGTGCGGCCCGGTCGCTAGCCCCGATGCTCCGACGTAGCCGATCACCTGACCCTGCTTGACCCGGTCGCCGTTGCCGAGGCCTTTCTGGTAACGGCTCATGTGGGCATAGAGAGTGGTGATGTTGCCGCCATGCTGCAGGATGATGGTGCGCCCATAGCCGCCCTTGGTGCCGCGCCAGGTGATCTTGCCGTCACCGGCGGCCTTGATCGGCGTGCCGGTCGCGGCGGCGTAGTCAACGCCGCGGTGAGGACGCTTCTTGCCCAGTACCGGGTGGTAGCGCTCGGGTTTGAAACGCGAGCTGATACGACTGAAGTCCACCGGGGAGCGCAGAAAAGTCTTGCGCATGCTGCGGCCATCGGGGGCGAAATACTGGCTTTCACCCTGACTGTCGGTAAAGCGTACGGCCGAAAAGGTCTTGCCCTGGTTGATGAACTCGGCTGCCAGAATGCGGCTCTGGTCGAGGGGCTCTCCATCCAGGTAGTCCTGTTCGTAGAGTACGCGGAAGTGATCGCCCTTGCGGATATCCAGCGCGAAGTCGATATCCCAGCCGAAAATCTCGGCCAGCTGCATGATGGTCTTGTTTGACAGCCCGGCCTCGGCAGCGTCCAGAAACAATGAGCGATCGATACTGCCTGCGGCATAGGCGGTGCGGGCTTCCGGTGTGCGCTCCAGTTGCTGTACCTGGTAGCCGGTATCGGTCCATTCGATCAGGGTGGTGTTGAGCCGGTCTTGAGCATGGCGCAGCTTGCGCAGCAGGCCGTCTTCGATCAGGAACGCCAGGGTCTGGCCCGGGCGCAGCCGCGCCAGTGCATCGCTGCCGCTGACCGCCTGGGAGATCCGGTAAACCTCTCTGGGCCCCAGACCGGCGCGCTTGAACAGGGTGGTCAGGTTGTCGCCACTCTTGATCGGGTATTCGACCCAGTTTTCGACCCGGGCCGGTACCGGCTGGGGAGGCGGAGTGGGTGTTGTTTTCGCCGCTGCCTGCGCTGGACTGGAGGTGCTGGCCAAGTGCTCCTGCACTAATTCCATCTTTTCCGTGGCAGGTTGGGGATGGCTGGCGAGGACGACCGGTGCTGTTGACGGGGCGGGCGCTGCTGGCCATAACAGCACGATGGCAGTCAGTGCCGTTAGCGTCGTTGCTGCCGTAACGACGTGGAGTCTGGGCAGGCGGCGTAGATGTGGTAATAGCGGTGTCACGGGGGTACCTATGGCAGCAAGTGAAGAATCAGTCGACAACGCAGTATAACGAAAATTCCACATGACCGAGGGGCGGTAACAGAGGCAGAGGGGAGCAGGTTTGTTCAGCATCAAGTGAAGGTTTAGAATGCTGCATCTGCTTACTTTAATTCAATAGAGAGATTTCGGCGGTATGAACGCAAACAGTTTGATCGATGATCTGAAGGCCCGTGGTCTCATCGCACAGATGACCAATGAAGAGGAACTGGTTGAGCACCTGGCTCAGGGACCGGTGACGCTTTATTGTGGCTTCGATCCGACTGCCGACAGCCTGCACCTGGGTCACCTGGTGCCTCTATTGATGCTGAAGCGCTTTCAGGATGCCGGTCATCGTCCGATCGCCCTGGTCGGTGGCGCCACCGGCATGATCGGCGATCCCAGTTTCAAGGACCAGGAGCGTCAGCTGAATTCTGAAGAGATCGTGCAGCAGTGGAGCGAGTGCCTCAAGGCGCAGATCAGTCGCTTCATCGAATTTGATGGCGATGATGGTGCCATTCTGGCCAACAACTATGACTGGACGGCTGGTGTGGATGTGCTGAGTTTCCTGCGCGACATCGGCAAGCACTTTACGGTTAACAAGATGATCGCCAAGGAGTCGGTCAAGCAGCGCATCGAACGCGAAGGTTCAGGCCTCTCTTTTACCGAGTTCACCTATCAGATCCTGCAGTCCTACGACTTCCAGCAGCTGAACAGCAAGTTTGGCTGCACCATGCAGATTGGAGGTTCCGATCAGTGGGGCAATATTGTCGGCGGTATTGAACTGACGCGTCGTGTCAACGGCGCGTCAACGCATGCGCTGACCCTGCCGCTGATCACCAAATCCGATGGTACCAAGTTCGGCAAGACCGAAGGGGGTGCGGTATGGCTGGATGCCAAGAAGACGTCACCCTATGCGTTCTACCAGTTCTGGCTGCAGACACCGGATGCGGACGTGTACCGTTTCATGAAGTTCTTCACCTTCCTGCCGGTCAGTGAGATCGACGCGATCGAGGCCGAGGACCGTGAACGCGCCGGTCGTCCTGAAGCGCAGCGTATCCTGGCAGAGCAGATGACGGCTCTGGTGCATGGTGAGGACGCCCTGCAGGCGGCGCGTCGTATTACCGAAGCGCTGTTCTCCGGCGACCTTTCCGAGCTGAGCCTGGAAGACTATGCTCAGCTGGAGCAGGATGGACTGCCGGCGACTCAGGTACCGGCCGACCTTGCCGAACTTCCGTTGACGACGCTGTTTGCCGAAGCCGGGCTGGCCACCTCCGGCAAGCAGGTCAAGGATGCCCTGCAGCGTAACGCCGTAATGATCAACGACCAGGCCTGTGGCATGGATCAGAACATGAATGCAGCTGCGCTCTTTGACAAGGAAGCGGGGCGCTTCGGCAAGTACTTCCTGGTGAAACTGGGCAAGAAGAAACATCACCTGTTCTACCTGGGCTAATGCCGGTAGACGAGATGTGACAAACAGGCGCCCCTTTGAAGAAAAGGGGCGCCTGTTTGCGTTTTAGCCGTTTTGAAACTTTTTTACCAAAAGGCGTTGACTCCCCGCCGGGGATCAGTAGAATACGCCTCCTCGCTTGAGACGACAGGGTTCGCGAAACACTGAAGGCTCAAACGAGAAGGAAACAAGTTCTTGAAATCGCTAGGATTTCTGATGTAGAATTTGCCTCCTTGATTTCAACTGGTTCGTTGTGAAGTGCTTCGGCACTGAAACAAAAAACGAAAAATGGTTGACATCGAAAATCGGCGTAGTAAGATATGCGCCTCGCTTGAGACAACAGGTTGCACCTCAGGGTGCGGTTGATCAAGCCCGCTCTTTAACAAATTGATCAGGTAATATGTGTGGGCGCTTGTCAGGATTGAGCACACAAAGCTTAATCAAGGCAAGCAACCTAACTGAATATTCATTTAGCGTTGTGTAATACCTTGAGCCGAGTCTGAGAGATATTCCTCTCTCATTAAAAGACTCACCATAGATTTAAACTGAAGAGTTTGATCATGGCTCAGATTGAACGCTGGCGGCAGGCCTAACACATGCAAGTCGAGCGGTAACAGAACTAGCTTGCTAGTTGCTGACGAGCGGCGGACGGGTGAGTAACGCGTGGGAATCTGCCTGGTAGTGGGGGATAACAGTCGGAAACGACTGCTAATACCGCATACGCCCTTCGGGGGAAAGTGGGGGATCTTCGGACCTCACGCTATCAGATGAGCCCGCGTCGGATTAGCTTGTTGGTGAGGTAAAGGCTCACCAAGGCGATGATCCGTAGCTGGTCTGAGAGGATGATCAGCCACACTGGGACTGAGACACGGCCCAGACTCCTACGGGAGGCAGCAGTGGGGAATATTGGACAATGGGGGCAACCCTGATCCAGCCATGCCGCGTGTGTGAAGAAGGCCTTCGGGTTGTAAAGCACTTTCAGCAGTGAGGAAAGGTGTGTCGTTAATACCGGCATGCTGTGACGTTAACTGCAGAAGAAGCACCGGCTAACTCCGTGCCAGCAGCCGCGGTAATACGGAGGGTGCAAGCGTTAATCGGAATTACTGGGCGTAAAGCGCGCGTAGGTGGTTTGGTCAGTCAGATGTGAAAGCCCCGGGCTCAACCTGGGAATTGCACCTGATACTGCCAGGCTAGAGTACGGTAGAGGGTAGTGGAATTTCCGGTGTAGCGGTGAAATGCGTAGAGATCGGAAGGAACACCAGTGGCGAAGGCGACTACCTGGACCGATACTGACACTGAGGTGCGAAAGCGTGGGTAGCAAACAGGATTAGATACCCTGGTAGTCCACGCCGTAAACGATGTCAACTAGCCGTTGGGGGACTTGATCCTTTAGTGGCGCAGCTAACGCGATAAGTTGACCGCCTGGGGAGTACGGCCGCAAGGTTAAAACTCAAATGAATTGACGGGGGCCCGCACAAGCGGTGGAGCATGTGGTTTAATTCGAAGCAACGCGAAGAACCTTACCTACTCTTGACATCCTGCGAACTTGGTAGAGATACCTTGGTGCCTTCGGGAACGCAGTGACAGGTGCTGCATGGCTGTCGTCAGCTCGTGTTGTGAAATGTTGGGTTAAGTCCCGTAACGAGCGCAACCCCTATCCTTATTTGCCAGCACTTCGGGTGGGAACTCTAAGGAGACTGCCGGTGACAAACCGGAGGAAGGTGGGGATGACGTCAAGTCATCATGGCCCTTACGAGTAGGGCTACACACGTGCTACAATGGCCGGTACAGAGGGCCGCAAACTCGCGAGGGTAAGCTAATCTCAGAAAACCGGTCGTAGTCCGGATCGCAGTCTGCAACTCGACTGCGTGAAGTCGGAATCGCTAGTAATCGCGAATCAGAATGTCGCGGTGAATACGTTCCCGGGCCTTGTACACACCGCCCGTCACACCATGGGAGTGGGTTGCACCAGAAGTAGCTAGTCTAACCTTCGGGAGGACGGTTACCACGGTGTGATTCATGACTGGGGTGAAGTCGTAACAAGGTAGCCCTAGGGGAACCTGGGGCTGGATCACCTCCTTAAACGATTGCGAAATTCTGGCAAGCGTTCACACATATTACCTGATCAGAAAGTTAGAGAGAGCGTAATCGGCAACTGCCGAATATGTAGGCTTGTAGCTCAGTTGGTTAGAGCGCACCCCTGATAAGGGTGAGGTCGGTGGTTCAAATCCACTCAGGCCTACCAATTTTGCGTCACTCTGCGTTAAATCCCTCGTCGCATAGCAGGCTATGCGTCCTCGGAATTTTCCTGGATTGACTCAAAATTATGCTAAATGGGGCTATAGCTCAGCTGGGAGAGCGCCTGCTTTGCACGCAGGAGGTCTGCGGTTCGATCCCGCATAGCTCCACCATTCCTTAAATGCCTGGAATGGTCAAGTTGTAGGAGCACACTTTGTGCGCGAATACGTTTTAAAACATGCACTCAGTTCAGTATGAAGTCATTGAGTTCATCTTTTAAAGCGTCATGCTTTAAACGCTCTTTAACAAATTGGATCTGAAAGATTGTCTTGTATTGTTTGATACAAGCGCCAACCGGCGATAATCGTTACGAACCATTCATTTTTCCAGACGCCTTCGGGTTATATGGTCAAGTGAATAAGCGTGCACGGTGGATGCCTTGGCAGTCAGAGGCGATGAAGGACGTAGTAACCTGCGATAAGCCTCGGGGAGTCGGTAAACAGACTTTGATCCGAGGATTTCCGAATGGGGAAACCCACCCGCTTGCGGGTATCTCTTAGCTGAATATATAGGCTTCGAGAGGCGAACCCGGGGAACTGAAACATCTAAGTACCCGGAGGAAAAGAAATCAACCGAGATTCCCTTAGTAGCGGCGAGCGAACGGGGATTAGCCCTTAAGCGGTCTTGTGGTTAGCAGAACACTCTGGAAAGTGTGGCCATAGTGGGTGATAGCCCCGTATGCGAAAACCTATAGACCGTGAAATCGAGTAGGACGGAACACGTGATATTCTGTCTGAATATGGGGGGACCATCCTCCAAGGCTAAATACTCCTGACTGACCGATAGTGAACCAGTACCGTGAGGGAAAGGCGAAAAGAACCCCTGTGAGGGGAGTGAAATAGACCCTGAAACCGTGTACGTACAAGCAGTGGGAGCCGTTTTCGGACGGTGACTGCGTACCTTTTGTATAATGGGTCAGCGACTTACTTTCAGTGGCAAGCTTAACCGTTTAGGGGAGGCGTAGGGAAACCGAGTCTTAATAGGGCGCCAAGTCGCTGGGAGTAGACCCGAAACCGGGCGATCTATCCATGGGCAGGTTGAAGGTTGAGTAACATCAACTGGAGGACCGAACCGACTGTCGTTGAAAAGCCAGCGGATGACCTGTGGATCGGAGTGAAAGGCTAATCAAGCCCGGAGATAGCTGGTTCTCCTCGAAAGCTATTTAGGTAGCGCCTCATGTCTCACCTTGGGGGGTAGAGCACTGTTTCGGCTAGGGGGTCATCCCGACTTACCAACCCGATGCAAACTCCGAATACCCAAGAGTGCAATCATGGGAGACACACGGCGGGTGCTAACGTCCGTCGTGGAAAGGGAAACAACCCAGACCGCCAGCTAAGGTCCCAAAGTTCTAGTTAAGTGGGAAACGATGTGGGAAGGCTCAGACAGCTAGGAGGTTGGCTTAGAAGCAGCCATCCTTTAAAGAAAGCGTAATAGCTCACTAGTCGAGTCGGCCTGCGCGGAAGATATAACGGGGCTCAAACTAGACACCGAAGCTGCGGATGCCTTAGGGCATGGTAGAGGAGCGTTCTGTAAGCCGTTGAAGCGGAAGCTGTAAGGCACCGTGGAGGTATCAGAAGTGCGAATGCTGACATGAGTAACGATAAAGGGGGTGAAAAACCCCCTCGCCGGAAGACCAAGGGTTCCTATCCAATGCTAATCAGGGTAGGGTGAGTCGGCCCCTAAGGCGAGGCTGAAAAGCGTAGTCGATGGGAGACAGGTTAATATTCCTGTACCACGCATAACTGCGATGGGGGGACGGAGAAGGCTAGGCCAGCGCGGCGTTGGTTGTCCGCGTTTAAGGGTGTAGGTTGAGGAGTTAGGCAAATCCGGCTCCTTAAGACTGAGACCTGATGACGAGGCTCTTTATGAGCTGAAGTGGTTGATGCCATGCTTCCAGGAAAATCCTCTAAGCTTCAGGTTATGTGTGACCGTACCCCAAACCGACACAGGTGGTCAGGTTGAGAATACCAAGGCGCTTGAGAGAACTCGGGTGAAGGAACTAGGCAAAATGGTGCCGTAACTTCGGGAGAAGGCACGCCGATGTTGGTGATGAGATTTACTCTCTAAGCTGATGTCGGTCGAAGATACCAGGTGGCTGCGACTGTTTATTAAAAACACAGCACTCTGCAAACACGAAAGTGGACGTATAGGGTGTGACGCCTGCCCGGTGCCGGAAGGTTAATTGATGGGGTTAGCTTCGGCGAAGCTCTTGATCGAAGCCCCGGTAAACGGCGGCCGTAACTATAACGGTCCTAAGGTAGCGAAATTCCTTGTCGGGTAAGTTCCGACCTGCACGAATGGCGTAACGATGGCCACACTGTCTCCACCCGAGACTCAGTGAAATTGAACTCGCTGTGAAGATGCAGCGTCCCCGCGGCTAGACGGAAAGACCCCGTGAACCTTTACTATAGCTTCACAGTGGACTTTGACATTACTTGTGTAGGATAGCTGGGAGGCTTTGAAACTCAGACGCCAGTTTGAGTGGAGCCAACCTTGAAATACCAGCCTGGTACTGTTGAGGTTCTAACTCAGGTCCCTGATCGGGATCGAGGACATTGTGTGGTGGGTAGTTTGACTGGGGCGGTCTCCTCCCAAAGAGTAACGGAGGAGCACGAAGGTACCCTCAGGCTGGTCGGAAATCAGCCAATGAGCGCAAGAGTAGAAGGGTGCTTGACTGCGAGACTGACACGTCGAGCAGGTACGAAAGTAGGTTCTAGTGATCCGGTGGTTCTGTATGGAAGGGCCATCGCTCAACGGATAAAAGGTACTCCGGGGATAACAGGCTGATACCGCCCAAGAGTTCACATCGACGGCGGTGTTTGGCACCTCGATGTCGGCTCATCACATCCTGGGGCTGAAGCCGGTCCCAAGGGTATGGCTGTTCGCCATTTAAAGTGGTACGCGAGCTGGGTTTAGAACGTCGTGAGACAGTTCGGTCCCTATCTGCCGTGGGCGTTTGAGATTTGAGAAGAGCTGCTCCTAGTACGAGAGGACCGGAGTGGACGCACCTCTGGTGTTCCGGTTGTCACGCCAGTGGCATTGCCGGGTAGCTACGTGCGGACGGGATAACCGCTGAAAGCATCTAAGCGGGAAGCCTCCTTCAAGATGAGATCTCACTGGATCCTTGAGATCCCTGTAGAGCCGTCCGAGACCAGGACGTTGATAGGCTGGGTGTGTAAGTGTTGTAAGGCATTGAGCTAACCAGTACTAATTGCTCGTGAGGCTTGACCATATAACGCCCAAGGCGTTTGCAATGAATGGTTAACGTAGAACAGATTATCGCAGCTCGAAAGAGCACCGGTTGAACGCTTGTAGCGACAATACGACAAAGACAATCACAGCGAGAACCCAAAAGGCTCTCACTGAAAGATCCAGTTTGTACCAGTTTTGCTTGGCGACCATAGAGCCGTGGAACCACCTGATCCCATCCCGAACTCAGCAGTGAAACGCGTCATCGCCGATGGTAGTGTGGGGCTTCCCCATGTGAGAGTAGGTCATCGCCAAGCATTTAATTAAGTGAAAACCCCGGTCTCGTTGAGACCGGGGTTTTTGCGTTGTGGCTTCCAGAGCAGTTGAGGTATCTCCTTAGCTCGGCCATGACGCATCAACCGGGAGATCTTCTTCTTCATACGGCTGTTTAGGGTTATGCTCCTTCTAGCCCATACATAACAAGGAAAGAGATATGTTGGACCGTCTTAGCATTCGCATACGCGTCATTGGTGGCTTCAGCCTGTTACTGCTCATGTTTGCCGCGATTGTCTTGCCGGGAGTCAGTCGAGACCTGAACAGCCTGATCCAGTCGGCGGAGAAGCGAGAGCTGCAGGTACAGTTCGACAAGGTTATGGAACGCATTGATGCAGAGCGTCGTCTGGCGACGGCCATGGCTACGCTGGTTGCGACTCAGCCGCACCTGCAACAGTTGCTGGTTGACGGTAATCGCAGCCAAGTGGAAGCGGAGCTGGAGCCGGCTTTCCATCAATTGCAGCAGACCTTCGGACTGAGACAGTTCCAGTTCCATCAGCCACCCGCGACCTCCTGGTTGCGTCTGCACCGCCCTGAAAAGCATGGCGATGACCTGTCCGGTTTCCGCCAGACCGTCGTGGCGACGAACCAGACGCGTCAGCCTGTTGGCGGTATCGAACAGGGCGTGGCGGGCCTGGGCATTCGTGGCGTAGTGCCTGTTCAGGCAGGAGGAAAGCACTGGGGCTCGGTGGAGTTTGGTTTCTCATTGGGACAGCCCTTCTTTGATGCGGTCAAGGCGGATACCGGTCTGGACCTGGCACTTCTGCTGACCCGCAATGGAGCGCTGGAAACCTTTGCCAGCACCTGGGGAGAGCAGCGACTGCTGACCCCTGATGCAGAACAGGCAGCGCTGGCAGGGGACATACAGGTGGTAGAGCAGGCTTTGAATGGCCGTCCAGTGGCCCTTCATGCCCAGGCACTGGAAGACTATTCGGGGACACCGATTGGTGTTCTGGTACTGGCGATGGATCGCAGTGACTATATCGCCCAGCACCGGGCCGCCTTCCTTGAACTGCTGGTTATCATCGCGGCCATTCTGGTGATCGGCATTATTGTGGCATCGGTCATCGGCCACAGTGTAGCCCGACCGTTGCGCCGACTCAGTGACGCCATGCGCGATATTTCCATTGGCGAAGGAGACTTGACCCAGCGCTTACCGGTCAGCGGTCACAATGAACTGACGGCGATCGCGCAGGAGTTCAACCAGTTCATCGAGCGGATCGAAAGCCTGATTCAGGAGCTGACGCGAGCCGTTGCCTCGGTTTCTTCGTCCAGCTCCTATCTGTTCGATGTCAGTGATCACACACTGAACCTTGCCAACCGGCAGCGTCAGGAGACCACCGAGATCGCGACAGCCATGAACGAAATGTCCGCGACGGCTCAGGAAGTGGCACACAGTGCGGCCGGTTCCGCCGGCGCTACCCAGCAGGCGGATGACCAGGCCCAGCAAGGACGCCAGGTGGTGGACGATGCGATTTCCGCTATTCATACCCTGGCTGAGGATGTTCGCTCAATGATGACGGTGGTGCGTGATGTCGAAACCCGCAGCGACACCATCAGCACCATTCTGGACGTCATTCGCGGTATCGCCGACCAGACCAACCTGCTTGCCCTGAATGCCGCGATTGAAGCGGCCCGAGCTGGAGAGCAGGGGCGCGGCTTCTCTGTAGTGGCCGACGAGGTACGTGCACTGGCGCACCGGACCCAGCACGCCACGGGGGAGATCAACGAGATGATCACAGCCCTCCGGGAAGGTACAGGACGGACGGTCGAGGTGATCGAGCAGAGTCAGCAGCAGTCCGAGAGGACCGTCGACATGGCGAGCAATGCCGGAGCATCCTTGCAGGCGATTACCCGGGCCATGGACGATATTCGCGACATGACGGCCCAGATCGCTTCGGCGGCGGAAGAACAGACTCAGGTCAGTGAGACGATCCAGCAGTCGGTCGAACGTGTCGGCAATGGCGCGGACGAGACTGCAGAGGGTGCCCAGGACATCCTGCATTCCACGTCGACCATCGGCATGGAACTGTCCCATCTGATGAAGACCATTCGTCGCTTCAAGGTAGCCCAGGATGATGTGGTTGAACTGGAGCTGGCCAAGGCTGCGCACCAGGCCTGGAAGCTGCGTCTGCGTGCCTTCCTCGATGGGCGTGCTGATATTCCGCATGAACAGGCCGTCTCTTCACATGATTGCGATTTTGGTCGCTGGTTCTATGGCCGTGGTATGGAACGTTTCGGGCGAGGCGGCGCCATGTCCGCGATCGAACGGCCACATGACCGCATGCACCAGTTGATCCGGGAAGTGATTGACGATCGGCATCAGAGGCGCGCTGATCAGGCGGAAGCCAAGTATCGTGAGGTTTGTGAGCTGTCCAACGTGATCGTGGCGGAGATCGAGGCGTTGATCGCGCGGGTTGAGTGAGTGTCTGCGCCGTCGAGGTGAGTTCTATTGTCCCTCTGGACAGTGCCTCCCGTATGCAATCCGCTATCACGAGTAGTATCCTTGCGCGTTGAACAAGCAGCAGGAGCAGGCGCGTGAGCGAGCAGAACAGGGGAGGGCTGTCCACCGGCCTGGCCATCATCCACGGCAACCGGCTGGAAGCACTGAGGGAAGTCCTGGTGTACTGGATGCGCAGCAACCCACTGGGCGTGCTGGAGAACGAAACCATCCTGGTACAGAGCAACGGTATTGCCCAATGGCTGCAGCTGGCGCTGGCGCGTTCACCGGAGGATGCCGACCAGCCGGGATGCGGTATTGCGGCGGCGCTGGATATCCAGTTGCCCTCAGCCTTTCTCTGGCAGGCTTACCGTGCCGTGCTCGGTGCCGACCGGGTGCCCAAAACCTCCCCCTATGACAAGTCCCGTCTCGCCTGGCGTCTGCTGCGTCTGCTCCCTGACCTGATTGAGCAGCCCGAGTGCGCCCAGCTGCGCCGTTTTCTCGCCGACGACCTGACGGCGCGCAAGGAGTACCAGCTAGCCGAGCGTCTGGCCGACCTCTACGATCAGTACCAGGTCTACCGCGCCGACTGGCTCAGCGCCTGGGCCGAAGGGCGTGATCTGCTGATCGATGCCCAGGGTCAGGAGCAGCCACTGCCGGAGGAGCAGCGCTGGCAGCCGTTGCTGTGGCGCGCGATCCGTGCCGATATGGATGAGTCTCAGCGCAACCTGAGCCGAGCTGACCTGCATCAGCAGTTTCTCGCCGCCTGCAGCCAACTGCAACAACGGCCCCGAGCCGTGCCGCGTCGGGTGATCATCTTCGGCATCTCGGCGTTGCCGCAGCAGTTCATCGAGGCGCTATCGGCGCTGGCCCGGCATACCCAGGTGTTGCTTTGTGTGCATAACCCCTGTCGCCATTACTGGGCCGATATCATCGACGGTAAGGAGCTGCTGCGCAGCACCCGCCGGCGTCAGGCGCTCAAGGCCGGCATGCCGGAAGAGGTCAGTGAGGCCGACCTGCACCTGCACGCCCAGCCGCTGCTGGCGGCCTGGGGCAAGCAGGGCCGCGACTACATCCGTCTGCTGGATCAGTTCGACGATACCAGCCAGTACCGCGACTGGTTCCAGCGCATCGACCTCTTTGATGATGCCGAACCTGATATTGAACACTTGTCGCTGCTGAACCAGATTCAGCAGGATATTCTGGAGCTGGAACCTGTTCCGAAAGTTCAGCGACTTTGGCATGAAGGTGATGACTCACTGACCTTCCAGGTTGCACATAGCCGCCAGCGTGAAGTCGAGATCCTGCACGACCAGATGTTGCAGTGGTTTCAGGACGACCCCAGCCTTAAACCGCGCGATATCATCGTCATGGTGCCGGACGTCAACCAGTATGCGCCGCATATCCGCTCGGTATTCGGCCGGTTGTCGCGTCGAGACCCACGCTTCATTCCCTTTACCCTGAACGACCAGCAGAACCGAGGTCAGGCGCCACTGCTGATCGCGCTGGAGCTGTTGCTGCAGCTGCCACAGGAGCGTTTCGGCATCAGCCAGCTGTTCGACCTGCTGGAGGTGCCGGCCCTGCGTGAACGCTTCGGCATGGCGGAAAGCGACCTGCCCCAACTGCAGCACTGGATTCGTGATTCGGGAATCCGCTGGGGCCTCGACAGCGCCCAGCGCGCCGGTCTTGAATTGCCGGAAGGGCTGGAGCAGAACACCTGGCTGTTCGGCCTCAAACGCATGCTGCTGGGCTACATCATGGGTGATGAGCAGACCTTCGCCGAGATCGAGGCCTACGGAGAAGTGGGCGGACTGGAGGCGGCGCAGGTCGGCCCCCTGGCGGAGCTGGTAGCGGCTCTGCTGCAGTTGCGTGAGCACTTACTGACGCCCAAACCCTGCAACGACTGGAGTCTGGTACTGGCCGGGTTACTGGAGCGCTTCCTGCTGCCGGTCAGCGATCAGGACCTGATGCTGATGGAGCGGCTGACCCAGCGTCTGCAGCAATGGCAGGAGGCCTGCGCCGAGGCGGCGCTGGAGCGTCCGCTGCCACTGGAAGTAGTGCGCGACAGCTGGCTCGACGGCATCGACGAGATGAGTCTGTCGCAGCGCTTCCTTGCCGGGGCGGTCAATATCGCCACCCTGATGCCGATGCGCGCCATCCCCTTCCGTCGTGTCTGTCTGTTGGGCATGAACGATGGCGACTATCCGCGTATCCAGCCGCCGATGGACTTCGACCTGATGGTGGGGCGCTACCGCCCCGGTGACCGTTCCCGCCGCGAGGATGACCGCTACCTGTTTCTCGAAGCCATGCTGTCGGCGCGCGATGCGCTCTACATCAGCTGGGTCGGGCGCAGTGTGCGCGATAACGCCGAGCAGCCGCCCTCGGTACTGGTGGCCCAGCTGCGGGATCATCTGCAGCAGGGTTGGCAGACTGTAGACGGCATGGAACTGCCGGCGCAACTGACCACCGAGCATCCGCTGCAGCCGTTCAGCCCGCGCTATTTCAAGCAGGATCCGCACCTGTTCACCTATGCCGGTGAGTGGCGCGAGGTGCACGACGGCATCAAGCAGCAGGAACAGGGGTGGCTGCCGCCGCTGGAGATCCCGGAAAGCCTCAACCTGAAAACCCTGCAGCGCTTCCTGCGCTACCCGGTACAGACCTTCTTCAATCAGCGCCTGGGCGTCTGGTTCGATACTCTGGAAGAGGTGCAGGCGGAGCACGAGCCGTTCCGGTTCGATCGCCTGGATCAGTTCCGGCTCGGTTCCGAATTGATCAGCGCCGGGCTCAAGGCCGAGCGCCACGAGGTCGGCATCCAGTCGCAGCTGGCGCGCTGGCAACGTGCGGGTGAACTGCCGCTGGGTCCCTACGGCGAGCGTGCCCTGCGCGAGATCCTCAGCCCGGCAGCGTCGACATTACGCCATTTGCAGCAGCTGCAGGCTGATTGGCAACTGCTGCCGGAACCGCTGGAATTACAGTTGAGGCTTAAGGCCGAGGGGCATGAAGTCCTGCTGGAAGACTGGGCCGGCGGTCTTTACCGTCAGCGCGCCGGACATGAGTTGGCACAGATCCTGTCCTCGCCCCAGGCAATCAGCGACAAGGGGGCACCGCGCTGGCATCGGCTGGTTCGCGCCTGGCTGGATCACCTGGCTGTCAGCGCGAGCGGGCACTCACTGACCACCTTCCTGGTGGGTCCGGATACCAGCGCCCGGATCCGTCCGCTGGACGCCGATCGGGCGCAGCAACTGCTGGATGAGGTGCTGGAATATTACTTGAAAGCACTGGCGCAACCGGCTCCGCTGGCCTGTCGTACCGGCCTGGCACTGTTGAACGCACCGGAGGACAAGGACCCGATTGGAGCGGCGGCCAATGCCTATGAAGGTAACAGCCGCTTTCCCGGTGAAGGCACCACCGATCGCTACCTGCAGCGGGCCTGGCCTGCATTCGAGCCACTGCTGGATGCTGGTCTGGAAGCCTGGGCCCAGGCGCTTTATCGTCCCCTGATCGAACAGGGTGAGCTGCTGTCACGGGAGGACGCATGAGCGTGCAAACCACAACTTCTCACAGGCCCACCTCGCGTCCGGAAACGCTGAACCCGCTGGTCTTCCCATTGCACGGCCAGCGTCTGATCGAGGCCAGCGCCGGTACCGGCAAGACCTTCACCATCGCCGCGCTTTACGTGCGCCTGGTGCTGGGCCACGGCGATGCCGAATCCGGCTTTGGTCGGCCGTTGCTGCCGCCGGATATTCTGGTGGTGACCTTCACCAACGCCGCCACCCGCGAGCTGCGTGACCGTATCCGTAGCCGTCTGGCCGAGGCGTCGCAGGTCTTTCGCGGCAAGGCCGAGCCCGATCCTTTCCTGGAGCAGCTGTTGGCCGAGCCGGACCATGCCGATGCAGAGGCGCGGGCATTGGCCGCCCGCAAGCTGGAACAGGCCGCCGAATGGATGGACGAGGCGGCGGTCTACACCATCCACAGCTGGAGCCAGCGCATGCTGACCCAGCATGCCTTCGATACCGGCAGCCTGTTTCAGCAGCAGCTGGAGCAGGACGACAGTGAACTGCTGGCCGAGATGGCGCGCGACTACTGGCGCAGCTGGTGTTATGCATTGTCACCTGAGGCTGCCGAGGCATTGAGCGACCTGGCCTCCGACCCGGACAGTTTGCTGAAAACGCTCAAGCCGCTGCTGCAGCCAGGCGAGCAGCAGGTGCGCTATCAGGGGGAAGTGGTGGCGCAGATGCTGTCACCGGCCGATTATGCGGCGCAACTGGACGGTTGGCTGCCGCAGAAGGAGCAGCTGGAACAGCAGGCCCGTGCGTGCTGGTCGACGGAACGCGAGACCATCGAAACGTTGCTGATCGAGTCGGTGCAGACGAAAGTACTCAACAACCAGAGTTACCGACCGGCGTCCCTGCCCGACAAGCTGGCCGAGATGGCGGCTTGGGCCGAGGGCGCTTCGCTGGCGGTGGATAAGCTGGAACATTTCGGTCTGGCCAAACTGACCGCCAAAACGGCCAAGGCCAAGCAGGGGCAGACGCCGGATCACCCGGTGTTCGATCAGCTGCAGCAGCTGGTGGACTACCTCGAAGGCCAGCCGCCGGTACAGCCGGTGCAGCTGCACGCGGCGCGGTGGATCCAGCAGCGCTTTGCCCGCTCCCGTGAACGGGCGGCAGCACTGGGCTTCAACGACATGCTGCTGCGCCTGGATGAGGCGCTACAGGGGGAAGGCGGCGAACACCTGGCCGCCACCATTCGCCGCCAGTACCCGGTGGCGTTGATCGACGAATTCCAGGACACCGACCCGCTGCAGTACCGCATTTTCAGTCGGGTCTACTGGGGGGGTGACCAGGCTTCTGGCGAGAATACTGGCGAGAGCACCGACGAGAGTACCGACCCGAATGCCAATCAGAATTGCTGGTCGAACGATGGTCTGACGGAGCGTGCAAACTCGGCCCTGCTGATGATCGGCGACCCCAAACAGGCGATCTATGCCTTCCGTGGCGCCGATATTCACACCTATCTGCAGGCGCGGCAGGATACGGCAGGGCGGCACTATACCCTGGGGCGCAACTTCCGTTCCTCTACGGCGCTGGTCGAGGCGGTCAACCGGCTGTTCGCACAGGCGGAGGACAGGCAAACGGCAGGCGCTTTCCGTTTTGCCCGCGACGGCGACAACCCCCTGCCGTTTATCCCGGTGGAGGCCAACGGCCGCAAGGAGGTGTTCGAGGTGGACGGCGTCCGTCTGGCGGCACTGAACCACTGGCTACTGAGCGATGACGAGGCGGATGGCGTCGCCGTGGGCGATTACCGCCAGTTGATGGCCGAGCACAGCGCCAGCGAGATCTGCCGCCTGCTGACGCTGGCCCAGCAGCAACGCGCCGGCTTCCGCAACGCTGAGGGGCAGCTGGAACCGCTCAAGCCCAGCGATATCGCCATCCTGGTACGCAGTGGCAGCGAGGCCCGGGTGATCCGAGAGGCGCTGGAGCGGCGCGCCGTGCGCAGCGTCTACCTGTCCGATCAGGCGTCGGTCTATGCCAGTGCCGAGGCGGAAGATCTCTGGCGCTGGCTGCGCGCCTGCGCCGAGCCGGAACAGGCGGACCGCCTGCATGGCGCCCTGGCGACGGCAACGCTGGATCTGGGCTATGCCACTCTGGAGCAGCTGACCCGGGACGAGCAGCGCTGGGAGCAGGAGGTGGAGCGCTTCCGCCAGCTGCGCGAACTCTGGCAGCGCCAGGGCGTGCTGCCGATGGTGCGCCATCTGCTCGAGGGCTTCGAACTGCCGGCCCGTCTGCTGCAACAGACCGGGGGTGAGCGGGTACTGACCAACCTGCTGCACCTGGCCGAGCTGCTGCAGAGCGCGAGCAGCCAGCTGGAAGGGGAGCTGGCGCTGATTCGCTACCTGCAGGAACAGATCCTCGACAGCAGCAATGGTAGCGATGAACACATCATGCGACTGGAGAGCGATGCTGATCTGGTGCAGGTGGTGACGATTCACAAGTCCAAGGGGCTGGAATACCCGCTGGTGTTCCTGCCGTTCATCTGCAACTACCGCGAGGTCACCGCCGACAACGGCAGTTACCGCTATCAGACCGATGAGGGCACCGTGCTGGAGCTGGACAGCGGTGACCAGGCGGCCAAGAAAGCGGCCGATGCCGAACGCCTGCAGGAAGACCTGCGTCTGCTCTACGTGGCGCTGACTCGGCCGGTGCACGCCTGCTGGCTGGGCGTGGCGGCGATCAAGCGCAACCGTTCCCTCAGTGTGCACAAGAGCGCCTTCGGCCAGCTGCTCGGCTGCGCCGACAAAACGGATACCGCGGCCCTGAGCGGATTGCTGCAACCACTGGTCAGCGATGGCGTGATCGACGTCGATGCGCCGCCGCCGATCGAAACCGCCCTGTTGCCGGCAGAGGCCTCAACGTCCGCGTTGGCAGCGGCGCGCAGCTGTGAGCGCCCGGTGGCGGGTGAACGCTGGTGGATCGCCAGTTACAGCGCCATCGCCCAGTTGCAGGGGCAGATGGAACTGGAAGCACCGGTTGACGCTGAGCCCTCAGAAACACCGAGCGAGGAGACCGCGCGCGAAAGCCGGGATGAAACCGCCGCCGGTTCCACCGTGGTCGAGTTCGACTATGATCCGCACCATTTCTGGAAAGGCCCCCAGGCCGGTACCTTCCTGCACGGCGTGCTGGAGTGGGCCGCCGACGAGGGCTTCGATCAGGTGGCGGTGGATGAGCGCCTGCGTCAGGACTATCTGGCGCCGCGCTGCCAGCGTCGGGAATGGCAGCCCTGGCTGCCGGTGCTGGATCGCTGGCTGGAGCAGTTGCTGGTGACACCGCTGCCGTTGCCGGAAGGCGCTGTGCCTCTGGCCGGGTTAAGTGAATATCAGGCGGAGCTGGAGTTCTGGTTTCAGGTGGCCGAGGTGCCGGTGGCCAAACTCGACCGGCTGATCAGCCGTCAGGTTCTGCCGGGGCAGCCGCGCCCAAGGCTGGCGCCGCAGCAGCTGGGCGGCATGCTCAAGGGCTTTATCGACCTGGTGTTTGAATACGAGGGGCGCTACTGGGTAGCCGACTACAAATCCAACTGGCTGGGAGCGGACGACAGCCATTACAGCGCGGCGGCGATGCAGAAGGCGGTGCTGGATAAGCGTTATGACGTTCAGTACGTGCTCTATCTGCTGGCGCTGCACAGATTGCTCAAGGCGCGTTTGCCCGGCTATGCCGACGACCCGATCAGCGGCTATGAGCAGCATGTGGGCGGAGCTCTCTACTTGTTTCTGCGCGGCATCAATGAGCCAGAGCATCATGGCTGCTGTATCGACCGCCCCGAGGCGGAACTGATCGAAACCCTGGACCGTCTGCTGGCGGGCGAGGAGGTAGCTCATGACTGAGCAGAATGATCTTTTCACCACCGACACCAGGCTGCACCCGGCACTGGCGGACTGGCCCGCGCTGGAAGACCTGCTGCAGCGCTGGCAGGCGCGCGGCTGGATACGCGCGCTGGATTTGACACTGGGCCGCTTCCTGCAGGAGTTGGAGCCGAATGTCTCGCCGCTGGTGTTACTGGCCGGTGTGTTGACCAGCCACCAGCTGGGGCGGGGCCATATCTGCGCCGATATCGACAACCTGCTGTCGGCACCGGATACCGCCCTGTCGCTGCCGCCGGATGGCGAGTTCGGCGAGGCCCTGCCGGACCGTCCGGTGGAATTGCTGCAGGGGCTGGGGCGCAGCGAATGGCTGGCCGCCCTGCAGGCCTCGGCGCTGGTCAGCGCCGGTGATCCGCCGGCGCCGCTGGTGTTGGAGCCAAACTCCACCCGGCTCTACCTCTATCGCCAGTGGCGCTACGAAGTGGATGTGGCCGCACGGGTTGGTGATCGTCTCAGCGCTATCCCTGTGGATGAAGCACGGCTGCAGCAGCGCCTCGGCGAGCTGTTCGCGCCGGTGGACTTTTCCCCTGTGAATAAGGGTCTCGACTGGCAACAGCTGGCCTGCGCGCTGGTGGCCGGCCGCCGCTTCGGCATCATCACCGGGGGCCCCGGTACCGGCAAGACCACCACCGTGGTGCGCCTGCTGGCGCTGCTGCAAAGCCTGGCCCGCGATGAGGGACGTGCGTTGCGCATCCGGCTGGCCGCGCCCACCGGCAAGGCGGCGGCGCGCCTGACCGAATCGATCAGCGGCGCGGTGGATCGTCTGCCGGACCATCTGCAACAGGATATCCCGCAGGAGGTGACCACCCTGCACCGTCTGCTGGGGGCAAGACCCGGTACCCGCCGTTTTATCCACAACGCCGACAATCCGCTGCATGCCGATCTGGTGGTGGTGGATGAAGCCTCGATGATCGATCTGGAGATGATGCATCAGCTGCTGGCGGCACTGCCGGCACGGGCGCGGCTGATTTTGCTCGGCGACAAGGACCAGCTGGCCTCGGTGGAGGCCGGCTCAGTGCTGGGCGACCTCTGTGAAGGGGCGGACCTGGGCGGTTATACCCCCGAGACCCTGGTGCAGCTGGCGCGCCAGACCGGACAGGACGTGGCCGCCTGGCAGGCGACCGACGGGGAAGCCTCGGCCCAGCCGCTGGCGCAGGCGATCGCCATGCTCAGGTTCAGTCACCGCTTCGGCGTCGACAGCGGCATCGGCGCCTTGGCGCGGGCGGTCAACAGCGGCCGACCGGAGGCGGTGAATCAGGTACTGCGTGCCGGCTATGCCGATCTGGGAGTGACCGTGTTGAAAGGCAGTGAAGACCGGTCACTGGAGCGGCTGGTGCTGGAGGGTGGCAATCAGGCGGCGAATGCAGAGGGGGAGGCACCACAAGGCTACCGATATTATCTGCTACAACTGGCGGATCTGCGTCCGGTCGGGCCGACGCAGGATGCACTGGAGGCCTGGGCGCGTGGGGTCCTGAACGCCTTTGGCCAGTTCCAGCTGCTCTGTGCGCTGCGGCGTGGCCCCTGGGGCGTGGAAGGGTTGAATGAGCGCATCGCCGCCGCATTGCTGAAAGCGGGCCTGATCGAGCGGGATCAGGGCTGGTATGAGGGACGTCCTGTGCTGGTGACCCGCAACGATTATGGTCTGGGGCTGATGAACGGTGATATCGGCATCACGCTGGCCATGCCGGATGGCCAGGGCGGTCAGGCTCTGCGCGTGGTGTTCCCGCTGGCGGACGGCACGCTGAAGTGGGTGCTGCCCAGCCGTCTGCAGGCGATCGAGACGGTCTACGCCATGACCGTGCACAAGTCACAGGGTTCGGAGTTTGCCCATACCGCGCTGCTGCTGCCGCCGGCGATCAACCCGGTGCTGACGCGGGAGCTGGTCTACACCGGCATCACCCGGGCCAGTCGCTGGTTCAGCCTGCTGCTGGCGCATCGTGGACGTCTGGATGATGCCGTGCGTGCCCGGGTACGTCGTGCCAGTGGATTAAGAAATCGTCTGATCGACGCGGAACCGGAGCTGGATCAATACAACAACCTGCCCGACTGTTAGGCTGTCGAGTGTATGCATAATGGAATAGAATGCTTTCTGTTAAGCATACACTTTATTAGGAATATGCAATATGGGGAGAGTTCCATGTTGAAACGATACTGGCGTCTGACGCTGGCCGGTGCCCTGCTGGTCAGTGGAGCTGTTCAGGCTCAGGGAGTGGCCGCCAATGGCCAACAGATCGTCATGCAGGGGGACGGCAGCGGCGCGCCTTGTCTGGCCTGCCATGGTTTGGATGGTGTCGGTAACAACGCCGCCGGATTTCCGCGCCTGGCCGGGATGGATGCAGACTACATCGCCAAGCAGATCCGTGACTACAACAGTGGAAACCGGGTCAGCGTCATCATGCAGCCGAATGTGGATAATCTGAGCGAACAGCAGATTCTGGATGTGGCGGCCTACTACGCGCAACAGCCGGTTCCGGCTGCCGCCGCGGTTTCATCCGATGCCGAGCTGCTGACACTGGGTGAGAAGATCGCCAAGCGCGGGGACTGGAACCACTATATTCCGGCCTGCGAAAGCTGCCATGGACCGGACAGCCAGGGGATGGGAGCCACCTTCCCGGGGATCGCCGGTCAGCATCCCAATTACATCAAGCAACAGCTGAACGCCTGGCGTGCCGGCGAACGTCACAATGATCCCAACCAGCTGATGACGGGTGTGGCCGAGCGTTTGACTGAACAGCAGATCGAAGCGGTCGCCGCCTATCTGGGTAATCAGCAGGCCGTCGTCGCCGAGGGAGGGCAGCAGTGATGAAACCCAAGTATGTGATGCTGGCGGTCGCCGCCATGATGAGCCATTCGGCTCTGGCCGCAGAACCCCAGGTGCCGATCAATCTGCCCGAGAGCAAGCCTGGTCAGTACGTCCATCAGGCACCGACCATCGATGATCTGATGGCCGACGAGTCGATCAACCCCGAATTGCGCAAGGTGATCCTCAAGGGTCATGACATCTTCATGAACACCCAGCAGTTCCGTGGCAAGTACGTGTTCAACGACATGAACTGCAAGACCTGCCACATGGGCGAAGGGCGCATGAACTGGTCCGGTCCGGTCTGGCCGGCGGCGACCACGTTGCCGGACTACCGGGGCAAGAACAAGCATGTCAACTCGCTGGAAGAACGCATTGCCGGCTGTTTCGCCTACTCCATGAACGGCACGCCGCCGGCTTATGGCAGTGATGAAATGCTGGCCCTGACGGCCTACCACCAGTGGCTGGCGAAAAGTGCTCCGGTTTATGAGCGCAACATTGCCGGTCGCGGCTTCAGCCATCTGGGCAAGCAGATTCCCGAGGATGTGAGCTACGAAAAAGGCCAGGCAGTCTACGAGGCCAACTGTGCCATCTGTCACGGCAATGACGGCGCCGGCCAGAAGAAGGACGGCAAGGTCGTATTCCCGCCGCTCTGGGGTGACGGTGCGTACAACTGGGGCGCAGGCATGACCCGTATTTACACGGCGGCATCGTTCATCAAGAACAACATGCCGCTGAGCAAATCGGGCTCCCTGACCGATGACGAGGCCTGGAACGTTGCCTGGTATATCAACAGCCAGGAACGTCCTCAGGACCCGCGCTATACCGGTGATGCCAAGGCCACACGGGAGCAGTTCATCGGCTTCCACAAGCACTCCCGCTATGGCACCGAAGTGAACGGTAAGGTGCTGGGTCAGCACGACAATACCGGCGAAAAGCCCTTCCTCAAGCCGGATAACCTCAAGCCCCGTACTTTTACCTTCGAGTAATGAGAGGCTTCGACGGCGGGTGAATCGCCCCGCCGTCACTTTCCTGTCCTGTAATCCTCTGCTGTACTCAATGCGTAGTGAGATAACGCGGGTACCTCTGGCATAATGCCGGTGCAGCCAACAGCGCAAGAGGACAACATGAGCACCACCCTGATCTACAGCCTGATTGCCGCCGGACTGGTCGCGATCGTGATTCTGTCTGCCATTATCGTTCGTCAGCTCAGCCGTGCACGCCGTCAGCGTGAACGTCAGGCCGAGCGTGAAGCGGCGGCCGTGGCGGCACTTGAAGAACGTCATCAGTACCTGCAGGACAGTATCCGCCTGGTGGCCGGAGCCATCCTGCATGACGAGAAGATGACCCTGACCGAAGGATGCATCCGGCTCAAGGTGCTGCTGGAGAACTTTCGTCCCCAGTTGCTGCAGCAGGAGGCCTATGCGGTGATTACCGAGGTGCATGACAAGACCAGCCATATCCCGATCAAGGAGGAGTGGCAGGCGCTGCCGAAAAAGCTCAAGCGCAGCTATGAACAGGAGATGCGTGAACTGGAGCAGCAGCACCAGGACGCGGTTTATGCCATAGCGCGCGAGCTGAGCAGCGGTGAGCCGCTGCGCTAGGCCGATCACGCCATGGCTGAGTTTCTGGTCGCCTTTCTGGTCTCCCTGCTCCTGATCGGGGGGCTGGTGGTGGCCTTGATCTGGGGGCGGGCGCCGACCTGGCGGCCGGACCGGCGCCAGGTGCTGGTGTTGATGCAGCAGGTGCAGGCGGGGGAGGCGCGGCGTGACGAATGGGAGATGTTCGTCGGCTTGCCGGTACTGCATGATCCCGAGCTGGAAGCGATCCGGCGTCGCTGCGTCGATATCCACGAAGGGGATGAAAGCCACCCTGCGGCCAGCGATGGGCTGGCCCCCTACCTGTATGATCGAGCGGCACGCGAGCGGCTGGCGCGGGTACAGGCCGATCTTGAACAGCTGATCAAAAATGAACCCTTCTACCGTCGTTTCTGATCAGTGGTACTGGTGATGTTCAACCAGCCGACGCAGGCGGAAGCAGCGCTTCCAGCACAGTGGAATATCCCCTGCCACCGCAGCCTGGTGCAGTTCGGCCACCGTCACTTCCAGTTCCGGTAATTGATAGAGCCCGGCCAGTCCCAGCAACTGGTGGGCATGAGACCTTACCCGTTCCAGCTGACCCGCCTCCACGGCGGGGAAGAGTGCGTCCAGCTGCTGCACCAGCTCCTGGTGTAACGCCTCGGCATTGACGTGCTTCAGCAGCCCCGACATCGATGGGACCGTGCTCGTCGACGTGTTACGACACAGTCGCTCCAGGTGTCCGAACAGCTCCGGCAGCTGAACCGGTTTCAACATCACCGCATCGACCCCGGCCTGTTTCAGAGCCTGGTGTTCATGAGGCATCACGTTGGCGGTCAGGGCGATAATCGGAATACGGCGATTGAGCCGTCGAATTTCGCGGGTTGCCTCGATGCCATCCATCTGCGGCATGTGGACATCCATCAGCACAAGGTCGGGCTGTTCCCGATGGAAGCGCTCCAGCGCCAGAGTGCCGGACACCGCGGTAATGACCTGGGCACCGGCCTGCGTCAGTACCTTGTAGAGCAGCAGCCGGTTGAAGTCGTTATCCTCTGCCAGCAGGACCTTCAGTGGGCAGCTGAGAGTGAAGTCGTTGGCGTATTCGTATGGACGCGCTTCGGTCGTGTCTGTCGTCGAGTCGGTCGCCAGTGGCAGGGTCAGTGTCAGCGTAATGCGGGTACCGATGCCCTCCTGGCTTTCCAGTTCCAGCTCGCCGCCCATTATTTGGGTCAGGCGGTGTGCAATCACCAGACCCAGCCCGGAGCCGCCATAGCGCCGGCTGATGGTGTTGTCGGCCTGACTGAAGGCCTGAAACAGGTGTTGCTGGTGCTCCGGCGAGATGCCAATACCGGTATCGCTGACACTCAGAATCAGCTTGCAGTGACGGCCGGCACGGGTCGCCTGGGCGCGGAGGCGTACTTCACCGTCCTGGGTAAACTTGATCGCATTGCTCAGCAGGTTAGTCAGGATCTGCGCCAGTCGTGTGGGGTCGCCGACCAGGGCGTCCGGGAGTTCCGGGGACAGCTCTTCGGTCAGGGTCAGCCCCTTGTGCTGGGCCATGGGGGCCTGCATCTCCAGCAGATTGAGCAGGCATTGACGCGGATTGAACGTCAGCTGCTCCAGCTGGATCGCATCTGACTGCAGACGGGAAAAATCGAGAATGTCGTCGATGATGGTCAGCAGCAGCGTCGAGGTCTGATCGATGATCTGGCAGTACTGTTGCTGCTCCCGGGTCAGCTGTGTGCGCTGCATCAGCTTGGAGAATCCCAGCACCGAGGTCAGCGGTGTCCTGAGCTCATGGCTCATGCGGGCCAGGAATTCGTCCTTGGCATGGTTGGCTTCGTCCGCCTGCCGGCGCGCCAGTGAGAGCGCCTCGTTCTGCTGTTCCAGATGGCGCAGAGTGGTGGTCAGCTGGCGGGTGGCCCTGCTGATCTGTTCAGCCTGACCACGGCTGGCCGCCTGGATCCGGGTGGCCATACGGTTGATGCCGCGGGCCAGACGACCGAGCTCACCGGATGCCTGGGTGGTGGCGGCGCGGGTATCCAGCTGACCTTCCTCCAGCCGCTCGACGACCTGGCTCAGTGCCTGAATGGGACGCGTGATGCGCAACCCGAAACGTCCGGCGACCACAGCGGTGACCAGCAGGCCGGCGGCGATCAGCAGCAGGCTGTTGATCAGCATTTCACGGCGGGCGCCGGCATGGCCGTCGGCGGACAGTACCAGGGCGATCCAGCCGCTCTGGATGGGCTGGGCCGTATCCATCGCCAGTTCGGGGTTGCTCTCCAGCAGCAGAACGCTGCTGGTGATCGGGCTGAAGAAGATCCAGCCGTCATCGAACGTCTGGTGGGCCGGGCTGAAGGGGCTCAGTTCGACCGGAAAACTTTCGGAGCGGTGCAGGAGATTGAAGTTGGTGTCATAGAACAGGATGTCGCGTACTTCAGGGTGAGTCTGCCGGATTTTCTGGCTGAGGATACGCAGTTGATAACGGTTGCCGCTGATGACACCGAACTCGGCGGCAGAGGCCAGCAGGTCGGCGATCAGGTGGCCGCGTTCCAGCAGCTTGTCGGTGCTGTCGGACAGGCGGCTGTAGGTGAAATAGGTCCCCAGAATGCCGGCCAGGGTCAGCATCGGAATCAGCGCCAGCAGCAGTACCCTGCTGCGAATACTCAGTTGACTGCCCCGCCCGCCCATCAGTCTTCAGCCTCAAGGCGCAGCAGCGCCTGTTCCAGTGCTTCACCGGAGGCCAGTTTCAGCTTGAGCGTACGTGCTGCCACCGGGTTGATGCTGATGTCGAAATAGGCGGGGTAGCTGGGGGGCGGCAGGGGGCCGCCGGCCTGCAGACGGCTGAGCCATTCACCGGCCTGTTGTCCGATCTGCGTGGCCGAGGAGTGGACCGAGGCGGCGGCGCCGGCGTTGGTGTAATTTTCCGAAAAGCCGATCACCGGAACCTGGTGACGCAATGACAGGTAAAGCAGCCATTTGGAGATGGCGCGGTTGAATACCGAGCTGTCCGGGATCACCAGGAAGAGATCGCTGTTCCGGATCACCGGCGTCAGCTGTTCTACCGGGTTGTCCTGGGTCGTCAGGTAGGCCAGTTGCAGCTCCAGTCCAGCCTTGCGGCTGCCGGCTTCCAGTTCGTCGCGCAGCAGGCGGCTGTTGCTGCCCAGCGCGGAGCCCAGTATGCGGGCGTTCGGCTTGACCAGCCGTGCCAGGCGTATCTGGCGGAGCAGCGGTTGGTCGATGAAAATGGCACTGACCTGGGGCTGAGCCTGCTCGGGCAGCAGTTTCTGCTTGAGCTGTGCAAATGTGCTGGAGGGCAGAAAGCTGCAGATCAACCGGGTATCGGGGTGGTAGTGGTTGAGCATCTGCTCGCAGGCCCGGCTGCCGACCGCCAGGATGGTGGCGCGCTGGCTGTCGGCAGGCGTCAGCTGATCCAGAGTGGTGACGAGCGGAGGCTGTTGTGCTGTTTCAAGTACGGCGTCGCGGACCTGATTGTAGCTGGGGCTGAAGTCGCTGAGGACCAGCAGCGCCTGCTCGGCTGTTGCAGATGAGCTCAGCAGACAGCCCAGCAGTCCAGGCAAAAGCCTGCGGGTAATCAGTCGGGTGATCCTGTCCAGTCCTTGCATCCCTGAGATTGTCCACACTCCAATTAATGATACCTGAGCTGCAGTTGCAGCCAGACGCGTCGGTCAAACAGGTTGTACTCGTAAAATTCCGCATAGGTCGGACCGAAGGCATTTTGTACGGTCAGTGCCGCCTCAAGCTCACTATCCGGGCCGACGGCCCAGCGCCGGGCGGCGCGCAGGTCGGTACGTTGATAGTCGTCGCGGAGGTCTCCCTCAAACCAGTCGACGCTGTCCATATAGTAATGCATAAGACTGAGATTCAGGTCATGAACCGGTCGCCAGCTCAACATCAGGGAAGCGGTATGCTCGGGCGTGATGCTGTCCTTGAAGGGCTTGATGCCCTTTGCGCCCCTGTCCCAGGTGGCTGTACGGGTGTTGATATAGGCATAGTTGAACAGATAACTGAACGTGTCGGTAATATGCTGCTGAAGCTGTACTTCAGCGCCCCGGTTGGTCCAGCTGTAGTTGTTGGCGCTGATGCCAACTCGGGGCGGGTCATCGGTGTCGGTACCCACAGGTAGCGGCTGGTAATAGCCGCTGATACCCGAACTGACCCTTTCCTTGAACAGGCGCAGGTCCAGATTGGCATCCAGATGCGGGAAGGTCCTGAAATAGCCTATTTCATGGGTTTTGACGCGTTCGGCGTCCAGTTCCGCATTGGCACCATAGTCATAGTCATATAAGGGGCCATCGGTGACACCGGGGATGGTCGGGTAGATGAGAGTACGGCTGGTATTCTTTTCCAGCAGTGATGGCAGACGCTCGCTGATGGAGTAGCCAAGGCGCAGGCTGCTGACATCATCGGGTCGGTGGATCAGGGCATGACGGAACGAGAAGGCGTCGGCATCGTCCGAGCTATGTTCAAACATGGCGCCGGTATTCACACTCCAGGCGGGCATGAAAGCCCAGTCCACATTGGCAAAGGCGCGCCAGCGCTCTTCCGACACGTCGCCATCCTGCAGCAGGATATCGCTTGCGGCTGAATCATAACGGTATCCAAGCCCGGTGACCCAGCGCAGCCTGTCCAGGGCTTCTGATACTTGCAGCTCGATATCGTAGCTGTGAGTGGTGCCGTGCTCCCGATCCCACAGGGGCCAGTGGTTCATCTGCAGGAATTGCCCGGTATAGGCCGTCAATTCCTCGTTGTTCATGGCGATGCCATTGTCGGCCAGTTGGCTGCCAAGCAAATTGAATACATCAGCATAACTGAGCCTGGGGACCTCCAGGTTCAGATAATTATGATAGGCCGTCAGTTGCAAGGTGCCGGTATCGGAATAGATATTCTGATACTTGATCGATTGGTAGTTGGAGTCGTGCTCTCGGCGGTGGTATAGGGTATCGGCCCTGTCGGCCTGACCCACGTAGGTATGGCCCCGGTCTACCCCGGCCTGGATCCACAGGGTATCGGTCAGCGTGGGCGTATAGCTGCCGCTGAAGCTCAGGTAGTTGCGTTTCAGGCGGTCGCCAAACCGGTCGCTGCCGTCGTTCTGTTCATGTCCGCCGGACAACCGGTAGCTCCATAATCCGAGAGAATCGGAATGGCCGAAATGCAGGTCGCGGGTATCCATGCTGCCGGCGGTGGCGCTGAAATAGCCGCCCTGCTCGGCGGCCGGCTCACGGGTGATGATGTTGATCGAACCCATGAACGCGTTGGAACCCTGAGTAGGGACGTTGGAGCCGCGTACCACTTCGACCCGCTCAATATCCTGCAGGTTAAGTCCCAGCGAGGTCCAGTCCACCGTGGACAGCAGCGGCAGGTAGACCGAACGGCCATCGACCATGACCTCCTGCCGACGGGGAAAGTTGTCGCTGGCGCCGTGATAGGTGGTGGCGAACTTGTTGGCGCTGACATGGAAACTCTGAAAGCCCGGCACCAGACGGAGCAGGTCCGGAATGTTGCGTGCGCCTGAGGCACTGATCATGTCGCGGGTGATGATACTGATCGAAGCGGGCGATTCGGTCAGACGTTGCGACAGCCGGGTGGCCGAGGTGATTTCAGGAATATCGGTCAGAAAGGCTTCTTCGCTCAGGTATAGTGCTTCGGACGCTTGAGCGGGTGAAATACTCGGTCCCAGACCGAGCAGGGTGGCCAGATACAGCGAGCGTCGTGCTCCACGAGAAATCATTCCAGCTCCGGGAAAAGATGATTATTTGATTTTCAGTCCTACATACAGCACGACCAGGGCCAGGATGGCGGCCTCGATGATGAAACCGTTGTGCTCCAGAATCCAATCCAGCATTCGATATTCTACCTTTCGCGTCCGGTTAGACCAGAGCATTTGTTGAGCGGATCTGGCTCTCTCCGGTACTATTTGACCTCTATCATTTGCCGAGTCCGCCCATGCATTACCCCGAAACCAAGTTGCCCAGGGTCGGTACCACGATCTTCACGCAGATGTCTGCGCTGGCGCAAGCCCATCAGGCGATCAACCTGTCACAGGGCTTTCCCGACTTCGATGGCCCCGAGGCCCTGCTGACCCGGGTCGATCACTATATCCGCCAGGGTGCCAACCAGTATGCGCCGATGAGCGGTGTGCCGGCGCTGTGTGCGGCGATCGCCGCCAAGGTCGCGCGCTGCTACGGCCGTGTCGTGGATGCTGCAGCTGAAGTGACCGTCACCTCCGGCGCGACCGAGGCCCTGTTTGCGGCGATCTCGGCAGTGGTGCGTCCGGGCGATGAGGTCATTGTGTTCGATCCGGCCTATGACAGCTACGACCCGGCGATTACTCTGAATGGCGGTCGGGCGGTGCACCTGCAACTGGCACCGCCCAGCTTCGCCATCGACTGGGATGCCGTGGCCCGGGCGATCACGCCGCAGACGCGGATGATCATCCTCAATACACCCCACAACCCCACCGGGCAGACGCTGACTGCCGCCGACATGCAGGCGTTGAGCGAGCTGGTGGCCGGCAGCGATATCCTGCTGCTCGCCGATGAGGTGTACGAGCACATCGTCTTCGACGGCGCCGAGCACCAGAGCATCAACCGCTATCCGGCCCTGGCCGCGCGCAGCTTTGTGGTGTCCTCCTTCGGCAAGACCTATCACACCACCGGCTGGAAGATCGGCTATTGCGTGGCGCCGGCCCCGCTGACGGCCGAGCTGCGCAAGATTCACCAGTACCTGACTTTCAGCACCAGCACGCCGATGCAGCTGGCGCTGGCGGACTACCTGGACGCCGATCCTGAACACGACCAGGCGCTGCCCGCCTTTTACCAGGCCAAGCGCGATCGCTTCAATGCACGCATGGCGGACAGCCGCTTCAGCTTCACCCCGGCGGCGGGCACCTACTTTCAGGTGATGGACTACAGCGCGATCAGCGATCTGCCCGACACCGAGTTCGTGCTCTGGCTGATTGAGCACGCCGGCGTGGCGGCGATCCCGTTGTCGGTGTTCTGCCAGCAGCCGCCGGAGATGAAACTGGTACGCTTCTGTTTTGCCAAAAATGAAATCACCCTTGATCAGGCCGCGGAACGACTATGCAAAATCTGAGAATCAGCCTGGTCCAGACCCCTCTGGACTGGCAGCAGCCGGACGCCAACCGAGAGCGACTGACGTCACTGCTGGCGCCGCTGGAAGGACAGACCGACCTGATCGTGCTGCCCGAAATGTTTACCACCGGCTTCACCATGTCGCCGAACGAAGTGGCCGAACCGATGTCCGGCCCGACCCTGGCGTGGATGCGGACGATGGCGCGCAGCCTGGGCGCGGCGATCTGCGGCAGCGTGGTGATCGACGACGGCGGGTATCGCAACCGCCTGCTGTTCGTCACCCCTGAAGGCGAAGTGCAATACTACGACAAGCACCACCTGTTCCGCATGGCCAACGAACATGAGTACTATGCCGCCGGCGAGACCCGTAAGGTGATCGAGTACAAGGGCTGGCGCATCCTGCCGCAGGTCTGCTATGACCTGCGCTTCCCGGTCTGGTGCCGCAACCGCGACGATTATGACCTGCTGCTCTGTGTCGCCAACTGGCCAGCACCGCGTCGCCATCCCTGGCGCGCGTTGCTGCTTGCGCGGGCGATCGAGAATCAGTGCTACGTGGCGGGTGTCAACCGCGTGGGCGAGGACGGCAAGGGACTGGAGTACAGCGGCGACAGCCTGCTGGTGGACTTCAAGGGCCAGGCCCTGCTGGATGGACCGGCTGGCGAGCCGTTCATCAAGACCGGTCTACTCAACAGCGAAGACCTGCAGCAGTTCCGCCGCAACTTCCCGGCCTGGCAGGATGCGGACGACTTTACCCTGATTGACGGCAGCGAGGGGCAGGCATGATCGATACGGCTGCTCAGCAGATCATTGATGCCGGTCGCTGGATCGACGCCCAGGGCTGGTGTCCGGCCACCGGTGGCAACTTCTCTGTACGCCTTGGCCCTGAGAATGCCCTGATTACCGCGTCCGGCTGTCACAAGGGGCACCTGAACGCCGAGCAGCTGCTGCAGGTAGACCTCGACGGCCAGCCGCAAGCCAGTCTGCTCAAGCCCTCTGCCGAGACCCTGCTGCATACCCGTTTGTATGCGCTGGATGCCAATATCGGCGCCGTGCTGCACACCCACTCGGTAGCATCGACGGTGCTGTCGCGGCTGGAAGCGGGTGACTGGCTCACCATCAGCGGCTACGAGATGCAGAAGTCGCTCAGCGGCAACCACACCCACGATGCCAGCATACGCATTGCTATCCTCGACAACGCCCAGGACATGCAGGCGCTGGCCGCCGAGCTGAGCCAGCGGTGGCAGGGCACGCCGCTTGAATGGGGCTTTCTGGTGCGCGGTCACGGTCTCTATACCTGGGGCCACGACATGAGCGAAGCGCGCCGCCACTTGGAAGGGCTGGAGTTCCTCTTTGCCTGCGAGCTGGAGATGCGCCGTTTGGGCGCAAAAGTGTGAGTACCACTATGAGCAGATTCAACGGCATCAACGCCATACTGACCGATATCGAAGGCACCACCACCGATATCGATTTTGTCCACAAGACGCTGTTTCCTTATGCCCGCGAGCGAATGGCGGACTTTATCCACAGCTATCCGGATGAGCCGACCGTGGCCGACGCGGCCCGGGCGCTGGGCGTCGCCAGCGACGACCTGGATGCCATCGCCAGGGGGCTGATCGGCTGGATCGACCAGGACAGGAAGGAAACCGCCCTCAAGGCATTGCAGGGGCTGATCTGGGTGCAGGGCTACGAGCAGGGCGATTTTACCGGCCACCTCTACCCCGATGCCTACGCAGGCCTCAAGCGCTGGCACGAAGCGGGCAAGCTGCTGCACATCTTCTCCTCCGGCTCTGTGAAGGCGCAGAAGCTGCTCTACGGTCACAGCGACTTCGGTGACCTGACGCCGCTGTTCAGCGGATATTTCGATACCACCACCGGCGCCAAGCGCGAGGCGGTCGCCTATGAGCGCATCACCGCTGCCATCGGCATGCCGGCCAGCGAGGTTCTGTTTCTGTCCGACGTGGTGCAGGAGCTGGACGCCGCGGCAGACGCCGGCATGCAGACCTGTCTCCTGGTGCGCGGCGAGCGACCGGAAGGGGCCGAGCGTCACACCGTTGTGGACAACTTTGACCAGATTGAACTTGATTGAGGACAAGCACAGATGAGTGCAATCCATATCCTGGCGGACCAGAGCGCCGAACTGATCGGCAGCAGCTCCGATTTTACCGAGATCCAGCAGATCCTGAACGGCATCGGTGTGCGTTTCGAGCGCTGGAAAGCCGACCGCGAAATCACCCCGGGAATGACCAGCGAGGAGATCCTCGACGCCTACGCCAAGGAGATCGAGCGTCTTAAAGCCGAGGAAGGCTACGTTACCGTGGACGTGATGGGCCTGCAGCCGGACCACCCCGACCGTGTGGCGCTGCGCGAAAAATTCCTCAGCGAACATACTCATACCGAAGACGAGGTCCGTTTCTTCGTCGACGGCGAAGGCATGTTCTACCTGCACGTGGAAGACAAGGTCTACCAGGTGCACTGCTGCAAGAACGACCTGATCTCGGTACCGGCCAACACCACCCACTGGTTCGACATGGGGCCGGCGCCGCGCTTCACCGCGATCCGTCTGTTCAACAACCCGGAAGGTTGGGTAGCCAATTATACCGGCAATGATATTGCCGACCGCCATCCCCGGTTTGAGATGGCTTAAGCGCCGGCGTTTACTTGTTTGATGGCCGCGATAATCCCCTCGCGGTCATACACCCCCGTATCCAGCACCCACCCGGTGACCAGTTCGGCGGGGGTGACATCGAATGCGGGGTTGAACACCTCTGATGCCACCGGGCTCCAGCGTACCTCGCCGAAGCTGCCGCTGACGCCTTTCACTTCCTCGGCGCTGCGCTGTTCGATCGGGATCGCCAGGCCGTTGGGGCAGTGTGGGTCCACGGTGGTCCAGGGCGCGACGACGTAGAAGGGGATGTTGTGGAAGTGGGCGTTGACCGCCAGGTTGTAGGTGCCCACCTTGTTGGCAAAGTCGCCGTTGGCGGCGATGCGGTCGGAGCCGACCAGAATGGCATCCACCTGGCCGTCACGCATCAGGATGGCGGCCATGCTGTCGCACTGGATCTGGTGCGGGATGCCGAGGCGGTTCATCTCCCAGGCGGTCAGGCGGCCGCCCTGCAGCAGCGGGCGGGTCTCATCGACCCATACATGGCTCAGCTTGCCCCGGCGGAAGGCTTCGGCGATCACGCCTATGGCGGTGCCGGCACCGGCAGTGGCCAGGCTGCCGGTGTTGCAGTGGGTCAGCACCCGGGCACCTTGCGGCAGCAGCTCGGCACCGTATTCGGACATGCGCTGGCACAGCTCCACATCTTCCTCGAACAGCGCTTCGGCACAGGCGACCAGCGCGGCCGCGCCCTGGTCGATCACCGCCAACATGCGGTCGAGGCAGTTCATCAGGTTCACCGCCGTGGGGCGTGCTTCGCGCAGGGTGGCGGCGGCTTCGCGCAGCTGCTCCTCGCTCCAGCCCCGTTCGGCCAGATGGGCCAGCAGCAGGGCGGCACCAATGCCAATCAGCGGCGCGCCGCGGATCTGCAGCTTGCGGATCATCGCCACCATCGCTTCCACCGAGTCACAGTGCAGCCAGCATTCGCGATCCGGCAGCTGGTGCTGGTCCAGCAGTTCGAGACGGTGGTTCTGGTAGCGCAGTGCGGTGGAGATCAGCGTTTTCATGGCCCGGTTCTCGGCAGGTTTCAAAGTCGCAGAGCTTAAGGGTTATAGGAATATCTGAAAAGAGTCTGAACACCGGGGCGGTTTTTTGTCAGAATGCGGTCATTATTCATTCATGAACACAACAACAATGATCGAACACAAATTCCATGATGATGCGGCGATCATCGCCTTTGTCCGCCGCCATACCCGCCTGTTTGCCGAGGATGCCCTGCTCAAGGTCAGCGAGATCGGCGACGGCAACATCAACTTCGTTTACCGCGTGGCCGAGCCGGGCGGTGCCAGCGTGATCGTCAAGCAGGCGCTGCCCTACGTGCGCATCATCGGCGAAGGCTGGCCGCTGTCACTGGACCGTAACCGCATCGAGGCGGAGGCGCTGGTGCTGGAGGCCGAACATGCCGCTGACTGGGTGCCCGAGGTGTATCACTACGACCAGCCGCTGGCCGCGATCATCATGGAAGACGTGGGCGACCACCAGAACCTGCGCCATGCGCTGATCGCCCGCCGCAAACTGCCGCAGCTGGCCGAACATCTGGGCCTGTTCATGGCACGGACCCTGTTTTACACCAGTGATCTACATCTGGATGCGCACCAGAAGAAGGCGCTGGTGAAACGCTTCATCAACCCGGATCTGTGCAAGATCACCGAAGACCTGTTCTTCCTCGATCCCTTCTGCGACCACGAGCGCAATGCGATCAATCCACCGCTGCAGCCGGCGGTTGAAGCGCTGTGGCAGGATGACCTGCTCAAGGTGGAAGTGGCCGAGCTGAAGTATGCCTTCCTCAACCGTGCCGAGGCACTGTTGCACGGCGATCTGCATTCCGGTTCCATCTTCGTCACCGAAACCGGGACTAAGGTGATCGACCCGGAGTTTGCCTACTTTGGTCCGATCGGTTTCGATGTCGGCAGTCTGATTGGCAATCTGCTGTTGAACTGGTGTGGTCAGCACGGTCTGGCCGGTGACGAAGCTGAGCGTGAGATCTGGCGTGACTGGCTGCTGGTGCAGCTGGAGCAGCTCTGGCACCACTTCAGCCGCGAGTTCAGTCGCCTGATGCGTAACGAGACCACCGATCCGACACTGCAGAACGAGCTCTGGCAGAAGCGTCGCCTGCTGCAGATTTGGCATGACAGTCTGGGCTACGCGGGGACCGAGCTGATCCGCCGCACCATCGGTCTGGCGCACGTGGCCGATCTGGAGATGATCGATGATGAACACCAGCGCTCACAGGCGGAGGCGATGGCGCTGCACCTGGGCCGCGAGCTGATCATGGAGCGCACCCGAATCAATTCGATGGAAGCGCTGGTCGACCTGATCTGCCAGCTAAACGACTGATCTCAACGGTTCACAACAACAGACACACGTACACGCGATGGATAAACGACTGCTGCTCAACTGCGATATGGGCGAAAGTTTTGGCTCCTGGAACATGGGGCTGGATGAACAGGTGATGCCGCTGGTGGACATGGCCAACATCGCCTGCGGCTTTCACGCCTCCGACCCGGTGACCATGACCCGCACGGTGCTGCTGGCCAAACACGCCGAAACACTGATCGGCGCCCACCCCAGCTATCCGGACCTGGTCGGCTTCGGTCGGCGCAGTATGCAGTGTCACCCACAGGAAGTGGTGGCGATGGTCCAGTACCAGATTGGCGCGCTGGACGGCATCGCCCGTGCCCACGGCATGAAGGTCAGCTACGTCAAACCGCATGGGGCGCTATACAACGACATGATGAAGGATCACGACATCCTGCGCGCGGTGTTGGAAGGCGTGACCCGCTACGACCGCAGCCTGCCGCTGATGCTGATGGCCACCTCCGACAACCGCGCGGTCAAGGCGATTGCCGAGGAGTTCGGCGCGCTGCTGATGTTCGAAGCCTTTGCCGACCGTGCCTATGACGAACACGGTTTCCTGGTGCCGCGCAGCGTGGATGGCTCGGTCTACCATGACGAAGCGCGCATTCTGCAGCAGTCGCTGCGCTTGGCCGAAGCAGGAGTGGTGACGACACTCGATGGCACCGAGGTCATGCTGGAAGCCGATACGCTCTGCGTCCATGGCGACAACGCCGAGTCGATACAGGCGGTGCAGCATATCCGCGCCGCACTGGACAGGCTCTATGCAGGCGCAGAGGCATGATCCACTGGAGTATTGAAAACGCCGGTCCTGATGCGTTGATCATCCGTTTTGGCCGGCAGATCGACGAGGCCCTGGTACCGGTGATCCGCGCCGCTGCGGATCGGCTCGCCGCCGAGCTGGGCGATCAATTGCGCGATCTGGTGCCGGCCTATACCACGCTGATGGTGGTCTACGATCCGCTGCGGAATGACTTCGCGGGGATGGTTCAGAAGATCAACACGCGGCTGGCGACGCTGGAAATGACCCAGGCCGAGACCGGCCGCCGGGTCGAGATTCCGGTCTATTACGATCCTGAAGTGGGACCCGATCTGGAGCGGGTCGCGCGGTTGCACGGCATCAGTATTGATGAAGTGATCCGGCTGCATACGGCTCGTGAGTATCATGTCTTTGCCATCGGCTTTGCTCCGGGGTTTGCCTACATGGGGCAGGTCGATGCCGCCCTGCGAACGCCGCGACTGGACACGCCCAGAACCCGGGTGCCGGTCGGTTCCGTGGCGCTGGCCGATCAGCAGACGGCGGTCTATCCGGTCGCGACTCCCGGTGGCTGGAATATCCTGGGGTGTGCCCCGGTTAAAATGTTCGACCCGGAGCTGACCAGTCTGTGCCCGGTCGAAGCCGGTGACCGGGTCCGTTTCGTGTCTGTTTCAAAGGCCGAATTCCTGGCGGCAGGCGGGGAGCTGACATGAGCGGACTGCGCGTACTCAACACCGGCATTCTTGCGTTGGTGCAGGACCTGGGACGCCTGGGTTATCAACATCTGGGGTTATCCACAGGCGGGGCGGCGGATGAGCACGCCTACCTCTGGGCCAACCGTCTGCTGGGCAATGCGCCCGGCGCCGCTGCGCTGGAAGTCTGCTTCGGCGGTCTGCAGCTGGAAGCGGAAACCGCCACCCGCATCGCCATTACCGGCGCCGACCTGCAGCCGACGCTCAACGGCCAACTGGTGTCGGCCTGGCAGACACTGAACCTGCAGCCCGGTGACCGGCTGAGGTTCGGCTATGCCAAAAGCGGCGTGCGCGCCTATCTGGCCGTGCAGGATGGCTTCGACATCAAGCCGGTCTTCGGCTCGGTGGCCACGGTGATGCGCGAACAGATCGGTGGGCTGGATGGCAAGGGCGGCAAGCTGGCGGTCGGTGACCTGCTGCCCTGCACGGCCAGCCAGCCGCGGGGCACGGTTGCCATCAGTCCCGGCCGGCTGCCGGACTATTCACAGCCGTTGACGTTGAGAGTGATTGAAGGGCATCAGTCCGAGCTGTTTCCGGTCGAGGCGCTGGCGCGCTTTTACCGTGAGGCCTATCAGATCAGTCCACAAAGCGACCGCATGGGCGTGCGCCTGTCGGGCCCCGAGCTGCACCCACTGGCCGATGGCATCATCTCGGAAGGGATCAGTTTTGGCGCCGTGCAGGTGCCCAAAGACGGCCAGCCGATCATCCTGCTCAAGGACCGGCAGACCATCGGGGGGTATCCCAAGCTGGGCACTGTCTTTGCGCTGGACGCGTTCATGCTGTCACAACGCCAGCCGAATACCGAAGTGCGCTTCGCCCCCATGCCGTTGTATGAAGCGCAGCGGGAACTGCAGCGGTTTTATCGTTTCTTCAATTTATGATGTGATAAGAAAACATTTTTAGATGCAAAGCAGGCTTCACAAATGGTCAAAAAAGCATCAAACTGTTTTGTCAGACCTTAGGATGCAGGTCCACACCATCTGCTGGAAGCGAACGTCGCTCGGATTGTGTTTCTGCCTTGTGAATATCCTCGCTTCCGTGGTCAAGGGGCGGCGGCCCGGCTGGGGCCGTCAATAATAAGAAGTCATGTCGAAGTCGCAGCGCTGACATTTCGGATGAAGCGGGCAGGGCATAGCCACTCGGACTGAATGGTTTCGGTCCTAAATCTGGGTATGTGAAATGGATGCTCAAACACAGGGCTCCGGGAGCGGCCGACGAGCGGGTCTCGCCGCAATCAATCGTGACAAGCGGAAAGTGGCGGGCTACGTCATAGGCTTGCTGCTGATTGCCGTTGCCATCACCTGCAGCCACTTGATCATCGATTACCTGATTGCCCGCAACAAACAGGATCAGCAGACGATCCACCTCGGGTACCAGCAGAATATACTGGCCCAGCGTATCAATCAGCTCGCCTATCGTTATATTCTGGCATCAAGGGGGTATGAGGCTGGCGTAACCCGGGAGTTGCTTCGGGAGGCGGTAGACGAGATGTACCGCCTGCATCTCGGCCTACTGCATCATCCGCCATCCGCCGAATATGCGGCGGCAGCCGATGCCATCTATTTTGATGCCAGGCATGAACTGGATCTCAAGATAAGAACCTACCTGTCGGCGGCGCGGGAGCTGGCCGAGAAGCCGGCGGACCTGTTGACGCCCAGCAGCCCTCTGGCCCGTTTCCTTCAGCGACACAACAGCGAGGCCCTGCAGCAGGGCCTGAATCTGGCGCTTGAACGGTATAAAACAGCGGATGACCAGGCCGTTCAGCAGTTGCGCATCATCCTTTGGGGGCTGTTTCTGGCGGTCCTGCTGGTGCTGATTCTGGAGTGGCGCTTCGTATTCCATCCCATTTTTTATGGCTTGCTCAAGCGTGCGGATGACTATCGCAACCAGGCGCATACAGACCCTCTTACCGGCTGCTTCAATCGTCGTCGCTTCATGCTGGCCGCCGACGAGACGTTTCAGAGCATTCAGCAAACGAGCAAAAGCTGCACCCTGCTGATGCTGGACATCGACCGTTTCAAGTGGATTAACGATCATTTCGGCCACTGCACGGGCGATGAAGTCATCCAGGCACTGGTGGACAGCTGCCTCGGCAACCTGCGCAAGAACGATGTTTTTGGTCGTCTGGGCGGGGAAGAGTTCGCGGTCATGCTGCGGGATACCACCCTTGACCAGGCGGAACGTGTGGCCGAGAGCCTCCGGCAGAAGGTCAAGGCCCTTGATGTGGCGCAGTATGATTCCGAAACCAGGGTCAGTTTCACGGTCAGTATCGGTGTGACGAGCATGTTGAGCTGTGACCGTTCACCGATGGATGCAATTCACCGTGCGGACATCGCCCTGTATCAGGCCAAGGCCGAGGGGCGCAACCGGGTCGTGGTCAGTACCCATGAGCAGGGGGCTGCCCCTGCCGGCGATCTGGACCGTCTGTCGGCCTTCAGCGCCTAGCACGCCGACGGCGCCATGCCGGCCGGGGCTGCCTCAGACGGTCTCGGTGGTCGCCGTCAGATGCCTGATATGGTCGATCAACTGGGTCGTAGTGGCAGGCTTGAGTAGCTCGGCGGCGAATGCCGGTTCATCCGGCTGGCTGGCACCTGGTTCGTACTGCCAGCTCGGCGTATCCGATTCAGGTATCATGCCAGCAGCATGAGGTTCCCGATATCTTATCAGGAACCAGTATGCGAAACCGTTGGAGAGTGAACTGCCGTTGGGGTTAGACGTTGTCGGGCCTGGCCTCGGCTTCCGGCGTTTTCATGCCAGACATGGGCAGCACGGTATCGAGCAGCTGTTTCAGGTTGTCGCGGTAGCTGTCCTGCAGCGCCTTCAGCGCATCGGTGAAGCGACTGTCCTGCTCTACCAATCCGCTCATCAAGTCGCGGCCCGTCTGAGCCGGCGATTGCAGGAAGCCCAGAGACGGCGCGCCCGCACTTTCGGCCAGATCCTTCATCAACTGACCTAAGCGCAGTCCCGGCGTGTCCACCGGCTGCTCCAGGTTGCTAACCTGCTCATAGGCACTGGCCTGCGCCCAGCTGCGGCTGTAGTTCATGTTGAGCTGCATGGATTGCAGCTCGCCGGCATCGAAGCGGATATCAGCACTTTGCTCGAACGCCTTCTGTACATCACCGTTGAAAAATTCGTCCGCCACGCCGGATATATCGCGGATCATCTGCTGCAATGCATCGATCTCATCCTCGTCCAGCTCACCCTTGACGCTGAACTGGTACTGGCTGCTTTCGCTGCGGCTTACATCCATCCAGGCGACACGGTTGCCTTCGCTGTCGGCACCCGCGCCATAGGTGGCGTCGTAGCCCTGGTTGCGGCTGAAGTTGATACTGACCTCGTCGCCATCCCGGGTTTTCACCGTCAGTGACAGGTCTTCGGCGTTGCGGTAACGCTCGGCCGCGCCCATTACCGCCTGCGCCGTCGCCTCACGGCTGCCGGGCGCGATCTCGGCCAGCGCCTCGAAGGTCAGTTTCTCGGTTTCGTCCACCTGTTCGGCAATGCTGCCGTTCAGCACATTGAGATTGTCCAGAATGTCACGGGCTTCCTGGAAACCCTTCTCGACCCCTTTAACGGCCGCTTCGTACATCTGGTTCAAGCGCTCATCGGACGCCCCGCGCGCCCGCGCCGCATCCAGCCCCTTGGCCACGAAGTCGCTGATGCGACCGGCTACCTTGTCGGGAGTGAAGTTATCGGCATCCAGTCCGGACAGCTTCTCGGCCGTCATGCCCGGAATCTGCTCGGCCAGCTTGCCCAGCATGATTTGGGTCGGATTCTGAGCAGTGGTGTTGCGGCTGTTTGGCGCCATCTCGGATTGCGGGCGGGATGAAAAAACCTGGGTCGCGGGGCTGTGAATTTTCATGTTGGACTCGGCGCTTTGGGGTTGGTCATATCTTAATCGATTATCGGCGGAAGAGGGGGAAACTTGAGCGTTGGTTGACTGTCTCGTCCGGGGGATAAGGGGTAGCATATTGGCAACAGTGTAACCAAGTCCAAGGAGGACAGATGACCATCCTGAAGTACAAGGAGCCTTCCACTGCAACCGGGCCTCGCCAGGCCGCCGGTGACCGTCAGGAACAGGATGTAGCCTTTTACCTGCGCAGGGCTTTCAAGGATGACGAGAACATTCTGGTTCTCAACGATTACCGCTTTACCCACAATGGCGAAACCGCCCAGATTGACCACCTGATCGTGCATCGTGCTGGCTTCATCATCATCGAGTCCAAGAGCATCTACGGTGAGGTCAAGGTTAATGACCAGGGAGAATGGTCGCGCAGTTATAAGGGACAGTGGAGTGGAATGCTGTCGCCCATCAGGCAGGCAGAGTTGCAGATGGAGCTGCTGAAAGCATTTTTAAGCGCCAACGTGGAGCACTTTTTGGGCAAGTTACTGGGGTTGCAGATGCAAGTGGGAGGGCGAGAATGGCGCGTGCTCTGTACGGTCTCCAGTAGCTGTATCCTGCACCGCAAGGGTATGCCTTCGGCACTGAGCAAGCGGGTGGTTAAGAGCGAATTTATCGCTGGTGAAGTGCAAAAACTGGGCGGCTACTCTAATTTTGGTTTGCTGAAAGGAAAGGCTTATTTCTCACTGGACGAAATGGATCGGATAGGTGCATTTCTGTTGCAGCACTACCAGCCTAGAACAGAGCCCAGTGCGTTAATTGATAGCGCGGTTGAAGAGTCGGCGTTGGTACAGGGATCAGTTTCGGTTACCGCGTCTGCTCCTCAAAAAAGTGAATCCATAGTGTCCTCTGCCGAAATAAAGGCAACACCAGCAGTCTACTGTTCCGGTACGCCAACCGACACTATTGGCCTTGCCTGCAAAAAATGCGGCAACGTGAAGAACCTGACCGCCATGTACGGCCAGTATGGTTACTACGTTAAATGTGGACACTGCGGTACCAATACCTCCATGAAAACCGCCTGCCCTGAATGCAACAGCACCAAAACCCGAGTGCGTAAACGTGGCAACGAATACTGGCTGCAATGCGAGTGTTCGGCGTTGAGAAAGTTGTATCAGCAGGAGTAACCGCCAACCTGAAAGATTTGGTTCTTGTGGATAACTGAATGACCGGATAGGGATTGTCAGGATGATGGTGACAAACTATTACGCACATTCGTGTGAACGCCCAGAAACAGAATGGCAGCTGCTGGAAGATCATTTAAGGGCTGTAGGGCGAATGGCCGCCTCAAAAGCAGCGCATTTCGGCGCAGCGGAATGGGCCGAAGTTGAAGGATTACTGCACGATCTGGGAAAATATTGCCCCGAGTTTCAGCAACGTTTGCGTGGCAGCAAGCGGCGTGTTGATCATGCGACCTGGGGAGCAAAAGTTGCCTGTGAACGATACAAGAATCTGGGCATATTACTGGCCTACGCCATCGCAGGGCACCATACAGGCCTGGCGGATGGCTTGAGGCTGGATAAGCCGCAGTCGATTACCCCCCTGGCCGACCGATTGGCAGCACCGCCCGATACCGAACTGGATGAGGCGTGGCAATCTGAAATCACTCTGAAGCCCAGGCCTGCGCCGCCACCGCTGAATATGGTGGAAGAGTACACGGGCAAGTTGTTTCAGATGTCGGTGCTGGGGAGGATGCTCTATTCCTGCCTGGTCGATGCGGACTTTCTGGATACAGAGGCATTCTATAACCGCATTGAAAATACGCCTCTTCGTGACAACTCTTTCCCTTCGATAGTTGAGTTGAAACAGCAACTCGATGCTTATTTGTCCCAACCGCGTTTCAACGCGACCGATGGCATCAACGGCATACGTCAACGCATTCTGAACCATGTCCGCCGACAGGCTGAGCTGGAACCGGGGCTTTTTTCACTGAATGTGCCGACCGGTGGTGGCAAAACACTGGCCTCGCTGGCCTTTGCACTGGACCATGCTGTTCGACACGGGAAGAGACGGGTGATTCTGGTGATCCCTTTCACCAGTATTGTGGAACAGAATGCGAAGGTATGGCGCGAGGCGCTTGGGTCCTTGGGCGAAGCGGCATTGATCGAGCATCACAGTGCCTACGATCAGGAAAGACAGTCTTTCAGGGACCCCGGCAGCAAGGACAAGCTGCGCCAGGCCGCCGAGAACTGGGAAGCGCCGATTATCGTTACCACGGCGGTGCAGTTTTTTGAAAGCCTCTATGCCAATCGCTCGTCGCGCTGCCGCAAGCTGCACAACGTTGCCAACAGCGTTGTGATACTGGATGAAGCACAAACCCTGCCCGTAAAGCTGCTGCAGCCCTGTGTCGCTATGGTGGCGGAACTGGCACGCAACTATCGCACCAGTCTGGTGCTCTGTACCGCAACCCAGCCTGCCCTGCGTGAGGTCGATGGCTTTAAAAATGGTCTAGCCAATGTGCGCGAACTGGCTCCGGAGCCGCAGCGGCTTCATGCCGAGCTGGAACGGGTGAGCGTAGCGCATGTGGGGGCTCTCACCGATGAAAAACTGCTGAGTGCCTTGCTGGCGCAGGAGCAGGTGCTGTGTATCGTCAATAATCGGCGTCATGCACGCAGCCTGTTTGAGCAGCTGCGACAACAGGGGGAAGCGGCTTTCCATCTCACCACATTGATGTGTGCCCGGCACCGTTCCGCCATGCTGGAGCTTATTCGTGAGCGGTTACAGAAAGGACTGCCGGTAAGGCTTGTTTCAACGTCCTTGATTGAAGCGGGTGTCGATATCAGCTTCCCGGCAGTTTACCGTGCCGATGCAGGACTGGACTCCATCGCCCAGGCGGCCGGGCGCTGCAACCGGGAAGGGCGGCTCGACAAGTCGGACAGTCGGGTTAATGTCTTTACCGTTGCCGATGACTGGACGATGCCTGCGGAGCTTGAACAATATGCCCAGGCATTTCATCGCGTTTATCGCCAATATGCCGACAACCTGTTGTCACTGGATGCGATTTGCGCCTATTTCAGCGAGGTTTATTGGGTCAAGGAGCAGCAGATGGATGCCCCCGGTATCCTTGGCAGCGTGCGTCAGCTGGAAGGTATTCCCTATGAGCAGATGGCGCGGGGGTTCCGCATGATCGAAAGCAATATGCTGCCGGTCATCGTGCCCTATGATGACGAGGCTCGGAGCCAGATTAATAGCCTGGCATTTGCTGACCGGATAGGCGGAATTGCACGCAAGCTGCAACCTTATCTGGTTCAGGTGCCGGAGCGGGGGCTCAAGGCGCTGATGGCAGCGGGTGCCGTACAACCGGTTGCTCAGGAAAAATATGGGTACCAGTTTCTGGAGCTGGTAAGTGACAGTTTGTATGACGTCGAATGCGGATTGAGCTGGGAAGAACCAAGTTTTGTCGAGGCCGAGAAGCTAGTAATATGACATCTTAATCTTCTATTGGTTTTAATAGATAATTGATTTTTTGACTTTCTTCTGTAAGCTGTGGGGCGTCGATGCAATTAAAGGAACTGCAATGGCTGCGCCACCGGAACAAAACCCTTGGTTCTCTATGGATGTACGGCTTGGGCGTGGGAAGCACTCTTTTCGCCTGAAAATTTTGGGTGGATTTGGGTTTGTATCGACAATTGTCGCAATAGCAGCAATAGTATTTGGTCAAGGTCGTGCCTTGGATGTTTTACAGTTGTTGTTAGAGCGTGGGTAGAAACTATTGGCTTTAGTCGATAAAGCATGAGCCTCCTTCCTAACGGAAGGAGGCTTTCCCCAAACAGGAGGTTACATGGCATACGGAATTCGCTTGAAAGTATGGGGCGAACGCGCCTGTTTCACCCGTCCCGAGATGAAGGTGGAGCGCGTCAGCTATGACGTGATTACGCCATCGGCCGCGCGGGGCATCATCGAAGCCATCCACTGGAAGCCGGCTATTCGCTGGCACATCGACAGAATCCATGTTCTCAATCCCGTCGTTTTTGAATCCATCCGCCGCAATGAGGTGGGCAGCAAACTGTCTGCCGCCAATATCAAAAAGGCGATGAAAGCGGGTAATACCGCCGGGCTGGTCAATTATGTCGATCAGGATCGCCAGCAGCGTGCCGCCACGGTACTGCGCAATGTGGCCTATGTGCTTGAAGCACACTTCGAACTGACCAGCCGGGCCGATACTTCCGACAGCGAAGGCAAGCACCTGGATATCTTTAACCGCCGTGCCCGCAAGGGGCAGTTCTTTCATGCCCCCTGCCTGGGCGTGCGAGAGTTTCCGGCCAACTTCGAGTTGATCGAAGAGGAAGAACAGATACCCACACCTTCCGGTGAGCTTGAAGGGGAGAGGGATCTGGGCTGGATGTTGCATGACTTCGATTTCAGCCGAGAGTCCACCCCGCACTATTTTCGCGCCCTGATGCGTGATGGCGTGATCGAGGTGCCACCGTTCCGCTCGGAAGAGGTGAAGGCATGATCCTGACGGCGTTGAACAGCTACTACGGGCGATTGGTAGAGCAGGGAAATCCGGATGTGCCTCCCTATGGCTATAGCCCCGAAAAGATCAGTTATTGCCTCGTTATTGACCGCCAGGGGGCTTTGATTGACGTGGTCAGTATGCTGGATACCACAGGGAAAAAACCGCGCCCGTCGGTTTATCTGGTGCCTCAGCCACCCAAGCGGTCGGCCAATATTGCACCAGGCTTTATGTGGGACAAATCGGGCTATGTACTGGGACTGACTGCCAGCGAGAAGGACAAGGATATTCACCGAGCCCGACAAACCCATGAGGCCTTCAAGGAGTATCATCGCCAGTGGCTGGAAGGTGAGGATGATCTTGGGCTTCAAGCATTGCTTGCTTTTCTGGACCGGTGGGACCCTGAGGACGAGGCTTGCGTCAGTCTGATTCCCGTTGATGCACTGGATACCAATCTGGTTTTCCGACTTGATGAAGAGCCGGGCTTTTTGCATCAGCGTGATGCGACAAAGGCGGTTCGAGATCGACAACTGGCATCGCCGGATGGACACACAAGTACTTGCCTGGTAACAGGGGAGTCTGCGCCCATAGCGGCGCTGCACCCTTCCATCAAGGGGGTCAACGGGGCACAGACAGCGGGTGCTTCACTGGTGTCTTTCAACCTGTCCGCCTTTGAGTCTCATGGCAAGAAACAGGGCATGAATGCACCGGTTTCCGAACGTGCCGCCTTTGGCTATGGTACGGCACTGAATTACCTGCTGCGGCGCGATCCGAACAATCGGCAGCGGCTGCAGATTGGTGACAGCACCGTTGTGTTCTGGGCGGAGGCGGGGAGCCCGCAGGAGGCCGAGGCAAGTGAAGACTTTCTCGGTGGGCTGCTGTCACCGCCAACCAATTCGGAAGACCTGGATAACCCCGAAGTGGATCGTCTGCACGCAACGCTGAACAAGGTGGCGGCAGGCGAGCCGTTGCAAAATCTGAATCTGCAACTGAACCCCGATACACGTATTTACATACTGGGACTGGCGCCCAACGCCGCTCGCCTTTCGGTACGTTTCTGGGAGGTGGATACGCTGGAGCGGTTTACTCAACGCATTGGTGAGCACTACCGGGATCTGTTGCTTCAGCCCACCCCCTGGAAAAAGCCGCCTTCCATTTGGCGACTGTTGCTGGAAACCGTTCCCCACCGTGAGGGGGGAAGGGCGAAAGCGGATGATGTTACGCCTCATCTGGCCGGGGAGCTGGCCCGTGCCATTCTGACCGGGCGACGCTATCCGCGTCACCTTTTGACCCACATGATCATGCGTATGCGTGCCGATGGCCATTTGTCGCCACTGCGCGTTGCGCTGTGCAAGGCGGTACTGGTGCGCGACCAGCGTCTCGGTTCAATCAAAGACAAGGAGATACCCGTGAGTCTGGATATCGACAACAGGGACCCGGGCTATGTGCTCGGACGTTTGTTTGCAACGCTTGAATCCGTCCAGCGTGCCGCGCTGGGCGGAAAAGTGAACGCAACCATCAGAGACCGCTACTACGGTGCGGCGTCGGCGACGCCGGCCAGTGTTTTGCCGGTATTGTTGCGTAATGCGCAAAGCCATTTCAGCAAGGTGCGCAAGGAAAAGCCCGGGTTGGCGGTCAATCTGGAGAAGCAGACCGGTGCAATCATGGAGCTGTTGCCGGCCGCGTTCCCGAAAACGCTGGGGCTGGAAGAGCAGGGCCGCTTTGCGATCGGTTATTACCACCAGCGCAACGAAATCTTCAACAAGCATGCATCGGATATCCAGGAAGGAGACACAGAATGAGCGCCATCAATAACCGTTACGAATTCGTTTTTCTGTTTGATGTCACCAACGGCAACCCCAACGGTGACCCCGATGCTGGCAACATGCCTAGGCTCGACCCGGAAACCAACCGTGGTTTGGTGACGGATGTGTGCCTGAAGCGCAAGATTCGCAACTTCGTGGAGATGGCCAGGGAGGATGAGCCTGGTTTCGATATCTACATGCAGGAAAAGTCCGTGCTGAACAACCAGCACAAGAAAGCCTATGAGGCTCTGAGTATCGAGCCAGTGGCGAAAAAATTGCCAAAAGACCAGCAACAGGCACTGGAACTGACACAATGGATGTGCAAAAACTTCTTCGACGTGCGTACTTTTGGAGCCGTGATGACGACAGAGGTGAATGCCGGTCAGGTCCGTGGCCCTGTTCAATTGGCGTTCGCCAGCTCCATTGATCCGGTGGTGCCGCTGGAAGTTTCCATCACGCGGATGGCGGTCACCAACGAGAGGGATCTGGAAAAGGAACGCACCATGGGCCGTAAGCATATTATTCCCTATGGTCTTTACCGCGTGCATGGCTACGTGTCTGCCAAGCTGGCGCAGAAAACCGGTTTCTCCGAAGATGACCTGCAGTTGCTGTGGCAGTCACTGATCAACCTGTTCGAGCATGACCGCTCGGCTGCCCGTGGCGAGATGGCGGCCCGTCAGCTGGTGTTGTTCAAGCACGAATCAGAACTGGGGAACGCTCCGGCGCACAAGCTGTTTGAAACCGTTACGGTTGAACGTGTTAACGGTGTGGCCGGCAGCCCGGCACAGTCCTTTGATGACTATCGCATTGTGGTGAATGCCGAGGCCGTACCGGCCGGCGTGTCGGTGGAGGCACTGCTCTGATTCAATCAGGGATATGGTCATGGATGACACTCTCAACATTTCCGCTATCCAGCACTACGCCTACTGTCCGCGTCAGTTTGCGCTGATCCATGTCGAACAGGCCTGGGATGACAACCGTTTCACCGCCGAGGGGCTGTTGCTGCATCGGCGGGTGGACGGCGGAGAGCCGGAGCAGCGTGGGCATGTCCGCTACGAACGAACTGTATTATTGAAGTCGGAACGGCTGGGGCTGATTGGCAAAATGGACTTGCTCGAGATTGATACCTCGGATGGTTATCGCCTTATTCCGGTGGAGTATAAGCGCGGTCGTTCGAAAACCCAGGACTGGGATCGGCTGCAGTTGTGTGCTCAGGCGCTGTGCCTGGAAGAGATGCGACACGTTGATATCGAAGAGGGCGCCATCTGGTACTGGGAAACGCGCCGGCGCGAAGAGGTTCGGTTCGACACCGCTCTGCGGGCGCGTACCGAAGCCATTATCGTCAATGCCCGAAACCTTATTCGAAACGGTACGACTCCACCGCCCACCGAAGAACGTAAACGGTGCAGGGCCTGTTCTCTGTATGAACTGTGCCAGCCTGATGCCTTGCGTCAGGACCACTCCGCTGCGTATATCCGGGACCTTTTCAAACCATGAAGAAACTGTTGAATACGCTCTATATCACGCGTCAGGAAACCTACCTGCACAAGGAGCGGGAAACGATCGTCATCAAGCAGAAGGATGAGAAGCTGGGACAGTTCCCTTCGCTGGCGCTGGGTAATATCCTCTGTTTTGGACGTGTCTCGGTATCTCCTTTCCTGATGGGCTACCTGTCGGAGAAGGGCATAGGCCTTAGTTTTTTTACCGAATATGGCCGTTTTCTGGCACGGGTTCAGGGGCCTGAATCAGGCAATGTGCTGCTCAGACGCAGCCAGTATCGCTGGGCGGATGACCCGGATAAATCCATGTCGGTGGCTCGGCTGATGATCGCGGCCAAAATCAGCAACAGCCGCGCGGTCATTCAGCGGGACCTGCGCAACCACGGCGACAATACAGCCTTGCGCGAGGCCGTCGACAAGCTGGCAACCAGCCTGCGTAGTGTGCAGAAAACCAAAACAGCCGACAGCCTGATGGGTGTAGAAGGCGACGCGGCCAATTGCTATTTTTCGGTGCTGCAGCAGCGTTTGCGCAAGGATCATTTTCAGTTCAATGGTCGTGTACGACGTCCACCGACTGATCCGGTGAATGCTTTGCTGTCATTTATCTATTCCATGATTACTCAGGACTGTGTGGCAGCGCTTCAGGGCGTTGGGCTTGATCCCTATGTTGGTTTCCTGCACAGGGACCGGCCAGGTCGTCCAGGGCTGGCGCTGGACCTGCTGGAAGAGTTCCGTGCCGGATGGGCTGACCGGCTGGTACTTACGCTATTGAATCGCCAACAGTTGAAACAGCAGGATTTTGTAACTGAGGCCAGTGGTGCCGTGCGTTTGTCCGACAATGGCCGAAAAGCTGTACTGGTTGCATTCCAGGAGCGCAAACAGGAAGAACTCGTACATCCCTATCTGCAGGAAAAAGTACCCATCGGGCTGTTGCCACATTGCCAGGCCATGTTATTGGCGCGGCACATTCGCGGAGATATTGAATACTATCCACCCTGGACGCTGAAATAATGCTGGTGCTGATCACTTATGATGTCAGCGTGGTGACATCCGACGGGCAACGCAGGCTGAGAAATATTGCCAAAACCTGCCTGGATTACGGGACCCGGGTGCAGAACTCCGTATTTGAATGCGAAGTGACCCCTGCACAATTGGTCGTTTTAAAGGCAGAATTGATGGATATCTACAATCCTGACGAAGACAGCCTTCGGTTCTATCATTTGGGTAAAAAAGGGCGACAAAAGATAGAGCACTATGGTGCCAAAATCGTGCCCGACCCTCATTCCTCGCCGCTTATCCTGTAAGAATGGCATTCCGCTACCCTTGGGTTCTCATTAAATACCGGGAGGGTTAGCGGAATTTTAACTTTTTGAAAGTTAAGGAGTTTTGAGGTTTCTTCTGTTCCGCATCCTGTTGTTTTTCAATATGTAGCCGTCGATAGCGATAAATCGGTTATTTTCCTTTGTTCTTTAACAACTTAGACTGCAACTGTCGCACCCCACGCGGGTGCGTGGATCGAAACCTGTTACCTTTGGTCGTGATGCCCTGTACGACCAGTCGCACCCCACGCGGGTGCGTGGATCGAAACGTATGACAGGCGTGCGATCTCTGAGTTAGTAAGTGTCGCACCCCACGCGGGTGCGTGGATCGAAACTTGTCACCCCATTCATTACCACGAGCATCGTAAACGTCGCACCCCACGCGGGTGCGTGGATCGAAACAGCTGGCACTACCATGTCCGTGAGTACCGATCTCCGTCGCACCCCACGCGGGTGCGTGGATCGAAACCGCCCAATACGCACCGAAGAGGATAAGGTTGTCGGTCGCACCCCACGCGGGTGCGTGGATCGAAACTTATTTGGGGGTATTGAGGGGGGGTGTTGTGTTTGTCGCACCCCACGCGGGTGCGTGGATCGAAACTTGAATCGATGCCGAGCGAGACAGCTGAGCATTACGTCGCACCCCACGCGGGTGCGTGGATCGAAACTGGTCAAACGCTATGGAGACATCCGTAATAGCTGGAGTCGCACCCCACGCGGGTGCGTGGATCGAAACACAGCTCTGGATCTGAACTCATCAGCGTCGAAAAACGTCGCACCCCACGCGGGTGCGTGGATCGAAACACGCATGATCATATTGATGATCGCTTGCAACGGATACTGTCGCACCCCACGCGGGTGCGTGGATCGAAACACGCTTTGATCTTGCGGCAGCTCGTTCTGCTGCGCGTCGCACCCCACGCGGGTGCGTGGATCGAAACGCCACCGAGCTGATGCTGCGCCCCATGGCTTCGGCAGTCGCACCCCACGCGGGTGCGTGGATCGAAACCTCGAAAAGGGCCGAGACAAGATGCTGCGCGAGGAGTCGCACCCCACGCGGGTGCGTGGATCGAAACGTTGATGATGGGAAGCCGTTATCCGAGCCGCTGAGTCGCACCCCACGCGGGTGCGTGGATCGAAACTGCATCCCTTCGTCAATCTCGACTTCGGTAATGCGTGTCGCACCCCACGCGGGTGCGTGGATCGAAACAGGCCCAGATGGGCACCAATGCGTTCACTATCCTGTCGCACCCCACGCGGGTGCGTGGATCGAAACAACACACGGGTGATGCAGCTTAGGTCGGGCCGGGAGTCGCACCCCACGCGGGTGCGTGGATCGAAACAGGTTGGCGATCAATTCAGGGTGCGGCAGGACTGGTCGCACCCCACGCGGGTGCGTGGATCGAAACTTCGAAGGCGGTGCGCTTCCGGAACTGCACCCGAGTCGCACCCCACGCGGGTGCGTGGATCGAAACGATAATCTTGCGCTTAACCATATTATCCTCCAAGTCGCACCCCACGCGGGTGCGTGGATCGAAACTTTTGATGGGTCGTAAATCAAATAATCAGGGAGAGTCGCACCCCACGCGGGTGCGTGGATCGAAACATCAAGCTGTGCAAACTGACCAAGCACTCCGCCCGTCGCACCCCACGCGGGTGCGTGGATCGAAACTGAGTATCGAACCACCTGCTCAAAATCACCGCTAGTCGCACCCCACGCGGGTGCGTGGATCGAAACAACGTGCCGAACCCGAAAGAGTTTGCCGCCAATGGTCGCACCCCACGCGGGTGCGTGGATCGAAACTCGAACAGCGCCTTGACGCAGCCGTAGGTATCCATGTCGCACCCCACGCGGGTGCGTGGATCGAAACATCCTGTGCCATGGGTGCTCCGCTACCGCACCCGGTCGCACCCCACGCGGGTGCGTGGATCGAAACTCATTGCGAGCGCCGACATAGAAATTGTCGATGGTCGCACCCCACGCGGGTGCGTGGATCGAAACAGCACAGAAGGCACTGCAGCGCGAGCAATAGGCAAGTCGCACCCCACGCGGGTGCGTGGATCGAAACCTCTGTGCGTCCGCTCAAGAATACTTTCTTGCCCGTCGCACCCCACGCGGGTGCGTGGATCGAAACATGACCACCACCATGATTGTTAATTGTGCCGGTTACGTCGCACCCCACGCGGGTGCGTGGATCGAAACGGATTAACTGACTTGCAGTGATTTATTATGCGCATGTCGCACCCCACGCGGGTGCGTGGATCGAAACAAACTCCACCGACGGGAAGGCAGCAGCTCGGATTCGGTCGCACCCCACGCGGGTGCGTGGATCGAAACTCCGCCAACGTTGCTGATCTCGATGAACGGGCCGCGTCGCACCCCACGCGGGTGCGTGGATCGAAACTGCATGCCCTCGCCGCCCAGCGCAGCCCCGTAAGTCGCACCCCACGCGGGTGCGTGGATCGAAACCTGATAGATGCCGCCCATTACCTCATTGAATCGCGTCGCACCCCACGCGGGTGCGTGGATCGAAACGAGAATCTAAAAGCTCAGTCGTGGTGGTATTTGGTCGCACCCCACGCGGGTGCGTGGATCGAAACAAGCAATCATCCATCGCGACCATTCAGCAACTAGAGTCGCACCCCACGCGGGTGCGTGGATCGAAACCATGTGCTTTCAGGTGATTTTTAGCACTACCCATGTCGCACCCCACGCGGGTGCGTGGATCGAAACCGATTGTTTGTTGGCTATATGTGCCCGGATAATAGTCGCACCCCACGCGGGTGCGTGGATCGAAACTGGATCTGACCCATGATCTGGGGCGACATCAGCAGTCGCACCCCACGCGGGTGCGTGGATCGAAACCTGAACACCGTGGCTGAAGCTGGCGTGCTCGATTAGTCGCACCCCACGCGGGTGCGTGGATCGAAACTCTACCAGGTACAGCGCGCCGGTAATCAGCAGCAGGTCGCACCCCACGCGGGTGCGTGGATCGAAACTGTCACAGCTGACGAGTTAAGCCATGGCTTTGATAGTCGCACCCCACGCGGGTGCGTGGATCGAAACTCGGGTTTCACTGTCATCTGGGTGTAGCTGGGCAAGTCGCACCCCACGCGGGTGCGTGGATCGAAACCGGTTTAATGATAGGGCTGAGAAGATCGGCAGCCGTCGCACCCCACGCGGGTGCGTGGATCGAACCCCGTCATTCGACAAAGCCGTGTTTGCCGACACTGGTCGCACCCCACGCGGGTGCGTGGATCGAAACCTACTGCGATATAAGGCGCTCACGCCGTGTGAGGCAGGTCGCACCCCACGCGGGTGCGTGGATCGAAACATGGCGACAGAATGCCTGCCGACACTGTGGAAATTGTCGCACCCCACGCGGGTGCGTGGATCGAAACAATGTCTCAAAAGGAACTGTCAACCGGTGGATCAGGTCGCACCCCACGCGGGTGCGTGGATCGAAACCGGGCTTACAGCAAGCATCAGGCCGAGCAGAAAAGGTCGCACCCCACGCGGGTGCGTGGATCGAAACGTACTTCAGGGCGATCAGCAGGATGCCGTGGCTGGTCGCACCCCACGCGGGTGCGTGGATCGAAACCGCTTGCTGGTTCGGCATCAAGAATTGATATCCTGTCGCACCCCACGCGGGTGCGTGGATCGAAACCCGAAGGTGCAGGCATAACGATGGCCGTTATTGCACGTCGCACCCCACGCGGGTGCGTGGATCGAAACTCAGCTTATACAACCTGGGCGACCGCCGATGCCTGTCGCACCCCACGCGGGTGCGTGGATCGAAACATCTGATAGCTTTTCAGAGCTAGACCAGCCTGCGTGTCGCACCCCACGCGGGTGCGTGGATCGAAACCCAAATGATATTGAACTTACTTGCCGGAGACATACGTCGCACCCCACGCGGGTGCGTGGATCGAAACTCGATTGCATATCCGGTTGCACACTGGGTATCGCAGTCGCACCCCACGCGGGTGCGTGGATCGAAACAACAACACCCTGGCCCTTGGCTACGAATACCAGACGTCGCACCCCACGCGGGTGCGTGGATCGAAACTTCTTGAGAGGGTTATGAGTCGGGCCGAATGCAAGTCGCACCCCACGCGGGTGCGTGGATCGAAACCCGGTCGTCATGGAGGCAATGCCCCAAATGCAGGAGTTGCACCTCAACGTGGGAGGATAGAAAAATCATGGGTATGTGAACATCTGCGTAGCCGGTAAACTACCCCCATGAACCTGACCTTCCTCGGCACGTCCTCCGGTGCCCCGACTCGTCAACGCAATGTCAGCGCCACCGCTGTTCAGCCGGAGCGGGGACGTGCCTGGGTACTGGTCGACTGTGGCGAAGCCACTCAGCACCAGTTGCTGCGTACCCGACTGTCGCCGCTGAAGCTTGATACCATCCTGATTACTCATGTACACGGTGACCACTGCTATGGCCTGCCGGGGTTGCTGGCATCCTGTCAGTTGAACGGGCGAACCGAGCCGCTGAACCTGGTGGGGCCAGCGGCGGTATGGGCGTATCTGCAGGCGGTGATCAAGCATACCGAGATGCGCATCGACTATCCGTTGAGGTTTGTCGAGGTGTCCGACTCGTTGCTGCTGGAACAGGGCGGCTTTCGTATTACGGCGTCTCGCTTAAGCCATCGCACCGAGTGTTGGGCCTACCGGATGCAGGAGGCCCAGGTGCCAGTGAAACTGGATACAGAGCGGCTGCAGGCCGAGGGCATCATGCCGTCGCCGCTGTACGGCCAGTTGCAGCGGGGTGAGCGAGTGTTGCTGGCAGACGGGCGTGAGCTGGATGGGCATGATTATTGTATTCCGTCTTATCCGGCCAGGGCCGTGGTGGTGGGTGGCGACAACGATCGTCCCGAGTTGTTGGTCGACGCCTGTCGTGGTGTTCAGCTGCTGGTGCATGAAGCGACCTACACTGAGGCGGTGTTGCAGCAGGTTGGACCTGAGCCGCAGCACAGCAGTGCCGAGCAGGTGGCGCGCTTTGCCCAGCAGGCGGGCGTCCCCGCCTTGCTGTTGACCCATTTCAGTCCGCGTTATCTGCTGCGCCCCAGGCGCGAGCGCGACCTGTCGGTGGAAGAGCTGCGCATCGAGGCGCAGCGACATTACGCAGGCAGACTGTTTCTGGCCGAGGACTTCGAGACCTATACTATTCGTCGTGACGGCGAGGTGGTGTTGGCAACCGAGTGAGGTTACTTGCCAGAACCTCTGCACGGTATTCGTCCTGTCACAGAGGCCGCGACTGGCCGATCCTTGAATACCGAGCGTCTGCCGGAATTGCTTCGCTGCAGCAAGGCGTGTCGGCCCGGGCTCTGTTATGGTTAAGCCATTAACAAGGTTGGCGCATAATCGGAGGTGCGGATGGAGGCTGAAAATTCCAGTCGGGTAGTGCGTGGATCGATACTGCATTGTCTCGATGATCCGGCGAGCAGTGGTGATGCAGCCATGTGCTACATCGATGATGGCCTGCTGTGGATCGAGGATGGCCGGATCAAGGCTGTTGGCGCGGTTGCTGAGCTGGCCAGTCGCTTGCCGGCCGGCCTGTCAATTGAAGACCGACGCGGTTGCCTGTTAATCCCCGGGCTGATCGATACACACACACATTATCCCCAACTAAGCATTGCGGCCAGCCCGGCCGGGACTCTGTTTGACTGGCTGGAGCAGCGTGCCTTTCCGGCAGAGGCCGCCCTGAGCCAGCCGGATGTGGCCGAGGTGCTGGCCCATCGCTTCATCGCCGAGATGCTGCGTAACGGTACGACGACGGCACTGGTATTTGCCGGTGTGCAGGCCGCGAGTGCGGATGCCTTTTTCCAGCACGCCCAGCATCTGGGACTGCGCATGATCTGTGGCAAGGTGCTGCAGGATCGTCTGGTGCCCGAAGCCCAGCGCGAATCGCTGGAGCAGGCGCAGGTGGAGACCGAAGTACTGATCCAGCGTTGGCACGGGCGTGATCGTCTGGCTTACGCGCTGACGCCCCGTTTCGCGCCCGCCTGTTCCGAAGCTCTGCTGAAGCAGTGTGCTGACTGGCTGCGGCAGTACCCCAGCCTCTATCTGCAGACCCACCTGGCGGAAACGCAGGACGAGTGTGAACGGGTTGCACAGGACTTTCCGCACTGCCGTGACTATCTGGCCGTGTACGAGCATTACGGTTTTCTGCGGCCGGGTTCGGTGTTTGCGCATGCCATCCATCTGAGTGTTGACGAACAGCAGCGGCTGGGCAGGAGCGGGGCTGCCGTGGCGCATTGCCCTTCATCCAATCTGTTGCTGGGCTCTGGCCTGATGCCATTGAGGGCTTTGCAGCAGGCCGGTGTGCCGCTGTCGGTGGGGACCGATGTGGGGGCCGGGCCGAGCTGTTCAGTGTTGAAGACGCTGGCGGATGCGATGCGGGTACAGCAGTTGCGCGGCGAGCCTTTGGGGGCGTTGCAGGCCTTTTATCTGGCGACTCTGGGTGGTGCTCGGGCACTGCGGCTGGAACAGCAGGTCGGTAGTCTGAGGATCGGAAATGAGGCCGATTTTCTGGTGCTGGATCTGGAAGCAACAGCGGAGCTGGCCGAGCGTACTGCCCGGGCGGACAGTCTCGAGGAGTTGCTCGGACTGCTGATTCTGCTGGGCGATGACCGTCTGGTCGCCGAGGTTAACGTTCAGGGGAACAGCATCTCGCTGGTGTAACCGGACGGCCTTATGGCCCGCTCCTGGGCCCTGCCGTGCGTGCCGGTGGGCGCTTGGAGTCAGCAGGCGTACAATGGCGCTTTTTGATCGACAGGGAGAGTCCAGTTGAACGCAACTACTTCCACCCCCAGAGGGCTGGCCCCCGAGGTCGTGGTGATGCTGGCCGGGATCGTGGCTGCGCTGCACATCGGCAAGCTGCCGCCGGCGATTCCGGTCCTGCAGGCAGAGCTGGACGTAAGCCTGGTACAGGCGGGGTTCCTGCTGTCGCTGGTACAGCTGGCGGGCATGATCGGTGGTGCGCTGATCGGTGTGCTGGCGGACAGCGCCGGGTTGAGGCGCAGTATCTTGACAGGCCTGGGTCTTCTGACTGTCAGCAGTGTGCTGGGCGGTTTTGCCGAATCAGCGACGCAACTGCTGCTGTTGCGTGGCCTGGAAGGCTTCGGCTTCTTCCTGGTGACCCTGTCCGGGCCTGGACTGATCCGCCAGCTGGTGGTGCCCGAAAAACTGAGCCTCAGCCTGGGGTGGTGGGGCTGCTACATGGGCTTCGGTATCGGTACCGGCCTGCTGGTCGGTCCCTGGGCGATGCAGCAGCTGGGCTGGCAGGGGTGGTGGTGGCTGATTGCGGCCGTGACGCTGCTGATGCTGGGCTGGGTTCTGGCTGCGGTGCCGAGTGACCAGTGTGATCAGGACCCGCGGGTGGGCTCGCCTCTGTCGGGATTACGAGCACTGGCGGGGCGGTTGAAGCTGACGCTTGGCAGCCCCGGTCCTTGGCTAGTGGCACTGATTTTTCCGACCTATTCGGGCCAGTGGCTGTCCGTGATCGGTTTCCTGCCTTCCATCTATACCCAGGCGGGACTGGAAGGCGCGATGGTGGGCGTGCTGACCGCGCTGGCCGCTGTCGCCAATGTACTGGGCAATGCGGCTTCAGGACGCCTGCTGCAGGCGGGTGTCGGGCCGCGACAGCTGCTTTACGTCGGCTTCGCCGTGATGACGCTGACCACCTGGACCGCATTCTCGTCCATCACCGCCGATTTGCCCTGGCTGCGCTACGTGGCCGTACTGGTATTCTCGTCGGTCAGCGGGGTGATCCCCGGGGTGCTGTTCTCGCTGGCGGTGCGCCTGGCTCCGGACAGTTCGGTGGTGTCGACGTCGGTGGGCTGGATGCTGCAGCTGTCGGCGCTGGGTCAGTTCGTGGCGCCGCCGTTGATCGGAGCGCTGGCCGCCTGGGCAGGCGGCTGGCAGTTGACCTGGCTGGCGACCGGTTGCCTGTCGCTGTTGGGCGTGCTGCTGGTTACGCGGGTGGCACGCCTGCTGTAGGCGCGGCATGGGCCAATAGAGCGTGCTTGCTCAGAGCTGAAAGGCGGGTTCCAGTGTTGGCATCGAGCGCTGGGGCACAGGGATATCCTCGGCCCCGGCCTGAGTCATCGCCCAGTGGACCCGTTCCTCCGGCGTCAGGTGGGGGCGTTTGAGTGCCTCTACTGCCTTCAGTCGTGGCAGCAGTCCCTGGCCGTTGGCGATCTGAATCGCCAGTCCCGGTCGTGCGTTCAGCTCCAGCAACAGTGGGCCGTGGCGCTCGTCCACCACCAGGTCTACCCCCATGTAACCCAGTCCGGTCGCTTCATAGCAGCGGCTGGCCATATTGAGCAGGTAGTGCCAGTTGTCGATCTGGATATCGGCCAGGTTCAGGTCGTTGTCCGGATGTCGGTCGAGAGGGCGGTCGAACTGGACGGCGTTAAGCGCCTTGCCGTTGGCCAGGTTCAGGCCGACGCCGACGGCCCCCTGATGCAGGTTGGCCTTGCCATCCGAGGCATGTGTCGCCAGACGCAGCATCGCCATCACCGGATAGCCCTTGAACACCACGATGCGGATATCGGGCACCCCTTCATGGGAGAAGCGGGCCAGTCGTGGATCGCAGCGCACCAGTGCCTCGATCACCGCCACATCGGGTGAACCGCCCAGTGAGTAGAGGCCAGCGAGGATATTGGACAGGTGACGTTCGATCTCCTCCAGGCTGACCTTGCTGTCCGAAGGTTTGACGAAGTCGTCGCCGTCGCGCCCGGTGATCACCAGAATGCCCTTGCCGCCGGAGCCCTTGGCGGGCTTGATCGCAAAGCCGTCCAGCGCCGCGACCCGTTCACGGAAGTGAGCGATTTCGTGCTGTTCGCGCACCACCTGCAGCAGCTTGGGGCTGGCTACTTCGTACTCTTCGACGATCAGCTTGGTTTTCAGCTTGTTGTCCACCAGCGGGTAGGCGCTGCGGTCGTTGTAGCGGGCGATGTAATCGATGTTGCGCTTGTTCATGCTGAGCATGCCCAGCTGTTTCAGCTCGCGGGGACGAATCCAGTCGAACATCACTGATACCTTTTCATTGGCGCAAAACGGCGCAGCTCGGTGAGCTTGTAGCCGGTGTACTGTCCCAGCAGCAGGATGATGCCCAGCACCACCAGGTGCAGTTCCGGGAAGTTGAAGCTGATATGTTCGGCCAGGGGGGCGCGCATCACCAGATAGGCGAGCGTGGCGACCAGCAGGCTGCCGGCCCCCTGGATCAGTACTTCGTGAGCGCCTTCTTCCTCCCACAGAATCGACATGCGCTCGATGGTCCAGGCCAGGATCACCATCGGGAAGAAGGTGACCGTCATGCCGGTACTGAAGCCCATCTGGTAACCGACGATGCTGATCCCGGCGGTAATGCCCAGCACCAGGATGATCAGTGCCGAGATGCGCGACACCAGCAGCAGGTTGAGGCTGGACAGGTAGCCGCGCATCAGTAGCCCCAGGGTGACCACGCTGATGAAGGCGGCCAGGCCCGGCAGCAGCGAGGTCTGCACCAGAGCAACGGCGATCAGCACCGGCATGAAGGTGCCGGAGGTCTTGATGCCGACCAGAATACGCATCACACAGACGACCAGCGCGCCGAACGGCAGCAGTAACAGCATGCGAAACATGCCCTGCTGTTCCACCGGCAACTGGTAGAGACTGAGTGAGCCGAAAGCGCGTTCGTTGGCTTCGGCGCGGACGATCTGCAGGGCCGGTACGGTCTGGCGGAGCATGGAGAAGCGCACCACGGAGTCGGTACCACCGGTCACGTCCAGCAGGGAGCCGTCGGCCTGACGCCAGAGCAGCACGTCGGACGGCACGCCCTGAGCGCCGGTACGCGGGTTGAAGGTCAGCCAGCGGTCGCCGTCATGGATCTGCAGCCAGGGCTGCAGACTCTGCTGGCGTCGTGCGTCCTCCAGCTGCAGGCCATCGGCGATGCGGGCCGGAATGCCGGCGAAGTTGAGCAGCTGGTACAGCGTCGGGGCCAGCGCGCCGTCACTGAGCAACAGTTGGGTGTTCTGGTCCGGTGTAGCACTGTTGAGCAGAGCGATCAGTTCCCGGGTCAGGCTGGCGGGGGTGCTGGAACGGGCTTCGGCCTGCAGCAGCAGCGCACGAGCCGCCGTGGCGTCCGGTTCTTCGAGAAAGACTTCCGCCGGCTCCACCGGGCCAGGGGATAGCAGCGGTTCGCTGGCATAACTGTCCGGGATTAACCGAGTTTTGAAGTAGAGCGTCTGGGGGCCGGCGGCATCACGGATGGCCCACTCGGCACGACGATCACCCTGATGTTCGGTGATGGCAAAGCCGTAGCCGGGGGAGGCCGCCTGCTCGGTCAGGGTATAAAACCCCGGTGGCTCGTCGGGAATATTCAGGTTGACGCTGACCGGCTCGCCCCAGGCCTGAAAGTCGATACGGGCTTCCACCAGCCAGACCGGCTGCTGCTCGCCGGGCAGCCAGGGCACGCCCATCTGCAGGTGACGCAGGACGGCCAGCAGCAGGCCGGCGGCAATCAGCAGCAGGGTGGCCAGATAGAAGGGGGCTTTGGAATGACGAATCACGGTGTCTCTCCCGCATCATCGGGCTGGGTCAGGGTGTCCGGCAGTGCGGTCACGTATTCGCGGCCGACGTCGATCAGCATGACGTCGCGCAGGATGTTGCGGCCGATCAGCACCGGGTAGGTCAGGTGGCTGCGGTCGCTCAGCGTGAATTCGGCGCTCTGGCGGTGGTTGCCGATCACGAACGGCAGCTCGATGACCGGGCGACGCTCGGCATCATCCGTGTTGGACTGGATGATCCTGGCGTTGCGTGACAGCTTGCGCTCCAGCGTGATGTTCTCTTCGGTTTGTGGGTTGAGGATATCGAATCGGACCCAGTCTTCCCCGTCGCGTTCGAAGCGTTGAATATTGCTGGCGTGCAGGGACGAAGTGGTCGCGCCGCTGTCGATGCGGGCATCAAGGATAATGCCGGGGACCGCCAGATAGAGTTTTTCCAACTCTCCGACGACCAGCTTGCCCTGGTAGTGTCCGGGCGCATCGGGGCTGTTCTGGCTGGCAGACACCTGCAGCAGGCGTTCACGTACCGGACGCAGCTTGTCCAGCTTTTCATTCTGCTCTTTCAGGGCATCGCGCAGCTCCTTGCGCTGGAAGTGCTGGGCACGGCTGAGCATTTCAAACTGTTGTTGGTTGACCGCTGCCAGGGTGTCCAGACGGCTTTGCTGCTGGTGCATCTGTTGGTTCAACTGGTTGAATTCAGCGCGCTCCAGGAACAGGTAGCGGTCATGGCTGCAGGCTGTGGTCAGACCTGCCAGTATCAGCAGGGCAAAGGGGCGAAGCCGCGTGAGGGCGCGTGTGTGCATTAAATCGTCTCCATAGCGCAGGATCCCGACATGGATTCATCCACAGGAGGGAATTTGATCGTGCGCGGATAGTGCCGTGTGTCGGCTGAACAGATGATGAAACTCGATGAATAGTATAGCGGCTGTCAGAAGTCTTGAACCGTCATGAGGCGGCCGATTTGGGAGGTCGTGGCAGGAGAGGGCACCATCCCTGGCCATCTCGTACTGGAGAGAATGTCGGCAAAGGATAGTTATCGCACTGCCAACAATATGTCTCCAATTTAATACATAATATGTTTTTTGGGAACAGTAAAACTGAATAACAGAGAGACTGAATACAAAAACACCCCTGCAGAACATTGTATGAGCAACGCTCTGCAGGGGTGTCTATCCGGCGATTAGGGTGAATCTCTCCTTCGGTAACCCGGCAGCCGTTTCCATCGGCCCTGAGCTTTGCGCCGGCCCATCAGGGAGCCGTTGCCTTTTCGAGAGAGACTCTTCGCTGGAAAGTGGTTTTGGCTGATCACGCCAGCACTCAACCTGGAATGAACATTAGCAGCAAATGACCCGGGATGCCAAAAATTAGGTTGCGCCAGATCAAGGAAATCTTTTTGTGTCGCTTATAAAAGACGATTGAATTTGGCGGTTCAGGTTCGGTTAGCCAGCCGGTAGATGAATCCCGTCACCTGTCTTTAACCTGTCTGTTAAACGATAGGCCCCATGACGGGCGATTCGGATTGAATGGCCTTCCGGTAGCAATCGAGCATGATGGCTGGCAAATCATCACGGATGCCTGCTCAACTACTACGCATTAAATATGGCATATCGCAGCTGCTTTTCAGAAGTGTCGGAAATGGACAATGAGGTGGTTGTTTTTGTCGGGCAGAAGCGCCCTGGAAAGACCGTAAGTCTTTGAAAGGAATGGCGCCCCAGGCAGGACGAAAACCAGATTTAAGCACGTTAAACTAGAGTAATAAAAATCAACTAAAATCAGTGGGTTATGCCCCTTTTTGCTGCTACAATACTTTAACGGAAATTAACCAAAAACAACGGTTTTTTACCCCAAAAGTAAGACATATGTAAGACAGAAATCGAAGGTATTACAAATGGGACGTAGCAGCGAAAGCCAGACGGTGCGGGGGAAAGCGCCCACTGTCGAGTGGAAGAAGACAGCAATAAACGCTCTAAAATCCTCTGAAAAGCGGCAGAGCTTCAAGGTTGAGGGGCATACTGGTCTGCGTGTTGAGGTTATGCCATACCGCATTGACAAGGAAACCGGAGACCGAATTGAAGGCCGTCGCGTGTTCCGTTATGTCACCCGTTTCGGTGATGGCCCCCTGTATGTCACCCTTCGAGATTCTGCCGGGCAAGTGCTGCACTGGGGCAAAGACGGCAGCGTCTACGACCTTGCCAGCGTCGAGGAGGTGCTGGGCAATATCAAGCGCCTAATCCGATCAGGCATTAATCCCAATGAGCAGGCACAGATGGCCAAGGAAGCGGCCACGCTGACCGACTTGTTCAAATCCTACTGCAGCCACTTCGAGCAGCAAATCAAAGCCGGTGAACGTCGTCCGAAGTCCTTGTCACAAGCTGAGGGGCTTTGGCGTAACCATATCGAGGCGAAGCTGGGCAACAAGAAGGCGGCAGAGATCACCGAAACGCAAGCGGCCAAGTTTATGACCGACCTGTTAGCGGCAACGGCATATGGTACGCACAACAAGGTGCTGCGCCTGCTGAAATCCATGTTTAACCACGGTATCAACCGCGCCCGACTGCTGGAGCGTAGTCCGTTCGCCGGGATCTCGCTGATGACTGAGCCGAAGCGAGAACGCCGATTGACGTTGGAGGAGCTGCACCGGCTGCGTGATGCGCTGGCAGAGGAAAAGCCCTTGTATCAGGATGTTGTTCAAATGCTTCTGCTGACCGGGCAGCGTAAGGGTATCGTCTACGCGATGGAGTGGGCAGAGATCGACCGGCAGCGTGGAACCTGGACAATCAGCGCCAGCAAAATGAAAGCCAAACGGCAGCACGTCGTTCCGTTGGGGGCTGCTGCAATGGAGATACTAGAACGCCGATCTGCTGAGGCGCGTCCCGGTGAAAAGTACGTATTCCCTGCACCGTCCATCCGCTCAAAGACTGGTCATATAGTCGAGAAAACCGGGGAGGGTTCATTCTGGCGTAGGATCACCCGCAAGGCCGGGTTATATGATCCTGACAACTCAGACAACAATCTGCGTGTGCATGATCTGCGCCGCAGTGTCGCAAGCTGGGCAGTTGAGAATGGTGCCAGCATACAGAGCGTGTCTAAGCTACTGGGGCATAGCAATATTGCACTGACTGCCTCAGTCTACAGTCACCTGAGCACCGATGCTGTACGGTCTGAAATGGCTGGTACAGAGCTTTTGCTGACAGGCGGCAACAACATGCCGTCTAAACTTGAACGGCTGCGTGATGAGATTCTGGGGCTTTCAGAAGGCGAACGGCAGCAACTGATGGAAATGATCGAGGAGGTGCAGGGATGACGCCGGAGCAGGAAAAGGTTGTTGAGTACGCTACCAGCTTTTTGAAAGATTACCTGCCTGATAATGACGGCCTTAACTCTACAGGCTTCGAGCGTGGTGTTCAGGTAGCAGCAATAGATATTCAGAAGGCGATGAGATACAAGTCAGTAAGGGTTTTGTCTCCGCGATTGAAAATAAAAGTAAACTTGCCTGACCCCGAAGAGTGCAAAAAATGGGTAGAAATGGCTGAGAGCGATCCGGCAGCATGGTCTGCCTGTATTAGTGTATGCGCCTCGCTGAATCAGTTTGGCTTGCCACTGCCTGCACCGCTGGCTGAATTCTCGGGCAAGGTTTTACGGGGAAGTATCAACAAGCCTGCTGATGGAGGAAAAAGATCAAAATATTACTTATTGGCTCGGGACATAGTTGTTTGCCAGGCAATATCTATGCTCAAAGATTCAGGAATCCCTGTGAAGAGTGAGTCCAAAAAAAGCAGAACGACGGACGCTTGCAAGATACTAGCGCCGATTCTCAATCTAAGTGCTGGCGCTGTTTGGCAGATATGGATGCGGCTTAGTTCACATAGAGAACGAATCAAATCTGATGGTCGGTTTTATATTGAGGAGACCGGAACGGTCGAATATCTAAAAGACCTAGGGTAGAGATCACTTCACAACTGTCTACCCTGTAATGGATAACCGCCGATTATTTAATAGAGATACCTTAACTTAAACAGGTATCTCCAGATGAACAAAAACCTTCTTACACCTCAGAAAACCGCCGAGGAGTTGGGCGTCACCACCGGCACGCTCGCTGTATGGCGATCCACAGGCCGCTATAAACTACCGTTCGTAAAAGTTGGCCGCAAGGTCATGTATCGCGCCGAAGACATTCAGAGCTTCGTGCAGTCCCGTATTCAGACAGTGGCATGAGGGGCAGCATGATGACAGGCACAAAAAAACCGCCCGAAAGCGGCATTTTGCGAGATATTGAAGTCGGGACGGACTGCAGTATCTCAAATACTTTTCAGCAAAACCATAGTACCACAAACGACAATGACTGCAACCATAAATCAGCCTTTACCGGATCTGCAGCAGTCGGGTACAGCAAGCAGCAACTGCTGTTTGCCTGTATCGAATTGCACGGGGGAGCAGCTAGCCAGCAACAGATCATAACCGCTTTTAAACACGCAGGATTCAGGCCACAGCAGGCGCGTGACACGGTGGATGATGGCGTCCTGATGCGAGAAGTCGCAGTCCGCACCGGAGGCATGGAGCTTTTGGTTTCACGTGTCAGTGATCCCGATTCGGTTGATCTGCGCAAACGGCTGGTGGAGGTGCGGCGATGACAGCACTACCCCAACCGATCTATGCACACACAGACCGGCAGCCTTTTGCTGAGTATGTCGCCAGCCGATACCCAAGTCCCGAAGCAATCCTGATGGATTTTCTGGATGACCTGCAAGTGGCCGCCGCATCCATCGAGGCCAGCATTGGGGGTGAGCCGCTGATTCTGGATGGAGCACCACACTATCTGCCGAACGCTCAGGGCCAGCGGAATCAAAAACAAGGCTACTTTGCCGAGTTCCGCTCGGGTGGCGATGGCGTTGTCATGCCTGTGATTCGCATCCGTAGCTTTAAGCAGGGAGGCCAGACTGTGACATGGAACCCGCGCGATCTGGTTTGGCAGGAGTGGCAGGCCGAGCGCCAGGCCGGGAATGTCACCATAGCACCGGCTGACCGGGTGCTGGAGTACGAGCAGCGCGCCAGCGAGCTGAAAGCCGCTGCTGATGCCAAACGTGCTGCACTGGAAGCCGAAGCAGAGCTTGGCAGGCAGGCTGCTGCAGATGCTGCTAAAACAGCATGGGGCGCTGCTACAGAGGCCACAGATCATCCATATCTGGATGCCAAGGGCGTTCAGCCCTATGGCCTGAGGGTTGCTGCGCAAACGCATAAAGCCCGGTTGTGGAGCCGACAGGCCGGAGAATGGCAGGACGCTACCTTCTGCCGAGCAGGGGATCTGCTGATTCCGCTGTACCATGAAGGCCAACTGGTGAACCTGCAGCGCATCGACCAGCAAGGAAATAAGCGGTTCATCATGGGCGCGCAAAAGAAAGGGGCGTCCTTCTCCATCGGCGCGACGGGTTCGCCTGGATGGATTGCAGAGGGTTACGCTACCGCCGCCACCTTGCATGAAGTGACCGGGCAACCTGTTGTTGTCGCGTTTGATGCTGGCAATTTGCCGGTCGTGGCCGCTCAATTCCCCGATCAGGTGAGCAAGGTGGCGGCAGATAACGATGATGCAGGTATTAAAGCGGCTGAGGCTGCCGGATTGCCTCATATCGCGCCGCCGGTCGTAGGGATGGACTGGAACGACTACGCCAACGAAAAGGGCCGTGATGCCGCTCTGATGCTGTTGCAGCAAAGCCCAAGCCTACCGGCAGAACCTGAGCCTGATGCTTATGTGATGGATGATCCGCACGACATGCCACGAGTGCCAGCATGGCCGCACGTGAGCGGGGAAAAGCGCATCCTGAACACTGAGCCTAATCTGAGTTGCCTGCTGGAACACTACGGCTTTACCGTCCGCTATGACGTGATTCGTAAAGATCTGGTGGTTACTTATCCGGGCCAGTCTGGTACTCAGGACAATCAGAAAAACGCTGCGTTTAGCACTATCGAGAGCTTGTGCAATCTGAACAGGATGCCGACAGGCAGTCTTGCCGGATACCTTCTTAAAATCGGAGATCGAAATCAGCATAACCCAGCCATGGCGTGGATCACTGTTAAGCCTTGGGATGGTCAAAGCAGGCTTTCAGAACTGGCAGATACGCTTACAACTGCGCCAGGCTATGACCGCGACCTTTTGCGTCTCCTGCTGAGGAAGTGGCTTATATCGGCAGTGGCAGCCGCTGCAAAGCCGAGCAGGTTTAGTAGTCGTGGCGTCCTGACCCTGCAGGGGCCGCAGTCCATCGGCAAGACGCGATGGTTCGCCCGGCTGGTGCCAGAGGATCAGCGCGATCTACTCAAGGTGGACGCGCTTATTAACCCTGCCGAGAAGGACACTATTATTAGTGCGGTATCGCATTGGTTGGTGGAAATAGGGGAGCTGGACGGAACCTTCAATAAAGCCGATCCCGGAAGGCTGAAAGGCTTCATAACAGCGGACTACGACAGTTTCAGGCGTCCATATGCCAAGGCCGAAGAGAAGTACCCGCGCCGAACGGTATTTTTTGCCAGCGTGAACGATGATGCTTTTTTGGTAGATCAAACGGGCAACACCCGATGGTGGACTGTACCTGTTGTGAGGATCAACTACGCGCATGAAATCGACATGCAACAACTATGGGCTGAGGTGTACGAAATATTCAAAACTGGGGAGCAGTGGTGGCTGACCCGTGAAGAGGAGGCACGACTAGAGGAGTCAAACGACAACCACCGGCAGGTGGACCCCATCGAAGAGAAGATTCTGTCCCGTTACGACTTCTCGGAGATGCGAACGTGCAGAATGACCGCCACGGATGTGCTGGAGGAAATCGGGATTCAGCCAACGGGAGCCGCTAAACGCAAGGCATCCAAGATCCTCAAGACCCATGCAGGTGAACCGCGCAAATCGGGGGGCAGCCGCCTTTTTGATATGCCGCGCAGAATTCCCGGTTCTTAAACACTAATGAGACACTGACCCGGCCACCGCGCCGGGTTTTTTGTTGGTTCAGTCCCACAGTCCCACACTCAGTCCCACACTCAGTCCCAAGCGAAACCCCCGTATTTACTGGGCTTGCGCTGATTTTGGGACTGAAGGGACTGTTATATTGTAAGAGTTTTGAATTTGTTTTTAGTGGCCTTGTGTTGGTAATAGATAAGTGTGCCGGTTTTTCAGTCCCAATAGTCCCAAATTGGCTGCAGGCCGCGTAGTTACTGGCTTTCATGTGGGACTGAAGGGTAAAAGCACTCAGTCCCAATAGTCCCACTCAGTCCCAAAACCCCACCTTCACCGCCGATGGGATCACCACACCCACCATCGAAGCGCCGCAGATTCTTTACCCGTTAGCGCCAGGCAAGTGCCACCGTTTCCCGACGCCATAGGGAGGTCGATGTCGAGATCGCCCGCCGGATTGAGGAGGCAGTGGCGGGGCGTAATCATCGCCCCGCAAAAGTAGGCAACGATTTGCCTACTTATGAACAACCCAAAGGCAAGTCCGTAGACATAGCCGCCGAGTCTGTAGGCTGGTCCGGAGAGCAGTACCGGAAGGCCAAGAAGGTTCCCGTCCCAACCGCAACCCCACCGAAGCGCCCCAAGGTTTTTCTGGGGTCAGTGCGGGGGAAACGTGCTGATGGTGGTGACCCATTAGACCATGCCCTATTGCGCATATTGGTTGAATACACTACATTGCACGTATTGCGTATTCATTTAAGTGTACCTACAACATGAGTGGGCATTACCCGCAAGGTCTTAGAATCTAATCGGTACAATGGAGTTTTGAAGATGACCGGGCAGCACGTTGGTTATATCCGAGTGAGTAGCACTGACCAGAACACCGAACGGCAGCTAGACGGGGTTCACCTGGACAAGGCCTTCACCGACAAGGTGAGCGGCAAGGATCTGCACCGGCCTGCGCTGATGGCGCTGTTAGACCATATCCGTGAAGGCGATACAGTCCACGTCCACGACATATCCCGCATGGCTCGCAACCTGCTGGATCTGAAACAGTTGGTGGGCCAGATCACCGACAAGGGCGTTACGCTGCACTTCCACAAAGAGAACTTGATCTTTACCGGCGATGACAGCCCTATGCAGGCACTGATGCTTTCAATGCTGGGGGCGGTTTATGAGTTTGAACGTGCCATGATGCTGGAGCGCCAGCGTGAAGGCATACAGCAGGCCAAGCAGGCCGGGAAGTACAAAGGCCGGAAGCGATCAGCAGATCGTGACCAGATCATGAACCTACTGCAGGACGGCCACAGTATGCGAGAGACAGCCAGGCTAGCGGGGGTGTCGTTGAGTACAGTCCAGCGAGTAAAAGCCGAGCATGAAGCAATGGCGGCCACCTGAGCCGCCCTTTTCCGTCCGAACCGCCGAAGGGTTACAGCTTGTCAATGATGCTCTGTATATCCGCCTCAGTGACCACTACTTGAGCAGCCGGGGGCCGGTGAGATCCGTCACTTGACTGGTGGTCGACCTCCCGGCGATCAGACCAACCAAAGTTTTTCAATCCAAATATTGCACCCGATGATGGTCCGTCGCCATGCAGGCGCAGTTCGTACCCGTGTTCAATCGCCAGTTTGCACCGCGCCACCGCATCCCCGAAGCCTTCCCGTCCCGCGTAGTCATCCAGCGCCGCCCGGCTGCTGAGCCCCAAAAACAGGCACAGGCCGGTAATCGTTTTGGGTTCGCCTGATTCCTCGCAATGCGCCAGGTAATCGTTCAATCCTGATTCAAGTTCGCCGGGGTTCTGGAATACCCGTGGCCGTCCAATATTATTCGCCATAATTCAATGCCTCAAGGGTTAGTAATCACTAACGTAATTCTAGCAAATGCTGTATACTTATACAGTATTGAAACAATTAATTAACAGCGAGATCCACACCGATGAAACCGATTGTTAGACGCATTTTGACCAACCAGACCGACCCCATCATGGCCGAAATCCGGCAGAACCTGATGGCCAACCGCGCCGCCGATGAAACACTCGACCAGGCTTTTGACCGCCTGGAGCGCCACGGCCAGCTTGGCCGCCTGATGGTGCCAGTCGGGACAGATCCGCGCATGGCCGATCCTCAATTTGTTGCCATGATGCCGGAGTAAATCGCATGAGCCAGATTCCCGAATTTTTGACCAATACCGACCCAGGGGCACCATGCCGTCATGCCATGCGCTTGAGTGTGGATGATGTCCCGACCCCTGACCGCTACCAGGGCGACACCCGCGCCGCGGTTGAAGCACTTAACGCTGAGGTCGAGGCTGCCGTCACCGCCGTGGATGCCCTATATGACACATTTCAGGCCGAAGCCCGGAGGCACGCGCCGAAGCTGGCAGAGCTGGATCAGCTTATTGACCGGCTAAAGTCTGAGGCTGATGGATACCGCGACCAGCTCGCAAAAGCCAAGGAGCCGGTGCCGGAAGGTGTGGGCGATCTGCGCAAACGCTTGGATATTCAGGCCGCGATTATTGCCGGTGCTGATGATGCGGAACTACTCGCTAATGCGACTGATGCCGATGCGCTCCGCGTGCTGGCAGATACCGCCCGAGCATGTAAGCGCCAGCCGCTGCAGGAGGCCGCACAAGCGCGTTTAGTGGATCTGCTGACCGATGGGGCTAGTGACAAGCTCAAGGCCGTGGAAGCCGAAATCCGCGACCTGACAGCCGTCCGTGACCGCTGCCGAGCTGGATACCGCCGTGCTGTTGAAACAATCGGCCCCGGTGGTAAGCGAGTTGTTCCGGCATGAGGTATAGCCAGCCAGGACGCCCACCACTGTATCGACCAGAGATGCCCGGGGAGATCCGGGCTTTTCTGCGCCGGTGTGAAGCTCAGGGCCAGCGCCCAAGCATGACCCGGCTCGCAGATGAATTGGGGATCTCAAGGCCAACGCTTTACAGGTGGTTACGCCACCGTCCGGAGCTTGTCGAAGCCGTCCGGGATCTGCCGGTGGTTCAGAGCTTGCACTGATGCGGGTTGATAGAAAAATACAATTGGCACGCACTTTGCTTATGTGTTGATTGTTGCATGAGAAAATCATTCATAAACAATGGCTTGCTATGAACGCAAAAATCATGCCCGAATCATTGTCGCAAGAATTTCCATTGTCTGAGGCTATGGATCAGGCAGACGATCAGAATCTCGACCCGGCTCAGCAGGCCGCCCGGTGCGGCTCGATCTGGGCTGCTGCGCTGGGGCTGCTGGTGGAGGATGCGATCAGGCACGCCACCGGAGCCAAGAAGCCATTCCATGTGCAAGACTATGAGCTGGAGGCCGCGTTTGATGACATTTGCCGATTGGGGCCGATGACGCGGCACTTATGCGCGATGACGGGTGATAACCCGGAGTGGGTGAGGGATCAGACGAAGCGTGTCATTCTCGAGATCCGCGACGGCGAACGCGGGCTCAAAGTCCGGGCAGAACCCAAGAAGCCACCTACCCGAACCAGAAGAGGCAGGCAGCGTGCCATATCCGACTAAATTTTCTGCCGAAGCAGTTGTCACCGCACGCCAGTATGCAGAGACAGCGCGACCGTTCCCGTCACTGGGCAGGCTGGCAGAGAGGCTAGGCATCGACCGTCGGACGGTTCACCGCTGGCGTGACAAGCACCCGGCTTTTGCGCTGGCACTGCAGGCGGTTGAATCACGCCAAAGGCGTTGGCAGCATCAAATCAGCGAACAGGAATACCGGGACAGGCTGGCAAAAATTGACCGGGAATTAGAGGGTTAGCGTCTTACATGAATTTTCCTAAAGTAAGACATATGTAAGACAGAATTTTTCGGTTTGGCTGGAAGGCCCGTATTTACTGGGCTTTAGGTATGCGATGGCGCCCCAGGCAGGACTCTAACCTGCGACCTGCCCCTTAGGAGGGGGCTGCTCTATACAACTGAGCTACTGAGGCACTGAGAAAGCGGGAAGAATTCTAACGTCAAGACGAGGGTTTGACTAGGCCTTACCGAGGCTGCGCTGACCTTCATAACGGCCCTTGTCGCCTTTCTGGTCATAAATGCTGTTGCCCTGGGCGTGTCCCTGCAGCAGAGCAAGCAGCTGATCGGCGCTTTGCTTGTTGCGCAGCAGGACCTGCTCGTTGCGCTGGTTAAGCGTTTTGACCTGTTCCAGAGCGGCTTCCAGCTGTTGCCAGCCATCTCCCAGGCGTGAGTTCTCAGGAGCGGGCAACCGGGCGATGAAGGTCTGAACCGAGGCGCGGTCATGGCCGACCTGGAGCTGGTCAAGCAGGCCGCTGCGCTCGCGGATGTTGCGGTCGATCGCCAGCAGACATTCCTGCTTGGCCTTGTTGTTTTGCTGCAGAGGTTCAAGTGCGCGGTTCTGCAAGGCTTCCAGCTCTGTATCCAGAAGTTCCTGAAGTCTTTGCAGCAGTTCAATGCCCTGATGAATCAAGGCATCGAACTGGTGTGTCATGTCCGGAGATGGGGTCACGGGCATCCTCTGGTTTAACCCAGCAGCTTGTCAAATTGCAGCATGCGTTCGGCCACGCGTTCATTGTCGACCTTGTAGCTGCCGTCTTCAATAGCGGCCTTGATCTGGGCGACGCGGTCGGTGTCGACCTCAACACCACTCTGAGCATCGGCCGAACGCTGAAGAGCCTGGGCGGCATCGCTGATACGCACGGTATCACCTTGCCCGGACTGGGCGGTCTGCGCCGCGGATGTCTCCGCACGTGGAGCCTTGTCAGCTGCCTGCTCGTTGACTTTGCCGCGGTTACCAGCCGTTTGCACGGACGATAGGCCGGGAAAATCGATAGCCATGTTAATTACCTCGCAATCAGTTCTATGCAAGGGTATCGGTCGCCTTGACTAAAACTTTAAGCTTTTTTGTCAGTGATCAATAAACGTGTTCAGTATAACGGAAAGGTCTGAGGGCGGCGAATTCCGGCTCAGGGAACCCGTACTCGGCCAGGGGCGACAACCTGAGCGCGGACGGTGTTTCCCGAGCGGCTGTTGGTAACATCGATGGTATCCCCCATGCGGCCATCGTCCTGTGCCGTGCCGTCGGTGCGGATCAATACGCTGCCGCGTCGGGCCTCGATGATGACGGGGTCTCCCCGGGTGATCGTATTGGCCAGGGTCAGCATGCGGGGCGTGATAATGGTGTCGGTGCTGATGCCGATGCGAGCCTGGCGGCCACTGACATCCTGCTGGCGCTGGAAGTAATCGCCCCTCAGTGTCGAAATATCCTGCTCGCGCAGTTGCAGCATGTCGGCACGTATACGGCTGCCTTTCACGATCGGGCGGGTGGCCATGACAACGGTCTTGAACACTTGTACCTGGCCGGTGACGAACAGGCTCCAGCGTGGCTGGCTGCAGCTTGCCTTGGCGGTGATGCGGGAGCCACTGTGAAAGGGCAGGTCTACGTTCAGCGGATGACTGCAGGGGGGGAAGTCCAGCTGTTGGTTAACGGGGTTCAACTGTACCTTGGTACGGCTATCAGGGACTTTATTGGCAAAGTGTTGTTTAATGGCGGCAGTTACCTGTTGCTCAATCTGGGCGGAAGGCGTGGCCGCAAACGCTGAAAAGGGATGCATTAATGCACCGGTTATGGCAAAAACAGCGGCAACAGATGTTAAAGTATGTGTATTCACGCGGGCGTCCTGGCTGTTAAGGCCGGGATGAACTCATCGTTAGTGACCTCGGGGTTGGTTAGATCATGTCAGGGATCCTGGATACTGTAAACCTGCGTACGCAGATGGTGGGGCAGAACCGATTGGAACTGCTGCTCTTCGGGCTGGAAACCAGCCAGAAATATGGCATCAATGTTTTCAAGGTGCGAGAAGTGCTGCAGTGCCCCGAGCTTACTGAAGTACCGCGCCAGACCTCGTCAATCAAGGGAATGGCCCATATCAGGGGAGAAACCATCCCGGTGCTTGATCTGTCCGAAGCGATCGGGCGCAGTCCCATTCCGGAAGCGGATCAGGCCAAGGCTTTCCTGATCGTGGCCGAGTACAACCGTCGTACTCTGGCGTTCATGGTGCGCAAGGTTGACCGTATCCTCAACACCCAGTGGGATCAGATCATGGCGCCGCCGAAGGAGATCGGTAACGAGAATTATCTGACGGCGGTGTTCGAGTACGAGAACAAGCTGGTCGAGATCCTCGATGTGGAGCAGATCCTGGCGGATCTCTATCCGATGCCGACCGATGTCAGCGAAGAGGTGGCGACCACTGAAGTGCGTGAGAAGGCGCGCGAGTACAATGTTCTGATCGTCGACGATTCCGCCGTGGCGCGCAAGCAGATGCAGCGCAGTCTGGAGGATCTGGGTGTGAAGGTGTCGGTGGCCAATAATGGTCGTCAGGCGCTGAACCTGCTGAAAGACCTCCTCGACAAGAATGTCGATGTCGAAGAACTGTTCCTGATGGTGATCTCCGATATCGAGATGCCGGAGATGGACGGTTATACCCTGACTTCGATGATTCGTGAAGATCAGCGCATGTCCGGCCTGCATGTGGTTCTGCATACCTCGCTCAGCGGCGGCTTCAATGTTTCCATGGTGAAGAAGGTTGGTGCAGACGGCTTCCTGGCCAAGTTTAACCCCAATGAGTTGGCTGGTGTCGTGGTCAACCGCATCCGCCAGATTGAGCAGTAATAAAGGAGCCATATCGGGTGACTAACGGATTCGGTATCACGCCGGAGGAGTTCCGGGAATTCAGCTCTTTTCTGGAGGAAAGTTGCGGGATTTTGCTTGCGGAGCACAAGCAGTATCTGGTGCAGAGTCGGTTGGGCAAGATCATGCAGCAGCAGGGCTGCAAGCACTTGAGCGAGCTGGTGATGCAGCTCAAGCGTCCTGGAGGCGGCGGTCTCAAGGAGCAGGTGATCGATGCGATGACGACCAACGAAACGCTCTGGTTTCGTGATGTCCACCCCTACGAGATCCTGAAGAACCGGTTGCTGCCCGAATTGAAGGACGGCAATCGCTTTCAGAAGCTGCGGATCTGGTCGGCGGCCTGTTCGACCGGTCAGGAGCCCTATTCGATCAGTATGGTCATCGATGAGTTCAAGCATGCCCACCCGGGGGCGTTTTCATCCGGTGAGGAGATATTGGCGACCGATATTTCCTCCACGGTGCTGGATCAGGCTCGCCGGGGTGAGTATGAAATGCTGGCGCTGGGGCGCGGATTGTCACAGGATCGACTGCACAAGTATTTTCAGTCCCTGCCCAGTGGCAGCTGGACCATTAATGGCAAGATCAAGAGTCGGGTCCGTTTTCAGAGCCTGAACCTGTTGGGGCCCTATAGCGCCCTGGGGCAGTTTGATCTGATCTTCTGTCGTAATGTGCTGATCTATTTCTCTTCCGATGTGAAACTGGAAATTTTGCGCAAGATGCATCGTCAGCTAAGACCGGGTGGCTATCTGTTGCTGGGGGCGTCCGAGTCGCTTTCGGGGCTGTCCGATCTTTACAAGATGATTCACTGTCGCCCTGGCATCATTTACCAGGCAATCTGACCTTTACAATCCCATTGGGCGGCAAGGACGGGTATGGCCTTGCCGCTTCTGCCGGTAGGGCCTTGCCGCTTTGCCCCCTTGCTCGCTATATCGCTTATCTCCTATCCCGCGTGGTTCCGGCCTGTCCTCTCTTTTCTAAAACTGGCATATGGATTGCATTCGTCTGTGCAGGATAGATCCAACTTGTTCGGGAGAGGCTGATGGCGATCAATTTTGATGCTGCACTGGGAATTCACGATGATGCGCTGGCACTGCGTGCACGTCGCGCCGAAGTGCTGGCCAATAATATCGCCAATGCCGATACCCCCAACTACAAGGCGCGTGATCTGGATTTTGCCGCCGTACTGGCCGGTCAGACCGGTGAGTACGAGTTGCCGATCACCCAGACCGAAAGTGCCCATCAGAATGAATTTCTGGAGCCGGACATGGCGGCAGACCTGCTGTTCCGCACACCGCACCAGCCTTCGGTGGATGGCAATACGGTGGAACTGCAGGAAGAGATGGCGCGCTACAGTGAGAACGCCATCCGCTATCAGGCGTCTTTCGAGTTCCTGAACAGCAAGTTCAAGGGCCTGACCACTGCGATCAAGGGTGAATAAGCATGTCACTGAGTAACGTCTTCAACATCGCCGGCTCCGCCATGACGGCGCAGACGGTGCGCCTGAATACCACCGCCAGCAACCTGGCCAACGCCGAGAGCGTCAGCTCCAGCGAAGGCGAGACCTACCGTGCTCGCAAGCCGGTGTTTTCGGTCAAGTCGATCGAACCCGAACAGCTGCCGGAAGAGTACCGTTCGCTGGTGCCGGGACAGGGCGTCCAGGTGGATGAGGTTGTCGAGAGTGATGCGCCGCTGCGCATGTCCTACGAGCCCAACCACCCGATGGCGGACGAGAACGGCTATGTCTGGTATCCCAATGTCAACGTGGTGGAGGAGATGGCTGACATGATTTCAGCGTCTCGTTCCTTCCAGATTAACGCCGATATTATGAATACGGCCAAACAGATGCTGCAGCGTACACTGACGCTGGGGCAGTAAGGCCGGTGAGAGGATAGCGCCATGAGTAACGTAAACGGCGTCGGTAGCAACGTCTTCGACCAGATCAACCAGGCTAACCAGAGCCAGGCCAAGCCCCTGGATACCCAGTCTGAAGACAGCCAGATGTTCATGCAGCTGCTGATTGCTCAGCTGCAGAATCAGGACCCGTCGAGCCCGGCCGATACAGCCGATTTCATGCAGCAGATCTCCACCCTCAGTAATGTGGAGAGCATCCAGAACCTGTCCAATACCATGGAAAACATGAGCAATACCATGCTCAGCAGTCAGGCGGCCCTGCAGGCGTCTTCCATGGTGGGACAGCGTGCTTACGTGAATACCAACATCGCTCAGCTGACCCAGGAAGAGGGCTATGTGGACGGTGTGGTTTCCACGGACGTCAGTGTCGGCAATATCCGTATTTCCATCTACGATGGCGGCGGTAACTTGGTGGACGAGGTCGACATGGGCGCCATGGCGGCCGGCGATCACAACTTCGCCTGGCAAGCGGGTGAGGGCGTGCCTGTGGGTAACTATCGCATTGTGGCTGAAGCGGCTACCGGTGTCGATGGCAGCTACGAGGAAGTGGCGACCTACATGGGATTCAATATCAACAGCGTGACTCTGGGTCAGAACGGGATCGGTATGAAGGTGAATACCAACATCGGTTCTATCGACATGAGTGATGTGAAACAGCTCGGTTAAGCGAGGAAGACAAGAATGGCAGGTTTCAACACAGCAGTTACGGGCCTGAAGGCATCCACCACCATGCTGGATGTGGCCGGTAACAACATCGCCAACTCCAGCACCGTCGGCTTCAAGGCTTCTCGTACCGAGTTCGGTGATATCTACGCCACCGCTGTGGTGGGCGCCGGTTCCGCCAACGTGGCGGGCTCCGGTGTGACCGTGACCGATATCGCTCAGGACTTCAAAGCGGGCACCATCGAGTTCACCAACAATAACCTGGACCTGGCGATCAACGGCTCCGGCTTTTTCCAGCTGGATGATGGTCAGGGGGGGGTTACCTACACCCGTGCGGGCGCTTTCGAGCTGAACAAGGATGGCTACATTGTCTCCAAGAACGGCAAATTCCTGCAGGGCTATGGTCTGGATGCGGATGGCAATCGCTTGCCAATCGGTGATATGGCGGTAACCGAGAAGGAAAGCCCGCCCAAGGCGACCGAGAGCATCGATCTGTCATTTAATATCGACTCGCGGGAAGATCCGTCTGAGCTTCTGACGCCTTATAACAAGGATGAGCCTGCATCATTTACATATACGACAACGGTGCGAAGCTACGATAGCTTGGGTAATGAGCATACAATTAAATATAACTTTGTAGAGCAGCGCCCGGAAAAAGAAGTTCATCTTTTTGATACGACCACGCTTACAAGTACTTCGTTTAATTTATCGACCTATGCCATAGATACAGCGGATGATTTTAATAACGCAGCTGTTCCTCCTGCTACAGGCACAAGAGGGCCGTCCCCTGATGGGTGGGCAAGGCTCGATGGTGATAAGCTTCTGGAGCTACAGGAAAAAGACTCTCGAATTTTTGATGTGGAATATAACGCCACAACTGATCAACTTCGAGTGATTCTAAGCTCCGACTCTACGGAGTACGGCAATATTAATGTTACCAATGGCCTGGAGTACGTAGAAAATACGGATAATCAAAAGGCCATTGACTGGATTGCCAGCAACGAGCAGCAGTACTTCAATCTTATGAATACTGGTTTGGCTGCAGGGGCATCCGAGATTGTGAATGTTGCAGGCGTGGATGTTCAGATAACCGCCGGTGATACAACGCCTTTGTCTCCGTCTGAGGTTGGGAAGCAAATCGAGAGTCGGCGTAATGCAATTCTGGATGCTAACCCATCCATCGAAAATGTGCGTTATGACAGTACGGTTAACTCTCCTTATGGGGCTATTGAAATAACCTATAAGGCAACCGCTGATGTAAGTAGTAATACCAGTGTTACTCAAAGTGGTGCTAATGCCGTCTTTGAGGGCGCAGCAACGGTGGTGCCTACCTCAACTATAGAGGGGGATAATTCGTTCCAGGGTGTATACCGTGGGTACGCTTACCTTAATAACGAAGAGTTATTGAATATGGGTAAGCGTGTTGATCCGGGTGACCCGGGTGAAACCGAGGTTGGCCCGGTCATCATCAAATTTGACCCAAGTAATGGTTTGTTAACGGAGGTTAATGGAACCGAGGTGGCACCTGGTGCTCCTACTCCCAAACTTACCATTTTGGGCGCTGACCCGGCAGATTCTGAGACCAAAATAACGCTTGATCTGGATGGATCTACCCAGTTTGCTTCTGCCTCAATCGTTAAAAGCCAGCTGCAAGATGGTTATACCAAAGGTGATTTGATCGGTGTGACTTTCGCCCCGACTGGTGAAATGGTTGCATCCTTCAGCAACGGTCAAAATCAGTCCTTGGGTGTTGTCGCCATCGCCACCTTCGAAAACCAGTCGGGCCTCCAGCCCAACGGCGATACAGAATGGGCGGCAACGCTGACTTCCGGCGATGCGATCCTCAACCCGCCGGGCACCGGCCTTAACGGCACTCTGCGCTCAGCGGCGCTGGAGGCCTCTAACGTGGACCTGTCAGCCGAGCTGGTTAAGCTGATCGAAGGTCAGCGCAACTTCCAGGCCAACTCCAAGACGTTGGAAACGCTGAATACCGTGACTCAGGCGATCCTGCAGATCTGATCCAGACTGGAGAGACCTCTTTTCAAGCCGGGCATTAGCCCGGCTTTTTGGTTTATGGCACGCACCTTGCTTAATTCACTGCAAATGATCTGAAACGGCAAGCCCTTACCGGAGCAGTTGATGGACAAGGTTCTCTATGTCGCCATGACCGGCGCGCGCGAAAACATGCTGGCGCAGCAGGTGCACGCCAACAACCTGGCCAATGCCACCACCACCGGCTTCAAGAGTGATCTTGAACAGGCCCGCGCCATGCGGGTGCTGGGGGATGGCCATGAGTCGCGTGTGTACTCCATGAGCGAGCGGCCGGGAACCAACCTGGACAGCGGCACGCTGATGCAGACTGGTCGTGATCTGGATATTGCGGTTGAGGGGGATGGCTGGATCGCCGTGCGTGGCCCGGACGGCAATGAGGTCTACACCCGTAATGGCGGGCTGCAGATCAATGCCGCCAACCAGCTGGTGACGGGCAGCGGTTTGCCGGTGTTGGGCAATGGCGGCATCCCGATCGTCATTCCACCGGCGGAGAATATCTTCATCGGTAATGATGGCACTATCACCATCCGCCCGTTGGGCGAAAATGCGGCCGAAGTCGCGTTGGTGGATCAGCTTAAGCTGGTACGCCCGCAGGATGGCGCTATCCACAAGGGACAGGACGGCTTTATGCACACTGACAATGATGTGCCTCTGCCGCCGGCGTTGGATGTTCAGGTCCGTTCCGGTTACTTGGAAGCGAGTAATGTCAATGCGGTGTCTGATCTGACCGCGATGATCAGCCTGTCTCGCCAGTTCGAGATGCAGGTCAAAATGATGAAAACCGCCGAGGAAAATTCGTCCGCGGCTGCCAAGATTCTGCAGATGAGCTGATAACGATTAAGGAGTTTTTACAATGCACGGTGCCTTGCATGTCGCCAAAACCGGCCTGAGCGCTCAGGATACTCAGCTCAAGGTCATTTCCAACAACCTGGCCAACGTCAGCACTGTTGGCTTCAAGAAGGACCGACTGGAGTTCGAAGACCTACTGTATCAGGTTCGCCGTCAGCCGGGAGCCGCGACCGGGGAGGACTCTCAGTTGCCGTCCGGCCTGCAGTTGGGCAGCGGTGTGCGCACGGTCAGCACCCAGAAGCTGTTTCATACAGGGGACATGCAGATCACGGACCAGCCGTTTGATCTGGCGATCAACGGCCGTGGCTTCCTGCAGGTACAGCAGCCCAATGGTGATATCGCCTATACCCGTAACGGCGAACTGCATATCGACGGTGAGAACCGCCTGGTCACCGCCGAAGGTTACCTGATCGAGCCGGCGATTACCCTGCCAGGAGAGGTGATCAACTTTTCTGTTGGCGGCGACGGTACGGTCAGCGTAACGATTGCCGGAGATCCTAACCCACAGGAGTTGCCGCAAATAGAGTTGGCGGACTTCGTTAACCCCCAGGGCCTGCAGGCGATCGGACAGAACCTGTTTATTGAAACGGCTGCCAGCGGCGCGCCCATTGTTGGTGTTGCCGGCGAAGAGGGGCGCGGTATTATCAAGCAGGGCATGCTGGAAGGTTCCAATGTCAATGCGGTGGAAGAGCTGGTCGACATGATCACTACCCAGCGTGCCTACGAAATGAACTCCAAGGTGATCTCGACCGCCGACGAAATGCTGGGTTACGTCAGCCAGCAGCTTTGATGACGTGAGCAGGGGATGATAGTGATGAAAGCGTGTATGCGGACTCTGGCCCTGCTGACAGCGGTGGCATTGACCGGCTGCGTCAACAAGGCGCCCAAACCGGATAATCCTTACTACGCGCCGATTCAGCCGTCGCAGATGCAGCATCCTCAGCCAGTGACGGGCTCGATCTACCAGGCTGCGACCAGTATGGATCTGTACAGTGATGGCCGTGCGCACCGTGTCGGTGACATTATCACCGTAGTGCTGACCGAGCGTACACAGTCGTCCAAGAGCGCTTCCACGACCGTGGACAAGACTAATGAAATGTCGATTGGTGCGCCCAACGTCCTGGGACGTGATCTGACGGTGTTCGGCAACCCGCTCAGTGCGTCGGCGAGCTCCGACTCGGCGTTTGATGGAGAGGGAACCTCCGACATGAGCAACAGCCTGAACGGCAATATTACCGTGACCGTCCATCAGGTGTTGCCCAACGGTAATCTGCTGGTGCGTGGCGAAAAATGGCTGACGCTGAATCAGGGCGACGAATATATCCGCATCAGTGGGCTGGTGCGCAAGCAGGATATCGGCCCGGACAATATGGTTGAATCTACCCGCCTGGCCGATGCTCGTATTACCTATAGCGGCACGGGGGCCACCCATGACTCCAATGTGATGGGTTGGCTGGCGCGTTTCTTTATCAGTCCCTTGTGGCCCTTCTGAGGTAACCCCCATGGCCAAATTGCTGCAATCAATCTTTCTCGTTTGCCTGAGCCTGCTGACGGTGCTGCCGGCCCAGGCTGAGCGGATCAAGGATATCGCCAGCGTGGCCGGCGTGCGCTCCAACCAGCTGGTTGGCTACGGGTTGGTGGTCGGCCTGGACGGTACTGGCGACAAGACCAGTTTTACATCCCAGACTTTCCGCAACATGCTCAACAACTTTGGCGTAGCGATTCCGCCGGATGTGGACCCCAAGTCCAAGAATATTGCGGCGGTGGCGATCCATGCCGAGTTGCCGCCGTTTGCCAAACCGGGGCAGACCATCGATATCACCGTGTCGACCATCGGTGATGCCAAAAGCCTGCGCGGCGGCAGCCTGCTGATGGCGCCGCTTAAGGGGGCCGATGGCAATGTGTACGCCATCGGCCAGGGGAACCTGGTGGTGTCCGGTTTCGGTGTTGAAGGCAACGACGGTTCTCGATTGTCCCTCAATGTGCCCAGCGTGGGACGCATCCCCAACGGCGCCACGGTCGAGCGCACCGTGCCCAACGCCTTTGCGCAGGGCGACAGCCTGATGTTCAACCTGAATCAGCCGGATTTCACCACAGCACGTCGCGTCGCCGAACAGATCAACAGCCTGTTGGGGCCGGAGATGGCGATGGCGCTGGATGCCGCATCCATTCGTGTGCGTGCGCCACGCAACCCGTCACAGCGAGTCTCTTTCCTGTCCGTATTGGAAAACCTCGAGGTGGACCCGGGGCAGGAGGTGGCCAAGGTGATCATCAATTCGCGCACCGGTACCATCATCATCGGCCAGAACGTGCGTGTCTCGCCGGTGGCGATCACCCATGGCGGTCTGACCGTAGCGATCACGGAAAACCTCGACGTGACCCAGCCCAATGTGCTGGGCGGCGGCAACACCGTGGTGACGCCACGCAGCGAGATCGAGATCGAAGAGGGCTCCGGCCGCATGTTCGAGTTCTCGCCTGGCGCTACGCTCAGCGATATCGTCGAGGCGGTCAATCAGGTCGGTGCGGCACCGGGTGACCTGATGGCCATTCTGGAAGCGCTCAAGCAGGTCGGTGCCCTGAAAGCGGAACTGGTGGTGATCTGATGGCGATCAAGAGTGGCTTCGATCCGTCCTCAGCAAGCCTGTTCACCGACCTGAACCAGCTGCAAGAAATCAAGGGGCAGGCCAAGACCGACGAGCAGGCCGCACTCCAGGGTGTGGCCCGGGAGTTTGAGCAACTGTTCATGAACATGATGCTCAAGAGCATGCGTCAGGCCAGCGATGTACTGGCCACCGACAGCCCGTTCAACTCCAATGACGTCAAGTTCTACCAGGGCATGTTTGATGAGCAGCTGACGCTGGACCTGTCCCGCAAGGACAGCATCGGCCTGGCCGATATCATCGTCAAGCAGCTGAGCCAGAAACTGGATGCGGTACCGCGAGTGGATACGGATGATAAGGATCAGCAGGATCGTTCGTTGACCGAGCAGATGCTCAACCGGGCACTGGTTAGTGGTCCGGTGACTCAGCCGGCAGGCCTGCCCTACAGCGCCCCGGTCGCCGAAGCCTCCGACGCGAATGAAGAGCCTGTTATTGAGGAAGCAGCCGCCGTGGGTTCGGCCGATGAAGAGGCGGCCGAGTCCCTGCCGGCACGCTTCGAAACCCCGGCTCAGTTCATCGAGCAGCTGCTGCCACTGGCGGAAAAGGCCGCCGAGATGCTGGGTGTGAATCCGTCGGTATTGCTGGCGCAAGCGGCGCTGGAAACCGGCTGGGGCAAGTCCATCACCCGTGATGCCGCCAGTGGACAGAGCAGTCGCAACCTGTTCAACATCAAGGCTGATAGCCGTTGGAAGGGCGAAGCGGTGCAGGTACAGACACTGGAATACCGCGGTGGCGTGCCCGAGAAGGAACAGGCCCGTTTCCGGGCCTATGACCACTACGCCGACAGCTTCAATGACTATGTCGATTTCCTGCGCAGCAACCCACGTTATCAGCAGGCATTGGAGAGTGGCGACGACCCGACTCGGTTCGTGCAGGAGCTGCACAACGCCGGCTATGCGACCGACCCGGAATACGCCAGCAAGATCGAGCGTATTTTCAATGGCGAGTTGTTGGCCGGGCTGGATCGCAAGATTCAAGAAGGCTGAGCATCAGCCGATACAGATTTAAGAACGTAGGCTTCATGCCCTAACGTGCTGGAGAAAAAAATGTCATATGGCTTGTTGTCACTGGGTGTTCAAGGGGTTCGGGCGGCGCAGTCCGGGTTGGGGGTTGTTGGCAACAACATCACCAACGTCAACACGCCCGGCTATACCCGTCAGGTGGCCCAATTCACCAGTATGGAAGAGGGCGGTGTGCTGCAGGATCAAGTGCAGCGTATTGCCGATCAGTATATCAATGCCCGCCTGTGGAGTGACAACTCCCGTTTTGAAGCAGCTCAGGCCTACGAGCAGCTCTCCAGCCAATTGGATAACCTGATGGCCAGCGACAGTACCAGTCTGGCTGTCAAAATGGATGACTACTTCGCGGCACTTCAGGCGGCCAATGATGACCCTATATCGCTGACCAACCGTGAGCTGTTTCTGGCCGAAGCCGATGCTTTGGTACGTCGATATCACGATCTGCATGACCAGATATCGAATATGGGCGAGACGATCAATACCCGCATTCGTGAGTTGACCAATGAGGTCAATGTGTCCGCCGGAGATATCGCCGATTTGAATGAACGTATTCGTGTCGCCGAAGCCGCGGGTAAGGATGCGTTTGAACTCAAGGATCAGCGCGAAGAAAGCATCAAGGAACTGTCCGCCCTGGTCGATATTCAGGTGTCTGAACAGTCCAATGGTGAGCTCAGCATCTTTGTCGGGAATGGTCAGCCTTTGGTGGTGGGACAGTCAGCGTATCAGTTCGCGGCAGGGCAAAATGATTTCGATCCGACCCGTTTTGATGTCACTGTTAATATTGCGGGCGCTGAAACCAATATTACGGACATGATCAGAGGCGGAGAACTGGGTGGTCTTTTGACCTATCGCCGCGAAACCCTAGACCGCAGCCAGAATGAACTTGGACGTCTGGCGATCATCTTTGCCGATACCATGAATGCTCAGCACCAGAAAGGTATCGACTATGATGGCGAAATGGGTGAAAGACTGTTCAGCAATGTCAATGCGCCTAACCTGATCGATGGACGACTCCGATCCCTGTATGGGACAGAGGGCACTGTCAACATTACGGACTCTTCCCAGTTGCAGGCGAGTGATTACGAGCTGGTCTTTACCGGGGCCAATGATTTCCGGGTGAAACGGCTTAGCGATGGGAAAATCTGGGACAGCCAAGACCTTAATAAGGTTACGACGGCCGATGATGTTGCAAACTCCGGTGACCTTTTTTACGACCCGTCCAACGGTGAAATAAGTCTGGAACTGGACGGGTTCAGGCTGGATGCTGATGCGCATGGGCCCTTTGTATCAGGCGAGAAACTGATGATCAGCCCTGTAAAAACAGGTGCAGATGATATTCAACTTAATATCACCAATGGGCGAGACTTGGCACTGGCCTCGCCGGTAACCGTAAGCAAGTCGGCATCCGGTGATGGCAGCACGGCTGAGGCGGTGGTTGAGCTGACACACCTGTACGATTCGACTGAAAAAGATCCGCGGGAACAACTTCCTGGCATACCATGGGAGCTGAGTTTCGATGGTACTGACTGGACCGCTTTGGATGCAGACGGGGATCCCGTTTCGGTGGTTCAAAGCACAAGTGATCCCAGAGTATTGGTCATCGGTAGCCGTGCAGATAATCAGAGTGAGCTGACGGTGACCCTGAGTGGCCAGCCTGCAACTGATGATAAGTTCACGCTGAATTACAACTTCAGTGTTGATGATGCAGACCAGATAACCAATGTTGGCGTTTCCGACAACCGCAATGGCTTGCTGATGTCCGACCTGATGAAGGAAGCCAGCTCGCTGGAAGGTAATTATCAGGACACCTATGGCCGTTTGGTTGAGCGGGTGGGCACCGACACCAGGGTTGCGCAGATGGATCGGAGTGCTTCCGAAGCGGTGCTCAATAACACCATTGCCCAGCGTGAGTCGATTAGCGGCGTCAACCTGGATGAAGAAGCGGTAAGGTTGATCCAGTTCCAGCAGGCCTACCAGGCATCTGCCCAGATTATTTCGGCTTCACAGAAAATATTCGACTCGCTGATTCAGGTCGTTTGATAGAGGAGTTTGAACATGCGCTTATCCACCAATCTCTTTTATGCTCAGAATGAGACCAATATCAGCGAGGCCAATTCTCGACTGTTCAAATTGCAACAGCAGTTATCGACCGGTGAAAAACTGCAGCAGCCCTCTGATGACCCGCTGGCAACCACGCAGATCATGAAATTTGATCGGGTTATCGCGCGAACCGAACAGTTTTCCGAGAACATTACTGTATCCGAGCGACGGTTGAGCTTTGAAGAGTCCACAATCGACTCGGTGGTCACGGCCCTGCAGCGTGTTCAGGAAATCGGCATTCAGGGTGGCAGTGCAGCACTTTCTGCAAATGACAAAAAAATTCTTGCAGATGAGCTGGATGAGATTCTTGGACATATGAGCTCACTGATGAATACCCAGGATGCACAGGGCGAGTTCATGTTTGCCGGTTTCAAGGGGGCTACACGGCCCTACGTGCTGAACGGTGATGGTACCGGCTATGAGTATCAAGGTGACAGCGGCGCCCGTTTTCTGGATATTGGCGAAAACTCCACGATTCAATCCACAGATCCCGGTAGCAGTTTCTATGGTGACAGCACCGACAATGTGCTTAATCAGATACTAAACTTGAAACAGGGTTTGGTGGATGATGATAGCGCAGCCATTTCCTCGGCTGCAGAAGGTGTTAATGGCTGGTATGAAAATGTGGTCAGCAAGCAGGCTGAGCTGGGGGCGCGGTTGAGAGTGCTTGATGATCAGGCAATGACCTTGAGCGACCTGAAAACCTTTACCGAGTCCACACGTTCGGTATTTGCTGATACGGATTACTACGAAGCTATCAGTCAACTTTCTCTTGAGACGACGGCACTTCAGGCAGCGTACCAAAGTTTTGGTCAGGTACAGCAGATGAGCTTGTTCAATTATGTGGGATAAAAGCGAGCTGCAGTCGGCCGATACCGAGTTGCTGGTTGCGACTGCACTGGAATGCTGTAATCAACAGCAGCAAATGCTTGGCAGAGAAAGTCGGTTTGATGAAGAGTGGGTAACCGAGTTCCAACGATTTGAAGAACTGCGTGACTATACTCTCCATCTGATTAACTGGCAGGATGCAGGACTGGTGCTTCAATATAAAGAGGCACTGCAGCAGTTGTGGACTGTTGATCAGCAAAATGGTCAACAGTTGAGAGAGGCTCGGGACGAGCTTGCTTCCCGCCTGCGTAATCTCAGAAGGAAGCGGAATATCTCGTCTGAATATCTCAGTTTTCAGGGGCCCGATGGGCGGTGATTAAAGAATCAAGGTAACCCGCTATGGAAATCAACGAAAGTAGTGTGGTCAACAGTAGCTTGCAGAAGGCCGCAGCTGGGGCTCAGCCTAAGGCTGCTCAGGTAGAACAAGCTCAAAATATACGAGATCAGGACCGAACAGCTGAGAGCCCCAAAGGGTATGAAGCAACGGCTGCCAATGATCCTGAGGCTGTTCAGGATGCTGTTGAAAAACTCAGCGAATTTGTTGCGACTGTAAGTAACCGCGGCTTGCAGATATCGGTAGATAAGGACCTGTCACAGGTTGTGCTCAAAGTCGTCAACAAAGACAACGAAGAAACTATCCGCCAGATTCCCACCGAAGAAGTGCTTGAACTGATGAAGCGGATGAAAGATCTCTCCGAAGAGTTTTTTGGTGACACTACCGGCCTTTTGGTCGAGAACAAGGTATAAGGACGCACAGTTTGAGTCATAGCGAGATGATCACCAATCAGTTTGGTGAGCAGTACCTCTACGCTGTCAACAGAGGTATGTTTGAGCAGGAAAGCGCTCAGGAGCGTATTGAGCGAGAGTTTGGCAAGTTGCTGGGACGAGAGGACTCGCTGACCATCTTTATTGGCTCGGATTCAGGTAATATCATTCGTTACGTGCTGGATCGTGAGCTACCGGTGGGGGCACGCTTTATCTTTGTTGAGCCTGAGGAGGTTCTGCACCAGGTCGCGACGGTTGTCGATTTGCGTTCAGTCGATGATAGAGTTTGGCTTGTTACGCCTGAGCAACTCAAGGAAGCTGCACAGGAAGCTGGTATTACCAACTACATGTATGTGGATGGCGTGTTTCTCAAACGTTGCCTGTCAGCGGAGTACGGTTTTTTTGCGCGGTATCGATCTGAATATTGGGATGCTGACAGTTATATCAACGACTTGCGTTGGAATACTCTGGTATCACTTGGGCAGGATGCCTTTATTCAACGCCAGTTGCAGAACTGTGCGGATAACCGTCATCCCATTTCGGAAATTAAGGGCTGCCTCGAAGGCAGAACGGTTATTGTTCTTGGCGGTGGGCCCAGCCTGGATGAACACCTCGACTGGATTAAGGTTCATCGTAAACAGCTGGTTGTATTTGCGGTTTCCCGAATCTCGGCACGGCTACAGCAGGTGGGTCTTGAACCGGATTTTGTTTTCTCGGTCGACCCGCAAGATATAAGCTATCAGGTCAGTAAGGAGATGCTGAATTTCGGGCCAAATGTGGTTTTTGTGAACCAGTACCATGTTGCTTCAAATCTACTGGCACAGTGGCCACACAAAAAGTTCTTTATGGGTCCATTATTATCTTGGGAATCAGAACTGAATCCTACCGATCTATTTAATGGCGCTGGTCCCACCGTAACCAACTCTGCGATTGCAGCTGCGGCCTGGTTAGGCAGTCAGCAGATTTTACTGGCGGGTGTGGATTTGTGCTTTACTCCTGAAGGTTACACTCATGCCGAAGGTAGTCGGGAGCGAGCCGCAGGGCCGAAAACGGATCTGTCCAGCCTGGTGCTTGAGACCAACTCAGGTGAACTGGCCAATACCACGCCGGATTTTGCATCGGCTGCACGCAATATAAGTCTGCAGGCAACTGCGCTGCAGGAAAAGGGCGTCAGGTTGATCAATATCTCCGCTTGTGCTGCGCGCATGGATCACGTTGCATATCAATCACCTGATGAGATCCAGTTGGCACAGGAGGCAGAGGCGTTCCAATTGCCAAAATCTCATGTAAAGGGTGATCATGGATGGTTGGCTTCACTCCAACAGGAACTAAATGATAAGCAGGTGCAGGTTAATGAGATGTTGGCCTTGCTTGAACAAGCCAGTCAGTTACATGCCAGTATGTATGAGGGCGATCAGATAAACCCTCGTCGTAAGCAGGAGCTTGAACAGCTGGATAGCCGCATAGTGGATGAGTACTACGATGTGCTCAAGTTGGTCAAGACGCTGTCGGTACGTGGTTTACTGCGAATGGCGCAGTCATTCAGTGAGATGGATGCTCTTGAGCTGAAGCAGATTAAACAGCGCCTGGACACTTACTATTCGGCCCTTGAAGAGGGGGCTAAACGCCTCAAACATCATATTATGGAGGGTTTGGAATCTGTAGACATACGTCGACAGGAGCAGTCCTTGGATAATATGGATCGAGATGAATCGGAAGCATTAGCGCAAAAATGGATTGATCGGAAAGAGCCTGGAAGGGCCTTTCATTTTGAGCCTGCTACTGTAAAAAAATCTGATGTTTTTAATACAGTCAAGCAGGCATACAGCGATGAAATGCAGCGGGATCAACTGGCTGCATTGACTCAACAAAGCAAGTCCAGAAATTTCCAAGCATTACCCGCACGAATTCAGTACCTAAAAGATAAGGGCGATGTTGAGGCGTTGGAAGTTTTGCACTTCTCATTGCAGGGGATAGAGGATGCAGCGGCTTATTTGCCACTGATTGATGCTACTATCCATCAAATGCAACAGGATCCAGAGGCTGCACTGATAAAGCTGTTGCCGGTGATGGAGCAGCTCGATTCACCGATTCTGGAACAGACGTTAGCAATGATGGTGGGGCTGTGTACGGAGCTGGGGCAGCACCAAGCCGTTATGGATGCCATGGCGGGTTTGGCCAGTCTTAATGCCTTCTATATGAATCTGTATGCAGATGCGCTGATGGCGAATGGCCAGGCAGGAGATGCTATTGAACACCTTACGGAGTACCTGCATTATTTCCCGGGCGATAGGTCGGCACTGATAAAGCTCAGGCAGTGGTATTCCGGGCTGGGAAGTGAAGAAGGGGTTGAATTGGCAGAGTCTTTGTTTCAAACGCAGATATCAGACAAGTAAAAACTATTCCTCCCCGGTACACAGGTACAGGGGAGGGACAGCATCAGCCCTGATGATGGTGAAATGAGCCTGTAAATAATCCTGTGTAACTGCCCACTCCATTACAGGCGACCGTCCAAACGGTCACCGAACTCGATAATAAAGCGATTCAGTGCAGGCTTCCAATTCCGGATCGGCATCGTCCATTTCCTGGAAGCCTGCTGTATGGCAAGGAAGGCCACCTTCAGTGCAGAGTCATCCGTTGGGAAGAGCTTTCGGCGCTTGGTTGCCTTACGGATTACGCTGTTCAACGACTCAATGGCATTGGTGGTATAGATCACCTTGCGGATCGCCGGCGGGTACTCGAACAGCGTGATCAGGTTATCCCAGTGGCTGTGCCAGGCACGACTGATCTGCGGATATTGGTCATCCCAGCGCTCTCCGAAGGCCTCCAGTGCTTGCTGAGCCTCGCGCTCCGTTGCGGACTGGTAGATCTGCTTTAGGTCAGCCGTAACAGCCTTGTAGTCCTTCCAAGACACGTAGCGCAGCGAGTTGCGTACCATATGTACGATGCAGAGCTGCACCTTGGTGTGCGGGTACTCAGCCGCAATCGCATCCGGGAAGCCCTTGAGACCATCCACACAGGCAATAAGGATATCCTCCAGCCCCCGGTTCTTCAGTTCTGTCAGCACCGACAGCCAGAACTTTGCGCCTTCGGTTTCTGCCAACCACAGCCCCAGCAGCTCCTTGTGGCCGTCCATATTGATCCCCAAAGCGACGTAGAGCGACTTGTTGATCACCCGCTTGTTATCGCGGATTTTCAACACGATGCAATCTAGGTAAACAATGGGATAGATCGGGTCCAGCGGACGACTTTGCCATTCATGAACCTGCTCGATGACGCGCTCTGTCACCTTGGAAACCAGCGTCGCCGAGATATCGGCATCGTACATTTCCTTGAAGGCATCCACGATATCCCGAGTGCTCAGGCCCTTGGCGTACAGTGCCAGGATCTGGTCATCCATCTGCGTCAGGCGGGACTGGCCTTTACGTACAAATTGAGGGTCAAACGAGCCATCGCGGTCGCGGGGGGCTTGTATTGGGACGTCGCCATGCTGACCTTTCAGGCGTTTAGCGGAATAACCGTTGCGGCTGTTGCCGGTACCTCGACCTTCAGGCGCATGTTTTTCATACCCAAGATGCTCATCCAGTTCAGCATTGAGCGCGGTTTCGACGGTGAGCTTCACGAGCTGCTGAGTGAGGGCGCTGAGGTCCTGCTCCGACTTGATGTCTTTGGCCAGCTCAGCGGCCAGAGCTTTAAGCTTGTTTTGGTCCATATCTTTACCCACGAAGGTATCCTCTTGAAAAGGCTACTTATTCGTGGGCAGTTACACAATCAGGTTTACAGGCTCGGTGAAATTCCTGAGGAATTTGATCCCATGCATCCTTAATCGTGAAGATCAATTCACGGGCTTCCTTGAGCGCCGCGACATCATTCCTGTCCGTTGCTACCAGAAGGCGTTGGCGTACGTAGCGATAAAGGGACTGAAGGTTCTCGGCCAGTTCACCACCTTTTTCCAGATCCAGCCCTTCCTCCAGACCGCCTACAATGGCCAGAGCCTTGGAGATGGCAGTACCTTTGGCATTCATGTCCTGGCTCTGGATAGCCGTAATGGCCTGGTCCACGCGCACCAGATAGGTGTCAAAAAGCATCTGGATCAGCTTATGAGGAGAAGCGCTCTCGGCACCAATGGTTCTGTACTGATTAATTCCGTTCATTGGACTCACATCTTTTCATCATGATTTCTGGGGGGCGAAGCCTGGTAATGCTGATAGCTGACCTGCCAAATAGGTGCCGGTGTTGTTGTACTGAGCGACCAGGGTATCCATGGTGATAAACTGGCTCAGCATCCTTTTTTCGAGGGTCTGTAAGCGATCTTCAAGATCCAGCCGCTCATCTCCCACCTTTTTGATCGACTGGTCCAGGCTTTTGGTACGGCTGTCGAAGATACCACCAAGATCTAGTGCTTCTTTAAGGCTGCTTTCCAGTTTGCCGGCGATTCCATCGGCAGAGCTTAACAGGTTACTCAGGGCTTCGGGACGTGTGCCTAAAACTTCATCAAACTTGCTGCTGTCGATCGACATTTTGCCGTATTGATCGATCTCCATGCCGATACTGAACAGTGATCCATAACTGCTGTTGGGGTCGTTGGTACGCAGAATACCGCGTACCTCATTCATTATTTGACGGGCACTGAAGTCGCCCTGCAAGGCGCCACCTGTTTCAGTATCGGCATTGTAGGCGGTGAGGCGTTTGTAGGTGTCGGCCAGCTTGTTATAGCTGTCGACAAAGGCTTGAACGGTTTCTTTGGTTGCTTCTTTATCGACGCTCAATGACAGGTTTACAGTAGAAGTGGTTTCGGCTTTCAAGTCCAGTGTCACACCTGGGATGACATCGTTGATGCTGTTACTGCTTCGAGTAGCCAGCATGCCATCCACACGCACTTGTGCGTCTTCAGCGGCCACAAGTTCACTCATGCCACCGCTACCAACCCCGTTGCTATCGTAGCTGTAGGAAAGCTGTGATAGGCCAGGTTCAGAGCCTTCAGTGACCGCAATGCTGATTTGATTGGCGGAGCCTGTTTCTTTTGCGGTCAGTACCAGACGAGCTTCAGTGCCGCCGGCACCATCGTCAACGTTAACAATGGTAGCAGTGACACTATCGTTATCAGCCGAGGCGTTAATGGCGTCACGAATCCCTGCCAGCGAATTATTACTGCTGTCGATCAACACACCAAAGCTGTTGTCACCACTGCCGATGGTCAGTGTTCCTGTACCAACAGTATCACTGGATGAACTAAAGCCTGTTGAGCTGAGTTTCTGAGCCTTGGCAAGATTGAGTACTTCAACGGAGTACTCACCGGAAGAGGCGCTACTGGAGGCAGAAGCGGTAAACATGGCGTCATCGCCAGAACTGGCCGTAACCTTGAGCAGGTCGTCGGAATCGGCCAGTTTTGCAGCCGCATCCATAAAACTGCTCAGGCTGCCTTTCAGTGTGCCAAGGGCAGACAGTTCCGACTGGTAGCTGGATTCACGGCGGTTGAGAGCGTTGTTTTTGGCCTGTCCTTCTGCCTGTACAAGCTGCTGCACCAGGCCCTGAATATCCATGCCACTGCCAATGCCGCTGAGTGAAAGAGCCATCACGAACCTCCGTACAAAATAAAAAGCGCCCGTATGCTGGAATCAGTATACAGGCACTTCTCAAACCATGTCATGCGAAGGGCGTAGCGTTATCCCAGCAGGCTCAGTACAGACTGAGGTGCCTGGTTAGCTTGCGCCAGCATGGAAGAACCAGCCTGCTGCAGGATCTGGGAGCGACTCAGGTTGGCAGTTTCAACCGCAAAGTCGGCATCCATGATACGAGAGCGGGCTGCGCTCTGGTTTTCGATTGCATTTGCCAGGTTGTCGATGGTAGCGCTGAAACGGTTCTGAACCGCACCCAAATCAGATCTCATGGAGTCAACCTTACCTATAGCGGCATCGATTGTATCAATAGCCGCCAAGACATCAGATGTTGTAACACCGCTGCCGCCTATAGCGAAGGTTGATGCGATTACACCGCCTATACCAGCACTAGCTGCTAGGTTTGCGATACTAACTGTGATCTGGTTATGTGCAGAGGTGCCGTAACCAATCTGGAACTTACCCGCCGCTCCAGTGATACTACCTTTCAAAATGTCTTTACCATTGAAATCGGTATTATCAATGATGCGTCCGATTTCACTAGACAGTTGGCTAAACTCTGCGTTGAGCTTCTCTCTGTCGCCATCACTTACGCCGCCAGCGTTTGCTGCCTGTACAGCCAAATCACGCATACGTTGCATGGTATCAGTGATAGTTTGCATGGAACCTTCGGCAACCTGTGCCAGTGAAATACCATCGTTGGCGTTACGCTGAGCAACTGTCATACCGCGAATCTGTGAAGTCATGCGGTTAGCAATCGCAAGCCCAGCCGCATCGTCTTTGGCGCTGTTGACACGAAGACCGGAGGACAGGCGCTCCATTGCTGTCTGCAGTGAACTATTGGTACGCGACAGGCTGTTCTGAGCGTTGAGGGACATTACGTTAGTGTTAACTACACTGGCCATGACGGTCTCCTTTAGACGATCACTTGATATTCAATTCCTGTGGGCTCGCCGCCCTTGTATCTTGGTTAACGACCGGTAATGGAAAACCTTTAGAAACTTTTTACACACTCTCTTCAGGAACGGCGTAGTCGTCGATATGATTGGCAATCAAAGGAGCAGTACATTTCCGCGCATCCTTGCAGATTACCCGTGACAAAAACGGTTATGTTAATGGAAGGGTCATAGTGGACATCAGTCAAGCCCGGCTGCTATGGGTGTCAATCCATTGACATCCCTCACGCATCCAGTACCTTTGTCAGAATACTGACGAACCCCTGGATTTTCCCATGCAAGGACCGGACCTTACTGCTGCCAGCTTCGAGCTGTTGATCCTCGACGATGACGCCGAGCGGCGGCAGTCGCTGCAGACCTGTTTCGCCTTTATCGGCCTCGACTGCCATGTTTTTGACTTCGTGAGCTGGCTGCAGCAGGGCAAGGTCTTCGATCTGTCGACGATCGGTCTAGTGCTGATCGGCGAGAGCAGCCTGCCGATCGCGATGAGTAAGCTGATCGCCGAATTGGATGCTGATCGTGTACGGCCCAAATTGCTGACGTGTCTGTGGCCAGAGTTATCGTCTAGCGACTTTACTGATCATGCCATTCTGGGTCATCTGGAACCTCCCTATCGCTACCCCCAAATTCTGGACTGGTTGCACCTCTGTGGACTCATACATGAGCAGCAGTTGGAGCAAGAACCACTGCCGGTTGAAATGCCCGGTTTTGTCGGCCAGAGCAAGCCGATCCGCGATATTCGTCAGATGATCGCCAAGGTGGCGCCGCGGGATATCAGCGTGCTGATCACGGGTGAGTCCGGCACCGGCAAGGAGGTGGTGGCGCGCTGCCTGCACGAGCATTCATCGCGTTGTGACGGGCCATTCGTACCGGTGAACTGCGGCGCCATTCCGTCGGAGCTGCTGGAAAGCGAGCTGTTCGGTCATGAGAAGGGCGCGTTTACCGGTGCCATCTCCAGCCGACCGGGCCGTTTCGAGTTGGCTAACGGTGGCACTCTGTTCCTGGATGAGATCGGTGACATGCCGCTGCCGATGCAGGTGAAGCTGCTGCGCGTGATTCAGGAACGCCGGTTCGAGCGGGTCGGCGGCAGCAAGACGCTGGAAGTGGACGTGCGCATCGTTGCCGCCACGCACAAGAATCTGGAGCAGATGATCGAAGAAGAACAGTTCCGCGAAGACCTCTATTACCGCCTCAATGTGTTCCCGATCGAGATGCCGGCGCTGCGCGACCGGCTCGAAGACCTGCCGCTGTTGATCAACAATCTCTGTGCACAACTGGACGAGGGCACTTCGCTGCAGTTTCACCCGATGGCACTGGAGTCGCTGCAACGTCACCCCTGGCCCGGCAACGTGCGTGAGCTGGCCAACCTGATCGAGCGGCTCAGTATTATTCACCCGGGTGGAGTGATCGGGGTATCCGAACTGCCGCCAAAATTCCGTCATCTGGATGAACCGCATCCGGAGCGCTATGAGCAGCTGGTGTTACCTGATACCGGTGACATGACCGCGGACGACGATGTCGAATCAGGTGCTGTTACCGTCAATGCCAATTTATCCACAGGTGTACAGCCGCCTGGTGCAGGGTTCCAACGGCAACAGGAAGGCATTCAACTGCCCAAAGAAGGCATTGACCTCAAGGGTTGGCTGGAAACCCAGGAGCAGGTACTGATCCGACAGGCGCTGGATGCCTGCGGTCAGGTGGTGTCGAAGGCGGCGCGGTTGCTGCAGATCCGTCGTACAACCCTGGTCGAAAAGATGCGCAAGTACGGGATTGAACGCCAGTGACCGACATCCACTCACTTGAACAGCGCATCGCCGAGCTGGAAGCGGAACTGGCGCAGGCCCGGCAGACGCAGCAGCACCTGCAGGGGCTGATCGAACGTATTCCCGGCGGCGTGCTGGTGATCGGTCAGACCGGTCGCATCAACGATTACAACCCCGCCGCCGAGACCCTGTTGGGTGTCGAGCTGGCCGGCAAGAGCTGGCTGGAAGTGATCAATCTCTGTTTCGCGCCACGGCCTGACGATGGTCATGAGGTGTCGCTGAAGAACGGCCGCCGCGTCAGCCTGTCGACGCTGGCGCTGGAAAGCGAGCCCGGCCAGCTGGTATTCATCACCGACCAGACTCACACCCGTACCCTGCAGGAGCAGCTGCACCATTACCAGCGCCTGTCGGAGATGGGGCGCATGATGGCATCGCTGGCGCATCAGGTGCGCACGCCGCTGTCGGCGGCGCTGCTCTACGCCAGTCACCTGATGGCGCCGCAGCTGGATGATGCCACGCGCATCCGCTTTGCCGGCAAGGTGAAGTCACGGCTGACCCATCTGGAGCAGCAGGTGCGCGACATGCTGATCTTTGCCCGCGGCGAGACCAAACTGGAAGACCGGGTGGACGGCCGTACTCTGATGGCGCGGCTGGAGGACCTGCTCGATCAGCCGCTGACCCAGTATGATGCCGACTGCGACTGTATCAATGATGCCCCTGATGTCCTGATCCAGTGCAACCTGGAGGCGCTGCTGGGCGCGGTACTCAATCTGGTCAACAATGCCCTCCAGGCCTGTGGCGAAGGTTGTGAGCTGGAGTTGCGCCTCAGCCGAGAGGCCGATCGTCTGCTGATTACGGTCTGTGACGATGGGCCCGGCATGGATGCGGCCACGCTGAAACAGGCGCGGGAGCCCTTCTACACGACCAAATCTCACGGCACCGGGCTGGGCCTGGCGATCGCCCAGGTGATGGCGCGCGCCCACCACGGCACCTTCGAACTGGATTCAACACCGGGGCAGGGCACCTGTGCCCGCTTCCGGTTACCCTTACTGCATGTTTTATCGCAAACAACCGAACAGGAAGTTACATGAGCGCGACCGTTCTGATCGTTGAGGATGATGTAGATCTGCGCGAGGCGATCACCGATACCCTCGCGCTGGCCAATATCGATTATCTGGAAGCCGGCAGCGCCGAGGAGGCGCTGGAGCTGCTCAAGCAGCGCTCGGTGGACATGGTAGTCTCCGACGTCAACATGCCGGGCATGGATGGCCATGCGCTGCTGGCTAGACTCAAGGAGACCCTGCCGGCGCTGCCGGTGGCGCTGATCACCGCCTATGGGCAGGTCAGCAAGGCGGTGGAGGCGATCCGCAACGGCGCTGTCGATTACCTGATGAAGCCGTTCGAGCCGGAGCAGCTGATCGCCCTGATCCGCACCCATGCCCAGGGGCTTACATTGGCCACCCGCGATGAGCCGGTCGCCCGGGCGCCGGGCAGTCGTCAGCTGCTGCAGCTTGCGCAACGCGTCGCAGCGACCGACTCCACGGTGCTGATCACCGGCGAGTCCGGTACCGGCAAGGAGGTACTGGCGCGCTATATTCATGATCACTCCAGCCGAGCCGAGCAGCCGTTCATCGCCATTAACTGCGCGGCCATTCCCGAAAGCATGCTCGAGGCGACCCTGTTCGGTCACGAGAAAGGGGCCTTTACCGGCGCGGTCAGCAGCCAGCCGGGCAAGTTCGAGCAGGCCAACGGCGGCACGCTGCTGCTGGACGAGATCAGCGAGATGGACCTGGGATTGCAGGCCAAGCTGCTGCGCGTGCTTCAGGAGCAGGAGGTGGAGCGGATCGGCGGGCGCAAGGTGATCCCGCTCAACGTGCGCGTGCTGGCGACCAGCAACCGCGAGCTGGAAAAGACCGTGGCCGAGGGCCGGTTTCGCGAGGATCTGTATTACCGTCTGAACGTCTTTCCGCTGCAGTGGCAGCCGCTGCGTGAGCGGCTGGATGATATAGAACCGCTGGCGCAGCGGCTGCTGACGCATCACTGCCGCAAGATGGGGCGCGCCCCGGCTTCACTGGAAGCTGCCGCCGTGCAGGCGCTGTGTCAGCACAGCTGGCCCGGCAATGTGCGCGAGCTGGATAACGTGATCCAGCGGGCGCTGATTCTGCAGAGTGGGCCGTGCATCCTGGCGTCCGACCTGCATCTGGGCAGTCAGGCGATTCCACTGACCAGATCCGCATTGCCTGATCTGCCGGAGGCATCGGGCGAGACGACAGCGGAGGATGGACTGCTGGGCAACGACCTCAAACAGCATGAGTATCAGCTCATCGTGGAAGCGCTGAGGGCCACCTCCGGAAGTCGCAAGGATGCTGCCGAAAAGCTCGGCATCAGTCCCAGGACACTAAGGTATAAGCTTGCCCGCATGCGTGAAGAGGGAATTGATCTGGAGTCGATGCTGGCAGGTTAGTAAGTCATCGCTTACCGTGGAGTTTAAGACTTTTGTCGTGATCCGAGTAGACCAATGTCTAATTCAGAGGGATGGATCGGCTTGGGTATAACCTTGGTTATCCAACTCGCAGGCGCCGGCATAGCAATAACAACAGAGCGGCGTTAAAGGTATAACAACAAAACGCAAGTTAAGGGCATCACGATGAGTGAACAAAAAGTTTATCCGGTCGATCCGGCTTTCGCCGCCAAGGCGCATATCGACAACGATACCTATCTGGCGATGTATGAACAGTCGGTCAACGATCCTGACACCTTCTGGGGTGAGCAGGGCAAGCGCCTGGACTGGTTCAAGCCGTACACCCGCGTCAAGCACACCTCCTTCGACCCGCATAACGTCGACATCAAATGGTATGAGGACGGCGAACTGAACGCCGCCTACAACTGTCTGGACCGTCATCTGGAAACCCGCGGTGATCAGGTTGCGATCATCTGGGAAGGTGACGATCCGAGTGAAGACGAAAAAATCACTTATCGTGACCTGCATGAGCGCGTGTGCCGTTTTGCCAACGCCATGAAGGCCAAGGGCGTGCAGAAGGGCGATGTGGTCACCCTGTACATGCCGATGATTCCAGAAGCGGCCGTGGCCATGCTGGCCTGTGCCCGTATCGGCGCGGTTCACTCCATCGTCTTCGGTGGTTTCTCGCCGGAAGCGCTGGCTGCCCGTATTCAGGGTGCCAACTCCAAGGTCGTGGTGACCTCCAACTACTCGCTGCGCGGCGGCAAGGTCGTACCGCTGAAGGCTAACGTCGACAAGGCGCTGGACCAGCATGATGCGGGCAAATTGATCGACTGCGTGTTCGTGGTGAAACGCGTTGACCAGGACGTAGCCTGGAATGACAGCCGTGATGTCTGGTTCGAAGAAGAGGCAGCGGCCCAGTCCGCCGACTGCCCGGCCGAGCCGATGAACGCAGAGGCACCGCTGTTTATCCTGTACACATCCGGCTCAACCGGTGCGCCCAAGGGCTTGGAGCATACCACCGGCGGCTACATGGTCTATGCGTCCATGACCCATCAGTACGTGTTCGATTACCATGAAGGCGACATCTACTGGTGTACTGCTGATGTGGGCTGGGTCACCGGTCACAGCTACATCGTCTACGGCCCGCTGGCCAACGGCGCGACCACGCTGATGTTCGAAGGTGTGCCGAGTTATCCGGACAACAGCCGTTTCGGCCGTGTCATCGAGAAACACAAGGTCAACCAGTTCTACACCGCGCCGACCGCCATCCGTGCGCTGATGCAGCAGGGCGAGGATGTGCTGGGCGATTCCGACCTGTCCAGCCTGAAACTGCTGGGCTCCGTGGGCGAGCCGATCAACCCGGAAGCCTGGGAGTGGTACCACCGCGTGGTGGGCAAGGGCAATTGCCCGATCGTCGACACCTGGTGGCAGACCGAAACCGGCGGCATCATGATCGTGCCGCTGCCGGGCGCGACTCCGACCAAGCCGGGCTCCGCGACCCGTCCGTTCTTCGGTGTACAGCCGGCGCTGCTGGACAACGAAGGCAACGAACTGGAAGGCGCCACCGAAGGCAACCTGGTGATCAAGGACTCCTGGCCGGGTCAGAGCCGTTCCATCTGGGGCGACCACGAACGCTTCACCCAGACCTATTTTTCCAGCTTCAAGGGTGTCTACACCACCGGCGACGGCGCTCGTCGTGATGAAGACGGCTACTACTGGATTACCGGCCGTGTCGATGACGTGATCAACGTTTCCGGTCACCGCATGGGGACCGCGGAAGTCGAGTCCGCGCTGGTCGCGCACGAAGCTGTCGCCGAAGCGGCGGTGGTGGGTTACCCGCATGACCTCAAGGGGCAGGGCATCTATGTCTACGTGACGCTGCAGAGCGGTTACGAGCAGTCCGACGAACTGATGAAAGAGCTGCGCAACTGGGTACGCTCCGAGATCGGCCCGATCGCCTCTCCGGACCTGATCCAGTTCGCCCCGGGCATGCCGAAAACCCGTTCCGGCAAGATCATGCGCCGAATCCTGCGCAAGATTGCCGAGGATGATTTTGCCGCCCTGGGTGATACCTCTACGCTGGCCGACCCCAGTGTAGTGGATGACCTGATTGAGAACCGCATGAACCGCAAGGGCTAACGTTAGTCAGTACTTGCAAACAGGACGCCTCCCGGTGCAGATCGGGAGGCGTTTTTTTGTGTGCCAAGGGGTAGCAAGCTGCTGTGGAATGCGGCTTTGTCGACAAATTGGTGCTATGATTCCCCACCGAAAAATCTCAACGTTCGCTACCTTCGGAGCACCCATGTCCCATGCGGCAGTGTGCCTGTACCGAAGCACCAGGGAGATGATGTATGCAACTGGCCCAGAAGATCATTATTGCTGATGACCATCCTCTTTTCCGCGCTGCGTTGCGCCAGGCGGTGACCCAGGCGGTCCCGGGTGTCGACATCGTGGAAGCAGACAGCCTGGCGGCCGTCCAGGAAGCGGTGGAGCAGCATGGTGATGCCGATCTGGTCCTGCTGGATATCCATATGCCGGGCACTCACGGCTTCTCCGGCCTGGTGTTCCTGCGTGGTCAGCACCCGGGCGTGCCTGTTGTTGTGGTCTCCGGCAGCGAAGAAACTCATGTGATGAAACGTGCCATCGACTATGGTGCCTCCGGCTTCATTCCCAAGTCGGCACCGCTGGAGATTATTTCTGAGGCGATCACTGCGGTACTGGAAGGCGAGGAGTGGCTGCCGCAGGAACTGGCCGACAACATGGACGAAGTCAGCGAAGAAGATCAGCAGTTTGCTGCCGCACTGGCATCGCTGACGCCGCAGCAGTTCCGCGTGCTGACCATGCTGACCGAGGGCCTGCTCAACAAGCAGATCGCCTATGAGCTGAGCGTCTCCGAGGCGACCATCAAGGCACACGTCACCGCGATTCTGCGCAAGCTGGGCGTACACAGCCGCACCCAGGCCGTTATCGCCGCGCAGCGCCTGGGCGTTGAACCTCCCAAGACCGAAGTTTGATCCTCGTCCCCATCCTGTTGGGTGGGGCGTAGTGGGAAGTCGTCTTTCGCAGGTCTCGGTTCGCGCACAGAGTGCGCTCCCACGGGCCGAATGACTTCCCAATGTCGCTTGCAAGGCACTTTGCAGGTGCTGGCTGACCACTCGCTGATCACTACAGATACCACCCTTTCCAACGTCTCCTCCCCTGGTAACCAGGGCCTTTTCTCGAGACGGTCGGGATAGCCTCTACAGAGTCCGTTCCAGGCAGGTTTTACTGCGATTTCCCCAGAGTTACCTTCTTCTACGGGCGCTTTCTGAAGCGGCCCCAGGCTCTCCTAAAGCCCAAGGAATCTCACAGGCCCGCCAAAGGAACCTCCAAAGAAACCCCCAAAGGAACCCCCAAAGGAATCTCCAAAGGAATCTCCAAAGGAATCTCCAAAGGAACAGCTTTATAGCGGGTGTATGTCTTTGGTGTGGGAGCGCACTCCGTGCGCGAACCCTAGCCTGCCTGCTCCTTCTCGGCGCGAACGGTCGCAATGATCTTGTTGATCATCGCCCTCAATGCGGCCGGTCTGACGGGTTTGGTCAATAGCTGGGCGCCCGCCGCTTCGATCTCGTCGCGTACCTCGTCGGTTCGGTCGGCAGTGATGACGATCGCCGGGGTGAAGTAGTCGCGTCCATCGGGCTGTCCCTCGAGGCTGGCCAGCTGTTGCAGGGCCATGATACCGGTATCGGTTTCGCCGAGGTGGTAGTCGGCCAGCACGATATCCGGAATCCATTGTCGGGCCTGCAGCTCGGCCAGTGCGGCGTCTGCCGACAGGGCAGTGATGACGTCACAGGACCAGCCGTTGAGCAGGGCACTCATTCCCTCGAGGATCTTCGGTTCATTGTCGATCACCAGTACCTTGATGCCGTTCAGGCCCTTGCTGCGGATCCAGCCGCGCTTCTCCGGGCGCGCCTTCTGCGCCTTGCTTGGGTCGCCCAGCGGCAGGGTAATGCCAAACACTGTGCCCTGGCCGGGCCATGAACGGACACTGATCTGATGGCCGAGCATGCGGGCGATACGATCGGTGATCGCCAGTCCCAGCCCCAGCCCCTTGACTTGGCTGTGCTTGGGGTTGTCGATTCGCTTGAACTCCTCGAATACCTCACGCAGCTTGTTTTCGGGAATGCCGACCCCGGTATCCCAGACTTCCAGGCGCAATTGCTTGCCGACCCGGCGTGCTCCCAGCAGTACCCGCCCCGAGGTTGTGTAGCGCATGGCGTTGGAAAGGAAATTCTGCATGATGCGGCGCAGCAGGGTCTGGTCAGAATAGACCACCTGCCTGCAGCTGACGGCATCGAACTTGAGGCTCTTCTCCTTGGCCAGCACGCTGAATTCGGTGTTCAGGGTCTGGAACAGGCCCTCCAGTGAAAAGTGGGTCAGGGAGGGCTCCAGTGCGCCGGCGTCCAGCTTGGAGATGTCGAGAATGGCGGTGATCAGCTCCTCGGCGGCCTTGAGCGAGCCATCCAGGTTTTCCACCAGCTGACTGGTTTCGTCACTGTGACTCTGCTGAGCCAGCGCCGAGGTGAACAGGCGGGCGGCATTCAGGGGCTGCAGCAGGTCGTGGCTGGCTGCGGCCAGGAAGCGGGTCTTGCCGAAGTTGGCGGCTTCCGCATCAGACTTGGCCTGGCGCAGTTCGTCTTCCATCAGCGCGCGGATGGTGTTTTCCTTGCGCAGTTCCTTGTTCACTACCGACAGGGCGTGGGTACGCTCGCGCACGCGCTGCTCCAGGTTCTCGTTGGTTTCCTGCAGTGCCTGCTCGGCCTTGCGGCGTTCGGTGATGTCCTGATAAAGGGTGAAATAACCGAGCACATCGCCATATTCGCCGATGTGGGGGATGTAGGTGACCTCGGCAAAGCGGGTGCTGCCGTCCCGGGTGGGCAGACGGGTTTCAAAACGCTGGCGCTCACCCTGGAGTACGGCGTCAATATAATGGCGTCGATGCAGGTATTCCTCTTCGGGCAAGGCTTCCAGCGCCGATACCCCGGCGATGTTATGCCGGTCAAGACCGAAGGTGTCGGCATAGGCCTTGTTGATGAACAGGAAGCGACGTTCGGGGTCGAGGTAACCGATCAGCACCGGCACGTTGTCGGTGTAGATGCGGATATTCTGCTCGCTCTCGCGCAGTGCCTCTTCGACCCGCTTGTGATCGGTGATATCCATGTAGGTGTTGACGTAGCCGCCATTGGGCATGGGGTTCCCCCGTACTTCCAGTACGGTCCCGTCCGGCCGGTAGCGTTCGTAGGAGTGGGGCGAGCCGGAGTGGATCGAATCCAGCCGCATCCTGACCTGATATTCCACGTCACCCAGCCCGTACTCGCCCTTGATGGCGTTGTAACGGAACACTTCCTCGATCGGGCGGCCAACGCACACCAGTCCTTCCGGGTAGTTGAACATCTCGATGTAGCGCCGGTTCCAGGCAACCAGACGCATCTGCTGGTCCACGACGCTGATGCCCAGGCTGATGTTTTCGATGGTGGACTGCAGCAGCGAGCGGTTGAAGCGTAGCGCCTGAGAGGCCTCATCCACGATGGTGACTACGTCGCCGATCTCCATCTCCTTGCCGCGCAGGGTGGAGTCCATGACGATACGGGCCGAAGAGGCGCCAATGGCACCGGCCAGCAGGCGTTCGGTGTGCTGGATCAGGTCGGGTGACGCCTTTTCGGCGGCCATGGGGGGGCCGTCGCCCTGTTTCTGGCCGAAGCGGCTGAACGCCTGACGGGTTCGGCTCATGCCGAGGAAGCGTTCGCTGAGCATCTGCAGATCGCCTACGGTGACCTGACCGAAGTGGCGTGAAGGGTCGGCGATCCCCTTGGCGGAGATGTTGACGAAAGCACTGGCCTGGATGCGGTCCACCAGGCGCTGGGAGGCGAAGCGAGAGATCAGCACGAACAGCAGTGCGTTGACGCCCAGGCTCCAGATGACGCCGTGGGTCAGCGGGTCCAGACCGGTCAGGCCGAACAGGCTGGTGGGGCTCAACCAGCCGTCATGACCACTCAGCTGTGGCAGCCACTCGTAGGGAATCAGGCGGGCCGAATTCAGGGTCGGCAGCACCAGGGTGTAGGTCCACAGCAGGAAACCGGCGCTCAGACCTGCCAGCACACCGTGCCGGGTACCGCCTTTCCAGTAGATGCCGCCGATAATGGCCGGCAGGAACTGGATGGCCGCAACGAAGGCCAGCAGGCCAAAGGAGGCCAGCGGCCCCTGGTCGCCGAGGATGCGGTAGTAGAAGTAGCCCATCAGCAGCAGGCAGAAAATGGTGATGCGGCGGACCCGCAGCAGCAGTGCGCCCATATCCTTGGACTGTGACAGGTGCAGCCAGGAGATGCGGAACAGCAGTGGCATGACGATGTCGTTGCACACCATGGTGGCCAGGGTGATGCTGGCGACGATCACCATGCTGGTTGCGGCCGACAGGCCGCCGATGAAGGCCAGGGTGGCGAGTTTTTCCGAACCCGCTTCCAGGGGCAGCATCAGCACGAAGGTATCGGCATCGACGTTGCCGTCGGTGAAGGTGACCAGGCCGCCGGTGGCGATCGGCAGCACGAAGATCGCCATCAGCAGCAGATAGAGGGGAAACAGCCAGCGAGCCGTGAACAGATTGCGACGCCGGGTGTTCTCGACGATGCTGACGTGGAACTGGCGCGGCAGACAGATGGCGGCGGCACAGGCAAGTACGATCTCGGTCATGAAACCGGTATTCAGCGTGGTGTCGAAGTTGGCGTTGTAGCGCAACTGGGCCTGGATCTGGAAGGCGAGGTCATCCAGTCCTTCGAACAGCCCGAACACCACGAACAGGCCGATGGCGACGAAGGCGGTCAGCTTGATCAGTGATTCGAAGGCGACGGCCAGCACCAGGCCCTCATGGTGTTCGGTGGCGTCGATATGGCGGGTACCGAACAGGATGGCAAACACCGCCATCAGCAGGGCGACGAACAGCGCGGTATCGCTGCCCTTGCTCAGTGCCTCGGTGGCCCCGGGCGCCAGGGCGTTGTAGCTGATCGCCACCGCTTTCAGCTGCAGCGCGATATAGGGGATGGTCCCCAGCACCGCGATCATCGTGACCAGAACGGCCAGGCTCTGGCTCTTGCCGTAACGGGAAGAGATGAAATCGGAGATGGTGGTGATGTTCTGTTGCTTGCTGACCAGAAAGATCTTCTCGATTACGCGTATGGCCAGCAGGAAAACGATGACAGGGCCAAGATAGGTGGCCAGAAACTCCCACCCGGTCGAGGCGGCCCGGCCCACGGCGCCGTAAAAGGTCCAGCTGGAGCAGTACACGGCCAGCGACAGCGAGTACACCACGGGGTTGCTGGCCCACTGCTTGCCGGCGCTGCTCTTGTCACCGAAATAGGCGATGGCGAACAGCAGGCCCAGATAGGCGAGTGAGATGAGAATGATGGACCAGCCGGACAGCATAGGACGTCTCTCGTTAAGGGGTTGATACTGATTTTAACGCCTGGCTCCGGGCCTGTAATGAGTCGATGTGGCGGAGCAGGGTGCCGATACGCCTCAGGGGCGTCTTCGGTACTTGACTATTGTCTTAGATGCGCCAAGTCATGTTTTTGAGGTTCGTTTGTAACTCAATGATTATAAAGGCATATATCGGATAATAATATTTCTGCAACAGATTGTTCTACTAAAGTCGGGGTTTTTCTTGCGCCCCGACTTTATGCAAGATCAAGGTGTATTTTCCCGGCTCCAATAACAAGAAATCGGAGAAACACCATGGCAGATGATAAATCCAAAGCTGCTCAATACTGGTCGACGAACCTTCGTCTGATCGTGGGTAGCCTGGTCGTTTGGGCCTTCGTGTCCTACGGCTGCGGCATTCTGTTCCGTCCATTGCTGTCCGGCATCAGTGTCGGCGGTACTGATCTGGGCTTCTGGTTTGCCCAGCAAGGCTCAATTCTGACCTTTATCGTGCTTATTTTCTTCTATGCCTGGCGCATGAACAAGCTCGATAAAGAGATGGGACTGGAGGAGTAAGCCGGTATGAGTCAATTTGCGATCAACCTCATATTTGTAGGCGCGTCCTTCGCGCTCTACTTCGGCATCGCCATCTGGGCGCGTGCCGGCTCCACCAAGGAGTTCTACGTAGCCGGCGGCGGGGTGCACCCGGTCGCCAACGGTATGGCAACAGCGGCCGACTGGATGTCTGCGGCATCCTTCATTTCCATGGCGGGCCTGATCGCCGCCGGCGGTTATGCCAACTCTACCTTCCTGATGGGCTGGACCGGCGGTTACGTGCTGCTGGCGATGCTGCTCGCACCTTACCTGCGTAAATTCGGCAAGTTCACCGTACCTGATTTCATCGGCGACCGTTTCTACAGCAAGCCGGCCCGCCTGGTGGCCGTGGCCTGTCTGATTGTGGCGTCTACCACCTACGTTATCGGCCAGATGGCCGGTGCCGGTATCGCCTTCTCCCGCTTCCTGGAAGTGGACAAGGATACTGGCCTGGTGATCGCGTCCGTGGTCGTATTCTTCTACGCCGTACTCGGCGGTATGAAAGGCATTACCTACACTCAGGTTGCGCAGTACTGCGTACTGATCGTGGCCTACACCATTCCGGCGATCTTCATCTCCCTGGAACTGACCGGTAACCCGATTCCGGCCTTTGGCCTGTTCGGCGACCACACCGCTTCCGGCATGCCGTTGCTGGCCAAGCTGGATCAGGTGGTTCAGGAACTGGGCTTTGCCGCCTACACGGCTGATGTGCCGAATAAACTCAACATGGTTCTGTTTACTCTGACTCTGATGATCGGTACTGCGGGTCTGCCGCACGTCATCATCCGTTTCTTCACCGTACCCAAGGTGGCGGATGCGCGCTGGTCTGCCGGTTGGGCACTGATCTTCATCGCACTGCTGTACCTGACGGCTCCGGCGGTTGCGTCCATGGCGCGTCTGAATCTGATCCATACCGTCTATCCGAATGGTACTGATGCACCGTCGATCCAGATTGATGAGCGTCCGAGCTGGATGAAGACCTGGGAAGAAACCAAGCTGATCACCATCGAAGACAAGAACGGTGACGGCCGCATCCAGTTCTACAATGACAAGGCCGATATGTCTGACAAGGGCTGGGCGGGCAACGAGCTGACTTACAACCGTGACATCCTGGTACTGGCGAACCCCGAGATCGCACAGCTGCCGGGTTGGGTTATCGGTCTGATCGCAGCCGGTGGCCTGGCGGCAGCACTGTCCACGGCGGCAGGCCTGTTGCTGGCAATCTCCTCGGCGGTGAGCCACGACCTGATCAAGAACTCCATCAATCCGGGGATCTCCGAGAAGGGCGAACTCATGGCGGCCCGTGCTTCCATGACCGTGGCGATCGTGATCGCAACCTATCTGGGCATGAACCCGCCGGGCTTTGCGGCCCAGGTGGTGGCACTGGCCTTCGGTATCGCGGCGGCGTCCATCTTCCCGGTGCTGATGATGGGTATCTTCTCCAAGCGCATCAACAACAAGGGCGCCATTGCGGGCATGCTGGCCGGCCTGATCATCACCCTGGTCTACATCTTCATGTACAAGGGCTGGTTCTTCATTCCGGGCACTGCCAACCTGCCGGATAACGTGGATAACTGGATCCTGGGTATTTCGCCGCTGTCCTTCGGTGCCATCGGCGCGATCATCAACTTCACCGTGGCCTTCGTTGTCTCCAACGCAACTGAAGAGCCGCCGATTGAAATTCAGGAGCTGGTTGAAAGCGTGCGTTACCCGAAAGGCGCTGGCGCAGCCGTAGACCACTAAGTCATAATGACGTCAAAGGCAGAGTCATCTGCTGAGCGTTGAACCCTCGGGCTTCCAACTGGAAGCCCGACTTTTTTCAGGAAGTGGAAAGTATGATCTGGAACCTGATCGCAACTCTTGTCGCCGGTCTGGGTGCGGCGGGCATCGCCCTGATACTGCGCTCGCTGAGCCGAAAGAAACTCCCCAAATGGATCGTGCCCGTGTTTGCCGGTCTGGGCATGCTGGGCTACCAGATCTATACCGAGTACACCTGGTACGAGTTCAAGCGTGCACAGCTGCCTGCCGGTGCCGAAGTGGTTGAGATCAAGACCGACAGCATGCTCTGGCGTCCCTGGACCTATCTTTATCCGATGACCGTTGGATTCAACGTGGTGGATGCCAAGAGTATCCGCGACACCCTGGTGGAGGGTGACCGGGTCGTGGAGTTCATGCTGTACCGTTTTGAAAAGAGTTATGTTGATCAGGTCAGCTACCACACTCAGCTGCTCAACTGTGCGACCGGCGAGATGTTCGAGCTGGATGAGGCGCGCAAGCCTCTGCTGAGTTCGCGTGAGACCCTGCCCCAGGCGTCGCCTCTGCTCCGCTACCTCTGCCGCTGAGCGAACGCCGGCCACTGCCTCGACTAAAGTCGGGGCACCTTTACCTTTCCGGGTTTGTTAGATTCAGGGTACCCCTTAGGGCTATCACCTCGAATAACAACAACAGGATGGTGTCATGTCTGCGCAACGCGAAAGCGCCCGTTCATACTGGCGTGAAAATTTACGCATCATAACGACCTACATGGTCATCTGGTTCGCGGTCTCCTATGGCTGCGGCATTCTCTTCGTTGACGAGCTGGATCAGATTCAGTTCTTTGGCTTCCCGCTCGGTTTCTGGTTCGCCCAGCAGGGTGCAATCTATGTCTTTATCGGCCTGATCTGGGCGTACGTGTTCAGCATGAACAGGCTGGACGAAAAATACGACGTGCACGAATAAAACAATAACAAGTTAAGGACGGCTTCGTTATGAGTCTCGACCTGCTCACCTATATTTTTATCGGTGGCTCCTTTGCACTCTATATCGGTATCGCGATCTGGGCGCGTGCAGGGTCAACCAAGGAATTCTACGTGGCTGGCGGCGGGGTTCCCCCGGTGGCCAACGGCATGGCAACGGCGGCGGACTGGATGTCGGCGGCTTCGTTTATCTCCCTGGCGGGTATTGTATCCTTCATTGGCCGTGATGGCGCCGCCTACCTGATGGGCTGGACCGGCGGCTATGTGCTGCTGGCGATGCTGCTGGCACCCTATCTGCGCAAGTTCGGCAAGTTCACTGTGCCCGACTTCGTCGGTGACCGTTACTATTCCAGCACCGCCCGCACCATTGCGGTGATTTGTACCATCGTCATCTCCTTTACCTATGTCGCCGGGCAGATGCGCGGTGTCGGTATCGTCTTCTCGCGCTACCTGCATGTGGATATCGAGACCGGTGTCGTGGTCGGTATGATCATCGTATTCTTCTACGCCGTGCTGGGCGGTATGAAAGGGATCACCTATACCCAGGTGGCACAATACTGTGTGCTGATTCTGGCGTTCATGGTGCCGGCCATTTTCCTGTCGATGCAGGTGACTGGGCACTTCCTGCCGCAGACCGGCCTGGGTGCGACCCTGGACAGCGGCAAGTCGGTGCTGACCACGCTGAACGAACTGTCAGTGGAGCTTGGCTTTGCCGAATACACCCAGGGTAACAAGACCACCATCGATATGTTCTTCATGACGGCGGCGCTGATGTGCGGTACTGCGGGTTTGCCGCATGTGATCGTGCGTTTCTTCACCGTGCCGCGCGTCAAGGATGCGCGTATCTCCGCCGGCTGGGCGCTGATTTTCATCGCCATCCTCTATACCACCGTGCCGGCGGTGGCCGGGTTCGGTCGCGTCAACCTGATCGAAACCATCAACGGTCAGGACAATGCCGGTGTCGAATACACCCAGATGCCGGAATGGTTCAAGAACTGGGAAGCATCGGGGCTGATCGCCTGGACCGACAAGAACGGTGACGGCAAGGTGTACTACTCCGCGGGCAACGCCTTTGACGGTGGCAAGCCTCAGTATGCCGAGGCTGACGCGCGCGGTGAGCAGGGTGAACGCCTGACCATCAACCCGTCGGATAACGCCAGTGAGGTCTACGTTGACCGTGACATCATGGTGCTGGCCAACCCGGAAATCGCCAACCTGCCGGACTGGGTGATCGCCCTGGTGGCGGCCGGTGCCGTCGCGGCGGCCTTGTCGACGGCGGCGGGACTGCTGCTGGTGATCTCCACGTCGATCTCCCATGACCTGATGAAGAAAACGATCAATCCGAACATCTCCGACAAGCAGGAGCTGATGTATGCCCGCCTGGCCGCGATCGTGGCGATCATCATCGCCGGCTATTTCGGCATCAATCCGCCGGGCTTCGTTGCCCAGGTGGTGGCGCTGGCGTTCGGCCTGGCCGCTTCCTCGGTGTTCCCGGTGATCATCATGGGGATTTTCAGTACCCGCATGAACACCCAGGGAGCCGTTACGGGGATGGTTGTCGGCCTGGCCAGTACCATCGCCTATATCGTCTACTTCAAATTCATGGGCGGTACGGCAGACCAGTGGTGGTTCGGCATTTCGCCTGAAGGTTTCGGTACTGTTGGCATGATCCTGAACTTTGTCGTGGCAACCCTGGTGTCTCGCATGACGCCTCAGCCTCCGGAGGAAATTCAGCACATCATCGAGGATATCCGTATCCCGCGGGGTGCCGCCGAAGCGCAGGTGCATTGATCCGGTCCTGACAGGACCGCTTGCGGGGGCATGCCTGTAGACCGGGGCATGCCCCCGTTTGATTTCGATCCATACAACTGGAGGGCACGCGAATGCCGAATTCCTTCAAGATGGATAATATTCCGTTCAGTCTGCTGAATGAGCATGAGCAGAACCTGCTGCGCGCCAATCTGGATATTGCCTACTATCAGAAGGGTGAAACCGTGATTGCGGCCGGAGATGTGCCCGAAGGGGTGCATGTGATCCTCAAGGGGCGGGTCAGCGAGAGCGAGGCGGCCGAGACCGGTGCCGGGGAGCAGGCGTCACAGCATGTTTATGTCCACTACGAAAACGAGGACTACTTCGGCGGCTGGTCGGCGATCAAGGGGAAGGCGATCCACAACTTCGTCGCTGAAGAGGAGACCATCTGCCATATCCTGCCGACCCGTATCCTGCTGGACCTGATGGCGACCAATGCCCAGTTCGCCGACTACTTCCAGCAGAACCTGGCGGCCAAGCGCGAGATCGTGGCACAGCATGGCAGCAACCAGGATATGGCCGAGTTCATGCTGGCCAAGATAACCGATGCCGCCGTGCGAGATCCGCTGGTCGTTGAACAGGGCGTCAGTATCCGCGAGGCTACGCAGCTGATGCGCCGTCACAAGGCTGACTGTGTGCTGGCGCGCAAGGGCGGGCGTCTGGGGATGGTGACCGGCACCGATCTGCTCGATGCGGTGGTATTGAACCAGCTGCCGCTGGAAACCGACGTGTCCGATATCGCCAGCTACCGTCTGGTCAGCATCGATCATGAGGATTACCTGTTCAATGCGCTGGTGACGATGACCCAGCAGCAGATCGAGCGCGTTGTCGTCACGGCGGGGCAGGAGATGGTCGGGGTGGTCGAGCTGACCGATGTGCTCAGCTATTTCTCCAGCCATTCCCATGTGATCGGCCTGCGCATCGAACGCGCCGCCAGCGTCGATCAGCTGCGTGAGGCGGCTCAGGGGCTCAACGACCTGATCAAGGCGCTGATCTCCACCGGCGTCAAGATTCGCTTCACCATGGACCTGCTGGCGGCGATGAATGGCCGTATCATCTCCAAGCTGTTCGACCTCACGATTCCCGTCGACATGCAGCCGCACGTCTGCCTGATTGTCATGGGCTCCGAGGGGCGGGCCGAACAGATCATGAAAACCGACCAGGACAATGCGCTTATCTTCCGCGACAACCTGGCCTGGCCGGCCATGCAGGAGACCATGAACCGCTTCAGTGAAACGCTAATCTCTTTCGGCTTCCCGCCCTGTCCCGGCAACATCATGGTGTCCAGCCCCGAATGGGTCAATTCGGTGGGTGACTGGACCCAGAAGCTGAGTGACTGGGCTGCGACCTGTGAGGGCAATGCATTGATGAAGCTGGCGATCGCAGTCGATGCCAAGCCGGTGGCGGGCAACGAAGCGCTGTTCAAGGTGGCGCGCAACTGGTTCCTGCGCCATCTGCGCAACAACGATGTGTTCTTCTCCCATTTCGCCCGTGCAGCGGTGGAGTTCGATACCCCGTTGACCTTCTTCGGCAACCTCAAGGACCGGGGGCAACTGGATATCAAGAAGGGCGGGATCTTCCCGATCGTGCACGGTGTGCGCACCCTGGCGCTGGAGCAGCGAATCCTCAAGACCAATACCTTCCAGCGCATCGAGCTGCTGGTGGAGCAGGGCGTGATGGAGGCGCAGCATGGCAGGGATATGGCCGAGGCGCTGGCGCTGTTCATCCAGCTGCGGCTGCGCCAGCAGATCCGCCGGGCCGAAGAGGCTGCAGAGGGGACCGATCCGACGCCCAACCAGATCGATCTGCAGCAGTTGAACAAGCTGGAACGGGACCTGCTGCGTGATGCGCTGCATGTGGTGAAGGGATTCAAGAAACATCTGGCACAGCGTTACCACTTGGGAGGGTGAACCACCATGATCATCCCGCGCTCCATACGGCGCTTGAAGGAAAAACGTGAACATCGGGAGGGGCCCTGGGCCCATCTTTTCGAGAGTTACAAGGGCGATGAAGTGGTTTCGCTGGACTGCGAGACGACCAGCCTGGACGTGAAAAAGGCCGAGATCCTGTCGATCGGCGCTGTGCGCATCAATGGGCGCAAGGTGATCACCAGCGAGCGGCTGGATCTGAAACTCAAGCCGCCGAAAAGCCTCAGTGGCGATTCCATCAAGATTCACAAGATTCGCGCCAGTGACCTGGCCGATGGCATCGAGCTTGAGGATGCGCTGGAGCAAGTGCTGGCGTTTATCGGCAACCGCCCGATTCTGGGTTATTACGTCAACTTCGATATCCGAATGCTGGACAAGTTTATCCGGCCCCGTTACGGTTTCGGCCTGCCCAACAAGGCGATCGAGCTGTCCCATGTGTACCATGACATTATCAAGTGGAAGCATGTGGGCGGCGATGTGGACCTGCGCTTCGATACGATCGCCAGCAAGCTGGATATCCCCATGCTGGAGCGTCATACCGCGCTCGGTGATGCGATCACCGTGGCCCTGATGTATGTACGCCTGAAATATGGCGAAGCGCCCAACACCAGTTACTGAATGCCTGAATCTCAGGTATCATGTTGAATTGAAGCGGGCTAATGGCCCGCTTTTTGCTTGAATGACAGGGTATGCCAACAGGTGTCGGAATACGTCAGTATATTGTCGACTTCATCATCGCCTTGCTTGATGAGCAAGGGATAGACCCTATAATGTCAAAATATTGCCGCAGGGAGAGAGGGAAGCATGGTAGAACGTGCGGATATCAACAGCCTGCTGTCACAGATGCGTTCGATCCGGTCCGAGATGCAGCAGGGCGTAGCCCCCATTGCCAAGCCTGAACTGGAGATGCCGGCGATCAGCCGAGTGGAGAGCAGCGGCTTTGCCGAACTGCTCAAGGGGGCTGTGGATAAGGTCAACGAACACCAGCAGGAAGCATCCCGGATGCGTACTGCGTATGAACAGGGTGACCCGTCGGTGGATCTGCCCCAGGTCATGATCCAGGCACAAAAGGCCTCGGTCTCTTTCCAGGCGATGACCCAGGTACGTAACCGTCTGGTAACGGCCTATGAAGATGTGATGAAAATGCCGATCTGAGTCGGCTAACGGTTAGGATTGAATGGATAATTCGGCAACACAGGCCAGTAACAAGGGCAGTCTGATGTCTGGCTTCAATAGCCTGGGAATTCTGCGCCAGCTCGGCCTGATGGTCGGGCTGGCCGCGAGTATTGCCATCGGCTTTGCCGTGGTGCTCTGGTCACAGAAGCCGGATTATCGCGTGCTGTTTTCCAATCTCAATTTTGCCGATGCCAATGAGGTGATCGAGCAGCTGAGGCTGTTCAATGTGCCCTACAAGTTTGATGCCGACGGCCGTGCCATCCTGGTCCCTGAAGAGCATGTGCATCAGGCGCGGCTGAAACTGGCTTCGGAAGGCTTTACCGCCGACAAAACGGTCGGCTTCGAGCTGCTCGATCAGGATCAGGGGTTGGGAACCAGCCAGTTCATGGAAAATGCGCGTTTCCGTCGCGGGCTGGAAGGCGAACTGGCGCGCACCATCAGCAGCATGCTGGCCGTACGCTCGGCCCGAGTCCATCTGGCGTTGCCCAAGGAATCCGTGTTTGTGCGCGATCAGCGCAAACCGCGCGCTTCGGTGTTTATCGAGATGTTTTCCGGTCGTTCCCTGGCGCGTGATCAGGTTGTCGCCATCGCCAACCTCGTTGCTTCCAGCATTCCCGAACTGGCGGTGGAAGATGTCACCGTCGTCGATCAGAAAGGCCGCCTGCTCAACACCCGTGACCAGGACCAGGATGTGGTGCTGGCCGCCAAACAGTTGGAATATACCCGCAACATCGAGCAGACACTGGTTAATCGGGTCAACAGTATTCTGCAGCCGGTACTGGGGCTGGGCAACTTCCGTGCCGAGGTCTCGACCGAGATCGATTTCACCGAGGTCGAGCAGGCTGACGAAATCTACAACCCGGACCTGCCGGCCCTGCGCAGCGAAAAAACGCTGGAAGAGCGTCGAGCGTCTGGTGAAGTTCCCCAGGGGGTGCCGGGTGCCCTGTCCAATCAGCCGCCGGGACCCAATGCCGTACCGGAAGAACTCAATGGTCAGGCCGGCGCAGGCGTGGCACAGGCCGCCAACGGTTCCAGCCGTGAGCAGGCGGTGCGTAACTATGAGCTGGATCGCACCCTGAGCTACACCCGTCACCAAACCGGCGTAATCAAGCGCCTGAGTGTCGCGGTGGTGGTTGATGATCTGGCCAGCATCAATCCGGAAACCGGCGATAGCCAGCGTACGCCCTGGTCGGAAAATGAACTGCAGCGCCTGCAGGCACTGGTACGCAATGCGGTGGGTTATTCAGCCGTCCGTGGTGACAGCGTGACCGTGATTAACTCACCGTTCGTGCCGACCGAGCCGATGAACCTTGAAGACCCGGCGATCTGGGAGCAGGACTGGTTCTGGGATCTGATCAAGCAGGTGGTGGCCGGGTTGTTCGTGCTGCTGCTGATCCTGGGGGTGTTGCGTCCGATTCTGCGGAGCCTGGCGGATGCCGGCAAGCAGAAGGAAACGCTCAGTCTGGGGCCGGCCGGTGAGATCTCGGCCGACCTGGAGGGGCTGGAAGGAGCCGGGGTTGCGGACGACAAGGTGACCCTTGGCAGCAGCAGTGGCGATCGCGGCGTGCTGCCAACCCCGAATGAAAGTTTTGATTATCAGTTGAATGCCATCCGCAGCATGGTGGCAGAGGACCCGGAAAAAGTGGCGCAAGCAGTTCGGCAGTGGGTGATCGAGCATGACCGATGAAAGTGAACTCACGGATATCCAGAAGGCGGCGATTCTGCTGATCAGCCTGGGCGAGTCCGATGCCGCCGAGATTCTCAAGCACCTGGGGCCCAAGGAGGTGCAACGGATCGGCGAAGCGATGACTCAGCTGGATAACGTGCCTCAGTCGCGTGTGGAGTCGGTCGTGGCTGACTTCATGAATGTGGTCAGCGATCAGACCGGGATCGGTATCAATAACGACCGTTACATCCGCGCGATGCTGAATCAGGCGCTGGGTGAGGAAAAGGCCAAGACGCTGATCGACCGCATCCTGTTCAGTACCAATACGTCAGGGCTGGATACCCTGCGCTGGATGGATCCGCGCCAGGTGGCCGAGGCGCTCCGTTACGAGCATCCCCAGATACAGGCCGTGGTTATTGCCTATCTGGATGCCGATCAGGCGGCGGCGGTGCTGTCCTTTTTCGACGAGAAGGTGCGTCTGGAAATACTCATGCGGATTGCGGCACTGGACCGTATCCAGCCCCAGGCGCTGCAGGAACTCAACGATATGTTCGAGAGCCAGTTTGCCGGCAGCAAGGCCAGCCAGTCGCGTACCCTGGGCGGCGTTCGTTCCGCTGCCAATATCATGAACTTCATGGAGTCTTCGCTGGAAGCGGAGATGATGGAAGGTATTCGCGAAAACGACGAAGGGCTGGCCAGCGAAATTTCCGATCTGATGTTCGTGTTCGAAAACCTGGCCGATGTGGACGATCGCGGCATTCAGGTCATTCTGCGCGAAATCTCGACCGACAATCTGGTGCTGGCGCTCAAGGGGGCCGATACCGCATTGCAGGAAAAGATCTTCAAGAATATGTCCAAGCGTGCGGCCGAGCTGCTGCGTGATGACCTTGAAGCCAAGGGACCGGTGCGTGTCTCCGAAGTGGAAGAGGCGCAGAAGGAAATTCTTACCGTTGCCCGTCGTCTGGCGGATGAGGGCGAAATCATGCTGGGTGGCTCCGGTGAAGAGATGATCTGATGAAAGCTGATACCCCGACCCGCATACGTGCCGCCGAGGCCGGTCAGGTCGAGCGCTGGCTGCCGCCGGATGTGGGCACTGAAGTGCCGGTAGTGCAGGCGCTGGCGCGCAAGCCGCAACAGCCGCTGGCCGAGGTGGATATCTCCGTGGTCGAAGAGGAGATTTTCGCCGAGAAGCTGACGCTGTCGCAGTGGGAAGAGCTGTGCGAAGCCGCGCGGCAGGAAGGGTATGCCGAGGGTGTCCGTCAAGGGCAGGAGCAGGGCCGTCCGCAAGGCTATGAGCAGGGGCTGCAGCAGGGGCTGGAAGCTGGACAGGCCGAGGTCACGGCCCGTCTGCAGCAGCTGGATGCGTTGCTGCAGCAGTTGCAGGTGCCGCTGGAGCAGCAGCGGGAAAGCCTCGAAGCGACGCTGATCCAGCTGGTGGTCGCCCTGGCGGAGGCGGCGGTGAAGGCTGAGCTCAGTCTCAATATCGATCATCTGGCCCAGAGTGCCCGCGAGGCCCTGGCGCAGATGCCGGAAGGCACCGGCGACGTGGTGCTCAGCGTGAGTCCCGAACAACAGGCCGCACTCTCACCTCTGGTTGCAGACCTCAACCTGTCACTGGTGGCCGATGATACCTTGGCACCTGGCAGCTGCCGTATTGACAGCGGCAGTTGCCGTGTCGATTATCAGGTGGAACAGCGTTTTCGTCAGGTGGCTGATCAGTTGCTGGCGCGCCTGATCAAAACCACGGATACTTCCGCAACCTGAACCCTCTGCATGGATACCCTCAGTGCCGGACCTCGATCAGCGCCTCAAGCGTTATCTGCCCTGCGAATACGAACCGCCTCGTCCGGATGTGGAAGGCCGGGTCACCCGCCTGATCGGCCTGACACTGGAGGCGGTGGGGCTCAAGGTGGCGCTGGGCGACTACTGCCTGGTATCGCTGCAGGACGACGGCAGCGTCGAGGCGGAAGTGGTCGGCTTTGCCGGGGATCGCATCTACCTGATGCCGCTGGACAGCGTGGATGGCCTGGCGCCTGGGGCCTCGGTGCGCCCCAGGGTTGGCGCCAGTCTGGTGCCGGTGGGCTTTGGTCTGCTGGGGCGGGTGATCGACGGCATTGGTCGTCCGCTGGACGGCAAGGGGCCGTTGCATCCGGATGATATGGTGACCCTGCAGGGGGAGAGCATCAACCCGCTGCATCGCCATCCGATCGAACAGCCGCTGGATGTCGGCGTGCGCGCGATCAACGGCCTGTTGACGGTCGGTCGGGGTCAGCGCCTGGGGCTCTTTGCCGGCAGTGGCGTCGGCAAGTCTGTGCTGCTGGGCATGATGACCCGCTTTACCGAGGCGGAAATCACCGTGGTAGGGCTGATCGGGGAGCGTGGTCGAGAGGTGCGGGAGTTCATTGACCACAGTCTGGGGGCCGAGGGAATGGCGCGTTCGGTCGTGGTGGCGGCACCGGCGGATGACTCGCCGCTGATGCGCCTGCGCGCGGCTCAGTTGACCACCCGTATCGCCGAATACTTTCGTGCCCAGGGCAAGAACGTGCTGCTGTTGATGGATTCCCTGACCCGTTATGCCCAGGCGCAGCGCGAGATCGCGCTGGCGGTGGGTGAGCCGCCGGCGACCAAGGGCTATCCACCGTCGGTGTTTGCCAAATTGCCCAAGCTGGTCGAGCGGGCCGGTAACGGCGCCACGGGAGGCGGTTCGATCACGGCCTTCTACACGGTGCTGACCGAAGGCGATGACCAGCAGGACCCGGTGGCCGACTCGGCTCGGGCGATTCTTGATGGCCACTTCGTGCTGTCGCGCAGCCTGGCCGAACAGGGGCATTACCCGGCGCTGGATATCGAAGCCTCGATCAGTCGCGCCATGCCGCAGATCGTCGACGCCAGCCAGCTCAATCTGGCGCTGCAGTTCAAGCGTCTCTACTCCCGTTATCAACAGAACGCCGACCTGATCGCGGTCGGGGCCTATGCCCGGGGCAGTGATCCCGAGACGGATCGTGCGGTGGATATGCTGCCGGCGATCCGCGCCTACCTGCAGCAGGGCATGAATGAGCCCATGCCGCTGCAGCGCTGTATGCAGGAACTGGCGATGGTGATGTCGCCCCCGCCCCCGCCCCAGGCGCAGAATAACGTGCCTCAGGGACAGATGCTGAGGCGGACCCCTTGAGCAGAGGCAGGATTGAATGAGCAAGCTGCGTTCACAACGACTGGAAGTGGTGCTGGCCGTCGCCGAGCGCAAGCGCCGTGAGGCCGAGCGCTTTCTGGCCGATGCCCAGCAGCGTGTCAGCCAGGGCGAGCAGGGGATCGTTCAGCTGCAGAACTATCTGGGGGAATACCAGGAGCAGTTCACGGCCACCGGTCGTCAGGGAGTCAGTATCCATGCACTCCAGTCACGACAGGCGTTCATGCAGAAAATCAGTCATACCATGCAGCAGCAGGAGCAGGCCCTGGTACAGGCACGGGAGCAGCTGCAGCAGGTGCAGGCCTACTGGCAGCAGACCTATGCCCGTGAAAAAGGGATCGAACGACTGATTCAGAAAGCGCGGGACAGCGAATCCCATGAGCGTGAGCGCAAGTTGCAACAGGAGATTGACGAGCGCTCCCAGCACGTTCGGCCTCGCTATATCTGAATTCTGGCATTTAAATTGCTTCTTCCCGTTGTCACTCCCTGCAGGAATTCGTCATGGCCATCATCAAAATGGGCTCAAGCTCACCGCTGTCGCTGGATCTGACAACCTTGCCGGCCGCGTCCCTGCCCACTGTTGCCGGCGCCATTACACCGTCCGGGTCGTCTTCTGACGCCGGTTTCCACCTGCTGTTTCAAGGCTCTATGCAGGCACAGGGCGCACGTGGACTGACAGCGGATGCCGGTAAGTCCTTGCCTCAGGGAGGCGAGGTTTTGCCGGAGAACGGTGACCGGCCCAAGCCGGTTGTGACGGGTGAAGGTTCAGAATCGATGACCGGGCAGGATGCTGCGGTCAGCGCCCTGGCGCCTGATACGGTTGCGTCAGTCTCTGATGACGGCGGTTCAGTCCCGGCAACGACACCCCCCCTGACCGGTCGTATGGCGGCCGAGCCGCCGAGATCGAGCGCCGCGTCGCCGTCATCGGCAGCACCGGGCGTGATGCCGCAGGGGGATCCGCTGGGAGGCACCGCAGCCAGTGCTGAAGGACAAGCGGGCAGTACCGCTCCGACAGTGATGGATGCGGCGGTCGTCGCAGAGGCGGACCAAACGATTGGACCGGTGGAGCAATCCGGCGGGCAGGGCTCTGATGAGGTAAGCCGTGCCGTGATAAACGGTCCAGCGGCACGGGAACAATCAGGCGCTGCCACTGCCGAGACGCTTGCAACATCGTCGTCACCGGCAACCGCTTCAGCTGAACTGACAGTGGCAGCCCCTGCGGCGTCGGCTGCGCCCGCAACAGCGGATAGATCCGCAGAAACCTCGACCTCTGGGGCCTCTTCGACGCCCGTCCAGGTCGTGGGCACGGAAGCGCCGGTCGCCGCCGCACCCCTTGCCGGCCCTGAGCCTGCTGCCACGGCAGCAGTCGAAGTCGCCACAACCACGGCGCCTGATGCGCCTGTAACTGTAACCGCAGGGGAGACGGTCAGGTCCGAAGGCGTGCCGATCGAGTCGGTCAATGTTGCGGACGGCGAGCACCCGGGGACAACGGCTGCTGCCGACGCGGCCGTCATCTCCGGGGCTCAGGCCGACACGGACGCGGCCGCTCGAGTGGTGACTGTGCACCCGTCGGCGGCACCGGCTGATGGCATCTTGCCGCCGGCAGAGGATAGCCCTGATGTGGCATCTCCAGTGCGCAGTACGCAGGCCATGCAGGACATGCCGGTGGCCGGTGCCAGCCGACCGAACCCGCCTTCGGCGTCCAGTGAGGTTACCGATCTGGTGGGGAAGGATGTAGCCAGTGCTTCAGTGGGTAGCCGGCCCGAAGGGCAGCGGCTGGCGACTGACGCGCTTTCGGCCCGGCAGGAGAGCCAGGCCCAGGCTGCTCAGTTGCAGGTGAGCACCGACACGGGCGACTCGGCGGATTCGGGACAGTCGTCAAGGCAGGAGGGGCAGAGCGCAGCGGCGGCCGCTGCCGCACCGGGGCGTGGGCATAATGCGACGCCGGCGACCACGGCTCAGCCCGGGAGCGATTTTGCCCAGCAGCTGCAGCAGAAACTGGCCGAGCCCCGCTGGGGCGGTCAGCTCGGCGAACGTGCGATCATGATGGCTCAACATGGTCCACGGACGGCGCATATCCAGCTGGACCCGCCCGAGCTGGGGGCCATGCAGATCCGGGTGCATCTCCAGGGGCAGGATCAGGTCAGCGTCAGCTTCACCAGCGCCAACCCGGTGGTACGAGAGGCACTGGAGCAGCAGCTTCCCCGTCTGCGTGAAATGTTTGCCGAGCAGGGGCTGAATCTGCAGGATTCGTCGGTCTCGGATGAAGCTCGCCAGCAGGGTTCCGGCCAGCGTGAACAAGCCGAGGCGACGGGGCGAACCTCCGCCTACGGCGGCACCGAAGGTGGCGAAACTGAAGCGCTGCCAACACCGCTTGTCGCGGTGGGGCTCGTGGACTATTACGCCTGAGTCTACAGCCCTAAAAACAGTGTGTTATATTAGCGCCTGATCGGTAGGACGCTACAACCGGTGGAGGCATAAATGGCGACCAATGAAGCTGCTGAGACCGAAGTCGAGGGTGGCAAAAGCTCCAGAAAAAAACTGATTATTCTGCTGGTACTGGCGGCGGTAGTGCTGTTGGGCGGTGGTGCGACAGCAAGCTATTTTCTGTTGTCGGGAGAATCTGCGGGCGCGGCCGAGTCGGTGGCGGCCGAGCCGGTTCATCATGAGGCGATCTACACCAAGGTTCGTACGCTGGAAGGCAAGCCCTCCTTTGTCGTGACCCTGCAGTCGGCAGACGATAAGCGCCATTACCTGCAGGCATTCGTGGAAGTGAAAAGCCGCAGTCCGGTCGTCGAGGAAGCATTGAAGCTGCACATGCCGCTGATCGTAGCGCGGCTGAATGCATTGTTCAGCTCCCAATCCTTCGAGGATCTGCAAAGTATTGAAGGCAAAAAGGCCTTGCGCAACGAGGCGACCGCACTGGTGCAGTCGATCATGCAGGAAAAGATCGGAGAACCCGGTGTTGAGACCCTTCTCTTTACCAATTTTGTCATGCAGTAGGATGAACTAGATGTCGGTCAAGGATCTGCTCTCCCAGGACGAGATCGATGCGCTGCTCCACGGTGTGGATGACGGCGACGTCGATGCGGATGAGGGGGGAAGTGTCGAGTCCGAGGATGGCATCCAGCCCTATGACCTGGCCAGCCACGAGCGCATCGTGCGTGGGCGCATGCCCACGCTGGAGATGATCAACGAACGTTTCGCTCGGCATACCCGGATCAGCCTGTTCAACCTGTTGCGTCGTACCGCCGATGTCACCGTAGGGGGCATCCAGGTGATGAAGTACGGCGACTACATCCATACCCTCTATGTACCGACCAGCATGAGCCTGGTCAAGGCGCATCCACTGCGCGGCACGGCGCTGTTCATCATGGATGCCCGGCTGGTATTTCGGCTGGTGGACCAGTTCTTCGGTGGCGATGGCCGTCATGCCAAGATCGAGGGACGCGAGTTCACGCCAACCGAAACCCGTATCGTACACAAGACGCTACATCAGCTGTTCGAAGACCTGGAAGACGCCTGGCGTCCGGTGATGCAGCTGAATTTCGAGCATGTCGGTCATGAGGTCAACCCGGCCATGGCCAACGCGGTCAACCCGACCGAAGTGGTCGTGGTCAGCACCTTTCAGATCGATCTGGAGGGCGGCACCGGCGAACTGCACGTCACCATGCCCTATGCGATGCTGGAGCCGGTCCGCGATCAGCTGCTGTCGGGCGTGCAGAACACCGAAGAGCAGAAGGATGAGCGCTGGCTGCGTGCCCTGCGCCGTGACATCATGATGGCGACGCTGGAGCTGGACCTGAGGGTGGCCGAACGCGAGCTGACGCTGCGTGACGTGATGGAGTTCGAGGCGGGCGATATTATTCCGGTCGAGCTGTCTGACAGCCTGCAGCTCAATGCCAACGGCATTCCGCTGTTCAACTGCCAGCTGGGGACTTCGCGCGGCAATCTGGCAGTCAAAATCAAGGATACCATCAAGCGGCCGGGCTCCGAGTAAGCCGGCCTGCGGAGAGAACAACGTGAGCGACGAGAACAACAACCAGGATCAACAGGCGCTGGCCGACGAATGGGCCGCCGCTCTGGAAGAGCAGACCGGTGAGGCGGGTGTGGATGCCGATGCGCTGCTCGATGATGTCCAGGCCCAGTCGGCGCCGCCGGCACAGGGCGTTGAGCTGGATGAACTCCAGGACGACTCTGTCCCGGTGGCAGACCCCAAGCTGGATGTCATTCTGGATATTCCGGTCACCCTGACCATGGAGGTCGGGGGCACCGAAATCGCCATCCGTAACCTGCTGCAGCTGAGCCAGGGGTCGGTGATCGAGCTGGACCGGGTCGCCGGTGAACCCCTGGACGTCAAGGTTAACGGCACCCTGATCGCACATGGCGAAGTGGTGGTGGTCAACGACCGTTACGGCATCCGCCTGACGGATGTGATCAGCCCTCAGGAACGCATCCGGCGGTTGAAATGAAGCCGCTGCTCGCCCTGCTGATACTGCTGCCAACGCTGACACAGGCCGCCGAGGAGGGTGCAGCACCGCGTGCCGATCTGCCGGACCCGCTGTCATGGGCTAGCCTGTTGCAGCTGGGATTGGGGCTGTTGCTGGTGGTGGGGTTGATTCTGCTGCTGGGGTGGCTGGTCAAGCGGGTCAACGGTGCGACGGCATCCGGCCAGGGGATGAAAGTGCTGGCGGCATTGCCATTGGGGCAGCGCGAACGGGCGGTACTGGTTCAGGTCGGTCAGGAGCAGCTGCTGCTGGGCGTGGCACCGGGTCGGGTCAGTCTGTTGAAACATTTCGATAGCCCGGTGGTGGATTCCGAAGCGGTGCGCGGCGCGGTATTTGCCGAGCGTCTGCAGCAGGTGCTGAGGCGTGGAGGCCCTGAATGAAGGGGCTGCTGGTGCTGCTGCTCATGCTGTTGCCGGCCGGCTCGGCGTTGGCTGCCGACACCGGTATTCCGGCGGTCACCCTGGTAACCGGCGAAGACGGCACCAGCAACTACAGCGTCACCATCCAGATCCTGGCGCTGATGACATTGCTGACCTTCCTGCCGGCGATGTTGATGATGATGACCTCTTTCGCCCGTATCATCATCGTATTCGCCATCCTGCGTCAGGCGCTGGGTCTGCAGCAGACGCCGTCCAATCAGATCATCATCGGCCTGTCACTGTTCCTGACCCTGTTCATCATGTCACCGGTGCTGGAAGAGGTGAACACCCGAGCGGTGCAGCCCTACATGGCGGAGGAGCTGCCGCCGCTGGAGGCGTTCAAGGCGGCAGGCGTGCCCTTCCACGAGTTCATGTTGCGCCAGACGCGCGAGAGCGACCTGAACCTGTTCATGCGCCTTTCGGAAACCGCACCGGTGGCGCGGGCCGAGGAGATCCCCTTTACCGTCCTGATTCCGTCGTTCATCATCAGTGAGCTGAAAACCGCCTTCCAGATCGGTTTCATGCTGTTCATCCCCTTTCTGGTGATCGACCTGGTGGTGGCCAGCGTGCTGATGGCGATGGGCATGATGATGCTGTCACCGGTGATTATTTCGTTGCCGTTCAAGATCATGCTGTTCGTGCTGGTGGATGGCTGGGCGATGGTGGTCGGCACCCTGGCGGCCAGTTTCGGCGTTTAGGAGGGCAGAGATGGATCCAGGCATGACGCTCGACCTCTTCGGGCAGGCCTTCTGGCTGGTGATTGTGATCGTGGCCGTGATCGTAGGCCCCTCACTGGCGGTGGGGTTGATGATATCGGTGTTTCAGGCGGCCACCCAGATCAACGAGCAGACGCTGAGCTTCCTGCCGCGTTTGATCGTGACCCTGCTGGCGGTGATGTGGGCCGGACCCTGGATCGTCACCCGGATCTCCGACCTGTTCAACTACCTGTTCCTCAACATCCCTCATCTGATTTCGTAGGCGGCTAATGGAGATCAGCCTGCTGCAGATCGAACACTGGGTGAACGCCTTCCTCTGGCCCCTGTTCAGGGTGATGTCCTTCTTCATGGCGATGCCGATCATCGGCACCCAGATGTTGCCGGCCCGCCTGCGCCTCGGCCTGGCGCTGACAGTGACCGTACTGCTGGTGCCGGTATTGCCGCCAATGCCGACGTTCGACGGCTTCTCGCTGCAGAGCTGGGTTCTGATTGCGCAGCAGGTGCTGATCGGCAGCCTGCTCGGCTTCTCGGCCAATATCCTGCTGCAGAGCTTCGTCGCCGGCGGCCAGATGATGGCGATGCAGATGGGCCTGGGCTTCGCATCCATGACCGATCCTGCCAACGGTGTCAGCGTGGTGATCGTGGCGCAGCTCTATCTGATGCTGGTGATGATGCTGTTTCTCGGCATGGATGGTCATCTGGTGCTGATCGAGATTCTGGCGCAGAGCTTTCATGTGCTGCCGGTGGGAGCGGGCGGTTTGAGCCAGGCGACCCTGTGGCAGATGGCGCTGTCCGGCGGCTGGCTGTTCATGGCGGCGCTGCTGATGGCGTTGCCCGCGGTGACGGCGCTGCTGGTGGTCAACTTTGCCTTCGGCATCATGACCAAGGCGGCTCCCCAGCTGAACATCTTTGCCATCGGCTTTCCGTTCACCATGCTGATGGGGATCTTCATTGTCTGGGCGAGCCTGTCCGGCTTTTTCAGTCACTATCAGGTGTTTGCCGGTGAATGGCTGGATGTCATCGCCGGCCTGCTTGAGGTGGAGGGCTAGATGGCAGAGGAAACCGGTCAGGAAAAAACGGAGGAGCCAACGGCCAAGCGTCTCAAGGAGGCGCGTGACAAAGGTGACATTCCCCGGTCGCGAGAGCTGTCGGCCACGGTGCTGTTGCTGGCGGCGGCGGCCTCGGCGCTGCTGTTCGGCGGTCAGGTTGCGGGCAGCATGATCGATATCATGGCCGAAAGTTTTACCCTGGACCGGCGCGACATCTTCGACCCTTCGCGGATGTTCACCCATCTTGGCGAGGCGCTTTATGAAGGTTTCTTCAGCCTCTGGGGCTTCTACCTGCTGACCCTGCTGGCGGCTCTGCTCAGTCCCATTGCGCTGGGGGGCTGGAATTTCAGCGGTAAGGCGCTTCAGCCCAAGGGAAGCCGGATCAACCCGTTGAGCGGCATCAAGCGGATGTTCTCGCTCAAGGCGCTGATCGAGCTGCTCAAGGGACTGGCCAAATTCCTGCTGGTCGGTTCCTTTGCCATCATGGTGCTCTGGCTGGATCAGCCTGATCTGATCGCACTGGCGCGTGAGGCGGTGGAGCCGGCGATCGCGCACTCGCTGCAGATTCTGGGCTGGTCCTTCCTGGTGATGAGCCTGTCGCTGATCATCATCTCGCTGATCGATGTGCCCTTCCAGCTCTACGATTACAACAAGAAGCTGAAGATGACGCTGCAGGAGGTCAAGGATGAGATGAAGAACACCGAAGGCAAGCCCGAGGTGAAGGGGCGTATCCGCCAGCTGCAGCGCGAGATCGCCCAGCGCAAGATGATGACCGAAGTGCCCGAGGCCGATGTGGTGATCACCAACCCGACCCATTATGCGGTGGCGCTCAAGTATGACCAGCAGAGCGGAGGCGCGCCGCGAGTGGTCGCCAAGGGGGCGGACTTCGTCGCGCTGAAGATCCGCGAAGTGGCCGAGGAGCATGATGTGCCATTGTTGTCGGCACCGCCGCTGGCGCGTGCGCTCTATCACGCCACCGAGATTGGCGACGAAATCCCGGCCGGGCTCTATCAGTCGGTGGCGCAGGTGCTGGCGTACGTCTTCCAGCTCAAGCGTCACAGACAGCGGCAGGAAGAAGCGCCTGTGCCCTTGCGTGACGAAGATCTGGAGATTCCGGAGGAGTTTCGTCGCGACGCTGAAGAGTGATTGGCAAATTTATTGCATGATCTCTCTGGGACGCGTGTAATATGTCAAAAAAACATCAGCTGCACCGTTTTTGATACTGACCTGATCGGCAGGTGATCGGTATATGTTTTTATTGTTGTTTTTTTGACACTTTGGAGGAAGAGTGGAGCGCGAAGTCATCCTGAATAATGTCCGTGGCCTGACGCAGGGGAATCTGGGGATTCCGCTGCTGCTGCTGGTGATTCTGGGCATGGTGACCTTGCCGATGCCCCCCTTCCTGCTTGACGTCTTCTTTACCTTCAATATCGCGTTGTCGATCGTGGTGCTGCTGGTCAGTATTTACGCCCTGCGCCCGCTGGATTTTGCCGTTTTTCCGACCATTCTGCTGGCCGCCACCCTGTTGCGTCTGGCGCTGAACGTGGCCTCGACCCGTGTGGTGCTGCTGTTCGGGCATGAGGGCGGCGACGCTGCCGGTAAGGTGATCGAGGCATTCGGTGACGTGGTGGTCGGCGGTAACTACGTGGTCGGTATCGTGGTGTTCCTGATTCTGGTGATCATCAACTTCGTCGTGGTCACCAAGGGTGCCGGCCGAATCTCCGAAGTCAGTGCCCGCTTTACCCTGGATGCGATGCCGGGCAAGCAGATGGCGATCGATGCCGACCTTAATGCCGGCCTGATCAATCAGGACGAGGCCCGTGACCGCCGCCGCGAAGTGACTCAGGAGGCCGACTTCTACGGCGCCATGGACGGTGCGTCCAAGTTTGTGCGCGGTGATGCCGTGGCCGGTATCCTGATCCTGGTGATCAACCTGCTCGGCGGGTTGGGGATCGGCATGGTTCAGCACGGCCTGAGCTTCGACATGGCGCTGCAGTACTACTCGCTGTTGACCATTGGTGACGGTCTGGTCGCGCAGATTCCGTCGCTGTTGCTGTCCACGGCGGCGGCGGTGATGGTGACCCGTGCCAACTCGTCCGAGGCGATGGGCACCCAGGTGTTCCGTCAGATGTTCTCGTCACCGCGTGCACTGAGCGTGGCGGCTGCCATACTGTTCATCATGGGGATCGTTCCCGGCATGCCGCATGTTGCCTTCATCGGTCTGGCGGCGGCCGCGGCGGCGGGCGCCTGGTGGATCAAGCAGCGCGAGGAGCAGCGTCAGGAAGCGGCAGCGGCAGCGGCCGAGCAGCAGACGGTCGCAACCGAAGCTCCTGCGGAAGAGCAGAAAGAGCTGGGCTGGGATGATGTGATGCCGGTGGACATGATCGGTCTGGAGGTCGGCTACCGGCTGATCCCGATGGTGGACAAGATGCAGGGCGGTCAGCTGCTGGGCCGCATCAAGGGTGTACGGAAAAAGCTGTCCCAGGATCTCGGCTTTCTGGTGCCCTCGGTCCATATTCGTGACAATCTGGACCTGCTGCCGGGCGCCTACCGCATTACGCTGATGGGCGTGATTGCCGGAGAAGCCGAGATCTATCCGGACCGTGAGCTGGCGATCAACCCGGGTCAGGTATTCGGTGATCTGAACGGCATCAATGTCAAGGATCCGGCGTTCGGGCTGGATGCGGTCTGGATCGAAAAGAGCCACAAGGAGCATGCACAGACGCTGGGTTACACCGTGGTGGATGCCAGCACCGTGGTGGCGACGCACATCAACCAGGTATTGCAGACGCACTCCCACGAATTGCTGGGACATGAAGAGGTGCAACAGTTGCTGGATCTGCTGACCAAGTCGTCACCGAAGCTGGTCGAGGAACTGATCCCGAAAAAACTGTCGATCAGTGCGCTGCTCAAGGTGCTGCAGAACCTGCTGATGGAGCAGGTGCCGCTGAAAGACTTCCGCTCCATCGCCGAGGCATTGGCAGAGGCGGTGCAGCGGACCCAGGACCCGCTGGCATTGACGGCGGCGGTACGGGTTGCGCTGTCACGCCTGATCGTCCAAACCATCAACGGCTCGGAGCCGGAACTGGCGGTGATTACGCTGGAGCCTCAGCTGGAGCAGATGCTGCTGGGCTCCATGCAGCAGGGGCAGGGCGATGAGGGGCTGGTGCTGGAGCCGGGGATGGCCGAGCGGTTGCAGCGCTCGCTGGCTGAAACGGCCCAGCGTCAGGAGATGGCTGGCAAGCCTTCGGTGTTGCTGGTGGCCGCGCCAGTGCGCCCGTTGATGGCGAAATTTGTCCGTTATGGGGAACACCAGATTCATGTACTCTCCTATCAGGAGATTCCTGAAAACAAGAAAGTCACCATCGTAGCCACTGTGGGTGGGCAAAATGGCTAGGGTTTGGCGACAGGCGGTCGATAAGGAAAGGATATGAAAGTCAAACGTATCTTTGCACCGGATATGCGTCAGGCCATGCGTCGGGTTCGAGAAGAGATCGGGCCTGATGCGGTCATCATTTCCAACCACCGCGTGGCCGGTGGCGTCGAGGTGGTCGCGGCGCGTGAGGATGAGTATGAGGCGGCACAGGCCGAACTCAAGCGTGAGCGTGCGACACGTCCCGCCCCCGATCGCCGTGAGGAACAGATCCGCATATTGACCGGGTCGCACTCGCACCAGTCCGAGCAGGCCAGCCGCAACGCCGAGCTTGAAGAAGAGCTGAACAAGACACGCGCGCGTATCGCCGAGGCCAGTCGGCGCATGTCAGAGCCGGACGTGCGAGCTGACCGCAACGTCAATCGTCAAATTAATGACGATGATGACGAAGATCTGCGCTCCATTCTGGAATCGTTGAAGGCGCGTAATCGCCGTCGTGGCATCTCCCAGGAGTCGAGACCTTCCGTGTCGGCGGCGGCCGAGTCCCCGGCGCCTGTGCGTCGACAGCCTGTCTTTGCACCCGAACCGATGGCGCCGGAAGAAGACCCGACGCTGCTCAACATGCAGCGGGAGATCGAGGCGCTGCGTCGGATGCTGCAGCAGCGCAGTGAACCGGCTGCCGAGCAGGATGAGGGGGCTCCTTCGCATCGTCAGGTAGCTGGACGCCTGCAGCAGTTGGGTCTGGGGGCCGCGCTGGTACGTCAGCTGATGAATGGAGTTGAGCCCGAACTGACCGTCAGCGATGCCTGGCGCAATGTGCTGGCTCGGCTGGCGGATGCCCTGCCGGTGCTGGGGGAAGAGATGATCGAGCGGGGCGGCATGATCATGTTTGTCGGCCCGACAGGCGTCGGCAAGACCACGACCATCGGCAAGCTGGCTGCACGTCATGTGCTGCAGCACGGCAGCTCCAGCGTGGCGCTGGTGACCACGGACTGTTTTCGGATCGCGGCCCACGAGCAGTTGAAAACCTTTGGCCGTATTCTGGATGTGCCGGTCCGGGTGGTGGATGAGAATCACAGCCTGGAAGAGGTGCTGCAGAGTTTAAGGAACAAGCGGCTGGTATTGATCGATACGGCCGGCATGAACGCATCCGACCCTCAGGGTCAGCTGCAGATGCAGATGTTGTCCGGGGTCACGATGCGACTGAAAAAGTTGCTGGTACTATCCTGCTCCAGCCAGCTGCAGCTGATGCGCAACGCCTATGACAATTATGCCGAACTGGGATTGAACGGTTGCGTACTGAGCAAGACCGATGAGTCCGGTAGCCTGGGCGAGGCGCTGACGCTGGTGGTGGAAAAGCAGTTGCCGATCGCCTATGTCACCGATGGACAGAAGATTCCGGACGATATCGGTATCGCTCAGCGCAACGACCTGGTCAGCCGTACCGTGGTTATCGCGCAGCGCAGTGCAGGTCCCGATGACGCTCCGGATGTCGACGAGTCGCTGTTCGGGACGGGATAAGGAGTAGTCGATGAAACAAACCCATCCCGTCAAGGTCATTGCCGTGACCGGAGGCAAGGGCGGCGTCGGCAAGACGAGCGTGTCGGTCAACCTGTCGGTTGGTTTGAGCGAGATGGGGCGTCGCGTAGTGCTGATGGACGCCGACCTGGGGCTGGCCAATGTGGATGTGATGCTGGGGCTGCGGCCTCAGCAGAACATCGCCGACGTGCTGGCCGGGCAGTGTTCACTGCGTGAGGTGATGGTCCCGGCGGGTGAGAATTTATGGATCGTGCCGGCCGCTTCGGGTACCCAGGAGATGACGGCACTGAGTGCGCATGAACACGCTGAACTGATTCATGCCTTCAATGATATCGCCGATGAGCTGGATGTGCTGGTGATCGATACCGCCGCCGGTATTTCCGACTCGGTGGTCAGCTTTGTGCGCGCGGCTCAGGAAGTGCTGGTGGTTGTCTGTGACGAGCCGACCTCGATTACCGATGCCTACGCCTTGATCAAGCTGCTGAACCGGGATTACCAGATGACCCGGTTCAGGGTGCTGGCCAATATGGTCAGAACGGATACGGAAGGGCGCAGCATGTTTAACAAACTGTTGACGGTTACCGACAGATTTCTGGACGTGACGCTTCAATACGTTGGCTCAATCCCTTATGATGAGTCGGTTCGCAAAGCCGTACAAAAGCAAAGGGCTGTACTCAGGGCGGCGCCCAAGGATAAGGCCGCGCTGGCCTATCGCCAGCTGGCCAACAGAGTTGACAGTTGGCCGGTCAGCAACAGCCCCAGAGGACATCTGGAATTCTTTGTCGAGCGGCTCGTGCAGGGCGCGCGCCTACCCTGAAAGAAGCATATATGTACAACGTAGTGGAGTTTAAATCAGGTCAGGAGCTGATCAAGGAGTACACCCCGCTGGTGCGAAGAATCGCGCATCACCTGATGGCGCGTTTGCCCAGCCACGTTGTGCTGGATGACCTGATTCAGGCCGGCATGATGGGGTTACTGGAAGCCGCCAGCCGCTATGATGCCGGCAAGGGGGCCAGCTTCGAGACCTATGCAGGGATCCGCATCCGGGGTGCCATCATCGATGAGGTGCGCCGGGGAGACTGGACGCCGCGTTCGGTACACCGCAATGCGCGTCGTGTCAGTGAGGCCATTGCTCAGGTGGAACATCGCACCGGGCGAGATGCCAGTGACCGGGAAGTGGCTTCTGAACTGGGTATAAGTATTGCCGAATACCAGTCGTTGCTGCAGGATTCGCTCGACAGCCGTCTGTTCAGTTATGACCAGCTGACGGAAACGACCGATGAGGCACCAACGGAACAGTTTACCTCCGCGGAACCGAACCCTGGACAGCTGTTGGAGAGCGACGGCTTCAAGCAGGCGCTGGCACGGGCGATCGGTGCATTGCCCGAACGTGAGCGCTTGGTACTGTCACTGTATTATGATGAAGAGTTGAATCTCAAGGAGATCGGCCAGGTGCTGGGCGTCAGTGAATCGCGGGTCAGTCAGATCCACAGTCAGGCGGCGCTACGGCTCCGGGGGCGATTGCGGGACTGGTGTTGAGCAGTATGCCGGCTGGCCAGAGAATCGTTTGGAGATGTTTTCTGAATTGGGGGAAGTGTCTTGAAAAAAGACATCAAAATACTTGTTGTAGATGATTTCTCTACGATGAGGCGCATCATCAAGAACCTGCTGCGTGATCTCGGGTTTACCAACGTCGATGAGGCGGACGACGGCAAGACCGCGCTGCCGATCCTTAAACAGGGCCATGTGGACTTCCTGATTACGGACTGGAACATGCCCGAAATGACCGGTATCGATCTGCTCAAGGAAGTACGGGCGGACGCCGCTCTGGCTCATATCCCGGTACTGATGGTAACGGCGGAGGCCAAGCGCGAGCAGATCATTGCGGCGGCTCAGGCAGGTGTCAACGGCTATGTAGTGAAACCCTTTACCGCTGCTGTGCTGAAGGAAAAGATCGACAAGATCTTTGAACGTATCGATAGCTAACAGCTTTAGCGGGGAGTTTTGATGGCAGCGCAAACGGCCAGTAAAGTGGATTTCAACGGCTTCGATGAGTTTCTGCGTGACCGTGCCTGTGCGCTGGTTACGGAACTTGAAGCCGGTAACTTGCCTGCAGCGATGGGACTGATCAACGAGTTACAGTTCGCTCGCCACCAGGTGTTCTACAACGAAGTCGGTCATTTGACGCGCGGGTTGCATGAAGCAATAAAGGCGTTCTCCAGTGATATGGGCGACCAGATGCCGGCGGAAGGCGAAGAGAGCCTGGCCGGGATCGGTGATGCTTCCGATCGTTTGGGATATGTCATTGAACTGACCGAGAAAAATGCCCACGAGACCATGGACAGGGTTGACCGTTCCCTGAGTCTGGTGGACAAGCTGGACCAGCAAAGCGAGCGTTTCAAGGAACTGCTGTTGCTGGTGGGGCAGCTGGAAGGGGATTTTGAAGCCCTCAACGGTACCTACGACCGCACCTGTGAACTGAAAAATCAGTCGGAACAAACCATCACCGAACTACGTACCACCTTGACCGATATCCTGGTGTCCCAGAGCGTGCAGGACATTACCGGCCAGCTGATACGACGTGTGATTACGCTGGTAACTCAGGTCGAGGGGCAGCTGGTCAAGCTGATGGATATGGCGGCCAAGGTCGAACAATTAAGTAGCCTGGAGGCTGCACCCGTGCCGGCGGAAGAGCGCAGTGGGGATGAGAAGCCCAGCGTGACCCCTGCCGCCGGCAAGGAGAAGAATCCTATTCAGGCGGAAGGCCCCCAGCTGCCGAAGGGGAATCAGGATGCGCTGTGTAACCAGGACGATGTTGATGACCTGCTGTCCAGCCTGGGATTTTGATAGGAGCTCGCGATGAGTTTGGATGTCGATCAGGAAATTCTGGAAGATTTCCTCGTAGAAGCCGGAGAGATTCTGGAGCAGCTGTCCGAGCAGCTCGTGGATCTGGAGCAACGCCCCAGCGACAAAGATCTGTTGAATGCGATCTTCCGCGGTTTTCATACTGTTAAAGGCGGGGCTGGCTTCCTGCAGCTGGATGCGATGGTGGAATGCTGCCACAAGGCAGAGAACCTGTTTGACCTGCTGCGTAACGGCGAGCTGAGTGTCAGCTCCGAGCTGATGGATGTGGTGCTGCAGGCGCTGGACGCCATCAACGCCATGTTCGAGGCGGTGCGTGCAGGGGCAGAACCCGAGCATGCATCGAACAGCCTGCTGCAGGCGCTGATCAACTTTGCCGAGGGTGGCGCCCCGACCGCGGCGGCTGTCGAGTCGCCGGTGGTGCCGGCAGCCGTTGAGCCCGAGCCCCCTGTCGAGGCGGCACCGGCCAACCCCAACACCCCGATGGACGACTTCGAGGTGCTGCTGGGCGACCTGGCGGGCAGTCATGCCCAGGCTCCGGCAGATCCGCCTGCCGATGACGGTAGCGAAGACGATCTGATTACCGAAGATGAATTCGAAGCCCTGCTGGATGAGCTGCATGGTCCTGGCAAGGGACCGGGAGGCGCTGCCGAAGCGGGATCGGAGGGCGCGTCTCAATCGGTCTCCGGGGGCGAAGACCTGATCACCGATGATGAGTTCGAAGCCTTGCTGGATGAACTCCAGACGGCGGGCGAAGGTGCTTTCGCGCATCTACAGCCTGCATCGGCTGAGGCGAGCGCGCCTGCCGCCGTGGCTCCTCCAGCGCCTGCGCCGGTGCCCGCCCCTGCACCATCAGAACCGGTCAGTCGTGCGGCGCCGGCTGTGGCGGCTGAAGAACATCCTGAAAACAAGGAAGCCAAGTCCAAACCCTCAGCCAGCAAGTCGGCCGCCGAGAGCAATGTGCGTGTTGATACGCGCCTGCTGGACAAGATCATGAACATGGTCGGCGAGCTGGTGCTGGTCCGCAACCGCCTGGTGCGTCTGGGTGGCACCCGTGAAGACGAGGAGATGGCCAAGGCGCTGGGCACGCTGGACATGGTGACCGCCGACCTGCAGACCTCGGTGATGAAAACGCGCATGCAGCCGGTGAAGAAGGTGTTTGGCCGCTTCCCGCGCCTGATTCGCGACCTGTCGCGCAACCTGAAAAAAGAGGTCCGTCTGGAGCTGCGCGGTGAAGACACCGACCTGGACAAGAACCTGGTTGAGGCGCTCGCCGATCCGCTGATCCACCTGGTGCGCAACGCGGTCGACCACGGCATCGAGGATCCTGACAAGCGTGCCGCTGTCGGCAAGCCCCGTGAAGGTCATGTGCTGCTGTCCGCCGAGCAGGAGGGTGATCATATCCTGCTGATCATTCAGGATGACGGTGCCGGCATAGACCCGGAGGTGCTGCGTAATCTGGCCGTGAAGCGTGGCATGATGGATACGGAAGCGGCGCGTCGCTTGACCGACCAGGAATGTTTCAACCTGATCTTCCAGGCCGGCTTCTCCACCAAAACCGAGGTCTCCGACGTTTCCGGGCGTGGTGTGGGCATGGACGTGGTCAAGACCAAGATCACCCAGCTCAACGGCACGCTCAGTATCGATTCCATTCTTGGGCAGGGGACGCGAATCGCCATTCAGGTACCGCTGACGCTGGCAATCATGCCGACCCTGATGGTGATGCTGGAAGACCAGGCGTTTGCACTGCCGCTGGTCAACGTCAATGAGATCTTTAACCTGGACCTGACCAAGACCAATATCGTCGATGGCCAGCAGGTGATCATCGTCCGTGATCAAGCGCTGCCCCTGTTCCACCTCAAGCGTTGGCTGGTGCAGGGACAATCGAGTGCCGAACTGCCGGATCAGGGGCATGTGGTGATCGTCAGTGTCGGTACGACCCGGGTTGGCTTTGTCGTCGACCAGCTGGTGGGTCAGGAAGAAGTGGTGATCAAGCCGCTGGGCAGCATCCTGCACGGCACGCCGGGCCTGTCCGGTGCCACCATTACCGGTGATGGTCGTATCGCCCTGATCATTGATATACCCAACCTGTTGAAATATTACGCATCGACCTGAAACGGAAGGCGTAGATGAGGGACCTTTATGCCGGTTAAAGTGCTGATTGTCGATGATTCGGGATTTTTTCGTCATCGCATCGAGGAGATGCTCCAGGATGACCCTCGGCTGCAGGTGGTCGGGACGGCGGTCAATGGCAGGGAAGCGGTCGAGCAGGTCAAGCGGCTGAAGCCGGACGTGGTGACCATGGACGTGGAGATGCCGCAGATGAACGGCATCGAAGCGGTCCGTATCATCATGCGTGAAGCGCCGACCAATGTGCTGATGCTCTCCTCGCTGACTCACGAAGGCGCTCGGGTCACCCTGCAGGCGCTCGAAGCCGGTGCTGCCGACTACCTGCCCAAGGATATTCGCGCCTGGATGGACAAGAACAGCGGCGTACGCTCCCAGCTGATCGACCGTCTGGTGGCGCTTGGGCGGAGCCGTCGCTTTCGGCAAAGCAGTGCCCTGGAACGCTCTTACCCGGGGCGTGAGCAGAAGGGGACGACCATGGTGTTCCGTCCCGACGATCAGACTCCGGCGCGGCCGTCTCGGGCGGCCACGCGCCCCTCAACTCGAGCGCTGTCACCTTCCCGGACGGGGAGTGGGGAGCCTCGGCGTCCGGCGGCAGCCACGACCCCGGCCAGGCCCTCGGCAGCGGGAGATCCGGCGACGACGCCAGCGGCACGCGTGCAGTTTCCCGACTGCCGACTGGTGGTGATCGGAGCATCCACCGGTGGCCCTGCGGCGCTGCAAAAGGTGCTGACCCAATTGCCGGCCAATTACCCCTACCCGCTGCTGCTGGTGCAGCATATGCCCAAAACCTTTACCCAGGTTTTTGCCGAGCGGCTCAACCAGCAGTGTCAGATTCGCGTCAAGGAAGCCGAAGACGGGGATCGGCTGGCTCCGGGGCAGGCCTTGCTGGCGCCGGGAGGGCTGCAGATGATGCTGGACCCGAGACAGAAAGACCGGGTGCGGATTCTGACCGGTGATGAGCGCCTGACCTACAAGCCCAGTGTGGACGTGACCTATGCCTCCGCCGCCAAGGCCTACGGCAACAAGGTACTCGGCGTCATCTTGACCGGTATGGGCTCGGATGGCTGCGATGGCGCGCGTTTGCTGAAGCAGGCGGGATCGGCCATGTGGGCGCAGAACCGGGACAGTTGTACCATCTACGGAATGCCCCAGGCGGTGGTGAATGCCGGTATGGCCGATGCCATCCTTGAACTTGATGATATTGGGCCGCTGCTGGCGCAGCGGGGGACGCGTTAAGTCGTACCCGCGCAGAGAACAGGACTGAAAACAGATGCAGGTATGGGCAGTTGCTAACCAAAAGGGGGGCGTGGGCAAAACCACCACCGCGATCTCCCTGGCCGGACTCCTGGCTGAAGTCGGCTACCGCGTATTGCTGGTCGACCTCGACCCCCATGGCTCGATGACCAGCTACTTCCGCTATGATCCCGATGAGCTTGAACGCAGTGTCTATGACCTGTTCAGCCAGGTACGGGTCGATGCCGAGCGGGTGCGTGAACTGATTCACGACACCAGCCATGACAGCATCAAGCTGATTCCTGCCGCCACAGCGCTGGCGACGCTGGAGCGCAAGGCTGTGGCTCAGGAAGGCATGGGGCTGCAGGTGGCCAAGGCGCTGCGTCACCTGCAGGCCGAATATGATTACGTGCTGATCGACAGTCCGCCGGTACTGGGGGTGTTGATGGTGAACGCCCTGGCGGCCTGCGGTCACCTGGTGGTCCCGGTGCAGACCGAGTTTCTGGCGCTCAAGGGGCTGGAGCGGATGGTGCGTACCATCCATATGATCAACCGGGCACGCAAGAACAAACTGCCCTTTACCATCGTGCCGACCTTCTATGATCGTCGGACCCAGGCATCGGTCAACAGCCTCAGAGAACTGCATAAGCACTATCCGGAACACCTTTCCAACGCCGTTGTGCCGGTGGATACCAAATTCAGGAATGCCAGCCTCAAGGGGCTGGTGCCCTCGTCACTCGATGCGGGCAGCCGTGGGGTGCATGCCTATGCCCGCCTGCTGCGCAGCCTGCTGGAGCCGCAAGAACAGGAGTGATCGATGGCAGATCAGAAACAAGTCGTATATGAATACCTGGAAGCGCTGTTGCTGGACCCCCAGCTGCCCGACGAAGCCGCGGAAACCGAGGCCTCCACGGTGGCCGTAGAGGCCCCGATCGAGCGTCCTGCCATCGAAAAAGAGGCGGCAGAAGACTCGACACCGCCGGCGCTGGAGAACACGCTGACTGCTGAGCCTGAGCCTGAGCCTGAGCCTGAGCCTGAGCCTGAGCCTGAGCCTGAGCCTGAGCCTGAGCCTGAGCCTGAGCCTGAGCCTGAGCCTGAGCCTGAGCCTGAGCCTGAGCCTGAGCCTGCACCAGCCCCTGTTGCCGCTGGGCCGCTGCCGGATGCAGCGACCAGGCTGGGAGCCGAGGTCAACTGCGTGCTTGTCGACATGCACGGCCTCAAACTGGCGATTCCGTTCGATTATGTGGAAGGTTCACTGCACCTGACCGACCTTTCGCTGATGCTGGACGGCCCCGAGTGGGTCATCGGGCGCTTTGGCCAGGAGCCGGCCTGGACGCGGATCGTTGACACCGCGCGCTGGCTGATTCCCGAACGCTACAAGCCCGAGTATTCCAAGTATCTGGAGATCGTTATCCTGAAAGGACGGCGCTGGGCGCTGGCCTGTGACGAACTGGTTCAGTCGGTCCGTATCCCGACCGCCGAGATCAACTGGAATCGGGATAGTGGCCACCGTACCTGGCTGTTGGGCACCTATATGCCGGAGCGGTGTGCCATTCTCGATATCGAGCATCTGCTGCTCGACTTCGAAGCCGCCTGTGCATGAAGTCGATGAAGCCCGGAGTGTGATCGGTTACACTGCGGGTTTTTCCCTGCGGATTTAACCGATTCTGGATGCGGGTGTGGCCGAGTATTCACTTTTTTTCATGCTGTTGCTGACATTGATCGCCTGTGTGGCGGCAGGGCTCTGCGTCTATGTACTGGTGCGACTCAAGCGTCAGGAACGGCAGCATCAGGCGCTGATCAACGTGCTGCGCAACGAGATCCGGTCGATGACCAACGGTTCCATTGGTATGGGCAAGCGGCTGATGGCGATCGAGCGCAAGCTCAATATGACCGTCGAAAAGCAGCAAGAGCTGGAAAATCGTGATCCGGGTGCGCTCGCATACAACCAGGCCGCCAAGCTCATGGAGATGGGGGCGTCGGTGGATGACCTGGTGCGCAACTGCGGTATCGGCCGCCCCGAGGCCGAACTCATGGCTCTGCTTCACCGGGAGCTGCACAGCAACGAGCTGCTGCCGGAGCAGCATCAGCGTCACTGAGCGCCGGTTGGCCCTTTGTCATCCTTGAGGCTGTAGGCGAAGGCGATCACCTCGGCGATCGCCCGGTAGAGCGCTTCGGGAATCTCCTCGCCCAGTTCCAGTCGTATGAGAACCTCAATCAGCTCAGGGCTCTGATGGATATGGATCTCATGCTCCTGAGCCAGTGCCAGAATCTGTTCTGCAATCAGTCCCCGTCCCTTGGCGACAACTCGTGGTGCCCCCGGCGCTTGCGGGTCATATTTCAGCGCAACGGCGCTGGGTTCCTGCTGTTCCTGTCTGCTCATGTATGCACATCCACCAGACGGCGTTGAATATCGTTCAGCCTGGGTTGCTGGGGCTTGCCCAGGCGTGCCTGTATATGGTCGACGATAAATCCCTTGCCGTGCAGTTCCTGGCTGAACGGCTCCAGCTGTTGTTCGATTCGCTGCAGAGTAGCGGCGGATTCGGCCCAGAACTGCAGTTTCAGACGCCAGTCTTCCTGCAGGCTGAGGCGGACATCGACACTGCCCTGCTGCTGCAGATCGAAATTCAACGATACGCTCCAGGATGACTGCCATTCTCCCTCAGCGGCGGGGTGGCGCTGCTCACTGATGGTCAGTTCGGCGGTGTCGTGGTGTTCAGCCTGGCGGATCGGCAAGTCCAGTCGGAAAACCCGTTCCTGGCCGCCGTCGGGCAGCTCCTTCCAGGCCTGAAGGCTGCTGACCTGTTGACTGGTCGTGCGTGCCTGCAGGGCTTCCACCAGCCGCTGCATCTGCTGGCGGGGTTCGGGCGGCAACTGCTCGGCGGCTTTCAGCAGCTGTCCCAGCTGCTGCTTGAGATCGGCAGGCGGCTTGTCGTTGTCGCTTCGGGCCAGCCGGGCTTCGGTCAGCAGGCCACCCTGCTGCAGGTTGCGCTGAATCGCCTGGTCGGCATCGGCGCTGCCCGGCGTGACGCTGAACAGGCTGAGCATCGACTGTACCAGCTGACCGATGGCGCCCTGTCCACGAACAGCCGGCGTCTGGCTCAGCTGGACCAGCTGGTTCAGAGCATCGCCGAACGGCATCTGTTGCGGCAGGGCCTCACGCAGTGCCTGCTGCATGGCGCTCTGGGCAGCCGGCGTGCGGCCGGGGGGCTCAGCGGGGACACTGCCCTGCAGCTGCACCTGCTGGTCGCCGACCCGGGTCAGGGTCACCTGTTGACCGGCCTGCAGCGGTCGGGGGCTGAGCAGCTGCAGCTGCCGATTGTCGACGCTGAGTTGAACCTGGTGCTGGACTGGCTGCCGTGGCTGCTGCTGCCCCAGTGTCTGCAGCAGAGTGCTGCCGCTCTGGCTGACACGGGCAGGAGGCGGTGCCGCGTCGGCAGCAGTTCGCGCTGTCTTGGTGTTGCTGACGGCCGAATTGGTCTGAGAGGGCTGTGGCCCGGTGGCGGTTGGCGTTCCTGTACCAGGCTTTGCCGGACTGGATGAGGGAACCGGCGGAGCGGGTGGTGTCGAGTGGCGCTCGGATGGCATCGGTGACGCCGGTGCCGGTATTGATGCTCCCGCAGGGGGCGCCGTGGTCGCGGGTGGCGAGGCTGCCCGGGATGGGGGGCTGGCTGTTTGCGGGCCGGGCGCTGGCGTTGTACCCGCGGATGTCCCGCTTGTACCGGCGGATGTCGAGCTGGCTGTCGGATAGGTTGACGCGCGGGGCGTGGTCCCGGTTTGCAGGGCTGGCCCCAGCTGACGGATTAGCTGTATTTGCGCACTGTACACCGGGGGACGGCCTGCACTTGCTCCACCGGCCTGGGGGGGGCGGTTGTCAGCCGGGGGGCGCTGTTCTGCGGGCGCCGGCGGCGGCCTGCTGCCGTCTGTGGCCGGTGTCGTCGGCCCCTGGCCTGAGGTTGACGCAGAGGGCGCAGATCCGGCGGCCGTGGTCAGGGGGGGCGGGTTCGGGGTGGTGCCTGCCTGGTGGCTCGAGGCTGTCGGTATGCCTGGTGCGGAGGGGTGGGCTGGCGGCGCGGCGGTGCCGCTTCCTCCGCCAGGTGGCGGTGTCGTGGCTGTTGCGGCATTCTGTGTCGGGGTTGAGCTGATCACGCGTGCCGCTTGTGGGGTGTTCAAGGGCAGCGCCTGCTGCAGCAACGAAACCTGGTTCGCGGCGGCCTGAAGCAGCAGTGCCGGTCGTGCCTGTGCCGGTGAGGCTGTAGAGGGCGTCGATGTCGACAGGGACAGCTGCAACTCGCCACCGGGCGTTCGGCTCAGCGTTACCTTGTCACCGGTGTTCAGGGGGGCGCGTGTAAGCAGTTCCAGCAGGCGATTGTTGGCCTCAACCTGCACCCGGAATACCGAGCTGCCCGCTTCGCCGGCCGCCACCTGCCGGACTACGGCAGAGAGTTCGCGCCCACTCGCCGGCAGCAAGGGGTCAGCGGCGACGGTTTTGCCGCTGCTGCCCTGTGGATTGTTGTTCGGAATCGAGGTTGTAGGTAGCACCCGTCCACTCCATGCTGGCGGAAAGTTGAGCCTGACGGTGATCGGCCAATCTGTATATAATGACGCCTCAATTCATTATCGACCAGCCGCATGTTTTTTGAAGGGTCCACGCGTGTCTGAACCGCTGTTGACAGTACAGAAGCTTTTTTGTGAACGGGATGACCGGGTGCTGTTCAATCAGCTGAGTTTTGCCCTGGCCGCCGGAGAGATCGTGCAGATCGAAGGCCAGAACGGCAGTGGCAAAACCACCCTGCTGCGTATTCTCAGCGGCCTGTCGCGCAACTACGAAGGCGAGATCTTCTGGCGTGGCACGCCCGTTGCTGAGGTGCGCGAGCAGTATTGCCGCGAAATGCTCTATTTCGGTCATCAGGCGGGGGTCAAGTCGGTGCTGACGCCGGAAGAAAACCTGCGCTGGTACGCGGCGCTCAGCCCCATGATCGATGCGGCGGCGATCCCCGAAGCGCTGGAGCAGGTGGGTCTGCGAGGCTTTGAAGACGTGCCCTGTCACTCCCTGTCGGCGGGACAGAATCGCCGGGTCAGCCTGGCGCGTCTCTATCTGAGCCGCGCTCCCTTGTGGATTCTCGACGAACCCTTTACCGCCATCGACAAACGCGGAGTTGCGGCCAAGGAGCAGCTGTTGCTGCAGCATGCCCAGCGCGGCGGCAGCGTTATCCTGACCACTCACCATGAGCTGGGCATCCAGGGGCCGGTGCGCAAGATCAATCTGGACCAGTTGGCGGGAACTTCAGCATGAAAATGGATACTAACCCCCGGCAGTCAGCGTCACTGGGCATGTATGGGCTCTTCATGGCGACTTGCCGGCGCGAGTTCAGCCTGTCATTCCGACGCAAGAGTGACCTGGTCAACCCGCTGATCTTTTTCCTTATGGTCGCGACGCTCTTCCCGTTGGGGGTGAGCCCTGAGCCCGGGTTCCTGGCGCAGCTGTCGCCCGGCGTTGTCTGGGTGGCGGCGCTGCTGGCGACGCTGCTGTCGATGGACGCGCTGTTTCGGTCCGACTATGAGGACGGTTCTCTGGAGCAGCTGCTGCTGAGCCCCCAGCCGCTGTTCGTCGTGGTGCTGGCGAAGGTGATCGCCCACTGGGTGATGACCGGCCTGGCACTGACGCTGATGGCACCGCTGCTGGGCGTGATGCTGTTTCTGCCGGCAGAGGGCATGCCGGGGCTGATGATGAGCCTGCTGCTGGGCACGCCGACGCTGAGCCTGGTGGGGGCCATCGGGGCGGCGCTGACGGTTGGATTGAAAAAGGGTGGGGTGTTGATCTCCCTGCTGGTATTACCGCTGTATATTCCGGTGCTGATATTCGGTTCCAGTGCGGTTCAGGCGGCCGTGACCGGTTTGCCTCTGGGCGGCTATCTGGCGTTGCTGGGGGCCTTGCTGGCGCTGGCGCTGGCATTGGCGCCACTGGCGATCAGTGCAGCACTGCGGATATCGATCAGTAGTTAACGAGAAGAGACGTTATGGCCGAGAAAAAATGGATGCCTCGCTGGTTTTATCAACTGGCGTCGCCACGCTGGTGTTATCAGATCACCGGTAAGCTGTTGCCCTGGTTTACGGCGGCGGCACTGGTGCTGCTGGTGGGGGGCACTGTCTGGTCGCTGGCCTTCGCCCCGGCCGACTACCAGCAGGGCAACAGTTTCCGCATCATCTACCTGCATGTGCCTTCGGCCATCCTGGCCCAGTCGGCGTACATGCTGATGGCGGTCGCCGGGGCGATCGGCCTGATCTGGAAAATGAAGGTGGCCGACATGGTGCTCAAGTCCGCAGCGCCGATCGGTGCCTCCATGGCGGTGCTGGCGCTGGTCACCGGCGCGATTTGGGGCAAGCCGACCTGGGGTTCCTGGTGGGTCTGGGATGCGCGCCTGACCTCGATGCTGATCCTGTTTTTCCTCTATCTGGGGGTCATGGCATTGAACTCCGCGATCGAAAACGAGTCCACTGCTGCTCAGGCATCGGCGGTACTGGCGCTGGTCGGTCTGGTCAATATCCCGATCATCAAGTACTCGGTGGAGTGGTGGAACACCCTGCACCAGCCGGCCACATTCAAATTGACCGAAAAACCGGCGATGCCGGTCGAGATGTGGCTACCGCTGCTGGTGATGGTGATCGGCTTCTATTGCTTCTTTGCCGTCAGCCTGATGCAACGGTTGCGAAATGAAATTATCTGGCGTGAACGTCGCACCGGCTGGGTGCGCGAGCTTCTGAACAAGCAGTGAGGTTGAGGTGAGTTTCAACAGCGTCTCCGAATTTCTTGCCATGGGTGGGCATGGTCTCTATGTCTGGCTCAGCTATGGTCTTGGGGTGGTGATTCTGGCCGCCAACCTGATTTTGCCGAAACTGGGCCGCAATCGCTTGCTGGCCGAGCAGAAGCGTCGTTTGCGTCGTGAGGAGGGGGTACGATGACACCGAAACGAAAGCAGAGGCTGCTGGTGGTCCTGTTCATTGTAGTTGGCGTCAGTGTCGCCGTAGGGCTGACGCTGTTTGCACTGAATCAGAACATCAACCTGTTCTATTCACCGACTCAGATCGCGGCAGGTGAAGCGCCGCATAATACCCGTATCCGTGCCGGCGGCATGGTGGTGGATGGCAGCGTCAAGCGTGACCCGAATTCTCTGTTTGTCAGTTTCGATATCACCGACTACGACAAGACGGTGACCGTCGAGTACACAGGTATCCTGCCGGACCTGTTCCGTGAAGGCCAGGGCATCGTGGCCCAGGGTTCGATGAACGAGCAGGGCGTGATGGAAGCGGTCGAAATACTGGCCAAGCACGACGAAAACTACATGCCGCCGGAAGTGGCTGAAGCCTTGGCGCAAGCGGGCAAGATGCCGATGCCCGAAGGTCAGGAGTTCAATAAATGATCATCCCGGAGTTGGGTGAATACGCCCTCATTCTGGCGCTCTGTCTCGCTGTTCTGCTGGCGACGGTCCCTCTGGTGGGGGCCAGTCGCGGCAACACCCTGTGGATGGGCTTCGCTCGCCCGCTGAGCAAGGGCATGTTCCTGTTTACCCTGTTCAGCTTCTTCTGTCTGAGCTGGTCATTTCTCTATAACGATTTTTCCGTGGTCTACGTGGCCAGCAACTCCAACACGGCGCTGCCCTGGTATTACCGCCTGAGCGCCGTCTGGGGCGGTCATGAGGGTTCTCTGCTGCTGTGGGTGCTGATCCTGTCCGGCTGGACCCTGGCGGTGGCGATCAAGAGCCGCAACCTGCCGCAGGACATCATCGCCCGCGTACTGGCGGTGATGGGCTGGGTGGCGATCGGGTTCTACCTGTTCATTCTGTTGACCTCCAGCCCGTTCGAACGCTATCTGCCCGGCTATCCTCAGGAAGGTGCGGATCTTAACCCGCTGCTGCAGGATTTCGGCCTGATCGTGCACCCGCCGATGCTGTACATGGGCTATGTCGGCTTTGCCGTTGCCTTCGCCTTTGCCATCGCGGCGCTGCTCAGCGGTCGTCTGGATGCGGCCTGGGCGCGCTGGTCACGTCCCTGGACCTCCGTGGCCTGGGCGTTCCTGACCCTGGGCATTGCGCTGGGCAGCTGGTGGGCCTACTACGAGCTAGGCTGGGGCGGCTGGTGGTTCTGGGACCCGGTTGAAAACGCGTCCCTGATGCCCTGGCTGGTCGGTACGGCACTGGTGCATAGTCTTGCCGTGACCGAGAAACGTGGCGTATTCAAAAGCTGGACCGTGCTGCTGGCGATCTTCGCCTTCTCGCTTAGTCTGCTCGGTACCTTCCTGGTGCGCTCGGGTGTCCTGACCTCGGTGCATGCCTTCGCCTCCGACCCGGATCGCGGCCTGTTCATCCTGATCATGCTGGCCGTGGTGATCGGCGGCTCACTGGTACTCTATGCGGTCCGTGCTGGACAGATGCGCAGCGAATCCAGCTTCGGCCTGCTGTCACGCGAGAGCCTGTTGCTGGTCAATAACGTGCTGCTGGTCGTGGCCTGTGCCATGGTGCTGCTCGGCACCATCTACCCGCTGATCATTGATGCCCTCGGCATGGGCAAGCTGTCGGTAGGACCTCCCTACTTCAATGCCCTGTTTGTGCCGCTGATGTCGATCATGCTGGTGTTCATGGGGGCTGGCGTGGTCAGCCGCTGGAAACAGACTTCGATCACCATGCTGGTGCAGCAGTTGTGGCTGCCGGGTGTAATTGCTGCCGTCTTGGGTATTGGCGCGACCTGGCTGTATGCCGGTGAGCTGAAACCCTGGGTCACCCTGGGCATGGTGTTGGCCTGGTGGGTGGTGCTGAGTGGCCTGCGTGATCTCTATAACCGTTTGCGTCATCGTCGCGAAAAACTGGCCGGTCTGCTCAAGCAGAGCCGCAGTTATTACGGCATGGTGCTGGCGCATATGGGGGTGGCCGTGCTGGTGGTCGGCGTGGCGCTGGTGTCTATCTACAGCGAGCAGCGTGACCTGCGCATGCAACCGGGAGATGAGATTACCTTCCGCGACTACACCTTTGTCTATGAGGGTAACAGGCATGTGGAAGGCCCCAACTACACCTCTGACCAGGGACAGATCAAGGTGCTTTACCAGGACGAGCTCTACACGGAAATGCGCCCCGAGAAACGCCTGTACACGGCGCGGGGCAATGTGATGACGGAAGCCGCTATCGATCCGGGTTTCACGCGTGACCTCTATGTCGCGCTTGGGGAGCCGCTTGAAAACGGTGCCTGGGCGGTGCGAGTTCAGTACAAGCCCTATGTCCGTTGGCTCTGGCTGGGCGGCTTGCTGATGACGGCCGGTGGCCTGCTGGCCGCGTCAGATCCGCGCTATCGCAAGCGCATGCGCCCGGTCGCGGCCTGAAAGTGAGAGGTTGAGATGAAAAGTCGTAAGCTGTTTGCGTTCGTGCCCCTGGTGATCTTCATCGGTCTGGGGGTGTTTCTGTGGATCGGGCTGTCGCTGGACCCCCGTGAGCTGCCGTCCAAGCTGGCGGAGGAGCAGCGTCCGGTGCCCGAATTTGAGCTCCCGTCACTAACCGATCCGGCGCGCATGCTGACGCCGGAGGATCTTGCAGGCGAGGTGGCGCTGCTCAACGTCTGGGCCACCTGGTGTCCGACCTGCAAGGAAGAGCACGGTTACCTCAATCGCCTGGCCAGGGATGAGGGCGTGACCATCTATGGTATCAACTACAAGGATGAACCGGGCAAGGCGCGTGAATGGCTGCGTCGCTATCTCAATCCCTACAAAGAGGTGATTCTCGATGAGAAGGGCTCTCTGGGGCTGGATATGGGCGTCTATGGCGCACCTGAAACCTACGTGCTGGATGCCAGCGGAGCCGTTCGCTACCGCCATGTCGGGGCGGTGGATGCCCAGGTGTGGAAAACGCTGAAGCAGGTGATGGCTCAGGTGGAGCAGGAGGCGCGTCCATGAGAACCTTGATGCTGTGGCTGATGCTGCTGGCACCCCTGTCTGCGCAGGCAGCGATCGACGCCTACGAATTTACCGATGAGCAGAACGAGGATCGCTTCCAGCAGTTGACCAACGAGCTGCGTTGCCCCAAGTGCCAGAACCAGAATATTGCCGATTCCGATGCGCCTCTGGCCGCTGACCTGCGCCGTGAGGTCTATCGCATGCTGGAAGAGGGGGAGCCGGATGAGAGCATCATCGACTTCATGGTGACCCGTTACGGTGATTTCGTGCTCTACCGCCCGCGGGTCAACGAAACAACCTGGCTGCTCTGGTACGGCCCCTTTGTACTGCTGGGCATTGGCGTGCTGGTTGTCGTGCTGATCAGTCGCAATCGTCGCCAGGTCAGCCGGTCGGCCGCTGACAAGCCGGCGGCCGCCAGCGGCCAGTACCAGGCCAGCGAAGCGCTCAGTGCCAAAGAAACCGAGCGCCTCAACAAGTTACTGCAACAGGATTCGGATCAATGACCAATCTGTGGATAGGGATCGGGGTACTGACCCTGGTCGCCATCGTCATCATCTTCTGGCCGCTGCTGCGCCACCAGCGCCTGGCTCGCTCGGAAGCGGCGGAGCGTCAGCAGCAGAATATCGATATCTTCCGCGAGCGCCTGGCGGAGCTTGAAAACGAACGTGAACAGGGCACCCTGGCGGATGAGGAATTTGCCACGCTGAAACTGGAGCTGGAACGCAACCTGCTGATCGATGCAGAAGAGCAGCCCGCACAGCCGGTGAAGCGTGCCCGGGTTGGCCAGGCACAGCTGGTGACGGTGATGCTGCTGGCGCTGATGGTTCCTGCCGCGGCGCTGGGCCTGTACAACCACCTGGGACGTGCCGATGACCTGTCCGTAGCGCTGAACATGCCGGCGCCGGGCGAAGGACAGCCGACCCTGGATGAGGCCCTGGCTGCCCTGAAGCAGCAGCTGAAAAATGACCCCGAAAATCCGGAGGGCTGGTATCTGCTGGCCAACACGGAGATGAATACCGGCAACTATGCCGCCGGTGTGCAGGCATTTGAACAGGTGCTCAAGTACCTGCCCGAGGACGCGCCCCAGTACCCCAGTGTCATGGGCCAGTTGGCCCAGGCGATGTACTTTGCCAACGAAGGGCAGATGAACGATGCCATCCGTGCCCGGATCAATGCCACTCTGGCGCTTGAGCCTTATGAGATTGCTGCGTTGGGGCTGTTGGGCATCGATGCCTACGAGCAGCAGAACTACACCGGAGCGATCGAGCATTGGCGCAAGGCGCTGATCAATGCGGACGGCGTGGCCGCGGACTCACTGCGCAGCGGTATCATGCGGGCCCGTGATGAACTGGCTGCGGCCGGGCAGCCGGTACCTGACCTGCCGGAACTGGTTGAAGCCAGTATTGTGCTGCAGGTTTCACTGGCGCCGGAATTGATCGAACGCGCAGATCCGGAGCAGACCGTCTTCATCTTTGCACGCCCGGTGGGGGGCCGCATGCCGCTGGCGGCCGTCAAACGCCAGGTCAAGGATCTGCCGCTGGAGATCGAGCTTAACGATTCCATGGCGATGACGCCCCAGGCACGCCTTTCGTCCCAGCAGGAGGTTGAAGTCAGTGCCCGGGTAAGCCTGTCGGGGCAGCCGATGCCACAGCCCGGTGATCTTCAGGGCCTGTTGAGTCCAATAGCTACTACTGGCAACGCCGAGCCTGTTACACTGGTCATTGACCAGGTGGTACAGTAATCTTCGGCGATATAACAACAGGGTAAGGCGACAACATGGATATCAGTCTGCGCGAGTGGCTCATCATCGGCGGTGTACTGATTGTAATTCTGATTCTGGTGGACGGCTGGCGCAGGGTTAGTGCCAACCGGAGCCGCTTGCGGCTGGAAATTGACCGTACCCTGTCCGAGCTGGCCGAGGACGCTCCGAACAACCCCGAACTGCCCAACGGCGGTGCACGGGTGCGTGACCATGAAGGCCAGCCCTCGGGAGCGGCACGTGTCGAACCCGGCTTTGCCGACGACAGGGTGGATGCGGCCGCTTCCGACCAGTCCCTGGCCGGGATGGATCCGCTGTTCGATGATATTCCGGCCGCGACCGGTCCGGGCCGGAATGAGGCCGGCCGAGGGGCGTCGGGTCGGATCATGCCCGATCCGATCGAGCCGTCGCCGCCTTTGCCACGTGAAACGGTGGCCGAAGCTCCCGCTCAGCCGCGTGAGGTGGAGCTGACCGTGCCGACTGACCCGGTTTCACCGGAGCTTAAGGCTCTGGATCTGGAGCAGCCGATACCGGTTCTGTTCGACGAAGTGAACCCGCAGGACGCGCCGGAACTGCCCGATGATACGCTGGCGGCTTACCGTCAATCCATTGGCGCGGCTGAAGCATCATCTGCCGAGCCTGAGTTCCGCCCTGAGCCGAATGCGGAGCTCCCGTCCGAAGCCGAGCCCGAAGCCGAAGTTGAGGCGCAGGTTACGTCCGCGCAGGTTCAGCCTGAGGTCGAAACCGCCATCGGTTCTGACGAGTCTCAGCCTGAAAGCCCGGCCAGTGCGGCCCCGATCGAGCCCGTTGTCGAGCCGCGTGCAGACAGCCCGGCAGTCGCACCCCGTTCGCGAGGCCTCAAGAGCACGCCGGACCCCGATCAGGTCCTGATTATCACCGTCGTGGGGCGAAACGGCCAGCATCTGCCGGGCCCGGCGCTGGACAAGATCGTTACTGCCTGCGGTATGGAATGGGGCGACATGGCGATCTATCACCGCCCCGAGGACAGCAGCCCCGATGCGCCTATCCAGTTCAGCATGGCCAATGCCGTGACGCCGGGGACCTTCGATCCGAAGAACCTGGAGGCACTGGAGACGCCGGCGGTGACCTTCTTCATGTCGCTGAACGAGCCGTCGGATGCGATGACCGCCTACGAGTGCATGTTGGCAACCGCAGAAACCCTGGCCAAGCACCTGGATGGCGATCTGCTTGACGAGGACCGGTCGGTGATGCGGCCGCAAACCAAGGAACATTACCGCGAACGGATCCGCGACTTCGAAATGCACCAACGTCAACGGCGGGCCAACTGAGGCCCGCTTTTGTTTCAACCCGACCAAGCCCGAACTGAATGAGCCTGCCTGAATCCGTATCCTCTCGCGCCGAACAGCTGCGCGCCGAAATCGAACAGCACAACTACCGTTACTACGTACTGGACCAGCCCAGCGTGCCGGACAGCGAATATGACCGCCTGTTCCGGGAGCTGCAACAGCTGGAAAGCGACTACCCCGAGCTGGTCAGCGCCGAGTCTCCGACCCAGCGGGTCGGCAAGAAGCCGGACACCGGGTTTGCCGAGGTTACTCATGAACAGCCGATGCTGTCGCTGGACAACGCCTTCGGTGAAGAGGACATGGCGGCGTTCGTGCGTCGTGTCCAGGAGCGCCTGGGGCTGGCCGCCGGCGAGACGCTGGCCTTTGCCTGCGAGCCGAAACTGGACGGTCTGGCGGTCAGTCTGATGTACGAACAGGGGCGGCTGGTGCGGGCGGCGACCCGCGGAGACGGGTATACCGGCGAGGATATCACCCTGAACGTGCGTACGCTGCAGTCGGTGCCTCTGCGGCTGATGGGCGAGGGCTGGCCGCAGCGCCTGGAAGTGCGTGGCGAGATCTACATGCCTCGTGCCGGTTTCGAGCGACTTAACGAGCAGGCCCGGGCGGCCGATGAGAAAACCTTCGTCAACCCGCGCAACGCTGCGGCCGGCAGCCTGCGCCAGCTGGACCCGGCGATCACCGCCAGGCGCCCGCTGGAGTTCTGCTGTTACAGCACCGGCGTGGTCGAGGGCGGCGAGCTGCCGGATACGCATGCTGCACGGCTAGAGCAGCTGAACGCCTGGGGGTTGAAAATCAATGCCGAAATGCAGGTCGTGCAGGGACTTGAAGGCTGTCGCGAGTACTATGCGGCACTGGCCGGCAAGCGCGACCAGCTGGCCTACGACATCGATGGCATCGTGTTCAAGGTGGACCGGCTCGACCTGCAGGAACGGCTCGGCTTTGTCTCGCGTGCGCCGCGCTGGGCGATTGCACACAAGTTCCCGGCCCAGGAGGAGATCACTCGCCTCAAGGCGGTGGAGTTTCAGGTGGGGCGGACCGGTGCGATTACCCCGGTGGCACGACTGGAACCGGTGTTCGTCGGCGGCGTGACCGTCAGTAATGCGACGCTGCACAACATGGACGAGATCGCCCGTCTGGGTGTCAAGGCCGGTGACCATGTCATCGTGCGACGTGCCGGTGATGTCATTCCGCAGATCGTTCAGGTGGTCGAAGACAGGCGTACCGGTGACGAAATCGAGGTGCATATTCCCGAGCACTGCCCGGTCTGCGGCTCAGATGTGGAGCGGACCCGGCTGGTCAAGCGCGGCAAGGGACGCGAACAGGTCAGCGAGGGCGCGATCTACCGTTGCGTGGGGCGTCTCTCCTGCCGCGCCCAGTTGACCCAGGCACTGATCCACTTCGTGTCGCGCAAGGCGATGGATATCGATGGCCTGGGCGAGAAGAGCATCGAGCAGCTGGTCGAGCACGAGATGGTCAAATCGCCGGCCGACCTGTATCGCCTGCAGGTCGGTGACTTCCTGACGCTGGAGGGCTTTGCCCAGCTGTCGTCGGAAAACCTCTACCATGCCATCGCCGCCAGCCGGCAGGTGGAACTGGCGCGTTTCATCTATGCGCTTGGCATTCCCGAGGTCGGTGAAGGCACGGCACGCTCGCTGGCCGCCAAGCTTGGCTGTCTGCAGCGGTTGCGCGAGTCCGAGCCATTGCTGTTGACCTGGCTGCCGGATATCGGCCTGGAGGTGGCGCACGAGATCCACAACTTCATGCAGGACGAGCATAACCGTCACGTCATTGACGACCTGCTGGCACAGGGCATAGAACTGCAGAACGAGAGTGGCATTGCTGCGGATCTGCAGGGCAGTATCAGCCTCGACATGCTGATTCAGCGTCTGGATATTCCCGGTATTGCCCGGACCGGGGCTCAGGCACTGGCCAAGTACTTCGGTGCACTGGAACCGATCCTGGCGGCGGATGAATCGCTGCTGGCCGAGGTGCCCAAATTCAGCAAGAAGGCCCGAGAGGGGCTGATGGGATGCCTGCGACAGCCCGAGTGGCTGGCGCGTGCGCGTGCGCTTGAGGCGCAGCTGCTGGCGTTCGGCATGCACTGGAGCTGCGAGCCGGAAGCCCCGGCCGGGGGCGCGTCCCAGCCATTGCAGGGCCAGACCTGGGTACTGACCGGGACCCTGGAGCAGATGACTCGTGATCAGGCCAAGGAACACCTGCTGGCGCTGGGCGCCAAGGTCAGTGGCAGCGTGTCCGGCAAGACGCATACGGTGGTGGCCGGGCCCGGTGCCGGTTCCAAGCTGGCCAAGGCGGAGCAGCTGGGCGTGCCGGTGATGGATGAAGAGGCGTTTCTGCTGCGTCTGGCCGAGTGGGAGTCGGCATGATCATCCCCTGGCAGGAACTGGCGCCGGACACCCTGGACAGCCTGATCGAGGAGTTTGTCAGCCGGGACGGCACCGACTATGGTGAACAGGAGCTCAGCCTGGCGAAGAAAGTGGCTCAGGTACGGACGGCTCTGGCCAGAGGCGAGGCCGTGCTGATCTTCAGTGAGCACACTGGCCAGTGCAATATCGTCGCGGCCGAGCAGGTGCGCGACTGGAAGCAGTGAGGTAAATGCCCGTGGAACAACTGGATCAGATTACGTCGATGATTGCGCTCTCCATGGGCGTGGCCTGGGCCAGTGGCATCAACCTCTATGCTACGGTGCTGATGCTGGGCGTACTGTCCAACATGGGGCACCTGACGCTGCCGCCGGGGCTGGAAATTGTCGCGGATCCGCTGGTGCTGATCGCGGCCGGGTTCATGTATTGCGTCGAATTCTTCGCCGACAAGACCCCCGGTGTGGATACCGGCTGGGATGGCCTGCATACCTTTATCCGTATTCCGGCCGGTGCCGCGCTGGCCGCCGGAGCCGTCGGCGACCTGAGCCCGGCCGTGGGGCTGGCGGCCGCACTGACCGGGGCCTCCCTGGCGGCCGGCAGTCATGCGCTGAAATCGGGTACTCGAGTGCTGATCAACACCTCACCGGAGCCGGTGACCAACTGGACCGCCTCGTTCAGCGAGGATCTGCTGGTGATCGGGGGGCTCTGGACGGCTCTGAATCATCCGCTCTGGTTCATTGGCGGCTTGATCCTCTTCGTCGCGCTGCTGATCTGGCTGCTGCCAAGACTCTGGCGGGCGATCAGGAAGGTGTTTGCGGCGGTCGCCCGCTTTTTCCGTGGGCGCAGCGAGTCTTCCGGGGATGCGTTGACGGACACCGCCACCCGCGCTTCTGGCCGCAACCTGCCCCCCTCCTAGCCGTTCGGGCTTCAGGCCCAGCTGTCCAGCCCCTCTTCATTGATCAGCATGCGAATCAGATCGGTACGGCAAACGATGCCTTCCAGTTTGTCGTCGCGGTTGATCACCGGTACCGCCGTGATCGCATAGCGCACGAAACTGGCGGCCAGGCTGGTGACGGCGGTATCGGGAGACGCGACAGCCATCTGCCGGTGATAGGCCTGGCTGACGCTGATCGGAGAATCCGTACCGCGCCGGATCACATCTTCCCGTGACAGCAGGCCGAGCGCACGCTGTTCGCCATCGACTACGACCAGGTGGGACACTTCATGGGCCTGCATAAGCTCCCAGGCCTGTCTCAGACTGGTTTCCAGCGGGATGGTCAGAACCGGGCTGGACATGATCTGCGCGGCCTTGAGCGTGGGGCGTTGGGGCGGCGCGGTGGGCGTAGCACCGCTTTTCTGGTAGGTCTTGTAGTCGCTGTTGCCGGGGGTCGGAAGCTGAAAACGCTCGCGTGACAGCTCAATCCGTTTTTCCAGGTCCTGTTGCTGGCGTACGGGAGCGTCACTGCCGGGAATGGCCGCATTGGCCTGACTGGCATTGAGGGCCTCGACGCCACGCTGACGGAACAGGGAATCCACCGGCGTCTGGATGCGATAGCCCTGGTCATATACCACAAGCGCCATAACCTGATACCTCCGCTATTGCACCGGACACTGCCGGCCCATTCTTATTATAGCGTCTGCCGGATCAAATTCTTGATAGTGAAACGCGCCGGGTGGAGGATCTGCGCCAGTTCAGCTTCCAGCGGCAGCGGCCCACCGCTGATCAAGGACGCGATCAATTGGGCACTGATTGGACAGCTGATCAACCCTTTCGATCCGTGGCCGCTGTTGATGAACAGGCCCGGCAACAGTGGGGGTGGAGCATCGAAGGGCCAGCGGGCATCGTCGCGCAGCTTGGCATAGGTATCGGTGAAAGCCGGAAGGTCAGGCACCGGCCCCACCAGCGGCAGATAGTCGGCGCTGCTGCAGCGCAGGGCGACACGGCCCTCCAGAGGCTGATCGGCGAGGCTTGCACCCAGCGTCGGCAGCGCGCGCTGCAGAATGTCCAGGTTGTGCCGGTGCTCTTCGTCGCGAACCTCCAGCGCCCGGTCCCTGAGCTTGAACGAGGCGCCGAAACAGTAGCGCCCGTTCAGCGGTGGCGAAATATAGCCTTCACCGCAGACCACCGTGTTCAGGGCAGCTGTGTTGGCCGGTGGTTCGGCCTGACTGGTTTGGCCACGTATCGGCTTGAGCGGCAGGTGGGACAGCTGTTCGAACGCCAGTGCCTCGTTGGCACAACAGACGACGACCTGGCTGGCCGTGAATGACGTACCCGAAAGCTGCCAGCCCCTGTCCGTCTGTTGCAGGGCGTTCACCGGCGTATCGTAGTGGCACTCGATCAGGGGATGATCCAGCAGCTGCTGGCAGAAGGCCGGCGGCGATACCCAGCCGGCACCGGGGAAGAACAATGCCGGGAAGGCGATGGCCTGTCCGGCGAGACGGCTGGCTTCGGCAGCCGAAACCGCACGCACCAGTGATTCGGGGTAGGCTCCGGCGTCGACCAGCTGTTGCTGGCGCTTATGCTCCTTGTCGGTCGGGGCCAGTTGCAGTACCCCGCAGAGCTGACCGATTTCGGGCCGTACCTGGTTCAGCTGCCGTATCAGGGCCGCCGTATGACCCAGTCCGGCCAGGTGAAAGCGGCTGTGTGGCGTAGGTTTGGCCGGCAGCTTGGCATAGAGAGCCCCCTGCGGGTTGCCTGAGCCTTCAAGGGCCGGAGATGAATGGCGTTCGAGCACCTGTACCCGGAAGCCGCGATCAGCCAGCGCGCGTGCCGTAGTGGCGCCGGCCAGCCCGGCGCCGATCACGATGATCGGCTGGGCCTCGGCTGCAGGTTCGGGGCGCTGAAACCAGACCGGTTGACCGGCAGGATGCCTGTCCCCCGTCGTGCCTGTGAACGTGCCGCTGATCATCTCCCGCTTGCGACCGAACCCCGGGATCTTGTGGATATCGAACCCGACTGCCTGCAGGCCGCGGCGGACGATACCGGCGGCGGTAAAGGTTGCGCAGCTGGTACCCGGGCGGCTGAGCCGGGCGATCTGGGTAAACAGCTGCTCGTTCCACAGTTCCGGGTTCTTGGCGGGGGCAAACCCATCCAGGAACCAGGCGTCGACGCAGGCATCCAGTTGCGGGAGTGTTTCCAGGGCATCGCCGAGCAGCAGGGTGAGCAGCACCCGACCTTCATCCAGTTGCAGCGTGAAGAAGCCCGGCACCGGCTCCGGGTAGCCCTCGGTCAGCTGGGCGACTCCATCGGCGAACTGAGGGAAAGCTGACAGGGCGCGTGCCAGGTCCTCACGCGTCAGTGGATATTTCTCGCAGGAGATGAAATGCAGCTGCCCCTGCGCCGGTGCCTGCTCCAACCAGAGCGCACGGGCGCAGAGGAAGTTGAGCCCGGTGCCGAAGCCGGTTTCGGCGATGACGAACGAGCCCCGTTGATGAGCCGCAAAGCGCTCACTCAACCGGTTGGCGTTGAGAAACACATGCTCGGTTTCGGCCACGCCACCGGCGCGGTTGAAATAGATATCACCGAACTGCTCCGATTCCGGAATCGACGCCTGCCACTGCAGGCGGGCGGTCGTGAGGCGTTCAATCATGGTCGGCAGGCATCGGCGGTTGCTGTTCGCGGGCCGAAGCCATCAAATGCTGTGAACGGGTGCGTTGCAGGGCGCGGTTCTCATGATGCAGCGCGGTCTTGGCCAGCATGTGCGCGGTGATCGGCGCGGTGATCAGCAGGAACAGGGTAATCAGCAGCTCATGCAGGCTCAGGTAGCCCTGGTTGACCGACATCAGCACCATGGACGCAATCAGAATGCCTCCCATGCCGACCGTGGTGGCCTTGGTGGGAGCGTGCAAACGGGTGTAGAAATCGGGCAGTCGGCTCAGACCGATGGAGCCGACCAGAACGAAGAGGCCGCCCACCAGCAGCAGAATGGTTATCAGTAGTTCAACCCAGAAATTCATCTAAGCTCCTATTCAATAATGTCGCCGCGCAGCAGGTATTTGCACAAGGCCACGGTGCTGACGAAACCGAGCATCGCGATCAGCAGGGCTGACTCGAAGTAGAGGTTGGTGCCCATATGCATGCCGTACAGCAGGATCAGAGCGATGCTGTTGATGTACATGGTATCCAGCGCGAGGATGCGATCCGACAGGTCCGGTCCGCGCAGCAGGCGCCAGAGATTCAGGGTCAGCGCTACGCAGAGCATGCCGCTGACGATCAGGATAGCGGTATTCAGCATGCGAAGATCTCCTTCAGCGGCGCTTCATAGCGGGACTTGATGGATCTGATCAGCGCCTGTTCGTCGGTCATGTGCAGGGCGTGTACGTAGAGCCAGCGACGATCTTCCGACAGTTCTGCGCTGACGGTGCCGGGGGTCAGCGAAACGGTGCTGGCCAGCACGGTCAGCGGCAGCTCGGACGTGAGCTCCAGCGGCACCGCCACGAAGGCGGGCTGCAGCCTGCGCATCGGTCCCAGCACCAGAATGGCGACCTCGACGTTGGCGACGATGATATCCGCCAGGACACGCAGCGTATAACGGATGGTCAGCAGCGGACGGCGTACGATCGGTTGCGGCGTCTGCAGCGGGGCACAGAGCAGCGGGATGGTCAGCGCCAGAAATGCCCCCAGAACCAGGTGGCCCGGTGCCACTGTATTGTTCAGCAACAGCCAGACCGCGAACAGCAGCAGGCTGTGAACCGGCATCGGCAGCCAGCGGAAACGTCTCATGATCCACCTCCCGGCAGCAGCAGATGAAGCGCGGCAGAGGTCTGGTGCAGTTGCTCGGCCGCAGCCTCGGTATAGGAGGTTATCGGTCCTCCCAGGATAACCATCATCGGGGCACCCAGCAGCAGCAGGGTGATGGCGGCGACATGCCAGCCGGAGGCCGGATCGGCCTGAGAGTTATCACTGCTGCGGCGCCAGAACAGCGTGGTACCGCCACGTGACAGGGCGATGATGGTCACCAGGCTGCTGAGCAGGATACCCGGCCAGGCCCAGAACATCTCGGCGGCATTCTGCGCGGCCTGCAGCAGCAGCACCTTGCCGACAAAACCCGAAAACGGCGGAATACCGGCCACCGCCATGGCGGCGATGAAGAACATGATGCCCAGCAGTACCGGCTGGCGCACCTTGCGTGACATGACAAAGCGGTCACCGGCCTTGCCACGCTGATGACCGATCAGATCGGCGATCATGAACAGGGCCGCGCAGACCAGCGTACTGTGGACCAGATAGTAGAGCCCGGCCGAAGTGGCTTCCTGATTCATCAGCGCGACCGATACCAGCAGTGTGCCGACCGAGACGATCACCAGGTTGGCGGTCAGCTCTCGCAGGTTGGGACTGGCCAGGGCACCGATGCTGCCGGCCAGCAGGGTCAGCAGGGCCAGAGGCCAGATCCAGGGCTGGGCCATGAAGGCGAGGTCGCCGGCATTGGCGCCGAAAATTACCGTATGCACGCGGTAGATACTGTAGATCCCCACTTTGGTCATGATGGCAAACAGGGCCGCGACCGGTGCACTGGCGGAGGCGTAGGTACGGGTCAGCCAGAAATGCAGGGGCAGCATCGCCGCCTTGAGGCCGAATACCGCCAGCAGCAGCAGGCCACCGGTTCTGGCCAGCACCTTCTCGCCGTCAGACAGGGCGGCGACCTTGGTGGACATATCGGCAATGTTGAGCGTACCCAGGGTGCCGTAGAGGATAGCCAGGGCAAACAGGAACAGGCTGGAACCCACCAGGTTCAGCGCCACATAGTGGAAACCGGCCTGGGTTTTCTGCTTGCCGCCGCCGTGGATCAGCAGGGCATAGGACGCGATCAGCAGGACTTCGAAGAACACGAACAGGTTGAAGATATCGCCGGTCAGGAAGGCACCGTTGATGCCCATCACCTGCAGCAGCACCAGTGGATAGAAATGGGCGCCGGTCCGGTCGTCACCGGCACAGGCATACAGCAGAGACGCCAGCCCCAGTACCGAGGTCAACAGCACCAGCAGGGTCGAGAGCCGGTCGGCAACCAGTACGATGCCGAAGGGCGGCTGCCAGTTACCGAGCACGTAGAGCTGGATACCCTCGGTCTGGCTCTGTTGCAGCAGCAGAACCGCGCTGATCAGGGTCAGGGCGGCCACGAACAGCGCGGCGTAGCGTTGACGCTCCAGAGTGGTCCCCAGCGGCGGCAGCAGCAACAGCAGGCCACCGATCAGCGGCAAGAGGATCGGCAGGATGGTCAGGTGTTCGGTCATGCGTGCTCCTTCTTGCGGCGAGGCTTCACTGCCGGCTGCGGCGGCAGGCGGCCATCCACATGGTCATTGCCCAGGTCGGCGCGGGCACGCATCGCCAGAATGACCACGAAGGCCGTCATGGCAAACCCGATTACGATGGCGGTCAGCACCAGTGCCTGCGGCAGCGGGTCGGTATAGCTGAACGAGGTGCCCAGGATGGCGGCACCCTCCATCTTGAGGCGGCCGCTGGAAAACAGGAACAGGTTAACGGCATAGGAGAGCAGGGTCAGTCCCATCACCACCGGGAAGGTGCGTCCCCGCAGACAGAGGAACACGCCCGAGAAGGTGAGCAGGCCGACACAGGCGGCGTAAACAGCTTCCATTATTCAGACTCCGGCTGAGTAGGACGATGGCTGGTGGTCAGCTTGCCAAGGTTGGCAAGAATCAGCAGGGTGGCACCGACCACGGTGAGGTAGACACCCAGATCGAACAGCATGGCGCTGGCGAGTTCGAACTCACCGATCCACGGCAGGTGGAAGTGGTCGAACCAGGAGGTCAGGAACGGGCGCTCGAACACCCAGCTGCCCAGACCGGTCAGGGCCGCGATCAGCACCCCGCTGGCGATCAGCCACTGATAGTCGATCTTGAGGCGAGCCTTGATCCAGTCGACACCGTGTGCGACATACTGCTGCACCAGCGCAACCGAGGTTACCAGACCGGCGATGAAGCCGCCGCCGGGCATATTGTGGCCGCGAAGGAAAATGTAGACGGACACCAGCAGCGCCAGCGGCAGCAGGCTCTGTGAGATCATGGCCAGCATGATCGGGTGACGGTCGCGAGCCCAGGGACGGCCGGTTTCATCGCCGGCGGGCATGAACAGGCGCATGCGGGCGATCAGTTTGTAAATCCCCAGTGCGGCAATGCCCAGAACGGTGATCTCGCCGAGCGTATCGAAACCACGGAAGTCGACCAGAATGACGTTGACCACGTTGGTTCCGCCACCGCCGGTCTTGCTGTTGGCGAGGAAAAAGTCGGAGATGCTGCTCAACGGACGGGTCATCAGCGCGTAGTTGAGGGTGCCAATGATACCGCCGATCAGCGCGGCGATGCCGAGGTCACGCACGACACGGCGCGGCGAGGATTCCTTGGGCGTTTTCTGCGGCAGGAAGAACAGCGCCAGCATCAGCAGAATCACGGTGACCACCTCGACGGAGAGCTGGGTCAGGGCCAGATCCGGTGCCGAAAAGCGGGCAAAGGCGATGGACACGATCAGCCCGACGACCGACAGCGTCAGCAGGGCGATCATGCGCTTGCGGTGCCAGATCATCGTGGCCAGGGCGCTGAGGCAGAGCAGAGCCGCGGTTGTCATTTCGACCGCGTCGATCGGCAGGTGCGGGCGCAGACCGGCGGTCGTATTCAGGTCCATCAACGGCCCGGCGGTCAGAACCAGCGCGAACAGCAGCAGCAGGAGCATGTAGCGCTGCAGGGAGCCGTTGTCGAAGAACTTGTGGACACGCGTGGCGCCGGCGACCAGTGACTGAATCATGCCTTCGAAGGCCTGTTTGGCATCGGTCTCCGGGAACTGCGCCTGAAACTGATACAGGTGACGGCGGTTGTAGTAGATGATCAGGCCGCCGAGCATGGCGATCAGGCTCATCAGCAGCGGCAGGTTAAAGCCGTGCCAGATCGCCAGGCTATAGTCGGGCAGGTTGCCGGCCAGTACTGCGGAAGAGGCTGATGCCAGCAGACCGCCGACGATGAAGCCCGGGAACACGCCCACGAGCAGGCAGAGCGTCACCAGGATTTCGACCGGTATGCGCATGTAGCGCGGTGCCTCGTGCGGAGTTTTCGGCAGGTCGATCGGTTCACCGTTAAAGAAGACGTCATGGATGAAGCGGGTCGAGTAGGCCACCGAAAACATCCCGCCCAGCGTTGCCAGTACCGGCACCATCCAGGACAGGGATCCCAGTGCGACCTGGTGCAGGGTTTCGGCAAAGAACATCTCCTTGGACAGGAAGCCGTTGAGCAGCGGGACGCCGGCCATAGAGGCGGCGGCAACCATCGCCAGCGTGGCCGTATGCGGCATGTATTTCCACAGGCCATTGAGCTTGCGCATGTCTCGGGAGCCGGATTCATGGTCGATGATGCCGGCCGCCATGAACAGCGAGGCCTTGAAGGTGGCGTGGTTGATGATATGGAAGATGGCCGCGACGGCGGCCAGCTGGGTATCCATACCCAACAGCAGCGTGATCAGGCCCAGGTGGCTGACAGTGGAGTAGGCCAGCAGCCCCTTGAGGTCGTGTTTGAACAGGGCGATATAGGCGCCCAGCAGCAGGGTGGCCAGGCCGGTCAGGCTGACGATCAGGAACCAGAGTTCAGTGCCGGACAGCACCGGGTAGAAGCGGGCCAGCAGGAAGATTCCCGCCTTGACCATGGTCGCCGAGTGCAGATAGGCACTGACCGGCGTCGGAGCCGCCATCGCGTGCGGCAGCCAGAAATGGAACGGGAACTGGGCCGACTTGGTGAACGCACCGAGCAGTACCAGTACCAGGGCGACCGGGTAGGCCGCGTGCTCGCGCAGGGTGTCGCCGCTGGCGAGGACCACGCTGAGATCATAGCTGCCGACGATATGGGCGATCAGCAGCAGGCCGGCCAGCAGTGCCAGACCGCCGGCACCGGTCACGGTCAGGGCCATGCGAGCGCCCTTGCGGGCATCGCTGTTGTGATTCCAGAAGCTGATCAGCAGGAAGGAGCTGATGCTGGTCAGCTCCCAGAATATCCACAGCTGGATCAGGTTGTTGGCCGTGACGATCCCCACCATCGCCGTCATGAACAGGATCAGGTAGCTGTAGAAGCGCGACATCGAGTCCTGTGTGGACAGGTAGTAGCGGGCATACAGAATGACCAGCAGGCCGATGCCGAGGATCAGAATGCTGAACAGCAGCGCCAGGCCATCCAGTCGGAACGACAGTTCCAGCCCCATGGCGGGTATCCAGCTGAAACTCTGTTGCAGGGTCTCGCCCTGCAGAATCTGTGGTGACAGGCTGGCTACCATGGCCAGCGCGATAGCTGGCAGTATTCCGGTGAACAGGGCACAGGCACTGCGTCCGAAACGTTCACTGAGAAGGGGAGCCAAGGTGCCGATCAGTGGCAGTAGCGGGATCCAGAATAAGCTCATCAGCGGGTCAGGCTCCGATCAATCTCATAAACATGCATTAGCATCTGTTAATGTTTTCTCAAGGGATTGCCCTTTTATACCGTTTGGCACTGCGGGCGTCTACCGTTGACAAGTCGGTCAGAATGCGACCTCCGCGCCCGCATCGGGCAGGCGTGGAGGTCAGGGCGGGAGGGTTCAGAACAGCAGTGAATGGACGGTTTCCAGCACCTTCGCCTCGGTCCAGGGTTTGGTCAGGTAGGCGGACACGCCCGCGGCCTCGGCTTCACCGCGGTGCTTGTGCGTCGACCTTGACGTGATCATCACCACCGGGATGCGGCTGAACTTGTCACTGTTGCGAATGATGGCCGCCAGCTCCATACCGGTCATGCGCGGCATCTCCAGGTCGGTCAGGATCAGTTCGGGAGGATCGGAACGGACCTTGTCGAGAGCATCGAGGCCGTCGATTGCAGTCGAAACCTGATAGCCGCTGTCACTGAGCAGGGTCGCCAGCGTCTTGCGCGCACTGAGCGAGTCATCCACGACCAGCACCTGTGGCAGGCGCAGTTCAAAGGCTGCTTCTGACGTGTCGTGCGCCGGACCCAGGATGGAGTCACGGTCGAGGATTCGAGCCTGAAGGTCGATGATCGGAGCCACCTCGCCGTTGGCCAGGATGGTGACACCGGGAACACCGGCGATATCGGGCAGATGCTCGCCCAGCGACTTGAACACCAGCTCACGGTGCGCCAGCACTTCGCGTACCAGTACGGCCGCCTGGCGGCCATGGTCCAGGTTGACCATCAGTACCGGGTGGATGCGGCTGTTGTGGTACTCCTTCGAGGGTTCGCCGATCAGGCTTTCCAGGGTGTAGGCCGGGTACTCGCCCTCCTCGGTAGTGAAGGTCAGGCCGTTGTCAGTCTGTTTCAGCTCACCGTCCAGTGATAGCAGGCTCTGTTCGACGGTGTGACTGGACAGGGCGAAGACGCGACGACTGTCAGAGCGAACCAGCAGGGTATGTACCAGCAGCGAGGACGCCGGCATCGACAGCGCGAAGCGGCTGCCCTTGCCCTGAGTCGAGTCGATGTTCAGGGAACCCTGCATGCGGGTCACCTGCTGATACACCACATCCATGCCGATGCCACGCCCGGACAGCTGGCTGATCTCGTCACGGGTGGAGAAACCCGGGACCAGGATCAGACGCTGGATATCGCGATCGCTCAGCTGGGCATCGGGGCTGATCAGTTCCTTGCGCACCGCGATCTCACGGACCCGCTGCAGGTTGATACCGGCACCATCGTCCTCACAGCTGACATGGACCTTGCCGTTGCGCTGGCTGAAGCGGATGGTCAGAGTGCCGGTTTCATCCTTGCCGGCTTCGAAGCGCAGGTGCGGCGTTTCCAGGCCGTGGTCGACGGCGTTGCGGATGATATGCATCAGCGGGTCAGCCAGCTGGTTGAGGATCTGGCTGTCCATCATCACGTCCTCGCCCTCGATCACCAGCCGAGCTTCCTTGCCGGCGGCGCTGCAGGCCTGACGCATGATGCGCTGCATGCGCGAGCTGATCGTTTTCACGGCAACCAGTCGGGTATGCAGAACGTTATCCAGAGACTCCTTCTGCAGGTTGCTCTGGCGCACGTGCAGCTCAGCCATCTGACGCAGCTGCTGGTCGGCTTCAAGATCCACTTCACGCACGTCGGCAACGGCTTCCTGCAGCTGCGACAGCGTGGTGTGCATGGTGTTGTAGCGGTCCATCTCCAGCGGGTCGAAGTTGCTGTCGCCCTCATGCAGATGGCTGTTGAGGGTGAAATGGTCCTGCAGCTGCTGTTCCAGGTCGAACAGTACCTTCTGCAGCGCACGCTGACGCTCACGATTGGATCGACTCAGGCGGCGCAACTGGGCCAGGGTGTCGTCGAACTGGGCGTTCAGCGTGCTGGACTCACCGGCGATGCGGAACAGGTTGTCGAGGATGCTGACCGGTACACGCAGGTGAGCGTGCTCTTTCTCGCCGTCGTGACCGGCCGCCGAGGCCGGTTTGGCTGCCGGTTTGGCCGGTGCCGGTGCCGGCTGGGCCGCCAGAGCTGCATGGTCAGCATCGCTGAGGGCTTCGGCCGCGCATTCGACACCTTCGGTCTGCAGGCGGTAGAACCAGGTCATCATCTGCTGCAGCTGTTGCTGCGCGTTGTCCGGCGCTTCCGACTCCTCGGTGACACTTTCACTCATCTGTGCCAGGCAGTCAGAGGCCTCGGTCAGGTCGCGGGTCAGCTTGCTGCCGGGGAAGGTTTTGGCGTTGGTCAACACCTCGAGGATATCCTCAAGGTGGTGCGTCAGGTTGGCCAGCCCCTTGATGCCGGCCATGTTGGCCAGGCCCTTGATGGTGTGGGCGGCACGCTGGGCGCTGAGCAGCGAGTCGGCTTCGTGATCGACCAGTACCGCCTGCAGGTGCGTCTGAAACTCTTCCACCAGCACCGGCAGTTCGTCGTACAGCATCTCCATCAACTGGGGATCGATATCATCGCCGATCGCCAGTACGACATCTTCCGGGGTGGCGGTTTCACATTCGATCTCGTCGGGCGACTGAATGCTGGCCAGCGCCAGCAGCCCGGAGATGAAGGCACCCTGTTGTGCATCGGCATGGATGGGCAGGAGATCCTCGCTGATCGCATCGATCAGATCTTCTCGGATGCCCTTGTCGGCCAGTGCCTCCAGATGCTGGTGAACCGCCTGCAGGCAGGTGGCAAAGTGCGCACACTGGGCATCGTGGAAACGCTCCGGGTGCTGGCGGAACCAGGCCAGGTTGCGGTCGAGGCCGGTCAGCAGCAAATGCAGACCGTTCAGGTGGATCGTCGTGCAGGCGCGGGCCAGAGGCGAGAGTGCATCCTGACTGGCTTCCAGCAGAGTCGCGGCTTGCTGTGCATCCACGTTGTCCCACTGCTCCTGCAGGGCCTGCAACGAGCCGACCAGCATGGTCAGAATTCCGGGATCGACGGATGGGCCGGGTTGCTCCAGCAGGTCCATGTCGATGTCACAGAAGGGCGGCAGCGCTTCGGTCTCGCTTGTTGCTTCAGTCGTGGCTGCGGCGGACTCGTCCACCGGCAAGGTATCCTGATCCGGGGCGGTCGCCTCGGCATAAAACTCGGCCAGCAGCTCGCGCTGGGCGTCGATATCCTCGGCATCCAGCGGTTCTGGCCAGTCAGGCGCGGCCAGCAGCTTGAGTACGGCTTCGGCACTGGTGCGGGATCGGGTCTCGATCAGGTCGTGCAGTACCGGCTTGATCGCCTGGATGCGTGGGTGGTCAAGGCTGTCGCAACTGCTGATCAGCTCAATGGCCAGGGCGACCAGGTCGGCCAGCAGCGGGGTGTCCGTTTCGGCGAGGGGTTCACTCAAGTCGCCGAGCAGCTCCGCCAGTGCTTCCGGTGAATCGACCGTGTCCAGTATGGAGGCGGTGTCAGCCGTGGAGGCGGCTGCCTCAGCCTCTGTTGCCTCAGCCTCGGTTGAGGCCGAAGCCACATCATCGGCATACAGCTCGTCAAGCAGGGCGCGCTGGTCGGCGATATCCTCAGCCTCCAGCGGTTCGGGCCACTCCTCGCACCCCAGCAGGTCAATGACCGCTGCCGCGGTGGCGCGTTCAGGGTGCTGAATCAACGCCAGAATCAGCGGGCGAGCCTGATCGATGATTGGCAGGTCCAGGGTTTCGCAACTGCCGATCAGTTCGGTCGCCAGGGCAACCAGATCGGCCGGCAGCGGGTTGTCTGCTTCGGCCAGAGGCTCTGCCAGCTCCGCCAGTTGTTCGGCAAGGGCTTGCGGCGAGTCCGCGTTGTCGTCCGCTTCGAGGGCGTCATCCTCAGCAGTGCTCTCAGTGCTCTCAGTGCTCTCAGTGCTCTCAGTGCTCTCGGCGTCGATAGCAGGCGTGGCAGCATCCGGTGCCGCGTCGAGTTCAAAATCAAGTTCCAGGCCTTGACTGGAGAGGTCCGCAAGCTGAGCCTGTTCGGCTTCGGCTTCGGCTTCGGCTTCGGCTTCGGCTTCGGCTTCGGCTTCGGCTTCGGCTTCGGCTTCGGCTTCGGCTTCGGCTTCGGCTTCGGCTTCGGCTTCGGCTTCGGCTTCGGCTTCGGCTTCGGCTTCGGCTTCGGCTTCGGCTTCGGCATAAACCTCATCCAGCAGTTCCCGCTGGCCTTCGATATCCTCGACTTCCAGCGGCTCGGGCCATTCGTCGTCACCCAGCAGCTCGATAACGGCCGCAGCATTGTCCCGGTCCGGGTTATCGATCAGGGCCTGCAGCAGGGTTTTGGCGCGGGCCAGAATCGGCATCTCTGCGTCTTCGCAGCTGTCGATCAGTTCGGTGGCCAGGGCAATCAGGTCCGCCGGCAGCGGGTTGTCCAGCTCGGCCAGGGGCTCCGCCTGTTGCTGCAGCTGCTCGGCCAGCGCCTGTGGAGAGTCGGTGCTGGCTTGCGCACTGGAGTCCGTCTCGTCGTCTATGATCAGGTCATTGAGGTTGAGCAGAAAATCTTCATCGGCGGCTGCAGCCGTCGTCGGAATGTCGGCCAGAACCTCGTTGTCGAGCTCAAGATGCTCCGGCGGTTCGTTCTGCTGCCAGTCTGCCTGCAGCAGCTCTGGCAGTGTTTCCAGATCATCCGGGTCAAGCGGGCTCTGCCAGTTGTCGCTGCTCAGAGGCGACAGCGCGGATGACAGTTGTTCGTCCGAGGGTCGTGTTTGAGCGACCGACGGCATCAGCGAGAACAGTGTCAGCAGTTGCTGCTGCTGACCCGGTGTCAGTACGGACTCGGGATCTTCGGCTTCGAGCAACTCGGTCAGCAGTGCCAGCAGGTCAGCGCTGCCTGACCAGCCGGCTTCGAAGCAGGCGTCTGCCAGCGGTGGCAGCTGCTCCGTCAGCTGTGCCGTTTGGATTCCGGCGGTATTCCCCAGCAGCCCCTCAAGTGTGGACAGCTGAGGTCCCGCCTCTGAGCATTGCGCCATGTCGGTCGTCACGCTTTACTCCGAATGCTGCAGTTTGAATACGCTGATGGAGCGCTGGAGCTCATCGGCGGCCCCTACCAGACGTTCAGACAGCTGCTTCTGTTGCAGCATCTCGGAGTTGGTGGCCTGGGTGAATTCATTGATACTGCCGGCTCGCTGGCGCAGGTTCTGGGCCAGTTTGGCCTGTCCGGTAGCGTTCTGGGCGATGCGGACGACGGATTCAACCAGTGACTGAGTCGTGGCTCGGGTTTCTTCCATGCGTTCACCGGCCTGTTCCGCCAGGCGGGTACCGGCGACCACGTCTTCGATTACGGTGTTGATAACGTGAACGGTATCGGCGGTTTCAAGCTGGATATTGTTGACCAGACTTTCGATTTCGGAGGTCGCCTCACGGGAGTTTTCCGCCAGACGCTGTACTTCGTCTACCACCACCATCAGACCGCGGCCGGCTTCACCGGCAGAGGCTGCGTGCATACTGGCGTTCAGCGACAGAATGTGGGTACGCTCGGAGATGTTGTTGATCAGGTTGATGATGCCGCCGATCTCCTGGGAACGTTCACCCAGACGCTTGATACGTTTTTCCGCTTCGTGGATGGTCTGACGGATCTTGTTGATGCTGTCGATGGTGGCGGATACCGACTCCTTGGCGTTCTCGGAGGTATTGATCGCCTTCTGCGATGCACTGTTGGTCACGGCGGCCAGCTTGGCGATCAGCTGCATCGCCTGGATCGCGGAGTCCAGACCTTCGAGGGTCTCGTTGATCTCCTCCTGCTCCTTGGTTGCCTGCAGCAGTACCGCTTCGGACTGGGTCTTGACCTGTACGGAGGTGGTGTTGACCTCGCTGGTAACCGTGCTGACTTCACGCAGTACGTTCTCGATCGAGTTGGTCAGCTGGTTGATGGAGTCGGCAACGGCACCGGTGATGTCTTCCGCAACCGGTACGCGTACGGTCAGGTCACGCTGACTGATCTTGAATACGCTCTGGATCAGTTCGATGATCGATGCGTTGAGTTTCTTGTTTTCGGCCGCCTGTTTGGCCAGCGCCTCTTCCTTTTCGTCCAGCAGGGAGTCCAGAACCGTGGCCATCTGTCCCAGCTCGTCCTTGGTTTCAAGGCGGGTACGAGCTTCGGTATCACCGGCGCGAACCGCATCCACCGTATCCTGGATGCGCTGTACCGGGTCGAGTACGCCGTACTTGGTGATGGCAAGCGCAATGGCCAGGGCCAGGCCGAGTACGACCAGGGAGGCGAAGAACAGCTTGATCATCTGCGCCATTGCCTCGGCACGCGCCAGGCTGTCCTGATCGGCGTAGACGTTGGTCAGCAGCTGCAGGCTGGCGTTGACCTCACGCAGGTCGGCCAGCAGTGTGCTGAACGTCTGCTGCATCAGGGCGGCCTGAAGCGTCGGGGCCGCGTTCTGGGCACGAATTTCGGCCAGGCGGGTCATTTTGTCAGCCAGTCCCAGTGCTTCCAGACGCTGCTGAATGCCATGGCGATCTTCATCGTTGCGCAGTCGTTCCATCAGCGCGTTCAGGCCGTTGTTGAATGCCTCGGTAGCAACCGTGAACGCGGTCAGGTTCTTGTCGCTGGGGGACAGGCGTGCTTCGGTCAGTGCCTGCTGGGCATCCACCAGCATGAAGTCGAGCTGGTAGGTGTCTTCAGCCAGCTGACGGGTTTGGCGGCTGACGGACTGTGACTGCTCGTCAATGACGATGGTTTGGTAGTAGGCAATGGCGATGGCTATGATGCCTGCGACCAGAAGCACACCGGAGATGGCGAACTTGATCCCCATCCGTATGTTCTGCAGTTCCCAGAAAAGAGGCATTTGTAATTCCTTTCAGCAAAAGTGGACGACTAGACTAAAGGTGTTATTCGAACAGCGCGGCCGGTTGATAGAAGGTTTTCTTCAATTTCTGCAGCAGCTCTTGATGATCAAGCTCGAACCAGTTTTTCTCCTGGGCGTGGTACTGCTGGCTCAGGAAGGGCTGGAGCGGTTTGGGGGCCGAAGATGATACCGCATCCGGCTCACCGGTCCGTTTCGGGTCGGTGACAACCGTGGGGATCCGGTTCAGCAGGAAACCGGCCGTATAAGGCTGCCGATCCAGCAACAGAATCCAGTAGGGCTCCCTCAGATCGGTACGCTCCTGGTGCACCATATAGGGCAGGTCATAGACCGGTACCGTATGCCCTCGATGGTTGATAAAACCCGCAAACCAGGGAGGGCTGTCCGGCAAGGGACAGATCGGGCTTCGGGAAGCCAGTTCTGAAAAGGTGCTGGCGGCCAGCAGGTAGTGCTGGCCGTCGAGCTCAAATCCGTGCCGGATCTCTTCGAAGCTGGGGGCATCTTCCTGGGGAGTCGAGAGAGGAAGGTCAGAGCTGTCGGACTGGATAAGGTCATCCATCAAAGCGCTGTTCTCCTCAACTGAATGCCTTTACCTGGTCCAGGATTTCCTGGGCCGAATAGGGCTTGGCGACGATGGCGCTGGCGCCCTGCAACTGAGCCCAGACACGGTCTGCATCCTCATGCTTGCTGGATACGATCACCACCGGAATGCCCTTGGTTTCAGGGCCGCTGGTGATCTGGCGGCAGGCAGAAAATCCGTCTACTTCCGGCATTACGATATCCATGAAAATCAGGTCGGGTTTTTCCTGTTCAGCCAGGTTGATCCCTTGCTGGCCATTGGCTCCGACGATGATCTCTGCACCGGTCGACTGAAGAACTTCGCGCAGGCGCTGCTGCTGTACCGGGTCGTCCTCTACGATCAGAATCTTGTTGACTGCCATGTGTTTATTTCCAGTATTCGCTCTTTATCGATACGGCCGTTATTTTTTGAATTCACTGACCCAGCGAGAAACGCGCTTGATGACCTTTTGAAACTCCACGTGGTCGATCGGCTTGGTCAGGTAAGTAGATGATCCTGCCATTATCCCCTTCACTTCGTCCAGAGGAGAGGTTTTCGACGAAAGCATGATAATGGGTGTTTTTTTCAGCCCCGGCATCTGGCGCAGTTGGGTGCAGGTCTCAAACCCGTCGATTCCCGGCATCATGATATCGAGGAAGATGAAGTCGTAATGGTTCTGCCCGGCCTTTTCCAGTGCGGTTTCACCGTCGTCGGCAAAATCGATTTCCACTGGCTGGTCCATGTGCTGCAGTTCCTTGGCCAGCATCTGCTGCATCGGGTGGCTGTCATCTACCACCAGCACGGAGTAGCTGTCGTCGCTGTGCTGCTCGGCCATCTCTGCCTGCTGACGGCGGACCGCTTCGATCTGGGCATCATACTTGCTGAACGGGTTTTCCTTTTCGGTTTTCCCTTCAGCGCCCAGCGTTTCCAGTGCCAGCTCCGGCTCGTCTTCTGCTTCCGCTTCGATCTGGGCTTCGGCCACAGGAGCAGCCGCAACCGCCTGAGCAGCGGGGGTATCAGCCAGCTCTTCAGACACGGATACCTGCTCGACAACTGCTTCAGCTGCAACAGGCGCTTCAACCGTGACAGTTTCTTCGACTTCGACTTCGACTTCGACTTCGGCCTGTGGCAGTGGCTCAAAGGCTTCCAGTGTTCTCAGCACGCGTGATGAGATAAACGGCAGCTTGATGTGAGTCTGTTCCTCACTTGCCGGCTTTTTCTTGTTGACCAGTACCAGCCGTTCCCGATAGGACTCAGGCAGTTCTGCCACCTCGGCGTGGTCAGAGAGAGCGTCACCAAACACCAGCAACAGATCTGGCAGATTACTGCGATCAAAGGTGGTCAGCGACAGAGTCTTGTTCTTGGAGAGGGTCAGAATCTTTTCCAGCTTTTTGAGCTGATCTTCCGGGAAACCGAGTGTCCCAATCTTCATGCGTCTTCCCTGTTCAGTTAGTCCGGGCAGCCCAGGCCCATGGACGAGGGTAGGAATGGATGCATATTCAAGCACGTAAATAATGCAGTTCGGTTACGGTTTTAGACGATCCGTAGAGGGATGACAATAGCATGACGCCATAAAAACCCATTCTCTTATTGTGTGTATGTTTTTGGAGACATGAAGGCTTTTTTGGCTAAAACGGTTGTTCATTCAGCAAGGCTGAAAAAGCCGTCCTTAACGATATGGATGCGCATTCGGTGTTGTCGCTCCTGGTATCGCCGGGACTGGATTATGGGTTGTTTTTCAGGCGGTTGATCGCCTGAATAGGGCATGAATATGAACGGATGCCCTTTAACAGTGCAGGGCATGACTGTGGTTTCAGAGCGCTCTGATCCGGAGTCGGCCGTAACGGGGGAAGTGCTTGAATATCTTTACTGGTATGAAATTTGCTTTCACTACAGTAAAAGTACTGGAGTACCCCCTATGCTTTTCCGACACCGCCGCAAAGCGAAAATGCAGGACACAAGTCTGCTTGAACTACTCTCCCATTTGGACAGCGCGCAGTTGAGTTCTCAGCAGGTGCCGGATGAAGCGTTGAGGTCCAGGTTGATAGCGCTGCAGTCTGAACTCAGGGAAGGCCGGAGCGCTGCGTCCACCAAGGGGGTCCGCAGTATGTTGACGACCATTGCCGGGCTGTTGCAACGCAGCAGGCTTTTCGCGAGTCACGCCCGCCGCGCCTTGACCCAGCAGGAAGGGCTGATCGAGCAGATGGAGCAGCGCTCGCAACTGCTTGATAGTGAATTGAACGCTGCGGCTGACAAGGTTGGGCAGTCCTGGGATGAAGTAGGGCAGCTGCAACAGACACTGGGGGACACGGTCAGCGATACCAGCCAGGCGGTTATACATGCCATGGAGGGGATATCGAGCAAACTGGAAACCAAGGCCAATGGTGCCCATTCCGTGCTCGAAAGCATCATCCGTATTGGTGCGCAGATTAACCTCTTGGCCCTGAATGCGGCCATAGAGGCTGCAAGGGCCGGTGAGCATGGGCGTGGATTTGCCGTGGTCGCCAATGAAGTGCGCAGTCTTGCCGAAGTGACGGTCAAGCATGTCAACGAGGCACGCGAACAGTTGGATTTCAGCGCCATCGAAGAGGAGTTGGCCAGTTTGCGTCAGCACACGATGGGTAAGCTTGAAGCCTCGGATCAGGCGGTGCATTTTTCCAAGGAGCGACTGGGCAACCTGTTCGGACAGATCAACGGGGATATCGAACAGGTGCGCCAGAACACGGACATTCTGTTTGAAACTCTCCATCTGCTGAAGGATTCGATAGGGCGCATTGATGATAAGCAGTTGTGGGTTTCGGAGCTGTCGACACAGATCCAGACGGCACTGGAGGGCTTGCCTCCCGGTCTGGAAAATCTTCACGCAGCGGAAATGCCGCTGGCGCGTTTGCGTGCTCAGCTGGGGCTGGGTTCGCAGCAGGATCGTCTGGCCCAGATTCGGCAGCGTGGCACTCTGCGTGTAGCGCTGGAGCCTCAGTTTGTCGGCCTTTCATTCCGCCGGAAATCGGGCGAGCCGCTCCAGGGGCTGGATATCAGTTATGCCCAGGCGCTGGCCAGGCATCTTGGGGTTCGATGTGAATTTGTCGAAACGCCCTGGGACCTGTGTACCGAGCGTCTGTTCAGCAGTGAAAAGCCAGGCGGATCGCCGGCCGATATTGTGATCAGTGCTTTGCCGCCGGATGAAGGCTATGAACACCTGGCCTACTCTGAGCCCTATACCTATCTGCACTGTGTGCTGGCGCGTCGAGTGGGCGACAGCAGTATTCAGTCCTGGAGCGATCTGGCGGGCAAGACGCTGGGAATTATTAACGATCCTGCCGCGTTTGCCGTGCTTGACAGTCTTGGCATCGGTACCGAAGTGGACAGTAAGGTCAGGCTGTCCAACCTGCTTGCCTACTCGGATCAGAGTCGTATTCACGACTGCCTGGCAAAAGGTGTGGTAAACGCCTTTATCGTTGATCTGCCGATCTATCATTGGGCCTGCACCAACCCGGATAGCCCCTGGTTTGGCAAGATCGAGACACTGCCGGGCAATCTGGCGGAACAGTCCTATTTCTACTCCATGGCGGTCTCGGCAGACGCCGAAAATGCAACGCTGTTGAGTGAGGTCAATCGCTTCATCCAGACCTTCAAGGCATCACCGGAACGGGAACAGATTGAACGCTACTGGCAGGGGCAGATTGTACGGGATTCCCTGGGGCTTGCTGATTTGCCGGGTGACCTGAAAGGCGCTGCGGATCTGCAAGGCCTGATCGCCTGCTGAATATGGCGTAAAAAGCGGGGTGGCTGCTCTTATCGAGGGGAGGGCGAGTGGGGAGGAGCTGTCTGGTCTCTGTCGATATGGGCGTCTGAAGGACACTTTCGGTACTACTCACAATCCGGAAGTGCGTAACATCTTGATGTAGTTGGTGGCCCAGCACCTACTGAATAATATCCGTATCTATCTGATATTTAATGATTATGCTCATTGTGTTTTGTGGTTATACCCCCATTTGTACCCCCGGATTGCGCAGGTGAACTTGTTTCGTTGCCGGTCCATAATCGTTTACTGGATACCCTCAACACAGGAAAGGAACACCAATGGCACACTTCGACGCGGATCAGGAAACAGTCGACAGGCTGAAAAAGCTTGGGTTGAAGAAAATCTCACCGCTGGACAAGGCCTTGACCGAGGCAGACCGCAGATTATCGCAAGAAGAACTGGAAAAGGTCTCGAAACCCTTCGGTTCCAGCAAGAAACAACATGAACCAGACTCAGAAGCCTGAAGCCTCCGGCACCATAACAAAAGCTAACAGGGAGGTTTCTCAATGACAGCTCAAGGAAGAGAACTCGCAACAGCCAGGCTGGACGATCAGCTGCTTGATGATCTGCGCCAGTGGGTTGATCTGGACCGGCAGCAGAAGCAGCTTGTTGAATGTATCCATGCCCAAACTATCCCCGGCCATGCGGCCAGCCAGCAACTTGATACCATACAAGATGAGAAAGCCCTGATTGCAGATCGGCTGTTATCGGCACTGGCACCTCAATGGGTCGGTGATGATGGTGACGTGTATCTGCCGTTGCCCACTCACGTTGCCATACCAAAGGCCAAGCCCGCGGATCACTTCGAGTTGCCCCCGGCAGTCTGTGAAGGCCCGGCCTGAGCCTGAGCGGTTAGACGATGGCTCACCTTGTCAGCAGTGCGGCACTGTTGATGAGGGCAAGCCCCGGCAATGGACACACAACATCATTACCGGCCATAAATACCTGTGCCCGTCCTGTGAGGCTAATCTGCCGGACGACAACGATCCTGAAGTCTTTGCGAAGGCGATTAGGGAATTGGACTTATGAAGGCAGCTCGGCACGGTAACCGACCCGGGTTCGAATTCCGGCGTAACCGTACCAAGCTGGCAGCGTTAACTGCTCTCTCAGAATAGCTGTTCGGTGTTGGGTATGCGAGCCATCTATTCACCCGCGTGGCCCTGTTGCGTTTGAGTGCAACGGTGTTGCGCCATCCCCTTGTTTCGATGGATACCCTCTGGATAACAATGTCTTGGATACCGGCAGCTCGTGCGCCTGGGGGTGTTTCCTTCAAGGGCAATGGTGTTTCCTTCCATGCGCCTGGGCCTGTTAACTCCAGTGTTAACCTTCGCCTGTTAACTGATCGGTGCGCACCTGGATACGTGCCGATTTCGTGCGTACTTCACTGCGTACCTTGCCCGGTTGGTTTGCACTCTACCGCGAACCTGAAAGCCGCGAACCTGCCCGCGAACCTCTGTTCGTACTCTCACCCTTGCTGTTTTCACTGGGCCGCAACCTTTCGATAGCTGGCGCTGGTCTGTCGGTGGAAGTTAACACCTGCCCTACCGAAACGGGAGGTCAGAATCTGCCCGGGTCAGTCTGCGGTCTGTGGGTGCCCGTTTCGTTCACCCTGTCATCTGGTGTCGAGTTCTGCGACTTCGGCTTGAATGATCCCAGTATCGGGGTGGTTATGGGGGTATAGCGTTTCGCTACCCCCTTGTCTGTGCCGGTATCCAGCGACTGGCCTGTTTCGCCCTGTGCGCTTCTCTCGGCGTTAATCCATGCGCCAGCACTACCGCAACAGATCGGTGCTCAGGTGGCGTCCTGATTAACTTCCTGCAATGAAGGGAGTTGATCTGCGGTCGAGCGATAGCCTGGTAACTTCCCCCATTGGGGAAGGTTGGTGTGTCGATAGGTGTGTCACAGTTTCACTCCCGGCCTTGTAAACACTTGGCCTTCAGCGTGTCGCTTTGCGTGTCGGTAGGTGTGTTGCTGGTGGGTTGATTGGCGGGTTGCTGTTTCACTCCCGGTCCCGTGAACACTTAGTCTCTAGTGGGTTGATTGGTATGTTGGCTGGGGTGTTACCGGGATTCCGGTATCGGTAGCTCTGGAAGCTGGCGCAGAATCTGCGCTCGCTCTGGGTGTCCTCAAATCTGAGGAGGCCCACTCAGATTTCAAATCTATGTGGGCAGCTCGTCTGAAACTTCAGGTAAATGGCTTACCCGAAAAACCAGTCCATTGGTTGGCTATGGTTGTTGCTGAGCGATCGATTTGATAACCGCCGCAACAGTATCTGTGTCATTGTCATTTGGCGAGTTTTGGGGGGCAGCAGCTCTAATTGCCTTCATAGATATAGCGATTACTGATACACCAGCGATCATTGTTGCGCCAATCGGTATGGTGGATAGAAGAGCAATATACCCGCTTGTGGGAAGCTCATCTTTTGACAAGGCACCGTATGAGATCAGTACGAAGGCTGATGAGATCATATCGAATAGTCGCCATGCCAAACAGCTGGATAGGAGTATCAGAAAAATCCCAAAGGCTCCGTAGACACAGACTGCTATTTTTCTGAGCAGCCTTGTGTCTCTGAGGGCACGGAGCTCTTCGTTTATCCATTTGGAGTTATATGATGTGGCAGCCAGAGTCGTGTCTGAGTCAGTGCTGAACTCAGCTACTTCTTCCTCTCCTCCTGAGAAGTCTTCTGCCATGTTTTAACTCCTTTAGATCAGGCCTAAGTTCTTTAGGCGAAACCGCATTGCTGCCGTAGAGACTTGGAACGTCGAGGCTATCTCTTCAAGGCTTTGGTTTGTGTTGATGGCAAAGTGCTCAACGGCTTCTTTTGGCATCAGTAGTTGAGCAGCAAAGCGATTAGCAGCGACCTCTTGAGGGTCATTTATAGTGCTGTAGAAATTTGACGCATTATCGGCACGATACATCTTCTCAGACTTATCGAGGTGTTTCTGAATTATGTGGCCCAGCTCGTGAGCAATGGTGAAGCGTCTCCGCAAGCGGTTGTTCTGAGGGCTAACAGTAATTACATATTGGCCACTGTCAGCATCAAATTTACAGGAGCCGCTCAGGGCTTCATTGTCTTCATCCTGAATAACAACAGGCAGCATTTTTGGGTAGCGATCCTCAAAGCGACTGGGAGGGCGAACCACAATGCTGGATACAAGCTCGTCGATGGGAACAGGCAAAGTGCCATCCCACATCTTGTCTAGAACTGCTGCTGCTGCTCTGTTCGTGCTCATGTCATTATCCAAAAGTTAGGTACTACTGGTACTTGTTGAAACCGGCTGTGAACATTACTTGATAGTGAATATATAGACAAGAATGGCCTGTTTAGTTCTGCTCTTCAATAGATGGAATGTGAGATTGATTCTCATTTGATGGGTGGGAGCGGTAACGGTGACGGCGTTACTTCAGCGTTACCCGCTAGGTGTGAATGGGTAGCGGTGCCTCGATCTGCCACACCTTTACATGCGTGGAACCAAAGCACCGCCAGGGCATGAAGCCCGGTATCAGTGTAACGTTTTGCTGGTTGGTCAGCAGGCGAAAGTTCCAGATTCACGGAACAAAAGTTCCAGTTTTGCGGAACCTTTCGGTGCTGCCGCCTGGTTCCATAGTCCCGCTTTGGGGACTTTCCATCTGGTGTGGTTCCGCTCTGCCATTTCAGGTTTTATCAGGTTATGGGGTTAGCCCTCACCGGTTCTGGACTGGAGTTTTCTGGAGTAGCTAGCTGGATCACGACTGAAGTTTTCTGAAGTAATCCAGCGCCAGCCATTACAAGTTTTTACAGGTAGCTTGGTGCTCATGATGTCAGGTTTTGTAAGGTAGCAGAGCGCCAGCAAGTGAGGTTTTGTGAGGTTCCAAACTATACATATTTGCACAGTTCAGCAGCGCCAGCAGTTTTAGCCACGGTGTCCCAAACTACCGGAATGCCGGTATTAAGCCTAGAGTGGAAACCGTCCTGCCCAGTGTCCGGAAAGGGTGGCATTTGAAATGTAACCCCTGGGCTTTTACTGCAATGAAGGGAAAGGGCGCAGGCACTGGCGTACACCTTATTTCAACGAAAGGAACTCCAGCACCTGCTGTTCAATCCTGAGCCTGCTGGGAAGTCGAATGTCCCACGTCCCAAGACTGAACGAATAGCGGTAGCTTGGTGGGTTGCCGCAGACGCCGATTAATCGACCTGACTTCAATCCGCTCTACCGCTAAGGCTCCGGTGAAACTGGCAAGGGATATGGCAAGGCCAGTCCTACGCACTTCACGCCTACACCTACCCGTCATGAAGTGGGAGCGGAACCTGTACAGAGTATAACCAATGTCAGCCCTTTTCTGGGCTTCTAACTCCGAATATGTCCGCAATTAGAACTACGAAAGTTTCGTAGTGGCAGAGCCAGTATTCTGGCTTTGGTGCTGATAACGGCGAGATAGGGCCCATACTGATCAGTGTTCGCCGCCTTCCTTCAACCGCCTGTGTTCTTCTTCCATCCAGTCGGGTGTGTTGCGCTCGATGCGTTCATATTCAAGCTGGCGCAAATGCAGCTTAAGCCGGATAGCTGGGTCAATCTCATTGCCAGCAGCGTGCTGGGTATCGTCCCAGGTCAGAGGCTCTGGCTGGCTCCTGGCTGATCGGTATTTGCGGCTGAGGTATCGGCCTATCCGGTAGGTGATCTCGACTAGGTTATTGCTGTGCGGCTGACTCATGGGCTTGGCTCTCGTGGTTCGGTGATTGTCCGGTGAACGCTCGGCGGTAGTACGGTGAAGGTAGCAGTGGCCAGGCTGGTAAGCACCAAATCGATGAATTCTGTGGGACCTTGGCGTTCGGATCGTTTGGGCAGATAGGCTAGTTCTTCCCGTTCGCTGTGTGCTGGTTGGCCTGCTGCTGTAGGTGTATCGGCTTTCCTGCCATTCAGGTGTCGGCTTCTATGTCGGCTTTCGGTATGGCCTGGCTGGAAGGGCTGAAGGGGTGCGGCATTGCAGCGCTGGCAGTGTGCCGGGTTCTGTGTCGGGGCGAGGTGTCGGCTTACGGCATAATCAGATTTGAAATCCAGAAGAGGTAAACGGAATGAGCAAGCCAACAGACAAACCGGAAGGCAGGCAGCAGAAACGGCAGGGCGGTGTGCGGTGCTTAACGCTCATGCTGCGGGATGAAGATCTGCAGCCGGTGCGGAAGGAGGTCCCGGAACAGGGCACCCCAGACCAGCCACCAGAACCTGAAGCGCCGGCTCGGTAATCAAGGGTCAGATTTGGAATCCAGCCTTTTGCGGCCCACTCGCATTTGCAATGCGACCAAGATCAGCAGGCCGCTCTAAGCCCTGTGGCGGGCTTTGGTGTGGGCGGCAGGGCCAACGATAGGGCCAACGGAAAGCTGCGTTCCTGCTGGCGCTGCGGCTGATTCAGGGCCAAGGAAAGGGCCAACGCTGGCAAGGTTCAGGCAAGGGCCACCAGATCGGCAGCCCTACCAGTGATATTACTCCTCGCAATCACCTTCAGCACAGGCGGCCCAATATGCGGCCTCATCCAGGTTCAGACCGTTGTTGGCCTCTTCCAGTAGATCGGCAAAGCGAAGGGCATCCAGCGAAGCGCCAGCATTACGGGCAGCGGCTGCTAGCCACGGCTCAAGCTCTCCCATGAAACCAATGATCTGTCCTTGGAGTGCTGCCTGTTCCGGAGTTTCAGGCTGGCCAGGTGTCAGCATGGCGCTGGCGATGAGCCGGAGGATGCCGCCATCCTTGGAGTCATGCTCCCGGCAGTGCTTCAGGAAGATGCGCCCTAGTGCCTTGCCGGTCATACAGCCGCCAGTGTAGCCACCGGTGAGCGGCACGTTCCAGAAGGACAGGCCCACACCATCAGCAGTAGGACCAACGAACGGCAGCCGGTGAATAGGCAATGCCTGGTCATTGTTGAACGTCAGGATCGGCGCTCCCGGCTTGATGAAGTCCTGAAGTTTCGGCTCAGTGCTCATGCTTCGACCTCCGTCTGAATATCAGTACAAGCCTGTTCCAGCTCCTCAATCCGGCCCTGAAGGTCCCCCAGCAGAATGGATTGCTGCTTCTCGGTCAGTTCTCCGGCACGGGATGCCAGTTGAACAAGCAGGTACATCTGCTCCAGGCCAATGGCAATGATATCCATGTTGGCGGCCATGCGGTGTGTGAAATTACCCTGGTTCATACTCGTGCCACCTGTGCCGGTGCCCAACTGGTAATCACGACAGTAGCAGGAAGCAGCCAACGAGCCTCTCTCAGGCTGAAAGCAGTCACGGTAAGGCGGTTGATCGGGTTCAGGGTAGAAACGGCTCTGTAGAGCTTCAGGGAGCGTTTGCGGTGAATGTTGGACATGGTGCCTCGTTACATTTCTTCTCAAGGAAATATGGAGTCGGGAGGTTGAGAACGGCTGTAACAGACCGCGAGCTTATTCCCTCTTGCGAGGTGTTGTATTCGCTGCCCTCCCGACATAACGGGGCTTGCCCCCTTAACCATGGCAGATTTTGGGCGCAAAAAAACCAACGCTGACGGGGTTGGAGTGGTCCGGTTACAGTAGAGGTTCTCACGCCTCGAAGCGGGAAGTTATCGGAATGGCTGGGGCTGGTCAAGAGCGATTGCCTATTGGATCGCTTGTGAGGTTCGAATATTGTTATCAAGCCTATCAGGGTAATGGAAATCTTAATGGGTTATTGGCAGGGAGTAACATCATATGAAAGTGTGTGCACTATGCTTGGAGCCTAAAGAATTGAGGAGGTCGCATGTTATTCCCGATGCGGTGTTCAGAAGGCTGCTCCGCAAGGGGCAAGGGAAAGCGATTAAACTTGTAGATGATGATTGTACTCCGAGCAAATATTCATCCAATAGCCACTGGGAATATTTGTTTTGTAGTAGCTGTGAGAAAATATTTAATGAATCTTATGAAAGCTACGCACTAAAAGTCCTCAGGGGGCAGATAGGCAAAGTTCAGCAGCATAGTAATTGTTTGACAATTAGCAATATTGAAGTAAACCGGTTTCGAGCCTGTAAACCTGATTGTGTAACTGCCCACGAATAAGTAGCCTTTTCAAGAGGATACCTTCGTGGGTAAAGATATGGACCAAAACAAGCTTAAAGCTCTGGCCGCTGAGCTGGCCAAAGACATCAAGTCGGAGCAGGACCTCAGCGCCCTCACTCAGCAGCTCGTGAAGCTCACCGTCGAAACCGCGCTCAATGCTGAACTGGATGAGCATCTTGGGTATGAAAAACATGCGCCTGAAGGTCGAGGTACCGGCAACAGCCGCAACGGTTATTCCGCTAAACGCCTGAAAGGTCAGCATGGCGACGTCCCAATACAAGCACCCCGCGACCGCGATGGCTCGTTTGACCCTCAATTTGTACGTAAAGGCCAGTCCCGCCTGACGCAGATGGATGACCAGATCCTGGCACTGTACGCCAAGGGCCTGAGCACTCGGGATATCGTGGATGCCTTCAAGGAAATGTACGATGCCGATATCTCGGCGACGCTGGTTTCCAAGGTGACAGAGCGCGTCATCGAGCAGGTTCATGAATGGCAAAGTCGTCCGCTGGACCCGATCTATCCCATTGTTTACCTAGATTGCATCGTGTTGAAAATCCGCGATAACAAGCGGGTGATCAACAAGTCGCTCTACGTCGCTTTGGGGATCAATATGGACGGCCACAAGGAGCTGCTGGGGCTGTGGTTGGCAGAAACCGAAGGCGCAAAGTTCTGGCTGTCGGTGCTGACAGAACTGAAGAACCGGGGGCTGGAGGATATCCTTATTGCCTGTGTGGATGGTCTCAAGGGCTTCCCGGATGCGATTGCGGCTGAGTACCCGCACACCAAGGTGCAGCTCTGCATCGTACATATGGTACGCAACTCGCTGCGCTACGTGTCTTGGAAGGACTACAAGGCTGTTACGGCTGACCTAAAGCAGATCTACCAGTCCGCAACGGAGCGCGAGGCTCAGCAAGCACTGGAGGCCTTCGGAGAGCGCTGGGATGACCAATATCCGCAGATCAGTCGTGCCTGGCACAGCCACTGGGATAACCTGATCACGCTGTTCGAGTACCCGCCGGCGATCCGCAAGGTGATCTATACCACCAATGCCATTGAGTCGTTGAACAGCGTAATCCGTAAGGCAACCAAGCGCCGAAAGCTCTTCCCAACGGATGACTCTGCACTGAAGGTGGCCTTCCTTGCCATACAGCAGGCTTCCAGGAAATGGACGATGCCGATCCGGAATTGGAAGCCTGCACTGAATCGCTTTATTATCGAGTTCGGTGACCGTTTGGACGGTCGCCTGTAATGGAGTGGGCAGTTACACAGGATTATTTACAGGCTCCCGGTTTCAGTCATTCTTGCTGTCTATCTATTGGAGGGCGGCAGTCTCTAGTCTCCCGTTTTATGGCAATTGTGTGATGTATCCGCCTCATAAGGAGTTGATGAGAAAAGGGCTTCTTAACAAGACTAGCGAGTATGCTTCTAGAGTTTCCATTAGGCTTGAGCGACTGATTGATCCTTCTGGTAAAATATCAATGCATCAAATGAAAGATATCATTTCTCAGCCCTTCGCCCGAGATATGACTAATCGATTTTCATTTCATTTTATGTTTGAGGGCTTTCTGATCAGCATATATACCCCAGGGTTGTCTGTGAGGCAGAGAAGGAGTATGACCGGTATTCTGCGAGAAGAACGTTCTGCTATTACGGTCCCGTACAAGTCATTTCTGGAGGTTCCTGAGTTGATCAGCACTGTTGGAAACGGGATGCTGAAGCATCGTCAGGGACTAACAGTGCGAGGGCTACATACTGAGTAGTCCTTGTCAGAACCTTGGCCGTGGTGCTCGCTTCAACCTAGGATTTAGAGCCTCCTGCCAGTCGCTGCCGCGTTGCCTGCGCTTCTGAACGGTGCGCCATTTCAAGCCCAGCAGTCGGGCCATGATTTCAGCAGTCTCTTTGCCCCTGATAACAGGCTGCTCTCTGCCGTTGATCTTCACCGTGATCTCTATGTCCAGTTCCTGCTGTGTTGAGGCAACACACTGATCGGGGTGCGTTGGCATTCAACCGCTCCTGTGCTCATGGTTGGGGATCAGGTGGATATTCTATGCCTGGTTGGTTTGTTGGGCCAATTGGTACAGCGCCAGCAGGTTAATCAGCATTCACCGGATCAGGGTCACTGAGTGATTGATGCCGGTGTGCTGATTGGGTGTCGATGTGTCTGCGCTCTTGGTAACGGTGTCCATTGTCATGCCCTCCCTATGGTATATATATAAAGGTCACCGGGAGCCGGTACAGTGAACCCCCTAAAAACACCCTTTACAGCACCGGGAGCCGGTACAGTCAGCACCGGGAAACGGTACAGTGAAACCATTAACAGCACCGGCAGGCGGTACAGTCAGCACCGTTAGCCGGTACAGTGGAAATTTAAGAAGCCTCCTTGAATTGGCGGTAAGGCTTCTTGCCTGTCGTTGCAATATCCAGCTTGCCACCACACTCATCTATCGGTTGCCATGTCAGTGCATACAGGTGAGGACCAGCATTCAGGCCGCCAACCTTTGTCTGCACCAGTAACCCCGCTTGGACCAGTTCATTCAGCGCCTTGGTGCGGGTGTCGTTGGACTTCCAGCCCCGCTCTTTCAGTACTGAGTGAGCGGCACATAGATCGCCATTGTTGAACCCGTTGTATTGCGCCCCAACGTCCAGAAGTAACGCCTTTGCTGGATAGCTCAGGCCGATAAAGTCCGGGTGGTTGAGTACGACTGATGGCAGGGAAAAGTGCCCCCTGTATGTAATCGATAGGCTCGCTTTCCCCTTACCGGGCTTTTTCAGCCTGGTTACAGTTGCTGCCATGCGTGAATCTCCCATGCAGCCGGACCCGAAGGTCCGGCCTTAAACCATCAGGCGGCAGAGTCTGGCAGTTCTAACTGCTCTGGATCTGTCGGTGGTCTCAGGTGGAAGGCACGTTTCTCGATCAGCGCCAGCCGTTTGGCGAATTCAGACCGGGCACGGTTGCGCTCGATGTTGGCGGCAGTCTCTCGATCTGGCAGCAGGTCGATAACTTTGGCTGCCGATGACAAAACGGGCGGGGTAGGTTTCAGGTCGATGCTGCCCAGCAAGCGATAGCAGTCACCGCCATCATGATGACAGGTCACGACAATCAGACCGAACTCCCGAAGCGTGGCAAGCGGTCGGCGTGTTTCTGCTGCGCCCTTCAGGCAAGCAGATAGCACCCAGTCGCCTTGCTGTAGCCTCTGGAGGATCTGGGATTCACGGCCCGAGATATAGACGCTGAAGCCCACTGTGGAAGCGGGAGGGTGATATACCGCCTGTTTGTAGCTCGGGCAGCGCTGGCGCTTCTGGTGGTTCTCAGCAGCAACAAGAGGGTTGGTTGATCCGATGTTCAGCCGAGCATTATCTGGCAAAGCTTCAATCTGATCACGCCAGGGTAGAGGCAGCCCCAGAGCTTGGCGCTTTGGAAGCATTCCCGATACTAGCTGCAAAGGTGTTATGCTGGGGGTCTGTTGATTGACGGCGGCTTCTATGGAGGTCGCTGTTTTCTTTTTCATGATTGACCTCCTTCATGCCGCACGGCTTTCAGCAATGCGTTGTTCCACCCACTCGTAAACCTCACTTGAAACCCACCCGACACTAGTGCCGTTCGGGTTCAGCTTGATGGGCTTTGGGAAGCGTCCCAAGGAGATTTCACGGTAGATAGTGGAACGGCCAAGGCCGGTGATTTTCTCCACTTCCTTGCGGCGGAGAATCTGGAGTTCACTCTGCTTCAGCACTTGATCAGTGGCTGTCATAGATATGGCCCTCCTAAGGCCGGGACCAAAGCCATCACCGCTCAAACCTGAGACAGGCAGAGACAGCTAGAGACCAATAGATACAAGCTAGCTTGACTGAACCATTGGTACACGATAACTTTGGTTATGTAACTTAAGTTTCCTAAACATCCCGACCGGACGGGTGCAACCGTAGCGGCGGGGCGATAAGCTCCAAGATCATTCTTGGGGCTCTTTTGCGTCCAAAATTTGAACGCTGTGGATAGGTTAGGACTTGCTGGAATTGGTGTCAATAGGGGGTCGATGCCTACAAGTAACCGTTGTAACTGGGGTTTCAAAGGTTTATCAACAAGGCTTGAGTAAATCTGAGTAAGCGTCTGTGGATAACTTGAGGCAGCTACGGACAGCTAGCGACAACTACGGACAACTAAGGACAACCACGGAGAACTATTAAAGTTAGATAACTGTGACCAAGGATTGATGAGCTGTGAGTAAAAAATTGGTCACTTGATGGCTTTGCCTGATAAAAATATTTCTCGGGAATCGAAAATTTCTGCGTTGAGCTGCTGAGTGGGTGCCCGAATGAGCCGGTGGAGGCGAAGGGCTGTAGGTCAGCCCTTCAGTTGAGGATCAGCCTGCCTGCTTGCCAAAGTTACCATTGATGACATTCCCGGCACTGGCTGCTGCCTTGAGCTGGTCCAGATAATCAGCCCAGTGTTGCATCATCTTCCGCCGTTGCTCCAGGTGCTGGGTGCGGTTGTATGCTCTGCCCATTGCATCCTGTACTGCGTGGGCCAGCTGTTGCTCGATGATATGCGGCGGGTATCCCAGCACCTCATCCAGTAGGGTGCGGGCCATTGCCCTGAAGCCATGCGGGGTCATCTGATCGTTTGCATAGCCAAGGGTTCGGAGTGCCGTTCTGACGCCGTTTTCGCTTAAAGGCCTGCTTGCTCCTCGGGCGCTTGGGAAAACGTAACGATGGCGGCCAGTGAGGGGCTCCAGCTCTCGGAGAATCTCAAGGCTTTGGCTGCATAAGGGAACGATGTGGTCCAGACCGGTTTTCTCGGCGGCAAACTCCAGACGGCTTTCATCCCAGTTGACCTGGGCCCACTCAAGGTGGCGAACCTCCCCCGGCCGGCAAAACCATAGGGCTGAACACTGAAGGGCGGCTTTCACAACGGGGGTGCCGGTGTAGCCCTCAATGGCCAGCATCAGGCGGCCGGCTTCGGTAGGATCTGTAATGGCGGCAAGGTGTTTTGTCTTGTGGGTTGCCAGCGCTCCTTTCAGGTCGGCGCTAGGATCACGCTCACAGCGGCTGGTGGCTACGCCATAGCGGAACACTGCTGAGGCGGTCTGTTTTACCCGGTGGGCGGTTTCGATGGTGCCCCGTGCTTCGATCTTGCGCAGTACCTGCAACAGTTCTGCCGGGGTTATGCCGTTTACTGGGCGCTTGCCCAGGGCAGGGAACAGATCGCGTTCCATTGCTCGAAGGGTTCGGGCGCGGTGGTCTTTGCTCCGGTCCTTCATCTTGAGCCCAAACCATTCACGGGCGATCAACTCAAAGCTGTTTTCGGCAGCGGTCCGGCCTGCTTGCTTCTCTGCCTTTTTGGCTGCATTGGGGTCGATCCCTTGCGATAGCTGTTGCCTGGCAGCGTCTCGCTGTTCGCGGGCAGCGGCAAGGCTCACGTCCGGATACACACCAAAGGCGGCCAGCTTCTCCTTGCCGTGGAAGCGATACTTCATGCGCCAGTATTTCGAACCGTTGGGGCGCACTTCCAGATACAAGCCTTTCTCGTCGGCTACCTTGTATTTCTTGTCCCGAGGCTTTGCGGCCTTTACCTGTCGATCCGTCAGCGGCATGGCGTCCCCCTGTTCAATTTGGGCTAGGGGTACCTATCTGGGGGTATCGTTTCCCGGGGTATCGCATATCCCCCCAGCTGTACCCCCAATGTACCCCGGCTTTGCTGGGTACGGTTGGGAACCGTTGAGAGGGACTATAGGCTGTAAGCGCCGTATTTTCTAGTGTGTAGGGAAGGGGTGGGAGTGCTTGGGAAGGGTAGTTGGTGGGCCCAGCAGGACTTGAACCTGCGACCAATGGATTATGAGTTCTGATATTAAACCATGAATCCTTTAAAATCAAAGAGATGTAAGCGTAATCGAGCGTAAGGGAAAGTAGTTTAGTAACAGTAACTTAGCGTAATTTTGGGGAAGGGGTCCAAACTGATGAGTGTACCGGGAGTGTACCGGGACAGGAAGCTTGAGTGACATCGGTGTGTGGGTGAAGTGCTCTTCTTGGGCAGCAAGAGGATCCTACCGTAATCTTCAAGCTTGCAAGAATCAAACATGGATTCGAAGTGTTGCTCGATATATCGGATGATGTGAAGCTGAGGTCAGAATGAAAGCACTGATCCTTTGTTTTGTAACTGGGCTGTGTTTATTGGGTATACGGATTTAATGGTTGATGGGGCACCTTCACCCCATCAATCTGATACCACCCTCAGATGGTTGATAGATCGACTCCGTAGTTGAGTTCCTCTGCGAAGTCCGGCAGTCCGTAACCGATGGTTTTCTTGTAGAAAGGAGAGACCTTCGCAGTCGGTGCCTTCTTCTTGTGCTTCGTGGTGTAGAGCATTCGTGCCCGCATCACCTCGAAGGAGTAACCGCGCCCTTCACGGTTCTTGTCCTTGGCCAGTCGGTTGATGGACTCCGTGTAAGCGTTGGTGACGGGCATGTCCGTCTCGAATGAAGGATGTTGTCGGGAAGTTCGGTCATGGTGTTGTATAGGCGTAGGTGTCAGTCAGATCCATCCGGCTCGGCATTGGTGTTTGCTTTTTTACCCAACAAGCTGCTGGAAACGAAAAGTAAGGCACCGAGGACAATTGCAATATCAGCCAGGTTGAAGCCGGCCAATGCCAGTCTCGCCAATAGAAATCAAAGGAATCCACAACATAGCCGCGAAAGACCCGGTCAATCAGGTTGCCCATGGCGCCACCGAGGATAAGACTGTAAGCGATGGCTTCTCCTTTATGACGATTTTCAAGGATCAGCTTGATCAGAAAAATCGAGACCACTACCGCGATTCCGATAAAAAAGTAGCGCTGCCAGCCTCCACCATTCGCAAAAAGACTGAATGCGGCACCGGTGTTCCATAGGTGCACCCAGTTAAAGAACGGGGTCACCGAAACATACTCGCCATAGGCCATTGATTGCTGCACCAGCCACTTTACAGCCTGATCAGACGCTGCCAGCAGGCCCGATATGGACAATAGGGCATACGGTGAGAGCTTTTTGCCAATAATGAGCATTATTTAACCCTTCAACGCCAAAATGCGTCTGGCACCGTTAAGTACAATGCCCCCCGCGATGGTGCCGATAATCAGATCCGGATAATTGGAACCGGTCCACGCGACCAGGGCGCCGGCGGTGATGACCCCCAGGTTGATCACCACGTCGTTGGCCGAGAATATCCAGCTTGCCTTCATGTGCGCCCCGCCTTCCCGATGTTTGGATATGAGCAGCAGACAACTGGTATTGGCAATCAATGCGACGAATGCGATAGCCATCATCACCAGCGATTCAGGCTCACTACCGAATACAAAGCGTCTCACCACCTCTACGAGCACGCCCACAGCCAAGATCAGTTGCAGTACACCAGCAAGATGCGCGGCACGTACCTGCATTTTCACGCTATGTCCAACCGCATAAAGGGCAAGCCCGTACACCGCCGCATCGGCAAAATTGTCCAGGGATTCTCCAATCAGGCCGGTGGACCGGGCGATCAGACCGGCAGTCATTTCCACCACGAACAGAAGTGCATTGATGCCGAGCAACCAGCGCAGGGTCCCGGATTCTTGCTTAGCAGAAGCTGCCGAAAACTCGGCGGCCTTGATGGTCTCCGGATTTGCAGCGACGGTTTCCTGAAGCGAGGCGCCTAGCCCCAAGGTCTTCAGTTTCGAGGTGACGGGCTCGACCTCGCCGTCATGCACGACCTTCAGCCGGCGGTTCGACAAGTCGAAGGACAGCGCCCGAATCTCCTCAAAGCCGTTCAGGGCTAGGCGAATCATTCGTTCTTCTGATGGACAATCCATCTTCGGCACGGCATAAACACTGACCCATCTCCCTGGCGCCTCGGAGGAGGCCTGTATATCGGTATCCGCTGCGGACGTTGCATCACCGCCACAGGCGCCACCACAGGATTTGCTCATGATACGACTCCACTTGAACAATGTTGTGGTACCATTTAAAACTATAAAGCTACTATAAGGTCAATAGAGTAAAGAATCCGTTGGGGAGGAGGCTGATGCGCATTGGTCAGTTGGCGCAGTTGGTAGGGGTCGAAACACAGACGATCCGCTTCTATGAACAGCAGGGCTTGTTGCCGCCGCCTGATCGGCAGGACAACGGTTACCGTGTCTATACCGAGAAGCATGGTGAGGGGCTGGCCTTCATCCGTCGCTGCAGAATCCTGGGCCTGTCACTGGCTGAGATTCACGAACTACAGAGCTATCAGGACGACCCTCATCAGCCTTGTACCGCCGTCAACACCTTGCTCGATGATCACATCTCTCATGTGCGGTCGCAGATAACCGCTCTGCAAGCGCTTGAGAAACAACTCGTTTCACTGAGAGCGAGTTGCAACGATGACCGGGAAGTTGAGGCGTGTGGGGTTCTTGCTGGAATTAGCGAAGGAAACATGCACCAGCAGTAGGTGAAGCATCAACCAGATAATCCGATGAGATGCCGGTCTGTCTCACTCTCATGCAAAGGTAAGATCAACCATTTAATCCGCTTACCCGTTAACAGGGGCGCATCCGGAGCTGTACCAGCCTCGTTGCGTACTTCCCTGCATATCTGTCCAATGTCTTCAGGCCTATGCTCTTGATGTTGGCCCGACCAAATCCATCAACTTCGCATAGTCCGTCACCACGTCATACTTCACCTTGTCTGCAGTGATTTGCTGGCTGATCTCATCGAAGAACTTCCGTGCGCACTCGATCTTGGTCTTCTCGATTTCGCGCAGTTTCATGGATGACATTGTTCCCTTCGTTTCAGCCACAAAGTAGATGTGACGCACGCTGCCGTTGCGGAAGGAGATTGCCCAGTCCGGGTTGTAGTCGCCCACCGGTGTCGGGATCAGGAAGCCTTTTGGCAGCTTCGCATACACCACGACTTCGCTGCTGGTATCCAGCTCCTTGACGAATTCACGCTCTACGGTTGAGTCCGTAATGGCGTAGTCGTAGACGTGGTTTTTCAGCTTGGCTGAAGCGCGAGAGAAATCTTGGCCGGTCTGGTTGGCCATGAAGATATCGACATCGTAGCGTTCGTCGACTTCGTCATACGCCAGGCGTTCGATGACCATGGCTGCCTTTTGCTCGGTGATCAGGCGGCTGGCTTCCGAAATGAAGTGCTCCGGGTTTTGCTGGAACTGCTTGAATACTGCAGCCTGGATGCCTTTCAGTATCGCCGCCGTAGTGTGCCGGGTCAGCTGAGTATTCTCGGACACCTTGCCCAGCAGGTCATATTTGACCATTGAATGAATGGAATCACCGTACTCTGTGGCCGTGTCTTCAACCTTGAAGCCTTCGCCTTTACGCAGCTGTTCGTCGGTAAGTCCGTCTTGCTGGATGCCTTTATGCACGGTGTACTGCAGTGGTGTTACCCGCAGATGGGCATCCAGGGCACTGATGCATTTCTGGATCAGCTCGTTAGAATCAAAGTCGACCTTATATACGGCTTTGCGGTTGATCCGTTGCCAAAGCTCCCGGAACTCCTTCTTGTCGAAGTTGGCGTTGAGCGGGTTGGTTTTGGGCTTGCGGCCGTCTTCCAGTTTGGGCAGCTGAGCGTCACTGAAGACGCTGTCGATCAGCTCGAATACTTGGTCAGCATAGGGCTTCAGGTCGTCCGGTAACGGGGCCAGGTCGCCATTCTCTTTTGCCTGGTGGTAGAGGTCAGCGATACGATCCGCATCGTCGGTATAATCGTTCTTCAGCAGGTAGCGGTAGATCTGCTTGGCCATTACGGCCGTGACTTCAACTTCGCCATCCTGAGTGTTTAGTACCTTACCTGTGAAGAAGTCCTCATTCGCCTGGCGAGGCCGTGCCGTCAGCGTTTCTGTGATCTCCTGCTGCAAGCCCGCAACGAAATCCTTATAGCTTTCGCTGGCAACCACTGTCAGAACATTGATGTCATGCACGACAGCAGGGTGGTCCATACGGTCACCATGCCTGTCTACCGCCAGACGCAAGCCTCGGCCGACTTCCTGGCGGCGTGAAATGGTGTTGTCGCTGTGTTTGAGCATGCACATGACGAACACGTTGGGGTTATCCCAGCCTTCGCGCAGTGCGGAATGGGAGAAGATGAAGCGTGTCGGCTCTTCAAAGGACAGCAGGCGCTCCTTGTCCTTCAAAATCAGGTCATAGGCGTCCACATCGTCAGAATCAACTGCTTTGGCTCCGGTTTTCGGATCTTTCAGGCGGTTTGTCTTTTTGTCGACCGAGAAGTAGCCGTTGTGCGTTTTACCGGCCTCAATCTGTTCCAAGTACTTGCGATAGGCTTCGTTGTCGATGGCCAGTTCTGACAGATATTCATCTTTCAGGAGTTGGTACTCTTCCTCGAAAATACGTGCATATTCGCCTTGGTCATCGTCTTGGTTGTAGTCGCGGTATTTGACCACCTCATCGATAAAGAACAGCGACAGCACCTTGATGCCCTGAGCAAACAACTGCTTTTCACGATCCAGGTGAGCCTTGATGGTTTCCCGAATCTGGATGCGTCGGATATCCCGTTCGGATACGTCGCCCGTGGCTTCTCCCGCCTTTAAAACAACGCCGTTGGTGAATTCGACGGTGTCGTTGTTGAAGTCGATCTGGCTGATTGTGAAACCGTCACGGTACTGGTCCAGCTCGCCTGACTCCACAAACAGGTCGTCACGGAACTCCAAACGGCGCAGCTGCCGCTTGATTTCGCCAGACTTCAGCTTCACTTCAAGCTCGATACGGGCAACCGGTGCTTTTTTCGAGATGTCGATCCCTTCCAAATACAGATAAGCATTGGTCCCTGCCAGCCCGCGGGTCTGGATGCCTCGAACAGCAATCTTCTTCACCAGCTTCTGGTTGTAGGCATCCAGTGCATCCAGTCGGTGAATGCGATTATGTTGGGTTTTGTGTGTGGCCGAATACCGCAGGATCATCAGCGGGTTGAACCGGGGCAGTGCTTCCTGGGTCGCCTTGCCTTCCATTTTTTGGGGTTCATCCAGAATCAGTATCGGCTTGTTGGCTGCAATCACATCAATGGGTTTACGCGACTGGAAATCATCCAGCTCGTCATAAATACGCCGGTTATCAGCGCCTCGCGCATTGAATGCCTGGATGTTCATGATCATCACATTGATACCGGCATCCGATGAAAAGCTTTCCAGCTCATGCAGGCGCTTGGAGTTGTAAATGAAGAAGCGCGCCTTTTTGCCGTAGTGCTCTGTGAAGTGCTCGGCGGTGATCTGGAACGACTTCTGCACACCCTCGCGGATTGCGACTGAGGGCACCATGATGATGAACTTGCTCCAGCCGTAGCGCTTGTTCATTTCGAAAATGGTTTTGATGTAGCAGTAGGTTTTACCGGTACCGGTCTCCATCTCGATATCCAGGTGCAACCGTGTTGCGGCCAGTGCCTGCTTTTTGTAATCCGCTTTGACGGGTACCCGGCTACCTTTCTTGTCGAAGGTGGTGAAGTCAGTCAGGGCCTGAGTAATCGGCAGGTTCTGTCGGCGCTGCACCTGCTGAATGTTCTCCAGCAGCTGAACCTCGGTCAGGGCTAGGTCGGTATTCTTGAAGCCTTCTTCGTAAGCGCTGGCCTGCTGCTTGCTGCCTGGGTCAATGCGGTAGGTAATGCCATCCTGTTTGGGTTGTCCGGCAAAGCAGTCCACCACGGACTCAACGGCATTGGTCTGGTAGGCCTGGGTTTTGAATTTGAGCTTCATGGCATTCCTTTCTGCAGTCTTTCTGCATTGCTTTCTGCAAAACCTGAGTGGGTGATTTTGAAGAAAGGCTTAACTGATTGTTTTGTATAAGTTTTTTTATTTATTTGTTTATTTATTTGTTTGTTTGTTCGTACCACGCTTTCATTCTGAAAGCTTCCAAAGAGGTTTGCTCCGGGAACCTGCATTGTGGATACGCTCTTTGCGTCTCAGCTTGGTGATCAAGTTACTGATTTTGTTGTATTTTTGTTCTGCTGTCAGTCCATCACTGAGCTTGTCCATCAGCAGCGTGTCGATCTCGTCCCTCCGTGCCTGTCCAAACTTGTGCAGATAGTCCGTCAGCAGTTTGGCGTAGAACTCATCATCCTGGGCACGGGTACGGATGTAGTCGGCCTTGTCAGATGTTGCCTTGGCGACTTTGGCAGAAACATACAAATTGGGCTTACGGCCTTCGATCAGACCAGCGCGGCGCAGTCGAGTAACGGCTTCTTCAGGGATCGGTAGTTTTTTCTGCACCCGGTCCAATGCCAGGATATCGGCCAGTGGGAGGTCTGTTTTCTGAATCAGCAAGCGGCTGTAGGCCAGGTCAACAACGCCGCCATAGATGGTCAGCTTTACTGCGCCCGGTTCGCTCAGGTCATAGTCCGGCATGGGGAAGTAACGCCGTGCCTGACGGGCATACATATCATGGATGCCGTACCCCATGGTGTCGATCATGTTAAGTTCAGCCATGGCCTGGGCCAGGAAGGGGTTTCGGTAACGGCGCGGTACCCGGTTGCCTTCCAGGTAATCACCGGGCTCTCCCTCAAAGAAGATGCCTTCGTTCTCGAAGATCAGACGGTCAGGTTGCTCGATCACAACAACGCGGGCATTGCGGGTGTAGTCCTGGTGGGCGATACAGTTGTGCAGTGCTTCGAGAACGATTTTCTGGTCGTACTTGGATACTTCGATCGGCAGCAACTCATCATCCGGTAGCAGACGAAGCTGAATGTTGCGAATACGCTGATACAGTTGAGACGTGTTCAGCAGCAATGGCGGCGCAAAGTGTTCATAGGCACGTTCAGGCCCCTCAAGCTTCCAGGTCATCTGAGCGGGGTGGGGGGATAACTGCCACGCTGATTCGGCTTTACCCAACAACAGCAGCGCCGTGCGTGTGATCTGCCCATTCTGGGTTATGCGAGCGCGGTCAAGAAAGGTAGTGAGTGGCCACTTTTCTACCTCTTCGCCGGTAAAACGGTTAGCGTATTTTTGCGCAAAGGCCTCGCGGGCCTTGCGAATGGCTGCCGGGTCGAGATCTTCCAGGGTTGCACTGGCCACCACTTGAGCGCTCCAGTCTTCCGCGATGGTTTGCTGCCGGATCTCATCCTGCTTATCAAGTCCCAGGGAGGTCAGGCTCTCACCGGCGCGGGCATAGTAGTGGCCCTTCCAGGATATGGGGATACCCCGAGGGGCGGCCGGTATTTCAAAGAGCACCACACGACCGGCCGGGTCTTGTAGAACGTGTATATTGCGAAAGGTCACGCTGGGTTCAGTACACTGGGCGATTTGTTGCTTCAGCCCTTGCAGACGCTCGGGATCTTCGCGGTAGCGAGATCCCACAATGCTGCGTGACTTGTTATTAACGCCAAATACCAGCCAGGCGCTTTCATAGCCCCGCAAGTTGGCCTCGTTACTGAGTGCAGAGAAGTACTCACCAATCTTGTCGGTTTTGTAGTCCTCGTCTGCCTGCTTGAACTCCACCACCTCGTTTTCCCAGGCAGTGATGAGTTGTTCCAGCAGGGCGCTTAGCTCGGTGGGCTGCATGCGTTGGCCTCAGATCGCTTTGACTTCTGTGGTGGGCGAAAGCTGACGGAAGACCTGCTCCACATTGATCTTCACGGCATCGGACTCAAAGCCGTTATCACGGAAGACCACGCGCAGCGGCTCCGACTTGGCCAGTTCTTTGACCAGTTCTTCGCTTACACCCTGATCGAAACAGGCGACCAATGCGTTCTCATCGACGAAGAAGACGGTTTTGCCTTGGATGGTTTCACGGCGGATCGGCAGTGTCAGATCAACGCCCCAGTCCACCAGTACCTGGAACAGCAGATCTTCGGCTGTACGGTCCGGTTTGACGTTATCAACGGAGTCCAGCAGGTCGGCCTGGGATATCTCATCTGGGCTGTAATAGATGTCTCTCATATTGGAGGTATCGATCTTTAGTGTGCGAAATCCTACGTCACGATTCCAATCAGGGTGACAGCTACCTTCTAGTATCTTCTTCCCGGCTCGGCGAATACGCTCACGGGACAATTGGGCTATGTTGGAAAAAGAACTAGCAGAGCTATTTGTTTTTTTGATCTCCTCTGGCCATTGAATTTGAATGAAATTAAATTCTGAGTTTTTTTCAGAGTTGATCTGCATTACAGCATGGGCAAAGGTTGATGAACCTGCGAAAAAATCCATAACTGGACCTTTTCTTCCAAATGTTTCTAGGACTCTTCTCATAAGCCTTACTGGTTTTGGAGTATCGAACGGAGATATACCATTAAAAAGCTCTTTTAGTTCTAGAGTGGCTTCTTTGTTGTGACCAGTCTCACTATATTCCCACCATGTATGCGGAGTTGTAGTTGCTTCTTTTTCGCTTAGATATGATTTAAGCATAGGACGAGCTGTCTGATCGACTCCCCACCATATCCTTCCATCCAGATCCCATTTTTTAAATTGACCTTCATTGCAACGCCAGTACCTATTCGGTGGCGGATTGAATGATCTTCCATTTTTTTTAATTGTAAACAGTCCCGCTTTGTACGGTTTGCTGGCGGATAAATCTTGGGCTCTCCAAGGTCCTCTTGGGTCGTTGTCAGGATTTCGGTATGCTTTAAGCTGCTGGTCTGTAAGAGGCCATTTGTTCACCTCTGCATCAAGAGAAGACTTTGCATAAACATGAATGAAATCATGCATATCTGAGATATGGCGTGCTGTTACATTTGCAACATACCTTTTTTGCCAAGCTAAAGTTGCAATGAAGTTTTTTTCTCCAAAAACCTCGTCCATTATTTTTTTTAGATTTGAAGACTCAGTATCATCAATAGATATGCAAATAAACCCATCTTGATCTAACAAGTTCTTTGCGACACGTAATCTGGAGTATATCATCGAGAGCCAGTCTGAATGAAAACGGCCACTGGACTCAATATTTGAAACCATTCGATTACCAGAATCATCTTTCTGAAACGACTTTTGGAAGAATTCAGTAGCACTTTCTGAAAAGTCATCATCATAAACAAAATCATTTCCTGTGTTGTAAGGAGGATCAATATAAATTAGCTTTATTTTTCCCAGGAATGATTCTTGTATTAATTTTAATGCTTCTAGGTTATCACCCTCAATAAAGATATTTTTTGTCGTATTAAAGTCAATACTATCTTCTATACTTGGGCGAAGTGTTTTTGCAATGGGTGCATTTGCTGCAAGCAGCGCCTCCCGCTTACCCGGCCAATCCAACCGATACCGCTCTTGTGGCCCCTCAACAATATGGTCACTGAGTTCTTGCTTGAGCTGATCAAAGTCCACAGCCAGACGCAGTTCGCCGGTGGTGTCATCCCGTGCTTCGGTTACGCAGCCGGGGAAAAGATCGCGGATCTTGGCGATATTGTCCTGACTCAGGTCAGGGCTATGCATCTTCAACTTGTCCATGGTTTGTCTCTAACACTCAGTGGTTCATGGTGGCGGGCTGACCGGCTTGCAGCCGCGCCAACTGTTGTTTGGCTTCGCGCAGCTCGCTGTTGATGGCTACGCGTTTGTTAAATTGCTTCTCACGCTTTAGGCGGGCGTGAATGCGGTCGATCTCTTTCTGCTTGGCGTCAATGGCTTCAGCCAAGGCAATGCGTTGCTCCAGCGAAAGGGCCGCCTGTGTCGCTCTATTCGGTGTGTCTGGCTCGATACCCGTCTGGTCTAATACGGTGTAGCGTGCAGCCGCATACTGAATGCCCTCTACCGGCGGATTTGACGCCGAAGTGGTGCTGGCTGTTACCAACGGGGTCAGCAACTGCTCGTAAAGCACTGACAGGTTCAACGCCAAGGGTAATGGTTCCCGTGGGGCTGTGCTCGGCTGCCAGTCGCTCTCAAAATAGCGGCCCACGACCCAACGGGTGGTGTCCGCTTCATGACGTCGCTTGTAGGCGGCCACCAGCTTGATTTGGTCGCGGTAGGATACCTCAAACAGAATCTGGAAGGGGATCGCCTTGTCGATCGCCTGCAGTACCCTGTGATCCAGTTGAGACGATTTCAGCGAGACCTGAAATACCTGGATCTCGCTGATTGCTTCCGTTGATGGGACGTTTATGGTTTCAGGTGCCAGTTTGTAGCCCCAGGTGATCTGCTCGATTTGCTGGACGAACAGATCCTTGAGGGCAGTATCGGCATTGGTGTGCTCATAGATCTTCCGCTTATGGACCACGCTGCCAACGTGGGCCTGCTTGGGGAAGTTGAGCAGGGTGAAACCAGTTCCGGTCATGACGCTGCCGTTTCGCTCTCGGCCGCAGAAGAGAGTTCTGTTTCGACTTCAGAGACCAGCTGTTTACCCATCGCTTTTTCGATCAGCTTTGACAGCTTGCGTCGGCGGTCTTCAATGAACTCCTCGAAGTTGTCCGCCCGCAGCAGGGCTGGTGACAGCGCATGGCTGGCAAGCAATGCGTCCATCTCTTGATCAGCAAGGCCAACCTGCTTTTCAGATTGAATTTTGCTCACATACTGTGAAGGCGCATCGCCACCGATTTTCCGGTTGGCCTTGTAGGAGATCGGTGTTTTGTTCAGCAGGGTGTCATAGCGATCTCTGGAGATCCCGTTTGCCTCACACCATGCACGCGGGAAGATATGATGAATATCCAGCGCGACTTCATGAGCATCCAGTTCCTGGATACCGGCCTTCCAGAACCAATCCTTGGCGCCTTCACGCAGTACCAGGATATTGATGCCCTTGTACGCTGCGCTCAAGCGTGATCGCAGTGTATTGAAGCGCTCAGGTTGGAAGTTGGCGTCGCGCACAGTCCGTGGCACCGCCTCATCGTTTTCGAACCAAGCCAAGAGCTCTTCAAAATCATTGGCAATGCGTGTTTCTACGGCGCCGCCATACAGTTCGCCCAGCACACCACACCAGTACCAGCGAGAGAGCTTTTCGTAAATCTTCGGCTCAAGCCAGCGCTCTGCAAGCCGGGCAAGTACGGCCGCAAGCGGGACCAGCTGGGTGCTGTAGGGCAGCTCTTTACGGCCGTAAAAGCACTCTTTGCGTAAAAAACGCCCTGCTAACTTGAATCCTGTTTCCAGTGGCGTAGCCCAGGTCTGCCATGCTGATAAGGGCAGTTGCAGTACATCGGCCCGTTTGGCGCTTACAGGGCGCACCTGTTTACCCGTTTTACCGGCGGCAAGATCGGTCTTGCGCTGTTCGTGGGTGTGCAGCAGGCTGATAGCTTGCAGGAATTCGGTCGCCTCAATTCCCTTCAGTAGTTCGTCTTTTTCAATCCTGGCTTTACGTGATTCGACATTTCTTTGGCGTGAACCAAACCAGTCATCGCGCAAGTTGTAGCCATCGGCCGCGTAGCTGGCTGTAATCAACTCGAATACTGACAGGGATACCCCGCCCGTGTTGACCTTCTCGAATACCAGGCAGACAGCTTCTTTGGTGGTCTCTTTTTTCAGCAGAATGACCGGTAACTGGTAGTTACGGAAGGGCGTCAGTATCAGGTTGCGGAAGTCCATGTATGCGCCAAAATGCTCAGGTGCAACCTTGTGTAGCGTGGCTTCCCAGTCATCCGACACCATGATCTGGCTGCACGGGAAGCAGAGTTGCTGGCATTCAAGCTCTCTTGTTGAGAGGTCCAGTTCAACATCCCGGCCGAAGTTTGTTCGGCGTTGCCGGTTTTCATCTACGGCAATGATGGCTTCATCAAGTGCCAGAGGGTTTTCCAGCGCCTGCTTGATATCGAAATAGTAATAGCGCTTGATCGACTTGCCTTTGGATGTACGCGTATTAACGAAGCTGTCGGAAGCAAGTGCCTGGGACAGGGTAGTCAGGCGCTGTTGTCCGTCAAGAATCAGCTTTTCAGGCTGCTGGTCCTTCGGTATGCCTGATTCAGCACCTTCCACGGGCCTTGTCTGAAAGCGCACGTCACCGCCGGTTTCAAGCAGCATTACCGCCCCAATGGGGAATGAGCGGGCAATACTTACCAACAGATCACGGATATGGTCGTCGTCCCAGACCCAGCCGCGCTGAAAGTCGGGCAGCTGAATTTTCCCTTCACGAATGTCACGCAGCAGGTCACGTAGCGAAGACTTGGTACTGTCGAATGTGGTCATGCGAATTCCTTTTACACTTCAATGTTGTCTGCTGCAGTTGGTTCGATCACCAGGAAGGCAATCAGCTCAAAGTCATCCAGCCCTTTGATGGTGGCGGTCAGTGCCGTTGTGTGGCCCCCACTGAACAGGCTGTCGATATCATTTTCTTCTTTCACTTCGATCATGGAGCGAATCGCTTCACTCAACAGCTCGGAGTAGGCATCCATTTGGCGGCCATCTTGAGTGCGGTCGTTGAAGGTGCGACACACTGATTGAATCGGCTCGGATTTGCCTTTGCAGCTGGAGCGGATCAGGTCCAGTAAGCGTTTAACCTCAGTATGATCTGCAACCACCTCACCATCTTCCGCGATATAGACCAGATAGTAAGGGTGCAGGCGATTCTGTTGGTTGATGTTGACGCCGTCATGGATGTTTCTCAGGGCGAAGATGACGCCGGGCTCCAGCCCACGTTCCGGCTGTGCGGGTACCACGGCATGCAGGCCATGAGGAACAGAATCCAGCTCGCCATGCTCCTTGACGTAATTGAGCAGGTCCATACGGAAGTCATTCAGGCCCAGGTCGGTGATGGATATACCGGCTTTGACGTCTTCCAGTTCGATGACCTCGTCCTGCAGGCGCTTGAGCTGTTCTTTGCGGTACGCAATATCGCTGGATTTGGCGGTGAGTACGTTGTCATCCCCGGTTGCGGTAATGTCGGAGATCACCATGCGATTTTCGACGCGCTCCTTGAGGTTGATGTACTCATCCAAGGTGATATCGGGCCAGTAGTTGACCAGCTGGATCTGGCTGTTGGGTGAGCCTATGCGGTCAATACGGCCAAACCGCTGAATGATCCGCACCGGGTTCCAGTGGATGTCGTAATTGATCAGGTAGTCACAGTCCTGCAGGTTCTGGCCTTCGGAGATGCAGTCGGTACCAATCAGGATATCCAGCTCCGCGGTCTCATTGGGCAAGGCAATGGCCTTCTCCTTGGAGCGCGGGGAGAACAGTGTCAGCAGGCTTTGATAATCATAGGCCTTCTTCAGCGTGGATTTGGGCGCGTCTGAGCCGGTTACCTTGCCAATATTCAGGCCCAGTTGGCGTGCCAGTGGGAGCAGGTTGTCGTACAGGTAGTGGGCGGTATCGGCAAAGGCGGTGAAGATCAGCACCTTTCGATTGCCGGGATTGATGGGGTGTTCAATTTTCTGACGAATCAGCTGCAGGAGGTGCTGAAGCTTGGCGTCATCTTTAGGGGTAATCTTATTGATGTTCTCCTGCAGGGCCTCAATCAACACCAAATCAGCTGACAACTCATGCCGCCAGGATGGCAGGTCCATATCCGCCAGGCTGATTTTGATCTTCTTGCCAACGGTGAAGTCATTAAGGCCGGACAGATCGTCATCATCCGGGTCGAAACCGCTGAAATCAGCCAGGTCGTCGCTGATATCGTCGCTAAGGCCGTTTTGTCCGAATGCGTCTATGGCCTCAAGTGTTCGCTGAATATTGCCCTGAAGGACGCCCAGCGTCTTCCTGAAGGCATATATGGAGCTTTCCAGGCGTTTGAGCAGGTTGGTTGTCATCAGTGCCTGCAGGCTACGCTCACGGTCGGCCTGTTTCAGCTTGCCTTTGCCGCCTTCAACCTGGGTGTCGTACATCTCCTCATATTTGCGCAATCGGCTTGGCAGGATGTAGCTGATCGGCGCATAGACTGCCAGTTTGAGCAGCGACAGCTGCCCGAAGATGGTATTCAGATCCGAAACATCGTCACGACTGGTGATCGGGCAGTGGAACGACAGCGGCTTGCGGCGTTCAGGAAATTGGCCGATATCGCTGGTGTCGTAGAAGGTCTGGATATGCTTGCGTGATCGGGCGATGGTTACGGCGTCCAGCAGCTCGAAGAAATCGAAGTCCAGAGCCTTCAGGATAGACGCAGCAGTGCGCTCTTCCGGTGGCAGGGCAGACCACTCGTTGAATGCCTTTTGTGCCCGGCGGAAGATCTCTTCCACACTGGTGTTTATCTTGAGGTGTTGCCCCAGTGCATCCGACTCGCCCTCATAGGCCAGTGCCAGCTGGTTACGCAGATCGGTAAAGCGGTTGTTCACCGGTGTTGCGGACAGCATCAGCACCTTGGTTTTGACACCGGCCTGAATCACCTTGCGCATCAGCTTCTGGTAGCGGGTTTCTCGGTCACGGTAAACATCGTTGTTGCGGAAGTTGTGCGACTCATCGATGACGACAAGGTCGTAATTGCCCCAGTTTACGCGGTTAAGCGGGATACCGAAGGATTCGCCAGAGGTGCGCGTGAGATCGGTATGGCAGAGCACGTCATAGTTGAAGCGGTCCTTGGCGAAAATGTTGGTGGTCAGGTTGCTGTTGTAGTTGCGCCAGTTGTCTGCAAGTTTCTTGGGGCACAGGACCAGCACAGCCCGGTTGCGCAGCTCGTAATACTTGATGACCGCCAGTGCCGTGAACGTCTTACCCAGGCCTACGCTGTCAGCCAGAATACAGCCGTTATGAGTTTCCAGCTTGTTGATGATGCCGGTGGCGGCGTCTTTCTGGTAGTTGAACAGCTTGTTCCAGACCAGAGTGTCCTGATAGCCGGTGAGATCCTTGGGGAGTACATCTTCGTCAACGTCTTCCAGGAAGTCACGGAAGATGTTGTAGAGCATGGTGAAGTAGATCCGCTCCGGCGAGTTCTCCTGGTAGACGGACTCGATATGATCACAAATCGCGGCGGTTACATCCTGAACCTTGTCCGGGTCTGACCAGATCTGGTTGAACAGCTGCAGGTACATCTTGGCGTGGGCCGGGTCATCCATTCGGTTTACGAAATTGGAGACCGCATCACTCTGTTGATAGCCCAGATCGACAGCGGTGAAGCCGTTAACGGGCATGTAGGCGGTACCCTCACCCTGGCGTTCAACATGCACGAACGGCTGCATGGGGGCCTTGGTTGTGTTGGAGCGGAAGCTGGCTTTCTTACGTATCCAGGCAGCGCACTCCCGCGCCACTGCTCGCTGGGTAAGCTTGTTGCGGAGTTGGATCTCGAACTCGGTGCCGTATAGTCCGGTTTCCCGTTGCGTTTTGGGGATAAAGAACTCGCGGCGCTCTTTCTTCATGCGGTCCGTGACTTCGTTGGGTACGAAGGTGGGCGCGGTGAAGATGAACTCCAGGCTGTCAATGTGTGCAAGCTCGGTTTTCAGGGCTTCAAAGGCATAGATGGAGAAGCAGGAGGCTGCAATTTTCAGCCTGGAGCCCGGCGTGACGGTTTCCTTTAAGTCGTCACCGAGCAAGCGGTTGATGTTGTCGATCATCTCCAAAATCGGCCCTCCTATGGGCATGCCAGCCTGGCTTCATACGTCAACAAGGGAAGGTTCAGCTTCCCTGGTAATCATGCTTGAACAGCTCTGTTAGTCCTGAGCTGTTGGACCTCGGCATCTTCGTGAGCCTGAGTCGGGTCTTTGCGCTCTACCGCCGTGGCAAGAATGGCTCGGACCTCAGCTTCCATGCTGCGCCCGTTGTGTGCTGCCTGGATACGTAGGGCGCGATGAATCTCGTCTGGCAAATTACGGACGGTCAACATTGCCATTATGTGTGTCCTCGGGTGCATACAGTGCATGCAGTTTATGTTGGTGGGGAAGAGGGGGCAAGTTTGGTGTTTACGAAGGCATTCGGAGGTTTGAGGACGGACACGTTGAGCCCATTTGGGCGAATGAGTTTACTGTGAATGGAGCATCGCCACTTGTGGCGGGGGGCCATTTACCTATCCTGCCCCCGAAACGTAGTGCACATTAACCGCACTAAAGTGACACAGAGGACCATATTGCTCGATTTTAATAAAGTGTCCTTATTGTGTCGCTAAAGTGTCGTTAAAATATTATTGATCATCACGATGACTTTAAAATGTCGTTATAGTGTCCTTAAATGTCGTCTTAGTGCGGTAACGTCTTAACAAATTCAATTATTCAAGTTTTGGATCAGCGTTTGGGTTTCATTGAGAAGTTCCCGCAGCTCCTGGACCAGCATGGGGATGTTCGGAGGGGGATCTTGAGGCTTATGCATGTCCGGTTCGAGCCATGCTTTGATCTGACTGCCAACATGATTGAAATTGGCATGCAGCTGGGATAGTTGATCCAGCATCGCTGGGTCAACTTTGCTTTCCGGTCGGTAGTTAAGCCCAAGGTTCCTCATGTATTGAGGTACTGTCATGCCAGCTTGTTCAGCAGCCATTTCGATATGATTTTGTTCTTCTTTGCTGAGGCGAACTTTTATCTGATTCTGCCTCTTCCTGTTTTCACTTCCCATAGTTTAACTCCCTTATTGGCAGCGGTAGCTGCTTAAGCCCTTGGAGAGCAGGATATGTTGAGACCGCTAGGTCGAATAGGTTGAAAGTATTTGCTAGATCGCCACTTGTGGCGGTATAGCAAATACACATCCTGCCCGCAAAAGATACTGCACTTTAACGTCAACAATACGACATTTTATAGTATGGGTGGTTCATCTTATGAAATGTCATTATTATGTCTCTGAAATGTCCTGAAATTCATTCGATATATATTGTGTCTGAAAATTGTCGCTATAGTGCAGTTATATTGTCGCTATATTGCGATTGGGAGGAGAGTATGAATTTATCTGATGAGCTGAAGAAATTGTCGTTGGAAAAACAGGATCAGCATGGGCGGCACGCATTTCTCGTGGTGAAGGATGAGGTCCGGCAGGCGTTGTCTGAAGGCTTTACTGTGATTGAAGTCTGGCGAAATTTGAACGCCAAAGGGAAAACGCCCGTGCAGTATCGCCAGTTTGCCAGGTATGTGCGGCGTTTCATTACTCAGCCAAAAGCTGCAAAACAAGCTACTCAAGGACCAAGCTGTTCCGACACCGTCAAAGGTGAATCCAGAGGAGCGCAGGCAGCCTCTACGTCATCATCAACTGGCCTGACAGGTCTTTTTGAATATGACCCGATGGGCAAGTCATGGTCTGAGCTTGTATGAGTTCAGGGGGAGGGGGCTGTACGCATAATCGCACCCCCCTCCGGTGTACAAACGTGGTACGCATAATCGCCCCCCCCCCCTCCGGTGTGCAATCGTGGTACGCATAATCGCCCCCCCCTCCGGTGTGCAATCGTGGTACGCATAATCGCCCCCCCCTCCGGTGTGCAATCGTGGTACGCATAATCGCCCCCCCCCTCCGGTGTGCAATCGTGGTACGCATAATCGCCCCCCTCCGGTGTGCAATCGTGGTACGCATAATCGCCCCCCCCCTCCGGTGTGCAATCGTGGTACGCATAATCGCCCCCCTCTCCGATATGCAGTCGTTGTACGCATAATTACCCCCCCTCTCGCTAAATGACTTCATCCGTTCTGACCGTGCCGGGCGTTGCCCGGCGTGTTAACGCCAAAAAAGAGCTGCAATTTCTGCTGCCGATCCCTTGCTGTTGGGCTGAAACCCTACCGGTTTATTTTTTGTTTGTTTGTTGGGACTATAGTGGCAGTTGCGTAGTAACTCTGGGGCTTTCTTCAATGGGTCAAGGCATTTAGGCAACGGGGCTGGCCTCGTGGATTAAATGTCGGCTTTCCTTTTTGGCGTTCAACTATCGGCCACAGGCCGATTGATACAGCCTCCAAGGCTGTATCTACCAAGGTGTAAACGCCCGTATCAAGCGGGCGGTTACGCCTTATGGATATCCTGAGATATCCTGAATATCCTGCTAGAAATGCAAAAAATCGGGCCGCTGTATAACGCTATCGGGCCGGTGTGTAACGCCTTCGGGCCGGTGTATAACGCTATCGGGCCGGTGTGTAACGCTTTATCCTGTTTGTTGAATCTATCTCTATGCCAATTTTGATTAATCCGTTGGCATCGCTCCTTATTCGATCTCGGTAGGCTCGCAGCTTAGTGCCGTTGGCTACATCAGCACAAACCGCGTTAATCAGTGTGTCCAGATGCCAGCCTCCGGCTGGGACATTTTTGTGCGAGAGCACATGCCGGGCAACTGCCTGACTAATTCCATGTCGTAGTCTGGCAATAGGGGCAGGATGGTAGTACAGGGATAAATCTCGCTCCATGAGCATTACCAGGGCAACACCCAACCGAATGCGCCACATATGTCGTTTGCCGCCGGTAAGAGGGTTCCGGCGCGTCATAGGTGATGGGATGACGTGGTCAATCAAGCCGCCAAGGATTTTGTCACCAGTTCGTTCCATTTGTGGTGTCACGATTTCTATCGTTGCGGATCGTAGATCGATTAATAGTTTTTTGAGGCGGTTGAGGCTGTACTGGTGATCTGACAGGGTCCGCCTCAGCTTTGCGGGATCAACCAACAGTTCAACGCCACCATCAGAAATTTCACGACGCCGCTCGGCCACATACAGTATGGACTCGACGATATCGGCGTGACGCTGGCCTAGCCTGCCGGTTACCCGGCATCGGCCAAATACCGTTTCCATCCACTCACCGAAAGTTTCCTTTGGGCGCTGGCTCGGCTGATAAATCATCAACCGAGCAAGTAATACTGTGCTGGTAGGCGAGTCTCTTTTACCAGTTGTCATTGCTGCTCCTCGCTACGGTCTTCAGCGCTGTAATTGAGGAGTGTTTCTGCCGCTCAAGTACAGCAGGTTTGAGGATGCCGCCTTCGTGACGCCTGAACCAGCATTCCTGGAAAGGTGCACCGTAATTTGCTTTGCTGACGCCAAAGCGGACAAAGTATCCACGCTGGCTTCTATCAACGCTCCACTCCTCGGCCTCGGCTTGCGTCATGCCTGACAGGTAGGATTGCCACCGGATGTTATCGACTAGCACGGATGATCCACGGCTCGCCTGCTGCTGGTCGCCGGCGCCCATCATTGCGGCACCTTTGTTCGAATGGTGCAAAAACACGATAGAACAGCCAGTGTCAGCAGCTATAGCCTCCATGTGACCAATGACCTGAGCCATAGGTCCGCTGGCGTTCTCTTCTTCGATGTGGAAACGGCGTAGGGTATCCAAGACCATCAGGCGACGCCCCTCGGCAGCCCTTTTAAGTCCATCAAACCAGCTGGAAATCATGATGTTAGGGCATCTGCCGATGAGTGGTTCAATAAGTAGGCCATCTGCAACGGCTTTTCTTTGCTCAGCAGTAAGGTGTGCTCCAAGAGCGTGTAACCGGTGATGGATAGCTGCAGGCGGATCTTCAGCAGGTAGGTATATGACTGGCCCAACAGGTAGCTGACCTATTTCCAATAGGTCAGGGCCTCCGGCAACCTGTGCGCTCAATTGCAGAATGAGCATTGACTTACCAGCACCGCCAGGCGATACGAGTGCGCCTACGGTGCCAGCAGCCATGTTAGGCAGAACGTAGTCAATCGCCGGGGGTGGTTCAGTAAAGGCTGTCAGAATATCAATCGCCATAGTTCACCCCCGATCACTACAGAGCTTGTTACTATCCAGCAGCTCGGCAATTTGGGAGGTGCGGAAATAGACGCGCCGACCGACCCTCAACTTTGCTTGGTTGATCTCGGTTGCCCAATAGTTGTTTGAGCGTAGGCTGATGCGAAGGCCTTCTGGTGAACGGTCAAGAACAGTAGCCAACTGAGGAAGGCTCAGCAGGGGGCCAAAACGGTCGAGAAGGGTGTCCTCGATAGTCATTATGTAATCCTCCGTAATTGATGCTTGCCTTACGAAGGTTATGAATATCGTGCCGGTTTGTATACTTACGATATATAGTAAGTATTTGAAATATATGGAGTTACCGCACTTTTACCGCACTTAATCGCACTGCAACCGCGCTTTACCGCACTTTAACCGCACTCGGGAAATGAAAAGCAGCAAAAGTAATTTAAAACGGGTTATTTATTTTGAAATATTCTAAAAAGCCTGGTTTCGTTAGGATATCTAAATTGATGCGATTCTAGTGCGATATAGTGAGCTAGAGTCTGGGGGCAGGATAGGTATTTGCTATACCGCCACAAGTGGCGATCTAGCAAATACTGCAACTTATTCGGCCTGGCAGCCTCAACGTATCCTGTTCTCTATCAGGTAAAATTTCATACTGTTCACAGTTATGTTTTTCGAGGGGCTTGTGAACGCTTCTGTTCAATGGCATCCAGCTGCTCTACTAAGTCTTCAGCTCGTAAATGTGTGTAGCGCCGCAGCATCTGCATAGACTTGTGACCACTGATTGCGGCAACCTGTTGATCACTCAGCCCGCCTTCAACAAAACGGCTGACGGCTTCATGGCGTAGATCATGAAAGCGTAGGTCGGCAAGTCCTATACTTTTCTTAATGTGCATCCAGACCTTGTTGAAGCTGTAGGGCTTGCGAGTACCATCCCGGCCGGGTTCGCCAAAGAACACGAGATTGGTGTCCGGTGGGCGAACAGGGTTGTCGATGGCCTGCTGAAACTGTTCCACGGCTGCCAATGTAAGAGGGACCGTTCGGGGCATGGTGTTCTTCGTTTCCAGCAGCGTAACGATGCGCTTTTTCAGATTGACTTGGCCCAGTGTCAGGGAGGTGATCTCTGAGGAGCGCATACCGGTCTCTATGGCGATTCGGACGATCCAGCCAAGCATCGGGTTGGAGTGAGCGTCAACGGCGCTGAGGAGGCGCTGCTCTTCCTCTGAGGAAATGCGACGGTTACGGCCTGCGCCTGGGGCAGGGCGGCGTACATTCATCACCGGATTGTAGGTGAGGCCAATGCCCCATTCCTTGATAGCGGTGGTGAAGAGGTGGCCCAGCAACGCCATTTCCAAACGTACTGTGCTCGCAGAGCGGGGGCGAGGGTTGCCGTCTTTGTCCAGGCGGTCTTCACCGGCCAAGCGCTTATCGCGGTACTCAGCGACCAATTCTGCACTAATTGTGGCAAGCGAGTATTTGCCGAAAAATGCTTTTAGCGGTGTGGCACGAGTGCGCTCGGCTTGTTGGGTTTTGGGGCGTTTGGTGGGTGTGACTTCGCTCAGATATCGATCCAGTGCAGCGCTGAAGGTCATCTTTTCAGCAGGTGCCCGCTGGATGTAGATGCCGCGCACCATTTCATCTTCTGTACGGCGTGCCCAGTCTTCGGCGTCACGTTTGGTTCTGAAGGTTTTGACAGTGGTGGGAAAGCCTTTCTTCCGAATCATGGCTTTCCAGGTTTTGGACTCTGTTCTGACAATCGTTGCCATACTGTTTCCTCACACTTTCCCTGTACCTGGCTGTACTGCTTGTGCTTTGCCAGTGTACCGAAATTGTACCGAATGAGAATCCAGAGGTGACGCGGAACAAAATCCCTTTGGGTATATCAGCATAACTTGCTGAATTTAGTAGGGTTTTGCGGGGTGTGTTGGTGGGCCCAGCAGGACTTGAACCTGCGACCAATGGATTATGAGTCCACTGCTCTGACCAACTGAGCTATAGGCCCGAAAAGAGAGCGCCAATGATAGCATGTCCTGTCATTGGCGCAATATGATGAAAATAAACGATTATTCGTCGATGAAGGTGCGCAGGTGATCGGAGCGGCTCGGGTGGCGCAGCTTGCGCAGGGCCTTGGCTTCGATCTGACGAATACGCTCACGGGTAACGTCGAACTGCTTGCCCACTTCCTCGAGGGTGTGGTCAGTGTTCATGTCGATACCGAAACGCATGCGCAGGACCTTGGCTTCACGCGCGGTCAGACCGGAGAGGATCTCCTTGGTCGCTTCGCGCAGACCTTCGCCGGTGGCAGTGTCCACCGGGGAGGACAGGGTAGTGTCCTCGATGAAGTCGCCCAGGCTGGAGTCTTCGTCGTCGCCGATCGGGGTTTCCATGGAGATCGGCTCTTTGGCGATCTTCAGCACCTTGCGGATCTTGTCTTCCGGCATTTCCATGCGTTCGGCCAGCTCTTCCGGGGTCGCTTCGCGGCCCATCTCCTGCAGCATCTGGCGGGAGATACGGTTGAGCTTGTTGATCGTTTCGATCATATGCACCGGAATACGGATGGTGCGTGCCTGGTCGGCGATGGAGCGAGTGATCGCCTGACGAATCCACCAGGTTGCGTAGGTGGAGAACTTGTAGCCGCGACGGTATTCGAACTTGTCCACCGCCTTCATCAGGCCGATGTTGCCTTCCTGGATCAGGTCGAGGAACTGCAGACCGCGGTTGGTGTACTTCTTGGCGATGGAGATCACCAGACGCAGGTTGGCCTCGACCATCTCTTTCTTGGCGCGACGGGCACGTGCCTCGCCGATGGACAGGTTGCGGTTGACTTCCTTGACCTCGGCCAGAGTCAGGCCGGAGTTTTCCTCGATCTGCAGCAGACGGCGCTGGGCGCGCTGCAGGTCAGGCATTTGGCGCTTGATCGCGGCAGCATAGGGCTTGTCGCTGTTGGCCAGTGTATCCAGCCATTCCTGGCTGACTTCGTTGCCCGGGAAGCTCTTGATGAAAACCGGACGCGGCATCTTGGCGCGCTGGGTGCAGATGCGCATGATGGTGCGCTCCTGCTTGCGGATGCTGTCGATGCAGGTGCGGACACGCTCAACCAGCAAGTCATAGAAGCGCGGGGACAGCTTGATCGGTGCGAAGGCATTGGCCAGAGCCATGGCGGCAAATTCGACCTCGTCGACGGAGGCGTTGCGTTCATGAGCCGCGTACAGCTTGTCCAGGCATTCCTGAATCAGGCCGAAACGCTGGCGGGCCTCTTCAGGATCGGGACCGCGCTCCTTCTCGTCGCTGGAGTCGCTGCTGTCCTTACTGTTGTCATCATCGTCGTCGTCATCATCGTCGCTGTCGTCCTGGTCATCCTCTTCCACTTCGACCGGCGCTTCGGGCTGGTTTGTGGCGATTTCGCTGTCAGGATCGATGTAGCCGCTGAAGATATCGCTCAGACGGCCTTCTTCCTGCAGAACCTGGTTGTAGGCATCGAGAATGATTTCGACGCTGCCGGGGAAGCGGGACAGGGCCATCATGACCTCACGGATACCCTCTTCGATCCGTTTGGCGATGTCGATTTCGCCTTCACGGGTCAGCAGTTCGACGGTACCCATTTCGCGCATGTACATGCGCACCGGGTCGGTGGTGCGGCCGGCATCGGACTCTACGGCGGCCAGGGCGGCAACGGCTTCGTCGTCGGCTTCCTCGGCAGAGTCGCCGCCGCTCAGCAGGAGATCCTCGGCATCCGGCGCTTCCTCAGCAACACGGATACCCATGTCGTTGATCATGCGGATGATGTCTTCGACCTGATCCGGGTCGGCAATATCTTCCGGCAGGTGATCGTTAACCTCGGCATAGGTCAGATAGCCCTGTTCTTTACCTCGGGCGATCAGTTCCTTAAGACGAGACTGCTGTTGGGATGTGTCTGACATAGAACCCCTGCAACGAATGAATGCTGATGTGGCTGATGGCGGAAAAATGAGCGCAGTATTATACCTGATCGGGCCGTTTTCGGCTACAGGCAGCTGATTGCCGCGTGGCGGCCGGAAGACGCTTCGCTAACAGAATAGACTACAAATCCAGCGATTGCCTGAAAACAGGCTGGCATTTCAGTGTTGTCTATCCAGTAGCAGTTGCTGCAGATCGCGCTTCTCTTGTTCTGTTAATGGGGACTGCCGCGATTTTTTCAAGAGCTGATCCAGTTGGGCTTCCTGACGGCGGGCCAGCAGGCGCTTGAGGGTGTCGTCAAGCAGGGTGGCTGCATCCACATCGCCGAGGATGGGGTCCAGGTGCGATATCTCGTTGAGCAGCATCAGGTCGGAGCGATGTTCCTCGGCATCCTGCCAGTCCACCAATAGTGTGCCCAGCGAGCTGTCGGGGTCTTTTTGCAGGTAGTCCAGCAGGTTGATCAGGACGTCGATGTTGGCTTCCAGCAGGGTGCGGAAGCTGTCGGCAGCCGGTGCGCTGCGGGCCAGCTCGGGATGGTGCAGCAGGATCGAGATCGCCTGGTTGACCAGATCGCGAGATCCGCTTTTGCCGGCTCTGGGGCGCGGCGGGGCGGACGGAGCCGGATAGTCCATGGCATAGTCGTCATAGCCGCTGTCATCATGACTTGTGCTGTCATGACGGTGGTTCTGGTGGCTGCTGCGATCGGTGGCGGGGCCTGAACTTTTCGGGGCGTCATGGGTGGCCTGGTGCAGATCGATGACGCTACTGAGCTGATCCAGACTGAGGCCGGTGATCTCGCAGATGCGCTCCAGCATCATCTGTTTGAGCAGGCTCGGTTGCATGGAATTGATCAGTGGCAGAGCGGCGTTACTGAAGCGGGCGCGGCCGTCCATGCTAGTCAGGTCGGCATCTTCACTGAGTGACTTGAAGAAGAACTCACTCAGCGGCAGGGCCTGGGTGACGCGTTCGCTGAAGGCGGCCTCGCCTTCGCGGCGCACCAGGGTGTCAGGGTCCTCGCCATCGGGCAGGAACAGAAAGCGCGCTTCCTGGCCGTCCTTGATGACGGGCAGGGTGGTATTCAGTGCGCGGCGTGCCGCCGTGCGACCGGCCTGGTCGCCGTCGAAGCAGAAGATCACCTCGGGAACCAGCTTGAACAGGCGCTCCAGATGCTGCTCGGTGGTGGCGGTGCCCAGGGTGGCGACGGACCAGTGGATGCCGTGCTGGGCCAGGCTGACCACGTCCATGTAGCCTTCGACGATCAGCAGGCGGTCGAGGTGGTTGCTGTGCTTGCGTGCTTCGTACAGGCCGTAGAGTTCGCGTCCCTTGTGGAAGGTCGGAGTTTCCGGCGAGTTCAGGTACTTGGGTTTGTCGTCGCCCAGTACGCGGCCGCCAAAGCCGAGTACCCGGCCGCGGACATCGCGAATCGGGAACATGATGCGGTCGCGGAAACGGTCGTAGTGGCTCTGCTTCTCTTCGTTGTGGATCACCATGCCGGACTGCTCAAGCAGGGCGGTGGCGTTGTCGACACTGTCGAAGTGGCGCAGCAGGTTATCCCATCCCGGCGGTGCATAGCCGATGCCGAAAGCGGCGGCGATCTGGCCGCTGAGGCCGCGCTGTTTCAGATAGTCGACGGCGCGCTGGCGCTCGGATGAATGACGCAGCTGCTGCTGGAAAAAACTGTTGGACTGTTCCAGGGCTTCGAACTGGCGCTTGAGTTGCTGTTCGCGCTGATGATCGACCTGGCGGCCTTCTTCGCGGGGGACTTCCATGCCGGCGAGCTTGGCCAGCTCTTCAACGGCTTCGGGGAAGCTGAGGCGGTCGTATTCCATCAGGAAGCCGAGCGCATTGCCGCCGGCACCGCAACCGAAACAGTAGTAGAACTGCTTGTCCGGGCTAACCGAGAAGGACGGGCTCTTTTCCTTGTGGAACGGGCAGAGGCCAGAGTAGTTCTTGCCTGCACGCTTGAGTTTGACGCGACCATCAATGACATCAACGATGTTGATGCGGGCCAGAAGGTCGTCAATGAAATGTTGGGGTATTCGACCTGCCATGTTCGCTCCGCGGACAGGTCAGCGTATGCGGACCCTTAGAGTTTTTGCTTCACCAGGCCGGAGATCTTGCCCATATCGGCACGGCCCTGAACCTGGGGTTTGACGATTGCCATCACTTTGCCCATGTCCTGCATGGAGCTGGCGCCGGATTCGGCGATGGCGTCATCAATGATCTGAGTAATCTCAGCATCGCTGAGTGGCTGCGGCAGGAAAGTTTTAATCACCTCCAGCTCCTGCTGCTCCTTCTCTGCCAGTTCGGGTCGCTCAGCCGCCTCGTACTGGGTAATGGAGTCGCGTCTCTGTTTGACCATCTTGTCCAGCACAATGAGGATACGATCGTCATCGAGTTCGATGCGTTCGTCCACTTCGATGCGCTTGATTTCCGCCAGCATAAGGCGAATGGTGCCAAGACGTTCTTTGTCCTTGGCGCGCATGGCATCTTTCATCTGTTCTGTAATGGTGGCTTTCAGATCAGACATGGGATGCTCCTTCGAAAGTGCTGTTGGTCAGGTTACAGAGTAATCAGATTAGTACAGACGTACGCGGCGAGCGTTTTCGCGCTGGATCTTCTTGGCGTGACGCTTAACGGCAGCAGCAGCTTTACGCTTACGGACAGCAGTGGGCTTTTCGTAGCATTCGCGACGACGTACTTCAGCCAGGATGCCGGCTTTTTCGCAAGAACGCTTGAAGCGACGCAGAGCAACGTCGAACGGCTCGTTATCTTTAACTTTAACCTGAGGCATTTATATTCTCCCGGTTTGGTTGATTTGGGTTATCCCTTTCAGCATAGGCGCCAGGCGCAGATACAGAAAGAAGGCCGCATATTTTAGTCAGGCGAGAGTGACCTGTAAAGCCAGAACCCCGTGAATTTTACTGCCAACTGGAGGATAATGGCGCCTGTTGAATCGCGTGTCTTGTAACGCGTGCGTATTTTGGGAAATGAGTGTACCAAGGGGCCGATATGCGAGTGCTGGGCATAGAAACATCCTGTGATGAAACCGGTGTGGCGCTGTATGACAGTGAGCGGGGCTTGCTGTCCGATGCGTTGTACAGCCAGGTCAAGATGCACGCCGAATACGGTGGCGTGGTGCCTGAACTGGCGTCCCGCGACCATGTGCGCAAACTGCTGCCGCTGATCCGCGAAGTGATGGCCAAGGCGAACCTGGAACTGTCGGATGTGGATGCCGTGGCCTATACCGCCGGTCCCGGCCTGATCGGTGCACTGATGGTTGGTGCGTCTACCGGGCGTGCACTGGCGCTGGGCCTGGGGGTGCCGGCGGTCGGTGTGCATCATATGGAAGGCCATCTGCTGGCGCCGATGCTGGAAGAAAACCCGCCGTCCTTTCCCTTCGTGGCCCTGCTGGTGTCCGGCGGTCATACCCAGCTGGTGAGCGTTAAGGGAATCGGCCAGTACGAACTGCTGGGCGAGTCGCTGGATGATGCGGCGGGCGAAGCGTTCGACAAGGCCGCCAAGATGCTGGGACTGGATTACCCGGGCGGTCCGCTGATCGCCAAACTGGCGCAGCAGGGGAACCGTGAACGCTACCGTTTCCCCAGGCCGATGACCGACCGGCCGGGCCTCGACTTCAGCTTCTCGGGCCTGAAAACCTTTACCTTGAATACGGCCAATGATGCCCGTGACGCCGATGGCAATATCGACCCGCAGACCATGGCCGATATCGCCTGCGCCTTCGAGGATGCGGTCGTTGATACGCTGGCGATCAAGTGCCGTCGTGCGCTGCAGCAGACCGGCATGAAACAGCTGGTGATCGCGGGTGGCGTCAGCGCCAACCAGCGCCTGCGCGAACGTTTGGCCGAGGTGGTGAAAAAGGAGCGTGCGGGGCTTTTCTATGCGCGACCCGAGTTCTGTACCGATAACGGCGCGATGATCGCCTACGCCGGCTGTCAGCGGCTGGTGGCAGGGCAGCGTGCCGATCTGACCATTCTGGCCCGTCCGCGCTGGCCGCTGGATACGCTGGACGCGATTTGACCGCTGTCAGAAGCGGTGCTCACGGCCCTGGATCAGTTTGCGAATATTGCTGCTGTGTCTGAGGATCAGCAGCAGTGAGGTGATCGTGAAGGGCCAGAGCAGGGCCGGTGTCAGCAGATAGCAGAACAGCGGGGTGACGGCGGCGGTGGCGATGGAGGCCAGCGACGAGATGCGACCGAACAGGAACACCAGCCCCCAGAACAGCAGCTGACACAGCGCCAGTGGCCAGGACAGCAGCAGCGAGCAGCCCAGCGTCGTGGCGACGCCCTTGCCGCCCCTGAGACTGCTGAAAAAGGGAAACAGGTGCCCGCAGACGGCGGCCAGCATCACCCAGCCCTGCAGCAGTACGGAAGCGCCGATATTGATGGCCAGCAGCACGGCGGCGGCCCCCTTGCCCAGATCGGCCAGCAGGGTCAGGCCGGCGGCCTGGGGGCCTCCCGTGCGCAGCACGTTGGTCGCACCGGGGTTGCCCGATCCCTGGCCCCGTGGGTCATTCAGATCCATGGCGCGGCAGATCAGCACGGCGCTGGGGATAGACCCCATCAGGTAGGCGCATAACAGCAACAGGTAATCGGGCATGAAAGAGTCCGCTACAATGCCAGCCGTGACGATGCGCTGCCCGTGGGTGGCGTGATAAATTGACAGGCATCTTCAACAAGCATATACAAGCGCGCACCGGGCCTCAATCGACCCGATCGTAATCGTACAGACAGGAGACAGGATGGACATCGTTTACATACGCGAGCTGCAGGTCGAAACCGTGATCGGCATCTACGACTGGGAGCGCGAAGTGCGTCAGACCGTCAGCCTGGATCTGGAGATGGGCACCGATATTCGTGCGGCGGCCGCCACCGAAGATATCGACAACACCTTGAACTACAAGACCGTCGCCAAGCGTCTGATCACGTTCATCGGTGAAAGCGAGTTCCTGCTGGTGGAAACCATGGCGGAAGAGATTGCACAGATCGTACAGAACGAATTCAACGTGCCCTGGCTGCGTCTGCGCCTGAGTAAACCCGGTGCAGTTCGTGGCGCTCGTGACGTGGGCGTGATCATTGAGCGGGGGACCCGGGGCTGATGACGCGGGTCTATCTCAGCCTGGGCAGCAATCGCGAGCGTGAGCGCTACATTCGTGCTGCGCTCGACGCTCTGTCTGAGCGTTTTGGCGAGCTGCTGATCTCCTCGGTCTATGAAAGTGAGTCGGTGGGCTTCAAGGGCAGTAATTTCTACAACCTGGTGGTGGGTGTGAACACCGACCTGGAGGTGGCTGAACTTTCGGCCTGCCTGAAGGGGATCGAGGATGACAACGGCCGTGACCGCACCGGCCCCCGTTTCAGCGGCCGCACCCTAGATATCGATATCCTCACCTATGGCGAACTGAAACAGCCGGTCGCCGGAGTGCAGTTGCCGCGGGAAGAGATTCTGCACAACGCCTTCGTGTTGCAGCCGCTGGCGGAAGTCGCGCCGGATGTCTGTCATCCGCTGCTCGGTGAGCCTTACGCCCGACTTTGGCAGCAGTATGATCGTCAGCAGAAGCTCTGGTCGATCGATTTCGAGTGGCAGGGGCGGCGCATCTCGCGGGCCGGCTCTACTGGCAGGGACTAGCTGTAGAGCGAACGCCCTCCGTCCACGGCCAGTACCTGTCCGGTAACGAATTCGGCATGTGCCAGGTAGAGTAGCGCTGCGGCGATATCGTCCGGCCGACCGGTGCGGGCCAGCAGGGTTTTATCCAGTACCGCCTGGCGCGCCTCGTCACTGAGTGCCGCTTCGGCTTCCGGCCACAGAATCGGACCCGGTGCAATCCCGTTGACCCGCACCTCCGGCGCCAGCTCCCGCGCCAGTGACAGGGTCATCATCTTCAGTCCCGCCTTGGCGATGGAATAGACCGGGTAGCCGGTCAGTCCCCGCTCTGCGTGCACATCGACCAGATTGATCACGCTGCCTCGTGCTTCCTTCAGTAACGGATACAGCGCCTGGCTCAGGAAGAAGGGGGCGCGCAGGTTACTGTTGATCAGCGCATCCCAGTCCTGCTGGCTGACCGAGCCGATCGGGGTCGGATAGAAACTGGAGGCGTTGTTGACCAGCAGCTTGAGCGCGCCTGAAGCCTTTACCTCATTCGCCAGCCGGGTTACCTGTTCCATCTGCTCCAAGTCCGCCTGCAGGCAGCGGCAGCTGTCCGGCCGGATGCTGTCCAACTCATCACGCAGTTGCTCCGCTTCAGCCGCCGAGTGGCGGTAGTGCAGCAACAGGTCGTAGCCGGCCGCGTGCAGCTGGCGGGCGATGCAGGCGCCGATGCGCCGGGCGGCGCCGGTGATCAGGGCTCGTGGCGCCGCGTTCATGTGCCTGGCTCCCGGTATTCGGCGCAGAGCTGCTGCTGCCTTTGGGCCAGCGCTTCGCCCAGCGCCTTGCCTTTGAAGCCTTCGGCCATCAGTGCGCGACTGTCGATTTTTTTGCAGGCGTCGATCAGCCGTTTCAGGCCGCGCAAGCGTCCAGGGGGCTGTGCCGGATGGATCGCCTGCGAGATCGCAACCAGGTCTTCCAGCTGTTCCGGACGGCGCAGCAGGTCGAGTCCCTTGAGCTGGGCCAGGCGCTGATCGGCGTCCAGCTGGTCGAATCGGCTCAGAGACTCGGCGTGGCGGCGGGCTTTCAGGGCCAGGTCGCGGAAGCGGTTGGGGATGCGCAGCCGGTTGCACAGCTCGCTGATCGCCGCGTGTGCGCTGGCGTCATCCAGGGATTCGGTCAGCACCCAGGCCAGCAGGGCGAATACGCGCTCGGCGGAGTGGGGCAGGTCTCCAGGCAGTTGGTTGATCAGCTGCTGCAGTCGGTCGCAGTCGAGGTTGGAGCTGTCAGGGATCAGTTTGGGCAGGGCTTCAACGGCCTGGAGCAGGCGGAAGAAATGCGTCGGTGATTGCGTCGTCAGCGCACGCAGGCACTCCTGCCAGACCCGTTCGGGGGTCAGGTGGTCCAGCTCGTCTCCGGCGCTGAGCGTGCGCATCAGGGCCAGGGTTTCGTCGGCAACCTCGAACCCCAGGTGGGCGAAGCGGGCGTAGAAACGGGCCACCCGCAGTACCCGCAGCGGGTCCTCGACAAAGGCCGGAGAGACATGGCGCAGCAGGCGCTGCTCCAGATCCCTGCGGCCTCCCCAGGGGTCGTGCAACCCGCCATCCTCGCTCTGGGCGATGGCGTTGATGGTCAGGTCGCGGCGGACCAGATCATCCTCGAGCGTGACCTCGGGGCTGGCGTGGAAGGTGAAACCGGTATAGCCCTTGCCGCTTTTGCGCTCGGTGCGGGCCAGGGCGTATTCCTCGCCCGTATCCGGATGCAGGAAAACCGGGAAATCCTGGCCCACCGGTTTGAAGCCGCGTGACAGCATCTCATCGGGCGTAGCGCCGACCACGACCCAATCGCGGTCCTTGACCTCGAGCCCCAGCAGCCGGTCCCTGACCGCGCCGCCGACCAGATAGATCTCCATCAGCGCTCGCAGCGGTCCGGACACTGGGTGCGCCAGCCTTCGAAGCCGCCGTCCAGGCTGTACACCTCGTCAAAGCCCTGGTGGGCCAGGTAGGCGGCCGCCGACTGGCTGCTGATACCGTGGTAGCAACAAACGATCAGTGGTCGGTCGAAGTCGGCCTGGCCGATATATTCGGGCAGGTTGTGATTGTTCAGGTTATAGGCACCGCTGATATGCAGTTCACCATAGCTGCCTTCGTCGCGGATATCGACGATTTGGGCGCCCTGGTCGATCAGTTCGCAGGCCTGTTCGGGGTTGATGCAGCGATAATCGGTCAAAATTCATTCTCCGGGTGTGCGGTTGCCGGGGCAGGGCTGGCTGAACCAGTTGCCGTCTTCCAGTCTAACGGCTGTCAGGGCATTTCCCCAAACGCAGCCGCTGTCCAGAGCGGTTATGCCTGGCAGTTGATTGAAGCCGAGAGCAGCCCAGTGGCCAAACAGCTGGTGACGTTTCAGCGGCTTGTGACGCGGCTGCTCGAACCAGGGCCTGAAGCCTTTGGGGGCACTCTCCGGGCCGCCATTGGCCTTGAATTCCAGGCTGCCGTCGGCCTTGATAAAGCGCATGCGGGTGAAATAGTTGGTGATGGCTCTGAGACGATCGGTGCCGACCAGGTCGTCATGCCAGCAGGCGGGCTGGTTACCGTACATCTGCTGGAAAAATTCGGGCGCATTGCCGTGCCGCAGCCTCTGCTCCAGTTCACCGGCATACTGGCGCGCCTGTTTCAGCGACCAGATATGCGGGATGCCGGCGTGGGTCATGACATAACCGAGCGCCTTGTCGTCATGCAGCAGCGGGCGTGATTGCAGCCAGTGCATCAGTTCGTCCCGATCGGACGCCGCCATGATGGGAGCCAGCGTCGGATCCAGCTTGCGGCCGTTGCCGTGATGCAGCGCGAGCAGATGCAGGTCGTGGTTGCCGAGTACGCTAACCGCGCGTGCACCCAACTGCTTGACGAAACGCAGGGTTTCCAGCGAGCGAGGGCCACGATTGACCAGGTCACCGGTCAGCCACAGCCGGTCATCACTGTTGAAATCGATCCGTTCAAGCAGCTGCATCAGCTCGTCATAACAGCCCTGGATATCACCGATCGCATAGGTCGCCATGGAGTCCCCTGTTTTTGAAATGGGGCGATGATAGCTCAGTGGGGTAGAAAGAGTGAACTTTCGGCACGGATAGAGAAGGGTGATGGAAAAAAAGGCCCCGAAGGGCCTGAATAAAATCGTATGTTGAGAGAACCGATTCCCTCCCGTGTGCCGGTAACGGGAGGGGCGAGGACCGGTTTTAGAAGTTGAAAGTCTTGCTGAGAGTGAAGATCAGCTGGCTGTCTTTTTCGCCATCAGCGCTGAGGTCATCATCAAGCTGGTAAACATAGGCCAGACCCAGGTCGATGCCCTGGAATTCGGTGCCGTAGCCGGCTTCAACATAGTCGCCATCGTAGTCCTTGCCGAAGACACCGTAGGTCAGGTAAGCGCCTTCGTATTCGCCGGTCAGGCTGAAGAAGCTGTAGTCGGCATCGTCGCCGCTCTCGGCATCTTCGGTACCGAGTACGTATTCAGCGCTGATCGGGCCGTAGCCGCCGCTGAAAATGATCTCGTGGAAGTCGGTGGCATCATCTTCGGTATAGAAGTAGCCTGCGTAACCAATGCCGTAGCTGAAGCCTTCATATTCGGAACTGTAGCCGCCATAAAGATCATATTCCTGCTCGGCGTCATCCAGCTGGGCACCCCAGGTGCCGACGTAGAAGCCGTTGCCGAAATCGTAGTCTGCGCCGCCCATCAGGCTGGCGCTGGTAACGCCCTGGTCAACGCCGCGGAACCAGTAGTCGCTCATGGCACCGATGTTGACCGACAGCTCGGCGCTTGCAGCAGCGGAAGCGGTCAGCAGGCCGGCGGCGATCAGGCTTTTAGTGAACTTTTTCATCATCATCCCCTTTCAATTTCAAATGCTCAGCAAACGGCTTGTGCAGTTTGTTGTCTTACACTTAGCCAGAGGTGTGCCATGATTCATAAAGTTCTTTATATACATAAACTTATAAGTGTTTTACGCATGATGGCTTTTTGGGGTGTGCACTATTTGAGTGCACGTGGCTCCATTGGGAAGCGCAGGTTGGACCAAAGGCGGTGCAGATGAACAGAGCCAAAAGTTTCGAGCCTGTCTGGCAGTCAAAGTGTCGCGTACTGGTGCTGGGGTCGAGCCCCGGTGTAGCCTCGCTTCAGGCGCAGCGTTACTACGCGCACCCGCGCAATACGTTCTGGCCGATCATGGGTCGGTTGTGCGGCTTTGATGGCGGTATTGAATATGTTGAACGGCTTGAATGTCTCAAAAGCGCGGGGGTGGCGCTTTGGGATGTGGCTCACCTCTGTGAACGTCCTGGGAGCCTGGATGCGAATATTCGTCAGCAGTCGGTGGAGCCCAATGATATCGACTGGCTGATTCGGCAAATGCCGGAGCTTCAGGCAATCGTTTTCAACGGTGGTACTGCCGAGCGCTTGTACAAGCGCTTTTTCAAGACGCCGAGCAATTACGCGCAGCTGCTGATGCCATCGACCAGCCCGGCCCATGCGGCCCTGTCGCTGGAGCAGAAGTACGAGCGCTGGCGGCAGCTCAGTGTCTATTTAAGGGCATGAGGGGCTGGATGTGCGGCAGGTGAATGAATTAAACGTAATAAGTTTTTCTTTTTTTATTGTTTATTTGCAATAAAAGATGATTGCTAACGTCGGGCCTGTTCAAAACAAATTCTTCAGGAAGGCCCTAAATGTTCAAGAAAATGCTTAAAGCTACTCTGCTTGCATTTGCTGTTTCAGAGGGCGCCGTCGCGCATGCGAAAGATATTACCCTGCTGAACGTATCCTACGATCCGCCCCGTGAGTTCTATCTGGCGTTCAACCCGATTTTCATCAATTACTGGTAGAACCTCCGTGACTGTCGTCGATAAGGTGGCAGAGGTGCCGCGACACCCGTGAAGTTGCCGAAGCCTACCTGTCTTACCTTTACTTACCGGAGGCTCAGCGACTGGCCGCCAAGCCCTGCTACCGTCCGGTGCTGCATCCTGAAGACGTTGCACGCTTCCCAAACGTGAAGACCTTCACTGTCGATGACGTGTTTGGCAGCTGACATAAGGCACAGGAGGTGCCTTTCCGCTTTTGACTTCAGGTGCACGATTTAAGGTTGGTCTCAGTTAAGGCGATGCAGAATGGTTCCACATCAGGAGGAGTATCTGTATGCCGAATCGTTATCTGATCCTGAGTCTCGCCGCTCTGCTGGCGGTACAGCTTGCCGTTTGGCAATGGAGTCTCAGCTATGAACATTTTCTGACCCTCAGCGGTTTTCTGGCCATCAACTTCATGTCCATCACCATGCTTCTGGCCATGCGACCGAAATGGCTGGAAATCCCCTTGGGTGGTCTGGACAAACAGTACCACCTGCATAAGTGGACGGGGATTCTGGGAGCCGTTTTTGCGTTGGGCCACTGGCTGATCGAGATGGCAGATGATGCCATCAAGGCGTTGTTTGGTAAGGACCGTAGCCTGCGTGAAGGCGACTTTTCCGGCCTGCTCGACAGCCTGCAGGGGATGGTTGAGGACCTGGGAGAGCCTGGTCTGTATCTGCTCCTGGCTCTGGTAGCGATAACCCTCATTCGCTGGGTGCCTTACCGTTTCTGGCGCCATCTGCATCGCATCATGCCACTAATCTATCTGGTGCTGGCGGCTCATTCTCTGTTACTGGCGCCGCTGAGCTGGTGGCAACAGCCCACCGGCTGGTTGATGGCCGTGCTCATTTGCGCTGGCAGCATCGCCAGCCTGCAGTCTCTGACCGGCCGGATCGGCAGGTCGCGTCGCTGGCAGGGCGTGGTACGCAAGGTAAATCAGGTATCCCGCACCACTACGGAAGTGATGTGTGAGATGAGCGCAAACTGGCCGGGCCACCGTGCCGGACAGTTTGCGCTGGTGACATTCGGCCGGGTCGAGGGGGCACACCCTTTCACGCTGACGACCGCAGACCGGCAGAATGGTCAACTCGGTTTTCAAATCAAGGCTCTTGGGGATTACACCCGTACCTTGTCGCATCGGTTGCATGCCGGTAGCGCGGTAACGATTGAGGGGCCTTATGGGTGTTTCAATCCCGAGAAAGGCCGATCCGCTGCTCAGCAGGTCTGGGTGGCTGGCGGCGTGGGGATTACGCCATTTCTTGCCGCTCTGGAGAATCGAATGATTCACCCGGACAGGCGCTATCAACCAATAACCCTGCACTACTGCACACGGCGTACAGTCGATGATTCCAACGTGGAGTACTTGCGAACACTGGCGAGCCAACTGCCAGACATCACCTTGATGATCCATGAAAGTGAACAGGGGCACCGTTTGACCGCAGACCGCTTGCAGATCCATTCGTCAAAAGTGGATCTCTGGTTCTGTGGGCCTCAGGGGCTGGCGACAGCGCTTCGCAAAGGGGTGAACGATCAACCGGTTTCGCTGCGTTTTCATCAGGAACGCTTTGAATTCAGGTAAATGAGGAGTAGTGAAGATGCATTTTCACAAAAATCAGTACGGTAGAAAAACATGGCTGTCAGCGGTCGCGCTGTCAGCCATGGTCGCCTGGCCCGCACTTGCTCAGGCCCGAGAGGTTACCATCAAGACGCAGCTGAGCCAGTACCGGGGCGATGGCGCCTATCTGGCCATCTATCTCACGGACTCAGCGGGTGTCTATCAGCAAACCCTTTGGGTCGCCGGTAAAAAAAGCAAGTATTACAAGCACCTGAGTGACTGGGCGCGAGGCAGCAAACGGAGCCGGGCAGAGTATGACGGGCTGACCGGGGCCAGTATCACCCGGGGCAAGACGCTGCAGCTCACCGTAGATCTGGATGATGCGCTGATTGACAATGGCTATCAGATTCGTGTGGATTCAGCCGTTGAAGATATGCGTGATCGGCCGGCTGACATCATTGCGCCCCTCTCGACAGAAGGCGCGGGAAAGCAAGTCACAGGACAGGGCTATATAGAGAGCTTGATCTATCACTTTTGATAGATGGTACCGCTGAGAAAAATCATCTCGATCCAAACTCTTCAAGGCGACCCCAGGGTCGCCTTCATTGTTTTAGCCTCCGTACTTACAGTCAGAGATAGGCATCTGGGTTTTGATGAAAAACGCTTTTTTGGTTAGTACGGCGCGACAGCACCATTCACTGCGTCAACCAGGCCGAAATATTCACCGCACACTATGTGTTGTCACTGCTTTGCAGACTGTTCGAAGTGCTACACGACGAGCCTGCTCGTGTTTTCCACACAAACGAAAAAGCCGGCACCTTTCGGTTACCGGCTTTCTCTGAATTTGGTAGCGGGGGCTGGATTTGGGCCAGCGACCTTCGCCCGGGTTATGAAGAGCTGAGCCCGACGAGCCTGCTCGTCTTTTTACCACACAAACGAAAAAGCCGGCACCTTTCGGTTACCGGCTTTTTCTGCATTTGGTAGCGGGGGCTGGATTTGGGCCAGCGACCTTCGCCCGGGTTATGAAGAGCTGAGCCCGACGAGCCTGCTCGTCTTTTTACCACACAAACGAAAAAGCCGGCACCTTTCGGTTACCGGCTTTCTCTGAATTTGGTAGCGGGGGCTGGATTTGAACCAACGACCTTCGGGTTATGAGCCCGACGAGCTACCAGACTGCTCCACCCCGCATCAACTTGATGACGCGTATATTACGGAGCGAAGACGCTAAGGTCAAGCCCTTGTTACACTTTTTTATTCCGGTTGCGGATTCTTTCGGCTTGGTACCAGGTGATGAACTCCGACAGCAGGCGCTGGTCGCGTGGTGACAGCCCGGAAAAGTCAGCACACCAGAGCACTCCGCTCTTGCGAATCAGCCTCAGGGTGCAGTCGATGCGGTGGATCTGCTTGCCGGTTCTGAACTTGAGTCGGGCCGGATAGTACTGCAGAGTCAGCTGGGATTCGGTGGTAAACGCGATGCCTGTCGCGGACAGGTTATCAATCGTGACGGGCTTGCCGTTTACCTGGGCTCGCAGGGGAGCGTCAGTGTCAATCTGCAGGCGGTAGGCCCGCCGTCCGCTGTCGGCAATATCCGGAATGTGGATCTTGGGTTTCATTATTCTAATGCCCGCTTTTCCAGCACAAATTCGATACGACGGTTGATGGCTCGATTTTCGGCCGATGTGTTGGGGACCAGCGGCAGTGACGAGCCATAGCCGGTCGCCGTCAATCGCTTGGGGTTGATTCCAGCATCTACCATGTAGCGTAGCACCGTTGTGGCGCGAACGGCTGACAGCTCCCAGTTGGACGGGAACTGGGGGGTGCTGATCGGAATATCGTCGGTGTGCCCCTGGATCTCCAGTTTGTAGTGGGGGTTTTGTGCCAGCGTTTCCAGCAGGGCATCCAGCATCGGCAGCATGGCATAGTTGAACGTGGATGAGCCGGAGGTAAACAGCAGGCCGCCTCTTACCCGCAGGGAGAGCTTGCCGTCCCTGGGTGTCCCGATCTCCACCGCTTCCTGCATCTGCATCTGCTCGAAGGCGTCGTCCAGGTCGCGATTCAGGCGCTCCCAGTCCAGTTGCAGTGCCCGGGCGCGGCGCTCCTCTTCGGACTCCTCTTCTTCATCCTGACTGCTTGATTGTTCGGACGATTTAACGATGACGTCGCTGATGTCATCCGGCAGGCTGGCGGGGGCGTTGTGTTCCAGAGGAACAAGGTTGTTGGGAGCGCCGGAAACAGCCCGTTGAAAGGCCGTCTGAAAGGAGCGGACGGCTTCGGCAAAGCGCTCTTTCTCCACACTGGACATAGAGAACAGCAGGACGAAAAACACCAGCAGGAGGGTCATCAGGTCGGCGTAGGTCATCAGCCAGCCCGGGGCACCGGACTCATCGGTCAGCTCCCGGCGCCGACTGCTCATGCGCGTTCCTTGGCCGGTTGAGCGGCCGTTTTACTGGCGGGCGCAGGCTTTTGCTTGCTGCTGATCTTGATCGGCTTGCGCTGCGCCTCCGGCAGGTAGGACGCCAGCTGTTCATATACATGCATGTAGTGATCATTGGTCAGGATGCTGATGCAGCCTTCACGGATGATCTCCAGATTGGTGACTTCGGTCAGTGTACGGGCATGCAGTTTGCCGGCGATCGGCAGGAAGACCATGGTGGCCAGCAGCGAGCCATAGAAGGTGGTCAGCAGTGCGACCGCCATGGCCGGGCCGATGGTTTCCGGGTTGGAGAGCTGGCTGAGCATTTGAATCAGGCCGATCAGGGTGCCCAGCATGCCGAAGGCCGGCGCGGAAGCGGCCATTTTGCGGAATACGTCCTGGACTGAATGGTGGCGGGCGATCAGGGAGTCGATTTCGTTCTGCAGGGTGTTGCGGATCACCTGTTCGGAGGCCGCTTCGGAGAGCAGGTTACAGGCGCGCTTGAGGACGTGGGAATCACTCTCGACATCGCCCAGCTTGAGCAGGCCGTGACGGTGGGAGACACGGCTCAGCTCCAGCATGGTGTCGATCATCTCCTGGGGGTTGGTGTTATCCCGGGTGAACACGATCCAGGCGGCCTTGAAGGCGTTGAGCACGTCCTTGAACTGTACCGTCAGCAGCGTCGCGGCGATGGTGCCACCCGCCACGATCATCAGTCCGGGCACGTTGAGGAAGACATCGGCGTTGCCGCCCAGAAAAATAGCGCTGATGATCAGGGCCAGACCTGAGATAATGCCGAGAAGCGATGCGAAATCCATGTGCTTGAGTACCCTGTATCAGTCGAACAGCTGGACTGCTGGAAACGAAAGCCGAGTATAACAACAGTGAGACGATGACGTCAGACTACTTCATTGGCCTGCCGCAATGGAAGCATCCTGAGTGGAACCGCAGCCTGTTACAGGATCCTGATCAGGGGGATCTGGAGCAGTATGCCGCCAGTTTCAATTCGGTGGAGGGGAATACGACCTTCTATGGCCTTCCCGGGGAGGCGAGTGTGCGCCGCTGGGCTGAAGAGACCCCGCCGGGGTTTCGATTCTGTTTCAAGTTTCCGCAAAGCATCAGCCACCAGGCGGCGCTGCGTCATGTGGAGACGGAGCTGAGCGCGTTTCTTGACCGGCTGCAGCCGCTGGCGCCCAAACTGGGGATGCTGTGCCTGCAGTTGCCCTCCCGCTTTGGTCCCGAGCATTTGCCGGAGCTTATCCACTTTCTCGGTGAGCTGCCGGCTGGGCTGCGCTATGCCGTTGAAGTCCGTCATCTGGCCTTCTTCCAGCGCGGGGACGCGGAAAAAAGGTTCAATGATGTCCTGCAGGCGTTTGGAGTCAACCGGATCAGTTTCGATACGCGCGCGCTGTTTGCCAACCCCGCATCCGACCCGATCACCCGCGAAGCGCTGGCGCAGAAGCCACGACTGCCCTTGCGTGTGCTGGCCACGGGCGATGCGCCTATGCTGAGGTTCATTTCACCCCTGGATCTGCAGCAGGGGCAGCGCTGGTTACAGCCCTGGGTCGATCAGGTGTTGCGCTGGGTTGGGGAAGGCAAGACGCCGTTTATCTTCATGCATACACCCAGCAATGGCGAAGCGCCCGAGTTGGCACGCTGGTTTGCCCAGCAACTGCAGCATCGCCAGCCGAAGCTGGCGCCGGGGTTTTACGACTGGAGCGCACGCAAGGTGGTACGGCGTCAGCCGGGACTGTTCTGATGGACGTGCTCTGCTTTAGTGCAGTGCGTTGGGCTGAGCCAGGGTAAAGGCGGGAATCTTGGCATTGAAGAGGGTGCCGTCGGCCGTTTCCATCTGGTAGAGCCCCTGCATGCTGCCAACCTCGGTGGCGAGCACGGTACCGCTGGTGTACTCGTAAGTTGTTCCGGGCTCGATCACGGGCTTTTCGCCAACCACGCCTTCACCCTCCACTTCCTGTACGTGTTCGTTACCGTCGGTAATACGCCACTGGCGGCGCAGCAGCTGTACGCTTTCCGCATTATGGTTGGTGATGCTGATCTGGTAGGAGAACACGAAGCGGTGCGCATCCGGCTCGGACTGATCCGGCAGGTAGGTGGTGACAACGTTGATCTCGACATTACGGCTGTAATCGGTGGCTTCCATCAGTTCGGAACTATCCTTTGGTTTTTATTCGAGTGAAGATGGCGCTTCGGCCGCATCGGTCAGGACGTCACTGATCGCCACGAACTCGGCCAGTGTCAGGCGTTCAGGGCGCAGTCCCGGGTCGATCCCCAGTGCCTCCAGCTGTTCGGCGCTGATCAGCTGCTTGAGGTTGTTGCGCAGGGTCTTGCGGCGCTGGCCGAATGCGGTACGTACCACATTCTGCAGTTGCTTGACGTCCTTGGCCGGGACAGGCGGTTCGGCATAGGGCACCAGGCGCACGATCGCGGAGTCTACCTTGGGTGCCGGTGAGAAAGCGCCGGGCGGCACGATGAACAGCGGTTCTACGCGGCAGTAGTACTGCGTCATGATGCCCAGGCGGCCGTAATGGTTATCACCGGGGCCGGCGGCCAGACGATCGACCACTTCCTTTTGCAGCATGAAGTGCATGTCCTGGATCAGGCCGTTGAAGCTGAGCAGGTGGAAGATCAGTGGTGTCGAGATGTTGTAGGGCAGGTTGCCCACAATGCGTAGCGGGCGTTCATCCTGTTTCAGGCCGGCGAAGTCGAATTTCAGCGCATCCGCTTCGTGGATGGTGAAAGTATCGGCGTAACGAAAGAACTGGGTGCGCAACACAGGAATCAGATCGCGGTCCAGCTCCACCACATCCAGCTCACCCTGGCAGGCATCAAGCAGTTCTTCGGTCAGGGCGCCGAGGCCGGGACCGATCTCGACCAAGTGCTGGCCGTGCTGCGGGTTGATGGAACGGATGATACGGCCGATCACGCCCTGATCGTGCAGAAAGTTCTGGCCAAAGCGCTTGCGAGCCTTGTGCCCTACGGGTTTTTTACTCATTGGGTCAGTTACCTGATTGGTGGCGCGCCATATCGAGCGCGAACTGAACAGCTGTCTGCAGGCTGCCCATGTCGGCCTGGCCGGTGCCGGCCAGGTCCAGCGCGGTGCCGTGGTCGACCGAGGTGCGGATAATCGGCAGTCCAAGCGTAATGTTGGCGGCGCGGCCAAAGCCCTTGTACTTCAGTACCGGTAACCCCTGGTCATGGTACATCGCCAGCACGGCATCGGCGTTTTTCAGATGGTGTTCGGTAAACAGAGTGTCGGCCGGCAGGGGGCCCACCAGGTTGGCGCCGCGTGCACGAAACTCATCCAGAACCGGGGTAATGGTATCGATCTCTTCCCGTCCCATATGGCCACCTTCACCGGCGTGCGGGTTGAGACCTGCCACCAGAACGCGGGGGGCGCGGATGCCGAAGGAGCGGTCCAGGTCCTGCAGCAGCACCGCGATCACGTCTTCCAGCAGGGGGCGGGTGATTGCAGCCGGCACATCCGCCAGTGGCAGGTGCGTTGTCGCCAGTGCAACCTTGAGCCCTTCGGTAGCCAGCATCATCACTACCTTGCGGCTGCCGGTCTTCTCTTCGAGAAATTCAGTGTGGCCGCTGAACGGAATGCCGGCATCGTTGATCACGCCCTTGTGTACCGGAGCCGTGACCAGTGCATCGAAGGTGCCGGACATGCAGCCCAGCGTGGCTTCTTCCAGTGTTCTCAGGACGTAGGCGGCATTGGCCGGATCAAGCTGTCCGGCCTGGCTTGGAGCCGTCAGGCTGACCGGGTGGCAATAGAGTGCGCCCGGTGGTGCCGGCTGCGCCGGATCAGCCGCATGAAAGGGCAGCAGCTGCAGCGGCAGGCCAAGCAGCTCGGCACGTGCCTGCAGCAGTTCCGGGTCGGCAACGGCAACCAGTTGGCAGCCATGCGCCTGCTGAGCCAGCTGGACGCAAAGTTCAGGGCCAATCCCGGCCGGTTCGCCCGGGGTGACGGCAATACGGGGACAACTCACGATCAAATCTTGCGCTCAATATAGGCCTGTGAACGAATTTCACGCAGCCAGTTGCTCAGCTCTTCGTTGAACTTGCGCTGACGAATGCTGCTGCGTGCCTGGGATTCCAGCATCTCTTCACCCAGGTCCTGGGTACGATAGTCCTGCACCTGGAGGATATGCCAGCCGAAACGGGATTCGAAGGGTTCGCTGATCTCGCCCTTGTTGGTGCTGTTCATTACCTGCTCGAACTCCGGCACCATCTGGCCGTTCTGGGTCCAGCCCAGGTCACCGCCCTGAGAGCCGCTGGCCGCATCGTCGCTGTAGCGGCGGGCCAGATCTTCGAACGGCTGGCCTTCGCGCAGGCGCTGGTAAAGATCGTTGATCAGGCGGCGGGTCTGCTCGGCACTGCGGATCTCGTTCGGGGTCAGCAGGATATGACGGACCTTGGTCTGTTCAACCAGCTGTACCTTGCCGCCGCGCTTGTCCTCCACCAGCAGCAGATGGAAACCGCCCGGCGTGCGCACCGGCTGGCTGATTTCGCCGGGAGACAGTCTGCTGATCGCATTGGCCAGGGCTACCGGCAGTTCGGATTCACGACGCCAGCCCAGCTCACCTCCCTGCAGGGCATTGGGCGCGTTGGAGACCGCGATCGCCAGTTCGGCAAAGGGAGTGCCCTCAGCAAGCTGGCGGCGAGCATCCTGCGCTTTCTGTTCGGCCTGGCTGATCATCTCGGGTGTGGCGTTTTCCGGCAGGGCAAAGAGAATGTTACGCAGGCGAAATTCGGCCTGGACCTGTTGCTGCCCCAGCTCTGAATCGAGGAAGCTCTCGATCTCCTGTTCGGAGACGCTGATACGGCGATTGACACTGCTTTGCTGTACCTGAGTCAGCAGGATCTCACGGCGGATCTGCTCGCGCGCCAGCGCGTAGTCCTGCCCTTCGGCAAGCAGAGCGTCACGGAACTGGGCCAGTGTCATGTTGTTCTGGGCCGCGATGCGGTTCAGGGCCTCGTTCAGCTGGCGGTCGGAGACGCGTATCCCCTGACGGTTGGCGATCTGCAGCTGGATGTTTTCGATGATCAGTCGATCCAGCACCTGCTGGCGCAGGACTTCTTCCGGCGGCAGTCGTGTTTCCTCGCGGGCACTGATCTGCTGGCGCACCAGTTCAAGGCGCTGATCCAGCTCGCTTTCAAGCACGATGTCATCATTAACGACCGCGGCAATGCGATCCAGTACTTCGGCCTGCAGCGAGGCCAGGGGGGCCGTCAGCAGCGCCAGTGCCAGCAGGGGCTGTCTGAGTTTAGAAAGCGCCATTCTCATCCTCGTCATATCCGGTAATTTCTTCCAGGAATTCGCGTCCTTCACCTTGGCCGAAAGCGCCCAGGCCGCGCAGCACGAACTGCAGGAAGATGCCATTGTCTGTTTCAAATTCTTCCACGCTGCCGTCCGGGTCAACCACCCAGCTGCGTCCGGTCAGGCGCACTTTCCAGCAGCAGCTGGCATATTCGATACCCAGCAGGGTTTCCAGGTTCTCGCTGTTGTCCAGATCCTGCTGCCAGCGACCGTAGCCGGTCCAGGCGTTGTTGAGCGGCCAGCGGAAGGCCATGTCCAGCTGCTGGTGAGCCGAGCGGCTGGTCGGGTTGTCACTGTATTTTTCCAGGTTGTCACGATAGCTCAGGTAGAACAGCCGCTTGTCACCCGGTTGGTAGCTGAGCTTGTAGTTGTGCTCCAGCAGTTCGTAGCTTTCGCGATCGATTTCGCCGTTGTGGGTCAGGCGCAGATTGCGGGTGAAGTTCCAGTTGGCCAGAGTCGCCAGGTTGGAACTGCCTTCCGTGCCGCCGCTGGTTGCATCGCCGGGGCGGCCGGCGTATTCACGGTCCGCAAAATACTGTGCCTGGGCGATACCGACACGCAGTTTCTCGATACCCTGTTCCGAGTAGACGGCACTGGACAGGCCCAGGGTCGCCTGCTGGGTATCAGCCACACGGTCGTTGCCACTCCAGCCGGTTTCATGGAACAGGTTATAGTAGGTGAAGCCGAGCTGGGAGGAGTCAAACAGAGGAATTTCGCTCTGCTCATCGGCATCGACGTCTGCGTGCAGCAGATACAGGCGAGGCTCCAGTGTTTGCGTGTAGCGCCCTTCAGCCAGTTCGAACTCGCGCTCGAAGACCAGGCCCGAGTCCAGGCTGACAATGCCGGCGCTGACCGAGTGCCCACCGCTGTAGGTGTCGTCCCGCTCATTCTCCAGATCATACTCCGAATGCCACAGGGTAGCAGACGGACGCAAGTAGCCCCAGGGGCGCTCGAACGCGGCGCTGAGGCGTGGGCGCAGGTGTACACGATCGCCGATGGTGGCGGCCGCGTTGCTGGCAGGGGCGTAGATGCTGTCCAGATCCCGCTCGAAACGGGTGTATTCGGCGGTGTAACGGAAATCGAACAGGCCGGCAAGACGGCTCTGGCCGCCGTTCAGCAACACCTGAGGCAGTTTTTCGTAGGGCGTAGAGCCATCGATGGTCTGGTAGCCCAGGGTGCGCAGGGACAGGTTCCAGCTCGGCTGCAGGTAACGCAGTTCGAACAGCTGGTCCAGGTGATCATCACGCTGGACCTCCAGGCTGGTGCCCAGATCCTCGAAGTATTCATCATCACTGACACGGGTGAAGTCGATCCGGCTGTACAGGTTAGCCATCGGCGTGCCGCGATGCTCGAAGCCGAACAGCCAGCGGTCGTCGCCGTACTGGTCGTCGTCAGCGAGCCAGGCATTGCTGAGCGTGTTATGCGACCAGTCGTTCATGTAGCGGAATTCGTTTTCCAGCAGCAGGCCGCGTTCGCCAATGTAGCGTGGCGTCAGGGTGTCGTCGAAGTTCTCCGCCAGGTTGAAATAGTAGGGAACAGCGATATCGAGGCCATCGCTTTCCGAATAGCTGAAGCTGGGGTAGAGGAAGCCTGACTGGCGGCGATCGTCGATCGGGAATGACAGATAGGGGGTATACAGCACCGGTACGCCGGCGATATCCAGAGTGGCATGGCGGGCGACGCCACGACCGGTCTCGGGGTTGAGTTCGATGTTGTTGGCGGCGATCTGCCAGGCGTTGCTGTCGGGCTCACAGTAGGTGATCGCGCCTTCGGACAGTTCGATGCGACGATCACCATAGCGGGTGATCTGCTCTGCCTGACCGCGCATGTGTTCCTGGTGCAGGACGTACTGGGCGTTATGGAAGCGCGTGTCGCCCGAGGTCATGTTGGCCTCGGCTTGTTCGCTGGTCAGCAGCAGGCCCTGTTCTCGGTAGCGAACTTCGCCGAACAGGCGGGCGTTATTGGCCTGCTGGTCGAACTCGCCACGGGTGCTGGTAATCAGGCGACCGCCGCGTTGCAGCTGGATGCCGCCTTCAAGCTGGGTGATACCGCCGATCTGGGTGGTCGAGGTCAGCGCATTGACATAGACCGGCTGCTGTTCGAACGGGCGATCGTCCTCGAGGAAGTCAAATTCCGGCTCCACATAGCGGCCGCGACAGGCCCCCGGAGCCTCACCCGGTGCATAAGGGTACCAGTCCAGAGCGGCGGCCGTGGCCGGAACCAATGGGCCGTTGAACGAACGGCGATCGGCAGCCACCGGCGCCGCTCCCGGGATCTCCTTGCAGTCCCACTCATTGCCACTGGCATTACAGCTCCATTCCGGCTTGCCGGCAGCGGCAACCTGTTGCTCACGCCCGAGCTCGCGCCCGCTGGCGACCTGGGGCTGGCCCGGAGCCGGCTGTTGCTTGCAGTCCCAGCTGTCCCCTTCGGCTACGCAGTTCCAGGCCGAGTCCGATGCGGGAGCGGTTGCGGCCGCCGTCATCGTGGCCTGGGGAAGGCTGGTCCGGGGCGGAGTCGAGATCGGCTCGGGCCAGTCGATGGGGGCCGGGCCTTCTGTTGTGGTAATGACTTCCGCCGCCGGAGGTGCGACCGAGGGGGTTGCTACCGATGCGTCTTCCGCAGAGAGCGGCGCGGTTTCGCCGGTGGCAACGGCGGTTGCCTCAGTCGGGGCCTCGGACGCGGCCGGTGTACTGTCGACCTGAGGGCGAGACGGTTGCTCCGCCTGTTGCACCAGGCTTTCATTGACTGCGCAATCCCACTCGCCGCCGGGCGTCAGGTTGCAGCTCCAAAGGCGTTCGGGGTTTTCCTGGGCATGCAGTGTCTGGGCACTGATCGCAGCGGCTACCGCCAGTGTCAGTTTGAATGCAGCACGGGTGTCAAAGGGCATCAGATCGCTATCCAGTTGCGGTCGAAGGCTGGTTTCACGCCAGCTCTCAAGTCGAGTACCATATCGAACCATGCATGATAAAGCATTCACAACTTCAAGTGCTAGAGGACAGGAGCGAATGGGGCAGAGGCTGAAGCAGCTTTCACAGTGGGTACAGCAGCAGGCGAAAGACCAGGAGATGCAGGTCGCTGCCGAGCTGGAGCCGGTTTCCGGCGACGCCAGTTTCCGCCGCTATTTCCGTGCGCGGGGTGACGAGGGTAGCTGGATTGCGGTGGATGCGCCGCCGGAGCATGAAGACTGTGAACCCTTCATTGCCATTGCTCAGGGCTGGCTGGCTCAGGGGGTGCCGGTACCACGGGTGATCGCCAGCGATCTCGAGCAGGGCTTCATGCTGCTGGATGACTTTGGCGACCGGCTGCTGCTGCCGGCGCTGAATGCCGGCAGCGTTGAAGGCCATTACACCCGGGCGCTGGAAGTGCTGCGCCAGATACAGCGCACCACCAATCCCCAGTTGCCGCCGTACGATCGGGTGATGCTGGCGCGGGAGATGGCGTTGTTTCCCGAATGGTTCCTGACCCGTCTGCTGGGCCTGGAGCTGTCCGAAGAGGAATACACCCTGATCGGTCTGGTGGCCAAGCTGCTGATCGAATCCGCGCTGGCCCAGCCACAGGTCAGCGTGCACCGCGATTACCACTCGCGCAATCTGATGCTGCGCGACGAGCAGGGGCTGGGTGTGATCGACTTTCAGGATGCGGTGAAGGGACCGGTAACCTATGACCTGGTCTCCCTTCTGCGTGACTGCTATATCGACTGGCCCGATGAACAGGTGCGCTTCTGGGTCGAGGCGTTCCGCCAGCGATTGCTCAAGGATGGCGTCGAAGTGGCCGAGTCCGGGCTGTTCCAGCAGCAGTTCGACCTGATGGGAATGCAGCGTCATCTGAAGGTACTGGGCATCTTCAGTCGACTCTGGCTGCGCGATGGCAAGGAAGGCTATCTGGATGATCTGCCACGCACCCTTGCCTATCTCTATCGAGCGTCGGCGCGCTACGAGGAGCTGGATACCTTTACCCGCTGGCTGGAAAAGCGAGTGATCCCGGCGTTCGAGGCGCATCCGCGTTTCAGCGGTCAGTCACTCGAACACTGGTGGCGTTGATGAAGGCGATGATCCTGGCGGCCGGACTGGGCACTCGGATGCGGCCGTTGACGCTGACCACCCCCAAGCCGCTGCTCAAGGTCGGTGGCAAATGCTTGATCGAATACCATATCGAGCGTTTGGTGGACGCCGGAATTACGGAGATCGTCATCAATCACGCCTGGCTGGGTGGGCAGATCGAAGCCTATCTGGGTGATGGCGACCGCTACGGTGCCCGCATCCGCTATTCGGCCGAAACCGAGCCGCTGGAAACCGGGGGCGGTATCCGCAAGGCGCTGCCCCTGCTCTGTGATGCTGGCGAGCGGGCATTTATCGTGCTCAATGGTGACCTGTTCAGCACCCAGCCGTTGACACCTTTGCTGGATGTTCAGCCCAGTCTGGGCGGCGCGCACCTGGTGCTGACGGATAATCCGCAATGGCACCCGCAGGGTGATTTTGCGCTTGCATCAGACGGGCGGGTGTCATCGGATGGCGAACCGAAGCTGACGTTCAGCGGTATCAGCGTGCTGACGCCCGAACTGTTTGTCGGCATCGACGAGACCGCCTTTGCGCTGGCGCCGCTGCTGCGTCAGGCGATGGCGGCCGGGCGGGTGACCGGTCGTCGTCTGCAGGGGTACTGGGAAGATGTAGGGACGCCAGAACGGCTGCAGGCGCTGGATAAGCGTCTGCGCGCCGGCATGTCCAAGGAGATGATATGCAGGACCTGATCACTCAATTGAAGCAGTATCGTACCGGCCTCGTGATCGGTGGCCTGATCGGTCTGCTGACCGGTGGGCCCATCGGCCTCTTGCTGGGGGGTACGGTGGGCTTTCTGCTGCAGCGTTCACTGAGCCGCAAGCTGCAAGCCTATAACCCGCAGCAGCTGTTCTTTCGCGCCACCTTCTGTGTCATGGGCAAGCTGGCCAAGGCGGATGGGCGGGTCAGCGAGTCCGAGATCGCCTTTGCCCGTGAAGTGATGACGCGCATGGGGCTGAGCGAAGCGCGCCGTCGCGAGGCGATCGACTGTTTTACCGAAGGCAAGGACGAGACGTTCGATATCGCCGAGGTGCTGCGGCCACTGGCGATCCTGCTGCGCCAGCGGGCAGCGGTAAAGCTGATGTTCGTCGAGATTCAGCTGCAGGCGGCGATGGCGGATGGCGATATCAGCGCAGCGGAGCAGGCGGTACTGCAGCAGGTGTTTGCCCAGTTGCAGTTCACGCCACAGGAAGTGGAGCTGCTGATGTCGCGAATGCGGGCGGAGGACGCCTTTCGTCGTCATTCCTGGGAATCCCACCAGCACACGGGTGCCAATGATGCGGGTCTGCTGGCCGATGCCTATGGGGTGATTGGCGTCAGTCCCGACGCCAGCGATGCGGAGGTGAAAAAGGCCTGGCGCAAGCTGATGAGTCAGCATCATCCTGACAAGCTGATCGCCAAGGGGCTGCCGGAAGACATGGTGCAGCTGGCGAAGGAAAAAACCCAGGAGATCCAGGCCGCCTATGATCGCATCAAGGCGGCTCGGGGAATGCGCTGAATCATCCGCCTCCCGCGCTTCCAGCCGGCGGCGAAGAACGCTGCCCGGGCCGTGTTTGCATCAGCGGTTCGGGCTCGGGCAGTAGCCCGGCTTTCTCTTCGGGTTCGTTGTCCAGCAGGGTGCGTTCCAGCAAGCCTCGTGTCTGTCGCGCCAGCCGGGGCATATCGCTGCGCCAGCTCCTGAATACGCCCGGGAGGCGACTCTGGTGATACCCGGACAGCCCCAGTCGGGCTGCCTGCAGGCGTCGCTCGCGGGCATCGGGTTCGGCCTCCGGGTAGCCCGGCAGCGGGCTGTGATAAAGGTCGATCAGAATGTGGGACTCCAGTGGTTCCAGCAGGCTGTCCAGAGATCTGGCGGCCTCGGCATCCGGCTGAGGATCAATCACTACCAGTGCGATCTCATCGCCCCTGGCAACCGCCAGAGCCGCACTCCAGGCCGCCCCCTTGCCGATACCGACCACTACCTGCTGTTCGCCTGTACTGCGCTGATCCAGCTCCTGCCAGGCCAGCTCCAGGCGTTGCTGCAGGCGCTCGGGGTAGGACTTCGGTTGCAGTGCCTCGGGGCTGGTTGTTTCTGTGTCTGTCTCGGGCTGCTTGTTCTGCGCCTCGGCAGGTGCGGTTGTGCCGACCATTTTTGTCATGACCGGCAGCGTACGCTCCGGTAGCGCTGGCGGTGGTATTGGCGGCGGTTCCACGGCTAGAAGGCTCCAGCCGTGTTCCGGCAGGTAATCGGCCAGGGCTCGGACCTGCTCAAGCCAGGCTCCGGCTGCGCCCGGGTCGGGGACAACCAGCAGGGCTCCGTGGGGCTCGGGGGTCATGGCCGGCCGGTAGAGCAGGCTGAATCGATCTCCGTCGGCCTGAATGTCGAGCAGTTCATGGCTATGGCCAAGCTGCCGTAGCACCTGGTGCTCGAGGCTGTCGATGCCGGTGCTGTAACGCACGGGCTCTGCTGCCAGGCTGAGGCTGCTCAGGGTGCACAGAAGAAGCGGGGCAAATTTCAACATGCAGCGATTATCGAGCCTTCGTTCCCGGCCCGCAAGCCTGTCGTCAAGGCTGAATCCTCTGTCCGCCTTGGGGTACAATGGCACGATTATTAACCAGTCAATGAGTTCCCATGGCCGACTTCAAGATTGCCCCTTCCATCCTATCCGCCGATTTCGCTCGTCTGGGCGAAGAAGTTGAAAACGTACTGGCCGCTGGTGCCGATATCGTCCATTTCGACGTGATGGACAACCACTATGTCCCCAACCTGACCATCGGTCCGATGGTGTGCAAGGCATTGCGTGACTACGGTATCGAAGCGCCGATCGATGCGCACCTGATGGTCAAGCCGGTAGATCGCATGATCGGTGAATTCATCAAGGCGGGCGCTTCTTACATCACCTTCCACCCGGAAGCGTCCGAGCATATTGACCGTTCCCTGCAGATGATCCGCGATGGTGGCTGCAAGTCCGGTCTGGTATTCAATCCGGCGACGCCGCTGCACTACCTGGATCATGTGATGGACAAGGTGGACATGATCCTGCTGATGTCTGTGAACCCGGGCTTCGGCGGGCAGAAATTCATCCCGTCCACACTGACCAAGCTGCGCGAAGTGCGTCAGCGTATCGATGCCAGCGGCCTGGATATTCGTCTGGAAGTGGATGGTGGCGTCGGTATCGGCAATATCGCCGAGATCGCTGCTGCGGGCGCTGATACCTTCGTGGCAGGCTCAGCGATCTTCAACACGGATGACTATGCGGCCACTATCGCCCAGATGCGCGCCGAGCTGGCCAGGGTATCAGGCTGATGCGCACACTGTTCAAAGGTGAGCTGCCTGCCTGCGTGATGTTCGATCTGGACGGCACCCTGGTGGACAGTGCCCTGGATCTGACCGCGGCGGTGGATAACATGCTGCAGGCGCTGGGACGGTCACCGGCCGGAGAGGCGAAGGTGCGTCAGTGGGTGGGCAACGGCGCACCGGTACTGGTGATGCGCGCGCTCAGTGGCGAGATGCATCCCGCCGAGGATGCGGTGGAACCTGAGCTGTTCGAGGCGGCGTTCGATGTGTTCCTGGCTGCCTATACCCAAAGCAACGGCCGTTACAGCAGACTTTATCCGGGCGTGAACGAGCTGCTGACCCATTTACAGCAGGCCGGTGTGCCCATGGCGGTGGTGACCAACAAGCCGATGGCGTTTACCACGCCGCTGCTGCAAGCGCTGAAGATCGACCATTACTTCGGCCAGGTGTTGGGCGGCGACAGCCTGCCGACCAAGAAGCCGGATCCGCTGCCCTTGCTGACCGTGCTGGAAACCGCTGGCTGTGCGCCCGAGCAGGCGTTGATGCTGGGCGATTCGCGTAACGACGTCAATGCGGCGCGTGCTGCCGGTTGTCCGGTTGTCTGTGTCAGCTACGGCTACAATCACGGCGAGCCTGTGGAAAACTGCCAGCCGGACCGGGTTGTGGACAGCTTTGTTGAGCTGATTTGAGGTCGGCGGTGAAGCCGGCGTTGAGCCGCCTTCACCGCTGACAGCTTATGCCTGTCTATCGGCTGCCCGCTTGAGGTTGTCGTTGATCTTGAACAGCACGATCAGGAGTTCACACCAGATGCGGGTGCCGATGGCACCGCCCACGATAGTGAAAATACCCATGAACAGTTTCTCGATGGTGAGACCGCCATACCCGCCAAACATGGTCATCAATCCTGCGATCAGCACGGCCAGCAGGGTCAGCCAATAGACAAAGGTAATGATCTTCGGAGTCAGCATCGAATCAAAGAACAAGATGGATTTCACGTTACAGTCCTTTCGTGAGAGGGTTTGAAAGAACGGAACAGCGCGGCGATGAAGGGGCAAGAGGTGGGGGCGAGAAGCAATGAGCCCTCTGCAGACCAGCTAATTCCATTCAGCCTGTTGCGACATTCCGTTGGTCGCAATAATGCTACTTATGCAGGTGTTTGGCAACACAAGGCATCGCCACGGCGCGTGCCGCGGCGATGCTCAGGGTTTAATCGCAGAGTGCGTCCAGCTTCTGCTTCAGGATGCCGGTAACAGCCCCCGGGTTGGCCTTGCCGCCGGTGGCCTTCATCACCTGGCCCATGAAGAAGCCGAGCATCTTGCCGCGCTTCTCCGGTTCGGCCGCCTTGTACTGCTCGACCTGTTTGTCGGCGTTGGCGATTACCTCGTTGACGATCTTCTCGATGGCGCCGGTGTCGGTGACCTGCTTCAGGCCCTCGGCTTCGATGATCTCGTCAGCGCTGCCGCCCTTGTTCCACATCAGCTCGAACACCTTCTTGGCAATGTTGCCGGAGATGGTGTTGTCCTTGATGCGCACCAGCAGACCGCCGAGCTGCTCGGCGGAGACCGGGCTGTCCTTGATGTCAGTGTCGTTCTGGTTGAGGAACTTGGCCAGTTCACCCATGACCCAGTTGGCCGCCAGCTTGGCGTCACCGGACTGTTTGACCACTTGCTCGTAGTAGTCGGCCTGCGGACGGTAGGCGGAGAGTACGCCAGCGTCGTATTCGGACAGGCTGTACTCGCTGATGAAGCGACCGCGACGGGCATCCGGCAGCTCCGGTAGGGTCACACGGATGGCGTCGATGTAGCTGTCGTCGATGATCACCGGCAGCAGGTCCGGGCAGGGGAAGTAACGGTAGTCGTTGGCTTCTTCCTTGGAACGCATGCTGCGGGTTTCATTCCTGTCCGGATCGTACAGGCGGGTTTCCTGCAACACGCGGCCGCCGTCTTCGATCAGGTCGATTTGTCGGGCCACTTCGGTATCGATGGCGCGCTCGATGAAGCGGAAGGAGTTGATGTTCTTCAGCTCGGTACGGGTGCCCAGCTCTTCCTGGCCCTTCGGGCGGATGGAGACGTTGCAGTCACAGCGCATGGAACCTTCGGCCATGTTGCCGTCGCAGATGCCCAGCGTAGTAACAATCGCGTGGATCTTGCGTGCGTAGGCCGAGGCTTCCTTGGAGGAGCGCATGTCCGGCTCGGACACGATCTCCACCAGCGGCGTGCCGGCACGGTTCAGGTCGATACCGGACATGCCGTGGAAGTCTTCGTGCAGGGACTTGCCCGCATCCTCTTCCAGGTGGGCGTGGTGCAGGCGCACGCGGCGCTGCACACCGTCATCGGTCTCGATGTCGACGAAGCCTGGGCCGACGATCGGCTCGGCCAGCTGGGTGGTCTGGTAGCCCTTGGGCAGGTCCGGATAGAAGTAGTTCTTGCGCTCGAATACGGAGCGTTTGCCGATCTCGGCGTTCACGGCCAGGCCGAACATTACCGCCATGCGCAGGGCGTTCTCGTTGAACACCGGCAGGGTGCCCGGCAGCGCCAGGTCAACGGCGCAGGCCTGGGTGTTGGGCTCGGCACCGAAGGCGGTGCTGGCGCCAGAGAAAATCTTGGTTTTGGTCGACAGCTGGACGTGGATCTCCAGGCCGATAACAACTTCCCATTCCATGATTACACCTCCACTCCGGCCGGGATCTGTTTATGCCAGTCAGTTGCCTGCTGGAACTGGTGTGCCACGTTGAGCAGCTTGGACTCGGCGAAGTAGTTGCCGATGATCTGCAGGCCGACCGGCAGACCGTTGGTCTGGCCGCAGGGCACGGAGATGCCCGGCAGGCCGGCGAGGTTCAGCGACAGGGTGAAGATGTCTTCCATGTACATGGAGACCGGATCGCTGCTCTTTTCGCCCAGTTTGAACGCCGGCTGCGGCGTGGTCGGGCCCATGATGACGTCGACGTCGTTCAGCACGTTGACGAAGTCCTGCTGGATCATGCGACGGATCTGCTGCGCCTTGTTGTAGTAGGCGTCGTAGTAGCCGGCGGACAGGGCGTAGGTGCCCACCAGGATGCGGCGCTTGACCTCGGTGCCGAAACCTTCACCACGGCTGCGCTTGTACAGATCTTCCAGATCCACCGGATTGTCGCAGCGGTAGCCGTAGCGCACGCCATCGAAGCGGGACAGGTTGGAAGAGGCCTCTGCCGGCGCCAGGATGTAGTAGGCCGGGATGCACAGTTCGGTGTTGGGCAGGCTGACCTCTTTCACGGTGGCGCCCAACTTCTCGAACTCGGCCACGGCGTTGCGCACCTGTTCGGCCACACCGGCGTCCAGCGCCTCGGAGAAGTACTCCTTGGGCAGGCCGATCTTCAGGCCGGCCAGCGGCTGGTTCAGCTCGGCGGTGTAGTCTTCCACATCACGTTCGGCGCTGGTGGAATCCATGGGGTCGAAACCGGCCATGGCGTTCAGGACCATGCCGCAGTCTTCGGCGGTCTGCGCCATGGGGCCGGCCTGATCCAGCGAGGAGGCGAAGGCGATCATGCCGTAGCGGGAGACGCGGCCGTAGGTAGGCTTGAGACCGGTGATGCCGCACAGCGCGGCCGGCTGACGGATGGAACCGCCGGTGTCGGAGCCGGTCGCGGCCGGGGTCAGGCGTGCGGCAACAGCGGCAGCAGAGCCGCCGGATGAGCCGCCCGGTACGCAGTCGGTGTTCCAGGGGTTGCGCACGGCGCCATAGAAGCTGCTCTCGTTGGAGGAGCCCATGGCGAATTCGTCCATGTTCAGTTTGCCCAGTGTTACCGTGCCGGCGTTTTTCAGGCGGCTGACGATGGTGGCGTCATAGGGCGAGACGAAGTTGTCCAGCATTTTGGAGGCGCTGGAGGTGCGCACACCCTGGGTGCAGAACAGGTCCTTGTGCGCGATCGGCAGGCCGCAGAGTGCGCCGCCCTTACCGGCTGCGCGGGCTTCATCAGCCGCCTTGGCCTGGGCCAGTGCCTGTTCTTCGGTAACGGTAATGAAACTGTTGTACCGGCTGTCCAGCGCGTTGATACGCTGCAGGTAGGCCTGGGTCAGCTCGGTGCTGCTGAAGTCGCCGCGCTCCAGGCCCTGGGCCAGCTCGGCAAGTGTCTTGTCAAACATGCAAATGTCCTTGAACCTGAGGGCGGATTATTCGATGACCTTGGGTACCAGGAAGAGGCCTTCCTCGGTGGCCGGTGCAACGGCTTGCAGCGCCTCGCGCTGGTTGGTTTCGGTCACTTCGTCGGCACGCAGGCGCTGAACGGCGTCCAGCGGATGGGCCAGAGGCTCGACGCCTTCGGTGTTGATGGCCTGCATCTGATCCACCAGGCTCAGGATACTGTTCAATGAATCGCTGTAGCTGTCGATATCGGCCGCATCGATCTGCAATCGTGCCAGATGGGCTATCTGTTCCACATCGGATCGGTCCAGTGACATAGGTCCGCTTCTCGCTCTGATCGGTCTGTTTGCTTAAGGGTGGCTGAACGCCAAAAGCCCCGCCGCAATTGAATTTGGAATGGGTGAATGGCACATAAGATAGCATGTTTGAACCTTGCCCAAAATCCCTGCCGTTGTTAGAGTTGTGAGTCTTTCAGACTAGCGGCCGCTCCGGCTAATCTCAGGGTACCCACAGCAACATGTTCAAGAAATTTAGAGGCCTGTTTTCCAGTGACCTGTCCATTGATCTGGGCACCGCCAACACACTGATCTACGTACGTGACCAGGATATCGTGCTGGATGAGCCGTCGGTTGTGGCCATCCGGGTCAACGGCAACCAGAAGTCGGTCGCCGCTGTCGGGACCGACGCCAAGCGCATGCTCGGACGTACGCCGGGCAACATTACCGCGATTCGTCCGATGAAGGACGGTGTCATCGCCGACTTCCACGTCACCGAAAAAATGCTGCAGTACTTTATCAGCAAGGTGCATAACAACAGTTTCATGACGCCGAGCCCGCGGGTGCTGGTATGCGTACCCTGCAAATCCACCCAGGTTGAACGCCGTGCGATCAAGGAATCGGCCATCGGTGCCGGTGCCCGTGAGGTCTACCTGATCGACGAGCCGATGGCGGCAGCGATCGGGGCCGGGCTGCCGGTGGAAGAGGCCAGCGGCTCCATGGTGGTGGACATCGGTGGCGGCACCACCGAGATCGCCGTGATCTCATTGAACGGTATTGTCTATGCCGAATCTGTCCGTGTCGGTGGCGATCGCTTCGACGAGGCTATCGTGACCTATGTGCGCCGCAACTACGGCAGCCTGATCGGTGACTCCACTGCCGAACGGATCAAGCAGGAGATCGGCACGGCTTATCCGTCCAGCGAGATCCTCGAGATCGACGTGCGCGGTCGCAATCTGGCCGAGGGGATTCCGCGCAGCTTCACGCTGAACAGCAACGAGATTCTCGAAGCGCTGCAGGAGCCGCTGTCGTCGATCATTCAGTCGGTCAAGAGCGCTCTGGAGCAGTGTCCGCCCGAACTGGCGGCCGACATTGCCGAGCACGGTATCGTGCTGACGGGCGGTGGCGCCCTGCTGCGCAATATCGACCGTCTGGTCAGCGAGGAAACCGGTCTGCCGGTGATCGTGGCCGAAGATCCGCTGACCTGTGTAGCCCGTGGCGGCGGCAAGGCGCTGGAGATGCTGGACAAGCATACCTTCGAAATACTGACCGGCGAGTGATGGTTGCGGTGCATGGACAGAAGGGGCCTGCAGGGTACCCCGGCGGCGTTGAAGCCGTTTTGCGGGAGGTGAGCCATTAACCCTATTTTTAGTGGGGGATCGCCTCGTCGCCTGTTCCTGCTGCTGGTGATCCTGGCCGGCCTGCTGATGGTGGTCGACCTCAACTGGCCAAAGATGAAAGAGGGGCGCGCCTGGCTATCTCTGCTGGTGACCCCGCTGCAATGGGTTGTGGACATTCCGACCCGGGTGGCGGATGGCCTGTCGGATGTGCTTGTGGACCGTGCCAGCCTGGTGCGCGAGAACGAGACCCTCAGGAGCGAGTCTCTGATGCTCGAGCACAAGGTGCAGCAGATGGCGGCACTGGCGGCGGAAAATATCCGCCTGCGCGAGCTGCTCGATGCCGGCGAGCGCCTGAAGCCCGAAACCCGCCTGGTCGAGCTGATCGGTGTTAACCCTGACCCTTTCCAGCATGAAGTGATCCTGAACCGGGGCTCCGAAGATGGCGTCTTTACCGGCCAGCCGGTACTGGATGCAGGCGGTGTCATGGGGCAGGTGGTTTCGCTGGCGCATTACACCAATCGCACCATGTTGATCACCGATGCCCGCTCCGCCATTCCGGTCGAGGTCAATCGCAACGGTTTCCGCGCCATCGCTTTGGGCAAGGGCGTGCTCGATGAGCTGGAGCTGGAGCATGTGCCGGATACGGCCGATATCCGCGAGGGCGATCTGCTGGTGACCTCCGGACTGGGGGGGCGTTTCCCGCGTGGCTACCCGGTGGCGAGGGTGCGAGAAGTCGTGCGTGACCCCGGTCGGCCGTTTACGCTGGTCAAGGCCGAGCCTACGGCTCGACTGGATCGCAGCCGTCACCTGCTGCTGGTGGACTATCATCCCGAGCCGGCCGAGGTTGCCCAGGGTGCCGTGGATGGCTGAACAGCGTGGTGGTGGTCTGATCATCTTTGCGACCTTTCTGGTCGGGATGGTGCTGAGCCAGATGCCCTTGCCGGATATGCTGGTCTGGGCACGGCCCGAGTGGGTGGTACTGATCCTGATCTACTGGGTCATGGCGCTGCCACACCGGGTTGGGCTGGGCAGTGCCTTTTTGCTTGGTGTCCTGCTTGATGTTGTCAGAGGCAGCGTGCTGGGTCTGAGTGCGCTGTCGCTGACGCTGATCGCCTTCTTTGTTCTGGTCCTCTACAAGCGATTGCGGATGTTCCCGCTCTGGCAGCAGTCGCTGATGGTGCTGGTGCTGGTGGGGATCAACCAGCTGCTGTTTCACTGGATGCAGAGTATCACCGGCAGTACCGGTGACTCGCTGCTGTTCCTGCTGCCGTCCCTCGTCAGTGCTCTGGTCTGGCCCTGGCTCTACCTGCTGCTGCGCGCGGTGCGCCATACCTTCTATATTCAATGAGCGTTATGTCTGAACTGATTCTTGCTTCTGCCTCCCCGCGCCGCCGTGAACTCTTGTCTCAGATCGGTGTCAGTTTTCATTGCTGCCCGGTTGATATTGACGAAACCCCGCGGCCGGAGGAGCCGCCACAGCGCTATGTGGAACGGCTGGCGCTGGAGAAGGCACAAGCCTGCCGGCAGCAGTATCCCGAAGCGGTCGTGCTGGGGTCGGATACCAGCGTGGTGGTGGATGGCCAGATACTGGGCAAACCGGTGGATGAAGCCGATGCCGTTCGCATGTTGATGCGGTTGTCCGGGCGTCAGCACCAGGTCATGACCGCGGTAGCCGTGGTGGATGGCGAGCGACAGAGGATCGAGACCGTGACTACCCGGGTGGCCTTCATCGAACTGGATGAGGCGCGCTGTCGGGCTTACTGGCGGACCGGTGAGCCTTGCGACAAGGCTGGCGCTTATGGCATACAGGGGCTTGGGGCCGTGCTGGTGAGAGGCATCGAGGGCAGCTATTCCGCCGTCGTGGGGTTGCCGCTGATGCAAACGGCCGCCCTGTTGCAGCAGTTTGATATACCGGTCTGGCAGCCGCAGACATGAATCAATAATAACAGCTGATCGAGGACACTGAGGATGGGTGAGGAGATCCTGATCAACTTCACGCCGATGGAAACGCGCGTGGCGGTGATCGAAAACGGCATGCCCCAGGAAATTTATGTGGAGCGGGCCAAGCGTCGCGGTATCGTCGGCAATATTTATCAGGGCAAGGTCGTCCGTGTGCTGCCCGGCATGCAGGCTGCGTTCGTTGAGATAGGGCTGGAGCGGGCCGCTTTCATCCACGTGGATGAAGTGGTCGACCAGAGCATGCCGACCGAGCAGCGCAATGCCATATCCATTGCTCAGGTGTTGCGGGAAGGTCAGTCGTTGCTGGTACAGGTGACCAAGGACCCGATCGGGACCAAGGGAGCACGCCTGACCACGCACATCTCGATCCCGTCCCGCTATCTGGTGCTGATGCCCGGCAGTACCCATATCGGCGTGTCCCAGCGAATCGAGGACCCCCAGGAGCGTGACCGCCTGCGCGGGCAGATGCTGGAGCTGATGCAGGATGAGGACAGTACGCCGGAATGGGGCGTGATCCTGAGGACCGTGGCCGAAGGCGTGTCCGAAGTCGAACTGGCCAGTGATTTGCAGTTCCTGCGTCGCCTGTGGGACTCCATCCGCAACAAGATCAAGCAGGTTAAGGCACCGGCGATCGTCTACGAGGACCTGCCGTTGAACATGCGGGCGCTGCGCGACATGGCGCACGCCGGCGTCGAGCGCATCCGTATCGATTCCCGCGAGACCTTCCAGCGCGCTAGCGAGTTCGTCAAGGCGCTGGTGCCCGAGATAGAAGACAAGCTTGAATACTACCCCGGCGAGCGCCCGATCTTCGATATGTTCAATGTCGAAGAGGAGATGCAAAAGGCGCTGGGCCGCAAGGTCGAGCTGAAGTCCGGTGGCTATCTGATCTTCGACCAGACCGAGGCGATGACCACGGTAGACGTGAACACCGGGGCCTTCGTCGGCCATCGCAACCTTGAAGAGACCATTTTCAAGACCAACCTTGAAGCGGCCACGGCGATCGGTCGTCAGCTGCGCCTGCGCAACCTGGGCGGCATCATCATCATCGATTTCATCGATATGGAGGACTCCGATCATCAGCGCCAGGTGCTGCGTACCCTGGAGCGGGTGCTGGATAAGGACCATGCCAAGTGCAAGGTGACCGGCGTGTCGGAGCTGGGACTGGTGGAGATGACCCGCAAGCGTACCCGCGAAAGCCTCGAACAGGTGCTCTGCGAGCCCTGCAGCCACTGTCAGGGACGCGGCTCGCTGAAAACGCCGGAAACCGTTTGCTATGAAATCTTCCGGGAAATTCTGCGTCAGCATCGCGCCTACGATACCGAAACCTATCTGGTGCTGGCGGCGCAGTCGGTGGTGGACCATCTGCTGGATGAGGTGTCGGATCATGTGGCGGAACTGGAAGCCTTTATCGGTAAGACCGTACGTTTCCAGGTCGAGCCGCTGTACACACCGGAGCAGTTTGATGTTGTCCTGCGCTGATCGGACAGGGGCATGCGCCGTCATCTGAGTCGAGCCTGGTGGCTCACTGTCGTCCTGCTGCTGCTCTTGGCGCTGCTGTTGACCGCCGCACGCCTGGGACTGCAGTCCATCGACCGCTGGCGCCCGGAGATCCAGGCGCTGCTCAGTGAATCCCTGGGGGTGCCGGTCAGGATCGGTCGGCTGCAGGGCCAGTGGAACTATGCCCTTCCGGTCGTCAGCGCACAGAATATCAGTATTCGCACCCGTTCCACCGAAGGTATCGAAGGCCACCTTGAGCTGCAGCAGCTGACGCTGGAGCTGGATCCCTTCGCTTCTCTGCTCTCCCATGTCCCCATCTTTCACCGTTTCGAGGCACGCGGGGCCGCCATCCGCTGGAATCAGCGCGGAGGTGCCTGGCTGCACCGCCCCGGAGCGGCGCCGGGAGCCACGGCGGAAGGGGTCTCCGTGCCGGCCTGGGAGCGCCTGGTCGCCCTGCTGTTGCAGCAGCCCTATGCGGTCATCCGTGATGTGGAGCTGACGCTGGTGCCGGAACAGGGCCAGAGTCTGGTGATCACCCCTGCCGACCTGGAGCTGGAAAACGCCCTGCGCGAACACCGCCTCAGTGGTCTTTTCAGGATGCCACTGCTGGGCGAGGCCGCCGAGATGAAGTTCGTGGTTGAAGCCGAATCGGTGCAGCAGCGGGCACTGAATGCCCGCTATCGGCTGTTTCTGGAGCTGAACCACCTGGGGCCTGAGCTGTTCCAGCTGTTCGGCCAGGAGTTGGGGGTTGAGCAGCTGGACCTGAACACCCGGATCTGGGGCGAGTTTGATCAGCGCCGACTGCAGCAGGCACAGGCGGAAGTGGAACTGGGGCAGCTGGCACTGGCATCAACCGGGGTGCCCTATCCGCGTTCGGGGCGTTTCAAGGCCAGCCTGCAGCCGCGTGACGACGAGTATCAGCTGCAGCTCAGTCAGTTGTTGCTGGCGCATGAACAGGGCCAGTTCGAGCTGCCGCTGGCCATGGTGCAGGCGCCACTGTCGCTGCAGCCGGAGCACTTGCAGGCGGGCATTACCGAACTGGATCTGCAGGCGCTGTCATCCTGGCTGGTGCAGGCGCCGGGGATGCCGGACAAGGCCGCGCAACTTCTGGCGGACCTGCAGCCCGGGGGCAAGCTGCAGCAGCTCAGTATCCGCCGGCCGGAAGGTGGTGACTGGCAGGATCTGCAGCTGACGGCAGACGTGGAACAGGTGCATGTTGCAGCCTGGCATGGTGCGCCGGCGCTGGAAGGCGTCAGTGGTCGTCTGGAAGCGGGGCTGGGACAGGGCCGGATCGACCTGGTCAGTGATGACTTCGGCATGCACTTTCCCGAACTTTTTCCCGATTTGTGGCGCTATCCCGAGGCGCGCGGACGGGTCAGCTGGACACTGGATGAGCGCGGTGTCCGCGTTGCCAGTGAACGTTTGCAGCTGAAAGACCCGCATGTACAGGCGTCGGGACGTTTCAGCATCGATCTGCCGTTTGACCGCAGTCGCCAGAGTGAGCTGGTCCTGCTGATCGGAATGCAGGACAGCGACGGCTCTCAGGCTTCGATCTATACCCCTGCCAAGGAGGTGGGCCCGGGCTTGCACCGGTGGCTGGAGCAGGCCCTGAAAGGGGGGCAGCTGCGTCAGGGGGGGCTTTTGCTGCGAACCGGCACCCGCAAGAATGACAGTCCGCGCTCGCCGGTCGTCCAGCTGTTTTTCGATGTGGCCGAGGGGCGGCTGGCCTACCAGCCGGGCTGGCCTGAAATCGAGGCTGCGGACCTGTTTGTTCTGGTGCGTGATGCCGGGCTGGCGATCAATATCAACCGGGCACGGTTACTGAACAGTGATATTCCGTCGGGCTGGGTCTATCTGCCGCCAGGTGAACGTCAGCTGCAGGTGGAAACCCAGGTCGTGGGGCCGGTGGGAGATCTGGACCATGTGCTGAAACAGACCCCGTTGGCAGAGGTGCTGGGGCCGTCGATTCAGGACTGGTCTCTGGGGGGCGGCAAAGCGCAAAGTCGCCTGAGCCTGGCCATCCCGCTGCAGGGCCGGCCGCCGATTGTCGATCTGACGGTGGCTCTCGAGAACAGTCGTCTGGAGGGGCAGGATGGTCAACTGAGTGTTACCGGTATTCAGGGGGAGCTGCGTTACAACAGCCATGCGGGCCTGAGTGCCGAGGCGCTGGAGGGGCGTTTCCTGGAGCAGAAGGTCACTGCGCGGATTGAGACCACCGAGCAGCGCTACCGTATCCATCTGCAGGGGCGCTCGGAGATGGTGCGCTTACGGCCGTGGTTGCAGTTACCGGTTCTGGAATCGGCCGAGGGCATCGCTTCCTGGCAGGCCGAACTGGCGATCTGTGCCGAAGCGAGTTGTCCACACCTGGAAGTTCGTTCGGATCTCGAGGGGGTGTCGCTGGCGCTGCCCGGTATTCTGGCCAAATCTGCCGAACAGCCGGCACCGCTGAGGCTGGCAATGACGCTTGCGCCCGAGGCTCGGGTCGAGTCGCTGGCATTGCGGTTGCCGGCCGATGGCATTGCGCCTCTGGATGTGACCGCCGCTCGGGCCAGTGCAGCGCCTTTGAGTATTCACCTGGAACACCCCCAGTTGCTTGGGGACGTGGTGTTGGCAACGCCGGGACAACCGATGCAGTTGAACCTGTCGCACCTGGAGCTGGATGCCCTGATGCCGGCACAGGAACGGGGCGCGGCCGGAGCTCGGCCGGAGCGCTCGGCAGCCGACCCGCTCAGCGGACAATTGCCGGCGACCCGGGTGCAGATCAAGGATCTCTGGTTCGCCCAAAAACCGCTTGGTGAGTGGCGCTTTTCGTTGCAGCCCGAAGCGGAGCGCCTGCGTATCCGGGATCTGGAGGCGTACCTCGAGCAGTTGGTGGTGCGTGGCGAGGCCGATTGGGTGCAGGGCGAGGACAGCAATACTGCCGTGACGCTGAAACTGGCCGGCGATGATCTGGGACGTCTGCTCAAGAGCTGGGGGCATGGACGTGTGATGGAGACCCGGCAGGTTGAGGCGATGCTGCAGCTGCAATGGCCTCATGCGCCCTGGCAGTTTGACCTGGCTAAGCTGGATGGAGAATTCCAGTTCAGCACGGAGGAAGCTCGGCTGATCGAAACCGCGGACAGCACCAACTTCTTGCGGGTATTCGGCATTCTGAACTTCAATTCCATCGCGCGTCGCTTGCGCCTGGACTTCAGCGACCTGCTGAAGAAAGGGGTCAGCTTTGACCGTATATCCGGTCATTACCGTATCGAGCAGGGGGTCGCGACGACGCTGGAGCCGCTGCGCATGGAAGGGCCTTCAGCCAACATGACGCTGACCGGGCGGGTGGATCTGGCGGCCGAGCAGCTCGACAACACCGTTGAAGTGACGCTGCCGATCAGCAGCAATGCGCCGCTGGCGGCGATCCTGCTGGGGGCGCCGCAGGTCGCCGGAGCGGTGTTTGTGATCGACAAGCTGATCGGCGACAAGCTGGAGCGTTTCAGTACGCTCAAATACCGCCTGACGGGGCACTGGGACGACCCGCAGCTGGAGCTGCAGGCCGGATCGGAGGGCTAGGGCTCAGGCTTCGTACAGTTCGCGGATGTAGCGGAACAGCTTGCGAGCCTGGGCCGGGGCCTGTTCCCGCTGGCGCTCGCGCTGGGCATTGCGTACCAGCTGGCGCAGATGCTGGATATCGGCATTCGGGTGCTGTTCGATAAAGCCTTGCAGATCGGTGTTGTCGCCGTCGATCAGGCGCTCGCGCCAGCGCTCCATTTCGTGGAACAGCTGGTTGTGTGTCGCGCTTGCCGAGTCGAAGCGGTCGACCACTTCACGAATGGCCTCGGCATCCGCGATGCGCATCAGCTTGCCGATATATTGCAGGTGGCGGCGCTTGGCACCGTTGGACCTGATGCGGGCATACTCTTCGATGGCGGCGCGCAGCTGGCCGTCGATCGGCAGTTTTTCCTGCTGGTCCGGGCGCAGCTCGGTCATCCGTTTGCCCAGCTGCTGCAGCTCCTCGGCCTCGCGTTTGAGCTGGGTTCGGCTGGGCGGCTGGTCGTCGATGTCGTCGTGGTGGTGCGCGTCAAAGTCGGTCATATCAGTATCCATCAAGCAAAAAACAGCGTTGCCAGGCCCAGGAAGGCAAAAAAGCCGACAACATCGGTAATAGTAGTCAGCAGGACGCTGCCGGCAAGCGCCGGATCGATTCCCACTGATTTCAGTATCATTGGCAACAGGGTGCCCGCCATGGCGCCGGCGACCAGGTTGATGACGATCGCCAGGGCGATGATGATGCCGACGGTCATGTCCTGGAACCAGAGCACTGCAACCAGGGCGACCACCAGCGCCCAGAGTATGCCGTTGAGCATACCGACCACCAGTTCGCGGTTGAACAGCCAGCCGATATTGGAGCGCTCCACATGGCCCAGGGCCTGGCCGCGAATCACCAGGGTCAGGGTCTGGCTGCCGGCGATGCCGCCCATGGAGGCGACGATCGGCATCAGCACGGCCAGGGCCACCACCTTGTCGATGGTATCCTCGAACAGGCCGATCACGGCGGAGGCGATGAAGGCGGTAATCAGATTGATGCCGAGCCAGACGGCGCGGCGCCGGGTGGTTTTCATGATCGGCGCAAAGGTGTCCTCGTCTTCATCAAGACCGGCCATGCTCATCAGCGAGTGGTCGGCATCCTCACGGATGACGTCCACCACGTCGTCGATGGTGATACGGCCCAGCAGCTTGCCGGCGTCGTCGGTCACGGGGGCCGAGATCAGGTCAAGCTGCTCGAACAGTCGCGCCACTTCTTCGTCCGGTGTGTCAGCGGCGATGGCGGCTACATCGGTATTCATGATCTCCCGGACCAGGACGTCCGGGTCGGTGGTCAGCAACCGGGTCAGCGGCAGTACGCCGATATAGGAACCCTTGCGGCTGACCACGAACAGAGTGTCGGTGGTTTCCGGGATCTCCTTGTGTCGGCGCAGATAGCGCAGCACGGTTTCGGCGGTGATGTCCGGGCGGATGGTCACCGTATCGGTGTTCATCAGGCCGCCAGCGGTGTCTTCCGGGTAGGAGAGGACCTGCTCGACCCGCTCGCGATTCTCCCGGTCCATGATCTTCAGCAGCTCTTTCATCACCCGTTCGGGCAGCTGCTGCAGGATGTCGGCCATGTCGTCCGTTTCCAGCGATTCGGTGATCGCCAGGACTTCGGAGGCTTCCATACGGCTCAGAATTTCGGCCTGGGCATCGTCCCCCAGGTATTGCAGCACCTCGCCTTCCAGCTCCTGGTTCAGCAGGTTCCACAGGATCTGGCGTTCCCGTGGCGGCGTCTTTTCCAGCAGGTGGGCGACTTCGGCCGGGCGCAGGCCCTTGTTGAGCATGAACCTGAGCTGCTGGAGTTCACCGACTTCCAGGGCAGCGCTGAGGGTTTCCAGATTGGAGGGCGTTTCTGGCTGGCTCATCGGCAGGTCTCACTCAGGAACAGGGCAGGGTGGTGCGGTGCGGCGCGCTGATTGGGGACGGTAGCCGCCGTCGTTATTCGGGTTCGTCGAAGCGGTTGTTGATCAGGGACTCCAGAGCTTCCAGCGCGGCTTCCTCATCTTCGCCATGGGCGCTCAGATTAAGCTCGGTGCCCTTGCTGGCGGCCAGCATCATTACTGACATGATGCTTTTACCGTCGATCTCACGGCTGTCGCGGGTGATGCGGATATCGGCCTGAAACTGGCTGGCAGTGGTGACCAGCTTGGCGGCCGCTCGGGCATGCAGCCCCAGCTTGTTGATGATGGTCAGTCGCTTTTCAATCATGTTGGGGTCCCGCGGCAGGCTGACTCAGTTCTCGGTGTATCACCTGAACATTATCCATATGCGTGCGGAAATGACCAGCCAGTTGCTCGGCTACATAGACGGAGCGATGCTGGCCGCCGGTGCAACCGATACCCACGGTGATATAACTGCGGTTGTTGGCCTTGAAGCGGGGCAGCCACTTGTGCACGAAGCTGCGGATATCCGCCACCATCTCGGCGACCTCGTCGGCCTGGGAGAGGAAGTCGATCACCTCCTGATCGCGACCGGTAAAGCGGCGCAGCTCCGGCACCCAGTAGGGGTTGGGCAGGGAGCGGACGTCGAAGGTAAAGTCGACGTCAAGCGGTACGCCGTGCTTGAAGCCGAAAGATTCGAACTGCAGCGACAGACTCTGCTCACGGCGTCCGGCGACGCGCATCTTTACTTCATCCCTGAGTTCATAAAGGGAAAGGCGAGTGGTGTCGATGCGCAGGTCGGCCAGGTTGGCAATCGGCTCCAGCAGTTCGCGCTCGGTACGGATTGCCTGCTGCAGACTCTGGTCGTTGTCGGTCAGCGGGTGGCGGCGACGGGTGGCGTTGTAGCGACGCAGCAGGGTGGCTTCGCCGGCATCGAGAAACAGGGTTTCGGCGGTCAGGCCGGGCTGCTGGCGCAGCTGTTGCATGACCTCGGGGAACTGCTGCAGGTTGCTGGGCAGGTTACGGGCGTCGATGCTGACGGCGATCGCCTGGGCCGGACGGGACTCGGCCAGCATCAGGCGGATCAATCCCGGCAGCAGCAGCGCCGGCAGGTTGTCAATGCAATAGAAACCGACGTCCTCGAGGGCCTGGAGAGCCGTGCTCTTGCCGGACCCGGAACGGCCGCTAAGGACGACCAGGCGCATCCTATCGCTCCTGACACAGGTTCTGCACGCGTTTGAGCAGACTCTCGGAGTCTTCGCAGGCGCGCAGGGCTTCACGTGTTTCTGAGTGGTTGAACAGTTCCGCCAGGCCCGCGAGGGTCTGCAGGTGTTCTTCCGCCCCCTGCTCGGGAACCAGCAGCAGGCAGACCAGGTCAACCGGGCGGTTGTCGATGGCATCGAAATCGATCGGGGAGGCCAGCGTCATCAGCATGCCGACCGCCTGGTCGACTCCGGCCATACGACAGTGCGGAATGGCGACGCCTTCACCGATGCCGGTGCTGCCAAGGCGTTCACGATTGATAAGGCCGCTGAAGATATCTTCAGCGGCCGGGCCATTCAATTGCTCAGCAATCGTTTGACTGGCGAGTTCGAGAACCCGCTTCTTGCTGACCACATCCACATGGCAGAGAGTGAGGGAGGGGGTCAGCAGTTCTGATAGTTGCATGTCGTGACGTGCTGCTACCGGTTATTTGTGGGATTTCATCTTTTCTTTATGCTTGATGATCTGGCGATCCAGCTTGTCCACCATACCATCAATCGCGGCATACATATCGTCATGCTGGTGTGTGGCGAAGACCTCACCGCCAGCCACGTGGATGTTGGCTTCAGCGGTCTGGCGCTGCTTCTCAACACTGAGTGTGACCTGTGCATTAGTGATGTTATCGAAGTGACGTGCCAGGCGGTCAAACTTGGTGCGTACATACTCGTCCAGAGCGCCTGTCAGTTCGACGTGATGGCCAGTGATGTTGATCTGCATAGGTTTTTCTCCTCGTCATGGACACGTTCTTTCAGCGTGCCTTTCCATTCCCATTAAACCAGACGCTTGCGTTCATTAGAAGGCGGAATGTTCATCGCTTCGCGATATTTTGCCACGGTGCGTCTGGCGACATTGATTCCCTGCTCTTTTAACAGTTGAGCGATCTTGTTGTCACTGAGTGGCTTGGCCGTATTCTCATTGTTGACCAGTTTCTTGATCAGGGCCCGGATTGCGGTGGAAGAAGCCGCACCACCATCGGATGTACTGACATGACTGGAGAAGAAATACTTGAGCTCGAAAATACCTCTCGGGGTGTGCATGTATTTCTGTGTGGTGACGCGCGAGATGGTGGATTCGTGCATATCCACCGCCTCGGCGATGTCGTGCAGCACCATCGGCTTCATGCCTTCTTCACCTTCTTCGAAAAAGTCGATCTGGCGGGCGACAATTTCCGTCGCTACCTTGAGCAAGGTCTCATTGCGGCTGAGCAGGCTCTTGAGAAACCAGCGTGCTTCCTGCAGGTGGTTCTTCAGGTAGGTGTTGTCGGGGCTGTTATCGGCCCGTCGGATCAGGTCGGCGTACTGGGTGTTGATCTTCAGCCGCGGTGACGCATCGGTATTCAGGCTGACGTTCCACTGCCCCTGTATCTTGCGCACCATGACATCGGGGATGACGTATTCGGGCGATTCCGAGCTGATCAGGGTGCCGGGCTTGGGGTTCAGGCTCTGGATCAGGTTGATCACCTGTTGCAGGCTGGCCTCCTTGAGGCGCAGGCGTCGCATCAGGGTGCGGTAGTCGTGACTGCCAAGCAGGTTCAGGTGGTCGCGCACCAGGCGCATGGCGTCGTTGAGCAGCGGCGTGTCTTCCGGTAACTGGCGCAGTTGCAGCTGCAGGCATTCGCTGAGGTCGCGGGCGCAGACGCCGGCCGGGTCGAACTGCTGCACCCGGTGCAGTACCGCTTCGATCTCGTCGTTGTCGCTGTCTGCGAAAAGCGCGGGTTCGCTCTGCTGGAAGTGTTCCAGTACCTCGTCGACACTGGTGCGCAGGTAGCCGTCGGCATCCACTGCATCAATCAGGGCAAGGGCAACCATACGGTCGCTCTCACTCATCGGTGTCAGGTTCAGCTGCCACAGAAGATGGTCCTGAAGGTCATCCTCGGTGCTGTCGTTGTCGCCGGGGTCCCAGTCGCTGTCGCGCTCGGGACCGGGCGAACTCTGGTGCTGGAAGGTGTCATCCCACTGGCTGTCGGTGGCCAGTTCGGCCGGGATCTGTTCGTTCCACTCGTCTTCGCTGCTGTTGTCGTCCCAGCTATCCTGTTCCTCGGCGGCCGTCGTTTGCTCGCTGTCGTGGGAGGGCTCCGACTCGGACGCCTCGTTCTGCTTGTCCGGCTCGGCCTCGGCAACTTCCTGTTCCTCGTCAACCTCCAACAGGGGGTTGCTGTCCAGCGCTTCCTGAATCTCCTGCTGCAGATCCAGGGTAGACAGCTGCAGCAGGCGAATTGCCTGTTGCAACTGGGGTGTCATTGTCAGCTGCTGGCCGATCTTGAGTTGTAACGACTGCTTCATATGCAAACTGCCGGGTTGACCGAATGGGAAATTGACATGACCTTTTCCGCTCAGAGAGCGAACTGCTCGCCCAGATAGGCTCGGCGGACCTGTTCGTTGTTGAGAATGGCCTGAGGATCACCCTGGGCCAGAATGCCGCCTTCACTGACAATATAGGCCTGTTCGCAGATATCAAGGGTCTCGCGAACATTGTGATCGGTAATCAGGATGCCGATATTGCGGGACTGCAGGTGGCGGATCGTCTGTTTGATATCGCTGACCGAGATCGGGTCGACACCGGCGAAGGGCTCGTCCAGCAGAATGAAGTCGGGCTCCGTGGCCAGCGCGCGGGCAATCTCCACGCGGCGACGCTCACCGCCGGACAGGGCCATGCCGAGGCTGTTGCGCAGGTGGGTGATATGAAACTCCTCCAGCAGCTCCTCCAGCAGGGTCTTGCGCTGGCTGGGGGACAGCTCCTTGCGGGTTTCCAGGATCGCCATCAGGTTGTCATGCACGCTGAGCTTGCGGAACACCGAGGCTTCCTGGGGCAGGTAGCCGATACCGCGGCGAGCGCGTTCGTGCATCGGCAGGCGGGTAACATCATCCTGGTCGATGCGGATTTGGCCGTGGTCGGCGTTGATCAGGCCGACGATCATGTAGAAGCAGGTGGTTTTACCCGCTCCGTTGGGGCCGAGCAGACCGATGATCTGGCCACTTTTGATCTCCAGGGATACATCACGTACGACCTGGCGGCCCTTGTAGCTTTTGGCCAGGTTAAGGGCCTGTAGCTGTTTAACCTGTACGGACATCAGTTACCCTCGGTCTTCGGCTGGATTACCATCTGTACGCGCTGGCCCGAATCTTCATCGCTGCCATAGGCGTTCACCACGGCTTTTTCCATGTTGTAGACGATGCGCTCGCCGGTGAAAGTGTCTCGGCCCTGGTCAACCCGCGCAGACTTGGTGATGGTGACTTCCTGGCGGGTCACTCGGTAGTCCATGCGTTCGCCGTAGGCCTTGGTCAGCGGCTGGTCCTGGCTCGGCTGCTGCTGAAACTGGGCCAGCTTGCCGGTGGAGATGATGCGCTGTACCCCGTCATCATTACGGTGCAGCTCGACGCGGGCACCGCGAATCACCATGGTGCCCTGCACGATCTCCACGTTACCGGTGTAGACGGTTACGCCGGTGCGCTCGTTCATGCTGGCATGATCGGCACTGATATGGATCGGCTGCTGACGGTCTTCAGGCAGCGCCTGAGCCAGGGCCGGCAGGGCAAGAAGGGCGGCCAGAAACAGAGGTCGAAGTTTATTGCACATGATATTCACCCTTCACGTCCGAGAGCAGATCTATCCGTTGTTGGTCGAAAAACAGGTCCATGCCGACCGCCGAGGTGGTATCCGCGCCGCGTTGCATCCGTACCGGATGGTCGGTGTGAGCATAGTCGCGAGGAGGGTACAGAATTAACTGGTCGGTTGTCATCAGGCCGGGCAGGCCTGTCGCCGGATTATCTTGAAGCCTGACGTTGCCTGCAAGCAGGATCTGCTCCTGGGAGTCCGGCAAACTGCCTTGGTCGGCGCTCAGCAGGTAATGGCCACCTTCGTTACCGGGCACCCGGGTAACAGGGGTCTCCAGCTGCATGGTGGCGCGCTCCGGGTAGTGCTGCATCAGCGGCGTAGTCAGTACCTGGCCGATACTGCCGTCATCCTGCCAGCGCGTAATTTCCGCGTTGCGGATGAAGAAGTCGACCTGTTCAACCTGAGCGCTGTCGGTTGCGGGGGCACTGTCTTCCGGAGTGATCAATCCCCACCAGACCAGGGGGGCAGCGACCAGCGCCACCGCGATCAGCAGTCGCTGGCGCTGGCTCAGCATCCGCGGTACTCCGCGTAGAGGGCGTCCAGTTTACCCTGAGCGGCCAGGATCAGTTCACAGAACTCACGCGCGGCCCCCTTGCCGCCGGCGGCGCTGGTGACCCAGTCGGCTTCCTTGCGCACCAGCGGGTGGCCGTTGGGCACACAGGCGCCAAAGGCGCTGGCGCGGATGGCGGCCAGGTCGGGCAGGTCATCGCCGATATAGGCGGTAGCGGCGGCACAGTGGCCGCTCTGGGACCAGAGTTCGTCCAGTGCTGTCAGCTTGTCTTCCCGTCCCTGACGCAGGTAGGTGATGCCCAGTGCTTCGGCACGGTGCTCGACCTGAGGCGAGCGACGGCCGGTGATGATGGCGGTTTCGATGCCGCAGCGCTGCAGCAGCTTAATGCCCAGGCCGTCCAGGGTGTGAAAGCTTTTGACCTCACGCCCGTCGGCGAGGAAATTCAGGCGCCCATCGGTGAGAATGCCGTCCACATCGAAAACGGCCAGACGGATGCCGGCCAGGGCGTCGCGCAATTGGGGGGAAAGGCTGTCCAGGTGCATCAGATCACTCCTGCCTTGAGCATGTCATGCATGTTGAGGGCGCCGACCGGGCGGCTCTGTTCATCAACCACCAGCAGGGCGTTGATCTTGCGTTCCTGCATCAGGCTCAGGGCTTCGGCCGCGAGGATGCCCGGCTGGACGCTGGTGCCGCCGGCGGTCATGACGTCCCGGATCAGGGTTGTGGCCAGGTCGACCCCCTGATCCAGGGTGCGGCGCAGGTCGCCGTCGGTAAAAATGCCCAGCAGGCGCTGTTGATCATCGGTCACGGCGGTCATGCCCAGATGTTTGCGGGTGACCTCCAGCAGTGCTTCCCGTACCGGGGTGTCGGCCTGCACCAGCGGGATATCTTCGCCGGTGTGCATGATGTCATCTACCTTGAGCAGCAGGCGGCGACCCAGGCTGCCGCCCGGGTGGGAGAAGGCGAAGTCTTCACTGCTGAAGCCGCGGGCTTCCAGCAGCGCGATCGCCAGCGCATCGCCGAGCACCAGCTGTGCGGTGGTGCTGGACGTCGGCGCCAGGCCCAGCGGACAGGCTTCACGGTCGACCGGGATATGCAGGCTGATATCGCCGCTGCGTGCCAGGGTCGAGCTGGCGTTGGCGGTGATGCTGATCAGCGGGGCGCCCATGCGCTTGATCAACGGCAGAATGGTGATGACTTCCGCGGTCTCGCCGGAGTTGGACAGGGCCAGCACGACATCGTCGCCGGTAAACATGCCCAGGTCGCCATGGCTGGCTTCGCCGGGGTGGACAAAAAAGGCAGGGGTGCCGGTGCTGGCCAGCGTCGCGGCGATCTTGTTGCCGATATGGCCGGATTTGCCCATGCCGGTGACGATGACACGCCCCTTGCAGTTGAACATCAGTTCACATGCCTGGCTGAAGCTCTGGTCCAGATGGTTCAGGAGCTCCTGAACGGCTTCCAGCTCCAGCCGGATGGTCTGGCGGCCGGATTTCAGATAGTCGGTGGCTGTCATGGGTCTGGTGTCTGCCTTCAATCGGAATTGCAAAAACGCCATTCTACCCCAGACGCGGGATGAGCACGAACCCCGGAAACCCGGTTTAGATTCACGTTTGCATGTGACAATGGTATATTTCGCTGTCAATTTTGGGCCGGTACGCATGTGTACCGGCGGTACGAAAGGAAGCAGGAGTTTCAGGTCATGCAGCCTGAGCACGATAGCATTATCGATATTCGGGGATTGAGCTTCTTCCGTGGTGAACGGGCGATTTTCGATTCCGTGGATATCCGTATCCCGCGTGGCAAGGTGACCGCGATCATGGGGCCGTCCGGCACCGGCAAGACGACACTGCTGAAACTGATCGGTGGTCAGTTGCGTCCGGAGAAGGGGCAGATCCTGCTGGAAGGTACGGATATCCCAAAGCTGGGACGCCGTGAGCTGTTCGAAGTGCGGGAGCGCATGGGCATGCTGTTCCAGAGCGGAGCCCTGTTCACCGACATGAGTGTGTTCGAGAATGTGGCCTTCCCGCTGCGGGTCCATACCGAGCTGCCCGAAGACATGATTCGCGATGTGGTGCTGATGAAACTGCAGGCCGTAGGCTTGCGTGGCGCACGGGATCTGATGCCGAGTGAGCTCTCCGGTGGCATGGCACGCCGTGTCGCGCTGGCCCGGGCCATTGCGCTGGATCCGGACATCGTCATGTATGACGAGCCCTTTACCGGTCAGGACCCGATCGCCATGGGGGTGCTGGTCAACCTGATTCGGCGATTGAACCAGGCTCTTGGGCATACCAGTATCATCGTGTCCCACGATATCAACGAGACCCTCGGTATCGCCGATTACATCTACCTGCTGTCCGATGGCCGGGTGATCGCCAAGGGGACGCCCGAGGAGCTGGCCGATATCGATTCCGAGCAGGTGCGCCAGTTCATGCAGGGGTTGCCCGATGGGCCCGTGCCTTTCCATTTCAATGCGCCTGATTATCGTCAGGATCTGTTACAGGAACACTGATCATGCTGGATATCCTGCAGAGACTGGGGCACAAGGCCTTGTCTCGCCTGGCCGCCATCGGGCGCGCCGGGCAGATTCTGCTGCAGTCGCTGGTGGCGGCGCCTCAGCCGCTGACCATGCTGCCGCTGGTATTGAAGCAGATCTACTTCGTGGGCGTGCTCTCGCTGGTGATCATCGTGGTATCCGGCGGGTTCATCGGCATGGTGCTGGGGCTGCAGGGCTATACCATTCTGGTCGATTACGGCTCCGAGCAAGCGGTGGGCCAGATGGTGGCGCTGAGTCTGGTGCGTGAGCTTGCGCCGGTGGTGGCGGCGCTGCTGTTCGCCGGTCGTGCTGGATCGGCGCTGACCGCCGAGATCGGCCTGATGAAGGCAACCGAGCAGCTGGCCAGCCTGGAGATGATCGGGGTCGATCCGCTGCGCCGTATCGTGGCGCCACGCCTCTGGGCCGGGTTCATCTGCATGCCCATTCTGGCGGTCATTTTCGCGGTCGTTGGCGTCTGGGGCGGCTCACTGGTTGCCGTGGACTGGCTGGGGATCTATGAAGGCTCCTTCTGGGCCAACATGCAGCAATCGGTGGATTTTTATGATGATGTCCTCAATGGCATCATCAAGGCGGTCTGTTTCGGGATAGTGGTGACCTGGATCGCCGTATTCGAGGGGTATGATTGTATCCCGACCTCTGAAGGAATCAGTCAGGCAACGACCCGGACTGTAGTGTACTCATCGCTGGCAGTGCTGGGGCTGGACTTCATCCTGACAGCACTGATGTTTGGAGAACTGTAAACATGCGTATGCGAACCGTCGAAATCGGCGTTGGGGCGTTCATGCTGGCGGGCATTCTGGCGCTGGTAGTGTTGGCGCTGAATGTAAGCGGGCTTAATCCGTCGGAACAGAGCGGCGGCTACAAGGTCTATGCCCGTTTTGACAATATCGGTGGTCTAACACCACGGGCCAAGGTGGCGATGTCCGGGGTTCAGATCGGCCAGGTGACCGCGATCCGGATCGACAAGGAGATGTTGATGGCCGAAGTCGAGATGGAAATTTTCAATAACGTGGACTATCTGACCGTCGACAGTTCTGCCAGTATTCTGACAGCGGGGCTGCTGGGTGAACAGTACATCGGTGTGGTCCCGGGCGCCGAGGACGAGCTGCTGGGTGACGGCGATTTCATCCAGGACACCCAGTCGGCACTGGTGCTGGAAGAGCTGATCGGCAAGTTCCTGTTCAACAAGGTGAGCGAGTAAGACAATGAAACAGTGGATAACAACCCTGCTGCTGGCTGCAACCCTGTGGGTCAACCCGGCCCTGGCGGAAGCCAGCTGGCAGGAAGCCAGCGTCGTGGTGGATGGCGCTACGCGGGACATGCTGGCGCTGATGGAGCGTGAAGAGCTGGCCCGGGACGAAAACACCGAGCTGCTGATGCAGGAGATCGAAACGATCATTTCACCGGTGGTGGACTTCCCCTATATCGCCAAGCGTGTCATGGGCAAGTATTACCGTCGTGCTTCGGAAGCCGAGCGTGAACGCTTTGCCGAAGTGTTCAAGACCACGCTGCTGCGCACCTATGCCAAGTCGATCGCCGGTTTCGAGCTGAAAGAGTATCAGATTCAGACGCCGTCCGGTGAAAGCCCCGAGCCGACCAAGCAGGTGGTCAGCGTCAATGTCGGTTCCGGCAATGGCGAGGTGTACACGCTGGTTTATTACATGCTCAAGCAGGAGCAGCGCTGGACGCTGGTGAACGTGATGGTGGATGGCATCAACCTGCGCATCACCTTCCGCAACCAGTTTGCCGACCTCTATCAGCAGAACCGCAGCATCGCTGCGACCATCGAGGCCTGGGCGAGCAAAATGCAGGATGTGAAGCTGGAAAAGACAGGCGATGACGATGACAGCAGCGAAGGTTGAAACCCCAAGCGCCGGTGTCGTGAAGGTGAGTGGTGATCTCACCTTCGCAACCGTGCTGCAGGCCCGCAAGCCACTGCTGGCGCAGCTGCAGGCCTGTGGCTCCCGCTGTACCCTGGACCTGTCCGGTGTTGATCGGGTGGACAGTTCGGCGCTGTCGCTGTGGCTGGTCTGTCTGCGCCAGGCGCGCCGTCAGCAGCAGGCGCTGACCCTGGTCGGGGTGCCTGCTGATTTTAATGCCATCGCCGACCTTGTAGGGCTGGATGCCGAGCTGTCGGCCATGGCTTGAGCCTGATCGCCTTTTGCCCCTTGTTTCGGTATGATTTCGCCCATCATTTCTGAGTACACGTTAGGCAGGGGAGTCCCGCATGCAGGCTGAAGAAGTCAAACAGATCCTGGAACAGCAGCTGGAAGGTTGTACCGCATATACCGAAGGCGAAGGCTGTGATTTCAAGGTCATCGTCGTTGGTGAGGTGTTTGCGGGCCTGTCCCCCGTCAAGAAGCAGCAGCTGGTCTATGCCTGCCTGAGTGATCAAATTGCCAGCGGCGCCATTCACGCCGTGACGATCAAAACCTATACCCCGGAGCAGTGGGCTGCACTGAGCTGAAGCCACACAGGAAACCCTGATGGATAAACTGATTATTGAAGGCGGCGCCTGCCTGAATGGTGAAGTCCGTATCTCCGGTGCCAAGAACTCGGCACTGCCGATTCTGGCCGCGACGCTGCTGGCGGATGAGCCGGTCACCATCTGCAACCTGCCCCATCTGCACGATATCACCACCATGCTGGAGCTGCTGCGACGCATGGGGGTCGATCTGGTGATCGACGAAAAGCTCAGCGTCGAACTCAACGCTACCACCATCACTGACCTTTGTGCGCCCTATGAGCTGGTCAAGACCATGCGTGCCTCGATCCTGGTGCTGGGACCGCTGCTGGCGCACTTTGGCCGTGCCGAAGTCTCCCTGCCAGGTGGTTGTGCCATCGGCAGCCGCCCGGTAGACCTGCATATCCGTGGCCTGGAAGCGATGGGCGCCGACATCAAGGTGGAAGGCGGTTACATCCGTGCCAGTGTTGACGGCCGCCTGAAAGGCGCACGTATCTTCTTTGACACCGTGACCGTGACCGGTACCGAAAACATCCTGATGGCCGCCGCGCTGGCTGAAGGCGAGAGCATCATCGAGAATGCCGCGCGCGAGCCGGAAATCGTCGATCTGGCCAACTGCCTGAACGCCATGGGCGCTGACGTCCGTGGCGCCGGCACCGACACCATCACCGTGCACGGGGTGGAGTCACTGAAAGGCTGTCGTTATTCGGTGCTGCCGGACCGTATCGAGACCGGTACCTTCCTGGTGGCGGCCGCCGCTACCGGTGGCAAGGTCAAGTGCAAGAACACCCGCCCGGATATCCTCGACGCGGTATTGCAGAAGCTGAAGGAAGCCGGCGCCGAGATCGAAACCGGTGAAGACTGGATCAGCCTGGATATGCACGGCCAGCGGCCCAGGGCAGTGAGCGTCACCACCGCACCCTATCCGGCGTTCCCGACCGACATGCAGGCGCAGTTTGCGGCGCTGGATGCAGTGGCCATCGGCGTCGGCAAGATCCGCGAAACCGTGTTCGAGAACCGTTTCATGCACATGCAGGAGATGATCCGCATGGGTGCAAATGTTTCCATTGAAGGCAATACGGCCGTGATCGAAGGTGTCAGCCGCCTCCAGGGCGCGCCGGTGATGGCGACCGACCTGCGTGCATCGGCGAGCCTGGTGATTGCGGCGCTGGTCGCCGAAGGGGAAACCGAGATCGATCGTATCTACCACATCGACCGCGGTTATGAATGTATCGAAGAGAAACTGCAGCTGCTGGGCGCACGTATCCGTCGTGTACCCGGCTAACGGGCTGTCGCCTAACGTGATTGACAGCCGGCTAAAGTGAGCGAAGAGGCCCATGAAACAACAGCTGACCATCGCCCTGTCCAAGGGGCGCATCCTGAAGGAAACGCTGCCACTGCTGGCAGCGGCCGATATCGTGCCTGCCGAAGATATCTTCAGCAGCCGTAAACTGATCTTCGATACCAATCATGACCATATCAAGCTGGTGGTGATCCGTGCCACCGACGTGCCGACCTACGTGGAGTATGGCGGCGCCGACATGGGCGTGGCGGGCAAGGATGTGCTGATGGAGCATGGTGGAGCCGGGCTGTACGAGCCGCTGGACCTGGAAATTGCCAAGTGCAAGCTGATGGTCGCCGGCATGAAGGATGCCGCTCCGGTCGAGGGCCGCATGAAGGTGGCGACCAAGTTCGTCAACCTGACCAAGGAATACTTCGCGCGTCAGGGGCAGCAGGTCGACATCATCAAGCTGTACGGCGCGATGGAACTGGCACCGATCATGGGGCTGGCCGACCGTATCGTCGATATCGTCGATACCGGCAACACGCTCAGAGCCAATGGTCTGGAGCCGATGCAGCATATCGCCGAGATCAGCTCGCGTCTGGTGGTGGGACAGCCGTCCATGAAAATGAAACACGCACTGATCCAGCCGATTCTGGATCAGCTGCAGCAGGCGATCGATGCACGTCGGGAGGAGGCCGCATGAGTATTTCCATCAAGCGTCTGGATGCGACTCAAGCCGATTTTGATCAGCAGCTGGATCGGCTGCTGGCCTGGGAAAGTGTCTCCGACGACAAGGTTAACGGTATCGTCAACGAGGTGATCGCCAGGGTGCGTGCCGAAGGCGACGCGGCACTGGTGGAATTCACCAACCGCTTTGACCGTACTTCGGCAACGGCTATCCAGGATCTGGAGCTGGGTCAGGCGCGCCTGCAGCAGGCGCTGGACGGCCTGCCGACGGAACAGCGTGCGGCCCTGGAAAAAGCCGCCGAGCGCGTACGCAGCTATCACGAACGTCAGAAGGGCGAGTCCTGGCAGTACACCGAAGCCGACGGCACCATGCTGGGCCAGCAGATCACGCCGATGGACCGTGTCGGCATCTATGTGCCCGGCGGCAAGGCGGCCTACCCGTCATCGGTACTGATGAACGCGCTGCCGGCCCATGTGGCCGGGGTGAAAGAGATCATCATGGTGGTGCCGACCCCCGAGGGCGTGGTCAACGAACTGGTGCTGGCCGCGGCGGCGCTGGCCGGTGTGGATCGGGTCTTTACCCTGGGTGGCGCTCAGGCGGTGGCCGCACTGGCGTTCGGCACCGAAACCGTGCCCAGGGTGGACAAAATTGTTGGCCCCGGCAACATCTTCGTGGCGACCGCCAAGCGTGCCGTCTTCGGTACCGTGGGTATCGACATGATCGCCGGGCCGTCCGAAATTCTGGTGGTCTGCGATGGTCAGACCGATCCGGACTGGGTGGCGATGGACCTGTTTTCCCAAGCCGAGCACGACGAGGATGCCCAGTCGATCCTGGTCTGCCCGGATGCGGATTACATCGACCGTGTTGAAGCCAGCATCAACCGGCTGCTGCCGACCATGGAGCGCCGCGAAATCATCCAGATCTCGCTGGAAAACCGTGCCGCGCTGATTAAGGTGGCGGATATGGATCAGGCCGCCGAGGTGAGCAACCGTATCGCGCCCGAGCACCTGGAGCTGTCCGTGGCCGACCCTGAGGCTCTGCTGCCGCAGATCCGTCATGCCGGCGCCATTTTCATGGGCCGTTATACCGCTGAAGCCCTGGGCGACTACTGTGCCGGCCCCAACCACGTGCTGCCGACCTCCGGTACGGCGCGCTTCTCCTCGCCGCTGGGGGTTTATGACTTCCAGAAGCGTTCGTCGCTGATCATGTTCTCGGCGGACGGCGCTTCGGAGATGGGTAAGGTCGCCTCTGTACTGGCCCGTGGCGAAAGCCTGACCGCGCATGCACGCTCTGCGGAGTACCGCATCAAGGACTGAGCGGACGCCGGTTTGAAACCATGAAAAAAGCTCCCCGTGGGAGCTTTTTTTGTTGTGTCAGCATGGCAGGGCAAAACCCGGTCAGTTGCGTGTTTGAGGTCGTTCACCGATGGTCGCGTTCAGGCTCATCTCGTGGCCGTTGCGCAGGATACCCAGCTCCACCTTTTCACCGGGCTTGAAGCGGGCAATCCGGTTCATCGCCTTGCGGCTGCTGCTGACCGGCTCACCGGCAATCTGTAACAGTACATCGCCCGGCTGCAAGCCCGCCTGATGGGCGGGGCCATTGCGGAAGATGCCGGCGATAATCAGCCCGGTACGATCGCCTACGCCAAAGGATTCGGCCAGGCGCGGGGTCAGTTCCTGAATCTCGATGCCCAGCCAGCCACGGACTACGCGGCCATGACTGATCAGATCCTGCATGACCTGACGCGCCAGAGATGAAGGGATCGCAAAGCCGATTCCCTGGGAGCCGCCGGACTTGGAAAAGATGGCGGTGTTGATGCCGATCAGGTTGCCATGGGCGTCGATCAAGGCTCCACCGGAGTTGCCCGGGTTGATAGCGGCATCGGTCTGGATAAAGTCTTCATAGGTGCTCAGTCCCAGACGGTTGCGGCCTGTGGCACTGATGATCCCCATGGTCACGGTCTGGCCGACGCCGAACGGATTGCCGATCGCCAGCGCCACGTCGCCGATGCGCAGCTCGTCGCTGGCCAGGGTGATGCTGGGCAGATCGTCCAGTTCGACCTTGAGCACGGCCAGGTCGGTCTCGGGGTCCAGCCCCACCACTTCTGCCTGGGCCTCACGGCCGTCGCGCAGGGCGACCACGATGCTGTCGGCGCCGCTGATCACATGGTTGTTGGTGACGACGTAGCCTTGCTCGTTGAGGATCACCCCGGAGCCCAGGCTGGACTCGATCCGCTCGCGTTGAGGCAGCTGCTCGGCATTGAAAAAGTTGCGGAAAAAGGGGTCGTTCAGCAGCGGGTTGATCGGCTGGCGCACCAGTGTACGGGTATAGATATTGACCACCGCCGGTGCCGCACGGTCAACGGCGTCGGCATAGGACACCACGCCGCTGCTGCTGGCAGGGGGATCGACGGCAGCTGCCTCACGGATCTCGACGGTGGTGACCTGCGGCGTGATCAGCTGGGGGTAGAACTGAAGAATGAGCAGGGCGGCCAGGATGCCGGTGACAACAGGCCAGATCAGGTAGGAGACTTTACGCATCGACTTGCTTGCACCTGTAAATCATTTCAGTATGGCCCCATTATACGTTTACGGGCTTATATTGAACAACGCGGGAGATTTCATGGCCGTTTCAATCGATCGACTGGTGGGCTACTGCGACCAGCTGCTGCAATCCGGGCGTTTTCGGGACTACTGCCCGAACGGGCTTCAGGTAGAAGGACGCCGCCAGGTGCAGCGGGTTGTCACCGGTGTTACCGCCTGTCAGGCGTTGCTGGATGAAGCGCTGGCCTGGCAGGCTGATCTGGTGCTGGTCCATCATGGCTATTTCTGGAAAGGAGAGGCGGCCGCGATCACCGGCATCAAGCGCAGGCGCCTGCAGACGCTGCTGGTCAATGACCTGAATCTGATGGCCTACCACCTGCCGCTGGATACCCATGCCGAGCTGGGCAATAACGCCCAGTTGGCCAGGCGTCTGGGAGTCGTGCTGGAAGGGCCGCTGGAACCGGGGCAGGACCCGGCGATCGGCAATATCGGTCGGCTGGAGCAATCACTGACGCTGGCGGAGTTCGCTGAGCGTATCGAACAGGTACTGGGGCGGGTGCCGCAGATGATTGCCGGCGGCGATCATCGCATTCAGCGGGTAGCGCTGTGTACCGGTGCCGCCGAGCGGATGATCGACCTGGCGCTGGAGCAGGGGGCGGATCTCTACCTCAGTGGCGAAATTTCGGAACCGGTGGTGCATACGGCACGGGAGGGGGGAATTCATTACTGTGGCGCCGGCCATCATGCCACTGAACGCTACGGGGTGCAGGCGCTGGGCGAACATCTGGCCGAGCAGTTCGGTCTGGAGCATCGGTTTATCGATATCGACAACCCCGTTTGAATGGCCTTTTGGCCGGGATGAATCTGTCGGGGCGATCTGGCGGCGGGCTGCGTGAGCCCGCCGCTGCGTTTATCGAAGGGGTCAGGCCTGTTCTTTGGCCTTGCGCGGCTCTGACGGGTCATCCTCGCCATAGGCGGTGGCATCGCCGGCACCGGCCGGGCGGCTGACCGCTTCCTCTTCCGCCTTACGATCAAGCCCGTACTCCTCGGACAGGGTACCGGCTTCATCCGGCTTCTTCGGCGCGTAGTCGCGTGGCGGTTCAGGCAGCTCTTCCTGTTCGTTGTTGTCCAGAGCGTCGGTTACGGTTGGAATTTCGGCGCTCAGACCCGGACGCAGCTCATGTTGCAGAGCGGCCGAGGCCGGCAGACCCGGGCACAGGCTTTCGGCGCTGCTGGCAAGGTGCTGGTGAACCCTGCGGTACTGATCGGTCAGGCCGTTGACCAGTTCGGCGGTCTGCTCGAAATGCTCACCCACCTTGCGTTTGTAACTGTCCAGCTCGGCACGGGCTGTATCCAGCTCACCGACCAGTTCCTGTTCCCGGCTGGAGCTGCCGCCGGCACGTCCGAGCAGGAAGCCGATCAGGGCACCAATGCCTAGGGCTACCAAGGTCACAATCCAGATATTCGTTTGTTCCACGCATCTATCCTCGATCACATAATCTGTTCACAGGGGCATATTAAAGCAAAGTGGTTCTGAAACCCATGCGGTCAGTCATTATCGCTGGCGCGGGTGTGCTGTCCATAGTCGGTTGGTCGAGTGAGGACCGCCGCCATTTGCCTGGACGTTGTCTCGGGGCAGGTTTTAGGGTTTTGCCTTTCATGGCCGCTGCACGACTTTGTTATACTGCCGCAGGAAAGCAACATTCATGTTCACGGCACCTGCGGGTGTGTACGTATTCGGGTGGTCCACCGCGTCGGCCACCCCATTGTGGGACAGGTTTAAATTGAAGTATCAGGACACCTTGAATGCGATCTACGCACAGCTGGACCGGTTGGGTGACTTGCCGGTGTTCAGTGCAACGGTCAACCGTATCCGTCAGGTCAGCAGCTCCCGTCAAAGCGATGCAATGGCTTTGGCCATGGCGGTCATGAAGGATGCCAACCTGTCGACCAAGCTGTTGAAAATCGCCAATACGCCCAGTTATAACCGTAACGGTGGGCAGATCAGTGCGGTGTCGAGGGCGGTTGTGCTGATCGGTTTTGAGCGTATCCACAACCTCTGCGTGACCCTGAAACTGATCGAAACCTTCCGGGATGAGCAGCCCGATACCGAGGCCGAACCGCTGTTGATCAGTGCCTTCCTGAACGCTTCGCTGGCGCGGGAGCTGGCGGCCGCTGCCGGGGCTCTCGATATCGAGGAAGCCTACATCTGTGGCTTGCTGTACGGGCTGGGAGAAATCATCGTGGCCTTTACCCTGCCCGATACCTACAGTGAGATGCTGCGGTTGCGCAAACGGGCTCGTGAAAGCTGGTCGCGCATTCAGCTGCAGCAGCTGGGTGGTCATTTCAGTGATATCGGCCAGGACCTGGCGCAAAGCTGGGGGTTTCCGAAAAATGTGGTTCAGGCGATGGACCCGCTGACAGCCGACCAGCTGCGCGGCAGCGGGCGACTCAATCACCGCCTGGCGGCAGGCTGTCATGACCTGCTGGAGCTGATCTATGATCGGGACACCTCGGGCGAGCTGAACTACTCGACACTGCTCGATGACTTGGCGGAAGCCGCCAGGCAACCGGTGGATGAGCTTGATCGCTATATCAGCGAAGCCTTTCGTCAGGTCTGTGACCTGGCGGACGAATATGGGCTGCAGCATAGCCGGGTCAGCCCGCAACCGAGTGAGTCGGATGACCCGGTACTGGATGATATGACGTGCAAGCTGGCCTACTATGTACGGTCCCGTGAGGTTCGTAATCCCGTTTTCCAGCCGGATGAGCAGGTTGCGGAGAAACCGCCGACCACGGACACCCGGCTGATGGAGCGTCAACTGCACCATCTGCAGCAGATGAACGAGCTGATTGCGGCGCCGACCAGCGCCAGCAGCATTCTGGAAGCGACCGTAACGGCGATCGCGGAGGCCAGCGCTCTGGAACGGGTTGCCTTTTGTCAGCTCGGCAGCAACGGGCAGGAGATGAAAGCCCGTATCACCGCCGGTGAAGGCCGCGAGGTATTGAAGGCCTTCTTTCAGCTGCACCGCCAGATGCCGGGGGCGTTGCTGTTTTTCCGAATTCTGGAAAAACGGATGACGCTGCTGGTGCCGGACTGCAATGAGCCCGGCTGGCAGGAGCGACTGCCGGAGCATTTCCTGCAGGGGGTGGATCCCAAGGGGTTCATCATGGCGCCACTGGTGGTGCAGGACCGGGTGCTGGGACTGATGTACGCCGACAAGGGGGAGGAGGTCGAAGATCAGGAGTTCAAGATCTTCAACCAGTTCCTGATGCAGGCCCGTCTGGGCCTGGAGGTGTTGCAGAGCCGGCGCTGAACGGCTTCGGCTAGTCCTGTTGGGGGCGGCGTGGTTGCCAAAGGATCTCGGTCGCGCCGTCCCGGCGACTCAGCACCCGGGCGCATACGAACAGCAGATCAGACAGGCGGTTCAGATAGGCGACGCCCTGGGGATTAAGATCTTCGGCTTCGGCCAGTGCCACGGCACGTCGCTCGGCGCGTCGGCAGACGCTGCGTGCCAGGTGGGCCTGGGCCGCGGCGCGGTTGCCGCCGGGCAGAATGAACTCCTGCAGTGGCGGCAGAGACTCATTCAGTGCATCCAGCTCCGCTTCCAGCCATTCAACCACTTCGACCGTGATCACCGTATAGTTCGGATCGGCGACCGCCAATTCGCCGCCCAGGTCGAAAAGGTCATTTTGTATCTTCTGCAGCAGTGGGCTCAGGGCATCACTGGCAGGCAGCTCCGCCAGCAGGCAGCCGAGCAGGCAGTTCAGCTCATCCACATCGCCCAGGGCTTCGATGCGCGGGTGATACTTGGCGACTCGACTGCCGTTGGCCAGGCCTGTCGTGCCCTTGTCGCCGCTGCGGGTGTAAATGCGGGTCAGACGGTTGCTCATGCGGGTTCCTTGTAGCGGTTATGAGTGATGTTTTTTCTGCAGACTGACATGGGCGGGCTGAACGATCAGCGGGTCGGGCTCCATGTCGATCTCTTCATTGGCGTCAGGGTAGGGTAACTGGCTGAGAATATGACGGATGGCGTTGAGGCGTGCGCGCTTCTTGTCATCCGACTTGATGATCGCCCAGGGCGCATCGGCGGTGTCGGTATGAAAGAACATGGCTTCCTTGGCTTCGGTATACGCATCCCACTTGTCCAGCGAGGCCAGGTCGACCGGTGACAGTTTCCAATGCTTCAATGGATCGGTGCGGCGGGACTGGAAACGCAGGAACTGCTCTTCGCGGCTGACTTCAAACCAGAGCTTGAACAGACGGATGCCGCTGCGCACGAACATGCGTTCCAGCTCAGGCGCTTCGCGCATGAATTCGAGATACTCCGACGGCGTGCAGAAATCCATGACCCGCTCGACGCCGGCCCGGTTGTACCAGGAACGGTCAAACAGGATGATCTCTCCAGCGGAAGGCAGGTGCTTGATGTAGCGCTGAAAGTACCACTGGTTTTTTTCGCGTTCGGTGGGCTTTTCCAGCGCGATCACCCGGGCGCCGCGCGGGTTCAGGTGCTCCATGAAGCGCTTGATGGTGCCGCCCTTGCCGGCAGCGTCCCGCCCTTCAAAGATGATCAGAATCTTCTGACCGGTATCGCGCACCCAGCGCTGCACCTTCAACAGCTCGATCTGCAGCAGGCGCTTTTCCGTCTCGTAGAGGTCGCGTTTCAGTTTCTTGGCGTAGGGGTAACTATCGTTCTGCACAGGGGTATCGGCCTTGCTCATTTAACTCTGTCCTGTGGGCTCAGGGCCCGTATTCCTTGCAAAAGGGAGTGATTGACCGGTGTTTCAATGTTGAGCCGGCTGGCTTGCCGGCACAGATAACCGGTGATCTGTTCGATCTCGCTGCGACGTCCATGTCGGATATCCTGCAGCATGGAGGAAAAATTGTCGCCAGTTGCCCGGGCAACGGCGGCAGCCCGGGCTTCCAGCGCTTCCGGAAACAGCTCGATGCCGGCTGCGGCGGCCACCCGTTCCACTTCCCGGCACAGGTTACGCATCAGCTCGACCCGTTCGGGAGCCTCCAGCAGCGCACCGTTGCGGCAGTCGAACAGCGCCGTCAGCGGGTTGATCGCGCAGTTGATCGCCAGCTTGCGCCACAGGTAGGGACGGATATCGGTACAGGCATGCAACGGAATATCCAGCCTGTCCCAGTCCGAGGGCAGTGGAGCCGCAGACGCGGTCAGCGGGCCGATATGGGTATCGCCGCGGCTGACGCAGTGCAGCTGGTGGCGAGACTCCATCCAGGCTCCGGCGGTGGTGGTGGCTGCCCAGAGCCGGATATGGCGCAACCGCTCCAGCAGCTGCTGGTGCTGGCCCATGCCGTTTTGCAGCAGCACGATTTCGGCGTCGGCTTGCAGCCGAGACTGTATGGCTTCCACGGCACTCAGGGTATCATAGGCCTTGGTTGCGACCAGCAGGTGCCTTACAGGTGCTTCAGCGTCGGGAGTTTCCAGCAGGCAGCGGATCTGGTGTGTCCGTCCCGCTTCGGTGACCTCAAGCAGGTTGTTGTCCGGCCACTGGTCGAGGCTGGTTCGGTTGCGCAGTATCAGGCTGACCTCCTGTCCGGCCCGAGCGAGAAAACTGGCCCAGAGGCAGCCGATGGCACCTGCGCCGAGGATATGCCAGTGCATGGAAACTCCGTAGCAAATGATGTGATCTTAGCCCTGTTTAGACAGGGTTTTAAACCGTTATTAACAGGATTCATTTTAACAGGAGAGCTGCTATGCCTTCATTCGATGTCGTATCCGAATTGGATATGCATGAAGTGACCAATGCCGTGGATCAGGCCAGCCGTGAGCTGCAGAGCCGGTACGACTTCAAGGGGGTCAAGGCTGCATTCGAGCAGAGCGGCGAAACCGTAACCCTGGAAGCGGAAGTGGATTTCCAGCTGCAGCAGATGCTGGAGATGCTGAAAGCCAAACTGACCAGTCGCAAGATCGACATCAAGTGTATGGAGGTCAAGGACCCGGATGTCAGTGGCGTCAAGGCGAAGCAGGAGGTCGTGCTGCGTCAGGGGCTGGACCAGCCGATGTGCAAGAAAATCGGCAAGGTGATCAAGGATGCCAAGCTGAAAGTACAGACCCAGATCCAGGGTGACAAGGTTCGTGTCACCGGCAAGAAACGCGATGATCTGCAGCAGACGATCGCGCTGCTGCGTGAAGCGGATATCGAGCTGCCGCTGCAGTTCAACAACTTCCGCGACTGATTACTCAGGGGCACGACTTCCGGCGGTCGTGCCCCTGCGCCTTCCTCAATCCTGGCAGCAGAGTAGAAACAGTTCCCGCGCCAGCGCCTGCTGCTCGCTTTCACTGTTGCGGCGAAAATCCTCGGCGACCAGACCACCCTTGTTCAGCAGCCGGTGCAACTGTGCGCCCTGCCATTCCAGCAGCGTCATGCCACTGCTCTTGTCACTGATGCTCAGTTTAGGGGTCGGGTGTTCCAGCCAGGCGTTGATTTGAAAGGTCATGAGATTCCCTCCGGTCATGGTGAATGAACATGACTCTAACGGGTCGACTCAAAGATGTAAATGATAATAATTATTATTTGTGATTGTCATCGGAACTTGCCGCCTGGCTGATACCATTAAAGCGGTCGCGGAGCAGCCAGAGCATGAGCAGAGACGGCAGCACCATCAAGGCCGTAACGATGAAAAAGCGTTCCCAGCTGCCCAGCCAGTCCACCGTATAACCGCTCAGTCCGGCCAGAGTGGTGCGGCTCAGGTTGCCCAGTGAGGCTAGTAGTGCGTACTGAGTGGCACTGAAGGCACGCCCGGTCAGCAGGGTCAGGAAGGAGACAAACGCCACGGTTGAAAAGGCGGTGGTAAAGTTGTCGACCACCAGCGTCAGCAGCAGCAGCCATTCGACCGGTCCGGTGGCGGCGATGACGGCAAACATCAGGTTGCTGGCCGCCATGGCGCTGCCGCCGAGCAGCAGCCCCTTGACCACGCCGAAGCGGGTATTGAAGGCACTGCCAAGCAGGGTGAAACTGACGGTGATGAACCAGCCGAACAGCTTGGTGTATTCGCCGATCTGTTCGTTACTGAAGCCGATCTCCTTGTAGAACACCACTGACATGCGGCCGAGAAAGGCCTCGCCGATCTTGAACAGGAAAATGAACAGCATCAGCATCAGGGCAACCCGGATGCCGTTCTTGCGGAAGAACTCGGCGAAGGGCTCAATCACGGTAACGGCGAACCAGGTCAGCCAGCGTCCATCGCGCAGCTCTCGCTGGTACTGGCGTTCAGCCTGTGCCTGCAGCTGCTCTCGGGCGGTCACCGGTTCGCGCACCAGCAGCGTGAACAGCATCAGCAGAATGATGACGCCAGCCATCAGCAGATAGATATTGTTCCAGCCCAATTGATCGGCCTGGGAAAAGGCCAGGTAGCCGGGCCAGGAGTAGCCGGTCCACCAGCCGATGATAGCGACGGCGGCAGCCGGGGGCAATGAAGCCTTTTCATGCGGCGCAAACTGATCGATGCGGAAAGCATCGACGGCAATATCCTGGGTGGCGGAGCTGGCGGCGATGCCAAAGGCAAACAGCCCGGCCATCAACAGGTGAGAGTTCGGATTTACGGTCGCCAGCAGCAGGGTAAAGAGCAGCATCATCAGCTGGGTGGCCAGGATCCAGCTGCGCCGTTGGCCCAGACGGCCCAGCAGTGGCAGGTGGACGCGGTCGACCAGTGGTGCCCAAAGAAAGTTGATGGCATAGACGGTGGCCACACTGCCGAGCAGGCCGACCTCGGCCCGTGCGATACCGGCGTCGGTCAGCCAGCCACTGAGTACGCTGCCGGTCAGCAGGAACGGGAAGCCACTGGAACAGCCCATGAGGAAGATCCACAGCAGGCGGATATCCCGATAGCGGGCGAAGGTTTCTGTCCAGGCATGAAGCATTGTTGGCGAGTCCCTGCAGGTGAAAGGCGGTCAGTATAACAAAGCGAACCGACCGGCTGCTGAATTGCATTACGCACTGCGGCCGTTGCAGGGGACGGCCGCAGTGCGACGTGGGCGTCAGATGCGCAGGGCGCCATCGACCTCGATGCAACGACCGTTGATGTAGTCGTTTTCAAGGATGAAGCTCACGGTTCGGGCGATCTCTTCCGGTTTGCCCAGACGCTTGGCCGGGATCATCGCCTCGATCTTTTCCAGGGCTTCCGGCTTCATGCTCATCACCATCTCTGTGCCGATGAAACCCGGTGCGATGGAGGCGGCACGGATACCGTAGCGTGCCAGTTCCTTGGACCAGGTTACGGCCATCGCCTGAACACCGGCCTTGGTGGCGGTATAGTTGGTCTGGCCCATATTGCCGGCACGGGAAACGGAGGAGATGTTGATGATGCAGCCTTCAGAGCCGGTTTCGATCATCTTGGCTGCAGCTTCACGGGCGCAGAGGAAAGTGCCGGTCAGGTTGACGTTGATCACCTGATTCCACTGATCCATCGACATTTTGCCGACCACCTGGCCATCCTTGGCTTTCAAGAACAGACCGTCACGGGTGATACCGGCGTTGTTGACCAGGCCGTTGATGGCGCTGAAGTCACGGGCGATATCGGTGAACAGCTGCTCGACCTGGGCTTCATCGGCAACGTTGGCCACGTAGGTGCGTGCCTCGACGCCCAGTTCCATGCACAGGCCTGCGGTTTCATCCAGGTCGGCCTGGTTCAGATCCACCAGTGCCAGCTTGGCACCCTTGCCCGCCAACTCACGCGCCATTGCACGACCCAGACCACGGCCACCGCCGGTTACCACTACGACTTTATCTTTGAGTTCCATTGGGGATTACCTTTGCTATATGAATGTCTTCTTATTGTGCAGTGCAATATGTTGCGCTGCAACAATGTAGTTATAATCTCCCAAAAAGTCTATATATGTCATGAAAAAGTCATTAAAAATACTGATAATCTGTAATTTTGTTCATGTTGCGAGGGCTTGATTTAGCGCTAAATTATTGTCTGGTAAGGGTTTTCACCTATATTTTAATATTATCTCTCATTTCGTGTGACTTGGTTGAACTGAACAAAAGTGGAAGAATCGAACGTTAGAATCCATGTACTCCACACCCGAGAGACTTTATGCGCTTCCTGTTCCTGCTGTTCATCATCATTCCGATCATCGAAATCACCGTTCTGATTCAGGTAGGTCAGGCGCTTGGTGCCTGGTATACGGTTGGCCTGGTGCTGTTGTCGGCCTTTATCGGCGTCAACATGCTGCGTCATCAGGGCCTTTCGACCCTGGCTCGGGCCCAGCAGCGGGCGAATCAGGGGGAGGTGCCGGGACAGGAGATGGTGGAAGGCATCGTTCTGGCGGTGGGCGGGGCCTTGCTGGTGACGCCCGGGTTCGTAACGGACGTCATCGGCTTCAGCTGTCTGGTGCCCGCCGTACGCAAAAGCGTCGTCAAGGCGCTGCTCAGTCGTTTCACCGTGATTGCCGCCAGCCATACCACCCAGGCTCATTTTCATCAGGGCTTTCATGAAGACCCGCGCCAGGACGGCATCCCACCACGTGGTGGTGATGTGATTGATGGTGAATTCACCCGTCGGGACTGAAAAAACGGTCTCGGCTATTGAAATCCTCTTCGATGACCCCAACTCCTGTGAGCAGAACGGGGTGTGATGACGGCAAAAAAAAATTGCTGTCCGGGTATTGAAAACCTGCAGGCCTTACCCCATTTAAGATGCAACTTGATCAGGGGGCGCGAAAGCGTCTCCATTAACAACAACATCGCATTGGATCCTCGATATCAGGAGAACAACCAGATGAATATTCGTCCACTTCACGACCGTGTTGTAGTTCGTCGCAGCGAAGAAGAGACCACTACGGCTGGCGGTATCGTCCTGCCGGGCTCTGCTGCTGAAAAGCCCAACCGTGGCGAAGTCGTGGCAGTCGGCCCGGGCCGCACCCTGAACAACGGTGATGTTCAGGCACCGTCCGTCAAAGTGGGTGATAAGGTCCTCTTCGGCCAGTATGCCGGTTCCAACACCGTCAAGATCGACGGCGACGAACTGCTGATCATGCAGGAAAGTGAGATCTACGGCGTCCTGGAAGACTGAACCATCAGCTTCGCGTCGCTTTAATCGTCAACTCTTTAACTCGATTCAACTCGATACTGATACAGGACTAGCAAACAATGGCTGCTAAAGACGTACTTTTTGGTGATGATGCTCGTCAGCGCATGCTGCAGGGTGTGAACATCCTGGCTGATGCTGTTAAGACTACTCTGGGCCCGAAAGGCCGCAACGTGGTACTGGACAAATCCTTCGGCGCGCCGACCGTAACCAAAGACGGTGTATCCGTTGCCAAGGAGATCGAACTGAAAGACAAGTTCGAGAACATGGGTGCACAGATGGTCAAGGAAGTGGCTTCCAAGGCCAACGACGTAGCCGGTGACGGTACCACTACGGCGACTGTCCTGGCGCAGGCGATTGTCAACGAAGGCCTGAAGTCCGTTGCCGCCGGCATGAACCCGATGGATCTGAAACGCGGCATCGACAAGGCGGCGGCTGCCGTGGTTGCGCAGCTGGCTGAAATGTCTGTTCCCTGTGAAGATTCCAAGGCGATCGCTCAGGTGGGCACCATCTCTGCCAACTCCGACGTTGCTGTCGGCAACATCATCGCCGAAGCGATGGAAAAAGTCGGCAAGGACGGCGTTATCACCGTTGAAGAAGGTTCCGGTTTCGACAACGAACTGGACGTAGTAGAAGGTATGCAGTTCGATCGCGGCTACCTGTCTCCGTACTTCATCAACAACCAGGACACCATGACCTGCGAGCTGGAAGACCCGTTCATCCTGCTGGTCGACAAGAAGATCTCCAACATCCGTGAGCTGCTGCCGGCGCTGGAACAGGTTGCCAAGGCATCCCGTCCGCTGCTGATCATCGCTGAAGACGTTGAAGGCGAAGCCCTGGCGACTCTGGTGGTCAACAACATGCGCGGTATCGTCAAGGTATCTGCAGTCAAGGCCCCGGGCTTCGGTGACCGTCGCAAGGCGATGCTGCAGGATATCGCCATCATCAGCGGTGGTCAGGTGATCTCCGAAGAGATCGGCCTGAGCCTGGATACCGTGACTCTGGAACAGCTGGGTACTGCCAAGCGCGTTAACATCACCAAGGAAAACACCGTGATCGTTGATGGTGCCGGCGCCAAGGCTGACATCGATGCGCGCGTTCAGCAGATCCGTGCCCAGATCGAAGAAACCTCTTCCGACTACGACCGCGAGAAGCTGCAGGAACGTGTTGCCAAGCTGGCGGGCGGTGTTGCCGTAATCAAGATCGGTGCAGCAACCGAAGTCGAAATGAAAGAGAAGAAAGCCCGCGTTGACGACGCACTGCACGCAACCCGCGCTGCGGTTGAAGAAGGTGTGGTACCGGGCGGTGGTGTTGCCCTGATCCGTGCGCTGAGCAAGGTTGAAGGTCTGCAGGGTGAAAACCATGACCAGACCATCGGTATCCAGCTGGCCCTGCGCGCCATGGAAGCACCGCTGCGTCAGATCGTGGCCAACGCCGGTGGCGAAGGTTCCGTTGTCGTGAACCAGGTACGTGCCGGTGAAGGTGCCTTCGGTTTCAACGCGGGCAGCGAAGAGTACGGCGACATGATGGAAATGGGTATCATCGACCCGGCCAAGGTCACTCGCTCTGCGCTGCAGGCGGCGGCTTCCATTGCCGGTCTGATGATCACCACCGAAGCCATGGTTGCTGACCATCCGGAAGAGAATGCCGGTGCCGGCATGCCGGATATGGGCGGCATGGGCGGTATGGGTGGCATGGGTGGCATGATGTAGTGCGACGAGAGTCGCCTGCGAGGCACTTTGATTCCTTTTGAATCAAGGTGTTAGCCCGGGGTTTAGGTGTGTTGAGCACCTGCCCCATCCTCTCACCCGGACTGTGAATGAGAGGAGCCGCTGCGGCGGTCAGTCCACCCATGTGACCCCCCGGTCGATGATGGCGTTCAGCTAAGCGCCTGAGACCACAGACTCGGTTCGTCTGTAAACGAACCAACAACGCATGCAAAAGGAGAACCGGGCTTGTCTCGGTTCTCTGCATGCTTTCACCTTATGGTCTTTTGGCCATGTCACTTCGTGGTAACACATCCGCCCGGATGTCGTGAACACTCCGCTTCTGCACGGATAGTGCGTAGCACACTTATGATCACCACGGCTCACTTCAGCCACTGATCTAACCTCGCAGCGATGCAAGCTGTAACGATGATTGTTCGGCGCATTTAGCTGATGCGTAGAGAACCTGCTGTTCAGCCAGCTGTAGCCTAGGGATAGTGCGATTCCAGCAATGGGGTGGTGCGAAGCTTCCCGACAATGTAACCCCGTTTTACGGTGTGTATGGCTCGTGAGAGCGGTGCATAGATCCTGCGAGTGACAACGCGGGTGAGGTGCTAGGCTGAGAGGTATGGTTAACGTATGTGAACTGCTGATAAATACCGTCAACCGCAAGGAGCCAAAGTCACTGACAGGCTTCAACCAAAATGGTGCGTAGCTGGATAATCCTTTTACATCTGGGATTACGCTGACAACAAAGCTACCGGTAGATAGGCAGAACCTAACCCTCCCGTATCATCGTTATGGAACTCGGTAAGCCCGTACATCTGCCCATTGGGCAAGTAAGCCGTAAGGCAAACTGTTGGATGTGCGGGTAAAGGATGCCAGAAAAAGCGAATGCCCGGCTGTAATGGCTAGGATGGGGGTTCGAACTTTGCCCTGACCGGAAACGGTGCCCACTTCTGGCAGGTCTTTACTCGCGTAACGGCCTGTAAAGTCTCTAAATCGAAGTCAGGCTCTGGCCTTGGCTTCACTCATCGACGCCCTTGTGGGGATGCATAATTCCCGCAAGGGGTTACTGCGTCTTCAGTCATTCAAGGGTGGTCAAACCTAGGAGGACTGCAAGATGAGTACATCAACTACGATTGACGTACCTGCGTCTTCCCACCCCGCCAGCTGGCACGGTATTGACTGGGAAGCCTGTCATATCAGGGTGAGAGGACTACAGGTGCGCATCGCGAAGGCGGCCAGAAATCAGCAGTGGCGTAAGGTGAAAAGCCTGCAGCGCATGCTGGTTCGCTCGTTTTCGGCCAAAGCTTTGGCTGTGAAGCGAGTGACGGAAAACCGGGGGCGCAAAACTCCCGGTGTCGATGGCGAAACATGGGACACCCCAGATGCCAAATGGAATGCTGTATTTCGGCTGGTGCGAAAGGGCTACAAGCCCAGACCGCTGCGCCGTGTGTATATCCCGAAGTCAAATGGCGCTCGTCGCCCTTTGGGGATTCCGACGATGCTGGACCGAGCCATGCAGGCACTTTACCTGCTGGCGCTTGAGCCGGTGTCGGAGACCACGGCAGACCGAAACTCTTATGGCTTTCGTCCCCTGCGCTCTACGGCCGATGCAATTGAGCAGTTGTTCATCAACCTCAGTCGCAAGAGTTCGGCTCAATGGGTGCTGGAAGGCGATATCAAAGGGTGTTTCGACAACATCAGTCATGACTGGCTGGTTGCTCATGTCCCGCTGGACCGAGTGATCGTTAGAAAATGGCTAAAGGCAGGATACATGGAATCCGGCCAGTTGTTCCCAACCGAGGCAGGGACTCCGCAAGGAGGCATTATCTCGCCGGTGTTGGCCAATATTGCGCTTGATGGTCTGGAGCAGGAGTTAGAAGCCCGATTCGGGAAGAAAAACACCAAAGCCAGCTACAAGACAAAGGTCAACTACGTGCGTTATGCGGATGACTTCGTTATTACCGGCATCTCGAAAGAGTTACTGGAATATGAGGTAAAGCCTGTTGTTGAAGCCTTCATGGCAGAGCGCGGGTTAACCTTGTCAGCGGAGAAGACGCTGATTACGCATGTGTCGGAAGGGTTCGACTTTCTGGGTCAGAATATCAGGCAATATGGGGGCAAGCTGTTAATCAAGCCTGCTCACAAGAACCTGAAGCAGTTTCTGGCCAAGATGCGGCAAGTGGTGAAGGATAACAAAACGGCTCCGGCCTGGTTGCTGATAGACATGCTCAATCCGATGATTCGGGGCTGGGCCAACTATCACAGGCATATCGTGGCCAAGGAAACCTTCAACTACGTGGACTATCGTATCTGGAAGCTGCTGTGGCAGTGGTGCAAGAGGCGGCATCAAAACCGTCGCAAACGCTGGATCAAGGCGAAATACTTCAAGCACGTTGGGAAACGTAGCTGGGTGTTCGCGGAGCAGTATCCCAGCGGTAAACTTGCCACGTTACTGTATGCAGCTGACATGCCGATAAAGCGGCACACTAAGATGAAAGCGGAAGCGAATCCGTACCTACCGGAGTTCGAAACCTACTACGAGCAACGCTTGGAGTATGTGTGGAGAAATTCGGAACAGGGCAAGCGGAAGACCTATATGCTTTGGGATCGACAGCAGAAGCGCTGCCCGATGTGCAAGCAGTACATCACGTTCGAGACCGGGTGGAACATTCACCATGTTATCGAGCGGCACAAGGGCGGTAGTGACAAGCTGGAAAACTTGGTGTTGTTGCATCCGAACTGCCATCGTAAACTTCACGCTAATTTCAATGCGTGATGGTTGCTGGCTCCATCCGTAGATGGGGTTCGTAAAGGCTTGAGCCGTATGCGGGGAAACTCGCACGTACGGTTCTTAGGGGAGGGGTGGCCAGCAATGGCTGCTCCTTACCCGACATCATTCCCCCGATTCCCTGATCGATACCAAGCCCCGCTGTTGCGGGGCTTTTTCGTTTTTGGCAAACCTGCTAGGGTTGAGCGCCTGTCCGTTAGCAAAGATTGAACCCTGATGAGTGAACGTAAAGAGCCGGGACTGAATACCGAAGGCCTGGAGTCTTTGGTGGTGGCTGCCGAGTCACGTCAGCCCACACCTGCAGAGCCGGGCCCGAGTGGCAAAACCGGTGGTGGGCTGCTGATAACCGCTATTTTGCTGTTGCTGGCAGCGGGAGGTGGCTATCTGGGCTATAACCTGATGCAACAGCAGGAACAGCTGGCGCAGGTGCAGTCCGAACTGGGGCAGGCCAGGGCCCGGATCGAGTCACTGGAAGCGCTGCTGGAAGTCACCTCTGACAGTGCCGAGCAGTCCGGGCAAACGCTGCAGCAACGTTTGCAGGACATGGACGGCCGGATGAAGGAGCGTTTCACCCATTTTGATTCCGAAGTCGCCAAGTTGTGGACCGTAGCCTATCAGCGCAACAAGCCTCAGTTGGAACAGCAGGCCGAACAGCTGAAAAAACTGCAGGCGCAGGTTGCTGCGGCGGAAACGGCCATGGCAGCGATGCGCAAGGAGGCCGGCAAGGCGGCGGATGCACTGGCGCAGGCCGGAGCGCTGAAGACAGAACTGGCAGCACAGAAAAAGGCGCTGCAGGCCCGGCTATCGGCCGCCGAGAAACAGCTCGACACCCTTGAACAGGGGCTGAAACTGGAAAGCGAAGGGCGCCTCAAGGTGCAGAAACAGTTGGCCGATCAACTGGCAGGGCAGTCCGGTGGTTCCGACGTTACCGCCCAGCTGGCACAGCGTATCCGCCAGAACGAACAGGCGATCAAGGCGATCGACGGTACCCGTCGGCAGCTGAGCCAGGATCTGCTGCGTATTCGCCAGCAACTGAACAACCTGCAGCTGCGTCTGGAGCAGGGTTGAACATCCATGGAGAGCAAACAATGATCAAGGTATATGGCAGTGTGTTTTCCCGAGCCGGCATGGTAATGCTGGCGCTGGAAGAGCTGGGGCTGGAATACGAGGCGGTGGATATGTTGCCGCGCAGTGAGCAGACCGCGTCCGAGGAATATCGTGCGTTGAACCCCACCGGCAAGATTCCGACGCTGGTCGATGGCGATCTGGTGCTGTTCGAGACCCAGGCCATTCTGTATTACCTGGCGCGCCAGTACGGCAAGGGGCGTCTCTGGGCGGATACGCCGGCGGCCGAGGCCGATATCCTGCGCTGGTCACTGTATATCAGCAACCAGATGGAAGTGCCGGCGCTGGATATGCTGATCCAGTTCAAGTTCAGTCAGGGTAACCCGGATCAGGCGGTGATCGAACGCGCCACCGCTGAACTGGAGCGTTTCCTGCCATTGCTGGAGCAGCAACTGAGCGGTCGTGAATGGATCAGTGGTGACCACTTCACCATTGCGGACATTCATGGCGCCATGGTGCTGAGCTGGCCGAAGCTGGCCGGGTTTGACTACAGTGCCTGGCCAGAGGTGCACCGCTGGATCAAGTCAGTATTATCGCATCCGGCGCAAGAGCGTCTGATGGCCCGGGCAAAAGGATGAGACTGTGCCTGCCACTTGGTGGCAGGCCCCTGTTATGAAGAAGATCAGAACTTTTTTTGCGTTGCCGATCCCGGAGCGGATTGCACGACCCCTGTCGGATTGTGCCGATACTCTCTGTGAATATGATCGAGGACTGGATGCCCACTGGGTAGACTCATCCCATTACCATCTGACGCTCTGCTTTCTCGGTAATGTCACTCTGGATCAGGTAACGGAACTGGAACAGCTGACCCGCGAAGCTCTGGCTGAGCAGCCCAGCTTCATGGTGCCGCTGGACCAGCTGGGGTACTACAAGGCCAACCCTCGACTGGGGGTGTTGGCGGCACTGATCAGTGAACATGAACAGCTGTATGCCCTTCATGATTGTATGGTCAATATCGCCAAAAAAGCCGGAATCCGCTATGATGAGCGCGACTTCATGCCCCATGTGACCCTGGCCCGTTTGCCGGCGAAGAATCGTTTCGAGGTGCCGGAAAACTGGCCTCAGCCGGGTCTGACCACGCCCGCTGACTCGGTGGTGCTGTTTCAGAGTCGTCCCGGGGAGCGGGGCTCCATCTACACGCCGCTGTTTGAAGTCCACCTGTTGCCCGAACCCCTGTCCGGATTCAGGCCCGTTAACCCCAAGTAGTTACAGATCCTATGCGCACACCAGAATTGCTGTCCCCGGCCGGGACGCTGAAGAACATGAAGTACGCGTTTGCCTATGGGGCAGATGCGGTCTACGCAGGCCAGCCGCGTTACAGCCTGCGGGTACGCAACAACGACTTCACCCACGATAACCTGGCCGAAGGCATTCGCATCGCCCATGAGTTGGGCAAGAAGTTCTTCGTGGCGAGCAACATCCTGCCGCACAATTCCAAGCTCAAGACCTACATGAAGGATCTGGACCCGGTGATCGCCATGGGACCGGATGCGCTGATCATGTCCGACCCGGGCCTGATCATGATGGTCAAGGACAAGTACCCGGACCTGCCGATCCATCTGTCGGTGCAGTCCAACACCATGAACTGGGCGTCGGTGAAGTTCTGGCACCGGGCCGGTATCGAGCGCATCATCCTGTCCCGTGAGCTGTCGCTGGACGAGGTGGCCGAGATCCGCCAGCAGTGCCCCGAGATCGAACTGGAAGTGTTCGTGCACGGCTCGCTGTGCATCGCCTACTCGGGCCGTTGCCTGTTGTCCGGTTACATCAACCACCGGGATCCTAACCAGGGCACCTGCACCAACGCCTGCCGCTGGAAGTACGATGCGCACGAAGGCAAGGAAGACGAGTCCGGCGATGTGGTGCCGGTACAGTCCTTCGACCCGGCCGGGTCGGTAGCCGGTGAACAGCCCGCCCTGGGAGCAGGTCAGCCGAGCGACAAGATCTTCCTGCTGCAGGAAGAGACCCGTCCGGGCGAGTACATGCCGGCGTTCGAGGACGAGCATGGCACCTACATCATGAACTCCAAAGATCTGCGCGCCATCCAGCATGTGCACAAGCTGGCCGAGATGGGCGTGGACTCTCTGAAGATCGAGGGACGCACCAAGTCACACTACTATGTGGCGCGTACCGCCCAGGCCTACCGCCAGGCGATCGATGATGCCGTGGCCGGCAAGCCGTTCGACATGAACCTGATGGATACGCTGGAGAATCTGGCCAACCGCGGTTATACCGAAGGCTTCTACCGCCGTCATGTGCATGACGAATACCAGAACTACGAAACCGGCAGCTCCGTCGGTGTACATCAGCAGTTCGTTGGCGAGATCACCGGCCATGATGCCCAGAAGGGGTTCATCGAGATCGACGTGAAGAACCGCTTCCAGCTGGGCGATACGCTGGAACTGATGACCCCCGCCGGCAACAAGCGCTTCAAGCTGCAGGAGATGCTGAACAATAAGGGGCAGCCTGCCGAAGTGGCGCCGGGGTCCGGTCACCGGGTCAGCATCCCGGTGGATTTCGACACCGACATGACCTACGCACTGCTGATGCGCGATCTGCCCAACGCACCCGAAAGGGGCTGAAGCTGATTGCGGTATCAAGAGGGGGCCTGGGGCTCCCTTTTTTGTGTACATCCTTTTTATGTACAGTAAACGGCCTCTGCTCTGCCCGCGATGGTCGGGTAGGTGCGTGTAATAAGCAAGCTGTACCCTAGGCGCTGCAAAGATCTATAGCCGTGGTCCCTTCGTTGGAGAGAAGTTGAATGGATGCCGTAAGAACACCAGATAAGGCTGAGCCGGCGTTGGGAAAATACGCCTTTATCCGCGCCCTGCGCCCCTTTTCCTTCCCGGTGGCGCTGGTTACCTGTCTGATCGGCATACTGCTGGCCGCGCAGCAGCGACCGATCAACCTGTTCGAGGCCCTGCTGGTCCTGTTCGGCGGCGTGCTGCTGCAGGCCGGGGTCAACCTGATCAATGATCATGCCGATATCCGCCGGCTGCGCCGGCAGTCGGGCAACGAGCGGCTGATCGAAGCCGTGCGTCGCAACTTTCGTTCCGGGATGCTCTGTTTCCTGCTGGCAGCCGGGGTCGGTTTTCATTTCGTGATCCAGCAGGGAACGGGCTTCCTGCTGCTCTGTGTTTTGGGGCTGGTGGGTGCCCTGGGCTATACGGTCAGTCCGGTCAATTACAAGAATCGCGGGCTGGGCGTGGTGCTGGTGTTCTGGCTGATGGGCGTGCTGATGATCGCCGGCAGCGCCGCTGCGCTGGGGGCTCAGCTGACGCTGGCACTTTTGCTGCAGACGGTGCCGGTCAGTTTGCTGGTCTCTCTGCTGTTGCTTAGCAATGAGCTGCGCGACTATGAAAGCGACCGAGAGGATGGTTTGAACACCCTGACGGTACGGATCGGTTATGGGGCCTCGGTAAGGCTCTATTTCGGCCTGCTGGGCGCGGCCTATTTGATGCTGGTGGCACTGCTCGCACTGGAGCTGTTGCCGGGGGCCTTCTGGCTGCTGCTGAGCCTGCCGCTGGTGTTCAAGCCGGTACGTTTGTTGCGGGCCGCAGCTGGGCAAAGGACCGCGCTGACACCGGCGACGGCCCGCCTGTTGCTGGGTTTCGGGCTGCTGTTCTGCGTGGCGCTGCTTGTTCCCCGGTCGCTGCCGTTCTAATACCAATACCCGAGACGTCGTGGTGCCAAATTGATGTATAATGCGGCACCAGATTCTGCCAGTGTTCGGATACGTCCGACCGCAATGAACACAAACCAAAGCCAGATTGGAGAGTCGTCAATGAGCGTTATTCGCCAGGATGATTTCATCAGCAGCATCGCCGATGCGCTGCAGTTCATTTCCTACTACCACCCGATCGACTTCGTGCAGGGCGTGCACGAGGCCTATCTGAAAGAGGAAAACCCGGCGGCAAAAGACGCCATGGCGCAGATCCTGATCAACTCCCGCATGTGTGCCGAAGGTCATCGTCCGATCTGTCAGGATACCGGTATCGTGACCGTGTTCCTGAAAGTCGGCATGAACGTGCAGTGGGATGCCAAGATGTCGGTGACCGACATGGTCAACGAAGGTGTGCGTCGCGCCTATATGAACCCGGACAACGTCCTGCGTGCGTCCATCCTGGCGGATCCGGCCGGCAAGCGTCAGAACACCAAGGACAACACCCCGGCGGTGATCCACTACGAAATCGTCGAAGGCGATGAAGTGGAAGTCCACGTGGCGGCGAAAGGCGGTGGTTCCGAGAACAAGTCCAAGATGGCGATGCTCAACCCGTCCGACAGCATCGTCGACTGGATCGTCAAGACCGTACCGACCATGGGTGCCGGCTGGTGTCCGCCGGGCATGCTGGGTATCGGTATCGGTGGTACCGCCGAGAAGGCGGCCGTGATGGCGAAAGAGTCCCTGATGGACCCGATCGATATCCACGAACTGCGCGAGCGCGGTCCGCAAAACCGTGTTGAAGAGCTGCGTCTGGAGATCATGGATGCGGTCAACGCACTGGGCATTGGCGCTCAGGGCCTGGGCGGTCTGACCACCATCCTCGACGTCAAAATCATGGATTACCCGACCCACGCGGCGTCTCTGCCGGTGTGCATGATCCCGAACTGCGCGGCCACCCGCCACACTCACTTCACCCTGAACGGCAACGGCCCGGCCGTACTGACGCCGCCGAGCCTGGATGACTGGCCGGAAGTGACCTTCGAGGTCGGCGCCAACACCCGTCGCGTCAACCTGGACGAGATCACGCCGGAAGCGGTAAAAGAGTGGAAGGTTGGCGAAACCATCCTGCTCAACGGCAAGATGCTGACCGGTCGTGATGCTGCCCACAAGAAGATGGTGGAGATGCTGAACAACGGTGAAGAGCTGCCGGTGGATCTGAAAGGCCGCTTCATCTACTACGTAGGCCCGGTTGATCCGGTCCGTGACGAAGTGGTTGGCCCGGCAGGCCCGACCACCTCTACCCGCATGGACAAGTTCACCCGCCAGATCCTGGAAAGCACCGGTCTCTTGGGCATGATCGGTAAGTCTGAGCGTGGTCCGGTTGCCATCGAGGCGATCAAGGACAGTGAAGCGGTCTACCTGATGGCCGTTGGCGGCGCCGCTTACCTGGTCTCCAAGGCGATCACCGACGCCAAGGTGCTGGCGTTCCCGGAAATGGGTATGGAAGCGATCTACGAGTTCGAAGTGAAGGACATGCCGGTCACCGTGGCTGTCGATACTTCCGGCGAATCCGTACACACCACCGGTCCGGCCAAGTGGAAGGACATCATCGCCCACAAGGCGGTCTGATCCTTTCGAGGTGACGGACTGATAATGAAACCCCGCTTCGGCGGGGTTTTTTGTGCGTGAAATTCAGCATCGGCCTGTTTATCCACAGGTGTTTCGGGGACTCACGGGGAAGGGCATTGAATGTACTGTTTATATGGTAGATAATGCAAATCGTTTTCATTTATCTTCATAAGACGGATTGCTCATGGACCGGATACCTATCAAGGCCATTCTGCTCTCGGTGCCTTTGTTTTTGTCCTCTGCTGCTCTGGCCGACGCGCTGGAGCAGAACCAGCAGGTACTGGAAAAGGCCCATAGGCAGGGGGCTCAGATACAGCGCAGCATTGATCAGCTGGATCAGCAAACCCGCGAAAACTACGACCTCTATACCGAAACGTTACGCCAGGCCGAGCTGATGGAGGTCTACAACCGCCAGCTGTCCCGCATGGTAGCGGACCAGGAACGAGAGCTGACGGATATCGAGACCCAGCTGGTGTCGCTGGCACAGACCGAACAGGCGACCCTGCCGCTGCTGGTGCGCATGCAGTCGATGCTGGAGCAGTTTGTGGCAAGAGACATTCCCTTCCTGCCACAGGAGCGTGAACAGCGCGTCGAGCGTCTGGCGCGCCTGATGGATCGGGCGGACGTCAGCCTGGCCGAAAAATATCGCCAGATGCTGGAGGCCTACCAGATCGAGGCCGAGTACGGCCGTACGCTGGAGGCCTGGAACGGTGCCCTGCAACAGGGGGATCAGGTTCGTGAAGTGACTTTCCTGCGACTGGGACGCGTGGCGCTCTACTACCAGACACTGGATGGTGAAGAGAGTGGTCGCTGGAATCGTCAGCAGGAGGTCTGGGAGCGTCTGGATGATGATTTTGACTGGTCGATCCGCAAGGGGATCAGCATGGCGCGGCAGCAGTCGGTGCCCGAGCTGCTGGAGCTGCCCATTGAACTGACCGCCATCGAACGGAACGGAGGTGATTCATGAAGGCCGTTACCCGCACCCTGGCCACGCTGATGCTGGTGCTCTGCCTGCCGGTACAGGCAAATGAACTGCAGCAGCTGTTGCAACAGGTACGTTCACAGGTGGTGGCCGATCAACAGGTTGATGCCGAACGTCTGTCCGAGTTCCGTGCCGACAATGCCCGCCAGCAGGCGCTGCTGGAGCAGGCCAAGGCCCGCCTGGCGGCCGCCGAAGCCGAACAGGAAGCGCTGAAGGCGGCATTTCAGGTGAATGAGGATCTCTTGACCGAACAGGGTGAAGCCCTGCGCGAGCGCAGCGGTCAGCTGGGTGAGGTCTTTGGTGTCGTCAAGCAGCAGGCGCAGGAACTCAAGGGACTGGTGGATGACTCCATGGTTTCCGCGCAATACCCCGAACGTGCGCAGCTGCTGGCGTTTGCCGACCGCAAACGCATCCCGACACTGAATGAGCTGGAGGGACTCTGGTTCCTGCTGCAGCAGGAGATGACCGCCACCGGAGAGGTCACAGGCTTCACCGCTCCGGTGATTCAGGCCGATGGCGTGCGCGGCGATGCCGAAGTACTGCGGGTCGGGCCGTTTACAGCGTTGACGGAGCAGGGGTACTACCTGAACTACGTCAATGGCGAGCTGCAGGTGCTGCCGGTACAGCCAGCAAGCAAGGTGCTTGATCAGGCACGGGCCTTTGTGCAGGGGCAGGGTGAAACGCTGGTGGTCGATCCCAGTCGCGGCAACCTGCTGGCGCTGCTGGCACAGACGCCTGATCTGCAGGCACGTATCGCTCAGGGCGGCCTGGTGGGCTACATCATCCTGGGGCTGGGCGGTATCGGCCTGCTGGTAGCGTTGTGGAAACTGATGACCACGTTGAAGATCGAAGTCAGTGTCCGTGCTCAGCTGCGTGATGCCGATCAGGCGCATTCTGGGAACCCGCTGGGACGTGTGCTGGCGGCGGGGCAGAGCGGGCGTACTACGGATGAAACCGAGCTGCGTGTGGATGAAGCGCTGCTCAAGGAGGCTCCCCTGCTGGAGCGCGGCCTTACACTGCTCAAGCTGGTCGCGGCCGTGGCACCGCTGCTGGGGCTGCTCGGCACCGTGACCGGCATGATCGGTACCTTCCAGAGCATTACCCTGTTCGGTACCGGCGACCCCAAATTGATGGCGGGCGGTATATCCCAGGCGCTAATGACGACGGTACTGGGGCTGTGTGTGGCGATCCCGCTGCTGTTCTGCCATAGCCTGCTGGCGGCGCGCAGTCGTCGTCTGCTGCAGTTGCTGCAGCAGAAGGGTCTGGCCCTGCTGGCCGCGCAACGCGAGCAGCTCAGTGATGCGGAAGAGGCGCGACATGCTGCCTGACCTGACCCAGTTTGAAGCAGCACTTGCCGGCTTCTTCAATGCCGGCGGGCCGGTGCTATGGTCGTTGCTGGCGGTGAGTCTGGTGCTATGGACGCTGCTGCTGGAACGACTCTGGTTCCGCTGGGTGGATTTCCCGCAGCGGATCCGAGCCTACCGGGAGCAGCCCCAGGGAGCCAGGCGTCGTCTGCAGCGTGCGGATCTGCTGCTCGACCTGCAGGCGGCGCTGCCGCTGATCCGGACCCTGATCGCCCTGTGCCCTCTGATCGGGCTGCTGGGCACGGTGACCGGGATGATTCACCTGTTCGATACCCTGGCCCTGAATGGAACCGGCAACCCCCGGTTGATGGCGGCGGGCGTGGCGCGCGCCACCCTGCCGACACTGGCCGGCATGGTGGTGGCGGTCAGCGGTCTGCTGATCTGGAACCGTCTGGCTCGCTGGAGCCAGCTGCAACGAACTCGACTGGATGTGACTGGAGCCAGAGGATGAGGCAACGACTTAATCTGGAGATGATGGACAACGATGCCGAGATCGACATGACGCCGATGCTTGATATCGTGTTCATCATGCTGATCTTCTTTATTGTATCGACCAGCTTTGTGCGTGAAGCAGGGGTCGAGATCGAACGGCCGATATCGGACACCGCCGAGGTCAAGGAAAACCAGGGCGTGATGCTGGCGATCACCGCTCAGGACGAGATTTGGCTGGACCGCCAGCCGGTGGACGTGCGCATGATCCGACCGACGCTGGAGCGTCTCAAGGTGGAGCAGCCCGACCTGGGCGTGATGATTCAGGCGGACAAGGACGCCAGGACCGGACTGCTGGTGCAGGTGATGGACCAGGTTAAACTGTCCGGGGTAGAGCAGGTCGCCGTAGCGACGCGTGAAGGAGCCAACTGATGCGGGTGCTTCTGTTCCTGCCGCCGGCATTGCTGGTCAGTCTGCTGCTGTTTCTGCTGATGGCGCATCTGGCCGGCATCGGGCGCACGGCGGCGCCTGATGTGTCGGTACATACTTCGATTAACCTGCACCGATTGAAGCTGGACTCGGATGTTCAGGTGCGCGAGCGGGAATCCCTGCCGCCGCCTGAGCTGCTGCCGGAGCAGCCACCGACGCCGGCGACGCCGGACATGTCGCAACCGGTGGCGGTGAATACCCCTTCTGTCGCGCTCAATATGCCGACGCCCAATGTGGAGGTCGGCATGAAGATCAATGCCGCCGTCGATCTGTCGGCGGCCCAGGCGATCAGCGTAGCAACGCCTGCTCCGTCGCCCAGTATGGCGATGAATCTGAATGCGACACCGGTATCGCGGATGAACCCCCAGTATCCACGGCGTGCGCTGACGCGTCGAATCGAAGGCCATGTGGTGGCCGAATTCACCGTCGATACCAAAGGAAGGGTGGTGCCGGACTCGTTCAGGATTGTTGAGGCCGTACCGCCGGGGATGTTCGATCGGGCGGTTGAACGTGCACTGCTGCGCTGGCGCTTCAATCCACTGACCGAAAATGGCGCGGCGGTACCCTTCCGCACCCGTCAGCGACTGGAATTCAAACTGGAGTAAATCATGAAACGGATGATGCGATCTCTGTGTCTGTCAGTTGGGTTGCCGGTCTGGCTGATGTTCAGCGCTGGCGCGATGGCCGAGACGGTGCAGCTTTCGCCGGGCGTGCTGCAACGCCTGAACCAGGCGCAGCAGGCGATGGCCGAGGAAAACTATCCACAGGCTGAAAAAGTGCTGAAAGCCTTAGCCGAGAAGGAGTTGAGCAAGCCCGCCAGGGCTTATACGTTGCAGTTTCGGGGCAATCTGGCGTTGATGCAGCAACAGTCAAAAGCCGCGCTCAAGCATTTTGCCGCCGCCCATGCACTGGCGGCCCTGCCGCAGGTAGACCAGCGCCGCCTGCTGCATACGGTGGCCCAGCTGCAGATGGGGCAGGAGCAGTGGCGCAAGGGGATCGGCTCTCTGGAAACGTGGATGCGGCAGGTCCGTACCCAAGGAGGCCAGAACGAAAGCATTCGCGCTGAGGATTATCTGTTGCTGGCTCAGGGCTACTCTCAGCTGGAGCAATGGTCGCAGGTGATCAAGCCGGTCAAGACCGCGATCCGGATGAAGGGGCGGGCGCCGGAGGACTGGTATCGCTTGCAACTGGCTGCCCATTTCCAGCTCAAGCAGTGGCAGGGGGCGACTGCGGTGCTGGAGCTGCTGGTCAACCGTTATCCACAAAAGGCCCAGTACTGGGAGCAGCTGGCCAGTGTCTATCAGATCCGTGACCGTCATGCCGATGCATTGGCGACGCTCAGGGCCGCCTGGCTGGCGGGCAAGTTCAGCGAAGAGCGGCAGTACACCTGGCTGGCGCAGCTGATGCTGCAGCAGGGGCTGCCGCAGCGGGCGGCTGAATTACTGGACGACGCGATGAGTCGGCAGCAGATCCCGCGTACCCTCAAGCATGAGCGGCTGCTGGCCCGGACCCAGCTGCAGGCGAAACTGTACAGTGCGGGGCGCGCAACTCTCGAGCGTATCGCCCGGCGTCAGCCGGACTACAAGATCTGGCGTCAGCTGGCGTATCTGGATATGCAATTGAAGCATTGGGATGCCATGCAGCGCAGCATTGATCGGGCGGTTGCACTCAAGCCTGATGCCGCCGATCTCTTGCTACTGAGTGGCATTGCGGATATCAACCGGTCCCGCTATGACCAGGCGCGTGCCCGTTTCGTCAAGGCGCGAGAGCATGATGCGACCCGGGCGCAGGCGCAAAGCTGGATCAATTATCTTGATCAGGTCGCAGGCTCAGAGCAGACGACCGAGCGCGGCTGACAGGCAGCAAAACGATGCCGGATATGGCAGGATACGCGCTTGTTCAATCAGGTGTAGATCATGAGCCATTCATCCAGCGCCCTGTCCGCTCGTGCCCCGCAACAGCAGTGGTCGTCCCGAATCTCCTTTGTACTGGCTGCAGCAGGGGCCGCCGTTGGCCTGGGCAACATCTGGAAGTTTCCTTATGTCGCCGGTGAGAACGGGGGCGGTGCCTTTATTCTCGTCTACCTGGCCTGTATCGCGCTGCTGGGCGTGCCCATGCTGATGGCTGAGGTGCTGATCGGGCGTCGCGGCCAGCAGAACCCGGTCAACGCCATGGCGGCGCTGGCGCAGGAATCCGGTGCCAGCCCTGCGTGGAAAAACGTCGGTCGGCTGGGTGTACTGACCGGCTTTCTACTGCTCAGCTTCTATGTGGTGGTGGCGGGTTGGGCGCTGGCCTATATTCCGTTGACCGCTACCGGCACCTTCACGGCTATGCCGCCGGCAGAGATCGGCCAGCGATTCGACAGTCATCTGCAGCAACCGCTGGCGCTGGTCGGCTGGAGTACGCTGGTGTTGCTGCTGACCCTCGGCATTGTCGGTCGCGGTGTACGCCAAGGGCTGGAAAAGGCGGCCAACCTGCTGATGCCGCTGCTGTTCCTGTTCCTGCTGATTCTGGTGGGATACGCCAGCACCACCGGCCACTTCGCTGATGCGGTCGAGTTCATGTTCCGCCCCGACTTCGACAAGCTCAGTGCCTCCGGCATCCTGATCGCACTGGGACATGCCTTCTTTACCCTCAGCATCGGGGGCGGTGCCATGATGATCTACGGCTCCTACCTGTCGCCACAGGTATCCATCGCCCGCACCTCGATTCTGGTGGCGGTGCTGGATACGGCGGCCGCGCTGCTGGCGGGACTGGCGATCTTCCCGATCGTCTTCGCCTATGGGCTGGAGCCCGGTGGCGGCCCCGGCCTGATCTTCGTGACCCTGCCGATCGCCTTTGGTCAGATGCCGTTCGGCACCCTGTTCGGTACTCTGTTTTTCGTCATGCTGTCGGTGGCGGCACTGACCTCGGCCTTTTCGTTGATCGAGCCGGCGATCGCCTGGCTGACCGAGAAGCGCGGCATGTCGCGGCTGCAGGCCAGCGTACTGGGCGGCAGCGGCATCTGGCTGCTCAGCCTGGGCACGGTGCTCTCGTTCAATATCGGCGCGGACTGGACCCTGGCCGGCAAGACCTTCTTCGAGGCGCTGGATTACCTGATCTCCGGCTGGATGCTGCCGTTGGGCGGGCTGCTGATGGCGCTGTTCACCGCCTGGGTGATGAAGCGGGAGACCACGGCGCTTGAACTGGGCGGCGAGAGCGCCGGCTATCGTCTCTGGCTGTTGTTGATCCGTTTTCTGGTGCCGGTGGTGATCTTGGTGATCTTCCTGCAGGCGATCGGGGTGATCGTCATCTGATATCTCAAAACACGGCGCCTGACGGCGCTGGTGTCTCCTCATTAAAGATAACGATTATCATTTGTTGATAGTTAATGAGAATCGTTGTAATCTGCGTCTTCCTGAAATTTGGTATTCCTCGCTGAAACACTAATAAGGAAGAGAGATGAAAACATTTCCCCTCAAGAGCCTGGCGGTAGCCATTTCGGCGGCGTCAGCTGTCCTTGCTCATGCTGATGATGTTGTCCAACAGCAGAAAGTGGTTGTGAGCGCCTCCGGTTTTGAACAGTCAACCGTGGAAGCGCCCGCCAGTATCAGTGTGATCTCTCGTGATGAGCTGGAACAGAAAAGTTACCACAGCATCGCGGAAGCCCTGGTTGATGTTGAGGGGGTGGATGTGGGTGATGGCACCGGCAAAACCGGTGGTCTGAGTATCAGCATGCGGGGCATGCCCAGTGATTACACGCTGATTCTGATTGACGGTCGGCGCCAGAATGTGGCCGGCAATGTCACCCCCAACGGTTTTGGCGGGACCTCCAGTAGCTTCATTCCGCCGATGTCGGCGATTGAGCGGATCGAGATCATTCGCGGGCCCATGTCGACGCTGTATGGCTCCGATGCCATGGGTGGGGTCGTCAACATCATTACCCGCAAGGTCAGCGAAGAGTGGGGAGGCAGCATCAACCTGAGCACCACCATTCAGGAAAACTCCGACTATGGCAGCAAGAATACCACGGGCTTCTATCTCAACGGCCCTTTGGTGGAAGGCAAGGCCGGTCTGGCGTTGCGCGGTGACCTCTTTCAGCGCGAAGCCTCTGACCTGAGTTACACCGCCAACGATGGCACCACCGGTGAGGTCAGCAAACGGGGTGACAGCCCGGTTGAATCCGATATCTACAACCTGGGCGCACGCCTGACCTTTACCCCGGTCGAGGGGCAGGAGATCTGGCTGGATCTGGATCGTTCCCGTCAGCGTTATGACAATGAAGAGGGGCAGCTGGGCACGCTGGGTGTTCGAGGTTATCAGGAGGAGCTGCGTTTCCAGCGGGATCAGGTCACCCTGGCGCACAATGCCGATCTGGGCTTCGGTCGTCTTGAGTCCAGCTATATGGTCAACGAAACCGAAACCCTCGGGCGTGTACTCCCTAATGGTCCCGATGCCGGTGATGACCGCGTGCTGGAAGTCGAGAATCGGGTGCTGGATTCAAAGCTGATTACGCCGATCGGTGCTCACGTTCTGAGTGCGGGTATCCAGTATTGGGAAGCCGAAATGGTGGATGGTGTTGCGCCTGACAAGTTCGAGCACACTCAGTGGTCCGTGTTTGGCGAAGACGAGTGGGGTTTGGCAGATGATCTGACCCTGACGCTGGGTGCACGCTATGACCATCATGACCAGTTTGGCAGTCATGTCAGCCCGCGCGGCTATCTGGTCTGGCGTGCGGATGACCACTGGACCCTCAAGGGGGGCGTGAGTGGCGGCTATAAAACCCCGCGTCTTGATCAGCTGGCCGACGGCATTGTTGGCTTCAGGGGGCAGGGGACAATTCCCTACATCGGTACGCCCAGCCTGCAGCCGGAGACCAGCGTGTCCACGGAGCTGGGCACCCACTACGACAGCCTGGCCGGTTTCAGTGCCGGCGTAACCCTGTTCAACAACGAATTTGAAGACAAAATCACCGATGGTCCGGCACTGCTGAACTGCAGCTTCGAAGATGCACCCAACCGACCGGGCTGTGTTGACTACGGCTACTGGCCTGACGTGGACGAGTACGGTCAAAGTGTAAACGTGGACGAAGCGGTCACCCGCGGTGTTGAACTGACGACGACCATTCCGCTGGCAGACCGCTGGACGCTGGGTGCGAACTACACCTATACCGACAGTGAACAGAAGAGCGGCCCTGACAAGGGCGAACCGCTGACCAATACGCCGGAGCATATGTTCAATGCCAAACTGAACTGGGCGGTCAGCCAGCACTTCAGTGCATGGTTGCGCGGTGAGTATCGCAGCGAGCGTTACCGCAGTGATGAAACGACACGCGATCAGATCGGTGACTACAAGGCGTACAGTCTGTTCCACCTGGGTGGGCGTTACCAGCTGAGCCAGAACGTTACGCTCAATGGCGCAATCTACAACCTGTTCGACAAGGACTTTGTCGATTATGCCAGCTACACGGACTCGCGTGGCCGAAACAGCTACACCAACCGCTACGCGATCCATGAAGAAGGCCGTCGTCTCTGGCTGTCAATGAACGTGACCTTCTAACTCCCCTGTCGCTGCAGCAGCGCTTTCCCTTTCGCGCTGTTGCAGCGCATCTGTTTACAAAACTTAATACTTCTGATGCTTATATGCATTTGAGAATTATTATATTCTTTTTGGCCTTCGATTGGCATGACAGGGTATCTCATGGCAGAGACATCAACTGACAGGGCGGACTTGATCAAGGATCAGTCCGAGCAGGATCAAGCCAGCAACGCGCAGGCGATCCGCAGCCGCTGGCTGCGCCGTCTGTTGACCTGGCACTGGATCAGCTCCGCGCTGGCGCTGTTCGGCATGCTGCTGTTCGCGTTCACCGGCATCACCCTCAACCATGCCGGCCAGATACCAGCCACACCGGTGGTCGAAACGGTTGAAGCCCAACTGCCGGCCGAACTGGTTGAGTCACTGGCGGCTCAGGCGGAAGCCGCGCCTGCGAGGCTGTCGGATAACCTGCGCCATTGGCTGGTACAGGAAGGCATCGGCCTGGGCAACGCCCAGCCTGAATGGTCCGACTATGAACTCTATGTTTCACTGCCCCGCCCCGGTGGCGATGCCTGGCTCAGCGTGGATTTCGACTCCGGCCAGCTGCTGTATGAATCCACCGATCGCGGCTGGATCTCCTGGCTGAATGACCTGCACAAGGGGCGCAACACCGGTGCGGCCTGGAGCTGGTTTATCGACCTCTTTGCCGTGCTGTGCATCCTGTTTTGTCTGACGGGGTTCGGGGTTCTCTATTTACATACGCGGGAGCGGATCAGTGTCTGGCCGGTGACCGGTCTGGGCATCATGGTGCCGCTGCTGCTGGCCATCTTGCTGGTGCACTGAAGGTGCACCCTGTTCGAGGAGCGTTTATGCAATGGAAAACAACGGCAGCGGCGGTGCTGCTGGTCGCGGGCAGTTCGACTGCCACGGCGGCCGAGTTGAAGCTGGATGTGGAGATCCCGGCGCTGCAGGTGGCGGAATACCACCGCCCCTATGTGGCGATCTGGATCGAAACCGACAAGGGACGGCACCAGGCTGATCTGGCGGTCTGGTATGACCTGGAGATGAAAGATAACGAAGGTACCAAGTGGCTGAAGGATCTGCGCCAGTGGTGGCGTCGCAGTGGCCGCCAGCTGGAGTTTCCGGTGGATGGCCTGTCCGGCGCCACGCGCCCGGTGGGTGTTCACTCACTTGTATGGGGTGATGATCATGCCGGGCTTGCGAGCCTGAAAGCCGGTGACTATCGGCTGGTGGTGGAAGCGGCGCGTGAGGTGGGAGGTCGTGAACTGATCAGGCTGCCTTTCAGCTGGCCGGTCGAGGTTGCCAGCGAACGTAGCCTGTCCGGAGAGCATGAACTGGGCCGGATCACCCTGAGTCTGCAGCCCTGAGACAGTAACGCTGAATGCAAACAAGGAAATGCACATGAATCTGAAAAAACTGGCCGCCTGTACACTGCTGACCCTGGGTCTGGGGGCTTCCATTGAAGCTCAGGCGCACCGTGCCTGGATGCTGCCATCGGCCACTGTGCTGTCCGGTGAAAACGCCTGGGTCACCGTGGACGGAGCCATCTCCAACAATCTGTTCTACTTTGAACATCATCCGTTGCGTTTGGATAACCTGGAAATACTGTCACCCAGCGGCAAGGCGGTAGAGGCCCAGAATCAGGCGACCGGCAAGTATCGCTCAGTGTTTGACGTGGAGCTGGCTGAAGAGGGCACCTATACCCTGCAAAGCCGCAACCGGGGCGTATTCGGTCGCTATAAACTGGATGGCGAGATGAAGCGCTGGCGCGGCAGTGTGGACCAGATCGACCAGATTCCGTCTGGCGCCGAAGACCTGCGCCTGAGCGAAATCGACAGCCGCATGCAGGTGTTTGTCACCAAGGGAGCGCCCACCGGTGCCAACTTCAAACCCAGTGGTCAGGGAATCGAACTGGTGCCGGTGACCCATCCCAATGACCTCTTTACCGGTGAACCGGTGGAATTTCATTTTTTGCTCGATGGCGAGCCCGGTGCCGCACTTGAAGTGACACTGATCCGTCATGGCATCCGCTACCGTGATCAGGTTGAAGAGATCGTTGCGAAAACCGATGCCAGGGGCCAGATCAATCTGGAATTCAGCGAACCGGGCATGTACTGGCTGGAAGTGGAAACCGAACAGGACAGCAAGCTGCTCGACGGTGCCAAACGCCGCCTGAGCTATAGTGCCACGCTTGAGGTGTTACCGCTTTGAGGACAGGCCGAAAAACGCTTTATCTGCTGTTGGGACTGACGTTGCTGCTGGTCTGGCAACTGGACAGCGTCAGCACCGAGCGGCGCTGGATCGCGTCCATCGCACTGGTGTTATATGCCGTTGTGCTGGCCACGGCCCTGCGGCGGGCAGAGGCCGAGGGTGAATCCGATAACGAGGCGGCGCTGGATTATCGTGTTGCCTATGCCACTGAAACCGGTACTGCCCGCCAGTTGGCTCAGGAAACCTGTAAGCGTCTGGGTAAGGCCGGTTTCTCGGCTGCGCCGGTGGCGTTGAATCAGCTGTCGACAGTGCCGTTGCCAGGCAAGGCACTGCTGCTGGTCGTTAGCACCACGGGTAATGGCGATGCCCCCAAAACAGGGCGTGACTGGGACAGGGATGAGGTCTCCAAACGCTTTGCCGGAGTTCCCTTTGCTGTACTGGCACTGGGGGATCGCAACTATCCCCGTTTCTGTGCCTTTGGGCTGGAAGTCGCCTACCGGATGCAGTCCATCGGTGCCAGGCCGTTGTTCCCCCCGGTACAGGTTAGCCAGGTCAACCGCAACATGCTGGATCTCTGGTTCCGGCAGTTATTGCCGGAGCATGACTGAAGCCCCAGTGTCATTGATCAGCACGGGTGGCTGAAATGAGGCCAGGGTGAACGACCTATCTCCCGTACTGGCTCGGACTGGCAGGGAGGCCGGTCTCAATGGCCTGCCGCTCGGCCTGGCAGCCGAGGACAGGCCCTCTTCGGTCAGTCGCAGTCCTTACGCCACGACTCGTGGCTCTGCTTGCTGTGCCGGCCAACATGGCCAACCAGCTCTTTTGCCGTCTTCGTGTCCTGTACCTGCTCGGCCTGAGCCAGTTGGCTGAGCAGCGCGATAAACCGCTCAAACCCTTGCTGATATTCCTGCATCATCATTGGGCGCTGGTCGACCGGCAGGTCGTGCAGCTTCAGCGGTTGCTCGTTAGCGGCCGCCGCTGCCAGTTTTTCCATTTGCTGCCGTTCGGCTGCCATCAGTTGCCAGTTGTCGCTGGCCAGCGCCTGACGATAGGCCTTGAAGCTCTGCTTCAGGGACTTCATCTGCTCGCCCAGTTGGGTGTCCTGACAGTGGTTGCTGTGTGCGCTTGCGGCCATTGGCAGCGCCAGCAGGCTGGTGGTCAGCAGGGTTATGATTGTTCGCTTCATCTTGCCTCCTTAAAACCAGAAACTCAGACCCAGCCGCCACTGGGTCTCATCAACGTCATGCCCGCTGGCACGAGCCAGATCGGCGGAATTACCCAGTTTGCGCTCCCAGCTAACGCCCACGTAGGGGGCGAAGTCGGGGCGGACCTCCCAGAGCAGGCGCAGCTCCAGATCCAGGTCGGCCAGGCCGCTGGCCTGGTGCTCTTCAGGGGCACTGAAGTTGTGTGCGGTCAGGCCGACCTCGGGATTCAGGACCCACTGCCGGGTCAGGCGAATCTCGCGTTCGACGTTCAGTTCGGCGGTCAGGTCGCTGTCCGGACCGGCAAGCAGGTGCAGTTCGGTCTCGAGGAACCAGGGGGCTGTACCGCTGAGACCGAGCAGAGCGCGGTCGTCGCGCCGTTCGGCCAGAGGTTCATGGTGCCAGCCCAGTTCCAGATTCCAGTAGGGGCTGATGGCGCGACGATAAAACAGGCGCAGCTCATTGTCCTCGCTGCGGCCATCCAGGCGTGCCCCTTCACTGGTTAGCACCAGCTTGTGCAGGTCGGTGCCCAGCCAGCCCTCAATATCCCATTGCAGCCGGGTGTTGGCTTCATCCTCGTTGTAGGCGCCTTCCAGTTGCTTGACGTTGAGCATGGTCAGCACCGGATCGTCATTCATGCCCGCCTGTGCCAGCGTTGGCATCAGTGCGGTGGCCAGTAGTGGCCAGTGTGTGTGCAGTTTCATTTCTTGTCTCCTCAGCTGACCACGACTTTCCGGAACATGCCCATCATGTGATAGAGCAGGTGGCAATGGAACGCCCATTCGCCGCGGGCATCGGCGGTGACCAGGTAGCTCAGTCGAGCGCCGGGCTGGACCACCAGCGTGTGCTTGCGCGGCAGGTAGGTGGCATCACCGGTTTCCAGGTCGCTCCACATGCCGTGCAGGTGTACCGGGTGCGGCATCATGGTGTCATTGACCAGGGTGATGCGTACGCGCTCGCCATAGGTCAGATGGATGGGGTCGGCCTCGGCATAACGGATGCCGTTGATCGACCACATGTAGCGACTCATGTTGCCGGTCAGGTGCAGTTCGATCTCCCGGCCCGGTTCGCGGCTGTCAGGTGTGAGATGCAGGCTGCGCAGATCGGCATAGGTGAGTACCTTGCGGCCGTTGTTGCGCAGGCCGACGCCGGGGTCATCAAGGCGGTACTGCGGCGCTTCGGCACGCATGTCCACATGGGGGCCGAACTCGCTGTCGGCATGAACGGTCATGCCGGCGGAGAGCGGGTGTCCCTGATAGGGTTTTTCCATGCCGTGTCCGCTGCCATGGGGCATGTTATGACCCGGGTGGCTCTGAGCCCCGGCAGGGTGAGTCATGCCCTGGTCTGCGATGCCGTCTGCCATGGCGTGCTGAGGCATCGGCATGGCCATGCTCTGGTGCTGACTCTGTGCCATGGCGGTCTGGTGACCGGATGGCATGTTGTGTCCTGCATGGGCGTTCTGCATGGGCATGCTGTGCCCGGCATGGTCGCCTTGCACAGGCATGGCGGGCATTGAATGGCCGCTATGGTCATTGCCCATCATCGCCATATCCATGCCCATATCCATATGGCTCAGCACCGGGGCTGGGTCCATCGCAGGAGGCGTGGCTTTCAGTGCCGGGTCCGGGGTCAACTGGCCGTGGGCGTAGCCGGAGCGGTCGATCGCCTGGGCGAACAGGCTGTAGGCTGTGTGCTCCTGAGGTTCGACGATCACATCGATGGTTTCGGCGACACCGATACGGAATTCGTCGACGCTGACCGGTTGGACGTACTGACCGTCGCAGGCGACCACGGTCATTTTCAGCCTGGGGATACGCAGGTCGAAAAAGGTCATGGCGGCGGCATTGATCACCCTAAGGCGCACCTTCTCGCCGGGTGTGAACAGCCCTGTCCAGCCTTCAGCCGGGGTCTGGCCGTTCATCAGGAAGGTGTAGGTGTAACCGGTGACGTCGGAGATGTCGCGATCGCTCATGCGCATCTTCTCCCACATCTGGCGGCGCGACAGCGCCGTGCCCCAGCCATCCTGCTGTGCCTCCGGAATGAGGTCATCGGTCAGGGTGCGTTCGCGCCGGTTGTAGTAGTGGCTCATCTTCTTCAGGTTGGCATAGACCCGCTCCGGTGGCGTATCGCTCCAGTCCGACAGCATCAGCACGTAATCCCGGTCGTAGCTGAACGGCTCGGGCTCTTTCGGGTCGATGATGATGGCGCCGTAGAGGCCGGTCTGTTCCTGGAATCCGGAGTGGCTGTGATACCAGTAGGTGCCACTCTGCTGGACATCGAACTCGTAGCTGAACGCTTCACCCGGTGCGATGCCGTCGAAGCTCAGCCCCGGCACGCCGTCCATCTCGGTCGGCAGGATGATGCCGTGCCAGTGGATGGAAGAGTCGGTATCGAGCCTGTTGCGCACGTTGAGGCGAATCCGGTCGCCCTCGCGCCAGCGCAGCGTCGGTGCGGGAAGAGAACCGTTAACGGTGGTGGCCAGCTTGTCCTTGCCGGTGAAGTTGACGATCTGATGGCCGATCTCCAGGTCGAAGTCGGTGCCGGTCAACAGCGGCTGAGGCTGGGCGACCGTTGTGTCGGCGGCCAGCAGCGGGCGTGCATTGAGGCCCAGCCCGGCGGCCAGACCGCCCAGGGCCAGCCCCTGGACGAAGCGACGCCTTGCGGGCGCACGCAGAACATTGTCCTTGCTCATGAAGGTACTCCTGAATAGCAATTAAGGTCGGTGCCGTCCGTCGCGGACAGCCAAGTCAGAAGCTATTCAGGCTTTTGGAGGGCGGTGCAGGCCCGAGGGGAACAGGTGTTGGTACAGGTTCGGTCGCACAGGACCATGAGCGGTACTGGTGGGACTTGCCAATGGCAGGGACGCAAGCACGGGGGCGCAGTGACTGGTGCAACTGCTCAGGCACTGCTGCCAACAGGACAGGTCACCCGCTTCGTTGTGGCTGCCGTCATGCCCATGAGTCATCATGCCGCTGGCCATATGGCCGGCGGGCATGGGAGACGCCGATACCAGCACAGGCATCAGCAACAGCAGCATCAGTGCTACTGCGCTCAGCAGGCCGGTCAGTCGGTGGGCGGGCGTCTCAAGCATGACAGTCTCGTTCGGAGTTTGGCATAGTATAGAACGCTGACCGGGACTCAGGGCAAGAGTTCCGCCTGTTTATCGATCCCCTTGGCAAATATCATCAGAGGCACCTTGTCCCGTCGCCGTTATTCAAAACTGTCCCGTTCCCTGTTACGTCCACTCCGGCGTCTGCTTTGGCGTGCCCTGGTGGTGGCAGGCCTGCTGCTGACCCTGTTGGTGTTCAGCCTTCGCGTAATCGATCCACCGGTCTGGTCTTGGCTGATCTGGCGGGAGCTGAGCAACCCGGCCGGTTATCCCGAAGAGTACCGCCATCAGTGGGTCGATCTGGAACAGATTCCGGTCAGTGTTCAACTGGCGGTGGTGGCGGCCGAGGACCAGCGCTTTCCGCTGCATGGCGGCATTGATCTGCAGGCGGTGCGCCGGGCGCTGGAAGAGGCCTGGCAGGGGAAAGGGCTTCGTGGCGCCAGTACCCTGACCCAGCAGACGGCGAAGAACCTGTTTCTCTGGCCCGGCCGTGACTGGGTGCGCAAGGGGCTGGAGGCACCGCTGGCGCTGATGCTGGAGGGGATATTGGGCAAGCGGCGTATTCTGGAGCTGTATCTGAACATTGCCGAGTTTGCGCCCGGGGTCTACGGCGTGGGGGCGGCCAGTGAGTACTGGTATCAGCGCCCGATCGAGAGCGTTACGGCGGATCAGGCTGCCCGTCTGGCGGCAATACTGCCCAACCCCTGGTTGTATCAGGCGCAGCCGCCCAGCTCCTATGTGCGCCAGAAGGCCGACTGGATCCGCCAGCAGATGCAGCAGCTGGGGCCGGGCTGGATCGAGCAACTGGAGTAGTCTGGTTATAAACGGTTCAGCTTCTATGGCATTTGCTGTATAAAAGGGGCCTTCCTGGCGCATGGTGACGCCAATCTTCTGCATGGACGCTTGTCGAGTGGCTCGATAAAGTGCTCAACTCCTTGATTCCGTTCACTGACTCTGCCGATCCGGTGGGGTGGTGGTTGATATTTGACCTGATCGGTCAGGCATGATTCGGATAGCAACATGACGAAAAATTCTCCGTTGGCCCTGTTGCCACTAGGGCTGTTTTTGGCACTGTTCATCGGCAGTGGTCTCTATTATCACGCAGCGGGCACCGAGTTCGCCTTCTATCAGATCTCTGCCCCCGTGGCGATTCTGCCGGCGATCGTGTTGGCGCTGATGCTGCAGAAAGGCCGCTTGAACGAGCGCATCGAAACCTTTATTGCCGGTGTCGGTGACAACACCATCATCACCATGGCGCTGATCTACCTGCTGGCCGGTGCCTTTGCCAGCGTGGCCAAGGCCGTGGGCGGGGTCGACGCCACGGTCAACTTCGGTCTCAGCATCATTCCACCGGAGCTGGTGTTGCCGGGGCTGTTCGTGATCACGGCATTCGTGGCGACGTCGATGGGCACTTCCATGGGCACCATTGCGGCGATTGCCCCGATCGCCGTGGGTGTGGCCGAGGCCACCGACCTGTCGCTGCTGCTGACCATCGGCACCGTGGTGGGGGGGGCCATGTTCGGTGACAACCTGTCGATCATTTCCGATACCACCATCGCCGCCACCCGCACCCAGGGATGCGAGATGCGTGACAAGTTCCGCCTCAACTTCAAGATTGCACTGCCAGCTGCTCTGCTGACGCTGGTATGGCTGTTCATTCAGGGCAGCAGTGCGCAGGTGGAAGTACCGGGTGACTATGAGCTGATCCGCGTGCTGCCCTATCTGGCGGTCCTGCTGCTGGCGCTGTCCGGGCTGAATGTAATGCTGGTGCTGTTTGTCGGTATTCTGCTGGCCGGTGGGGTTGGTCTTTTTGCGACCGAAGGTTACAACGTGGCTCAGTGGTCCAAGGATATCTACGCAGGCTATACCGGCATGCAGGAGATCATGATCCTGTCGCTGTTGATCGGTGGTCTGGGCGCGCTGATGAAGTCCCAGGGGGGACTGGTCTGGCTGGCCGGCATGATCGACCGACTGTCGCGCCAAAGTAGCGACCCGAAAAAACACCGTCGTTCCGGTGAATTCAGCATCAGTGCCGCCGTGGCCCTGACCAACATCTGTACCGCCAATAATACGGTGGCGATCATCATTTCCGGAGGCCTGGCCAAAGATATCGCCCAGCGCTACGGGGTGGACCCGCGTCGCAGCGCCAGCCTGATGGATATCTTCTCCTGTGTTGTGCAGGGGATGTTGCCCTACGGCGCCCAGGTGCTGCTGGCCGGCTCCATCGCCCAGCTGTCACCGCTGGAGATTATCGGCAGTATCCATTACTGCTGGGTATTGGCCGCCATCGCATTGCTGTCGATTGTGGCGGGTTATCCACAGCCGAAGGCGCGTGCCTGAAGCGGGGGTTGATCCTTTGAGTCCTGTACGGCCACTGCTGACACAGTGGCCGTTTTTTGTTGTGGATGCTCAGCCGGGCATCGCCATTTTTGGCAGGGCCCCAGGTCGGAACTGCTCAAAAAATGCGCTATACTCTTGCCCCCAAATTCAGCCCCCATTTCCGACCGTTGATGTCAGGTTTACAGATGCACGCAGTAACGCCTATTTTTGAATACCCCAAATACTGGGCCGAGTGCTTCGGCCCGGCGCCTTTCCTGCCCATGTCCAGGGAGGAGATGGATCAGCTCGGCTGGGACAGCTGCGACATCATCATCGTCACCGGCGACGCCTATGTGGATCACCCGTCGTTCGGCATGGCGATCATCGGCCGCCTGCTGGAAGCCCAGGGCTTCCGGGTGGGCATCATCGCCCAGCCGGACTGGCATTCGGCCGACGCGTTCAAGGCGCTGGGCAAACCGAACCTGTTTTTCGGCATCGCCGCCGGCAACATGGATTCGATGATCAACCGCTATACGGCGGACCGCAAGATTCGCTCCGATGACGCCTATACCCCGGGCGGCAAGGCGGGCAAGCGTCCGGACCGCGCCAGTCTGGTCTACAGTCAGCGCTGCCGTGAAGCCTACAAGGAGGTGCCGATCATTCTGGGCGGCATCGAGGGTTCGCTGCGCCGCATCGCACACTACGACTACTGGCAGGACAAGGTGCGCCGCTCCATTCTGCTCGATGCCCGCGCCGACCTGCTGCTGTACGGCAACGCCGAGCGCGCCGTGGTCGAGGTGGCGCACCGCATCGCCCGTGGCGAGCCGGTCAGCGAGATCACCGATGTGCGCGGTACGGCCTTTGTGCGCAGGGACACCCCGGAAGGCTGGATGGAGATCGACTCCACCCGTATCGACCGTCCGGGCAAGATCGACAAGATCATCAATCCCTATGTGAATACCCGGGATCTGGACGCCTGCCAGATCGAAAACGGCCGTGAGGACGGCGAAACCGCCGAGATGGATGCCGAGGATGAGGTGCAGATCCTGCACATCGAACCGCAGGTGAAGCTGGACCGCAGCCAGACCGTGATCCGGCTGCCGTCGTTCGAAAAGGTGCGCAACGATCCCGTGCTCTATGCCCACGCCAACCGGGTGCTGCATCTGGAAACCAACCCTGGCAACGCCCGGGCGCTGGTACAGCTGCACGGCGACCAGGAGGTCTGGCTGAACCCGCCGCCGATCCCGCTGAGCACAGAGGAGATGGACCACGTCTTTGGTCTGCCCTATCAGCGGGTGCCCCATCCGGCCTACGGCAAGGCGGAAATCCCGGCCTACAAGATGATTCGTTTCTCGGTCAACATCATGCGTGGCTGCTTCGGTGGCTGCACCTTCTGTTCGATCACCGAGCATGAGGGGCGCATCATTCAGAACCGCTCCCACGAATCGATCCTCAATGAGATCGAAGAGATTCGCGACAAGGTGCCGGGTTTTACCGGCGTGATCTCCGACCTGGGTGGCCCCACCGCCAATATGTACCGGCTGGCGTGCAAGAGCCGCGAGATCGAGGCGGCTTGCCGCAAGCCTTCCTGTGTATTCCCGGGGATCTGTCAGAACCTGAACACCGACCACAGTTCGCTGACCGGGCTGTACCGCAAGGCGCGTGATCTCAAGGGCGTGAACAAAATCCTGATCGCCTCGGGCCTGCGCTATGATCTGGCGGTGGAAGACCCGGAATATGTCCGCGAGCTGGTCACCCATCATGTGGGCGGCTACCTGAAAATTGCACCTGAGCATACCGAGCGGGGCGTGCTCGACAAGATGATGAAGCCGGGCATCGGTACCTATGATGCCTTCAAGAAGATGTTCGAGAAGTTCTCGAAGGAAGCGGGCAAGGATCAGTACCTGATCCCGTACTTCATCGCGGCGCATCCGGGCACCACGGACGAAGACATGATGAACCTGGCGCTCTGGCTCAAGCACAACGACTTCAAGGCCGACCAGGTGCAGGCGTTCTACCCGTCACCGATGGCGACTGCCACGGCGATGTATCACTCCGGCCGTAATCCGCTGCGCAAGCTGACCTACAAGAAAAGCGGCGAGCGGGTGGAAACCGCGAAAGGGGAGCGTCAGCGTCGTCTGCACAAGGCGTTCCTGCGCTGGCATGATCCGGACAACTGGCCGCTGCTGCGCGAGGCGCTGACGGCGATGGGCCGTGCCGATCTGATCGGCGATGGTGACAAGCAGCTGATTCCGGCGACCCAGCCCGAGGATGCCCAGCATGTGAACCCGCGGCGCAAGAACTCGCCCAAGTCGAGTCGGGCCGGCAAGGGCAAACTGCTGACTCAGCATACCGGCTTGCCGCCACGAGCTGGCAACAAGCCGGGCGGTCGGTCCGGCAAGGGCGGGCGCAAAAAACCGGCGGCCGGGCGCCAGCGGCGGGTCTGAAGCCGGGCAGCGTCAGCTGATGCGCGGGTAGCCGCCGGCCACGCCGTGGCGTGAAAAGACCCATTGCCAGAGCTGTACGTCCCGGGCTCTGAAAGCCCCCGCGCAGGACAGCAGATAGTAGCGCCACATGCGGTAGAAGCCTTCGCCCAGACGCTCGCGGAAGCAGGGCCAGGCCGCCTCGAAGTTGGCGTGCCAGGCCATCAGCGTGTGGTCATAGTCGGCGCCGAAGTTGTGCAGGTCCTCGGTGATGAACAGGCCGGCAACGGCATCGCCGATCTGGCCGATACTGGGCAGATCGCCATTGGGGAAGATATAACGGTCGATCCAGGGATCGGTCACCGAGTGGCGCTGGTTCTTGCCGATGGTGTGCAGCAGGAAAAGTCCCTCATCCTCCAGGCAGCGTTCCGCCACCTCCATGAAGGTGCGGTGGTTGCGGCGGCCGACATGCTCGAACATGCCGACGCTGACGATCCGGTCGAAGCGCTCGTTCAGCTCACGGTAGTCCTGCAGGCGAAAATCGAGATCCAGGTGCTGATAGTGTGCCTGCGCCCAGCGGGTCTGCTCTCTGGAGATGGTGGCCCCGACGCACTGGACCCCGTAGTGCTCGGCGGCATAGCCCATGAAACTGCCCCAGCCGCAGCCGATATCCAGTACCCGCATGCCCGGTTCCAGTTGCAGTTTGCGGCAGATCAGCTCCAGCTTGGCTTCCTGGGCCTCCTGCAGGGTATGGGCTCCGTCCCAGTATCCACAGGTATAGGTCATGCGCGGGTCGAGCATTGCCTCGTAAAAATCATTGCCAAGGTCATAATGCTGCTCGCCAACCTGCCAGGCGCGTGTGCTCGACTGCAGGTTGATCAGCTTGGCGCGCAGGTGGTACCAGATGAGTTTTGTCGGCTTGATGTGGCTGTCCAGGTGAGCGGCAAGCACGCGTTCGAAGAACTGATCCAGCCGTTCGCAGTCCCAAAGTCCCTCCATATAGGTTTCTCCCAGGCCCAGGTTGCTTTGAGCAAGAATCCTGTCGGCCACCTTGGCATTGTGCAGCTGCATGTCCCAGGGACGGGAGCCGTTGATCTGAATGTCGGCGATGGCCAGCAGCTCGGCGATGACCTCCAGGGACCGGGACTGGCGAAGGTGGGTTGCGGAACCGAGGTTCCAGGTGTTTCTGCCCATGGTGCTTTACCCTCCGTTTTGTTGGGTGATTACATCAAAGGTAGACGCAAACGCCGGAGCAGGCGTATTTTCCACCTGATTAGAGGACGATCCCGGGCCAATAAACATCCGTAAAAAATGCGTGGCGGAGCATTGTAATTGGGATTGACTGGGGTATGATGCGGATAAAGATATTTTATCCGGTGCTGTCAATACCGCCTGAAGTCGGCACGACAGCGGCCCTGAACGGGGCAGCCGGGCGACCGGAAATAATCCGGTACGGAGTTTGATTTACTTGATACGACTGTATTCCAGCGGTTCAATGGCCGCCCGAAAGACTTCAGCAGCCACACCCAAACCTGTGGCAAGACGCGTTTTTTCCATCTGTCCGGCTTTATCCCTGTTACAGATGGCGTCCCGCTTTTTTCCTCTCCCGTTCTTTTCTCATGTCTTCTATGCTTTATCGTTCGGCTCCGGCAGCCAGACCTCATGGTCGGCCTGTGTCTGGGGTCACGGGATCGCAACGAAGCGAGCTTACACTGGAGAGGTTTGAGGTTTTCGGCGGTACTGGTGCGATGAGCGTCTGTACCAAGGAAGATTTCCGTTCCCGAAATACTCGGGAGTCGGATAGGCCGGTAGCCAGGTGGCTGCTGGCAAGTGGATCGGCATGAGGCTGGTTCACCTGGATCGGATGTCACCTGGGTGCGTCCAAACATAAGAAAAACCAGCATTGCTGGTGTACATGCAAAAGAAAGAGGCAAAAAATGTCACAGCTCGTTACCGGTACCGTTAAGTGGTTCAACGATGAGAAAGGCTTCGGCTTTATCCAGCAGGAAAATGGCCCGGACGTGTTCGTTCACTTCCGCGCTATCAACGGTACTGGTCGTCGCACTCTGCACGAAAACCAGACTGTAACTTTCGAAGTTACTCAGGGCCAGAAAGGTCCTCAGGCTGAAAACGTTACTGTCGTTGCCTAAGCACTGACAGTTCGGATTCGCAACAGCGGGCGCTCTGCCCGCTGTTCTGTTTCTACCCCCCGCTTTTCTCCCGATCAAACCCGTGGAACCGCCAGCGGCAACTGCAGGCCGGTATCACTTTCTCCCAGCAGCCAGGGCTGATTGAGCTCGGTCGCTTCCTTCAGAAACTGCCACAGCAGGCGTACCCGCAGCAACTGGCGTTGTTCCGCCCGTGCGGCAATCCAGAATTCACGACAGATATCCACATCGGCCTTGAGCAGAGGATGCAGAGCCGGGTCCTGTTCCGCCATGAAACAGGGCAGGATCGCCAGCCCAGCCCCCGTGCGCACGGCGTGCAACTGGGTGATGACGCTGGTGCTGCGCTGGGCAAAGCGAGGCGGCGTCGGCAGCTCCCGCAGCAAGGGGTCCAGATAGCACAGCTGATCGCTGAAGATCAGGTCATCCACATAACCGATCAACTCGAAGCGGGACAGGTCGCCGATACAAGCGGGCTGGCCCTTGCGCACCAGGTAACCCTGCTCCCCGTAGAGCCTGAGCCGATAGTCGCACAGCCGGGAGACCACCATTTCGGCGTTCTTGGGTCGGTCGATGGTAATGGCCAGGTCCGCCTCGTGGCGACTCAGGTTGACCGCGCGCGGCAGCGCCAGCAGTTCCACGGTGACGTCGGGATAGCGGCGCTGGAAGGCGCTCAGCAGTGGCGTGATCACATAGGTGCCGAAGCCTTCGGTGACGCCAACCCGGATCTGGCCGCTTACCTGCAGGTTCTGATTGCTGATGCTTTCACCGGCGCCGGTGGCCTGGCGAGCCATCTCCTCGGCAAACAGCAGCAGCTGCTCGCCGGCGGCGGTCAGTTTGTAGCCATGGGTACTGCGTTCGAACAGTTGGGTATTGAGATCGCTTTCGAAGCGGCGGATACGGCGCGACACCGTCGAGTGGTCTATGGTTAATCGGCGCGCGGCATCGGTCAGCCGGTCGGCACGGGCGACTTCGAGAAAGATCTGGATATCCTGCCAGTTGAGCATAGGAATTCCTTGTGCATTTTTGCACAACCAATGTGCTTGCCTGAGCGTTGTCTGTCAACCGGGTGCGCCGCTAGACTCGAATACAGCCTTAAACAGGGTTCTGTTTTGCCTGAATACACAAAAAATATAAGGAGATCAGGTGTATGTCGGTTCGAGAAATTCCGCTTTTCATTAACGGTGAAATGGTGCGTTCTGCTAGCAGCGACTGGCGCGATGTGGTCAATCCGGCGACGCAGGAAGTGGTGGCACGGGTGCCTTTTGCCACCGAAGACGAGGTCAACCAGGCCGTCGCCACGGCCAAGGAAGCGTTCAAGTCCTGGCGCAAGGTGTCCCTGGCGCAGCGGATGCGCATCATGCTGCGCTTCCAGGCGCTGGTGCGCGAACACACCGCGGAACTGGCGGCGCTGATCACCGAAGAGCACGGCAAGACCCTGCCGGATGCCGAGGGTGAAGTGGGCCGTGGCCTGGAAGTGATTGAGCATGCCTGTTCCATCACCTCGCTGCAGCTGGGCGAGATCGCCGAGAATGCCGCCGGTAACGTCAATGTCTACTCCCTGCAGCAGCCGCTGGGCGTCGGCGCCGGTATCACCGCGTTCAACTTCCCGGTGATGCTGCCCTGTTTCATGTTCCCGCTGGCGATCGCGACCGGTAACACCTTTGTGCTCAAGCCGTCCGAGCAGGACCCGACCTCCACCATGCGACTGGTCGAGCTGGCCCATGAAGCCGGTATCCCCAAGGGCGTGCTCAACGTGGTACACGGTGGTCCGGATGTGGCCAACCAGATCTGTGACCACCCGGATATCAAGGCACTCTCCTTCATTGGTTCCACTCATGTGGGCACCCATATCTACGACCGTGCCGGTGCTGCCGGCAAGCGTGTGCAGTCGATGATGGGCGCCAAGAACCACTGCGTGATCATGCCCGATGCCAACCGCAGTCAGGCGATCCACAACGTGATCGGTTCCTGCTTTGGCGCGGCGGGTCAGCGCTGCATGGCCAACTCGGTCGTGGTGCTGGTCGGTCAGGCAAAAGAGTGGCTGCCGGAGATCATCGAAAGCTCCAGAACCATGAAAGTAGGGCCGGGTACCCAGCGTGACGCCGACCTGGGGCCGCTGGTCTCGCCGCAGGCGCGCGACCGCGTGGTCAGCCTGATCGACGCCGGTGTCGCCGAGGGGGCTACCCTGGCGCTGGACGGTCGTGGCATCAGCGTTGACGGTTACCCCAACGGCAACTTTGTTGGCCCGACCATCTTCACTGATGTGAAGCCGGGCATGCGCATCTATGACGAAGAGATCTTCGGCCCGGTCATGTGCATCGTGACCGCCGATACCCTGGATGAGGCGATCGAGTTCATCAATGCCAACCCTAACGGCAACGGTACCTCCATCTTCACCAACTCCGGTTGGGCCGCGCGCCGCTACGAGGCCGACATTGATGTCGGTCAGGTCGGCATCAACGTACCCATTCCGGTACCGGTGGCCTTCTTCAGCTTCACCGGCTCGCGCGGCTCCAAGCTGGGTGATCTGGGGCCGAACGGCAAGCAGGCGATCCAGTTCTGGACCCAGACCAAGACGGTAACGTCGCGCTGGTTCGAGCCGGATAACCAGTCGGAAGGCGTCAACACTACCATCAGCATGAAATAAGGAAACGTCCGACACGGCCTTATGGGCCGTGTCGCTGCATTCTGTTTTCACCCGCAATAACAATTAAAAGGATGTGAAATCATGAGTCAGTTCTCACGTATCACCACTGCTCTGGGCGCCGGGGCTGCCGCGCTGGCACTGTCCACCTCTCTGCAGGCCGCCGGTCCGTCCAGGCTGGACGTGGCCAACACCTTCAACACCAACCTGTTCATCGGTGAAGGCGCTGTGCGCTTTGCTCAGGAGCTGGAAACCGTTACCGACGGCAAGGTGAAACTGAAGGTACATAACCCCGGTGACCTGGTGCCGGCGTTCGAAGTGTTCAACGCCGTCTCCTCCGGCGCCGTACCGGCCGGCTGGGACTGGATCGGCTACTGGGCCGGCACCGTGCCGGTGACCAACCTCTATGGCGCACTGCCGTTCGGTCCCACGCCTGAGGCCTTCATGTCCTGGATGTGGTCCGGTGAGGGTACCGAGATCCTGCAGAGCGCCTATGACCCGTACAACGTGAAGGTACTGCCGTGCTTCATCTCGCCGCAGGAAACCGGTGGCTGGTACAACAAGGAGATCAAGGACATCAAGGACTTCGATGGTCTGCGCATGCGTATTTCCGGCCTCGGTGCCAAGGTGCTGAACAAGTATGGCGCGTCCACCCAGCTGATCCCGGGCGGCGAGATCTATCTGGCGCTGGAACGTGGCCGCATCGACGCCACCGAGTTCTCAGTGCCGCAGGTCGACCAGATCATGGGCTTCGAGGATGTGACCAAGTACTACTACTTCCCGGGTTGGCACCAGTCCGCCAGCTGGTTCTCGTTCATCATCAACAAGGATGTCTGGAACGAGTATGACGATGCCACCAAGGCCAAGTTCGAGACCGCCTGCCGCGCCACTCTGCAGTGGGCCATGTCCGAGGCACCGGCCGAACAGATCCGCACCATTCGCAAGCTGGAAGAGAAAGGCGTGGAAGTGAAGCGTTTCCCGGAACCGGTGCTGGCCGAGCTGCGTAAGGGCTGGGATGAAGTGCGCGAAGAGGAGATGAAAAACAATCCCCTGTTCGCCAAGGCCTATGAGTCGCTGATGAAACACAGCCAGCTGGTGGATGAGTGGTATGAGCTGCAAGCAACTCCGCGTTAACCCCCGGTTGCCCGGCTGGCGCCAGAACGGCGCCCGCTGGTGCGCCTGCCTGGCCTGCCCGCTGATCGGGCTGGGTCGCTGGCTGGGGCAGGTCAGCAGCTGGCTGGTACTGGGCGTGATGCTGGCGGTACTGGCCACGGTGCTGATGAATGCACTGGGCATCAATGAACTGATGCGCTGGGACGACAAGGTCCTGCTGCTGGGTAAGGCTGTCACCATCAATACGGTGACCGAACTGCAGTGGCACCTGTTCGGCCTGCTGACTTTGATCGGGGGCAGTTACGCCATGCATGCCAACATGCATGTGCGGGTCGATATGCTGCACCACCGCATGTCGCAAGCGACCCGGCATTGGGTCGAGATCATCGGCCACCTGCTGCTGCTGATCCCGTTCTGCGTGCTGATCGCCTGGCTGTCGAAGCACATGGTGCAGATGTCCTATGTCTCGGGCGAACAATCCAACTATGGCGGTCTAACCGACCGTTTTCTGATCAAGGGAGCGCTGCCGGCGGGATTGCTGCTGCTGGCGCTGGGCGCGCTGGGGCAGGTGTTCGATCGCCTGTCGCGCATTCTGGATCCGGCACGTGATGTAGAGGAGAGCTCGGATGCTGGATGAATATGGACTGGCCATCGCGATGGTTGTTGCGCTGCTGGTGGGGATCTTCAGCGGCTATCCGGTGGCGTTTCTGCTCGGTGGACTGGGCATCGTGTTTGCGTTTATCGGCGATATACCGCTGCCGTTTCTGGGCACGGTGGCGTCGCGTATTTTCGGCGGAGTGATCGAGAACTGGCTGCTGATCGCCATTCCGCTGTTCGTGTTCATGGGGCTGATGCTGGAGCGTTCCGGTGTGGCCAAGAATCTGCTGCTCACCCTGCAGCGCCTGTTCGGCAATTTCCGCGGTGGCCTGGCTGTCTCGGTGGCCTTGCTCGGCGTGGTGATGGCGGCCAGTACCGGCATCATCGGTGCCTCGGTGGTGATGCTGGGCCTGCTGGCATTGCCGGTGATGCTCAAGCAGGGTTACAAGCCGGAAATGGCCTATGGCGTCGTCGCGGCGTCCGGCACCCTGGGCATCCTGATTCCGCCGTCGATCATGCTGGTGCTGATGGGCTCGATCATGCAGATCTCCGTCGGTGACCTGTTCAAGGCAGCGCTGATTCCCGGCCTGATGCTGGGCGGGCTCTATACCCTCTATCTGCTGATCGCGGCTTGGCTGCGACCGGACTGGGCGCCGCTGGCAAGCGAAGGCGGGGCGGCCGAGGAGGTCGAGAACCAGGCACCTCTGGCGGTTGCCCTGTTGCGAGACCTGCTCGGGCCGGTGGTGCTGATCGTGGCCGTGCTGGGCTCGATCATGGCCGGCATCGCCACGCCGACGGAAGCGGCCGCGATCGGGGCGGCGGGGGCCATGCTGCTGGCGCTGTTGCTGAGGCAGCTCAACGTGCAGGCGCTGCGCGATGTCTGTCGCTCCACCTCCAAAACCTCGGCGATGATCCTGTTCGTGGTGATCGGCGCGACCTGTTTCAGCGTGGTGTTCAAGCGCCTGGGCGGGGCCGACATGATCGAGGAGATGATCACCGGTACCGGCTTGGGACCTTACGGGCTGTTGCTGTTGCTGATGGGATTGATCTTCCTGCTCGGCTTCTTTCTGGAGTGGATCGAGATCAGCTTCGTCATCCTGCCGCTGTTGCTGCCGGTGGTCAGTGAGCTTGATTTTGGCGGCGTGCTGCAAGGGGATACGGTCCTGGTCTGGTTCGCCATTCTGGTGGCGATCAACCTGCAGACCAGCTTCCTGACACCGCCCTTCGGTTATGCGCTCTTCTACCTGAAGGGGATCACCCATGGCAGTGTCAGCATCGGCACCATCTACAAGTCGATCATCCCGTTCGTGCTGCTGCAGCTGGCCGGGCTGGTGCTCTGCATCCTGTTCCCGTCCATCGTGCTCTGGCTACCGGGGCTGAACGGCTAGGCTTTCCAGCGAGAGTTAGAGGCCAGGGACGGCCTGATGACCAGGACAAGGCACTTACTGGACGCCAAACATGGCGTCATGCAGCGATTGAAAGTCCGGAAAGGCATAATCGGCCAGATGCGAGTAGTCGGGCAGGGTGGTGTAGTTCACCAGGCAGGACTTCATGTTCGCATTGCGTCCGGCTTCCAGATCATAGCGATAGTCACCCACCATCAATATCGCATGCGGCGGCAGTGAGAAATCACGCGCGATCTCCAGCAGCGCCGTCGGGTCGGGCTTGGGCCTGGAGTTCTCCCGCGTAATCACGCGCTCGATGGGAATGGCGTTGCGCTCAACTTTCAATTGTGAGGACCGGCAGGAGTTGCGCGTCACGATCGCCATCGGCATCTGGCGGTCGAGACAGGCATCAACGAAGGTTTGAGCGCCCGGTATCCAGTCACAGCGTTGAGCATCCTGCAGTTCATGGCGGTGAATAATGGCCATGGCCTCATACCGCTGTCCGGCTGGCAGGGTGTCCAGAAACGTCAGCACATCGGCCCCGGGCGGGCAGCCGATTTCCCGCTTGATGGCGGCAAAATCAAGAGAGGACGACACCAGGGTGCCGTCCAGATCGAAAATCACGCCTCGCAGTTGTTTCACTCTACAGCCTCTGAAGAATCCGGATTTATCAGGTTACTTTATCAGGACTGCACCGGCTGGGCAGAACCTGAATTGCTTCCAGGGTTTACGCAAGCCGCTGTGTGATTGGTTCATAGGATGGACGCGGGTGAATACACGCATATATCGAGACTGTTCACATCAGACCGTCGAACTCTGCATACCATCCTGACGCTCGTTTACAGTGTATGGACCACCGGCAAGGGGTAGGCAGGCGATTCCCCAGTACTGTTTTGCGACCCTTGTTGCCTTTACCGTTCTTCACCGTGAGGGAATTATTAAGAGAAACCGAGATCCTGAACGCCTAGGCGCAAGCATTCGGCAATACGAACATGGTAGTGATTGTGGTGTCTAGTTGTGAATACTAAACACGTTGTCCAGAATTAGGCCATGAGTCGTGGAGGGTGGGATGGAAATCAAGTGCATCGCCGGTTTTGCCTCAATAACCAAAGACCCGGCAGCAAGTGCGTCTCTGTATCAGGATGCGCTGGGTCTGCCGCTCAAGACAATGGACGATTATCGCTTCATGGATAAATTTCCTGGAGCGAATCACTTTGGTGTATGGCCCCTTACAATGGCCGCCCAGTCCTGTTTTGGACAGGATGAATGGCCAGATACAGTTCCTGAACCTACAGCAACTATTGAGTTCGAGTTAGCGAATGCCGCTGCTGTGGAGGCTGCGGTGCAGGAAATGAAGGAAAAGGGGCAGGCGTTCGTCCATGAAGCTCGTACTGAACCCTGGGGGCAGACCGTTGCAAGGTTCATGAGTCCAGAGGGGGTATTGGTGGGGCTGAGTTATGCGCCATGGCTTCATGAATGAATGCCGTCCCCTGGCGTCAACACGGACCGGCTTTTCCGCTCGCGTGCCATAACCGTCCGGTATCACTGGGCGTTAAATCAATAGTGATACCTACGGTGGGCAATTAGCAAAGCGTCACCCAACTCGGATCAGCCCGCCAAACAGCCCAGCAGTTCCCGCTCAATGCTCGCTTGCTCCAGTGGCTGGCGGCTCAGGATCTCCAGCCGTGAGTCGCGCCGCCAGGCGGATTCACTGATGTTGGCCGGCTGGCCGGTGTTGCGGTTGTAGCCCACCCAGGCGTGGCCGATTCTCAGCACGGCCTTAAGCCGGACGATCTCGTTCAGGCTATCCAGATACGGCTGTACGGCCTGCCAATCGAAGCGGTCTTCTGCGGCGAAGATCCAGCCATAACTGTAATAGTCGTCCTGGCTGCCGGTCTGCAGCAGGGGCTTGCCCGGTTCGGCCAGCTTCGGTCTGACAGCAGGTGCGAGGGGGTTCTGACGCATCACCGGGGTTGACGACGCATGGGCCTGTGGATAACGGGCCTGGCGCTGGTTCAAGTGGTCCAGGTCGAGCCATTCGGGGGCCAGTTGTCCCTGGGTGGTGGCGTGGATCGCCAGCTTGGGCGGGAACAGGTTGGCCGATAGGCTTTTGGCTTCGGCGATCTCGGCTTCTCCGGCCAGGTCGATGCGGTTGAGCACGATCAGGTCGGCCAGGTTGAGCTGATCGAGAAAGCCGGGCTGGCGCAGGACTTCGGGCTGGTGCAACACCATGGGGTCGAGCAGGCAGATGATGCTGCGCAGGTCCAGCACCTGACGAAACTGTTCGTTCTGCAGGGTATCGATGATGCGTGCCGGATGACCGAGGCCGGTGGGCTCGATCAGCAGCCGGTCGGGACGAAAGCGGCGCAGCAGCGTGGCCAGGGTGATCGGCAGGCTGGGGCCGAGCGCGCAGCAGAGGCAGCCGCCGGCCAGTTCTTTCACTTCGATGCCGTCCTGCTGTTCGATCAGGCTGCCGTCGATGCCGACCTGGCCGAACTCGTTGACCAGCACCGCCCAGCGCTCGCCATCGGGCTTGTGCTTGAGCAGGTGGTTGATGGCGGTGGTTTTGCCGCTGCCGAGAAAGCCGGTGATGATGTTGGTGGGAACGGATTGGATAGGTGCCTGGCTCACACTCAGAATACTCTTGATGTTACAGAGTAACGATTGTGAGGCAGGCGCGGATTACAGGCAAGTCAGGCGCAGACCTTTTCATGTTTGCGCTTGGCCTCCAGGTAGCGTGGCATGGGGCCAATATCTTCATAGACCGGGTCGCCATCCTCGACCCGAATCACCCGGTTGCCCGGCTTGTAGGGCATATGCGCTTCGATGTCGGTGAGGATGGTGTGCAGCAGAATCGGGGTCAGCTCCACGATATCCATCCCGTACACCTCGGCCAGCGCCTGCAGGCGGGCCATGTCTTCACGGTCGATCGGCAGGGTGACGGTCTGTTGGTGGGCATGCCGTTGTGAGTGTTGCTCCAGCCGCTCCAGCAGGGCGGCGATATGGCTGTCGGGCATGGTGTGCATCCTCTCACTGGAACAGGTCGTCCTCTTGAATTTGGCCAAGAGGACATTCCTGTTCAGCATAGTCGAGAGGCAGTAGCCCTGCACGGACGATGCAGAGTGCTGAAAAGCCTTATCGAGGCTGCCGGGCTTTGAGAGGTATTCGGCAGCGTCGATAGCCTGGCGGCGCTCGGTTAGCGCTTGATGAAACCCTTCTTGTTCAGGAACGGCAGCATGTGCGGGCGGGCTTCCTTGACCAGCATGCCTGAGATCTGTTCGCTCCAGCTCATCTCCTTGTTGCCGCCGGTGCGGGTGCGGTAGTACTCGCGCACCTGATCGTCATAGGCAGCGATGCGTTCGGCATCCTGGCGGTCGTCGTAGCGGTCCTGCTTGAGTACCACGTCCAGCGGCAGGCGCGGCTTGGTCTCCGGGTTCTGGTCCGGGTGGCCGAGGCAGAGACCGAACACCGGATAGACCAGTTCCGGCAGCTCCAGCAGCTCGGATACGGCTTCGATCTTGTTGCGCAGGCCGCCGATGTAGACACCGCCCAGCCCCAGGGACTCGGCCGCGATCATGACGTTCTGCGCAAACAGGGCGCAGTCGAGGGAGGCGGTCAGGAACTGTTCGGTAAAGCCGGACTGCATTTCGGCATCGTGCATGCCGCAGGCCAGCTGGTGGCGTTTCATGTCGGCGCAGAACACCAGGAACACCGGTGCGCTGGCAACGTATTTCTGGTTGCCGGCCATCTCGGCCAGGGCTTCGCGATTGTCACCGGCGCTGACCTGGATGACGGTGCAGGCCTGGATGAAGCTGGAAGTGGCGGCGGCCTGACCCGCCTTGACCAGAGTGTCCACGGTAGCCTGATCGATCGGCTCTGCGGTGAATTTACGGATGGAGCGGTGTGCGTTCAGCAGTTCGATCGTCGGGTTCATGCGGTTCTCCAAACAAAATAGTGAGCGTGGCGCGATTATACATGGATCAGGCGGAAGGTCAGGTTGATGCGCGGTGTCTGGCAGCGGCGGGTGCGGGGCAGGCAATGCTGCCAGTGATGCTGGGTCGATCCGCTCATCAGCAGCAGCGAGCCGTGCGCCAGCGTCAGTGTCTGAGTGTCGCGGCTGGTGTTATGGCGCAGCCGGAAACGACGCGGCGCGCCCAGGCTGATCGAGGCGATGGTCGGGTTGCTGCCCAGCTCGGGCTCGTTGTCGGCATGCCAGCCCATGCAGTCTTGGCCGTCGCGGTAGAGGTTGAGCAGCAGGGCGTTGAACGGCTGGCCGCAGAGAGCTTCCAGTTGCCGCTTCAGCGGCAGCAGTGCCGGCAACCAGGGATCGCCGGCGAGCCGGAGGCCCGAGTAGGTGTAGTGAATGCCCGGGTCCGACATGAACGCCTGCAGACGAGGAATCAGATGCTCCTTGCCGAACAGGCGAATGCGTTCCTGCCGCCAGGAGATCTGATCAAGCAGGCTGGCCAGCAGGGCATCGGCTTCCTCGCTCGGGAGGAAGCCGGGCCAGTAGCGGATCTCGGCATCGGGCAGCGCCAGGTCAGCGGTGGTCACGGTCCGCCAGCAGTTCGCGTACCGCATCGGCCAGGGGGACGGCGATATCGATCTGGTTGCTCAGGTGCGGGATGCAGGCGGTGGTGACCACGTCCGCCACTTCGGTCAGCTGTGCATAGGCGTCGCCGGCAAAGATGCCATGCACGCCGATGGCCACTGCCCGGGGCAGACCGGCGACCTGCAGGTGCTTGATCGTTTCCAGCATGGTGCGGCCGCTGGAGATGATGTCGTCCACAAGCACCGGCGTGCGTTCGGCAGCGCTGTCCAGGTCGGGCAGGGAGACGCTGACGTCATAGTCGCCGCGACGCTCCTTCTGCAGCACCTGGAAGGGGGCGCCGGCCAGTTCGGCCACGTGCGATACCCACTGCTCGCTCTCGCTGTCAGGGCCGATCAGCAGGGGCTGAGCGATCCGCTGCTGAATCCATTCGGCGATCAACGGTGCCGCCTGCACCACGCGGGACGGGATGGTGTAGATCTCGCTCAGGGAGTCGTAGCGGTGCAGGTGCGGGTCTACGGTGACCAGGTAGTCGAAGGCACCGGACAGCAGCCGGGCAAAGGGCCGGGAGCTGACGCACTCACCGGGCTGGAAGCGTTTGTCCTGGCGCATGTAGGCCAGGTAAGGCGTTACCAGGCCTATGCTGCGGGCGCCGCATTCGCGCAGGGTATCGGCGAGAAACAGCAGGCGAAGGATGCGTTCGTCCGGGTGGAACAGGTTGCACAGGATGACGCAGTCCTGATCGGTGCAGTCGGAATGGATGCGCAGGTAGCTTTCACCATCGGGGAAGCGGCGCTGTTCCAGTACACCGGCCTGGGCATCGAGCAGGCGGGTCAGCTGTGAGGCCAGTGCCGGATCTGAATCGGGGTTGAAAATCAGCATGCTGATACCTGTTCTCCTGAGTTGTCGCTGTCCAGCTGGATCACCTGAGTGTGATCGTTGAGATACTCCACGGCGTAGTTGAGTTCCCCGGCGTTTTCGGCGTGGATCATCAGCAGGATATCCTGACACTCCACCTCATCGCCGAGTTTGACCGGAATCTCGACGCCGGCGGCGGGGTCGGCCGGCGCGCCGGCCAGTTTGGCGATCTTGGCCAGTATGCGGTTGTCGATCCCGCTGACGCGCCCCTTGCGTTCGGCCACCAGGGCGTAGCGGTAGGGGGCCACTGGCGGGTGGCGCAGGCCGCCCTGGGCTTCACAGATGGCACGGAACTTGGCCCAGGCCGAACCGCTGCGCAGGGTTTCCTCCGCCAGGGCCTGGCCCTCCTCAAGACTGATCTCCCTGACCATTGCCAGCATGGCCCCGGCAACCTGCTCGGCGCGCTGGCGCAGATCCTGAGGCGCGGTCGGCAGGTTCTGCAGCACGGCCAGCAGGTCATGGGCTTCCAGTGCCGGGCCGATGCCGCGACCGACCGGCTGGCTGCCATCGGTAAACAGGACCTGCAGTTTCAGTCCCAGGTTGGCGGCCACGACGCGGAAGCTCTCTGCGAGGCGTTCAGCCGCTTCCTGGCTGCGCACCTTGGCGGTCGGGCCGACCGGGATATCGATCAGCACATGGGTCGCGCCGGCGGCGAGTTTTTTCGACAGCACCGAGGCGATCAGCTGGCCTTCGCTGTCGATATCCAGCGCGCGCTCCACCTGAATCAGCAGGTCGTCGGCCGGGCTCAGGCGCATGGCGCCGCCCCAGGCCAGACAGCCGCCTTCGGAGCCGACCACCTTGCGCATCTGCTCCAGGCTCAGGCTGACTTCGGTCAGCGTTTCCATTGTGTCGGCGGTGCCGGCCGGCGAGGTGATGGCGCGGGACGAGGTCTTGGGTATGGTCAGGCCGCAGGCGGTCAGGATGGACACCACGATCGGTGTGGTGCGGTTGCCGGGCAGGCCGCCGACGCAGTGCTTGTCGACCACCATCGGCAGTTGCCAGTCGATGGTGCTGCCGGACTTGACCATCGCCTGGGTCAGCGAGGTGATCTCGCGGTCGTTGAGGCTGTCGTCGCCGCAGGCGGTAATAAAGGCCGCCAGGTGCACGTCGGCGTAACGGCCATCGACGATATCGTTGATGATGCTCTGAAACTGCAGGTCATCCAGCTCATGGCCGTACACCTTGGCGCGGACATGGGACAGCGACTGTACCGGCTTGGGGTGGGACAGCCAGATCGGGTCTTCCGGGTTCATCTGCAGCCGCTGCCAGGCCGATTCCGAAAAACCGACTTCATCGTCGGCCAGCAGGTCTCCGGTGACGATATTTAGGGAGGCGATCAGATGTTCGCTGCGGTGGGTGGTGATCAGCACCCGCGACAGGCTTTCGAACCCCTCCGAACGACAGACATGGCTGTGCTCGGGCAGATACAGGGTGGGTTCGTGGTGGGTATCGATGCCCAGACGGCGTGCCTTCAGTGGCGCCATCCGTTCGGGGGTCAGCATCATCATCTACAGCTCTCCTCATGCAACAGCCAAGCGTTTAGTGTAACTCAACTGTTGTTGTGGCGGATATTGATGATGCCGGGATGAGAGCTGTCGAGAGTGCGCGGCTGCTGTTAGAATGACTGATTCGACTTTGGATCTAGAGACTGGATGCGAGCACAGCATATGGAACGCCGTTACCGTTTGGTTCTTTCCTGCCCGGACCGCGTGGGCATTGTATCAATGGTCAGTAATTTCATCTCCAGCCATGGTGGCTCTATCACGGACGCCAACCAGCACTCCGATGCGAGCACCGGCTGCTTTTTCATGCGGGTTGAGATCGATGCCAGCACCCTGCCGTTTACACTGGATGAACTGAAAAAGGCGTTCGAACCGATCGCGGCCTCCTTCCAGATGGAGTGGGAGATCCATGACTCGGCGCGGCCCAAGCGCGTGGTGCTGATGGCCAGCCGCGAGTCGCACTGCCTGGCGGACCTGCTCTACCGTTTTCACAGCAACGAACTGTTCTGCGAGATCCCCTGCGTGATCTCCAACCATGACGACCTGCGTTCCATGGTGGAGTGGCATGGTATTCCCTACCACCATGTGCCGGTGGACCCGAAGGACAAGGCGCCGCACTTTGCCGAGATCAACCGCCTGATCGCGGAGCATGAAGCCGATGCCGTGGTGCTGGCGCGCTACATGCAGATCCTGCCGCCGGACCTGTGCGACCGCTATCCGCACCGGATCATCAACATTCACCACAGCTTCCTGCCGTCCTTTGCCGGTGCCAAGCCCTACCATCAGGCCCACGAGCGTGGCGTCAAGCTGATCGGGGCGACCTGCCACTACGTGACCCAGGACCTGGATGCCGGGCCGATCATCGATCAGGACGTGACCCGCATCAGTCATCGTGACGTGCCGGATGATATGGTGCGTCTGGGCCGCGATGTGGAAAAAACCGTACTGGCTCGTGGTCTGCGCTGGCACCTGGAAGACCGGGTGCTGGTTCACGGCAACAAGACCGTCGTCTTTGCCTGATGGCAGCGGCCGGGGACTGGGCTAGTATAAAGTCAGGCCGCTGTTCGTTCGGCTGACCCTATTCGGAAGCAGGAGACTGGTGGATGCTTAGATCGGTAAAAGTACAGGATTACATGGCGACCAATCTGATTTCGTTCAGCCCGGAAACCCGGCTGTTTGATGCCATTCGGACGCTGCAGGAATACGGCATCTCAGGCGCCCCGGTGGTGGATGCCGAAGGGCAGTTGCTGGGCATGCTGTCGGAGCTGGATTGCCTGAAAGCGATCCTGACCCAGACCTACCATGAGGAAGAGATGGGCAGTGGTGGCCATGTGGCCGATTACATGACATCCCAGGTGGACACCATTTCCTACGGTGCTGACCTGACCGAAGTGTCCCGGCGTTTCATGGAACTGGGGCGTCGTCGCCTGCCTGTGGTCCATCAGGGCAAGCTGGTCGGGCAGATCAGTCGGCGGGATGTGCTGCGTGCCGTGGAGGAATTCGCCAAAGATGGTTGAAATGAGAATCGAGTCTGATCATGCGTGACTGGTTGCCAGAAGCACCGGTGCGGTTCTATCCGTCGCTGGCGCGAGAGCTGGGCAGCGACGAAGCGCTGCTGCTGTCGATTTATGCCGACTATGCCCGCCATGCCGGCATGCACGGCGATGACGGCAGCGTTGAGTGTATTCTGCCGCACAGTCGCTGGCTGAAACTGGCCGACTTCTGGAGCGAGGAGCGCCTGCGTACAGCTACCGAGAGCCTGGCTCAGCAGGGCTGCCTGCAGGTCAACCTTAACCAGGGCGGCAGCGTGCGTCTGCGCCTGCTGCCGCGCCCGGACAGTCGGGCCCCGGCTGCGCCGGAGACCCCGGAACCGGAAACCGCTGCGGCACCTGTGCCCCAGCCGGTACAGCAACTGCCGGTCTACGATGCGCCGCCGCCGCGTCCGGCCCGCCGCGATTCCATGATTCAGCGCCGCGGCCCGGCGCCGACCTTTGGCGGCAGTATCGGCTGGCGTCGACACAAGGACGAACTCCAGGCGATTTTCGAACAGGCCGAGGAGCGCAACCAGCAGTTGCAGTCGATGCAGCTGGGCTGGCAACCGTCGGATATGTTCCATGCGATGCTGCCGCGGCATGCCATCCCTCCCGAGTTTGCCAGCGAATGCCTGGACGAGTTCGTGCTCTACTGGCTCGACAAGGACCGCAAGGAGAGCAACTGGGATCAGAAGTTTCTCGCCTGGGTCAAGCGTGAATGGGTGAAGAAACAGACGCGGCAAGCGCGCGAGCAACGCTACGAGCAGGAACGTCAGACAGTAACCGGGGGCAACAATGAAAACACCCGCCAAGATTCTCGGGAAAAACGTAAACGGATTACCGCAGCCATCATGGACATCAAGGACACCGACTGGTAAAGCTGCGACCGAAGCGACCCAGAAAACGATCAGCCCTCAGACAAAAACCCTGGTCAACATGATCTTTGCCCGCTTCATGGCGATCTACGGGCACAAGTTTAAAAGCTGCTTCGAAACCGAAAACGAGCTGCGCCTGGCCAAACGCGAATGGGCGCTGAGCCTGGAAGGTTATGGCGAAGCGGAGCTGGTGGCGGCGGTCAACCGGTGCAAGGAAACCACCGCCTGGATGCCCAGTATCGCCGAGTTCATCGACATCCTGCGTGACATCCATGGTGATTTCGGCCTGCCCGGTGTACGCGACGCCTATGCCGAAGCCTGTTTTCATGCCGAGCATCCGACGCGCCATCACTGGTCGCATCCGGCGGTTTATCATGCCGGCCGCGAGACCGGCTGGTTTCTGCTGCGCGGTGAGGAAGAGAGCAAGGCATTGCCGGCGTTCCGTTACCACTACGAAGTGATCTGCCGCCGGGTGCGTGAAGGCGAGGCGCTGGATCAACCGGTGCCGCCGGCGCTGGAAGACAAGCAGGCCAATACCGTGGCGGACTTCATCCAGCGTTTCACCGCCGAACACGCGCTGACGCCCGAGGACGGCGCGACGCTGTTGTACTACCTGACGTTGCCGCGCGGCAGCCGCATCCGCAAGCGACAGCAGGCGCAGTCGCAGCAGAAGCTGGAGCAGCGTGGTTTGGCGATCAAACTGCCGGATGAAGCGAACTGAACACGGCGTTCAGTGGGTGCGTGGCGCGTCGAAGGTCTGTCCGAACATCTCGCCGATCGCCAGGGCCAGCGCTTCGCTGCGATCAGGATTGCGGAACGCCTGCAGAATCAGCGCGCGGTGTACCGGTATGAACATCAGTTCGGCCAGGATGCGGCTGAATCCGATCTGGCCGGCCTCTCCCTGAGCCAGCTGTTCGAGAAACGCCGATAGGACTTTGGGCTCCAGCAAGGCGCTTTCACAGCGAGTGGCAATCACCGTGATCACCTCCGGCTGGCGTGCATGCGGACTTTCCAGGACCGACTGTACCCAGCGCTGCTTGGCGGGCTCATCGGAGATGTTGGACAGGGCGCGACAGAGCGCCGAGACGCGGTTGCTGTCGTTGCCACCCAGCGCCTGTTGCAGCTGGCGCAACAGGGCCTGCTGCAGCTCGCCGGCCGGCTGCACGTTTTCCAGCAGCGGGCAGAGGGTTTCCAGTACCGCCGCCGGCATCTCAGGCAGGCGCTGGCACAGGGCGGTGGCATTGTCTTCCTGATCCAGTCGCACGATGAAGTCCGCCAGCCCCTGGTAGGCCAGCGACTGCCAGGCATCCAGCGGCAGCTGGCCCTTGAACCAGGCCTGGGCACGTTCGTAATGGGCCGAGGCGGGGGCTTTCATCTCGCGGGCAGCCAGCGCGTGGAAGGCGGCCATGCGACTCTGATCCGGTGTGAACGAATAGGGATTGTCCTTCAGCGCATCCTCGTCCAGATGTCCGTTCTTGCTGTTGATCACATTCTGTATCAGGCGCTTGAGCAGGTCGTCCCGGGCGGCAGGTGCGACCAGCCCTCGCTCGTCCAGCGGCAGGCGCAGGAACCAGACCGCATTCTCGTCGCGTTTTTTCGGGTTCCAGATCAGCAGTGCCAGCCAGGCCAGGTGCTGAAAAGGCGTGGGATAGGGGAGCCGGGAGTCCTCGATGTGGCGAAACTGCTCCAGGGATAGCTTGCTGATACGTCTTCCCATGTCGAAGACACGCAGGGCGGCACCGGTGGAACGCAGCAGTTCGGTCAGGGAATCGGGCAGGGTATTTTCAGCAGACATACACGCTCACGCAGTAATATTGGAATCGGTCGCTATCTTAACATTTCGCCGACAGCGGTGCCCTTGCACTTTGGGGGCCTGTCGCGGAGTCGTTGCAGCGACTGTGGTAAATTAGAGATCGAATACGCGACAAGGACCGCTGTTACCATGATCCTGACCCTTCTGTTTGCCAGTGCCATGCTGTTGATCAGCATCGTACTCAGTCCGCTTTCCAATCGTATCGGTATGCCGGTGCTGTTGCTGTTCCTGGGTGTCGGCCTGCTGGCCGGGCAGTCGGAGATGGGCCAGCTGATGTCCGCCGATGTGGAAAGCACCTTTCTGGTCGGGCATCTGGCGTTGGCGGTGATCCTGCTTGATGGCGGCATGCGCACCCGTTTTGAAACCTTCCGAGTGGGCTTGAAGCCGGCGCTGTCGCTGGCGACTCTCGGCGTGGTGATAACGGCTGCCATCACCGGGGCCGCCGCACACTGGATTCTGGGGCTGCCGCTGCTGCCGTCACTGCTGATCGGCACCATTATCTCCTCCACCGATGCTGCGGCGGTGTTTGCCCTGCTGCAGAACCATGGCCTGCGCCTGAACCAGCGTGTCAGCGCTACGCTGGAGATCGAATCGGGCAGCAACGATCCTATGGCGATCTTCCTGACCATCATTCTGCTGGAGCTGATCACCCGCAGTACCCCGCCGGGACTGGGCGAAGCGGCGCTGCTGCTGGTGACGCAGATGGGACTGGGGGCCGCAGGCGGGCTGGCCGGTGGCTGGCTGCTGGCGCGGGTGCTGCCGAAGCTGGAGCTCCAGGCGGCGTTTTATCCCCTGCTGGTGACGGCGGCCGGGCTCAGCGTGTTCGCGCTGGTCAGCCTGCTCGACGGCAGCGGTTTCCTGGCTATCTATCTGATGGGCATCCTGATCGGCAACCGGGGGCTGCGCAAGCTGGATGATATTCTGCAGGTGCATGACGGTCTGGCCTGGCTGGCGCAGTTGAGCCTGTTCCTGATGCTGGGACTGTTGCTGTCGCCCCATGACAAGATGGATTACATCCCGGAAGGGCTGGCGCTGGCGGCTGTGCTGATTCTGGTGGCCCGGCCGCTGGCGGTGTTTCTCAGCCTTTGGCCCTTCGGGTTCCGCTGGCGGGAGAAACTGTTTATCGCCTGGGTGGGGCTCAGGGGGGCGGTGCCGATCGTATTGGCGCTGTTCCCGTTGATGGCCAATATCGAGCATGCGGCGTTGTTTCCGATCATCGCTTTCATTATCGTGACCCTGTCGCTGCTGTTGCAGGGCACGACGCTGGCGCGGGCGGCACGCTGGCTCAAGCTGGAACTGCCGGCTGAACCCGGTGCCTTGCGACGTCTGAGTATTGACTGGGCATCGCCGCGCAACCATCGCCTGATGGTGTTCGACCTGGATGGCGAACACTGGACGCCGCCACGCACGCTGAAAGGGGTGCGGCTGCCCTCCGATATCGTCATTACCGCTGTCATGCGTGAGGGGGTCATGCTGCCTTACGAGGCAGATCTTGAACTGCGAGGGGGCGATCAGCTGGCTGTTATTGGCGAGGAGGAGGCCGAACGGCCGCTGGCGCGCCTGTTCAGCTCGGTGGAGTCGATTCCGGCGCTGAAGGAGAGCACGTTCTTCGGGGCGTTCGAGCTCAACGGCAGTGTGCAGCTGGAAGCGCTGGCACAGAACTTCGGCATCGACGTGCCGGTCGAACTGAAGACGCAGAGCCTTGCCGACTACATTGTGTCTCGCCTGCAGGCTCCCCCGATCGTGGGGGACCGTGTGGCGCTGGGGTCCATGAAGCTGGTGGTCAAGGCGCTGGAGGCGGGGCAGGTCAGTCGGGTGGGCTTAAAGTTCTGACCCCGGTCGCTGACAGTATGCAATGGTCATGGTTTAATGCGCGCGCATTCGCAAGGAGTATAGGGAGTCATACGTGATTGAAGCGGTCTGGATCATCTTCGCCTTCGGGCTGGGGATGGGGGTGAAATTGATAGGCTTGCCACCGTTGATCGGTTATCTGGCGGCCGGCTTTGCCATCGTGGCGGTCGGTGACTATGCCGGAATACCGATTCAGGGCACCGAGGCACTGAGTCACCTGGCGCACTTGGGAGTGCTGTTGCTGCTGTTTACCGTTGGTCTGAAGCTCAAGGTGCGCAACCTGGTACGGCCGGAAGTGATCGGTGGCGGGGTGCTGCATTTTGGCATCTCCATCGCCCTGTTTACACCGGCGCTGCACCTGATCATGGGGCTTGAGTGGTACACCGCGTTGATGCTGGCAGTGGCGCTGTCCTTCTCCAGTACGGTGCTGGCGGCCAAGGTGCTCGAGTCCAAGCGTGAATTGCGCGCCTTCCACGGTCGCGTGGCCATCGGCATCCTGATCGTGCAGGATCTGCTGGCGCTGCTGGTGATGGCGCTGGCCAGTGGCAAGACACCGTCGGTCTGGGCGCTGCTGGTGTTTGCGGTACCGCTGTTGCGCCCGCTGATCTATAAGCTGCTCGATATCAGTGGCCACGAAGAGCTGCTGGTATTGCTCGGCCTGCTGCTGGCGCTGGTAATCGGCGGCAAGGGTTTCGAGCTGGTAGGGCTGAGCTCCGAGCTGGGGGCGCTGGCGTTCGGCGCGCTGCTGGCCAATCACCGCCGTGCCGGTGAGCTGTCGCAGTCCCTATGGAGCATCAAGGAGGTGTTTCTGGTCGGCTTCTTCCTGCAGATCGGCATGGGAGGCTTGCCGGATACCGATGCGCTGCTGTTTGCGCTGGTGATGGGGCTGGTGCTGCCGTTGAAAGGCATTCTGTTCTTCTTCCTGCTGCTGGTGTTCAAGCTGCGGGCGCGCAGCGCCTTCCTGTCCGGCCTGAGTCTGACCAACTACAGCGAGTTTGGCCTGATCGTGGCCAGTATTGTGCTGCCCGAGTGGCTGATTCCGCTGGCGATTGCCGTGTCGGTTTCCTTCCTGGTGTCGGCGCCTCTGTATCGGCTGGCGCACCCGCTCTATGATCGTTTCAGCAGCTGGCTGAATCGGTTCGAGCGCAAGGGCTTCCACCCGGACGAGCAGCCGCTGTCACTGGGTAATGCCGAGATCCTGATCATCGGTATGGGACGTACGGGAACGGCGGCCTATGATCACTTGAAGCCGCGTAACACGCCGATGGTGGCGCTGGATTCCGACCCGGCCAAGGTGGCGTTGCATCAGCAAAACGGTCGCAACGTGGTGTTTGCCGATGCCGAGGACGTACAGCTGTGGAAAAACCTGGAAGCGCCGGCGCTGCAGTATGTGATCCTGGCGGCCAACGACGTGGAAGCCAAGGTGACGGCGGCGCGCCAGTTGCGTCAGGCCGGTTTTGAAGGGGTGATTGTGGCGCACAGCATGTTCGCCGATCATGCTGACGCCATTACCCGGGCGGGAGCCGATCATACCTACCAGACCATGGCGGAAACCGGCGTGGGTCTGGCCGAGCATATCTTCAGCGCAGCTCAGCGCAAGGAAGAAGCCCTGCTCTGATCAGTCGGGTTTCGGGGGAGAGCGGTCGTTCTGGCCGTTCTCCCCGTTCCCTGTTTTACTCTCCTCCTGCCTGGCGGCAGGCTTGCTGCCCGGGCTGCTGGAGGTCTGCAGCAGTACCAGCACGTATTCCAGCTGTTTCTCGATATTTTCCAGTCGATTTTCCAGTCGGGTAATGCGGTTCAGGTTCTGGCGCTCGCGTTCGGCGATCTCGCCTTCATCCTTTTCGATGAAGAACACCGAGAAGCTTGCGGTCAGCAGCGAGAACATGCAGATCCCCACCAGAATCAGCAGGGAGCCGAACAGGCGCCCCTCATTGGTGCTGGGTACGATATCGCCGTAACCCACGGTCGTCATGGTCACCCAGGCCCACCAGATGCCGTCCAGGGGGCCATTGAAGGCCGGGTCCAGCGCGGCGATCAGGAAGCCCGAGATCACCAGAAACAGCAGACACACCATCAGGGTAGTACCCAGATTGTGGCGGGAGAGGATGCTTCTGAGGTCCTTGGATACCTTGAACAGTATTCCGACCATCACCAGCAGGCGGAGGCTTCGGATGGCACCGGCGTAGAAGGAGTAGTCGCCCCAGAGGGCGGGTAGTCCGGCCAGGATGATGACCAGGCTCATCCAGTTGTTTTTCAGATAGCGATGCCTGTCATCCACGACGTACAGCATCAGCGCCATTTCGCCAACGAATCCGAGCCAGATCACCCAGTCGGTGATCTGGTGGGTCATGCCGTTGACGATGCCGTCGGCCCGCAGATACCAGTCCACCAGTATCCACAGGGCCAGAATCAGCATCGGCCATTCCAGGTTCTTGCCCCAGCGGCGGGCGCGGCTGTTTTCGGCACTGGAGACGCCGCCGAAGCCCAGGCGAAACATCAGCGAGTGGTGTTTGTCAAAGCTCATCGGCAGCCTTGCTCCCGTCGTGTTAGTGGTGGACGCGCAGGGCCTGGTCGAGCTGGCCTATCAGCTCCAGCAGGCGCTCGGTATCCTCGTCCAGCTGCTTGAACACCTCCTCGGCCATTGGCTGGATCTCGCTGTTCTGTGGCAGCGGCAGCTGCTGGTCGATCATCATCTCCAGGCGTGGCAGCAGCAGCCACTGTACCCATTCGCTGAAGTCGAGCGTATCAACGCAGAACGGCTGGGTGCTGGCCAGCGCCTCCGGCGCCGGTGCCTGCGGTTGCCAGAGGCCGATGCTCTGCATTTCGTCGCGGATTTCGATCAGCAGAAGACTGACCTGCTGGTGTCGACTCATGCGGACTCCTTGCGTGCTGCTTTCAGGGTGTCGGCGATCAGGAAGGCCAGTTCCAGTGACTGATCGGCGTTGAGACGCGGGTCGCACTGAGTGTGATAGCGATCGGCCAGGCCTTCTTCGGTGATCTGGTAGGCACCACCGATGCATTCGGTCACGTTGTTGCCGGTCATTTCGAAGTGGACGCCGCCGGCGTGGGTGCCTTCGGCGTTGTGGACTTCGAAGAAACCCTTCATCTCGGCCAGGATCGCATTGACGCTGCGGGTCTTGTAGCCGCTGGAAGCCTTGATGGTGTTGCCGTGCATCGGGTCGGAACTCCACACTACATGGTGACCACTGGCCTTGACTGCACGTACCAGCGGCGGCAGTAGCTCGGTGATCCGGTCGGCGCCCATGCGCGCGATCAGGGTGATGCGGCCCGGGATTTGTGCCGGGTTCAGGATGTCGAGCAGGCGCAGCAGGTCATCGACCTGAGTGCTCGGGCCAACCTTGATACCGATCGGGTTGCGCACACCGCGCAGGAACTCCACATGGGCGTGATCCGGCTGGCGAGTGCGGTCGCCGATCCACAGCATGTGGGCGGAACAGTCGTACCAGTCGTCGGTCAGGCTGTCCTGACGGGTCAGGGCCTGCTCGTAGCCCAGCAACAGGGCCTCATGGGAGGTATAGAGGTTGGTTTCTTTCAGTTGCGGGGTGTTGGACGAGCTGATGCCGCAGGCCTCGATGAAGGCCATGGTCTGGTCGATCTGGTCGGCCAGATGCTGGAATTTCTCGCTTTGAGGGCTCTGCTTGACGAAGCCCTGGGTCCACTGATGCACCTTGTGCAGGTCGGCGAAACCGCCGGTGGCGAAGGCGCGCAGCAGGTTCAGCGTGGCCGAGGACTGATGGTAGGCCGACAGCAGGCGCTGGGGATCGGGTGTACGGGCTTCGGTGGTGAAGGCGATGTCGTTGATGATGTCGCCCCGGTAGCTGGGCAGCTCCACACCGCTGATGGTTTCGGTATCGGCTGAACGCGGCTTGGCGAACTGGCCGGCCATGCGGCCGATCTTCACCACCGGGCAGCTGCCCGCGAAAGTCATGACGACCGCCATCTGCAGCATCACCTTGAAGGTGTCGCGGATCTTGTTGGCGTTGAACTCGGCGAAGCTCTCGGCACAGTCGCCGCCCTGCAGCAGGAATGCCTTGCCTTCGGCCACCTGGGCCAGTTCGCTGGTCAGTGAGCGGATCTCGCCGGCAAAGACCAGCGGCGGATACTCGCCCAGCACCTGCTCAACCTGATACAGGGCGTCCTGATCGGGGTAAGTCGGATGCTGCTTGATCGGCTTGCTGCGCCAGCTGTCGGGAGTCCAGTTTTCCATTTGTATTACTCACTGTTTGTTTTACGAATGCGAACTTCTGATGGTACCGCAAATCGTCGCAATCGACAGCCTGGAAACGGATCGGGGCCGTTCATGTCGGCGATATCGAGTTGTGCCGGGGCTATCGGGCAGGACGCGCGGGAGCCGGGTAGGTCGGGCTCAGGCGGAACGGATGCCATTGAGGTTGTGAAAAGTCACTTCGCGCGCGGTGTTGAGGAAGTCGACCATGAAGTCAGCGTCTTTCTGGTCTTCGCGCATGGCGGCATACAGGGTGCACCAGAGGCCCTTTTCGCCCAGAGGACGGGCAGCCACATACTCGCGCTGCAGGTATTCGTGGGCCGCCCAGTTCGGCAGCGCGGAGACGCCGCGTCCGCTGGCCACCAGCTGCATGATCATGACCGTGAGTTCGGAGGTGCGAATCTCGGCTGGGTCGATATCGGCCGGGTCCAGAAAGCGGGTGAACACATCCAGACGGTCCCGTTCGATCGGGTAGGTGATCAGGGTTTCAGGCAGCAGATCCTGAGGCTGGATATGGCGTTTTGCCACCAGACGGTGCTGACGCCCCATGACCAGGACCGATTCATAGCTGAACAGGGGGGCGTAGTGGATGCCGGTACGTTCTTCCGGGTCGGAGGTGATCACCAGGTCCAGGTCGCCACGGGCCAGAGCCGGCAGCGGCAGGAAGCTGAAGCCGGTGGACAGATCCAGTTCCACTTCGGGCCAGTGTTGGCGGAAATGATCGATGGTCGGCATCAGCCAGTCGAAACAGCTGTGACATTCGATGCAGATGTTGAGGCGGCCGGTTTCTCCACCGGCCAGGCGCATGATGTCACGCTCGGCGCTGCGCACCATCGGCAGCAGTTCATCGGCCAGGTTGAGCAGGCGCTGGCCTGCGCTGGTAAAGCAGATGGGCCGGGTCTTGCGGATGAAAAGTGAACAGTTGAGGCGCTCTTCCAGGTCCTTGATCTGATGAGACAGGGCGGATTGGGTCAAGTGAATGCGTTCAGCCGCCTCAACCAGGCTGCCTGCATCGCGTAACGCGGCAAGCGTTTTCAAATGACGAATCTCGATCATGCCCACACTTCAGGTCCTTCGGATTGCGGATAACCGCCAGTATAGTACTGAATATGAAAATCTGGCGAATGCGGCGACCGGAAGGCCCGGTTGCCGCAATGGAGGTGTATCAGGATTTGGCCAGCAGGAATTCCAGCAGCGCCTTCTGCGCATGCAGTCGGTTTTCGGCTTCTTCGAAGACCACGGAGCGGGGATCGTCCATCATCTCTTCGCTGACCTCTTCGCCACGGTGGGCGGGCAGGCAGTGCATGAAGATGGCGTCGTCTTCCGCCAGGTCCATCAGCGCCGGAGATACCTGGTAGCCGCGGAATTCACGGATGCGTTCACGCTGTTCATCTTCCTGGCCCATGGAGGCCCAGACGTCGGTCACGACCAGATGAGCGCCTTTGACAGCCTCTTCCGGGCTTTCAAACACGCTCACCCGGTCACTGTTGCGGGCGACGAGGTCGGCGTTGGGTGCAAAGCCTTCCGGGCAGGCCACGTTCAGCTTGAAGTCGAACTGGCGGGCGGCATTGATGTAGGAGTTGCACATATTGTTGCCGTCACCGACCCAGGCGACGGTCTTGCCCTTGATGGAGCCGCGCTGCTCGATGAAGGTCTGCATGTCGGCCAGCAGCTGACAGGGGTGGTAGTCATCGGTCAGGGCGTTGATGACCGGCACTTTGGAGTAGCGGGCAAAGGTTTCGACCAGCTCGTGGCTGAAGGTACGAATCATCACCACGTCCACCATGCTGGATATCACGCGTGCGCTGTCTTCAACCGGTTCGCCCCGGCCCAGCTGAGTGTCGCGGGGGGACAGGAACATGGCGTGGCCGCCAAACTGGGCCATGCCGGCTTCGAAGGAAACGCGGGTGCGGGTCGAGGCCTTTTCGAAGATCATGGCCATGACCTTGTTCTTCAGCGGCTCGTAGGTTTCGCCCGCATTGCGCATCTGCTTGAGGATAATGGCGCGCTGCACGATCTGTTGCAGCTCTTCCGGCGTCATGTCCAGCAGGGTCAGAAAGTGTCGTGTACTCATAAATTTTATCGGTCGGCGGCCTTGGCCGCCGGCTCCCGGTGTCGGTTGGATTAGGAATGCTCAGTTTGCGCTGTCACGCTCTTCACCGGCATAAACCCGGATCAATTGAGCTACGGTGTTGACCAGTAGATCGGCTTCCTGATCGGACATGATCAGGGGGGGCAGCAGGCGCACAACACGGCCGCCGCCGGTCATATTGAGCAGTATGCCCTTGACCTTGGCCAGGACTGCCAGCTCGCTGCCCGCTTCAGACAGTTCGATGCCGATCATCAGGCCCTTGTTACGAATCTCTTGTACATAGGGTGCACCGCTCATCTGGGCTCGGAAGCCGTCGGCGATGCGATTGCCCAGCGTTTCGGCACGCTGGCAAAGCTTGTCCTGTTCGATGGTATCCACCACGGCCAGCGCCGTTGCGCAGGCCAGGGGGTTGCCGCCAAAGGTGGTGCCGTGGCTGCCCGGTGTCAGAATTTCGGCGGCGATGCCGCGCGCCAGACAGGCTCCGATCGGGAAACCGTTGCCCAGCCCCTTGGCGGTGGTCACCACGTCGGGCAGGATGCCGTTGTGCTGGTAGGCAAAGTAACGGCCGGTGCGGCCGTTGCCGGTCTGAACCTCATCCAGCATCAGCAGCCACTGCTGTTCGTCGCAGATCTGGCGCAGCTGATTCAGGTAATCCGCTGCTGGAATATGAACGCCGCCTTCACCCTGGATCGGTTCGACCAGAATGGCGACCACATTCGGGTTGTTGCGGGCAACCTGGCGCACGGCCTCCACATCATCGAAGGGGACACGGACAAAGCCGCCTACCAGCGGCTCGAAACCCTGTTGGGTAGCTCGGTTGCCGGTGGCACTCAGCGTGGCCAGGGTGCGGCCATGGAAGGATTGCTCCATGACGATGATGGCCGGATTGTCGATATTGCGGCCGTGGCCATAGCGGCGCGCCAGCTTGATGGCCGCTTCATTGGCTTCGGCACCCGAGTTGGCGAAGAAGGCGTTGTCCATGCCGGACAGACGGGTCAATTTCTCGGCCAGCCGTTCCTGCAGGGGAATGGTGTAGATGTTGGAGCAGTGAATCAGCTTCGCGGCCTGTTCGCTGATGGCGCGGGTCACGGCCGGATGGGCGTGACCCAGCCCGGTGACGGCGATGCCGCAGAGCGCATCCAGGTATTTGTTGCCAGCGGTATCGTACAGCCAGGCACCTTCGCCATGCTCGAAGGCGACCGAGAGCCGGTTGAAAACGTTCATCAGTGGCTGCGTAGCCATGGGAATCTCCCTACAACGCAAAAAGGCAGCCATGGCTGCCGATAAAATAACCATTCTATGAGCAGCAACCCGGTTTGGCAATTCTATACTTGAGTTAAGGGCGGACGAAAAGGCGCAGACAGGGTGGTGCGAGAAGCAGGGAGGCGCGTCTGGGTACTTCTCTGCGGGCCGGGAGCGGCAAAGAGGGTCCGGCTTAACTTGAGTGGCATGCTTGGTTATATGTTAAGCTGTGCGCCTGGCCCAGGTCTCCAATATGGCCCTCAAGATTAGACGTAATGAAGGTGTTTAGATGAGTGTAGTCGACACGATCAAAGAGCAGATCGAAAACAACGCAATCCTGCTGTACATGAAAGGCACGCCGCGTTTCCCACAGTGCGGTTTTTCATCACGCGCGGTGGAAGCCGTCATGTCCTGTGGCGAGCGTTTTGCGTTCGTGAACATCCTTGAAAACCCGGATATTCGTGCTGAACTGCCGAAATACGCCAACTGGCCGACGTTCCCCCAGCTGTGGATCAACGGTGAGCTGGTCGGCGGTTGTGACATTATCTGCGAAATGGCCGCTTCCGGTGAGCTGAAGGAGATGATCTCGGCTGCCGTCCAGGCCAATGGCGACGCTGACGCCTGATTCAGGCTTCAATGTTTGGCCGGCAAGCCAGGCTCTGTCGGCCGGACCTCCTGGCGAAATGAAAACCCCATAACAATGGAGAGAGAACATGGGCGTACTGGTTGGTAAACAGGCTCCTGACTTCACTGCGGCGGCCGTTCTGGGCGATGGTCAGATCGTTGACAACTACAACCTGAAAGAAGCGATCAAGGGCAAGTACGGCCTGGTCTTCTTCTACCCGCTGGATTTCACGTTCGTATGCCCGTCCGAACTGATCGCGCTGGATCACCGTATGGATGCCTTCCAGGCGCGCGGCGTTGAAGTTGTCGGCGTGTCCATCGACTCCCAGTTCACCCATAACGCCTGGCGTAACACACCGGTCAACGAAGGCGGCATCGGCCAGGTTCAGTACACCCTGGTTGCCGACATCAAGCACGAAATCTGTCAGGCATACGATGTCGAAGCCGAAGGCGGTGTGGCTTTCCGCGGTGCGTTCCTGATCGACAAGGAGGGTGTCGTTCGCTCTCAGATCGTTAACGATCTGCCGCTGGGCCGTAACATGGACGAGTTGATCCGTCTGGTTGATGCCCTGCAGTTCCACGAAGAGCACGGTGAAGTCTGCCCGGCAGGCTGGAACAAGGGTGACAAGGGGATGGATGCTTCCCCGAACGGTGTTGCCCAGTACCTGGCCGAAGAGTCCGACAAGCTGTAATTTGCGTGCAGGCAATAAAAAACCGCGCTGGGCTGCGCGGTTTTTTATGTCGGGGTGCCGTCTCAGTCGCGGGTTGCCAGCAGCATTTCCCAGCCCCCCATGTCTTTCCACTGGTTGACGATGGTGCAAAACAGTTCGGCGGTTTTGAGGGTGTCATAGAGTGCCGAATGGGCCTGTTTGCCGTCGAAGTCGATCCCGGCCAAGTCGCAGGCTCTGGCCAGCACGGTCTGTCCGTAGGCCAGTCCGGCGAGAGAGACGGTGTCGAACGTCGAGAACGGGTGGAAAGGGTTGCGCTTGATGTTGCAGCGCTCGGATGCATTGGTGACGAAACTGTGGTCGAACGCGGCGTTGTGGCCAACCAGTACCGCCCGTTTGCAGCCGTGGGACTTGATCGATTTGCGGATAGGCTTGAAAATCTTTTCCAGCGCTTCCTGTTCAGCGATCGCATTGCGCGCCGGATCGTCGGGGTTGATGCCGGTGAAGTCCAGAGCCGACTGTTCCAGGTTGGCACCGGGGAAGGGTACGACGTTGGCATCGTAACTCTGGTCGATCATCAGGTAGCCGTTTTCATCCATGGTCAGCGTGACAGCGGCGATCTCCAGCAGGGCATCGGTACGCGGATTGAAGCCGGCTGTTTCGACGTCGACGACAACGGGCAGAAAACCGCGAAAGCGGTCTGCCATCGGATGAGGAGCGTTATGGCGGTGAGTCACGAAAATCCTTACTTGCAAGTGGTAAATGGCCGCAGGCATTCTAACAGTCTGGTTAGCCGCGTCAAAACGGGCTCAAGTCAGGGCTCGCCCAGCCGTTACAGGCTCTGCAACTGATCATTGGAGACGCAAAATTGAACACCCGCTGCTTGGCCTTGTTACTGCTGCTGTTATTGCCGGGGTGGGCACAGGCCGTCGTGTTTCAGGCGTCGATTGATGAATCGGTATGGGAGATGGAAACCTCGCGCTTCTTCTGTCGCCTCAGTCAACAGGTGCCCGCATTTGGTCGCGCCCTGTTCGAGCACGAAGCCGGTGAATCGTTGCGCTTTCAATTGCAGCCGACGCAGAAAGACCAACTGGACGATGAAGCCCTGCTGGTGGCGCGCGCCTCGCCCTGGCAGCCGGGTATGGCGCCGTTCCGGATCGCCCGCGTCGAGATCAATAGCGACGGGGTGATCGCTCTGGGGAGTGACGCCGCCAACCAGATGCTGGTGGCGCTGCACCGGGGCATGACACCGACCTTCTCCAGTGATCACTGGTTTCAGAGCGGTGAACCGGTCGAAGTGGGGATCTCCGCCGCCAATTTCCAGTCGGCCTATGACGATTATCTCAACTGCCTGACGACGCTGCTGCCGGTGAACTACCGTCAGGTGGCGCGAACGGCGGTGCTTTTCCCGTCGGCGACTTGGCGTCTGTCCGATGCAACCCGTGAGCGTCTGGACCTGATCGCGCTCTACGTGAAAACGGATGACGGCGTAAAGTCGATATACGTGGATGGTCATTCCGACAACTACGGTCGACGCCTGCTCAACCGTGACCTGTCCAAAAAGCGTGCCGAAGAGGTAACCCGTTATCTGGTCAGCCAGGGCGTTCCCGAGGATATGATCACCACCCGCTATCATGGTGAGCGTTATCCGGTGGTACCCAATACCAGTGCCGAGAACCGGGCGCGCAACCGGCGCGTAGCGATCCGTCTGGAGCGTGACTAATGCGCGCGGCAGTTCAGCGGGCACAGGCTTTCTGATATATTATCGGCAACACTTGTGCCGAGTGAATCTTAGCGGCCGGTCGATCATGGTGGTCGGCCGGCAATTGTTTCTGGAGCAGCAAAATGTCCGATATTAAAAAGGTCGTCCTGGCGTACTCAGGCGGTCTGGATACTTCTGTAATCGTGCGCTGGTTGCAGGACACCTACAACTGCGAGGTCGTGACCTTTACCGCCGACCTGGGACAGGGTGAAGAGGTGGAACCCGCACGCGCCAAGGCTGAAGCCCTGGGTGTCAAAGAGATCTACATCGAAGACCTGCGCGAAGAGTTCGTACGCGACTTCGTTTTCCCGATGTTCCGTGCCAACACCATCTACGAAGGTGAATACCTGCTCGGTACTTCCATTGCGCGTCCGCTGATCGCCAAGCGTCTGATCGAGATCGCCAACGAGACCGGCGCCGACGCCATCTCTCACGGTGCAACCGGCAAGGGCAACGACCAGGTCCGTTTCGAACTGGGTGCCTACGCGCTGAAACCCGGTGTGAAAGTGATCGCGCCCTGGCGTGAATGGGATCTGACCTCTCGCGAGACGCTGATGAAGTATTGCGAAGATCGCAATATTCCGGTCGACTTCAGCTCCAGCAAGAAGAAGTCACCGTACTCCATGGATGCTAACCTGCTGCACATCTCCTACGAAGGCGGCATTCTGGAAGATCCCTGGGCGGAAGCCGAAGATGATATGTGGCGCTGGAGCGTAAGCCCGGAGCAGGCTCCGGACGAAGCGACCTACCTGACGCTGACCTATCGCAAGGGCGACATCGTGGCCATTGACGGTCAGGAAATGTCTCCGGCAACCGTACTGGAATACCTGAACAAGGTGGGTGGTGCCAACGGAGTTGGTCGTCTGGATATCGTCGAAAACCGCTTTGTCGGCATGAAGTCCCGTGGCTGCTACGAGACTCCGGGGGGCACCATCATGCTGAAGGCGCACCGTGCCATCGAGTCCATCACCCTGGATCGTGAAGCGGCGCACCTGAAAGACGAGTTGATGCCGCGTTACGCCAAGGTAATCTACAACGGCTTCTGGTGGTCTGAAGAGCGCAAAATGCTGCAGCAGATGATCGACTACAGCCAGCGCAACGTGAACGGTGACGTTCGTGTGAAACTGTACAAGGGCAGCGTTTCCGCGGTGGGCCGTCGCTCCGAGGACAGCCTGTTCGACGAGAGCATCGCGACTTTCGAAGATGATGCCGGTTCCTACAACCAGCAGGATGCGGAAGGCTTCATCAAGCTGAACGCACTGCGCATGCGCATCGCAGCCGGAAAGGGCCGCAATTTGCTTGAAGACTGATCGTATCCTTGATGCGCTCTTCAGGGCCACGCCGGCATTGCCGGCGTGGCCTTTTTCGTTTCCGCCCCGGATTTTTTGTCCGTTTTCGGCGTGCATGCTATTTTTCCATAAGTCCCTGATAGTGTAGGTCTATGGATACCCTTTTCTCCGCCAAAACCGCCATCATCGTCGACAAGCGGCTGGACGACCTGCAGGCGCTGAGATCGTTGCTGCTGAAACTGGGGCTACAGCAGGTGTTCGTGGCCTCGTCGGTCAACATGGCCCTGTCGATTCTACGTGAAGAGCCGGTCGACTTTTGCTTTATGGTGCATGACCTGGGCAAGGGTGAAAAAAGCGGCCTGCAGTTGCTCCATGAGGCGCAGGCGGAAGGGATTTATCGGCAGAGTACCGCCTACGTACTGGTGGCGGATGCCGAAACCTCGGCCCTGATGTTCGGCTCGCTGGAATCCTCCCCGGATCTGTGCATCGAAAAACCCTACCAGAGCGCTCACCTGCGTCAGTCACTGGAGCGTCTGGTGCGCATGAAGCAGGTGCTCCAGCCTGTGGATGCCTGCCTGGTTCAGGGACGCTGGGATGAGGCGCTGGCGCTGTGTGAACAGAAGCAGGCGCGTTTTCCAGCGTTAAGAGTGCTGCTGCAGCGGTTGCGGGGCATTATTCTGCTCAGGCTGAAGCGTTACCAGGAGGCCTATCAACAGTTCGAGACCTTGCTGGATGAGCGTGATCAGCACTGGATGCGAGTTGGTCTCGGGGTGGCGGCCTATCGTCTGGGTGAACTGGCTCAGGCCGAGAATGCGCTGAACCAGGTGATACGTCAGCGACAGGTCTGTATCGATGCCTTTGAGTGGCTGGCGCGTCTGCATCGCCTGAAAGGGGAGCTGCAGCAGTCGGTGAACCTGCTGCGCAAGTCGGTACTGCTGCAACCGACCGTGGCGCTGTTGCAGGCGGAGCAGGGGGATGCCGCCGCCCGGCTGGGTGATTGGCGGCTGGCGGTGGATTCCTTTCGAGCGGCTGTGCGCTTTGGTCGCTATTCGGCTTTTCAGCAACCATCCTACTACTTTTCCCTGGCCCAGTCCCTGAGGGTGCGCATGGAGAGCTTGCAGGGAGAGCCGGCAGGTGCGGCCGAAGCCGAGGCCGTAAAGGTGCTGGAGCAGGCGGTAGTCGACTTCGACCATGACCCGGTCGCGCTGTTCCGATCGCGACTGCTGCTGTCGGAACTGCTGCGCCAGGGGGGCGATCAGGAGCGGGCAAAGCAGGCGGAACGGGCGGCGCTGGATCTCTTTTCCGGTCTGCCGCTGGAGTTGCAGGCCCAGTGGCTGGATCTGCTGGTGGATGCTCTGGAGCACAGTGAAGCCAGTGCACAGGCGCACGCGATCAGGCAGGACTTGACCCCGAAAACACTGTCGATCGAGTGGGCGAGGGCCAACCTGAAGGGAATGATGCACTTCCGCAAGGGCGAATTAAACGCGGCCTGGGAAGCGTTCTCCCAAGCCTTTCGGCTACAGCCGGATAACCCCAGCGTCAGCCTGAACCTGCTCCAGACCGAGCTGGAACGGCTGAGGCGGCAGCCGCCTGAAGATGCGGCGACGGTCATAGGCCTGTGTGATGACCTGCTGAACGGGCTGCACTATGCGGCCCTGACATCTCGCCAGCAACACCGTTATCAGGCGTTGGCCGAGCGTCTGGCGACTCTGGTTCTGGCGCGCATGTCCCGGTCTGCCCGTGGCTCAAAATAGCCGTTCGTCATCTTCCTGGATGAACAGGTTGTCCCGAATATAGTCACTGCCCCCGGCATCCTGACTGTCCGGGCTGGCCAGTGAGCGGGCGACCTTACGACTTAAAAGCTTGCGCTGCGCGGCTTCGGGCAGGTCGGTAAAGCGGATGATTTGGCGATCGATCAGGGTGTCGATCAGGTCTTCCAGAATACGAACAGTGGAAAGGTCTGACTCGTCCAGAAAGTCGCCGGCAGTAAAGTTTTCACCATCCAGGGACAGGAAGGCCATCACTTCCGGGTCGGAAGGGCGGGCCGGCTGAGCATCGGGAATGGGGCGGTCTGTCAGCGCCGTAATTTTGCCATCCTGGTCTCTCAACGCGTAAAGCATTTTGTATATCCTGAGCTAAACTGGTTACGGGGGACAGTGTAGATGCTGATCGTCTGACTGTAACGTCAAGAGGACTTTAATTGAACCAAAACACTTGTTAAATTGGATGCTATTTTCCTCTTTCCTCTTTCCTCGACCTGGGATGCCGTATGCATGGATGTTGAGAAGGACCCTCTCCTGCAGTGTCTTGTACTGCTGACAGAACAAAACAACCGCCCCCGCTCACCTCAGGTATTAACGGAAGGCTTGCCTCTGGTTGACGGGCGTCTCACGCCAAAACTGTTTCTTCGCGCGGCTGCCCGTGGCGGCTTTGCTGCCAAGCTGGCCTCGCGCCGTCTGGATGAGCTGTCCAACCTGCTGCTGCCGGCCGTTCTGTTGCTGGAAAACGAGCAGGCCTGCATCCTTCAGCGTGTGGACAGCGACAAGGGCGAGGCGGAGGTGATTCAGCCTGAAAGCGGCGGTGTTGCTCGCCTGTCGCTGGACGAGCTGGAGCAGGCTTATACCGGCCATGTGCTCTTTCTGCGCCCCGAATACCAGTTCGGTAACTCCAGCAGTCGCGCGCTCAATGACCGGGACGGCCACTGGTTCTGGGGGACGCTCTGGCGCTCGGCGCGCATCTACCGGGATGTGCTTCTGGCCTCGGTACTGATCAACCTGTTCGTGCTGGCCAACCCCCTGTTCGTTATGAATGTCTATGACCGTGTGGTGCCCAATCATGCGGTCGAAACGCTATGGGTGCTGGCGATCGGGGTGTTGGTGGTATACCTGTTCGATTTCGGCCTGAAGATGTTGAGGGCCTACTTTATCGAAGTGGCGGGCAAGAAATCCGATGTGCTGCTGTCGGCGCGCCTGTTCGAGAAGGTGATGGGGCTGAGGTATGACGCTATGCCCAGCTCGGTCGGGGCCTTTGCCAGTAACCTGCGTGAATTCGAAAGCATCCGCAACTTCCTCAGCTCCACGACCAACACCGTCCTTATCGATATCCCTTTCATGCTGCTGTTTCTGGTCGTGATCAGCTGGATCGGTGGCCCGCTGGTGCTGGTGCCGGCGCTGGCGATACCGCTGATATTGATCTATGCCCTGGCGGTGCGGCCGAGTCTGCGCCGGGCCATCGAGCGTACCTTCAGTTCGGCCGCTCAGAAGAACGGTACCCTGGTGGAGTCGCTGACGGCGATGGAAACCCTGAAAACCCAGCGTGCGGCAAGCCCCATGCAGGCGCGCTGGGAAGAGGCCGTCGGTTACATTGCGCGCTGGGGGCTGAAATCCAGAATGCTGTCGTCGTCGGTGGTTAGCTTTGCTGGGCTGGTGCAGCAGCTGGCGTCGGTATTACTGGTGATTGCTGGCGTTTACATGATCATGGAACAGAATCTGTCCATGGGGGGGCTGATCGCCTGCGTTATTCTCAGTGGTCGCGCCATCGCGCCTCTGGGGCAGGTCGCGAGCCTGGTGGCCAATTATGAACAATCGCTCAAGGCGCTGAAAACCCTTGACGAGATCATGGCGCTGCCCGACGAGCACGAGGCTGAAAGGCAGTACCTGCATCGGCCGGAAATCAAGGGCGGGATCGAATTCCAGGGGGTCGATTTTACCTACCCGAATACTGATTACGGTGCGCTCAAGGGGATCAGTTTCCGCATTCAGCCGGGTGAAAAGGTCGCCCTGATCGGCCGTGTCGGTTCCGGCAAAAGCAGCATTCAAAAACTGCTGCTGGGGTTGTACAAGCCCAGAGAGGGGGCCATTGCGGTTGATGGAATCGATCTGAACCAGATCGACCCCTCCGACCTGCGTCGCAGTGTCGGCTACGTGCCTCAGGACGTGATGCTGTTTGCCGGCAGTGTGCGCGACAATATCACCATCGGACTGCCCAAGGCCTCCGATGCCCAGATCCTTCAGGCGGCACGTCTGGCCGGTGTGGAAGCGTTCGTTAATCAGCACCCCCTTGGGTACGACATGCCGGTAGGCGAGCGCGGCGGCGCATTGTCGGGTGGACAGCGGCAGGCGGTGGCACTGGCGCGTGCATTGCTGCATGAGCCGTCGATTTTGGTACTGGACGAACCCAGCAACTCCATGGACAACGCCTCCGAAGACTATCTGCGGCGTCAGCTCAAGAGTTATGCTAAACAGAAAACCCTGTTGATGGTGACGCACAAGATGTCGCTTCTGGATCTGGTGGATCGTCTCATCGTGATCGATGGGGGCAAGATTGTGGCCGATGGGCCCAAAGACAGTGTACTTGAGGCGTTGAAGCAGGGACGTTTGCAGGTGAGGCGCTAGGGGAAGACCATGGGACGCAATCACAGCCCTCGCCGAGGGGACATTCAATATACCAACAGCATCAGCGAAGCGATGCTGGAGCAGGTACCCCGGGGTGCCAGCCTGCTGCTCTGGTTTGCGGCTCTGTTCATCGTTCTGGCGCTGGCCTGGGCCAACTGGGCCGAGCTGGATGAGATCGCCCGGGGGGACGGTGAGATCATTCCGTCACATCAGCTGCAGGTCGTACAGAACCTGGAAGGGGGGATCGTTTCCGAAATTCTGGTTCGAGAAGGGCAGCTGGTTGAGCGGGGCGAAGTGTTGCTGAAAATCGAGGACAAGCGTTTTGCCAGCTCCTTCCGTGAAAATCAGGTCCGTGAACTGGAGCTTAGGGCACGGGCGGTCAGACTTACGGCCGAGGCCAACGATGAGCCCTTCAGCATGCCCGATGACTTCGGCAATGAGCATCGCAACCTGATTGAGCAGGAGCTGAGTCTGTTCGAGTCCCGCCAGAAGGAGCTGGTCTCCAACCTGGAGGTGCTGTCCAAGCAGCGCCAGCAGCGGGAGCAGGAGCTGGTTGAAGCCAACTCACGCATTGAGCAGCTCAGGCGCAGCTATGGCCTGCTGCTGCGGGAGCTGCGTATCAGTGAGCCGCTGGTCAAGGAGGGGGTGATCTCCGAAGTGGAGTATCTTCGTCTGCGGCGTCAGGTTAACGACCTGCGCGGCGAGATCTCCAGCATAGAGCTGAGCGTGCCTCGTATCGAAGCTGCGATCAGTGAGATCGAGCAGCGTCAGCAGGAGATGGAGCTGCAGTTCCGTAACCGTGCACGTGCAGAGTTGAATGAGCTGGTCGCCGAGCAGGTGCGGTTGCAGCAGGCGCTGACAGGCATGCAGGACCGGATCAGTCGAACCGAGGTGCGAGCTCCGATCCGCGGGACGGTCAAGCAGCTGATGATCAACACCATTGACGGTGTGATCAAGCCGGGAGACCCGCTGCTCAGCATTGTGCCCTTCGAAGACAAGCTGCTGGTCGAAGCGCGGATCAAACCGTCCGATATTGCCAATATTCGTCAGGGGCAGGATGCCGTGGTCAAGGTCAGTGCCTATGATTTCGCCATCTATGGCGGCCTGGATGCCAAGGTGGTCTTTATTTCGCCAGGCACTATTATGGATCCCGAAGCCAAGCTGCCCTATTACCTGGTCAGGCTGGAAACCAAAGCGCCCTATCTGGGGACAGAATCCAGTCCGCTTCCTTTGATGGCAGGGATGACCGTCGGCGTTGATATCCTGACCGGCAAGAAAACCGTAATGCACTATCTTCTTAAACCGATCAACCGCGCGGCAGAACGCGCACTGACGGAGCGATAGACATGCAGATATTCCTCTATGCATCCGACCCCGCGCTGATGGCGCGCTGGCGGAAGGCCCTGCACTCGGACGCCCTGTGCTGCGAACGCTTTTCCTCTGTACTCAACCGTGGCACGGACTCGGTGCTGCTGGTGCACTGGAACGGTCTGGATGAGGCGCAACAGAAGCAGGTTTTGCGGCAGTCTGACGAGGGCGGCAGAATCGTGCTGGTCGACCATCCTAATCCTGCAGAGGGCGAATGGCTGTTGAGTCGAGGTGTGGAGGGGTATGCAAACACCTATATTCAACCTGATCTGCTGCCACAGGTCGTGGAGACCGTCTCCCGAGGGGATCTTTGGGCGGGGCCTGAGCTGTTGCAGGGACTGCTCAAGCGGCTGCTGGCAAGGCAGGGCCCCGTGACCGACCCGATTACAGACTGGGGTCTGAGTGCCCGCGAGCAGCAGGTGCTTGACCAGCTGACGCAGGGGCTGACGAACAAACAGATTGCACGGCAACTGGATATTACCGAACGAACGGTCAAGGCCCATGTCAGCGCAATTCTTGAAAAATCGGGTGTACGTGACCGAATTGAACTAATTTTAATCCTGAGTGGCCAAGGCCCCTCGGAGATCAACAAGCAGGAGCAGGGATATGAAATTTAAACACTCGGTGCTGGCATTGGCCCTGAGCGTGGGCGTTTCAGGTTGGGCATCCGCGGCCACGTTGCAGGAAGTTGTAGTGGATAATATCGGGCAGAACCCCGAAGTACAGCAGGCGCTGCAGAACTATGCGGCGGTGATCCAGGAGATCCGTCAGGCCAGGGCCGGTTACTACCCGACCCTGGATGCCACTCTGGGCTATGGCTACGAGTGGACGGACAAGGAATTCCCGGAAAACAGGGACGACACGGAACTGAACCGTCGTGAAGCGCGCCTTAACCTGAACCAGATGATCTTCGATGGCTTTGCCACCCGCAGCGAGGTGCAGCGCCAGCAGGCGAGAGCCGCCTCTCGTGCCAGCAACTACAAGGACACCGCCCAGCGTTATGTGCTCTCCTCGTCGCGCGCCTACCTGGAAGTGCAACGCCGCGAACAACTGCTGCAGCTGGCCAAGGAAAGCCTGTACAACCACGTCAAGCTCTATGATCAGATCCGCCGTCGTTCCGAGTCGGGTATGGGGACTCTGGCCTCGCTGCAGCAGGCGGAAGGGCGTCTGGCGCTGGCCGAGGTCAATATGCTCGCGGCCGAGAACAACCTGCGTGATGCCCAGGCCAATTACCGTCGGGTCGTAGGGCAGCCGGTCCCCGAAACACTGGAGCCTTTCGACAGCTCAACGCTGATGTTGCCCGAAACCCTGAAGGCGGCTGTCGAGAAAGGGCTGGCCAACCAGCCGGTCGCCAGCCTGGCGCAGGCGGATGTGGAAGCGGCCGTTGCCCAGCGCGATGCGGCCAAGAGTCGCATGTATCCGCGTCTCGATTTTGAAGTGGAACGGCGCTGGGATGACAACATCGACGGTGTGGAGGGCGATGACGAAGACCTGACCGCCATGCTGCGTCTGAGATATAACCTGTTCAACGGCGGCGCCGACAAGGCGCGTATCCGCCAGACCGAACACCAGATCGGTGAAGCCCAGGCGATCCAGCGTGACGCCCAGCGGCAGATCCGCGAGAGTGTGGAGTTGTCCTGGAACGCGCACGAAATCCTGCAGCGTCAGCTGCAGCACCTGGAGAAGCATGTGCGCTCAAGCGAAGACACCCGCAACTCCTACAAGAAACAGTTCGATATCGGTCAGCGCTCCCTGCTTGACCTGCTGGATACCGAGAACGAAGTGTTCTCGGCCAAGAATCAGCTGGCCGAAGCCCGTGTCGACAGCGAGATCGCCAAGCTGCGTATCCTGACCGGGACCGGCGAGCTGCTGGAAGCGCTCAAGGTCGAGCTGCCGCCGGTGGAAGAAAATGCGCCGACAACCGAGCAGGTTGCCGCCAGCGGTCAATAATTGCATCCCTCGGCGCGGGTGGCTTAAAATTCGCCCAGCCTGAGGTCTTTCTGAAGGGTTGTCCGGCAGGGCAGCCCTTTTTCATTTAAAGGATGCGCCGAGCATGAAGTCACACAAAATACTGGAAGCGCCGATCCCGATGCGCTGGGTCGGACCGATCAAGATCAGCGGCGATGTGGTCGACGAGAAGCTCAGCGTGCCCCTGGCAACCTACGAAACGCCGCTCTGGCCTTCGGTAGGACGCGGTGCCCGGGTTTCGGCCCTGACCGAAAAGGGCATCGTCACCACCGTGGTGGACGAGCGCATGACCCGTTCCATCCTGCTGGAAGCCGATGATGCGCTGGCGGCGCATCAGGCGCTGCAGTCGATCAAGGCGCGCCAGGATGACCTCAATGCCGTGGTCGCCACCAGCAGTCGTTTCGCCAAACTGATCGACATGCACAGCCAGATCGTCGGTAACCTGATCTATCTGCGTCTGGAATTCACCACCGGCGATGCCTCCGGTCACAACATGGTGACCAACGCCGCCGACAAGCTGATCCCCTGGATTCTGGCCGAGTATCCGCAGCTGCGTTACTCGTCGATCTCCGCCAACTACTGTTCCGACAAGAAGGCCACAGCGGTCAACGGTATTCTTGGTCGCGGCAAGTATGTGGTCAGTGAAATCCTGATCCCGCGTGAGCTGTGCGAGCGTCGGCTGAAAACCACGCCGGAAAAAGTGGTTGATCTGAATATCAAGAAAAACCTTATAGGTACCTTGATGGCCGGCGGCCTGCGCAGTGCCAACGCGCATTACGCCAACATGCTGCTAGCGTTCTATCTGGCCACCGGCCAGGATGCGGCCAATATCATCGAAGGCTCCCAGGGGGTGGTTCATGCTGAAGTACGCAATGGCGACCTCTACTTCTCCTGCACCCTGCCCAACCTGATCGTGGGGTCCGTGGGCAACGGCAAGGGGATCGACTTCGTTGAAGAAAACCTGCGTCAGCTCGGCTGCAAGGAGGCGCGTGAACCCGGTGCCAACGCGCGCCGTCTGGCCGCGATTTGTGCCGCGACGGTCCTGTGTGGCGAGCTGTCGCTGCTGGCGGCTCAGACCAATCCGGGCGAACTGATGGAAGCCCATATCAAGCTGGAGCGGTAATGACCGACCCGACCAACGAGCGCAAGATTGAACATATACGGGCCATTGAACGTGACCCCGAGACGGATCGTAACGGCCAGTGGTTTGATCGTATCCTGCTGACCAACCGGGCATTGCCGGAGCTGTCGCTGGAGGCGATCGACCCGAGCACCGAGTTTCTCGGCAAGCGGCTCAGCTTTCCGCTGCTGATCTCGTCGATGACAGGGGGGGATCATGAACTGGTGCGCACCATCAATACCAACCTGGCGATCGCCGCCGAGCGTTGTCAGGTGGCGATGGCGGTGGGCTCCCAGCGGGTGATGTTCACCCACCCGGCGGCCGAAGCCAGTTTCGCCCTGCGCGAGCAGGCACCGACCACGGTACTGATCGGCAACGTTGGTGGGGTACAGCTCAACTACGGCTTTGACCTCGATAAATGTCAGCGAGCCGTCGATGTTTTGGGCGCGGATGCGCTCTATTTTCACCTCAATCCTCTGCAGGAAGCGGTACAGCCCGAGGGCGATACTGACTTCCGTGGCCTGGCCGACAAGATCGGCGCGATCAGCCGTCAGCTCAGTGTGCCCGTACTGCTGAAGGAAGTGGGGGCCGGCCTTTCGGCGGCCGACATCGCCCTGGGCCTCGCCAACGGGGTGACCCATTTTGACCTGGCCGGCACCGGCGGCACGTCCTGGAGTCGGATCGAGCATCATCGTCGTCATGACGGCAACGATATCGGTATCCGCTTTCAGGACTGGGGCTTGCCGACCCCGGTTGCACTGCAACAGGCGGCGCCCTTTCTGGACCGGGCGACCCTGATCGCCAGTGGCGGTCTCAGAGATGGGATTGATATGGCCAAATCTGTTATACTCGGGGCCTCGCTGTGCGGTATGGCGGCACCGCTGCTGCTGCCGGCGATGGAATCTGCCGAAGCCGTGGTGGCCGTGATAGAACGGTTGCGGCGGGAATTTATCACTGCGATGTTTCTGCTCGGTACGCCGGATCTGCCGGCGCTGTTCCGAAACAGGGCGCTTATTCTCCAAGAGCGTTGAGGACCCTGGTCAAGTATGTCCGTTGGTATTGACGAAATCAGCTTTTACACCTCCAACTACTTTCTCGATTTGAAGACGCTGGCTGAAGTACAGGGGACGGACCCGGAAAAGTACTACACCGGCATCGGTCAGGAGAAAATGGGTATGGCGGCTCCCGACGAGGATATCGTCACCATGGCGGCCAATGCTGCACTGCCGCTGGTCGAACGGGTCGGCCCTGATGCGATCAGCACGCTGATGTTCGCGACCGAAACCGGTATCGACCAGTCCAAGGCGGCGGGTATCTATGCGCACCGCCTGCTGGGCCTGAGCAGCAACTGCCGCGTGGTCGAGCTGAAGCAGGCCTGTTACAGCGCGACGGCAGCACTGCAGATGGCCTGTGCGCTGGTGGCGCGCAAGCCGGAGTCCAAAGTGCTGGTGATCGCCTCCGATATCGCCCGTTATGACCTGGATACCCCCGGGGAAGCGACTCAGGGCTGTGGCGCCGTGGCCATGCTGATCAGCAGCAATCCGCGCCTGGTCAGCATTGATCCGGAGGTGGGCAACCACACCGAAGACGTCATGGATTTCTGGCGTCCCAACTACCGCTCGACCGCACTGGTCGATGGCAAGTATTCCACCAAGATCTACCTCAAGGCACTGAAAAAGGCCTGGGACAATTTCCGTGAAGTCAGCGATCTGGAATTCGCCGACTTCAGCCGTTTCTGCTACCACCTGCCGTTCAGCCGCATGGCGCAGAAAGCGCATCAGCAGCTGGTCCGTCACAACAAGGCCGAGCTGTCAGCCGACGAGCAGGAAGCACAGATCAGCGATACCCTGCTGTATAACCGCATCATCGGCAACAGCTACACCGCCTCCATGTATATCGGTCTGACCTCGCTGCTGGAAAACACCGAAGAGGACCTGACCGGCAAGCGGATCGGCTTCTTCAGCTACGGCTCCGGCTGTGTGGGCGAGTTCTTCTCCGGCACCGTTGCTGCGGGCTATCGTGATGCCCTGCACAAGGAGCACCACCGGCAGCTGCTGGCCGCTCGCCGGGAGATCGGTCATGACGAATACCTGCAGCTGTACCGCCATCAGGTGCCCGTTGACGGTGGCGAACACCGCTTTGACGAAGGAACCACCGGCCGCTTCCGCCTGGCCGGTATCGCCCACCACAAACGCGAATACGTTCCCTGCTGATGCCGACCGCCTGTGCGCCGGGGAAGATTATCCTCAGCGGTGAACATGCGGTTGTCTACGGTTCACCGGCACTGGCGCTGGCGGTGGACCGGCACATGCGGATCCATTATCGGCCTGACAAGCTGCCTCGCCTGAGCTGGCATGCACAGGAACGCACCCATGTGCTCGGGCTGGACAAGCTGGCTGGCCTGCGCCGTCGTCTGGACAGTCATTTCGAACGCTACCTGCGTGGCGAGCTGCCGATTACCCGTATCCTGCAAAAACCCGCCGAGCTGGCCTTTTACGCTGTCGACATGGCTCGGGTCCTGTCCGGACTCGACATTCGACCCCAGGGCAGTTTGCGTATCGATTCCGACATCCCCATCGGGGCCGGCATGGGCTCCTCGGCGGCACTGATCGCCGCACTGCTCAAGCTTTTCGGTCACTTCGATAATCTCGATGAGCTGATTCGTCAGGTGCGTCATTGCGAACGCCTGCAGCACGGTCGGGGCAGCATCATTGATGCGGCAGCGGTCTGCTCGGGTGGACTGGTACGGGTGCAGGGCGATCAGGTCGAACGGTTGCCACTTCCCGAGCAGGGACTGGGAAAAGGGTTTTTCTGGCTGTTTACCGGCACCCCGGCCTGCAGTACCGGTGCCTGTGTCGATCAGGTGCGGCGCAACTTTGCCGGTGCCGCTATCTGGGATGAATTTACCGACACCACCCATGACTTCGAAACGGCTCTGCTGGCCGGCGACAGCCTGATCGAGCTGATCCGTTGCAACCACCGGCTGCTGACCCGCATCGGCGTGGTGCCGGCCCCCCTGCAGCGATTGGCCGAACAGGTGGAACAGGCGGGCGGTGCGGCCAAGGTCTGTGGCGCCGGTGCCGTTTCGGGCGACCAGGGTGGACTCATGTTGCTGCTGCTGCCGGACGGAATGACGCCGGCGCAGCTGCCCCTGCAGCCTCAGTGGCATTGGGGCCAGTTAAAGGAGGATCTGGAAGGTGTCCGCATACTCGAGGATTGAGGTCAGTGCCCCGGGCAGCATCATGCTGATGGGCGAACATGCCGTACTCTTTGGTGAGCCGGCGCTGGCGTGCGCCGTGGATGCGCGACTGGCGGTGACACTGGTGCCACGTGATGATCGTCAGGTTCGGATCGACAGTGCGCTGGGGCACTATCAGGGCTCGCTGGATGAGCTGGCCGCGATGCCCGAACTGGCTTTCGTGCTGGCGGTGATCGAGCATTATCAGCCGCAGCTTGAACAGGGCTTTGACCTGATCATTCGTTCCAGCTTCTCCCACACCGTCGGGCTGGGGTCTTCGGCCGCGGTCACGGCGGCAACGACGGCGGCGCTGGCAGCCTATGCCGGCCAGAGTACCGATCCCGAAGTGCTCTTTCCCGTTGCCCTGGCCGCCGTGCATCAGGTGCAGAACGGCCGGGGCTCGGGTACCGATCTGGCAGCCAGTATCTATGGTGGTGTCATTGGTTATGACATGGCTCCCGCCGAAGTGCGTCCCTTGTCCGGCCTGCCGCCGATTGCGCTCTACTATAGTGGTTACAAGATGAAGACCCCCGAGGTGCTGGCGCTGGTCGAACAGAAGGCCGTGCGTCAGCCTGAGCTGTATGCAGGCCTCTATCGGCTGATGGGACAGACCTGCCGGGCGGCCGAACGAGCCGTGCGGGAACAGGACTGGTTGGCGCTGGGCGAACTGATGAATATCTATCAGGGGCTGATGGATGCGCTGGGTGTCTGTGATGCGACGCTGGCCGAGATGATTCACCGTCTGCGCGCCGAACCCGGTGTGCAGGGGGCGAAAATCTCCGGCTCCGGTCTGGGGGACTGCGTACTGGCGCTGGGCCGGGTCGAAGCCGAACTGCCCTGGGACGCGATCCCGGTATCCGTGGCGGCAACAGGAGTGGAGATCCGTTATGCAACGAACTGAAGTGATCGAGCGGCTGTTGCCGAAAGTGGTCAGGGCTTCGGCCTCGGCGGAGCAGTTTGCTCCCAGCAACATCGCCCTGTGCAAGTACTGGGGCAAGCGTGACCGGGAGCTTAACCTGCCGATCAACGCCTCGCTGTCGGTGTCACTGGATTATCTGGGCAGCCATACCCGCCTGATTCCGATCGAGGGGCAGGTGGACGAGGTCTGGCTCAACGGTCAGCAGCTGCAGCCGGGCGCCAAATTCAGCCAGAAGGTCAGCGAATTCATCGATCTGTTCCGTCGCGATCAGGACCTCTGTTTCCGGGTGGAAACCCGCAATAATATCCCCACTGCGGCGGGGCTGGCGTCCTCGGCTTCCGGGTTTGCCGCGCTGACATTGGCGCTCAATGATGCGCTGGCGCTGGACCTGCCGCTGGAGCACCTGTCGATTCTGGCGCGCCTGGGCAGCGGCAGCGCCTGTCGCTCGCTGTTCAACGGCTTTGTCCAATGGGAGATGGGGCAGCGGGAAGATGGTCTGGATAGCCACGGCGTTCCCCTGGAGCAGACGTGGCCCGGCTTCTGTATCGGCCTGGTCGAGGTCGATGCCGGCGAGAAAGCCACCGATTCCCGCTCCGGCATGCAGCGCACCGTGGAAACGGCGCATCTGTACCAGAGCTGGCCGCTGCAGGCGGCCGCCGACCTGAACAAGCTGCAGCAGGCGATCGCCGAGCGTGATTTCGCGCTGATGGGCCAGACCGCCGAGCAGAACGCACTGTCGATGCATGCCACCATGATCGCCTCCTGGCCGCCGCTGCTGTACTGGCAGCCGGAGTCGGTGGCGGCGATGCAGAAGGTCTGGCAGCTGCGCGAGCAGGGACTGCAGGTCTACTTCACCATGGATGCCGGTCCCAACCTCAAGCTGCTGTTCCAGCGCGAAGATCGCGATACCCTGCTGCAGCATTTTCCCAGCCTGGAAACCGTGGAGCCTTTCGGCCACTGATGCTGGCCCGCGATGCAACCCGTGATACCGCCTATCATCAATAGTCTGGTTGGACTGCCGCTGACCCGTCGTCAGCGCGACCATCAGGGGCGGCTGCGGCTGAGCTACTGGTTGCGCACCGCCACCGGTGCCGAAGAGGTGGTGATCGACGGCGAGTCGGCGGTCGCCTTTCTGCGCGACGCCGACCGTGAACAGGCGGCCGCTCTGCTGACCGGTCTGCGCGGCTGCAACTTGCGGCCGCTGGCGCTGAACGCTCTCTCCCATGAACCCGTGTGCGGGCTGTATGCCGACAACCTCGCGGATTGGCACGAGGCGTTGAGTCGTTTGCAGCAGGCCGGCATCGGGCTGATGGAAGAGGATATCCGCCCGGTCGATCGCTATCTGATCGAGCGCGGCATCTTTGCCGGGGCGCGGCTTATCCACAGGGATGGCAAGCCTGCACTGGCCCGCGATCCCTTTATCCCCAGCCTTCGACTGTTGTCGCTGGATATCGAAACTACGCTCAGGGCCGACCGTATTCTGTCCATCGCACTGCAGTGTGGCGACCAGGAGGTGGTGCTGTTCAACGGCGAGATTCCGGCAGCACCGGGCATCATTCCCTGTGCCGGCGAGCGTGCGCTGTTGACGGCGCTGATGGAGCAGCTGAGGCGGATGGATCCGGATCTGCTGATCGGTTGGAACGTCATCGGTTTCGACCTGCGCGTGCTGGAGCAGCGGGCCCGGGCGCTGGGCATCCGCCTCTGCCTGGGGCGTGACGACCAACCGTTGCGGGTAGAGCAGTCCCAGACCGGACGCTGGTTTGCTCGCCTCAACGGCCGCGTGGTACTGGATGGCATCGATACCCTCAAGGGCGCGACCTGGCAGTTCGAGCGTTACAGCCTGGAGTTCGTTGCCCGTGAGCTGCTCGGGCGCGGCAAGCTGATTCACGATCCGGATGATCGCGGCGAGGAGATTCAGCGCCTCTACCGCGAGGAGCCCGAGGCGCTGGCACGCTACAACCTGGAAGACTGCCGCCTGGTCACCGAGATCTTCGAAAAGGCAGAACTTGTCCCCTACCTGCTGGAACGGGCACGGCTGACCGGACTGGCGCTGGACAAGGTCGGCGGTTCGTCGCAGGCGTTCGACAATCTCTACCTGCCCAGGCTGCACCGCGCCGGTTTCGTCGCGCCGGAATACGCTTCGGGGCAGGGCGATCTCGAGGTGCCGGGCGGTTTTGTCATGGACTCGCGCCCCGGCCTCTATCGCCACGTGCTGGTGCTGGACTTCAAGAGCCTGTATCCGAGCATCATTCGCAGTTTCCAGATCGATCCGCTGGGACTGGCGCTGGGTACGCGCGGTGACGCGCCGCCCGAGGCTCTGGTGCCAGGCTTTCACCACGCCATATTCGACCGCCGCCATGCCCTGTTGCCCGCGATTATCGAACGGCTCTGGGCCGCCCGTGATCAGGCGAAACGGGAGGGCAACTCGGCCCTGTCGCAGGCGATCAAGATCCAGATGAACGCCTGCTACGGCGTGCTCGGCTCGCGGGTGTGCCGCTTCTTCGATCAGCGCCTGTCCGGCTCCATTACTCTGCGCGGCCATCAGATTCTGCAGCAGACCGCCGAGCATATTGAAGCCAGGTACGGTCATTCGGTGATTTATGGCGATACCGATTCGGTATTCGTCTGGCTCGGCGATGACTGGCCGGACCAGGACACGGATGGCTACGGCGAGCGCCTGGCCAGCGAGCTTAACCAGTGGTGGCGCGATCAACTGCGTCAGCGCTTCGACATCGACAGCGCGCTGGAACTGCAATACGAGGCCCATTACAGCCGCTTCCTGATGCCGCGCATGCGCCACTCGGACAAGGGCAGCAAGAAGCGCTATGCCGGGCTCAAGCGCCAGCCTGGTGGCGGCGAGACTCTGGTGTTTCGCGGTCTGGAGTCGGTACGCACCGACTGGACGCCGCTGGCGCGCGAGTTTCAGCAGGCGCTCTATGACTGCATCTTTCATGATCGCCCCTGGCGCTTCATGCTGCAGCAGCGGGTGCGCGCGGTCTTTGCCGGCGACTGTGACGAGGATCTGGTCTACCGGCGTCGCATCCGTCAGCCGCTGGACGCCTATACCCGCAACCGGCCGCCCCATGTGCGGGCCGCCCAGCAGCTGGAGGATGAGCGCAGCAAGCAGGGCCTGCCTCCGGCCTACCGCGTCGGCGACAGCATCGCCTACGTGATCACCGTTAAGGGTCCCGAGCCGGTGGAGCTGTTGCGCTCACCGATCGACTACCAGCATTATGTGGACAAGCAGCTGTTGCCGGTGGCCGATACCATCCTGCCGTTTATCGGCGAATCCTTCGCGCAACTGGTGGCGCCGCAGATCGACCTGTTTTGAGTTCAGTCGACTGATCAATAGCGTGATTCAGGGGAGCAAAGCGGTTGGTTTTGCGGTCTCAGGGAAAAAGAGCAAGGTAATACAGATGTCGGATTATCAGGACCCGGATTCAACCCGTCGCGGCCTGGCCAGAGGGATGCACTACATGACCTGGATCGTGCTGCTGGCCCTGTTGACGGTCTATTTCAACGATTTTGTCGGTGAGCAGCGCAACCCCAATCAGCACCTGAGTCTGGCGGAGTCGGGCAGCGGTGAGGTAGTGCTGGAGCGTAACCGGGCCGGTCACTACGTGGCGCCGGGCCGGATCAACGGCGAGCCGGTTACCTTTCTGCTCGATACCGGCGCCACCCGGGTCAGCGTGCCCGAAACCCTGGCCTCACGGCTGGGGCTCAGGCGCGGAGCCGAGCAGAAGACGATGACTGCCAACGGCGTGATCAGCGTTTATGCCACCCGGCTGGATCGTGTCCAGCTGGGGGGTATCGAGCAGCGCAACGTGCCGGCCAGCATCAACCCCTTCATGGCGGATGACACCGTGCTCCTGGGCATGAGTTTCATGCAGCATCTGGAGCTGGTGCAGCGGGATGGTCAGCTAACGCTGAGAGTGCCGCGCTGAATGCGCTTAGGGGTACTCAATGCTGCAGGTAATGTGGCTCAGTGCGAGCGGCCAGCCACTCCTTTACCTGAGCCTCGCTGTTGCCGAAGAACACTACGCGGGGAATGCTGCTGCGATGCCCGTGGCGGGGCAGGTCGGTACGCAGAATCCACCAGCTGTCGGCAGCAACCTGTTTGATGGTAAAGCAGTGATCGGCACGAGAGATGTTCTGATGCGCGGTCATGGGGGCCTCATGTTAACGCTTAATGATTGGGGGCCGGCGGGACTATTGGCAAGGCTGCCAGTACTCCGCCAGGATCAGGGTTTCGCAGCGGGGTAAATTAGCGGCAAAGCCGTGTGGCTGCAACCGATTGTGCACGAAATTGGTGCAAAAACTGAGCTATGCACGCTGATGGTGCATTCTCTTCGGAAGGCAAATATCGAGAAGTGTGTTGCGGCGGCTTTCTTGAGCTCGGTAGCGCTGTCATCCGCCGCACGGATTTCTCATAATAGATACAAAGATACCGGGATGCCTCATAGGGCATGACCGGAGATTAATCGTCACAGCATCCGGTCGGATGGACCGGCAAAGGTAAGGCAAGTATGAACACACCTGAGGTTACCCGTGCACTTTTCGATGAAGTCATGGTTCCCAACTACAACCCCCAGCAGATGGTGCCGGTGCGCGGTGAAGGCTGCCACCTCTGGGATCAGGACGGTCGCGAGTACATCGACCTGACTGCCGGTATTGCGGTGACCGCGCTGGGCCATTCGCACCCGGCGCTGATCAAGGCGCTGAAGGCGCAGGCCGATCAGGTCTGGCACCTGAGCAACGTGTTCACCAACGAGCCGGCGCTGCGTCTGGCGAAAAAGCTGACCGAAGCGACCTTTGCCGATCGCGTCTTCTTCTGCAACTCGGGGGCCGAAGCCAACGAGGCCGCGTTCAAGCTGGCGCGCAAGTACGCGCATGATCACTACGGTGAAGAGAAGTCCGAGATCATCTCCTTCGTCCAGTCCTTCCACGGCCGTACCCTGTTCACCGTAACCGTCGGGGGCCAGCCGAAGTACTGTCAGGGCTTCGAGCCGGTGCCGGGCGGCATCGCTCATGCGCCGTTCAATGATCTGGCGGCCGTCGAGGCGCTGGTGTCCGAGCGTACCTGCGCCATCGTGGTGGAGCCGGTACAGGGCGAAGGCGGTGTCATTCCGGCCGACCCTGCCTTTCTGCGCGGTCTGCGTGAGCTGTGCGACCGTCACAATGCGCTGCTGATCTTCGACGAGGTGCAGACCGGCGTGGGCCGTACTGGCCAGCTGTACGCCTACATGGATACCGATGTCGTGCCGGATATCCTGACCAGCGCCAAGGGGCTGGGCGGCGGTTTCCCGATCGGTGCTATGCTGACGACAGACAAGATTGCCGAGAGCTTCACCGTTGGCACTCACGGTACCACCTACGGCGGCAACCCTTTGGCCTGTGCGGTATCGGAAGCGGTGCTGGACGAGGTCAACCGCCCCGAACTGCTGGCCGGCGTGGCGCAGAAGCATGACCGCATGGTCGCCGCGCTGCAGGCGATCAACGAACGTTATGGCCTCTTTGCCGAGATCCGTGGCAAGGGCCTGCTGATCGGTGCCGAGCTGGTGGATGCGTGGAAAGGACAGGCAGGGCGCTTCCTGGCCGCCGCTCGCGAGCAGGGTGTACTCATTCTGGTGGCCGGTCCTGACGTACTGCGCTTTGCGCCGCCGCTGATCATCCCGGATGCGGATATCGATGCGGCGATGGCGGGGCTGGAAAAAGCGATCGAGCAGCTGTTGCAAGAGGGGCCGGAGAGCTGATCCGACCCCGGGAGGGGAGATGGATGCAAACAGGTTTCATCCCTGGCTGGACTGGCTGAATGAGCGCCAATCAGCCATGCTGGACGCGACCATCAGGCTGGCCGAGATCAACTCGGGCAGCCTGAACGCAGCCGGCGTCAATGCTGTTGGCGAGGCGCTGATCGAACTCTGTCAGCCGCTGGGCGGCCAGGTCGAGCGCCTGGCCGTATCCCCCTATACCCTGATTACTCCGGAAGGCGAGCAGGCCCGTTATCCACTGGGCCACGCCGTCCGTATCCGCAAGCGCCCCGAGGCACCTCTCCAGATTTTTATCGGCGGTCATCTCGATACCGTCTATCCTTTCGATCACCCCTTCCAGCAGGTTCGCTGGCTCGATGACAACCGTCTCAACGGCCCCGGCGTCACCGATCTCAAGGGTGGGCTGCTGGTGATGATCAATGCCCTGTTGGCATTCGAGCGTTCGCCCTGGGCGGAGCAGCTGGGCTGGGAAATCCTGTTAAACCCCGACGAGGAGATCGGTTCGCCGGCATCGGCTGCGCTGATTGCCGAGGCTGCCGAGCGGGTTCAGCTGGGGATGATCTATGAACCCTGCATGCCGGATGGCAGCCTGGCCGGCGCGCGCAAGGGTAGCGGCAATTTCAGTGTGGTGGTGCAGGGGAGAGCCGCCCATGCCGGGCGTGAGCATCACCTTGGCCGCAACGCCATCCGTGCCCTCTGTGACTATATCGCGGCACTGGACCGTCTCAACGGTCAGCGCGAGGGAGTGACCCTCAACCCCGGTTTCATTCACGGCGGCGGAGCGGTCAATACGGTGCCGGAGTGTGCCATGGCCCGCTTCAATATCCGTATCGAACGGCCCGAGGATGAGGCCTGGTGCCTGCAGCAGCTGCAGCGACTGAGTGAGGAGATCAACCGGCGTGACGGCATTCACCTCCAGTTGCATGGCCAGTTCGGCCGCAAGCCCAAGGTGCTGAGCCCGGCCAACATCGAGCTGTTCAAGCTGGCGCGCAGCTGTGGTGAGGAGCTTGGACTGTCACTGACGTGGCATCCGACCGGCGGCTGTTGCGACGGCAACAACCTGGCTGCGGCCGGTGTGCCCAATATCGACACCTTGGGCGTGCAGGGCGGCGCGATCCACTCGGCGGATGAATACCTCTGTGTCGATAGTCTGGTGCCCAGAGCCCGGCTCAGCGCACTGCTGCTGATGCGTCTGGCGGCGGAGCCCGAGACACGTGACCGAATGCTGACAAGCGGGAGGCTGTCATGACTGAATCACTGATGATCAACAACCGCTGGCAGGCCGGCGGCGGTGATGAACTGATATCGCTGAATCCGGGAACGGATGAGGTGCTGTGGCGGGGCCTGGGGGCCGATGCCGGACAGGTCGCCGAGGCGGTGAGCGCCGCCAGGGCGGCGGCTCTGGAATGGGCACTGAAACCCCGGGATCTCCGGCTGGCCTATGTCCGTTCCTATGCCGAGCAGCTGGATACCGAGCAGGAGTCCCTGGCCCGGCTGATCGCCAGCGAGACCGGCAAGCCGTTGTGGGAAGCCCGTACCGAAGTGGCCGCGATGCAGGCCAAGGTGGAGATCTCCATCCGTGCCCAGTCCGAACGGGCCGGTGAGTGCGCGCGCGACATTCCCGGCGGACAGGCCTGGCTCCGGCATAAGCCCCATGGCGTGCTGGCGGTGTTCGGCCCCTACAACTTTCCCGGTCATCTGCCCAACGGGCATATCGTACCGGCGCTGCTGGCCGGCAATACGCTGGTGTTCAAGCCCAGCGAGCTGACCCCGGCCGTGGCGGAGGCGATGGTACGGCTGTGGCAGGCGGTGGGCCTGCCTGCGGGGGTGCTGAATCTGGTGCAGGGCGACCGTCATACCGGCGAGGCGCTGGCGCAACAGGCCGACCTTGACGGGCTGCTGTTTACCGGCAGCGCCAGTGTCGGCCACCTGCTGCATCGCCAGTTTGCCGGGCAGCCGGAAAAGATCCTGGCGCTGGAGATGGGCGGCAACAATCCGCTGATCGTGGATCAGGTCGATGACCCGGCGGCCGCGATCCACGAAGTGGTCCAGTCCGCCTACCTGAGCGCCGGCCAGCGCTGCACCTGTGCTCGTCGCCTGTTGTTGCCGGCCGGTGACTGGGGCGATCGTTTTCTGCACCGGCTCACGGAAGCCGCAGGCCAGATTCAGGTCGGGCTGGCCTTCGATGAGCCGCAGCCGTTCATGGGTAGCCTGATCTCGGCCGGAGCGGCGGATGGCATCCTCAATGCCCAGCAGCGACTGATCGATCTGGGGGCAGTCCCCCTGTTACAGGCTCAGCGACAGAGCGTCAGCCAGGCGCTGCTGTCGCCGGGTTTACTGGACGTCAGCGCACTGGCCAACCGGCCTGATGAGGAGTATTTCGGTCCCCTGTTGCAGGTCATGCGCTATGAGGACTTTGACGAGGCGATCGAACAGGCCAACGCCACCCGTTACGGGCTGGCGGCAGGACTGCTCAGTGATGACCGCAGCCGGTTCGAGTATTTCCATGCCCGCATCCGGGCCGGCATCGTCAACTGGAACAGGGCGCTGACCGGTGCCTCCAGCGAAGCCCCTTTCGGCGGCGTCGGCGCCAGCGGCAACCACCGTCCCAGTGCCTGGTATGCGGCGGATTACTGCGCCTACCCGGTGGCGGGGCTGGAGCAGGATCGGTTGCAGCTGCCACTGCAGTTGGCGCCGGGACTGGAGCGTTCAGGCTTCAGTTAAAGGCTGTCAGTCGGCCCAGTCCAGCGACAGGAACAGCCGCGTTTGTCCGGCGGGAACCGGGGGCGAGCGATGCACGATGCCGAAGCCTTCGTTGTCATACCAGCCTTCGCCCTTGAGCAGGGCCACATCACCGGCATTCAATTGCTCAAAGCGTTCCGGCTCCTGTGCCGGGATGCGTGGCTGTCCAGTCGCCGGTTCCGGCAGCCACTGGGTACCGGTACCCTGATAACAGGTCACCAGCCGGGCCGGCAGATGATCCACATGGAAGCCCGGACACATCGCATGTTGCAGGGTGGCAAGGCGCAGGCCGATCGACTGAGGCTCGAAGAGACAGGCGTACATCTCCATCAACTGCAGGATATCCTCGATCAGGGCTTCTCGCCCCTGGCCCTGCGGCAAGGTGCTGTTCAGGGTATTGCGCACCTCTTCCAGCATATCCCCCTGACAGCTGAACAGGGTTTTGGCTGATAAAGAGCGCCCGCTCTGTTCACACTGGCGCAGGTAATGGCGGATCTCGTCGCTCAATGATCGCTGCCAGACGGCGAGGTTGCACGCCGGATCGTAAATTTCCGTGAGGGCTTCTGGAGTGTGCCCCATGCGGGCTTCTCGGCAGGGAAGGGGGGTAGCGGTCTGCATATAGGATGTTCGATCGTTTAGATTAATGTTTATGTTATATCGTAACACAAGCTCCACCTGTGCATTGAATCGACGTGCAGGCAGGGCGGACGGTGGCGCCAGGACCCGCTAGACTCTAACCGTAAAGGAAAGGATGTGAGGGCTGTTCGTGGTGAAGGAATTGAACGTCGATGGTCTGGTCGGGCCGACCCATTTCTATGGCGGGCTGGCAGTGGGCAATCTGGCCTCGGGGCGCCATGCCTCTCGGCCATCCAATCCCAGGGCTGCTGCGTTGCAGGGGCTGGAAAAGATGAAGCGGCTGATGGACCTGGGGATGGAGCAGGCGGTCCTGCCACCACTGGCAAGACCCGATCTGGCAATGTTGCGGCGATTGGGCTTCGGCGGCAGCGATGCGGCCGTTATTGAGGCTGCGGTGTCGCAGGCACCGGCGTTGTTACAGGCCTGCTATTCGGCTTCCAGCATGTGGGTCGCCAATGCCGCCACGGTCTCGCCGAGCGCGGATACCTCGGATGGGCGCGTTCATTTCACGCCGGCCAACCTGATCAGCCAGTTTCACCGGTCGCTGGAAAGCGAACCGACGGCCCGGCTGTTGCAGCGAATCTTTCATCACCCGGACCATTTCTGCCATCACCCTCCATTGCCCTCTGCTGCGCCCTTCGGGGATGAGGGCGCAGCCAATCACAGTCGCCTGTGCGGTGATTATGGTGCTTCGGGAGTAGCGCTGTTCGTACATGGCGATTCGGCGCTGCGCGGCGGTCGTCAGCCGGTGCGTTTTCCGGCCCGGCAGGGGATTGAAGCGTCGCGGGCGGTTGCGCGCCAGCACGGCTTGAATCCGGAGCGGGTGCTGTTGGTGCAGCAGAACCCCGAAGCGATCGATCAGGGCGTGTTCCATAACGATGTGATCGCCGTCGCCAATCGCCATCTGCTGTTCTGTCATGAACAGGCTTTTGTGGACCAGCCTCAGGTGCTGGAAAGGTTGAATCGGCAGCTCGGCGGTGAACTGCAGCTGGTGCAGGCTCCGGCGAAGGTCATCAGTCTGGCCGATGCGGTGAACACCTATCTGTTCAATAGTCAGTTGCTTAGCCTGCCAGATGGCACCACCTTGTTGCTGTTGCCGAGTGAATGCCGAGAGCATGAAACCGTTTGGGGCTGGCTCAATGAGCAACCCGTCTTCGATCATCTTGAGGCGGTGGATCTGAGGCAAAGCATGGACAACGGGGGCGGCCCGGCCTGTTTGCGTCTGAGGGTGGTGCTGACCGACACCGAGCTGCACGCCATGCATCAGGGGGTCAGGTTGACGGAACGCCTGTACCGGCAGCTGGTCAACTGGGTGCAGCGTCACTACCGTGATCGTCTGCTGCCTGAGGATCTGGCCGACCCCGCCCTGATGCGAGAGGTACAGAGCGCGCTGGAGGAGTTGAGCAGGATACTGGCGCTGGAAGGCCTCTACCCCTTCCAGCGCCCGTAAAGCCAAGGGGCTCTGATTTAAGGGATCAGAAAGATCACCAGCTGGCGCGGGCCATGAGCGCCCATCTGCAGTTTCTGCTCGATATCGGCGCTGCGGGAGGGCCCGGTGATCATGTTGACGGTACGTGGCAGGCGGCCGGGCGAGACTTCGCGCAGCCGGTCCCAGGCATCCTCGTAGGGGCCGACGATAGCCTGTTTGCTCAGTACCACCAGATGGGTGTCGGGCAGGAAATTCAGCGTGGTCGGACTGTCCGGGCGCGAGTAAAGCATCAGAGTGCCGGTTTCGGCGATGCCGGCCAGTGCCAGGGTCAGGCTGGCCTGATCGCCGACCTGGCCGACACGCTGGTGACACTCGATCCGCTCATGTACGGCGGCCCAGCCCAGGCGGGTCAGCGTTTCGTCGCTGGCCAACACCAGCTCGTTCTGCCCCTTTTGCTCCAGAGTATCGGCCACGGCCACCGGCAGCTGCTCCAGACTGTCCAGTTCGAGCACCTCGGCGGCGGCTTCCTGGGCCATGCGGATGAACAGTTCGACCTGAGCTTCGTGGGGATGCAGGCTGCGCGCGGGTACCAGGTTGCGCGGGTGCTGCTGCAGGCGCTGACGTACAGTTTCGCGTTGGGCTTCGCTTGCTTCGCTTCGACGCAGTCCACGACGGATGTTGGCAAAGATTTCGGCACGGCTCATTGCTGTTTCTCCTGTTTTTGGCGCGCTTGCCACTGCTGCATGAAGGTCTTGCCGGTGGGCGTCGGCATGTCGCGGTGATCGGTCCAGCCGGCCGCCAGCGGCAGCTTACGAATCTTGCCCTTGCTGCCGCCGAGCAGGCGCATGAACTTCGACGCACTGGCCGAGAACAGTCGGTAGAGTCCCGGTCGGGTGGCAAAGAAGGCCCAGCCGCCCAGTCCCCAGCGCACGGCTTTCGGGCTCAGGTGCTTCTCGAACTCTTTCTCGCGCCAGTGGCGCATCAGTTTCGGCAGCGGGATGCGCACCGGGCATACCTCTTCGCACTTGCCGCAGAAGGTGGACGCGTTGGGCAGCAGGCCCGCCTTTTCGATACCGATCATCTGCGGCGTCAGCACCGAGCCCATGGGGCCGGGATAGACCCAGCCGTAGCTGTGACCGCCGACGGCGCCGTAGACCGGGCAGTGGTTCATGCATGCCGAGCAGCGGATGCAGCGCAGCATCTCCTGCAGCTGAGTACCGACCATGTCGCTGCGGCCATTGTCGACCAGGACCACGTGGAAGTTTTCCGGGCCGTCCTGGTCGTCCGGGCGGCGGTTGCCGGATGACAGCGTGTTGTAGACCGAGAACTCCTGGCCGGTGGCCGAGCGGGCCAGCAAGCGCAGGAACAGGCTCATGTCTTCGAGGGTGGGAACGACTTTTTCGATCGAGGACACCACGATATGGGTTTTCGGCAGGGTCTGGGTCAGGTCGCCGTTGCCCTCGTTGGTGACGATGATGGTGGAACCGGTTTCCGCGACCAGAAAGTTGGCGCCGGTGATGCCCACATCGGCGGCGACGAACTGCTTGCGCAGCATCTCGCGGGCCTCGGCCATCAGTTCCGCCGGGTCGCTGGATTTGGGCCGGTGATGGTGCTCGTGGAACGCCTCGGAGACATCTTCCAGGTTGAGGTGGATCGCCGGCGCGATGATGTGGCTGGGGTGGTCGCCACGCAGCTGCAGGATGTATTCGCCCAGGTCAGTCTCTACCGGGCGAATGTCGTTCTCCTCAAGGAATTCGTTGAGGTTGATCTCCTCGGTCACCATCGACTTGCCCTTGGTGACGGTCTTGGCGTTCTGCTCGCGGCAGATCTGCAGAATCGTTTGGCGGGCATCGTCGGAGGTGCGGCACCAGTGCACCTGGCCGCCGTTCTCGACCACGCGGGCCTCGAATTCCTCCAGGTAAAGGTCGAGGTGTTCGAGGATATGGTTCTTCAGGTCGCGGGCCTGATCGCGCAGCTGTTCGAACTCGGGCATGCGGGCCACGGCCGCCGCACGCTTGCCGGGAAAACCGGCCTTGAGGTTGCCCAGGGCCTTCTGCAGGTTGGCATCCTGCAGCGCGATACGGGCACTTTGTTTGAATTCAGGGCTTTTGATCTGCATTGTTGTGCTCCGTCAGAGTTCCTGGCCAAGGTCGTAATCGGCCTCGCCGATCGCCGGGGTGTTGGCCATGTTAGCCAACAGCTCCACCACGTGACGCACCTGCACCTCACGGCCTTCGCGCTTGAGCTTGCCGGCCATGTTGAGCAGGCAGCCCAGGTCGCCCCCGACCAGAGTGTCCGCGCCGCTGTCGGCGGTAAAGCCGGTCTTGTTGCTGACCATGCGGTTGGAGATATCCGGGTACTTGACGCAGAAGGTGCCGCCGAAGCCGCAGCAGGTTTCCGCTTCCTGCATCTCGTTCAATTCAACCCCGTCGATCTCGCTGAGCAGCTGGCGCGGCTGCTGCTTGATGCCCAGTTCTCGCAGGCCTGAGCAGGAGTCGTGATAGGTGATCTTGCCCTTGAAGTCGCTGTGGATACCGCTGAACTGCAGTTCATCCACCAGAAACGAGGTGATCTCGAACGCGCGGGTCTTGAGGTCTTCGGCGCGGGTTTTCCAGGGATCATCGTCGGCAAAGAGTTCCGGGTAATGGTGCAGCATGCCGATGCAGGAGCCGGAGGGGCCGACTACATAGCGGTAGCCGTCGAACGCTTCGATGGTCTGGCGGGCGATCTTGCGGCTGCTGTGATTGTCACCGGAATTGAAAGCCGGCTGGCCGCAGCAGGTCTGTGCGCTGGGGACTTCCACTTCGCAGCCGGCCTGCTCCAGCAGCTTGACGGTGGCGAAGGCCACTTCGGGGCGGAACATATCGGCCAGGCAGGTCACGAACAGGCCGACCTTGATCGGCGGGGTATGGGTCTCGGACATGGGCACAGCAACCTCTGTTTATTATCATGCGTGCGTTCAAGATAGGTGATGAGGCGGAAGGCGTGAATGCTATACTGCCAACTGGTCTTACCAGAGTTCTGCCTGGAGTCTGCCATGAAGCTGCAATATGAACTTGAACGCCGGCTGTTAGATGGCGACTGGGTGCCCGGGCAGCCTGTCCCTTCGGAACGCGCGCTCATGCAGAACTATGGTGCGTCGCGTGGTGCCGTGCGCGAGGCGCTGGCCGGGTTGCGGGCTACAGGTGTGATCGAAACCCGTCAGGGGGGACGCAGTCGCTGCAGTAATCTGTTGGAGCCTCATCTGCAGTTGCCGCTCGAGGGGCGGGGCGATGATATCGACTTCCAGCTGCAGGTGCTGGAAGCGCGGGCCATTCTGGAAGGCGAGGCGGCCTGGTTTGCGGCTCAGCGAGCCAGTGATGCCGAGCTGGAGCGCCTGAGCCAGGAATATCAGCAGATGTGCGAGCGTAACCGGGGTGAGACGACTCTGGAAAAGGCCAAAGCTGACCTTCAGTTTCACATGCTGATCGCTCAATCCAGCCATCACCTGCTGGTCTGCTCGTTCAGTCAGCTGTTCTACAACCGTTATTTCAATGCGATCTACAGTGTGCTGTCGCGTACTCTGGGCCGTTTTGGCCGTTATCCCGACGGTATCGCCCAGCAGCATGATGCCATCCACCGTGCCCTGCAGGCACGCGATGCCCAGGCTGCCCGTGAGCGCGCCCGGGCACATATCTTCTATACCTACGACCTGCTCAAACAGTGCCGCTGAATTGAGGGGCAAGCATCGCGCTTTGATATGGCTGGCGTTATAATCATCGGCTGAGCGGGCCGACTCCTGGTATCTGTCGCAGCCCCGGGCTCATGTATCCATTTTCAGAGGCGTTGACCTGTCGTAGGGGTCACGCCTGACAACTCAAGGACTATCCCATGCCTGTTATTACACTTCCGGATGCGAGTACTCGCACCTTCAACCACTCTGTTACCGTACACGACGTGGCGGCCGATATCGGCACCGGCCTGGCCAAGGCTGCGCTGGCCGGTAAAGTAAACGGTGAGCTGGTCGATACCAGCTACCTAATCGAAGACGACGTGGACCTGGCGATCGTCACGGCCCGTGATGAAGAAGGTCTGGAAGTGATCCGTCACTCCTGTGCCCACCTGATGGCGATGGCGGTACAGGAGCTGTTTCCGGGTGCCCAGGTGACCATCGGACCGGTCATCAATGACGGCTTCTATTACGACTTCGCCTATGAGCGTGCGTTCACGCCGGAAGACCTGGAAAAGATCGAAGCGCGCATGAACCAGCTGGTCAAGGAAAATCTGCCGGTGTCCCGCTCCATCATGGAACGCACTGACGCGATCAAGCTGTTCGAGGGCATGGGCGAAAAGTACAAGGTTGAGATCATCGACTCCATTCCGGGCGAAGAGCCGCTGTCCTTCTACCAGCAGGGCGACTTCATCGATCTCTGCCGTGGCCCGCACGTACCGTCTACTGGCCATATCAAGGCGTTCAAACTGATGAGCGTGGCCGGTGCCTACTGGCGTGGTGATTCCAAGAACGAGATGCTGCAGCGTATTTACGGTACCGCCTGGGGCGACAAGAAGGCGCTCAAGGCCTATCTGCACCGTCTGGAAGAAGCCGAGAAGCGTGATCACCGCAAACTGGGCAAGCAGCTGAACCTGTTCCACATGCAGGAAGAAGCACCGGGCATGGTGTTCTGGCACCCGCACGGCTGGACTCTGTACCAGCAGATCGAACAGTACATGCGTACCAAGCAGCGTCAGCACGGTTATCAGGAGATCAAGACGCCGCAGGTCGTGGAACGCACGCTGTGGGAAAAATCCGGTCACTGGGGCAAGTTCCAGGAGCAGATGTTCACCACCCACTCCGAGAGTCGCGACTTCGCCATCAAACCGATGAACTGCCCGTGCCACGTACAGGTGTTCAACCAGGGCTTGCGCTCCTACCGTGACCTGCCGTTGCGTCTGGCCGAGTTCGGCTCCTGCCACCGCAACGAGCCGTCCGGTTCCCTGCACGGCATCATGCGCGTGCGCGGCTTCGTACAGGATGATGCGCACATCTTCTGTGCCGAGAACTCCATCCAGTCCGAAGTGGCGGCGTTCATCGAATTTCTGCATGAAGTCTATGCCGACTTCGGCTTCACCGACATCATTTACAAGCTGTCCACCCGTCCGGAAGAGCGTGTTGGCTCCGACGAGAGCTGGGACAAGGCCGAGAAAGCACTGGCCGATGCACTGGATACGGCTGGCCTGGACTGGGAAGAACTGCCGGGTGAAGGTGCCTTCTATGGTCCGAAGATCGAATTCTCGCTGCGCGACTGTCTGGACCGTGTCTGGCAGTGCGGTACCATCCAGGTCGACTTCTCCATGCCGGGACGTCTGGGCGCTCAGTTCGTCAACGAGCAGGGCGAGCGCGAAACCCCGGTCATGCTGCACCGTGCGATCCTCGGATCCTTCGAGCGCTTCATCGGTATTCTGATCGAGCACTATGCCGGTGCGCTACCGGTGTGGCTGTCGCCGCTGCAGGCGGTGGTGATGAACATTACCGATAACCAGGCGGATTATTGTCGCGAACTGGCAGAAAAACTCGAAAAAGCGGGTCTTCGAGCCACTGCGGACTTGAGAAACGAGAAGATCGGCTTTAAAATTCGCGAGCGTACTCTACAGAAAGTTCCCTACCTGTTGGTGGTAGGTGATAAAGAGGTCGAGTCCGGTACCGTTGCAGTGCGTACGCGCTCCGGTGAGGACTTGGGCACGCTGTCGGTCGACGCGCTGGTGGATCAGCTGGTTCAAGAAGTGACGCGCAAGGGCCGCCAGGCATAATAAAATCGTCAGGAGATATAGCTATCAGGCGTGATAACAGACGCGGTGGCCGTGCGCCACTGCCGCCGATCAATGAAAATATCCGTGCCACCGAATGCCGTCTGATCGGCGCGGATGGCAATCAGATCGGTGTTGTTCCGATTTCAGAGGCTCTTGAGCACGCTCAGGAAGCCGAACTTGACCTGGTTCAGATCTCGGATTCTGACCCCATTGTCTGCAAAATCATGGACTATGGTAAGCATCAGTACGAGATGAAGAAGAAAGCAAATGAGGCTAAGAAGAAGCAGTCTCAGATGCAGGTCAAAGAAGTGAAATTCCGTCCGGGTACGGAAGAAGGGGATTATCAGGTAAAACTGCGCAACCTGATACGTTTCCTTGAAGCCGGGGACAAGGGCAAGGTTACCTTGCGCTTCCGTGGTCGTGAGATGGCTCACCAGGAGCTGGGCATGCAGCTGATGCAGCGGATCGAACAAGATCTGGTTGAAATCAGTACTGTAGAACAGCGTCCGAAAATGGAAGGTCGTCAAATGGTCATGGTGCTGGCCCCGAAAAAGAAATAGTCACCCGACTGCACGACCCGACGCCGCTCTTCGTTGCAGCAGGCGCCGGGTTTTGTTGTTTGTCAGAGGCTGACTGATTAACAAACGAATGCGTGGAGAAAGTTAATGCCTAAGATCAAAACTGTCCGCGGTGCGGCAAAGCGTTTCAAGAAAACCGCTAATGGCGTAAAGCACAAGCAGGCCTTCAAAAGCCACATTCTGACCAAGAAAAGCACCAAGCGTAAGCGTCAGCTGCGCCCGATGCTGCAGGTTCATGCTGCTGACCAGGCTCTGGTCAAGCGTATGCTGCCGTATCTGTAAGTTCTCTCTCGGTCATTATTAAGTTTTTATAGGAAGGAAATGCTATGCCTCGCGTAAAACGTGGTGTACAGGCTCGCGCCCGTCACAAGAAGATTCTGAAACAGGCCAAAGGTTACTACGGTGCTCGTAGCCGTGTATTCCGAGTTGCCAAACAGGCTGTCATCAAAGCTGGTCAGTATGCGTACCGTGACCGTCGTCAGCGCAAGCGTCAGTTCCGCGCTCTGTGGATTGCACGTATCAACGCTGCTGCGCGCATCAACGGTCTGTCCTACAGCCGCTTCATCGCCGGCCTGAAAAAAGCTCAGATCGAAATCGACCGTAAAGTCCTGGCTGACCTGGCTGTATACGAGCAGGCTGCCTTTACTGCGGTTGTCGAGAAGGCTAAAGCTGCACTGGCGTAACCCCACCGATTGGTAGGGATGGACGACATCGATGAAGTACACCTGTACGGACGTTGTCGTCCACATATGATCGAATCAAACAGGGGAAGGGTGCGAGCTCTTCCCCTGTTTTTGTTTGGAGCCGGAAATGGAAAATCTTGAGACCCTGTTGGCACAAGGCAAACAGGCGGTTGCTGAAAGCGATACACTGGCTGCACTGGATGAGATCCGAGTGCAGTTTTTGGGTAAAAAGGGCGAGCTGACCTCGCTGCTGAAAGGTCTGGGTAAACTGTCTGCCGAGGAACGTCCTGCGGCCGGTGCCCGTATCAACGAAGCCAAAGAGGCGCTGCAGGCGGATATCACGGCCCGTCGCGAGGCACTGGAGTCCGCAGCGCTGGAAGCCAAGCTGGCGGCCGAAACCGTAGACGTGAGCCTGCCGGGCCGCGGTCAGTCGGTCGGTGGCCTGCATCCGGTCACCCGTACCCTGGAACGTATCGAAGCCTTTTTCGGCAGCATTGGCTACAGTGTTGCCGAGGGTCCCGAGATTGAAGACGATTATCATAACTTCGAAGCGCTGAATATTCCGGCTCACCATCCGGCGCGGGCGATGCATGATACCTTCTACTTCGATGCCCACCGCCTGCTGCGTACCCACACCTCGCCTGTGCAGGTGCGTACCATGGAGTCTCAAGAACCGCCGATCCGCATCATCTGCCCGGGTCGTGTCTACCGTTGCGACTACGACCAGACCCACTCGCCGATGTTCCACCAGGTGGAAGGTCTGCTGGTCGACCGCAACATCACCTTCGCCGACCTCAAGGGCACGCTGGAGCAGTTCCTGCGCGAGTTCTTTGAGGAAGACGTGAAGGTCCGTTTCCGCCCGTCCTATTTCCCGTTCACCGAGCCGTCCATCGAGGTCGACATCGACCGTGGCGATGGCAAATGGCTGGAGGTGCTGGGCTGTGGCATGGTGCACCCGAAAGTCTTCGAGTACTCCGGTATCGATCCGGAGGAATACACCGGTTTTGCGTTCGGCATGGGCGTTGAGCGTCTGGCGATGCTCCGCTACGGCGTGGACGATCTGCGTCTGTTCTTCGAAAACGATCTGCGCTTCCTCGGCCAGTTCAAGTAAGACGTCAACGCACACAAACAGATTTTTCAGGAAAGCAGCATGAAATTCAGTGAACAGTGGTTGCGCGAGCTGGTCCAGCCGCAGATCGGAACTCAGGAACTGGCGGATCAGCTGAGCCTGTCCGGCCTTGAAGTGGATGATGTCGAAGGCGTCGCCGGCGACTTCACCGGTGTGGTGGTGGGCGAAATTCTGACCGCCGAACGGCACCCCAATGCCGACAAACTGCAGGTATGCCAGGTCAGCGATGGCGAGCAGACGGTACAGGTGGTCTGCGGTGCGCCCAACGCCCGTGCCGGCCTGAAGACCGCCTTTGCCCGTGTCGGTGCGGTACTGCCGGGCAACTTCAAGATCAAGAAAGCCAAACTGCGTCAGGTCGAGTCCTTCGGCATGCTCTGCGCCGAAGACGAACTGGGTTTGTCCGAGGATCACGGCGGCATCATGGAGCTGGCGGCCGATGCGCCGGTGGGTTCGGATATCCGTGAATACCTCAACTTGAACGACAAGATCATCGATGTCGACCTGACACCGAACCGTGGCGACTGCCTGAGCATCGCCGGCATGGCCCGTGAAGTGGGCGTGCTGAACAAGGCGGCCGTGACCGAAGTGGCTGCCCCGGCCGTGGTGCCGGTGATCGACGACCGTTTCGAGGTGGAACTGGTTGACGGCCACGCCTGCCCGCGTTACCTGGGCCGTGTGATCCGCAACATCAACCCGGGTGTCGTTACGCCGCAGTGGATGCAGGAAAAGCTGCGCCGTTCCGGTGTGCGCAGCATCGACCCGGTTGTTGACGTGACCAACTACGTGCTGCTCGAGCTGGGTCAGCCGATGCACGCCTTTGACCTGAGCAAGCTCGACAGCGGCATCAAGGTGCGTCTGGCGGAAGAGGGCGAAAAGCTGACCCTGCTGGATGGCCAGGAAGTGGCGCTGAGCATCGACACCCTGGTGATCGCCGATGCCAAGGGGCCGGTGGCCATGGCCGGCATCATGGGCGGCGAGCCGACCTCGGTAACCGACGAAACCCGTGACATCTTCCTGGAAAGCGCCTTCTTCACTCCGTTGGCGATCGCTGGTCGTGCGCGCAGCTACGGCCTGCACACCGATTCCTCGCACCGCTTCGAGCGTGGTGTGGACTGGCAGCTGCAGCGCAAGGCGATCGAGCGTGCCACCACCCTGCTGCTGGAGATCGTTGGCGGTGAAGCCGGCCCGGTGATCGAATCCGTGGCCAAAACCGAACTGCCTGAAGTGCAGCAGGTACGTCTGCGTCATTCCAAGGTGACGGCCGTACTGGCACTGGAGATCCCGGCGGCCGAGATCGAAGAGATCCTGACCCGTCTGGGCATGCAGCTGGAAGCGGTTGAAGACGGCTGGCAGGTGACTGTGCCGAGCTACCGTTTCGACATCAGCATCGAAGTGGACCTGATCGAAGAGATCGCCCGTGTCTACGGCTACAACAACCTGCCGGTGCACACGCCGACCGCCAAGCTGCCGATCCCGCCGATCGCCGAGGCGCGTCTGACGCTGCAGTCCCTGCGCCGTCACCTGGTGGCGCGTGGCTACCAGGAAGCGATCACCTACAGCTTCATCGAAGCCGAGCTGCAGAAGGCATTCGACGATCAGCACGACGCCATTGCACTGGCCAACCCGATCTCCGCAGAGATGGCGGTGATGCGCACCACGCTGTGGCCGGGGCTGGCAAAAGCACTGCAGTACAACCAGAACCGTCAGCAGAGCCGCGTACGCCTGTTCGAAACCGGTCAGCGCTTCCAGCCCAAGGCTGACGAACTGGTTCAGGAGAACGTGATCGCCGGTATCCTGGCCGGTAACCGTGATGCCGAAGGCTGGACCGCCGGCAAGGAGAAGCTGGACTTCTTCGACGCCAAGGGTGACCTGGAGTCCCTGCTGGCACTGGGCGGCTGCGGTGGCCAGTTCAACTTCGTGGCCGACCGCCATGTGGCACTGCACCCGGGCCAGACCGCCCGTATCGAACGCAACGGCGAAACCGTCGGCTACATCGGTGCGCTGCACCCGTCGCTGGTGAAACAGCTGGACCTGAACGGCCCGGTGTACCTGTTCGAAGTCAGCCTGGAGGCGGTGACCGGCGGCAAGCTGCCGCGCTTCAATTCGCTGTCCAAATTCCCGGAATCCCGTCGCGATCTGGCGGTGGTCGCGGACCAGGCAACCGCCTTTGACGACATTCGTCAGGTGGTGGCAGCCGAGGCTGGCGAGTTCCTCAAACAGGTTACGCTGTTTGACGTATACCAGGGCCAAGGCATTGAACCGGGACGAAAAAGTCTGGCACTGGGCTTGACCTGGCAGCACCCATCGCGCACTCTTAATGAAGAAGAGATCAACAGTGCCGTGAGTGCCGTTGTATCAGCACTTCGCGAGCGTTGTGGTGCAACGTTACGAGAGTAATGACAGGACAGGGTGACCAACATGAGCTCGTTGACCAAAGCCGACATGGCCGAACGCCTCTATGATGAGCTGGGCCTGAACAAGCGTGAAGCCAAAGAGATGGTGGATTCCTTCTTCGATGAAATCCGCGCCAGTCTGGCCCACAACGAGCAAGTGAAACTCTCCGGTTTTGGTAACTTCGACCTGCGCGACAAGCGTGAACGCCCGGGTCGAAACCCCAAAACCGGGGAGGAGGTCCCCATCTCCGCCCGCCGCGTCGTGACTTTCCGTCCGGGGCAGAAACTCAAGGAACGAGTGGAGATCCATGCCGGAAACCAGCCAGACAGCGTCTGAACTGGGTCCGATTCCCTCCAAGCGCTATTTCACCATCGGCGAGGCCGCCGAGCTGTGCCAGCTCAAGCCTCATGTACTTCGGTACTGGGAGCAGGAGTTCGTCCAGATCCAGCCGGTGAAGCGCAGCAACCGTCGCTACTATCAACGCCAGGATCTGCTGCTGCTGCGCCAGATTCGCAGCCTGCTGCATGAACAGGGTTACACCATTGCCGGTGCCCGCCAATGGCTGGCCGGTGATACGGCAGGCGATGATGCCGCCCGCTATCGTCAGCTGCTGCGCCAGACCATCAGCGAACTGGAAGAGATCCGCACGCTGCTGAAATCGGTGTAACAGCCAACAGCCCTCTACTCGAAATCCACCTGAACCACGAGTCCTGACCGCTTATTCGGCCGGTTCAGCAGTGTGATGTGCGCACCGTGGAGCTCTGCGATCAGGCGCACAATGGAGAGTCCCAGGCCGCTGCCCAGCTCGGTTCTGTCCTGGCGATAGAAGCGCTCGAACACCCGCGTCTTGCAGGCATCGTCGATGCCGGGTCCGGAATCGGTCACGCTCAGTCGAATGGCGCTGTCGGCACGGCTCAGGGACAGGGTGACTTCGCCGCCTGCGGGGGTGTATCTCAGGGCGTTATCGATCAGGTTGCGCAGCATCAGTCCCAGGTAGAGTGAGTTGCCTGCCACGTAGAGGTCTGCGTCGGGCGCGCTGAGGCCCAGGTCGATCTGGCGTTCGATGGCGAAACCGACCTGATCGCCGATCAGTTCCCGGCACAGCTCGCTCAGATTGACCCGGTCTGTGTCAGGCAGGTGTTCCTGGGGGTCCAGCCGGCTCAACTGCAGCAACTGCTCGACGATGCGGTTCAGCCGGGAGAGGCCCTTGAGCATCTGCTCGCAACTGGTCTTGCTCTCCGGGTCGCTCAGCTCCAGAAACAGGTTCTCGCAGTGGATCTGCAGGGCCGCCAGCGGCGTGCGCAGCTCGTGCGCCGCGTCGGCTGTGAAGCGTCGTTCCCGTTCGAAACTTTGCTGCAGGCGCGCCAGCAGAGCGTTGAGGGCGCTGACCAGTCCGTCCACTTCGTCGGGAATCCGTTGCAGCTCCAGCGGCTCCAGGTGAGCGGAGCCTCGGGTGGACACCTGCTGACTGATGGTGACCAGGGGCTTGAGGTTCACGCCGATCAGCCACCAGATCGTCAGGCCGAGCACCGGCAGCACGATCAGCAGCGGCAGAATATTGGTCAAGGCGATCTTGATCGCCAGCTCGTTGCGGATATGTTCGTCCTGCACCACCTGGATCAGGCGTTGCCGGGCCGCTTGCTCCAGTGTGAACAGCCGCCAACGCTTGCCGTCCAGGTTCAGTTCCTGGTAGCCCCGGCCGCTGGTGGTGATACCGGGCGGAAAGCTGGGTGACGCCAGCAGCACCTCCCCGCCAGGGGCAACGATGCGGTAGGACAGCTGTTTTTCATAAGGGTGGGCCGGTAGCCACTCCGTATGGCCCGTGAACGGCGCGCTGGCCAGTTCACCGGTGTGCACCAGTTGGCCAACCAGGCGGGCCATCTGGGCCATCTGGGCGTCGAACAGCTCTTCGGCTTCGTCCGTGGCGGCCCAGAATGATAGCGCGGCGGCCAGCAGGCCAGCACAGAATACGATGCCGAGCAGGCTGACGCTGAGGGCGCGGCGGATGGAGGTCATGGCGCCGGTTTATCCATCATGTAGCCCACGCCTCGTACCGTGCGGATGACGGAGGCGGAGAGTTTCTTGCGCAGGTGGTGAATATGCACTTCGACCGAATTGCTCTCGACCTCGTTGCCCCAGCCATACAGGGATTCTTCCAGCCTACTGCGGCTGAGCACCTTGCCGGCATTCTCGGCCAGGGCGAGCAGGATGCCGTATTCACGCCGTGACAGGCTGATCGCTTCCCCCTGATAGCGGACGCCCTGAGCCTGGGTGTCGATCTCGATATCGCCCAGGTGCAGCTGGGTATCGCTGTAACCTTTGTAGCGCCGCGTCACCGCGCGCAGACGGGCACGCAGCTCGGCCAGGTCGAAGGGCTTGAGCAGGTAGTCATCGGCACCGGCATCGAGGCCGGCGATACGATCCTCGATGGCGTCGCGCGCGGTCAGGATGAGCACCGGCAGGGTGCTGCCCGCCTTGCGCAACTGTCGCAGCAGGCTCAGACCATCCATACCGGGCAGTCCCAGATCGAGGATCAGGCAGTCAAAATGCTCCACTTGCAGGCTGTGCCAGGCATCCTCGGCATTGGTGAGCCAGTCGGCGGCATCGCCCTCACGGGTCAGGGCGCGGGTGATGCCGTCTCCCAGCAGGTTGTCATCCTCGACGACCAGTATGCGCATCAGTGTGTCCTTATTTCAGTTGTTGCAGCAGCTGATTGATTTCGCCACGCCGGCCTGCGTCGGCCTGCTCGCGTCCCGGACGGGGCGAAGCCTGCAGGGCCTGTTGTAGCCGTGCCCGGGCACCGGCCTTGTCGCCCTTGTCCGCCAGGTAAGCCCCGTAGAAATAGTTGCCGTCGATGCCGTCGGGATTGATCGCCAGCGCCTGCTGGAAAAGCTCGCCCGCCTTGTCATCATTGCCGAAACCGATTGGCCATCCCGGCACCTGGTGATACAGCGTGGCCAGACTGGTCAGCGCCGAGCCCTGCAGGGCCTCCGGGTTGCGGTCGATCGCCTGTTCGAACAGCTTGCGGGCCTGCTTCACCAGTTTGAGCGCGCCCAGACCGCCCTTGGCGCCGGCTTCGGAACTCAGCGTAATGCCCTGCCAGATCATCAGGTCGGGGTCGTCAGGCGTAACGCTGCGCTGGGTTTCCAGCTGGCTGGCCAGTTCGGCAAAGGCCTTGGCACGGCCGTCTGCGTCCAGTTCATACTGAATCTCGGCCCAGCGCTGCTGGAATGGCAGCAGTTGCTCGGGTGTCGCCGCATGCACCATAGTGGCACAACCCAGGGTCAGGGTCAGCAGGCCGACACGGATCAGAGGAGTCTTGTTCATACACAGCCTCATGTTCAGGTTTCGGGATCAGGGTTGGTTGGCGAAGGTTTTGATCTTGCCCAGTTGTTTGCTCAGCACGCGGCTGATCAGCTCGGGACGCAGGCCGTTGAGGCGCACCAGCAGCTTTTCGGGCCAGCCGACAGCCGCCTGTGCCCGGCCGGAGCGCAGCAGCTTGAGCGCGGCCCGGGCCACCCGTTCGGGACTGTCGATGGCGCTGCCGGTGGCGGCGGTCATGGCGTTGGCGTTGTCACTGTTGATATGGGTGCGGGTCGCGCGCGGGGCCAGGTACTGCACCCGCAGTGGCGTGTCGGCGAACTCACGCCCCAGGGCCTCGCTGAACAGGCGGATGGCGCCCTTGCTGGCACAATAGGTGCTGTAGCCCGGGAAGCCGATGGAACCGAAGGCGGAACCGATGTTGAGAATCACCGGGGCTTCGCCATCGCTGTTCAGCAGCGGGGCGATCAGGGCGCGGGTCAGCAGGATCGGTGCGGTGATGTTGGTGGTGATCAGTTGCTCGATCTGTTCGGGGGGCTGCTGGTCGAACAGCTGGAAACGGCTGATACCGGCATTGTTGATCAGAGTGTCGAGTCGGGGGAAGTCCCGGCTGACGCAGGCCACCAGCTGCTCTCTGCCGGTAGCGATGGCCAGATCGGCACAGCAGATCTGCACCTCCTGAGCGCCGAGTTGCAGGCATTGGCCGGCCAGGTCGTTCAGCGCATCCGGGTTGCGGCCATGGAGCAGCAGGCTGGCGCCTTCTCTGGCCAGAGCCTGGGCCAGAGCGGCACCGATGCCCCCGCTGGCGCCGGTAATCAGGATATGACGGTGATTAAAGTGCATGTTGGCCTCTCAAGCGGTCGGCAGGCTGCGAAAAATATCGGCATAAAGACGGTAGAACACGCGAGCGCTGTGGATGATCAGTGCTTGTTCCTCGGGGTCTTCGATCCGGTCCATGAGGCCACGGAAGAACTGGATGTGCTCCTGATCGAGCGAACCGTGCGAGCGCAGGTAGCTGAAGGCGGCATCCGGCAGGCCGAGTCGGTCCTGAATGATCTGGGCCAGGGGAGTCGCCAGGTTTACGCTGGTGCCTTCCAGTACCTGGACCATGCCGAAGAAGCCAACCGGGTTGATGCGGTGGATCAGGTCGTAGGCGTAGGCGACCATCAATTCGGTCTCGATGGCGGGCCGGCCGTGACGAACCTGTTCCTTATCCACATCACAGGCGGCCAGGTCGTTGAGGATCCACTCCTGATGACCGGTTTCCTCCTCGATATATTCCGCCACCGCCTCGCGCAGCCATTCATGCCGCTCCGGCAGGCGGCTGCCACAGGCCATCAGCAGCGGCAGGGTATGCTTGACGTGGTGATAGGCCTGGGTCAGAAAGGCGGTGTACTGGTTGAGACTGATGTCGCCGCGCTGGCAGGCGACCAGGATCGGTGCGTCCAGCAGGTATTGGCGGGCGGTTTGGGTTTCCAGTTGCAGCTGTTCGTAAAAGGACATGGTGGTTTCCTGTTCAGCAATCGGTTGCATAGATGGATTCAAGGGTGTCGGCAAAGTGGGCCGCAATGGCGGCGCGACGCGGGCGTCCGTTGAGGGTATACAGCCCGCTCTGCTTGCGCATGGAGGTTTCCGGACGTGTCCATTGGCGGACGCGGGCGTAGTCCGGCAGGCGGGCATTGATCCTTGCCAGATGTGCATCGAGCTGATCGTTATTCAGAGAAGGCGCATGGATCAGCGCACAGTTGAATGGCCGCGCCTCGCCGTACAGCACGGCTTCCTCGATACCGGGCTGGGCCAGCAGCTCTGATTCCACCCATTCCGGGCTGAGGTTGCGGCCGTAGCTGTTGATGATGACGTTGCGGCGGCGACCTGCGATATGCAGGAACCCGGAGTTGTCCACACGGACCAGATCGCCGGTGGCATAGGTCCCGGAGTGTGCCGGCTCGCCGAGATAGCCCAGCATGCAATTGCCCTCGATGAGCAGCTCGCCGTCATTGCTCAAGCGCAGGTGGTTATGACCCAAGGGTTTGCCGGCGCTGCCGATGCTGTCCAGGCCGGGGGTATTCAGGCTGACCACCGAGGCGCATTCGGACAGGCCGTAGCCCTCGTAGGCGGGCAGCCCCTGGGCGCGGGCGCGCCGGATCAGGTCTGCGCCGACCCGTGCGCCACCCACGGCGATGAACGTCAGCTCCGGCAAGGCGGTTCCCTGCTCACCGGCGGCCGTCAGCGCGGCGAGTACCTGGGGCAGGGTAATCAATGAATCCGGCCGGTGCTGGTGCAGGGCGCTCAGCAGCTGTTCGATATTCAACCCGCTGGAACCTTGCCAGCCCAGCGTCTCCAGCGGTGGCAGCTGCACACTGGCGCCCATCAGCAATGCCGTATAGACACCGGCGATGTTCTCCAGCAGGGTCGCCAGCGGCAACAGGCAGAGATGGCGACGGATGCCGAGGCCGGAGAGCCGCTCCGCCAGGCTGTGCGCCACCTGCAGCTGTTGCTCCGCACTCAGGCAGACGCCCTTGGGCGCGCCGGTGGTACCCGAAGTAAAAGTGATTTTGGCGGTGCCCGGATGCAACTCAGTGGCCGGTATTTGTAAACGGCGGATCTGCAGCTGGTCGTCTTCGACGGTAATTAACGTATCGATGCCAGCACGGCTGAACAGGTGGGTTCGCTGCTCTTCGCTAAAGAACAGTGGGACCGGAATCAGGGGACGCTGCAGCTTGAGTGCCGCCAGATCGGCCAGCACCCAGTGACGGCTGTTGTCGGCCAGCAGGGCGATACGCAGCCCCGCATCCCGCTCAAGGCGATCCGCGACCCGGTCGATAGCCGCTGGCAGTTCACCCCAGCTCAGGGATGCATGGGCATCCTGTAAGGCGATCGCATCGGGCTGCTGCCGAGCCCAATGGTTCAAGGTCATGAACAGTTGCTCAGACATGGGGACGATCTCCATTGTGACCCTTGGAGATGCCACCCGCTGGGCGACGCCGACGGGCCCGCGCGGCTTTCCTCAAGTGCAGGGCACTGGCCGGAATGGAGACGGCCACAACCCTGGGGTGTTGTGCATAGTAGTGGCCCCAGTCGCTCAGCGAGTGCATGAGTCGCGACTGCACCGCCTCTGCCAGCAGGTGAACCTCCAGGCCCAGACGGCGGAAGCTGTTGATCAGCACAGGGGTCAGCGTCAGCACGGCCCACTCCAGCTGACGACGGTGGAACCAGGCCGCCAGCGTGATAATCAGCTGCCGAGCCTGTCCCGGCCGTTGTGTAGCGAGGTTGCCCACCTCGACAATCCGGTCGCGTGAGCAGCCGGTCATGCCGAGCGAGGCCAGGCACGCTTCAATCGGGGCATCCAGATAGGCCTCCAGAAACAACACGCCTTCACTGGCCAGTTGGAAACCGGCGGCGGCCATCAGCTCGCCTTGGGTGCCGCGGCAGCTGACCAGGGTGGGCAGAAAGTCCCTGACCTCGGCGTTGTGCTCGGTGGCGAAACGATCATGGATGAAATGTTCAACTTCGGCCCGCGTCTCGGAAGCCTGCTCATGCAGGCTCAGCTGAGACGGACAACTGACCATGGGAGGGTTGATGCTCATCGGGTAGCTCCTCTTCATGGCTACCCAGTCTGGATTTGAAAACTTAAATAAGCCTTAAGGGACGAAAAGAAAAAACTGCGTATTGAAAGCTTCCATTTTTCAAAAGCTTGGGGTAATATTCGCATCCTCTTCGGAACTGATCCTTCAGTTCCCGCCTAGTCGGGGCGTAGCGCAGTCTGGTAGCGCACTTGCATGGGGTGCAAGGGGTCGCAGGTTCAAATCCTGCCGTCCCGACCATTTAAAATCCCTTTAGAATCAATAACTTGGCCTTTTGGCCAACAATCCTGATTCTCTGCTCTCGGGTAGAAAGTACACGATCAGTACACGAACTCCGGTAGGCGTACAAGTACACAAACCCCGGTACGCAAACCACTATCCCTTGTTTAACTCCCTGTCGATCTGCTTCAGGCGGTGCCTATACTCCTCAACTGTTAGTTGATGCTGCCAATGCAACTGCCGGGCTTCAATCGCCTGCAGCGCCAGCCGGAAGGCTTCATGCTTGTCGCGCCAGCGGTGAACTGTCCGACGGTCGATGCCTAGTAGCTCAGCCAAGCGGCCAAGTGACGGGAACGGTTTAGCCTGCTCTGCATACTGCCTTGCAGTGATCGCTGCCTGAGGCGTGTATTTAGTCGGGTACGGCACGCTGCCTGCCTCCTCTTTTAGCCCCGGTGGGTGGCTTCTTGGGTTCTGCCCGGACTTTGAGCCCGCGTTCGCCGTCGCGGATCTCGAGAATGACACGCTTCGTCTGGTCGCGGATCCACTCCGGGTTATCGCCCGTGTGACGGCATAGATGAGTCAGCATCGGGCCCAACCTGCAAATGTCGTCAAACGCTGCTTCAAGCTCATAATCCGGCACGTTGAACGGCTTCTTGGCCCCGGTGGCGTGCCTGATCGCATCCTCCACCAGCAGCCCCAGCGCAGCAGCCCAGATCGAACCACACCGGGCGGCCTGCTGAGCCGGGTCGAGATTCTGATCGTCTGCCTGATCCATAGCCTCAGACAATGGCGATTCCTGCAACACTGAATCAGGCATGATTTTTGCGTTCATCTCAAGCCTTTGATTTTGAATTGGTTTATCATGCAACAATCAACCTATAAGCAAGTAGCGTGCCAATTGAATTTTCCTATCAGTGCAAGCTCTGGATTAGTGGCAGATCCCGGACGACCTCGACAAGCTCCGGGCGGCGGTGCAGCCATCGGTACAGTGTCGGACGGCTGATCCCCAGCTCGGCAGCGAGCCGGGACATAGTGGGGCGGGTGCCTTGCGCTTCACACTGGCGCAGGAAAGCCCGGATCTCTCCGGGCATCTCTGGTCGATACAGTGGTGGGCGTCCTGGCTGGCTATACCTCATGCCGGAACAACTCGCTTACCACCGGGGCCGATTGTTTCAACAGCACGGCGGTATCCAGCTCGGCAGCGGTCACGGACGGCTGTCAGGTCGCGGATTTCGGCTTCCACGGCCTTGAGCTTGTCACTAGCCCCATCGGTCAGCAGATCCACTAAACGCGCTTGTGCGGCCTCCTGCAGCGGCTGGCGCTTACATGCTCGGGCGGTATCTGCCAGCACGCGGAGCGCATCGGCATCAGTCGCATTAGCGAGTAGTTCCGCATCATCAGCACCGGCAATAATCGCGGCCTGAATATCCAAGCGTTTGCGCAGATCGCCCACACCTTCCGGCACCGGCTCCTTGGCTTTTGCGAGCTGGTCGCGGTATCCATCAGCCTCAGACTTTAGCCGGTCAATAAGCTGATCCAGCTCTGCCAGCTTCGGCGCGTGCCTCCGGGCTTCGGCCTGAAATGTGTCATATAGGGCATCCACGGCGGTGACGGCAGCCTCGACCTCAGCGTTAAGTGCTTCAACCGCGGCGCGGGTGTCGCCCTGGTAGCGGTCAGGGGTCGGGACATCATCCACACTCAAGCGCATGGCATGACGGCATGGTGCCCCTGGGTCGGTATTGGTCAAAAATTCGGGAATCTGGCTCATGCGATTTACTCCGGCATCATGGCAACAAATTGAGGATCGGCCATGCGCGGATCTGTCCCGACTGGCACCATCAGGCGGCCAAGCTGGCCGTGGCGCTCCAGGCGGTCAAAAGCCTGGTCGAGTGTTTCATCGGCGGCGCGGTTGGCCATCAGGTTCTGCCGGATTTCGGCCATGATGGGGTCGGTCTGGTTGGTCAAAATGCGTCTAACAATCGGTTTCATCGGTGTGGATCTCGCTGTTAATTAATTGTTTCAATACTGTATAAGTATACAGCATTTGCTAGAATTACGTTAGTGATTACTAACCCTTGAGGCATTGAATTATGGCGAATAATATTGGACGGCCACGGGTATTCCAGAACCCCGGCGAACTTGAATCAGGATTGAACGATTACCTGGCGCATTGCGAGGAATCAGGCGAACCCAAAACGATTACCGGCCTGTGCCTGTTTTTGGGGCTCAGCAGCCGGGCGGCGCTGGATGACTACGCGGGACGGGAAGGCTTCGGGGATGCGGTGGCGCGGTGCAAACTGGCGATTGAACACGGGTACGAACTGCGCCTGCATGGCGACGGACCATCATCGGGTGCAATATTTGGATTGAAAAACTTTGGTTGGTCTGATCGCCGGGAGGTCGACCACCAGTCAAGTGACGGATCTCACCGGCCCCCGGCTGCTCAAGTAGTGGTCACTGAGGCGGATATACAGAGCATCATTGACAAGCTGTAACCCTTCGGCGGTTCGGACGGAAAAGGGCGGCTCAGGTGGCCGCCATTGCTTCATGCTCGGCTTTTACTCGCTGGACTGTACTCAACGACACCCCCGCTAGCCTGGCTGTCTCTCGCATACTGTGGCCGTCCTGCAGTAGGTTCATGATCTGGTCACGATCTGCTGATCGCTTCCGGCCTTTGTACTTCCCGGCCTGCTTGGCCTGCTGTATGCCTTCACGCTGGCGCTCCAGCATCATGGCACGTTCAAACTCATAAACCGCCCCCAGCATTGAAAGCATCAGTGCCTGCATAGGGCTGTCATCGCCGGTAAAGATCAAGTTCTCTTTGTGGAAGTGCAGCGTAACGCCCTTGTCGGTGATCTGGCCCACCAACTGTTTCAGATCCAGCAGGTTGCGAGCCATGCGGGATATGTCGTGGACGTGGACTGTATCGCCTTCACGGATATGGTCTAACAGCGCCATCAGCGCAGGCCGGTGCAGATCCTTGCCGCTCACCTTGTCGGTGAAGGCCTTGTCCAGGTGAACCCCGTCTAGCTGCCGTTCGGTGTTCTGGTCAGTGCTACTCACTCGGATATAACCAACGTGCTGCCCGGTCATCTTCAAAACTCCATTGTACCGATTAGATTCTAAGACCTTGCGGGTAATGCCCACTCATGTTGTAGGTACACTTAAATGAATACGCAATACGTGCAATGTAGTGTATTCAACCAATATGCGCAATAGGGCATGGTCTAATGGGTCACCACCATCAGCACGTTTCCCCCGCACTGACCCCAGAAAAACCTTGGGGCGCTTCGGTGGGGTTGCGGTTGGGACGGGAACCTTCTTGGCCTTCCGGTACTGCTCTCCGGACCAGCCTACAGACTCGGCGGCTATGTCTACGGACTTGCCTTTGGGTTGTTCATAAGTAGGCAAATCGTTGCCTACTTTTGCGGGGCGATGATTACGCCCCGCCACTGCCTCCTCAATCCGGCGGGCGATCTCGACATCGACCTCCCTATGGCGTCGGGTTTCTGTGGCGCTTGCCTGGCACCAACGGGCCTAGAATTGGTGGCGCTTGGGTGGTGCGAACCAACGAACCGTAAAAATCGCGTTTTTTGCTTTTCTCTTTTTTTTCACCTTTTTTTTTGAATTCCTAAAAATATAGAAAATCACGGTTCAACGGTTCGAAAACTCCGAAACGTAGTAACTACGGGGCCTGCAGAGCTAACCGTTTTTTTAAATTCTATGGTTCGCAATGGTTCGGCGGTTCGGATTTGGTTCAAAAAAAGGGGCTTCGCGCCCCTTTCTGTATAGATATTAAACAGTTGTTTCCGAATCCTGAACCAAACGAACCAAAATCATGGTTCGCGAACCGTTTCGAACCGGATTTAGTTCGCTATTTGGTTCGCGGAACCGGGCTACAAAAAATAATCTACTCCTTGAGCTTGATTGCCTTAAATGGCCTCTGGGGTTTAGGTGGATGATGGGTAACAATACCTTTGCCATCAGCGGACATTAGTCGAGCAATTTCGTCCTTCTTTTTTCTCAACGACGGGACTGTCGATGGGTCATAATTGGCATCCAAAAATAGGTCTATAGCCTTGTTCGCGGACTTGAGATAACAGGTCCCCATGTCCTTAACGATGGTCGGCATTTTGGGATCATCATTGGCGTGCTTTTTGACCCACTCCACTGCTTCGGCTGCAATGTCTGGCAAAGACTCACTGTAACGCTGGTAAAGCGTGCTGATACCGTACCTACCTATGAACCCGTCCAGAAAAGCATCAGCCTCTGCTGCAGCTCGGGCCTCACCAAGTGCCTGTCTTTCAGCCACCAAGGCATTAAGGCGCTGTATGGCGTACGCCAGCACGTGACTGAAGTAGTACGCCTTGCCTTTCGCCCTAAACGGATCTCGATCCTCGATGCTGCCGTGCTCCTCAAACAAGCTGAACCTGTTCGCGAACTGATCCTCGACGCCGTGCTCAGTGACCAGGCTGCCAACACTTTCAGCAGAGAAAAACAGCTTGGCAAATACCTCGACACGGCTAACTAGCTGGTGCTTCGGTGACAGTGCCAGTCCGGACTCGAGCTGTTTCAGCTCCGATTTGACCGTTTTAAACTCATTGAACACCAGTGCAAATGATCGTTTGAACTCCTCCGGCGGACGGCCAACCGGGCTGCCGTCGAACATCTTCTCGACCTCTTTCACGCTCAGCTCAGCAGATGCGCCGATTTCGGTCAGCAGGCCATTAAAGAAGCCTTTCCCCCAATCGCTGTCTGCCTTGATCCACAAATAGGCTTTCTTTCGGTCACTGGCGAACCTTGACGCGACAATGAACTCGAGCGTTTCGTCGAACCGTGGAAAGTGTGCCTTGTAGTCCTCGACGACACCCCCGTCGATTGCGCGTGCGGCTTTATCCGATCTGAACGGCTTATGCGTCAAGACAATACGGGCTTTATCTTCGATCAGCTCGACCCGGCTGTCTTTGGCGAACATATCGACACGCCACTCGACTGAATCGCGCTGATTGTAGTATTTGACGTACTCCAACACGGCATTGCCTGCCAGTGCTTTGGCTTGCTCGACAAACTTCTCGACCTGAGGCGGTGTTCCTATCGCTGCATCACGTGCCAGCCCGTCAATGTTCCGGCTGTTCTGAATTGCGCCGTGCGTCTTCTCCAGGTACTTGGCTGCATCCTTTTCAACAAATCGAACCAGGTCGCCATTGCTGTTCAGCAGGAACAGCTTGGAACTGGAACCGCTCCAGAACGCGCCATTGATCCACTTCCTGATATTGGCCGCACTAATGCCCAACTGCTGAATGGACTGCGGATCTTCTATCTGTAACCGGCTGGCGAGCCGATGCTCGATCTCGCTTGCCAGATCGGAGGCGGCATCCATCACATAAGCATCAGGCTCGGGTTCTGCCGGTAGGCTTGGGCTTTGCTGCAACAGCATCAGAGCGGCATCACGGCCCTTTTCGTTGGCGTAGTCGTTCCAGTCCATCCCTACGACCGGCGGCGCGATATGAGGCAATCCGGCAGCCTCAGCCGCTTTAATACCTGCATCATCGTTATCTGCCGCCACCTTGCTCACCTGATCGGGGAATTGAGCGGCCACGACCGGCAAATTGCCAGCATCAAACGCGACAACAACAGGTTGCCCGGTCACTTCATGCAAGGTGGCGGCGGTAGCGTAACCCTCTGCAATCCATCCAGGCGAACCCGTCGCGCCGATGGAGAAGGACGCCCCTTTCTTTTGCGCGCCCATGATGAACCGCTTATTTCCTTGCTGGTCGATGCGCTGCAGGTTCACCAGTTGGCCTTCATGGTACAGCGGAATCAGCAGATCCCCTGCTCGGCAGAAGGTAGCGTCCTGCCATTCTCCGGCCTGTCGGCTCCACAACCGGGCTTTATGCGTTTGCGCAGCAACCCTCAGGCCATAGGGCTGAACGCCCTTGGCATCCAGATATGGATGATCTGTGGCCTCTGTAGCAGCGCCCCATGCTGTTTTAGCAGCATCTGCAGCAGCCTGCCTGCCAAGCTCTGCTTCGGCTTCCAGTGCAGCACGTTTGGCATCAGCAGCGGCTTTCAGCTCGCTGGCGCGCTGCTCGTACTCCAGCACCCGGTCAGCCGGTGCTATGGTGACATTCCCGGCCTGGCGCTCGGCCTGCCACTCCTGCCAAACCAGATCGCGCGGGTTCCATGTCACAGTCTGGCCTCCCTGCTTAAAGCTACGGATGCGAATCACAGGCATGACAACGCCATCGCCACCCGAGCGGAACTCGGCAAAGTAGCCTTGTTTTTGATTCCGCTGGCCCTGAGCGTTCGGCAGATAGTGTGGTGCTCCATCCAGAATCAGCGGCTCACCCCCAATGCTGGCCTCGATGGATGCGGCGGCCACTTGCAGGTCATCCAGAAAATCCATCAGGATTGCTTCGGGACTTGGGTATCGGCTGGCGACATACTCAGCAAAAGGCTGCCGGTCTGTGTGTGCATAGATCGGTTGGGGTAGTGCTGTCATCGCCGCACCTCCACCAGCCGTTTGCGCAGATCAACCGAATCGGGATCACTGACACGTGAAACCAAAAGCTCCATGCCTCCGGTGCGGACTGCGACTTCTCGCATCAGGACGCCATCATCCACCGTGTCACGCGCCTGCTGTGGCCTGAATCCGGCGTGTTTAAAAGCGGTTATGATCTGTTGCTGGCTAGCTGCTCCCCCGTGCAATTCGATACAGGCAAACAGCAGTTGCTGCTTGCTGTACCCGACTGCTGCAGATCCGGTAAAGGCTGATTTATGGTTGCAGTCATTGTCGTTTGTGGTACTATGGTTTTGCTGAAAAGTATTTGAGATACTGTCGTCGGCCCAGACTTCAATATCTCGCAAAACGCCACCTTCGGGTGGCTTTTTTGTGCCTGTCATCATGCTGCCCCCTCTGCCTTTTCTGAAAGCCACTGATCCAGATCCGACACCTTCCATACAACACAGCGCGTAGACACTCGGATTCCTTTCGGGAACTTTGGGTCTTCTCGTAACAGTCGATAGAAAGTTGCGCGGGAAACGCCGATATGGGGTGCGGCTGCTGCTGCTCTTTTAACATTCTGCTGCATGTTGATAACCCTGTGCATAGTTAGTTTGTTGGACGCTATCCGCGTCTCAGACACTATTATCAAGCTGTTCAGCAGGGTAGGCAAGTGTGAATAAGCAAAAAAAACCAATGAATTTCAATGCATTATGTATAGTGGTTGATTGCTTATTGGTTGATATATAGGCGAATCAATGAGTTAGGCAAAAGCGGCTGTGGATAACTCAACCGCTATGCACTGATTGTTTTATAGATTTTTTTAGTGGCGGGTTAGCGAATATCGGTTACATCGGATAAAGCAGTGCCTAGTACATCCCATGCTTCGGCCATCTCGGCGCGGTATTCGTGTCGTTGGTAGATGCGCTTCATTCTGCTTGGCTGGACATGGTTTAGGCACCGCTCAATTACATCAGGCAATACTCCTTGCTTTGACATAATGGTGGCCCCAGTGCGTCGCAGGTCGTGCGGTGTCCACTTTTCACCTGTACCGCTTGTCAGTATCAGACTCTGTGCTTTGCTTTTACTACGGCCCTTAGGGATCTGGTCGGGCGGTAACTGCCGGTCGCGGATCTGCTTGGTGATCGTTTTGGCGTCCAGGTGGTTGGTGCCATGCCTGTTCGGATAAAGCCATTCACCAAAGCCGCTCAGGTCATAAAGCTGTCGAAAGTGCTTCAGTGCAAATCCGCTGAGGTGAACGGTGTGGGCTTTGCCGTTTTTTGACTCGGGAATAAACCATTGCTTCCTGTCGAAGCTGATATGTTCCCATCTGGCTTTCAGCAGCTCACCAATACGGCAACAGGTCGCAAGCTGCAGAGGGATAGCGAGTGCGTTCACCCCAACTAGCCCAGACTCTGGCAATTTGGCAAACAGCTCTTCTAGCTCGGCATCATCAAGCACACGTTCGCGCTCCTCACCTGCTGAACCCACCTTTGATTTTTTGATACCGGCGCTTGGATCATCTTCGATATAGTCCTTTTCAACCGCAAAAGTCATCATCTGCCTAATTAGACTGAATACAACATTGGCGATCCTAGGACCTCTTTTTTTTGTGGCGCTATTTATTGCACTTATATGCAGTTTGCGAACTTCTTCTATGCCCAGCTCACCAATGGAGGGCAATACATCTTTCTCCATCATACGTCGAACTTCAGCCCCGCCATCTTTGCGTCCAGTTTTAGGGGCTGATATGTCTTCGGCCATCCATTCCTCAAAAACATCATTGACGGTTTTGCGGGACGCCTCGGCAGCCAAACGATTTTCTATTGCACGCTGCTTGTCTAATGCAGGGTCTTCACCGGATTGAACACGTGCTTTTAGCTCTGTGGCCAACTTACGCGCCTGAGTGACTGTCAGGGCGTTTGCTGGCGCTGTTTTGCTGCCGTTATGGAACGGGCCTAACGATATTGTGCGAGATTTGAAATTGTCGCCTTTGCGTTTGATGGGGGCCGGTGCAATCTTTGCGCTGTATCCAAACACCCAAAGTTTTGCCCCACTGGGCATTACGCGTAGGCGCAGGCCGGGTGTTTTAGAGTCTGTGAATAGCTGAACCTTGTCGCCTGGCTGAATGTCTTGGCAATGCTTGTCAGCATTTGTGGCGGGTATCTTCTCTTTCGTCATTTTCTCCCCCTGAGTAGGTACACGATCAGTACACGAACAAGGTGCAAAGTACACGATCAGTACACGAACTTACGTCCTGAATCAGTAGGGGACATTATGACACTCTAAACCCCTCTGAATCCAGTAAATACGGGGCTTTTGGGGTAGGGTGTAAATACTTTATGATATTGCCTGAATCGGCGTGAAAGTAATAAAAACTTGCATGGGGTGCAAGGGGTCGCAGGTTCAAATCCTGCCGTCCCGACCATTTAAATACTTTTATATCAATCACTTAGCCGAGCTGAGTGTGTCGATTGTCCCACAGTTGTCCCAAAAGAGTTTTTACCGGTTCGTTACTAGCCTCCTTGGTTATGAATTTTGCTCATGTTGTGCCCTTCGTTTAGTGCATCCATCATCTGACTCTGGCTGGTTGTAGAGACTCCGTTTATCCACTTTGAATACCGTGTCAGCGTCATCTGAGAGGATGTATGCCCCATTTGTTTACTTACCCACATCACGTTCGCTCCGGCAATCAGGGCCAGTGTGCAAAACGTGTGGCGAGTGTTGTATGACGGGCGATGACGGATTCCCAGTTTCTTCAGCGCCTTACTAAAGAAAGAGCGTACGGCCTTGTTCGTTACGTAATGCTCGCCGGTATTCGGGTTGATAAACACCTCTCTACCTTGAAGCTCTGTCCATTGGCGTTGCCGTTGCAGAGCGGCTTTTGCCCTGGTGTTTAGCTCCAGCTCACGGACCTGATAGGTCTTTGTGGGCTTCAAACCTCCACCATAGCGCTCACGCGCACGCTGAACCTTCACGCGAGAGTGTACCCAGTCCACATCAGACCACATCAGTCCAGACAGCTCCGCTGAACGAAGCCCACTCCAGAATGCAAACTCAATCAGGTTTGCCTCAGCAGGGTGAGCGTTCTTGTAGAGCCAGTCCGTGATCATGTTCAGTTCTTGCAGTGAAAACGGATCAGGTTCTGGTCGAATGTGCTTCTGGTTTTTCAGGTACTCCGACGGATCGCGTTCAATGATCATGTCCTGTACTGCGAACTGGAAGATTCCCCTCAATGGGGTTAGCGCATTGTTCCGTGTTTTAGCGGATGGCCATGGAATGCTGTTTACTACCTCAACCAGGTCGGAAAACCGGATCTCGGTGATCAATACATCTCCCAGTTCCGGAATCCAGTGTTTGTTCAGGATCTTTGTGTACTCCAGGATAGTGGAATCCGCTAGCATGAGACTCTTAATATACATATCGCTGACAGATTGAAATGTGCTCTTGGGCTTAACCTCCTGTTTGGCATGCTTGCTATCTGGAAACCACTTGCAGAACTCAAAAATTCCCAGTTGGATTTCCTTTAGGATTTCCTGCCTCATTCGTACTGCTGCTTTAATGTTGGTTTGTGTCGGTTGCATACATACCGTTTCTTCGTACCGCCGACCCTGATACGTGAAACGGATAACAATTGAAGAGGGTCTGATTTTCAGACCCTTGTGGCTGATTGCACCCAATTTTCATACTCCTCCAAATTGAAATGCAGACGGCCATCGGGCGATCGCACAAATATTACGCCCTCACGCCATACGCCGTCACGTATTTTTGTCTCGATGGCCGCTACCGTATACCCAGTGAGTTCAGATAATTTTCTCTTGGTCACATAGCGCACGGGCCGTATGAGCATGTGTATATCCCCATTCTTGTTCCTGAATAAATTGCTGGTCGTCATGTTTGATGAATGCGGTATTTTTATCAGAAAATTGGTGAGGATAAAGACGAATATTTGCCAAAAAAAAGCGAATATTAAGATTCTTAAAAGTTTTTTCGATTTAAGGTTGGAGCCTTGCAACTATAAAAGCTATTTCATGGTTATGCTGTCTCAGTTATATTTGGCAATTTCAGATCGTGCAATATCCCATTTCCGCATTAGCCGATGGGTTTTTGTCGCCATGAGTTTTGAACATAGCCGTCTGGCATTAGCACCAAACAGGCCGACATAGTGTGCAGTACCATTCTTATGGAGGTAGCGGGAGGGCTGAGCACGAGCGATTTTTGCCCAACTCTGTTCTAACCAATCAGCGAAATCCTCTGACGCGGTCACCATCTCAATTTTGAGTGTGCCGCCTTTAATGCAAATGTGCCCATCCCCCTCAATGAGGCCGACATGGAACGCCATGAGCTGCCCCTGAGTCAGCAGGCTTTCGTTGGGTGGCTGCAGTGTGAGCGTTTTACGTGGAGTCAGGTTCCAGTGGTATTGCAGGTCACTGATCCACTGTGGGACACCTGAAATGCGCAGCTCGGCCTGTGGGAATCCATCGGCATTATATTCACGAATCACGCCGGTATAGCCTGCTGCTTCCCGAAACGACTCGAGCAAATGAGAGTCAGCAGACTTGAGTGAAATGCCAACTTGGTTAATGGTTTTGCCCGCGCTTTCGGGGCGAATCCAACCGTCTGCAGCCAAAAGCCCGGCCCAATATGAATTTTCGAGATTAGGCTGAAAGAAGAAATCATGGTCCTTTTCATATTTGGAATTCTTCTTGTTGTTTTTGAACACAACACCAAGCCGGCGTCCTCGGTTGGTCACCGACCCCTCAGTGCGTCCAAGTGATTTAGCGATTTCGTTACGCGTTAACACCTGAGCATATGTCCGAATGTAGTGGTCGTCATATTGGGTATATGTCACGTCCCGTATGGTTATAAGGGCGCTTATTAAAAAGTTCTGGGTGGGTTTTGTACCATTCCTTCATCGCCATAATGGGTGGCCTGGACTTCAGCGCGGACTGCGGCAGTTGATGATTATACAAATGCACATAGCGTAGCAGGGTTTGCTCAAGATCTTCACGGCTATCGAAGTGGTGGGTCTTAAGCACATCGGCTATACGCCCGTTGAAACGCTCCACCATGCCATTGGTTTGGGGCGTTCTGGGCTTGGTCAGGCGGTGCTCAATCCCCAAGTCAGCGCAGAGGCGGTCGAACTCATGATTGCCGCTGGGATCTCGCGCTTTTGAGTGAAACAGGCGGTCGGTAAATTCCTTCCCATTGTCCGTTAAGATATGCGTGATCTTGATAGGTGTGGCCTGCTGAAGGCTATCCAGGAAACGCCGAGCCGTCGCGGCCGTTTTGTTCGGATGGATCTGCACAAAGACCCAGCGGGTGGCACGATCAATGGCCACAAACAGGTATCGACGCTTGGTCTCATCCGCCATTTGCGGCAAGTACTTGACGTCGATATGGAAGAACCCGGGCTGATAGGCCTTGAACGTCTTGGGGGCCGGTTTAGGCACCTTGGGCTTGAGGTCATTCAGGTTACTAACCCCATGACGGCGCAGGCAGCGGTCCAGACCGGAACGGGATACCTTGTCGCAGAGAAATTCTTTGACGACCGCCAGCAGGTCATCCAGAGACAGCAACAGCTGTTTGCGCAGATAGACGACGATCGCCTCCTGAGCCGGTGTCAGGTGCGTTTGCAGTCGATGCGGTGTGTGCGAGCGGTCTTCCGTGCTGGATCGGCTGCGCCACTTGCGGACGGTTGCCTCGCTGATGCCATACTGCCGGGCCAGTTCGCGGACAGGCTTGGTACTGGCTGCCAGTTCTTCACGAATGGCAGGGGTGGTGCGTGCCCGTTTATGCAAAGATACCATCATGTCGGCTGATCTCCCTGTGCTTGCTGGATGAAGTGCTCAATGGCGCGCTGCATGACGTCACGAGCAACGAACCAAGGATAACGCTTTTGGCTTATATGATCATCCGGGATGCGACAGGTATACAGATGGCTGGCTTGGCCATGATGTTTCAGTTTCAAGCTGTGCGCCTTGCCACGCACCGAGTGACCGGTGCGGCTAAGTGCGCCAGCAATAGCCAGTGTTGGTGTGCCGGCCTCGTAGCTTTGCTCCAGAAATGCAATTTCATCAGCTGTCCATGGTCGCTTGGTCATGTTTGACATATCATGTTCCTTCAAAAGATCAGTTGATAATTTATTTAATCACTTGATTATCAATATATAACATCGAATGATTTCTGCAAGCATCGTTTGATAATAAATACTATCAATGGTGAGTAATGCTAAGGTTCCACTTGAAAGAATTGATTGCTGAAAAAGAGTTCATGGAGAGTAGGCGGATCACCGTGAAGGAGATCGCGGAGGAAACAGGTATAAATCGGATGACGTTGTCCAAGATCATCAACCATCGTGGTCATAGCACCGTGACAGACAACTTGGACAAGCTCTGCGAGTACTTTGACTGCCCGATTGAAAAGCTCGTGACCTATGTGAATGTGTCAGAGGTTTCTGATAACGGAGAAGTCAGATGAGGGCTAACGCGGTTATCTAGAATGTATCGAGTCCGAGGGTTTCCCAGTAGGGTCTGGAATCGCTGCTCCTGATGAGATACTGCTGGGGACCTCGAAAAAACCAGCTACACAGCCGGCTGAAGGTCCAGCAGCCGAGCCTGTAAATAATCCTGTGTAACTGCCCACTCCATTACAGGCGACCGTCCAAACGGTCACCGAACTCGATAATAAAGCGATTCAGTGCAGGCTTCCAATTCCGGATCGGCATCGTCCATTTCCTGGAAGCCTGCTGTATGGCAAGGAAGGCCACCTTCAGTGCAGAGTCATCCGTTGGGAAGAGCTTTCGGCGCTTGGTTGCCTTGCGGATTACGCTGTTCAGCGACTCAATGGCATTGGTGGTATAGATCACCTTGCAGATCGCCGGCGGGTACTCGAACAGCGTGATCAGGTTATCCCAGTGGCTGTGCCAGGCACGACTGATCTGCGGATATTGGTCATCCCAGCGCTCTCCGAAGGCCTCCAGTGCTTGCTGAGCCTCGCGCTCCGTTGCGGACTGGTAGATCCGCTTTAGGTCAGCCGTAACAGCCTTGTAGTCCTTCCAAGACACGTAGCGCAGCGAGTTGCGTACCATATGTACGATGCAGAGCTGCACCTTGGTGTGCGGGTACTCAGCCGCAATCGCATCCGGGAAGCCCTTGAGACCATCCACACAGGCAATAAGGATATCCTCCAGCCCCCGGTTCTTCAGTTCTGTCAGCACCGACAGCCAGAACTTTGCGCCTTCGGTTTCTGCCAACCACAGCCCCAGCAGCTCCTTGTGGCCGTCCATATTGATCCCTAAGGCGACGTAGAGCGACACCCGCTTGTTATCGCGGATTTTCAACACGATGCAATCTAGGGAAGGTGTGATCAAGTCCGCCTCATGGGATAATGCTGACTGCACATGATCGAGGACGCATAAGATGGATCAGCAACTTACATTCGCGGACAGCGAGTTCAGCAACAAGCGCCGTCAGACCCGCAAGGAGAAGTTCCTGGGCCGAATGGACAAGCTGATTCCATGGGCGCGCCTCGAAGCCGTTATCGAGTCTCACTATCCCAAGGCTGGAAACGGCCGTACCCCTTGTCCACCATGTTGCGCATTCACTGCATGCAGCAGTGGTATAACCTCAGTGATCCAGCCATGGAAGATGCGCTGTACGAGATTGCCTCAATGCGGCTGTTTGCAGGCTTGTCACTGGATAAAGCCATCCCCGATCACACCACCATTCTGAAGTTCCGGCACTTGCTCGAACGCCACGGTCTGGCTCGACAGGTTTTTCAAGAGGTGAGTCAATGGCTGTCTGAGGCCGGTGTCCTTCTGAAAGAGGGCTCACTGGTCGATGCCACCATCATCGAAGCTCCCAGCTCTACCAAGAACAAAACAGGTGAACGTGATCCTGAGATGCACCAAACCAAAAAAGGGAATCAATGGCACTTCGGCATGAAGGCCCACATCGGGGTTGATGCCCGCACTGGCCTCACGCACAGCTTCACGACAACTGCCGCAAACGAGCACGATCTCAATCAGGCTGACCAGCTACTGCACGGTGAAGAAGCATTCATCTTTGCTGATGCGGGTTACCGTGGTGCCGAAAAGCGAGACGAGCTGAAAGATGTCAGTGCGGACTGGTACATCGCCGAACAGCCAGGGAAGCTGAAGACACTGAAAAAACACCCTCGGATCAATAAGGTCAGAATCCGCACCGAGTATCTGAAAGCCAGTATCCGTGCGAAAGTTGAGCATCCGTTTCGGATCATCAAGTGCCAGTTTGGTTTTGTAAAAGCCCGCTACCGTGGCCTGAAGAAAAACGACAGCAAGCTGGCCATGCTGTTCGCGCTGGCCAATGTTGTGCGGGTGGACCAGATGTTGAGAGCGCAGGGTTAATCCGTCTGCACTGCCTGAAAAGGCGGGTGCAGTCGGTTAAAAAAGGGGGGAACGTGCGCATTTCATGCCCCAGACACAGAGAAAATGCAGTTTTGGTGGCTCTGAGAGGACTTGTTCATACGTTCCCTAGGTAAACAATGGGATAGATCGGGTCTAGCGAACGACTTTGCCATTCATGAACCTGCTCGATGACGCGCTCTGTCACCTTGGAAACCAGCGTCGCCGAGATATCAGCATCGTACATTTCCTTGAAGGCATCCACGATATCCCGAGTGCTCAGGCCCTTGGCGTACAGTGCCAGGATCTGGTCATCCATCTGCGTCAGGCGGGACTGGCCTTTACGTACAAATTGAGGGTCAAACGAGCCATCGCGGTCGCGGGGTGCTTGTATTGGGACGTCGCCATGCTGACCTTTCAGGCGTTTAGCGGAATAACCGTTGCGGCTGTTGCCGGTACCTGTCACGTCCCGTATGGTTATAAGGGCGCTTATTAAAAAGTTCTGGGTGGGTTTTGTACCATTCCTTCATCGCCATAATGGGTGGCCTGGACTTCAGCGCGGACTGCGGCAGTTGATGATTATACAAATGCACATAGCGTAGCAGGGTTTGCTCAAGATCTTCACGGCTATCGAAGTGGTGGGTCTTAAGCACATCGGCTATACGCCCGTTGAAACGCTCCACCATGCCATTGGTTTGGGGCGTTCTGGGCTTGGTCAGGCGGTGCTCAATCCCCAAGTCAGCGCAGAGGCGGTCGAACTCATGATTGCCGCTGGGATCTCGCGCTTTTGAGTGAAACAGGCGGTCGGTAAATTCCTTCCCATTGTCCGTTAAGATATGCGTGATCTTGATAGGTGTGGCCTGCTGAAGGCTATCCAGGAAACGCCGAGCCGTCGCGGCCGTTTTGTTCGGATGGATCTGCACAAAGACCCAGCGGGTGGCACGATCAATGGCCACAAACAGGTATCGACGCTTGGTCTCATCCGCCATTTGCGGCAAGTACTTGACGTCGATATGGAAGAACCCGGGCTGATAGGCCTTGAACGTCTTGGGGGCCGGTTTAGGCACCTTGGGCTTGAGGTCATTCAGGTTACTAACCCCATGACGGCGCAGGCAGCGGTCCAGACCGGAACGGGATACCTTGTCGCAGAGAAATTCTTTGACGACCGCCAGCAGGTCATCCAGAGACAGCAACAGCTGTTTGCGCAGATAGACGACGATCGCCTCCTGAGCCGGTGTCAGGTGCGTTTGCAGTCGATGCGGTGTGTGCGAGCGGTCTTCCGTGCTGGATCGGCTGCGCCACTTGCGGACGGTTGCCTCGCTGATGCCATACTGCCGGGCCAGTTCGCGGACAGGCTTGGTACTGGCTGCCAGTTCTTCACGAATGGCAGGGGTGGTGCGTGCCCGTTTATGCAAAGATACCATCATGTCGGCTGATCTCCCTGTGCTTGCTGGATGAAGTGCTCAATGGCGCGCTGCATGACGTCACGAGCAACGAACCAAGGATAACGCTTTTGGCTTATATGATCATCCGGGATGCGACAGGTACCTCGACCTTCAGGCGCATGTTTTTCATACCCAAGATGCTCATCCAGTTCAGCATTAAGCGCGGTTTCGACGGTGAGCTTCACGAGCTGCTGAGTGAGGGCGCTGAGGTCCTGCTCCGACTTGATGTCTTTGGCCAGCTCAGCGGCCAGAGCTTTAAGCTTGTTTTGGTCCATATCTTTACCCACGAAGGTATCCTCTTGAAAAGGCTACTTATTCGTGGGCAGTTACACAATCAGGTTTACAGGCTCGTTGATTGAGGCGTTCAATGGATTATGGCTTTCTGTCATACACTCAAAGCACCTCAATCGAGCCTACTGGCTTATATTAGTTGGCTAAACGGTACGCACCACCTCTTGTTATGGCAGCTTGATAAGCTGGGCGGGCCTGAAGCCGCTTGATCCAGGCCGTCAGGTTAGGGCGTTGGTGTAATAGACTAAACGAGCCTGCAATCTCTCCAATAAAGCTCATTTGGATATCTGCGGCACTGAACAGTTCGCCTACCAAAAAGGTTTTTCCTTCCAACGAAGCTTCTACGAAACCCAAATGATTATCCAGTTCGCTGTTTATGCGCGGCTGCAGAGCTTCACCTCCATCACCCAGAGGGTCAACATAAACCTTCAACAGAAGGGGAAGCATTGCCGATCCCTCAGCGTAGTGGAGCCACTGCATATATTGTTCATACTCCGGGCTTTCAGAAGTAGGGTGCAGGCGTTTTCCAGCATATTTTCTAATGAGATAATCAATAATTGCCCCGGATTCATGGATTATGAAATTGCCGTCTTCAATGACCGGCGACTTACCCAGTGGGTGAACGCGTAACAGCTCCGGTGGCGCCAGATGTGTAACTGAATCACGCTCATAGCGTTTAATGTCGTACTCAAGGCCCAGTTCTTCGAGTAGCCAGAGAATGCGCTGTGAGCGCGAATCGTTTAAGTGATGTACAAGGATCATATGTATAACTCCGGGAGATTGAGCGAAGAGAGTGAAGATGCAGTTTTGCCGAGTTGCAACTTATTCAAGCGTGTGTTTGTTATTATATCACATTATATACGACCGGTCTAATTTTAGCTGTCGCTGCCGTCTTGCGGTATGGCATTCAGGCGCAGTAAAGGCATCTGCCGAGCGCTTGTTTTCTATAGGTCCCCGCACATAGCCAGAGGTCCTTGTCTAGACAATTAGTCAAGTCCGGCTTAGAATTTGTCTATGGAATCAAAAATTGCTGCTCACGATGTACGTAGTCATATCTTGGAAACCGGCCAGTGTATTATCAGTGGCAAAGGATTCAGTGCTGTCGGATTGAATGAAATTCTGCAGACTGCTGGTGTGCCCAAAGGGTCCTTTTATCATTATTTTGGGTCCAAAGAGGCCTTTGGTGAGGAATTACTCAAGAGCTATTTTTCCGGTTACCAAGCGTCTCTGGAGGCACTGCTCTCTCGACCGGGTTTGTCCGGAGCAGAGCGATTGATGAGTTACTGGGAAGCCTGGCTGGAAACTCAGTCGGCCTGCGACCCGAAAGGCAAGTGTCTGGCGGTCAAACTTGCAGCCGAAGTTAGCGATTTATCCGAAACTATGCGTATTGTGTTGCAGCAGGGAACAGATCGAGTTATCGCAAGACTTGCCCGAGCGGTTGAAGACGGCATTGCTGATGGCTCGTTATCTGCTCATCTGGATGCGAAAACGACGGCGTCAACTCTCTATCAATTATGGTTGGGTGCGAGCTTGCGTGCGAAAATCACACGCAGCCGTGAGCCCATGGAGTCTGCGTTTGAGGCAACACAAGGTTTGCTGGGGTTAAAAAAGAACTAATCGGTAAAAATTTTTATCTAGTTGTAGACGACCAGTCTATTTATAAAAATAGGGAATCCTTATGAGAGCAGTTGTTCTGCGGGCCCCGGGTGGGCTGAATCAATTGGAGCTGCGAGATCTGCCCGATCCTGGTCAACCTGGACTGGGACAGATACGCGTGGCAATACATGCAACCTCCCTCAATTTCCACGACTTACTGGTCGCTAATGGGAATATCCCAACCACTGATGGGCGAATTCTAATGTCTGACGGTGCGGGAGTGGTCGAGGCTGTAGGTGAAGGCGTGACTGAGTTCGCTGTTGGCGAAAGTGTTGTGTCTAGTTTTTTCCCTCAATGGCAGGACGGTCGGGCATTTGATGATGTGGGCAGTTTCCGGAGAACGCCAGGTGATGGAATAGACGGTTACGCGACTGAGTATGTGGTGCGGCCAGCACACTATTTTACCCATGCGCCTTCGTGTTGGGGCCATTCCGAAGCAGCGACGATCACCACAGCTGGCCTGACAGCATGGCGGGCTTTGGTGGTTGAGGGGGGAATCAAGGCCGGTGATAGTGTGCTGTTGCTTGGAACAGGTGGAGTATCCATTGCAGCCTTACAGATTGCCAGAGCCATGGGCGCGCGCGTCATCGTAACCTCCTCCTCTGACAAAAAGCTTGAAAGGGCTCGGTCTCTTGGGGCAACCGATGTTATTAACTATCGGACGAATCCTGATTGGGGTACTGAAGTGCTCGAATTGACGAATGGACGGGGTGTTGACCACGTTGTTGAGGTCGGTGGGCCTGGCACGCTTGCACAGTCCTTGCAAGCGGTTCGCGTTGGCGGCCACGTAGCTTTGATTGGCGTGTTGACAGGACGAGGTGGCGATGTACCCACCTCGTTATTGATGGCTAAACAGGCTCGCTTGCAAGGGTTGGTGGTTGGCAGCCGTCGTCAGCAGCAGGAATACGTTGCAGCGTTGAAACAAAACAATCTTCGCCCAGTGATCGACTGCAGTTTCCCTCTAGATCGTTTAGCGGATGCTTTTCGGCTTCAGGAAAGTGGTAGCCACTTTGGCAAAATCGTTGTTGAGTGGTAGCCGCAGGGCACTCCTATAGTTTAGTGCTTTCTTGCGCCGGGAATGCCTGCTGGAGAAGTGACAGTATCCACTTGTGCAGCGGGTCCCGGCTTGAGCGAGGGTGCCATGCGGCAATGACATCGAAGCAGGGTGGCGAGTCATCAAGCAGGATCGGACGAACCAGCGGATTCGGCAGAATGCGTGAGGGCAGGAAGGCTATGCAGTCGGTTGAGGCGATACAGGCCGGTGCAGCTGAGAAGCTCGGTACCGACATGACGATATTTCGGCTGTAGCCCTTGCTCGCAAACCAGTCATCCGCTGAACCGATCAGGTTTGCCCTTGTAGGGGAGACGATAATCTGAGGCAAGTCGGCAATGTCACCAATGGTGAGTTGCCGGTTTTGCAATGGAGAGTCGCTCCTTGTTACGCAGATGTGGTGCTCGGAGAACAACCATTTCGTTTGACAACTATTTGGGACGAACGCCGGAAAGGTTAAAGCCAGATCGAGGTCTCCAGAGGTCAGGAGCGGATACAGTCGATCGCTTTCAAAGTCCCTGATAATCAGCTTTAGCCCTGGAGCTTGAGCTCTTACCTTCGCCATCAACCTGGGCAATATAACTGCCACAGCATAATCCGTTGCGGATATCGCAAAGGTCGTTTGCACCTCGGCAGGATCGAACCTGTCAGGCGGTGCTAATGCCGCAAGACTCTCGAACACTGCATTTACTCTTGGCTCAAGCTGTTCGGCGAGTGGCGTGGGAATGATGCCCTGTGCTGAGCGCAAGAATAGACGATCTTGAAACGTGTCCCTTAGCTTGCTCAGTTGAGCGCTTACAGCCTGCTGAGTAAGGCCCATCTGGGCGGCGGCACGTGTCACGTTTCGCTCTTTTAAGAGTGCTTTAAAGACCCGTAGCTGCTTTAGGTCGATCAGACTAATATCATTCATATTTGTATTGGTAACAAATAATTACTGTTTCTGGTTGTGATATTACCACCGTAACATTGCCCTTGTCATGACTCGGTACCAGGTGAACGCGCAATTTTGAGTGCTAGTTCGCTATGGATTGTGTTTGGAAACGATGTTTCGGCAAAGGTAGGAGCAGAGAATGAGTCATAGTGCCACTAAAGAGAAAGTGCTAGAGAATATTAAGCCTAGCTATCAAATGCTAATTGGCGGGCAATGGGTAGACAGCCGGTCTCGCCGGACGATCCCAACGGTTAGCCCTGCCACAGGAGAAACATTCTCACATTTGCAGATGGCAAGTAGCGAAGACGTGGATTTGGCTGTAAAGGCCGCTCGTGAGGCTTTTCCCCGCTGGAGCAGCACATCTCCGATGGAGCGTCAGCGCGCGTTGCTCTCGATAGCGGACTTGCTTGAGGCTCGAGCACAAGAGTTTGCGTACTTGGAAACTCTGGATAACGGTAAGCCTTTGCGGGAATCCAGCCAAATCGATATCCCGCTGGCCGTTGATCATTTTCGTTATTTCGCGGGTGTTGTTCGCTCGCATAGCGACGAGGCAACGCAACTTGATAATCAGACTCTGAGTTTGGTGTTGAGTGAGCCTATAGGTGTCGTCGGGCAGATTATTCCGTGGAACTTTCCTCTGTTGATGGCGGCCTGGAAGTTGGCTCCGGCCCTAGCGGCTGGCAACACGGTTGTTATCAAACCATCAGAGATGACCTCGATTACTCTGCTCACTTTGGGAGAGATTCTTAACGAAGTATTACCTCAAGGAACCGTCAACATTGTTACCGGCGACGGTTCTGAGGCTGGACAAGCGCTACTTGATCACCCCGATGTAGACAAGTTGGCATTTACCGGATCGACAGCCGTTGGATATCGCGTAGCTAAAGCCGCGGCTGAAAAGCTAATACCGGCGACTCTAGAGCTGGGTGGAAAATCGGCCAACATTGTGTTTGCTGATGCCAATATTGAGAAGGCATTGGAGGGAGCTGCTACATCGATTCTTCTAAACCAGGGCGAAGTGTGTGAGTCCGGTGCCCGACTTTTTGTCCATCGGTCTATCTTCGACGTATTCGTAGGGGCGCTGAAGGAGCGGTTCGAGGGAATCAAAGTTGGGGATCCTTTAGATCTCACCACTCAAATGGGAAGCCAGGTCAGTCAAGAACAGATGGAACGGATTCTCGGGTATATCGATCTGGCGACTCAGGAAGGCGCAAGGGTCATAACCGGTGGAAAACGGCTGGTTGATGCAAACCATGAGCATGGTTGCTTTATCGCCCCCACGATTATTGTCGATGCGAGCAACAAAATGCGGGTGGCACAAGAGGAAATTTTCGGTCCCGTCCTGGTGGTCATGTCGTTTGAAGATGATGACGAGGTGATTGAGCTGGCCAACGAGTCTGAGTATGGCTTGGCAGGCGCGGTTTGGACGCAGGATATCAATCGTGCTCTTAATGTCGCTCGTGCCATCAAAACCGGACGGATATGGGTGAACACCTACCATGAGTTGCCTGCACATGCGCCTTTTGGTGGGTACAAAAAATCCGGTATCGGTCGGGAGACGCACAAGATGATGCTGGATAGCTATACCGAAAAGAAGAACATCATTATCAGCCTGAATGAGACCGGTCCGGGTCTCTTTTAATGCAGCGGAGCATTGCTTGCTCCGGTACGAAAATCTTATTTAAAAGGAAATAGCGTTATGAATGTCAATCCTCTTTTTGAGTCCCAGAGACTGGGTTCACTTGAGCTGAAAAATCGTATTGTTCTGCCGCCTCTAACGCGCTCAAGAAGCACTCAGCCAGGAAATATTCCGAATGATCTGATGGCTGACTACTATGCGCAGCGGGCTTCTGCTGGCTTCATGGTCACAGAAGGCACGCAGATAGAGCCCAGAGGTCAGGGGTACGCTTGGACGCCGGGTATTTTTACAGCGGCACAAATTGAGGGTTGGAAAAAAGTAACCGGTGCTGTTCATCGTGAAGGCGGCAAAATCTTTTGTCAGCTGTGGCATGTAGGGCGAGTTTCTCATAGTTCTCTTCAGCCGGACGGACAGGCTCCGGTAGCACCCTCAGCCATTCGTGCAGAAGGTGTGAAAGTGTTCGTAGAAACAGCACCTGGGGAGGGCGCACTGGCTGATCCGGATGAGCCCCGCGCACTTTCAATCGAGGAAATTCAAGAGCTTGTGAAGCTATATGCTCGCGCTGCTCGTAACGCCGTGGAAGCCGGCTTTGATGGCGTAGAAATCCACAGCGCGAATGGCTATCTGGTTAACCAGTTCATCTCAGAGCATACTAATCATCGGACGGATCAATACGGCGGAAGCTTGCGGAACCGCCTGCGCTTCCTGGAAGAGATTGTGGCCGCAATTTCAGAAGAAGTGGGGGCTGAGCGCTTGGGAGTGAGGTTTGCTCCCTTATTCGAGAGCACGGAAGAGGCGCGTGTTTATCTGGGATTGGTTGAAACAGACCCTCACGAAACCTACCTAGAAGCGGCAAAATTGTTAGAGCGCATGGGTATTGCCTATATTTCAATCGCTGAAGCCGACTGGGACAATGCACCAGAATTGCCTGACAGCTTCTGCCGTGCGCTCCGAGGTGCTTTTAGTGGAGCTCTGATTTATGCAGGCCGATACACTCCGGAGAAAGCGCTTCGTATGCTTGATGCTGGATACGGCGACTTGTTCGCTTTTGGGAAGCCGTTTATTGCAAACCCGGATTTACCGTATCGGATACAGCAAGGATTGCCTTGGAACGAGGTTGACCCTACAACGATGTATGGTGGAACGGACAAGGGGTATATCGACTACCCGACCTATGACTCTCAGGCTGCCTCGGCGCCCGAGTCACTGGAAAGCGTGACTGATTAAGAGCCCAGCAAACGAGAGAAGCCTCCTTGAAAAGGGGGCTTTTTTGGGTTCATCGCAGATTAGCGTGGACTAGAAATGAAAACGGTTGGAGAGTTATTGTTTAGTCGCCAAACAAAAATGTAGTGGTCAACCATTGGTCCGGTTGGCGAAAACTCTAGGCTGGCATGTCACCGTCATAGACGGAAGGGCAAACTATCGCGATGGCTCACTGCTTTCCTGAAGCTGATGATGTTCGGGTGATGAATATCGACGAGCTGCTGTCCACGAGTTCCTTGCTAGATGGCGCCGCTGTTGTCGTGATGACCCAGAGCGTGACTCAGGATACACAGTGGTTGACAAAAGCTCTGAGGAGCGGTGTTTGCTATGTTGGGCAGCTGGGGGCCTCGGTACCGAACTGAGTGACTGTTGGCTGACATTGGTGATGATGTGCAAACTGTTCAGGCTCGGGAAAAGCTCTATTACCCTGATAGTCTTGACCTTGGGGGGCCCCGAGAACGTTGCTATGGCGATCCTCTCAGAGATCAGTGTGGTGGTAAATGGTCGAAACGGCGGCATGTTGAAATACAGAGGCGCGAGAATTCATGAAGCGGATTAACGGCCTTTTGGGGGCAGTTATCCTTAAAGACTATAGTTATTTTTAAAAAATGTAGACGACCGGTCTATTTTGGGGTAAGCTAAAAATTAGCGTGATAAGCAATTAGATTTCATTGTTTTTATTTGCCCTGTCTCTAGTCGACCGGTCTATGAGTTGGCGGATTATGAATAAATTCGAGATTTACAACCCAACCACGTTCCACGAGAAAGGACTTAATTATGGCTTATGAAACACGAAACCCTTACACCGGCGAACTCTTGGAAGCATACCCGGACGCGACCGATACTGAAGTCCACCAAGCGATTGAGAATGCTCATGCGGCATTTTTATCGTGGAAGGAAGCCGGGTTTGCGGAGCGTGCCCGTGTAATGCACTCTGCCGCAACCATATTGCGTCGAGACGTTGATTTTTTTGCCAACTTGTTGACGGTTGAAATGGGCAAGCTTGTCGCCGAAGCCAAAGCAGAAATCGCGCTGTCAGCGGATATCTTTGACTATTATGCTAACAATGCAGAAGCCCTGCTGGCACCCGAAAAGCTGCCAGTAGCCAATCCCGATGAAGGTGATGCTGTTCTGTCCGCAGAGCCGTTGGGGGTCTTGCTGGCAATTGAGCCGTGGAACTTTCCGTTTTACCAAGTAGCTCGTATTGCGGCGCCACAATTGTCTGCCGGCAATACCATGTTGCTCAAGCATGCCTCGAATGTTCCGCAGGCAGCTGCTGCATTCGAAAAATTGATGTTGGAGGCGGGTTTGCCCCAAGGGGCGTTTAAAAACCTTTATGCGACACGTTCGCAAATCGAAACCATCATTAACGATCCACGTGTCCATGGCGTTGCGCTGACCGGATCGGAAGGTGCGGGCTCAATTGTTGCCGCGCAGGCAGGCAAAGCGCTGAAGAAATCCACGCTCGAACTTGGCGGCGCAGACGCGTTTGTGGTGTTGGCCGATGCGGAAATGGAGAAGACCATCAATTGGGCGGTCTTTGGACGGCACTGGAATGGCGGTCAGGTCTGTGTATCTTCTAAGCGCATGATCGTCGTCGATGACGTATATGACCAATTTTTTGAAGGTTACACCGCTGGCGTTGCGAAGCTTCGGGTAGGCGATCCAGCGGATCCAACCACGACGTTAGCGCCCCTGTCTTCCGAGGCAGCTGCAAACGAGATTAAAGACAAGATACGCCAAGCTGTTTCCTACGGAGCTACGGCAACCGAAGTTGGACCAAAGGTTCCCAGTTCGGGTGCTTTCGTACAACCGACCATTCTGACTAATCTTTCAGAAGATAACCCGGCTCGATATTGGGAATTCTTCGGCCCAGTTTCGATGCTGTTTCGTGCGAAGGACGAGGTAGATGCCGTGCGCATTGCCAATGATTCACCGTTCGGGCTTGGCGGGTCTGTGTTTACTGCCGATCCAAAGCGTGGTGCTGATGTTGCGAAGCAGATTTCCACCGGCATGGTCTTTGTCAATCACCCGACCATGGCCAAGGCAGACTTGCCTTTCGGTGGTATCGGGCGGTCGGGCTACGGCCGAGAACTGATCGGGCTCGGAATCAGGGAATTCGTCAACCACAAGCTCATTTCGGTGGTTGATATTGATGCGCCATTCTAGATGCTGAAGCGCTAAACGATGCCCTCGAGGTATTTTGTTTTTAACCGTTCGATAGTCGAAAGAGGAGTGATAGATCATGAAAATCTTCTACAAAACCGCGGCGACGGCAACGGGCGGACGCTCGGGAACCTCAACCCTGAACGATGGCAGCTTTTCGGTACAAATGGTTCGGCCGGACAGCGGTGACGCTGGCGTAAACCCTGAACAACTGTTTGCACTTGGTTATGCCGCCTGTTTTGACAGTGCTATGGATATCACCGCAAAACAGCTCAAACTGAATGCCAAGGGGGCAAAAACTTCAATCGAAGTGGGTATCGGCCAACGATCCGATGGCGGATACGGGCTTGACCTAGACATCACTGCTCACTTGCCGGGCATGGCCCGCGAGGACGCACAACGCCTGGTCGAGGCGACACATCAGCTTTGCCCCTACTCCAATGCTACCCGCGGAAATATTGATGTCCGCTTACATATTGAAACTGAAGGAAACTGATATGAAAAATTTCAACTTTCACAACCCTACCCGAATTTTGTTTGGCAAAGGCTGCATTGCAGAGCTGAAAGATCAGGTTCCCGCTGATGCGAAAGTTTTGATTCTCTATGGCGGTGGCAGTGCCGAACGAACGGGTGTGCTGGACCAGGTGCGCGAAGCTCTTACTGGCCGGGCAATGCTTGAGTTTGGAGGTATTGAACCTAACCCACGCTATGCTACAACGCTAAAAGCAGTTGAGATGATTCGCGAAAATGCCGTCACTTTCCTGCTTGCCGTTGGTGGCGGGTCGGTCATCGACGCCACCAAATTTATTGCGGCGGCGGCAAAGTATGATGGTGATGCCTGGGATATTCTCACCTCACGTGGATCAGTCATTACCCAAGCAGTGCCGTTTGGCTCTGTGTTGACGCTACCTGCCACTGGGTCTGAGATGAACTCTGGCGGGGTGATTACCAACCCCGAGAAGGAGGCAAAACTGCCGTTTAGTAGCCTTTATTGCTACCCGGTTTTCTCGGTTCTGGATCCGGAGGTCACCTACACTCTGCCACCTCGCCAGATTGCCAATGGTGTGGTGGACGCCTTTGTTCATACGATCGAACAGTATCTGACCTACCCAGCGGCCGCGCGGGTTCAGGACGGCTTTGCCGAAGCCCTGCTGCGCACATTGATTGAACTTGGCCCCAAGGCGCTTGAGACACCCGAAGATTATGACATTCGTGCCAATTTGATGTGGACTGCGACCATGGCTCTGAATGGGCTTATTGGTGCAGGTGTACCTCAAGACTGGGCCACTCATATGATTGGGCACGAAATTACTGCACTGAATGACACGGACCACGCCCGCACGCTGGCGGTTGTGCTGCCATCATTGATCGATGATCAGCGCGAAGCTAAGCGTGAAAAGCTTCTTCAGTATGCCAGCAATGTCTGGAATATCCGCGAAGGATCCGATGATGAACGAATTGATGCGGTAATCGAAGCAACGCGCGGTTTCTTCGAACAGATGGGTATCAAGACTCGGTTAGGCGACTATGACGTTGATGCTGACGGAATCAATCACATCGTTAGTGCCTTAAAGGAACACGGAATGACTGCACTTGGGGAACATAACGCTATCGGCCCCGATGATGCTCGTCGCATTCTTGAAGCTGCTTTGTAGGAGGAGTCGAACATGAAACAAACAGACACCGCAAACCGCAAGCTTGTGTTGGCGAAGCGCCCTACGGGCGAGCCGACTCTGGACACTCTAAGGCTAGAAGAGGAGGCGATTCCTTCTGTCGGTGACAATCAGATGCTTTTGCGTACCGAGTACTTGTCACTCGACCCGTATATGCGCGGCAGAATGAGTGATGCGCCTTCTTATGCTGCACCGGTTGAGGTCGGCGATGTCATGGTTGGCGGCACGGTTGCCAAAGTGGTTACTTCGAAGCTTGATGGCTTCGCGGAGGGCGACTGGGTGCTTAGTTTTAACGGCTGGCAGGATTACGCTCTTTCCAATGGCGAAGGGGTTACTAATCTTGGCGTTTCGCCAGAGCACCCATCCTGGGCACTTGGGATCTTAGGCATGCCTGGGTTTACCGCCTGGGCTGGCCTGACGCAGATCGGTGAGCCCAAACCCGGCGAGACAATTGTGGTGGCCGCGGCGACGGGTCCGGTCGGCGCAACTGTAGGCCAAATTGGCAAACTGCTGGGCTGCCGTGTTGTTGGCATCGCAGGCGGGCCGGAAAAATGCGCCTATGCGGTTGACGAGCTGGGTTTCGATGCATGCATCGACCACAAGGCACCAGACTTTGAGGATCAGCTTGCCAAGGCCAGTCTGGACGGTATCGATGTCTATTTCGAAAACGTGGGCGGCAAGGTTCTGGATGCGGTGATCCCGCTTTTGAACCCGCATGCGCGTGTGCCGGTGTGTGGACTGGTCTCGCAATACAACGCCACCGAACTGCCCGGCGGGCCAGACCGAATGAATTGGTTAATGGGGCAGATTCTGCGGAACAAGGTAAAGGTTCAAGGGTTTATCATCTTTGATAGTTTCGGTCACCTATATCCGGAATTCGCCAAACAGATGGGTGCTTGGGTGGAAAGTGGAAAAATCAAGTATCGCGAAGAGGTCATTGGTGGCTTGGAAAATGCCCCTGAAGCCTTCATCGGCCTGCTCAACGGCGATAACTTTGGCAAGCGCGTGATCCGCGTTGGCACCACAAAATAGGAGAATTACATGAAAATTCTGATGATACTCACGTCCCATGACGAACTTGGAGACACTGGCAAAAAAACCGGCTTTTGGCTGGAGGAATTTGCCGCGCCCTATTACGTCTTCAAGGACGCTGGGGCCGACATCACCCTGGCCACGCCCAAAGGTGGACAGCCTCCCATTGACCCGTCCAGCAATAGCCCGGACGCACAGACTGACGACACCCGTCGTTTCAAGGGCGATGCCGAGACGCAAAAGCATCTTGCGACTACGCTGAAACTGTCTGACATGACAGAAGTCGGGTTCGATGCAATCTTCTATCCCGGTGGCCATGGCCCGTTGTGGGACCTGGTCGAAGATGTTGACAGCAAGCGCCTGATCGAAGCCTTTGCCGCCGCTGACTTGCCTGTTGGCGCCGTCTGCCACGCCCCCGCCGTATTCCGCCACACTCAAGGCACAGACGGCAAGCCCTTGGTCTCAGGGCGACGTGTGACAGGCTTCACCAACACAGAAGAAGAGGCTGTTGGCCTGACCAACGTTGTGCCCTTCCTGGTCGAGGATATGCTCAAAGCCAATGGTGGCAATTATGAGAAAGGCGCCGATTGGGCCAGCTTTGTGCTGCGGGACGGCAAGTTCGTCACCGGTCAGAACCCTGCCTCATCCGCTGCCGCCGCGCACGAGATTCTGGCGTTGCTGAAATAACGGAAAACGACGACCGAATTGATCCAGCACCACTATGAAGCCTCCTTCTATTCCGAATAGGTCGGGATAGAAGGAGGGGGACTTCGTACATCGCTCAGTCAGGGAGAAAACGCGTGAGAATAATCAATCCAAGTTCTGGCTATGGCTCTATACTGGCTGCAGTAATAATCTTGTTTATCGCATCTTTCATCGCCTTTCCAACTCAAGCTGGAGCACCTACCCGATCCGATAATGATGCTCAGGTTACCGCGAAAATGTTTGGCTGCATTGATGATTTACCCAAAGTACGCAATACCTTTCTGTTCCATCCTGACCCAGAAAAACTCAAGGAAGTCATCCATATTTTTTCTGAACGCGTCCCTGATACGGAGTATCCAGTTGGGACGGTGATGCAACTCGTTCCATTTGAAGCGATGATCAAACATTCAAGCGAGAAATATCCAGACAGTAATGGCTGGGAGTTTCTCGCCCTCACTGTGACTGAAGAGAGCACCATGATCACGAGCCGAGGAGATCACGCAGTAAATTTTGAGGGGCGTGAGTGCCTGAGCTGCCATGCTGCTGGCATTAAATACGATTTCGTTTGTGAGAAAGATCACGGCTGCGCGCCATTGTCCATTGGTGATAAAGAGATCGCTGCTTTTCAGGCTGCTGATCCTCGTTGTACGCAGCGTCAATCCAAGGAGAAAACACGTGAAAACTCTTAACTCGAACATCAATACGACTATTAATCCGGTGGCGACTTAGGTCTGAAAAATCCGGCTGAAAGCTGTGTGGTTACTAGCTTCACTCCGACGGAAACTGCTGCCGGGTTAATAACGTTCCTGAAACTGACCTCTTTTCTCCAATTGAAATAGAGCCTTATGCTCTGACAAACCGCATTGTTATGGCACCACTGACGTGGGCGCGTTCGCCTGAAGGTATCGCCACTGTGATGATGCAAGGTGCTAAAGATCGTTCGCTTTGCTCACTGGGACCTTCGCAGCTACGCTGCTTCGGCCCCTTAGCACGGCGTTGGGTTGAGGACTTGTTTCAACGCACCGATTAGCATAGTGGTTTATTGATGAGGAGTAGACGATGAGAAAAATTTTAACTTTGCTGGTGGCGGCGCTTGTCTTCAGCACAGCTGCGCTTGCGACGGAGGCGGGAGACCGGCGGGCGAAAGATGCCCCAGAATTTATGGCAGCTATTCACGAGTTGAAAACAGAGGCACCTGCAGCTTACAAGCTGATAATGAGGAAGGTAGAGGCTGGGGCAACCATTCAGGAGATCAGGGACTACATTTACAAACCAAAAACGAAAAAATAGAAGAAGGGAAATGCATGCTTCAAGTATTATTGAGCTGGTTTTTTGGCTGGCTTATTTCGAAATACGTCAAAAGCATTCCAACCAGGATTGCTTTGGTTGTTCCGGCTGCAATCTTGAGTGCAGTAGCATCTACCGCTGCCATGGTTCCCTTGCATACACCTGAAGAGAATTTCAATTCATTCGGTTACGCTTTCAATAGCGCGATTGGTTGTTTTCTCTTGACACTAGTGTTCCTTTACATAACAAGAAACGCTGGAAAACCAAAAGTATTTGGAGCTTGAATTGGATATTTTCGAGATGTTTCCTGTCGTAGCAGGTGAAGGAAATGGGCCTAAAAATGTCATAAATTTGCTGATTCTCATTGGCATATTTATGGGAAGCCTTTGGATTTTCGTTTATGCGGTTGGCAAGGCATTTTCGAGTTTTCTTTGGCTTAAGAGCGAAGCTCCCAAGAAAGCCAAAGACCTGTCAACGAAAATTGCCCGTGATTCTAAAGAGATTAAAGGCAGCTATGAACTGAAGAAAAGAGAACGGCAGTTTCGTGAACTACGTGAACGTATAGAAATGGAAGAATTAATACGCCTGCAGGTTCGAACTGAGCTGAGTTCTAACGAAGGTTCGGGCGTTGGCGATTTGATTATCGCACTGAAGAACTACCTCCATCAGTACCAAGAAGAGAATGGCGCTTTACCGGGGACAGTTTTGCTAGATCACAACGTTAGCAATCTCTTTGCAGAAGCAGGTGTTTACAGAAACAAGATTTTTCAAGGTGTGAATCTTGTTCCAACTGCGAATATTCGAGGAGGAGTAACTTGGCTTGCGATCGAATGATGGAAACACTGAGGGGGTAGGGTTCGGCGAGTCGCGCCTAACACATATGAGCCTTCCCGGTGTCAATAGGCAATAGTATTTTCATTGGCTGCATGAGCAGCCAATACAAAACCCTGAACGAGGGCAACTACTTCGTCTGTCTGAGTCGGCTGTTAATGCACTTACAGCAAACACATATAGAGGCTCTCTTATCACGGTTGAACACCGTGGCCTGACCGGTTCGGCTCCTTGGGGTGGTCAGGGGCGCTAGACATTCATCGGTTAACCGGTCTCCGGCACTATTCAAATGACAGGTTGCACAGGCTCCCGTTAGATTCAGGCTCAGGACCGGTGTAAGCGCACTGGCTCAGGGCATTGATGCACGCCAGCGGGGCGGCTAATCAAGTGAACGAGCTTCAAAGCGGCGTACAAAACCGGCTTGGATCTCAAGGATCAGTCAGCAGACACCGGCTTTGGATACACTCTGGAAAGATCCAGTTAGGCTTTAGGCTCACCCCGCTGCGTGACTAACCCGCTAAGAATCGTTGTTCATTGAATACCGTCCCGTTCTTTAACATGAAGTACACCGCTCGGCCTAACTTGTGAGCCAGTGCTGATAGAGCCTTGCTCATTCGTTTCTGCAGCCGCTGGAGGTAACGCTGTGCCTTGGGGTTGCCTTTCAAATACAGCACAGCCGCCTCGGAGAACGCCCATTTCAGATGAGCGTTGCCTATCTTGTTGCCCTGAGTGCCGTAGCTTTTACCGGCAGACTCGGCCTTGCATTTGACCAGGCGGGCATAGGAGGCAAATTTCTGCACCGAATCGAAACGCTGAATATCGCCAATTTCATACAGAATGGTCAGAGCCAGCACTCGACCAATACCCGGTACTGTTCGCAGCACCTGTAGATACAAAGGGTTGTGTTGTTTGGCTTGCTGTTCGATGAACCGCTCCAAGCGGTAAAGCTCCTGGGAATAGCAGTCCAGGATTGTCATATCCAGATCGATATTGCGTTGGACTTCCGGCTGGTCAAAGGTGCTCCTTAACTGTTTGCGAGCACCGGCTGTTTTCAGATTGACCTTGTTGGGCGGCAAATTGTACTGGCTGGTCGTGTTGATGACATGGGCTTTCAGCTCGGCACCGTGGCGGACGATATGGGTGCGACGACGCAGCAAGTCCCGGGTAGCACGCATGGCTCTGGGGTAGACATAGGCCAAAGGGAAATTACCGCCGCGCATCAGGGCTGCGATTTTGTAGGATTCGATACGATCGTTCTTGGTTTTACCACCATGAATAGCACGCATATACAGAGCGTGGCCAAGAATAAACGTAATGCCGTTGTCCTCGCAGAAATCAGCGACCCAGTACCAGCAATGCATGCATTCGACGCCGATCACCAGATCAGTGCGATAGGGTTCGATCAAACGGCACAGGGCTTCGGGATTGGCGGGGATTTCCTTGTGTAACAGAGTTTCGCTTGATTGATCGAGGATACATACGTAGAGGCTGCGGGCATGCAGATCGATACCGCAATAATACTGATGAGTGCTATGGTAGAAGTTCATGAGTCTTCTCCTTTTTGTGCTTGGTCGCCATCCAGCTTAGCGGGTAAACCAGCTGAGCTGGGGAGAAGGCTCAATCAGTATCAAGTTGCTGCACGCGGATAAATTACTCGCTGCGCTCTTAATTTACCGGTGAGCAAGGCGTTATGCGCCTCTGCGACTCAACCTGTCGCCGAGGTGGTGTAAGGTGAAAGAATAATGAGCAGAAGGAAAAAATATGCCAAATTTTGATCGAGACTTTGAAGCTACTCGCCTTGCTATGCTTGCTAAGCAGTATCCTGAGATTGTGAAAGCAAACGGTGAAGTGGTTTTCTGTGCAGAAGATAATGAGTGTCGCTTGAGCGGAACTCGTTGGACGGTTGAGGATGACATTTTTCAGCAGGCTACTAAATCAGGATTTAAAGTTCACCTGATTGAATTGCTTGATAATTTTATTGAGTATAGGGGGCAATGTAATGAACTACCGAAAAAGGAAGGCATTGTTCGTTTTGGTGATGGTAGATTAAGTATCGAATGGCTGCCTGACGGCTCTACTCATTTATCTAACTGATTTTTCTAAGAGCTAACTTGAGCGTATTCATGGATAATAAAGAAATTTCTGGAATAGAGTGTCTTGATAAGTTGATGGATGCTTGGGAAGAGGCATTTCCGGAAGGCTGGCACTTCAACCACGATGGAGTGATCTCAAAAGAAAACTGGGATAGTAGTGGGAAAAAAGTTTTGTTTGTTTTAAAGGAAACAAATAAAGCGAAGCAAAATGTTGTTACTGCAATTAATAGAGCTATTGAAGTAAATAAAAGCGGATGGTGGCGAGGAAAGGTTCTTCGTCGGGTGGGACGATGGGCTTATGGGCTTCAAAATTATAATGGGGTTGTGCCTCCACTAAAAGATGCCAAGTTGAATGAAAAAAATGCAATTAAGAGTATTGCATATATAAATATAAGAAAGACTTCTGGAGGAGCCAGAACCAACCAGAAGCCGTTTGATGCACATGCTAGTGAATTTGCTCCTTTTGTTAGAAGGCAAGTTGAGTTGATAAAGCCTGATATTGTTGTACTTTGTGGTACATATAATCAAGTTAAGCGCTATGTCTTCCCTGAGCTTAAAAAAGTTAGTGAACGAGTTCATGTGAATGAGGGTGTTGTCTTCATCAACGCTTTCCATCCTGCCGCAAGGAAAAAATCGGCAATGCTTTATCATCAAGTGCTCGACAGTTACCACGCCTACAAAAATCTGTAAAACTTGAAGGTGTGCATAACAAGCAGCAGCAACCGACCGTCAAAAGTGTCACTCAAATTGCTGCGCAATTACGTGCCACTTTTTCCGGCGGCTGTGTTGAGCGTTAAAAGGTAAGGATAAACCTCATGGATGAGTTGGTAGTTGTAGTGTTGGATGCTCTAATCGGCGGTGTGGTGCTGTGGCTAGCCGCAAAGATTACCTCTGTGGATTTAGCTCTGATTGAGACGGTAATTGCTGCGGGTGGAGCTGCGGCCGCTGCTTTGGTGCCTACGGCCGGTTGGGTGCTATCACTTATCGTGCTATTTGTTCTCCTCAAGAAGTTCAGCAGGGCAAACATCTGGCCAGACATCATTCTGATGGTTATTGTCAGTAGGTTGGTATCGTTTGTTGCCTTGGTGGCTTTGGGTGGCCTTCGATAGCTTTTAACAAGTGACTGTGGTGTCTAGTTAAATATTTAAGCCATATTTTCGCCCCATCGTTTCTCGTTCTTGAGCATGGTGTTGAGCACCACGATCAGCTTGCGCATGCAGGCAATGATGGCCACTTTGGGCAGTTTGCCCTGGGCTTTCAGATGCTCGTAGAAGCGTTTGAACACAGGGTTACATTGGATCGATGACAGCATCGCCATGAACATGACCGTGCGGATACCGGTGACGGCCTCCACGGGTGCGCCGCTTGCCATTCCAGGAGCCGCTTTCGCGGTTCATGGGGGCGACACCGACGAGTGCGGCGATCTCCTTGCGGTTGAGTTTCCCGAGTTCAGGCAGCTCACTAAGCAAGGTATAGGCAAGGACTTTTCCGACACCGGGTACACTGGTCAGGATCTCGGCTTTGACACGCCAGTGTTTGACCTGCATGACCGCTTCATCGATCTGTTTAGTGATGGTCGCAATTTGGGTTTGTAAGGAACGCAGCAGGGTATTAATGGAACGGTGCAACGCCTTGGGCAGGATCTGGAGACGGTTTTTCTCCATCGTTTGCATCTCCAGCAGCTGGCTACGGCGAATCAGCAAGTCCTTGATCATACGAGACTGTTTGTCTGGGATTGGCTTGATATCGGGCTGTATGGTGGCCGCGAATTGGGCAATCACGCGGGCGTCGGTCTTGTCCGTTTTGGCCAGTACTCCGATGGCCTGGGCATAGCGTCTGATACTGATGGGATTAACGACGACAATGGGCAGGTTAGCCTGATCACAGGCAAACACGAAGGCGTGCTCATAGCGCCCTGTGGCTTCGACCACAATGCGTTCGATGTTGCGCTTTTTCAGCACCTGAACGACTTTGAGGATGCTGTCTTCGTCGTTCGAAATTTGGAAATGGAGGTCCAGCGGATGCAGGACGATATCGAGTTTGGATTTGCCGACATCTACGCCGATGTTGATGCTGATTTGGCTTTCTGTGTTCATGGTATAAGCTGACTCTGCCTTGCTATGCGGGCTCGGGGGCCCCGATGACTGTTCGAGTTATCGCTAAAGAGTCATGCAGCGCTACGCACTTGTTATCGGTCTTCGGAAGAGGAGCCGGCGCTACACCGAGCTGCTGTATGAAGACCCTCAATGGCCGTTGAAGGTGAGTCTCTATTTACCCGGAAAACGCAGAGAATTATCCATACAAAACCAGTCATGAAGAGGCCGCGGCAGACTGAACTGGCTTTCTCGTTAACCGAATGGCTCTGCAATGCGGAGTAACATTTTGCAATAGGTGTTTGAAAAAACGATGAATAGACTCCTCATCCTGGCTTTAGGAATGTTTTCCATTGGCACGGCCAGTTTTGTTATGGCCGGCCTTCTGCCGGAGATGGCAGTCAGTTTTAATACCACGGTCGGTGACGCGGCGAGCATGATCGCCGCGTTCGCCGTAGCTTATGCCCTGATGATACCGATCGCAGCAACACTGATGGTGAACTTGCCTTATAAGCCAATACTGGTGGTAGGCATGAGCATTCTTGCCGCAGGTCATGTGGTTTCAGCGCTGGCGCCAAATCTGGAAGTGGCGATTGCCGGTCGTGCGCTGGGAGGCTTGGGCGGGGCACTGTTTATGCCAATTGCCGGAGCAGCGGCGACCGCGATAGTCGCACAGGAACATTGGGGGCGTTCATTGGCTATCATTACAGCTGGCTTGAGTGCGTCAACCGCAATAGGGGCACCGGTGGGAATTGCTCTCTCTACGAGTTTTGGTGATTGGCGGTTGGGTATGTGGCTTGTCGCTGCACTAGCCGGTGCAGCGGCTATTGGGGTTGGTACTTTACTAGAGGCCATCCCAAGACCGGATACAAAGAAGAGCCCCAGGGATTTGTTGGCCTCGGTGACGGAACCGGCTGTATTGGGTGTGCTGGGAACGACACTGTTTTTAATGATCGGATCTTACATCGTTCACACCTATGCCAGTGTAATTCTTATGCCCGCTACTAATGGAAAGGGTCAGACATTGGCGCTTTTAATGGCGGCTTGGGGTGTTGCGGCTACTATTGGAACCTTTACTGCGGGCAGGCTGACTGACCGATGGGGTGCGAGGCCAATTATTGTTGGCGGACTCACGGTTTTAAGCCTAAATTTCTTACTGTTGCCAGTGCTTACCAGTTCTCCGTTCATATCGGTTTTGCCGCTTGCAGTTTGGGGGGCGATTGCGTGGAGCTGTCTGGTGCCACTGCAGCACCAATTAGTGAAAGCGGCGCCCTTTAGCGCATCCATCGTTCTGGGGCTGAATACTTCAGCTATATATCTGGGGGTTTCGCTTTCTGCGTCTATTGGAAAAAATGTATCTCAAGCGTTTGGGAGTGAGTATTTGAGCATGGTCGCAGCCGGTTTTACGATTCTGGCTTTGGGGATATATGAAGGGCATCGGATAATTGTAAACTGAGGCTCAGAAAGCTCGACTCATTCCTTGGCTAGTTGTGAATGCTAAATACGTTGTTCACGCAATTTTGGTATTCGAGACACTAGTGGCAGATTCCTGATACTTCCATGAGGGCGCTGTTTGTTGTGGTGATTAATCTAATCCGTCAGCGCCCAGGTCCTTGAAATATCGTTTGCGTAGGGCACCGCATACACCCATTCCCGGATCATGGTTTGTATAAAGCGCTCGGCCTTGCCGTTCGTTCTGGGCGTGTAGGGACGCGTATACACATGCTTGATCTCTTCTCGTTGCAAAACGACGGGATCGATAGGCCGGGCCATTGTCGGTCATCAAGCGCTTCACTTCAACACCGATACGGCGATAGGCCGCCAGGGCGTTTTCCAGTAAACGGGTTGTAGTGCCTTGCTGCTCATCAGGCAGCACCCGAGCAAAAGCCCAGCGACTGTGGTCATCGATACAGATATGCACGTACTCGTAACCGGCACCTCGTGTGTTTTGGCGACGGTTGTTCGTGACGCGGTGACCGGGCCTGTCGAAGCGAGGCAGCTTCTTGATGTCCATATGCAGCATGTCTCCCGGTCCGGGGTACTCATAACGTTGCACTGGCTGTACGGGTTCCAAGTGTGACGCGCGATTGAGCTTCAGCCGACGCAGTACTGCTGTCACAGTGGAATACGCCGATTTAGTGCCTGTGTGATCTGCTACTTGAGTGTCAGGCGCATATTCCGAATCAGTTCAACCCACTGTTCCGGTATCAGCCTCGGTGAGGAGTGGGGACGGCTGGGTGCCGACTCAAGACCCGCCAAGCCCGCCTCTTGATAGCGAGAAAGCCATTTGTAAACGGTGTGCGTACTGATATCAAAAGTGCTGGCGATGTCACGCACCGGCGGCTGCTTACGGAGAGCTCGATCAACGATTAGGGCTCGAATATGAGGCGAAGTTCGGGCATTCTTGTGGTGGTTGTTCATGTCGGTTGCTCTGTGCTGTTTGTTTGGCGATAACCAGCATCTCGAACTTAACCGGCGTGAACAACCTCCTTAGCATCTACATTCACGAAACGCTCTCATACCCGCTCACGTTTAGCACTCTGACCGGTATTCACTGTTGCAGCATTGTCTCCAGCCACACTAGCGTCTGGGTCTTGTTCGCGGCCAACAGGTTGGCATATTGACTCAGGCATAGGCGAACCACCTGATCGACGCGACACCAGCAGTCAATCGGAGCATGCAAAGAGGTGGAACTAGGGGCAGTGATATTCATGAGTTCATTCTACGGCAGAATGATCAAAAGCGGTTTTGCATCAACGCGACACAATTTGTCGTTTACCCGTGAAAGACTCATGCAGAGCCAATGGATGTACCCATGGAGTTCAGTGGCTATATTGATGAACGCACCCACACTCACGGCACTACCGGCAGGACACACATGAACAACGCAATCGTTATGGTCCAGGACCTTCAGGGTAATCTGGTCGTTGAAATCCGCAGCCCGGTTGAAAGCACCTTCAGGTACCGTAACTGGTCACATGGCTTCCGGCTCGAATGCTGGAGTGATGGGCAGTGGGAGCCGGAAACGATGGATTCCAGTATTCCTCTGCTGCATCTGGCCGAATCCGAGCCGGACAACAGGCCTGTTCAGGCATTTGTGGCGATGATCCCGGAGGATGTCCGTCAGGCCGTCGTGCCATATGTGTATTGTCAGACACGAATGCTGTGCTGGTTGAGTAAGAGTCTGCCGGCACAGCAGCTTTTTGCTAGCGCACCGCACCTGTTTTGGCTGCTGATGGCACGCAGCGATGAGCAAGACTGGCCGGAAGAGCATGTGGAAGCGGCTCTGCTGCAGCCCCGTGCCGATATACTCGCTCTTGTGGTGGGTGAAACCGTCCCAGGTGGTCTCAAATGGCTTCAGCGCATACAGTTGAGATCAGGGGATCAGGTCGAATATCGCGCACTCATCCATGCATTGAGCAATGTAGATCGACTGCGGCCGCTGCAGGGAATAATTTCTGTTCCCATACATCTGGTACATGCCGCCAGCCGTTACCCAGATCTGGCACATGGCCGTGCATTTAAGTCATTGAGTATGAGGGAGTATGAGCGCCTGACCGATATCACCGCGATACTGGGTAAATACGACCGCTACTGGGGTGATGCGCTCAATGTGGCGCGATTACTGGGCATACAGGATGCGGTTGTTGCACTGAGACGCTGTCGGGATTTCACCGCAGTCAAGCAGCTGCATGACCGTTGGGCGGATCGCCTGAACCAGCAGCGCTGCATAGCAGTATATGGCCACAGTAAACTGCCGGATCCGCCGCTGGCAGGCAATGACCAGGTGCATCCGATTTGCACACTGGAAGACCTGCGAGAAGAGGGGCGCCTGATGCACCACTGTGTCGCCAGTTATATCGATGCCATCCTGTCTGGGCAATGCTACATCTACCGTATTTTTCAGCCTCAACGGGCCACCATCGAAGTTCGTTTGCGTGGCGATCAAGCCAGCGTCAGACAGGTCGCACTGGCCTACAACGTCAAGCCGAATGAGGATACCCTGGCTGCGGTGCAGCAATGTTTTGATAACGCTGTTGATGACTGCAAGGCAAGAATGTCAGGCTCTGAGTGAACAGTCCGGATCCGAACTGGAGCAGGCGGTAACCGATCACGAGCACCGCCGGGCTTGGCTGGAACATGAGATGCCGGTCTGACTCACCCCCTGACTTGAAGACCACTGCAACAAGGATGTTTTATACACACCTATGGCTTTTCGATTTCGCAATACAATTCGTTTGGCGCCGGGCATTCGGCTCAACCTCGGCAAGCGTGGCGTCAGCCTCTCTGCCGGAGTGCGAGGTGCGTCCGTTACGCTAGGTAAAAACGGCCTCTGGGGTAATGTCGGCGCTCCCGGAACAGGCATATCCTATCGCACCCGTCTGTCCGGTTCGCCCAGTCACCAGCGGCGCGCGCAACGTGAACAGCAACGCCAAGGTAACCACGCCGCCTCTCCAGTACCAGAGCTGACAGCTTTCAAACCAATGATGGATGATAAAGGGCAGGTGAGCCTGCTGGATCAGGATGGTCAGCCATTAATCGCATCCCAGCGCAGGGTGGTGTGGTCAGAGTACGCTGATCGCATGACCACCTGGCTCCAGTCCGAAATGGACACCATCAACGGCGACATGGAACTGCTGTTGGAGATCCATCAGGATATCGTCCCACCGGGAAGCGCACTCCCGGATTACGAGCCCGAGGCCTTCGATCAACCGGCCCCGATCAAGCCCGAGCGCCAGCGCCGCCCCCCACGTCCGGTGAAGCCGGAGTTGGAGGTCAGCTTCTGGGATAGACTGATACCAGGCCGAAAACAGCGACTGGTTAAAGCACATCAGCAGGATCTGCTGCAGTGGGAATCCGAGTTGGAGGTGTGGAAACAGCAGAGTCAGCAGACCGACAAGGTCTATGACCAGCAACTGCAACAGTATGAGCGACAGGTCGCTGAATGGAATCAGGCCTGGGAAGCCCATCAACATGAGCAGACTCAGCTGGCGCAGGTTTTCACTGAGCGGCTGACAACCGACGAGGGCATGGTTGTCGAGATCCTTACTGCCGAACTCAATGACCTGGATTGGCCCCGCGAAACCCTGGTGGATTTTGACATCGACCTGGCCAGCCAGAGTGTGTATCTGGATGTAGACCTGCCCGAGATCGAAGACATACCAGCCCGTAGCGCTGAATTTGGTGCTCGTAATCGCCGCTTGCTGATCAAAGACAAGTCCGATCGCCAGCGCCGAGAGGAATACGCTCGGCATATTCATGGCATCGTATTGCGACTTGCCGGTGTGGTGTTGGGCCTGTTGCCGGGGATCGAACAAGTTGTGGTCTCGGGTTACTCCCAGCGGCTGGACCATGCCACCGGGCATATCAACGATGACTACCTGCTCTCTGTGGTGATAGACAAAGCCCGTTTTGCTGAACTGAATTTCGAACAACTGGAGCAGGTGGATCCCATAGCAGCACTGGAGCGGTTTGATCTTCGGCGTGAGATGACCAAGACCGGTATCTTTCGGCCTGTGGCGCCGATAGGGCCAATGCAATCAAGCGCGAATTGACCTGCCCGGTCTTCTATAACAGTGGCGATGGTTCAGGCCCTCTTGGCCATGACTTGCAACGGGCTGCGGAGTATCGGAAACGGGCAGGGCAATTGAGAATCCACATAAGCGACCTAAAATGTCGCCTGACCATGTCATCATCCAGTTTGAATCAGACGACAAGGAGTTGCCCATGGATCCGTTTGCCAATCTTCCCATCGATCCCGATACCCGTATCATCGCCAATGAGTCCATTGAAGTTGAAGGGCGCCCTGCTCGGGTGCAGGTCTGGGTATGGGATGGGATTAGCGCAATGAGCCTGATCTTCCTCGCTGAGAATATTACCGGTCTAAACGATGACCAGCTGCGTGATCTTGCCATTGCCAGCGGACTGCCGGAAGCAGGCAGTCAGTTTACCTTCAGCTGCGACAGCGGTGACTATTGCTTTGTGAACTTCAACTTTTCCCATGAATAGAAAATTGCCATCCATGCAAAACAAGGAGTTGCACATGGGTTCAGCGCAGTATGATCTGGTCGGTGACATTCACGGGTACGCCCATGAACTGGAGCAGTTGCTCAAGCAGATCGGGTATCGTCCCAAAGGGAAGGGGTATGCGCACCCCGAGCGTACCCTGATCATGATTGGGGACCTGATCGACCGCGGGCCGCAGCAGCAGCGGGTGGTGGAGATCGCCCGAGCCATGATGGAGTCAGGTGATGCCATCGTGCTGATGGGTAATCACGAATTCAACGCCATCTGCTACGCCACCCCCAGCGAGAGCGGCGGCTATGTGCGCCCGCATATCCAGAAAAACACAAAACAGCACCATGCATTTCTTGAAGCCTTCCCGTTTGGCTCTGCGCTTCATGAAGATGCCATCGACTTTTTCAAACAGCTGCCGCTTTGGCTGGAGTTGGATCAGCTTCGGGCCATCCATGCCTGCTGGCATGGCCCGAGTATGGAGGCGCTTGCCCCCTGGGTGGATGACAACAACCGTCTGCATAACGACCAGTTCTATCAGCACTATGCCGTCAAAAGTGACCCTTTGTATGCCGCTGTTGAATGCCTGCTGAAGGGGCCTGAAGTGACCCTGCCGTTGGGCGCCAGCTTTGCAGACAAGGATGGTACCCTGCGGAGCGAAGCGCGTATTTGTTGGTGGCAGTTGCACAAGGGAGCGGCTGCATCACTGGCGATCAAGCCGGAATTGCACGCCACACACGACCTGTCAGCGCAGTACCGCCAGGCGAGTGAATTTGAATACCGAGACCGCAAGCCTGCTTTTTTCGGCCACTACTGGCAGCGTGACTTTGACCCCGCAAACATCAGTGATCAGCGTGCCTTCTGTCTGGATTACAGCATCGCCAAACAGGGGCAGCTGGTCGCGGCGCGCTGGAACGGCGACTGCGACAACATTGAGTGGTTTCATGTGTCCTCGGCGGCGGCATGATCAGAGCACGCTGAGTTACACCGCTGGAATTCGATTTGCCCTAAAGCGACTCATTATGACGCATGGCTTCCGTAGTCTGTCGTCATTGATCAGATGGACAGGAGTCGCTCATGGGAATACCCGCTTTTTTGCGTAAACGCTCACGTCGAAATGTTGCACCGCTGGCAACCAGCGATACCTATCAAGCCCGTGCCGCACTCTGGGCACTGCGTTTGTTGGTCAACGGCAAGGGATACCGCTTCTTCATCACCAAAGAAGGGTTCAAAGACGCCGACATCCTACGCCTGATCGGGCTGGAGTCCTACAGTGACGAAGAAGTCACCCTTAAAGAAGGGCTGCAGCTGCTCAAGACGTGTCTGTCCGAACTGGAGCAGAAACACCATCAGCACGATCTTCTGGATCGTAACCTTTCTAAACTGGCGCGGCTCTGGGCCTGACACCGGCAGAACAGGCTGTGCTGGCGTTCCTTAGCATCCTGGAACAGCTCGAGGGGATGGACGATACGCTCAAGCTGTTCTCCTCCAATTATGGCCTGCCGTCCGTGCAGCAACTGGCCTCGTTGATAAGTATTGCATTGAAGTTGCCGCGACCGTCAATTGCACGGGCACTGTCGAATGACAGTGTGTTGGTACGTTGCCGCCTGCTTAACCCTGTGGGACGTGGTGGTGAAGTGGAGCTGCTTAACGGGATCGACAACGTCCTCATGTATGAACGTCAGGGGCCAGAGTCGCTGCTGCGTCATTTTACTCAGCAGGGGGCCGTACCCGAGTTGCAGCCGAACGACTTCATCCATATTGATAGCCAGTACTCACAGCTCAAGCGATACCTTAAGGCTGCCGTGCGTTCGGGATTGATGGGGACCAATATTCTGATCTACGGCGCACCTGGTACTGGCAAAACCGAGCTGGTGCGCACTCTGGCGGACGAACTCGCACTGGAGCTGTTTGAAGTCAAGTATGCCCGTCATGATGGCGAGCCCATGAGTGGTGATGAGCGCTTCTCCGCCTGTTTGATCAGCCAGCAGATTCTTAGGGCTAACCCCCAGTCGGTGATTCTGTTTGATGAGACCGAAGACGTATTTACCTACCGTGAGCAGAAAGGTCAGAAAGCATGGATCAATAACATGCTGGAGCAGAACCCGCGCCCGGTGTTCTGGATCAGCAACGACATCAACAGCATGGACAAAGCCTACCTGCGCCGTTTCGACATGCTGATCTGCATGCCTGAACTGAATGAAGCGACCCGCTTTGTCATGGTGCAGCGTACGTTGCAGGGGCTCAATGTGCGCGAGGAATGGATGCGCATGCTGGCCAAAAAGCAAAGGCTGCAGCCGGCCCATCTAACCCGCGCCGCCAAAGTGGTACGCCAGCTGCGCCTTCGTAAACCGGAACGTGTGGAGCAGACGATGGAACAGTTGCTGAGCAGCCTGTATCAAGCGCTGGGATACCAGTGGGAACACAAGGAGCGTCGTCCGTCCTCGTCCGCGTTCAACCCCGCGTTGTCGAACACGGATTTTCCGCTGGAGCGACTGGTATCAGGACTCAAGCGCAGTAGCCAGGCCCGTATCTGCCTCTACGGCCCGCCGGGTACCGGTAAAAGCGAGTTGGGTCGCTATCTGGAATGCATATTGGAAAAGCCGCTGCTGATGCGCAAAGCCTCCGACCTGCTGGGCCCGTATGTGGGCCAGACCGAGCAGCAGTTGGCTGCCGCCTTTGCCGAGGCCAAAAAGAAAAATGCCATTCTGATGATCGACGAGGCTGACAGTTTTCTGGGGTCACGCAGCGCAGCCCAGCAGCAGTGGGAAGTCAGCCAAGTCAACGAACTTTTGGTGCAGATGGAGGAGTTCAACGGCATTTTGGTCATGTCGACCAACTTCATGGACCACCTCGACATCGCTGCACTGCGTCGGTTCGACTTCAAGATCCGCTTTAACTACCTCGACTTTGATCAGTCCTGGTCCTTCTTCAACCGCCTACTGGGCATGCACCAAGCACAGCCTTTTACTGCGATTAATGTAGAAGGGTACGAGTCTCGGTTGAAACGCCTAACTCAGCTGACCCCCGGCGACTTCGCCACCGTTGAGCGTCGCGCCAAGGTGTTGGCCGAGCCGCTGACACCTGAAACGCTGATGATTGGACTGGAGCAGGAACATGCCATCAAGACCCGTCACCAGGGACGTCCCATCGGCTTTATAAGCTGAAAGGCGTATGAAATGAAACTTCCACGCAATCAAGGATTTGATACTATGTCGGGTATTAGAAACACACAATCACAAGGAGGTGGTATGAGTGGCCGCCAGGATACGTTGTTCCGATACCTTGCCATGTTGCAGCTCATTCCTCGAGCGCCTCATTATCGTGCCACCACGACCTTGCAGGCCTTATTGGAAGAGCGCGGCTTCAATGTCGAGATGCGCACCATCCAGCGTGATCTGGAAAAGATGTCGGCGCATTTTCCGTTACTGTGTAATCGTGAGACGCGCCCATTTCGTTGGTCCTTCGACCCCGCCTTCAAAAGCAACCTGCCGGCGTTGGATACCGCCACGGCACTGACGCTGGTGCTGGCAGAACAATACCTGAGTGGCCTGATGCCGCAAATCGCCATTGATCAGCTGGCAGGGCAATTCGAAACCGCTCGCAAGTACCTGGATGGTCTCAACGGCAATCGCTTGGCGCACTGGAGTGAATACGTCAAAGCGATCCCCAACGGCAAGGCGTTGATCCCGGCCCCGATAGAGCACAATGTGTGGCAACTGGTGACTGACGCGCTGCTCAACCACTACGCGTTGGGTGTGGAATACCGGAGCCGTTCTAAGGACGCACATAAAACGTTCACTCTGCACCCGCTGGGCATCGTTGCGCGCCACAGTGTTTCCTACCTGCTGGCGACCGTGAATGACTACGAAGATGTGCGCCAGTTTGCCCTGCACCGCATCCGCAAGTTAGAGCCCAGTAAGCAGCCTTACCGGCCCAAGTCGGGTTTTTGCGTGGATCGTTATATCTCCACCGGTGCCTTCGGCTATCCGCTGGATGAGCAGCAAGTACAGTTGAAGGCACGTATTCGGCCAGAAGTAGCCTGGCTGTTGTCAGAAACCCCTCTGAGTGAAATGCAAACCTTGTCTACTGAAGTGGACTTGGATGGGTGGTGCTGGTTGGACGCCGAAGTGCCCAATGACCAGCAAACCCAATGGTGGATACAGGGCTTTGGCTCGGCGATCGATGTGGTGGAACCAGTGAGCTGGCGTGAAGCGATTCATCGGCAGGCGAGGGAAGTACTTGGGTATTCGGATCTACAGTCTTTGCATAATGTGAAAGATGCTTTCTAAGAGAACGAAGGAAAACTAAATCGAATCAGGATGGCAGATGCTGTATCAAGAACTGAAGCAGAAACACAGGGAAAGACGTGAATTTTCAGCCCCTGAGCTATCACTGCGTATTCATAGATCTTTGAGCTGGTTGAACAGGGCCGAGCAGTCAGAAGATGACATTGATGCGCAGTTTATCTTCCTATGGGTTGCTTTCAATGCCGCTTATGCCGTTGATGTTGAAGAACAATATCGCACAACGGAAAAGGGCATGTTTGAGCAGTTCTTCCAAAAGCTAGTAGAGCTGGATGATCATAAGCGGCTCTATCACCTGGTTTGGAAAGAGTTCCCGGGTACGATTCGTGCCCTGCTCGATAACCAATACATCTTTCAGCCTTTCTGGGATTATCACAATAATCGCTTGGAAAAAGACCAGTGGGAAACTCGCCTTAAGCAGTCCAAGAAGAGAGCCTCACAGGCTCTGGCTGTTCAAGATACGACTCGTATACTTTCAATTCTTTTCAGAAGAATATACACACTCCGTAATCAGATAATGCACGGTGGTTCCACTTGGAATAGCAGGGCTAACAGATCTCAACTAAAAGAGTGCGTGTCATTTTTGGAAAAGGTCATGCCGGTTATCTTGGATTTAATGCTTGAACATGATGAGCATGAATGGGGTGAGCCATTCTATCCTTTTATCGATATAAAGTAGTTTTAAAATTTTATTTGTATAAATCATAATCATAGGTTTTAAAGATGTTCTTGAATCGATTAACGTTGGAAGAAAAAAAAGCCTTTCTTCAGCTCGCTCATCACATTGCAAATATTGATGAAGATTTTAGCAAAGAGGAAAGGAATATCATCGATAAGTACTGCATGGAGATGCAGATCGATGATGAAAACTATGATCCAGGGGTCTTTGATCTGGCAGCTGTGCTGGAAGTATTTCAGGAAGAGAGCCATAAAAAAATCGCGTTACTGGAGATGATGGCACTGGTGTTCTCTGACGGTCAACTGCATCAAGCCGAAGAAAAAACGCTGAGTGAAATAGTGGAACATTTTGGCCTAAATCCAAATCTGGCGATTGTTTACAAGGAGTGGGCTAAGAGCATTCTGTCCCTGTTTATCCAAGGAGAGGCTCTGATTCACCTATGAGTTTCCCCTGTACCCGTTGCGGGTTGTGCTGTCAGCACATAGATCAGGTGGCTCAACTGCAAGCCTACGATCGTGGCGATGGTACCTGCATTAATTATCGACCGGGTATTGGCTGCGCTGTTTATGATCAGCGTCCAGTGGCCTGCCGAATCGATGACGGATATCAGGTTTTTGCCAGTGATCATATGTCTCGTACGGAGTATTACGGATGTAATGCTCAGGTGTGTAATCAATTGCAAGAAGCGGCAGGATTTTCGCCGGATTGGAGGGTAGTTCTATGACGTTAGAACAGAGTGTGGATTTAAAAGCAGAGCTAGTCCGTATGGAGGAGTTGTTGCCAAGTTCCCAAGCAAATTTGCGTCGCCTATCGGCACTGCGATCAAGCGGTGATCAGCCGAAGATTGCGGTCTTTGGTAAATATAATCACGGCAAAAGCACCTTGCTGAATGCGGTCATCGGGCATGAAGTATTTAAAGTTGCGGACAAACGAGAAACGGTTACGGTTGGTGAGTTTGATCATCACGGCGTCATCTGGATTGATACTCCAGGATTAGATGCGGATGTGAGTGGTGAAGATGACCGCCGGGCCATGACAGCAGCATTGGAAAGCGCTGATATCCTATGTTTGGTGCATAACGTTAAGGCCGGTGAGCTAGACAGGAGTGAGATGCAACTTTACCAGCAGCTGATGCGTCAGGACAGCAACTACCGCAGTAAATTAGTGCTGGTGCTGGCCCAGATTGACCAGGTAACGCCTGATGACCTGGAACAGATTGTCACTGAAATTTGCACGCAACTACCGGACCTTCAGATATCCAAGGTGTCTGCTCTGCGTTATATCCGCGGCATTCGTGAAGATAAAAGCGGATTTGTTAAGGCCAGTGGCATGCCTGAGTTTTTGGATTACCTAGATACCTTGAAAGTCGAAGTGGCTGAACTACGCCGGAAAGAGGCTCAGCGTCTTATACGTAAAGCTCGGGTTGAACTGAAAACGTTGCTAAACGACCGAAAAAACGCATTGGCAAGCGCCAAGAGTAATTTCGAAAAATATGAGCAAGAATTTTGGTCTGACGTAAAAGACGCCCGAAATAAAATAGCTGTTCACGCTGCTGAATTGGGTGTGATGTAAGGAGGCATAATATGGCAATACCTTGGTTGATTGTTGGGGGCGTAGCAGCAGCGGTCGCTGCAGTGGCAGCAGTTGTGTCGGATGATGATAGCCCTTCAAAGAGCTTCAGCACTATCGTGAGTGACGAAGAGCGAAAGCAGGAAAACGAACGCCTCCGTAAGGAAGCCACAGCCAGAAAAAAACAGTTGCAGGCTTATACTGATCGTATCACTCGGAATTTGGCCAAAAAATATGGAGTCTCTAATGAGGGGGCGACAAGTAAAGAGCTTAGGGCTCTGCTAGTTGCATCGCCTTCGGATCAAGCAATTGCGAATCAGAGAGGGGCAGCTTTATTGCAGTCAACTGAGAGCTTTCAGCAGCACGAAGTTTCTGTTGCTAGCCTGCAGGGTGAGCTGAACCGTCTTGACTTTGCCATGTTGGTGCTGGAGGAGTTGAATGAAGAGTTCAAATAGCAAGTTGGTACAGGCTGTTGATAACTTCGCCCAGACTTTTGAGCGAATTGCTGCTGACGAAGAAGCCTTGATGGAGATACGTGACCGCTTTATCAATAGGGTTATCAGTATTTCCACTGTTCAACGCGACTTAGGGGAAACTAATCCGCTGAATGAAGCGGGCAAAGCGATTGAGCGAGATTTAACCGCCGCGATTAGCCAGTGGGCAGAAGAGTGGGATGCTGGCAAAACCACCCGTGAACTATCAGAGCAATTCAACGATAAGGCTATCTTGCTGGTATTTGGCAAGGTCAACGCCGGTAAGAGTTCACTTTGCAATTATGTGGCGTCTTTGTTTCCAACCGATATGGTGAAATTCTTTTACTTGGAGGAGGGCGAACTACGTCACACAGATGAACAATTTAAGGAGGGGGTAACTGAGACCACTGCCAGAATTCAAGGTGTCGAACTGGGCGGCAACCTGGTGCTGATGGATTCACCCGGGCTGCACTCGGTGACAGATGAAAACGGTGATCTCACCCGTCGTTTTACCGATAGCGCCGATGCGGTTCTCTGGCTGACCCCGTCCACATCGCCGGGTCAGGTACAGGAGCTGGATGATCTCCGAGATGAACTGAAAAGTCGCAAGCCACTTTTACCGGTGATTACCCTAAGCGATGTGCGGGAGGAGGACTGTGACGATGAGGGCAACCCGGTCAGTGTGCTGGTAAATAAAACACCAGAAAATCGCAAAGAACAGGAAGATGACGTTTACCGTCGAGCCATAGAGAAGATCGGCACTCAAATAGAAGTTCGGCACCCCTTTTCCATTTCTGTTCATGCCTACAAAAAGTCTCAAGACTCAGAGAGCAGCCTGCAAGATAGTGGTCTCGCTGAGCTTGATAGTCGAATGGCGGAGCTGGTCAGTAAAGCTGGGGATTACAAGCCGGGTAAAGCGCGCCAGCAGATCATCAATTATTTGGACCGTTCCGTCCGTCAGTCCATTCAGGATGAACTTTTACCTAGAATCGATCAACTGGACCAATTGATTTCCAGCGAAACTAAATCTCTAACTCAACACCGCCAGGAGACACTCACTAAGTTGCAGCAGGAACTGGCAGAAAGGGTTACAGACTGGGCTGAGGAATTAAAAGTCAGCAGGGATAGAGCCCTGTTGGCCAGCCGAATTAACTCGTTAGTCACAGAGCGCTTGATAGCTGTAATGCGTCGTTCCGTAGAAAATTTTGTCGGCAATGTGGATACGATTCTGGTGCAGATTAACGAGAACGATATCGGTGACTTTGCGGATATAGAGATCGAATACGAAAAGGTAACAGGCCGGGCAATGCAGGCCGGAGCCTCTGCTGCAGGTGCCATTGCGGGGGCTGCGGCGGGAAGCTTATTAGGACCTGTGGGGGCGATGGTAGGGGGGGCTCTGGGCGGCTTGTTGGGTGGTGTAGGAGGCGAGTACCTTATAGAAAAAGAAACTGTGAGAGAGTCTGTAGGGGTTGACGCTACCAAAGCGGTTGAGGATACCTTGAAAACACTAGATAAGAAGTTGCCCAGCATCATCGATCGGACGTTTAGGCCCTGGAAAGAAACCTTGGATATGATGAACAAAAGCTCGGACAGAATCAGAGCTGAAATCCAAAAATTCGATAAAGACCTGACTAAAGCCAAGGATGATATATAAAATGAAAATAAATGCTATTGAAATAATCGAGCAGAGTCTTGATGGACTTTTCGAAATTTCGGGCCGCTATTTGGGGCCAGATAGAACGCAGGTGCTAAAAACGGAATACGAAGCCAAGAAGAACGAATCATTACTGCAAGTGATGCTTTTTGGCAGTTACAATGCCGGCAAAAGTAGTCTGATCAACGCTCTGTTGACAGAGGAAGTGGCCCCAACTGGCGATATTCCAAAAACCGCTACAGCGGATCGCTACCCTTGGAATGGCTGTTACCTGCTAGATACCCCCGGGGTTAATGCTCCGATTGAACATGAGGCTTTGACTGATACACAGATCGACCGCTCAGAGCTGATTCTCTTTGTAATTCGCCAAGGGGATCAGGATGTCAAAGATGTATATGAGCGCATGTTCAATATGCTGTCTCGTGAAAAGCACATTTTCATAGTGTTTAACCACGAATTGGCGTCCGAAGAGTTACCCGAAGCACTGGCCAGGCTGACTGATATCATGGCTCATTATGCAGACTACTACCAAGTGGAGCTGCAGCGGGTGGCAGAAATCCCAGTGCTTCCCATCAATATTAAAACTGCTATGAGAGCGCGTCTTAAAGGCTCCGAAACACTTGCCGAACACTCGGGAATTACCCAGTTTGAAACGCTTTTCCAATCCTGGTTGCGCCGGTTTGATAGTGAACATCATTACTTGGACCGGCTACGAAAATATATCCATCAATGTGTTGTGACACCTTTACTGGAGGCTATAAGTGAAGAGGCCGATGGTGATGAAAGTGCCGAGTTGAAAAATTTGCAATACCAGCGGGAAGAGGTGGCTCGTCAGTATGACTTGCTGGATTCGCAGGTGTCTAATTATATTCGTGCCGAAGTAGTTCATTTGAAGCCAGAAATTGCCTCTTTAATGCAGCATTCATCATCTCAAATGGAATTGGAAAGTGGTGTATTGCAACTGGCTGATAAGGTAGTTAACTCGACCTCTGACTTTTTACAGGAACGCTGTGAAAGCTTAACCAGCGAGCTGGATGTGACTGTGAATGTATCTGTTGAAGTGCCAAGAAGTGGAGGTAATTCATACGTTAGTGAAGCTATTGAACAGACACTGCTTTCGGGGGCAAAGAAAGTTGACAGTAATACCCTTAAACAAGGGCTATTGTTTTTACGCAAGCTGAAAATACCCGGTATCAAGGGACGCTGGGAAAAGACTTTGGGTCAGTGGGCAGGGAAAGCCAACTGGTTTTTTACCGCTGCTGTTTCCGCCTATGAAATTTACTCTGCATCCTCTGAGCAGGATAAACAGAATGAAGAAATGCGTCGTCAAACTTTGGGCTTGCATCAGGTCGTTGAGGGTGTTGCCAACGACATCGGTTCAGCAGTGCTGGATAACTCGCGAAAACTGATCACTTCGGCAAAAGTGCAGTCACTTACTGAACTTGATATCAACATAAAAGAAATCACTGAACACAGTGAACAGCACAGTAAAGACAAGGAAGCTGTCAAAAGTCTGGCGAGCGAGCTGAGCATTGTGCAGTTCTAGAGGCACCATTGCTCATGCTCAGTCAATAAGTGACTAGATCAAACTCATTACTTTAAAAAGGATTTTCGTTTATGAATGCACGTCATGCAAACCGCGCCATTCTGGTACTTGAGTCACCTTGGGAACTGGATGATCGAGATGCCAACCGAAGCAGCGTCCTTCCCTTTGTTGAGGGCGTAGCAAAGTTGACAGGCGATACCGATGTCCACTATGCCAATTTTTATGACAAAAAGAGCTTTGAGATGGCTCTGGAGTGCCTGTGTAAAGACGAAGAGCTTGATAGCCGTATCGTCTACATAGCCGCACACGGTTACGGCAAGAAGATCGTAGGCGTACCCATGTTAGAGTTGCTGTTGATTGTCGCTCGCTATTCCAAACGCTACCGTATTGACGGAATACTGATGGGCAGCTGCTTTGTTGGACAAAACTCGACCACTATGGAGGTGTGCATCGAAGAATCCCGCTTGCGCTGGTGCGTTGGCTATACTGCGGCGACCAACTGGTTGGACGGAACCCTGATTGACTGCAAGATACTGGCAGAGCTTTCTGAGCTCGAAGAGGAAGAATTTAATAACCGTGATGCAGTTGTCACTGTAATCAAAAATGCGGTCTACCTCTTTGATCCACAAGCAGTAATCGGTACTGATGATGGCGACAACGACGTTGTGCTACAAGATGGCATGAGTTTCGTGCTGCAGCTGCGTGGTCAAGGACAACGCGCTCGTAATATTACTGATGTTGTCTGGGAATATTCCGGTGAATGATTTTTGCTATCCCCTTGGCCGATAGTCCGTCTCTTGAATATGAGCCTCTCCGTATTCAGGTGATACATCCTGGGTATACAACGGAAGCACAGTTGGCGGAGTGGCTTGAACGCATTGAGGTGCGCACTGATCCGCGTTACGACCAACTGCGTTGCTCAACGCTCGACTCGTCACTGGATGACATTCCTAAGAAACTCCTCATCAGGTTCGGGTGGATGACCAAGTGGGTGTTGTCGTCCGAGATTGGTGTAGCCGGACCATCTCTTTCATCAATGCCAGTAATGATGACGAACGCATGCAGCAGTTGCTGGATATATTGATCAACTGCTGGGCATACATGGCCCAACACAACGACCGGATGGACTCTAATAACTAACTGGCTCTAAAACAGGGAAGTTTACAGCTTGGCTGATATGGCGATGGAGTCTGTTCAGCTGCAATGGGGTTGGGCTGTTCTACTGGTGGGTGTAGGGCTGCAAATAGCCAGTGCTCGTTCAAAAGGCTAAACCCCGCCAAATCGGCCAGAATCGGCTGAAATCCCTTTAAGCCAGGTAGCCACTTCCGTATAGTTCGGGCTATCGCACTACCGGCTTATGGGGATACCGAAAATGACCCAGTATGAAGACCGTTGGCTTTCGATAGGAGAAATCTGCCAGTACCTCGGTGTCAGCAATGACACCGTGTACAAGTGGATCGAAACCCACGAAATGCCGGCACATCGCATGGGGCGCTTATGGAAGTTCAAGCGTGATGAAGTAGACGAATGGGTGAAGTCCGGAGGGGCTGCAGACCGTCCTCGACAAGGTGTTAATCCTGAATGAGAGCGGGCAAGTACAGTCTGTCATTTACCACGGGTGCTCTGTTGCACCATGAATCGGTCACATTGGCGAACCTTTATCACCAGTACTTGGACTGGGCGCAGGTGCGTGCAGTAGCGGTTGCTGAAAACAGCCTGCAGCTCAGAACCTTGAGCTCAAGCAAGAAAGTTACCAACGAGATTGTCTCACGCCTGCGGCTGCTGACAGATGCCGAGTTGGCGTTTCTGAGTGATGCCTCTAGTTCCGATCAGGCTTTGTTGCTGTGGATCGCGCTGTGCCGGCGTTACAACTTTTTGGCCGATTTCGCGGCGGAGGTTCTGCGTGAGCGTTACGTAACCCTCAAGGGTACCCTGTCGCATGAAGACTATGACGCCTTCTTCAACCGGAAAGCCGAGTGGCACCCGGAGTTGGAAAACGTAACGACAGCTACGCGCAGCAAGGCCCGGCAAGTTGCCTTCAAAATGCTGCGTGAAGCCGGTTTGCTGGATACGGGTGGCAGAATACAGGGTGTCATGCTTGGCACACGACTGCTGATACTCCTGAAGAATAGCCAATATGCCGATACTCAATGCCTGCCGGTATTTGAGTCAGATATCAGAGGGACCGAGAAGTGAAAACCAGTCTAGCCACCGGCCCGATATCGGAACGGCTTGAGCACATGTTTACCATCATCTCTGGTGAGCGTTTTTTGAAGATGCAGGGACTCGGCAACGAAGTGCCTTTCTTCATCTGCCCTTTCAAACCCGAAGAAGCGGTGGAGATGGAGCGCCTGAGACGCCAGCTGGTCAACCGGCTGGAACAAGCCGGATTATCCATTCTCAACATCAACCTGTACGACCTTGCGGTAGAGATGTTGCAGGAGCGCGATATCTGGGAACAGGTGCTGGAAGTAGAGCCCACAGTTGCCAAAGATGAGCTGAAGGAATTGCTTCAAGGGGTACTTGATCCTGAAGGGCACCTGGTACCGGCAATTGCCGCCAAAATGGCTGAGTCAGAGTTCGATGTGTTGTTCCTGTCGGGCATCGGGGAAGTTTTCCCTTACATCCGCTCGCACAACGTGCTCAACAACCTGCAAAGTACTGCCAAAGACAGGCCGACCCTGATGTTCTTTCCGGGTACTTATACGCACACCCTGGAAACAGGTGCGTCTCTGGACCTGTTCGGTCGGCTGCACGACGACAAATATTACCGAGCTTTCAACATCTATCACTGTGAAGCTTGAACTGAATGACAAGAGCTGAGGGAACTGCAATGTCTCTTAAAGGTATTTTCCAGAAGAAGGTTGATCGCCCGATTGAAGGGGTGATCAAGGCCGATGATGAAGCCAGCCTGCGCCTTGAAGTCGAAGAGTATGTACTGACCAACGAGGTCGAAAAACGACTCGAGGCCTTTCTGGACGCCTACAACAACTATGAAGGTGCCAACGGCGTCTGGGTGTCGGGTTTCTTTGGTTCAGGTAAATCCCACCTGCTCAAGATGCTGGCGCTGCTGTTGGAGAACAGGCCAATTGACGGCGCGTCCACGCTGGATATGTTTCTGCCAAAGTGTGGCGACAATGAAATCCTGCGCGGCGACCTGAAACGTGCCGTCGAGATCCCTTCAAAGAGCATTCTGTTCAATATTGACCAGAAGGCCGATGTGATCAGCAAAACCCAGCTGGATGCACTGTTGGCCGTATTCGTGAAAGTGTTTGACGAGTCCTGTGGCTACTACGGCAAGCAGGGGCACATCGCACAGTTCGAACGTGATCTGGACAGCCGAGATCTGTATCAGGAATACCAGCAGGCATATGAAACGATTGCCGGCCGGTCCTGGCAGCGTGGCCGCGAGCAGGCACTGCTGGAAGGCAAGAATATTGCCAAGGCCTATGCGCAGGTAACCAGCAGTGATGACGCCGATGCAGCCGGTATTCTTGATAAATACCGCAGCCAGTATCGCGTATCCATTGAGGACTTCGCCGATCAGGTGAACGCCTATATTGAGCGCCAGCCGGATAACTTCCGCCTCAACTTCTTTGTCGATGAGGTCGGTCAGTACATCGCGGACAACGTGAAGCTGATGACCAACCTGCAAACCATTGCCGAAAGTCTGGCGACTCACTGCCGGGGGCGTGCCTGGGTCATCGTGACGGCTCAGGAGGATATGGGCACGGTAGTAGGCGAGATGAATCGCCAGCAGTCCAACGACTTCTCCAAAATTCAGGCCCGCTTTGCCAACCGCATGAAACTGACCAGTGCGGATGTGGCCGAGGTTATCCAGAAACGTCTGCTGACCAAGAATGAAGAGGGGATCGCGTTACTGTCCGATCTCTACCACCAGCAGTCCAACAACTTCAAAACCCTGTTTGACTTTGCCGATGGCTCTGCGACCTACCGCAACTTCAAGGATCGGGACCACTTCATCCACAGCTATCCTTTTATTCCGTACCAGTTTGCACTGTTTCAGTCGGCTATCCAGAACCTGTCGCAGCACAATGCCTTCGAGGGCAAGCACAGCTCCGTAGGTGAGCGTTCGATGCTGGGTGTGTTTCAGCAAGTGGCGGTACAGATCAGTGATCATGAACTCGGCCAGCTGGCCACGTTTGATCTGATGTTCGAAGGCATTCGCACGGCGCTGCTGTCACAGATTCAGAAGGCGATCATTCAGGCTGAAAAGCACCTGGATGATGACTTCGCCATCCGTCTGCTGAAAGTGCTCTTCCTGGTCAAATACGTGCGTGAGTTCAAGCCTACCATTCGCAATCTCTGCGTGCTGATGCTGGGCCGTTTCGATGAACACCTGCCGACCTTGCGTGACCGGGTGGAAGAAGCTCTGAACCTGCTGGAACAACAAACATACATCCAGCGCAATGGCGATCTCTACCAGTATCTAACTGATGAAGAGAAGGATGTCGAAGAAGAGATAAAAGCCACAGACGTAGACTCGACCGATGTGGCGGCAGAGCTGGAAAAACTGATCTTTGATCATGTAATCAAGCAGCGCAAGGTGCGTTATGACGTAGGTGGATCCGCAAGTCAGGGGCAGGACTACTCCTACACCCGTAAGCTGGATGACAGGCTTTACGGCCGCGAATATGAGCTGGCGGTCAACGTGATCACACCCTTCCATGAGCATGCCGAAAACGCTCAGATGCTGGAGACCAGTTCGACCTACAACGCGGATGCGCTCTTTGTGGTGATGCCGTCAGACGATCGCCTCATGCGAGAAGTGCTGATGTACAAACGCACCGAAAAGTACGTTTCTCAGAACTTCTCGGCGGCGCAGCACGACAGCGTTAAACGCATACTGACCGACAAGGGGCTGCAGAATCAGGAACGCCATGCCCAGCTACAGAAACAGGTCGCAACACTGATTGGTCGTTCGCGCCTGCTGCTGGCCGGCAGCGAGCTTGAACTTAGCACTGATGATGGCCAGACCCGTGTATTGCGTGGCTTCCATGAGCTGATTACCCGCGTGTATCCCAACCTGCGCATGTTGCGCGGGGTTCACTACACCGAGAATGATATCGCAACCTGTCTTGAACAGTCGGACGACGGTCTCTTCGGCAATGATGCCAGTGCCATGTCCGAGGCGGAGCAGGAACTGCTGGCCTTCATCCAGGGCAATAAGCGCAACTCGGTACGCACCACGTTGAAGTCACTGCTAGAGCGTTTTGAACGCAAGCCCTATGGCTGGTACTACGCAGCGGTGCTGTGCATCCTCGCCAAGCTCTGTGCCCGGGGCAAGGTTGAGATCAAGGCGGATGGCAATCCATTGGAAGAAAACGAGATCGAAGCCTCTCTGCGCAATACCAAAGCCCAGGGCAATCTCGTAATCGAACCTCAGATCGAGTTCACCGCCTCTCAGGTGCGTAACCTGAAAGACTTCCATCAGGAGTTCTTTGATGCGCCACCTGCATCCAGTGAAGCCAAGGCACTGGCTCAGGAAACGGAAATCTCGTTCAAGCGCCTGATTGAGCAACTGGACAGCTTTGCAGAGCAGGTGAAGAGTTACCCCTTCCTGAGTGAACTGGATGACGCCCGGGAACTCCTCACTGAAATCACCAGTAAACCCTATACCTGGTATCTGACCGACCTTGCCAAAAAGGAAGACAAGCTGTTTGACCTGAAAGAAGGCAAGCTTGATCCGGTACGCAAGTTCATGAGTGGTTCGCAGAAGGCAATCTATGACGATGCCCGCACTCTCTTGAGCAGCCAGGAGGCCAACCTCGACTATATCGATGGTGATGAAGCAGAAAGTGTCAAAAAGGCGCTGCGTGACCCTCAATGCTACAAGGGCAACCGCATCCAGCAGATGAAAACAACGCTGGATGCACTCAAGACCAAGCTGGAAGACGCGGTGAAGCATGCGCGTGCGCGTGCGGTTGATCGCCTGAATACCATGCAGGCTCGCATGCAGAGCATGGATGAGTATCAGAAGTTGCCCGAGCCACGCCAGCAGGAGTTGAACGAGCCCTATAAATCACTGGCCACTTACTTTGACGATCAATACCTGATCGCAGTGATCAATGACCGCCTTCGTGCCTTCGAAGATTCTGGCTATCAGAAGCTGCTGACCAAAATGGTGGAGATGGCGACACCTAAGTCACAGCCTCCAGTCAATGATGCCTCGGATGAACTGGACGAACAGGATGATGAACTACCCAAGCAGGTTCAGGAGCCGCGCGTACAGTATGTACAGGCGCGCCAGCTGAATATTGAGTTCGATAAGGCATGGCTGGAATCGGAAGATGAGGTCGAGCGTTACCTGGAGTCCATGCGTCGGGCAATGCTGGAACAAATACAGAAAGGAAAAAGGGTGCAGGTATGATTGATCGGCTCGAACTCAAGAACTTTACGGTATTCAAGGATATCCAGCTTGATCTGTCCTCTAAAATCAACGTGATTATTGGTGAGAATGGAACTGGTAAAACTCACCTGCTCAAGGCAGCGTATGGGCTTTGTGCTGGCGCCCCACTGTTTAAGAACAGGCCCGATACGACTGATGACGAGCTCGAAGTTGCGCTGACCGCTAAGCTGTTACGTCTTTTCATGCCATTGGACGAAAAGCTTGGTAAGTTGCATCGTCAGGGTGCGACTGATCAGGCTTATCTGTCGGCAAAATTCAGAGGAGATGAGACTCTAGCCACAACCTTCTTCAATAACTCGAAGGAACTGGCTATCCGAGACTGCTCAAACTATGAGAGCTACCTCTCCGAGGCTGTTTTCATCCCTACCAAGGAAGTCCTCTCATTTATGAAGGGGTTTAACAGCCTTTATGAGAAATATGGGCTTTCATTTGACCAAACCTATCAGGACATCTGCCTGCTGTTGGACCTTCCCGAAGTTCGTCCAGAAAATCTGCACGAGAAGTCCAAATGGGCTATGGAAGAAATCGAGGACATTTGTGGGGGGCGCTTTGTTTTCTATGGTGGTGGCAAGGTCACCTTCAAAACAGATGTTGCCGAGTATTCAGCTAACTCTATGGCTGAGGGGTTCAGGAAAGCTGGAGTACTGTCACGTCTACTGGAGACCGGTGCGATCCAGCCTGGTGTAAGTGGCACTCTCTTTTGGGATGAGCCAGAGTCTAGCCTGAATCCTAAATTGATGAAGCGGCTTGTGCAAATTCTGCTGGAACTGTCACGCAATGGTCAGCAGATTGTGTTGGCAACTCATGATTACGTTTTGCTCAAATGGCTCGACATACTTGCAAAGCCCAATAAAGGTCATCACATACGCTACCACGCGTTGATCAGTGAGGGAGGGCAAGTCACTATTCAGTCGGCCGACAGTTATAAAGAACTGAATCACAACGCCATTGCCAACACCTTTAACGACCTTTATGACGCAGAAATTAAGCGTGCGTTAGGGGGGGAATGATGACAGTTCTCACGGAAGGAGACTTGGAGTTTAATTTCAGCGATGCTTTGCATGCGTTTTGCTTTGATGATGATGCCCTTCACGGTAACCACGCAATGAAGCGTGTGGACGTTATTGCCGAGTACGAAGACAAATGGGTCTTTCTGGAAATTAAAGACCCCGATAACCCCGACGCAACCAATCCTGACGCTTTTAAGCAGAAGCTCCTCAGTGGAAACCTGATCCCTGACTTGGCTGGTAAGTATCGGGACAGCCTCTGGTTTAGGGCACTTAGTGATGGGCTTGGCAGCAAGCCAGTCTACTATATCGTTTTGTTATCGATGGAAAGTCTTGATCCAGCGTTACTGCTTACACAGCAGGACCGATTACACAAAGCTTTACCATTAACACATTCTGAGTGGTGCATGCCTTTTGCAGCTGCATGCCTGATCTTTAATTTGTCTCAGTACCAATCTGAATTTGGTGCTGATTCTGTCCGTAGAATCAGTGCTGGAGCGTGAAACTATGAGCAACAAACTCGAAACATCTAAGCTGAAAAAATTTGCCCAGTTTGCACGTCGCAGCCTGATTGAGCAGGTGACTGCCAAGTTGAAGTTGGTGTTGGCACCGGAGAGCGCGGCGCGGCGTGAGCATCCTTCTGCGGTGCAGAAGCTCGAAGAGGCGATCAAGGACAGTGATCAGGGGCAGGTGATTGAGCGGGTGGCTTATACCTGGTTCAACCGTTTCTGTGCCCTTCGCTTTATGGATGTGAACCGCTACAACCCGGTGGGGGTGGTGTCACCCACCGAGGGGCAGTTCCAGCCGGAGGTGTTGGCCGAGGCCAAGATGGGCCATATCGACGAAGACCGGGTTTCAGATCGGGTACGGTACAAGGTATTTGCTCTGCTGGAAGGGCGTACCCCAAGCGCAGACCCTCAGGGTGAAGCCTACCGTTTGCTGGTGGTCGCAGCCTGTAACCACTGGCACAAGGCGATGCCGTTTCTGTTCGAGCGGATCGAGGACTATACCGAGTTGCTGATGCCGGATGATCTGCTCTCCGGCAACTCCATTCTGGCCTATACCCGCGAGGCGATGACGCCAGAGGCCTGTGAAGACGTTGAAGTGATCGGCTGGCTGTACCAGTTCTATATCTCCGAGAAAAAGGATCAAGTGTTTGCCGATCTGAAGAAGAACAAAAAAATCACCCCGGACAATATACCGGCAGCGACCCAGCTGTTCACACCGCACTGGATTGTGCGTTATCTGGTGGAGAACTCCCTTGGTCGACTCTGGCTGCTTAACCGCCCGAACTCGGCGCTGGCTCAGCAGATGGAGTATTACATCAGGCCGGAAGAACCAGAGAGCGACTTCCTAAGGGTCAGCAGCCCGGAAGAGATCAAAATCTGTGATCCGGCCTGTGGTTCGGGGCATATGCTGACCTATGCCTTTGATCTGCTCTACGCCATCTACGAGGAAGAGGGCTATGAACCCTCCGAGATTCCGGAAAAGATCCTGACCCACAACCTCTTTGGTATTGAGATCGACGAACGTGCAGGGGAACTGGCCGCATTTGCACTGATTATGAAGGCCCGCGCCAGGCAGCGCCGTTTCTTCAACAAGGGCATCAAGCCCAATATCTGTGTGTTGGAGAACATCCACTTCGACGCGGATGAACTGTCCGAATATATGGACTTTATCGGCCGTGATCTCTTTACCACACCGCTGCAAACGACCCTGCGCCAGTTTGAAGAGGCCGACAACTTCGGCTCCCTGATTCGCCCGGAACTGACTGATGTGGAAGGCGTGCTGAGTATGCTGGAAGCCAAGGATGTATCGGGGCAGCTATTTCTGAATCAGACACATCAGAAAGTGCTTAAAGCCTTGCGACAGGCTGATTACCTCAGTCCGCACTACCATTTAGTAGTGGCTAATCCGCCGTATATGGGCGCAAAAGGCATGAATAGTGATTTGAGTTCTTTTGCAAATGATAGTTATCCAACAGCAAAGTTTGATCTTTATGCTATGTTTATTGAGCGGAATCTAGAGTTCGCGAAGAAAAATGGCATGGTAGCTATGATAACTATGCAAGGTTGGATGTTTCTTTCCTTCTTTGCGAAGTTTCGTGACAAATTGCTGAGCGAAAGCGTTATAGAAAATATGGCACACCTAGGCCCTCGCGCTTTTGATAGCATAGGAGGAGAGGTAGTATCAACAACTACGTTTGTTATAGAGAGAAAAAAAACAAAGGGAGAGGTGGGTGTATATCTGAGGCTCGTAAATGGTGACTCTGAACCAAAAAAGAATCAATTACTTCTACAAGCAGTGAAGAGACCTGATTGCGAATGGCGGTATCAAGGGTCTGCAAATGATTTCGAAAAGCTACCCGGTAGCCCCATTGCTTATTGGGTTGATAGGATTTCTTTACGGGCATTTTCCAGTCTGTCTCCACTTCGATCGAGTTACGAAGCACGGGTGGGTTTGCAAAGTAATGATAATAATCGTTTTTTACGATTTTGGTTCGAAGTTCCTCTCGCCAAGATTGGTTTCAAATGCACCGATAATGAGGATGCAAGAAATTCTGCAAAAAAATGGTTTCCCTATCAAAAAGGTGGAAGCTTTAGGCGTTGGTATGGAAATCACGAATATGTAATTAACTGGGAGAACGGCGGAAGTGAAATCATCGAGTTGGCCAGCAGTATTTATGGATCGCCTTCCAGGACTGTTCGAAGCAAGGAGTTTTACTTTCGCCCGGCTCTAACATGGTCAACACTTTCGACTGGAGACTTTGCTGTCCGTTGGTCACCCGGTGGGTTCATGTTTGATATAAAGGGGTCATGTCTATTTCCTCTTGATAATGAAGAAAATGACCTATCAATACTTGGGTTGCTTAACTCAAGAGCAGTTAATAGACTATTAGAATTCACTAGCCCAACGCTAGATTATTCTACTGGTGCAATAGAATCGATTCCAATACCAGAATTTTCGAATTGTCAAAAAGAAGAGCTTAGGCTTTTGACCATTAAAGCTATAGATCTTTCGATGCATGAATGGGATAGGGATGAGCTTTCATGGGGTTTTGAAGCTCCCCCCACAGTTAAGTATGGAATGCACGGATCACTTGATGACGTTTTTTCTTATTCGTATGCTGAATTCCTGAAAAATTCCAACGACCTGTCGGAAACAGAAGAAAGAATTAACGCACTTTCTGATGATGCTTATGGTTATAGTGGAGCGGAGCAAGAACCGGGTAGTGTCCAACCGATCGATTTCACTACATGGCTTTCTGTCGAGCTGAAGAAACTAATTTCCTATGCGGTGGGTTGCATGTTTGGCCGCTATGCACTGGAGAAAGAGGGGCTGGTGCTGGCCAACCAAGGTGAGACGATTGAGGACTATCTCAAGCAGATTCCTCAGCCCAGCTTCCCGGCAGATGACGACAACGTGATTCCGATGCTGGATGGTGACTGGTTTACTGACGACATTACCGAGCGTTTCCGTCAGTTCCTGAAACTGACCTTCGGTGAAGAACACTATGAGGATAACCTGCGCTATGTGGAGCAGGGGCTGAACATCAAGGGCAAGCGCAACTACAGCATTCGTGACTACTTCTTGAAAGAGTTTTACGACGACCATGTGCGCCGCTACAAGAAGCGCCCGATCTATTGGCTGTTCAGCAGCCCCAAAGGCAGCTTCAATGCACTGATCTATATGCACCGCTACCAGCCGCATACTGTGGGCACAGTGCTGGAGTACCTGCGTGACTTCCAGGATAAGCTGAAATCAAGCAAAGACCGCCTGGAATCCCTGAGTATCAAGGCGGATATCTCCTCGGGTGAGAAAACCAAGGCGCTGAAAGAGATCGAAAAGATCAATAAGATGCTGATTGAGCTGGAAGAGTATGAGCGCGATGTACTCTATCCTCTGGCGACCGAACAGATCACAATCGACCTGGATGACGGGGTAAAAGCCAACTATCCGCAGTTTGGTAACGCACTGAAGAAGATCACAGGTTTGTCGTGAGCCTGTCGTTAGTTGTTAAAAGCCAGGTGGGTGTCATGAAAGGTGAGCGTGTATGAAGCTTAAAGAGCTGACCATCAAGGGCTTCAAGTCCATTGATGGTGAAGGCCAACAGATCCGGTTCGGTGATATCACCTTACTGCTTGGAGCCAATGGCGCCGGCAAGAGCAACCTGATCTCCTTTTTCCGGATGCTGGGTTTTATGACCACCGGGGCGCTGCAGCAGTATGTGGGCAAGCAGGGCGTCAATCAGCTGCTGTTTTATGGCCCCAAGCTCACCGAGTCCATCAGTTTCAGCGTGACCCTTGAGGATGACAAAAACACCGACTGTTATGAGGTGAAACTGTCTCATGGCCTGCCGGATAGGCTGTTTGTCAGCGGTGAAAAGGTAACCTTTCACACCAGGGGCAAGCCAAAGCCGCAGGAGTACTTTCTGAACAGTGGCGGGGCGGAGACCAGCCTGGCACAGGACAGTCGCACGACCAGCAAGGTACTGACCAGCCTGCTAAGCCGGATTAACGACTATCAGTTCCACGATACCTCGGATACCGCCCGTATCAAGGATCGGGTCTATGTGGATGATGCCAACTACCTGCGCAGTGATGCGGGAAACCTGGCGGCGTTTCTGAAAAACCTGAAAGATACCGAGCGTTTCCGGCCCTACTATCAGCGGATTGTGCGCCATATCCAGAAGGTAATGCCGCAGTTTCAGGATTTTGTGCTGGATACCCTGCCGGGTAACGAGCGCTATGTGCGCCTGAACTGGCAGGACCGCCTGCGTCCTGACTTTCTGTTTGGCCCGGATCAGATCTCGGACGGCTCGCTGCGCTTTATGGCGTTGACCACGTTGCTGATGCAGCCGCCGGAATTGATGCCCAAGGTGATTGTGCTGGATGAGCCGGAGCTGGGCCTGCATCCGGCTGCCACACTGGAGCTGGCAGGAATGATCAAACGGGCATCGCATAATGTGCAGGTGGTAATTGCTACCCAGTCGGCCCCTTTGGTTGATGAGTTTACGCCGGAAGAGATTGTAGTGGTTGAGCGCGATGAGGAGACCGGCGCCAGCCAGTTCCGTCGCCTAGATACCGATCGTTTGGCGGATTGGCTGGAGCGTTACAGCCTGTCTGAACTGTGGGAGAAGAACGTGCTGGGAGGTAAGCCGTGATTCGCCTGCATGTGATCGTTGAAGGGCGCACCGAGGAGCTGTTCGTCAATCAGGTACTGGCACCGCATCTGGCGCGTTTTCAGGTGTATGCCGATGCCCGCTGTGTGGAAACCAGCCGGGACAAACGCGCCGGCAAGGTGTTCAAGGGCGGGATGACCAACTACGCCAAGGCGCGCAGGGATATTCTCGACTGGATCAAGGAAGATTCAGCGGTTGAGTGTCGTTTTACCACCATGTTTGACCTCTATGCGTTGCCAAACGAGTTCCCGGGCTTTGAGCCAGCCAGCAAACGCCAGGATGCCTATGAACGGGTAGCGCTACTGGAAGCGGCGCTGGCAGAGGATATCAACAGCAACCGATTTGTCCCTTATATCCAGCTGCATGAGTTCGAGAGCCTGATTCTGGCCGATCCTGCCAAGCTGGATTGGGAATACCTGGAACATGCCGGTCCAATCGAGAATCTGGTTAAGATGGTCGGTGACCAGAACCCTGAGCTGATCAACGATGGCCCGGATACCGCACCGTCAAAACGGATCCTGAAAGAGATACCTGAGTATGACAAGGTCAGCTCGGGTGTGTCCGTAGCGCAGTATATTGGCCTGGATCTGTTACGCGCCAAATGCACACACTTCAACCAATGGGTTACACGGCTGGAGCAACTGGGGAAGGGCTGTTAAGCCGATCGTTTCCTCTGTGTTCCAGAAGCTGATCACCGAATAGGCCCAAGTTCAATTTTTATCGCATTGAAGCAATCACGGGCGTGTCCCGACAGAAAGGAGTTGTCGCTATGGCTGGCGAGTATGAGAAAGCAATTACCATCAAAGAAGCAATTGATGCGATCAATCAGCGGGATTACCTGCTGCCGGCCATCCAGCGCAAGTTCGTCTGGAGCAGTCGTCAGATCTGTGTACTGTTTGACTCCATTATGCGTGGCTACCCGATCAACAGCTTCATGATGTGGCAGGTCAACGATGGTGAAATCAAGAACAACTACAAGTTCTATGAATTCCTTAAGTCTTACTGCCAGCGCTTTGGTGAAGAGAATCCGCACGAGCCGACCACCGCCAGTTACAAGAACTTCAAGGCGATTATCGACGGTCAGCAGCGGCTGACCTCGCTCTATATCGGTCTGTGCGGCACCTACGCCTATAAGCAGCCGCGCAAGCACTGGCCGTCGACCCGAGATGACAAGATCCTGCCGCCGCGCAAACTCTACCTGGACCTGAATCAGGAGATGGACTCGGAAGATGACGAGTCCCTGATGCTCTACAACTTCAAGTTCCTGACGGATGCGCAGTACGACACTGCCTGCAGTAATCCGGACTCCAAGCGCCACTGGTTCTGCCTGCATGAGATTCTGAAGTTTCCGCAGTATGACGGTAGTGACGATGTGCTGATGGAAGTCGTGATGCCGTATCTCGACAAGCACCAGCTTGCCGGGAATGCGTTTGCCCGAAAAACGCTGTTAAAGCTCTATGATGTAGTACGCGGACAGCGTGTGATCCATTATTTCAATGAGACCAGCCAGAAGATCGATCATGTACTGGATGTGTTCATCCGGACTAACAGTGGCGGGACCAAGCTGGACTTCTCCGACTTGTTGATGTCGATCGCGGTGGCCCACTGGGATGGGGATTTCCGCAAGGAGCTGGATGATCTGATCCGGCAGGTGCACCAGAGCACCGAGATGGGGTTTTACCTGGAACGAGACTGGGTGCTGAAAACCTGCTTGGTATTGATCGGCGGGGATGTGCGCTTCAAGGTGCAGAACTTCCACTCCGAGCAGGTTGGTCAGATCCAGTCAGAGTGGAAGTCCATCAAAGACTGCATCATTGAAAGCCTGAAGCTGGTACGGCGGATGGGGATCAATGCGCAGTCGCTGACTTCAAAGAACGCGGTCATCCCGATCTGCTTCTACCTCTATAAAAAGACCAGCGCCGAAGAGCCGCTCTACAAGAGTATCAACAACCTGGCCAAGCATCCTGAGCAACGGGCCCGTATCAGCCAATGGCTCTATATGGCGTTGTTGAAAGGCGTGTTTGGTGGGCAGGCAGACAGCATTCTCAGAAGCATGCGCAACGTGCTGGAGCAAAATCTGGACAAGGCGGTATTCCCGCTAGAGCAGATTGTAGAGCGTTTCCAGGCAACCAATAAGGATCTGCGCTTTGATGAGGAATACTTGGAGAGTTTGCTGGATATCGAGCATGGCGAGGGCCGTTGCCGTGCCTTGTTGCACCTGTTGTTCCCCGAGATGAATGCAACCGAGGTGTTCCATATTGATCATTTGCACCCGAGAAGTGCCTTTGAGTTCAAGAAACTGAAAACGCTCGAATTTTTGATCAATGACCCTGATAAGTTGGCTTTCTATCGCAACGGTAAACACTGGAACAGCGTTGCCAATCTGCATCTGCTGAACAGTTCTCAGAATGTCAGCAAGAATGATGCGCCGCTTAAAGAGTGGTTAGCGGATCCCAATGTGCATCTGTCTGCAGAGAGCCTGCTGGTGCCGGGCGTTGACCTTGCATTCGAGGCATTTCAGGCGTTTTATCAGGTGCGGCGAGCAGCTCTGAAAGAGCGATTGAAACAACGTGTTTTCATGACCAACCCGATTCCGGTGGAGCCGTCAGCTGAAGACATTGATGAAGAAGTGGAAGAAGAAGCTGTAGCATGAATGAGCAGATCGAACGTGCGTTGACCCGATTGTTTGAAAAGCATCGTGTGGTCTTCTGGTATGACAGTAAGCAGGAGTTGCGCAGCGACTTCGAGGCCTTGCAGCTGCCGGATGTGGAAAAGCTTGAGATCGAGAACAACGAGTTCGGTCTGAAATATCGTATCTTGCGCGAGCACCCCGAGCAGAAATTTCTGCTCTACCGTGAGGGGCCGCAGCCGGATGAACTGGAAAACTGGTTGCTGGACGTGCAGCTGGGGCAGGGAGAGTTCCGCACGGATCAGGTTGCGATCTGGTTGTCCGAGTTGGAGTTGGGGCTCGAGTTCTCGGAGCTAATGCAACAGCACCTTGAGTTTTTCCAGGCAGCCAAGCGTAAGGATGCGCTGAAGAAACTGCTGCGCCCGGATGATACCGCGGGGCTGATTCGTCTGAAAATGTTGGCGGTGTGTACCCAAAGTGAACCGCGTCTGGATACCATTCTGGAAAGTCTGCTGCAGGAACTGGCCGATAAGCGTGATGAAAAATCCAGGCTGATCGCGCGTTGTAACCTGGAGGACTACCTTTGGGAACAGATGGGGCGCAGTTATGGCTACCGTTCGGATGCTGCGAGTATCAGGGATTTTGTCATCGAGTTGTTCAAGTCATGCTATGCCATGGCCGCCGGGGGCGGCGCGGAAGCGGTGAAACTGAACGGCGATGCATTGGTCTTCCTCAAACGCTGGAAAGACAGTCGTCAGTACGAAGCCAGTTTCGAGACGCTTTCAGCGGAGTGCGCGGATGTTCTGGGTATGGAGCATGAGCTGGCACAGCGTGATGTTCGTGAGCTGTTGGAGGTGGATTACTTCCGCATCGTTGATCAGAAGATCATCAGCGACCTGGTTCGGGCGGTGGCTGGATCGACGGTATCCAGTGGCGATGTGGCACTGTGGGTGCGACAGCGCAGGCAAGGCCATTGGTACAACGAGTTTCGTGATCTATATGAAGCTCTGGAACAGGCCGCGCGTTTTGTCAGTCTGCACTCCGAAACGGATCTGCAGATGTCGAACCTGGCAGAAGGTGTGCAGCTCTATAGTCGCAACTGGTATCGACTGGACCAGTGTTATCGCAAGTTTATCTATCATGTCCGCCGTTCAGGCCAGGCTTCACTGATGCAGCAGCTCAGTGAGCAAATCGAAAACCTCTACACCAACAGCTATCTGCTGCCTTTGGGGGATCGCTTCCAACAGTGTGTAGAGTCTGCAGCAAGCTGGGATGCACCGGGCATCAGAAAGCAGAGCGGCTTCTTTGAGCACTGGGTACGCCCCTTCCTGAATCGGGATAACAAGGTATGCGTCATTATCTCGGATGCGATGCGTTATGAGATCGGTGAAGAACTGCTGGGGCTGATTCGTCAGGAAGACCGTTACAGCGCCGAGCTGGCGCCGATGCTGTCCATGCTGCCCAGTTATACCCAGTTGGGTATGGCAGCGCTGCTGCCCCATAAAACGCTGGCTATCGCCGAGAATGAGACCGGCACAGTGCTGGTGGATGGGCAAAGCTCGCAAGGCACGGCGAATCGTACCAAGCTTCTACAAGCTGCACTCAACGGCCGGGGCTGTGCCATCACGGCGGATAAGCTGATGGAGCTGAACCGTGATGACAGTCGTGAGCTGCTCAAGGCCAATGATGTGGTGTTCGTGTATCACAACCGTATCGACCATACCGGCGATAAGATGCACTCGGAAGGCGAGGCCTTTGATGCGGCTGAAAAAACGCTGGATGACCTGATCCGCTTGGTCAAAAAGCTGGCCAATGCCAATGCCAACAACATCTTGATGACGGCGGATCACGGTTTCATCTATCAGCACCGTGTTCTGGATGAGAGCGACTTCCTGGGCAGTGATGTTCGGGGTGAGCAAATTCTCTACACTGACCGGCGTTTTGTGTTGGGCAAGGGGCTAGAGAAGTCGAACAGCCTGCATACGTTCTCATCTGAGCAGCTGGGGTTGGAAGGTGATGTGGAAGTCAGAATTCCCAAGTCCATCAACCGGTTGCGCCTGAAAGGGTCTGGCAGCCGCTTTGTGCATGGTGGAGCCTCTCTGCAGGAAGTGGTTGTTCCGGTCATCAAAATCAACAAAAAGCGGCAGAGCGATGTCAGTGCGGTCGGCGTCGAAATCCTGCGCGGCGCCAGCTCGGTCATTACCTCTGGGCAGTTGGCGGTTGCACTTTACCAGGCCGAACCAGCTACCGACAAAGTGCAGCCTCGTGTTCTGCGTGCCGGGCTTTACACCCAGACGGGTGAGCTGATCTCGGACAGTCATGAGCTGGTGTTCGATCTGGCATCCGAAAACCCCCGCGAGCGCGAGCTGCAGGTGCGCTTTGTACTGACCCGCAAAGCGGATGAGGCGAATGGTCAGGAGGTGGTGTTGCGATTGGATGAGAAGCATGCCGGTACGTCGCACTACAAAGAATACAAATCCATCCGCTATACCATGCGCCGGTCGTTCACCAGCGATTTTGATTTTTAAGTTCAGAGATAGGGATTTCGTAGAATGAGTGCGCTGATTGACGCTGTTAAAGCTGGGTGTTTGGAGGAAGTGAAATCGGTGATGTCCGATGAGGATGCTGTCGATTGTCACGAAATCAGTACCGAGGCATTTAGCCTGGCTTTGAACGCTGGTTTCAAAGCCATTGCTCTGCACCTGCTTGAGCGTGAGCGCTTTGGTCCTAATGCGAATGACTCAGAGTCACTTCGGCTGGCAATCAGGCTGGGGTATCTCGATATCGCTGCACGCTTATTGGAAAAAGGCGCCAATCCTAACATTCGCTGCGAAGAGTCCAGCAATGCGCTTTTGCTGGCGCTGGAGTATGAATATTTCGAGCTAGCCGAGCAGATGGTTGCCTGTGGAGCCGAGGTAAATATTCGTAATGCCAAAGGCTGGACGCCTCTTATGTGGGCCGCCATCAAGGGCTATCGCCGCATTGTGGAGTTTTTGCTTGAGAAGGGTGCCGATATCCATATCTGCAATGATGATGGCTGGAACGCGCTGACAGGAGCCTATTTCAAGCAGCGCACCGATATTGTCGACCTGTTGATCGAGCGCGGTGCCTACTTTGGCCGTAAATACAGTGAGGCGGCACTGCTGTCAGCGTATCAACAGGGATACTCTGGGGTCGTCAAGAAACTGGTCAGTGAAGGCTGCAACGTCAATATCATGGATGCTGAAGGCACACCGTTGCTGATCATGGCAATACGACGGGGCGACCTGGAAACCGTAAAGTTGCTACTCGAACATGGCGCTGATGCCAACTGTAAATCTGCAAAAGGCAACCCGGCTTTGAGTGTGGCGCTGGATGTGCATGATGGCATTGGCGAGTTGCTGGTTGCGAGCGGGGCGAATGTACATGTCCCTAACCAGAATGGCTCAATGCCACTGCACCAGGCTGCTGAAAAAGGTAGTTCCAGGATCTGTCAGCTGTTGATAGACAAGGGCGCTAACCCTGACCAGAAAACCAGTGGTGGTTCCAACTCCATAATTCAAGCAGCGTTCAATGGTCATCTGAGTGTGGTCAAGCTGTTGGCCGAAGCTGGCGCAAATCTTAATCATAAGAATGCCAAGGGTTATACGGCGTACCAGTTGGCAGATTTATGTAAACACTTTTCGGTTCGAGACTTGTTGGCCAAGTATGGCTGTGTCTACACATGATCGAACCAGCCGAGGTTTTCGAAGCCGTCCAGCGAGGCTATAACGAGCTGGAGACTGCATCGAATGCCGAGATCATCGATTACTTCTCGTCCATCGACGATGAGGCAGTAGCAGGGCATGTCAGCCATATCAAAGGTATTCTGTTTGAGCAGGAATACCTGGATCTGCTGGAAGTGCAGGGGATTGAAGCACAGGTGTTTGAAGCAACGAATCATCCTGTCACGGATATCGCGATCATGGATGGCGATGAAGTTGTCCATGAGTTGCAGCTTAAGGCAACGGAAAGCAGTAGTTACATCAGTGCTACCATTGAGGAACATCCCGATATCGAGGTGGTTGCCACAACTGAAGTCGCCTCGGGATTCGATGCTGGTTTAGTAACGGATTCAGGTATTGAAGATGCGGCACTCGAACAGGCGGTAACGGGCACCTTGCTTGAGGACGCAGTGAATCCCGTAAGTCCCATCTCGGTTATAGGTTGGCTGTTTGGCTTGCCTTTCTAAGTGTTTGTAACGACCAAGGATACCCACGTGAGCATACTGGACGACAAAATCAATCAGCATTTCCCCGGGCTAGTGGTGCGCAAGGACCTGGTCAAAACGGTCAAAGGTAATGCGATAGTTCCGTCCTATGTGCTTGAGTACCTGCTCGGCCAGTACTGCGCCACGAATGATGAAGCAACCATCCAGACCGGTATCGAAACGGTTAAGGAAATCCTGCGCAAACACTACGTGCACCGCAACGAAGCGGGTTTGATTCGATCCAACATCCGGGAGAAGGGGCGTTACAAGGTCATCGACAAGATCAGCGTAGCGCTGAATGACAAGGAAGATGTGTATGAGGCCTCTTTTTCCAATCTGGGAATAAAAAAGGTCCTCATCGACTCCGGCACGGTCAAGAAGCATCGTAAGCTACTGGTCAGTGGCGTCTGGTGTATCGCGGATATCGAATATGAGTTTACCGAAGACAAAGGTGCCAGCCCCTGGATTCTGTCGTCTTTAAAGCCGATTCAGCTGTCCAGTTTTGACTTCGATGGTTATCTGGCAGCACGTGATCAGTTCTCGACGGATGAGTGGATCGATCTGTTGATCCAGAGTATCGGCTTTAATCCCGAGAAGTTCGGCAAGCGCAGCAAGCTGCTTCAACTGGTTCGTCTTATCCCGTTTTGCGAGCGTAACTATAACCTCATTGAGCTTGGCCCCAAGGGAACGGGTAAATCCCATGTTTACTCGGAGTTCTCGCCTCATGGTATGCTGATATCGGGTGGCGAGGTAACGGTACCCAAGCTGTTTGTTGAAAACCGTAAGCCCTACAACATTGGCTTGGTAGGTTACTGGGACTGCGTAGCTTTCGACGAGTTTGCCGGCAAACAGAAGCGTGTGGATAAAGCGCTTGTCGATATCATGAAAAACTACATGGCCAACAAGTCATTCTCTCGTGGTATTGAAACGCTGGGTGCTGAAGCTTCCATGGCATTTGTGGGAAACACCAAGCATACAGTGCCCTATATGCTCAAACACTCCGATCTTTTCGATGAGTTACCGGAGAAGTTCTACGACTCTGCATTTCTGGATCGCTTGCATTTCTACATACCCGGTTGGGAGGTCGATATTATCCGTGGTGAGATGTTCTCCAGTGGCTATGGTTTTGTTGTTGATTATTTGGCTGAAATTCTGCGCTCGCTGCGTAGCCACGACTACTCTGACCGTTACCGCCAACATTTTTCGTTGTCTGATGATATTTCGACCCGTGACCGTGATGGCATTCACAAAACCTTCTCTGGGCTAATGAAAATTATATTTCCAAACGGGGAAGCGAGCAAAGATGAAGTGGCCGAGCTTCTGAAGTTTTCTATTGAGGGTCGAAAGCGAGTAAAAGACCAACTAATGCGTATCGACTCGACATATGGCAAGGTTTTCTTTGCTTATGAAGATCAGGATGGAAACACGGTTTCTGTCACTACTCTTGAAGAACAGGAATATCCCAACTACTACCATAAAACTGTTAGTGGAGCTGAAAGTGAAGAAGTTCCTGCTTCACTGGAAATGCCAGTTAAGGCAGAATCTGAAAATATTGAACCTGCTATTCTTGGAGATGAACTGAAAGAACAGCACCTGACCTTTCAGGAAAATCAGAAGGGGATTTCTTACGACCGCCTGTTTGGACCTTACCTGCAGGGGGCAAAAAGCATCACTATTACAGATCCATATATTCGTCTTTTTTATCAGCAACGAAATCTTATGGAGTTTTTGGAAACGGTAGTTAGGTATAAGGCTGAAGAAGATGAAGTATCCGTTCATCTAATTACAGTTGAAGACGAGCTCAAAGGTGATCAGCAACGGGAAAACTTCGATAAGATCACCGAGTCTTCCGCGGCTATAGGTCTGAATTTCACCTGGGAGTATGATGAAAGTCAAACAATCCATGCACGTCATATAGTAACTGATACAGCGTGGAAGATTTCATTGGATAGAGGTTTTGATATTTTTCAGCCCTATGAAATGAATGACGCCTTTTCTTTTTCCAATAGGTTGCAGCAGCATAGGCAATGTAAGGCGTTTGAGATTACATACTTAAAGATGTCATAGTGTGATGAATGTTATGTGTGTATAAAAGTCTTTGACCCTTTTCTGCCCAGTTGTTGTGCTTTTGGGTTAGATATCGAACTTTTATGCTTGCAACAGTTGATTCCCTTTGATATTTTTTTCGTGCATTTCGCTGCGGTATGCTCCGTAGCGGCGGGGTAGCTGGCCACGTAAAAAACAGTAATTCAAATTTTTCACCTGAAATCCATGTGGTTTTGGTGTGTCCAGGCATAAATCCGCCTGCATTGCTTGACCCCAAATCTGTCTAGAACCAAATTTATCCTGCCTAATCAGTATGGTAGCTGCACTGCACTATCTCTCTGATGCCGGGCCGAAAATCCTCTCTGGGCGACCGCCCGCAAATCCCCAAAACCAATGCAGTACCGTCCTGTTGCTGCTGCAACAGGCAAAATTTCGCAATGCTGTCATCACTGCCAGACATCAGCCCCATTTCTAGGTCGCAGCGCGTTATTTTTTTAGCGCGGCCTTATTAATAGAGATGGGATTTATGGTGTGTGGCTGTAGCCCAGTATCCATGCCTGTTTCAGCAATTCTATACCTGACCAAAACCCTGTACCAAAACCCTGGTTTTGACCTGTTACCAGACAGGCATGTGCAAGACATTAGGTCCAAATGTGGAGTGGAACTCCACTCATCCTCGACTCTGCTGGCTACTCATACGACCGGAGTCGACCCTCACCCCGCATGTGCAAGGGGGAGATTCATCACGTTGCACATTTATATGAGGGCACAAATCCAGGTCGAGTGGTTCGACCAGTTTCCGCTGGCCCATCGTGGGTCCAACACTTACTGCCGATTGTCGGGGACGGAAACAGTGCGCGAGGTACAAGACGTCCCCAGGTTTAGGCAGGTACTGTGCGCACAAACCACGAGCATCAATTTGGATTGCTGCGACTACATCGTTGTTTATAGCAACGGAGTATCGCAGCTCCAGATTGATGCCCCATTATGATTTTGAGGAGATATGGAGCTATGTATATAAAACGTAAAAGACACCAGAAGCCAAATTTTGGCTACGGTCGTACTCTGCGCTATGCAGTAAAACAGGCTTTGATCGATAAATATGGGTTTGGAAGCTACGGTACAAGAAAAACCTATGAAGGTCGATTCAATAAATTTATTGAACACTTGTCTCATTTTTGTGTAGATGATGCTCGTTACGTAACAGCCGAACATACGGAAGCTTTTGCTCAACGAATTGAAATTAGTTTCCAGAGCGGAAAAATGTGCCTTTCATATGCGCATAATATGATTTCGTCAGTCAACGTAATTATGGAGATTTTTAGAAGAAATAATGACCTATACATTAAGGCTTCAGATTATTTAGATCCTCGTACTTATATCAGAAAGAAAGTTCCTTCTATGAACGATCAGTCAATAAATGAGGCAGTTTCTATACTGGATGAGTCGGGATACAAACGAGGATCTGCAATAATAAGGTTGGTCCGTCATTTTGGCTTGCGGCTAAGAGAAGCTGTTTTGATGGATTTAGATCGGTGCTGGAGAGAGTATCAGAAAACAGGTTTTGTAACTGTTTTGGAAGGGACTAAAGGGGGGCGAAAATGTGAAAGCCGAAATATTCCCGTTACTCCAGAAGGTATTAAAGCGTTGGAATATGCAAGATTGGTCAGACCTGAAGGTTCTAAAAATCTTTTGTCTGCTAGTAAAGAAATTGAAAGTCTTAAGGATTTTTTGTACTCGGAAATAAAAATAGTTAGATCTATTTTGAAAAATTATGAGATTGTCAATATTAGAGAGATAAGAGTTTATTTTATGATTGAGTATTTTGAACGGACAACTGGACTACCTGCCCCTGTTGTTGATCAGTCAACGCTTTTAAATGAGGAGATGGTAAAGTTAGGCTGGACTGAAGTTGCACGTGTAGCAGGGCATAATCGAATGAGTGTTGCACGATCGTATGTAGGATAGAATATATGAATACAATGAAAATCATGAAAAATCTGGTTTTTCGAGATGTGAAAGAAGACTATAAAATCAAAGTAAAAACCAAGATTAATCGTGTTGCTGGAATGATTGAGACGCGTTTTCCTGACGTGGTAATGTCTGAGCGACTCAGGAAAAAACATTTCGACTGGCTGCTTTCTGAACGTATTGCGGAATATGCAGAGTCAACTCAGAATGACTATAAATATACTGCTCGATTGATGATTATGGCACTGGGGAAGCATGACTGGTTGAAACCGCTTGGCTTGGAGCAGGATCCCCAGCTTGGTGGACGGCCCCAGAAAATTGGTGTTCGCAAGCCCAAGCAACAGCGTCCTAAAAAATAATCCTGTCCTATTGGAGGAGGTTGCACCTGGATACAGCTATGGCGACCAGATCTGTCGCTACGGTGTGAAAAGATGCTATCCATTCAATGGCGGTAGCCAGTCGATCGGGTGTCATGAGCGTAGGCCTATGATACCTCACCACCACACCTAACCATTAAATGCAGGATGATCGTCATGCCCAAGTGGACAGTGGAGCGGCAAGAAAAGTTACTAGACATCGCGCAGCGATATGAAAAGGATTTTTCCCGGATTGATGTCCATACTCAAGCATCGCCTGCTATCAAGGCCGTTCACTACGAATTGAATCAACAAGGTATTGATACCAAAGCGGTTTTATATCAATTGGCGCGGTGCGGTTTCCTGGTCGCCAAAACTCGGAATGCCAGGAAAGTGGGTGAGTTCCATGCAAAGCCTGATGACTACTCGCTACAGAACTTTCGCGTCTCGGTGCAGTACCCGGATCTCAATGGCTTTGAGAAGGACTATTTCGATAGTGCTCAAGGTCAGATCAGAGAGTTGCTTCGAGTACCGGAAACCCGCTCGCAATCCATCGACGAGTGGAGCCAAAAAATTGCAGGTGAATTGAATACAACGGTCAGGCACGCATTGAAACTGCTCTTCGACTCCAACCTGATCCAACTCAACCATCTTGAAGAGTATGAATGGGTGTCTCAATCGGATGCAGTTCCTTCAGAATCCATGATGGATTTTGTAGCGGCGCAACAGCCTGATCAGTCTCTCAAAGACCGAGTAAACCATTCTCGGGCCAGTATTTCGTCGCTTTTTGATGCCCGTCAGCATCCGCAGCCTTCACTGATTCTGTGTAACTATGGCACCGGCCTGGGTAAGAGTTATGGCGTAATCGATCAATTTCTGCAGGAAATTGCACAGTCAGCCGGCGGTCACCACCGCAACCTGTTTTTCATTACCCCGCAAAAGGCCCAGATCGACTTTGATCCGGGGCTGGTGGATAAGGCCCGAAAAGAACAGGTTGAGATCGTTGCATTCCTGAGTCGCGACGACACCACCGATCTCGACTTCAGAGACTGGTTGGCAGACGGGGATGGCGGCAGAAAAACCAACTTTGAACATTACAAGGACTGGTTCAAGCGGGCGAAGGCGATCAAACACAGGGACTCGGCTCTCTATAACATTATTGCGCAAGTCTCCGACGAGATCGACATGATCCGTCGCCTGCAGCACAAGCTCGACAGGGCAATTCAGGATGGCGAACTTACAGGCTTTTTGGATGGCATCAGAGATCAGATCAGTGACAGTCGTTATCGGTTGGAACGTGCCCTGCAAGACGCTGCCAAGACAGCTCTGTGCCATCGAGGCAAGGCCGTAGATCTGGTAGATCTATTCTCAAGCTGCGAGCAAGAAGAGCTGCGGTTAAGGGGGGACATCATCAGACGCCTGGTGCCATTTGCGGTGACAATGGTGAAGCCCACTCTGTTAGTGGCTACAACCAAAAAATTTGACCAAACCGCGTTACTGCCCCACCTGAAGGCCATGGGTGATGAGCCTGATGCAAAAGCCTGGACGCTGCTTCCTCGGCCTTTCGACTGCATTATTGGCGGCAAGCAAAAATTAAAGAGCAATAATGCCGATGCGTATGCCGATGAGGATCTGGCTGACAAGATGCATTACCTGCGTTCAGATGTTTTCAAGGTGGATGAACAGAACGCTTTTCATACCCAAAAAATTCCATTTACGGTCGTGATCGATGAAGAACACGAAGCCTACGAGGTGCTGCTGGAGTCTGCCAGCACCCGATTGGTCGACAAAAGCGTAACCTTGCCACACGTCCTGTCGTCTGTTCGCCGGCTATACAAGCAGGTTCAGTTCAAATCCCAAGAGGACGCTGAGGTTCCGCTCTTCAATGAGAAGGCTGAGTTCATCAGTGACATTGAAACAGCATTGATCAACCGGTGCGAGGTGACTGGTCTTGATGTCCTCAAGCGGGTGCTGGACCTGTTTTCCGACAACGTGGATTACGCCTACATCTCTGGCCAGCATTCGGAGCAGATCATCGGGTTGGTGCGAAGTGTCTTCAGTTTTAACGCCAAGCGTTACTTCCATGAAGCTGACCTCAAGAATGTTCGCTTGCGCTCAAAGCAGGAAGGGGCTGGTGTGGAGCTGTACCACACCACAGGTGCCGATGACCTTACGATCAGCCTGTATGAGGTCTACCAGGTATTGCTTGCCAGCCTGTACGCAGCCATTCACGTCAAGCCGTCCGGAAATCTCGTCAAGCTTCTGGGGCAAAGCGGGGATAGTCACAACCAGCCGCTGGTGCAGTTTATCCGGCGTGCGAATCAGCACAAGCCTGCGATAGAAAACCTGTTTATTCATTCCGGTGAACAGTCGTTGCTTGACTTTTTCTTCGTCTATTTCAGGCCCAAGACAATCTTTTCGATCATACCGGTGGAAAACCTCGATTACGTAGATTCATCGATTGAACACAAGGTGTTTGTCAGCTTCGCTGTTGAAATCATGCTGGAGCAGCCAGAAGTGAAGTTGCTGCGAATGCTGCACAATACCTGCAATACGGCGATCTGCCTTAGTGCGACAACCGGATTCAAAGGTAACATAACCGGGCAGTTTAACCGGGCTTTTCTGACGGAGTACTGTGAAGGTGAACCTGACAATCTGGCGATTGCCATTCGCAATCCATCACCCGACCTCCTGCAGAAGGTTGAGGTACTGCGACAGGACCGTGAGCAGATGCGCAATGTCTCTTTTCAGGTCTTCGATGTACAAAACCCGGTATTGCCGGTCACTGGTCAGCAACCGGACGACGCGTACCGTCGGGTTTTCACTCGCTACTATGAGGCCTTAAAACAGCAGCTGTATAACGCGTTTCTGACCCCGTACCCGGAGCTTGAGTTTCGACGCGGGATTGATGCGCTCCTGCGTGCTGCGTTCGATGGAAAACACACACTGTCACTCTCGTTAAGCCATCGGTTGCTGAATGCATTAAAAAGCTATATCAGATCAATCCGCTCGGGCACTGTTCTCCAACCCAAGGATCTTAAGCTCGTTGATGAGCAGGACTTTGCTTTCGAGATCCAACCCTTCGATAACGGCATAACGCTTCGCGTGGTTCTGTTTTCATCGGATACCAGCAAACAGGCGGACCCAAGGGAATATACCCGTGTTGATGATCCCAACACCAGGCTGATGTTCGTGGCGTCTTACCGGTCGGCCGGGACGGGACTGAATTACTTCGTGTGCCAACAGTTCTTGGACAGTATTGGCCGGGTTGCATCAATGGACGTTGATTTCGAGCGGCTGGTGCTGGTCAATCAACCCTATTACTCCCGCGTGATGGGCAGCGGGGATGAGGGCTACGGCAACCGACTCAATACGCTGGCTAACATCAACCGCTTGATGAAACACCGCGCCGCGCAAACCGACCTGACACTCCTGCGTGATTTCGATGCCAATCTTACTACCGGGCCGGATTATGAGTTTCTCAGTCATGAACACCGGATGGAATAACTCAAGGTGTTCATGCAGGCGATTGGTCGTGTGGAGCGCAAGGATTCTTTGATTGATACTGAAATCTTCATCTCATCGGAAGCGTTTGATATCGCGATGCTGAGCCTGGCTATCGCTCGCAGACATCCGGATAACCGCGCTGTTTTTGGCAGCCTATCCCTGCTGAACGACCGGTTTGCCCGTCTGTGTTTCGATGCCAAGCTGCGCTGCTGTTTTCAACAGGAAACGGATCGGCGTGCTTTTTGTGAGCGTATGCGAATCCAGAATAAACGACTACAGCAGTTTCTTGGCCGTGATGGCGGCGTGCTCACAACCATTTTGGAAGAGGCTCGACAGGGATCAATTGAGGCAGTTGAATTCAATGAGGCCTTTCGGTCGATTGACAGCTTCATCAACCCTACTGCGTATCTGCAGCGTCTGCACGCCTGTGCCCTGGTTGCTGAGAATCCCTATTACCAGGCCCTGATTGACCAGTTATACATTCCACTGGATAGGGAGCTATCGTCGATCAAGCTGTGCGAGCCTGAAAATCCGGACGATATCTTGACTGACCTGGAAGAGGGCAGGTCTTTGTATGATCCGGTGCGTCGAGCGGGTGCCGGTCGTACCTTCAGTGATGACACTCCGCTGGGTCCGATAGCGCAGGCGCTGTTCAAAAAGATCCAGCAGGTGGAGGAGGCAGCCTTTCAGCAGCATATTCCTCACCCGGGATTTATACCTCACCTAAAGGGGAACCTGGGGGAATACCTGCTCAAATCGTTTGTCGATCAGCTTGATCACATTCAGGTGATGACACCCGAGCAAGCACAATCAAGCATCGGCCCACGATGCTATGAGTTGTTCGATCTATACGTGACTGATCCTGAGGGGCGGCTGTTCTGCCTGGATGCTAAAAACTGGTCATCATCCCTGGATAATAAGCATGATCAGTCCAGATCGACTTTGGAGGCTGCTGTCAGCAAGCTCAATACCATCAAGGCGTTGGCGCAAGGGCGTTTTCCAGAGATCTACAGCCTCTATATCAATACCCGTTATGAAGATAACCCTTTGTATCATGAGCAGGATGCACACCCTCACCAGGCGATTCATTACCTGAACCTTTTTGTTCGTGAGAGCGGATACAAAGGCGTGCCACGCAAGCTGGCTAATTGTCGCATCCCGGATGATCATATAAGCCAAAAGCGTTATCCTTGGTTCGTTGCTCGTGACGTCATGCAGCGCGCCATTGAGCACTTCATCCAGCAAGCACAGGGAGATCAGCCGACATGATGGTATCTTTGCATAAACGGGCACGCACCACCCCTGCCATTCGTGAAGAACTGGCAGCCAGTACCAAGCCTGTCCGCGAACTGGCCCGGCAGTATGGCATCAGCGAGGCAACCGTCCGCAAGTGGCGCAGCCGATCCAGCACGGAAGACCGCTCGCACACACCGCATCGACTGCAAACGCACCTGACACCGGCTCAGGAGGCGATCGTCGTCTATCTGCGCAAACAGCTGTTGCTGTCTCTGGATGACCTGCTGGCGGTCGTCAAAGAATTTCTCTGCGACAAGGTATCCCGTTCCGGTCTGGACCGCTGCCTGCGCCGTCATGGGGTTAGTAACCTGAATGACCTCAAGCCCAAGGTGCCTAAACCGGCCCCCAAGACGTTCAAGGCCTATCAGCCCGGGTTCTTCCATATCGACGTCAAGTACTTGCCGCAAATGGCGGATGAGACCAAGCGTCGATACCTGTTTGTGGCCATTGATCGTGCCACCCGCTGGGTCTTTGTGCAGATCCATCCGAACAAAACGGCCGCGACGGCTCGGCGTTTCCTGGATAGCCTTCAGCAGGCCACACCTATCAAGATCACGCATATCTTAACGGACAATGGGAAGGAATTTACCGACCGCCTGTTTCACTCAAAAGCGCGAGATCCCAGCGGCAATCATGAGTTCGACCGCCTCTGCGCTGACTTGGGGATTGAGCACCGCCTGACCAAGCCCAGAACGCCCCAAACCAATGGCATGGTGGAGCGTTTCAACGGGCGTATAGCCGATGTGCTTAAGACCCACCACTTCGATAGCCGTGAAGATCTTGAGCAAACCCTGCTACGCTATGTGCATTTGTATAATCATCAACTGCCGCAGTCCGCGCTGAAGTCCAGGCCACCCATTATGGCGATGAAGGAATGGTACAAAACCCACCCAGAACTTTTTAATAAGCGCCCTTATAACCATACGGGACGTGACAGCTAATCGAGTCGAACAGATTTCCAGGGAAAAGCACGAGATTCGAGTGAATTCAACACTGCTGAAACTGTTAGGAGCACCGTATGACCATGGATAACGGTATGAGTCAATTTGACTCCCTTGATAACACCCCGGTGGCGCGAACCAATATTCTGGAGCTGAATAGTCCGTCAAAGGATGTGATCTATTCATTACTGGATATTGGTCCCTCAGGGACGGGGACTGATCAGGTGATTGCCATCGGGAAAAAGTTGATAGAAAGAGCGCGCAAGGAAAGTATGGCCGACCATTCCAGGCGCATTCACCGGGAGATCAAGGCTCATATCCGGCATCGGTTGAAGCTGGGTGAGAATGAATTGGTACGTTATGTATTTGACCGCATGGTCGACCCGCATAACAAGAGACAATCTATCGTCTACTTCTTCTATCTGTCGGATCGCCCTGAAGATCGTCAGTCGCTACTGATCGATGAAGCGCTGTCTTCAGCGTCAGGCAGTCTCAGAGTGTTCGCAGGGATTTTGAATCTGAGGTTGAAGCTTGAGTTGCTGCGGGAAGCCGGAGAAACGTTCGATATTGCCCAGGAAAACCTGAACTCGGACTACTTTATCGGTGGGCTGCTGCAGCACTCCAAAAAGTCCAAAATGGACTTCGTGACCGCCTATAAGCTTGAACTGGATTGTTACCCAGTCCCGCACAGTTCAGATCGGATTCGTATCCAGGTCAACCTGAAGCGCAGCGCTCTCAAGTGCCATCAATATCAGACTATCACCAGTGCTCAGCTGGATGATGAGTTGCTGGTGTTGCGTAAAGGCGATGTTCGCTATGCCATGAATGAGACGCTGGATGCGCGCACCTGGGCGAGCAATCGTCACTTCTTCGATGTGGGTAATAATCGTCGCTATACGCTGAGTTACTCTCAGAATCTTGTACTGGACCGATTGGAATCCCTGTTGAATTGGCAGTCGATCGAATACACGCCGGTTCGGTTCCAGGCCAACTTCGGATCCCGTGATCTGATCTCGTTTGAACCTGAAGCTGTTGCCAATCTCTCGGTAACCGTGATTGATAATACATCCAGCGAATTCATGGCAACCACAAGCTTCCCTGCACTGAAGGCGGTACTTAACGACTATTTTCAAGTGGTGGATGAGGTTTCAGCCACAGATCTGCCAACACTGGACAGCTTGAAGCAGAATACCGCCTACCTCGTGCTCAATGAGGCCTCTGATGAGGGCTCCAGCATCCGGTTGAACGATAATGAGCTTGGCACCTTTTGGGAGGCTTATCGAGCAACCCGGGATGCAGACTCTGATGTCAGCCAGCAGCTGGATTACTACACATCTTTGAAAGTTGACCAGCTGGAAAATGATCACCACAAAGTCATCCAGGGACTGAATCTCACTCCTGAGCTTGCAGCAGGGAATGGCAAAGAGGCGGCAGCCAAGCTGAAACGCACAGCCACCGAGCTGTATCTCAAGCATTGTCTATACATAACCCGGGAGATAGGGCCTGTTGACCTTGATAATCAGCGCCTGACGCTGGTGAGCCTGCGCAGGTTGCGCAACGACAAGGATTTTCTGTCCAGCGTTGTAGAGATTGAGATACGGAAAGGGGTCATGCGTATCCTTGGCATTCAGCGTTATCGTAATAATGAAGAGCTGCTACTGTTACATCCTTTCCTGGAGCAGCGTCGTGGTGCGTTGTTCGATGGTGGCTTTTTCATCTACGACCGGGACAATGAGCACCTTTTAACCACTTATTCCAGTCGAATGCCAGTCATCATCGGCAACCCCAACATCGACTTTATTGAACTGGACGAGGAGCTGCTCAATCCCGCCGGCAAAGTCACGCGCTCTCATAAAGATCCAGACCGGGTGGTACTGCCTTACTATCTATCATCTACAGGAAAGAAGGCCACACGGGCTTACATTCAGGAAAGCGGACCCGACTTGCTCTATTTTGTTGCTGCTGCTCAAGGGGCGAAAGCGAAGATCGATCGACAGAACCTGATCTACAACGTGTTGGTGTTTGATAACAGCGGTCAGTTGCTCCGCGCTATCGATCAACCGATCACCAGCACCTTTTTCAAGTCGATGACCTTCAACGTGCTGCGTGTGGGGGAGAACAGCAAGATGTCATTACTGCAAAAAATTGCGATGCTGCCTCTTGAGAACTGACTACTGAGTCTGAAGCGGATTCTCAGTGTGCTCTTCTCCCCATTGCTGATGCCGGGATAAGAGCGTTGGAACCTGGTGGAATCATGATCAACATGACTAAATTTGTATGGGGAAGGTAGTGGGTGTCCCGTCATTTGTCCCACAGATTGTCCCATTTGTCCCAACTCAACCTTATCCAACCTGGCTATGCTGCTTTTTAGGATGTCGCCCGAGGCCGCGCCATCTGTGGGGTTGAGTTGGGTGGGGTAAGTTTGGGCAGGACGGTGGAAATATCTTGAAACAGGTTCAAATCCTGCCGTCCCGACCATTTAAATCAAGCAGTTACATGAATCGCCTACTGGCGATTTTTTCGTTTATAGGGTTTGTGACCGCTCTGGTTGCCACTCGGTTGCCGTTTGCAACTTGCTTGCTAAGCCATTCACATCTTTGCTGCTCGATAATGGGCCTGGTTCCAGATGACATGCTGCGCTGTCTGAAATACTCTCGGCGTATGTTCATCATCATGAAGGGAAGACCAATGGCTCACTTCGACGCAGACCAGGAAACAGTCGACAGGCTCAAAAAGTGTGGGTGGAAGAAACCCTCACCGCTGGACATTCTGGATCCAAACGAGGTCAGCTTCGTATTGTCGCCGGAAGAGCTGGGAGGTACGGAGACTATCTTCTTTAGCGAAGGCGTCGCGGGATTCAGGCCGGGAAACCTGAAGCCGTCCGGCACCATAACAAACGATAACAGGGAAGTTGCCAGATGAAGACTCAAGGAAGAGAGCTCGCAAAAGCCAGGCTGAACGATCAGGTTTACAGGCTCACCAAACCGAGGTCACGAAAAGATTTCTACGCCACGATGTCTAAAAAGCTTGGTGTAACAATATCTTGATCTTTTGAACCAACGTTCCATAAGCGATTGAACACCTGCTCGATCAAGTTGTGCCAAGCAGGGGTTCATTTGAATCAGGCAGTCTGTTCCAAAATTTGGATAGTCTTCTTCGGGTCAGCCTCAATCAGGGTCAACAGCTTTTTGGTTGGGCCTGACGGGTTGCGACGTTTGGTTTCCCAACTTTTGACGGACTCAATGCTGGCCCCAATGATGCGCGCAAACTCCTGGCGGGTTTTGCCGGAAACCTCTCGGATCTTCTTAACATCCAGAGTGTTGTAATGGTGAACGGCAGAGTCCGCCGGGGTGTGGTCACCTTTCTCTATGGCGACCATCTCCTCGGCACTTGCGAGTAGATCGGCAAACAGTTCGTCGTTCATTGCTTTCTCCGTTACTTAAGCTTGCTTGTGAGTGCTTTTAGTTGCGCTTTTTGTGCATCGGTTAGGTTATCTTGCTCATTCTTCGGATAGATAACCGCCAAATACACCCTGCCACTGGATGGCACAAGGTTGTAGTAAATGACTCTTACACCACCGCTTTTGCCTTTGCCTGGCAAGGCCCAGCGCAGCTTCCTAAAGCCGCCAGTGCCTTCAATACGGCTGCCGGCTTCGGGGTTTACGATCAGTGATTCCTGCAACAGCCGGAAGTTATCATCCGTAAGTAGATCCTTTCGGCGCTTGCTGAAGCCTGATAGCTCAATGAACGTTATCATCTAGTGTCCGTGTACTGAGTACATGATAGGTGTACAGTGTACCCTTTTCAACCACTATCTTTCTAGTTCTATAGTGCCGCGTAGTTGGTTGAGTCGAGAGGGAGTGTCTTGTTCGCTAATCGCGACGGAGGCACCATGCTACCCAACACGTACGGATATCAAGGGATAGCCTAATGACACAGCGGAAGACGGCCAAGGAGCCAGCGGAGCAGCCAGCAGCAGAGCCAAAAGAGTGCTTCATCATCATGCCGATCGCGGACCGGGATGGGTATGAGGAAGGGCACTTTGGTCGGGTGTATGAATGGATCATCAAACCGGCCTGTGAAAAGGCGGGCTATGTCCCCAAGCGGGCCGATGATGTATCAGCGTCCCACATGATTGTGGCTGATATCCTGAAGCGTATCGTTGAAGCGCCCATGGCGATCTGTGATATCAGTAGCCTCAACGCCAATGTGATGTTCGAGCTGGGTATTCGCCAAGCGTTCGGAAAGCCGGTTGCCTTGATCAAGGACGATCGCACCAAAAGCGTGTTTGATATCAGCGGCCTTCGCTATTCGGACTATTCCTCGTCTTTACGTGCTGACCTGGTGCGGCGTGATGTCGACAAGCTGGCTTCCATGCTACGAGAGACTGGCGAGAATGGGGCGGGAATGACCAGCTTGATGTCTCTGGTGCAGATCGAAGCTGCATCCATGCCGCAGCCAGTGCCCGTATCAGATGACTCAAAGTTGATTCTGCAGCAGTTGCATGAGCTATCAAGAAAGGTTGAGAGCACATCTTACGCTGCTAACTTTAACCGAAATGTTGAAAATAAGCGGTGGAAAAACCTTATCGCAAAAATCGAAGCGATCGCGCCTTGGGAGAGGGATGAGTTACGAGATAGCTATGTTAGGTTATTCGCCTCGCAGGGTTATGATCTGGAGCAGCTTGAAAATTTGTCTTTTGAAGAGCTGGATCGGATGTACCAAGAAGAAGTATTTAATAAGCGGTTCTAGTTGTCACGTCCCGTATGGTTATAAGGGCGCTTATTAAAAAGTTCTGGGTGGGTTTTGTACCATTCCTTCATCGCCATAATGGGTGGCCTGGACTTCAGCGCGGACTGCGGCAGTTGATGATTATACAAATGCACATAGCGTAGCAGGGTTTGCTCAAGATCTTCACGGCTATCGAAGTGGTGGGTCTTAAGCACATCGGCTATACGCCCGTTGAAACGCTCCACCATGCCATTGGTTTGGGGCGTTCTGGGCTTGGTCAGGCGGTGCTCAATCCCCAAGTCAGCGCAGAGGCGGTCGAACTCATGATTGCCGCTGGGATCTCGCGCTTTTGAGTGAAACAGGCGGTCGGTAAATTCCTTCCCATTGTCCGTTAAGATATGCGTGATCTTGATAGGTGTGGCCTGCTGAAGGCTATCCAGGAAACGCCGAGCCGTCGCGGCCGTTTTGTTCGGATGGATCTGCACAAAGACCCAGCGGGTGGCACGATCAATGGCCACAAACAGGTATCGACGCTTGGTCTCATCCGCCATTTGCGGCAAGTACTTGACGTCGATATGGAAGAACCCGGGCTGATAGGCCTTGAACGTCTTGGGGGCCGGTTTAGGCACCTTGGGCTTGAGGTCATTCAGGTTACTAACCCCATGACGGCGCAGGCAGCGGTCCAGACCGGAACGGGATACCTTGTCGCAGAGAAATTCTTTGACGACCGCCAGCAGGTCATCCAGAGACAGCAACAGCTGTTTGCGCAGATAGACGACGATCGCCTCCTGAGCCGGTGTCAGGTGCGTTTGCAGTCGATGCGGTGTGTGCGAGCGGTCTTCCGTGCTGGATCGGCTGCGCCACTTGCGGACGGTTGCCTCGCTGATGCCATACTGCCGGGCCAGTTCGCGGACAGGCTTGGTACTGGCTGCCAGTTCTTCACGAATGGCAGGGGTGGTGCGTGCCCGTTTATGCAAAGATACCATCATGTCGGCTGATCTCCCTGTGCTTGCTGGATGAAGTGCTCAATGGCGCGCTGCATGACGTCACGAGCAACGAACCAAGGATAACGCTTTTGGCTTATATGATCATCCGGGATGCGACATCTGTCGTATCCCGGGAGATTAAACTCCCGGACTTTCTGTTTTCACGACGGTGGACTCGTGCCGCTGGGCCTGTTCGAACTCTAGCCTACTCTCGATTCAGCGCTTCCAGCAGTTCAATTTCAAAAATCAGGTTCGCGTTGGGTGGAATCCTGTCACCAAAGCCGCGCTCGCCGTATCCCATTTCTGCAGGCACCAGCAGTTTGCGCGTGCCGCCCACCTTCATCCCTTTAAGGCCTTCGACCCAGGCGGCGATCACTTTCTTGCGGCTCAGCACCGTCTGAAACGGCTGGCCCTTGTCGTAGGAGGAGTCAAATTCGGTGCCATCTTCCAGAAAGCCGCGGTAATGAACAGTGACCAAGGCGCCGCCTTTTTTCACGTCAGTTCCTGTGCCTTCGATCAGATCTTCAATCACCAGTTGTTCAAATTCAGCCATGGGTTTTCCTATGGGTACCAAGCAGTACAGCCCGAACTCTGCCGAGTCTCGGGCTCAAACCGATGAGCGGCCTGAGGTCAGGCTGCTCATGATCGAAGATCAGTCTTCGCGGCTGGTCACTTCCAGCAGGTGATAACCGAACTGGGTTTGTACCGGACCCTGGACTTCGTTGATCGGCGCGCTGAAGACGACTTTATCGAACGCGGGAACCATCTGGCCGGGGCCGAAGCTGCCCAGCTCACCGCCCTGCTGGCCTGATGGGCACTGGGAGTGTTCTTTGGCCAGTGCGGCAAAGTCGGCACCAGCGGCGATCTGGTCTTTCAGGGCCTGACATTCGGCTTCAGTACTGACGAGGATGTGACGTGCGCTTGCGCGTGCCATGGGCTTTCTCCGTAACAGATTGGATATTAATTTAAACATGGTTGTACGTTTTTCGGTCGGCTTTCGTCAAGGGCGCGTCAGTGCTGATGACCGCCAACACCATGGGCGTGACCGTGGGCGATCTCTTCATCCGTCGCGGGGCGAACATCGACTACTTCGATATCGTAGGTCAGCGTCTTGCCAGCCAGCGGGTGGTTGGTGTCGACCAGCACCATCTTCAGGCCCGGTTTGATCACGGTGACCTGGCGCATGCCCTGATCGGTCTGTACCACGGCGACCATGCCCGGTTTCCAGTTGCGCACGCCCTTGGGCAGACCCTGCAGGTGCTTGATTGGAACTCGCTGCTGCTGGCCTTCCTGGCGCTCACCGTAGGCCTGTTCCGGCGTCAGCGTCAGGTGCAGTGTATCGCCGGCAGATTTACCTTCCAGGGCTTCCTCTATGGCCGGAATCATGCCGTCGTGGCCGTGGAGGTAGGCGATAGGATCGGTGCCCTGGTTGGTTTCGATCTGGGTATCGTCAGCATCGGTCAGCGTGTAGTAGAACTGGACCACTGTATTGTCGGAAATCTGTGTCAACGCAAATACCTCGTGCGCGCGTGTATGAAAGCGTGAAGTATCCGGTTATCAAAAAGGCTTGGCAAGAAATCCCAATGGAGCCGCCCGCGCAATGCGAGTGCCTATCGAAAATGAGACGTTATCCGCTAGCAGATAGGGGCAGCTGAGGCCGGTTTGCCCGTGGCGAAAGCGTCACCGGGTTTGCCTGAATCGGGATTGTTGACTATCTATTTCTTTATGGAAACGACTTGGTCACCCATCCCGGTGACGGGTCTATGGCTGCGCTTTACGCCGGGCAGGCATCGGGGTATCAATGGGTAAAGGAGTGTTCTGACGGCGTTAACTGGATTCCGGGAGCGCGCCATGCCCATCAGGCTCTTCAAGGATTTTGTCGACGGCAGAATCTGTTTTTACTGGTCCGATGACGCTGATCGGCAGGTCAGCCCGACTCTGGCAACACTGCAGGAAGCCGAGGAATGGTGGAAACTCTATCAGTTTTCACAGTATACCGGGCTGGAAAAACGTCAGTCGATTCATGACCGGCGCAGCAACTATGACAAGCGTCAGCGTGTGGACAGGATGCTCAATCCGTCAAGGTTTGCACATCATGGACGCCGTGCGAGTGATCTGCCCGTGCGGGTCGATCAGGACCTGGCGACCGAAAAGATCCGTCTGCTGAAACAGGTGGCCGCCGGCAGTTCCGGACTGGTGCGTTCAAGTCACCAGTGAGCCCCGTTACCAGGGGCGATTTCCCACCTATCGGTTCCCTCCCTCATTGTCGCCTGCCACGCGGGCTGCATCTCTGCTCTGGAGTTTGGCCGCCGGTTGTCGAGAGGCTGGAAAAGGGCAGGTCGCGGCCTCATTCACTACGATCCATGTTTGATCCGTCTTGCAGGCTTATAAACAGGCTCTATTGACGTTATAGTTATATAGTTATTCCAAAAAGTGATTTGTCTGTTAAATTAGACCCAACGCAAACAGACACAGAGGAACACAATCATGGAAAACGTTGAAACTGCAGTAGCCGGCCTGCCGCGTCTGAACGAGCGCGCTCCCGAATTCAATGCACCGACCACCGATGGTGTGAAATGCCTGGATGACTACAAGGGCAAGTGGCTGGTGCTGTTCTCCCACCCGGCGGACTTTACCCCGGTCTGCACCACCGAGTTCATGGCGTTTGCCAAGATGGCACCTGAATTCAACAAGCGCAATTGCGAACTGCTGGGCCTGTCCATCGACAGCCACCACTCGCACATCGCCTGGATGCGCAACATCAAGGAAAAATTTGGTGTCGAGATTCCTTTCCCGATCATCGCTGACCTGAAAATGGACGTGGCCCGTGCCTACGGCATGATTCACCCGGGTGCGGCCGATACCTCTGCCGTACGTGCGACCTTCATCATCGATCCGAATGGCATTCTGCGTGCCATGGTCTACTACCCGATGAGCAACGGTCGCTCCATCCCGGAATTCCTGCGTCTGCTGGATGCGCTGCAGACCAGCGATGAAAACGGCGTGGCCACACCGGAAGGCTGGCAGCCGGGCGACCGTGTCATCGTGCCGCCGTCTGCTACCGCCGAGGGCGCCAACGCGCGCATGGAGTCTGACGAATACGAATGCGTCGACTTCTACTTCTGCACCAAGCAGCTGTAAACCATCCACGGCAGTACCGGCTGTAGTCGGTACTGCCGTATTCATATGGACATCGTCCGTTAGCTGAGGTATCTGCCATGAAAATTGCCGTGACCAGTCAGAACCGCAAGACCGTGACCTCTCATGCAGGTGTGTGTCGTCGTTTCTGGATCTATGACATTGAACAGGGGGCGGTAGTCAACAAGACCCTGTTGGAACTGGCCAAGGAAGAATCCTTCCGCGAGAGTGATAACCATGCCGAGCACCCGCTCGATAATGTGGATGTCTTGATTGCGGGTGGCATGGGGGCCGGTTTGCAGCAGCGCCTGTCACGCAAGGGCATAGAGGCACTGACTACCAGTGAAACGGACCCCGACCAGGCGGTTCAGCTGTATTTGAACAAGACATGACCCTTCGTACCCTGCTTGCAGAGGCTTCATTTCGTCGTTACCTGTTTTTTACCCTGCTGCTTGCTATGGCCGTGGGGTGGGCGAGCGGGCGTTTCACGGCCCCTGCCCGGGGGCTTGAGGTGACCTTTCATAACGAAAGTAAAACGTTGATAGAGTCCATTCGTCTGGACTTTGGCAGCGCCGACACCCAGTCGAGTATCCAGGCCTTCCGTATCGCCCCCGGTCATCAGCGTATGCTGGTGCTGAATCATCCACCCGGCGCGGGTTTTAATGTCAATGTGCGCTACCAGGGAGGGCAGGAGCAGGAGTTTTGCGCCCTGCGTGGCGATGAGCGGCCCCGTCCTGCCATCCATCTGAAGCCCTGAAGCCCAGGCGCGGGTCGGCGATGATCGCTTTCCGCCCCAGCGTACCTTCAGGCACCCGCCGTCTGCAGGCTTTTGGCCGTGATGACAGTGCGCAGGGCATCGATGCCCTCCTGCAGGCTGCCGTTATTGCTGACATGCAGGGTGCAGTCCGGCATCCGGGTCACCATCTGCGCATGACGCGCCAGCCGGCACTCGATCTCCTCCGGCGTTTCCCGGCCACGCTTGATCAGGCGCTGGCGCAGTTTGTCCGCATCCACATCGATCAGCACCGGCATCAGTTCGTCGTACATCGCCATCGCCCTGGGCAGGTACTCGCGGGAGCCGTTGATCAGCACGTTGGCGCCGGAGTCGAGCCAGGCGTCGATCTCGTTGCCGATACCGTAGTGATAGCCGTGGGAGTACCAGTGCATGGCGAACAGGCCCAGCTCCTCGCGCAGATGAAACTCGGCCTCGCTCAGGTGAATATGGTTCTCGCCGCCGGCATCCGCTGCGCGGGTGATGTAACGGTGGGCGATGCAGCAGCGAAGCTGCGCCGGCAGTTGCCAACGACAGCCTTCGAGCAGTGAGTCCTTGCCGGAGCCCGAAGCTCCGACCAGATAGAAAAGCGTACCTCTGACCATCAAAACACCCGCTTGCCCTGGCGCCGGAGCCGTTCCACCAGCGGCATCAAGGAATCGTCCGCGCCAGGTCTTCATTGTTGTCTTTCATGTTAGCGACCATGAGGGCGGCTTGCACCCGTAAATAGGCGGAACTGAGAGTCTGTCGCATGTTAGCGGAAGCCATGCCTTTCACGGCAATATGGCCCGAGAGGAACGCGTCGCGGATGTTATTGGGCCGCGGGCGGCGATGCCAGGAACCAGAAAAGACGTATATTCGCGGTTGAGAGAAACGGGGTTGGCAGGAAGGAGTCGTTCCACCAGTGACGGTCATTGAGCATCGGTGCATCCGGTCAGGAACAATTTTCCTCTTGCGGGTTCATAATGATCGTCGGTGCCGTTGTATAATCGCGGCGAAAGCCCCGGCTATCGAGTGTCACCCATCGTTATTGAGAGTCACAGAGAGTGCCCGTGTCGAGACAGCGCCGTCAATTCAGATCACTGAATGCACACAGGGCCTTGCCGCTGATGCTGCTGGGTCTGTTGCTGCTGGTGGGCCAGCTGTCGAACCTGAACCACGCGCCGTCTCTTCCCCCGAACGAAGCCGCACCGATGCAGCATAGCCACTCCGATGCCGGGGATGACTGCCATGCGATGGTACAGAGCGACTGCTGCGACGGTTCGCTTAACGACTGTGTCATCAAGTGTGCCCAGGGCTCCGCCTGGATGGGGACGCTGCCGGTGCAACTGTCGCTGGCGCAGGTCCGCGCCATGCCGCCTCCCGCTGAACAACGTTTGACCGATCATCCTCCCGAACCGCCTTACCAGCCGCCAAGGCGGTTGCCGGCTGCCTGATCGAAACATTCCTTTATACGTTGTGATTTAAGGGTACCGCTTTGAACCGACTCTGAGCCGAGTCCGGCGGTGCCGCTATTCGGGAGATACACCATGTCTGCAATGCGTAAAAATATCCTCGTTTCCGCTCTGTCTGGCCTGATGCTGCTGGGAGCCGGTCCGGCCCTGGCCGAGCAGGCTGTAGCCGATGAAAAGCCGGTCAGCATCCTGCTGCAGGCCGCCAAGACCGAGCACCTGAATGTCTACAAGAGCCCGACCTGCGGTTGCTGCGTCGACTGGGTCGAGCATGCGGAGGAGAACGGTTTCGAGACCCAAACCTTCCATCCGCAGAACCTGACTCAGATGAAGCTGGATATGGGCATTCAGGGGCGCTTTCACTCCTGCCATACCGCCGTGTCCGAGTCGGGATACCTGTTCGAAGGCCATGTGCCGGCGAAACTGGTGAAGCAGTTCCTGGCCAATCCGCCGCAAGATGCGCTGGGTCTGACGGCGCCGGGGATGCCGATGGGCAGCCCGGGTATGGAGATGGGGGATCGTTTTCAGCCCTATCAGGTGCTGCTGATGAAGAAGGATGGCGGCTACGAGATCTATGCCACCATCGATCAGCAGGCTCAGCAGTACTGAACCCCGAGCATGAATTTGCACACTTGTGTGTCGCTGCCTGGCCATATTGCACATCCGCCGCCAGGCGGGTGATTGCAGTACACCAGGCCTGCTCAGGGGGCATCACGGGACGGCGTTCAACACCAGGGGGATTACGTTGGGCTGGACGGGGTACTCAGAGGCGGTATAGCCTTCTGTGTCCAGCCTTTTCTGAATATTGACAGCGTGAGATCGCTATATTCAGGGGCTACCACCAGTACAGGGATGAACACACTTGGCCAAGTCAAAAGTTGCTATTTTCATCGATGTTGAAAACCTGACTCATTGGGTAAAGGAAGACGGAGCCGAGCGGCTGATGGCCGATATCAGTTCCATCGGTCAGGTCATTGTGCGCAGGGCATATGGGGTCTGGAGCAAGCCGGGGATCGTCAATTTTCAGGCACCGCTGAACCGGCTGGGGTTCGAACTCGTCCACAGCTATCACCCCGTCAGCGGGAAAAATTCGGCGGATATCCAGCTGACAGTAGACGTGATGGAGCATGCACTGCGTTTGCAGGATGTGGACTGGTTTGTGCTGGCAACGGGCGATTCCGATTTTTCCCCGCTGTTCCGTCGATTGCGGGAGATGGGGAAGGAGGTTATTGGTGTGGGCCCTCGTTCCCCGCTCAGCGAGAGCGTCAAGTCTTCCTGCTCGCGTTACATCCATACCGACTTGATCAGGGACAACACGCGTGAACTGGAATTTGATGATGCGGTTGAGCTGGTGGAGTCCATTCTGAAGGCCAGTTCCGAGCCGCTGTCCCTGACGGCCCTGAAGCAGGGGATCCTGAACGTGGACAGTGCGTTCAGTGAAAAGGCGATGGGGTTCGGTTCCTTCTCATCCTTTCTCAAAGAGATCGATACGGTCGAGTTGACTCTGGCGGAAGGCAGCAGCACGCTCTGGCTGGCAGAGTGGGTGCTGCCCACCGGCAAGACTCGCGGTGGCCAGGATTTGGAGCCCGCCAGTCGGGAGTGTTATCAAACCCTGTTGCGCAAGAAAAAATGGGTCATGGTGCCCCGAGAACTGCTGGAGCTTACCTACCGGAAACTGGGCAAAATGCCTCCCCTGGACAAGCAGGAAATGGTCGAATGGCTATTGATGGGGGTTGCCCGCGCCAAGCCGGATGTGACTGCCGCCGATATTCGCAAGGTGGTGAATACACTGTACAAGACTCAGCTGTTCTCGATCACCAACGATGCCAAAACGCAAAGTCGCCTGTTGTCCCTGAAGCAGGACCCCGGTTATCTGGGGAAGATCGATCGGGCGCTGATTCAGCGCCTGCATACTGCCTGTGAAGAGGAGGGCGTGGCGCTGGAAGCGGATGCGCTGAGGGGGCTGCTGTATCGCAGTTACAAGGCAGGCGAGCTGGAAGAGCTGTTGCGCCAGGTGAAAAAGTCCCTGCCGGCTTCCGAGGCGTTGATGGCCTGAGCCGCATTGAAGCCCGGCCAGCGTTCCAGGTCTGCAGGTGTCCACCGATCATCTGCCTGCCGCGTTGCGCTTCGGGCTGCCCCCGGAAATGGCAACAAGCCGGTAATGCACACAACTGGTGCGGAAATACCGGGGAGCGCGGCGCAATTACCTTGAATTCATGAGGGCGGAGTGTTTGGCACGGCTGATGCTTAACACTGGAGTGAACAAGAACAAAAAGGCTCCTGCCGGAGCCTCTTGCTCAACTGAACCCTAGCGTCCATTTCCAACCGTCGAGGCCGCGGCGATCATGGGGATGGACGCTTTTTTCTGCGCTTGGACGTGCAGGGTGCCAGCGACTCAGACCAGCTCGCTGCGGATCTGTTTCTTGTTGATTTTGCCAACGCTGGTCTTGGGTATGGCCTCGACGATGGCGATCTCTTCAGGAATAGCCCACTTGTTGATATGACCTGCCGCCACGAACTGCTTGAGGTGCTCTCTGACCTGGTCAGCATCGACTTCGGCTCCGTCGGCCGGTACGACCATGGCGAAGGGACGCTCGTCCCAGCGCTCGTCAGGCACCCCGACCACGGCCACTTCGGCCACGGCATCGTGCTGGCTGATCAGGTTTTCCAGCTCCAGCGAGGAGATCCACTCGCCGCCGGTCTTGATCACGTCCTTGATGCGGTCCTTGATCTGCAGCACACCACGGGCATCGATGGAGCCTACGTCCCCGGTATGCAGCCAGCCGTTGCTCCACAGCTCCTCACTCTTTTCCGGTTCCTTGCTGTAGCCCTGGGTCAGCCAGGGGGCACGCACCACCACTTCTCCCATGGCTTCACCGTCGTGCGCGACATCATTACCGTTCGGATCGACAATGCGCAGGTCAACCAGCCCGTTGGGCAGACCGGTCTTGATGCGCTCGGGAATCTGATCGGCCAGATTGCCGACACGCATATCCGGGTGCAGGTAGGTGCTGGTCAGCAGTGGACAGGTTTCCGACATGCCGTAGGCTGTGTGCAACTGGATACCGCGTTCGGTCATCTCGCGAGCCAGTCCCTGAGTGGGCGCGCTGCCGCCGGTCAGCATCTTCCAGCCGGTCAGGTCAGTGGTTCGGGCTTCATCCGAATGCAGAATCATCTGCAGCACAGTGGGTACGCCATGGGAGAAAGTCACCTTTTCCTCGCGGAACAGGCGCACCAGGAAGTTGGGCTCGTAGCGGCCCGGATAGACCTGTTTCACGCCCAGCATGGTGGCGACATAGGGCACCCCCCAGGCATGAACATGGAACATCGGGGTCATCGGCATGTAGACATCATCGGAGCGCAGCAGGGGCAGTGCATTATGCGAGCCGAGCGTCGAGGCGGCGCTCAGGGTATGCAGTACCAGCTGGCGGTGGCTGAAATACACGCCCTTGGGGTTGCCGGTGGTGCCGGTAGTGTAGAAGGTCGTGGCCACCGAGTTTTCGTCAAAATCGGGGAAGTCGTATCGGTCATCGGCCCCGTCCAGCAGGGCCTCGTACTCACCGATCAGCGGCAGGCTGGTAGCGTCCGGCGTGTCCTTGTCGGTCAGCTGGATGAAGCCGCGTACGCTGGTCAGTTGATCGGCGACCAGTTCGGTCAGCACGATGAAGTCATCGTGCACCAGCACCACATCATCTTCAGCATGGTTCATCGTATAGACGATCTGATCCGGGCTGAGGCGGATGTTCACGTGATGCAGGACCGCCCCGATCATCGGTACGGCGAAATAGGCTTCCAGATAACGGTGGCTGTCCCAGTCCATGACAGCAACGGTATCGCCGGCCTTGACGCCCGCGTCGGTCAGTACGTTGGCCAGCTTGCGGATACGCCGGTTGAGTGTGGCGTAGTCGTAACGGACCTGGTCCCGGTAGACGATTTCTCGATCATGGGCGTAGCGCTGGCTCGACAGCAGCAGGCTCTTGATCAACAGCGGGTACTGGTAGGCGCTTTGGGTGGGCGGAAGAATCTTGGTTTGCATGTCATGGATTCCGTATGGCTATTGTTATTTGAAATCACATTGCGGCTGCATGGCGGCATAGGCCTGGTCGCCGGGGATCACCTCTACGATCTCGAAGATATCATCTTCATGATGGCGCTCCTCGGCCGGCTTGATGCGAACGTGGTACATATCATGGACCATTCGGCCGTCGGCACGCAGCACCGCATTGCGGGCGAAGAAGTCGTTCGGACGCGTGTCTTTCATCTGCTGTATGACCACCTTGCCCTCGTCGCTGCCGCTGGCGGCAACACTGTTCAGGTAGTGCAAGGTGGCTGAATAGATACCGGCATGAATCATGGACGGGATACCTCCATGCCGTGCCTTGAAGCGGGCCGACCACTCGCGCGAGGCGTCATCGAGGTCCCAGTAGAACCCGGTGGTCAGTTTCAGCCCTCCGGCCACCTCCGGGTCGAGCGCCTGAACGCTCTGGGTCAGCACCAGCAGGCCGGCCACATCCATCATATCGGTCAGGCCGAATTCGGCCGCATTCTTGAGGGCGTTGACGAAATCGCCACCGGCATTGGCCATGGCGACCACATCGGCCCCGGAGGACTGGGCCTGCAGGATATAGGATGAGAAGTCATTGGTACCGAGCGGCACCTTGACCGACCCCATTACCTGTCCACCGTTGGCTTCGATGACGCCGGACGCCACCTTTTCCAGGGCATGGCCAAACGCGTAGTCGGCGGTGATGAAAAACCACTTCTTCTTGCCCGCCTGTACCATCGGCTTCACGGTGCCTTGTGCCAGTGCGACCACATCGTAGGTCCAGTGCACGTTATAGGGACTGCAAGCCGAGGTGGTGAATGCATTGGAGCCTGAGCCGGTGATCAGGGCGATTTTGCCGGTGTCATCGAGGATATTGGTGACGGCGCCGGTCACTGAAGAAGCGACCAGGCCGGTGACCATGTCCACCTGTTCACTGTCGACCCACTTGCGCACGATGGCCGAGCCCACATCCGGCTTGTTCTGATCATCGGCACTGACGACCTCGATCGGTCGGCCATCGATCTGCCCGCCAAAATCTTCCACGGCCATCTCGACGGCGGTGACGCAGCCGGGTCCGCAAACGTCGGCATACACACTGCTCATGTCGCCGAGGACGCCGATACGGACCTTGTCATCGGACAGAGTGGCGGCCTGTACGGAGCTCAGCAGGCCCAGCGAGGTGCTCAGGGCGGCGGTCAGCAGTGAAGTTTTGAAGCGGGATAGGGGGAATGGGTTCATGTGAAGCTCCAAGGTATTGTTATTGTTATGGCAGCCCTGGAAAAGCTGCTGATCCGCATTCAACACCAGCAATCTGGTGCAGGTTTGTCACAAATCCACCGAAATGTGGCAGTGCGCAGAATCGGGCCAGTTTTGGCGGTAGACTGCACAAAACGGGGCTGGATAGCGGAAAATGTTGAGAGCAAGGCTGGCAAGACGGGTGTTCTGGGTAGTGCTTCTGATCATCGCCGTGATTTTCGGTGTGATCTATGCCTATTCCGTGCCGCTGATTCAGCGCGAGGTGTACGCGATCGAGCGCAACTCGGCGCGGCTGGCGCTGAACAACGTGTTCCAGCTGGCCAACAAGATGCATTCCAACCTGGAGAGCTTTCGGCAACAGGCGTTACAGGCGCACAAGCAGCGCCTGCAGGCGGTGGTCGAATTGACCGAAATACAGCTGACAGACCGACTCAAGCTGGCGCGTAGGGCCGGTCTGGACCCGGACGCCGTGCTGCAAGAGGCGCTGCTGAGCCTGCGAGACTTTACCTATGGCAATGATGGCTATATCTGGGTCGCGGATCAGCAGGGGCGTCTGCTGTCCCATCCCGATGCCCGTTTTCAGGGGGCCAGGGTTCTGGAGGCCGGCGGGGATGAACGCGGTGGTCGCATTCGTGAGATCATCGATGTTGCCATCCGTGACGGCGAAGGCTTCTATCGCTATCCCTGGCAGCGGCTCGGTGACAGTGCGCCGATCGATAAACTTTCCTATGTCAGAAGCCTGCCTGAACTGGGAGTGGTCGTGGGCAGCGGTCTCTACCTGGACGATCTTGAGGCGGAGGTGGAGCAGCGCAAGCGACTGGCGATTCAAGAGGTGCGCGAGGCACTGAACGAGATTCGCGTGGCCAAGACGGGCTATCTGTTCATCTTTGACCGCAGTGGCCATCTGCTGGCACACCCCAACCCCAATATCGATCAGACCATGGCGACGGGCCTGATCGACCCGTCGACCGGACACAGTATCATCGAGGAACTGATCGAGGTTGCCGACACCGGGCGAGAGCTGCATTACAAATGGGACCGGCCCGAGGATCCCGACAATTACATCTATGACAAGATCTCGCTGGTGCGCGCTCTGGACGGTTTCGGCTGGTATATCTGCTCGTCGGTCTACGTGGATGAGCTTAGGGCCAGTTCCGTGGTGCTTAGTCAGCGTATTCTGACCATCGCGCTGGTCTCGATCCTGGCGGCGATTCTGCTGGCCCTGTTCTTCATCAGCCGTATCCTGCATCCGGTGCGGCAGCTGGCACTGACCGCCGAGCGGGTGAGGTGTGGTGACCTGACCGCTCAGAGTGGCATCAACCGGGATGATGAACTGGGCGTGCTGGCACACACCTTCGACACCATGGTGCATCGGCTCAAGCATAATATCGAAATGCTGGACTCCCGAGTGCAGCGACGGACCGAGGAACTGGCCCGGATGGAGCAGCGACAGCGTCTGCTGCTGGATGCCCTGCCGGCCCAGATTGCGCACATGGACCGGGAGCTGGTCTACCTGTTCGTCAACCGGGAGTATGCCGACCAGTTTCATCGGAGCAAGACCGAGATTGTCGGTTGCCGGCTTGCCGACGTTGTTGGGGCGAGGATGCAGCAGAGTATTCAACCCTGGATCGACCGCTGTCTCAGGGGCGAAGAGGTGCGTTTCGAATACCGCTTCGAGGAGTCCGGTCGTGAGCGGATCACTAAGCGCATTCTGCTTCCTGAAAGGGACGCGGGTGGCCGGGTGGCGGGCATCTACAGCCTGTCACTGGATGTGACGGCGGAGAAGGAAGCCGAGCGCCACCTGCTGGAAGCCCAGCGCATGAGCGCCGTCGGACAGCTCGCCGGTGGTCTGGCGCACGATTTCAACAATCTGCTGTCGGTGATACAGGGCAACCTGCTGCTGGCCAGTGAGCGCTATTCGGAGGTGGACGGGCTGACACGTTACCTGACCCCGGCGATCAGGGCATCCCGGCGTGGTGCCGAGATCACCGGTCGGTTGCTGGCCTTTTCCCGCCGCCAGCCCCTGAGCCCGAGGCGGGTCGGCGTGAAGGCCCTGCTGACCGAGACGCTGGAACTGGTACGCGGCACCCTGCCGGGGGATATCAAAGTGATACAGGGGCTGGAGGCCGACGCCGATCTTTTCGTCGATCCCGGACAGATGGAAAATGCGCTGGTCAATCTTGCCCTGAACGCGCGGGATGCCATGCCCGAGGGCGGTCAGCTGCAGTTTGCCGTCTCCCTGTGCAACGGCCGCGACGGTGACCAGTACGATGAGCCTGTGCCGCCGGGGCGGTATGTCGAGATCCGGGTCAGCGACACCGGCCCCGGATTCAGTGCCGAGGCGCGGGCGCAGGCGTTCGAACCCTTTTTCAGTACCAAGACGGATGGCCGTCATTCGGGGCTGGGTCTGAGCATGGTGTACGGTTTCATCAAACAGTCGAAAGGGTTTGTCGCCATCGGCGGAGGTGGTGAGGGTGGCGCGGTCATTTCGCTGCTGTTGCCGGTCATGGCGGCAAGCACAGCGGGTGAAACCCCTGATGAGAGCCGGGATGAGCGGGGCCATGAGCGGTTCGACGGTAAGCTGGTACTGCTGGTCGAGGACGATGCCGATGTTCGTGCGGTGATTCGAGAACAGCTCAACAGCCTGGGGCTGGCCGTGATCGAAGCGGAGGACGCGGATGAAGCCGAGGCTCTGCTTGCGACCCTGCAGGGGCTGGATGGGCTGGTGTCGGATATCCGCATGCCCGGGAAGCTTAACGGCTTCGGGCTGGCCGCCCGGATGCAGGCGCGCTTCGGTGAGGGCTTCATCCTGTTGATCAGCGGCTATACCGACGAAATGCCGGCGAGTGGTCAGGCGCCGCGCTGGCATATTCTGCGCAAGCCGTTCGACAGGGCGGCTCTGCGACAGGCACTGGCTGAAGTTCAGGAAGGAGGGAAGGACACGTGAGCCTGATCTACATTGTCGATGATGAGCCGGATATCTGTGCACTGGTTGCCGCCGAGCTGGAGTCTTACAGCTTTGACGTCTGCGTCTTTCACAGCGGCATGCAGGCGCAGCAGGCGATTCGGCGTCGGCCGCCGACCCTGTGCATCATCGATCTGGGTCTGCCGGACATGGATGGGTTGTCACTGGTTCGCGAACTGTGCGACCAGAGCGATATCGGAGTGCTGATCCTGTCGGGACGCGGTAGCCTGCCGGACCGAGTGCTCGGCCTGGAACTGGGTGCCGATGACTACATTACCAAGCCTTTTGAACCGCGTGACCTGATCGCACGGGTGCACAGCCTGATCCGCCGCATGGGGCGTGAAGCGGGCAAAAACAGCCTGAAGGTCAACAAGCTGGCCTGCTTCGCCGACTGGGTGTTCAACCCCGCCACGCTGGTGCTGAGTCACTCGAACGGTGACAGCCTCACGTTGAGTGCGGCCGAAGCGGCGCTGCTGGGCACCCTGCTCAAGGCACCGCAGCAGATCCTCTCCCGTGACCGCCTGCTGGGTGAACAGCTGATTCCCTACGATCGCAGCATCGACTCACGCATGTCACGGCTGCGCAAGAAACTGGAAGCCGATCCCCGGCATCCTCGGCTGATCAAAACCGTCTACGGTGCCGGTTACATGCTGGTGGTACCGGTGGAGTGGCGGGAGTCGAGCTGAGCAGGCTTACAATTTTGTAAGTCCGCGTTGATCAGCTTACATTTTTGTAAGCTATTGAATAACAAGAAAAATCAAAAAATATTGATATCCTTTTGAAAACAGTAAGTTGCGTTAATTGGCATAAAGTCTGCTTTGTATGGAGTAAGCTGAGTCGAGGCGGTCATTCTTCGGCTCATCAGCACTTATAAAAACAAAGCAGGAGTTACTGAATATGGCCATGACGGGTGTATTGCGTCCGGGACACGCACAGGTTCGAGTTCTGGATCTTGAGGAAGGTATCAAGTTCTACCGTGATGTTATGGGGCTGGTTGAAACCGGTCGCGACGATCAGGGCCGGGTGTACTTCAAATGCTGGGACGAGCGTGATCACAGCAGCTATATCATTCGTGAAGCCGATCAGGCCGGTATCGACTTCTTCGGTTTCAAGGTGCTGGATGAAGCGACGCTGGATCAGCTGGAAGCCGACCTGAACGCCTATGGTATTGAAACCCGCCGCCTGCCCGCCGGTGATCTGCTGCAAACCGGTGAGCGTGTACGTTTTACGCTGCCGTCCGGGCACGAGATGGAGTTGTATGCAACCAAGGCTGCCTGCGGTAACGGCATGTCAATGGTGAACCCCGCCCCCTGGCATGATGAGTCTGAAAAGGGCATCGCGCCGCTTCGTCTGGACCACATGCTGCTGTACGGACCCAACATTGCGGACGTGAAAAAAATCTTCATGGACGTGCTGGGATTCTTCCTGGTGGAGCGTGTCATCGGTGAGGACGGTGAAAACGAAGCCGCTATCTGGCTTTCCTGTTCCCACAAGGTGCACGACATCGCCTTTGCCGAATACCCCGAGCCGGGCAAGCTGCACCACTGCTCCTTCCTGATGGAAAGCTGGGAGAAGGTGCTGCGTGCCGGTGACATCATGTCGATGAATGACGTGGCCGTGGATATCGGTCCGACCCGTCACGGCATTACCCGTGGCTGCACCATCTATGCCTGGGACCCTTCCGGCAACCGCTTCGAGACCTTCATGGGCGGCTATCAGCCCTATCCCGATTACGAACCGCTGACGTGGACATTTGACAACTTCGCCCAGGGGTTGGACTACCCGCAGCGCAAGCTGCACGAAACCTTCCTGACGGTTGTGAGTTAACAGCCGGGCTAGCGTGATTTTCTCTTTTCGTAAGGCAGACCTCTGAGGTCTGTCTTGGGGCCTTGCTCGGCCTGAAAAACCTCAAGCAGGCAGATGTTGCGGGATTCAAGACGATGCAAACAGTGAAGCACACCCCTCAAAAGGCAGCGATGGAGCGTCTCAAAAAATATGTTCGGGTACGCAGCGAGCCCGGGGCGCGATTTGTTGAGTTCGATTTTGCCATCGGTGATCCCTCCTTATTCGTTGAACTGGTGATGCCCCAGGGCGCATTTGACGCCTTTTGTGCCGCCAACGAGGTGATTCACATGACCGAAGAGCAGATGCAGGCAGTGGATGCCGAGATGGAAAAGTGGCGTTACGGCGAGGATACGCTCATGGCCCACCAGCTTATTCCCGCAGGGTGCCCACACCGATGAAGGTGTGGGGTGAATGCGGAACGGGGCGTCAGCCCCGTTGATTTCGCACATACTGTGCAACCACCTCAAGAGGCGCACCTCCGCACGACCCGACAAAGTAAGACCGGCTCCAAAGTAAGGGTTTATCGTAAGCGGCTCTGAGATCGGTGAACTGGTTACGCAACCGCCGTGACGTTACGGCCTTTAGGGAGTTGACCAACCTGGTCAGCTGCATCTTTGGGTTGTACTCGATTAGCAGGTGGACATGGTCAGCTTCACCGTCACACTCTTTTAGCTCTGCCTCAAACTCGGAACACACCTCTTTAGCAGCCTCCTTGAACGCAGCAAGGTGGAGCTCACCCAGCACCTTGCGCCGGTACTTGGTGACGAAGACGATATGCGCGTGTAGCAGGTATGCGCTGTGCCTTGACTTATTTATTTTGTACATACTGATGCTTGCCTTTGCCAATTTCACCCTATAATATCAGTATTATTAAAACTACACACTGATCTTATAATGAAGATTCTGAAGGCATACAAGTACCGCCTAAAGCCGACCAGCGAGCAGGTAAACCTGCTGTACCGCATGGCGGGCTGTGGGCGTGTCGTCTTCAATGAATCGCTCGAAATGCTACTGTCCATAGCCCGCAAAGAGCTTAATTTTGCGGGTGATAAGAAGGCGCTGTACAACGAGTTGAACAGCTTGACTCCCAAAGACAGGATCGCCCTGGCCAAGAAGTTTCCCGGCTCGGCGGCGCTGAATAAGCACCTGACACAATGGAAGAAGCAACCTGAACTGGCATTTCTGGCCGAAGCCTATACGGACAACCTACAGCAACGTCAGCGCGATTTGCGCGACAGAGCGGTTAAAGACTGGTGTTCAGGTAAACAGGGATTCCCTGTGTTTCGTACCCGCAAGCTGGCCCATCACTCGACCCTCCGGTTTGTGAACTTTCCAAAGTATTGCCGGCTGGAGGGTCGTCACGTCAAGTTGCCGAATGGCCTTGGTTTTGTGCGGTACTACCAGTCACAGCCCATACGGGGCCTTCCCAAGAGCTGCACCGTTACGCTTGATCCGTGCGGAAACTGGCATTTAAGCATTCTGTGCGAGGTCGAAATTGAACCGGCACGTACCGGAACCGGCGCGGTCGGTATCGACATGGGCGTGGCCAAAAACATGACACTCAGCAATGGGGCTGTGTATAAGGGTGTCAGCAGCTTCGCGGTACACCGCGATAAGTTGGCCAAAGAGCAACGCAAGCTGTCACGCAAGGTGCGTGGCTCAGCTAACTGGAAAAAGCAGAAGCAGAAAGTCGCCCGCTTGTTCAAGCGGATCGCGGACATACGTTATGACTACCAGCAGAAAGCAACGACTGAGATCAGCAAGACTCACGCTATGGTCGCAGTCGAAGCCTTAAAGGTGGTTAACATGTCCCGATCCGCCAAAGGCACCGTTGAGAATCCGGGCAAGAACGTCCGACAGAAGTCAGGCTTGAATCGCTCCATTCTCGATCAGGGGTGGGGAGAGCTACGGCGTCAGCTGGAGTACAAGATGGCGTGGAATGGTGGGCTGTTTGTCGCTGTGCCGCCCCATCACACTAGCCAGACGTGCCCTGCCTGCCTGCATGTCTCGGCTGAAAACCGCACCTCGCAGGCTAGCTTCGCCTGCACGCATTGCGGCTTTGAAGAAAACGCCGATGTTGTGGGTGCGATCAACGTGCTCAACCGTGGTCTGGCAGCGCTAAAAAGCGCCGCCTAGTCAGTTTTCAGGGGCGGATAGTCCCGTAGCGCCTGTGAAGTGAACCGCAGTAGCGGTCAACAGCAGGAACCAGCCAGCCGAGCAATCAGCTGGCACCCTGTAAAGGGAATCCTCTTCCTGAGTCACGTAGTGCGAAGGGAGGGGAGGATGTCAAAACCATGCCCATGAGCTGGATTAAGCGCAGCCAGCAGGCCCGAAGATAACAATAACCTGAATCAGTGACTTCATCTGCTGTTGCAGCGCCACTGCACTGAAAACGGCCATGCATTTTCAAACGCCTCGATTTTATCCAAAAGTTACCGGAGTCTATCCGCTGCAGCAGCCGCGATCATGCGCCTCAGCGCGGTATTTCACCCCAATTCTATCGACACAAGCCGAAGCGGATCCCGCCATGCAATGGCTCTCGGTGACCTGGCGGTCTTGAATGGGTGGTGAGTCAGGCAGGCTGGATCAGATCGACCTGTAGATGCGGCTAAATGCTCCGAATCCAGGGCAGCGTCGACCGAAACGCAGACGGAGACAACGAGCGCTGCTGACCAAACGGCAGGCCATATACATCAGCTCCTGCATAACGGTTTTCAGCCGCCGACGTTTGGCCGGATGACGCACCGGTGCATCCGGTCCCAGCAGTGCGCTCTGTCCCATCCAGCGTAGAATATTGTAGCCCAGTACAGCAAACGCCATAACCAGATCGTTGGTATCGAACTTCCCTGAAGGCAAGCGTTCGAGATCCAGGTCGGTCTTGAACTCGCAGTGGAACTGTTCGCTGGTGGCGTGATCCTGGTAAAGCGCGATCACTTTGGCGTTATCCGCCGCGTCCGACTTGAGTGAGGTCGTCCAGCCCTCCAGGCTAACCTCAGGCTCCAGAAACAGCTGCCCGGTGCTGTCACTGTGGCGCACAGTCACTTTGACAATCAAGCGGTCATCGGTGCCATCCAGCGGTTCGCTCACCAGCGTTTCCATTTTTCCCGGTCGGGTATGACACCAGAGTGCGCCGGCGGCATGAGCCTTGTCTACCCAAGCCAAACCGTCTTGTGAGCGAGGGTTCCACTTGATCAGATAGTCCACCCCATGCGCACGAAAGTACGTGCGATTCTCGACGGCATCGTGGGCACTATCGAGCCGTACCAGCAGCGGTGCATTGGTCAGTTGGCGAGCCCGAGGCAGCACCCGGTCGAGGGTGTGTATAAACTCCTTGTTGGCGTGTTGGTTACCCGGTCGCAGCTCACAGCCCAGACACCATCCCTCCGTGCCCAGGTAAGCGGCGATGGGGGCATAGCCGTCATGGCCCTTGTAGGTATAGGCCACCCCTTCCTTTTTACTGTTGCTGTTGTCCATGGGGAATACGTCTATATCCAGCGGTACGTGACCGGAGGTCAGAGTGCCGATGGGCACCGAAGCCTTGCACAGAAACTCGACACTGGCTTCATCCAATAACGGGATCAGTGCGCGGGCATCATCATCGAAACGCTGACGCAGCCGAGCGGATGAAGGTGATTGCTTGATGCCCATGGCCGCTTTAAAGAAGGGATCATGGCGTGCGTGCTCGACCGCTTCGAAGTCGCTTTTGCCAAGGCAAATCAATCCCAGGTAGGTGCGGATGAGGTCGATGTTGGCGATGCCGTGGCGCTTGACGATGGCGCGTGAGGTCCTGGCCAAAGAGGTCATCCTGTTCACGCTGTGCCCCACCAGTGCCAGGCCCCGTGGGGTGTGATAATCTCGGTTTTGGACTGTTCAAGCTTGAAGGTGCGCATAGTCAGATATCACTACCTGGGTGAATCGAGAGTAGCGTCCATTTTACCGCCGCAGACCGCGTGGTTACAGTGTTGTGGAGATGTGAGCTGGGCTTTAAGTCACGGAATCAGATAACAGGAAGACAAGCTTTGTTGTTAATGGAACAACAAATCCAACGATAGGCTCCTTGTTCATTGAGACTCCATACATATAAAAATCCTATTTTTAATTTTTTTAAGTTCGGTTTTTTATTTGATCTTGACGATAGTTTGGTTAAATAATTTAAGCTCCTGAAGTCCTCTTCAGGCGTGTGACCGGATTAGTCTGCTCTATTTCAAGTGTCCATACCATCGTTGCACCCCCGGTGAATTGTTCGGCCATATCGGTCAGCGCAGAAACTCCATGCTGAATGTCTTGAAGCGGGGGTCATCGGACTGACGCAGCCATTCAAAGGCCACCGCCTCTCGGGTGATCAACTTCACCCCTTCCTTCTCCATGCGGCGCAGGGCAATCTCGGTATCGAACGGGTTGCGCGCGGAGATGGCATCGGCGACGACGAACACCTCATAATTCTCTTCGAGCAGGCGCAGGGCAGACTGCAGCACACAGGCCTGGGACTCCATGCCGCAAAGGATCGCCTGTTTGCGGTCGAGCTGGCGGAAGGCCTTGCCGAATTCAGCATCATCGATGCAGGCAAAATGGGTTTTGGCGTACAGCTTGTCGGCACCGACCAGGTCACGCAGCCCCTTCTCGGTGTGGCCCAGCCCTTGTGGATATTGTTCAGAGCCGATGACCGGTACCTCCATCAGATGGGCCAGGCGGGTCAGCCACTGGCAGTTGTCCACGAGTCGCTCCTGTTCGTGGACACCCGGCAGCAGTTTGGCCTGCACATCGATGACGAGCAGTACGGATCTGTTCCTGTCCAGCAGCATCTTCTTTCACTCCTTGAGCCTGTTAACGGGACAGGTGGCGATCATTTCGGTCACTCATCCTGTAACCCTCATGTTTGGGGCGCCAGTCATGCGCCATTGCACGGAGCCAATGTCCATCACTTTGGCTGTGGTTACAACCGTATTGTTGATATGGGGTGGTATGCCAGGCCATTTCGGCCCTTGAAGATCAGGAGTGGGGGCGTTTCGGTGTGGAGGCGTGCTGTAAGGTTCGTTGAGATTCTGCAGACAAAAAGAACGGCGTTCAGTCCCTGCCGGTAAAGCGGGCAGGGGCTGGACCGCCGCTGTCCAATACACCCTACTTGTTGAAGCCTGCACGTGACTCAACTGTTTGAAGAAAAAGCATAGTCTGTGCCAAAGAGCGATTTTTCTATAACTGGTTGTTAACTAATGACTATTTTGCAGGTCGGTGGCCGTCATTGATCTGTTTTTCTGCGCCTGGGTGGTGCATGAGGCCTGCATGGTGTACCGCGATAGGGCAGGCTCTGGCCCGGGGGGTGTTAGAATCCTGTCACTTTACTCATTGATCCACAGGAGCGCCCATGTCTTCTCATTCTGAACAGCCCCTGCCACTGAAAGCCCTGCTGCAACAGGTTGAAAGGATCGCTCACGAAGCCGGTGAGGCGATCCTGAAGGTGTATGCAGAGGATGACTTCGGGGTTGAGCAGAAGGCCGACGAATCGCCGCTGACCCGTGCCGACCTGGCTGCCAATGCGGTGATTGTGGATAGGTTGAATGCGTTGGAGCCCTGCTTTCCGGTTCTGACCGAGGAGGCGGTGGAAAACTTCACCGGCCCCGATGCTGATGGCCGTTACTGGCTGGTGGACCCGCTGGACGGCACCAAGGAGTTCATCAAGCGCAACGGCGAGTTTACCGTCAATATCGCCCTGATCGAAAACGGGCGTCCACTGCTGGGGGTGGTTCATGCACCGGTGCCGAATACAACCTGGCTTGGGGCTGCGGGACTGGGGGCTTTTCGCGTAGAAAAGGAGGGTGTGCGCCAGACCATACACGTAAGTACTCACCAGCCGGGCAGACCCTGGAAAGTCTATGGTAGCCGCTCTCATCTGGGGCCGCATACCCTGGCCTGGATGGAGGCTCTGGGTGAATACGAGCTGATTCGCATGGGCAGCTCCATCAAGCTTTGTCTGGTGGCAGAAGGCGCCGGCGATCTTTACCCGCGCCTGGGGCCAACCTGTCTCTGGGACACGGCTGCCGCCCATGCGGTGATCAATGAAGCGGGTGGTCAAATGATCACGCCTGAGGGACAGGAACTGAGTTACGCGGATACCTCGGAAACGCTCAATCCCCACTTTATCGTCTACGGTGGTTCGAAGCCGGAGTAAGTGCCTGCTATTATCGGATAGACGGATTTACCTCGCAGGAGAACCCGGAACGTGTCTCTCGATTGTGATCAGATGCTGGCGGTGTTGAATGCATTGCCGGACCCGGTATTCGTACTGACGGAAAGTGGACAATATGCCGGGCTGTTCGGACATGCAGACCCTGCGCACTATGGAGCGTTTCGTTGCTACTACCACGCTTTGGCCAACCACCAACCACCAACCACCAACCACCAACCACCAACCACCAACGCCGCGTGAGAGTGATCGGAATTCGCGACTCAATTCTTTGGATGGGTCGCCGGAGGGTTTAATGATTATTTTTTTCCTTAAAGCAAAGCTTTTCTCCTGTTTTCAAAACTTAGGCTCTCCCGTTCTCATCTACACTGGCGTCCCTGATATTGGCTTGAGCGTTGTGGCAGTACTGCAGCAGATGGTTAGGGTGATCAAGTCCGCCAAATGCAGATAATGCTGACTGTACATGATCGAGGACGCATAAGATGGATCAGCAACTTACATTCGCGGACAGCGAGTTCAGCAACAAGCGCCGTCAGACCCGCAAGGAGAAATTCCTGGGCCGAATGGACAAGCTGATTCCATGGGCGCGCCTCGAAGCCGTTATCGAGCCCCACTATCCCAAGGCTGGAAACGGCCGTCGGCCGTACCCGTTGTCCACCATGTTGCGCATTCACTGCATGCAGCAGTGGTATAACCTCAGTGACCCAGCGATGGAAGATGCACTGTACGAGATTGCCTCAATGCGGCTGTTTGCAGGCTTGTCACTGGATAAAGCCATTCCCGATCACACCACCATTCTGAAGTTCCGGCACTTGCTCGAACGCCAAGGCCTGGCCCGACAGGTTTTTGAAGAAGTGAACCAATGGCTGTCTGAGGCCGGTGTCCTTCTTAAAGAAGGCTCGCTGGTTGATGCTACTATCATCGAAGCCCCCAGCTCCACCAAGAACAAAACGGGCGAGCGAGATCCGGAGATGCATCAGACCAAAAAAGGCAACCAGTGGCATTTCGGCTTGAAAGCTCACATAGGTGTGGATGCCCGCACCGGTATCACACACAGTTTCAGTACAACTGCCGCAAACGAGCACGATCTCAATCAGGCTGACCAGCTACTGCACGGTGAAGAAGCATTCATCTTTGCTGATGCGGGTTACCGGGGCGCCGAAAAGCGAGATGAGCTGAAAGATGTCAGTGCGGACTGGTACATCGCTGAACAGCCAGGGAAGCTGAAGACCCTGAAAAAACACCCTCGGATCAATAAGGTCAGAATCCGCACCGAGTATCTGAAAGCCAGCATCCGTGCGAAAGTTGAGCATCCGTTTCGGATCATCAAGTGCCAGTTCGGCTTCGTGAAAGCTCGTTACCGTGGCCTGAAGAAAAACGACAGCAAGCTGGCCATGCTGTTCGCGCTGGCCAATGTTGTGCGGGTGGACCAGATGTTGAGAGCACAGGGTTAATCCGTCTGCACTGCCTGAAAAGGCGGTTGCAGTTGGTTAAAAGAGGCGGACGTGCGCATTTTATGAGCCCCAGCACAGAGAAAATGCAGTTTTAATGGCGCTGGAGGGACTTGTTCATACGTTCCTAAGGCAGGTTCTCTGCGTGCATCGATAGCACGCCTGGAAGCTGAAGTGAAAGGGCTGAAGACGATGGCTTTTCCTGCCAGTGTTGACCCGAACAGTTCTGATGCGAAAACGGAACAGGCCCTGTTTTCTGCACGGCGTGATAAAAAACGTGAGGCAATAGAGTCAATACAGGAAGAGATAAGCATTGCGCGGGAGCAGTTGGTGCTCATTGAACCGCTGGTACAACAGAAGGCTGTCAGTGAGGTGGAAGCTCTGCGCCTGCGGCAGGATATCGCTAAATTGAAAGGCCGTGTCGCTGAGATCAATACTGCTTATCTTCAAGAGGCCTACACAGAACTAACAGCAAAAAAGGCAGAATTGGCTGCCCTTGAACAGTCTTTGCTGCAGAGTAAGGATCAGCTGCGCAGAACAGAATTGATCTCTCCTGTAAAAGGCATGGTTAACAATATTCTGGTCACTACTCGTGGTGGTGTGGTGCAGCCGGGAGAGGCCATTATGGAAGTTTTGCCCACTGATGAACAATTACTGGTTGAGGCAAAGGTCAAACCGAAAGATGTGGCTTTTCTGGTACCAGGGATGCGTGCCAAGGTCAAGTTTACAGCATATGACTACACAATCTATGGAGACTTGACGGGCACTTTGGAGCAGATTAGTGCTGATACAATTGAGGAAGATACCACCCGGGGCAAAGAATATTTCTATCAGATTCAGGTCCGGACCGAACGAAATTACCTCCAGCACAATGGTAAACATCTGCCCATACGTCCAGGGATGATCGCTGAAGTTGATGTGCTTGGTGGTAAGCGTACAGTGATGAGCTACTTGTTGAAACCGCTCATTAAGGCTCGTTTATATTAATTCAATTGCTATCTTTACGTTAAACGCTATGCTTGACATCCTCCCCTCCCTTCATCGCTAGCGCGATTCAGGAAGAGGATTCCCGCTAGTCACCCGGCAGGTTTTCCTCGTTCAACGCGCCTTCACTAGGCACGGACAGTCGCTAGACGGCCCGTGCCCCCGATCCAGTCGCTCCAGAGGCTAACACGGCAAGCCCTGCCGCTTTGATATTGATCGCTGCCGCAATGTCCCGGTCATGCGACGTGCCGCAAGAGGGGCACGTCCATGACCGGACTGATAGAGGCAGTTTGTCGTTGATATACCCGCAGCCCTTAGTCGGGCAGCGTTTGGAGCTAGGGAACCAGCGGTCGATCTGAACCACAGATCGACCGGCCCACTCACCTTTGTACACCAGTTGACGTACGAACTCACCCCAGTTGGCGTCGGCTATCGCCTTCGCCAACGTGGGGTGCTTGATCATGTTCTTCACAGCCAACGATTCAACGCACACAACTTGGTTTTCGTTAATGAGTGTGCGGGTCGCCTTGTGGGTGGCGTCCCTCCGGCAGTCTGCGATTTTGGCGTGCAGGCGGGCTACCCGTAACCGTGCTTTGGCACGGTTACGGGAGCCTTTCGCCTTTTTCGCCAGCTGGCGCTGAAGGTAGGCCAGTTTTGCAGCGTACTTGTTCGTGTACTTGGGGTTGCCGGATTTGAAGCCGTCGCTGGTGATGAACAGGTCTTTCAGACCCAAGTCCACGCCGGCTGTCTTGGCGACAACCGGCAGCACTTCGGGCTCGACCTCGCAAAGGCACGATACGAAGTATCGGCCTGCGCGGTCCTTGGAGATCGTGATGGAACTGGGGGCGCACGGCAGTTCCTGCGACCAGCGCACGGCCAGCGGTTCCTTGCTCTTGGCAATGAACAGCTGGCCATCGCGGTAACTGAAGGCCGAGCTGGCGTAGGTGGCCGACTGACGGCGGTTTTTCTTTTTGAAGGTCGGGTACTGTGCCCGACCTTCAAAGAAGTTCTTGAACGCCGTTTGCTGGTGCCGAAGCGACTGTTGCAGCGGTACGCTGCTGACTTCACCCAGCCAGTCGAATTCTTTTTTCAACGCGGTCAGCTTGGCGCTGGCCGCGTTGTAGTTGACGCTTTCACCGTCTTCATAGAAGGCATTGGTGCGCCATTTGAGAATCGAATTGTACACGAACCGCACACACCCGAACGTCTGCGCCAGCAGAGCAGCCTGTTCGGGTGTGGGATAGAAGCGGTACTTGAAGGCACGTTTCGATTTCATGCTTACAAATATAGGTTATAACTTGTAAGATAGTCAAGCAGTTCAACAAGCGCCCTTCGGGCGCTGCGCTTATATCCCCTCCCTTCCCCCTCCGGGCGTCAGGAAGGAGTTTTACGCTATTCGATAAAAAAGGGTAAAATGTAGGATTACCGCCGCAAGATAGACCGATATTGGCACAGGCTTTCAGGGATCGAGTACAGTTTGGCAGTTAAGCCCCGTTCATTTTTGATGCTGCAAGGCGTTGCATCACCCTTCTTCGCTCGTCTGGCGGATGCGTTGCGCGCGTCCGGCCACAGAGTCTTCAAGGTCAATTTCAATGCGGGGGATCTGGCCTTTTGGCTTCCCCGTGGTCAGAAAGCTCACTACCGCGGATCGCTGGATCAATTGCCGGCATGGCTGGAGTCGATCTGGCTGCGGGAAGGTATTACGGATCAGATTCTTTTTGGCGATCGGCGGCCGGTTCACAGGGTGGCAGTCGAGCGTGCAGAGCGCTTCGGCATCCGTACGCATGTTTTCGAGGAAGGGTATTTCCGGCCATTCTGGGTAACGCTGGAGCGTGAAGGTGTTAACGGCCATTCGCTTCTGCCCAGAGATCCGGACTGGTTTCGCAAGGCGGCGTCTCGTATTGCCGATGCACCAACCCCAAGCCGTTTCAGATCCGCGTTTCGCAAGCGCGCCGGGTATGATGTGCTCTATCATCTGGCCGGGCTGGCGAACCCCGTGCTGAACCCCCATTATGAGACACATGCGCCGATTACCGCTCCGGTGGAGTATGCCGGGTATATTACCCGCTTTGCGCGGTTGCCCTTCTGGCGCAAGCGGGATGCGGCTCTGATTGACCGTCTGTGCCACGAGGCCGAGCGCCATCCGTTCTTCCTGCTGCCGTTGCAGTTGAACACGGATGCCCAGATTCGTGATCATTCCCGGTTCGACAGCATGTTGCACGTCATTGAGTACGTGCTGGTGTCTTTTGCTGCACAGGCAGAAGAGGGCAGCCGTCTGCTGATCAAGAACCATCCACTGGATATGGGACTGGTCAACTACCCTCGTGAGATTCGTCGCCTGGCGCGACGTTACGGCGTGGAGACGCGGGTCGAATATATCGAATCCGGCAACCTCGAACAGGCCATTCGTGCAGCGAGAGGGACGGTTACGGTCAATAGCACCGTAGGTATGGTGGCGTTGCAGCAGGGCTGTCCCACACTCTGTTTGAGCGATCCCGTCTACAACCTGCCGGGCATGACCAGCCAGAAGAGTCTTGACGCCTTCTGGAATGCCCCGGGAGTGCCGGATGCCGCATTGTTCGAAGCGTTTTATAAAGTGGTCGTCAATGCGACTCAGATTAATGGTGGTTTCTACTGCCGAGACGGCATAGAGCTGGCGGTGCGTAATGCCGCCGAGGTGCTTTGTGCCGACCGTTCGCCGCTGGAAAAATTGCTCGAGGAGTGTCCGTCGTGAAGGCCCGCAAGCCGAAAAGCGTTGTCGTGACCGGTGCCACCGGCGCGATCGGGTCGGCGTTGGCCCGTTATTATGCTGAGCCTGGCGTGAAGCTCTATCTGCAGGGGCGCCGGCATGACGTGCTGGAAGAGGTCGCTGACGCCTGCCGTGTGCAAGGGGCTGACGTCATGACGGTGGCGCTTGACCTGAGGCATCGAGACGATCTGACCCTATGGCTGGATGACCTGCTGCGGCAGACGGTGCCTGACCTGGTGTTTGCCAATGCCGGCATGAATATTGATACGGGGCCGGACGGCGCCGGTGAGAGCTGGCAATCCACGGAGCAGCTGCTGGAGTTGAATATCCGCGCAACCTTCTACCTGGCTCACCGCATGGCCATGGCCATGCGCGCGCGTGGCAAGGGGCAGCTGGTGTTGATCAGCTCCTTGGCTGCCTGGTTCGGCTTGCCGGTGACGCCGGCGTACAGTGCCAGCAAGGCGGCCGTCAAGGCGTATGGCGAAGGGCTCAGGGGTTGGTTGCAGGGTAGCGGTGTGACCCTGACGGTGGTGATGCCAGGCTATGTGCGCTCGGATATGTGTGAGGCCATGCCAGGCCCCAAGCCGTTTCTCTGGTCGCCCGACCGGGCCGCTCGCCATATCGCACGCAGGGTCGCGCTTGGGCGTGCCCGGGTCAGCTTTCCTTTCCCTCTGAATTGGGGCTGCTGGTGGCTGGCGGTACTGCCGGCCGGAGTGTCGCACAGGCTGTTGCGCCTGCTGGGATATGGTGGCTGAGGCGCTATGCTGCTATCTGTGCTGACAGGCTTGCTGATATCCGCCGTGCTGGGATGCGCCATCAACCCTGTGGGAGAGCGCCCGCGCCTGCCGGATTTTTACACCCTGTGCAGCGGGGCTGCATGGTGGCTGAGTTTTTTTGCCCTGGCCTGTCTGCTGACCCAAAGGCTGTATTTCGCCGTTACGCTGGTCGTGGTGCTGCATGGCGTCTTGATTGCCGTTAATCACACCAAGTTCAAGGCGCTGAAAGAGCCCTTTATCCTGCAGGATTTCGAATACTTCACCGATGCCCTGCGCCACCCGCGTCTCTACATTCCGTTTTTCGGCATCATGAAAACACTGGCTCTGCTGACAGCGGGAGCGGCGACGATTGGCCTGTTTTCCTGGCTGGAGCCGCCCCTGTATCGGGTTGACGCCAATGGATGGCGCTGGCCTGCCGTTGCCATGGGGGTGGCGCTTTTGGCAGCCTGTCTGGCCTGGCGCAACCGGCCGCGACTATCGCTGGAGCCGGTGCAGGATATCCGCAACACCGGGCTGATCGCGCTGCTGCACAGCCACCTGGCCGAGTACTGGCTGGCCCGCAAGCGGATATTGGCCGAGCCGGCGGCCGACTGGCCCCTGTTCGAGCCCCGTAAGGCATTGCCGCATCTGGTGATGGTGCAGAGCGAGTCCTTTTTCGATCCGCGTCAGCGCTATGCCTTTGTCAGCGATTCGGTGCTGCAGCATTGGGACCGGACGTCAGTTGACGCAGCGGCCGGTGGTGTCCTGCAAGTGCCGGCCTGGGGGGCCAATACGGTACGCACGGAAGCGGCAGTTCTGACCGGACTATCGCAGGACGCATTGGGCATTTACCGGTTTAACCCCTATCGGCATCTGGCCGACAGGCCGGTTCGGTCGCTGGCAACGCACTTGCGGGCTCAGGGATATCGCACGGTCTGTGTGCATCCCTATCCGGCGCATTTCTATCAGCGTGATCGCGTGCTGCCGGTACTTGGGTTTGATCAGTTCATTGATATGGCTGCCTTTACGGATGCCGATTACTGCGGGCAGTATGTCGGCGACCTGGCGGTAGCGGACAGGGTTCAGGCCCTGCTGGAAGAGACGGACCAGCCACTGTTTGTTTTCGTCATTACCATGGAAAATCATGGGCCCCTGCATCTGGAGCAACCGGATGAGGCGCTGGCGTCGCAGGTGTATTCGGAGCAGCCGTCCGGTCCGCTGCAGGATCTGACCACGTATCTGGGGCATCTTCGCAATGCCGATGCCATGCTGGCGCAACTTGTTGCGGCCGTTCAGGCGACAGACTCGGGTGGTTCGGTATGCTGGTATGGCGACCATGTGCCGATCATGCCGGATGTGTACCGTCATTTTGGTGAGCCTGACAAAACAACACCCTGGCTGATCTGGTCAGCGGCTACCGATCAGCAGGACGCCGCCGGGAAAATGGCAGCAGAGCCAAAACTCCCTGCCGACGCTTTGGCGCGGCACTGGCTGCAAGTCGTCAAGGCGTGTCACCGGATTTGAACACGCCAGCTTTGACATCCTCACCGCCCTGAAGGGGCGGTGATTCCTCCTGCGAGACGCTCATGCCCGAGCGCGAGTATGTTCCTGGCCGCGTTGATGTCGCGGTCGTGAGTGACACCACACTCACAGGCCCAGACTCTTATTCCAAGGCCTGCTCTACCTTTCGGACTGTTGGCGCTGATAGCGCCGCAACACGAGCAGGCCTGGGTGGTGTAGGCTTCATTCACCGCCTGAAACACGATCCCGGCGCCAGCGCTCTTATAGGACAGGAACTGTTTCAGCATCGCCCAGCCGGCGTCGTACACCGACTTGGCGCTGTTCGTGCGGGTGAATGAACGTGATTTCACATCGCCAACGATGATCACGCCGCAGCGATTGACCAGCTGGCGGCTGAACTTGTGCAGGGCGTCTTTGCGCCGGTTGGCGATTTTGGCGTGGATCGCCTTCACACGGTGTTGCTTGCGCGCCCGTTGGGCGCGGGCCAGCGCCGGTTCCAGATCGCGGTAGAAACGACCGGCTTCCAACCTGGTACCATCCGAACACGTGGCCGTGTCCTTGAGGCCGAGATCGATCCCGATCGCGTCCTGACCGGCCGGAATCTCGGCCTCAACTTCGACCACCACATTGAGGTACCAGCGGCCACGTGCATCTTCGGAGAAGCTGCCGGCACGAAATTGATACCGGGCCAGCCCGTAGCTGTCCCAGACCTTGAAAAAATGGCCGTTGTGGTAGACCTGGCCGTTTTTCCACTTCACCGCGCCCGCCTTGAACGGAATCCAGCCGAGCGAGCGGCGCACGCCGCCGCTCTTGCGCCATTGCAGCCGGGTCTTTTTGAACTGCTGGCGGCGGGTGACGTACTCGCGGGACACTTCCTGCAGGGTCTGCGAATGCAGGCCCAGGTCTTTGCCTGCGCCCTTGGTGTAGGGATCAATGTCGTAGGCGGACAGAAACACACCCCGTTCGCGGATCGAACGGTGACTGAGTTCGTTCACATAGTTCCAGACCTGATTTACCGACCAGGCCATCTGCTGAAGCAGCGGCCGGTGGCGATCCTTGATCCGAACCTTGAGGGTTTTGGTGTGCTTCATACTGGTTAAGTATGGCCCTTCACCGGATGTGGTGGGTCAGCCTTCAAGTTCGCGCCTCTTTCTTGCATTATGGGTCCATTTATCAACCTTTTCTCGGGTGTACGAATGGACCAGCAGACTCTCTATGAACGGATTCTCGGCCTATCATCCCCTTGGCATGTCACTGGCGTTGATCTGAATGAAGATCACCAAGAGGTCACTGTCCATGTCAGCTGTGATGCTGGCGTGAAGCTCAGCTGCCCGCTGTGTGGCCAGCCCTCTCCCCGTTATGACAGTCGCAGACGCACCTGGCGCCATTTGGATACCTGCCAATTTCAAACATGGGTGACAGCAGATGTGCCCAGAGTGCAGTGTGCCCAGCATGGCTGTCGTACCGTGCAGGTCCCCTGGGCTGAGGGCAACAGTCGCTACACCCAGCTGTTTGAAGCACTTGTCATTCGGTGGCTCAAAGAGGCCTCCATTCACGCCGTCGGCCGACAGCTGAAACTGAGCTGGAGTGCAATCGATGGCATCATGGCACGCGCCGTCAAACGTGGGCTTAAAACACGTCAGGCGCTATCCAGTCAGCACATTGCAGTGGATGAAACCTCCTTCAGGAAAGGCCATGATTATGTCACGATCATTTCCAATGCAGAGGGACTGGTTCTGGCGGTAGAAGATGGGAAATCATCCGAGAGCCTTGCTCGCTTCTATCAACGGCTGACCGAACAACAGAAGCGCAATGTCCGCTCTGTATCAATGGATATGAGTCCGGCCTACCGGAAAGCTACATTGCAGTATGTGCCGGATGCCCGCAAAAAGATCGCCTTCGACCACTTCCATATTGCCCAGTCTTTAACCGATGCGCTAAGCGCCACGCGCAAAGCCGAGATCCGCACGGTCGATATGCATTTGCGCCAAGAGGCACACCAGAGTCGTTTTCATTGGCTGAGAAATCGCCACACCCTGACCGATATACAGCGGGAAAGGCTCAACCGCTTGACGATGGCGTTATCTGACACGGCTTTGATGTGGTACTTCAAAGAAAAAGCTCGGGATATCTGGAAGGGTAACCGGGTCCGAGGGGCCAAATCCGCATGGCAGGAGTGGATTGGACTAGCTAAGGCCTCTTCGATTCGCCCCTTGATCACGGTCGCAGGTCAGATAGAAGACAACCTCTGGGGCATTCTCAATGCGATGCGTTTGCAAGCCTCCAACGCCTTGGCTGAAGCGATCAATAGCAAGATTCGATTGTTGAGGGTGAGGGCCTGCGGCTTTCGCAATAAGGAACGCTTCAAGCGTGCGATCCTGTTTCACTTTGGAGGACTGGTGATGGAGCCAACCCACAGTAACGGGTGAAGGGCCTTAAGTATACAGCATTATCAAACCGGCTGCGCCGGTTGCGCTATCCATCCCCTCACTGGAAGTAAGGGGCTTTCCGCGCAGATCTGGTAACATATAACTTTAATCCGCTCGACTCAGGACAGTACAAGATTCATGGACAAGCGAATTGCCGTTATTGGCTACTCTCTCCGTTTACCGGGCTGCGATACCGATACCTTGTGGCAGGCCCTGCTGGACAAACGTGACCTGGTAACCGAGGTGGAGGACAGTCGCTGGAGCAAGGACGCCTGGTTGCACCCTGACAAGAAACATCCGGGCAGCAGCTATACCTTTGCGGCCGGCTCTCTGGGTGACGTGAGCGGATTTGACGCGGCGTTCTTTGGTCTCTCTCCCCGGGAAGTCAGCCATATGGACCCCCAGCAGCGTCTGCTGCTGGAGATGAGCTGGGAATCGATGGAGCGAGCCGGTATTGCTCCGTCCAGGCTGCGAGGCAGCAACACGGGCGTATTTATGGGGATTGCCACCATCGATTACGCGTACCGTTTTGCGGACGACTTCAGTGCCATCGATGCCAATACCGGTACGGGCACGGCTTCCAGCATCGCGTCCAACCGAATCTCCTACCTGTTTGACCTGCATGGCCCCAGCGTGTCCATGGATACCGCCTGTTCGTCGTCCATGGTGGCTTTTCATCAGGCCTGTCGCTCGATTTTGAGCGGTGAATCGGACCAGGCGCTGACAGGGGGCATCAGTCTTCATCTGCACCCCTACGGCTTCATGATTTTTTCCAAGGCGACCATGCTGTCGCCGGATGGCCGCTGCCGGGTATTCGATGCCGATGGCAACGGTTATGTCCGTTCCGAAGGTGGTGGCGTTTTCCTGCTGAAGGATTACGACAAGGCAGTGGCGGATGGCGATCCGATACTGGCGCTGGTGGCAGCCTCCGCCGTTAATACGGATGGCTACAAGTCGGGCCTGACGGTGCCCAACCCCGATGCCCAGACCGCCTTGATGCGCCAGGCCTGCCAGCAGGCCGGTATCGAGCCCGAGCAGATCGACTATCTGGAAGCTCATGGGACCGGAACGGCGGTGGGGGATCCTATCGAAACCCGTGCCATTGGTGAGGCGCTGGGGCAGGCGCGCAGCCGTCCGTTGAGGATCGGTTCCATCAAAAGCAATCTGGGGCACCTGGAAACCGCGTCGGGTGTCGCCGGTCTGGCCAAGGCGCTGCTGACCCTGGAGCACCGGCAGGTGCCGGCCACGATCAGCATGCGTACGCCGAACCCCAATATACGTTTCGATGAATGGAATATCGAAGTGGTCACCGAAACAACGCCGCTGCCACAGGAAGGGGTGCTCAGGGTCGGTGTCAACTCCTTCGGCTTTGGGGGTGCCAACGCGCATGTCATCTTGCAGAGCCCACCGGAGCAGGGCGCGGCTCAGGTCGACGCCAAAGCGTCGCAGGGCGAGGCACTGCCACTTTACCTGTCGGCCCGTAGCGAAGACGCGTTGAGAGCGATGGCCGGCCGGATGGCCGAACAGCTGCCGACGCAGACAGAGTTGTATGACCTCTGCTGGAGTGCCCGCTACCGTCGTGAACAACATGAGCACGGGTTGCTGTTGTGGTGTGAATCCTCAGAGCACCTGGTTCAGCAGCTGAATGCCTTTGCACACCAGCAGGCGGTGGAAGGGCTCTTTACCGGCCAGCGTGTCGAGCAGGAAAAGGGTGCGGTTTGGGTGTACTCGGGCAACGGCTGCCAGTGGGCCGGCATGGGGATGAAACTGCTGGCCGAATCCGAGAGGGTGCGTCGCTCGGTCGAGGAGGTCAGTGCTCTGCTCGGTAAGTACAGCCAGGAACTTGATCTGGAAGCGTTACTGAGTCAGTCACAAGAGCCGGATTGCTACAATCTGACCGAAGTCGCCCAGCCTGCTCTGTTTGCGCTGCAGGTCGCTATCACCCGCTATCTGCGTGACAGGGGCGTTTTCCCGGCGGCGGTGACAGGACACAGCGTGGGTGAAGTGGCCGCCGCCTGGGCATCCGGGGCGCTGACGCTTGAGCAGGCGGTAAAGGTGATTCATTACCGCAGTCATTATCAGGGGCAGACGGCCGGCAGCGGGCAGATGACAGCGGTTGCGGCGGCTGCGGACGAGGTTCAGGCGCTGCTGGAAGAGCTTGGCTGTGATCGAGTCGCGCTGGCCGGTATCAACAGCCCGACCGGTATCACGCTGGCCGGCGACAACACGCAGCTGGATCAGGTCGAGGCGCGTCTGCGCGAAGCCGGTACGCGCTTCAAGCGTCTGGGCCTTGACTACGCTTTCCACAGTCCCTGCATGGCACCAATCGAAGAGGGGCTCAAGCAGGCTCTGGCCGGATTGCGGCCGGGGTGCAGCGAAATTCCGTTCATCTCCACGGTGACCGGTGATGAGCTGTCGGGCGAAGCGCTGGATGCCGAATACTGGTGGCAGAACATCCGCCAGCCGGTACGCTTTGAGGCCGCCATCAACCGCTGCCTGCAGCAGGGGTACAGAACGTTTGTCGAGATTGGTGCTCACCCGATTCTGCGGGGGTATCTGAAAGAGTCATTGCGCGCGACGGATACCCGAGGGGTCGTGGTTGAAACCCTTCGGCGGCATCAGGACCAGTCGGTCGAGCTGGAACGCAGCCTGGCCGAGCTGTTGCTCAGCGGGGCGACTCTGGATGAAAGCCGCTGGTTCCCGGTGCAGGGCAGGGTCGTTACCCTGCCATCCTATCCGTGGCAGCGGCAGAGCTTCTGGAAACCGGTCAGCAGCGAATCGCTGGGTATGCTGAAGCGGCACTACCTTCACCCGCTACTGGGCTACGCGATCAGACAGGAACCTGGCTGCTGGGAAGCCGAGCTGGATACCGGCCGGCAAGCATGGCTGGCGGATCACGTGGTCGGCGATGGCGTCGTCTTCCCCGGTGCCGGGTATGTCGAGCTGGCATTGGCGGCGGCCCTGAATCAATCGCTGCAGCAGGGTGATGACGTGGACGTGCTGGATATCGAAGACCTCGAAATCCAGGCGCCACTGCTGCTGGATGACGCCCAGACCAAGGTGGTCCGTACGCGAATCGAGCCGCAAACCGGGGCGATTCGGATTCAGGCGCGTCCGCATGCGCACGAAGGCGAATGGCAGGAGCATGTGCGTGCACGCTGGTTCTCCGGCAGTGCCGGCCGCCTGTTGCAGCGCCAAGCGGTGGTATTGCCCGAGCGTGCGCCGGACTTTACCCGTGAGCAGCACCTGGCGGCTGCAACGGAGATCGGGCTGGAATATGGTCCGGCTTTCCAGGCGATCAGCCATGGCTGGGTTGAGGGTGACCGGGTGACCGGCCTGTGTCAGCCGACAGAGGTGATACGGCAGACGGCCGAAGGACTGCTGCTGCACCCGGGAGTACTCGATAGCGCTTTCCAGCTGTTCATCCCGTTGCTGGCCCAGAATGGCCCACAGACCTCCGGTGTCGGGTTCGTTCCGGTGCAGATCGGGCGACTACAGCTGGACAGGCATCGTCAGGGCGAGATGCCGCACCAGATCAGGGTACGCCTGTTGCGCCATTCGCCACACTCGCTGTTGGCTGAGGTGGAGCTCTTTGCGCAGGATGGCGCAGCGCTGGCGGTGTTGACGGATGTGCGCTTCCGTGCGGTCCCGCTGCGCAAGCAGAAAGCGCATGCAATCAGCAGCCTGGAGATGGCGCTGCATCCCTTGCCCTTGCCCGCAACCCCCAGTGTTCTGGATGCCGACGCCTTGTGGTCCCGACTGGCGCCGGCTCTGGAGGAGCAATCCGAAAACCTGCTGGCGGCGGAACTTGACCCGTTGCTGGATATGTTGATGCTGGCGTTCATTCACGAAGCCTTGGAGGCCGAAGCGCTTGGCTTCGCCCAGCTGTCGGAAGCCGCCTCGCAATGGGTGCGTCAGGCGATGACAGCCGACCTGATCAGCGAACAGGATGCCGGTGTGTTGGCGGCGCCTGAGGTGCCGGACGTTGAGGCGCGTCCGTTATGGGAGATGCTGCTGCGGGAGTATCCCTCAGCCTTCACCCCTGTGCATGCGGTGGGACGTCTGGGCTTGCATCTGGCCGACTGGTTGCATCAGCGGGGTGAAGTGCCGATTCTGGATCAGGAAGGTCTGGCCCGCATCTACCGCTCGCTTTGGGAACCGAATCTGTTGCGGAGTTTTCAGAGTAGCCTGAAGACCCAGATTGAGGAACAGCTGCAGGCTCTGCCGAAGGGGCAGCGGCTGCAGATCGCCGAATGTTCGGCCGGAGAAGTGATGCTCTCTCCGGCACTGGTGACAGCGGTGACGGGGGCCGAGGCGCAGGTCAGCTTCCTGTCAGCCTCATCGGCGGCTGTCGGCGAAGCGGCAGCCCAGTTGCGGGGCAACACCCGATTCCAGGCGTTGCACTGGGATCAGAAAACCTTGCCGGCCGAGCTGTCCGGATTGGACCTGGTGCTGGTGCATCTGGACTTCCAGCGTCCTTCACAGGTGCGCCACCTGCTGCACCAGCTGAGATCAAGCATGAAGCCGGGGGCTTCGTTGCTACTGCTTGGGCATCCGGGATCCTCCTGGCTGGAGCTGCTTGGCGCCACTCAGGAAAAACTGGTGGCCGAAGAGGGCCAGCTGCAGCCCGGTGTAGGTCACTGGCAGCAGCTGTTGACAGGGCTGGGGTACGAAGCGCTCCAGCTGGCGCAGGATGAACAGGTGCCGGCTGCCAGCTTCATGTTGAGTGCGCGCTCGCTGTCCATGGCCAATCCTGATATGTCGGACGAGTCGGCACCGGCATACCTGCTGTGGAGTGATGCCGAAAGCCTGCCGCTGGCAGAACGGATCTTGCCGTTACTGCCTGAGGCCGAAATTACGCAATCGCTTGATGGCGTTGAAGAGTGGGCGCGTGCCTGCGCCGCCGATGCTGCTGACATCAGGCTGGTCATGCTGGCCGGAGGCTGGACGGCCGTGGATCAGGCGGCCGCCGTGGCGCGCTGTGCCGCTATCCGCGACCTGGTCCTGAAGCTGGATCAAGCCGGTATTGAGCTGAGTTGCACCGTACTGACCTCCGGCATTGCACAGGCGCAGCTGGCGCAGTCGTCACTGCCGGACAGTGAGCGCCTGGTAAGCCAGGCGGCGGTCTGGGGCTTCGTGCGTACGTTGATGAACGAGGCAAGCCATGTGCGCCTGCGCCTGATCGACCTGCCCAGTGAACAGGCGCAGGTTGACCTTGCCGCCCTGGCGCAGGTGCTGGACGCCGCCGAACGTGAAGACGAACAGTTGCTGACGGCGGACGGCGCACGTTTCGTGCCGCGCCTGGATCATTATCGCTGGCCTTGTTCGGATCGGGATGAAACTGTGCGCGAGAGTTTGACACTGGGCTTCGACCAGCCCGGGCAGCTGCGCAACCTGCGATGGGCGCCCCGTCCTCTTCCTGAGCTGGGAACGCAGGAGGTCGAGGTGGATGTACGCGCGACCGGGCTCAATTTCCGCGACGTGATGTACGCCCTGGGGCTGTTGTCCGATGAAGCCATCGAAAACGGCTTTACCGGCCCGAACCTTGGACTGGAGTTTTCCGGCGTGGTCACGGCTGTGGGGACTGACGTGACCGAATTCCGGCCTGGCGATAGCGTCGTTGGTTTTGGTCCTGCCAGTTTCAGTACGCGCCTGGTGACCGGTAGCGAAACGCTGGCACGACTGCCACAGGGGGTTGGATTCGAGGCAGCCGCCACCATCCCGACCACCTTCTTCACGGTTTACTACGCACTCAAGCATCTGGCGCGGCTGCAGCCGGGAGAGCGAGTGCTGATCCATGGCGCGGCCGGTGGTGTCGGGCTTGCTGCCATCCAGATCGCACGTCTTATGGGAGCCGAGATCTATACCACCGTCGGCTCCGACAGCAAGCGGGATGTGGTGCGCCTGCTGGGCATCGAGGCGATCTACGACTCCAGAAGCCATACCTTTGCCGAGGACATTCTGGCGGATTTGCCCGAGGGTGAGGGAATTGACGTGGTGCTGAATTCCCTTGCCGGCGAAGCGATCAACCAGAACCTGAGGGTACTCAGGCCGTTTGGTCGTTTCCTCGAATTGGGCAAGCGCGATTTCTATGAAAACACTTCGATCGGCCTGCGTCCCTTCCGCAACAACATCAGTTATTTCGGCATCGACTCCGACCAGCTGATGAAGGTACAGCCCGCGCTGACGCGAAGCCTGTTCCGCGAGATGATGGATCTGTTCGAGCAGGGTGAATTGAGCCCGCTGCCCTATACGACCTTTGCTGCCGACCAGGTGGTCGAGGCCTTCCGCTACATGCAGCAGGCGAAGCAGATCGGCAAGGTCGTGGTGCACTATGAGCAGCGACCGCGCGTGCAGGAAGCGGTATCCCGGCCGGTGTCCGACGGGGAGCTGTCCCTGAGTGCGGAGAAAACCTTCCTGGTGACGGGGGGACTCAGCGGTTTTGGTCTGCGTACGGCGCAGTGGCTGGCCGAGAAGGGCGTGCGCCATTTGGCGCTGCTGAGTCGTCGTGGTCAGGCCGAGGGTGACGACCGGGCGCTGATTGAAAGGCTGCGCGCGCAGGGCGTTTCGGTCTGTACCTACGCCTGTGACGTTGCCGATCGAGACCGGCTGGCCGAAACGCTGGAGCTGATCAACGAAAATCAGCCTGCACTGGGCGGTGTTGTCCACGCCGCCACCGTGTTCGCCGATGCGCTGGCCGCCAACATGACCAATGAGCAGATCGCTCAGGTGTTTGCGGCGAAGGCGTTCGGAGCCCGTCACCTGCATGAGCTCACTTGCAATGACTCGCTCGAACTGTTCGTGCTGTTTTCATCGGCGACCACCCTGTTCGGTAACCCGGGACAGGCCAACTATGTTGGAGCCAACTATGCCCTTGAAGCGCTGACCTCCCTGCGTCGAGCCCAGGCGCTGCCGGCGACCTGCGCGCGCTGGGGGGCGATCGATGACGCCGGCTACCTGGCTCGCAACAGTCATATCAAGAATGCACTGCAAAGCCGCATGGGCGGCGATGCCCTGACCGCCGCAGCGGCCTTGCAGCAGCTGGAGCAGATGTTGCTGCATGACGTGCCCTTGCTGGGTGTCATGGAATTCGATTGGCCCGCACTGTCCCGTTTCCTGCCCAATGCCGGGGCTGCCCGTTATGGTCTCGTTGCCCGCTTGAACGACGGAGCGGATCAGGGAGATAGCGGGGCGGACCTGCTGACCGAGCTGGCGCAGCTGTCGCCTGAAGAGCAGCAGGACCGGGTGTCGGCCGAGCTTGCACAGAGCCTTGGCCGTATTCTGATGTTGCCGGCTGACAGCATTGATCCCGAGCAATCGGTGTATGATCTCGGCTTCGATTCTCTGATGGGGGTTGAGCTGATGACGGCCATTGAAGACCGCTTTGGCGTGCATTTGCCGGCGATGGCCATCAGCGAGTCGCCAACCATCAGCAAGTTGTCACAGAAACTGCTGGAACGTATTCATGATCGGGGCGAGGACGGTAATGACCTCACGCTGGCACGGGTGGCAGCCCAGCATGGACTCAGCGAACAGGATGTCAGCAATTCATGAAAGTAGCCCAGTCACTGAAACAGCGTTTGATCGAACAGTCGGTGCAGCGCAAGTTGAAACGCAATGACCGCGAGTCGGTTGCCGTACAAACGGCAAGACCCGGTGCCAGCGCTCGGACAGACTTCAAGACGCATCAGGGGTGGAAGCAACTGAATATCATGCGTGAAGCCGGCCGCAAGCTTGGCGTCGACGACCCCTTCTTCCGAGTGCATGAAGGCTGCTCGGGGGCCGTGGCGCAGATTGAAGGGCGTGAGTGCATCAACTTCGCCAGTTACAACTATCTGGGCTTGTCGGGTGACCCCAGGGTCGTCGAAGCGGCCCATCAGGCGGCCGAGTGCTATGGCACGTCCGTATCGGCCAGCCGTATGGTATCGGGTGAGCGGCCCGTGCATCAGATGCTGGAACGGGAACTGGCTGCGGTGTACCGGGCTGATGATGCTCTTGCCCTTGTGAGTGGTCACGCAACGAATGTGTCGGTGATCGGTTATCTGTTGGGCAGTCGTGATCTGGTGCTGCATGATGAGTACATCCACAACAGCAGCCTGATGGGGGCCCAGCTGTCAGGGGCCAGGCGCATGGCGTTTCGTCATAATGACCTCAACCACCTGGAGCAGCTGCTGAGTCAGCACAGAGAGCAGTTTGACCGTGTACTGGTAGTGGTCGAAGGGCTGTACAGCATGGACGGGGATGTTCCCGATCTGCCGGCGCTGGTGGCCTTGAAGCAGCGTTACGAATGTTGGCTGATGGTGGATGAGGCACATGCGCTGGGTGTGCTGGGTGAAACCGGGCAGGGCAGTCATGAACATGCCGGCATTGATCCGCAAGGTGTCGATATCTGGATGGGCACGCTGAGCAAAACCCTGTCCGGTTGCGGTGGTTACATCGCCGGTTGTCAGGCCCTGATCGACATGCTGCGCCATTTTGCACCGGGTTTTCTGTACAGCGTAGGCATGCCGGCGATGGTGGCGGCTGCAGCAATCGAGTCCCTGCGCATTATGCGGTCAGAACCGGAGCGTGTGCGTGCTCTGCAACAGAACTCCGAATATCTGGCGCAGCAGGCCAAGGCGGCGGGGCTGGATACGGGCGCCTGTATTGGTCGTGCGGTAATCCCCGTGATCAGTGGCAGCTCGCTGGTTGCAACGCGTCACTCCGTCGAGTTGATGAACCATGGCATCAATGTGCAGCCGATCCTGTATCCGGCGGTACCTGAAAAAAGCGCGCGGTTGAGGTTTTTTGTCTGCAGTGAGCATACTCGAGAACAGATGGATCATGTTCTGGATAGGCTGCTGCGTATTCAGTGAATTCAGTTTCTGGTGTTTACACCCAGGTGTTAATACTTTTGAGTGAACAGGCCTCAATTACTTCTGTGTCGTTTGTATTTTGGGTTGTTTGCAGGTATAAAAAGCAGCTATAAAAATCGACTACTCGCTGGAATGCGGGACATTGTGACCCGAAATAGCCACCATAATAAGAGGTTGTTATTATTCGTCGCATTTAGCGTACAATTATGGAGTGACACGGAAGAATGCTAAGTCGTTACCTGTCTAATCAGTTCCCCCGCGTGTTTTCTGCTGCTCTATGTGTAGCCTTCCTTTCTGGATGTGCGCCCATTCAGCAGATGCAGCCATCAAGTCGATTCAATGATGCCAGTGCTCAGAATACGGGCATAGCACAAACAGACCTCATCGCTTTTCTCGGTGATGCCGCTGAGCAAAGCGCCGCTTTTTTCGAACAGACCCCATGGGGTAATCAGGCTGAAATTACGCTGATGAGTCGCTATTTTTCGGGCGCTGGGCGAGAGTGTGTGCATCTGAAGGTCGTGCCTGCAGCGGTTGAGGCGAAGCCCGCCATTGCCTGTCGCGAAAATGCTACCTGGGTTCCGGTCCGTCCGGTCACTCAACTTCTTAATGCTCAGTAACACACTGTCAGCAAAGTGTGTTCCGGAAAGACAGTAACCGGATACCCGTCATGAAACAGATTAAAACGTTGCTTCGTCCCATCGCGTTGCTGGCAGGTGCCAGTGTCGCCATGATTTCAGCTAACGCTCAGGCCGTTGGTGTCAATAATATCGGCATACTGCCAGGTACCGAGCAGGCACAACCCATTCCGCAAACCATCGAAGAGCAGCAGAGCCGTGCCGATTGGCGTACGGGGCGTTATGGCCAGGTAGCCGCTCAGGCTGGCTCTACGCGGGAAGATCTGGTGCAGCCTTTTGGTGACCACTTGTTCAATGGTGGTTTTAGTGGCATGCGGGCAGATGGCTTGAACGCCAGCTACCGTATTGTGCCGGGTGATAATATAACTCTGCGCGTCTGGGGTGCGGTTGAGATCGAGCGTGTGCTGCCGGTGGATGCTCAGGGGAATATCTTCATTCCATCCGTGGGGCCGGTAAAGGTGCAGGGCACGACTCACGGGGAGCTCAACAGCCGCGTTACCTCGGCCATCAAGTCCGTATACCCGGACGGTGTGCAGGTATACACCAACCTGCAGGGGGTTCAGCCGGTGGCAATTTTTGTGACCGGCTATGTTGAAAATCCTGGCCGCTATGCCGGTACTCCCAGCGATTCCCTGTTGTACTTTCTGGACCAGGCTGGCGGCATTGACAGCCGGTTAGGCAGCTACCGTGAAATCAAGGTGCTGCGCAACAATAAGGTGATCGCGACGGCGGACCTTTATGCCTTTTTGCTGAATGGCAAGCTGCCACGTCCTCAGTTCCGCGATGGCGATACCATCGTGGTCACCGAACGGGGCGCAACGGTCGTGGTGACCGGTGAAGTGGAGCGCGATTATCGTTATGAACTGGCTCCGTCGGACATGAACGGCGCTGCCTTACTGTCGCTGGCACGTACCAAATCCAATGTGTCCCATGTACTGCTGCGGGGTAATCGCGAAGAGGGACCGGTGTCGGTCTATGTACCGGTGGATGAGTTCCCGAAACAGCCATTGCGCAGTGGTGATGAAGTGCTGTTCAGTTCGGATCAGCGCGATGAAACCATCGTGGTCCAGCTGGAAGGCAGCTTCTATGGTCCTTCCCGTTATGCGCTGCCCAAGGATGCACGCCTGAAAGAGCTGCTGGATGCAGTGGCCGTTCCGCGCCAGCTGACGGATACCGGCAGTATCTCCATTCGTCGTCTGACCGTTGCTGAACAACAGAGCCAGGCACTGGAAGAGAGCCTGCGCCGACTGGAAACCAACTATCTGGGTGCGCCTTCGGCCACGCCTCAGGAAGCTGAAATCCGCTTGAAAGAAGCCGAACTGATTCGCGACTTTGTCGCCCGTGCCTCCGAGGTCGAGCCAACCGGTCGACTGGTTGTATCGCACCGAGATCAGATCAGCGACATACGTCTGCAGGATGGTGATGTCATTACGTTGCCGGAGTTCAGTGACTCCATCTTGATCAGCGGTGAAGTGCTGGTGCCTCAGTCCGTCGTGTACAAGCCGGGCATGAGCGTCAAGGATTACATCGAAACGGCGGGGGGCTTCAGTCAGCATGCAGATGATGAGCGTATTCTGGCAGTGCGTCTGAACGGCGAAGTACGTCAGGCGAGTGATGTACGCCTGCGCCCGGGGGATGAAATTCTGGTATTGCCGGAAGTGCCGACCAAGAACATCCAGCTGGCGACCAGTATCAGCCAAATCCTCTATCAGATCGCCGTGGCGACCAAAGTCGCCATCGATCTGTAACAGGTTGGCAAATATAGTCTTACACCCTTGGCGGCGGACTTGATCCGCCGCATTTTCGCATGAGGTTTGTGCGTGCTGAGTACACGAACACCCTGGCAGGTCACCCGCTCGGTATGGTACGCCATGTTTGTCCGAGAAGCCCTGGCCCGCACAATGGCTGATCGCATGGCCTGGTTCTGGATGCTGTTTGAACCCATTGCCATGGTTGTAATGATGATAGTTATTCGTACTGTCATCATGGGACGTATACGCCATATTGATGGTGCAGAGTTTATTCCCTGGATGGTTACGGGGTTGTTTGGTTTTTACCTTGTGCGCGAAAACATGATGCGCCCCATAGGGGCAATAGAGGCAAACAAAGGTTTGTTTGCCTACCGACAGGTGAAGCCCGTTGACCCGGTATTGGTGCGCTGTTACCTGGAAGGCCTGCTGAAATCATTCATTTTTGTGCTCTTTATCATGGTAGGGGCGCTGCTGGAGTTTGGTCTTCTGCCTGCTCAGCCGTTGGCAGCACTTTGGGCCTGGATGTCGCTCTGGTGCCTGGGGCTGGGTACCGGCCTGATTTTTTCGGCACTGGCAGGTCTCGTGCCCGAAATAGGTAAAATTCTGCGCATTATCTCAATGCCATTGTTGATCATTTCTGGCGTGATCTTCCCGCTGAATTTTGTGCCTCACGACCTGTTAGGCTACGTCATGTGGAACCCGATCGTACATGGTCTCGAGACCCTTCGGAGTGCGTTCTTTCCACTCTACCGGCCGGTTACCGGTACAAGTCTTTTGTATCTCTGGTATTGGGCGCTAGTGATGATGGCGCTGGGTTTAATGCTGCACCTTCGCTTCGAGTTGAGGTTGAAGCGTCAATGATCCGTATCGAGAATCTGTACAAGCGTTACCACAAGCACCATGGCAGCAATTGGGTGCTCAAGGATATCAATATTGAAATTCCGACCAATGTCAGCGTTGGTCTGGTTGGCCGTAATGGGGCCGGAAAGTCCACTTTGTTGAGACTGATTGGCGGGATGGATAGTCCGGACAAGGGGCGTATAGACAGTGATAGTCGTATCTCGTGGCCTATAGGGCTATCGGGTGGGCTGCAGGGGTCTATGACGGGACGGCAAAATGTGCGTTTTGTTGCGCGTATCCACGGCAGTGGTGCGGCTGCAGACGAAATTGTGAGTCGCGTAGAGGATTTTGCCGAAATAGGTGCGGCTTTTGATGAACCGGTCAGAACCTATTCTTCGGGCATGCGTTCAAGGCTCAATTTCGGGCTTTCATTGGCATTTGACTTCGATGTTTATTTGTCTGATGAGGCGACAGCCGTAGGGGACAGGCTTTTTCGTGCCAAGGCTACCCAAGCGTTCCGTGACCGCATTGGCAAGGCCAGCATCATTATGGTGTCGCACTCTGAGGGGATATTGAAGGATCTTTGCCAAGCGGGTATCTGGCTGCACCAGGGGCAGGCTATCTGGTTTGACGACATCAACGATGCAATAGATGCCTATCACCAGATTGGCAGCAATAAGAAGGGTTAATCAGCAATGCAAGTCGACACCAAACAACTGATCAGACAATACCCATACTGGTTTGCCTGCCTGGTATCCATCGTTCTGGCGGCCTTCTATTGGGGGCTTTGGGCCAGTGATCGTTATGTGTCAGAAGCCAACGTGGTACTGGAAAGCCCTCAGCTGGCTGCGCCAGAGCTGAGCTTTCAGTCCCTGTTGGGCGGAGGCAGTGGGAATAACAGCGATATGCTGCTGCTGCGTGATTACCTGCTGTCAGTCGATATGTTACGCAAGGCTGATGCGGCACTTGGTTTGCGGGAGCATTACTCGCAGAGTCATATTGATCTGTTTTCCGAACTGTCGGACACAGATGTGCCCATGGAAGAGCTTCACCAATACTACCTCAAACGAGTATCCGTCGAGCTGGATGACTATGCTGGCGTATTGCGAATCAAAGTGGTGGCGTTTGACCCGGAGATGGCTCATGCACTGGCCGGTTTCCTGTTGCAGGAAGGCGAGGCGCACATGAACCAGATGGGACAACGCCTGGCGGAAGAGCAGGTTCGCTTTCTTGAGAAACAGGTTGGCCAGCTGGCTGAGCGTTTTGACGCTGCACGCCAGGACCTGATCGACTATCAGAACAAAAACGGTTTGGTCTCGCCAACCGGGACGGTTGAAAGCATCAACCAGGTCGTGGCCAGTCTTGAGTCTCAGCTGGCCAATTTGCGTGCCAAGCGTACGGCCTTGAAAAGTTACCAAAGCACCCGTTCAGCAGACGTACGCCGGGTAGAAGCTGAAATAGATGCATTGATTCAGCAGATCGAGCAGGAACGCGGTCGTATGGCGCAGCAGTCGGGCGGCGCGTTAAACGTACTGTCATCGGAATATCAGACACTCGAGCTGCGTGCGCAGTTTGCACAGGAGAGTTATTCCGGCGCACTCATGGCGCTGGAAAACACGCGTATTGAAGCAGCACGAAAGCTCAAGCAGGTATCAATTCTGCAGAGCCCAACTCTGCCTGAATATTCGGTTGAACCGCGCCGGCTGTACAACATGGTCGTCTTTGCAATTGTTGCCCTGTTCGCCGGGCTGATTTTGCAGATGTTGGTGCTGATCATTAAAGACCATCGCGACTGAAAATGACGTAACCCGGCTTTGCCGAAACGCTCTCGGTAAAGCCTTTATGGAAGACATTCACTTGGGCAGGCGGCTGTATCGCCGCTGCTGTCGCAAGAGCAGGCACGGATAGAGGTTGCTCTCCAGGATGGAGGACTGCGCGACCGGGCGGTAGCGTGCCAAAATACGGATAACAGGAATGCGAGAGCAGCAAAAAACTTTTCTTGTCACGGGCGGTGCCGGGTTTATCGGTTCGGCGGTCATTCGAGAACTGATCCACAATTCCGACAACAAGGTTGTGAATGTCGACAAGCTGACCTATGCCGGTAATCTCGAGTCTCTTGCCTGCATTGCAGAAAATCCACGTTACACCTTTATCCAGGCCGACATCTGCGATGCCAGTACAATACAGCAGGTACTGGTGGATCATCAGCCGGATATCATTATGCACCTGGCGGCCGAGAGCCACGTCGACCGTTCCATTGATGGCCCTGCCGAGTTTATCCAGACCAACATCGTCGGTACCTGTGTACTGCTGGAAGCCGCGCGGACTTACTGGAATAGTTTGAAAGAGTGGGCACCGGAGAAAGCCGAGGCCTTCCGCTTCCATCACATTTCTACTGATGAAGTATACGGCGACCTGCCGCATCCGGAAGACATCGAATTACTGAATAAGGATGACGTTGTGGGAGCGAGCTCTGCTCGCGAAAACCCACTACCCCTCTTCACCGAAACCACTGCCTATGCACCGAGCAGCCCATACTCCGCCAGCAAAGCCAGTTCCGACCACCTGGTACGTGCCTGGCAGCGTACCTACGGTCTTCCTACCCTGGTAACCAACTGCAGCAACAACTACGGGCCCTACCACTTTCCGGAAAAGCTGATCCCGCTGATGATCCTGAACGCGCTGGCCGGTAAACCGCTGCCGGTGTACGGTGATGGCAAACAGATCCGTGATTGGCTCTATGTCGAAGACCACGCCCGTGCGCTGATTCTGGTAGCCCAACAGGGTGCCATCGGTGACACCTACAACATCGGCGGTCATAACGAAAGGCAGAACATCGAAGTCGTCCATACGCTCTGCGATATTCTGCAGGAACTCTGCCCACCACAGGTTTCCAGTGTTGATGAACCTGCCTCAGAAAGCACCAATATGTCCGACATCGGTGTGGGAGCGCACTCTGTGCGCGAATCTGTTCAGGAAAGCAGCAGTACAGCCAGCACTGATGTGGAAGCGCACTCCGTGCGCGAATCTGCTCAGAAGAGCAGCAGTACAACCAGCACTGATGTGGGAGCGCACTCTGTGCGCGAATACCGAGAGCTCATCACCTATGTAACCGATCGCCCCGGCCACGACGTTCGCTACGCCATCGATGCCAGCAAAATAGAGCGAGAGCTCGGCTGGAAGCCCCGGGAAACCTTTGAAACCGGCCTGCGTAAAACCGTTCAATGGTACCTCGACAACAAGGAATGGTGGCAGCGTGTGCAAAATGGCAGCTACCAGGGCGAGCGACTGGGAGTGGCCCAATGAAGATCCTGATTACCGGAGGAAACGGCCAGGTCGGTTTCGAGCTGCAGCGCTCGCTGTCGCTGTTTGGCCAGATACTGGCCCCCACGCGTCAACAGCTCGACCTGTCCGACTCCGCCGCCGTTGACGACTACCTGCAAACGCATCAACCAGGTTTGATCGTCAACGCCGCCGCCTACACCGCCGTCGACAAGGCGGAGTCAGAGCCGGAGCTGGCATGCCGTCTGAATGCCGAGCTGCCCGCCCAGCTGGCGGCCTATGCCAAGGCACATGACATCCTGCTGGTGCATTACTCATCCGACTATGTATATCCGGGTACGGGTAACGCCCCATTCAGCGAAGCAGCTGAAACAGGGCCTTTAGGGGTCTATGGGAAGACCAAATTCGAAGGCGATGAAGCCATTATCGCCAGCGGTTGTCGTCATCTCATCTTCCGTACCAGCTGGGTCTACAGCGCCCGCGGCAATAACTTCATGAGAACCATGCTGCGCCTGGCAAAAGAGAAGCCCAGCCTGAACATCGTTGCAGATCAAATAGGGGCACCAACCCCCGCGCGCCTGATTGCGGATATAACCGCGCATGCAGTTGCCAAGGCAGAAGCCAATATCCCTGCTGTGGGAGCGCACTCCGTGCGCGAATCACTCCTCCCCGGCATCTACCACCTGGCCCCCAACGGTGAAACCAGCTGGCATGGTTTTGCCCAGGCCATTTTCAGGTTAGCGAAAGAGAAGGGCGAGTCACTGAACATGGGGCCAGCACAAGCCAACCCCGTGCCTGCCTGTGACTATCCCACGGTTGCTGCTCGACCGGGGAATTCGCGCCTTGCCGTGGGCAAATTGGAGCGGGCATTAGGCCTGCAACTACCGGATTGGCATAGCCAGCTTGAATTGACGTTGCATGAATGCATTGAACAGCAAGGCCAAAGCAGGCGTGAAGCATAAGGATACGCACCGAATGAATACATGCATGACACGCAAGGGGATTATTCTTGCTGGCGGCTCTGGCACGCGTTTGCATCCGATTACGCTGGGAGTGTCCAAACAACTGCTCCCGGTTTATGACAAACCGATGATCTATTACCCCATTTCGGTTCTGATGTTGTCAGGCATTCGGGAAATTCTCATCATTACCACACCGGAAGATCTGTCTCAGTATAAACAGTTGCTGGGAACGGGGGAGCAGTTCGGCGTTCACTTCAGTTATGCGGTTCAGGCACGTCCTGAAGGCCTGGCGCAAGCTTTTATTATTGGTGAAGCGTTTATTGGCCAGGACCCAGTATGCCTGGTGTTGGGCGATAACATCTTTCACGGCCAGCACTTTTCAGATCAATTGAAACGTGCCGCATCACATGCTGAGGGGGCAACGGTCTTCGGCTATATGGTCAAGGATCCGGAGCGTTTCGGCGTTGTTGAATTTGATCAGCAAGGGCGTGCACTCTCTATTGAAGAAAAACCGGAAAAGCCAAAATCCGACTTTGCAGTCACCGGCTTGTATTTTTACGACAACCAGGTGGTCGAGTTGGCAAGGCAGGTCAAGCCCTCTGCACGCGGTGAACTAGAAATTACCAGCATCAACAACGCGTACCTGGAAATGGGGGCGTTAAGAGTTGAGCGGCTTGGAAGAGGTTTTGCCTGGCTTGATACTGGTACTCATGATTCCTTGCTGGAGGCCAGCAGCTATGTACAAACGATCGAACATCGTCAGGGGCTGAAAATTGCTTGCCTTGAAGAAATTGCCTGGCGCAACGGCTGGCTTGATGAGCGCCAGCTAAAGGAACAGGGAATGAGGCTTTGCAAAACCCACTACGGCCAATACCTGCTCAGGTTAACGGATATGGCATTCAATGAAAGAAGGAGTGTCTGATGGAGTATCAACGACTCGATATTCCTGATGTCGTCGTGCTGGAGCCACAGGTATTTGAAGATGAGCGTGGCTTCTTTATGGAAACCTTCCGTCAGGCTGACTTTGAGCGTCACTGTGGTGAATACACTTTTGTTCAAGAAAATCACAGCAAATCCTGTCAGGGTACGCTACGAGGATTGCATTACCAGCTAAAAAATCCGCAGGGCAAGCTGGTACGTGTGACAGCCGGAGAAGTATTTGATGTGGCTGTGGATTTGAGAAAAAGCAGTGTTACTTTCGGTCAGTGGGTTGGTGCCGTGCTGAGTGCTCAAAATCGTAAACAGCTTTGGGTGCCGCCCGGGTTTGCGCACGGTTTCTATGTCACCAGCGCCACTGCTGAGTTGCAATACAAATGTACGGACTATTATGCGCCAGGTGATGAATACGCCATCCGCTGGGATGACCCAACCCTGAAAATTCAATGGCCCATGCGCAGTGGGGCCGTGCCGAAACTGTCCGCCAAGGATGCTGTCGCACCTGCCTGGAACGAGATAACAGCCTTTTATGATTGAGCAAGCGTTTTGCATGGACACAAGTGGAGTACACCGGACATGAGCTTTACCCTGGGAGCACTTCCATATTCCGGCTGGGAGCAGGCCATTCCTCTGTTAAGCAGCCTTGGCTGGGCACAACAAGCCTCAGAAGAGGTTGAAAGCTGGTGTCAGCTGGATAACGGCGGCTCACAACAAGTCGTGATCTTGCATCGTCGTCCCGAGTATTTGATAGCGGCTGCTATCGCCGAAGGGCAGGCACCTACTGAAGCTTGCCTGCAATGGCAACAGCAGGCAGAAGTGCTGCTGAGCTGGCTCAAGCATAACCGTCGACGTGCATGCCTGGTGGAAACGGATTCCCTGCTGGCTCCTGACGTAGATGTTACTCCCTTGCTGGAAAGACTAGGGGAGCGGTCACCTGATGAATACATCATGGCAGCTCTGCCTGAAGTCGAGCCGCTCCATCTGTTGTATGCCTTACAAACGGTTCGTCAGTCAGAAGAGAGTCAGAGGCTGTTGGCCGAACTGGAGGCCAGCACGCTTCCCCTGAGCGATGATTCCTTTGCTGAGCCGGCTCTTGAGGTGGATGCACTGTCGGCACAATTAAATGCTGAAACTGCTGATGTTCGACATCAGTCTCAGGAAGTTCAAGGGCTACTTGAACAGTCGCAGCGCCGGGTTCAAGTGCTGGAAGTACAGTTGCAGGATCAGAAGCATCAGGCAAATGAAAATGCTCTTCAACTGCAGCGCAGTCAGGATGAAACCACCCAACTGGTTCAGCAGCTGGAAGCAAGCAAGAACGAATCGGCGCTTTTAATTAGCCAGCTGCACCTGGTGCAGGAAGAGTTGGAAGCCGTATTGGGGAGCAAGCAGAGTCTGGAAGAGCAGTTTAAAGATGCAACTGCGGTCATAACCAGACTCCAGGTCTCAAACGAGCAAGAGACCAAGCGGGTTGATGGCCTTATTAAGCAAAACGATCTATTGACGGAGCAAGCTGCAAATCTTGAAGCCAGCCTGGAACAGGCCCAGAAAGAAAGCAGCCTGTTACTTGATCAGCTTCATTTGGTACAGGAAGAACTCGAAACTGTCCTCAGGCGCGAGAAGGAGCTGATCCAAAAGCAGGAAAAAGCCAGAGATCAGCATCAGTCACAACTAAACGAGGTGCGAGCATCATACCAGCAGGCGTCCCGCCGAGCGGACGATTTGCAACAACAGGTAGGAAATCTTGAACAACGAGCCAGGCAGGCGGAGTCAGAATACAGCAAACAGCAAAGTTCTCTGAACGCCAAATTGGAGTCTGCCGAAGCAGAGCTCAACCAGTCCAGGAACGATCTGCTTAAGCTTAAGACTGCTGAAGACAAGGCAGTCAATATGCTTGAACAGGCTCGTGAAGAAGGCAGTCTGTTGCTAGAGCAGTTACATCTGGTGCAGGACGAGCTGGAAACACGATTCTTCAACCAGCGCCAATTGGGAGTACAGCTTGACGACAGTGATGCAGCACTGGCTGTCGCCAATGGTGAAATCGCCAAACTGCAAAGCGAGCTTAACACTATTAAATCCAGTCGTTTTTACAAGCTGGTCAAGCCCGCCCCTCTCAAGCGGCAAAGCAGTTCTGCAAGCAGTAAACGCAAGCTGCAGCGCAACATTCGTAAACTGAAGGCCTCTCCGTTGTTTGATGAAGAGTGGTACCTGATGACCCATTCTGATGTTGCTCAAGAAAACATGGACCCGGCCCGCCACTACATCAAATTTGGCGTGGCAGAAGGCCGTGATCCGAGCCCGCATTTCAATACCAGCTGGTATCTGCAAGTCAATGCCGATGTTGCCGAATCCGGCATTAACCCGTTGATTCATTATATTGAACATGGGATGGCAGAGGGGCGGGCTCCACGGCCTGAAGCGCAAAGTTATCTGCCGGGGCCAAGGGGGTAAGGCATGGAAAAAATTATCCATATAGGTGCAGGCAGCTGTACGGAGCTGGAAGAGTATATAGCATCAGGCACCCGGGAAATCGTGCTGGTCGAGCCGTTACCAGCCATGGCAAACAGCCTGAAACACAAGGCGGTCAGCCTGGAAGGCTCAGCTTCAAGTATTCAGGTGATTGAAGCTGCAATTACGGTGGATGCCACTGCCAATCAGGTTTTTGAATTCAACTTGCCGGATACGGCCAGCATCCGTGAGCCACAGGGGCTTAAGGCTTTATTTCCCGGCCTCAAAACTGTCGCGCAGCACAGCGTTCAAACGTTGTCACCGAGCGACCTGGTTGAGCAGTTTGGTCCAGTACAAGCCGAGTCGGCTCTGCTGGTCATTCAGGCACCAGGGGAAGCGTTTGCGATTGTTCAATCACTTGTGGAAGCCGGCCAGTTGAAACGCTTCAGACAGATACAGTTTACGGCTAATCCTGAGCCCTTCTATGCAGGTGGCAGCACGGCAGATGCTGTGCTGGCGGTACTGGAGCAGCAGGGTTATGAACAGGTTTGCACGGATGATACCGATCCTGACTGGCCAAGCTGGCGTTTGCAAAGAAGCCCGCTACAGGATCACCTTGATGCACTGACCGCGCAATTGGAGCAGTCCAGGCAAGAGCTCCATGACAAACGTACCGAGCTGGCACAGGTGCTGGACGCACTCGACTCCAGCCAGAAGAAGAATGCTTCGCTTCGGGGCCGCTTACAGGACACGGAGTCAGCACTTCAGCAAAAAACGCACGCACTCGTAAACGAACAAGCGTTGCTGCAGCAGCAAGGCGAAGCGTACAAGGCGGAGCTGGAAAAGATACACCTGGCGTACCGTGAGCAGATCGCAGAACTACGTAAGCAGGTTGCAGAACTTGAAGGCGTACAAACGGCGGCGGCTCAGCAGCAGCAAGCGCGGGAAGCAGTGGAGGCGGAACTCCTGCTGGAGCAACAAAATCATGAGGCAACACTTGGTGCATTAGAGAAGAACAAACGTTGGTTTGCTCAGCGTAAACAGCAGGCCGAAAAGCTGCTGGTTGAGAACAGTGAGTTAAAGCAAGCGCTTGAACAGCAGCAAAAAACGCATCAAGTTGAGCAGGCTAACAACCAGCGGCTGCAAAATGAAATTCAATCATTACGGCAGCAGTTGAGCCAGCTGGAGCAGGAAAAGTTGCAGTCGTTGCAAAATCAGCAGCAAAACACGGAAGCTTTCCTGAGGCTTGAAGAGCGCATGACGCAGATGTTTGAGCAGCAAGCCAGTCAGTTACAACAATCCACGAATGCGCTGGGGCAGCATGTAACCCGGTCATTCAGGGATCAACGCCAGCACCTGCAGACACAGATCAGCCTTGCCAACTATCTGGAAACAGGCCAGCAGCCACTTGCCCTTGGGGGCTGGTCGATTGATGCCGATTTGGCGACCCATTTGGTTAACCAACTTGAGCTCAATAATTATGACCTGGTGATTGAGTTCGGGAGTGGAGCATCAACATTGTTGATGGCACGTGTGCTCGCCAATACTTCGGTCATGACAAGCGAGGGCGCGCTGGAATATGACAACCCGCGCGATGCAGGACAAAAACAGTATCCTTCGGCAATCAAGTCTGTCTTGCATGACCTGCCGCAACGCATCCTGAGCTTTGAACAGGAACAGCGTTACCAGGATCACACACTCTCAATACTGCAAAAAGAGGGGCTGGATCATCTGGTCGATCTGGTCCTGGCACCGCTGGTACCCACTGCTCATACTGGCCAGCAGGTGGTGCAGGCCCCTCTGTTCTATGCCTGTGAGCAAAAACTGGCGCGTATTGCCCAGCTATTCGAAGGGCGTCAGGCAAAAATTCTGGTACTGGTTGATGGCCCTGTAAGCCCCCAGCAGGACCCCCTGGTGCGGGAGCCAGCCCTTGCCAGTGTTCTCCAGTATCTGTCAGCACATCAACTGGATTTTCTTTTGGACGACTATCAGCGTGAAGGAGAGCAGCAGGTGGCCAATTATTGGCAACAGCTCTGTGAGCGGCGAGGGTTGTCTTTTGAGCAGCAATCATTGAATACGGAAAAAGGGGCCTGCCGGGTAACCGTTAACCCGTAACGCCCAAAACCATCTGAGGGAATATGACTACTCACAACCCACACATCGTTAAACAGGCGGTGGCCCTGTTCAAGCAGGGGGACTTCAAACAGGCCAAAAGCCTGTATCAGCAAGCGGCAGATCAATACGGCAGCCAGCTGTTTGCCAATAATATCCGCTTGTGTGAACTACGCATGGCACAGCCCGCTGTGAACCAGAAGCTGGTCAAGCCTCGAGAGCCAAATGGCGATGCATCCGGCGATACATCCGAGCTGTCGCGTCAACTGGATGAAACGCAAAAGCTGCTTGAGTACTACTACACCAGGGCCAGGGAAATGGAATATCAACTAATGGATCGGAAGCAATCATGAAAGTTTTAACCGTATTCGGCACTCGCCCTGAAGCCATCAAAATGGCACCGCTCGCACTGCAACTGGCTGATGACTCGCGCTTTGAATCCAAAGTGTGCGTAACGGCTCAGCACCGTGAAATGCTGGACCAGGTATTGGGTTTGTTTGAGTTGACGCCTGATTATGATCTCAACCTGATGAAACCCGGCCAGGACCTGACGGATGTAACAACCGGGATTCTGCAGGGGCTGAAGCCCGTGTTGCAGGAGTTCAAACCGGATGTGGTACTGGTGCACGGCGATACGGCGACCACCTTTGCAACCACGCTGGCTGCCTACTATCAGCAGATTCCGGTTGGTCATGTAGAAGCCGGGTTACGCACCAACAATATCTACTCCCCCTGGCCGGAAGAGGGAAACCGCAAACTAACCGGTGCACTGGCCAACTTTCACTTTGCACCCACGGCAACTTCGCAGACAAACCTGTTGGATGAAGGTGTTGATAGGGCTCAAATTCATGTAACCGGTAACACCGTAATCGATGCTCTGTTTGAGGTGGTGCGCAAGCTGGATACCCCTGAACTGGCAGGTCAACTGGCACAGACATTCGATTTTATTGATGCGAAAAAACCGATGATTCTGGTAACCGGCCATCGTCGCGAAAGTTTTGGTGGTGGTTTTGAGCGTATCTGCCAGGCCCTGGCCGATACCGCCAAGGCACACCCTGACGTGCAGATCGTATATCCGGTGCACCTCAATCCCAATGTGCAGGAGCCGGTTAATCGCCTGCTGGCAGGCTTTGACAATATCCATCTGATTGAACCGCAGGATTACATGCCGTTTGTCTATCTGATGAACAGTGCTCATATCATCCTGACCGATTCCGGTGGTATTCAGGAGGAAGCTCCGTCATTGGGCAAACCTGTATTGGTTATGCGTGATACAACCGAGCGCCCAGAGGCAGTCGAAGCCGGTACTGTCAAGTTGGTGGGGACCGATGTACTCACGATTACCCAAGAGCTGAATACTCTGTTGACCGACCAGAAGGCCTATGAGCGGATGAGCCGTGCTCATAACCCCTATGGCGATGGCCAGGCCTGTCAGCGTATCCGTGATGCACTTGCTGCACAGTAAATTGTCCCCACTTTTAAAACTTAATGCTTCCAGAGAAAATATTATGAGTTTCAACACTATTTCAGTTATTGGTCTTGGCTACATCGGTCTTCCTACAGCCGCCGTTTTTGCTTCGCGCAAGAAAAAGGTAATCGGCGTCGATGTTAACCAGCATGCCGTAGATACCATCAACCAGGGCCAGATCCATATTGTGGAACCGGACCTGGATATGATTGTCCATGCCGCGGTTACCGAAGGCTATCTGAAAGCTGTTACCCAGCCTGAACCGGCCGATGCCTTCCTGATGGCGGTGCCGACACCGTTTATCCATGATCCTGAAGGCGACAGCCACAAAGCGGATCTGAAATATATCGAGGCGGCCAGCAAGGCCCTGGCACCGGTACTGCAGAAGGGCAACCTGGTAGTCCTGGAATCCACCAGCCCGGTCGGTGCGACCGAGCAGATGGCAGCCTGGCTGGCTGAAGCGCGCCCGGACCTGACTTTCCCGCAGACGCATGGTGAAGAGTCTGATATCCGCATCGCCCATTGCCCGGAACGTGTTCTGCCAGGCCATGTCATCCGTGAGCTGGTGGAAAATGACCGTGTTATCGGCGGCATGACTCCGAAATGCTCGCAGGCCGCGGTTGAAGTGTACAAAACCTTTGTTGAAGGCGAGTGTGTTGTTACCAACGCGCGCACGGCCGAAATGGCGAAACTGACCGAGAACAGCTTCCGTGACGTGAACATCGCCTTTGCCAACGAGCTGTCCACCATCAGCCATAAGCTGGACATCAACGTTTGGGAGCTGATTGAGTTGGCCAACCGTCATCCGCGCGTCAATATTCTGCAACCGGGCGCTGGCGTCGGTGGGCACTGCATCGCCGTGGATCCCTGGTTCATCGTGGACTCCTGCCCTGAAGAAGCCCGTATCATTCGCATGGCGCGTGAAGTCAACGATGGCAAGCCGTTGTGGGTACTGGAGCAGGTGAAGGAAAAACTGGAAGCACACCACCAGGCGAACCCGGGCGTGACCCGTTCCGACATTAAGGTGGCTTGCCTGGGTATCGCCTTCAAGCCGGACATCGACGATTTGCGCGAGAGCCCGGCAATGGGCATTGCACAGAAGGTTGCCGAGCTGGGTGCTCAGGTTCAGGTTGTGGAACCCAACATTGAAGCCTTGCCGCAAAGCCTGCAGGGTGCCAATGTCACTCTGACACAGCTGGAACAGGCACTGGAAGAGGCCGATGTGGTATGTGTGCTGGTTAAACACAAGCCCTTCATAGAAAGTGCCGAACAGGTCAAGGCCAAGGCACAGGTAATCGACGCGGTCGGTTTGCTGGCGTAAGCCGGCACACCGCGATCTATAGCACCGTTTTAGCCACTGTAAACCCTACGGAATATCATGGACGTACTTATCAACCGCGCACAGTCGCTTGCTAACCAGTCTCAATCCCCCATACTCTCCATCCCCAATCGCATTGCTTATGTGGTTAGCCATGGACAGAGCTATGCCAGTAACGGCTATGCGATACGGACTCAGGGTATTGCTCAGGCACTGAACCAGCAAGGGTTTGAAACACTTTGTTTTGTTCGGCCCGGCAGGCCCTGGGAGTTGGGGGTAGCGAGCGGGGTATTGCCCGAAATGCAGGTTGAAGGGGTGCGTTACATTCACAGCCGCTGGGCCGGTACACCCAAAAGAGAACAGGAACACATGGAGCAGAGCGTAGCCTGCTACATGGAACAGTTCAGAGTGTACCGACCGGCAGTGGTCCTGGCCGCATCCAACTATATAGTGGGGTTGCCGGCCTGGATTGCCGCCAAGCGGTTGGGTATTCCGTTTTACAGCGAAGTACGCGGCTTCTGGGAGCTGTCGCGTGATGCGCGTGAACCCGGCTATGCGGGTACAGCGCAATTCAAGGATGAAGCTCGGCGTGATGCCTTCGTTGCGCAGCAGGCGCTGAAGGTATTCACCCTGAACCAGCCGATGAAAGGCGAGCTGGTTAAGCGGGGCATTGCCGATGATCGAATTGAAATCGTACCGAATGGAATGGCTCGGTTGCCGGAAATAAAGGCGGCCGATCCGAACTTGCTGAGTCGTCTCGGCATTGAAAAAGACGAAAAGGTTGTGGGTTATATTGGCAGCTTCAGTGCCTATGAGGGACTGGAGCTGTTGCTGGAAGCCTGTGACGAGCTGGTACAAAAGGGCGAAAAGCTCAAGCTGTTGCTGGTAGGCGATGAGCAGCCGGTTACGGTTGCTGCCGGCGGTAAAAATGCTCTGGCGGATAAAGAATGGCTGATCCAGCTGGGGCGGGTGCCCCACGATCAGGTTGCGGATTATTATGCGCTGATTGATGCCGTTGTGATTCCGCGTAGAAAGCTGCCGGTGTGCGAACTCGTCCCGCCGATGAAAGCCGCCGAAGCGCTAGCCTATGGCAAGCGGCTGATAGTCTCTGATGTGGCGCCCTTGGCTGAATTCGCTCAGCAGCATAAGGGCGTGGTGGCATTTGAAGCTGACAACATCGCAAGCCTGGCCCATACCCTTCAGGAATCATTGAAGCTGTCTGCGCCCCATCCAAGCACCAAGCTGCTGTTCTCAGCGCATACCCAGGAAGTGGTAAAGGCGCTGAAGGGGGAAGTTGAACTCGTTACTCAGTCAACACCTGCGCAGCTTTCCAAGCAGGAGGCAGCACCCAAGGGTAAATCTGCCAAAGAGGCTACAACCTTTTCCGTTGGTGCTTCATCTGTCACGTCGTCGCCGTCCCAATCTCGTTTGGGTGTCTTCAGCCGCCCAGAAACAGTCGAGCTGCCATCAAAAGAGGCTATTTGGCACAGTGTTCCGGTCAAAGCCGGGCAAGCACTGATCATTGAAGCCGCTTCCGAATATCACAACATTAAGGGTGTTCAGAATCGCAAGGCGGTTTTGTTGATCAATTCCTTCGATGCCGACGGCAAGCCGGTGGATACCCCCTGCGGCAAAATGGCCAAGTCTGGCCACCTCAAGGCCTACTTCAAGTACCTGCCCTGCACCCAGAACCAGATTCAGGAGTTGCACAGCTTCACTGTACCCGAAGGGGTTAGCGAGATCCGGGTGGGGGTTTGCGGATTCAACAAGCAAGATAGTGAGCAGGTAATGCTGCGTGAGCTTCGCGTGAAACCGAAGTCAGATAAGTCCCAACCGACTCAGTTCGTGCCCCCCAGCGCCCAAGCTGCTGAAATCAGCATCCTCGGCTGGCCGGAGCAGCCGCCCAACGGCAAGCCCTATGTGATTGGCATTATGGATGAATTCACCACTGGCTGCTTCGAGCAGGATGTGAACTTGATTCAGCCACGGCCGGATAACTGGTACGCCCTGGCAGAGAAGTATCAGCCCGAATTTTTCTTTATCGAGAGCGCTTGGAAGGGCAACTACGGCAGCTGGCAGTACCGGGTCGCGGACTACGCTAACAAGCCAGGTCAAGAGATTGCTCATATTTGCCAGTACGCCCGCGAGAAGGGTATTCCCACATTGTTCTGGAACAAGGAAGACCCGGTTCATCATCAGAAATTCATGTGCAGTGCCAAGTTAGTGGATCATATCTTCACCACTGACGCCAATATGAAAAACTCCTACCAGGCCAAAACTGGAAATCCCAACGTCCATGCACTGCCCTTTGCCGCCCAGCCTGCGCTGCACAAGCCGGCACCGCTGGCTGGCCGCAAGCAGAGAGCCTGCTTTGCGGGCAGTTGGTACGGTAACCGCCACGCTGAACGTGGAGAGGCCATGCAATGGTTGCTACAGGCAGCTAACCGCCACGGCCTGGATATCTATGACCGGAATCATGGTACTGGGATTTTCCCTTTCCCGGAGGAATATCAGGCGGGCATCAAAGGCAGCCTTCCATACAAGGAACTCTGCGACGAATATAGCCGTTATCGGGTGTTTCTCAACGTCAACTCGGTGACCGATTCCCCCACCATGTTCTCGCGCCGAGTGTTCGAACTAATGGCCTGCGGCACCCCTGTGGTCAGCACCTACGCCAAGGGCATTGAGAACCTGTTCGATAGCGATGCCGTGTGGCTGGTTCACAGCCAGGAAGAGGCCGATGAGGCCCTGCACACCTTGATGACCGACGACGCCGAGTGGCGTCGCCGCAGCCTGGCCGGTATCCGTGAGGTGTTCGCCAAGCACACCTATGCCCACCGCCTGAACGATATCTTCGACCGCTTGGGGATCGAGACCCGCATGCCCACCGATCCGGCTATGGCATTGGTGGCCGAGGCTCATAGCCAGGTCGAACTTGCGACCTTAAACCAGTTTGCCCGCAAGCAGAGTTACCGCAATTTCCAGCTGGGTATCGCCTGTGCGCCGGGTCTGGCGCAGCTGGCAGGTACGCTTTCGGAGAACATAACCCTTCTGCAGCGAGGCCAGAAAGCTGACTGGCTTGCCGAGCAGCACGCAGAATCCCCTCTGGCTGGTTGGATCAGTCCCCAGGCTCACTACGGCGAACACTACCTGCGCGATTTGGCAAACGCCAGTCTTTACGAGCCGGACGCGATTGGCTGGGCCAAAGCACTGGAGCAGGATCACTTTGCCTATGGCGGCCAGGCCAGCCTGAGCGGCGCGCTTTGGAAACGACCGGAATTTCTCAAGCAACCGATCAAAACTCACGCGGACGAATGTATTACTCGCCCGGATCTTTATCTCGCCGACAGCGACCAATTCCAACCTGTCGGTGCAGCACAGCAAGCGGTGGGAGGCTAAACCATGACTAAGCGTGTATTGATCTGCGGTAACCCCGACCTTAACTACATCGACGGCTCTTCCATCTGGGCTCAGACTATCGCTTTGGCTACCGCCGCAACCGGTGCGGCAGAGGTAGACTTCCTGGCTAGAAGCACCCCGGCGCGCGACGAGCTTCACGGCCCCCTGAAAGTTGCCAACAACCTCACCATTCTAGACGGCAGCGACCGCCAGTATTGGCAGGGCAAGGGTTTTGCCCGCATAACTCCTGTGATGATGGGCGAGCTGACCATCCGCCTGGACCGGGCCAAGCCTTATGACGTTATCATCGTGCGAGGGCTGGAGATCGCCACCCAGCTTTTGGATGCCCCCGACGTATTGAGTCGGTGCTGGATGTACCTTACCGACATCCCCCAATCGCTAGCTGAATATGCTCCTGACCAGCGCTTGGTAATGCAGCGCATCGCCCGGGGCTGCCAGCGTCTGCTTTGCCAGACCGAGGGATTCAAGGTGCTGTGGCAGTCCCTGGTACCTGACTTGGATACTGCCAAAGTAAGGCTCTACACACCAGTGATACCCGATCTGCCAGCAGAGTTACCACCTATCTCCACACGACCTAATCGTGCTATCTATGCCGGCAAGTTCAAGGGCGACTGGATGACCTTGGAAATGGCCGAGGCTTGGCCCGGTATTCACAGCACACTCCCGGATAGTGAACTCGTGATGATCGGTGACAAGATCCATGACGAGCCTGAACGCCAAGGCTACAAGCAACAGATGCAGCGTGTGCTGGAGAGTACCGCTGGGTTACAGTGGTTGGGCGCACAATCTCGTGAAGCGGTTCAACAACAGTTACACCAGGCTAGGGTAGGTCTTTCTTGGCGCCATGAGAGTATGAACGACACTGTGGAATACTCCACCAAGATTCTGGAGTACGGCGGGGCTGGCTGTGCAGCGATTCTGAACCGTAACCCCCTCCATGAGCAGCTGCTGGGCAAAGATTACCCCCTGTATGCCAATAGCGCTGATGAGTTCCGGAGTCAGTTGGTCCGCGCGCTTAATGAGCCGCAGGTAACTCAGCAGGCTGCCGATGCGCTGAAGCGGCTGGCTGAACGCCACACCTTTTCCACTCGAGTGGGGGAGATTCACCAGTGGTTGTCGGAAACCCCCAAGGCACCCGAACCGAAGGCCAGGACAACGGTACTTGTGGCCGGTCACGATCTGAAATTTTTTACTCTACTGCAGAAAAAGCTGGAAGCTACCGGGCAGTTTGAGTTTCTTGTTGATCAGTGGCAGGGACACAACAAGCACGATGAAGCCAAAAGCCGTGATTTGTTGGAACAGGCTGATGTGATCTTCTGCGAATGGTGCTTGGGTAATCTTAAGTGGTATTCGCATAACAAGCTGTCCCATCAGCGCCTGGTGGCCCGCTTTCACGCTCAGGAGACCCGTACACCCTATATGGGCGAGGCAAACTGGGCCAACATCAATCATGTCAGTTTCGTCAGTGAACACACCCGCCGACAGGCGTTGGAGGTGTTCGAAGGTTTCCCCTTTGACAAGACCTCGGTGATTCCCAATTATCTGGATGACACCAAGTTCACGCCTAAGAAAAAAACCGGTGATGCCCGCTATACATTGGGTATTGTGGGGGTTGCGCCTAAGAGCAAGCGTCTGGATCGCGCGTTGGACCTGTTGGAGCTCCTTCTGGAAGAGGACGGGCGTTATTGCCTGCGAGTAAAGGGTAAGCATCCGCTCGACTATAGCTGGCTGCTCAAGCGTGAGGATGAACTGGCCTACTATCGCAATGTCTTCGAACGGATCAACAGCAACCCCAAGCTACGGCATAAAGTGATCTTTGACCCCCCCGGTGACGACGTCAACGATTGGTTCACCATGGTCGGCTTTATTCTCTCGTCATCAGACTTCGAATCCTTTCATATGGCAATTGGCGAAGGGATGCTGACCGGGGCTACGCCAGTCATCTGGGACTGGAATGGGGCAGCGGAGATTTGGGGGGATAAGTACGTGATCAGCTCCCTTCATGAAGCGAAGCTGGCTGTGCTAAACAGCGAGCAGAGCAAAGAACCGGCATTAAAAATAATGAACTTGGTGCAGTCTCAAGAGATCGGCCAACGTTGGCAGCAAGTGATTCAGAAGAGTTAATGAACATATATGACAACGCAAGATCTGTTGGCCAGTGTTACGCCAGGCGCTAATGGATACATCCAGAAGATCGTTAACCCCAGGAACAAAGCGAACTATCAGAAGTTGAATAAGCTGTTTGAAGCCAAAAGCTTCGATGATACAGAGCTAGATGTTCTTACCTTCGACTGGAAAAGCCAAGCGTGATTGCAACTGGTATCGCATCTGCAGGAAATCCCTCTTCTGAAAATATAAGTGGTTAATCAACTGGTGGGTCAGTACTTTACTTAGGGGGCTTCGAAAAATATCTCGTCTTGGCCAAAACCCGGCTGTAGCTTATTGATTTATAAAGCGAGGTAACTTGGGTTATTAGGGGGTGATGTGCCTACTGTTGATCGAGCTTACTGTCCCACCGGAGAAAAAAAGGTTGAAGTATTAGCTAGCTATCGCGAGTCATAGCTGTAAAGGGGGCTATGATCTGTCCTTTTTATAGAGAGAATTTAAAATATTCGCTAATTTTTTCACTATTAAGTAGTAGCTTATGAATTATATAAATAAATATGATGCTTTTAGAATTGGTAAACAGGGGCGTGTTTCTGAAGGTCAATTTAAATTTAAGGCAAGATCTGATTGTCATGAATTATCGATAAAGCAAGACTATCAACATAACGACAGCAGTGATCAGAACCAGCTGGCCCAAATATTAATGTTTCGCTTTCTGGATGGCTATTTAAGAAGCTTCAATCTTGAAAAAAGTATTTCGCTATCTTCTTGTGTAGAAATTATGTTATCAGTTGATCATGCACATGAGAATCATAAAATATCATGGGATCCCATGGTATCCGGAACAAGATTATTGAAGTATCTATATGTAAAGTGTGTGTTAGCTGATGATATTGATAAAAATCTGCTTAAGAGGCTTAGTGATAGAATAAATTATACTATCAATAGACTGTCAAGTATAAAGTATCATAACAGTAACCATTACCTTCAAGGTTTGCATGCACTTGTGGCTGCAAGTGTTTTAGAAGATAGGAAGGATCTTGAACACTTTAGAGATCTCGCAGTTTCCATGTTTTGTGAACTTTTCAATGAAGAAGGTTTCTACAAAGAGAATTCTTCTGAATATCACTTTTATGCCATAAATATGATAAAAGATTTTGATTCATGTGATTGGTATAGATCTGATCAGCTTAATGATATTTTGGAAAAGGCTGATGGTTTTAGTCCTTTGCTTTTTGCAAGTGTTGGTGAAATATTTGCCTTCGGTGATACAGATAGAGATTTAATAAGACGACAAGTAAACAGAGGAGTAATAGATTTAGGTGACTTTGAGAACGTAAGAATAAATGTTAGACCAGAAACGGGAATTGTTAGATCTAGTTCAGACAATAAATATTGGGCTAGTGAGTTAATGCTTGTAAATTTCTATCATGGGCACTCTCACAATCACCATGATTATTGCGCTTTTGAATGGTTTGTGAATGGTAATTGGATATTGTTAGACCCTGGTAAATTCTCTTACAATCAAAGTAAAAAGTCAGAATATTTTTATAAAGATAAGTCTCATAACACCATTAATTTATCATCTTTCGGGCATGACTTTAAAAAATCATTAAAATATGTTGATGGTAACGAATGTTTTGGTTTCAATAGAGTTGAGGCAAAGATATTAGATGAGAATTTCATGTTTAGCAGACTATTGGATCATGGTCCTAATCATATAACTATCAGAGATTCATTGGTATTTCAGAAAGCTGTTCGAAAATCCAAAGTTATTAGTTCATTTAACATATCCCCCGACTTTTATGAAGTTGAACAAGGCTCGGATAAAGAGTTATTATTCATATCGAAAAAATTTAAGCTTCGTGTTTCATCTGACGTGAAGTTAAATTTCTTATCAGGAAATGAAAGTCCATATATTGGTTGGATTTCTGAAAAATATAATACAGCAATACCTTGTTGGTATGTATATTTAGACCTTTCTTCTTGCTCTAATTTAGTGAGTGCGGAAGTTAAGTTTGAAATAGTAAATTTTTAAGCTGATAATTATGAATACATATACTGATTGCTTTGACTGGAATGGTGGTAAGTTTTATTTTAAGGTCGACCGATTAGATTTGGCGCCTAACGGTGTGGTTATATTTATGCCGTCTGCAAAATCGGATTCATACAAAACATTAAGACCTTACTTTCCCAGACTTAATTGGTCTAATAGTTTGGATGATCTATGTGTAATATATGTTGCAGATCCATACGATGAACCGCCATATTCAGAAAATTTTAATGGTAGTTGGTTTATTTCACCAGATATTGGAATTAGTGCGCTGCCTTTTGTCTCGATGTATATCAAGGGGGTGTTAAAAGAAAATCATGGTAAGGTTTTGATTTATGGATCTTCTATGGGAGGTTTTTCAGCGTTGTATTTGGGTACGCTATTAAATTCTGATGGAATTTATGTCGAGTGCCCTCAGATTGATTTACGCGAATATCCTGGTAGTCGTGAAGTTGCTCGAAGACTTGCTAGGCTTGATAACGCTGGGGACGAATGGCTAAACGTATTCTCTTTTTTTAGAAAGAACGGGTTTCCTGAGTCTAAAATTAAGATATCATTGAATATTGGAGATCGCCCACATATGAGATATTTGATGAACGAACTCAATAAGGATGATAATAAGGAAATGCTAAAAAGGCTAGATATGGGTAGTCTTGTTATTAATTTAAGCTGCCATTCTTCTGGCTTTGGGCATGTCAATTTTACTCGCGACGAAATCATTGAGGATATTATCGAGTTTTTTAAATAACTAAGTTATTAATAATAGGATCTAAATAATAAAATCTTATCGAATTTCTTATATTCACACGTAATAAGACTAGGTCAGAACAGGTGGGGCCTCGAAAAGCCGCCCTCACAGCGCCGGTAGCCCTGTGATAGCATCGAACGACCACCATCATCTGAACCGCCAGCACCATGAAGAAGCGTAGGGTCATCAAAAACAACCTCTTTGCCAGCTAATATCACCGTGAAAAGATCGACCGTATCGGCGATCCCTTGGCTGAGATTGAGCAGCATATCAACTTCTCTGGACTGGCCGCTGAAGTTGACTGCATCGCGCCTCGTATTGAAAGCAGTCAGGGTGGACGGCTGCCGTACCCGACTGAAACCATGGTTCGCATTCTGGTCCTCAGCGCCTATACAACCTGTCGGATGAACAGATGGAATATCAGTTGCTCGATCGTATGAGCTATCAGCGGTTCTGCGGGCTCACCCAGGCAATTAACATTCCGGACCGCATTACAATTTGGCACTTTGAGAACCGAATTGGTGAGGCCGGTGCACAGGCCCTGTTCGATGGTGTGTTAGCGCAACTGTTCAAGAAGGCCTTCATTACCCGTGGCGGTCAGATCATTGATGCCACCTTGGTACCCGCTCCAAAGCAACATAACCGGAGAAGCGATAAAGAACTGCTGGACCAACAGGCCCTGCCAGCCGATTGGTAACCTGCCAAGCGTAGGCAGAAGGATATCGATGCCGGCAGGACTAAGAAGCATGGCAAACACCACTTTGGTTACAAGCTGTCGATCAATGTTGACGCTAAGTACAAGGTCATCAGGCGCTTGCAGTGCGATACCACCACAGTGCATGACAGCCAGTATTTCGATGCCGTCATTAACCGGCACAGCACCAATCGGGATGTTTATGCGGATCTTGGTTGCCCATCGATTGAACGGGAAGCCTGGCTCAAAGCACACGGCTGTCGCAACCAGATCCAGCGAAAAGCGCACCGTCACAAATCGTTATTGCCATGCCAACAGCGACGCAACAAACGAATTGCCACAACCCGTGCGCGCGTTGAGCATGTGTTCGCCAGCATCAACCAGATGGGCGGCAAGTTGATCCGCACAGTAGACCAAGCCCGTAAGCGCGGGCCAATTTTGCGATGACCATGATGGCCACCTGCTACAACCTGAAGCGGTTGGTGTACTACCAGCAAGCCGGGATTACTGCGTTTTGAGTCGTTGGCGGCGACTCAGCGTGTCCGAGGGGCACATTGAGATCCCGTCACTACCGGGGTCAATGACTCAGACATCTGCATGAAATCGAGTCGATAACAGATTTTGCGGGCTGCTGGACCTTAAACCGGCTGTATAGTTGGGTTTTTCGAGGTCCTCTTTACTATAATAAGTGTTTTCTATGCTTTCGGAGGCTGTTTGAGTCAGACAAAATTTCCTATTGATACTGATGGTTATCAGTACTCCCTGGTCCTACCTGATTGGGAAACAGACTATATTCAGGGGATGTTGGCTGAGAAGGGCGTACCCTACGAACTACCGATGCTGCAGGCCATGTGTGGTGTACTGGATGAGGGTGATCTGGTTCTGGATATTGGTGCCAACATCGGTAACCATACTATGTATTTGGCGGTGGTTGCTGGCTGTAGAGTCGTTGCCTTTGAGCCGAACCCCATCCTCGTCACACCCTTGCAAGCCTCGATTGCTCTTAATGGACTCGAAACCCGCGTCTCGCTGATACGAAAAGGCGTGGGAGCAGCCAAATCCAAAGCAGTTTTCGAACAGTCCAATCCAGACAATTTGGGCGCTCAGGCACTCACGCTAATCGATGGCGGTGATCAAGTGGACGACGATGCCAATACCATGGAAGTGGTGCCATTGGATAGCATGGTATTCGAGCACCCGGTCAAGGCGATCAAGATTGATGTTGAAGGAATGGAGCTGGATGTACTGAAGGGCGCACAGCAACTGATTGAAAACGATAGGCCTAGCCTATTCATCGAATCGCATAATGAAGAACAGTTTTTGCTGATCCACAACTTCCTTGAAAAGTGGGGCTATGTCTACTGGCGCACCTTCAATGCAACACCCACCAACTGGTTCCTTCCCTCCAGTGAGGCTACTCAGGCGAATCTCCAGCTGCATGGACTGGAGCAAGGAAAGGCTCTTTACAAACTATGGGATGAAAGGCAGCGCTTGAGGAAGTCTTTGCTGGACCTTAGGGAAAAGCATCACGTAACCAATGAACATCTGGTGGAACTTCAGAAACAGCTGGAGGAAGCCACCTCAGAAGAGCATCAAAAGGCTGAAATGAGTAAGCCGAGTACGTTGGTCTCAATGTGTGCTGATGCCGATTTCGAGTTTTCTTCTTTGTCTGACCACGCCCATCCTGAGCGTGCCCTCGGGCTGGATTTCTCATTACCTGATGATAAGTAAGAATAATTTCATTTTTATCTACTTTTTTACAGTGTCAAGTGAGCTTTTATGTGTGGAATAGTCGGCGCCATCGGCGCAATGGAATGCACGCCTTTCCTGTTGGAAGGTTTGAAAACACTGGAATACCGAGGCTACGACTCCGCAGGTGTAGCTGTATTGAGCGAAACCGGTGAGTTGTGTCGCGCCCGGGCCAAAGGGCGTGTCGCCGAGCTGGAAGCCCGTGTGACCCAAAACAACCTCGTGGGCAGTATTGGCATTGCGCATACCCGCTGGGCGACACATGGTGTGCCTGCGGAGCGGAATGCACACCCGCATGTATCGGCTGGTCTGGCGGTGGTGCATAACGGCATTATCGAGAACTACGCCGAGCTTAAAGCTCAGTTGCAGGCGCTCGGCTATACCTTCACCTCCGATACCGATACGGAAACCATCGCACACCTTGTGCAGGCGTGCCTGGCTGGCGAGTCTGCCTTTGTATCGGCGGATGTGCCCTGTGAGGATCTGTTTGCGGCGGTCCGTTGTGCGGTCACGCATCTGGTTGGTGCCTATGCGCTGGCGGTGATCAGCGAAGCTGAGCCGGATTGTTTGATTATCGCCTGTGAAGGTTCGCCCCTGATGCTGGGCCTGGGTGAAGATGGACACTACCTGGCTTCAGATGCTTCGGCACTGTTGTCGGTGACGCGCCGCATGATCTATCTGGAAAACGGTGATCTGGGCCGTTTGACCCGCGAAGGGATTGAGCTGATCGATGCCAGTGGCCAACCGGTCGAGCGTGAAGTGATCACGTCACAGCTATCGGCCAGTGCCGTTGAGCTGGGTGAGTTTGATCACTACATGCAGAAAGAGATCTTCGAGCAGCCGCAGGCACTGGGCAACACCCTTGAAATGCTGGGCGGTGAAGGGCGGTTAAACCCCGGTATCTTTGGTGCCGAGGCTGAGGCGATGCTGGCTGAGGTCGATAGCGTACTGATCCTGGCGTGCGGCACTTCAAGCTATGCCGGTATGACGGCGCGTTACTGGATCGAGGAGCTGGCAGGCGTGCCCTGCAGCCTTGAAATTGCCAGTGAGTACCGCTATCGCCAATCAGTGGCCAATCCTCGTCAGTTGGTGGTGGTGATCTCCCAATCCGGTGAAACCGCTGATACCCTGGCCGCTTTGCAACATGCCAAATCCCTTGGGCATACCCATACGCTGGCGATCTGTAATGTGCCGGAATCCGCTATTGTGCGCGAAGCGGCCCTGCGCTTCATCACCCGTGCAGGGCCTGAAATCGGTGTGGCCTCTACCAAGGCGTTTACCACTCAGCTGTCGGCGTTGTTCATGCTGGCACTGCTGTTAGCCAAAGCCGGTAAGCGTCGATCGGCTGCCGGCTTGAGTGCCGAGCAGGAAGCGGCTTTTCTTGCAGAGCTGCGACATTTGCCGGTTGCGGTTGAACGTGTGCTGACGCTGGAGCCGCAGATCGCTGGCTGGGCGCAGCAGTTCGAGGACAAGCGCAGTGCACTCTTCCTGGGCCGTGGCCGCCATTATCCCATTGCGATGGAAGGCGCGCTCAAGCTCAAGGAGATCAGCTATATCCATGCGGAAGCCTACCCGGCCGGTGAATTGAAACATGGCCCGCTGGCGCTGGTCGATGCTGATATGCCGGTCGTCGTGATTGCCCCCAACGATGTCATGCTGGACAAACTCAAGGCCAACATGCAGGAAGTGCGCGCGCGTGGTGGTCAGCTGTATGTGTTTGCCGATGGCTGCAGCAATTTTGCCGCCAGCGAGGGCGTGAATGTATTGCCGATGCCGGAACACTACGGGCTGCTGTCACCGGTATTGCATGTAGTGGCCCTGCAGCTGCTGGCGTACCACGTGGCCTGGCTAAAGGGGACGGATGTAGATAAGCCGCGTAACCTGGCCAAGAGTGTCACCGTTGAGTAAACCCTTGACCGTTAGAACCGCACTTTCGTCATTGCGCCGAGTGATCAAGCGTCTGTGCCGCACAGGCGCGGGGCATGCTGAAACAATACCTGACTGGTTCGATGCCGAGTGGTATCTGCATCAGTACCCTGATGTAGCCACTGCCGGGATGAACCCCTGGACACACTACAGGCGTTTTGGGCAGTCGGAAGGGCGCTTGCCCGCACCGAACCGCGCGTTGGCGATGGGGCATGTGTTATGGCGGGGGGCGCATGAGGTCATGCCGCCGAGGCTGGAGGCGCTCCTGGCCTCGGTCGACGTCAGCCAGCAAGAGCGGCAGCAGGCGCGCTGGGAACTGGCCCGCTGGCATGCGTGGCAGCAGGACTGGTCTGCAGTGGTTGATGTGTTGATGCCCGAGTATGACCGTCTTGCGCCTCGACAGAACGAAACCGGGCCTTTGCTGTTGTTGGTTGAAGCCCTGAGCCGCTTGCTGATGGTGTCCGAGGCAGGCCATGGGCCTACTCATAAAGAACTGCTGCACAGGGTTCTTGCCCGGCTGGAGCAGGGCTGGCCTGACCACGCGGACACCCTGCTGGCACAGGCAAACGCCAGGCTGGCACAGGAAGGTGTCGCGGCGGATCAGTCCCGTTTGCACCTGTTGAATCGCCTGTTTGCACAGCACTCACTGGCCGGTCTAGCCTTGCGTACTCCTTCGGCTGCATTAAGCCTTGATAATATTGTCTCCGGTTTGGTTCCTGAGTCCCGGCCGCATGCCGTTGATCTAACATCCATACCGCTGGTCAGTGTTATTATCCCGGTTTACAACGCTGCCAAAACCTTGCCAACGGTTTTACGCAGCCTGTATGCCCAAAGCTGGCCCCGGCTGGAGCTGTTGCTGGTCGATGATGCCAGCACGGATGATAGCTTGGCCGTTATTGCATCCTTGCAGCCCGAGTGCCCGGCGCATGTTGATCAGAGGCTGCTGCGGCATGACGTGAACCAGGGAGCTTATGCTGCTCGCAACAGCGCTTTGGCCGCTGCCAAGGGTGATTTTATAACCGTGCATGACAGTGATGACTGGTCACATCCGCAGAAACTGGAGCAGCAGGCTCTTGCCCTGTCTGCGCAGACCTCTGCTAAAGCATGCCTGTCATGGTGGGTGAGGGTTACAGATGTACTCTTGTTTCACCACTGGCACCTTGATGGTTATGGCTGGGTGTATCCCAATATTTCGTCACTGATGCTCCGTCGTGAAGTGGTCGAACAAATCGGTTTTTGGGACCCGGTGCGTGTCAACGGGGATACCGAGTACCGTGAACGTATTGAAACGGCATTTGGCAAACAGGCCGTTGTCGAGGTGTTGCCAGGGGTTCCACTTGCATTCGGGCGAGCCGATGCGGGCTCTCTTTCCCAACACTCGGCTACCCACCTGATTACTCAGTACTCAGGTGTACGTTACGCTTACATGCAGGCGGCCAGAGCCTGGCACGCGCGTGCTCAGTCCCCCGCTGATCTGTACTTGCCTCAACACCCCGTATCCCGTCCCTTTGTCGCACCGAGGGACATTTTGCGCAATTCTCACGATGACACTGCCAATGCCGTCAGTGAGCTTGTCCCAAAGGATCTGGCGCGCATCAGTGGCTGGTTTGATGCCGGCTGGTACTTGCAACGCTACATTGCGTTGCAGCAGGCCCTGATCGAACCTTTTGAGCATTTTTGGGACACGTCGGCCTCACTGGGATATGACCCGGGGCCGAACTTTTCAACCTCGGGCTATCTTCGGATCTGCCCTCAAGCGGCCGGCAGCGAGAATCCTCTCTGGCACTATTTGCAGTCGCCGGATCCGGCCAAAGCCTTGCCCATCTGGTCGGGTGAGGTGCAGATGCCGGATAAGCCCACCATCCTGCTGTGTGGCCATCAGGTCGGTCCGCGGCTGTTCGGTGCCGAACGCAGTCTGCTGGATGTGGCAGAGGCTTACACGCGGTTGGGGGTCAATGTGGTGGTGACGCTCCCGGAAGCTCGAAACCAGGCGTATGAGCAGGCCCTGTTGAAGCGCTGTATGGCGCTGGCGGTACTGCCCTATGGCTGGTGGCAGTATGGGCGGCAACCGGTCGAGGCGACGGTGCGGCATTTCTCTGTTCTGATCAAACGCTTTAACGTGTCTGCGGTGCATGCCAATACGCTGGTGTTGGATGAGCCGTTGCGTGCTGCCAGACGATGCAAGGTGCCCGCCATTGTGCATGTGCGCGAGCTTCCGGCGGCGGACCCGGCATTGTGCGCGACACTGGGCTGTGATGCGGCAGGGATCATGGCGCATGCCGCCGACCTGGCTGATCTGTTGATCGCCAATTCCCGCCATACGCAACGAGAGCTTGAGCAAGGCCTGCCGGCAGAACGCTTGCGGGATACCCCTGTGCGTGTGGTTCCCAATACGGTTGAAATGGAGGATCTGTTGGCGCTTCCCGAGTTGCCCGGCACACCGGTTTTCGAGGCGTTACGGGTTGGCATGCTCAGCAGTAACCTGCCGAAGAAGGGGCTTGCCGATGCCGAGGCTTTGGCAGCTTTGTTTTCACAAGCCGGTACCGATATCGAGTTGGTTCTGGTTGGCCCTGAAACAGAGGCCTTGCGGGCTTTGCTGATGCGCCAGGCCGACAAAGGCTCCGTGGCCAATATTACCTATTATGGCTATGTCGATGAGCCTTCCAAAGTGTTGGCAGAGCTGGATGTGGTCATTAATTTGTCACATTTTCAGGAATCCTTTGGCCGTACGGTGCTGGAAGCGATGGCGGCAGCCCGGCCTGTTATTGCCTATGACTGGGGTGCCCTGTCTGAGTTGGTCGTGCCGGGGGAAACCGGTTACCTTGCACCCTTGGGTGATGTAGAGGCGGTTGCCGGTTATTTGAAGCAACTGGCAAGCTCGCCGGAGCATCTCTTTAAGCTGGGATCTGCGGGGCGTGAGCGTGCCAAACGGTATTTTGGTCAAGAAGCGATGGTGCAGTCCTTGGGGAATGCTTACACAGCCGTGGGTGTTTTCACGGGTTATGAGCATAAAGCAAGTCAGTGAAGATGTGTTGTTTCTATGAATAAGGCCTGGTTGGCAATGCAAAGCGAGAAGTCATATTTGAAGATTGCCAGCTGGATTCACCGCGTTAGTGATGTCTTATCGGGCAAGACATCACCGGTTGCAACCTGGTGCCTGGATTATCCTTCGTCTGATCGTGAGCCACGCTTTACACCTGCAGGCCGGGTGGTGCAGGGCTGGGTTTTGTTGAAACCCCATATCGCGGATGCCCTGTCACGTGTGCATATCATCTGCCATCTGCAGCCGACCTTTGAATTGCGTTGCCCTCTGACACTGAAGCGACCGGATGTAGTAGAGCAGATTTTGACGCAGCCTGCCGATGGTCATCCACAGCTTTACTGCGGATTTCGGTTTACGGTGCCACCTGATCTGTGTTCATTCGGGCTGTCGCTGGAACTTGACGGACAGCGCTGGCTGCTGGAGCGTGTGCAGGTTGAACCGTTTACACCTGACAGCACGTTGTTGAAAGTGCTGAAGGGGCGCGATGATTGGCTGTTTCTTGATAACGATACCAACTTCAGTGTTGATCAGTTTACCGGACGCTTGCGCCTGACACCCCGGGGTCTACAGGGGTGGAAGGCGTATGTGGACGCGCTCAAGAATGGCTTTGGGGGGCTGCGCAGTCCTGCCCTTATGCTGGTAGCGCCTACTAAGGAAAGCGTAATGGGGCATTATCACCCCATGGCAGCTGCGGCAGTGCCTGGCCTGCAACCGGTGTTTGACTTATTGCCCCCCGGCCAGTTGGTGTACCCGGCAAACGAATTGCGTGACACCCTGGGTGATGGTGCTTTCTTCAAAACCGACACCCATTGGACCCAGCAGGGCGCAGCACTGGCCGCTGCACTGGTCGCTAAACGCTTGGGTCTGGCTTGTGAACGTGTTGATCAGTTGTTGGCGTCTGATCATTATACGACACGCAAGCATACCGGTGATTTAGGGGCCAAGTTACAGCCGAGAATGCAGTCCCCAGCGTCCTTCCTGACCTCTTTCCACTACGGCAAGTGGGTTGTTTATGACAACGGTTTGCCCAATTTTGGGCGCGTGATTGTCATCCAGTATCCTGATGCGCTGGAAGACGTCAGCTGCCTGGTTTTTGGTTCTTCATCCAGCTATTCCATGTTCAATTATCTCTGCCGCTTTTTTCGAACGCTGGTGTTTGTGCACTCGGCCGGTAATCTTGATCGAAGCTTGATTGATTCAATGGCACCGGATTATCTGATCGCTCAAACCAACGCCCGATTTATGATTCGCCCGCCTGTTGCGGATTACAACCTAAGAAATACGATCATTGAAAAACAGAATAGTCTTGATTCAACTGCCTTGGAACGTCAGGCAAAAATACGCAAAGTGGGGGATTTGGAGCTGATAAACGAGCTGGGGCTTAAACCCTGGCATATACCAGTTGCGGCCATCGATCATACATTGGCCGGGTAACCGTCCTGTTCTCTTGCTTCAGTTCCCTTGCCTTAGAGTTGTCCCTTGATGAATGTATTTGTAATTGAGCCATACCGCACCGATCGTTGGTATCTGATTGATGCCTGCCTGCCCTCGGGGTACAGCACCCTGCGTGTATGGGCCGTGATCCGTTTTGCGACCCGGGAGTGCTGCCGTATTCCGCTGCCTGCAAGTTTTAAGGGACGTGTGTTTGAGTTGATTCCCCGCCCTGCAGACGATCATGAGATGACTATTGAAGTTGAGAGTGATCAGGGATCTTTGGCAACTGATGTTATCACTGTAAAAACCGTGACGAGCCCCGTTGCCTGGTATTGGATGTGGCGACGTATTTTGGGGGCATTGCCTGGTCTGGACAAGCAAAAAGCCAAACGTCTGGGGATTGGCTGGCGTCGGATGTTGTCTGAGCCGTTCAGTGTTTACCGCATGCTTGGGTGTTTGCGTTACCACTTTCCTGCACCGGCATATGCCGAATGGCGAACCCAATACTGGTCTTGTACCGACGAGGTAGAACAGAAACTCCATCGGCATTTGAGCCGTCTTGAGGCTGGCACTGTACCGGTGCTGCTGGATGCCCGTGGACACGTGGGGTATGAACGGCAGGCAGAGGGTCAACAGCTGTTGAACGAAACACGTGCGTCCGTACATGCTCAAATCGGGCTGAGTACACGTATTGATGTGCTGAGCGAAGAGGATGCGCATCCACGGCTTGAAGAGTTGGACGACTGGGTGCTCTTGATACAACCTGGGCAAAGGCTTGAGCCTTGGGCACTGGCGTGGCTGTTGACAGAGGCTTCACGTTTCCCTGATGCAACCCTGATCTATTCCGACCATGCAATACTGCAGCAGGACGGAGCTGCAGTGGCCCCCTGTTTCAAGCCGGATTGGTCACCTGAGCTGCAGCGTGCAAGTCATTATGTGAGTGGTTGTCTGTTTGTTAAGGCTTCAGTACTGACAGCCGTGTGTGAGCGTTTGGGTTATATGCCTGCCGCTTATGAGCTGGTATTGGAAATCGGCGCGCTGTCCAATAACGACCAGATTCGCCATATTCCAGCCGTACTTTGGCATCAGGCAGATAAAGGCGCACAAGCGGATGCTGAGACGTTATCGGCACACCTGCAACGCCACAACATCGATGCGCAGGTGGCCCGTGATGTGCGTGGTCATTTGCGTATTCGTTATGGCTTACCGGATGACCGGCCCAAGGTCAGTATTATTATCCCGACCCGCGACATGCTGCATTTTCTGCAGCCTTGTGTAGACAGCATTTTGCAGAAAACCGTTTGGCCCGATTATGAGGTGTTGATTCTGGACAACCAGAGCAGCTGCCCGGATACCCTGGCGTATATGACCGCCGTGTCGTCGGATCCGCGTGTGCGCGTGTTGGCCTATGACCACCCGTTCAATTTTTCGGCGATCAATAACTTTGCGGTCGAGCATGCCACGGGCGAGCTGGTCTGCATGCTCAACAATGATACGGAAGTGATCAGCCCGTACTGGCTGGATGAAATGGCGTCCCGCCTGCTGCAACCCGGTGTAGGAGCAGTAGGCGCCAGGTTGTATTTCAGCGATGGCCGTGTTCAGCATGCCGGTGATGTGGTTGGCCCCGGTGGCTGTGCCAATCATCTGCACGGCATTATCGAGGCGGATGACCCCGGTTATATGAATCGTGCGGTGCTGCCCCAGGAACTGTCAGCGGTTACGGCGGCCTGCCTGTTGACAACCCGGCGCTTGTATAAGGAGTTGGGCGGGCTGGATGAGCACAACCTGACCGTCGCCTTCAACGACGTGGATTTTTGTTTGCGTATTCGTGAGGCGGGTTATCGAGTGGTGTATACGCCTTATGCCGAGCTGTATCACCATGAGTCGGTGTCACGCGGTAAGGATGACAACCCTGAAAAACAGGCGCGCGCCAAACGTGAAGTTCAGTATATGCGTGAACGCTGGGCCGATGTGATCGAGCGGGACCCCTACTACAATCCGAACCTGAACTATGCCAAGCCTGACTTTACGCTGGGCAAGTATCCCCGTGTTGATTGGCCATGGTAATGCCCGAATGAGCTGGCTTCTAATAGAACAGGGCGCAAACCCCAGCAGTGACTACTTCGTTAAACCCATGCTGACCGGTGAGTTCCTGCAGGTTCATGATGTGCATGCGCCGGTTGACTCGATAGCTGCTGAGCCGGGTACTCATCTGGTATTTGTGCGCTATATGACACCTCAATGGCGACGCTGGGTTGAGCAGCACCGAGCCGCTTTGGGCCGTTTGGTCTTTTTCATGGATGATGACCTTTTTGATCCCCAGGCTCATACCGGTTTACCTCTGCGCTATCGCTGGAAGTTGTATCGCCTGGCCCGTCGCCATCAAGCCTGGCTGCGACGCATGAACACGGAGCTTTGGGTATCGACCCAATGGCTGGCTGATAAGTATGCGGACTGGCACCCGCAAGTATTGGCGCCACAATCCCCCTATACCGACTGCCAACCGCAGAAGACCTTCTTCTACCACGGCTCTGCCTCACATATGCAGGAGATCCGTTGGCTGCTGCCGGTGGTGGAAGAGGTGCTGCAGCGCGCCCCTGCTTTCAGCTTTGAGCTGATCGGCAATGCGGAAACTCGCAAACTCTTTTCGCATCTGGCGAGAGTCCATGTTTTGCAGCCGATGAGCTGGCCGGCTTACAAGGCACTGGTCAGCCGTCCAGGTCGTATGATTGGTTTGGCGCCTTTGTTGCCAAGTTCCTTTAACCAGGCCCGTTCTGCCACGAAGTTTTTCGATATCACCCAGGCGGGCGCCGTGGGCATTTATGCTGATCATCCGGTCTATCGGTCGATTGTGCGGCATGGTGAGAACGGGGAGTTGTTGCCGATGGAGCAGGAGGCTTGGGCCGAGGCAATATTGGCCTTATCTGAGGATGAGGCGCGACGACAGCAACTGCTGAACAGCGCGTTAACCACTAAAGAGCACCTGCAGCCGCTGCTGGATGAAACCAGTGAGCAGGTGGGGTGATGGAGTGACTCCTGATGAGTCAGTCGCAGAGCCTTTCAAAAGGTCTGACTTTGGTGCTACATTGCACTTATGATGTAACACACGGGACAAGTTCCATGAACGAAGCAACTTTTACTTTTCGTGTCGATGACACTCTAAAAGCGGAATTCTCCCAAGCAGCCAAGGCCAAAGACAGAACTGGAGCACAGCTTCTGCGTGATTTTATGCGAGATTTCGTACGTCAGCAGCAGGAAGTAGCCCAGCATGACCTGTGGTTTCGACGCCAAGTGCAGGCCGGTTTGGAATCCGCCGATGCCGGCAACTTGGTTTCCGGTGATGAGGTCGAAGCCAGGTTTGCAGCACGCCGAGCTGAAACGCGCCGCCGTCTTGAGCAAGGCTTCGAGTAGTGAGGCTATTCTGGACGCCAGAGGCAATACAGGATCGTGAAAATATCTACGATCATATAGAAGCTGATAATCCGGCTGCCGCATTGGCACTTGATGAGCTATTTTCAGAGAAAGCAGCTCGTTTATCCGACCATTCAAACCTCGGTCGAATGGGACGCTTGGCTAACACGCGGGAGCTTGTTGCGCATCATAACTACATATTGGTCTATGACATGTGCGGCAATGTAATCAGGATACTCCGTGTTTTACATGCGGCCAGGCAGTGGCCCTAACGAGATCATTGTGGCCGGGCTTGAGGCGCTGCCAGTGGGTATTCCCGTACTCACCGAAGAGGCCGTTGAGGCCTTTACCGGTGCCGAACAGCAGGCCCGGCCCAAGGGGTACCGAAGCGCTGACTTTAATCACAATAATCCAGGGACTGGATACCCATGAAAACCATCATCATCTGCTCGGACGGCACCTGGCAGTCGCCCGAGTCCGACACCGGTTCGCATGTCTTGCGGATCGCCAGAGGCATCTCGCCGGAAGACCGGACCGGTTGTAAACAGGTCGTGTTTTACGACTGGGGGCTGGGATCGGATGGCAGCCGTTTCAGTTCCGGTATTACGGGGCGGGGCATCGACAAGAATATTCTCGATTGTTACCGTTTCCTTGTGCACAACTATGACGCTGGTGACCGGCTTTATCTGTTTGGTTTCAGTCGGGGTGCCTATACGGTGCGCTCATTGGCCGGCTTGATTCATAACAGCGGTATTCTTCGCCGCGAACATGCCCACCGTATTGATGGCGCCTACCGTTTGTATCGCCGACGCAATTTGGACAGTGCGCCGACTCGTACGCGGGCATCGCGCTTTCGGCAGGCGTTTGCCCATGCGGATGTCAGCCGGGTTCATTTCGTCGGTGTGTTCGATACCGTCGGCGCATTGGGCATCCCGGCACCTTTTATGGGGACGCTGGGCAGCGATCGTTACCTCTTCCATGACACCCACCCCAGCGCCATCATCAATCATGCCCGTCATGCGGTGTCGATCGATGAGAACCGTCAGGATTTTGAACCGGCGCTGTGGTCACCCGCTGCCGGGATCGATCTGCAGCAGGTCTGGTTTGCCGGTGCGCACAGTGATATCGGCGGCAGTTACCCCGATCATTCGTTGGGCGACCACGCGGCCCAATGGCTGGCCAGTGAAGCGCAAACCTGCGGCCTGGTGTTTGAACCCCACTTTGTCGAGCGTCTGTCACCGGATCATGCCGGGCCGCAGCATAATGAATACCGGGGCTTTTACCGCGCCATGCGCCGCCGACTGATCCGCGAGGTAGAGCCGGTGTTGCATGTGAGCGTCAAGCAGCGCTGGGAAGATGCTGCTGTGGATTACACCAGCCAGGCGCTGCAACAGCTGCTGGATCGGTTGGGTGGCGACTGGGGACGAGTGGAGCTGGTAGGGTAAGCTTCTGCAAGGGTAAGCAGCTACAAGGACGTTGACATGATCGAGATTCTTCACCACGGCGCCACCGAGGGCGTCACCGGTTCCTGTCATGAGCTGAGAGTCGGGCAGGCCGGTATATTGATCGACTGTGGTCTGTTGCAGGGTAGTGATGCCCAGGGTGCAGTAGATGCTGGGTTGATCGACTTTCCCATCGCGCACATCCGTGCCCTGGTGGTGACTCATGTGCATATCGACCATGTGGGGCGCATCCCTTATTTGTTGGCCGCCGGATTTGACGGGCCGATTATCTGTTCACAGCCTTCGGCGCTGTTGTTGCCCGCGATTCTGGAAGATGCGCTGAAAATCGGCTTTACCCGTGACCGGCGGCTTATTGAACAGGTATTGGGTTTGATCCGCTCGCGGCTGGTGGCCTTGCCCTATGATCACTGGCACGCGCTTGCGCTGGAGCAGCCGGGTTACCACCTGGATGTGCGGCTGCAGCGTGCCGGGCATATTCTCGGTTCGGCCTATGTGGAGTGTCACGCGGTTACCCCGACGGCCGAAGAGCGGGTGGTGTTCAGCGGTGATCTGGGGGCACCCGGTGCGCCGCTGTTACCCAGCCCGGTGGCACCTGAGCATGCCGATCGGTTGATTCTGGAAAGTACCTACGGCGATCGTAATCACGAGCACCGCGCGACCCGCCGTGATCGCCTGCAGGCGGTGCTGGCCCATGCCTTGCAGGATGGCGGAACGGTGTTGATACCGGCGTTCAGTATCGGCCGTACCCAGGATCTGCTGTATGAGATGGAGGGAATTATCGCTGAAGGCTGGCAGGATCTTGAAGTGGTGGTGGACTCACCGCTGGCTGCCAACTTTACCAACCTCTACCGTCAGTTGAAGCCCTTTTGGGATGCCGAGGCCCGTTCACGGCTGGAGGCCGGGCGGCATCCGTTGTCGTTCGAGCAGCTGACGGTGATAGACTCCCACGCCGATCATCTGCGTACTGTGGAATATCTGGCGCGCTCAAAGCGTCCCTGTGTGGTGCTGGCGGGGGCAGGCATGTGTACCGGTGGCCGGGTGGTGAATTATCTCAAGGCGATGCTGGGTGATGCCCGCAATGATGTGCTCTTTGTCGGTTATCAGGCTGAGGGAACGCCCGGCCGTGATATTCTGCAATACGGCCCGCGCAACGGCTGGGTAGAGCTGGATGGTGAGCGCCATGTAATCCACGCGCAGGTCCATCAAATAGGCGGTTACTCGGCGCATGCCGGACAGCATGATCTGGTGAATTTTGTCCGTGCCATCCCCGAGCCACCCCGTGAAATCCGCCTGGTCCATGGTGATGAACGGGCCAAGTGCGTTCTGGCCGAGCGGTTGCAGGCCGAACGTGTGGGGAACATCCTGATACCCCGGCGCGCCGATTATCATTAACACGGCCGGCGTCAAGCCGGACTCTTTGATTTCCATGTGAAGGTATTGTTGTGCAAGATATTTCCAGTTTGATTACGGCCTATTTCCAGCACCAGCCGGATATCGGCAATGCGGCTCAGCGTGTCAGTTTCGGCACTTCGGGCCACCGGGGCTCGGCGCTTGCGGTCAGCTTCAATGAAGCTCATATCCTGGCCATCGCCCAGGCGGTGGCGGACTATCGTGCACAGCAGGGGATCTCGGGGCCGCTGTTTCTCGGTATGGATACCCATGCCTTGTCAAAACCGGCTTTTGAAACGGCCTTGTCGGTGCTGGTCGCGAATGGCGTGCAGGTGAAGGTTGATGCCGAGCGGGGCTTTACGCCCACGCCCCTGGTGTCCCGGGCCATTCTGGCCTGCAACGCCAATGCTGCTGATACACAGGCCGACGGATTGATCATCACGCCTTCACACAATCCCCCTGAAGATGGCGGCATCAAGTACAACACGCCGGATGGCGGTCCGGCTGATACGACCGTTACTCAGTGGATCGAGCAGCGTGCCAATGCCCTGCTGGAAGCGGGGCTGAACGGTGTGCAAAGGGTGCCGGTCGATCAGGCCTATGCCCGGGCGGAGTCTTTCCGCTATGTTGAGGAGTACGTTTCCCGCTTGGCTGATGTGATCGACATGGAGGCGATCAAGGCCGCCAACGTTCATATCGGTGTCGACCCTATGGGGGGCACGGCACTGGCCGCTTGGGATGCCATTGCCACGAAATTCGGGCTCAACCTCGAAGTGGTCAACCGGTCTCAGGCGGCCGATTTTGCTTTCATGCCACCCGATCATGATGGCAAGATCCGCATGGACTGCTCCAGTACGGCGGCGATGGCCAACCTGCTTGAGATTCGTGAACGCTTTGACCTGGCCTTTGGCAACGATCCGGATGCTGACCGCCATGGCATCGTGGACGTGAACGGGCTGATGAATCCCAATCACTATTTGGCAGTATGCATCGATTACCTGATTACCCACCGGCCACAGTGGTCATCCGACCTGGCGATCGGCAAAACGCTGGTCTCTTCCTCCATCATTGACCGCGTTGTGGCGGGCCATGGTCGCAGACTGTTTGAGGTGCCGGTCGGCTTCAAATGGTTTGTATCCGGTTTGCAGGGTGGGCAGCTGGCCTTTGGCGGTGAAGAAAGCGCCGGTGCCAGTTTTCTGACCCTCGACGGCCGTCCCTGGAGTACCGATAAAGACGGTATTATTCTGTGCCTGCTGGCCGCCGAGATACTGGCGGTGACCGGCAAGACCCCCTCCGAGTATTATGCCGATCTGACCCGGCGCTATGGTGCACCGGTTTACCGCCGCATCGACAGCCCGGCGACCACTGAGCAAAAGGCCCGCCTGAAAGCGTTGTCGCCGTCCGATATCAAGACCGATACCCTGGCCGGAGACCCGATTACAGGGTGTTTTACCGAAGCGCCGGGCAACGGGGCGGCGATCGGCGGGCTCAAGGTGGTGACCGAGAATGGCTGGTTCGCCGCGCGCCCCAGTGGCACCGAGGCCTTGTGTAAAGTCTATGCCGAGAGCTTTCGGGATGACGCCCACCTGCAGATGATTCTGGACGAAGCCCGGCATCTGGTAGGGTAAACCACCTGTTGGTGACTGGATTATCGGAGATAAGGATGTTGCAAGCAAAATTCCTGATTGGGCGCATTTTGCGTTACCCCTACTGGTTTATTGAGCTGTTCACCTGGGCGAAAAGCTTCAGACAAAACCCGATCATCGGCAGTTACTGGCTGAACCGTTGCGGCTTGCATGTGGTGAGGGTAGTGCTGTCCCAGCTGCTGTTCCGCTTTCGTTTGCTGCTGCTGGCGCCGTTGGTGTCAGGAGAGGATCGGCGGGCTTTTCTGCGTGATGGTTATATCCTCAAGCGGGATTTCCTGGCGCCTGAGCACTTTGCCCGGTTGAAGGCCGAGGCCGAGGAGTATCAGGGGCTGATCCGCGAGTTTGTCGAGGGCACCACGCTGACTCAGCGTGCTTTTCTGACGCAGGATAAGCGGGGCGAGTTGCCAGCCATTCGCGCCTTTACGGATGGTTCTCGCCTGGATGCTCTGATGCGCTGGTGTTCATCCAAGAACCGGCCTCCGTTCTTTTTTATCGAAAACCTGTGCAATCACGCCAATGTGGTGCCTCAGCCCGACCCTCAGCGGGATTTTCATACCGATACCTTTCACCCCTGTGTCAAAGGCTGGCTGTTCATCGATGCCGCCGATGACCGTAACGGTCCACACGTTTACGTGCCCGGGTCCCATCGGCTGACATGGAAGCGGCTGAAATGGGAATATCGCGAAAGCCTGGAAGCCTGCAAAAAAGGCGACCGGCGTCAGCCCGGGCGCTATTGGGACGGCTCTTTTCGCGTCAGCGAAGACGACCTGGAGGCGATGGGGCTGAAACCGGTGGCCCTGCATGTACCGGAGAACACGCTGCTGATCGGCAATGTCTATGGGTTTCATCGGCGCGGTGAAGCGCGGCTGCCCAGTCGGCGTATGACGATCTGGATGCAGGCGCGGGATAATCCCTTTAATCCACTGTTTACCCCTTTGCCACGGGCGACGGCCTGGCTCTTTGAAAAGGTGTGGCAGCATGAACTGTCCAGCCAGGACCCCGCCAAAATAGCCGCCGGCACCCAGCGTAATCACATGGGCCGTTTTGATCGGGACACCGAGACGTGAATATGCGAGTGGGCTATTTTGTGAACGGCCTTGGTCAGACCCCCTGGCTGCAAGGATTTTTGGGAGCGGCTTGCACGCGTGTATCAGCACTGACACGACCATCAACCCTGACCCACATTGCCGGCTGGGGGCTAAAGCCTTCGGCCGACAAGGCTCGCGGTTATGCCCGTAAGCACGGCTTGCCCTATCTGTCGCTTGAAGACGGCTTCCTGCGCTCGCTGGGGCTGGGGGTCAAGGGCGCGCCGCTGCACAGCCTGATCATTGACTACAGTGGCATTTACTACGATGCCACCCGGCCGTCTGACCTTGAAACCCTGATTCAGGCCCAGACCCTGACGTCAGATCAGTTGCAGCGTGCCCGCGATGGCATGGAGCTGCTCAGGCGCTATCGGTTGTCCAAGTACAACCATGCGCCGGACCGGCCTCCTGCCGGGCTTGAGGCACCGGTTCCACGTGTGCTGGTGGTTGATCAAACCGCTGGTGATGCCTCCATCGAGTATGGCTTGGCCAGCGCCGATTCTTTCGTCGAAATGCTCGATGCGGCGATGACGGAAAACCCCGGGGCCGAGATTCTGGTCAAGGTGCACCCGGATGTTATCGCCGGCCGCAAGCAGGGGCATCTGCTTGAGCAGGCGCGCCGCAAGGGCTGTCGTCTGATCGGTGATGACCTCAACCCCTGGGCGCTGCTGGATCTTGTCGACAGCGTCTATGTCGTGACCAGCCAGCTGGGTTTTGAGGCTCTGCTGGCCGGCAGGAAAGTGCGTTGTTTCGGTATGCCGTTCTACGCGGGTTGGGGGCTGACGGATGATCGTCTTCGATCCGATCGAAGGGGCGTCAAGCGCAGCCTTGAGGCTGTGTTTCATGCGGCGTATCTGCAGTACTGTCGTTATATCAATCCCTACACCGGTCGACGCTGCGAGTTTGAACAGACCGTCGCGCTGATTGCGGATCAGAAGCAGGCGCGAGACCGTTTTGCGGGTGACTGGGATGCCGTCAGCTTTTCCGGCTGGAAGCGCGGTTTTGTCGACCGTTTTCTGGGGCCGGATGCCAGGATTGAATGGCAACCGAGCGGAGAGACACTGACGGCCCCCAGAGTGCTGGCCTGGGCCTCGAAGCTGGATACGGAACTGATTGCGCGGTGCCGCCGGCAGGAGCGGTCGCTTTGGCGGATGGAAGATGGTTTCGTCCGGTCGGTTGGCCTGGGGGTCGATCTGGTCGATCCGCTCTCGCTGGTACTGGACTCCCGAGGGATCTATTACGATGCATCATCCGTCAGTGATCTTGAGCAGATGCTTGAACAGGCCGAGTTCACGCCGGACCTGTTACAGCGTGCAAAGCAGTTGCGGCAGCGCCTCGTTGAGCTGAAGCTGTCCAAGTACAATGTCGGGAGCCAACAGCGGTTGCAGCTGCCATATGGCCGCAGGGTCGTGCTGGTGCCGGGGCAGGTTGAAACAGATGCTTCCATCCGTACCGGCTCACCCCGTATGCAGACCAATCTGCAATTGCTGAAAGCGGTCCGAACCGCCTGCCCGGATGCCTGTATCATCTACAAGCCTCACCCTGATGTGACCAGTGGTGCACGTGTCGGGGACGTTGTGGGGCGAGAGTACTTTGACCTTGAAGTTCGGGATGTGGCCATGCCTGACCTGCTGGAGCAGGTGGACGAGGTGCATACCCTGACGTCATTGACGGGATTCGAAGCGCTGCTGCGGGGCATCCCGGTCACAACCTGGGGCCTGCCGTTCTACGCAGGATGGGGGCTGACACAGGATCATGTCAGTTGCCCACGACGCTCCTGCAGGCGGTCACTGGATGAGCTGGTGGCGGCCACCTTGATTCGCTATCCGGTCTATGTCGACCCGGTCAGTGGGGATCAGATTAACGCGGAAACCGCGATCGATATCCTGCAGGATCAGCGTGGACGACGAGCGAAAACGGCACTCAGAACCCACGTCTGGCGCCGCATTCGCCAGCGTATTTAAATGGACAAGACCATGCAATCGATCGATGCCCTGATTTCCGCTTACTATGAACAGCGCCCCGATACCGACAACGCAGCCGAACGCGTCAGCTTTGGTATTTCAGGCCGATGAAGAGAACCTGCAGGCAATTTTGGATGAGGCCAGGGCATTAGTCGGTTAAAACGGAAACACCCAAGGCGTAAGTACCAATACCGCCGCCGTATACATTAGGCTGACCGGCAGGCAGGGCTTGTATAAGCCGCATCCTCTCGGCTGTATACTCAACCGACTATGAATACCGGCGGGACGTTGAACCGCAGTTGTGGTCACCCGCTGCCGAACTCAAGGCGCGGGGTGTCTTTAGTGTGATGGTGCCTTGAAGGGGGGGAGAGCGATGAGTGATCAGGATATTCGTTGGCAGCAGAGGTTTGCCAACTTCAAGAAAGCGTATGGGCAGCTGACCAGTGCTTTGACGCTGATGCAGCAGCGGTCTCTAAGTAATCTCGAGAAGCAGGGGACTATCCAGGCATTTGAGTTTACCTATGAGCTTGGCCTGAACCTGTTAAGGGATTATCTGCTTTGGCAGGGGGCTGCCAGTCTTGCCGGTTCCAGAGATACTATTCGTGAGGCTTTCAAGCGAGAATTGATTGATGATGGTCATGCTTGGATGGCAATGCTGCAAGATCGAAATCGAACAGTGCATACCTATAATGAAGCAACAGCGAATGAGATTTTAGAACATATCAAGCAGCAGTATTCGCCACTGTTCAAGACACTTGAAACCACTTTTTTGCGACTGGAGGGTGATCAGTCACAGCAGTCAGAGGACTTTTAAGGATGGGACAGAAGTTTGGTCTGTCAGACGTGGATATTGGCAAGCTCAATGGTGTCTTTGCGCACTATCCGGATATTGAAACGGTTGTTGTCTATGGCTCTCGGGCCAAAGGAAATTACCGCCCCGGCTCGGATATCGACCTGACGATTACAGGTCATCTTGACTGGCCGGCCTTCAATCGCTTAGAGGCTGAGCTGGATGACTTGTTGTTGCCCTACCAGATTGATTTATCCCTGTATGAACATATTGACAATACCGCTCTGATTGAGCACATACGACGGGTGGGGCAGGTTTTGTACTCAAAGCAGGTCATCTGATCGTCAAAGCCGAGCCTGTAAACAGTTCTGTGTAACTGCCCACTCCATTAAAGGTACCGTCCAGGCGGTCGCCGAACTCGATAATAAAGCGACTCAGTGCTGGCTTCCAATTCCGGATCGGCATGGTCCACTTCTTGGACGCCTGCTGGATGGCAAGGAATGTGTCATGGGCGACCGGGTTGTTATGTTTGATTTAAATACTTGAATTATAATAGAAAACCAGGTCGCCCTTCTTGTTTATGCTGCAATATCCGGGTTAGGCGTGGTAGTTCATCCGCCGAACACTTCCTTGAGCAGATCCGTGGTACGCGCCACCGGGTTTTCGCGGATCTTTTTCTCTTCCTGAGCCAGGCGCAGGAACAACCCGTCCAGTGCCGCTTCGGTCACATGGTTGCCCAGGTTAGGGCTCATGCCCTGCAGCATCGGCACCTGGCTTTCGGCCTGGCTGACCAGCAACTGGTAGGCCTGCATCACGCCGGTATTGGCCATGGCGTCTTCGATCAACGGCTTCAGTCGGGTAGTCAGCGGGCCACTGGTTTTCTCACGGAAGTAGTCGGTGGCGGCGCTGTCGCCTCCGGAGTAGATGCGACGGGCATCGTCCAGCGTCATGTTCTCCAGGGTGTCCATGAAGATTGGCGTGGCTTCGCTGATCGCCTGTTCGGCGGCAGAGTTCATGCTGGCTTCGAAGGCATCCACCTGGCTGCCCAGGCCGTAGTTGCGCATCAGCCCGCCAACGGACTCGAGCATGCCCGGCATGGGGATGCGCACATCGGTATGGTTGGCATAGCCGCCGTTGGCTGCCAGCCGTTCGATGGCCCGTTCACCGCCGACTTTCAATGCTTCCTTCAGACCCTGTGCCAGGGTGGCGGTATCCACGCCTGCCGGTACCGCGCTCGAGTCGCTGCCGGATGAAGTCTGGTCCTGCAGGATTTTCTCGCCCTGCTTGAGCAAATCATCCCAGCCGGCCTGTACCGGTTGCAGCGCAAGCAGCGACAGGGTGAGGCCGGTGGCCATGGAAAGGCGCATGTTCATGTGGGTGTCCTCCCGGGCGCATAGGTCCCTTCAGTATAGTGTGTGGTTCATTTAATGATGCCTGATCCAGGCCCGCACGGCGGGCCAGCGATTGACCAGCATGGCAAGGAAAATCAGGGCGCAGCCGCTGAACTGCAGGGCTGTCATTGATTCGCCCAGCCAGAGCGCGGCGAACAGTGCGGTCCAGACCGGTTCCAGTGTCATGATGATAGCGGTATGGCTGGGAGGTGCCAGGCTCTGGCCACGGGTTTGCAGTAAAAATCGCAGGCTAGTGGCAATGAGTACGCTGGCGACCAGCCAGCCCCAGATGGCGGGGGGCTGGTTGAAGTCCCAGGTTTCGATGAACAGCGAGACGATGCCGGTGATCAGGCCGGTGACCAGCAGCTGTACCGCGGTCAGCGGCAGGGCCGGAAGCCGGGCGGCGGCACGGCTGTTGAGGATGAACATCAGCGCGATAAACAGGGCCGACAGCAGGAAGAACACTTCCGCCAGGCCAAGATGAAACTCGGCATCCAGTGACAGGCAGGCCAGGCCCGCCATGACGAAGGGGATCGACATGAACACGTAAGGTCCGGCTCGGTCGCCGAACAGCAGGCTGATCAGCGGCACCATGACGACGCCCAGGCCGGTCAGGAAGGCCCCTACTCCGACGTGAGTTGCCATCTCCAGTCCGAGGATCCAGAAGCTCATGGCGGCGCCGAAAAAGACGCCGACCAGGCAGGCGCTCCGCCACTGCTGGCGGGTAAAGGCGCGCATCGCCGACCAGCCGATCACCGCCAGGATCAGCCCGGCGCTGATAAAGCGCAGCGCCATGAACAGCAAGGGCGCAAGCCCCTGTACCGCCTCGCGGGAAAAGATCCAGCCGGCCGCCGCCAGAACCGTGGTCAGCAGCAGTAGCAGGTCGGCTTTGTGGTGTGTGGACAAATTGATATCTTCCCCTCCCTTCGCATCCCTGGGATCGGCCGCAAGCTCAACTTCAGACAAAGCCGCTGTTTCGATTCCAACAGCCAGTTTGGCATCGGGTGACCACGTATTGGCAGTCGGCTGGTTTCCGGGCACGGGAACTCCATCTTGTCGGCATTGTTTTAACCAACTATACAGGGTCACATCGGAAATGCCTTCCTCCGTGGCGACCGAGGCAATCGATTGATTCATAGGAGGCAGTAGCTTCTTCAAAAAGGTCTTTTTATCGAATAGCGCGTAAGACCCCTTCCTGACGCCCGGAGGGGGAAGGGAGGGGTCTTACGCGCAGCATCCGAAGGGCGTTTGTTGAACCGCTTGACTATCTTACAAATCATGGCCTATATTTGTAAGTATGAAATCGAAACGTGCCTTTAAATACCGCTTCTATCCCACACCCGAACAGGCTGCGCTGCTGGCGCAGACGTTCGGGTGTGTGCGGTTCGTGTACAATTCGATTCTCAAGTGGCGTACCGATGCTTTCTATGAAGACGGCGAAAGTATCAACTACAACGCGGCCAGCGCCAAGCTGACCGCGTTGAAAAAAGAATTCGACTGGCTGGGTGAAGTCAGCAGCGTACCGTTGCAACAATCGCTTCGGCACCAGCAAACGGCGTTCAAGAACTTCTTTGAAGGTCGGGCGAACTACCCGACCTTCAAGAAGAAAAACCGCCGTCAGTCGGCCACCTACGCCAGCTCGGCCTTCAGTTACCGCGATGGCCAGCTGTTCATTGCCAAGAGCAAGGAACCGCTGGCCATTCGCTGGTCACAAGCGCTGCCGGGTGCTCCCAGTTCCATCACAATTTCCAAAGACCGCGCCGACCGCTACTTTGTCAGCTGTCTGTGCGAGGTCGAAACCGAAACACTGCCCGTGGTCGCTAAGACCACGGGCGTTGACCTCGGTTTGAAAGACCTGTTCATTACCAGTGACGGGTTCAAATCCGGCAATCCCAAGTACACGAAAAAGTACGCTGCAAAACTGGCCTATCTTCAGCGCCAGCTGGCGAAAAAGGCGAAAGACTCCCGTAACCGTGCCAAAGCACGGTTACGGGTAGCCCGCCTACACGCCAAGATCGCAGACTGCCGGAGGGATGCCACCCACAAGGCGACCCGCAAACTCATTAACGAAAACCAAGTTGTTTGCGTTGAATCGTTGGCTGTAAAGAACATGATCAAGCACCCCACGTTGGCAAAGGCGATAGCCGACGCCAACTGGGGTGAGTTCGTCCGTCAGTTGTTGTACAAAGGTGCGTGGGCCGGTCGATCTGTTGTCCAGATCGACCGCTGGTTCCCCAGCTCCAAGCGCTGCCCGACCAAGGGCTGCGGGTACATCAATGACAAGTTGCCGCTGTCCGTGCGGTCATGGACGTGCCCGTCTTGTGGCACGTCCCACGACCGGGACATAGCGGCAGCGATCAATATCAAAGCGGCAGGGCTTGCCGTGTTAGCCTTTGGAGCGACTGGATCGGGGGCACGGGCCGTCTAACGACTGCCCGTGCCTAGTGAAGGCGCGTTGAACGAGGAACCCCTGCTGGGTGACTAGCAGGAATCCTCTTCCTGAATCGCGTTAGCGATGAAGGGAGGGGAGGATGTCAATGTGCCTATGATTCACGAGACCTATAATGAGACCTGTAAATAGGTTTTGAGGTGGGTCATGGCTCGACAAGTTTTAGCTGATACCTGTGTAAGTATCTCTGAGTTGAAGAAGAATCCCAGTGCTGTTGTCGCGCAAGGCGAGGGTTTTCCAGTTGCGGTACTGAACCGCAACGAACCTGACTTCTATTGCGTACCAGCGGAAGCCTGGGAGGAGCTTATGGATCGTCTGGAAGACGTCGAACTGAATTCCATTGCTGATGCGCGTCAGGATCAAAAGATCATCGAGGTCTCTTTGGATGAGCTATAAGCTGGCGTTTCGTGAAGAATCACTGAAGGAGTAGCGCAAGCTGGGGGAAAATGTTCGTGATCAATTCAAAAAGAAGTTAGCAGAGCGTCTTGAGCACCCGCGAGTAGAAAGCAATCGATTATCCGGTGCCAAGGATCGCTATAAGATCAAACTGCGCCAGGCTGGCTATAGGCTTGTGTACGAAGTACAGGACGAAATTGTAACGGTAGTGGTCGTTGCCGCAGGCAAACGAGAACGAAATTTTGTTTACAAACAGGCGGCAAAACGAGTTTAAGATCGTTATGTCAGGCGGGTAAACGAGGTACTCGGGCTAGAGCCGACCAGCAAAATTCCGGGTTTGCGAGGAGGGTGTTCAAAACTCTGTGTCAGCCAACCAGCCTCATAGGCTAATGTGATGTTCCAGACGCCCGGGGAAGTGGATGGCCATCTGTGACAGCGTCAGGTTCCAGTTCTGCACGGGGTGCGTCCAGCGTTCGGAGGCCTTGAGTATACCGGCATAGAGCAGCTTGAGTAAGCTGTTCTCATTGGCAAAGCCGCCCTTGGTCTTGGTGAGCTTACGGAACTGGCGGTGTACGGCCTCGACGGCGTTGGTGGTGTAAATCGCCTTGCGCACGTAATCGGGGTATTTGAAGTAGGCCGAGAGCGTGGGCCATTTGCCCCGCCAGGACTTGATGACCATGGGGTATTTATCGCCCCACTTGGCATCCAGCTCGTCGAGTGCGAGTTCGGCGGCATTGAGCGTAGCAGCCTTGTAGACGGCTTTCAGGTCGGCCATAAAGGCTTTCTGGTTTTTCGAGGCGACGTACTTCATCGAGTTTCGGATCTGGTGGATGATGCAGTGCTGGATCTCGGTGTCGGGGTAGATTGACTCAATGGCTTCGGGGAAGCCCTTCAGGCCATCGACACAGGCAATCAGGATGTCTTTAACGCCCCGGTTGTAAAGGTCGGTGAGGACGCTGAGCCAGTGGTAAGCGCCTTCCTGGTCGGAGAGGTAGAGGCCGAGCAGCTCTTTCTTGCCCTCGATGTTCAGGCCGAGGAGCGTATAGACCGCCTTGCTGACATAGCGACCATTCTCTTTGATTTTGTAGTGAATGGCGTCGAGCCAGACAATGGGGTAAATGGCTTCCAGGTCACGTTCACGCCAGGCTTGCAGCTCCGGTACCAGTTTGTCGGTAATGGCGTTGATGGTGCCGTTGGAGAGCGACACACCATACAGATCGGCGATGTGAGTGCGGATGTCCTGATAGCTGTTGCCGAGTGCGAACAGGGCGATAATTTTGCGTTCCAGCTCGTCGGTGAGGTGAGTCTGGTGCTTCTTGACGATCTGGGGCTCAAAGGAGCCAGCCCGGTCTCTGGGAGCGTCAAGCTCAAAGCTGCCGGTCGGTCCTTTTATGGTCTTGCGGCTGGAGCCATTCTTGCGATTAACCGCGTCCTCAGCGGCCAGATGGGCCTCCAGCTCACCTTGCATGGCGGCTTCGGTGAGTTGCTTGATCAACGGGGTCAGGATGCCGTCTTTACCGGTGAGGTCTTTGCCCTCGCGCAGAGCTTGAAGGGCGGCATCCATATCGAACGTAGGTTTGGTCATGAGTCATCTCTTTTCGGTTCAGTCTAAAGAAATGACACAGAATTCTGAACACTACCTTTGCGAGTGTGTTTTTAGCGACAGAGCGCGAACAGTTGAGCCCGACTGGAGATGCCCAGCTTTTCATACGCCCGCTTGCGGTAGGTGATGACGCTGCTGACCGCGACATCCAGTTCGGCCGCGATCGCTTCATTCTTCTTGCCGCGCAACACGGCCCGGCACACCTGCTGTTCCCGTTCGGACAGGAAGGCCAGCGGGCCTTCAAGCCGCAGGCTCGCGTTCAATTCGAAATGCTTGCTGACCAGAACACTGATCAGGGCGCAGATCCGGCGATTGAAGGAGGTGTCATCAAAGCGCTCGTCAAAGCCGGGATCACGGCGGTAGAGGTTGATGTAGTAGTTGCCCTGTTCGGTCCCGCGGATGATCGAAATCTTGTCGGTAAACCCCGGAGCCTCGAAAAACTCCTTGCGATAGTGCAGCCCCATGTTGCCGCTGACCGAGTGGAAACGCACGGTTTCGATGTGACCGGCGGCAATGGTTTTCAGCGTCTGGAAGTTGGGGTCCTGCAGGTAATGGCGCTCGCCGATGTAGGCTTCTGCCAGGCGCTTGCCGGAGGCTTCGCGGGCGTAGTCCTTGTAGATCAGGGTCGACACCTGCTGGCCATCCGGGCAGTAGAACACCATGCACTGCTCAACGCCGAACTCGCTCTGCAGCCAGTCGAGAAAAACATCGTAGAAACCGGTGGTTCCCAGCTGTTCCAGAACCTTGAGGACGTAGCCGGACGGCATCCAGCCCGGGGTCATACCGGTGTCGGATTGGGTCGTCGACATCGATTCAGGCATCGGTCATCTCCCTGGGAACCTGGCTAAAGCTTAGTGCAAAACGGGGAGGTATTATGACGGTGGCGTGCGGGAAGAAAAAGGTGGTGCCGGAGATATCCCGAGTGACCGGCCCGAGGGCCGGTCCAGTTGGAAAGTATGGGTGGAGCGGTTAGAGGCCGGCCACGCTCTTGAGTACTTTCTTGAAGGTCGCCAGTTCGTCTTCACTGAACTGGCCGAACATCTTGTCCTGCTCCTGCAGAGAGAGTTTCCACAGTGCTTCGGCCTGTTCCTGGCCGGCTTCGGTAATGTTGAAGCAGTCGTCGCCGCTGGTAACCAGTCCCTTGCTCTGCAGGATCTCGATGGCGTTATCCACCTCCAGGTCCGGCATGTTGACTTCCTTCAGCAGCTCCTTGCGGCACAGCTTGGGTGTTTCCTGCAGGACCATCAAAACGCGGGCTTCGCTGGTCCGCAGGCCGGAAGACAGCTGCAGCGGTGTGTAGTCGGCCTGGTAGGCACGTGTGGCCTGCAGCATCAGGTAGTAGTAGTTGTTCTCAAAGCGGGACTTCATGCGCTCAACGGCTTCCGGCTGGCCTTCCTGCTGAGCCGGGAAGCGGGAGTGCGGCATGACGACGGAGTAGCTGCCCTGGTGGTACAGCAGCGGCGCGCGGCCGGCGTCTTCGAAGGCCACGACCTTGCCGATCAGAATCCAGTGGTCGCCACCGTCGAGGGTTTCGTAGGATTCACACTGGAAGCAGGCGGAGGTGTGCGGCAGGATCGGTGCGCCACCGAAGCCTTCGGTGTACTCCACACCGGCGAACTTGTCTTCGCTGGGACGGGCAAAGTGGTTGGAGATATCGATCTGGTCAGCGGCCAGGATGTTGACGGCAAAGTGGCTGGCCTTCTCGAAAATCTCGCAGCTGCCTGAGCGCTTGTCGATGCTCCACAGGATCAGGGCCGGCTCCAGAGAAACCGAGTTGAAGCTGTTGGCGGTTACACCGGTCTTGACGCCTTCCGGGGTCTGGGCGGTGATCACCGTGATGCCGGTGGCGAAGTTGCCCAGTGCGCGACGGAAGGCTTTGGGATCGAATTCAGTGACTTGATTGCTCATCGCTCTTGCGCGAGAGACCCCGGACTTCCAGGCCGGGGAGGGATAGCGCGTCGTCCGGCGGACGACCCTGTTCTCGCTCCTCTCTTTTCGTTTGCTATCTTACAGTATGCATTCTAGTATGTGAGGCATGACTAAACGTGCCTACAAGTACCGTTTTTATCCAACGCTCGAGCAGGAAACACTCCTGGCACGGACGTTTGGCTGTGTGCGTTTCGTCTATAACGCGGTCCTGCACTGGCGCACCGATGCCTTTTATCAGCAGCAGCTTAAAATCGGCTACGTTGAGGCCAATGCCCAGCTGTCGCGGATGAAGCAAGACCCCGAGCTCGCCTTTCTGAGCGAGGTCAGCTCGGTGCCGTTGCAGCAGTGCTTGCGCCATCAGCAAGCCGCCTTCAAACATTTCTTTGAAGGCCGCGCCAAGTACCCGGTGTTTAAACGCAAAAAACACCGCCAGTCGGCGGAATTTACCCGCTCCGCGTTCAAGTACCGCGAGGGGCAAATCTTTCTTGCCAAGTGCAAAGAGCCCTTGGCAATTCGATGGAGCCGCGATCTGCCGGGTGAGCCCAGCACGATCACGGTGTCCAAAGATGCCGCAGGCCGATACTTTGTATCCTGCCTGTGTGAGTTTGAACCGCAGGCTCTGCCGGTCACTCCGAACATGATCGGGATCGATCTGGGCCTGCATGATCTGTTCGTAACCTCGGATGGACAACGAACCGGTAATCCCCGCCATACGGCGAAATATGCCGCGAAGCTGGCCAAAGCCCAACGCAGACTGAGCAAGAAAAAGCTCGGCTCCGCTAACCGGGCCAAAGCCAAGCGCAAGGTGGCGGCGATTCACGCCAAGCTCTCCGATTGCCGGATGGACAATTTACACAAATTGTCCCGCAGACTGATTAACGAGAAGCAAGTGGTCTGCGTCGAATCTCTCCAGGTCAAGAACATGCTCCGTAACCGCGCACTGGCCAAATCCATCAGCGATGCCGGCTGGGGTGAGTTTGTCCGCCAGTTGGCGTACAAAGCGGATTGGGCCGGTCGCCAGCTGGTGGCGATCGACCAATGGTACCCGTCCAGCAAACGCTGTTCGGCCTGCGGCCACGTGATGGATAAGATGCCATTACATATCCGCGCCTGGCGCTGTCCTGAGTGCTCGACCAAACTCGACCGCGACGTAAACGCCGCGATCAATATCAAAGCCGCCGGGCTGGCGGTGTTAGCCCTTGGAGAGAGTGTAAGTGGCATAGGTCAAGCACCCGTGTCCGGTTCTCGGTGAATTGGGAATCCCCCGCGTTCTCGCGGGGGAGCAGTCAAAAAAGCACCTGATGTTGGGTTCTTATAGAGTGATGGCAAACCGAATGCATGCGGTGTTAATCCGGTTTAACTATAGACCTGTCGGCTTAGCAGGCTGTCCCTCGCAACAAGGGACAGGGCGCACACCCGCTGATATGCGCCCGAGGGTCGTATTCGGCAGGGATCACAGCAGAGCGGGATCCGGCTCCAGACCCAGGATTTCACGACCGATGATCTGCGCGCAGACATCGTAGTCGGTGTAGGCGTGTGCGGCGGTCATGTTGGACTCGCGCCACAGACGCTGGCCTTCACGCTCAGACAGCCAGTTGGAAGCGCCCATCACGGCCCACAGGCGATTCACGGCCTCAACACACATCTTGATGGCGTACGCTTGATTGGTACGCCAGTGCGCCAGGGTGTAGCGGTCCGGGTACTGGTGACGCTCACCGTACTCTTTGTGCTCGTTCCAGGTTTTTTCCAGATAGGCACGGGCAGCGCACACCTGCTGGTACGACTCGGCGACGCGCAGAATCGGCGGGATGGACTCTTTCACCTGTGCGCCGGTGTAGGCACGTACGCGGTTCTTGGTCATCTCCTTGTAGACGTCGATCATGCGCTCGGCTACGCCCAGGCTCATGGCGGCGAAGCCACAGGCAAAGTAGGGACGGTAGGGCGTATGGAAGATCTTGCTGTCCGGGTAGAGCGAACGACCGGCGTGACGGCCTTCCATCATGTCCTTGGCCGCCTGGATGCGGTGTTCAGGCACGAACACGCCTTCGATACGCGCGGTCTTGGTGCCGCTGCCGCACATGCCGGCAGAGTACCAGTCGTCGAGTACGGTGAACTCTTTCTGCGGAATGACGGCGAAGCTGTAGATCTTCTCGCCGTCATCGTTGAAGCGGTTGAAGCCCACGATGATCCACTGAGCGTGATCGACACCTGAGCTCCATTTCATGTCGCCGGTGAAGATGATGCCGCCTTCAACCTCTTCGTGCTTGCCGAAGGGCGCGATAGAGCTGGAGGCCACGGTATCCGGGTTTTCGCCCCAGAACTCATCCTGTGCTTCCTTGGGGAACATCGCCATCTGGTGGTTGTGCGTGCACAGCAGGCTGTAGGCCCAGGCGGTGGAACAGCAGGCACCGGCCAGCGCCGCGATGCAGTCGGTAAATTCCGGCAGGCTCATTTCAAGGCCGCCATAGGCCTTCGGCAGAAAGGCGCGGTTCAGACCGATGCCGTGCAGCATATCAATGTTTTCCTGCGGTACCTTGCGCAGCTCTTCCGCCTTGCTGGCGTTGGCGCGAATGGCGGGCAGGATCTCCTGAAGTTTCTCGAGCATCGGATTGTGCATAGTCATCTGGATCTTCTCTCTTCTAATAGTCTGAAACAGCTGCCTTTGCCGGGTTATGAACTGGGGATCCGGCTGAGCAACGAAATACTGATCCGCTAGGATTCACCGATTATGCGGAGCAATGCCGATACAGGAAATGTAAAAAACTTCTTGGTTATTGTATTTTTATGTATTTAGTCCCCCGCGGGGAGCAGGGGGACTTTTTCAGTATAGACGAGGATCCAACAGGACAATTCAGTCACGGACTCGGGTCAGGGACAGCGCCGCCAGAGAGCCGACACCGGTGAGACCGATGATCAACGTCATCGGCAGTGGCGAGCCGTCGTGCAGGGCGCTGGTGGCCGAGCTGGCCAGGGCGCCGAGCCCGAACTGGCAGGCAACGGCCAAGCCGGCGGCGGCCCCCGCCTGCTTAGGGTAGCGCGACAGCAGGCTGGCCATGCAGTTGGCTCCCATGATGCCGGTGACGCTGACATAGCCCAGCAGCCCGACGACGATCAGCGGCAGCCCGCCCAGACCGGTCATGCCGGCCAGAATCAGCACCAGCCCCGAGAGGGCAGCGAGTGCGGCTCCCGCGACCAGCAGCTTCTGGGTGCCCAGTTGGCCGACGTAGCGGGCATTGAGGCTGACCAGCACGATGATGCCGCCGATGTTGAGGCTGAACAGCCAGGCGAAGTGCTGGGGAGCGACGCCGAAATACTCGATGTAGACGAACGGTGAGGCCGTAATATAGGCGAACATGCCGGCAAAGGTGAGCGACATGCACAGAATATAGCCCAGGGCGACCGGGTGAACCGCGATCTGCAGATAGGCCTTGAATACCGCGAGAATACTGGCGTTGCGTGAGTCGCCGTGGTGTGTCTCTGGAATCTTCCAGGCGCTGAGCACCAGCATCAGGGCCGCAAAAACGAAAAGTACCATGAACAGCGAGCGCCAGCCGGAGATCAGAATCAGGTAACTGCCGATCAGCGGCGCGATGAGCGTGGCGATCATCGTGACCAGGTGCATCAGTGACAGCACCCGTGCGGCTTCATTGAGTGGGAACAGATCGCGCACAATGGCGCGGGCCAGTACCGAGGCGGCGGCTCCACCCAGTGCCTGCATGAAACGGGCGGCAATCAGCCATTCGGCGGTGTCGGCGAAGATGCAGCCGATACTGGCAACCAGATAGAGCGCGATGCCACCCAACAGCAGCCAGCGACGACCGAACTTGTCCGACAGCGGGCCGTAAAACAGCATGCCGATGAACAGGCCGATCAGAAAGCTACTGATGGTGAGCTGGATACTGGATTCGGGGGCCTGAAGATCCTCGGCGATGAGGGGCAGGCTGGGCAGGTACATATCGATCGAAAGCGGACCAAAGGCGACGAGCGCGGCCAGCAGTACGATCAGGCGTTGGGGGTTGGCTACCGAGGACATCTGGGGCTCCGGTTTATATCAGGATTGTTATCCCTGAATCTTACCATTGGGATTAATCTGTTTAATATATTAACTAGCATGGCGGGCATGATTGTGCGAGTCATTCACTGGCCGGTGATTGACCTCAAGCCAGGGCTGAAATGCAAACGGCCTGCAGAAGCAGGCCGTTGAGTGAAGCTCGGAAAGGTCGGGATCAGACGCGGCTGGAGCCCGGCACGAAAGACTCGGTAACCGATGCCTGAGGGCCCGGAACCTTGTCGCCGCTGACTTGAGACACCGGGAAGATGGCGTTGATCTGTCCGGTACCGGAGCTGCCGAAATAGGGGGTAACCACTTCGACTTTCTGGTCGTACTCGGACCAGCCCAGTGCGCCCAGCAGCATGGCGGTGTCGTGCATGAAGCCTTCACCGTGACCTTTAACGGCGTACTCGGGCAGCATTTCGCAGAAATCTTCCCATTCCGCGTTTTCCCACATGCGAACCACTTCGTGGTCGAGGCGTTCCAGGAAGGGTGACCAGGTCTTGGTCGCGAAACTCGGTGCCTGACCGTTCTGGGCGAAGCGGTGGGACAGGGAGCCGGACGCCAGAATGGCGACGGTGCCGTCATACTTTTCTTCGATCGCCTTGCGCATGGCCCAGCCCAGACGTGCACTGTCGTTCAGGTAGTGCACGGTGCACATGGCCGATACGGAGATCACCTTGTAGTGACGGTCCTGGTTCATGTAGCGCATGGGGACCAGGGTGCCGTATTCCGGGTCCAGGGTCGTGGAGTCGTGGGCCAGGGTTTCGACACCCTGGGCGTTGCACTCTTCTGCCAGGATACGTCCCAGCTCCGGGTTGCCGTCGTATTCGAACGGCATGTTGGAGATGAAGTGCGGCAGCTCATTGCTGGTGTAGTTACCGGCCCAGTGCTTGGCGCAGTTGATGTGGTAATTGGCGTTGACTAGCCAGTGAGTATCGAACACGACAATGGTGTCGACGCCCAGCTCGCGACAGCGGCGGTCAATTTCCTTGTGGCCGTCGATGGCCGCCTGACGGAAGCCCTTCTGCGGACCATCCAGTTCAGACAGGTACATGGACGGTACGTGTGTGATTTTTGCAGCTAATGCGAGTTTACCCATGAGGCTGTCCTCTTCTAATTTTTTCGGGCGTATACCCGGTCAAGCATTGGGCATCAGGGCTGTTGCACCGATGCCGGGTTAGTCGTTTGACGCCCCGCATGCCAGGCTCGCCAGTGAGCCAGCAGGGCGATGCAGGGTGCCAGAACCATACAGCTGAACAGGGTGGTGACCCCCAGTTCCAGCAGCCAGGGCACCAGCTGAGCGATGGCGGCCCCGGTCAGCAGCTGGATGAACCCCATCAGCCCCGAAGCGGTGCCGGCCGAGCCGGGGGCGCAGCTGATGGCGGCGGACTGGGCATTGGGTTGGCTCAGGCCACGGCCGAAGGTGACCAGCGCCATCGGCAGAAACAGGCTGGCAAAGCTCAGCGCTCCGAGCAGGGCGGACAGCAGCAGGACCGCCGCACCCACCAGCGACAGGCCATTGCCCAGCAGGACCATCTGGTCGATGCTGAAAGAGCGAGCCAGTTGCGTGGAGCTGAAGCTGCCCAGCATGAAGGCCAGAGACACCGCCAGAAACCAGAGACCGAAATCGGCGGAGTCGCCCTGCAGCTGGTCAACCACCAGGTAGGGGCTGCTGCCGACAAACAGGTAGAAAGCCGTGGCGATCGCCGTTGTGGAGATTGCATAGCCCAAGTATTGACCTGATTGCAGCACTTCGCCATAACGGCTTAGCAGCCTGCCCAGGCGCAGACTGTCACTGCGCTCGGTGCAGGTTTCCGGCAGCTGGGTCAGGGCAAACAGCCAGACCAGCGCCCCCATCACGATGGACACATAAAACACTGACTGCCAGCCACTCCACAGGTTCAGATAGCCGCCCAGCGCAGGGGCGATCGACTGAGCGATGGCAATGGCCATCACCACATAGCCCATGCGCCCGGCGGCACCGGCGCGACCATGCACATCCAGAATGATGGTGCGGGCCAGTACCATGGCGGTACTGCCGCCCAGGGCCTGAAGTACACGTCCTGCGATCAGCCACTCCACTCCGCTGGCTTGCGCGGCCAGCAGGCTGCCGGCTACATGCAGTCCAAGCCCGGTCAGCAGTATCGGGCGTCGGCCGAAGAAGTCGGCCAGCGGCCCCGAGATCAGCTGACCAAAGGCCAGGGTCAACAGGTAGGCGGTAAAGGTGATCTGAATGGTGCCGATATCCGCCTGCAGCGCCTGCGCCGCATCGGGCATCGCCGGTACGAAGGCGTTCAGCGCCAATGGACTGGCCATGGCGATGAAAATCAGCAGGATCAGGGAGGGCGCTTGTCTCAACGGTCGACCTGTTCAGTCAGACTGCAGGGGCCTGAGCCCCTGCAGAGAGGCTTAGTTCGGGTTGCGAACAACCAGCATGCGCAGCTCGGTCATGTCTTCGATGGCGTAACGAACGCCTTCACGACCCAGGCCGCTGTCTTTCACGCCGCCGTACGGCATGTGGTCAACACGCCAGGACGGAACGTCACCGATGACAACACCGCCGACTTCCAGCTCGTCCCAGGCTTTCTGGATCTTGTAGATGTCGCGGGTGAAGATGCCGGCCTGCAGACCGAAGTCGGAGTTGTTGACCTCTTCCAGCGCTGCATCGAAATCGCTGAACTTGGACAGGATCGCCACCGGACCGAAGGCTTCCTGGGTGTTGACGTTCAGGTTCGGCTCAACGTCTGCCAGCAGGGTTGCCTGCAGCATGGCGCCGTCGCGCTCGCCACCAGCCAAAACGGTTGCGCCGGCTGCTTTCGCTTCCAGGACCCAGTTGTGCAGGCGAGTGGCTTCCTTCTCGGAGATCATCGGGCCGATGAAGGTGTTTTCGTCTTTCGGATCGCCGGAAACCAGGGCGTTAACGGCGGCCGCCAGCTTCTCGCGAACTTCGTCATAGTGCGCTTCGTGCACCATGATGCGCTGTACACTGATGCAGCTCTGGCCAGACTGATAGTAAGCGCCGAACACGATGCGCGCGACAGCGTCGTCGATATCGGTCCCTTCGTCCACGATGCAGGCCGCGTTGCCGCCCAGTTCCAGCACCACCGGTTTCTTGCCGGCCTTGGCCTTCAGCTGCCAGCCCACATCCGGAGAACCGGTGAAGCTCAGCAGCTTCAGGCGGTCGTCGGTGGTGAACAGGTCGGCACCGTCACGGTGGCACGGCAGTACGGAGAAAGCGCCCTTGGGCAGGTCGGTTTCGGCCAGGATTTCACCGATGATGATTGAGCCGATCGGCGTCAGGCTGGCCGGCTTCAGGATGAACGGGCAGCCTGCCGCGATTGCCGGCGCCACCTTGTGCGCGGCCAGGTTCAGCGGGAAGTTGAACGGCGAGATGAACGAGCAGGGGCCGATCGGCACGCGCTTCCACATGCCGGTGTAGCCTTTGGCACGTGGGGTGATATCCATGGGCACTACTTCACCGCCGATACGCACCGCTTCCTCGGCGGCGATACGGAAGGTGTCAATCAGGCGCACGACTTCGCCGCGAGCATCCTTGATCGGCTTGCCGGCTTCGATGCACAGGGCAACGGCCAGCTCTTCAGCGCGCTCTTCGAAACGTTTGACGCAGTAGTTCAGGATCTCCTGACGCTTGTACGCCGGCAGTTTGCGCATCGGCTCGGCCGCAGCATCGGCGGCGGCAATGGCCTGATCGATGGCGGCGGCATCAGCCATGGCCACGCGAGTAGCGACTTCGCCGCTGAACTTGTCGGTTACCGCCAGGTCCTGGTTCGGTGCCTGAGGCTCGTTGGCCAGGTAGTAGGGATAGGATGCTTGCAGCATGGGATGGGTCTCCGTCTGCTTGATTTATGTTGGGTTAATACTTGATTGTCATCTGCCTCCGGACGCAGCCGGAGGCATGAAGCTGTCTGTTAACTTAGTCGATCGGGAAGATCACGTTGGCCTGACCGGTACCAGAACTCGGGAAATATTCGCCGATCAACTCACCCTTGCCGGTGTACTGGTCCCAGCCCAGAGCGCCGAACAGCATGGCGGTATCGTGCATGCCGCCCTCGCCGCAGCAGTACTGGGCATAGTCCGGCAGCATTTTCAGGAAGGTATCGATTTCGCCGTTCTGCCAGAGTTCCAGCACGCGCAGGTCCACCTGACGGTTGAATTCGCGGGAGATGGTGAAGGCACCGTTGTTGGCTTCGTACAGGTCGTTTTCCCAGATCTTGTGTGACAGCGAGCCAGAGGCCAGCAGCAAGACCTTAGTGTCGCTTTCCCTTACCGCTTCGGCGATCGCTTCACCCAGCTTGCGCGAGGATTCGATGCTGTGCACGGTGCACCAGGCGGCGATGGAAACGATCGGCATGTCGCCCGGCTCCATGAAGTGCATGGGGACCAGGGTGCCATATTCCAGATCCAGCGTATCAACCTGGTGCGACAGGGTGAACACCCCTTTTTCGGTCGCCTTGGCCGCGATCGCGTCCCCCAGTGCCGGGTTGCCACGGTAGTCGTATTCCAGATTCTGGATGAAGTGCGGGAACTCGTGGCTGGTGAAGCAGCCCTTGAAGCGGGCGTTGCTGTTGATGTGGTAACCGGCGTTGACCAGCCAGTGGGTGTCCAGCACGATGACGGTGTCGGCACCCGCTTCGCGCGCACGACGCATGATTTCGCGCTGGCCATCGATCGCCTGTTGCCGGCAGCCTTGCAGTTTACCCGGCTGCTCGGACAGCAGCATGGTCGGGACATGAGTGATTTTTGCAGCTAAAACGATTTCGCCCATGGTCACACCTTCTTGTTTTGGCGGGTCGACAGAAATGGTCGGAAGGCAAAAGGGGATTGCCTGGGGGCAAACGGATCAACCCTGATAAAGCGTTCGCTTTGTTAATATGTTAAGTAATGCTAGTTAACATATTATCTAATGTCAACGGCTCCCCGAAAGGGGCGCCGTCCGACAACAGGGGGGATTATTGACAGGGGTCAGGGTTTGATCTGGCAGAGCTGATTGAGCAGTTTGTTCAGCTGCTCCATGTTCTCGCGGGTAAACTGTTTGGTGATCTCCTGGTAGCGGGCTTCCAGGGTTGGGCTTACTTTTGCGAACATCTCCTTGGCCTTGTCAGTCAGGCTGATCAGGACGCGGCGCTGATCTTCCGGTGAGCGACGGCGCTGGATGTAGTCCTGCTGCTCCAGCCGGCTGATGATACCGGTCAGGCTGGGGCTGAGAATGCAGCAGAGTTCGGCCAGTTGCTTGGACTCCAGCTCACCATGCTCGTCCAGCGCACGGATGATGCGCCACTGCTGTTCGGTCAGCGGGATTTCCTGCAGCACGGGACGGAAGAAGCCCATGGTGACTTCGCGGGCCTTGAGCAGTTTCAGCGGTATGGAGTCTTCGTATTTACGCATGTGTGAGAAATTATCCGTTAACTGGCTTTGCTTGGGTGGCATCAGTGTACCCCCAAAAACGGCAGCACGTAGATCAGAACCGAGGCGGCGGTCAGCATCAGCACCGAGTAAGCCAGATTGTTTCTTAGAATGGTGCGACCGGAAGCGTTGAATCGGGCCTGCAGGATGAAGTTTACACCACTGAACAGGCTGCCGGACATCGACACGGAGGTCGCGATAATATAGGCGATCGCCATCAAGGTCGGGGCGGTTGTCACATCCGCGAGCAGGCCGGCGTAGGTAGCCACCAGAGCAAACTGATGAATGCCCAGAAACGCAAACCCCGCGATACTCCACATGACGAAGATGGCGACGGGGGCATCCGTGTTGGTGAAGGGCAGGCTGAACAGACCGGCACTGATGCAGGCCTTGACGCCGGCGGCCAGAAAGCCGGCGCTCAGGAAGAGGCTGATCTCGCCGCGCGTGTCGGCCAGGCGCTGTACCACATGGGTGGCAAAGCCTGTGGAAGCTGTAAAAGGGCCTTGCTGCAGGGCCAGCAGTCCCAGCGGCGTCAGCATTGCCAGCAGGGCAACCACCCCGACAGTGGGCAGTTCTGGCCAGAGACCACTGACCAGCAGGATGGCGGTGATCAGGCAGGCCGGCATCACCAGGGTCGCACCGGTCATCGGGTAGCCCTGATAGTGTTCGAGATCCCGGGGATAGCGGTAACGGGCTTCAATCAGCGTATAGACCAGGCCGAACAGCGCCAGCCCCAGCGTGTAGGGGTAGATCGCATAAAGTTCTGTGCCCGGTACCTGTTCCAGCACCAGCGGCAGAATGCTGAGGAAGGGAGACCAGAGAATGGCCAGGCTGAAACCGCGGGCCAGGATGATCTGTGACAGGGACGACAGGCTATCCTTGCGCTTGAGCTGTTCGCCCACCAGCAGCATCGATGAGAAGTTGGCAACCGATGAAAGCAGATGCATGCCGCCCAGAGTGGTGACGAAACTACGTGGCCCCGAGGTCGCGCGGGTCTGTTCCAGTCGGGTGCTCAGGCGGATGAAATTGACCGCTGCCAGCAGCATCGCCAGTTTAAGGTGCTCACCGAGGATCGCCAGAGGCGCTACTTCGGCCCCGGCAGCCCAGGCCCAGGCGATGAAGCCGCAGCCGGCCGCAAGCAGCAGGTAGATGGGCAGCCTTTGTTTGGGCGTCAGGCGGCCGAACTCCAGGGCGACAAAGCTCCAGGCGCAGAGGGTGGCCGCATCCGCCAGTGGCGCTAGCTGAAAGGTATCCAGCAGGGCCAGCAGCAAGGTCAGGAAGATCATCATCCCCGAGAGCGCGTCTCGGACGCTGGCAAATACAGGGGTGGCGGTGGTGGCGATTTTCATACCGCCATTCTATTAATATGTTAAGTAGTAGTCCAGTTGTCGTGCTTATGCTCATTACGGAAGCGCTGAGCGGTCATGCCGGTGTGGCGTTTGAAGAAGCGCGAGAAGTAGGCCGGGTCGCTGAAACCGAGCTGGTAGCAGATGTCGCTGCTGGACAGTTCGGTGAACACCAGCAGGCGTTTGGTTTCCTGCACGATGCGGTCATGAATCAGCTTTTTGGGCGAGCGGTTGGAGACACGCTGGCAGATCTGGTGCAGGCGGCTTTCCGAGATGCCCAGTCGACCGGTGTAGTCCGGCAGGTGCAAATGCTCGCGGAAGTGCTCCTCAACCAGATCGGTAAAGCGGTGGAAAATGCGCAGGTCATCATTGTTGATCGTGGTGCTTTTCGCCTCCTTGGGAGACAGGCGTGAAATCTGGATCAACAGCAGGCGCACCAGGGTGTGCAGAGTCAGCCGTTTGGCCGGGCGGTCACGGTACCACTCGATCTTGAGGTTGCGGAAGGTCTGGGTGATCAGCGGCCATTGCAGGCGCTGTTCCGGGTCCAGCTCGTCCCGAACAATACAGAGTCCGCGGCTGAATTCAGTGTCCATCTCCTGTTGCAGACCATCCTTGACGAGCTGCCAGGCGATCGACTGATGGATCGTCAATACATGGCCGCAGGCTTCGGGCCGGGTCAGAAAGGAGTGGGGTACCGATGGGGGGGTTAGCAGCAGGGCCGGGCCGCGTCCATGGTAGATGCGGTCGTCGATATGGAAGTGGATCTCTCCACGGTCGATATAGTGGATCTGCAGGTACTGGGCGTGCCGGTGTACCGGCATGTCACGGCCATAGAAGGCGGCCAGGTTTTCCAGTACGTCATAGTGGATAGGGGCATCCAGGTAGCGCCGGTCATAGTCCTGCCCCAGGATGATGTTGGGGATCCATTCGTCATGGTTGGGTGTGCTCATGGAGAGACTATAGCAGAAGAGGGGAGGAGGCCGGAGCCCCGTACCGGGAGGCACGGGGTCCGGCGATTCTGCTATGGCAGGATGATCAGCCCTTGCCGAGCTGCGGTACGCGATGAGTACCGTGCGCGATGCAGACGTTCTTGGTTTCCATGTAGAAGTCGAAGCTCCAGTCGCCGCCGTCGCGACCGATGCCGGACATCTTGATGCCACCGAACGGAGACGGCAGGTTACGGTTGTTCTCGGAGTTCACCCACAACATGCCGGCTTCGACATGCTTGGCCATGCGCATGGCGCGGCCGGTGTTCTCGGTCCAGATGTAACCGGACAGACCGTACTGAGTATCGTTGGCGATGGCGATCGCTTCCTCTTCGGTGTCGAAGGTGATGGCGGTCAGTACCGGGCCGAAGATCTCTTCCTGCGCGATGCGCATCTTGTTATTGGCGCCGGTGAACAGGGTCGGCTCCAGGTAGTTGCCGGCCGGGTCGATGTTGCCGCGGGCTTCTTCGATACGCTTGCCGCCGACGGCGATGTTGGCGCCGTCTTCCTTGGCGATGTCGAAGTAGCTCAGTACCTTGTTGTAGTGCTCAGTGGCAACCAGCGGGCCCACTTCTGTGTTCGGGTCCAGCGAGTGGCCGACCTTCAGGTTGCGAACACGCTGTTCCAGAGCCGCCATGAACTTGTCACGGATGCCGCTCTGGATCAGCAGACGGCTGGAGGAGGTGCAGCGCTGGCCGTTCAGGCTGTAGATCATGAACACAACGGCATCCAGGGCGCGTTCGAAGTCGGCATCGTCGAAGACGATAACCGGGTTCTTGCCGCCCAGCTCGAAGTGCATGCGCTTCAGGGTGTCGGCACCCTGGCGCATGATGTGAGAACCTGTGGCGGTTTCACCCACCAGCGCCACGGCCTTGATCGCCGGGTGTTCGGTTATGCGCTTGCCGGCGGTTTCGCCGAAGCCGTTGACCATGTTCCATACGCCCTTGGGCAGGACTTCGTCCGCGATCTCCGCCAGGATGTAGGCGCTCAGCGGGGTCAGTTCAGCCGGCTTGTGTACCACGGTGCAGCCTGCCGCCAGTGCCGGCGCGATTTTCCAGGTGGACAGCATGAACGGCGTGTTCCACGGCGTGATGATGCCAACCGGACCGATCGCCTTGCGCACGGTGTAGTTGGTGTGCTCGTCCTGATGCAGCGCCAGGCCGTTCTGCGCTTCCGGTGCCTTGTCGGCGAAGAAGCGGAAGTTGGCTGCGCCACGTACGGCGGCCTGCTTCATGAAGCGGATCGCCTGACCGCAGTCCATGGATTCAACCAGGGCGATCTCGTCGGCACGCTCAACCAGGCGGTCGGCGAACTTGTTCAGCAGGCGCTTGCGCTCGGCGCCCGGCATGGCAGACCATTCCTCGAAGGCGTTTTCGGCCGCTTCACAGGCCGCATCCATGTCGGCGATGGAGCCGGCCATGATCTTGCCGATGGAGCTGTTGTCGGTCGGCGTGTAGTTGTCGTACTCGGTGCCGCCGTTACCCAGGGTGAACTCACCGTTGATGTAGTGGCCGGTGGTGTTGTTCTTGAAGCGCTCCAGGTACTGCTGTGCGCGTTCCAGGTTGGTATCCAGTGTATCGCTCATGGTTATCTCCTGAAGCTTCTTAGTATTTGTCGCCGTAGTATTCCTGCTCGCTGACCATGCGGGTCTCGAGTGAGCAGACATCTTCGATGGTACAAACGATGGTATCGCCCGGCTGGCAGTCAACGATACCGTGTGGTGTGCCGGTGCAGATCATGTCACCCGGGTTCAGGGTCATGATCTTGCTCAGGTATTCGATTACGAAAGGTACGTCAAAGATCATGTCCTTGGTGGTACCGTCCTGAGTCAGCTTGCCGTTGACCGTGGTGGTCAGTTTCAGCGCGTTGGCATCAGGGATATCCGCCGTGTCGACGATCCAGGGGCCCATCGGCAGCAGAGAGTCGCGGCTCTTCACGCGCAGGTTGGGGCGGTAGTAGTTTTCCAGGTAGTCGCGGATGGCGAAGTCGTTGCAGACGGTGTAGCCGGCAACGTAATCCAGGGCGTCTTCACGCTTGATGTTCTTGCCGCTTTTGCCGATCACCGCAACCAGCTCGCACTCATAGTGCTGATAGTCGATGTTGTCGGGGCGGTAGCTGACCTGCTTGTGGCCGGTCAGTGTGTTGGCGTGCTTGATGAAGATCAGCGGCTCTTTCGGCGGCTCGAACGCCAGTTCAGTCGCGTGATCGGCGTAGTTGATGCCCAGCGCGAAAATGGTGCCCGGTGCTTTCACCGGCGGCAGCCAGGTGATCTGATCGGAATCCAGCGCTACGTCCAGCACCTCACCTTCAGTGGTGGTGATGCGGTCGTTGGCGTCGATGTCGATATCCAGTTCGCGGCCGTCAAAAATGATACGTGCGTGTCTCATGGCTCAGGCACCTCCCAGGGTATTGTTCAGGGTGCCGACACCCTCGATGCTTGCTTCAACCTTGTCGCCCTTGGTGACGGCAACGCGGTCACCGGCGAAACCGACGGCGATGATCTCGCCCGGCTGCAGAGTCATGATGCGCGAAATGATGCTGATCAGCTCGGCAACGCTGCGCTCCATGTTGGCCAGCTCGAAGACACTCTTCTGCTCGCCGTTGACGCTGAGGGTGACGGTCAGCGCATCGGGGGCGGCGATCTTGTCGGCGGCAACGATTTCCGGGCCGACCGGCGCAGAGGTATCCAGGCACTTGCCCTTGATGTCTGGGCGGTAGTAGCTGGCTTCCGGCAGGGAAAAATCGCTGACGATGGTGTAACCGCCGACGTAATCCAGCGCCTCTTCAGCAGACACGCGGCAGGTTTCCTTGCCGATCACCACGCCCAGGCTGGCGCCTGCGACCATCTCGGCAACATCGTTACCGTCGAAGTCCTTGGCCCACTCGACTTCAGCGCCGTCAACACTCCAGGTGTTGCGCGGCTTGTAGTAGAGCACCGGCTGAGTTGGCGGTTTCTTGTACGGGGCTTCGTTGAATGTGGCATCCAGAGCAGCCAGCTGGGCCTTGTCGTTCAGCGCGACGCAGACCAGCTTGCTGTTGACCAGAGTGTTTGCAGTCATGATTAACCTTCTCGTGTTAGGACCGTCGATCAGTAGCCGGCCTGAGGTTTTTCGTCTTCAACCGGAGCGCCCTGCTTGAAGCGCTGCGCCAGCTTGCGGGTTTCGTTGGCCAGAATCATGGTGTCGACGCCGACACCGACAAAGTTGGCGCCCTGCTGGACATAGTTTTCGGCCAGTGCCGGATCCAGGCAGAGCAGGCCCGCGTATTTGCCGGCATCGCGGATCTTGTTCAGGCCGTTGTTGATCGCCTCGACCACTACCGGATTGCCGGCATCGCCGACATACCCCATGGACGCAGACAGGTCGGACGGGCCGATGAATACGCCATCAACGCCGTCCACTTGCAGAATGGCATCCAGGTTTTCCATGGCGCTGGCGGTTTCCACCTGCACGATCAGGCAGATTTCGTCGTTGGCCTTTTTCAGGTAACCCGGCACCTGGTTCCAGCGTGCGGCACGGGCCAGAGAGGTGCCCAGGCCGCGGATGCCCTGCGGCGGATAGCGCACGGCCTGCACCAGCTGAGCGGCCTGTTCGGCGGTTTCCACCATCGGCACCAGCAGAGTCTGTGCACCGATATCCAGCAGCTGTTTGATCAGCGCGGTATCGCCTTCCACGCAGCGCACGATCGGGGCAACGTCGTAGGGGGCGATCGCCTGCAGGTGCGCCATGATGGTGCGCAGATCGAACGGCGCGTGTTCGCCATCGATCAGCAGCCAGTCGAAGCCGGCGACGGCGGCGATTTCGGCGGCGCTGTTGTCCGGCAGTCCCAGCCAGAGACCATACTGGGTCTCACCGGTGGCCAGTCCCTGCTTGAAGCGGTTCTTTGGCAGTTCCATTGAAGTCTCCCCAGTGCGCGATTATTCGAAGTTCAGGGTGACGCCACCCAGAGAGCCGAAGTCGGCGTGAACGGTGTCGCCGGCCTTGACCGGGACCGGACGGGTGAAAGAGCCGGACAGGATCACCTGACCCGGTTCCAGTCCGATGCCGTGCGGGGCAAAGCGCTTGCATACCCAGGTGATGCCTTTCAGCGGGTTGCCCAGCACGCCGCCGGCCAGGCCGGTCTCTTCGATCTGGCCGTTCAGGTACAGCATGCAGCCGGCCCAGCGCAGGTCGATATCCATCGGCTTGATCGGACGGCCACCCATGACGATGCCGGCGTTGGCGGCGTTGTCTGAAATGGTGTCATACACCTTGCGAGTGTAGCCGGTTTCAGGATCGGTACGCAGGCAACGGGCGGCGATCAGTTCCAGAGACGGAATTACATAGTCGGTGGCATCGATGACGTCGAAGATGGTGACGTTTTCACCGAACAGCGGCTTTTTCAGTACGAATGCCAGTTCCACTTCGATGCGCGGGTCAAGGAAGTCGGACGCCTTGATGGTGGCGCCATCTTCAAACAGCATGTCGTCCAGCAGCACGCCATAGTCCGGCTGGTCGATATTAGAGGACATCTGCATGGCGCGAGAGGTCAGGCCGATCTTGTAGCCGATAACCTTGCGACCTTCCTCGATCTTGCGATCCACCCAGGCCTTCTGTACGGCGTAGGCGTCCGCCATGGTCATTTCCGGGTGTTCAAGGGTCAGCGCCGGGATCTGCTGGCGGTTCACTTCGGCTTCGTACAGGCGATCGGCGGCGGCCTTGATCTGCTCTTTGTTCAACATGCTCGACAGCACCTTCTTGTTATCCATTGCGTTCACTGGCTGTGCGGGGGCAGGCGCTGATCGGCGGCTGAGGCGCCGACAGGCAGAGGCACAGGCCATTTGAATTGCATTTTAGTTAACATCTTAACTAAGTCAATACCTGAATATCTCAACTGCTACTACAGTTATAGACAGGTTTTGGACCGGTGGTCAGGAAAATGTTGCAACTTACACCTTATTGACAACAGTTAATATGTTAATTAGATTTCGTGCGTTTGCCCTCGCACCCGTTTGCTTCGGTCTGGGTGACAAAAGGGCTTAATTCAACCGTTGAGGGAGAGTTCCGAGATGCCGCATTTCATCGTCGAATATTCGGGCAATCTTCATGATCGTCTTGATTTTCAAGCGCTTTTCAAAGAACTGCACGAGTATGTGGTTTCCACCGGTGCCTTCCCGATCGGGGGAGTTCGCAGCCGGGCAATCCGTTGTAACGATTTTCGTGTGGCTGATGGTCGGGAAGACTTTGCCTTCCTGAACCTGAACCTGAAGATCGGGCATGGACGCGATATGGAGCTGAAAAAGGAGGTGGCGGAGCAGGTGTTCAAGATTCTCTGTGACTGGATGAAACCGATCACCGACGACAGCTACGTGCAGATCTCGTTCGAGATGACAGAGCTGGACCCTGTGCTCAAGTTCAACAAGAACAATATTCACCCGCTGTTTGCCGGCAAACAGTAAGCCGGGTGTGTAGTGCCATAAAGAGATGGCTCCAGCCCCCCGTGGGAGCTGTCGGAAAATAAGCCGAACCGAACGGCAACGATAAAACCGTAGCAACAGACCTAGAGACCGGGAGACATACCGTGAAGACATTTTTCAAATCCATGGCCGGCGCCGCCGCGCTGACACTTGGGCTGACCGCATCCGCTGCGGTATCGGCCGAGACAACCCTGATCGTGGGTACCTGGATGCCGCCGAGCAACCCGATGAACACGGAAGTCTGGCCGACCTGGGCCAAGTGGGTGGAAGATGCCACTGAAGGCCGCGTAAAGGTCAAGATTGAGCAGGATGTGGGTCACCCGAAAACCTACTTCCAGCTGGTTGAAGATGGCGTGATCAACGCGGGCTGGAGCTATCACGGCTACGGTCCTGGTCGTTTCAAACTGCCGGTGGCCGTTGAACTGCCGGGGCTGAATGTCAGCTCTGAAGCGGCGTCTGTCGCGCTGTGGAAGGTTCAGCAGAAATACTTTGCCGATGCGGGTGAATATGAAGGCCTGACACTGCTGGCGACCCTGACCCATGGTCCGGGGCAGATTCATACCATTAACCCGATCAATGATCTGAGTGATCTGGAAGGCAAGAAGATCCGCATTGGTGGCGGTGTACAGACCGAGCTGGGTGAACGCCTGGGCGTTACACCGGTTGCCGCGCCGGGCTCCAAGGTATATGAAATGATGCAGCAGGGCGTCATTGATGGCGTATTCATGCCGGTGACCGAGCAGAAGTCCCTGCGTCTGTATGAAGTGGCTCCGAACCTGACCCTGTTGCCGGGTGGTATGTATCTGGGCAGCTTCTCCATGTTCATCGATCCCTACTTCCTCGAAGACCTGGACCCGAAAGATGCCGAGGCGATCATGAGTGTGTCCGGTGAAAAACTGTCTGCACTGGCCGGTCGTGCCTGGGACCAGGCGGATGTGGAAGGCCTGGAGGCAGCCAAAGCCGCGGGCGTAACCATCAAGGAACTGGGTCCGAATGACCCGATGACGCTGGAATTCCATGAACTGATCAAGGGTATGGATGAAGCCTGGATTGAAAGTGTTGCCGACCGTGGCGTTGATGCCCGTGCCGCTCTGGACGAGCTGCGCACCATCGCCCGCGAGTACGAAGCGCAGAAACAGGAGTAATCCATGTCGTTTGGTGCCTGGCTGAAAGCGCACTATGACGAGAAGGGGCCGGCCCGTTGGCTGGCCTTTTTCCTCGAAGTGGTGTCGGCAAGTGTTCTTTTCATTCTCATGGCGCTGACCTGTGTCGACGTTCTGGGACGCTATCTGTTCAACAGCCCGCTGCATGGCGGTACCGAGATGACCGAGATCGGCCTGGCGGTGATGGTGTTTGCGGCGATGCCGGTGATCACCTGGCGCGGCGGCCATATCGTGGTCGACCTGCTGGACCGCTTTCTGGGCGGCAAGGTGGTCAAGGTGCTGTCGCTGTTCGCCGCGCTGGTGATGTCCTCATCCTGGTATTTTCTGGCGCTGCGCATCTTCGAGCAGGGCGAACGCTCCATTCGTCGCGGTGTCGTCACCGAGTTTTTGGAGATGCCCACAGGCTATGTGGTGCAGTACATCGCCATCATGAGCTGGGTAACGGCATTCGGCATGATCACCTACGGTGTCTACCGAATCCTGTTCCAGAGCAAAGCCTAACTTCATACGGATACAGGTATTTTTTATGTCAGTTGTACTGATCGGCTTTGCCGTTCTCCTGTTCCTGATCATTGTCGTGCGGATGCCGATCGCATTCGCCATGGGCCTGGTGGGCTTCTTCGGTTTTGCCTTCCTGAACGGCCTTGAGCTGGCCAACCTGGCCGACTTCCGCTGGAGCCGTCCGCTGGCGATGGCGTCCAACCGGGTGATCGATACCGTGCAGGAATACAGCCTGTCGGTGATTCCGCTGTTTATTCTGATGGGCAACCTGGTGACCCGCTCGGGCCTGTCCCATGAACTCTATTCCGTGTCCAACGCCTTCCTCGGCCACCGCAAGGGCGGCCTGTCGATGGCGACGGTCGTGGCCTGTGGCGGCTTCTCCGCCATCTGCGGCTCCAGTCTGGCGACCTCGGCCACCATGTCCAAGGTAGCGATGCCGCCGATGCGCAAGTACGGCTACTCCGATGCCCTGGCTACGGCGTCCATCGCCGCCGGCGGTACCCTGGGCATTCTGATCCCGCCGAGCGTGATCCTGGTGATCTACGGCCTGTTGACCGAATCCTCTATCCGCGAGCTGTTCGCCGCCGGTTTCATTCCGGGCATTCTCGGCATCCTGCTCTATCTGGTGGCGGTGCGTTACGTGGTCTGGCGTGATCCGAGCGCCGGCCCGGCCGGCGAGAAGACCTCCTGGCCCGATCGCCTGCAGGCGATGAAGGGCGTCTGGGGCGTACTGGTGCTGTTCACCATCGTCATGGGCGGTATCTACCTGGGTATCTTCACGCCGACGGAAGCGGCGGGCATCGGGGCCGGTGGCGCCTTCCTGATCACCCTGTTCCGCGGTCGCATGACGCTGCGCAACCTGTTCGAGACGCTGACCGACACGGCGCGCACCTCGGCGATGCTGTTTGCGGTGGTGATCGGTGCGCTGATCTTCTCCGACTTTATCAACCGTGCAGGCCTGCCGGACATGCTGCTGGAGTTCGTGACGGCGCTGGACGTGCCGCCGATGGTGGTGATCCTGGCGATTCTGGGTATCTACATCGTGCTGGGCATGGTGTTCGAGAGCCTGTCGATGATGCTGCTGACGGTGCCGGTGTTCTATCCGCTGGTGGCGAGCATGGGCTTCGATCTGGTGTGGTTCGGCATCGTGGTGGTGGTGGTGACCGAGATCAGTCTGATCACGCCGCCGGTGGGAATGAACGTATTTGTTCTCAGTGCGGTATTGAGAGATGTGAAAACGGGCACTATCTTCAAGGGAGTGACACCGTTCTGGTGTGCCGATATCGTGCGCCTGGCGCTGATCGTGTTCGTCGCCCAGATTGCACTCTTCCTGCCGGAGCTGCTGTACCGCTAAGCGGTACAGCACTTTGTGTAACAGGTTTTACAGATTTTGAAGGAGGTTTGAGAGGTAGCCGAGGCGGGTGAAAAGGTAGACATTAGTAGGGATTTGCTCATTCCGTATCTTGCTTGACGCAACAAAGTGTTACATTATTTAATGGTTTTGTTGGCTTTTAGTATCGCAATACAAATAACTATACCAATGCAGGAGCAACACCATGATTAAAAGAATAAAGTTTGCCACCACAACAGCCGCTCTGGCCGTGGGCCTGTCTGCATCTGCCTCTGCTCTGGCTGCAGATACCACGCTGATCGTCGGTACCTGGCTGCCGCCGACCGCTGCCCAGAACGCTGTCGTTTGGCCGACCTGGGCCAAATGGGTGGAAGAAGCCACTGAAGGACGCGTTGAAGTCAAGATCGAATACGATGTGGGTCACCCGAAAACCTACTTCCAGCTGGTTGAAGACGGTGTCATCGATGCCGGTTTCAGCTATCACGGTTATGTACCGGGCCGTTTCAAGCTGCCGCTGGCGGTTGAACAGCCGGGTCTGGGTGTGGGCGCAGAAGCCGCTTCCGTGGCTCTGTGGCGCACACAGCAGAAATATTTCGCCAAGGCGAACGAGTTTGCCGGTCTGGAACTGCTGGGCATGTTCACCCACGGTCCGGGTCAGCTGATGACCACCAAGCCGGTTGCAAGCATCGCCGAGCTGCAGGGCATGAAGATCCGTATCGGTGGCGGTGTACAGGCCGAAATCGGCAAGCGCACCGGCATGACCCCGGTCTCCGCACCGGCAACCAAAGTCTACGAGATGATGCAGCAGGGCGTTATCGATGGTGCACTGCTGCCGCTGGGCGAGCAGAAGGCGCAGCGTCTGGCTGAAGTCACCAATACCCTGAACCTGATCCCGGGCGGCATGTACCTGGGCAGCTTCTCCATGTTCATCAACCCCGATTTCCTGGAAGACCTGGACCCGAAAGATCGTGAAGCGATCATGAGCGTGTCCGGTGAAAAGCTGTCTGCCCTGGCCGGCAAGGCCTGGCAGAAGGCGGACGAGGATGGTCTGGCGTTTGCGCGCGAGACCGGCGTGAACATCATCGAGCATACCGCGGATGACAAGTTCAACCAGGACTTCCTGAAACTGGCCGAAGGCATGGATCAGGCCTGGATCGAGAGTGTTTCCGATCGCGATGTAGACGCTGAAGCTGCGCTGAAGGAACTGCGTCAGGTCGCTCGCGAGTACGAAGCTCAAAAGCAGGAGTAATCCATGTCGTTTAGTGCCTGGATCAAAGCGCACTATGACGAGAAGGGGCCGGTCCGTTGGCTGGCCTTCTTCCTCGAACTGGTGTCTGCATCTGTACTTTTTTTCCTGATGGCACTGACCTGCGTTGATGTCGTGGGTCGCTATCTGTTCAACAGTCCGCTGCATGGCGGTACCGAGATGACCGAGATCGGCTTGGCGGTGATGGTGTTTGCGGCGATGCCGGTGATCACCTGGCGTGGCGGCCATATCGTGGTCGACCTGCTGGACCGTTTTCTGGGATCGAAGATCGTCAAGGTGCTGTCGCTGTTTGCCGCGCTGGTGATGTCGTCTTCTCTGTATTTTCTGGCATTGCGCATCTTCGAGCAGGGCGAGCGCTCCATTCGTCGCGGCGTGGTGACCGAGTTTCTGGCGATGCCCACGGGCTATATCGTGCAGTACATCGCGATCATGAGCTGGGCGACCGCCCTGGGCATGATCACCTATGGCGTCTACCGCATCCTGTTCCAGGATAAAGACTAACTTGAACCGGATACAGGTACTCCGTTTATGTCTGTCGTTCTGATCGGCTTCGCCGTTCTCTTGTTCCTGATCATCGTGGTGCGGATGCCGATCGCATTCGCCATGGGGATCGTGGGTTTCTTCGGTTTTGCTTTCCTTAATGGTCTTGAATTGACCAACCTAGTCGATTTCCGCTGGAGCCGTCCGCTGGCGATGGCGTCCAACCGGGTGATCGACACCGTACAGGAATACAGCCTGTCGGTGATTCCGCTGTTCATTTTGATGGGCAACCTGGTGACTCGCTCGGGGCTGTCCCATGAACTTTACTCTGTTTCCAACGCCTTCCTCGGGCACCGCAAGGGCGGTCTGTCGATGGCGACGGTCGTGGCCTGTGGCGGCTTCTCCGCGATCTGCGGTTCCAGTCTGGCGACCTCGGCGACCATGTCCAAGGTGGCGATGCCGCCGATGCGCAAGTACGGCTATGCCGACTCGCTGGCTACGGCGTCCATTGCTGCCGGCGGCACCCTGGGCATCCTGATCCCGCCCAGCGTGATCCTGGTGATCTACGGCCTGCTGACCGAGTCCTCCATTCGTGAGCTGTTCGCCGCCGGTTTCATTCCGGGCATTCTCGGCATCCTGCTCTATCTGGTGGCGGTGCGCTACGTAGTCTGGCGCACCCCCGAAGCGGGCCCGGCCGGCGAGAAGACGGAATGGCCGGAGCGTCTGCAGGCCCTGAAGGGCGTCTGGGGCGTACTGGTGCTCTTCACCGTGGTGATGGGCGGTATCTATCTGGGGATCTTCACGCCGACCGAAGCGGCGGGCATCGGGGCCGGTGGCGCCTTCCTGATCACCCTGTTCCGCGGTCGCATGACGCTGCGCAACCTGTTCGAGACGCTGACCGACACGGCGCGCACCTCGGCGATGCTGTTTGCGGTGGTGATCGGTGCGCTGATTTTCTCTGACTTCATCAACCGTGCCGGTTTGCCGGACATGCTGCTGGAGCTGGTCACGTCAATGGATGTGGCCCCGATCGTGGTCATTCTGGCGATTCTGGGTATCTACATCGTGCTGGGCATGGTGTTCGAGAGCCTGTCGATGATGCTGCTGACGGTACCGGTGTTCTACCCGCTGGTCGCCAGCCTGGGCTACGATCTGGTGTGGTTCGGCATAGTCGTCGTAGTCGTGACCGAGATCAGTCTGATCACGCCGCCGGTGGGTATGAACGTGTTCGTACTCAGTGCAGTATTGAGGGATGTTAAAACGGGCACGATCTTCAAGGGCGTGACCCCGTTCTGGTGTGCAGATATCGTGCGTCTGGCGCTGATCGTGTTCGTCGCCCAGATTGCACTCTTCCTGCCGGAGCTGCTGTACCGCTAAGCGGTACAGCCTGTCCTGTCCTGCAAGGATAGAGGAGTAGTTGTATGTTCCATGATGTGAAAAAGATCCTGTATGTTTCCGATCTCGAAAAGGGGTCGCGTCCGGCTTTCCGTGCGGCGGTCAGCCTTTGTGGCCATTACGCCGAGTCGCAGATCACCTATCTGCATGTGATCGAGTCGCTGTCGGGTACAACCCGCAGTGTGCTGGGCAACATGATGGAGCAGGAAGAGATCGACGAGATGTTGCAGAAGGGGGTTGAAGCCCTGAGCGAGAAGATCCGCGCCCGTATCGAGCGTTTCTGTGCCGACGAGCTGGAAGAGCACGAAGTGCTCAGTCTGAAGAATATTGATGCGCGCGTGGAAGAGGGTACGCCCTGGCGCAAGATTCTTGAAGTGGCCGATGAGATCAATGCTGATTTGATCGTCATGGGAACCCGCAAGCACAGCTCTCTGGGACAGATGCTGATGGGTTCAACCGCGACCAAAACGCTGGGCCACTCCAAGCGCCCGGTTCTGATCGTGCCGCTGGCGGCAGCCTGATCCCGTCCCCGGCAGCGGTCGGCTGCCGGGACTTCCCTGACCTTCCGTTTCAGCGACTGCATCAGTGCATCCACAGCCGGTCTACTGCCGTAATCTGCCACAGATATCGAGGCTGCTTTTGTCTCCAGGCGTTTAAGCTGCCACTATACAGACTTACCTGGAATTTCCTCGTCGGATGTGATCGGATGCCTGGCTGGCTGAACCTTTTTCTACCTTTTCTGCGTTGGCGTGACCGGATCACGCCGGACAACCTGAAGGCCGACGGCATGGCCGGTCTGACCGGCATGGTGCTGGTGTTGCCGCAGGCGGTGGCCTACGCCTTCATCGCCGGCCTGCCCCCGGTCTATGGCCTGTACACCGCCATGGTGTCGGCGGTAATCGCGTCTCTGTTCGGCTCTTCATGGCATCTGATCTCGGGCCCGACAGCGGCGCTCTCGATTGTGGTGATGAGCGTGATCAACGGCCTCGGCGACTTTTCAACCGAACAGTATGTGGGGCTGGTGATCAGCCTGACGCTACTGACCGGGTTGATCCAGCTGGCACTGGGGCTGTTTCGCATGGGCAGCCTGGTCAATTTCATTTCGCATACGGTGGTGATCGGCTTTACTGCCGGAGCGGCGATCCTGATTGCGGTCAGTCAGCTCAAGCATGTGCTGGGTATCGACGTACCCGGTGGACTGTCGATGGTGGCAACGCTGGAGCATCTGGTAGGGCACGCCGCTGGGTTCAATATGGTGGCGCTGGAGGCCGGGCTGGCCACCCTCGTGGTGGCCGTGCTGGTACGCAAGCTGAACCGTAAACTGCCGCATCTGCTGATCGGCATGGCGGCAGGCAGCCTGATCTGCTACCTGCTGGACCCTGCCGGTGATGCGGTTGCCTATGTGGGGGCACTGCCGGGTCAGTTGCCGCACCCGGTACTGCCGGAGTTTTCCTTCGCGACGCTGCAGGCACTGGCGCCGGGGGCGCTGGCCGTGGCGCTGCTGGGGCTGATCGAAGCGGTCTCCATCGCGCGTGCCATCGCCGTGCGCTCGCATCAGCAGATTGATGGTAACCAGGAGTTCATCGGCCAGGGATTGTCCAATGTTGTGGGCAGCTTTTTTGCCTGTTATGCCAGTACCGGTTCCTTTACCCGTTCGGGGGCCAACTACGATGCCGGTGCGCGTACACCGCTGGCGGCGGTATTCGCCGCTCTGCTGCTGGCGCTCGTCGTGCTGCTGGCACCCCAGCTGACGGCGCGTCTGCCACTGGCAGTCATGGCCGGTTCGATTCTGCTGATCGCCTGGAACCTGATCGATTTCGGCAGCATTCGCCATATCCTGTCCAGCAGTCGCGGCGAAGCGGCTATCCTGCTGGTGACCCTGTTTTCCACCCTGTTGGTTGAACTGGAGTTCGCCATCTATATCGGCGTGATGCTGTCTCTGGCGCTTTATCTGCGGCGTACTTCTCAGCCGCGGGTGACCCTGGTGGCGCCCCTGCAGCAAAATGAGCGCCGTCATATCCGCAATATCAGCCGTTACCGGTTGGAAGAGTGCCCGCAGTTGAAGATCATCCGTGTCGACGGTTCGCTGTTCTTCGGGGCGGTGGATCATGTACAGCAGGAGATCCGCCGGCTGACGGCGCCCGGCAGTGGAGTGAATCATATTCTGTTGATCGGCAAGGGGATCAACTTCATCGATGTGGCTGGTGTGGAGATGCTGCATCAGGAGATCAACCGCTTGCACATGATGAGCGGGGATATCCTGTTCAGTTCGTTGAAAGGCACTGTCATGGATGAGCTTGAACGCACGGGGGCGCTTAAGCTGCTGGGTGAGCAGCGATTCCATGAAACGCCACGGACGGCGATAGAAACACTGATTCCGCAGTTGGACCAGAAGCGTTGTGCGACCTGCACCAAAAGAATTTTTGGCGATTGTCCGCCAGCCGAAGACGCGTAAAAGCCGGCCAGCGATGACTGCGCTGGCCGGAAGACCACTAACCGTCTGTTAGTGCTGCAGGAAGTCGAGCACCATCCGGTTGAAGCGCTCGGCATGCTCCCACTGCGCCCAGTGGCCGCACTGGTTGAAAATGTGCAGCTGGGAGTGGGGGATGCCTGCCACCAGGCGCAGGCCGGTATCCATCGGCACAAAACGGTCCTGACGGCCCCAAATCACCAGCGTGTCCTGCTTGATCTCGGGCAGGCGGGGACTGAAATCCGGGAACTGCTTGGGGTTGGCCTCCAGGCTTTTGACGAAGTTCTCCAGATGGTCGCGACGCTTGAGCATGTTGTCCAGACGGGTCTGAAACAGTTCTTCGGTCAGATCGCTGGTGTCGAATACGAAGACCGACATCATCTGCTTCAGGTTCTCGATGGTCGGCTCACGGTACAGCTTCTGCAGCAGCTTGATCCCTTCCGCCGGCATCGGCGTGAACAGGCTGGCGCCACCGGTACCGCCCCCCATCAGCACCAGCTTGCCAACGCGCTCCGGGTTTTCCAGGGTGAAGGCCACGGCGCTGTGGCCGCCCATGGAGTTGCCCAGGATATGGATCTGCTCAAGGTCCAGCGCATCGACGACGGCTTTCAGTGCGCGGGCGTTCAGGTCGGAACGTGAACCGGTGCAGACGATGGAGTCGCTTTTGCTCCAGCCGGGGCAATCCAGCAGAATGACGCGGTAACCGGCTTCAACCAGCGGTTCGATGTTGCGGTTGAAGTTGGCCCAGCCGCTTGCACCGGGGCCGGAGCCGTGCAGCATGACCACGGTTTCGCTGCCTTCGCCGCAGTCGTTGTAATGCAGTTTGACCGGCTGGCCATCCAGGGTGATGTCGATAAAGCGGCTGCTGTCCGCTTCGGTCAGGTTCATGCTCATCTTGTTCTCCTGTCTTAAAACGGCATACCCCGGCGGGGGCCGGGGTGTGAAAGTCGGGTGTCGGTTGTTTACTGCGGGATCTGTCGGAAACCGCCGTTCAGGTAGATCAGGGCTTCGCCATCCTGTCGCTCGCGTGTCGCCAGCACCTCGCAGAGGAAGGCGTGGTGGGTGCTTTCGTCAAACACCTTGACCACCCGACAGTCAAAGTTGGCCAGTGCATTCTGCAGCACCGGTGCCCCTGTTGCCAGCGTGTCCCAGTGACCATACTCGAAGCGAGACTCGCCCTGTACGTCCTTGATCATGCCCGCGAATGCCTTGGCGACCTCTTCCTGGTCGCCGGCCAGGATGTTAACGCACAAGGCGCCCTTCTTGAGGATCAGCTCATTGGCATAGACCCCCTTGTTGACGAAGACCACCAGCCGGGGCGGGTCGGCGGTGACCGAGCAGACGGCGGTGGCGGTCAGACCGGCGCGCGCCTTGTCGTCGCCGGTGGTGATGGTGCTGACGCCCATGGCGAAATGGCGCATGCCGTTGCAGTGCTCATCGGCACTGACCATCGGTTTTTCGCTGAGCTCGGCGTTGGGTGCCCAGTCGAGCAGCTGATTGATATGCTGATTCATTATCATCTCTCTTGTTACATGCACCTCCTGTCGGCGGGACAGGAGGTCGTGTGGCTCAGGCCTTGACGCCGAAAGGATTCGGCTGGGGCAGCGGGTTGCCCAGTAGCTGGCCGCCCAGCAGGTCACCGATGTTGTCCTGGTTCTGGGTGATGTGGTTGGCGCCGACCAGAATATCGCGCATCTGGCGTTGCATCGGATTGTTCAACCAGACACCGCGGGTGGAGGTCTTTTTGAAAATCATGTGTGCCGCGTCGAAGCAGTCTCCACCGGTGAACTGGTTGGTGGCGAAGTGGCGCACGCGCACATCGGTCGGCACCAGCTCGCCTCGGGAGGCATAGCTCCAGGCTTCATCGGTGTTGCTCAGTACACGTGCCTCGGCGGCGGTGATCTTGGCTTCCGCTTCACCCAGGCGATACTTGATGAACGGATCGTTGACGGCGGCCCCCACGGCCTGGTTCAGGTTCTGGCGCGGTACCATATGTTCGATGTAGAGGTCGGACATGCCGCGAGCCATGCCGATCAGTACGGATGAAACGGCTGCATAGAACACGAAGAAGAAGGGCACCTTGTACAGGTTTTCGACATTGCCGTGGGATTCCTGGTCATAGGCCCCGATCACATGGCTGCGGTAAGCTGGTACGAAAACGTCCTTGATCACCAGCTTCTTGCTGCCGGTGCCGGCCAGGCCGACCACATGCCAGTCGTCCACGATCTCGGCGATCTGTTCGCGCTGCACCCAGAAGGAGCGGAACACCATCTCGCCGTTTTCCTGCACGCGGCCTCCGAGGAAGGTGCCGCCTTCGGCATGGTCGCAGCCACTGGAGGTCAGCCATTCGCCGTTCAGGCGATAGCCGCCTTCAACCGCTTCCACGGTGCCGAAAGGTGCGTAGGAGGAAGAAACCAGTCGAGTGTTGTCCTCCCCCCAGAGCTCGTCGCCAACCTGTTCCGGCAGCAGACCCACCTCAAACGGGTGTACCCCCAGTACCATCACGTTCCAGGAGCTGGACGGACAGCCGCGGGCCAGCTCGATCAGTACGCGGTTGAGTACGTTCGGGTGCATCTCATAACCGCCCCAGCGCTTGGGTTGCAGGATCTTGAAAAAGCCGGCTTCCTGGAATGCCTGGATGGTCTCCTTGGGTACCATGCGGGCCTTTTCGCAGGCATCGGCACGTTCACGCAGCATCGGGATCATGTCGCGGGCGCGCTGTACGATCTCTTCTTCGGTCGGGATTGGGGTCGCGATAGCGTTCATGTCGGTCTCTCCAGATTATTCTGTTTTATTGTTCAGCCAGGTCAGCTCAGGCGGGAGTGGCGCTGACCACGCCGTAGCCCGCGATCCATTCGTTGATGGGGCGGTAGTAATCCTTGCGCGCCCGGTAGGCGCCGTTGGCCGCCAGTGCCGCGAAGGCTGCCACCCAGGTACGTACCTCGTGGGTGGAGCGTCCGGCTTCGGTGGAGATCTTCTGGATATCGAAGTCATCCACCTGGTCCAGCTCTCCGCTCAGCAGCAGTTCAATGAAAGCCTCATCCCAGGCGGAGTTGAGAGGCGTCTGCTGACACATTTCGGAGCCGTATATCTTGCCGGCTGCGACGGTCCGCGCTTCACGGGCGGCACGAGCTTCCGGTGTCGGGTTGCGGCCACAGATAAGGAATTCCTGTACCTCTTGCGGCGAATCGGCCAGCAGGGGAACCGGAGGTTCGTGGGACAGGCCGCCGGTGCCGAGGATCAGCACTCGCTTGTTCAGGCCGGCCAGGAAACGGCCGACGGCTTCTCCCAGCTTGCGGATACGGCGGTAGGGCACAAAAGGGGGGGCCACCGAGTTGATGATGATCGGGATGACCGGGTAGCGGGTCAGGCTGCCGGTCGTCTCTTCCAGGGTCTGGGTGCAGCCGTGGTCGACCTGCAGACGGTGGGAGAGGGACACATCCAGATCGCTGTCCATCAGGTGTTTGGTCAGCTCCAGCGCCAGTTCAGCGTCGACGGACAGAGAGCCAGGTAGAGTGCCATAGTCAGCGACCGACTCGGCGGCGGTCGCGACAACGAACGGGGGCATCAGGTCGTAGAAGAGGCCGTTGTAGTGGTCGGGAGCAAACACCAGAACCAGTTCAGGATCGAACGCCTCAACCTCAGCGCGAGCCGTATCCAGAATGGCATCCACTTCGGCAACAACATCTGTACCAGGATCATTACGGCCACGCAGGGGTGTATGCGACAGGCATTTAAGCATGATGCTCATATCTCTACCCTTTTTATCTTATGCAGGAGCGGGAACATTAATATGCTGGCTCCCCTATTTATTGTTGGAATTAATACATGCCGTTTGAGCTGTGATCGACATTATCGACCGGCATAAAGTCGCGAAGGTAAACTCGATTTAAAAGAGTACCTGCGATTTATTTAGGGTGGATTCTGGACAGGCAGGAAAATAACATCAAGCAAAAAAGAACCCGAGGTGCACATAGTGCACAACGGGTTTCAGCGACTCTGGCGGAGTGCCGCCGTACAAGAGTTCAGCGGATTCTGGGCGACAGGCTATGTTCAATTCGGGTAACGACAGACTGCATCGCCTTAAGATAGCGTGCGGCGGCTTCCTCAATGGTCATGGCGTCGGCGATATAGACCAGGTTCAGGCAGCCCAATACCCGCTCTTCATGACGAATCGGCAAGGCAATGGCCGCGATGCGTCCTTCTTCGCCCCAGTCACGGTAGTTCGAGCCATAACCATCCTGGCGCGTCTTGTTGACCAGCTTGTCGACAAATTCAGGATCCCGGGCCAGCAAGGCCTGGTCGTCGTCCTGACTGGCCAGCACATGGATGATATGTTCCCGCTCCTGATCGGGGCAGTTGGCGATATAGGCCCGGCCGGCGGCTGTCAGCAGCATAGGCAGGCGACGCCCGACCATCGAACGGTGGAAGGAGAGGCGGCTGAAGCGGTGCGTGGTTTCGCGGATGACCATGGCATCCACGTCCAGTGTCGAGATATCGGTGGGCCAGACGACCTCCTGTAACAGCTGTCCCAGCAGGGGAGCGGCACACTGGGAGACCCAGTGTTCGTCGCGGAAGCCTTCACTGAGCTCGCGTACCTTGAGCGTCAGCAGGTAGCTGTCATCCGACTCACTGCGTCGAACGTAGCCTTCGTGCTGCAGGGTTTCCAGCAGTCGGCGTACGGTGGTGCGGTGCAACCCGGTCAGCCGGGCCAGCTCGGTGATGCGGGCGCCGCCATCGCAGCGGTTGAGACAATGCAGCAGTGAAAGGCCACGCATCAGTCCCTGAACCAGCTTGTATTCGCCCTGCACCGGGGGATTGTCCTGTTCCGACATGGTGGCTTCCTCGTGGATGGTTGTGCACATAGTGCACCTCAGGTTCGATTTCTGTTGCTGTCCCTGACGGGCAGTTCCTATACTCCCGGGCATAATAAAAACATGCCTTCACGGAGTCCACAGATGATATTCAACGGCTTATACAAAGGTGCCATTTTAAAGCTTTTTAGAGCATGGGATTTTAATATAGTAGAAATCCGCAAAATGGGTCGCCATTATATGCTTTGCTCGTCTATCACGCTTATCCCGGATATTAATCTGCTTACACCTGCCCAGTGTTATATCGGACCGGGTCAGGATATCGACATTCGTTAGCACTCCGCATCGCCTGTTTTTAGCAATCCGAAACTGCGCTGTCGCAGCACTGCGGCGAAGTGCCAGGGTATGGAGTTACATGGTGAACGAACAACAGTTACACGAGATGGCCCAGCGCTTGCGCATGGCCGAACAACAGAACGAAGCGACCGCGCCGATTCGAGATCGGCTTGATCCTCAGGATGCCGAATCAGCCTACTGCATTCAGCAGATCAATACGGAACATGCGGTTGCCCAGGGACGGCGTATCGTGGGCCGCAAGATCGGTCTGACCAACCCCCGTGTACAGGCCCAGTTGGGTGTGGATCAGCCTGATTTCGGCACGCTCTTCGCCGACATGAGCTTCGGTGACAATGACGTCATTCCAGCCGACCATGTGATGCAGCCCAAGGTCGAGGCCGAGATCGCTTTCATCCTTGAGCGGGATCTGCCGCTGCAGGATTGCACCCATGTCGAGCTGATGCAGGCGATCGGCTGGGTCGTTCCGGCGCTTGAGGTTGTCGGCAGCCGGATCAGCAACTGGGATATTCGTTTTGTCGATACCGTGGCGGACAACGCGTCCAGCGGCTGTTTCGTGCTAGGGACGCCGGCTCGCCGTCTTGATGGCGTGGATCTGCGCGGTGCCCAGATGCGCATGTCACGCAATGGCGAAACCGTTTCCACCGGCAGTGGCGCTGAGTGCCTGGGCAACCCGCTCAACGCAGCGCTTTGGCTGGCGCGCACCCTGAGTCGTCTGGGAACGCCGCTGAAAGCCGGTGACCTGGTGCTTAGCGGTGCCTTGGGGCCGATGGTGGAGTGTGCCCCGGGAGATCGTTTCGACGCCGATATCAGTGGTATTGGCCAGGTGGCCGTGGAGTTTGCGCAGGATCGCGCCTAAAGACCCGACTTTTGCAGGAGTCAAAATGAAAAAAACCAAAGTAGCCATCATCGGTTCCGGCAACATCGGTACCGATCTGATGATCAAGATCATGCGCAACAGTGACGGCCTCGAAATGGGCGCCATGGTAGGGATCGACCCTAACTCCGATGGCTTGGCTCGTGCCGCCCGCATGGGTGTCGCCACCACCCATGAGGGTGTGGAAGGGCTGGCGAAGATGCCGGTGTTCGAAGAGATCGACATCATTTTTGACGCAACCTCGGCCAAGGCGCACATGCACAATGAAGTGTTCCTGCGCGGCAAGAAGGAATCGCTCAAGTTTATCGACCTGACGCCGGCGGCGATCGGTCCCTACTGCGTGCCGGTGGTCAACCTGGAACAGCATCTCAACGAGGGCAACGTGAACATGGTGACCTGCGGTGGCCAGGCGACCATTCCGATGGTGGCAGCCGTTTCCCGCGTGGCCAAGGTGCACTATGCCGAGATTGTGGCGTCCATCTCCAGCAAGTCAGCCGGCCCGGGTACCCGTGCCAATATCGACGAATTCACCGAAACCACCACCAAGGCGATCGAAGTGGTCGGTGGCGCCAGCAAGGGCAAGGCGGTGATCATCCTCAACCCGGCTGAGCCGCCCCTGCTGATGCGCGACACCGTCTATGTGTTGTCCGAAAAGGCGGATCAGGCGCAGGTGGAAGCCTCCATCGAGGAGATGGCCGCGGCGGTGCAGAGCTACGTGCCGGGCTACCGCCTGAAGCAGAAGGTCCAGTTCGACGAGATCCCCGACGACCAGCCGATCAACATTCCGGGTCATGGCCATTTCAGCGGCCTGAAAACCTCTGTCTTCCTCGAAGTGGAAGGTGCGGCCCATTACCTCCCGGCCTATGCCGGCAACCTCGACATCATGACCTCTGCTGCGCTGGGTACCGCCGAGCGCATCGCCAAGGCACTGGTTAACTGAGGACGACAGACATGACATTCAACCCCGGCAAGAAACTCTACATCTCCGACGTGACGCTGCGCGACGGCAGCCATGCGGTGCGTCACCAGTACTCGATCAAGAACGTGCAGGAGATCGCCCGCGCCCTGGACAAGGCGAAGGTGGATTCCATCGAGGTGTCCCACGGCGACGGCCTGCAGGGCTCCAGCTTCAACTACGGCTTCGGTGCCCATACCGATCTGGAATGGATCGAAGCGGTGGCGGAAGTGGTCGAGCATGCGCAGATCGCCACGCTGCTGCTGCCCGGTATCGGCACCGTGCATGACCTGGAAAGCGCCTACAGCGCCGGTGCCCGCATCGTGCGCGTCGCTACTCACTGCACCGAGGCGGATGTGTCCCGCCAGCATATCGAACATGCCCGCAAGCTGGGCATGGATACGGTCGGCTTCCTGATGATGAGCCACATGCAGACCCCGCAGGGCTTGGCCGAGCAGGCCAGGCTGATGGAGAGCTACGGTGCCACCTGCATCTATGTGGTGGATTCCGGCGGTGCCATGGGCATGCAGGATATTCGTGATCGCTTCCGTGCGGTGAAGGATGTGCTGGACCCGTCCACCCAGACCGGTATCCATGCGCACCACAACCTGGCGCTGGGTGTCGCCAACTCCATCGTGGCGGTGGAAGAGGGCTGTGACCGAGTGGATGCGTCTCTGGCCGGGCAGGGTGCCGGTGCCGGCAACGCACCGCTGGAAGTGTGCATCGCGGCCTTCGACAAGATGGGCTGGGAACATGGTACTGACGTGTACGCCCTGATGGATGCCGCTGACGATATCGTGCGTCCACTGCAGGATCGTCCGGTGCGCGTTGACCGTGAAACGCTGGCGCTGGGGTATGCCGGTGTCTACTCCAGCTTCCTGCGTCACTCCGAAGTGGCGGCCGAAAAGTACGGTCTGAAGACCGTCGATATTCTGGTTGAGCTGGGCAAGCGCCGCATGGTGGGTGGTCAGGAAGACATGATCGTTGACGTGGCGCTGGATCTGCTCAAGCGCCAGTAAGTTCTGAAGGGCCAGCTTTTGCTGGCCCTTCGCGCAAGGCTCGCGACAAAAAAAGCAACAGACAAACAACACAACAGATAACCATAACAATACAGGTACGACCCATGAAGAAGATGAAATTTGCCGCCCTGGCCCTGGCGGCCGCTGGCACCGTATTCTCCGCTTCTGCCTGGAGCCAGACCGTAATGCGTTTTGCCAGCTGGATGCCGCCGACGCACCCGGTTAATGAAACGGTTTTGCCGACCTGGAAAAAGTGGATCGAGGAAGCCACCGAGAACCGTGTAACCCTGGCCGTTGAATATAACCTGGGCCACCCCAAAACCATGTTCAATCTGGTCGAGGATGGTGTCGCCGATGCCAGCTGGGGCTACCACGGTTACGTGCCGGGGCGTTTTCGCCTGACGCAGATCGTCGAACAGCCGCTGCTGGGCGTATCCGGTGAAGCCGCATCCGTGGCGCACTGGCGTGTGCACAACAAGTATTTCAAGGAGACTCAGGAGTTTTCCGGCCTGGAGCTGGTTGCACTGGTCACCCATGGCCCTGGCCAGATCCACAGTACTTTCCCGGTGAACACCATGGCGGACCTGCAGGGCAAGAAGATCCGTGTGGGTGGGGGAGTGCAGTCCGTGATCGGTGAGCGTGCCGGTCTGGTGCCTGTATCGGCCCCGGCACCCAAGGTCTACGAGATGCTGCAGCAGGGCGTTATCGATGGCGTTTTCCTGCCGGTCTGTGACGTCAAGAACCTGCGTCTGGATGAAGTGATCACGGACAGCACCCAGCTGCCGGGTGGCATGTACCTGGGCAGTTTCTCCTTCTTTATCAACCCGGACTTCATGGCAGACCTGGATCCGCAGGATGCCGAGGCGATCCGCCGTGTATCCGGCGAGAAACTGTCCGCACTGGGTGGCTGGGCGCAGGACCAGTCCGACATCGCGGGTCTGGAGCTGGCGACCAAGAGCGGCGTGAACATCAACACTGTAGGGGTGAACGATCCTCTGGCGCAGGAGTACAAGGCTCTGGCCAAAGGGATCGATGAAGCCTGGATTGAGAGTGTATCCGATCTGGATGTGGATGCCCGTGGTGCGCTGAATGAACTGCGCCAGGTCGCCCGTCAGTATGAAGCCGAGAAAGCAGCAACCGTTCAGGAGTAATAATGTCATTCAGTGCTTGGTTGAAGGCGCATTATGACGAGAAGGGGCCGGCCAGATGGCTGGCCTTTTTTCTGGAAGGGGCGGCGGCGCTCGTCCTGTTTGTATTGATGGCGCTGACCTGTGTCGACGTTCTGGGACGCTATCTGTTCAACAGCCCGCTGCATGGCGGTACCGAGATGACCGAGATCGGTCTGGCCGTGATGGTGTTTGCGGCGATGCCGGTAATCACCTGGCGTGGCGGCCATATCGTGGTCGACCTGCTGGACCGTTTCCTGGGCGGCAAGGTGGTCAAGGTGCTGTCGCTGTTCGCCGCGCTGGTGATGTCCTCATCCTGGTATTTTCTGGCGCTGCGCATTTTCGAGCAGGGCGAACGCTCCATTCGTCGCGGTGTCGTCACCGAGTTTTTGGAGATGCCAACAGGCTATGTGGTGCAGTACATCGCCATCATGAGCTGGGTAACGGCATTCGGCATGATCACCTACGGTGTCTACCGAATCCTGTTCCAGAGCAAAGCCTAACTTCATTCGGATACAGGTATTTTTTATGTCAGTTGTACTGATCGGCTTTGCCGTTCTCCTGTTCCTGATCATTGTCGTGCGGATGCCGATCGCATTCGCCATGGGCCTGGTGGGCTTCTTCGGTTTTGCCCTCCTGAACGGCCTTGAGCTGGCCAATCTGGCCGACTTCCGCTGGAGCCGTCCGCTGGCGATGGCGTCCAACCGGGTGATCGATACCGTGCAGGAATACAGCCTGTCGGTGATTCCGCTGTTTATTCTGATGGGCAACCTGGTGACCCGCTCGGGCCTGTCCCATGAACTCTATTCCGTGTCCAACGCCTTCCTCGGCCACCGCAAGGGCGGCCTGTCGATGGCGACGGTGGTGGCCTGTGGCGGCTTCTCCGCGATCTGCGGCTCCAGTCTGGCGACCTCAGCCACCATGTCCAAGGTAGCGATGCCGCCGATGCGCAAGTACGGCTACGCGGATTCCCTGGCCACGGCGTCCATTGCTGCCGGCGGCACCCTGGGCATCCTGATCCCGCCCAGCGTGATCCTGGTGATCTACGGCCTGCTGACCGAGTCCTCCATTCGTGAGCTGTTCGCCGCCGGTTTCATTCCGGGCATTCTCGGCATCCTGCTCTATCTGGTAGCGGTGCGCTACGTAGTCTGGCGCACCCCCGAAGCGGGCCCGGCCGGCGAGAAGACCCCCTGGCCCGATCGCCTGCAGGCGATGAAGGGCGTCTGGGGCGTGCTGCTGCTGTTCACCATCGTCATGGGCGGTATCTACCTGGGTATCTTCACGCCGACCGAAGCGGCGGGCATCGGGGCCGGTGGCGCCTTCCTGATCACCCTGTTCCGCGGTCGCATGACGCTGCGCAACCTGTTCGAGACGCTGACTGACACGGCGCGGACCTCGGCGATGCTGTTTGCGGTGGTGATTGGCGCGCTGATCTTCTCCGACTTCATCAACCGTGCCGGCCTGCCGGACATGCTGCTGGAGTTCGTCACGGCGCTGGACGTGCCGCCGATGGTGGTGATCCTGGCGATCCTGGGCATCTACATCGTGCTGGGCATGGTGTTCGAGAGCCTGTCGATGATGCTGCTGACGGTGCCGGTGTTCTATCCGCTGGTGGCGAGCATGGGCTTCGATCTGGTGTGGTTCGGCATCGTGGTGGTGGTGGTGACCGAGATCAGTCTGATCACGCCGCCGGTGGGGATGAACGTATTTGTTCTCAGTGCGGTATTGAGAGATGTGAAAACGGGCACTATCTTCAAGGGCGTGACCCCGTTCTGGTGTGCAGATATCGTGCGTCTGGCGCTGATCGTGTTCGTCGCCCAGATTGCACTGTTCCTGCCGGAGCTGCTGTACCGCTAAGCGGTACAGCCTGTCCTGTCCTGCAAGGATAGAGGAGTAGTTGTATGTTCCATGATGTGAAAAAGATCCTGTATGTTTCCGATCTCGAAAAGGGGTCGCGTCCGGCTTTCCGTGCGGCGGTCAGCCTTTGTGGCCATTACGCCGAGTCGCAGATCACCTATCTGCATGTGATCGAGTCGCTGTCGGGTACAACCCGCAGTGTGCTGGGCAACATGATGGAGCAGGAAGAGATCGACGAGATGTTGCAGAAGGGGGTTGAAGCCCTGAGCGAGAAGATCCGCGCCCGTATCGAGCGTTTTTGTGCCGACGAGCTGGAAGAGCACGAAGTGCTCAGTCTGAAGAATATTGATGCGCGCGTGGAAGAGGGTACGCCCTGGCGCAAGATTCTTGAAGTGGCCGATGAGATCAATGCTGATTTGATCGTCATGGGAACCCGCAAGCACAGCTCTCTGGGACAGATGCTGATGGGTTCAACCGCGACCAAAACGCTGGGCCACTCCAAGCGCCCGGTTCTGATCGTGCCGCTGGCGGCAGCCTGATCCCGTCCCCGGCAGCGGTCGGCTGCCGGGACTTTCCTGACCTTCCGTTTCAGCGGCTGCATCAGAGCATCCACAGCCGGTCTGCTGCCGTAATCTGCCACAGATATCGAGCCTGCTTTTGTCTCCAGGCGTTTAAGCTGCCACTATACAGACTTACTTGGAATTTCCTCGTCGGATGTGATCGGATGCCTGGCTGGCTGAACCTTTTTCTACCTTTTCTGCGTTGGCGTGACCGGATCACGCCGGACAACCTGAAGGCCGACGGCATGGCCGGTCTGACCGGCATGGTGCTGGTGTTGCCGCAGGCGGTGGCCTACGCCTTCATCGCCGGCCTGCCCCCGGTCTATGGCCTGTACACCGCCATGGTGTCGGCGGTAATCGCGTCTCTGTTCGGCTCTTCATGGCATCTGATCTCGGGCCCGACAGCGGCGCTCTCGATTGTGGTGATGAGCGTGATCAACGGCCTCGGCGACTTTTCAACCGAACAGTATGTGGGGCTGGTGATCAGCCTGACGCTACTGACCGGGTTGATCCAGCTGGCACTGGGGCTGTTTCGCATGGGTAGCCTGGTCAATTTCATTTCGCATACGGTCGTGATCGGCTTTACCGCCGGGGCGGCAACCCTGATCGCCGTCAGCCAGCTCAAGCACCTGTTTGGCATTGAAGTGTCGGGCGACCTGTCACTGCTGGCGACACTGGAGCAGCTGCTGGCGGGGGCCGCAGGCTTCAATCCGGTGGCGCTGGAGGCCGGGCTGGTCACGCTTTTGGTGGCATCGCTGGTGCGCAGGTTCAAGCGCACCTGGCCCCATCTGTTGATCGGCATGGTTGCCGGAAGTCTGGCGTGCTACCTGATGGACCCCGCAGGTGATGCGGTTGCCTATGTGGGGGCGCTGCCAGGTCAGTTGCCGCACCCGGTACTGCCGGAGTTTTCCTTCGCGACGCTGCAGGCACTGGCGCCGGGGGCGCTGGCCGTGGCGCTGCTGGGGCTGATCGAAGCGGTCTCCATCGCGCGTGCCATCGCCGTGCGCTCGCATCAGCAAATTGATGGTAACCAGGAGTTCATTGGTCAGGGATTGTCCAATGTTGTGGGCAGCTTCTTTGCCTGTTATGCCAGTACCGGTTCCTTTACCCGTTCGGGGGCCAACTACGATGCCGGTGCACGCACGCCGCTGGCGGCGGTATTCGCCGCTCTGCTGCTGGCGCTCGTCGTGCTGCTGGCGCCCCAGCTGACGGCGCGTCTGCCGCTGGCGGTCATGGCCGGTTCGATTCTGCTGATCGCCTGGAACCTGATCGATTTCGGCAGCATTCGCCATATCCTGTCCAGCAGTCGCGGCGAAGCGGCAATTCTGCTGGTGACCCTGTTCTCGACGCTGCTGGTTGAGCTGGAGTTCGCCATCTATATCGGCGTGATGCTGTCACTGGCGCTTTATCTGCGGCGTACTTCTCAGCCGCGGGTGACCCAGGTGGCGCCCCTGCAGCAAAACGAGCGCCGTCATATCCGCAATATCAGCCGTTACCGGCTGGAAGAGTGCCCGCAGTTGAAGATCATCCGTGTCGACGGTTCGCTGTTCTTCGGGGCGGTGGATCATGTACAGCAGGAGATCCGCCGGCTGACGGCGCCCGGCAGTGGAGTGAATCATATTCTGTTGATCGGCAAGGGGATCAACTTCATCGATGTGGCTGGTGTGGAGATGCTGCATCAGGAGATCAACCGCTTGCACATGATGAGCGGGGATATCCTGTTCAGTTCGTTGAAAGGCACTGTCATGGATGAGCTTGAGCGCACGGGGGCGCTTAAGCTGCTGGGTGAGCAACGTTTTCATGAAACGCCACGGACGGCGATAGAAACACTGATTCCGCAGTTGGATCAGAAGCGTTGTGCGACCTGCACCAAAAGAATTTTTGGCGACTGTCCGCCAGCCGAAGACACGTAAAAGCCGGCCAGCGATGACTGCGCTGGCCGGAAGACCACTAGCTTTATCGGTAGGGGACCACCCCGATGGGCAGCGACTTTAGAAACGGTAAGGGAATTTGACACCAATACTGAAATCAGAGGCATCAGGTGTCAGGCCAAAGCCAACAGAGGTCAGCATCGACAGACGATCGCTTAGCGCATAGGTAACACCGGTAGTAAAGGTCGCTGCGTTGGCGTCACTGCCAATGATCTTGCGACCATTTTGTTCACTTTCCATGCTTATACGATGTGATAGTGCCATGCTGAGGCTCATGCGTTCATTCATGGCGAAGGCCATACCCACGCCGTAGTTGAAAGAATCTCCCAATTTGATATCGCCAGTGTCGCTACCGAAATTCTTTTCGAAATTGTAGGTGTAGCCCAGGTTGGCGAACAAAATAGCTGGGTCCGTGGTTTTCAGGAACGACAAGCCGGTGCTCATACTCCATAGACCGCTGCCAGTGGGCAGTTCTTCCGGTATCTCAAGCTGGTTACCATTGCTGTCTTCGACAACCTTGTTGTCGACACCGTAAGGATCCTTGCCGGTTGGTGCTTTCAGGCTCAGGTTCCAGACAATATCCGGACGGTTTTGAGTTTCCGGGAAGAGTTGGTAGGCAGAGGTCAGGGTGATATCACCCAAGCCGTAACCATCGGTACTGCCGTCAATAATGGTGCGAACTTCGCCCGTAGCTGCATCGCTGTCGGCCACAAAGTTTTTCTGGTAAGTGCTGTTGCGGTAGATGAACGGAACATTGGCACCAATCTGCCAGCGGTTGTTGACGTTGTAACGCCCGGTGAAATCAAATGTAAAGATATCGGCACTGATGTCGTCTACTGCAATATCCCCCAGAAAAATGGCATCCAGTGCCAGAAAACCGTCCAATACCAATTGTTTGCGGTCGTAGTGGGTATAGTCCATACCGACTTCAAGGGTGAACCTGTCGGAGAAAAGGGTGTGCTCTTCCAGAAGGATGTTTTCTACACTGGCACTGGGGTCCGCCGAACGCTTGACGGGGGTTTGTACGGTTTGCTGGGTTGTTTCATTAGCGGGCTGAGGTGCACGTTCAGATGCGATAGAAGTTTGAGTATCCAGCTGATTCAGTCTATTTTCCATTTGCTGTAGCTGCTGGACTTGGCGCTGGTTGATTAGCTTGAGCTGCTGGATTTCAAAGCGTAACTGTTCAGTTTCGCTCGCAGTCAAAGGTTCCTCAGCACTTGCCGGCGTTGCCAGCACACTCATACCTGCCATAATACTGCCAGCGAGGACAGTCCGTTGAAAAATAACAGCCATGTGCGTTCCCCTATTTATGATTGTTTTATTTTTTGAACTCAGTGTTTCTGTGATAATTTACTATTAATAATTCAGGGGACGATGTCAATTACCCAAATGCTGTAGGGCTATAAGCCACGCAACTGCTCCATTGAACGCTGCAGGGTTCGCAGCTGACTCATTTCTCTTCGTGCTGGCGTCAAATCGACCTGCAGCCCGATATGGTTAAGTATCAGGTTGTTGTTGCTGTTCAACTGTGAGCTTTGTAACAATGCGGCTCCCTTGAGGTTTTGCCCAGACATCTTTTGGGTGACACGTCCTACGCCCGGTATATCGATTTGATACCCCACCCCTTGTTGATCAAGCATGACCTGAGTATGACGGCCGGATGTGTCAACATAATGACCACCATTCAGGGCCGGAGCCAGGCTATTGGATGTAGAGGGCGACGTACCAGATTGTTCACTGACCACCCAATTCACATTATTGTGAACACCATTGCCATCACCGGCTACCTGAATGTTCTGAACCACACCGGATACCGAACTGAGTGCACCATTGTCGCTGACGTTGTTCAACGCGGGAGGTGAAGTGTTCGAAGCGCTTTTGCCCAAATCTTGGGTATGGTAGATGTTGATGACAGGCCGGTGGCGACCACCGGACAAATCGATATCAACATTCATTTGCATATTCAGGTATTGGCCATCCTGTTGCAGCCAATCGGTACGCATCTGCACGCCAAAGAATGCCACTTTGCGCCCTTCGACGAAGCGGCCTCGCATTGATGCCAGTACGCTATCCGGTACCTCCTGCCCATGTATACCAAAAGACCGAGGGGGCTCCAGTGTAGTGGTAGCGGCTATGGTGGTTGAGCTGAAAACGGCACTGATACACAGAACGGAAGCCCAACGACTTTTGTGTTGAATAAAACTGGCGAGTGCTTTCATTTTGTATTCCTCACATCAGTCTCAAAGCAGGTCAGTATGGCCAAAGCCATATTCCAGAAGTTCAGCATTTGTAATGGGCGCGAAGACGTCAATCAGATTACGGGCTGTCAGTGGAGGGGGGGGATTCAAAAGTACGGACTGGCGGTTGAACCCCTTGCCAATGATGGCAAATACGATACCGTTCCAGTTCTTCATGAATTCCTCCTTAGGCATGATTTTGTTGCCCAATGCAGGATCAGCCAGATAAACCCGATCCTCAGCGGAACGTTTTAAGACGACAAAGTGTTTGTATCCATTAAGGTCCAAAAGCACGATTGTCGGTATCTTGAGTTCATCAAGCGTACGTTCATCCAGCTTGTAGCCTCGTCCACGAAACCCCACGCGCTCGATATAATGTTTGATGTTAAGTAGAGAAAAACCCTGTTGTTCCACAACGGCTGGGTCGCTGACTGCAAACAGGCCATCAAGCATGTCCTCTTCGGTTACATCCAGGCCGTACGCGTAGCGAAGGATTGTCGCTAGAGAGGCAGCTCCACAGCTGAAATCAGTCTGTTGCTGAACCAGATTGATATAGCGGTGTTCGCGCAAACTGATGACATTTTTCTTAATAACGGTGCCGCTGGGCAAGATACCGCCGAAACGTTCAGCATGTACCTGAGAGGCATAGTTCAATGCCAGAGCGCACACCAGTATGGCTAATCGGGGTGAGAGTCGAGAGACAAGCATGGCATACCTTTTTATTATAGTAATGGCTGCCCGACTTGTGCCGGGCAGTCATGCTTAACAATTAAGGCAGGGAAAGCCTCTATTAAGCCATTCACAACTAATCACGTTATTCACCGGGATTACTGCCACCACCGTTGGCAGGCTGGGCATTGATCCGGCTAAGCGCCAGGCTGTTGTTCTGCAGGTTACCGGAGCCGGCGGTAATGTTAACGCCGATGTTGCCACGTGCGCCTTTCAGAACATTGTCATCCATAGACGCATTGTTGTGATGACGGACATAACGGCTTACGACATGCTGAGCAGAGCCTGTGAGCGTACCGCCCAGTGACTGCAAGCCCGCTTCTGTGAAGCGTAGACCCCCACGTGACGAGTCGGGAGTAATATCACCATCGACATCAAACTCGAAAACACCGCCTGTCGGGTTTTCTGTGTCAAAGTCGAGGTGTCCGACCAGTTCGGCAGGGTCACCATTGGCATGAGAGCCATCGTCGATCCAAATTTCGGGGTAGACAGCACTGGTCTGTACAGCAGTACCATCCAGGGTTGAGCCGACAGTGTCATAGCTGCCACGGCCTCCTCCTGCATAACCACCGTTCAAAGTACCGCCAACACTGAACTCGGTTGTAATGACCTCGTAGGTTTCTTCCGGCAGGTTATGGGTCATGTTGTCTGTGGTGCTTTGTTTGACCGAAACGGTTGATTCACCCATGGAGCCAGAGGCCACAGCTCCGGCAAAGGAATTAGCCTGAGCGTTTGCAGCACCAGCTGCCACGTTCACACCAATATTACCGCGAGCATTGGAGAGGGCGTCACCGCTCATCCGAGCATCATTGATGGTCCCGATGAAGTAAGTGACGTTATCATCAGACTTTTGATCCACAAAGACTTCCGCATCCCCTGAACCGAAAGCGAAAGATGCGTCAGCTGCCGCCAGTGCAGCGGCGTTGCTTTGTACATTGTTATCGCCAGCACTCACGTTTACCCCCAGATTACCGCGAGCATTGCTGAGAGCGCTGTCATCAACTAGAGCGTCATTGTCAACGCGATCATTAATACTCAGGTTTCCATCTGTTTCCTGCTTCTGGTCAATGACGGCCATACCCAAAGAGTCGACTTTAATCAGGCCCAGGATCGCAGCGCCTCCCTTATACGTTACATCCTTTTTGACAGATATTGCCTTGCTGATTTTGACACCTTCTTTCTGGTGCTTGTGTTGCCCTCCACCTTGAGACCCTTCAGCGATGGCTGTAGTACTGAAAGCGGCAACTGCAAGTGCCAGCGGTGCGATTTTGAATACCTGTTTCATGACGTTTCTCCTTTGTTATGAAAGTGACCGGGCGTAGAGCTCCCCCGATCACGGTTTTGCTCCCAGTGATACACTGAGACCAAAGCTGTTGCTGGTCGCGTTGCCTGAACCGGCCAGCTGATTTACTTGAACAACCCCTTTACTGTCATTGAAAGCCCCGGCTTCTATAGATACTTCACGGCGCTGTTGTCCATCAGGTGAGTCAGTGCGGTTGTGGTTCAATGGTTGTCCTGTGATGGTCATACTCAATTCATTTTCTGAAACGGCGACTGCTGAGGCGGAAAGGCTGATGGCAATGGCATTAACCTGCGCATTGCCAGCGCCACTAACCTGGTTTACTGAAAGAAGCCCCTTGGCGTCAGATAGGACATGCCCTCGGATATGGCTAATAGCGATATCCGATGCGGGTATTTGAAGCGTGACATTTTGATGAGTTTGATTAATGGCGCTTGCGATGCTCTGGTCAGTACTATAGGAAAGAGCTCGGGCATTAATTTGGGCGTTACTGTCGCCTGCTGAAAGGTTGACACCAATGATGCCGCGAGTGTGACTGAGAGCGTTGTCTTCAATCTGACTCTGAGACATAGAAAGATAAAGGCTGGGGTCCGGTTCTTGAGCAGCAAGAGTGGGTGTGAACCCCCCCATCAGAAACGCAACCATCAGTCCGTGAATTGCTGTATTGCCCGACATTATTCCAGCTCCCGTATCGAATTTTTATTTTTTGTGAATACGTGGATAAATATTTGGTATTCATCCCAAAGAGTGACGCTGTTCATATGATTCGCCTGATCTTTGGTTATGTTGTCTCGAACAAAGCAGGGTATGTGCCAGGAATGGTAATGTTCTGTTTTAAAAGGATTTTATTTCTTAAATCAGCGGGTAAAACTAGTTGAGGGCGATTGTTGAAAGAATAAACAGATAAAAGTGTAAAGCTTTTAGAGTGTTTTATTCAGGTCGTTAATTAAATCATAGACTTAGCAATGTTAAGGGGTGTTTATGGTACGATACACCCGCTTAGCATGTTCTGAATGCCTGTGAGGTTGAGGATTTACCCAACTGGCTCGGTTTAATAACCAACTGCGCCGTGAAACCACCAAAAAGGCCGGTATCCGGCGCAAACAGCAGGACATGGAGAGGGTGATACATGCTTAAAAAAATGTTCACGTTCTCGCCCTGGGTGAACCCCAGCCTGTCAAGGATGTAGATTATATTTTTCCAGAAGGCGATAGAGAGTCACTCTGGAAACTTTCAAGAGCTTTGCTGCTTGTGTAAAATTATCTCCAGTTAGTGAAAGGGCTTTACATATGATGGTTTTTTCCGCCTCTTCTCGTGCTTCACGTAAAGAAGAAATAGATCCTTCTGGAAAACTGTTTTCAGGTTGCAATAATCCAAGGTCTTCAGGGGTGATGAGATTATTTTCGCACATGACAAGGGCATGACGTATGCGGTTTATTAATTCGCGGACATTGCCGGGCCACTGGTGCTGTTGCAGAGCAATAATGGCATTCTTACTGAATCCTTTAATAGATTTCGCTCCTTCCGGCTGGAATCGTTTGAAGAAAAAGCGCGATAATAATTCAATATCTTCCGGCCTTTCTCTCAGTGGTGGTGGTGTGAGTTGCAGTACATTTAGTCGGTACAACAGATCTTCACGAAAGCGACCTTCGGTGATTGCTTGGTCTAAATCAACATGGGTTGCAGCAATAACCCTGACGTCAACTGGTATATCGTGAGATCCGCCTAAGCGGCGTACTTGATGTTCCTGCAGAAAACGTAAAAGGTTGACTTGCTGTTCCAAGGGAAGGTCGCCGATTTCATCCAGGAATAATGTCCCTCCATTGGCAGCTTCAATGTGACCAATTTTGAGCATGTTGGCACCAGTAAATGCTCCTTTCTCATAACCAAATAGCTCTGAATGTACAAGTGTTTCGGGTAAGGCTCCGCAGTTGACTGCAACAAAAGCGCCCTGGAAGCGGTTGGATCGTTCATGAATCGCCCGTGCGATCAACTCTTTGCCGGTACCACTTTCACCAGTAATCAAAACCGGTGCATCAACGGAAGATGCTCGGCGAATACGCTTAAACAGGGTCAGCATGACAGAACTGGTACCGACCATTTCATACACCGGATCATGATGTTCATGACATGCTTTTTGAAGGTGATACATGCCTTTTAGGTGACCAATAGCGCTAGCTAGCTGTTTAGAATTATTTTCATCCAGAGGGAGTGTAAAGTAATCATGACAGTATTCCGCAATAATTGCTCTTATTTTGTGATTAGTAAGTCCTCTGTGCGTTACCAGTGCAATCCATGCAGTGTTTGTGAATTGACTAATGGTACGGGCTAGTTCATGGGGGTTAGAGTCGGGATCAAGCTGCACAAGCCCCACGGCAGGTGGATTATCGTGTGGTGATCCATTCATAAGTGGGGTGACATTAATGGAGTAGTTTTGTTGAAGGACTGTCAGTAACTCCTTTGCCAAGTCATTTTCAGACGAAAGGTATATGACTTCCTGGGGTAAAAGCTTCGGTGACAAATCAATCATTACTCTACCTCATGGCTCTGATCAATAAGATAAGCATAGGTGTTACATCAAGTGTAGGTTAGCAAAAATCGCGTAAACCTCCGCACGATTTTCAAAAAGTACGCTAGGCCAAGCACTATTTCGTGAGCTGTCTTTGATAGATCGAAGCTCAAGTTCTGCCAGTAGTTGACAAGATAACCAGTGTGGACCTAGGTCTGAAAGATCTGTTCATCATCAGTGAAGGGGTCAAGTCCCCCCAAGTACACCAACAACTACGCTGTGAAATTGTCCACTGTGGTGAGTTCGTCAATTGTTGTACAAAGGTAACCAGCGGGAAGCTTCTCCCTGAATCACGTCAGCGATGAAGGGAAGGGAGGGTGTCAAATCATTCTTCACTGGTATACTCGACGGCTGATTCAAGTGACAGGAGTGTCCGATGTATACCTTTAACCTTAGTCCCGCCTTTTACGATACCGACGGCCTGGGTCATATCAACAATACCCGTGTGCCCCAGTGGTTCGAAGCGGCGCGCAACGAGCTGTTTCGCATCTTTACCCCCGATCTGGATATGAAAAAATGGCAGCTGATCCTGGCTCGTGTTGAGGTCGATTACCTGGGCGAGCTGTTCTATGGCCGGGATGTCGAGATACGTACCTTCGTCTGCAAGATCGGCAACAGCTCTTTTACCGTGCTGCAGGAAGCCTGGCAGGATGACAAGCTTGCGGCGCGCGGCAAGGCGTTCATGGTGCGTTACGATTTTGCCAGCGGTTGCGCCATGAGCCTGAGCGACGAACAGAAAGGCATGCTTGAAGTGCACTTCAAGGCCGACGACTGATCACTGCCCATTTCTCAGACACTATTGTGGATAACAAGGAGCGTCCATGTCCGAGTCCAACCCCGTAACCTTCTCAGCCGGTTTCAAATGGCTGCTCGGACTGGCCTCGTTGATGGTCATCCTGGGCGCTCTCAAGATCGCCGAGGCCGTGGTGGTACCCATGCTGCTGGCGGTTTTCATTGCTATCATCTGTGCGCCGCCGCTGGCCTGGATGACTTCGCACCGCGTACCGCCCTGGCTGGCCATCATGCTGTTGGTGGGGATGTTGATGATCTTCAGCTGGGTGCTGGTGCTCTTTGTTGGTTCCGCCATCGATACCTTCACCCTCAGGCTGCCGACCTATCAGGCGCGATTACAGGATGAAGCAGTCAAGTTGTTGCCTTTCCTGGAGCGGCTGGGGTTGCCGGTCACCCGAGAGCAGTTTCTCAACCACTTTAACCCCGGTTCGGTGATGCGGCTGGCCGGTAATGCGCTGACCAACCTCGGCGGGTTGCTGACCGATCTGATGCTGATCGTGTTTGTGGTGATCTTTCTGTTGCTGGAAGCGACCCTGCTCGGTGACAAGCTGCACAAGGCGCTGCCCAACGCCGAACACTCGATGCAGCAGGCGGGCGACTTCGTGCGCAAGGTGAACAAATATCTGATCATCAAAACCACCGTCAGCCTGGCAACCGGCAGCCTGATCACCCTGTGGCTGTGGATTCTGGGCGTGGATTTCGCACCGCTGTGGGGGCTGGTGGCGGCACTGATGAATTTCATTCCCAATGTGGGGTCGATCATTGCAGCTGTACCGGCGGTCCTGCTGTCGATCGTACAGCTGGGGTTGCCTGATGCGGCTCTGGTGGCGCTGGGGTATATCGCGGTCAACGTCCTGATGGGGAATGTACTTGAGCCGCGGTATATGGGCTCGGGGCTGGGGCTGTCGCCGCTGGTGGTGTTTCTGTCGTTGATGGTCTGGGGCTGGATGTTCGGGCCGGCAGGGATGTTTCTGTCGATCCCGTTAACGATGATCGCCAAGATCGCGCTGGAGCAGAACCCGTCGACCCGTTGGGTGGCAATCATGCTGGGCAACTGATCTCGGGCCTGGCTCCGGTTTTTGCTCACCGGCTGCCAGGCCTTGTCATCGCAAAAGCGGTACAATGCCGCGCTGAAAAAGGATGCTGTGAAGGACTCACCATGTTGCCGACCGAAAAAGTACTGCTGGAAATCAAACGCTCACCGCTGGCACTGGGGGCGGGGGTGCGTGACCTGACCATCGCGCTGGTGCTGGCCTGGCTGAGCTGGCGGTCACTGGCCCAGGTGCCCTTTTGGGACAGCTGGTGGCTGGTCGCCGAGTATCGCAAGCTGGCCACCCGTTTTCTCTGGGAAGGGGCCGGCATTCCGGCAACCTGGATCGCAACGGCGCTGGGGCTGGTGGCACTCTGGGTTGGAGTCAGTGCGCTGCGTCAGTTGGGTACTGAAGTGAGCCGCCGTTATCGCCTGACCGGGCAGCGTGTACTGGCGCATTCCGGTGTGCTGGGGCGCAGGGTCGATCAACTGTACCTGCTCAGTGTTGATGGTGTATCGCTTGAGCAGAGTCTCTATGGTCGCGTGTTTGGCCATGCCAGTCTGGTGGTGGCCGGGCGAGGCAATAACCAGGTCCGGTTTGATTTTGTCCGTCGCCCCGATGAGGTCAGGGACAGGATCGATCGGTACGTGCTGGCACGGCGCAGCAAATCACAGGCGTAAAAAAGCCGCCCCGAAGGGCGGCAAGAAGGAAGAGAGAGGTTAACTCGGTTTAGTTGCGGATCAGGTGATCGAAGGCTCCCAGTGCGGCGGTCGCGCCTGATCCCATCGAGATGATGATCTGCTTGTACGGCGTGTTGGTCACGTCGCCTGCGGCGAACACACCCGGCATGGAGGTGGCGCCGTGGCCGTCGATGAGGATCTCGCCGCGCTCGGTCAGCTCCAGGCTGTCCTTCAACCACTCGCTGTTCGGCACCAGACCGATCTGGACGAAGATACCGGCCACGTCTACGACATGGGTTTCATCGGTGCGGCGGTCCTTGTATTTCAGACCGACCACCTTGTTGCCGTCGCCCAGTACTTCGGTGGTCATCGCCTGCTTGATGATGGTCACGTTGGCCAGGGATTCCGCCTTTTTCACCAGCACATCGTCGGCACGCAAGGTGTCGGAGAACTCGAGCACGGTCACATCCTTGACGATGCCGGCCAGGTCGATCGCCGCTTCGATGCCGGAGTTGCCGCCCCCGATCACCGCCACGCTCTTGCCCTTGAACAGCGGACCGTCGCAGTGCGGGCAGTAGGCCACGCCCTTGCCGCGGTATTCCTGCTCGCCCGGCACGTTCATCTCACGCCAGCGGGCACCGGTAGCCAGGATCACGCTGCGGCTTTTCAGGGTCGCGCCGCTGGCCAGTTCCACCTCGATCAGCTCGCCCTTTTTCAGCTTGGCGGCCGACTGCTCGGTGATCACATCCACGTCGTACTCCTTGACGTGCTGCTCCAGGCTGGCGACCAGCTTGGGGCCTTCGGTGTAGGGTACGGAAATGAAGTTCTCGATGCCCACGGTATCCATCACCTGACCACCGAAACGCTCGGCGACGACACCGGTGCGGATGCCCTTGCGTGCGGCGTAGATGGCCGCCGAGGCACCGGCCGGGCCCCCGCCGACCACCAGCACTTCATACGGGTCCTTCTCGTTCAGCGCGGCGGCCTTCTGCTCGGCGGCACCGGTATCGATCTTGTTGACGATCTCGGCCAGCGTCATGCGGCCCTGACCGAAGTGCTCACCGTTCAGGTAGACGGAGGGCACGGCCATGATCTGGCGCTCTTCCACTTCCTGCTGGAAGACACCGCCGTCGATCATGGTGTGGGTGATGTTCGGGTTCAGCACCGCCATCAGGTTCAGCGCCTGGACCACGTCCGGGCAGTTCTGGCATGACAGCGAGATGTAGGTCTCGAAGTGGAACTCGCCCTGAAGGTTGCGGATCTGTTCCTGCAGCTCGGCATCGGCTTTGGACGGGTGACCACCGGCCTGCAGCAGTGCCAGCACCAGTGAGGTGAACTCGTGACCCATGGGGATACCGGCGAAGTTGACGCGCGGCGCCTGTCCGGCGGCGCCGACGGCCATGCTCGGCGCACGGCGGTCGTTACCGGCCTTGACGCTGATCTTGTCGGACAGCTCGGCGATCTCATGGGTCAGATCGGCCAGCTCGCGCGACTTGGCGCTGTCATTGGTGGTCAGGGTCAGCTCGATCGGAGCGACGATGTTCTGCAGGTAAGCGTTCAACTGCTGTTTCAGGTTTGCATCCAACATGGTTCGTCTTCCTTCAATGCCAAAATCAGGTCTTAGTGTTTGAACGGCGTCCGCCCCGTGGATCTCCTGTTCCGGCGGTGCTGCTCATTTCGAATATGGAACCATCTTACCCCGTCATTATTAATGCTTGAAATTAATCGTAGATAACAGGTCGATAGGTTATTATTAATAAGTAGTAAGGCCCGGTCGAACACACAAACGAAAACGCCGCCCCGAAGGGCGGCGCATGGGCAGGGCGCTAACGCATAACGCCTGGCCGGACATGCTTACCGGCTCGTACTGGCCGGCAGGCGTCGGTCGGATTTAGATCTTGCCGACCAGGTCCAGAGACGGAGCCAGAGTCGCTTCGCCTTCTTTCCACTTCGCCGGGCAGACTTCACCCGGGTGAGCGGCGACGTACTGAGCCGCTTTCACCTTGCGCAGCAGGTCTTCAGCGTCACGGCCGATGCCTTCAGCAGTGATTTCCATTGCCTGGATCACGCCTTCCGGATCGATCAGGAAAGTCGCGCGGTCTGCCAGGCCCTGGCCTTCACGCATCACACCGAAGTTGTTGGTGATGGTGCCGGTCTGGTCGCCAACCATGTAGTAGTTGATCTTGCCGATCGCTTCAGAGGTGTCGTGCCAAGCCTTGTGGCAGAAGTGCGTGTCGGTAGACACGGAGAACACTTCAACGCCCATGCCCTGCAGCTCTTCGTACTTGCTGGCCAGGTCTTCCAGTTCGGTCGGGCAGACGAAGGTGAAGTCAGCCGGGTAGAAGAAGAATACGGCCCACTTGCCTTTTACGTCCGCTTCGGTGATTTCAACGAATTCACCCTGTTTGAACGCAGTCGCCTGGAACGGTTTGATTTCAGTATTCACGATACCCATTGATGTAGTTCTCCTTGACTCGAGTGAGTGGATCGCTTGGAAACAGGCTCTATCTTAGCCCTGATAGTGCGCTGATGGAAATTAATTAAACCTAAGTACCTGATAGATTTTTATAATCAGAAGGCCATCATTCATCAATGATAGACGGATTTTATGACGATGATAACGTTAACTTCTTGGTATTCAGCGCTGCACCTGAACTAAGCTGGGGTCAGATTTGGCAAAAATCAACCCGGAGGCAACACATGCAGACCAATCGCATCGGTTTGGATACTGAGAAATCCACTCAGCTGGCGAAGCGCCTGAATGAGCTGCTCGCCAACTATCAGATCTTCTACATGAACGTGCGAGGCTATCACTGGAACGTGCGTGGCCCCGAGTTTTTCGAGCTGCACGTCAAGTTTGAAGAGCAGTACAACGACCTGTTGTTGAAGGTGGACGAGATCGCCGAGCGCATCCTGACCCTGAGCCAGCAGCCGACTCATGCATTCAGTGACTATCTTGAGCTCAGTTCCATCAGGGAAGCCAAGGACGTGCATGAAGGCAAGGCATGTGTGCAGGGGCTGCTGGAGGGCTACAAGACCTTGATCGGCATGCAGCGTGAAGTGATGGAGCTGGCTAGTGATGCCCAGGATGAGGGTACCGCCACCCTGATGAGCGATTATATTACCCAGCAGGAAAAGACCGTATGGATGTTCAGTGCCTGGATGGGCTGATCCATAGAGAATGACCAGGGGTGAAGGAAGCACAAAGGAGCCTTGTGGCTCCTTTGGTGTGTTCGGGTTCGCGCACAGAGTGCGCTCCCACAATGCTCTTATGGCATCCCGAAGAAGTTGAGGTCTCCATAGAAAATGAAGGCACCATGGCAACTGAAGGTTCCATGTGTGTGGGAGCCTGCTCCGCGTGTGTGGGAGGCCGCTCAGCGGCCGAATGGCTCAGCCTTCCTGCTTGCCCTCGGTTTCTCACCGAGTGCGCCGCACAATGGCGGAGATAGTCAGCTTTGTGGGAGCTCGCTCTGCGAGCGAACCTCAGCCTTCCAGCTTCCACCTCAGCGTTTCACCGGCGCGCAGCGGCACGATGATGTCGCTGCCGAACGGCATCTCGGTCGGTACCTGCCAGTCTTCCTTCACCAGGGTGATGGTATCGCGGTTACGCGGCAGGCCGTAGAAGTCGGCACCATAGTGGCTGGCGAAACCTTCGAGCTTGTCCAGCACGCCCAAATCTTCAAAGATTTCGGCATAGAGTTCAATCGCCGCATAGGCGCTGTAACAGCCGGCACAACCACAGGCATTCTCCTTGGCGCCTTTGGCGTGCGGGGCCGAATCGGTTCCCAGGAAGAACTTCCTGCTGCCACTGACCACCGCGTCCTGCAGTGCTTGCTGATGCACGTTGCGCTTCAGGATCGGCAGGCAGAACAGGTGCGGACGAATACCGCCGACCAGCATATGGTTACGGTTATAGGCCAAGTGCTGCACGGTGATGGTCGCACCGACGTTATCACCGTGGGCGTTGACGAACTCGGCCGCGTCCTGGGTGGTGATGTGCTCCACCACCAGCTTCATGTCGGGGTGACGGCCGGTTAGCGGTGTCAGGATTTCGTCCAGGAACTGCTTCTCGCGGTCGAAAATGTCCACATGGTTATGGGTGACCTCACCATGTACCAGCAGCGGCATGCCGGCTTCGGTCAGCGCTTCGCAGATTGCATCCAGTTTGCCTAAATCGGTCACGCCCGAATCCGAGTTGGTAGTCGCACCAGCCGGATACAGCTTCACCGCTGCCACCTTGCCGGTTGCCTTGGCCGCCGCAATCATCTCTGGATTGGTATTGTCGGTCAGGTAGAGGGTCATCAGAGGGTCAAAATCCGAGCCTTCCGGAGCGGCGGCCAGAATGCGCTCGCGGTAAGCCAGCGCCTGTACGGCGTCGGTCACCGGCGGGCGCAGGTTCGGCATCACGATGGCGCGATGCATCTGACGGGCGGTGGCGGGGACAACGTGCTGAAGCACCTCGCCATCACGCAGATGCAGGTGCCAGTCATCGGGGCGGGTAATCGTAAGGCGGTTAGTCATTACAGGTTCCGGGGTCATTAAGAGTGCCAAAGGACGTTAATGCCCACATTATACCCTAATAAAGCTGCATTCAGCGCCTTGCGCCTGATCTGCACCGGAACCCGTGCAAGCCATCTCTGGCTGTCGTGTGTAGAAAACGTCGGGGATTGAAAACACTAAAATGATCCGTATTATGGCCCGGTTCGCCGCTAAGGCGAGCTTCAGGTAAAGCTGGTATCATTGCGCTGTTTTTATGACCACCGGTCTAAATAAGTAGTTTATTATCACGAACATAGCTGGTATCAGGGGTGTTGAGGATTGCCCGAAATGTAACCTTCGGGCGGTAGCGTGTCTGAAATACACTGATCGTTAGGCGGTGGCCTCGGTGGCCTCTGGAGTTCGACACTTCTGTTAACAGAAGTGTCGAGTACCTAAAAGTGATGCATCATCTGCTCCGCTTAACCTGTTCGCAAAACGTCATCACTGGCTGTGGCACGTGCAGTGCAGGGAGCATCGTCAACTGCTTTTTTCTTCGCTGCTGGGTAGTGAGAGACATGAAATGTTGTCCGTGTGCTACAAGGCTGAAGAAGCGTTGGGCTGTAAGGCAGTTGTCTATAATGGAATTATGAGTGCTGTGCTCCATTCGCACACGGAATTGGGAGCGTTGGGTATATTTAGCCTATACCATCAGCAGGGTTGGAAGATTTTTCTAAAATACCTGGTCAAATAATGCTAGATATTGGGGTTAAATAAAATTAAAGAAAAATTAATTAACCTGTTTATGCGCGCAACAACGTTAGTGTGCCGTTTTCTATTGATTTTTTTTATAGCAAAATTCATGAGCCCGGCTGAAGTTGGCTTATATGGTTTGATGACTGCTACGATCACATATTCACTATATTTTGTTGGATTGGATTTCTATACGTTTACAACACGAGAGCTTACAAATCATGATAGATGTATCTGGGGATCACTCTTAAAGAATCAAATGGTATTATCACTTGGGTTGTATTGTGTTGTTTTGCCTCTTTTAGTGATTTTATTCACGAGTGACTTATTGCCTTGGTATGTTGCAAAGTGGTTTTTCCTCCTCTTGGTACTTGAACACATTTGCCAAGAGTTAACCAGGTTTTTCGTTGCTGCCTCCGAGCAATTGGCTTCGAGTATTGTTCTGTTCCTGCGTCATGGAGCCTGGGCTATCGTAGTGGTAGCACTGATGATGTTTGATGAAGGTTCACGAAACCTCGATACCGTATTTGGCGCATGGATTTTATCATGCCTGTTTGCGATCGCCTTTTCGTTAATAAAATTCAAAACAATCGGTATTACAGGCTGGATGTCGAAAATAGACCGTGCCTGGATATGGCGAGGCGTTAAGGTTGCTGTACCGTTTCTAATTGCTACCTTGGCGCTTCGTGGGGTTTTTACCATTGATCGTTACTGGGTTCAGGTCATTGGGGGGCTTGAGTTGGTTGGAGCCTACGTACTCTTTGTGGGTGTTGCAAATACATTGATGGCATTTCTAGATGCTGGTGTTTTCTCTTTTGCCTATCCGGGGATGATCGCTGCATATAAGAATAAAAATCCGCGCGAATATAGGCGTAAAATGCGTGAGATGCTGATACTGACCTTGTTATTCTCCACGTTGTTTTCTGTTATTAGTTTGGTTCTTCTTCCCTATTTGCTAATGTGGCTGGGAAAGGGCGTTTATCTGGAAAATGATGTGATTTTTTACTGGTTACTTTTGGCATCCATTTTAAACGCGCTTGGTATGATTATGCACTACGCGCTATATTCACAAAAAAGAGATCGATATATTATTCAATCTCATTTGTTTGCATTGCCTGTTTTTGTCGTAGCAGTCAGCTTGTTATCAATATGGATGCCGCTTTTGGCTATCCCTATGGGTTTATGTGTTTCACAGTTAGTTATTCTTATCTGGAAGTTTTGTGCCTATTATTACTGCACTCCAAAGCCGTTTTTGGGTATTGCAAAGTTATAATTACAAGGCACAAATGTTTCAGGAAATCCCACAAAAATTTATAGATTCAGAGCCTGATATGATCCCTTACGGTCGGCAAGACATCACAGAAGAAGACATCAAAGCCGTTGTAGATGTGCTGAATTCTACACATCTGACACAAGGGCCGGCAGTGCCCAAGTTTGAACAGGCTGTTATTCGACACTGCAATGCAAAACACGCAGTAGCGACAAACAGCGCAACTTCAGCTTTGCACATCGCCTGCCTGGCCCTCGGATTGGGGCAGGATGACTGGCTTTGGACGAGCCCAAATACTTTCGTAGCATCAGCGAATTGTGGACTCTACTGTGGTGCTAAAGTTGATTTTGTGGACATTGATTCGCGCACATACAATTTGTGCCCAAAAGCACTTGAAGCGAAGCTTAAAATTGCAGCGCAAAAGGGTGTCCTTCCAAAGGTGGTTGTGCCTGTTCATTTCAGCGGACAGCCTTGTGATATGCGTTCAATCTACAGGCTTGCCAAGGAATATGGCTTCAAAATCATCGAAGATGCATCCCATGCTATTGGCGGTAAATACCTGAACGAACCCATTGGCAATTGCCGGTACAGTGATATAACCATATTCAGTTTCCATCCGGTTAAAATTGTCACCTCTGCTGAGGGTGGAATGGCTGTAACCAATGATGACAAACTTGCTGAAAAATTAGCCCTTTTGAGAAGTCATGGTATTACCCGTACACCCAGTCTAATGACAAAGCCCATGGAGGGGTCCTGGTATTACCAGCAGGTAGATCTGGGCTTCAACTACCGTATGACAGATTTACAAGGGGCCTTGGGCGCAAGTCAGATGGGGCGCTTGGCACATTACGTGGCTCGCAGACATGAACTTGCCAAACGATATGACAAGTTGCTTAACAGCCTGCCCGTTATTACGCCATGGCAGGAAAAAGAGAGTTATTCCGCTTATCACCTATATGTCATTAGGCTGAAGCTCGACGAAATTACACCTTCACACGTAGAAGTATTTGAAGCTCTGCGGGCTAAAGAGATCATGGTTAACCTCCATTACATCCCCGTGCATACACAGCCCTATTATCAAGAGATGGGATTTAAGGCTGGAGATTTCCCCGAAGCGGAAAAATATTATGCTGAAGCCATCAGCATTCCGCTCTTCCCGACACTTACGCACTCAGAGCAGGACTACGTAGTGAGTGCACTGAAGGAAGCAATGGGACTATGAAGGTCGCTGTAATCCCTGCCCGTGGTGGCAGTAAGCGCATTCCCCGCAAGAACATTAAAGAATTTTGCGGCAAGCCTATGATTGCCTGGTCGATAGAAGCCGCCAAAGCTAGCGGTTGTTTCGATAAAATCATCGTATCCACAGATGATCAGGAAATAGCCGATATCGCACGGCAATGGGGGGCTGATGTGCCCTTTATGCGCCCGTCGGAACTGTCTGATGATTATACCGGCACCATCCCGGTGATACGTCATGCTATTCAGTGGTTGCAGTCACACGAAGGCGAAGTTGACTATGCGTGTTGTATATACGCAACTGCGCCATTTGTATCCGCGCAGGACTTGCAGGCAGGTTGGGGGCTGATCAACGGATCAGGTCATGACTACGCTTTCTCTGCCACCAGCTATGCCTTCCCGATTCAACGTGCGATCAGAATTACCGAACAGGGCCGAGTGGCCATGTTCAACCCGGAACACTTCGAGACGCGCTCACAAGACCTTGAAGAAGCCTGGCATGATGCTGGTCAGTTCTATTGGGGTCGCACTGAAGCCTGGTGCGAAGAGCGTGCTATCTTCGGTGAGTGTTCTGTACTTGTTAAGCTGCCACGCCATCGGGTTCAGGATATTGATACACCCGAAGACTGGAACAGGGCTGAATGGCTTTTCCGTGCGATGCAGTCTGAAGGTGGTTTGCAGTGAAAATTGTCTTCCGCGCCGATGCCTCCATCCAGATCGGTACCGGCCATGTGATGCGCTGTCTGACACTGGCGGATGAACTGTCCCGTCAAGGTCACGAGTGCCAGTTTGTGTGTCGTGAACATCCTGGGCACCTCGGTGATCTGATCGTCAGCAAAGGCTACGGCCTAATCCTGCTACCGGCACCAGCAGGTTATCCACCGCAGCAAAAGAAAAGCACATCCGACGACTACGCACTCTGGTTGGGCGTACCCTGGCAAGAGGATGCCAGCCAAACGCTAGACGCAATTTCACCATTGAAAGCGGACTGGCTGGTCGTCGACCACTACGCACTGGATGCGCAGTGGGAAAGAGCCCTGTCTAAAGCGGTTCGCCATATCATGGTGATCGATGATATGGCGAACCGGGCACATGAGTGTGAACTGTTGCTGGATCAAAACCTTGGTCGTGTTGCATTGGATTATGATGGGTTGTTGCCCGCAGAGTGCCAGCGACTGATTGGCCCTTGCTATGCGTTATTACGTCCAGAATTTGCAGCGTTTCGGGAGCAAAGTTTGCAGCGTCGAAAGCACCCGGAACTTAAGCGTATTCTGATCTCTCTGGGCGGGGTTGATCGTACCAACATGACCGGCCAGATACTTGCAGCTCTTGCAGATTCGTCACTGCCGACCAGCACTGAATTGGACATCATTATGGGTGCAGCTGCGCCTTATTTGGATGAAATCCGCCAGCAGGCTGTCCGTTTGCCGTTCAAAGCGACGGTTGGTGTGAATGTGCAGGATATGGCCGAGCGGATGTGCTTGGCGGATTTGTCGATCGGGGCTGTTGGGAGTACTTCGTGGGAGCGCTGTTGTCTGGGGTTGCCCGCTATATTACTGGTATTGGCAGAGAACCAGAAATCTGCCGCTGAAGCACTGAAGAGAAGTGGTGCGGTCATCATCACTGACAGAGGCGCAGAGGTTAGGGCTGAACTAGAAAATCTACTGGATTCAGGTGGTTGTGAATATACCCTAACCAGAATGGTTCAGCTGGGCGCAGAGATGGTCGACGGTGATGGTTGTGTAAGAGTCGCTAACGAATTAACAGCAAGGAGTTGTGAGCTTTGATCAAAATACAGGAACAGTTCGGTATTCTGAGGTCAATCAAAGACTCCGAACTGGAGTTGATGTTGTCATGGCGGAACGCTCCAGCGGTTCGCGAGAATATGTACACAACGCATGAGATTTCTCTGGCTGAGCACTTGTCTTGGTGGAAGCGTGTCAGCGGCTCTGACAGTCAGCGGTATTTTATGTATGAATTTAAGGGGCAAGCCCTTGGTGTTGTTGGTTTCACGGAACTCGACCGGATAAATCAGAATTCATCTTGGGCCTTCTACGCAGCCCCGTGTGCGCCTAAGGGCTCTGGTAGTCGCATGGAGATTCTTGCTCTGGATTATGCCTTTAATAAACTAGGGCTTCATAAACTTTGTTGTGAGGTGCTGGCATTCAATACCTCCGTTATTAAATTGCATGAGAAGTTCGGGTTTAAGGTAGAAGGAATCTTTCGCGATCAGTATTACCGGGAAGGCTCGTTTATAGATATTTATTGTTTGGGTTTGTTAGCAAGTGAATGGGAAGTAGCGCGCGAAGCCATGATCGTCAAACTTTCAAGAATTTCTAGAGGTTTAACATGAAGCCAGAAATATCCATCGCAGGGCGACAGATTGGTCAAGCTTTCGCGCCTTATATCATTGCAGAACTTTCTGCCAATCATAACGGCAAGCTGGAAACAGCCCTAAAAATCATCGACGAAGCCGCCAAAGCGGGAGCCGATGCTGTAAAGCTGCAAACTTACCGCCCGGACACCATTACTCTGGATTCCGGTGCTGACGAATTTAAAATCAAAGGCGGCTTGTGGGATGGGCGAACACTCTATGAGCTCTATGAAGAAGCGCATATGCCATGGGAGTGGCACAAGCCTCTATTTGAACATGCCAGGAAAGCCGGTATCACCATCTTTAGTTCACCATTCGATAATACTGCGGTTGACCTGCTAGAAGACTTGAACGCACCGGCATATAAAATTGCTTCTTTTGAAGCTGTTGACCTGCCTTTGATCAAATATGTTGCTGGTACTGGCAAGCCCATGATCATTTCGACCGGTATGGCGGATGCCGATGAAATTCAGGATGCAATTGAAGCGGCAAAAGACGGTGGCTGTAAAGAACTAGCAGTCCTGCACTGCGTGAGTGGCTACCCGGCCCCGGCAGAAGACTATAATTTGCGTACTATTCCTGACATGATCGATCGCTTTGGCTTGGTTACAGGACTATCAGATCATACGCTGGACAACACCACCGCCATTGCCAGTGTGGTGATGGGAGCATCTATCATAGAAAAGCACTTCACGCTTGACCGTAATGGCGGTGGGCCCGATGACAGCTTCTCGCTTGAGCCGGCAGAGCTGGCAGCACTCTGTCGAGATAGCAAGACCGCTTGGCAGGCGCTGGGTAAAGTGAATTATGGTCGTAAATCCAGTGAACAAGGAAACGTGATGTTTCGCCGCTCTTTGTACTTTGTAAAAAATATGAAAGCGGGTGATGTGATTACTGAAGATTGTATTCGAAGCGTTAGGCCGGGGTATGGTCTTCCACCAAAACTGCTGGAAAAATTACTAGGAAGAAAAGTGATTTGTGAAATTGAGGCATCTAGCCCTGTTGTGTCTAGTGTTGTGGATGGGTTCAACGATTGTGAAATGCAGTAATAGTACAGTAATTAGATGCTTAGGAGGTGAAGGTAACTTTTCAATTTTCAAGAGAAAAAATCTTCTTTCTCGTTTTATTTGGGCACTAAAAGCAGTAGTCAAGTTGACTTATATGTTGACAGGCTATTCTGTTAAGATTAATACGAAAGATCTAATTTACTTATGTGGTGTCAACCAGGATAGGCTTCTGCAATCATTGGATTTGAAATCATATGGTATAAGTGACGAACATGATGTGATTAAGCAGCCAAGAAGTATTTATAAAAAAAATAAATGGCCTTTTGTTAGTATTGACTTACATTGTTACTGGATGTTGGTGTTTCTTTGTTTAGTATATGTGGTTACGGGAAATAATCGTTATATTGCTGCGTTTCTTATAAGGTATTATAAAGGTGTTAGTTATTTTCTGAATGCAACGGTTTCCGATATAGAACGGCTAATTTGTCTTAATGATCAGCCATTTGAAGCAGCTGCTCTGACCTTGTGGGCTAGAGAACAAGGCAAAAATACAATCGTTCTTCAACACGGTGTGATACTTTCGTATAATTATTATTATCCATCAAATTCAAAAGAATTTTGGGCATGGGGAGAGAATGGTAGGCTCCATTTTAAAACCAGGGTCAAAGGTGGTAAATATGTTGTGAAAGGAAGATTTTTAAAAAAAGAATACGATATTCCTGGTTATTTTATTTTGCCTGATAGAGAAACAATGAATGGGGTTGTTTGCCCGTCGTTCTCAGCTTCTGAAATAGTAGGTTTGATCAAACTTGTAGGTTCTATCGAAAAGGGGAAGGGAAAGAGGCTATTTTCTTTAAAGCTTCACCCCTCGACAAAATTCAAATTTGTTTTTCGATTGATTGGCTTTTTTTATGGCCTAAATTGGATCAACTATAAAACTCCAATACTTGAAGTTGCCAAAAAGTATGATTTTCTAGTGACGAAAAACTCCAGTACAGCGGTAGATTTTTTGTTGCTTGGGAAACCTGTTTTTGGAATTGAAACGCCTCCATTACATGAAAAAATTTTCAATAATAGCTTCTTTTCAGAAGATGACATGAAGAAACTAATACATTCTGGGCATTTGTTTAATGTTGAAGAAGTAAATGATAGCAGGATTTCCTTTATCAGAGGCTGTACTAATAAACTATAGAATGATGAATAATATTATGGTTTCGATAGTTTTATATTTTGTTGGTGGCTCATTTGGTTTCTGCTAATGATGGTCTTTTTATAAGATTTTTTTCTTTTTTTTGCTTTGTTTTTTTTTCACATGGCGTACTATACTATTTCTTTGTAAATCAACATTATATCGGATCGGGTACGGGGTGGCTTCAATTACTTAAATATATTTTGTTTTTTGCATTTATTTTGGTTTTTATCTTTAAAGGTTTTTCCAGATTAAACTTATTGGTTTTTATATTAATCCAAGCAATTGGCCTGATGAGTTTTTTTATGGCTGAAAGCTATGAGAAAATTGTTTTGGTGGTTTCCTTTTTGATACCAACTTTTTGTCTTTTACTGCCTTTTGATTGGTTGTTGAAAGAAATGCATAGGTTGAGGCCTTATTTGTTATCAATGAGTTTCTCTTTGATCTTTATTAATTTTATAGCATTGGTTTATGAAATGATAAATGGTCCTCTTATTGGTGCATATTCAAGGTCAGACTTTAGGGCGACAGGTATATTTGTAAATCCCAATAATTCATCTATATTTTTGGTTTTTCTATTTTATTTCGTTTTTTATTTGTCGAAAAATCGACCATTTAGATTTTTTGTTTTATTTTTAACATTTTTTTGTTTGGTTTTGATGGGGTCTAAAACTGGGCTGTTAATGTTTGTTCTTTTACTTTTTTTTCTTGTTTTTAACTCTCCTTTAAAAATTTTATTGTTATCTTTTGCTTTGCTGTTTATATCAACTTTTTTGGGTTTGACTGGACTGGATGAATTTGATTTTTATTCTGGATATAGATCGCCGCTTAACTTTGAAAGTGCTTTTATACGGCTAAAAGATTGGGCTGATTTGGGCCATGATTTGTATAATGGTTCAGTTTTGGAATTTTTGTTTGGCGGGGGAGGTGTTTATCTTGTAGATAACGCTTACATGGATATATTGTCGAATTTCGGAATTTTTATGTTGTTTGTTTTTTTGTTTTTACAAATCATATTTATATTTATATCATTCAGGCTTGGAAGGTTTTTAATATTATTTAATTTGATTTTTTTGGCCGCAATGATAACGACTAATGTTCATCGTCTCTGGCCGGTTTCTTATGTGTATTGGGCCCTGATGGGTTGGTCTTTTTACTATTTCAATATTCGAATTGCAAAATTCAATAAAGGTGAAGTAAGTGTTTAAAAATAGAATATTATTGATAACCGGCGGCACCGGCTCCTTCGGCAATGCCGTTCTCAAGCGTTTCCTGGATAGCGACATTGCTGAAATCCGCATATTCAGCCGTGACGAAAAGAAACAGGACGACATGCGCAAGCGTTACGCCAACCCCAAGCTCAAGTTCTACATTGGCGATGTGCGTGACTATAACAGTATCCTGAACGCGACCCGTGGGGTGGATTACATCTACCACGCTGCAGCACTCAAGCAGGTGCCGTCTTGTGAGTTTCACCCCATGGAAGCGGTGAAGACCAACGTACTTGGCACCGAGAACGTGCTGGAAGCGGCCATTCAGAATGAAGTTAAGCGTGTTGTCTGCCTGAGTACCGACAAGGCGGTATACCCCATCAATGCCATGGGTATCTCCAAAGCGATGATGGAAAAAGTGATGGTAGCCAAGTCGCGTAACGTCGACCCTGGCAAGACCGTGATCTGCGGCACTCGCTACGGCAACGTCATGGCGTCTCGTGGTTCCGTGATTCCGCTGTTTGTGGATCAGATCGGTGCCGGCAAGGCGTTGACCATTACAGACCCCAACATGACGCGCTTCATGATGACCCTGGCTGATGCGGTGGATCTGGTGTTGTACGCCTTTGAGCATGGCAGCAACGGCGATATGTTTGTGCAGAAAGCCCCGGCGGCAACGGTTGAGACGCTAGCCAAAGCACTGACGGATCTGATGGGCAAGCCAAACCATCCGATCAATGTGATAGGTACTCGTCATGGTGAAAAGCTGTTTGAAGCGCTGCTCAGCCGTGAAGAGATGGCTTGCGCCGAAGACCTCGGTGGCTATTACCGTGTACCGCCGGATCTGCGTGACCTGAATTACGGCAAGTTTGTCGAGCAGGGCGAAGAGAAGATCTCCCACACCGAAGATTATAACTCTCACAACACCGATCGGTTGGATGTGGCAGGCATGCAGGCGCTGCTGCGCAAGCTGGACTTTATTCGTGCCCTGGAACGGGGTGAGTATATCAACCCGGAGGACTAACTCGTGCGTGTACTGGTGACCGGAGCCAACGGGTTTATTGGCAAAAACCTGCTGCTGCACTTTCAGGAGAAGGGCGGCATTGATGTGGTGCCCTTCACCCGAGAGCATAGTGTTAATGACCTGCCTGCGCTGCTGGAAGGTGTCGATTGGGTGTTTCACCTGGCGGGGATCAATCGCCCGCAAAACCCCGAGGAGTTTGTCACCGGCAACACCGGGCTGACCGAACAGCTCTGCGCGGCGATCAAGGCTAGCGGGAGGCAGGTGCCAGTGGTGTATACCTCGTCTATTCAGGCTGAACGCGATAACGACTACGGCAGCAGCAAACGTGCCGCCGAAGACGTGTTGCTGGCGCTGAAGCAGGATACCGGCAACCCTGTGTTTATCTACCGTTTGCCTAATGTATTTGGCAAATGGGCGCGTCCGAACTACAACTCGGCGGTTGCGACCTTTTGTCATAATGTTGCACGCGATCTGCCGCTTCAGATCAACGATCCGTCTGCTGTTATTCCCCTGGTGTATGTGGATGATGTGGTAGACAGCTTTATGGCGCTGCTGGCCGGTGTTGAATCAGTCAGCACCCGTATTGATAACGCCTATGTTGACGTAGCCCCCGAATACCGGACCAGCGTTGGCGAACTGGCCGACCAGCTGAACCGCTTCAAAGCCACGCGAGATACTCTTATTACCGAACCTGTTGGTACGGGGCTGGTGCGGGCCTTGTATTCGACCTATGTCAGCTATTTGCCGCCGGAGCGCTTTACCTACCCGGTACAACAGCATAGTGATGCCCGTGGTATCTTTGTCGAGATGTTGAAGACCCCAGATGCCGGACAGTTTTCGTTTTTTACTGCAAATCCCGGCATTACTCGTGGTGGGCATTATCACCATTCAAAGACTGAAAAGTTTCTGGTGATCAAAGGCAAGGCTCGTTTCCGCTTCTGTCATATGCTGACTGGTGCATTTTATGAACTTTATACCTCGGGCGAGGAGTCGGAAATTGTCGAAACCGTACCTGGCTGGACCCATGATGTGACCAATGTGGGTGATGACGAGTTGATCTGTATGCTCTGGGCCAATGAAATTTTTGATCGGGACAAGCCGGACACCTTTGCCTGTCCGCTTGGTTGAAATGACCGGACACTGAAGCCTGAATATCCTTACGCAAAGGCCCTACTCAAGGATTGTTATGAAAAAACTTAAGGTTATGACCGTGGTCGGGACTCGACCCGAGATTATTCGCCTGTCACGGGTGATGGCCAAATTGGACGAACACTGCGAGCATGTGCTGGTTCATACCGGTCAGAATTACGATTATGAACTGAATGAAATCTTCTTTAATGACCTGGGCATTCGCAAGCCTGACCATTTCCTCAGTGCTGCCGGTGCCAGCGGTGCCGAAACTATCGGTAATGTGATCATTGCTGTTGATCGTGTGCTGGCCGAAGTTCAGCCGGAAGCGGTACTGGTACTGGGCGACACCAACAGCTGTATGGCTGTGCTGCCGGCCAAACGCCGTAAGATCCCGACCTTCCATATGGAAGCCGGCAACCGATGCTTTGATATGCGCGTACCGGAAGAGATCAATCGCCGCATTGTCGACCACACAGCGGATATCAACCTGACCTATAGCACGATTGCGCGCGACTACTTGCTGGCTGAAGGCCTGCCGCCCGATCGCGTGATTAAAACCGGCAGCCCCATGTTTGAGGTGCTGAATCATTACCGCGAAGGTATTGAAGCTTCCGATGTGTTGGATCGCCTGGGGCTGTCAGAACATCAGTTCTTCGTTGTCAGTGCCCACCGTGAAGAAAACGTCGATTCCGACAAGAACTTTCTCAAGCTGGTCGATGTGTTGAATACGGTGGCCGAACAGTACGATCTGCCGGTAATTGTCTCGACCCACCCGCGCACGCAAAAGCGCGTAGACGCCATGGGGGTTAAGTTTCATGCCAACGTGCAGCTGCTCAAACCGCTGGGCTTCAAGGATTACAACAAGCTTCAGCTCTGCGCCCGTGCGGTATTGTCGGACAGCGGCACCATCAATGAGGAGTCATCAATCCTCAACTTCCCGGCACTGAACCTGCGCGAAGCCCACGAGCGCCCGGAGGGCATGGAAGAAGCCGCTGCCATGATGGTTGGACTGGAAGTGGAGCGAGTGCTGCAAGGCCTGATGATTCTGGAGTCACAAAGTCGTGGTGAAGAGCGCAGCCTGCGACTGGTCGCCGATTACAGCATGCCGAACGTGGCGGACAAGGTCGTACGCATCGTGCACAGTTACCGTGACTATGTTATGCGGACGGTTTGGAAGCAGTATTGATGATGAGAAAGCCGATGAAGGTTGCGATCATTAATCGCAGCTTTTGGCCTGTATATCCTGTTATTGGTGAAGCTCTGTTGCGATTTGCAGAAGGGGCCGCCAATCAGGGGCATTCCGTTTCGGTAATCATGCAGGATCATGCCGGCATAAAAGGTAAGCTTGCAGAGGCTGGCCGGGGTGAAGGCGTTCACTTTTACCCCGCCAAAGCGTTGACAACTTCAGCTAGTGGCGTGTTGCTTAGAGCCTGTGATGCCGTGTTTTTCATGTTCTGGGTGCTGGCGGTTCTGCTTTGGGTAAGGCCCAGCCGAGTTTATGTTTCGACCGATCCTCCGGTTGTTGTTCCCTTTATTGTGATGCTCTATAGCCGGTTGTTTCGTACTGAATATATCTACCATCTTCAGGATATCCATCCGGAGGCAGCCAATGTAGTTATACCGGTTAACAAGTGGGTTTATAAGATTCTGCTGAAGATGGACGCGCTGAGCATGCGTAAGGCGAAGTGCCTGATCACCATCACCGAGCAGATGGCAACAGAAATCCGATCACGTTCTGGGACAGCAGTCCCCATTCACGTGTTGGATAATCCTGCGGTTTCGTTTGACGGCATCGATACAGTAAAGCCCAAAGTTGCGGGATTTTCCTTCTGTGGAAATGCAGGCAGGTTGCAGCGCATTCCGTTGATGCTGGATGCCATAGAAACCTACTTTGAACGAGGAGGTCAGCTGGAGTTTACGTTTGCCGGCGGCGGCGTATATGCCGATCGCTTGCAAGCCTTTGCCGACAAGTTCCCGCATTTCCATTACCCTGGCTTGGTCAGTCCGATTGCAGCGGCCCAGATTAATGCGGATTATACTTGGGCGTTACTGCCGATTGAGGATGATGTGACAAGGTTTGCTTTCCCTAGCAAGTCATCGTCTTATGTTTTTTCAGGTGCAAATATCCTTGCTGTCTGTGGTGAACAGACGGGCGTTGCACAATGGGTGCAAGAAAACCAAGTCGGTTTGGTAGTAAAGCCTGAAGTTGAAGCTGTGGTTGTTGCTTTCTTTGATATTGAGAAAGGCCTGTACCAAGAGTCGGGTGATGACGCATCACGGGAAGCCCTGAAGGCAAAGCTCCGGTTTGAAGTGTTTATACAAGCCTTGGACAGGATAGTGCTGGAGTAACATGAATTTACTACTAACTGGTGCCACCGGTTTTCTCGGCAGTCGACTTGCAACGGACTTACAGTCCAAACCGGGTGTAAACTTGACCGCTGCCGTACGCCGCCGCATTGAAATGCCCGCTGCACACATTGTGGAAGTGCAGGGCTTGGATGCTAACACCGACTGGTCAACCGCCCTGACCAATCAACAGGTCGTCATCCACGCCGCCGCTCGTGCCCATATTATGAAAGACGAAGTGGCTGATCCACTGGCGGAATACCGCCGAGTCAATGTGGACGGCACGCTTAACCTTGCCCGTCAGGCAGCGGCAGAAGGTGTGAAGCGCTTTATCTTTATCAGCTCGATCAAGGTCAATGGCGAACAAACGCCATTGGGCCAACCGTTCACCGCTGATGACACACCGGCACCTGAGGATGCTTATGGCATTTCCAAGAGGGAGGCCGAGCAGGGCTTGCACCAACTGGCGGCTGACACAGGGATGGAGGTCGTCATTATCCGCCCGCCGCTGGTGTATGGGCCGGGGGTGAAAGGCAACTTTGCCAGCATGATCAAGCTGGTAGCAAAAGGGTTACCGCTTCCCTTGGGGGCCATTCACAATCAGCGCTCTCTGGTCGCAGTGGGTAATCTGGTCGATCTGATTATCACCTGCATTGATCATCCGGCTGCAGCCAACCAGGTGTTTCTGGCCGGTGATGGGCAGGACCTGTCGACCACTGAGCTGTTGCGCGGCGTTGCACAGGCGATGGGCAAGCCGTCGCGGTTGATCCCGGTACCAGCATCAATATTGATGTTTGCAGCAACATTGCTGGGTAAAAAAGCGGTCGCGCAGCGGTTGCTGGGGTCTTTGCAGGTGGATATTTCCAAAGCCCGCAATCTGCTGGGATGGGAGCCACCCATTTCAGTGGAGGAAGGGTTGAGCAGATGCTTTACCCAAAAATGAGATTCGCCCACTAAGTGGGCTCCCACGCTGTGGTCTTTCAACTGGAGATCACACAAAACGACAGGGTGTTCATGTGATTCGTGTGTTTGATTTCGTATTTTCCCTGCTGGGGCTGGTATGCGGTTTCCCGGTACTGCTGTTGCTGACGCTGATCGGTCTGTTTGATACCGGCTCGCCCATCTTCCGCCAGGAACGGGTAGGGCGGCATAAAAAATCGTTTACGCTGGTGAAGTTCCGCACCATGCGCAAGGACACGGCCTCAGTGGCCAGCCACTTGGCCAGTGCCGACGCCATTACTCCCTTTGGTCGCTTTCTGCGCCGCACCAAGCTGGACGAGCTGCCACAGCTGTGGAATGTGCTTAAGGGCGAGATGAGCCTGGTCGGACCACGGCCTTGCCTGTTCAATCAGGAAGAGCTGATTGCCGAGCGGGAGCAGAGAGGAGTGTTGAATGCACGCCCAGGGATCACCGGTTTGGCTCAGGTGAACGATATCGATATGTCTACGCCCAAGTTGTTGGCCGAGACGGATCAGGCGATGCTGCAGAATCTGACGGTGGGGGCTTATTTCAAGTATATTTTCATGACCGTGGCGGGCAAGGGTGCAGGGGATCGGGTACCGGGGAAGGAGTAAAAAGGCTGACAGGGGGAAGCCCTCCCTGCTCCAGTTCTGGCTCCAAGGTGTGGCTGGCATAAGGCAGTGGTGATCAGGGAGGCGTCAGGCTGAACGAGTTGATATGGAACTTTACACCTTCGCAAAAGTTATCGCAGCCCAGCTGTTGATGCCGTTGCCGCTGTGCTTAATGCTGTTCGTACTGGGTTTGTTGACCTGTATGCGTTGGCGCAGGTTCGGCCGTGTGTGCTCACTATCAGCGGTACTGCTGCTGGCATTATTGAGTTGGGCCCCACTGGCTGATCGCTTGCTGGAACCGTTTGAGTCCATATATCCACCTGTCCACCATTGGCCTACAGCACAACCGGTAGCCGCCGTCATGGTATTGGGTGGTGGTTATCAGCCTAATCAGCCTTGGGTCGTGACTGGTCAGCTGAGTGACAGCTCAGCGAACCGCTTGCTTGAAGGCTTGCGGCTTTGGCATTTGAATCCAGCGGTGCTGTTATTGGTCAGTGGTGCCGATCGCCGTGAGGATATAGAGCCGATGGCTCGTGCCTATGGCCGCATCGCCACCGACATGGGGGTGCCAGCAAACCGGCTGCGAGTGTTGGATAACCCAACTGATACCGGGGAAGAGGCACGAACGGCCGCGACACTGTTAGGTAAGGGGTCTGCCTTATTGCTTGTGACCTCGGCATCACACATGCCCCGTGCCATGCGTCATTTCCAAAAAGCAGGTTTGTACCCCATTGCCGCGCCCACTCATTACCTTGCTTTGCGTGATGACCCGGATACCCTGGCATATTGGATTCCCTCGGCTCGCCATCTGCGCAAGAGTGAACGCGCGTTTTATGAAGCATTGGGAATGCTGGCCACACAGTGGGAATGAATAGTCGTAATTTGGTTGCAATTCAGGCTGTCCAAGACCCTGTCCTCCGTTTTCGCTAGAATAGACACTTTATCCGCAAAACCGTCCAGACAAGGATCCCATGGCGATGAAAGACTGCCAGGCCGTGCCTGTGTTGCAGCAGAGTGCTGCCGGTATTCCCCACCTGTGCGAACTCTTTGACCGTCACCCTGAGCGCGGGCTTGAGCTGCGGGCGACAGGAGCCGGTATTACCCTGGATTACAGCAAGCAGCGAGTCGATGCCGACGTGCTGGAGGCGCTGTCGCAGTTGGCTGAGCAGTCTGGACTTAATGAGGAGCGTGAGCGACTCTTTGCTGGCGAGACGGTGAACCGTACCGAGAACCGTGCGGCCTGGCATACGGCGCTACGGGCTCCCGTGCAGAAGCAGGCAGGCGATCAGCAGTGCGTGGAAGAGCAGCTACAGCGAATGGCGCAGTTGGTTGAGAAGATTCAGTCGGGCGTGTGGCGCGGCTTTTCAGGCAAGCGCATTACCGATGTGGTGAACCTGGGTGTAGGGGGCAGTGACCTGGGGCCGCTGATGGTAACCCACAGTTTGCGTGAATACGCCGAGCCAGCGGCACGAGGTCTGAAAGTGCACTTTGCATCGACTATTGACGGCAGTCAGCTGTTTGACTTGCTGGACCATCTGAATCCCGAAACTTCGCTGTTCATCATCTCCTCCAAGTCGTTTACCACCATCGATACCTTGTCCAACGCCGATACGGTGCGCTCCTGGCTTGGCAGTTACTGTGCCGATGAGGCGCTGATGCTGCGCTGTCACTTTATCGGTGTCTCGGCGGCACCGCAGAAGATGCACGGCTGGGGCCTGCCTGACGAGAATCAGCTACACTTTTGGCCGTGGGTCGGCGGGCGCTTTTCGCTCTGGTCGGCCATCGGTTTGCCCATTGCGCTGGCCCTGGGGATGTCGGTGTTCCGTCAACTGCTGGCTGGTGCCCATGCGATGGATGAGCACTTTCGTACGGCACCTGTGTTGCAGAATTTGCCGGTCATGCTGGCATTGCTGGGCATCTGGAATGTCAATTTTCTCGATATCCGCGCTCAGGCAATCCTGCCCTATGACGGTCGTTTAAAGTACTTCCCCTCCTATCTGGAACAGCTGGAAATGGAGAGCAACGGCAAGTCGGTTGATCAGCAGGGGCAACCGCTGGATTATCCAACCTGTCCGGTGCTTTGGGGCGAGATCGGCGCCAACGCCCAGCATGCGTTCTATCAGCTGTTGCACCAGGGCACACAATCGGTCGCGTCGGACTTTATAGTGGCGGCTCGTCGTTACGAGGCGCTGGATCATTACGCTCATCAGGAGCAGTTGCAGGCCCAGCATCAGCTGAATATCGCCAACTGTCTGGCACAGTCGCGGGTGCTGGCCTTCGGTGATGCGGCCGTGGCGCCGGATGACAACCCCTGGCGGCGCTACCCCGGTAACCAGCCTTCGTCCACGCTGCTGCTGGAGCAGTTGACCCCCGAATCTTTGGGCGCACTGATTGCGGCTTATGAGCATAAGGTGTTTACCCAAGCGGTGATCTGGAACATCAACCCCTTCGACCAGTGGGGCGTAGAGCTGGGCAAGCAGGTGGCCTTGCAGCTGCAGCCTTTGTTGCAGGACCCGAATGCGGCCGCAGAGGCGGGGCTAGACGCATCCACCCGTGAACTGGCGTTGAGTATTCAACAGCAACAATCCGGAGGAAGTGCGGCATGAACGTACGGGTACTGGGTGATAATCTTGAAGCCTGGACGCTGGCGGGCGCTCTGGCTTTTACCGGTTGTACCGTCTCGATGGAGCAATCGGCCTTGCCAGAGGCGGATTCTGATATTGCCGAGCCGGATCTGCTGCAGCTGCTGGCGCAACAGCATCTTGCCGGGCGATTACAGCTGGAGGTCGGAGATGAAACTGCTGACCTGTTGCTGGTGACCCGTCGATTGCCATCCATGGATGAGCTGCAAACGGCTATTCAGGGATTTGTGGCTAAAGTGAAACAGCAGCCAGAATCCAGACCGCTCATCGCACTGGTGCAATCGGCCGCGCTGGGAACGACGGATGCGTTACAGGCATGGCTGAATGAGCAGGGGGCCAGTCATGTACGCGTGCTGTTCTGGCCTGCGTTTATCCAGTCCGGTCGTGCTCTGGAGAGTGTTACGCGTCCGGAGCGCATTTTGCTGGGTACCCGGGATGAACAGGTCGTGAACACCATGCGCCGTGTTTTAAGCCCGTTCAATCGCAGTCGAGATACCCTGTTGGTGATGCCGCCTTTGGAAGCGGAACTCAGCAAGCTGGCGATCAACGGCATGCTGGCAACCCGCGTCAGTTACATGAATGAGCTGTCGCGATTGGCGTCGGAGAAAGGGATCGATATCGAGCAGGTGCGCCAGGGCATGGGTACCGATTCCCGCATCGGTTTTCAGTATCTTTATCCCGGCTGCGGTTTTGGTGGAGAAGCTTTTTTAGGAACCCTGGAGCAGCTTAACCGTGAACTCGACGGCGTCAATGAGCAGGGGCTGCTCAGTAGCGTGTTTGCGATTAACGAGCAACAGAAGGATCTGCTGTTTCAGAAGTTCTGGCGTTATTTCAAAGCCGAAATCAGTGGCCGCAAAGTGGCGCTCTGGGGCTGTTCGTTCAAGCCCAGTACCTCTGGCGTTGAAGGAAGCCCGGCGCTGGTGCTGATTGAGGCCTTGCTGGCACACAATGTAGAAGTGCACGTGTACGACCCCATGGCACTGCCTGCGCTGAAGCGCCGTTTGGGTAACCGGTCCGGATTGGTCTGTGTCGACAGCGCCGAGGCCGCAGCCAATGGCACCGATGCGTTGATGCTGGTGACGGAATGGAAGGAGTTCTGGAACCGGGATATGAAGCGAGTCAAGTCAGTGATGAAAACCCCGCTGCTGCTGGACGGTCGCAATGTGTTTGACCCCGTGTTGATGGCCGAGTATGGCTGGCTGTATTCGGGAATTGGGCGCGGGGTGTCGATTTAGGCGGTATTATCGCGCGCAGAGCGCGCTCCCACTGGGTAAAATGGTTTTTTTCGCGCTCAGAGAGCACTCCCACAGGAGAGTGATGATTTTGTGGGAGCGCGCTCTGTGCGCGAATCAGGATATAATTGCTTTATTGCTGTAACGATTGAACGGACTTGTTTGATATGGATTCGACCGGTGTTTCTTTACGCTCTCTGCATTACCGCATTCTGAGCCTTGGGCGTAACTACAAAAAAGCCTTGATGGTACTGGCGGATTTCATCGCCTTGCCGGTGGCACTCTGGTCGGGTTATGCCCTGCGGCTGTCCAATTGGTGGCCTGCCGACTACATGGGTGAGGCCTGGTGGCTGTTTATTGCCACGCCTCTAGTGGGGCTGCTGGTATTCATGAAACTGGGTCTCTATCGCGCTGTAGTGCGCTTCATGGGGGCCCAGGCGATCCTGGCGGTCTTCAAGGGTGTGGCCGTTCTGGCCGTACTGATGTGGGCTCTGGCGTACTTTTTCCAGATTGCTCAGTTTCCACGCTCTGTCCCTGCAATCTTTGCGCTTGCGGCACTCGTATATGTCGGCGGCAGCCGCCTGCTGGTACGGAACTATTATCATTGGTTGATTGGTCGCTATGTCAAGAAAGAGCCGGTACTGATTTATGGTGCCGGTGGTGCGGGGGTTCAGTTGTCGACCGCTTTGGCTGGCGGTGCCGAATACGTGCCGGTCGGTTTTCTTGACGATGACCCTTCTCTGCGAAAATCCACTGTGGCTGGCATGCCGGTCTATGATCCTGCCAAAATAGGGGAGCTGATTGCATCAGAAGGTGTGACGCATGTTCTGCTGGCACTGCCGTCCGCCTCGCGTTCTGAGCGTCGCGTCATTCTTGAGCGCCTGGCCGAGCATTCGGTACACGTAAAGACGATTCCTGCCATGTCGGAACTCGTTTCAGGTGAATCCCTTGAGGCTTTGCAAGAGGTCGATCCTGAGGATTTGCTTGGCCGAGAGCCGGTGCCGCCAGTTAAGTCATTACTGGCATCCAGTATCGAGGACAAGGTCGTTCTGGTCAGCGGTGCGGGCGGTTCCATCGGTTCCGAGATCTGCCGCCAGGTCGTGCGTAACAAACCCCGTGCGCTCGTGCTTTATGAGTTGAGTGAATTCGCGCTTTACTCCATCGAGCAGGAGTTGAGCAAGGCGGCCAAGACCGAAGGGCTGAACGTGCCGGTGTATCCGCTGCTCGGTTCGGTGCTGGATGCCGACCGTGTTGCCCGTGTGATCGAGCGCTTTCAGGTGCAAACCATCTATCACGCAGCCGCCTACAAGCATGTACCCATGGTGGAGCACAATGTCTTCGAAGGCGTGCGCAACAATGCCTTGGGTACTCGGGTGATGGCTGAAGCGGCTCAGGCTGCGGGTGTTGAGCGTTTTGTACTGATCTCCACCGACAAGGCGGTACGCCCCACCAATGTGATGGGGGCGACCAAGCGTCTGGCAGAGCTGGTCCTCCAGGAACTCGCGGAGCGCAGTTCCAGGACCGTATTTTCCATGGTGCGTTTCGGTAACGTCCTGGGGTCTTCCGGCTCGGTTGTCCCACTGTTCCGCCGCCAGATCGAAGCGGGGGGGCCGGTAACAGTCACCCATCCCGACATTACTCGCTTCTTCATGACCATTCCTGAGGCGGCTTCACTGGTGATTCAGGCGGGCTCCATGGCCAAAGGCGGTGATGTCTTTGTGCTCGATATGGGAGAGCCGGTAAAAATTATCGACCTGGCACGGCGCATGATTCAATTGATGGGCTATGAAGTGCGCAGCGAGCAGAACCCGAATGGTGATATCGCCATTGAGTTTTCAGGGTTGCGCCCCGGGGAAAAATTGTATGAAGAGCTGTTGATTGGTGCTGATGTGATCGGTACTGAACACCCGAAGATCATGCGGGCTCATGAAGAGTTTCTTCCGGCCGAGCAATTGCAGGCTCTGCTGACACGGATGGAGGCTGCGATGCAGCATGGCGATAGTAACCAGGCACGACAACTGTTGCAGCAGGCTGTGTCAGGGTTTAATCCGTCGTCGCCGAATATGGATCTGTTGCTGGAAGCTACAGCGCAGTCGACCGGCGCCGTGCATTAGGAGCAAGCGTGCATGGAGGCTCAAGTGTTGATGAGCCCCATCTATTGTCACTGAATAATAGCTGGGGCTCTACATACACATCGCGTGGTGGAACGGGTCCCGTACAGGCTGATCAGGCCAGGTGCTTGTGGCAAAAGGCCCGAAGCTCGTCAGCCGTTTCCAGGTGTTTCAGTCCCAGGGCAACATTGGCCATCAACAGACCCGCCTTGTTACCGCAATCGTAAAGCTCACCGCGCATGGTGAAGGCCTCCAGTTCACCACCTTCGTGAAGAAGGGCCTTGATGGCATCGGTCAGCTGTATCTCGTCACCTGCACCGCGAGGCGTGGTCTTGAGTAGCTCCATAACCCGAGACGGCAGGATATAGCGACCCACGATAGCAAGATTGGATGGGGCCTCTGTCAATGCCGGCTTTTCGACCACATCTTGCATCGCTGCACTCTCGCCACTGGCTGGCCATCCGCTGCCGCAGTCGACGATACCGTAGCGCTCTACCTGCTCTTCTGGCACCGCTTCTACCATGACCTGCCCCCTGCCGCTGTCGCGATAGGCATCTACCATCTGTTGCAGATCCGAACAGCCGCCGCTATTGTCGATCAGCATATCCGGCAGCATCACGGCAAAGTCCTCTTCGCCAGTCAGGGCCGCTGCACAGAGTACGGCGTGGCCCAAACCCTTGGCTTCATCCTGACGTACCGAAATTACCTGTACGCCTGCGGGCAGGATATCGCGTACCGCGGCAAGGAGTTGCGCCTTGCCTTTGGCTTCCAGCACCTGCTCCAGCTCGGCATTACGGTCGAAATGGTCTTCGATGGCCGATTTGCCGCTGCGAGTGACCAGCACGATGCGGGTAAAGCCCGCTTCAATCGCTTCTTCCACCACATGCTGAATCACCGGTTTATCGACAACGGTCAGCATCTCCTTGGGGATCGCTTTGCTGGCAGGCAGAACGCGAGTGCCAAGTCCTGCCACCGGGATAACGACTGTGTTCAGCATATTATGTCCTTTCATGCGGCTGTTTTTTGGGCCTTGCGGTTACGAATAGCGGAGCGCACCAGTGCAATCATCACCCCCAGCATGCCGCCCAGGACTACGGAAAGTGCCAGGATCAGGGCTTTCTTGGGTTTGATGGGTTTTTCCGGTACTTCTGCTGGCAAGTCGACAGTAGCCGGTACAATTTTGTCTTCATTAACGCTCATGGAGCTGAGCAGGCCAAGTTGCTGCTGCAACTGCATCAGCCCCGGAATAAACGTTTCACTCTCACGGCGCTGGTTGATGGCCTGGATCTCGGCTTCCAGTGCGCGGGAGCCCAGGCGGTATAATTTGCGCACCTCGTCCACCATCATCCTTGATGTATCATCGATGATGGTGTCGGTTTTCAGCGGGGTGTCCAGTCCGATCTGTTCTGCGATGTGCAGGGCTTCGGACAGCTTGCTCAGTTCGATATCCAGCTGTGAGATGTACAGTGATTTGCGGTTTTTGATCTGCAGCTCCTGGGCTGAAATCACGGACTTTATTTCGGCGCGCAGGTCATTGGCCAGCTGTGTACGGGTCAACTGGGCTGCCAGGGCTACATAGCGGTTGGCAAACTCCGCAGCCAGTTCTGGATCTTCCATCTTGAAAGAGACGCTGACATTAACCAACGACCCTTTGGTGGGCACGGACACCGCAAGCGCCTGTTCGTTGAACATTTTCCAGACTGACTGGGGGGAGTCTGAAAACTGCTCAAAGTATTCACGGACGTCTGGCTGGCTCAGGAAGTCACGCTTGGCCTGGTTGGATTGCAGCGTCGTGACAAAAGTCTTGTATACATCTTCTGTTGAAAATTGCTTGAGTTTTACGGCTTCATCGCGATTGCCGGGCTCGGAGGTAGTGGCTAATTGTGAGACAGGGGCCAACTGTGCCTGTTGGCGCAGTTCAACAGTTCCTTCACTGGTAGGCGGGAGTAGGTGCACCTTGGCTTCATATGTTGGCGTCGTTAAAAACGCGAAAGCTGCGCCAGTTATCAGGGCGATGTTGGTTACGATGAGGACCAGCCATTTCTGGTTCCAGATGTTTTCGAAAAGCTCGAACAGGTCGATCTCATCATCGTGGTTGAGTTGTGGCTGTGAAGGGGCAGCGTGCTGCATGTATCCTGATCCTTACTGACAAAGATTTAAAGAGTCGCAAATAAACAACTATTGTACTGAATCTACTCTGAATCTTCCTGCGGCCTGTGACTCTCTTCCTGCGCCTTCAGCCTTTTCTGCTCTTCCTGCCAGAGTCGCAGCTCTTCGTAATAGGTATCCCATACGCAAGGCTCGCAGCCGCTTTCACAGCATTCGCCGTCGGAGGGGGGGATGGGTTTTTGCATCATTATCCTGTCAGGCCTTACAAAATTTATCGGTATTCTACCGACAGGTTCGAAGAGAGGCCATGCACCTTTTCATGGATCATCGAAGCCAGCTTGCGTACACCGGGGCGTGCGAGCTCACCATCGGTCAGGACCAGGTAGAGTTCTACGTTGCGCTCAGTGCTGCTGCCAAGCGGGAGCGGCTTGAGAGTACCCTGTGCCAGTTGCGTCTGAATACGTGTTTCCGGATACCAGGCAAAGCCTATGCCTTTGCCGGCGGCCAGTATGGAGGTGTCGATGTCGCTCAGGGTCCAGCGCTGCTCGGCACCCAGCCAGCCGGAGTCTACGCTGCGGCTGCCGGAATCGCGTACGACAAGTTGGCGGTACTGGCGCAGGTCTTCAAGTGTCAGTGCCTGATGTCGCTGGTGCAGCGGGTGTTCCGGGTGTGCGCAGGCGATAAAGCTCACCCCCATCAACTTCTTGCCCAGAAACCCCGGCGGGACGCGGCCGCTGATGGAGAGGTCGACCTGTCGCTTGAGGACGGCTTCATCGCTGCCGCTAAGCACGGTTTCGAGCAGTTCAATGCGTGTATGGGGGTGGTGTTCGGCAAAATCGGCCAGAACGTCCAACATCCACTCGCGAGGAAAAATGGCGTCCATGGCAATGCTGATCTGTGCCTCGTAACCACGGCTGAACTGGTGTGCAAGCTCTTCGGCCTGTTCTGCTTGTGTCAGCAGTCGCTGGGCGTGACGGTAGAGTGCCTGGCCGGTTTCGGTCAGGGTAGCGCGTCGGCCCGTCAGCTTGAAAACACGTACGGCAAGGCTGCTTTCCAGTTTCTGGATCGCATAGCTGATCGCTGATTGACTCTTGCCGAGCTGTTCAGCGGCTTTTGCATAGCCGCCCGCATCCACGATGGCGACCAGGGCCTGCCATTGCTCCAGAGTGACCTGCATGGCGGGATCTCCGTTCAGGTTGTGAGCCATCGCCTGAGCGGGCGGTACTCATGCTTTGGTTGACAGAGTTCATGTTACCACTTTGACGAATCCTTGGGTTGTGGCAGTCTGTAGGCAGAAAACAATAACCACTTAAGGATGAGGGTCATGTCGTTACCCGATGGTTACTGGCGACCTTTTGGACGGTGGATCTGCGGCCGGGGGTCTAAGCCTCTGGAGCGCCTCGAGGCTGCAGCAGCATCCATTTCGGCTGAAGGGCTGGAGGAGGCACTGTTTCCAGCTCGATACCGCGGTCTGGTCAATCACCTCCAGCACCTTATTACCCATGCTGATGAACAGGCGAATTCCTTGAAGCAGAATCGCCAGGCATTGCAGCAGTTGTCTGTTGTGCTGGAACAGAGTCCTGCGTGTATCATCATTACCAGCCTTGAAGGCCATATTATCTATGTTAATCCGGGTTTTTGTCGGGTAACCGGTTATACGGAAGAGGAGGTGCTGGGGCGGCCTGTCAGCATGCTCAAGTCTACACGTACGCATGCCGATACCTTTGGTCAGCTTTGGCGAGACCTTCAGGATAAGGGGGAGTGGCATGGCGAGCTGCTGAATCGGCGCAAAAATGGTCAGCATTACTGGGTGGCCGCCTCAATCTCCGTGCTGCGCGATGAAGCGGGGCAGCCGGATCGTTACCTCTCCATCCAGGATGATATCTCCCTGCGCAAGCAGTATGAGGCTCAACTGTTCTACCGCTCCAACTATGATCTGCTGACCGATCTGCCCAACCGGCAGCTGATGCTGGACCGTCTGGAGCAGGTGCTGGACATGGCGCGGCGTCATCAGCAACGGGCCGTGGTATTTCTGATCAACTTGCGTCAGTTTCGCCTGGTGAATCAGACCCATGGGCATGAGGTGGGAGACTGGTTGCTATGTCAGGTGGCGCGTCGCCTGGAACAGGTATTGTCGCCGACCGAAAGTCTGGGGCGTATCGGGGCCGACGAATTTCTTGTGATTATGCCTGAAGTCAGTCGGCTTCAGGCGGTCGAGTATCTGGCGCGCTGTCTGTTGCGCCAGATGGAAGAGCCCTACCATCATCAACGAAGTGAGCTTCGTTTGGGAGCCAATATTGGTATCTGTCTCTATCCCGGAGATGGCGACAGTGCGGAGGTTATCCTGCGTAATGCCAGTGTCGCGATGCAACAGGTGGCCCGGGATCGGGAAGGAGGTTGCTGCTTTTTCCGGGATGAGATGAATCGGCAGGCGCGACAGTCGCTGGAGATGGAACGAGCCCTGCAGACAGCGCTGACTGAACAGCGTTTTGAAGTGTGGTATCAGCCATTATTTGACCTGAACACCCAAAACGTAGGCGGTGTTGAGGCGCTGGTGCGCTGGCGACAGCCTTCTGGAGAGTTGGTGCCGCCCGATCAATTCATTCCCCATGCCGAGGAAAGCGGCCAGATCGTCGAGTTGGGACGCTGGGTAATGAAGACCGCCGTGATGCAGGTGGCGCAGTGGCAGCAGGTGCTGCAGAAACCGCTGGGGGTGGCGGTCAATATATCGCCGCGTCAGTTGCGATATCCGGGGTTCGTCGATGAGGTGGCTCAGCTGTTGCGTGATAGCGGTCTGGCAGAAGGTTCGCTGGAGCTGGAGATCACTGAGTCGATTTTTCTGGACCTGGATTCAGAGATCGAGGTGGTCGGCCTGATCGAGCGCTTGCAGAGGCTCGGGGTCCGGCTGGCGATTGATGACTTTGGCACCGGGTTTTCAGCGCTGGGGTATCTGAAACGCTTCCCGGTTGATACTCTCAAAATAGACCGCGAATTTGTGCGTGATATCCATCAGGACATGAATGCTGCCATGCTTTGTCAGGCGATCATCTGGATGGCTCGGGGATTGCAGATGGAGGTGGTTGCCGAAGGTGTGGAATGTGAGGCTCAGCTGGAGATGCTGACGCAGTCCGGTGCCGACCGGGCGCAAGGCTTCTTCATCTCAAAACCGATGATGGAGCAGGATGTGTTGCTGGATATCGCCAGCAGGAACGGATGTGAATGCAAACTGCAGGGGATTTGATTAACCGGCGATAACGAAACGAGTCCCGCGTTCAGCAGAACTTTGGCCGTGCTCGGGATACGGACCAGATAAGAACTGGCTTGAAAAGGTATTTTGAGCGGGTAGCGAGACTCGATCCGGCCGGCGCTCCGGTCGCGATCCCGACAGATAAAAGTGGGGTCGCCATGATTCGGGCAGCTTGGACAAATGACATGAAGAGTAAGATTGGAGCGGGAAACGAGACTTGATCCGGCCGGCGCTCCGGTCGCGAGCCCGACAACAAAAAGAGGGGTCGCGACCGGAGCGCCGGCCGGATCGAGTCTCGTTTCCCGCTCCAATCTTACTCTTCATGTCATTTGTCCAAGCTGCCGGAATCAGGGCGACCCTGCTTTTTATCTGTCGGGATCGCGATCGGAGCGCCGGCCGGGTCGAGTCTTGTTTCTCGCTCCAATCTTACGCCTCATGTGATTTTCGTATGCTGCCCTAATCCGGGTAACTCCACTTTTGATTCGTCATATTTCGCGACCGGAGCGCCGGCCGACGGCATGCCGCCCGGATCTAGTCTCGCTTCTTGCTCTCAGCGTGTACTTTTTTGTTGCTTATTGTGTGCTATGGACAGGGGGCTTTGCCTGAATGGCGCCGGTCGATGTTCGTGTAGCAATTGGCTGGTTGTGGGAGCGCACTCTGTGCGCGATGGAAATGGCACCCAAAGCCATCGCTCACAAAGCAAGCCCCACAAGCCGGAAGAGTCATATTCCAGTCTTAATGCCTGGTCGTTGATCCCGGTTCAAAAATCGCCTGGCGCAGCTGCAGGTAGTCGATTTCGTTCTGTTGAGCTTCGGCTTCAGCCAGTGCTTCATCCAGCTGCTGGAACTGATCGATCTCTTCGTCGCTCATAAAGTGCAGGCATTCACCACCAAACAGCCAGAACAGGTCGCGAGCAACCAGATGGACGTACTGCGGGTAGGCGCGTACCAGGCGAATCATCAGGTCCTGGCCCGCATCGAACGCTTCAGGCTGGTGTGTTTCATATCCCTTCACCAGTTCGGCCAGCTGGTCCAGAAACTCAATATTGGCCGGGTCGGTCTCTTCGCCCTTGAAAGCATCCTGTTGCATCAGGTTGTTGTAGGCGATTTTCAGCAGATTGAGGTGAAAGGCATGGGAATCGGTCACGCGGTGCTCCAGAGAATGGCGGGTGGAATCAGGGCTGCCGGGCAGGAAGCCGGGCGGCTGAACAGGTACAATGGGGCGCTTGGGTTGAATTTTCAAGTTTCAGCCCTATCTATTAGCTCCTTCTAAAGTAGAAACCGGTCGTTTCTTCCACTACAGGCACAAAGGCAGGACATGACGACAGCTTTATCAATACAGGACCTGTGCAAGGTCTATGGCAATGGCTTCGAGGCCCTTAAGGGGATCTCGCTTGAAGTGCAGCAGGGGGATTTCTTCGCGCTGCTGGGACCCAATGGCGCCGGCAAGTCGACCACGCTCGGTATCGTTTCCTCACTGGTCAACAAAAGTTCGGGCAAGGTGTGTGTTTTCGGTCATGACATCGATACCCATTTGGCCAGGGCCAAGCAGTGCCTGGGTGTCGTGCCTCAGGAGTTCAACTTCAACCCGTTTGAAAAGGTGGTGGATATCGTCGTTACTCAGGCGGGTTATTACGGTATCGGTCGCAAGCAGGCAACCGAGCGCGCCGAGCATTACCTGCGCAAGCTGGGCCTGTGGGACAAACGCAACGAGCGTGCGCGTATGCTCTCGGGCGGCATGAAACGCCGACTGATGATCGCCCGTGCACTGATCCATGAGCCCAAGTTGCTGATCCTGGATGAGCCGACTGCCGGGGTCGATATCGAGCTGCGCCGTTCCATGTGGGACTTTCTCTCCGAGATCAATGCGGCCGGTACTACCATCATCCTGACGACCCACTACTTGGAAGAGGCTGAAAGCCTGTGCCGCAACATCGCCATCATCGATCACGGTACCATCATCCAGAACACCAGCATCAAGGCGTTGCTGCAGCAGCTCGATACGGAAACTTTCATCCTTGATCTGGAAAAGGATATGGGTGAAGTGCCGTCGCTGGAGGGATACGTGATCCGTGCCCGTGATGCCCATACCCTGGAAGTCGATGTGCCCAAGTCGGCGGGTCTTAACAAGCTGTTTCAGCACCTCGCTGCAGAAGGCCTGGAGGTCAGCAGCATGCGTAACAAGGCCAATCGCCTGGAAGAGTTGTTTGTGTCGCTGGTCGACAAGAATTTGAAACAGGAGAGTGCATGAATACCCGGCTGCTCTGGACCGCTTTTGTCACCATCGTTATCAAGGAGATCCGCCGTTTTACCCGCATTTGGGTACAGACCCTGCTGCCGCCGGCGATCACCATGACGCTCTACTTCATCATCTTCGGCAACCTGATCGGCTCTCGCATCGGCGAGATGGGCGGCTTCGATTATATGGAGTACATCGTACCGGGTCTGATCATGATGTCGGTGATTACCAACTCCTATGGCAACGTGGTGTCGTCCTTCTTCGGTACCAAGTTTCAGCGCAATATCGAAGAGCTACTGGTATCACCGGTGCCGAACTGGGTCATTCTGTCCGGCTACGTGATCGGCGGTGCGTCCCGTGGCCTGATGGTGGGTTTCATTGTGACGCTGCTGTCGCTGTTCTTTACCGATCTGCAGATTCACCACCTGTTCATTACCATCACCGTGGTATTGTTGACCGCAGTTCTGTTCGCGCTCGGTGGTTTCATCAACGCGGTGTATGCGAAGACCTTTGATGACATTGCCATCGTGCCGACCTTTATCCTGACGCCGCTGACCTATCTGGGCGGGGTGTTCTACAGTATTCAGTTGCTGCCCGGGTTCTGGCAGGGCGTGTCTCAGTTGAATCCTATACTGTATATGGTGAACAGTTTCCGCTACGGTATTCTGGGTGTCAGCGATATCGATATCGGCTTTGCCTTCGCCATGATCATCGGCTTTATCGTGCTGCTGGGTGGTTATGCCCTGCACTTGCTTAATACTGGCAAGGGAATTCGTGAATGAGCGAACATCATCAGGTCAAGTCCTCGCCGCTGGGGCAGGAAACCGTCTATGCCAATCAGTACGATTCCTCGCTGCTGTACCCTATCGCGCGGGATCTGAACTGGGAAGCAAAGGGGGTCAAGCGGGGATCCTTGCCCTTCCGGGGGCTGGATATCTGGAACGCTTATGAGGTGTCCTGGCTGGACCAGGGTGGCAAGCCGGTAGTGCGTATCGCTGAATTCCGTATCCCGGCCAGCTCGCCCAACATTATTGAGTCCAAGTCGTTCAAGCTCTATTTGAACTCCTTCAACCTCAGCCGCTTCGATAACGAAGCGCAGGTGAAGGCGCGCATGCAGCAGGATCTGTCGGCTGCGGCAGGGGCGTCGGTTGAGGTGATCCTGACGTCGCTGAATGCGCCTGCCGAGATCAGTCAACTGAAAGGGCGTTGTCTGGATGAGCTGCCGCTTCAGGTGGAGCATTACACGCCGGCCCCCGAGCTGCTCAGCGCGGCTGGGCCGGTGCAGGAGGAAACCCTGGTCAGTCATCTGCTCAAGTCCAACTGTCCGGTAACCGGACAGCCGGACTGGGCCAGTGTGCAGATCCTCTACAAGGGGCCGCAAATCGACCACAAGGGGCTGCTGGCCTACCTGATCTCCTATCGTGAACACGGCGATTTCCACGAGCAGTGCGTTGAAAACATCTTCATGGATATCTGGCAGCGCTGTCGCCCGCAGAAGCTGAGCGTTTACGCGCGTTACGTGCGTCGTGGCGGGCTGGATATCAATCCCTATCGTTCCAGCATCAACGATATGCCGCAGAACCAGCGTCTGTCGCGCCAGTAATGAAAGCGAGGAAAACCATGGAAGCACTTGATGCCCTGATCAATCGCGTCTCCTGCCCGCGCCTGGAAGGTCCGGCTCCGACCGCCGAGCAGCTTGAGCAGATGTTCAAGGCGGCGCTGCGGGTGCCGGATCATGGCGCTCTGCGTCCCTGGCGCTTCATCGTGACCGAGGGTGAAGGGCTGGTGAAGCTGGGACAGCTCTATGCCGCGGCAGCCAGGGAGGATGACCCTGAACTGGCACCGGCGCGTTATGAAAAATACTGCAATATGCCGCTGCGTGCGCCGATGGTCGTCACCGTGGTGGCGATGACGCGTGAGCACCCGAAAGTTCCGATCAGTGAACAACTGATCTCCGCCGGCTGTGCCGCCCATGCGATTACACAGTCCGCCTATGCCCTGGGGCTGGGAGCCATGTGGCGCACTGGTGAGATGGCTTACCACCCGCAGGTCGAAAAGGGCCTGGGGCTGGCAGAGGGTGAAACCATTGTTGGCTACATCTATCTGGGACAGCGCTGCCGTGACCGTGAAGCACCGCAACTGGTGGTCGATGATTTCGTAACTCGCTGGGAAGGGTAGGTACAAGGGAGTCGTTCGCGCGCGGAGCGCGCTCCCACAACCGAGTCTGAGAGCATACTGAAGGCTCAAGGCTCAAGGCTCAAGGCTCAAGGCTCAAGGCTCAAGGCTCAAGGCTCAAGGCTCAAGGCTCAAGGCTCAAGGCTCAAGGCTCAAGGCTCAAGGCTCAAGGCTCAAGGCTCAAGGCTCAAGGCTCAAGGCTCAAAGGCTCAAAGGCTCAAAGGCTCAACGGAAAAGGCTTGCGATGCAGGCAGGTTGGCGAGTCAGCCAAGTGGGAGCGCACTCCGTGCGCGAACGGATATCGGCAGGAACCCAGCGGCTCGCAGCGGTTTTTACAACGACAAGGACAACTCCATGACTTTGGATACCGATGACTTTCTGCGCTGGCTCAAGCCCCGAATTCCACTGCTGGAACACCTGGGTATCGATCGCCTGAGCTGGGATGGCCAGTCACTGCAAATACCCACGCCGCTGGCGCCCAATGTCAATGACAAGGGTACGGGGTTTGGCGGATCTCAGGCGGCCATTGCAACGGTTGCCGGCTGGTGTCTGACGACGTTGTGTCTGAAAGAGCGAGGGCTGGACTGCGATGTGGTCATTGCCGACAGTCACCTCAAGTATCTCAAGCCAGTGACGGCTGATTTTGTTACCCGGGTTTCCTTGCCGGACCCGGCACAGGCCGATGCCCTGGCGGCGCGGGTCAGTGACCGGGGAAAGGGGAAGCTCGAGCTGGTGGTTGAGGTCGTGTGTAACGGTCAGCTCTGCATGCGCCTGGATGGTATTTACGTTGCTATTAAGCGCTGAATCTCAGGTATTTAGCACCGCGCCCTTCACCAATAATTGATCGGAACATTTCCTGTTTCCCATGTGGAAGGAGTATCCTGAAGCAGACAGATGGTGTGAGAACAGGGGATGTTGGATGAAGGCTTGGGAGATGTTTACAGAACCGGTCGGGGATGCGGCTTCGGTTGAGGGTAAACCTGCGTCATGGAGTGGAGAGAACCCCGGACGGGTCATGCTCACCAGGGAGGTGGCGCAGGAGCTTGAATCTCTGTGTCAGCAGGATGGCACCGAAAATGCGCAGCGGCAGCACTGGATGAGCCGATGGCAAGGGATAATCGATGCCATTCATACTCCCATCTCCATCCATGACGCCTGCGGGCACCCTTTTCTCGTTAATCAGGCCTTCTCCAGGCGCATCGCCAGACCCCTTCCGCAACTACCCGAGCTGTTGCTGGCCGGCAGGGACTGCTTTGACTGGCAGGAGGAGATCAGCTTTCAGTCTCCCGATGGGCAGCACCAGCACCTTCGGCTGATGGTCAGCCTGATAACCGGGCCGAATGAACAGTCCCTCGGTTTTATCTGTTCCTATTTTGACCTGAGTGACATGGATACTGCCCGGCAGCAGATTCTGGAGCGTGAAGGTCAGTTGCAGGCGATTAACCATGCCGCCCAGGACGCCATTATCGTGCTGGACAGCGGCGGGAAGATACTGCTCTGGAACCCTGCTGCGCAGGGGATCTTTGGCTATACGGAGACCGAGGTGGCAGGCCTGGATCTGCATGGCCTGCTTGCTCCGCCTGAGCAGGCGGCCGGCAGTCAAAAAGGACTGGAGCATTTCAGGACAACAGGGGATGGGCCGATCGTTGGGCAGGTCGTTGAGCTGGAAGCGGTTCACAAGTCGGGCCACCGGGTGCCGATCGAGCTTTCAGTATCAGGCTTTCGACATCGTGGCGCCTGGTACAGTGTCGGTATCGCACGTGATATCAGCGAGCGTAAGCGCAACGCACGTGACCTGATTGTGGCCCTGCGCGGCTACCAGTTGCTCAGCCGCTGCAACCAGGTGCTGATTCATGCCAGGGACCGAGAGGCTCTGCTGAGCGAGATGTGTCATGCCATTACTCAGGTCGGAGCCTATGCCCTGGCCTGGATCGGGATGCTGGAGCAGGAGCCAGAACAGCTGATCAGACCGGTAGCAGTCAGCGGTCCGGAGGGAGAGGCAATTTTCCATAGCGTGTTCCGTTGGGACGCTTCTCCGCTGGGGCAGGGCGTGTCGGGGCGAGCTGCGCGCACGGGTCAAATTCAATGTGTTTCGGACTCCCTGGAGGATGCGCGTTCAGCCCCTTGGCTGGAGCTGCTCGACAGGCTCGGCATCAAGAGCAGCATTGCCTTGCCGCTCAAGCTGCCGACTGGCACCACGTTTGGCGTATTGACCATTCTCACTGAGCGTCCGGATGCCTTTTCCGCCGACGAAATCGGTCTGCTTGAAGAGTTGGCCGACGATCTGTCCTTTGGCCTGCATAATCTGCAGGCCCTGGATGAACGTGATTATTATCAGCAGGAACACCTGCGCACGGTCGAGAACCTGAAGGAATCCCTGATCGGCACCATCAAGGCTTTTTCAATGGCTCTGGAGAAGCGTGACCCCTATACGGCCGGGCACCAGAACCGGGTGGCCGAGCTGGCGGCGGCGATCGCCGGAGAGATGGGGCTGCCAGAAGATCGCATCGAAGGTATCCGGCTGGGGGCGATGATCCACGATATTGGCAAAATATCCGTGCCGGCGGAGATCCTGAACAGGCCTGGCAAACTGACGCCGGCGGAATTTGAGATTATAAAGTCTCACCCTCAGACGGGATACGACATTGTCAGTGATATCCAGTTTCCCTGGCCTGTTGCAGACATGATATTGCAGCACCATGAGCGTATGGACGGCTCGGGCTATCCGCTGGGGCTCAACGCTGACGAGATTATTCTGGAAGCCCGGATTCTGGCCGTTGCAGATGTGGTCGAAGCGATCAATGCACACCGTCCGTACCGCCCGGCTATTGGCCTTGATACTGCCCTGGAGGAGATCGAGAGCAACAGGGGCCGTTATTATGATCCGGTGGTGGTGGATGCCTGTCTGCGGCTGTTCCGGGAAAAAGGCTATCAGCTGCCCTGTCAGTAAGGTGTGACGGCGGCTTTTACTGCCCCTGTCGCGTCGAGGTGATGGTGCGGCTGAGCAGGATCACCGGCACGATGCCGACCAGCACGATCAGCAGTGCAGCCAGCGCACTGGTTTCCAGCATTTCGTCCGACGCGTACTGGTACACGTAGGTGGCCAGGGTGTCGTAGTTGAACGGCCGCAGGATCAGCGTGGCGGGCAGCTCCTTCATTGCATCCACGAAAACCACCAGCAGGGCTGTCAGCAGGCCGCCGCGGATCAGCGGCAGGTGGATCCGGCGCAGGGTTTGCAGCGGGTTAAGCCCCAGCGAGCGCGAGGCCATGTCCATACTGGGCGTCACCTTGGCCAGCGATGATTCCACGCTGCCGGTGGATACGGCCAGAAAGCGGACGCAGTAGGCAAAGACGATGGCAAACGGGGTGCCACTGAGCAGCAGGCCGGTACCGAAGCCGAAGTGCTCCCGCATGAAGGCATCAATGCTGTTGTCGAAGGCGGCCAGCGGGATGATCACGCCGATCGCCAGTACGGCGCCGGGCAGGGCGTAGCCCAGGCTGCTGAGACGGGTGGCCAGTGCCAGAGAACGGAAGTTCGGGTAAAGGCGCTTGCTGTAGGCCAGAATCACGGCAACCGCCACGGTGAGCAGGGCGGCTAGAGCGGACAAGATGAAGCTGTGGCTGGCATGGGCCAGGAAGTCGGCCTCGGTAAACTGGTCAAGACGCGGCAGCGCATAGCTGCCCAGCACCAGGAAGGGGATCAGGAACCCCAGCAACACCGGCAGGGCGCAGGCCAGCGTGGCCAGCCAGGATCTGAGCGGCGACAGTGTGTAACGGTCGATGCTGCGGAAGCGGTCGCTGGCGTTGAACTGCTTCTGGCGCGAACGCGCGATCCGCTCCAGGCTGATCAGCATGATCACGAACACCATCATCAGTGTGGCGATCTGCGCCGCGGCTCCCAGGTTGCCCATGTTCAGCCAGGCGTCATAGATGCCGGCCGACAGGCTTTTCACCGCAAAGTAGTCCACGGTACCGAAGTCGTTCAGGGTCTCCATGGACACCAGTGACAGCCCCACGGCCACGGCGGGGCGTGCGACCGGCAGGGACACGCGATAGAAGCTTTGCAGCGGCGTGCAACCGAAAATACGGCTGGCATCGCGGATGCTCATCGACTGCTCAAGAAAGCTGGCGCGGGACAGCAGATAGACGTAGGGGTAGAGCACCAGCGTCAGCATGCTGACCGCGCCCCCCAGGCTACGAATCTCCGGAAACCAGTAATCCCGGGCGGTCTGCCAGCCGAACAGCTCGCGCAGAAAGGTCTGCACCGGGCCGGCGTATTCCAGCAGGTCGGTATAGAGATAGGCGATCAGGTAAGCCGGCATGGCGAAGGGCAGCAACAGCGCCCATTCGAACAGGCGTCGGCCAGGAAAGTTGCACATGGTGACCAGCCAGGCGGTGCCGACGCCGATCACTACCGACAGTCCGCCGACACCTGCCAGCAGCAGCAGGGTGGTTTGAATGTAGACCGGCAGGATGGTGTCGACCAGATGTGGCCAGATGTTTTCGGTCGGGAACAGGGCCAGCCAGAATACGGCCAGCACCGGCAACATCACCAGAATGGCACTGCCCCAGGCAACCGAATACCAGCCCGGCATGAAACGGCGGGGCTTGCGGGTATCGATGAGCGCTGTGGCAGCGGTAGCGGTGATATCGGTCATGATTCGGTCAGACGCACAGAAACGGTAGCCGGGAAGACTACCGTTTCGGGGTCAAAGTGTCGATTCTTCAGTAACAAATCAGTTATCGAAACCGACCTTGTCCACCAGGCGGGAGGCTTCGGCACGGTGCTTGACCACATCGCCCAGGTTGACTTCGTCAGCCTTGAATTCGCCCATGTGTTCCTTCAGCAGGCTGGACCACTCGATGCCCGGGCGTACCGGGAACTCGTAGTTGACCTCGGCGTACATCTTCTGTGCCTTTTCGCTGGTCAGGAACTCGATCAGCTTGATTGCCGCGTCCGGGTGCGGCGCGTGCTTGGCCAGTGCGGCACCGGAGATGCTCATGTGTGCACCGCGACCATCCTGGTTCGGGAACACCAGGTTGACGGATTTGGCCCACTCGATCTGTTCGGGTTCCTTCTCGTTGGTCAGCATCTTGCCGTAGTAGTAGGTGTTGCCCAGGGCCAGGTCACACTGACCCTCCTTCACCGCCTTGACCTGAGCGCGGTCGTTACCCTGGGGGCGACGGGCCAGGTTGTCCTTGACGGCGGCCAGCCACTGCTCGGCCTGTTCGGCGCCGTCGTGCTCGATGATGGAGCCGATCAGGGACAGGTTATAGGAATGCTTGCCGCTGCGGGTACAGATGCGGCCTTTCCATTTCGGGTCGGCCAGCTCTTCGTAGCTTTTGATCTCGCCGGGCTCAACGCGCTCTCTGGAGGCGTAGATGATGCGCGAACGCGCTGTCAGGCCAACCCATTTGTCTTCCTTGGAACGGTAGTGGGCCGGAACGTTGGCATCGACCAGGTCGCTGTCGATCGGTGCCACCAGATCACGCTCAACGGCGTCGTGCAGGGGGCCGATATCGGAGGTCAGGATCACATCGGCAGGGGAGTTGGCGCCTTCATGTTCCAGGCGCTCCAGCAGGCCTTTCTTGGAAAAGATGACGTTGGCCTTGATGCCGGTTTCCTGAGTGAAGGCTTCCAGCAGCGGTTTGATCAGGAACTCCTGACGATAGGAGTAGATGTTGACCTCATCGGCGGCCTGGGCAGCGCTGCCAAGAGTCGAGAGAACAAAACCGGCCAAGAGGGCTTTTTTCGCGATCATCTGTGTCTCCATTACCACCGGGTGGAAGCCCCCCGGCATCGAAAGTGGTTAAAAACTTAATGCGAATTGTTATCACTTTTGGTCGGCATGTCAATGCTATTGAGTATGATTCTTGTTTTCGGTTTATAGCAAAGAATTATATGGAGTTTTGCTCGGGCTATATGCTGTGTGCTCAGAGTATCAGCGGGAAGAGTCGTGACAACAGCACCGGTACGGCGGTCTCGACCCTGAGAATACGGGGACCAAGGTGAATGGCTTCAAGGCTCGCTTCACGCAGCTTTTCAACCTCGTAGGGGATAAAGCCGCCTTCGGGACCGATCGCCAGGGTTGTCGGTTCGCTGCCGGGAGCGGGGCAAGGACGGGCCTCGTAAGGGTGGGCGACCAGGGCACGGGTGTCGCGCGCGATAGCGGGCAGTTCGTCCTCGACAAAGGGTTTGAAGCGCTTGCGCAGATGAACTCTTGGCAGGCGGGTATCGCCGGCCTGCTCCAGCCCCAGCAACAGATGCTCACGGGTTTTGTCTGCGCGCAGGATCGGTGTTGACCAGTAGCTCTTGTCGACGCGATAGGAGTTGATCAGCCAGAGGTCCTTGACCCCGAGGGTGGCGACCGTTTCCAGCGTGCGCTTGAGCATTTTTGGCCGCGGCAGCGCCATGATCAGTTGCAGGGGAAGGGGTTTGGGGGGGGCCTGGTCGAAACGGACATGCAGTTCCACATGCCGGTCGCTGAAGGCAATGACGTCTCCCTGGCCGATCATGCCATTCAATACGCCGACCCGAAACCGCTCGCCAACCTCCGCCCGGTGTACGCTGCGCATATGCTGAAAGCGGCGGTCGCTGAGGCGTACATGGTGTGGGTCGATGAAGTCGGAGGCGTAGAGCAGAATCAGGTTCACGGGAAGGTCCAGGCAATGGAAAAATGTCGATCATAGCATTCCTGTCAGAGCGGCGGCAGCTCAGGCCATTTCCAGCTTCTTGAGTCGATAGGCCAGTTGTGGGCGTGTCATGCCCAGCAGGCGAGCGGCTTGGGAAACGTTTCCCTCGGCACGTTCCATGGCGCTTCGAATCAGTTGCTCTTCCATCTGCTCGAGGCTGAACGCTTCATTGAGCAGCTGCTCACACAGCTCTGTCTGAGCCAGACTTCCGCGTTCAGCCGTGCGTGTGATCTGCTGCGCCAGCACTCCCTGGCGGTTGATGCTGTTGAGCGGGTGGGTCGGCTCTGATAAGGACGGGAAAAAGGCGTCCAGATCGATGGTGTGATTGTTGTCGGTGAGGATTACGCCCCGCTCGATCATGTTCTCCAGTTCACGGATGTTACCGGGCCATTTGTAGTGCATCAGGGCCTGCGTCGCCAGGTCGGAGACGCCCAGGGTGCGCTTGTTGTACAGCGTATGATATTTCTCCAAAAAGTGGTTTACCAGCAGAGGAATATCTTCGGTCCGTTCACGCAGGGGCGGGATATGGACCGGATAGACATTGAGCCGGTAGAACAGGTCGGCGCGGAACTTGCCATCGTTGACGGCCTGTTCCAGATCCTCGTTGGCGGCAGCGACCACGCGCACATCGATACGCCGGGTGCGGGTGTCGCCCACACGTTCCATCTCGCCTTCCTGCAGAACGCGCAGCAGGCTGGCCTGGGCACGAGGCGACAGCTCAATCACCTCATCCAGAAAAATGGTACCGCCCTGGGCGCGCTCGAACTTGCCCGCGCGGGACTGAGTGGCCCCGGTGAAAGCGCCTTTCTCGACGCCGAACAGCTCCGCTTCGATCAGATCCGGCGGAATACAGGCGCAGTTGACGGCGACAAAGGGCTTGTCGGCCCGATCCGAGCTCAGGTGCAGACCGCGAGCCACCACTTCCTTGCCGACACCGGTTTCGCCCTGAAGGAGCACGGTAACCCGGCTGGTAGACGCGCGTCGAATCATCTGGCAGACATTTTTGAAGGCACCTGACTGGCCAACAGAATTGAACAGCAGATCCTCGCTTCGGTCCGAGTTGCGGAAGTTGTCCCTTAATTCGCTGAGCTGGGTTTGCAGCGTAAACAGCTCGTCGGCGATGGGATCCGGCAGCAGGTAGCGTTCCAGCTCAGCCTGATCCTCCCACTCCTCGGCCGGCTTGCCGACGATGTGACAGTGGTCGTGGCCCATGCCGGCACACTGGACTTCCTTGAAGATGGTGGTGCGCCCCATGAAATAGGTGGTGTAGCCGCTGGCATAACCGATCAGAGTCCAGCAGATGGGCTCATCGGCCGGGCCAAAATCCTGCAGGTGAACATCCGCTTCGTATGAATCGAACCAGTCAAATTCTGCATGAATTTGGCCGCTATCTACGTCCAAATCCAGGGATACGGGTTTTACATTGACCATGCCCTTGATGCAGTGCAACTGCGGCCCGACGAAGAAAGCATCCTTTTTCGACATGCCTGGTCGGATCTTGTCGACCAGCTCGGCATCCTTCCAGCCTGAGTGGTAGCCGAAGCGCATCAGGAAGCCCTTGGCGCGTTCCACTCCAAGGGTTTCGATCAGTTCCTTGCGCAGTAATCCCATGACGCTGGAGTGAACCAGCAGCATGCGTTGTTCATTGAGCCAGACCTTTCCCTGGTCGCTTTCAAAGCGTATCTGGGACAGCAGGTCACGGCTGCCCGGAAACTCGAGTGATTGAGTGTTAGCCATAATTGTTTTTATACCGGCTGTTGGCAGTGTTTGAGTGTTTTTTGATCGATAGCTCTATTTTTATTGTTGGAATATTTGGCCGTCGTTGGGAAGGGTTTGCTGCTCTTGTAAGACCAAAGTCTAACAATCTGCCCTTGGTTAAAAAAACAACATTCTGATCATTTGATCAATAAAACCTCCCGAACATTGATGATTTGATCAGCTTGCCTGATCTCTCCATTCGTACCGAAATGATCCAGCGGGTTCTGCCCGGGGACGTGAGGACTATATTTTTATCAATAAAATTCAAATAGTTATAGATTAGATTCGAAACTGTTTTGTCGTTTGAATTTGGCTTTGGCACGCCCGTTGCTCCAGTGCAGAGTGAACATGCGTTGATGAGCAGAGGATAACAATGACAAAACTCACACTGCACAACAGCAACGATGACCTGCCCAAACGGCAGCGTTTTGATCGTCTGACCCAATACATCCGGGTGCGCAGCCAGCCGGATGCCCGCTTCGTCGAATTCGATTTTGCCATTGGTGATCCCTCCCTGTTTGTCGAGCTGGTGATGCCCAAGGGGGCTTTTGAGGCCTTTTGCACTGCCAACCATGTTGTGCCCATGACGGATGAGCAGATCCGTAAAGTCGACGCCGAGATGGAGAAGTGGCGTTACGGCGAGGAGACGCTCATGGCGCACAACCACAACCGCGTTTTCGAATAACAACAACAGCAGCCTGGGAAGAGTTCCATGACCATTGAGATCAAGACCGCCACGCTGGAACCGGTCCGTAACACCTACGCCAATGTGGAACGTCGCTTCGGCGACAAGCCGGCGACCCGCTACCAGGAGGCCACTTATGACCTCCAGTCCGAAACCAATTTCCACTATCGCCCACTGTGGCAGCCGGAGCTGGAACTGAACGATCCGCGCCGGACCGCCATTGTGATGAGCGACTGGTACGCGTTCAAGGACCCGCGTCAGTTCTACTACGGCGCCTACGTGCAGCAGCGCGCCAGGATGCAGGAAGTGGCCGAGAGCAACTACGCCTTCTTCGAAAAGCGCGATCTGGCCCGCTTCCTCAGTGACGACGTCCGTGCTCAGGTGATCCGCTACCTGGTGCCGCTGCGTCATGTGGAGCACACCGCCAACCTGAACAATATGTATGGCACCGCCTATGGCTATGGCACGGCGATCACTCAGGCACTGCTGTTCAACGGAATGGACCGTCTGGGCATGGCCCAGTATCTGTCCCGCATCGGCTTGATTCTCGACGGCAACAGCGGCGATGCCCTGGCCGAGGCCAAGCAGCAGTGGCTGGAAGCGAATATCTGGCAGGGGCTGCGTGCTCTGTGCGAGGAAACGCTGGTCACCGAGGACTGGTTCGAGGTGATGCTGGCGCAAAACCTGGTGCTCGATGCCCTGGTAACGGATCTGGTGTATCGCCAGTTCGATCAGAAGCTCTGCGATGTGGGGGCTCAGGATATCGGCATGCTGATCGAATTCATGCAGCAGTGGAACAAGGACGCCACGCGCTGGATCGATGCCGTACTGAAAACCGCCGTGGCCGAATCCGAGGAGAACAAGGCGCTGTTGAGCCAGTGGATCGAAAAATGGCGTGGCAAGGCCGCCGAAGCGCTGGCGCCGCTGGCCGAGGCGATGCTCGGTGCGGAGGCGCTCAACGAGGCGCTGGCGCAGCTAGATAAGCGGGTCGCCAGGGCCGGCATCAAGTAACCGTTCGGCAGCACATAACCACAAGGAATCCGAGCCATGTCCAAAGTGTATATCGCCCTGCAGGATAACGACGAATCCCGTTATATCGTTGAGGCGATCGAAGAAGACAACCCCGAGTCTACTGTGATCCACATGCCCGCGATGATCCGCATCGAGGCGGAAAATTTCCTCGTCGTGAAGCGTGAAACCGTGGAAGAAAAGATGGGGCGCGACTGGGATGTGCAGGAGCTGCACATCAACCTGATCACCCTCGGTGGCAACGTGGACGAAGACGACGATCAGCTGACGCTGAGCTGGAACGAATAACAATAAGGTGAATCCGATGGCAGCCAAGAAACTCAATATCAAAGACAAGTACCGCCTGTTGACCCGTGATCTGGACTGGGAATTCTCCTATCAGGATCGCCACAAGGCGTTCCCGTTCGAGGAGTTCGAGGGGATCAAGATCACCGACTGGTCGAAGTGGGAAGATCCCTTCCGCCTGACCATGGACGCCTACTGGAAGTACCAGGCGGAGAAGGAGCGCAAGCTCTATGCGATTTTTGATGCATTCGCCCAGAACAATGGCCAGCTGAACATTTCCGATCCGCGTTACGTTAATGCGCTGAAGATTTTCCTCACTGGCGTCTCGCCGCTGGAGTACCAGGCGTTCCAGGGCTTTGCCCACACCGGCCGTCAGTTCGGCGGTGTCGGCGCCCGCGTCGCCTGCCAGATGCAGTCGATTGACGAACTGCGTCACGTGCAGACGCAGGTTCACGCCATGAGCCACTACAACAAGTTTTTCGACGGCCTGCAGGACTGGTCGCACATGCACGACCGTGTCTGGTACCTGTCCGTGCCCAAGTCCTTCTTCAACGATGCCCGTGCCGCCGGTCCGTTCGAATTCATGGTGGCGATCGGCTTCAGCTTCGAATACGTGCTGACCAACCTGCTATTCGTGCCGTTCATGTCCGGTGCGGCCTACAACGGTGACATGGCGACGGTAACCTTCGGTTTCTCCGCCCAGTCGGACGAAGCGCGTCACATGACCTTGGGCCTGGAAGTGATCAAGTTCCTGCTCGAGCAGCATGAAGACAATGTGCCGATCGTGCAGAAGTGGATCGATAAGTGGTTCTGGCGCGGCACCCGCCTGCTCACCATCGTCTCGATGATGATGGACTACATGCTGCCCAACAAGGTGATGAGCTGGAAGGAAGCCTGGGAGGTTTACTTCGAGGAAGCCGGCGGTGCCCTGTTCAAGGATCTGGCGCGCTACGGCATCCGCATGCCGAAGTACGCCGAGACCATCGAGAAGGAAAAAGAGCACGTTTCGCATCAGGCATGGTGGACTTTCTACACCCACGGTCATGCGGCCGGTTTCCACACCTGGATTCCCACTGACGAAGAGCTGGACTGGCTGAGCGAAAAGTACCCGGAGACCTTCGACAAGTACTACCGTCCGCGCTGGGAGCTGGCCAAGAAGATGGAAGCCAAGGGTGAGCGTTTCTACACCAAGGCGCTGCCGCAGCTGTGCACCACCTGTCAGATCCCGATGCTGTTCACAGAGATGGATAACCCGACCCAGATCAGCTACCGCGACTCCATCTACAAGGGCGACCGCTATCACTTCTGTTCCGATGGCTGCAAGGACATCTTCGACGACGAACCAGAGAAGTTCGTCCAGTCCTGGCTGCCGGTGCACCAGATCTTCCAGGGCAACTGCGGTGGTCCGGGTGTCGAGGACATCCTGCGCGACTACTACCAGATGAATGTCGGTGTGGACAACATGGACATCAAGGGCTCGCCGGACGAAGAGCGGTGGAAGAAATGGAAGGGCGTGGCTTAAGCCGGCTGACTCTCCAGTAATTCCCGGAACAATTCAAGAGAGGGGCTGGCCGATGGCCGGTCCCGGATCTGAGGATAAGAATAATGCCAGTACAAGCCATTACGCCGGACTACACCGGCGACATCAAAGACCGCGTTGAAAACTTCCACGGCAACCAGGTGGTCTATGTGGGCTGGGATCATCACCTGATGTTCTGTGCCGCCTTTGCCTACCCGCTGCCGCCTGAAACGCCTTTCCGTGCCCTGCTTGAAAACGTCATGCCGGAAGGTTTCTCACTGCATCCTGAATGGGACCAGATCGACTGGTCGAAGACGTCCTGGCTGCTGGACGGCGAACCCTTCGAGCCGCAGCTGGATGTGGCACTGAAAGACCAGGGAATTGGCCATAAATCCCTGCTGCGCTTCCAGACCCCGGACCTCAAGGGGTATCAGGGCGCGGGTGTCTGAGGAGAGCTGTTATGAGTTATGAAGTAACCGTAGAACCGACCGGTGACGTGATTGAGGTGGACGAAGGGCAGACCATCCTGGATGCCGCTCTGCGCCAGGGCGTCTGGCTGCCGTTCGCCTGTGGTCATGGCACCTGCGCGACCTGCAAGGTGCAGGTGCTGGAAGGCGATGCCGACCTGGGCAACGCTTCGCCCTTCGCGTTGATGGATATGGAGCGTGACGAGGGCAAGGTGCTGGCCTGCTGCGCCATGCCGGAATCCGACATGGTGATCGAGGCCGATATCGATGTGGACCCTGACTTTGCGGGTTACCCGGTGCGCGACTTTGTCGGCACCGTGACCGACATCGTCGCGCTGTCTCCGACCATCAAGGGGATCACCTTCGAGCTGGACGACGACATGAAATTCCAGGCCGGCCAGTACGTCAACCTGAGTATCCCCGGTGTCGAGGGCCCCCGTGCCTTCTCCATCGCCAACAAGCCCTCCGACAGCCGCAGGCTGGAGCTGCACGTACGTCAGGTACCGAACGGTGCCGGTACAACCTGGCTGCACGAAACCCTGCAGGTGGGTGACACCCTGGACGTATCCGGTCCCTACGGTCAGTTCTTCGTGCGCAAGTCCGATGATCAGGGCGCGATCTTCATCGCCGGTGGTTCGGGGCTGTCCAGTCCCCAGTCGATGATCCTGGATATGCTGGAGGAGGGGGATAGCCGTCCGATCTACCTGTTCCAGGGCGCGCGCAATGTGGCGGAGCTGTACAACCGCGAAAGGTTCGAAGCGCTGGATCGCGAGCATGACAACTTCCACTACATTCCTGCGTTGAACGAGCCGCTGGACGAGGAGCAGTGGGACGGCTTCACGGGCTTTGTGCATGAAGCGGCGATCCAGTACTTCGACAACCGCTTCAGTGGTCACAAGGCCTACCTGTGCGGGCCGCCACCGATGATCGATGCGGCGATCACCGCGCTGATGCAGGGGCGGCTGTTCGAGCGCGACATCCATATGGAGCGCTTCCTGACCTCCGCTGATGGCGCCGAGGAGCAGACCCGGTCGGCATTGTTTAAGCGGATCTGAACCTGCGCCGTCTACGGTGGCAACCCCCGCATTCGGGATCTCATGTTTCCACCGCAACGGCTGGAAGGCGCTGCCGGAACATCCGATGATCGGAGCAGAGTCGGAGCCCGGGATCGGGCAGATAAAGAGGTCGAACAATGCATAACAATAATGACGTACACCTCGACTCGGAGGTGCCGACAGTTCATCAGATTGCGTTCAACGAGAACAAACAGGGTTTTCGCGCGCGTTCGGATATCAGCGTGCTGGTAGCGATGGAGCGGGCTGGACAGCGCCAGATTCCGGTCGGTTGCCGCGGTGGCGGTTGCGGCAAGTGCCGTATCCGTGTGCTGCAGGGAGATTATTTCAGTAAACGGATGAGCCGTGCCTGGATCTCGCCGGAGCAGGAGCTCGAAGGCACGGTGCTGGCCTGCCGGGTGTTTGCCCGCAGCGATCTTGTAATAGAACCTGATCCGCCTGAAATCGGTACCCATTGCCGTACGGCGGAACAGTCTGACAGCTAATAAAACAATAAAAGGTGAAGAGCATGAAAAAAGGTGTAATGCGCCCCGGTCACGTCCAGCTTCGCGTACTCGATATGGATGAAGCGCTCCAGCACTATGTGGAGCTGCTGGGTCTGATCGAAATGGATCGAGACGCTGAAGGGCGGGTCTATCTCAAGGGATGGACGGAAGTGGACAAGTTCTCCGTGGTGCTGCGTGAAGCGGATCAGCCCGGCATGGACTTCATGGGCTTCAAGTGCCTGGATGAAGAGACCCTGGATCGCCTTGCTGACCATCTGGTAACGGCCGGTGTTGAGGTGGAGGAGCTTCCGGCAGGGGATCTTAAGGGCTGCGGACGCCGCATCAGCTTCCAGGTGCCGACGGGCCATCGTTTTGAGCTTTTTGCAACCAAGGAGCAGACCGGCAAGTGGGGAGTGAGCAAGCGAAACCCCGAAGCCTGGCCGCGTGACCTCAAGGGCATGAAAGCCACCCGCTTCGATCACTGCCTGCTGTACGGCCCGGATGTGTCGGCGACGATCAAGCTGCTCAGAGACGTACTGGGCATGGATCTGGCCGAACAGGTGGTGGACCCGGAAGGCAAGCAGCTGGCCGGTTTCATGACCCTCAGTATGAAGGCTCATGATGTGGCTTTCATTGAACACCCGGAGCCGGCCAAACTGCATCATGCCTCTTTCTTCCTGGAAACCTGGAATGATGTACTGAAGGCGGCTGACCTGATCTCCATGACCGACACTTCCATTGATATCGGTCCGACCCGTCACGGCCTGACCCATGGCCAGACAATCTACTTCTTCGACTCTTCCGGTAATCGCAATGAGGTCTTTGCCGGCGGTGACTACCATTACCCGGATCATGAGCCGGTATCCTGGGATGCGGAGCAGCTGGGCAAGGCGATCTTCTACCACGATCGTGAACTCAACGAACGCTTCCTGACCGTTCTGACCTGACGGTCATCATACCCGCTGCGGTTTGATCACAGCGGGTATTGCCTGGGCCGGGAGGCCGCGAGAGTATGTTCCAGTAGCCTGCTATGCTGTACCGGTTAGGGGCGTACCTTGAAACTTGCTCTGTGGAGGCAAAAATGACGAAGGAAAGCATGCAAGCCGTGGTCTATCATGGTCCGGGGCAAAAATCCCTTGATCAGGTGCCCGTGCCTCGGGTGCAAAAGCCAACGGATGCAGTCGTGCGCATAGTCAAAACCACGATCTGTGGCACTGACCTGCATATTCTCAAAGGTGATGTTCCGGCGGTAACGGAAGGGCGCATTCTGGGCCATGAAGGGGTCGGTATTGTTGAGTCCGTGGGTGATGCCGTCAGTAATTTCAAACCGGGTGACCGGGTGCTGATCTCCTGCATCACCTCCTGTGGAAAGTGTGAGTACTGCAAGCAGCAGATGTACTCTCATTGTGAAGATGGCGGCTGGATTTTGGGCCATCTGATCGATGGGACCCAAGCGGAATATGTGCGTATTCCGCATGCCGACAACAGCCTCTACCCGATCCCCGAAGGAGCGGATGAAGAAGCTCTCGTCATGTTGAGTGATATCCTGCCCACCGGCCATGAAATCGGTGTCCTGTATGGTGCGGTTAAACCCGGTGACTCGGTTGCCATTGTAGGTGCTGGACCTGTGGGGATGGCGGCGTTACTGACGGCGCAGTTCTATTCACCGGCCAGGATTATCATGGTGGACCTGGATGACGGGCGGCTGGCGATGGCCAAGCGGTTTGGGGCAACGGATCTTGTTAACAGTGCAGGCCCGGACGCCATCGAGAACATTCTCGCCCTGACCAGGGACGGCGTCGATGTGGCGATCGAGGCCGTTGGCATTCCACAGACGTTTGATATCTGCCAGCAGGTGGTTCGTCCGGGGGGGCATGTCGCCAACGTGGGAGTACATGGCACCAAGGTCGATCTGCAAATTCAGGATTTGTGGATCAAGAACATCACCCTGACGATGGGGCTGGTAAATACCAACACAACCCCGATGCTGCTGAAGACCGTCACCTCGGGCAAACTTCAGCCGGAAGGGTTGATCACCCACCGTTTCGGTTTCGATGAATTCATGGAGGCGTATGACGTGTTCGGTAACGCGGCCCGTGAAAACGCAATGAAGGTGATCATCGGCAACGACTGATCGCTGTTGATACCGAAAGCCCCGGCCGGTTACGTCCGGGGCTTTGTCGTTTGAGTGGGCCTGCCACTATGGGGTCTTGGATATTGGCGGGGCCTGCGTGGTCAAGCCATGGCCGGATAGTCGGTATAGCCCTCGGCGGTAGAGGCGTAGAATGTTGACGTATCCGGCTCGTTCCATTGGGCTCCCTCGGCGATGCGTTGTGCAAGGTCCGGGTTGGCGATGTACGACTTGCCAAAGGCCACCGCATCCGCCAGACCATCGGCCACACGGGCTTTGGCCGATTCCGCCGTGAAACCTTCATTGGCGATATAAACCCCGCCGAAACGTTCCTTCAGCAGCGGACTGATGCTGTCCTCGGCGACATGCTCACGAGTGCAGATGAAGGCCAGTCCGCGCTTGCCCAGCTCTTCGGCCACATAACCATAGGTCGCTTCCCGGTTACTGCAGCTGACATAGTGGGCATCGGCACGGGGAGACAGGTGCATGCCAACCCGATCAGCACCCCAGACCGAGACTACGGCATCGGTTACTTCCAGCATCAGACGAGCCCTGTTTTCCAGCGAGCCTCCGTACTGGTCCGCGCGCTGGTTGGTGCCGTCGAGCAGGAACTGTTCCAGCAGATAGCCGTTGGCGCCGTGGATTTCAACGCCATCGAAGCCGGCGCGCTTGGCGTTCTCGGCGCCCTTGCGATACGCCTCGATAAGATCCGGAATTTCATCGGTTCCCAGGGCACGGGGGGTAACGTATTCGGTTTTCGGACGGATCAGGCTGACATGCCCATCCGGGCGAATGGCGCTGGGCGCGACCGGCGTTTCGCCGTTCAGATAACTTGGGTGGGAGATGCGTCCGACATGCCAAAGCTGCAGCACGATCAGTCCGCCTTCGGCATGGACCGCATCGGTGACCTTTTTCCAGCCCTCAACCTGAGCGTCGGACCAGATACCCGGAGTGTCGGGGTAGCCGACAGCCATCGGGGTGATTGAGGTGGCTTCGGAGATGATCAGGCCGGCATTGGCGCGCTGGCGGTAATATTCCACCATCAATTCGCCGGGGATGCGGTCTGCTTCGGCGCGACAGCGGGTCAGCGGGGCCATGACGATACGGTTGCGCAGCGGCAGGGCTCCTGCCTGCAGGGGATCGAACAGGGTTGGCATCGGTCACTCCACATGATCTGTAATAGGTATTACAGATCATGTGGGTGTCGGGCCGATTTTTCAAGCACCGATTGTCAAATGTTGATTGCAGGCAGCGACGACTACGCCTGCTGCAAACGCTTGCCGGTGATATTGCCGACCACGCCGCCGGCGACCATGAACACCAGGAAGATCCAGCCGGACAGAGAGAAGTTGGCGATCGGCGTGAACAGGGCGCCCACGTTACAGCCGTTGGCAAAACGGGTACCCAGCCCCATCGCCAGGCCGGCGATGATCAGCAGAATCGCTTCCTTCAGGCCCAGGCGCATTTTCGACATGCCGCTGAAAAACCGGCCGGCCAGCAGCAGGGATACCACTGAACCCAGCATGATGCCGATGTTCTGTACGTTCACCGGGTGGCTGAAAAACGGCATGGTGAAGACCTGTACCGGACGGTGAGTGAACTCGGCGATGGCGGCCGGGTCGGCGCCGAAGGCGATCAGCAGGCGGCCGAACCAGAAGCCGAACGGTGAAGACGCACCCCAGCCTGAGCCGGTTACGCCCATCAGCAGGGTGAACAGCACCACGATGACGGCGATTCCGGTGGTCATCGACCAGCGGGACACGAACAGCGCTTCATAGGTCTGGCGGCTGAAGAAGGGATGCTGGCCCAGGTTATAGGAGGGTTGCTCCTCCTGTGCCTGCTCGGCGGCGACCCCGATATAGGTGTCTTTGCGGCGGCGGCCCTGCTCATAGCGGTGAGCCAGCCAGCTGACCAGAGCGGCAAAGAAAGCCGTCAGCACAATCGCACCGAAATACCCCTTCATCGGGTCGTTAGGGAACAGGTCCGGCAGATAGACGCCTCGGTTGGCGTAGGTCTGGGTAGAGACCAGGGTATCGGTGATCCAGGGCTGGGTGGCCTGCAGCGGAAAGCCAAGAAACACGCCGGCGCCAAAACAGGTCAGGATCAGAGCCGGGCGGGTCAGGTTGCTGGAGAAGTAGGTCAGCACGCCGGACGCGCAGCAGCTGGCAAAGGACATGCCGAAGCCAAACAGCAGGCCGCCAAGAATCAGGCCCGCATTGATCGGGTTGACCCAGAGGTTCAGGTCCCTGGGGTTCTGGTTGTACAGGAAAGCGGTGGTCGCCACGGCGGTGGCAGTGAACATCAGCATGAGACCACGCATCAGCTTGGTGGAACCGGCACGGTAGGCACGATTGACGCTGCCGGCAAAGCCCAGCGCGGCACGGGTCAGAGCATACCCCAGGCCGAGGCCGATCAGCAGGCGGAAAAAGATATCGGGCTGGAGCGCCAGGCCTCCGGCACTCAGGATCAGGGTCAGCAGCAGCAAGCCGCTCAGGTTCTCTACTTTGTTCATGGGGGATTCCGCTTCGGTAAAACGACCAGGCTGTTGTCAGGGGGCATCAGCCCAATTCAGGACGGTAATGCTAATTCTTTTAAGCTATATATCAATATCAATTAAAGACTAATATGTAATAAGCAAATAACGTAAAGCGCAGCTCAGGGGAGATCGGCTTCGGGAGTGGCTGAACATTGTTGTGAGCGGGGCAATACCGGGCCTTTTGGTCATGTCGGCAAGTGGTAGAGGATCGATTGGAAAGACGGGAAGTGTTCGTTGCGGATACGAAGGGGAAAGCGTTTGGAGCGGGGAAGGAGCAAGGAAGATAGTCGCCGGCCAAGGGGACAGGCCGGCGACTATTCGGTCATCAGAAGACTTTGGTCAGCGTCGCACGCAGCTGATAGCCTTCGAAGTCCTCATCGGCGTCGTACTCGTTGTACGCCGCCACGTTCAGACCCGTCATGATCTGCGGCCAGAAGTAGCCTGCAGCGGCACCTACGCCGTGTTTCTGCGCATCGCCGCCTTCAACCTGCCAGCGATCGTAACCGACCAGGCCGAGTTCAACGCCGTTGGACAGCTGTTTGCTCAGGCCCCACTCGACCAGAAACTCGTCTTCGATGTCGTTGTCGTCAGCGATGGAGTAGCGGGACAGGGCGCTGAAGCTCAGGTCCTTGGCGTCGTTCAGGTAGACGTTGCCGCCCAGGGTGATCATGGTTTCGGTGTAGCCCAGGCCCGGATCGGCCGGTTCATCGTCTTCACCGGTTTCGGTCCAGACACCCACGCCACCAACGGCATCCCAGCGTTCGCCATGCCAGCCCAGAACGGTGCCGAAGAAGATATCACCTACACCCCATTCGTCACTGTCGACAGCGCCGCCGGCGATCTCCAGGTCGGTATGCACCACCGGAATGATGGTTTCAAAGGTCAGGTCGCCGCCAAGGACCTTGTTGTCGGTCACCCAGATCAGGCGGTTGGCGATGGCGTTGACGTTGACTTCGCTATCGGCGGGCAGGGCAGAGTTTTCATCAGCGCTGTAGTGAACGGCATAGCCCTTGTAGTAGATACCCGGTCCTGGAACGATGGAGCCGCGCATCGCTTCGACGCCCGGAGTGTAGTGACCAGCGGTAGCAGTCAGCGGCAGCAGAGCTGCCAGTGTGGAGGCAATAACTGTCTTTTTCATTTGTATTATCTGTTGTTGCGGGTTGAGTTTTACACACAAAAACGCGCTCCCCGAAAGGAGCGCGGTCTATAGAGATCGATGGGGGCGATCGATCAATATTCTTTCAGGTCTTCGTAGGGCAGGCCGACGTACTGCTCGGCAATTACCTTGCGACCGTTTTCGGAGTTCAGGTAGTAGTTGAACTCGGACTTCATGAAGCGGCTGAACATCTGGGCATCGATACCACCGTTGCTCACTTCTTCACCGAAGTCGTGCATCATGTTGGTCATCCACCAGCTGAAGCGCTCACCGTTCCAGACACGGCGCAGGGCGATGTCGGAGTACTGCTCGATGTAGCGGCGGTCGCCGGTTTCATACACGCGGGTCATGATCTTGTACAGGGTAGCCACGTCGGAGGCTGCCAGGTTCAGACCCTTGGCGCCAGTCGGCGGTACGATGTGAGCAGCATCACCGACCAGGAACAGGTTGCCGTACTGCATCGGCTCGCAGACGAAAGAGCGCAGCGGAGCGATGCTCTTCTCGATGCTCGGGCCAGTGACGACTTTCTCGGCGATTTCGGCCGGCAGACGCTTCTTCAGCTCGTCCCAGAAGGCTTCGTCGGACCAGTCTTCGATCTTGTCAGTCAGCGGAACCTGCAGGTAGTAGCGTGAACGGGTTGCGGAGCGCTGGCTGGCCAGGGCAAAGCCGTGTTCGCTCTTGGCGTAGATCAGTTCTTCGTGGCAAGGCGGAGTGTCCGCCAGCATGCCCAGCCAACCGAACGGGTAGACGCGTTCGAATTCGGTACGCACGTCTTCCGGGATGGTCTGGCGGGATACACCATGGAAGCCGTCACAGCCGGCGATGAAATCGCAGTCCAGACGGTATTCTTCGCCCTGGTGTTCAAAAGTGACATACGGCTTGTCGCTCTTGACGTCGTGCGGCTGAACCTTGTCGGCTTCGTAATAGGTTTCCAGGTTGGCAGCCTGACGGGCTTCCATCAGGTCCTGAGTGATCTCGACCTGGCCGTAGCAGACAACGACGTCGCCACCGGTCAGCTCTTTCAGATCGATGCGGGTACGGTCGCCATTCACGACAAGCTCAACACCTTCGTGTATGTGGCCTTCCGTATCCATACGTTCGGCAACACCGGCTTCACGTACCAGATCGGCAAATCCCTGTTCCAGGATACCGGCGCGAATGCGGCCCAGTACGTAATCACCGGTTTTGCGTTCCAGAATAACGTTGCTGATGCCCTTGCGTGCAAGCAACTGACCCAGCAGCAGGCCGGAAGGACCCGCACCGATGATGGCAACCTGTGTTTGAATCGTTTTCATAATGTTCTCTTGAATTGTTTAAGTGCAATCAGGAAGAGTGAGATCATGTTTATGATTCAGCATCCGGAGAGCAGCTTGAATGGAAAATACCGACGCTCACTTGCACATTTAAAACAGTTCGAGTGTTTCGAATGTACAAGTACTTATAAGTGCAAATTTTCCATGGCCCCTAAAAAGGGAAGTACGGGTTGCACTTATATATATTCTTGCTATTAAACAGGAATTTTTTATACAGCCGGTTTTAAAGCTGGCTGTATTGGCTAATAAAGCTGAGCGTTGCAAAAGGGACTCCTGTTTCAGGAGTCCCTTTAAGTATTATCGACTCATCAGAAGTCGTTTTTCAGGTCGATACCGGATTTGCCCGGTGCCAGGATGTTGTTCGGGTCCAGGGCACGCTTGATTGCATGCTCGACACGACGCTTGGTCGTACCGTAACTCTGGGCCACACGTTCCTGGAACTGGGTGTTAACACGGTAAACCGCGTAACCGCGTTTTTCGAACTCGTCCAGCAGCTCACCGAAGCAGGCTTCCGCGCGTGCACGCTCTTCGTCGTTGGTACGATCGTAGAGCACATCGATCACGTGGTGCATGTCACGCCAGCCAACGATGAATTCACCAACATAGTCCAGGCCATGCTTGTTCAGGATGCTCTTGGCCAGAGCGTACTGCTTGTCACACTCGCTGCCGCGAGCCTGACTTACCGGTGCGAACCACATGGAGCCGCCACCGCCACGCCAGTTGTACAGGCCAAATTCCTGCAGGTTGGGTACGCCGGTCATCAGCTTGGCGCGGTAGTCGAACGGTTCGGTGCCGCCGGCTTCCTCTTCGGTCACCAGTCGGCCTTTGCCCAGCTGCTTCAGCGCGCCCTTGACGATGTTCAGGTTTACTTCAACCTGTTCTGCTGTGCCGTACAGGCAGGCGTAGACGTTCCACGCGCCCAGATCCTTGTCTTTCTGGATCTGCTTCAGAACATGGTCAGGTGTGGCACCCGGTTCAGTGATGTAATCCGCACGGGTTGTGTTACAGGTAGCGGCTTCCCAAATAACACCGGCGATAACAACGGCGTTCGGGATGACCTGAGCGATACGCAGCGGACGGATGAACTCGACGATCTCGGCGATATCGGTTTCATCTTCGAACTTGATTTCGAGCGGCATGGACACAGGCGGTTTCGGCATCAGCCAGAAGCCCATCTTGGTGCAGATGCCGTAGTTGGCCTGGGTGAACATGCCGTCCAGAGTCGGGCCGTAACCCCACTTGAACACCTGCCAGGCGTTGTCGCCTTCGACACCACCCATGCCGGTACGGTAAACATCACCGTTGGCCAGTACCAGTTCCATACCGCACTGCATCAGGAAGTGCTCACCATAAGGCGTGTAACCTACGCCACGGTCCATGGTGTTGCCCAGCGGGCCAGCGATGGCAGACGGAGCGGAGAAGGACAGCATCAGCGGGATGTTGTTCTCTTCCAGGTAATCATACAGCTGCTGGTAAGTCACACCCGGTTCAACCAGCGCTGTACCCAGCTCTGCGTCGATATGGAGGATCTTGTTCATCTTCTTCAGATCCAGCACCACCTGGCCGCGCTGGCCCGGTGCGGCGCTGCCGTAACCGAAGTTGTTACCAGTCGAGATGGTCCAGACCGGGATCTTGTACTCGTTACAGATCTTGACGACACCCTGCACCTGCTCAACGCTGGTGGCGGTGACGGCGGCAGACGGGGTGTTCTGTGCCACGTCGCGCGGCATCATGATCTTGGTGTACGGGGTCAGCTGTTCGCTTTTGACCAGTACGTTTTCGTCACCCAGCAGGGCACGGAATTCCTTGACGGCCGCTTCAAATTCGCTGGCGGCTACGCCCTGGGGCAAAACGGTATTGGTTTGTTGACTCATGGCTTCAAACCTCGATTACAAAAGAGACAAAGCGGCCTTCGAGGCGCTTGCTTTGGGCCGGCAGATAAGCGGCATCAACGGGGGCGTTCGGCTGTACCAGGGCGTGACCCAGGTGTGCAGCCCAGTGGCCGGAAGCGGCACCGGCGCGGGCAGCAGACAGCTCCAGCGCACCCTTCTTGGCGAACGGCTGTTCCGCCTTGAAGCGGAAGCCGGCGGCATCCTGCTGCAGCTGTTCACCCAGAGCCAGGGCGCTGCCCATAGCATTCTGGGCACTGATCACCTGGTGACGGGTCTGGCGTGCGTCAGCGGCATGCTGACCCAACCAGGTCATGCGGGCGCCAGCGCTGCGCGCCATGGCGGTCAGCAGTTCACCGGTGGCGTCGTCGACCATGCCGACCAGGCGCATCGGGCGCTTGGCCTGCAGGGCTTCACTGACGGCCGCCAGCGGGCTGGTACGGTCAGTACGTACCAGCGTGACTTCGGTGCCGGTCGGCAGTGCTGCCTTGACGCCCGCTGCAAAGCTGGCTTCAACGGCCGCATCGCTGGCCATAACCAGAGTCGGCAGGCTGCTGCCGGCGTTCAGGCCTACAGCGGCCTGAGCCAGGCCTGACTGGCTCAGTACCAGGCCGCCGGCGCCAGAAGCCAAGGCCCCCTTGAGGAAAGAACGGCGTTTCGGGTTCATCGGATTCACTCCTTGCCCTGGGTGGCCGGGCTGGTGCTGATGTACTCGGCGACTGATTTCAGCGCCTGGTCATCGATGAAGGAGGAACGGAACGCCGGCATGGCACGGAAACCATTGCGTACAATTGCCGTGATGTAGCTCGGCGGCAGGTTGCGACCCTTGATGGTGGGGCCGATGCCGGGTTCATGGCAGTGACCACACACTTTGGCATAAACCTGCTCCCCGTCTTTCCACGGGCTCTCGTCGCCCGCCAGTGCCTGACCAGAGCTCAGGATGAGGGCGGCGCCCAGCATGACGGGGCGCATGAACTGTCGTTTCATGATTGTTGTCATTTTATTTTCTCTTGCTCAGAACGGATACGGACGCGGCGTATGCTGCACCGTGATCCAGTGATCGGTCGTGAACTCATCAATGGCCCAGTCGCCGTTGAAGCGGCCGACACCGGAGTTCTTTTCGCCGCCGAAGGGGGCGTTCGGCTCGTCGTTGACCGGAATGTCGTTGATATGGGTCATGCCCGCCTTGATGCGCTGGGCGAACTGTACGCCACGCTCCAGGCTGCCGGTAAACACGGCGCTGGACAGACCATAGGTGCTCATGTTGGCCAGTGTCAGGGCGTGCTCGGCGTCCTGTGCACACTGGATGCCGACCAGCGGGCCAAAGATCTCTTCGCGAGCAATTTCCATGTCCGCATTAACGTCGGCAAAAACGTGCGGCGGCAGGACATTACCCTGAGCTTCGCCGGACACCAGTACCTTGGCGCCTTCGCTCTTGGCGGTCGCAATTTTCTCCAGCAGGCCTTCCAGCTGGCGAGCGCTGGCAACCGGACCCACGGCTGTTTCCATCAGGTCAGGATCGCCGACGTTGAGCTGGCTGACGCGCTCTGCAAAACGCGTGCAGAACTCTTCATACAGGGGCTTTTCAACGATGATACGGTTGATTGCCATGCAGATCTGACCGTTGTGCAGGAACTTGCCGAATACGGCAGCATTGACGGCCTGTTCGATATCGGCGTCGGCCAGTACCACGAAGGGGCTGTTGCCACCCAGTTCCAGGGCCACATGCTTGAGGTGATCGCCACCGCTGGCAATACGGCCGATGTTGCGACCGACCTCGGTCGAACCGGTGAAGGAAACCAGAGCGGGAGTTGGGTGCTCGACGAAGGCATCACCGATCTCGGAGCCAGGGCCGACCACGACACTCAGCAGGCCAGCCGGCAGACCGGCTTCTTCGAAGATGCGCGCCAACAGCAGGCCACCGGTGACCGGGGTGTCGCTGGCCGGCTTGATCACGACGGCGTTACCCACCGCCAGAGCCGGGGCCAGGGAGCGCTGAGTCAGGTGCAGCGGGAAGTTCCACGGGCTGATGATGCCGACGACGCCCAGCGGCGTGCGGTAGGCGCGGCTTTCCTTGCCCGGCACGTTGGATTCCAGGATGCGGCCGTGAACGCGGCTGGGCATGCTGGCGGCTTCCAGGGTGATGGCGCGAGCCGCACCCCATTCGATGTTGGCTTTCAGGCGGGTGCTGCCGGATTCGCGAATCAGCCAGCTGACAATCTCTTCCTGACGTTCATCGAAGATACGCACCGCATTCATCAGAATCTCGGTACGTGCGGCAGGTGCCATCGCAGCCCACTCGGCCTGAGCCTGTTCTGCAGCGGCAAAGGCAGCATTGAGGTCATCACGGTTGGCCATCTGCATTTCCAGCAGAGTGTCACCGTTATAAGGGTTGGTGACGACAAGCGAGCGATCTCCGCTGCCTGTGCGCCACTCACCTGCGAGCGGCTGCAATTCCAGGTTGTTATAGGCGTTGGGTGTTTTGTTCATCGTTTTCTCTCAGTTTCCGGAGGCCATGACGGGGTGTGCAAGCCCGTGCATCTGTTTCGGTAACAGGATTACCAGCCTTCCGATTTTCGTTTTCACAGGTTGTTTGTGCTGAGCGAACAACAACTTTTAATATGGACGTAATAAAATCCGGATAACGAATATACAATAAGCATGCCAACTTTTCATATTTTATTGAAGCCCCGTTTCAAGTAGGCTGGAGAGCCGTATTAGACGAAAGGAGGGGGTAATAAAACTCATAGAATTTTATGAGCTGTTACAATCCTGTTAATAAAATTATGCGGTTTTAACACATACCTATTATGGCTAATGATCGAGACAAGGTGCTGGAGGCGGAATTTGCCGCGCGTTTCCGTGAGCGCAACAAGAAGTTTCTTGTTGACCCGCGGTCGCAGTTCAACAGCGAGGGGACGCCCTCGGCAGAGGACCTGGCAGACAGCCTGAGTTTTGACTCCGGTGATGGCAACATCTGGCTGGCCGGTCAGCGTATCATGTTCATGCAGGCGGAGGTGTTCGGCAATATCCGTCGTGAGCTGATCGACAAGCTGGGCTACCAGCAGGCACGTCAGTTGCTGATGCGCATGGGCTGGCAGGCCGGGGCCCGCGATGCCGCCCGGGTCAGTGAACTCTGGCCCAACGGTGATGGTGCCAGCCTGTTCTCGGCCGGCCCCCGGTTGCACAAGCTGAAGGGAATGGTCGATGTCGAGGTGGTCCATATCGAAATCGACAACGCCCGGGGTGAGTTTCAGGGAGAGTTTATCTGGCACAACTCGCTGGAGGCCAGCGAACACCTGGCCCGCTACGGCGTCAGCAGTGAAACGGCCTGCTGGATGCAGATAGGCTACGCCAGTGGTTATGCGTCTGCCTTGCTGGGGCGCAGCGTGGTTTACCGTGAGGTGGAGTGCAAGGCCTGTGGGCACGACCACTGTCGTGTTGTCGGCAAGCCGGCGGAGTGTTGGGAGGATGGTGGTCAGGACCTGTTCAGTGCGGTCGATAGTATCTACGCCCGTGGGGACCAGGATGACAGCACTGAAGAGAGCCTGATGGTGGGAGGATCACCGGCCTTTCTGACCGCTACACGGCTGCTGGCGAAAGTGGCGTCGACCGAGGCGACGGTGTTGTTGACCGGGGAGTCCGGGGTCGGCAAGGAGCTGTTTGCCAAAAGTCTGCATCAGCAGAGCCCGCGCCATGCCGGTCCTCTGATTTCGCTTAACTGTGCAACCCTGCCGGAGAACCTGGTTGAAGCCGAGCTGTTCGGTGTCGAGAAAGGCGCCTTTACCGGTGCCGACAAGTCACGCGTGGGGCGCTTCGAGCGTGCGCATGGCGGCACGCTGTTTCTGGACGAGATCGCGACGTTAAGTCTGTCGGCGCAGGGCAAGATCCTGAGGGTGTTGCAGGAGGGCGAGCTGGAACGCCTGGGAGGCGGCAAGACCATCAAGGTGGATGTGCGCATAGTCGCGGCGACCAACCTGAGCCTGAGGGATGAGGTCGAGGCCGGCAACTTCCGTGAAGACCTGTTCTACCGGCTCAACGTGTTCCCGATCACGCTGCCGCCGCTGCGCGAGCGGCGTGAAGACTTGCCGCTGCTGATGAGTCATTTTCTGGATCATTATTGCAAACGCTACAACCGCCACCTGACCGGCTTTACCACGCGCCTGGTCAACACTCTTCTGGCCTATCGTTTTCCGGGCAATATCCGCGAGCTGCAGAACCTGATCGAGCGTGGCGTGATCATCGCCGAGGACGGCGATACACTGGATTTCACCCACCTGTCGCTGGGCGGAGAAACCGAGCGCCTGGACAGCTGGGACCAGACCGAGCAGGTAAACGGCCCGCAGGTGCCAGAAGCACCGGCTGTTCCTCCGCCGTCGGATGATCCGCTGGTTCGCCTGAGGGATTTTGTCAGCGGACGCAATGAAGTGCTGGAAACCTCGCTGGGCGAGGTGGAAGACCTGCTCATTACGGCGGCGATGAAGCGCTGTGACGGTAATGTGACGGCCGCAGCACAGATACTGGGCATGACCCGTGCGCAGCTGAGTTACCGGCTCAAGGATCGCAAATAGCCGGGCGCTGTGCACGAGCCTAGAGATCCAGCCCGTAATCAGGCAGCGTCTGGTCGAGGCGGGTGACCAGCTCGCTGAGCAATGTCCGCACCTTCAGCATTTCGGGGCGTACTTCCCGGTCGGCGCGGCACCAGAGGGCGATATCACGGCGCGGTCCGGGCTGGCCCTCCGTGTTGATCATCTGCTCCGGTGATACCTGTCCAGTCATCAGTGTCAGCCGGGCCGGCAGGCGAACCAGCAGGTCGGTGCTGTTGAGCAGGTGCAATACCGAACGGATACTGCCGGTCAGCGCCAGACGCGCCGCCTGAGGACTTGCCTGTTCGCCCTGGGTGTTCAGAAAGCCGGCACTGGCGCCTGCAACCATCCACTCCTGCTGTGCCAGCTCCTCGGCCGAGACGGGGGACTGACTGCCCACCAGTCTCGACGCTCGACCGGCAAAAACGCCGGTACGGTCGCGGAACAGGATTTCGCGCTGCAGTGCTCGCTGTGAAACGGACAGGTGGGCATGGGAGAGCAGAAAGTCCAGTTCGCCATCCTGCAGCTGTTCGATCTGTGTGGCCGCCGAGGCGGTTCTCAGATGAAAGACGAAGCGCTTCTCCTGCAACAGGGCGGTGGTCATCTGCTCCACGGCCGCAAATTCCCATAGTGGGTCGATGCCGATGACGAATTCATGGTGGTAGCCACTGTGCCATTGCCGAATGATTTCGTCGCCGTGTTCGGACTCGACCAGAATTCGCTCACCAATCTGTGCCAGGCGGGCGCCGATTTCCGTTGGCTCTACGCCATAGCGGGAGCGCTTCAGCAGCGGGGCGCCTGCCTTCATTTCCAACTGTTTGATGCTGCGGGTCAGGGTTGGCTGAGTGACATACAGCTGTTCGCAGGCGCGGCTGATGGAACCCTGCTTGACTACAATGGCCAGCTGTTTCAGAAGGTTGGGATTCATCTATGCAAATTCTTTGTATCTAAGTTCAAAAACCTATTTTTACTGATATCTGAATCCGTTTAAAGTCGTTCGTACTATAAATAGAGGAGAACATCCAATGCAGTTTCATCTGAACGGCTTCTATCCGGGTGACCCGCGCTTTTCCGATCCTCAGGACCGGGTCGTGCCGCCACCGATCAAGCGTCCCCTGCCTGAACAGGTCGATGTGCTGATCGTGGGCTGTGGTCCCGCCGGCCTGAATCTGGCGGCACAGCTGGCGCAGTTCGGCGATATCCGGGTTGCCATCGTTGACCAGAAAGATGACCGGCTGCTGGTCGGCCAGGCGGATGGTATTGCCTGCCGCACCATGGAGATGTTCCAGGCATACGGCTTTGCCGATCAGATCATTCAGGAGGCCTATCAGGTCAACGAAGCGGCCTTCTGGAAACCGGCCGCTGATACGCCGCAGCATATTGCTCGCAGCGGCAAGGTTCAGGATGTGGCGGATGATCTTTCGGAGATGCCACACCTGATCATCAACCAGGCGCGCGTGCATGACGAGTTCCTGCGTGTGATGCGCCAGGCACCTGGCAAGATCGAACCTCACTACCAGCGCAAGCTGCTGGCGCTTGAGGTTGATCCGGATGGCGGAGAGTACCCGGTGATGGCTCGGCTTGAGCGTCTGGTGAACTACTCCCAGTACAGCCAGGAGATCGAAACGGTCAAGGCCCGATATGTCGTAGGCTGTGACGGTGCGCGTTCCAGCGTGCGGACGGCGATCGGCAAGGAGTTGGTGGGCGATGCGCTGAACCAGGCCTGGGGCGTGATGGATGTACTGCTCAATACCGACTTCCCCGATATTCGCCTGAAATCACTGATCCATTCCAACAACGAAGGCAACATGCTGATCATCCCGCGTGAGGGTGGCTACATGGTGCGGCTGTATATCGAGCTGGACAAGCTGAGGGAGAATGAGCGGGTTGCCCGTGATCAGATGACGCCGGAAGTGTTGATCGCAGCGGCCAATCGCATCATGCAGCCCTACACCATCGATGTGAAAGAGGTGGCCTGGTGGAGCGTGTACGAAATCGGTCAGCGCATCACCACGGCGTTTGACGATTCCGATGAGGGGCGTGCTCCGCGCGTTTTCCTGGCCGGCGATGCCTGCCATACCCACAGTCCTAAAGCGGGCCAGGGCCTTAACACCTCGGTGATGGATACCTGGAACCTGGGCTGGAAACTGGCGCACGTACTGACCGGTCGTGCCGATCAGAGCATTCTGCAAACCTACTCGGCAGAGCGCCGGGAGTATGGTCAGGCGCTGATCGATTTCGATCGCGAGTTCTCGCGGATGTTCAGCGCCAAGCCCAAGTCGGCGGAAAATCCGGACGGCGTGGATCCGGCGGAGTTTCAGCGCTATTTCCAGCTGTTTGGCGAGTATACGGCCGGTGTGTCCATCCAGTACCGCCCCTCGTCGGTCGTCGGGGAAGGACAGCATCAGGCGCTGGCTAGCGGCCTGACCGTCGGCAAGCGTTTCCACTCGGCGCCGGTGGTGCGGCACGGGGATGCCAAGCCGGTGCAGCTGGGCCACTGCCACCTGGCAGACGGCGCCTATCGCCTCTATGCCTTTGCCGGCAGTGCAGAGCCCATGTCCGAGCAGTGTGGCGTTAAGGCGTTGTGCGAATTCCTGGCTGAGGATGCGGACTCGCCGTTGAAAAAATATACCCCGGCGGATGCCGACCCCGATGCCGTGATCGACCTGCGTGCGGTTTTCCAGTCGCACCATCAGGCGATAGAACGTGATGCGCTGCACCCGATGCTGTTGCCGCAGAAGGGCAAGTATGGTCTGCGTGATTTCGAGAAGGTGTATACGGTCGATCAGCGTCCGCTTTCGTCCGGTGGCGGCCAGGATATCTACGCGATGCGCGGCATCGACCGGGAGCAGGGCTGTATCGTCATTGTGCGTCCGGACCAGTATGTCGCCGACGTGCTGCCGCTGGATGATCACGCTGCACTCTGCGCATTCTTCCAGGGTGTGCTGCTGGAGGCATGATCGTCCCAGGGCACGGCGGCTGCCGTGCCTGTCAGCAAGCCGGGCGCCTGTTCAGGGCTGTCCGGCTTACTGGTTTCTAGCCCTGGTCCCGGTGCTCGCGGAAGGTGCTGGGCGAGGAGCCGACCCTGCGCTTGAAGAAACGGGAGAAGTAGGCCGGATCGGAAAAGCCCAGGTCGTAAGCGATCACCGCCACAGGCGCTGTGGAATAGATCAGCATGCGCTGGGCCTCCAGGGCCAGCCGGTCCTGCAGCAGTTCACCGACGCTCTTGCCGGCGACCGCCTGGCAGGCTCGGTTCAGGCCGATCGGCGTGGTGCAGAGCGCGTCGGCGTAGAACTGGCAGGGGTGGTGCTCGCGATAGTGCTGCTCGATCAGTTCGCAGAGCTTACGGTAACGGGTGGCGTAACGGTCTTCGGCCGGTGGCTGCCCGCTGGCACTGACCAGACGTCCCATCTTGATCAGCAGCGAGTACATCAGCCATTCCAGCAGCTGCTGCTTGCCGGCGGCATTACCCTGGTACTCTCGTGCCAGCTCTTCAATTGTCTGATTAATGAATGTCAGGTCGTCGGGATGGTTGCCCAGCGGAATCGTCTGTGCCGACTGCATGAGTTCATTATGAAACGGGAAGCTGCGCTGGAAGCGTTCGTCAAGCAGCAGCAGGCGTGACAGGGTGATCACATAGCCGAGGGTGATATCCCGCTCAAAGGCAAAACCGTGCACCACACCAGGCGGCAGGGTGAACAGGCAGGGGCCGGTCAGCTCCTGTTCCTGGCCGTTGAGATGCACGCGCACCTGGCCCTGGCGGACATAGACCAGCTGGTACATCTGTGGGTGGCTGTGCACGTTGATGGTCCAGTCGAACAGTCGAGCTCGGCTCTTGATATCCTCAATATGAAAAAATTCCGGGTCCTGCCGTGAGGGTTCTTCCTTGTAGAGCGCATAGGTCGAGATGCCGGCGGTATCAGCAGGGTGCCGGTAAAGCATGTTTCAAGCCTCCGAAAGGGGTAGTCAGGTCGAAGCCGCGCCGCATCCGTGGAGGATGCGGCGGGCGCAGGGTTAGAGCAGTCCCAGTGCCAGCACCGGGAAAGCGATGATCAGTGCAAGGCGAACCAGGTCCGAAATGACGAACGGCATTACGCCCTTGTAAATGGAACCGATCGAAACATCCTTGGCGAACGCCTTGATGACGAACACATTCATCCCCACAGGCGGGGTAATCAGCCCCAGCTCCACGGTGATTACCGCAACCACGCCGAACCAGACCGGGTCAAATCCGGCCGCCTGAACCAGCGGGAACACCACCGGCACGGTCAGCAGCAGCATGGCGATGCTGTCCATCACGCAGCCCAGCAGCATGAACAGCAGCAGGATGGCGAACAGGATCATGTACGGGGACAGGTTCAGCGCGTCTACGAAGTCCACCAGCTCGAACGAAATGCGCGATACGCTAAGGAAAAATCCGAAGATCTCGGCCCCCAGGATCATGAAGAAAATCATCGCCGACGTGACCAGCGTTTCCTTCAGGGCATCCAGGAAGCCCGCCCAGCGCATGCCGCGCTTGACGGCGATGACCAGAGTGGAGAATGCCCCTACGGCAGCGGCTTCGGTTGGCGTGAACAGGCCCAGATAGATACCGCCGATGATGATCACGAACACACTGGTGAACGGCAGGAGTCCCTTGAGACCAACCAGCTTCTGCATCAGAGTGGTGGCTTCGCCGGGCATGGCCAGCTCGGGCTTGAGTCGAACCAGGATGGTGACGGTGACGCTGTAGAGCACCAGTCCCAGCAGACCCGGAATCAGGCCAGCCATGAACATATCACCGACCGATTGCTCGGTGATCAGCGCGTACAGCAGCAGCGCGATGGAGGGCGGAATCATGATGCCCAGGGTACCGCCTGCGGCCAGGGTGCCGGTTGCCAGCGAGTCGGCATAACCATGCTTGCGCATTTCCGGCAGGGCCACGCGGGACATGCTCGCGGCGGTTGCTACGGATGAGCCGGAGATGGCGGAGAAAATGCCGCAGGACATCAATGCCGCCAGCGAGATACCGCCACGCCAGGCGCCGAACAGGGAACGCGCACCCGAGAACAGCTGGTCCGACATCTTCGAGCGCGAGGCCAAAACACCCATCAGGATGAACATCGGAATGGGGCTGAAGTTGTAGTTGGTCAGGGTTTCGAAGGGGGCATTTTCCAGAATGGCCATGGCCGGATCAAAGGCGATGATCCAGGCAAAGCCGACAAACCCTGCAATCGCCATGGTCAGGGCGATAGGGATGCGGATCGCCATCAGTACCAGCATCATGCCGATACAGATGAAACCGATGGTGGCGCTACTCATGCTTTAACCCCCAATACTTTGCCGAGACGGTCGCCGGTAACGAGCAGCGAGCGCAGTGCGAGCATGAAGGTGCCCAGCAGGGTGGCGGCATAAATGTATGACATTGGAAACATCAGATCCTGAGAGGTCTCGCCGCTCATCTGGGCATGCCCGATCGCCTGCCAGAAGCGGATGCTCATGCCGATGGCGAGCAGGGTGTAGCCGGCAAAGCAGAGCGACTCCAGCATCAACTTGCCGCGTTCGGAGAGGTTTTCGGTAAAGAGGTCAACCACCACCTGGGAGCGGTCAACACACCAGGGCAGGGCGTACAGAATAGCGAATAACAGCGCAAAGCGGACCAGCTCGATCCCACCAATGAAGGTGAGATCGAGGCTGCCGTCAGTGAGCCGGAAAAGTGCACGGGTGACAACATCGGCCAGCACGATCAGCATCATCGCGGTGACCAGCAGGCCGCTGATCAACAGCATGCCGCGGCTGATGGCGTCAACCAGGCGAACAAATCCAGACATGGTGAGCTCCTGAGTCGGCAGCGGTTACTGGCACTGCTCGGAGAGCTCGACCGCGCGCTGGTAAACCTGACGTGCAGGCAAGCCACGTTCTTCCAGTCCCTGCAGGTATTTTTCGGTGGTCGCATCCAGGACCGGTTTCCAGCTCTGGTTCTCGGCTCCGCCTTCGATGGTGACGATGGTATGACCCAGTTTCACCGCTTCTTCGCGACCGATGCTATCGACGTGGTCAAAGGTTTTGCCGGACTGACGGGCCAGCGCCATGCCGGAGTTGTTGTCGATCACCTGCTTGAGGTCTTCCGGCAGTCGGTTGTAGACCGACTTGTTCATGGTGACGACGAACGACAGGCTGTAGAGGCCGATCTCGGTATGGCTGTCTGCCAGTTCGTTGATGCGGAAAGAGTTGACCCCTTCCCAGGGCAGGGCAACGCCGTTGATCACGCCACGCTGCATCGACTGGTAGGAGTTGGGAGCGGGCATGCCGACCGGAGCGGCTTCCAGGTCTTCCAGCAGGGCGCCGACGACCAGGGTCGGGCGGCGGATGCGCAGACCGGCCAGGTCGGAAGGTTCGTTGATGGTCGTGCCCTTCGTGTGCAGATGGCCCTGACCGTGGGTAAACAGGAACAGGGGATGAGTATCCTTGTACTCGTCGGCGATCAGACCTTCGTCATACAGGCTCTGAATGACGCAGGAGCCCTGCTCAGCCGTTTTGACCACGCCCGGCAGTTCGACCACCTGGGTCAGCGGAAAACGGTTGGCGGTATAGCCCTGTACCGTGGCGGTCATGTCGGCAATGCGGTTGATGACGGCGTCATACTGTGCCGGCGGTTTGGACAGGGTTGCGCCCGGGTAAAGCTGAACCTCGATACGGCCGTTGGAGTCGGCTTCAACCTTGTTCGCCCAGTTTTGAAAGACTTCCTTATGGATCGGGGACACCGCCGGCCAGAAGTGGGAAAAACGCAGGGTGACATCGGCGGCCAGGGCGGATGCGCTGGCGCCCAGCGTCAGCAGCGCCGTGGCGGAAACGGTTTTGAGCAGAGTTTTCATGGTGAGTACCTGTGTCTTAGTTATTATTAGGTGGTGGGGATGGAGAGGGTTTGCCTGTGAATCAGGCAAACTCCTCGGTATCGATTTCGACTTGCTGTACGGCGCTGTAGCGCGGGCCGTGAACAGTGTTCTGGTTGATCAGTGCATCCAGTCGAGCCACAGTGTCGTCACCCAGCTGCAGGGGGGCAGCGTCCAGGTTTTCCTGCATATGCTCAACGGAGCGGGTGCCGGGAATCGGCACGATGAAGTCGCCTTTCGACTTGAGCCAGGCCAGCGCGAGCTGGGCCGGGGTGCAGCCGACTTCTTTGGCGATGGCAACATAGCCGTCCAGCAGTTTCAGGTTCTGCTGGTAGTTGTCCTTGTAGAAGCGCGGCATGTTGTTGCGGATATCCTTCGCTACCAGGCTGTCGACATCCAGCAGGGTGTTGGTCAGGAAGCCGCGGGCCAGCGGGCTGAAGGCCACGAAGGCGGTGCCGCTGTCGCGGCAGGCATCCAGTACCGCAATCTCGGCGTTGCGGGACCAGAGCGAATATTCGGTCTGCAGAGCAGCGATCGGGTGTACGGCCTGGGCGCGTTTCAGGGTGGCGGCGGAGACTTCGGACAGGCCGATAGCGCCAATCTTGCCTTCACGTACCAGGTCGGCCAGGGCGCCAACGCTGTCTTCGATCGGAGTGTTCGGATCGAGGCGGTGCAGATAGTAGAGGTCGATGTGGTCGGTCTGCAGGCGGCGCAGGCTGGCTTCGCACTGGGCACGCAGGGTCTCGGGGCGGCCGTCGATCTCTTTCTTGCCGCTTTCCTGACCGATCGCCATGCCGCACTTGCTGGCCAGGAACAGCGACTGGCGCAGTTCCTTCAGGGCCTTGCCGACCACGATTTCATTACGACCGCCGCCATAAAGCGTCGCGGTATCGAAATGGCGATAGCCCATGTCGAACGCCTGTTGCAACGCACGGATCGCATCCTCCTCCGACAAGGGGGTGCCGTAGGCGTGTGACAGGTTCATGCAGCCCAGGCCGATGCCTGGCTGATTGAAGTGGTTGCTCAGGGTTGTGCTCATAGGGTTCCCCTTTTCTCGACTGGTGACACTTAATGGCCAGCGGTGAGCCGGCCTTGGCCGATGCTTGCGCTTACTGGTCGGCTTCCAGGCACTGCTCCAGCTGGTGCAGGGTTTCCATGGCCGGCAGGCACTGGGCAACGCTGGAGTTGGGTTCACGGCCTTCCTGAATGGCGGCGATGAACTCGCGATCCTGCAGCTCAATGCCGTTGTTGGAAACTGCAACGCCGCTCAGGTCGATCTCGTTGCCGTGACCGTCCAGCAGGTCGTCATAACGAGCAATATAGGTGCCGTTGTCACAGATGTAACGGAAGAAGGTGCCGAAAGGACCATCGTTGTTGAATGACAGGGACAGGGTGCAGAGTGCGCCGCTGCCGGTCTTCATGCCGATGCTCATGTCCATGGCGATACCCAGGTCCGGGTGGTGCGGGCCTTCCATCGCCTGTACCTTGGTGGCGGTTTCGCCGGTCTGGTACTGGAACAGGTCCACGGTGTGGCAGGCGTGGTGCCACAGCAGGTGGTCGGTCCAGGAGCGAGCCTGGCCCTTGGCGTTGGTGTTGGTGCGACGGAAGAAGTAGGTCTGCACGTCCATCTGCTGAACTTTCAGTTCGCCGGCCTGGATCTTGTTGTGGATCCACTGGTGGCTCGGGTTGAAGCGGCGGGTGTGGCCGGCCATGGCGACCAGACCGGTTTTCTGCTGTACTTCAACCAGCTTGCGGGCGTCTTCGATGTTGTCGGCCATCGGGATTTCGACCATCACGTGCTTGCCGGCTTCCAGGCACTGGATTGCCTGGGAGGCGTGCATCTGCGTCGGAGTCGCCAGGATTACGCCGTCCACGTCATCACGTGCCAGGGCTTCAGCCAGGTCGGTGGTGTAGTGGGGAACGTTGCGCTCTTCGGCGAACTGGCGGATCACGTCGATTTTGGTGCCGACCACGGAAGTGACGGTAGCGCCGTCAATCGCTTCGATGGCGTCCATATGTTTCATGCCAAAGGCGCCGCTCGCGCCTGCTACACACAGTCTCATGCAATTATCTCCTGATGCTGAATCCAAGATTCGTGTGCCCGGTGGCAGGCGGATGCTGCCCCGGTACGTTAGATTAGTACCGGAAATCTATCACTCAGTCGTCGGGCTGAGTAATTGAATAACCTCTCTAGGTATTCGTTTTTTGCAAAGATGGCGTATTTGTCAGATGTCCGAATAGCGTGAGGCCGCTTCCCTGAGCATCTCGAGAAAATGCCTCTGAGTAGGGGTGGGCTGCCAGTCTCGGCGCAGGGTAATCCCGATCGGCCGGCGTGTGTGGCTCAGAGCGAAAGGGATGACACCCAGTATGCCCTGACGCAGTTCATGTTCAATCTGGTGGGTGGAGATCAGGGTCAGACGGTCGCTGCCGCTGAGTAGTTCACGAATAAGTATTTGTGAACTGGTCTCAACCAGTCGGGTAGGCGGGGCGATCGATCTGTCGGTAAATAGAGTGTCGAAAAATGTCCGGGTTGGCGTGCCCTTGCGCGGGACCACCCAGCCATAGCCGGCCAGATCCTCCAGTTTAAGCTGACGTGCACGGCGCAGCGGGTGGTCCTTGCGGCCGATGATTGCCAGGGGAGGCGACAGCAACTCCTCCTGAATGATGTCGTCGGCCGGGGCCGGGTATCGCAGGGCGCCGACCAGCAGGTCCAGGTCGCCGCTGCGCAGGTGGAACAGCAGGTCGTCATAGGGTGCGTCGACGACATTGATGCCGATGTCGGGATGCGCCAGGCTGAACCGGTTGATGACGTCTGGCAGGATCGATGTGCGCGCCAGCGGCATGCTGCCCATGACGATCTTGCCGACTTCGCGAAACTGCAGGGCGCTGATCTCGTAATATCCCTGTTCGATTTCGGCAATGCCGAGTTTGGCGGCGCGGGCGAGTATTTCCGCGGCTCGGGTCGGCGTGATGCCGGAACGTGCCTTTTCGAATAATGTGATACCCAGCAGGTGTTCGAGTTCGCGGGCGGCGCGGTGCAGCGAGGATTGCGACAGCTCCAGGTGGCGGCTGGCGACACTGAAGCTGTGGCTCTCGGTAACGGCGATCAGCGCCCGCAGCTGAGTAGTACTCAGCAGGGGCAGCAGCTGTGTCGGGCTGCCATTCTGGCTCTGGCTGCTTTTCAGTGCGGCCCTGATGCCGCGCTCCAGGTAATTCATGCAGCGGCGCACACGGTTGTACCAGGCCTCGCCGGACGGGGTCGGAAACATGCCGTTGGAGTGGCGCTCGAACAGTTCGGTTTCAAGCAGCGTTTCCAGTTTTCCTATCGCCTGGGTGATTGCCGGCTGGGACAGAAATACGCGTGGAGCCGCCTTGCTGATGCTGCGGCATTTGGCGACTTCCATAAACACCCGCAGGTGTCTCAGGTTGGGCATGGCAAACTGCATGGCGGCTCCGGAATACTGATGAATCGAACGGGGTGTTCGCAAAAATCAATAGTATTGCGGCTAAATTGAAATAGCCAGTCCAGAGGCGCATGCGAATACTAGGGGCACTTTAATCAGCCACATAACGTTATTGAAGGTGCCTGAGATGATTATCGATTGCCATGGTCACTACACTACCACGCCGCCGCAGGTAGGTGAGTACCGCGAAAAACAGAAAGAAGCTGTTGCCAAGGACCCCAACTTCATCGGTGAAAAGGGCCAGATCATCATCAGTGATGACGAGATCCGTGAAACCATCGAAAAGAACCAGCTGCGTCTGCAGCAGGAGCGTGGTACCGACCTGACCATCTTCTCGCCGCGTGCCAGCTGGATGGGCCATCACATCGGTAACGAGCATACCAGCCAGTTCTGGACCGAGCACCAGAACGACCTGATTCGCCGTGTTTGTGATCTGTTCCCGAAAAACTTTGCGCCCGTTGCGCAGCTGCCTCAGTCTCCGGGCGTAGATCCGGCCAAGTCCGTACCGGAAATCGTGCGTACCGTCGAAGAGATGGGCTTCATCGGCATCAACCTGAACCCGGACCCCAGCGGTGGTCACTGGAACGGCTCTTCCCTGGCGGATCGCTCCTTCTACCCGATCTACGAAAAAATGGTCGAGTACGATATCCCGGCAATGGTTCACGTCAGCGCTGCCTGCAACGACTGCTTCCACACCACCGGTTCTCACTACCTGGGTGCTGACACCACCGGCTTCCAGCAGCTGATGATGTCCGACGTGTTCACTGACTTCCCGGAACTGAAAATCATCATTCCGCACGGCGGCGGTGCTGTTCCCTATCACTGGGGCCGTTTCCGTGGTCTGGCACTGGACCGTGGCTTCGATCTGGAAGAAAAGGTACTGAACAACATCTACTTCGACACCTGTGTTTACCATCAGCGCGGCATCGACCTGCTGCTGGACATCGTGCCGACCAAAAACATCCTGTTCGCATCCGAAATGATCGGTGCCGTACGCGGTATCGACCCGGAAACCGGTCATTACTTCGATGACACCAAGCGTTACATCGATGGCAACGCCGCGCTGAGCGCCGAGCAGAAGCAGGATATCTTCGAGCACAACACCCGTCGCGTCTTCAGCCGCCTGAAAATCCCGGCTTGAGTAAGGAGTAGATCATGAGAGAGAACGTAGTCGTTCAGCATATCGAACGTGCCGACCAGGCCGTGATCGACGGTCTGGCCGAATGTGGCGTGGCCACCATCCACGAGGCTCAGGGCCGTGTGGGCCTGCTGGCTCACTACATGCGTCCGATTCAGCAGGACGTGGCTGTGGCCGGTTCTGCCATCACCATCTCCGGTGCTGCCGGCGACAACTGGATGATGCACGTGGCAATCGAGCAGTGCCAGAAGGGCGACATGCTGGTGTTCGCACCGACGTCTCCGTCCCTGCACGGTTTCTTCGGCGATCTGCTGGCGACCTCCGCCCAGGCGCGCGGCGTGGTTGGTCTGATCATCGACGGTGGCGTGCGCGACACCCGTGATCTGCGTCAAATGAACTTCCCGGTATGGTCCAAGGCGGTCTTCGCAGAAGGTACCATCAAGGAGACCCTGGGCTCAGTCAACGTGCCGCTGGTGTGCGCCGACGAGCTGGTCAATGCCGGCGACGTAATCGTGGCCGATGACGACGGTGTTGTAGTGGTTCGTCGTGAACACGCTGCCGCGGTGCTGGAAAAAGCCCGGGCTCGTATGGCGCTGGAAGAAGAAAAGCGCGTGCGTATGGCCAACGGCGAACTGGGTCTGGACATCTACAACATGCGTCCGCGCCTGGAAGAGAAGGGCCTGAAGTATGTCTGATGGCGTTCGCTGCATGTGGATGCGCGGCGGTACCTCCAAGGGGGGGTACTTCCTGGCATCCGACCTGCCGGCCGATACCGCCGAACGCGACGCCTTTCTGCTGCGGGTCATGGGTTCGCCCGACCCGCGCCAGATCGACGGCATGGGCGGTGCCGACCCGCTGACTTCCAAGGTTGCGGTAGTCAAACCGTCCAGTCGTGAAGATGCCGATGTGGAGTACCTGTTCCTGCAGGTATTCGTCGATCAGGCGATCGTCACCGACGCGCAGAACTGCGGCAACATTCTCGCCGGCGTCGGTCCCTTTGCCATCGAGCGTGGCCTGGTGGCGGCGCAGGGCGGTGAGACCGAAGTGCGTATCTTCATGGAGAATACCGGCCAGATCGCGCGTGCCCGCGTGAGCACTCCTGACGGTAAGGTCAGCTATGTGGGTGACGCGCGCATCGACGGCGTCCCGGGCAGTTCGGCGGCGGTGCCGATTACCTTTGAAGATACGGCTGGTTCCAGCTGTGGCGCACTCTTGCCCACCGGCAACGCGGTCGACACCATCGATGGAGTCGAAGTGACTCTGATCGACAACGGCATGCCCGTTGTGGTCATGCGCGCCGAAGACATGGGCATCACCGGTACCGAGTCCCGCGAGGAACTTGAGGCCAATACCGCGTTGCGCGAGAAGCTGGAAGCCATCCGCCTGCAGGCGGGACCGCTGATGAACCTCGGTGATGTCAGCGAGAAGTCGGTGCCGAAAATGAGCATGGTCAGCCGGGCAGCCAATGGCGGTGCCCTGTCGACTCGCACCTTCATTCCGCACCGCTGTCACGCTTCTATTGGCGTGCTGGGCGCGGTCAGTGTGGCGACTGCCGCCGTGCTGCCCGGTTCTCCTGCGGCGGCGGTGGCCGAGATTCCGGCCGGCGAACGCAAGACCCTGTCGGTCGAGCATCCGATCGGCGAAATGAGTGTGATACTGGATATGGATGCCGAAGGTCAGGTGACCTCCGCCGCCATCCTTAGAACGGCACGCAAGCTGTTTGACGGCGAAGTGTTCACCCATAACAACTGATTCAACAGGTGTACCGAGATGATGGATCCTGATTACCTACCTTTCCACGCCAACCCGAGCAAGCCTGAATTCAAGGCGCCCGAAGGTGCCGTGGATGCTCACTGTCATGTATTTGGTCCGGCGGACAAGTTCCCGTACCACCCCAAGCGCAAGTACACGCCCTGTGACGCGCCCAAGGAAAAACTGTTCGAACTGCGTGACTACCTGGGCTTCTCCCGCAACGTGATCGTGCAGGCTTCCTGCCACGGTACCGATAACGCAGCCCTGATCGATGCGCTGGAAAGCGCCGGTGAACTGGCGCGCGGTGTGGCCGTTGTTGATCCCGCCATCACCGAAGACGAACTCAAGGCGATGGACAAGGCTGGCGTGCGCGCCGTGCGTTTCAACTTCGTCAAGCGTCTGGTCGACACCACGCCGAAAGAGGTGTTTCTGTCGGTCGCCGAGAAGATCAAGCCGCTGGGCTGGCACATCGTGGTCTACTTTGAGGCGCCGGATCTGGAAGAGCTGATCCCCTTCCTGAATGAACTGGACACCACCATCGTGGTCGACCATATGGGACGTCCCGATGTCACCAAGGGTGTTGAACACGCGGACTTCCAGCGTTTCATCGACTTCATGGCCAGCAACGACAAGGTGTGGGTCAAGACCACCTGCCCCGAGCGTCTGACCCAGACGCCGCCGGATTACAGTGACGTGGTGCCGTTTATGAAGGCGCTGGTTGAGAAGTTCCCGGATCGTTGCCTGTGGGGTACCGACTGGCCGCACCCGAACATGAAGTCGCACACACCGGATGACGGCAAGTTGGTGGATGTGATCCCGCAGATCGCAACTACCGCCGAGCTGCAGCAGAAGCTGCTGGTCGACAACCCGATGCGTCTCTACTGGTCCTGACAGGAGAACTGATCATGAGCTCAACGCACCGCGAGGTACCGGGTACCATCTTCTTCGACGGTCCCATGTCCACCAAGGGCTATGCGCTGAACAAGATGTGCTACTCCTTCAACAACGCCGAAGGCCGCGACGCCTTCCGAGCCGATGAAGCCGCCTACTGCGACAAGTTCGGTCTGACCGAAGAGCAGAAGGAAGCTATCCTCAAGCGTGATCTGAACAAGCTGTTGCGCCTGGGCGGCAGTGTTTACTACCTGGCCAAGTTCGCCGGCCTGCTGGGCCTGAACATGCAGGACATTGGCGGTATGCAGACAGGCCGTACCAAAGAAGAGTTTCAGGCATACCTGGACAGCCAGGGCAGGGGGAAAAACAATGGCTAAAGTGATTGGTGGCATCACCACGTCCCACATCCCGGCGATCGGTATCGCCATGGACAAGGGGCTGGAAGACACCCCTTACTGGAAGGACTTCTTTGCCGGTTACCCGCCGGTGCGCGAGTGGCTGAACGAACAGCAGCCGGATATCGCCATCGTGTTCTACAACGACCACGGTCTGGAGATGTTCCTCGACAAGAAGCCGACGTTTGCGCTGGGTTGTGCCCCGCAGTACGAGAACGCCGATGAGGGCTGGGGCATCGCCACCATCCCGCCGGTGACCGGTGAGACCGAACTGTCCTGGCATATCGCCAACGAACTGATCGAGCACGACTTTGATCCGACCATCTGCCAGGACATCAAGGTGGACCATGGTCTGACCGTGCCGCTGTCGATCATGTATCCGGGCCATAACTACCAGCACCTGAAGGTGATTCCGGTCTGCATCAACTGCGAACGCTACCCGATGCCCAAGCCGTCCCGCTGCTTCGCACTGGGCCAGGCGATCGGCAAGGCGGTGGAATCCTTCGCCGGCGACCAGAAGGTCGTGGTGTTCGGTACCGGTGGTCTGTCGCACCAGCTGGACGGCGAGCGTGCAGGCATCATCAACAGCGATTTCGACATCGAGTGCATGGACAAGCTGGTCAGTGACCCTGAAGCCCTGACCAAGTACAGCAACGATGATCTGGTCGAGATCGCCGGTGCCCAGGGCGTCGAGTTGAATATGTGGCTGGCGATGCGCGGTTGCATGCTGGGTGATGTGAAAGAGGTGCACCGCAACTACGTGGCGCCGATCTCCAACACCGGCGCTGGTCTGCAGCTGCTGATCAACGACTGAAACTCTACATCTAGTAGGTCAGACCTGTTTTCTCAGTCTCCCTCTTTACAGGTCTATTGCCCCGGTTTATCCGGGGCTTTTTTGTTTTCACGCGCCGATCCTGACGGTCACAGCGCGATCGAGGAGTGAGCTTTACATGGCTCGATAGCGCCGAGCAGGCCTGTTCAGTGGTCTTTTAAAGCAGTACTTCGGCCAACCGCTCATAGCTGCGCAGACGATCACGGTAATCATGCGTGACTGTGACAACACCGACTTCATCAGACCGGTAGCGATCGGCGACGCGGCTGATCTGTTCGGCACATTCCTCCGCACTTCCCAGCACCATCGAGTTCAGTACCGCTTCGAAGAAGGCCTGATCGGACGGACCTAGCTGCGCTTTCAGGCGCAGGGCCTCATCAGGGCTTTTGACTACCTCACGAATGCCTTGGCGGAACGCCTTCACCTTCCAGTACACCGCCGGTGCAGCCAGGTATTCCGCTTCCTCGCGGTTGTCGGCACAGAGGGCGGCAACGGCGATACTGGCCTCGGGTTCGCCCGCATGGCCGGCGTCATACCAGGCCTGCTTGTACTCGGCCATGACACTGGGTGGTGCCGGGTCGGGGCTGATGAACAGCGCCAGGCACATCTTCATGCCCACCTGGCCGGCGAGACCCGCGCTGCCGCCGCTGGAGCCTAGCATCCAGGTCTGCGGAGTGGCGGGCTGGCCCGGCATCACCTGCAGGTCCCGGTAGGGATGATCGTCCGGCAGGCTGCCGTGGAGCATATGCTGCAGCAGCCAGGCCTGCTCGGCGTAGTCTTCCAACCCCGGCTGGGCCGGGTAGGCCAAGGCATGGGAGGCCAGGGCATCGCCGCCGGGGGCGCGGCCGATACCGAGGTCGATCCGACCCGGATAGAGAGTTTCCAGCATACTGAACTGTTCCGCCACCTTGTAGGGGCTGTAGTGGGTCAGCATGACGCCGCCACTGCCGACGCGGATGCGTTCGGTCTGACTGGCGATATGGCCGATCAGAATCTCCGGGCAGGGGCCGGCAAAGTTGATGCTGTTGTGGTGTTCGGCCAGCCAGTAGCGGTGATAGCCAAGGCGGTCACAGGCGCGGGCCAGATCGACGCTCAGGGTTACCGGGGAGAGCGCCTTGGGCAGGCCCTGTACGGGGGACTGGTCGACGACGGTCAGTTTCAAGGTCATGGGGTTTCCTGAAATTTGGGCGGGCTCAGCGTTCGTTCTGTTCGTGTTTCGGGAACAGCCAGAAGGCAAACCAGCGGGTAAATCTTGGCATCAGCAGGTAGGACATGGCGACCATGACCACGGCGGTTACGATCAGGGTGCGCAGCAGCAGGGGAACCTGTGCCAGCAGGTCACCGAACAGGAAGAAAATCAGCGTCACCGTCGGGTAGAGCGCCAGCCAGCTGACGAAGGTCATCTTCGACTTGGGCGGTGGCTTCACCGGGTTGTGGCCGGGCAGGGTGAACCAGTTGACGATGCCCGACAGGGTTTCAACCTCACTGGGACTAACCAGCAGAGGCTCGATCTGTTCCAGAATCTCGGCTCGTTCGGCAGACGCCTGCCAGGCAGCCAGAGAGGGCTCATCGGCAAACTTGAAGATGATACGGTATTCAGGATCGTTGGCGCTGGCCGGGCGGAATAGGTCCGCCCCCAGATAGCCGGGGTAGCGGGAGGCGCGGTGTGTCATCTCGCTGCTCAGTTGCTCGAACCGCTCCTCCTGTCCCTTGATTACCCGGCGCGAGATCACCACTGTGACCGTTTTCGTACCCTGAAGCGTAGATTCTGTTTCTGGCATCATGCAGCCCCTGTAGATATTCTCGTCAAATACGGGGAATGCTGGTGTGAGGATGTGCAAAGCCGCCGTAAATAAACGTGTTATGGTTGACCAATATAGGCTGGTGGGGATATTTATCTACTGGCTATGCGGGAAGGCATGATTTCATTTTTGAGAATAACAATATGAACTATCAGGATCTTTACTATTTCATCAAGGTGGTCGAGAAGGGCAGTCTGGTCGCGGCGGCCCGTTATCTGGACATTCCGACCTCGACCCTGTCGCGTCGTCTGCAGGCGTTCGAGCAGCAGCTGGGCTACAAGCTGGTGCACCGCAGTTCGAAAAAGTTTGGCCTGACCGAATCCGGCCAGCGCTTTTACAGCAGCCTGTCGCCGGTGATGACCGAACTGGAGATGCGTTCCGAAGATGTAAACTCCGAACTTTCGTCCCTGTCCGGTGATATCAAGATCACCGCGCCGCTGACGTTGGGGCATCACTTCGTCAAGCCCTGGGTGTTCGAATTCATGGAGATCAACCCGCGGGTCAGTGTGGAGATGTTCCTCAGCAACGAGAACGTGGACCTGGTCAAGAACAGCATCGATATCGCTTTCCGCCTGGGCAAGGTGACGCTGAATGACTGGATTTCACGCCCATTGATGCAGACCGAGATGGTGATGGTGGCGACGCCGGAGCTGCTGAACCGCTATCCGCAGCCCCGGTGCCCGGATGAGCTGGCCCGGATGCCGCTGGTGGTACTCAAGCGCTCGGCCTTCTGGCGCTTTCAGGCCCCCGAGGGTCATGCCGTCACGTTTACCCCCCATGCCCACCTGCGCACCGACGAGATTCGCTTTGCGGTAGATGCAGTCAAGCAGAACCTGGGCGCCTGCTGTCTGCCGCGCTATGTGGTGGCGCAGGAGCTGGCATCTGGCGAACTGGTCCAGCTGTTGCCGGAGTGGTCGATGGAGGGACGCACCATGCATATGCTTTACCCTCATCGTGAAAACCTGCCGGTCAAGACGCGCGCGCTGATCGAGTTTGTGATGGATAAAGTGGCGCAGACGGAGGCCAGTGTCTGATCAGAAAACAGGCGTTGCATCCGAATTTTGTTTACTTATAATAAATCCGTTAACAATAATTACAAAAAATACGGTGCAGCCGATGTTCAACGATGTCCTCAGTAACGCCGTGATCTTTGATCAGGCGCATCCACTCGAAGTATCCGACTACGTAAACCGCCATGTGGGACAACACCGACTGGAGTTCAACGACCTGAGCCGGAGTCGCCGTCCGGTGTCCCGACTGCGATATCGTGACTTCGCCGGTATTGGCCTGTCGTCAATCAGCTATGGCGATGATGTGCAGGTCCGTTGTCCTGATCTGCAGGGCATCTACCATTTTCAGGTCGTGACGCAGGGGGAGTGTCGTTGGCATTTCCCCGACCAGCGTCTGCACCTGCAGCGTGGTCAGGCCTTGATGATGAACCCCGGTGAGAACATCGACCTGACCTACTCGGCCGACTGTGAAAAGGTCATCGTCAAAGTGCCGGAAGAGCTGATGCGAGAGGCCTGCCTGGAACAGGCCGGACTGGTGCCCAGAGCGGGCGTTCGCTTCGAGCGTCGCGTGATAGAACTGGAACAGTCACTGGGCTTCATGCGCCTGCTGGATGCCTTGCTGCTTGACGCCAATGATACCGAGCTGGACTTGAGTCACCTGCAGCTGCCCTACCGCGACATCCTGATTCGCAAGCTGCTGCAGCAGTTCGACAGTAACGCCCAGTCAGGCGGCGACATGCTGATCCATGATCGTAGTTTTTCCCAGCTGCTGGCCTATGTCGAAGCCCATATCCGCGATGACCTGAGCGTTGAAGAGCTGGCTCAGGCGGGCAATGTCAGCGTGCGTACCGTCTACAATCTGTTTGCCAAGTACTTCAACGTGACGCCCAAGCTGTTCATCAAGCAGACAAAGCTCAAGAGCCTGAGAGAAGAGCTGAAGCACAATGCTGCCATCCGAAATGTGACCGAAATCGCGCTGGATTACGGTTTCACCCATCTGGGGCGTTTCTCCTCGGACTATCGCAAGATGTTCGGCGAACTGCCGTCCGAAACCCTGCGTCAGCGCTGATTAATCCCTTTCCCGCTACTCTGCTGGCCGGTGCCCGACCTCAGATGGCCTCGTGCACCGGCTGGCGGTTACGTCCACAGATCTCCTCGGTCACTCGCTGTGCACAGGCTTTCACCTGCTCACTGTAATGGCTGCCGGGACGTACATCGGTATCGCCGTTGAGCCCCATCAGGCTGATCACCGACGAGATGTTGCCGTTGATGTCGTGAATGGCGCTGCCGACCACGTTGATATCGGGCAGGAAGTCGCCGTAGAAGCAGCAGAGGTTGTCTTCCTTAACCTGCTCCAGGTGGGCGATGAACGCCTCCCTGTCCAGGGGCGCGCCTGCGTAGCGGGGCAGGGCCGGCGGGTTGGCATAAAAACTGTCAATGACCCGGTCACGCCGTGATTCAGGCAGGTGAGCCAGAAAGATGCGTCCGGAAACCGAGAAAAAGGGCGACAGCTCCATGCCGAGGCGGACATTGACCGCCACCGGCTGGCTGGCGTCCAGCCACTTGATCACCAGCGGTGCCTGGCCGTTCCACACCGTCACCGAGACCGTTTTGTCACTGCGGCGATTGAGCTCCTCGACTGCGGTGAAAGCCGACTGTATGGGGTCGATCCGGCTCAGTGCCGCCACGCCCAGTGTCAGGCTGGATTTGCCCAGAATATAGCCGCTGCCGTTCTCCTGGGCGATGTAGCCGGTGCGCACCAGGCTGACCATGTACTTGTGCAGTCGGCTGGGTGAAAGTCCCAGCCGGTCTGACAGGTTCTTCAGTGTCAGTGGGCGGGCGGATTCGGCCAGTGTATCCAGAATACGCAGACCGATCTCCAGTGATCCTATTCCCTGGCGCTGGGCGTCAGGCGTTGTTGCTGTCTCGTCAGACATCCAGGTCATCCATTAACGACTCAATCAGATAAAGGATTCTACCAATGAGAGGCCACAACCCCCAACAGCTCTGATCAACCCCCAGGAGGGAAGGTTAGACCCCCAGATAGGATTCAACCTCGTCCAGGCTTTGCATCAGCTGGCTGGAGCCGGCGCTGAAGACCACCTGGCCCTTCACCAGCACGATATGCTGGTCACAGAGTTCCTTCAGCACCTGGATATTCTTGTCCACGATCAGGGTCGAGATGCCGCTCGCCTTGATGGTGCGGATCACATCCCAGATCTCCTTGCGGATCAGCGGGGCCAGGCCTTCGGTGGCTTCGTCCAGAATCAGCAGTTCGGGGTTGGTCACCAGGGCCCGGCCGATCGCCAGCATCTGCTGCTCGCCACCGGACAGCTGAGTGCCCAGATTGCTCAGCCGCTCCTGCAGGCGGGGAAAGGTTTCCAGCACACGCTCGCAGGTCCAGTTCTGCTCGCCATTGCGGTTGGCGCGGGCAGCCATCTCCAGATGTTCCTTCACCGTCAGGTTGTGGAACATGCCGCGCCCTTCGGGCACATAGGCGATGTCCTTGCGCATCCGCTGCCAGGTGGGCAGTCCGGTGATCTCCTCGCCCTGGAACACCACATGGCCGCTGCGCGGGGGCACCAGGCCCAGAATCGATTTCAGCGTGGTGGTCTTGCCCATGCCGTTGCGCCCCATCAGGCTCACCGCCTGTCCCGGCAGGATGTCGAAATTCACGCCATGCAGGATATGGCTTTCCCCGTAGTAGGTGTGCAGCCCTTTTACGTCCAGTAATTTGGTCATTGTCAGAATACCTCGTCGCCCTGTCCCAGATAGGCTTCTTTCACGCGCGGGTCGTCGCGTACCTGATCGACGCTGCCGGTGGTCAGATGTTGGCCATCCACCATGACGGTCAACTGATCGGACAGCTCGAACACCGCATCCATATCGTGCTCGACCAGCACGATGCAGTATTCCCGTCGCAGCTTTTTGAGCAGTTCGATGATCAGCTGGGACTCCTCGTGCCCCATGCCGGCCATCGGCTCGTCCAGCAGCAGCACCTCCGGTGCCGTGGCCAGGACCATGGCGATCTCCAGCTGGCGCTGTTCGCCGTAGCTGATCCGGGAGGCGACTACGTCTCGGCGGGCACCCAGACCCACTTTTTCCAGGGCCTCGGTGGCAATCTCGTCCAGCACCTTCTGAGTATAACGAGAGCGCAGGAAGTTGAAGTTGCCGCCCATGCGTCGCTGTACCGCCACGCAGCAGTTCTCAAGGCAGGTCGCGCCCGGGTAGATGTTGGTTTTCTGGAAGCTGCGGCCGATCCCGCGGCGGGCAAAGGCCCAGGGCTTGATCGACTCGATCGCTTCGCCCTTGTGCAGGATGCTGCCGCGGGTCGGTTTGTAGTGCCCGCAGAGCAGGTTCAGCAGGGTGCTTTTGCCGGCGCCGTTAGGGCCGACGATGCCGTGCAGTTGCTTGTCGAAGAACTGCAGCGAGAGGTCGTCCAGTGCCTTGAGTCCGCCCCAGTATTTGCACAGGCCCTGGGTTTCCAGCATCACCTGGAGGTCCAGTGAAACTTGGGTATTCATGCGCGTTTCTCCAGCAGTTTTTCCAGATAGCCGGCAATGCCGTTCTTGAACACCATCACCATGGTGATGATCAAGGCGCCCATGAACAGCATCCAGTGTTCGGTCAGGTGCTCGAGCACGTAGTGCAGCCCTTCGTAAACAAAGGTACCGAGGATGGCGCCATAGATGGAGCCCATGCCACCGAGAATCGACATCACCAGTGCTGAACCTGACGTGGTCCAGGCCAGCATCGACGGGTTGACGAAACCGTACTGCAGGGTGAACAGGTAACCGGCGTAGGCGCCCAGCGCCGAGGCGATCACATAGCTCATCAGACGGAATATGAAAATGTTATAGCCCAGCGCCGTGGTGCGGCCCGGATTTTCGTGGATGGCATCCACCACACGGCCAAAGCGTGAACGGATCAGCACACGGAAGAACACCAGAGTGTTGAACAGCGAAAGCAGACACAGGTAGTAGAAATGGGTCGGGTTATCCAAGTCAAAGAAACTGAGCCCGAAGATGCTGGTTTCCGGTTTGACGTAGATGAACAGGCCATCCGTGCCGCCAAAATCGATCGAGTCGGAGAAGAAATAGAACGCCATCTGGGCAAACGCCAGGGTGATCATGATCATGTAGATGCCGCTGGTGCGCAGAACCAGAAAGCCGATCACCAGCGCAACGCCTGCCGCGATCATGCAGATGTAGAAGGTATAGACCCAGAAATTCACCGCCTCGTATTCGGGCGCGATCATCCAGAACAGGTAGCCGCCCAGGCCATAGAACATGGCGTGCCCCAGCGTGATCAGGCCACAGCGGCCGACCAGGTAATCGAGTGACATCACGAACAGGGCAAAGATCATGATGCTGGTGAGCTTGCTGACGAAAAAGGTGTTATCGGCCAGGAACAGCGGCATCAGCAGCGCCAGCGGGAAAAACACCCAGAAAAAGATACGTTCGGTTCGTTTGTTGAAAAGCATGGCACTAACTCCGAATCAGGATGAGAACAAACCCTGAGGCTTGATCAGCAGGATGAACGCCATAAGGATGTAGATCATCATGCTCGACAGCTGCGGCACCAGCACCGAGGCGAAGGTGTCGACCAGTCCGACCAGCAGTGCGGCGATGAAGGCGCCCTTGATCGAGCCCATGCCGCCAATTACCACGACGACGAAGCAGGTGATCAGGATATGTTCGCCCATGCCCGGCACGATGGATGACATGGGGGCCGCAGCGACGCCGGCGACGGCCGCCAGCATCACGCCAATGGCGAAGACGATGGTGTACAGCTTGCGGATATCGATGCCGAGGCACTCGACCATTTCACGGTTGGACTCACCGGCACGAATCAGCATGCCCAGACGGGTCTTGTTGATCATGAAGTACATCACCGCCGCGATGCCGACGCAGAGCAGGGCAACGAAGATGCGGTAGACCGGATATTCGAGTACATCGGTTACCGGAATGGCGCTGGACAGGGCTGCCGGGACGGCTACGCCAAGCGGGTCGTTCCCCCAGAGCAGTCCCTGCAGGGCGTTGAACACGAAGATCATGCCGATGGTCAGCAATACCTGATCCAGGTGATTGCGCCGGTAGAGCTGCCGGATCAGCGTACGTTCCATCAGAATACCGATCAGCAGGGCGATCACGGCCGAGATCAGGGCGCTGAGGCCAAAGCTGCCGGTATGTTCAACGAAGTACCAGACCAGATAGGCACCGACCATGTACATGGAACCGTGTGCCAGGTTGAGAATGCCCATAACGCCGAACACCAGCGTCAGGCCCGAAGCGATCAGGAACAGCAGCAGACCGTACTGCAAGCCGTTGATCAGCTGCACTAGAAACAGAGAGGTGGTCATGACAGAACCCGGAGATCAATAGGTTGAAATCAGCCGGGCAGGATTGCGCCTGCCCGGCGAAGAGTCAGAGCTTGCAGCCGCGGGCCGGGTCGGCCAGTGCGGGCGCCGCGATTTCAACGACCCTGTTTTCGCCGTTTTCCACGCTGCGCAGATAGATGTTCTGCACCGGGTTGTGGGCGGATGAAAAAGTGAAGTCACCGCGCGGGCTGCGAACCATGGTGCTTTCCAGCGCCCTGATCAGGGCCTTCTGGTCAGAGATGTCGCCGCTCAGCTGGTTGACCGCGGAGGCGATCATCAGCCCGGTGTCATAGCCCTGTACGGCGTAGATGTCGGATGCCTTGCCGAACTGCTGCTGGTAGGACGCACGGAACTGGCCGTTCAGCTCGTTATCCAGAGTGTCCGCATAATGCAGCGTGGTCAGGACCCCTTCAGCGGCGGAACCCTGCGCCTCCAGCGTGCCCTCGGTGAGAAAGCCGGAGCCGAGCAGCGGGATCTTGCCCTTCAGGCCGAGCGCGTCGTAGTCCTTGACGAACTTGACCGCGCCGCCGCCGGCGAAAAAGACGAACACGGCGTCAGGATTGATCGAGGCGATCTCGGACAGGTAGGCTTGGAACTCGGTTTTCGGGAAGGGCACCAGAATTTTCTTGACGATCTCGCCACCGCCGGCGGTGAACGACTCTTCAAAGGCATCCAGGCTTTCCTTGCCCATGCCGTAGTTCCAGCTCATGGTGACGACCTTCCTGTAGCCCTTATCCAGCGCCACATTGCCCATCGGGTAGGAGGGCTGCCAGGAGGAAAAGGAGGTGCGGAAAACGTTCGGTGCGCACAGCGGACCGGTGACGGGGCCGGCACCGGCATTGGGCACGATCATCACGGTGTCCTTGCCGCGCAGCACCTTCAGCATGCCCATGGCGACACCGGAATGCACCGGCCCGATAATGAAGTCCGCCTCGCTGTTGTTGAGCAGGGAGGATGCGATCTCCGGTGCGCGCTCGGGGCGGGCTTCGGTATCGATCTCGATATATTCGATCTTGCGGCCGTGCAGCCGGGAAACCTGCTCCTGAAGGGCCATTTTCAGGCCGTTGCGAGTCGCATCGCCCAGAGCGCCGTAGACGCCGCTGAACGGCAGCATCATGCCGACCTTGATCGGCTCGTCACTGGCAAGAACAGGAGTGCTGAGAGTGAGTGTTGCCAGACCGGCAACCACGGCGGTGCGCAGCGAGTGGGACTTGAGCATGTGAGACCTCTCATGGAGTACGTTATTTTTATGGTCAACTGATTAGAAAGAACCCCGACCCGCATCAATAGCCATCAGGTGCACACCTCTGTCCGAAAACTGCACGCGCCCCGGATGCACGGAATGGATAAAGCTTGCATATACCGGCTTTAACCTTGCATGCCGGGCTGCAATAGTCGGTGCATTACCGGCTGGACGAGGATCCGCCGAAACCGATAACAACACCGATAACAACAAGAGGTGGCTTATGAAAAAGGGTGTAATGCGTCCGGGGCATGTGCAGATCCGAGTGCTGGATATGGATGAAGCGCTCAAGCACTATGTGGACCTGCTGGGCCTGATCGAAATGGACCGGGACGACCTGGGCCGCGTCTACCTCAAGGGCTGGACCGAAGTGGACAAGTTCTCGGTGGTGCTGCGCGAAGCGGATGAGGCAGGACTGGATTTCATGAGTTTCAAGGTGCTCAGTGATGCTGTGCTGGAGCAGTTGCAGGGTGAGCTGGTCGGCTATGGCGTCGCCGTGGAGCAGATCCCCGCGGACGAGTTGAAGGGCTGCGGTCGTCGCATCCGGTTCCAGGCACCCACCGGTCATCACTTTGAGCTGTTCGCCAGCAAGGAACAGACCGGCCGTCATGGCGTCGGTCATCGTAACCCGGAAGCCTGGCCCCGTGACCTCAAGGGCATGAAGGCGCAGCGTTTCGATCACTGCCTGCTCTACGGCCCGAACCTGGATGCGACTTACGATCTGTTTCGCGAGGTGCTCGGCTTCGACCTCTGCGAACAGGTGATGACGCCGGACGGCAAGCGGGTGGCCCAGTTCCTGACCACCAGCATGAAAGCCCATGACATCGCCTTCATCGATCACCCGGAACCGGGCAGGTTTCACCATGCCTCTTTCTTCCTGGAAACCTGGGAAGACGTGCTGCGCGCCGGTGACCTGATCTCGATGACCGATACCTCCATCGATATCGGCCCGACCCGCCACGGCATCACCCATGGTCAGACGATCTATTTCTTCGACCCCTCCGGCAACCGCAACGAGGTGTTCTGCGGCGGTGACTACTTCTACCCCGACCACGAACCGATCACCTGGGATGCGGACAAGCTGGGCAAGGCGATCTTCTATCATGACCGCCAGCTCAACGAGCGTTTCCTGACCGCACTGACCTGATTCTGTTGTTGTGCTGCACTCGGCTGTTTGAGTTCCACAGTCGAATTTTCACGCCGTCACTCGACGGCGTTTTTTGTTTATCAGTGGGCCAAGTGCGTGGTCTGTCGTTGGTACCCAGGGCGTTCTTTCGCTTGCAGAGCAAGCTCCCACGGGCGGGGCCGATGCTGCGCTGTGAATGCTGACCTGTGCTTGAGGTTTCCCTTCGCTTGCAGAGCAAGCTCCCACGGGCGGGGCCGATGCTGCGCTGTGAATGCTGACCTGTGCTTGAGGTTTCCCTTCGCTTGCAGAGCAAGCTCCCACAGGCGGGGCCGATGCTGCGCTGTGAATGCTGACCTGTGCTTGAGGTTTCCCTTCGCTTGCAGAGCAAGCTCCCACGGGCGGGGCCGATGCTGCGTTGTGAATGCTGACCTGTGCTTGAGGTTTCCCTTCGCTTGCAGAGCAAGCTCCCACAGGCGGGGTCAATGCTGCGCTGTGAATGCTGACCTGTGCTTGAGGTGTTCTTTCGCTTGCAGAGCAAGCTCCCACCGGCGGGGTCAATGCTGCGCTGTGAATAGCTGACCTGTGCTTGAGGTTTCCCTTCGCTTGTAGAGCAAGCTCCCACCGGCGGGGTTAATGCTGCGTTGTGAATGCTGACCTGTGCTTGAGGTTTCCCTTCGCTTGCAGAGCAAGCTCCCACAGGTGGGGTTAATGCTGCGCTGTGAATAGCTGGCCTGTGCTTGATGTATCCCTTTGCTTACAGAGCAAGCTCCCACAGGCGAGGTTAATGCTGCACTGTGAAGCGCAGGCCTGTGCCTGAGGTTTACAGAGCAAGCTGTGGTTGCTACCCCGCCTGTGGGAGCGCACTCTGTGCGCGAAATACTGTCCAGAAACTGCAAATACACCCGCTGCACATATGGGATAAAGAATGGCAAAGGCTGGATAGTGAGCCTTGTCACCGCCCTCTACTCTGAGATCAAACAATAAGGAGGGCAACGCCATGCAAGACAATCTGATCGCCAAAGTGGGTGGCATGATGGAGGTGGATAAAGAGCGGGGTCTTTATCGCGGCCGTCGTGATATGTTTACCGATCCCGAGCTATTCGAGCTGGAGATGGAGCACATCTTCGAGGGCAACTGGATCTACCTGGCACATGAAAGCCAGGTCGCCAACAAGAACGATTACTTCACCACCTACATCGGTCGTCAGCCGGTGGTCATTACTCGCAACAAGGACGATGAGCTGAACTGCTTCATCAACGCCTGCAGCCACCGTGGTGCCGTGCTCTGCCGCAAGAAAAAGGATAACAAGGCCGTCTTTACCTGCCCGTTCCACGGCTGGAGCTTCAACAACTCCGGCAAGCTGGTCAAGGTCAAGGACCCGAACGATGCCGGGTATCCCGACTCCTTCAACTGTGATGGTTCCCACAACCTGAAAAAGGTGCGCATGGAGAACTATCGCGGCTTCCTGTTCGGCTCGCTGAACGATGACGTCAAGCCGCTGACCGAGCATTTGGGCGAAGCGGCCAAGATCATCGACATGATCGTGGACCAGTCGCCGGCAGGGCTGGAAGTGGTGCGCGGCTCCTCCACCTATGTCTACGACGCCAACTGGAAGCTGCAGGCCGAGAACGGTGCCGACGGTTACCACGTCTCGGCTACCCACTGGAACTATGTCGCCACCACGGCACGCCGCAAAGCGGGCATGTCGATGGATGACGTCAAGGCGATGGATGCGTCTACCTGGAACAAGCAGAAGGGCGGCTTCTACGCCTTCGAACATGGCCATATCCTGCTGTGGATGAACTGGCCGAACCCGGAAGACCGTCCGCTGTACGAGCGGCGTGACGAGCTGGTCGAGAAGTTCGGTGAAGATCGCGCCGACTGGATGATCGGCAACCTGCGTAACCTCTGCCTCTACCCGAACGTATTCCTGATGGACCAGTTCAGCTCGCAGATCCGTCATTTCCGCCCGATCTCTGTCGACAAGACCGAGGTGACCATCTACTGCATCGCGCCCAAGGGTGAAAGTGCCGAGGCTCGTGCTCACCGTATTCGCCAGTACGAGGATTTCTTCAACGCTTCCGGTATGGCAACGCCTGACGACCTGGAGGAGTTCCGCGCCTGCCAGGAAGGCTTCAAGGGCATCAAGCTGCCGTGGAACGATATGTGCCGTGGTGCCGAGCACTGGATCGATGGCCAGGACGAGGATGCGAAGAAGCTCGATATCCACCCGGTCATGAGTGGCGAGAAGGTCGAGGACGAAGGCCTGTACATCGTCCAGCATCACTACTGGCAAAAGGTGCTGTCTGACGTGGCGCGCAAAAAACAGGAAGAGAAGGGGGAGTAAACCATGACCATCAGCTATGACGAGATCCGTAACTTTCTGCACTCCGAACAGCGTTGCCTGGATGACAAGGACTACGACAACTGGCTGGAGCACTACGACAAGGACGCCGAGTACTGGGTGCCGAGCTGGGATGTGGATGGCGAGTTGACCGTTGACCCCCAGTCCGAAATTTCACTGATCTACTACGCCCGCCGCGACGGCCTGGAAGACCGAGTCTTCCGTATCAAGACCGATCGTTCCAGTGCCAGCTCGCTGCCGGAACCGCGTACCCAGCACATGCTGAGCAACCTGGAGGTACTGAGTACCTCCGCCGGTGATGCCGAAGTGCGCTACAGCTGGATGACCAACAGCGTGCGCTACAACAACGTGGACACCTATTTCGGTACCGCCTTCGTGACGCTGGTGCGCGGCGAAGACGGCGCGCTGAAGATCAAGCGCAAGAAAATCGTGCTGAAGAATGACTACATCCATCACGTGGTGGATATCTACCACCTCTGATCGACCCATACCTAATAACAAGTGTCCCTGGGGTATCGACGATGGTTATCACCGCTACCCCTTCAAGGGACCGAGGTAGCACGCAATGTATAAAGTAGCTCTGAACTTCGAAGACGGCGTAACCCGTTTCATTACCACTCTGCCGATGGAGACGGTGGCCGATGCGGCCTATCGTTCCGGCCTCAATATTCCGCTGGACTGCCGTGACGGTGCCTGTGGCACCTGCAAATGCCACTGCGAGTCCGGACAGTACGAGATGGACGGCTACATCGATGATGCCCTGTCCGACCAGGAAGCCGAGCAGCAGTTCGTGCTGACCTGCTGCATGGTGCCGGAATCGGACTGTGTCGTCACCGTGCCGGCCTCATCCGAAGTCTGCGTACGCAGCCAGCAGGCCGATGTCCACGCCAAACTGACCGATATCAACCGTCTGTCCGACTCAACCCTGTCGTTCACGGTCGCCAGTGACCAGGTGCGCGCCCTGCACTTCCTGCCGGGGCAGTACGTCAATGTGCAGGTGCCGGGCAGCGACCAGTCCCGCGCCTACTCCTTCAGCTCCATGGTTAACGAAGCCGATGAGTCGGTGTCCTTCCTGATCCGCGTGGTGCCGGAAGGCCTGATGAGTACCTTTATGGCCGGCAAGGCCCAGGTCGGCGACGAGCTGGTGCTGCGCGGCCCTTACGGCAGCTTCTATCTGCGTGATGTGAAGCGGCCCGTGCTGATGCTGGCCGGAGGTACCGGTCTGGCGCCGTTCATGGCGATGCTGGAGAAGATCCGGCAGGAGGGCTGTGACTACCCGGTACATCTGATCTACGGCGTCACCCACGATGTGGACCTGGTCGAGCTGGAAAAGCTGGACGCCTTTGCCGCGGCTATCGACAACTTCACCTTTACCGCCTGCGTGGCATCGGAGGAGAGCAACTGGCCGCACAAGGGCTACGTGACCCACCATATCGAGCCGGGCCAGCTGAATGACGGTGACGTGGATATCTACCTCTGTGGTCCGCCGCCGATGGTGGAAGCGGTCAACGCGTTCATGCAGGAAAAAGATATTCAGCCGGCCAGCTTCCATTACGAAAAGTTTGCCGCCAGCAAGTAAGGAGGGGTCATGAGAACCGATCGATTTGAAAACAAGGCGGTCATCGTGACCGGGGCGGCCCAGGGCATAGGCCGTGCCGTGGCCCTGCAGATGGCAGCGGAAAAGGCCAGTCTGCTGCTGGTGGACCGCTCCGACATCGTGCATGAAGTGGCTCAGGAAGCCGAGGCAGCGGGCGCGCCCCGGGTACAGGTGGTGACCGCGGACCTGGAAAAATACCCCGACTGCTGTCGTGTGGCCGATGCCTGTATCGATCACTATGGCCGTATCGATATCCTGGTCAACAACGTGGGCGGCACCATCTGGGCCAAGCCCTATGAAGCCTACGAAGAGGAGCAGATCGAAGCCGAAGTGCGTCGCTCCCTGTTCCCGACGCTCTGGTGCTGTCATGCGGTGCTCAAGCCGATGCAGGCGCAGCAGAGCGGCGTGATCGTCAATGTCTCCTCCATTGCGACCCGTGGCCTGAACCGGGTGCCCTATGCGGCAGCCAAGGGGGGCGTCAATGCGATGACCGTCTGCATGGCGTTCGAGAATGCGCAGCACGGCATCCGTGTCAACGCCGTGGCACCCGGCGGTACAGATGTGGGCGAGCGTCGCATCCCCCGCAACACTGAAACCATGAGTGAGCAGGAAAAGGCCTGGTACCAGACCATCGTCGATCAGACCATCGATTCCACCTTCATGAAGCGCTACAGCGTGCCGGACGAGCAGGCCAATGCGATCCTGTTCCTGGCGTCGGACGAGGCGTCCTATATCACCGGAACGGTGCTGCCGGTGGGCGGGGGCGACCTGGGATAACACATGCAATCGCAGCAAGCAGGGCTCGGCCCTGCTTTTTTACGTTTGGTGGTTTTTACGTTTGTAAGCCGGTTTCGTAACAACTCTGGCCCGGTGCGCACTCCGTGCCACTGCGGCCGCTTTCTATGCTGAGGAACATATCATGGCAACAAAAACAATAATCGTGCCTGAAGGAATGGAATTCATCCGCGACGAGATCGGCTACGCCCCGGCGGTGCTGGCTGACAAACGGCTCTATATCGCCGGCCAGATCGGCCGCAACGACCGGCGAGAGCTGGTGGCGGACAAGGAAGCCCAGTTCGTGCAGGTGTTCGAAAACCTGCAGCGGATTCTGGAAGCAGCCGGCGGCAGCTTTACCGACCTGGTCGAAGTGACCAGCTATCACACCGATATGCGTGACCTGCCGCTCTACATGGAGGTGCGCAACCGGTACATGGAAGGCTGCTATCCGGCCTGGACCGCCATTGGCGCGGCGTCCCTGTGCGGTGCGCCGGGCTATTTTCTGGAAGTGAAAGGCATCGCCGAACTCGGCTGAAAGGAGGAGAGATCATGCTCAAGGATATCTCGATCTCGACGGTGATTGCGGGCCTGATGGCGGTGCTGGTGTCCTATTCAGGCCCCCTGGCGATCTTCTTCCAGGCGGCGCAGAACGCGGGCATTTCCACCGAGATGATGATCTCCTGGGTCTGGGCGATCTCGATTGGCGCGGCGGTGACCGGCATTCTGCTCAGCGTCTGGTTTCGGATTCCGGTGATCACCGCCTGGTCGGCGCCGGGCACGGTGCTGCTGGTGACCCTGTTTCCCGAGCTGTCGATCAATGAAGCGGTCGCAGCCTATATCACGGCGGCCCTGATCATCTTCCTGATCGGCATTACCGGGCTGTTCGACCGGGTGGTCCATCTGATCCCCCGTGGCGTGGCGGCGGCGATGATGGCGGGGATCCTGTTCGATTTTGGTCTGGGGGCCTTCCGCTCACTGGAGGCGGCGCCGCTGGTGACCACGATGATGATCCTCGGCTTCGTGCTGTTCAAATACCTGAGCCGTGCCTACTTCCTGGTCTTGATGGTGCTGTTGGGTGTGGTGTTGTCGCTGACCCTGATGGATACCCATCTGGGCCAACTGGAATGGCAGTTGGCTTTACCGGTACTGATCGTGCCGGAATGGAGCTGGAGTTCGACGCTGGGCTTGGCGCTGCCGCTGGTGATCGTCAGCCTGACCGGGCAGTTCCTGCCGGGCTTTGCCATTCTCAAGGCGTCCGGCTATGCCTTCTCATCCCGGCCGATCATCAGCCTGCTGTCGCTGGTCTCCATTCCGACCGCCTTCTTCGGCGGCATTACCACGGTGATTGCCGCCATTACCGCGTCCATCTGCACCAGTCCCGATGCCCATGAAGACCCGGACAAGCGTTACATCGCCGGTGTGGCCAATGGCGTCTTCTATCTCATTGGTGGAATCTTTGCCGGCAGTATCGTGCTCTTCTTCACCAGCTTCCCCACCGATATGATCGCCATCATCGCTGGGCTGGCGCTGCTGGGGGCGATCAGCAACAGCCTGAGTGCCGCGCTGGAGGACAAGGAGCACCTGGATGCATCCCTGGTGACCTTTATGGCGACGGCTTCGGGGGTGAGTATCTGGGGCATAGGGTCTGCCTTCTGGGGTGTGGTGCTGGGGGCAGCGGTATACGGCCTGAACCAGGCACTGAAGAGCCGTCGTGAACGGCGCCAGTCGATGCCGGAAGCCTGTTCTGAAAACGAGGCATGACTACCATAAACGGGATTTCATGCCCCCGGTTTTGCGTGTTTTATCCCGTTTTTGCAACGCTATACTGGATTTCAACCTGGCTGGCAGCCCTCTGGGCAGGGACTGTTGCAGTGTGATCCAACAATAAAACGATCGGCCCGACATAGCGATCGGCCGAAACTGATCAAGGTGAGCCATGAAAGAGTTCAAGCATTTTATCAACGGCGAGTACGTGGCCTCTGCCAGCGGCAAGACCTTCGAAAACCGTTGCCCGGTGGACAACAGCCTGATCGGCCCCGTGCATGAAGCCGGCGAAGCGGAAGTGGATGCGGCCGTGCGTGCGGCCAAGGCAGCGCTGAAAGGTCCTTGGGGCAAACTGACCCAGGTGCAGCGTACCGAGCTGTTGAACAAGGTTGCAGACCGCATCAACGAGCGCTTCGACGAATTCCTGGAAGCCGAATGCCTGGATACCGGCAAGCCGCGCTCCATCGCCAGCCATATCGATATTCCCCGTGGCGCCGCCAACTTCAAGGCGTTCTCCGAGACTCTGGCCAACCACCCGACCGAAGGCTTCCGCATGGATACGCCGGACGGCAAGGGGGCGCTGAACGTGGGTCATCGTACTCCGAAAGGCGTGATTGCGGTGATTTCGCCGTGGAACCTGCCGCTGCTGCTGATGACCTTCAAGGTCGGTCCGGCGCTGGCCTGCGGCAACACCGTGGTGGTCAAGCCGTCCGAAGAAACCCCGGCGACTACGACGCTGCTGGGCGAAGTGATGAACGAGTGTGGCGTGCCGGCTGGCGTGTTCAATGTAGTACACGGTTTCGGTCCGAATTCTGCCGGTGAATTCCTGACCACCCATCCGCTGGTAAACGCCATCACCTTTACCGGTGAAACCCGTACCGGCGAAGCGATCATGCGTGCCGCGTCCGTGGGCCTGCGCAACATCTCCATGGAGTGTGGCGGCAAGAACCCGGGTATCGTCTTTGCCGACTGCGACATCGAGAAGGCGGTTGAAGGCACCATGCGCTCTGCGTTTGTTAACTGCGGCCAGGTCTGTCTGGGTACCGAGCGTGTCTACGTTGAACGCCCGATCTTCGAGAAATTCCTCTCCCGCATGAAGGAAGAAGTGGCCAAGCTGAAGCTGGGTCGTCCTGAAGACAAGGAAGCCAACTTCGGCCCGCTGGTCAGCCTGGAGCACCGCGAGAAGGTCAAGTACTACTACGACCTGGCCCGTGAAGAGGGTGCGACCGTTGAGATCGGCGGCGGTATCCCGGATATGGGCGCCGAGCTGAACGACGGTGCCTGGATCGAGCCGACCATCTGGACGGGTTTGTCTGATGATGCCCGCGTCACCCGTGAAGAGATCTTTGGCCCCTGCTGCCACATCCGTCCGTTCGACACCGAAGAGGAAGTGATCGAGCTGGCCAACGACACCGACTACGGTCTGGCGTGCGCCATCTGGACTGAAAACTCGGCTCGTGCCGTGCGTGTGGCCGAGCAGATGGAAGTGGGTCTGGCCTGGGTCAACTCCTGGTTCCTGCGCGATCTGCGTACGTCCTTCGGTGGTGCCAAGCAGTCCGGTATCGGTCGCGAGGGGGGCGTACACGGCCTCGAGTTCTACACCGAAACCAAGAATATCTGCATCAAGCTCTGAGGACTGATGATGGACAAGCAATTGATTCAACAGTGCGGTGACGAACTCTACCAGGCGATGCTCGAGCACACGCCGGTGCGTCCGCTCACCGAGCGTTTCAGCGATATCACCATCGAAGATGCCTACAACATCTCCCTGCGCATGCTGGAGCGTCGCATCGAAGCCGGTGAAAAGATCATCGGCAAGAAGATCGGCCTGACCTCCAAGGCGGTGCAGACCATGCTCGGCGTGGGCCAGCCTGACTTTGGTTACCTGACCGACAGGATGGCGTTCAGCCAGGGTGAAGAGATGCCGATCTCCGAGCGTCTGATGCAGCCAAAGGCGGAAGGCGAGATCGCCTTCATCCTGAAAAAGGATCTGATGGGGCCGGGCGTGACCAATGCCGACGTGCTGGCCGCGACCGACTGCGTCATTCCCTGTTTCGAAGTGGTCGACTCCCGCATCGAGAACTGGCAGATCAAGATCCAGGACACTGTAGCAGACAACGCTTCCTGCGGCCTGTTCGTGCTGGGCGACCGTGCCGTCGATCCGCGCAAGGTGGACCTGGCGACCTGCGGCATGGTGGTCGAGAAGAACGGTTCCATCATCAGCACCGGCGCTGGCGCCGCGGCCCTGGGCAGCCCGGTCAACTGTGTTACCTGGCTGGCCAACACCCTGGGGCAGTTTGGTATCCCGCTGAAGGCCGGTGAAGTGATTCTGTCCGGCTCTCTGGTGCCGCTGGAACCGGTTCAGGCCGGTGATTTCATGAGCGTGAGCATCGGCGGCATCGGCAGCGCGTCTGTCCGTTTTGTCTGATTGATTGGGTTTGAGTTGAGCCTTCGTGCGCAGAGCGAACTTCCACAAATAAGATCGAGTTTGGTCAGGGTGGGGGAGCCCACTTGGTGAGCGAATGAACCAGATACAGGCTTCGAGCAGTTGTGGGAGCCCGCTGTGCGGGCGAATGAACCTGGTATCAGAGTTCGCGCACAGAGTGCGCTCCCACAGTGTGCCCCCACAGAGGTGAGCTCTGTGAATTGCATGTGGGAGCTCGCTCTGCGAGCGAAGGCTTCAAACAAGAATAAATGGAACACACTATGTCCAAGAAGCTTAAAGCGGCCATCATTGGCCCGGGTAACATCGGCACCGATTTGCTGATGAAAATGCAGCGCTCCGAGTGGATCGAGCCGGTCTGGATGGTGGGGATCGACCCCGAGTCCGAAGGCCTCAAGCGTGCCGAAGCGATGGGCATCAAGACCTGCGCCACTGGCGTGGACGGTCTGCTGCCGCACGTGATTGAAGACGATATCCGCGTCGCCTTCGACGCCACCTCCGCCTACGTCCACGCCGAGAACAGCCGCAAGCTGAACGAGCTGGGCGTGATCATGGTTGACCTGACCCCGGCGGCCATCGGTCCCTACTGCGTGCCGCCGGTGAACCTGGCCGACCACGCCAAGAACCTGGAGATGAACGTCAACATGGTCACCTGCGGTGGCCAGGCGACCATCCCGATGGTGGCAGCGGTCTCCCGCGTGCAGCCGGTGGAATACGGCGAAATCATCGCCACCGTTTCGTCCCGCTCCGTCGGTCCGGGTACACGCCAGAACATCGACGAATTCACCCGCACCACCGCCGGTGCCGTGGAGAAGGTCGGCGGTGCCAAGAAGGGCAAGGCGATCATCATCATCAACCCGGCCGAGCCGCCGCTGATCATGCGCGACACCGTGCACTGCCTGACCGAAGGCGAGCCGGATCAGGCCGTCATCACCGAATCCGTGCATGCCATGGTGAAGGAGGTGCAGAAGTACGTGCCGGGCTACCGCCTGGTCAACGGCCCCGTGTTCGACGGCAACCGCGTCTCCTGCTTCATGGAAGTGGAAGGCCTGGGCGACTTCCTGCCCAAGTACGCCGGCAACCTGGACATCATGACCGCGGCCGGTCTGCGCACCGCCGAGATGTTCGCTGAAGAAGCGGCCAACGGCACCATTACCCTGCCTGAGCGTGGCTAACGGAGGATAACGAGATGAACCTTAACGGTAAGAAAGTCACGCTGCACGATATGTCTTTGCGTGACGGCATGCACGCCAAGCGTCACCAGATCAGCCTGGAGCAGATGGTCGACGTCGCCTGCGCGATGGACGAGGCCGGCATGCCGCTGATCGAAGTCACCCACGGCGATGGCCTGGGCGGCGCGTCCGTCAACTACGGCTTCCCGGCGCACAGCGACGAGGAATACCTCAACGCCGTGGTGCCACAGATGAAGAACGCCAAGATTTCCGCGCTGCTGCTGCCGGGGATCGGTACCGTCGATCACCTGAAAATGGCCAAAGACTGCGGCGTCTCCACCATCCGCGTGGCCACCCACTGCAGCGAGGCGGACGTGTCCGAGCAGCACATCGGCATGGCCGCCAAGATGGAGATGGACACCGTCGGCTTCCTGATGATGGCGCACATGGTCAGCCCCGAGAAGATCCTCGAGCAGGCCAAACTGATGGTCAGCTACGGCGCCAACTGCATCTACGCCACCGACTCCGCCGGCTACATGCTGCCGGATGACGTCAGCGCCCGCATCGGCCTGCTGCGCGCCGAACTGCCGAGCAACGTCGAAGTCGGCTTCCACGGCCACCACAACATGGGCATGGCGATCGCCAACTCGCTGGCGGCGATCGAAGCGGGCGCCTCCCGCATCGACGGCTCCGTGGCGGGCCTGGGCGCCGGTGCCGGCAACACGCCGCTGGAAGTGTTCTGCGCCGTACTGGACCGCATGGGCGTTGAGACCGGTATCGACCTGTACAAGATCATGGACGTAGCCGAGGACAAGGTGTTCCCGATCATGGACCAGCCGATCCGCGTCGACCGCGATGCGCTGACGTTGGGCTACGCCGGTGTCTACTCCTCCTTCCTGCTGTTTGCCCAGCGCGCGGAGAAGAAATACGGCATCCAGGCGCGTGACATCCTGGTGGAACTGGGCCGCCGCGGCACCGTGGGCGGTCAGGAAGACATGATTGAAGACCTGGCGCTGACCATGGCGAAAGAGAAGGGGCTGATCTGATGGCTGAAGCATACGAAAACAAGCTGACACAATCTCAGATTGAAGAGCTGGCGATCCACTGCGAGAACGCCGAACTGGAAGCTTACGAGATCACCAAGATCACCGACGACTTTCCGAACATGACCTACAAGGATGCCTTCGATATCCAGTGGGAGATCCGTCGCCGCAAGGAAGCGCGTGGCAACAAGATCGTCGGCATGAAGATGGGCCTGACCTCCTGGGCCAAGATGGCGCAGATGGGGGTCGAGCATCCCTGCTACGGTTTCCTGGCCGACTACTTCAGCGTTCCCGAGGGGGGCGAGATCAAGCATGACGAACTGATCCACCCGAAAGTCGAGGCTGAGCTGGCGTTCGTATTGAAGGACGAGCTGAAGGGGCCGGGTGTACATATCGGTGATGTGCTGCGTGCCACCGATTTTGTCATGCCGGCGGTGGAAGTGATCGACTCCCGCTACAAGGATTTCAAGTTCGATCTCAAGAGCGTGATCGCCGATAACTCCTCGTCAAGCCGCTTCATGACCGGTGGCAACATGGCCGATATTGCCGATGTCGACCTGAAGAACATCGGTGTGGTGATGGAGATCAACGGTGAAGTCGTGCAGACTGGTGCCGGTGCCGCCGTACTGGGCCATCCGGCCGCTTCCGTTGCCATGTTGGCCAACATGATGGGTGAGCGTGGTGAAAGCCTGCCGGCGGGCAGCTTTATCATGATCGGTGCCATCACGGCGGCCGTTCAGGTCAACAAGGGTGACGCCTTCACCGTGCGCTACCAGGGCCTGGGCAGCATCAGCGGCAAGTTTGTCTGAGGAGGCTATCATGCCTATCGCACAACTCCATATCATTGAGGGGCGCAGTGACGAGCAGAAGGAGAGGCTGATTGCGGAAGTGACCAGCGCCATCGCCCGCTCCCTTGATGCCCCCGAAGAAAGTGTGCGTGTATTGATCACCGAAATGCCCAAGCAGCATTTCGGTATCGGTGGCCAGTCGGCCAAGAAGCTGGGGCGCTAGCCCGGCAGCCCTTCATAGGGCAGTAGCAGTGCTACACATTTCGTTGTCAGTCTCCTTGCCCCGCCTTTTGGCGGGGTTTTTTCGTGTCCGTCTATTGCATAGTGCCGGGCAATGAAGCGGATTGTCGAACTTCATTAGATCCGGGAGTGCGGCTGGCTTTATCATCAGTTGAGAGGCCCTGGTCGAATGGAGACGGCAGATGAATCACAGCCAGCAATTCAATGCATCTTTTCTGGATGCTCTCAAGCGAGAGCTCCGTCGGCACCGTTTTGCCGCCATCGGTATGGCGGTCGCGGTGGCGGTTGTTCTGTTGATGCTGCTGCAGAACAGTGTCGTCGAACTCGGTAATGGGGGCGGCGAGCGCCTGCGGCACGCATTGCTGGGTGGCCTGGGAGGCTTTGCATCGACTGCGGCGGGGGCCTTCCTGGCGCTGATGTTACGTGAGATCAAGGCGAAGACTCAGGACACCATGCTGGGCTTTGCGGCTGGCATGATGCTGGCGGCCAGCGCCTTCTCGCTGATTCTGCCGGGCATTGAAGCGGCTGAACGGCTGGTCGAAATCGGCCTGATCGCCGTGGCAATTGTGATTGTCGGTATGGGGCTGGGTGTACTGTTGATGTTGGGTCTTGACCGATTCACGCCACATGAGCATGAAAACGAAGGCCCCTGTGGACCAGGCTGTGAGCGGATCGGGCGTGTCTGGCTGTTTTTCCTCGCCATCGCACTGCATAACCTGCCGGAAGGCATGGCGATCGGTGTCAGCTTTGCCGATAACGACATGAGTGTGGGCATGCCGCTGACCCTGGCGATCCTGTTCCAGAACATTCCTGAAGGGCTGGCGGTGGCGCTGGCGTTAAGGGCCGCCATGCTGACCCCGCTGATGGCGGCTGTGGTCGCGTCGGGGACGGGGCTGATGGAGCTTTTGGGGGCCTTTATCGGTATCGGCATTGGGGGAGGCCTGCCGCTGGCGTACCCGGTGGGGCTGGGCCTGTCTGCCGGGGCGATGATTTTCGTTGTGTCTCATGAAGTGATTCCCGAGACCCATCGCAACGGGCACCAGACCCCCGCGACTCTTGGTCTTATGGGAGGCTTTGCGGCCATGCTGATACTGGATACTGCACTGGGTTGAGTGAGGCTCTGCACAATCGGTGCAACAGATGTTTTGCCGCTCGCAGCACGCGAAAACACATGATTTTCTGGTACACTTTCCACCCCTTCTGCCAACCACAGGAACAGCATGTCCAGGCGGCCCGATCTGCTCAACGCCCCCATACGTCAGACACTGGTGCGCATGACGATCCCGATGATGTTCGGCATTGTCAGCCTGATGCTGTTCAACCTGGCCGATATCTGGTTTGTCGCCCAGCTTGGTACCGAGCCCATGGCGGCTCTGGCCTTTACCTTCCCGGTTTCCTTCTCGGTCGTCAGCCTGGCGATCGGATTGGGAATAGGGACTTCGGCGACATTGGCGCGTCTGATCGGCAGTGGCAACGACGGCGGCGAGAAGGCGGCACGATTGGCGACCGATAACCTGTTGTTGACCATTTTGCTGATGGTCGTGGTCGGGTTTGCCGGCCAGCATTTCGCCGACTCCATTTTCCGGCTGATGGGGGCTGACCCGGAGCTGATGCCGCTGATCGATGACTACATGGAAGTCTGGTTTGCCGGTTCTGTTTTCCTGGTCCTGAACATGGTGTGCAACAGCACCTTCAGGGCCTCGGGGGATACCCGCCTGTCGGCGTCGGTGATGCTGATCTCCTCGCTGCTCAATATTATCCTCGACCCGTTGCTGATCTTTGGCTGGGGGCCGGTGCCGGCGCTGGGCATTCGCGGGGCTGCGCTTGCCAGCGTCATCGCCTGGGCGGCGACAACCCTGCTGGCGATGCATCTGCTCTATCGCCGCAAGGGGATGCTGTTGCTGACACTGCCGGAACCGGGCCAGCTGCTAAGCAACTGGCGCAAGGTGCTGTCGATCAGCCTGCCGGCGGCGCTGTCCAATATGATGACACCTCTGGCCAACGGTATCCTGACTGCGCTGGTCGCCGTGCACGGTGCAGAAGCGGTTGCGGCTTTCGGTGCGGGGGCCCGCATCGAGTCTCTGTCACTGCTTGTGTGTCTGGCGTTGTCGATGACCTTGCCGCCATTCATCAGCCAGAACTTCGGTGCCCTCCAGGTCGAGCGGGTAAAAGCGGCCTATCGCGGCGCGATCCGGTTTGCGCTGGTGTGGCAGCTGTTGATCTTTGCGGTGCTGGTGCTGTCCTCCGGCACCATTGCCAGGCTGTTCAGCGCCGATCCTGAGGTGGCGCGCTGGCTGCAGATGTGGATGTTGATCGTGCCGGCCGGTTTCGGCTTCCAGGCCATTACCTTCCTGAGCGCCTCCTCTTTCAATGCTCTGCATCAGCCGATGCGGGCGATGCGGATTAGCCTGTTCCGGTTGTTCTTCATGTATGTTCCTCTGGGGTGGCTGGGCAATCATTTCTTCGGTTTGACCGGTATGTTTTCGGCGTTGGTGCTGGCCAATGCGGTGACAGCGGCCGTGGCAACAGTCTGGGTCCGGCGCTATCTGAAAAAGCTTGATACCGAGCCGGGTGGTCTGCTCGCTTCCTGAACCTCAGGACTTTCCCTGATGCACCAAAGTCATACTCCTGACACAGTTCAAATGGACTATGATCAATGTAGTTACATCGTTAACTACCACAATAATGAATCGTACACTCAGCCTGACGGCCCCCACTTCTCAAGACTGCCGTATCCACGGCTGCGAGAAGTGGAGCAGGCTTTGATGACTAAGGAAAGGGAAGCAAAGCATGAGCAAACGAGTAGCATTGGTCACCGGTGGTACCGGTGGTTTGGGTGAAGCCATCTGTCGTAAGCTGGTAGACGCCGGTTTTCACGTTGTCGCCGGTTACAACAGCGGTGGTAATCACGACAAGGCGAAGGCGTGGCAGGATGCACAGCGCCAGGCAGGGTACGAAATTGACGTGGCCTATGGTGACGTGACCAGCGAAGAGTCATGCGCCGCCTGTATCGAAACCGTCAAGGGGCTGACCGGTCGCAATGTGGATGTACTGGTCAACAACGCAGGCATTACCCGTGATGGCCAGTTCAAAAAGATGAGCTGGGATCAGTGGAATGAAGTCCTCAGCGCCAACCTGGACTCCATGTTCCATATGACCCGCCTGGTGATCAATCCGATGATCGACCAGGGCTTTGGTCGGGTGATCAACATCTCCTCTGTCAACGCGCAGAAAGGCCAGTTCGGCCAGACCAACTACTCGGCCGCCAAGGCCGGTATCCACGGCTTCACCAAGGCGCTGGCTCAGGAAGTGGCCGCCAAGGGCGTTACCGTCAACACCGTATCACCGGGTTACGTGATGACGCCGATGGTCGCCAAGATCGATGATGCGGTGCTGGAAAAAATTGCCAAGTCCATCCCGGTGGGTCGTTTGGGTGAACCGGATGAAATCGGCCGCATCGTGACTTTCCTGGCGGAAGACGAATCCGCTTACATCACCGGTGCCGACTTCTCCATCAATGGTGGTCTGCATATGTTCTGATCTTTCGAAAGATCGGGACCATACAAAGGGCTGCCTGCGGGCGGCCTTTTTGTTTGCAGGCGCCCGCTCGGCGGGTGATGGGTCCATATACCGGACCTGTCGCGCACGGAGTGCGCTCCCACTGCCGGGGTTGGTTTTGTTTCGGTGCAAGTCTGACTGGCGGGTTGTTCGTGCACGGAGTGCGCTCCTACTTCCTGGTTTGTTTCTGTGTGTACCTGACTGGCACGGTGTTCGCGCACAGTGCTTCCCCTTGCTCCAGCTCCGCAACCGTCTGTGGGAGCTCGCTCTGCGAGCGAACAGACAATTGCTTCAAAAACCTGCTTGACCCTATACCCGACTTCAGGGTTTATCATTCAGTTATCAAGAACCCACGCCAAACGTATTCAAGAGGTGTGTGATGGCTGTTTACCAATTTGCTCTTCATAACGTGCGCTGTGCCGGCTGTGTGCGCAGTGTGGAAAAATCCCTGCGTCAAACTGAAGGCATTGACGACTTCGCGATCAACTTTGCCGACCGGACCGCTTCGGTGCAGACCGAGCGTGATCCTGAGGTGGTGATCCAGGCGGTGGAAGCGGCAGGCTATGGTGCCTCACTGATGCAGGATCAGGACGATTACGACCAGCGTGCCGAGCAGGAGCGCCAGGCGTTTAAAACTACACTGCGCAAGAGCCTGGTCGCGCTGGTAGCAGGGGCGGCCCTGATGCTGGCCATGCTGGTTGGCTGGATGCCTGATCTGCACACCGGCGGCGGCATGCTGCAGGGTGTGGCCATGGGGGTGGTGACCCTGGCGATCATGGCCTACAGCGCGGGTCATATCTACAAGGGAGCCTGGCAGGGGCTGTTTCATGGCGACCTGAACATGGATACGCTGATAGCCCTGGGGACCGGCACGGCCTGGGTCTATTCGACCGGGCTGTTGCTGGCCACAGCCGTGGTTCCGGGTGTACTGCCGGAAGCGGCCATGCATCTGTATTACGAAGCCGCCGTGATGATTCTGGGGTTCATCCTGCTGGGGCAGGCGCTGGAGAGCCGGGCGCGCGGCAACACCAACGATGCCCTGCGCAAGCTGCTTGACCTGCAGCCACGCGAAGCCTTGCGTATCCGCGATGGTGAAAGCAAGTCGGTGCCGGTGGCGATGCTGCTGCCGGGAGACCGGGTGCGTATTCGCCCCGGCGAGCGAGTGCCGGTGGATGGCGTGGTGATTGAGGGCAGCAGTCATCTTGATGAGTCAATGCTGACCGGTGAACCGCTGCCCGTGAAGCGTGGTGCGGGTGAGCAGGTCACCGGGGGTACCGTCAATGGCCAGGGCAGCCTGTTGATCGAAGTCTCGGCGGTGGGCCAGAAAACCGTACTGGCCCAGATCGTGGCGACGGTGCGCGAGGCGCAGAATGCCAAGCCTGCGCTGGGGCGTCTGGCCGATCGTATCGCGGCCATCTTCGTGCCGGTGGTGATCCTGATCGCAGTGCTGACCGCCGGGCTCTGGCTCTGGCTGGCACCGGCACCGGCCTGGCCCTATGCCATTGTTGCGGCACTGACCGTGCTGATCGTGGCCTGTCCCTGTGCCCTGGGGCTGGCGACACCCATGTCGGTGATGGTTGGGGTGGGGCGTGCGGCTGAACAGGGCGTGCTGATCCGTAATGGCGATGCCCTGCAACAGGCGAAGTCGATCACCACCCTGGTGGTCGACAAGACCGGTACCCTGACCGAAGGCAAGCCGGCCGTGGTGGACGTCCATGCGAACGGCGATGCGGGGCAGTGGCTGCAATTGGCGGCCAGTGTTGAGCAGCATTCGGAGCATCCGCTGGCTCAGGCGGTCGTGCGCTACGCGCGTGAACAGGGCGTGAGCCTGGCGGATACTGAGGACTTCGATGCTATCGCTGGCAGTGGCGTCAGTGCCAGCATTGGCGGACAGCAGGTTTTGCTGGGCAACCGCGACTGGATGCTGCAGCAATCGGTGGATACCACAGCCTTTGATGACAAGGCCGATGACTTCAGCCGTGCCGGCCGTTCGCTGGTTTGGATGGCGGTGGATGGGCAGTTGCAGCTGCTGATGGCCATTGCCGATCCGCTGCGTGAAGACAGCGCCGGGGCGGTCGCTCAGCTGCACCGTCAGGGCCTGGAAGTGGTGATGCTCTCCGGAGACAACGCACAGACCGCCAATGCGATTGCGAAAGAGGCAGGTATCGACCGGGTGATCGCGGAGGTGAAGCCGGAGCAGAAGCAGGCCGTGATTCGTGACCTTCAGGCAGAAGGCAAGGTGGTGGCCATGGTCGGTGATGGTATCAATGATGCCCCGGCGCTGGCCCAGGCCGACATCGGATATGCGATGGGATCAGGCACCGATGTGGCGATCAGTTCGGCGGACGTGACCCTGATGCGTTCCAGTCTGATGTCGGTGGTTGATGCGATCGGTATCTCCCGGGCGACGGTCCGGAACATCAAGCAGAACCTTTTCGGCGCTTTCATCTACAACAGCCTGGCGATACCGGTCGCTGCGGGCATACTCTATCCCTGGACTGGGCTGCTGCTGAATCCTGCCATTGCCGGCGCGGCAATGGCGCTGTCATCGGTGACGGTGGTGACCAATGCACGACGCTTGAAAAATGCGGAGATCAATTAAAACTAATGTTTATCAAAATGTTATTAAAAAGCAACGATGTTTTGCATAGAATGTGAGACCTTTCTTGTATTCAGAAGGTCATCGCCCCATGTCTGGAATGAAGCTCAAAAGTAAACTGCTGTTGCTGTCACTGTTGCCTCTGGTACTGGTTGTGGTGGCGATCATGCTGATCGTGCGCTCGCAAATGCAATCCATGGGGGAAGCTGAAGTTCAGCGTATACGGGACAATATGCTGACCACCAAGCAGGCGGAGTTGAAAAACTACGTCGAGCAGGCGGTTACGGCGATCAAGCCGATCTATACCCGTGCCGGCCTGAGCGCAGTTGAACAGAAAGAGCAGGCGGTCGAGATCCTCAGCGCCATGCGTTTCGGCAGCGATGGCTACATCTTTGCATTTGACCCTCAGGGCATCACCCGGGTGCATGGCGCCAACGCTTCGCTGGTCGGTCAGGACCTGTCCGGTCTCCAGGATGCCAACGGTGTGCGCTTTACCCAGGAGCTGGTCAAGGCCGGTCGCCAGGGGGGCGGTTTTGTCGAATATGTATGGATGAAGCCTCAGCTGGGGCGTGAAGCGCCCAAGCTCAGCTATGCGGTATCCCTTCCGGGGACCGACTGGGTGGTGGGTACCGGCTTCTATATTGATGATATTGATGCCGAAGTGGCACACGCCGAGCAGCAGGTCCGTGAGGCGGTCAGCAGCACGATGATCCTGATAGCGATCTCCGCACTGGTACTTTTGGGGATTGTCAGTGTCGTGACACTGATCGCTTCACAACGGGTGATTCGCCCGCTGCAGCAGACCGCTGAAGTGCTGAAGGATATCGCTGAGGGTGAAGGCGACCTGACCCGCCGCCTGCCGGTCGAGTCCAGGGACGAAGTGGGTGATGTGGCCCGCAGCTTCAATGACTTCGTCGAGAAGATTCAGCAGCTGGTGAAGGAAGTACACGCGGCGGTCAGTTCGCTGAGCAGCTCGACCGAGTCGATGAAGCAGGTGGTGACGCGTACCCATGAGGATGCGCATGTGCAGAAGGGCGAAACCTCTCAGGCGGCAGCCGCGATCCATGAAATGGCGGCGGCGGTGCAGCAGGTGGCCGGGGGCGCGGCACAGGCAGCCGAGGCGGCACGTGAAGCCGACAGCGAGTCCAACAACGGCCAGGCTGTGGTCGAGCAGACCATCGATTCGATCAATCGCCTGGCGGACGATGTTAACCGTTCGGCTGAAGTAATCGCCAGCCTGGATTCAGACGCCGAGCAGATCGGTACGGTGATCAATGTGATCCGTGAGATTGCCGAGCAGACCAACCTGCTGGCGTTGAATGCGGCGATCGAGGCGGCGCGTGCCGGTGAGCAGGGACGCGGCTTCTCGGTGGTGGCTGACGAGGTGCGGACGCTGGCGACCCGGACTCAGCAGAGCACCGACGAAATTCAGCGCATGATCGAAAGCCTGCAGGGGGGCGCCCGTCGCGCGGTCACCGAGATGCAAAACTCCCAGGCGCAAAGCCAGGAGACCATCGTTCAGGCGGATACTGCGCGCAGCTCGCTGCAGCAGATTACGCATTCGGTCAGCACCATTACCGAGATGAATACCCAGATCGCCAGCGCCGCCGAGCAGCAGACGGCGGTGGCCGACGAAATCAGTCAGAGCGTTCAGCAGATTGCCGATATTGCCGACAAGGCGACTCACAACGCTGAAGAGCTGGCCGGAACCGCGGGACGGATGGGCGACCTGGAGCGTCAGTTGAACCAGCTGGTGTCTCGTTTCAAGATCTGAAACTGACTCACCCGATCCCCTCTGATTGAACCGGCCCTGCCTGGGCTGCGTAACAGTCAGAGGGGATTTTTTATGTGCAGATGTTTGCGTGTCCTGTATCCGAAACCGATTGGAAGGTGTCCATGAAGATGCACTTGCCACGCTGGCCGCTGGTTTGGATAACGGGCGCCGGTACGGGGATTGGCCGCGCCACGGCACTGCAGCTGGCAGCCGAAGGCTCCGATGTCATCATCAGTGGTCGCCGCGAAAGTGTCCTGCAAGACGTCAGGCACAATGCGGAGCAGCAGTCACTGGACGGAAGAATTCTGCCGCTGATCATGGATGTGACCGAGCCCGGTGCCTATGAGCAGGCATTATCCCGGATCGAATCTGAGTGGAAGCTGCCGGATCTGGTGATCCTCAATGCCGGTACTCATCAGGCGATGCCACTGGCGGCGCTGGCTACTGATGTTTGCCGTTCGTTGATGGAGGTGAACTACTTCGCCGTCATGGCAGGCCTTGAAGCGCTGTTGCCGAAGATGCGACGCCGTGGTTCTGGACATATTGCCTGCACTGCCTCTCTGGCAGCCTACCGGGGATTGCCCACGGCGGCGGCCTATGGCGCCAGTAAAGCGGCACTGGTCAACGCCTGCGAAGCGCTGCAGGTCGAACTGGCCGGCACGGGTGTCCGTTTGCAGGTGATCAACCCCGGCTTTGTCAAAACACCGCTGACCGACCGCAATACGTTTGCCATGCCACAATTGATCACACCGGAAGACGCGGCTGAGTCTCTGATCAGGGGATTGCACAGCCGGCGATTCGAAATTCGCTTTCCACGGGAATTTGCCTGGACGCTGGCGCTGCTGCGGCGCTTGCCGTACCGTTTCTATTTCCGCCTGGTGAAAAAAGGAACCGGCTTTTGACCATCCACAATCCAGAGCAGGCCCTGTATGGCTATGCTCAGGCCTTTGCCCAGCTAACTCCAGAGCGCGTCGACGCCTTGTGTCAACGTGTCAGCGCAGACGTTCACTTTCGTGATCCATTCAATGACCTCTATGGGCGTGAAGCTTTACGCCACCTGCTGGTCGATATGTTCGAGCGTGCTGGACGACCGGCCTTTGTTGTTGATGAGGTTAGCTGGCAGGCCAACACGGGGGGGGGCTGGCTGCGCTGGCATTTCAGCGCCCAGCTGCCGGTGATCGGACACCTGGCCGTAGAGGGGTGCAGCCGCATCAGTATTGATCAGCACGGTCTGGTCTCCGAACACCTGGACTACTGGGACAGTGCCCCCATCTATCTGAAACTGCCGCTTCTGGGGGCGCTGCTGCGTCGCATTCGTCAGCGCATTTCGGTGCAGTCATGAACGTTAAAGGCTGAAAGGAGCTTGGGTCAGCTGATCCGCTCGTATGAAAAACAGCGTCACCACGCCCAGCTGAACGCCCCACTTGCTGACGCTGGCCTTGTTGATCAATACATTGCCCGGCTGCAGATACATCCAGTCGTCAAACGCCACCCTCCAGCTGCCGTCCCCAACCTTAAGGTTCATCCGGTAGCGCCAGTGCAGCCGGTTGCCGTCGCTGATCCCTGTTGCCGTACCGATAATGTCCCCGGCTTTACCCACATAGCGATCCGGCCCGGTTGGGGTGATGGCCCATACACGGTGATCACGCTCGCCATCGCCATAGAGGAATTTCTCGTCAAGGATCAAGCGTTCACCGTTCCAGTCGCCATCAATCTCGACCTGGAACTGACGACGCAGATGACCAAAGCGGTCTTCAAAGATGCCCCAGGCATAGACTTTGCCGTCAAAGAACGTCTCAATCTTGAGTGCGGGACCCTGTTGGCTAAGAGAAGCGGTTTTCATCGGTGAACATCCGGTCAGTAATACTGCAAAAATGACATCAGCTCAGCCTGTACAGGCCCACATCGATGCTGCCGTGGCGGAAGCCGGCTTCGCAATAGGCGAGGTAGTAGAGCCACATGCGACGAAAGCGCTCATCAAAGCCGCTGCCCTGTGTGTCCAGCGCCTGGATGCGTGGCCACTGGGCGATGAAGCTGTGACGCCACTCGCGCAGGGTATCGGCATAGCCGAGTCCGAAGGTCTGCTCGAAATTCAGTGTCAGGCCGGCCTTGTCGATGGCCGAACGCAGGCGTTCAGGGCTGGGCAGCATGCCGCCGGGGAAAATGTAGGTCTGGATGAAGTCCGCCGCGCTGCGATAGCGCTCGAAGCGGCTCTCTTCAATACTGATGATCTGCAGCACCGCCTGCCCTTCGGGTTTGAGACAGCGCCTGATCTGGTTGAAGTAGGTTGGCCAGTGCTCCTCGCCGACCGCCTCGAACATCTCGATGGAGACGATATGGTCATACTGGGTATCAAGGTCTCGGTAATCGGTCAGGGTGAAGCGACACTGCTCATTCAACCCGGCGCGCTGGATGCGGTCGCGGGCATATTTCAGCTGTTCTACCGACAGGGTAATGCCATGGACTTCGGCACCAAACTCTCGCGCCGCCACTTCGGCAAAGCCGCCCCAGCCACAGCCAATCTCCAGCAGACTCTGTCCCGGTTGCAGCTTCAGCAGTTCACAGATGCGGCGATACTTGTTCAGCTGGGCCGCGTGCAGTGCTTCGGGGCCGTGGCTCTCGATATCGGCCGGATAAAGGGCCGCCGAGTAGGTCATGCTCGGGTCGAGCCAGAGTGAGTAAAAATCATTGCCCAGGTCGTAATGGTAGGCGATGTTGCGTCTTGAGCCGCGACGGGTGTTGGCGCGCAGCAGATGGCGCAGTCGGTTCAGGCCCCGCAACAGCGGGTTTCCCTTGGCCAGTCTCTGCAGCTGTTTCTCGTTACCCAGCGCCCAGCGGAAGAGGGCGACCAGGTCGGGGCTGTCCCAGTCACCGTCTATCCAGCCTTCCGCCCAGCCGATGGCACCGCCACGCGCCAGGCGGCGCAGTGCCCGGTAGTGATGCAGTCGAACCTCGGCGCGGGGCTCTCCGTCGGCAGCGTGGCCAAACTGCAGCAACTGTCCTGACGGCAACTGCAGGTCCAGCGTCCCATAGCCCAATTCAGGCAGGTGGGTCAGCAGAGGGTTGAGGCACCAGCGGTTGAACCAGCCGGCCCTGGGCAGGGTGTCCAGCCGGGACAGATGGCGATATTCAGACGGCTTCATGGTGTTTATCCTCTTGCTGGGTGACCAGGGTGGTGCACTCGGCCGGTGGAGCCGGGCGAGGCTGCAGGGGCACTTTCTTGCGCCAGATCAGCAGCGCCTCCCAGTGGATGCCGGCAATGACCTTCAGGGTCATCAGCGGGTGGCTCAAAAAAGTGCTCAGCAGGCTTCGGTCGTTCAATTCTCGCCGCTGTCCGGTAAAGGTGGCGTGCAGCACGGGGCCTTCGGCATCGGTTTGACGGATGCAGACCGCCACCCGCTTACCGGGTGGCTGCAGGCGGAAGTGGTAGCGGGTGTTCATGCTGATAAACGGCGAGACATAGAACCCCTTGTCACAGCTTTGTCGAATGGCACCGGCGTCACGGCCTTCAACCGGGATCAGGTAATTGTGCTTTTGATGGAAGGTATTGCTGACCTCGTAGAGGATCGCGGCCAACCGATCCTGGTCGTCATAGCAATAGAAAACACTCAGCGGATTGAACACATAACCGAGCAGTCGCGGGTAACACAACAGTTCCACTCGTCCCTGTCCCAGATCGAGTCCCTTTTGGCTGAGGGTATCGCGCACCTGCTCGATGAGCGGGCGCTCGCTGCCGTCACCATGGTCGCGTTCATAAAACGAAAACAGGTTGAAGCGATTCAGTGAAAACAGTTTGAGTCGTTGCGCCAGCGTCGGCAGCTCGTCCAGATCGACCAGCATCGACGTTACCCGGTAGATAAACCGGTGACGTTTGGGTTTCATCCGGTGGTGCATCACCTGGCCGGCATAGAGGCAGGAGTGGTTCATGCCACGGCCTCCGGCAGCCAGACCACACGAGGGCGGCGGTTATCCTGTACATGGATGCGGCTGTTCGGATTGTCCAGCGTCCAGGGACGACGCAGTCCCCCCAGCTGTTCGGCCACAGCCAGGCCGGATTGTAGCCCGTCCTCATGGAAACCATAGCCGAACCAGGCACCACAGAACCAGGTGTTCTGACGGCCCTGCAACGACCAGAGCTCCTTCTGAGCGGCGATGGAGTCAAGCGAGAACACCGGATGGTCATAGAGGAAACTGCGCAGAATCTTGCCTTCAGCCGGCTCTTCCAGCGGGTTCAGAGTGACGAACACCGGATGTTCCGACGGCAGATGCTGCAGATTGTTCATCCAGTAGGTCACCGAAATCGCATCCGGCTGCTGACCGGTGGCGCGACGGCTGTCGGTCATGTAGTTCCAGCTGGCCCAGGCCGCCCGGCGACGTGGCATCAGCTGCTCGTCGGTGTGCAGCAGGGCGCGGTTGCGCTGATAGGGAAAGGCTGCCAACAGGCGCAGCTCATCAGCCGTCGGCTCGGCCAGCAGCTCCAGCGCCTGATCGGCGTGGCAGGCGAGCACCACATGGTCGAAGACTTCACTGTCACCGTGCAAAAATTCCACGATCACCTTGCCACTGCGGCGATAGATCTTGTGGATGCGGCTGTTCAGGCGAATGCTATCGCCCAGCTCATCGCACACCCGCTTGACGTACTCACGGCTGCCGCCGGTGACCGTGCGCCACTGGGGGCGTTCCTTAAGCTGCACCAGCCCGTGGTTCTGGCAGAAACGCAGAAAGGTGACGGCCGGGTAATCCAGCATCTGATCGGCAGGGGTGGACCAGATCGCGGCCCCCATGGGGATCAGGTGTTGGTGAATGAATGCCTGACCGTAGCCACGACGGGCCAGCATCTCGCCCAGCGTTTGTGTCTGTACATCGGGATCGATGATCAGGCTCGGGGCCTCACGATAAAAGCGTAGCAGGTCCGCCAGCATCTGCCAGTGTCCAGGGCGCAGCAGGTTGCGTTTCTGTGCGAACACGCCACGCAGACCGCAGCCGCTGTACTCGATGGCACCCCTGTCCATGGATACCCCGAAAGACATATCGGTCTTTTGGCTGGAAATGCCCAGCTCCTGGAAAAACCTGACCAGGTTGGGATAGTTGACCGGGTTGTAGACGATAAAGCCCGTGTCTACCGCCAACTCCCCTCCGGGCGTGGGGACGCTGACCGTGTTGGAATGGCCGCCCGGTCGGTCATCCTTCTCGAACAGGGTGACCTGGTGCTGCTTGTTCAGCAGCCAAGCAGCGGACAGCCCGGAGATACCTGACCCGATAACAGCTATCTTTAAGGGCCTGATCACGTTTATGCTCATGGGTGGGGTCGTCCTGTCAAAATGATTTTTCACTGTTACGTGGGGAAATGTCTTGATGGATCATCAGCATGAACAGTCTCACATGAATTGAAAAACGGATACGAGTGTTGATCCCTTTTCGCTTCGGGCGCGTATGGAGAGAAAATGCAGAAAAATGATGCCGAAGGAGGCGATGTGAACGCTGCCGCCGTCACCCCGCAGGAGATGACAGCCGAGGAGAGGAGAAAACAGGTGCGTGATGAATGGAGTGCCTGTCTCACCGCGCTGGCCGAAACCCGGGACAAGTCCGAGTTTGCCCGGCTGTTTGCCTATTTTGCCCCTCGGGTCAAAGCCTACATTTTACGTCTGGGCATGCCTGATGCAACGGCTGATGAGGTGACTCAGGAAGCGATGTTGCTGGTCTGGCGCAAGGCGCATCTGTTCAATGCTGCCAAGGCCAGTGCCAGTACCTGGATTTTTACCCTGGCGCGCAACCAGAGCATTGACCGGATGCGGCGGGACAAAATGCCGCTTTATGAATTGCCTGAAGAAGAACCCGATCCGGATCACCGGGATCAGGGGGAGCATTCGGTGATCGAAGATCGTATGAAAGCCGCGATCGCAACGCTGCCGGAAAGCCAGGCGCAGGTTCTGCATCTGTCCTATTACGAGGGCAAAAGCCATTCGGAAATCGCTGATCAGCTGGGTATACCGCTGGGCAGCGTCAAGTCACGATTGAGGTTGGCATTCAGTAAGCTCAAGGCTCACTGGGGAGAAGACGCGTGAAGATTAGTCACCATTTTGACGATGCCACCCTGATGGCCTATTCGGCCGGCTCCCTGCCGCAGGGCATGGCTTTGTTGGTTGCCTGTCATCTGCACTGGTGCCCCCAATGTCGCGAGCGTGTGCGTGAAACGGATGCGGTCGGCGGGGCCATGCTGGACCGCCTGACACCGGCTGCGCTGAAAGAGGACGCACTCAATACCCTGTTGGCTCGCCTGGATGAACCCGAACAGGAATTTGCATCGCTGCCGCCTGCCCCAGGGGCTGATGAAGCCGAGCTACCGGCGCCGTTGGCACAGCTGCTGGGCAAGCCGATCGACGAGCTGTCCTGGAAGCGGATTGGCTATGGTGTACGCCAGCTGGATCTGGAACTGGAAGGCCCCGGTGCGACCCGGTTGCTGCGCATCTCGCCGGGCGTTTCCGTCCCCCATCATACCCATGGCGGCAACGAGTTGACGTTGATCCTGAGAGGCTCCTACAGTGACGAGATAGGACGCTTTCGCCGTGGTGACGTGGCCGATCTGGATGGTGAAGTCAGCCATCAGCCGATCGTTGATACTGATGAGGACTGCATCTGCCTGATTGCCACTGATGCGCCGCTGAGATTTACCGGTCTGATGGGACGGCTGGTACAGCCGTTTATCGGTCTTTGACAGGAGTCCCCCGATGACAGAAACAACCTCTCCCGAACGCCGGATTCCGGTTGGCATCAGTGCCTGCTTGACCGGGCAGAAAGTACGTTACAACGGCGGCCACAAGCAGTCGCGCTACTGTCTGAGCGTGCTGAATGACTGTTTCGAGTTTGAACCTTTCTGCCCGGAAGTCGCCATTGGGCTGGGTATTCCGCGTGATCCCATCCGCCTGGTGGGACTGGAAGGGGAGCATCCGCGAGCCGTCGGAACCACCGACCCTGAACTGGATGTGACCGACGACCTCATGCGGGTTGGCGAAGACTTCATTCAGCGTCACCGCCACCTTCGCGGTTTCATTCTGATGAAAGGCTCGCCCAGTTGCGGCATGGAAAGGGTCAAGGTGTACCATCCCAACGGCATCCCGCACCATGCCGATCGCGGTGTGTTCGTGCGCGCCCTGCGCGAGTTCTACCCGGAGTTGCCGCTGGAGGAGGAGGCGCGGATGAATGATGCCGTGCTGCGTGAGAACTTCATCGCCCGCGTTTTCGCCTACGATGACTGGATGACCAGCGTCGAGGCCGAGCTCTCATATCATGCCATCCTGCAGTTCCACAGCCGACAGAAATACCTGCTGATGGCGCACCACTACGCAGGCTATCGCGAGCTGGGACGCTACCTGGCCGAGGCCCATGATCTGTCCCTGGACGAAGTCAGGCAGCATTACCTGAACCGCTTCATGCACCATATGGCGCACAAGGCGACGCGCAAGAGCCATACCAATGTGTTGCAGCACATCATGGGGTATCTGAAACGCGAGATCGACAGCGACTGCAAGCAGGAATTGCTGGACAGCATCGACCAGTACCGCCTGGGGCATGTGCATCTGGTGGTGCCGCTGACGCTGCTCAAGCACTATGTCAAACGCTTCGGCAACGACTATATCCGTCAGCAGACCTACCTCGACCCTCATCCCCATGAACTCGGTTTAAGGAACTACATCTGAATGCAACTGGTCTGGTTTCGTAACGACCTGCGTCTGGCCGATAACCCGGCGCTGACAGCCGCCTGTGCTTCCGGCGAGGCGGTCAAGGCGCTGGTCTGCCTGACACCGGCCCAGTGGGCCGAACACAACGAGTCTGAGGCCCGCATCGGCTACTGGCAGGCCCGGCTCGACTGGCTGGAGCAAGCGCTGGCGGAGGCCGGGATTGAACTGATCCGTCTGTCGTTGCAGCATTTTGCCGACTGCCCGCAGGCGATACTGGCGCTGGCCCGGGAGCAGGGCGTAACCACGCTGCATTTCAACTACGAATACCCGCTCAATGAACGCCACCGTGACCGCGCCGTATGCGAAGCGCTGGACGCGGCAGGCGTGGTTGCCTGTGGTTATCATGGTGATCTGATCGTGCCGCCGGGACAGGTTGTGACCGGGCAGGGCACACCCTTCAAGGTGTTTACCCCATTCAGCAAAGCCTGGATGCGATGTCTGTTGCAGATGGAACATGACCCACTGCCATCACCGCTTCGCTCGCAGAGCGAGCTCCCACAGGCGAGTCCTGGCAGCGAGGTGGAAGCGCATTCCATTGTGGGAGACCCCGCCACCGAGGAGGCTCTCAGTGTGGCATCCCCTTATGTGGAAGCCCCTGCCACAGTGGGAATCCCTGCCACAGTGGGAACTTCTACCATTGTGGGAGCGCGCTCCGCGCGCGAACGCGAAGAAGAGAGTTCAGGCATAAGCCCCGAACCAATCGCCCACAGAGTGGGCTCCCACAGGCGCGAAGGAATTGGCACCAAAGCAGCGATGCAGGGGGACTCCTCCAGCCGCTCTCAGGGCTACCCTGTTACCGATGAAGCCCTGCATGCACACCTGCTGCGCTTCATTCATGAGCAGGAACCCGACTACCAGCGTCTGCGCGATTTTCCATCGCGCCATGCCACCTCCGGCCTGTCACCGGCCCTGACCATCGGAGCCCTGTCCGTTCGCCAGTGTCTGGCAGCACTCAAGCAGGCGAGTGAAGGTGACTACTGGCAGCAGAGCACTTGGCTGAATGAACTGATCTGGCGCGAGTTTTACCGCCACCTGCTGGTGGCCTTTCCCGAACTGAGTCGGCTGAAACCCTTCCGGCCGGAAGTGGAAGCCCGGATCACTTGGCTGGATAACGACAGCGCATTCGAAGCCTGGAAAGCAGGGGAAACCGGCTTTCCCATTGTCGATGCGGCGATGAAACAGCTGCAGACCACCGGCTGGATGCACAACCGTCTGCGGATGATCGTGGCGTCTTTCCTGACCAAGCTGCTGCGGGTGGACTGGCGTCGTGGTGAGGCCTTTTTCATGTCACAGCTGATCGACGGCGACTTCGCCTCCAACCTGGGCGGCTGGCAGTGGAGCGCCTCTGTCGGCGCCGATGCCGCCCCGTACTTTCGCATCTTCAACCCCCAGCTGCAGAGCGAAAAATTCGATCCTAATGGCGAGTTTCTTGCCGAGTGGTTGCCGGAGCTGCGCCACCTGGAGCCCAAGGCGCGGCACAAACCCGGCGCAGGCCAGCAATATGGCCGCCCGGCCCCGATCATCGACTACAAGCAGGCGCGTCAGACCGCGCTGGATGATTACAGCGGATAAGCCGACCAAACTGATCGTTTCGTGTCTGTTCAAGGCGGGGAGTTGCCACTTATCACTCGCAGTCAACTTCACGAAGCGGAATGACCATGGTGCAAGTTTATATATAACTGCTCGGTTATTTTTTGCCCCGTCAGGCGTCTATCACCATTATCTATAACCGTTCGGTTATACTTTGTTGAAAAGGCCCTGATATTCGATATGCTATAACCATACGGTTATTTTCGAGGGGCAAAATATGAAGCTTCACATCGAGAGTGTGGAAGAGATAGGGACGCTTGTTCGGCTCACACGCAAAGCCCAAGGGCTCCGTCAGGATGACCTGGGAGCCATGGCTGGCTGCAGTCACAAATATGTGGTGGATGTCGAAAAGGGCAAGACTACGGTTCAGGCTGGGTTGCTGCTGATGCTACTGGAAGAATTGGGGATTGAGGTGACCGTTGATTTACCCAGTGATGTGTCCGATATACTCAAGAATAAGCTGCTTTCTCAAGACCCAAGTATTCCCAATGATAGGCGCGCAAAATGGCTGTCACAGATCGCACGTTAGTGGTGTGGTCGAACCATACCAAAGTCGGCACACTGCGGGAGCATAACAACCTGTGGTCCTTTGAATACGACCCAGAGTGGACGATGTTCGACTTGTGCCCGATGTTGCCGCGCTCGGCAGGTCGGATTGAGGATGGATCGAGTAAACGACCAATCCAGTGGTTCTTCGATAACCTGCTCCCGGAAGAGGACGCACGAACGCTGCTGGCAGCTGATGCCCATATTGATGAAGCTGATGCCTTTGGGCTTCTTTCTCACTTTGGCGTTGAGTCTGCTGGTGCGCTGACCCTGTTGGGCCCCGAGGAGACTCCCGGCCAGGGAGGACGAAAGCCATTGTCTTTTGCAGACCTGTCCGCCCGTATTAAAGCCCTTCCCGATGTGCCGTTGTCCCAGGGCGGGAGTAAACGCATGTCACTGGCCGGTGCCCAGCATAAGCTGCCCATCATTTTCGATAACGGAGCGCTGTTTGAGCCTGATGTCGCCGAGCCGTCTACTCATATTCTGAAACCCGACCACAGCAAACCCGACCAGTACCCGCATAGTGCCACTAATGAATTTGTGATGATGAGACTGGCGTTGGCGGCAGGGCTTAACGTGCCCGAGGTAAACCTGATCCATGTACCGGAGCCTGCTTACCTGGTAAAGCGTTTCGACCGATCACTGGAGAACGACATGATGAAGCGTCTGCATGTCATTGATGCTTGCCAGCTTTTATCGCTGGACAGGACATTCAAGTACACCCAGTGTTTGCCTGATACGTTGGCAGCCATAGTGGAACAGTGTCGAGCCAAGGCGGTAACGCGAAAACTGTTGTTCGATTGGTTTGTGTTCTGCCTGTTAATTGGCAACACGGATAACCACCTCAAGAACCTGTCGTTCTATATGTCGCCGGAAGGCGTGGTCATGACCCCGCATTATGATTTGCTCTGCACGGCGGTGTATGAGCCTGACAATAGTTGGTTGAATGCAAGACTGGAATGGAAGATTGGCTCGGTGAGAACCTTAGGGGAGGTGAATCCTGCCTATCTGGCAGAGCTGGGCCATGTTCTCAAAGTCCCGCCGCGCTTACAGAAGCAAACAGTTAGCCGGATGATCAAGACAATTGGGCAGCAACTCCCCGTGATCTATGAGGAAATACAGGCAACCCCGTATCCGGCAGGGGTAAGCAAGGACGGCGAATTACGTTTGCTCCGGCAGATCCACCATGGTGTGATTGCAGACATGGCTGCACGGTTGACGGCCTGATTGGGACGCAGACCTCAGGTTCGGCTAACCCGGGCAGAGGAAGCACGGATAAGCCGACCAAACTGATCGTTTCGTGCCTGTTCAGGGCGGTCGGCAAGACGCATACTCGAAGCTTCCCCACCAAGGCAGGAGTAACGATTATGCAAATCAAGGCCGCGGTTACACGTCAGCAGAATGCACCCTTCCAGCTGGAAGAGGTTGAGCTGGCACCTCCCCAGGCAAGTGAAGTGTGTGTTCGCATCGTCGCAACCGGTGTTTGCCACACCGATGCGGTCGCACGGGATCTGGGCATCTCTCCCTATCCGATCGTGCTGGGGCATGAAGGAGCCGGCATTGTAGAAGCGGTTGGCGAGCAGGTGACCGACCTGGCACCGGGCGATCATGTCGTACTTTCCTTTGCTCACTGTGGCAGCTGTGGCAACTGTCTGACCGGGCACCCGACGGTCTGCGATACCTTCAATGATCTCAACTTTGGCGGCACTGCCGATGATGGCGGTCACCGCCTGAGTCAGGACGGCCAGGCGCTGGGCACCTTTTTCGGCCAGTCTTCCTTTGCAACCCATGCGGTGGTGCATCAGCGCAATGCGGTCAAGGTTGACCCGGAGGTTGATTTGGCACTGCTTGGCCCCCTGGGCTGCGGCATTCAGACCGGTGCCGGCACGGTGCTCAACCGTCTGAAACCGGAATTTGGCAGCACCCTGGTGGTGTATGGCTGTGGTGCTGTGGGCCTGAGTGCGGTAATGGCGGCGAAAATTGCCGGTTGTCAGCAGATCATCGCCGTTGATGTGCATGAAAACCGTCTGGCGCTAGCGCAGGAACTGGGAGCTACTGCGGTGCTCAATGGCCGGGAGGTCGATACGGTTGCAGAAGTACGCGCCCTGACCGAAGGCGGCAGCCACTATGCCATCGAAACCACCGGCGTGCCGGCCGTAGTCCGTCAGTCACTCCAGGCCCTGCGCCCGCTGGGTACCAGCGCCATCGTAGGTGTAACCCCGGAAGTGACGCTGGATATCCACAACGACCTGATGGCCGAAGGCAAGTCAATGATCGGCGTGATCGAAGGCGACGCCGTGCCGCGCGTCTTTATCCCTCAGCTGGTGGCTTACTACAAGGCAGGGCAGTTCCCCTTTGACAAGCTGGTCAAATTCTACGACTTTGACGCGATCAACCAGGCATTCGAAGACTCGGCCAGTGGCGTGACCATCAAGCCGATCCTTAAAATCAGCTGATTAGCCTGATTAGCCTGATTAGCCTGATTAGCCTGATTAGCCTGATTAGCCTGATTAGCCTGATTAGCCTGATTAGCCTGATTGGGATGATTGATCTGGTTGGGTCTAACGGGCTTATCTGATTGACTGCGGGCAGCTTGTTACCAAGCTGCCCGCAAGTAGCCCGCAGAAGAACCGACAGAGCTGAACCGACAAGGCTGAATCGACAGCGTTGAAGCGCTCGAGGACAGGAGCTGCCCCACCCTGTGGGAGCCCGCTCCGCGGGCGATAAGCCACTTAATGCCGTGTCGGCGTAAACCCCATCTCCTCAGGCATCATGCCGGAGCTGAAGTCATCAAGAGAGGGCTCGGCAGGGATCTGATAGCCTTCACTGGCCCATTCACCCAGATCGATCAGACGGCAGCGTTCTGAACAGAAGGGGCGCCATTTGTTGCTTTCGCTGTAGGGCGCCAGGGTGCCGCATTGCGGACACTTGACCATTGTTACCCCCTGCTTGTTTGCAGTCGAATCAGCCATCCTGTCCAGCCTCCTCGGCGGCCAGCGCCAGCAGCTGGGGATGCAGGGCCTTCACCGCATCGGTCAGTTCATCCTGGCGACCGCTGTTGTCGAGGATGAAGTCGGCATGACTCAGGCGTTCGTCGCGGGTCATCTGGGCGGCCAGAATCTGGCGGACCTGATCTTCCTCAACACCGTCACGCTGCATGGTGCGTTCTATCTGTACCGATTCTGGCACATCCACCAGAATGACCTTATTCACCAGCAGGTGCTGGTCGGTTTCCAGCAGCAGGGGAGAGGCCAGCACGGCATAGGCATGGTCATCGTCATCGAACTGTTGCAGCGTATCCAGGATGGATTCGCGGATCAGCGGGTGCAGCAGAGCTTCCAGCCAGTTGCGCTCGCGCTCCTTGTCGAACACGATACGACGCAGGGCTGCTCGGTCCAAAGAGCCATCCGGTTGGATAACGTCCTGGCCGAAGTGAGCGGCAATTTTCAGCAGCGCTTCGCTGCCCGGTTCAACTACCTGGCGAGCAACCCTGTCCGCATCGATCACCGGCACACCCAGCGCTGCAAAACATGCGGAAGCAGCACTTTTACCGCTGCCGATACCACCTGTAAGACCTGCAACCAGCATCAGAAACTCCCAAGATATGCAGAGATAATCGGTTCACCCCAGATCAGCGCAACCCAGCCGGCGATGGCCAGATAGGGGCCAAACGGCAGAGGATTCTGCGCCTGATGGCGGCGAAATGCAATCAGCAGCAGCGCCAGCACGACCCCGACCACGGACGAGAGCAGTATCACCAGCGGCAGGATTTTAACCCCGCCCCAGGCACCGATTGCCGCCAGCAGCTTGAAGTCGCCATATCCCATGCCCTCCTTGCCGGTAAGTAGCTTGAACACCCAGTATACGCTCCACAAAATCAGGTAACCGGCAGCGGCGCCATAGACGGCGCTTTCCAGCGAGGTAAACACCCCCTGGGTATTGATCAGCAGGCCCAGCCACAGCAATGGCAGGGTGATGGAGTCCGGCAGCAGGTGATGATCCAGGTCGATAAAGGTCAGCGTAATCAGCGCCCAGGTCAGCACCACCAGCGCACAGCCCTCGGCTGTCAGGCCAAACTGCCAGATGATCCAGGCGGAACTCAGGCCGGTGAGCAGCTCGACAAAGGGGTAACGAAACGAAATGCCGGTGCCGCAGCCGCTACAGCGCCCGCGCAGCAGTAGCCAGCTGATCACCGGGATATTCTCATACCAGCTAATCAGGTGGCCGCATTCGCCACACCGGGAGCGGGGCGTCATCAGGTTGAAGGCGGGCTGAGTTTCAACCTGCTCCCCGGCTTCCGCTTTCAGCATCGCATCCCACTCGCGCTGCATCATTACCGGCAGGCGCAGGATCACCACGTTAAGAAAACTGCCCACCAGAAGGGCGAGCAGCAGGGTGGAAAAAGCCGCCAGCAGCGGCTCTGAGTTCAACAGTTCAAGCATTTTAAACCACGTTACCCAGCTGGAAGATCGGCAGGTACATGGCGATGACCAGGCCGCCCACCAGTACACCCAGTATCGCCATGATCATCGGCTCCAGCAGGCTGGACATATTATCCACGGCATTGTCCACGTCTTCTTCGTAGAAGGTGGCAACCTTATCCAGCATCTGGTCCAGTGAGCCGGCTTCTTCCCCAATGGAGATCATTTGCGTAGCCATCACTGGGAATACCCCAGTATATACAATGGCATGCTGCAATGACTGGCCGGTAGAAACTCCGTTGCGCACCTGATAAATCGCTTCGCGATACACCGAATTGCCCGTGGCATCTGCCGCTGAATTAAGCGCTTCAACCAGAGGAACACCGGCAGCAAACGTGGTGGCCAGGGTGCGGGCAAAGCGAGCCACCGTAGCTTTCTGCAGAATCTCGCCAAAGATTGGGATACGCAGGACCAGTCGATCGACCGCGTCAGAAAATTTGGCAGAACTGTTTTTCAATCGAACAAAACCGAAAAACAGCGCGACCAGTGCGATAAGAGCAACAAACCACCATTTCTGTGCAATTTCAGACAGATCAATAACCCAGCGTGTAAAAGCAGGCAGGTCTGCCCCGAAGCTGCTGAATACGGATTCGAACTGAGGTACTACTTTTACCAACAGAATTGCAGACACAATAATGCCGACGGCCACCACCGCCAGGGGGTAGGTCATCGCCTTTTTGATCTTTTTCTTCAGTGATTCCACCTTCTCTTTGTAGGTGGCGATACGGTCCAGCATGGTTTCAAGCGCGCCTGACTGCTCCCCGGCATGTACCAGCGAACAGACCAGCCCATCAAAATGTTCGGGGTGGCGTTCCAGCGATTTGGCAAACTCGCTGCCGCTGTTTACCTCGTAGCGAATCTCATAAATCACCTTTTTCATCTTCACCTTTTCGGTGCCGTTGGCGACCAGGTCCAAGGCCTGCAACAGAGGTACCCCAGCCTTCATCATGGTAGCCAATTGGCGGATAAAAAAGGCGATATCAACCGGTTTGATCGCCTTGTTGCGGGAGCCAAACAGCGAGATGCGCTCCTTTGCCAGCCGCTGAGGGTTAATGCCCTGCTTGCGCAGCGCCGCTTTGGCGCTGGCGACACTGACCGCGTCGATCTTGCCCTTGCTGACATTGCCGCTTTTGTCTTTGCCTTGCCAGTCAAAGGTATAGGTTTTGGCTTCGGCCGCTTTTTGTTGCTTGATCGTTTTGTAATCCATTCGCTTACCCGTCAGGTTTTGATCACCCGGTTCAACTCTTCAAGGCTGGTAACCCCTTGGGCTACCTTGAGCAGGCCTGACTGGCGCAAGGTACGAAACCCTTGCCCCTGGGCGACCCGCAAAATGTCGATAGAGTTGCCGTTTTCCATGATACATTCAGCCACTTCGCCCGACATGCGCAGCATCTCGTATACCCCCACACGCCCCTTGTAGCCACGGTTGCAGTGTTGGCAGCCATCGTTGTTGGCCTCGTACAACTGCAGGTCTGGGATCTGCTCTGGCGTAAAGCCTTCCTCAAGCAGGGCTGCTTCCGGCAGGGTCTGAGGCTGTTTGCAGTGTTCACACAAGCGTCGGCCCAGTCGTTGAGCAATAATCAGGCTGACCGAGGTGGCAATATTGAAAGCGGGCACCCCCATGTTGCGCAGGCGCGTCAGGGTTTCGGGTGCACTGTTGGTATGCAGTGTCGACAGCACCATATGACCGGTTTGGGCCGCCTTGATCGCAATCTCGGCGGTTTCCAGGTCACGGATCTCACCCACCATGACTACATCGGGGTCCTGACGCAAAAAGGCGCGCAGGGATTCAGCGAAAGTCAGTCCGATTTTGGTATTCACCTGCACCTGGTTGATCCCTTCCAGGTTGATCTCTACCGGGTCTTCCGCCGTGGAGATATTGCGTTCTTCCGTATTGAGAATATTCAGCCCGGTATATAGAGTAACGGTTTTACCGGAACCGGTCGGACCGGTTACCAGAATCATCCCCTGGGGTTGTTGCAGGGTGGTTAAATAAGCGGCTTTCTGGTCCTGCTCAAAGCCCAGAGCTTCGACGCCCATCTTGGCGCTGCCGGGGTCCAGAATACGCAGCACGATCTTTTCGCCCCAAAGTGTCGGCAGGGTGTTAACACGGAAGTCGATTGCCCGCTTGGCCGATACTTTCAATTTGATGCGGCCATCCTGAGGCACGCGTTTTTCCGAAATGTCCATCCGTGACATCACTTTCAAGCGGGCCGAGAGGCGGCTTGCCAGGTTAATGGGAGGACGGTGCAGCTCCTGCAACATGCCATCAATACGGCAGCGTACACGGTAGCTTTTTTCGTAGGGCTCAAAATGGATATCCGATGCCCCTTTTTTTATCGCATCCAGCAACACCTTATTGATAAAGCGGACAATGGGTGTCTCGTTGGCGGCTTCTTCGGCGTCATTCTTGTCTTCGGCGGGCTTGTCATCGCCCAGTTCAATATTGTCGAGATCGGTGTCGTCAAGCTCATCGAATGCGCTGTTACTGCTGTCAAGGAAATGCTCCAGTTTGAGCAGCAGCTTGTCTTCTTCCACGATGACCGCTTCAGTGGTGATACCGGTACTGAATTTGATCTCATCCAGGGCCTGGATGTTGGTAGGGTCTGACAGGGCCACAAACAGGCGGTTTTCACGCTTCATCAAGGGCAAGGCACGGTGCTTGGCGATCAGAGTATCTGAAATGAGATCGCGGGGGAGCGCATCATCCTGAATAGCGTTCAAGTCAAGCAGGGGCAAGCCGAACTCTTCCGAGGCGGCTGTGGCCGCCCGATGGGCGCTGACCAGCCGATGCCCGATAATGTAATGAATGAAGGGCTCATTTGCCTCGCGTGCCTGGCTGACCGCTTCCTGCGCGACTTCGGCTGAAAAAACACCATCATTGACCAGCCGCTTGGCCAGCCCGGTTAGAAGTTGCATTCCGTTTGACACCGGCGCTCCTGTTGCCTGTAACAGAAAGGATATAAACGACACTTATCGTACTGCAATCAAAGCACAGGCGCAGCCAAAGTGTAAACGGATGCCGGCGAAATGCGGGCTTGTTGATTTAGCTCAAGCTAATTTGACGTTCAGCTTAAGTTCAGGCTGGACAGCCGGTCATGCGTCTGACTACTATGTTGGTCAGCAGGCGGCCACAGGATGTTGGTCTGCTGGCTTCTTAATATGGAACGTTAACTCGCTGGAGAGATAACTCAATGAAAAACGAAATGATGAAACACAATCAGCAGGGTTTCACCCTGATCGAACTCATGATCGTGGTCGCGATCATCGGTATTCTGGCTGCAATCGCGCTGCCGGCTTACCAGGATTACACTACTAAGGCAAAAGTATCAGAAGTTATTCTGGCTGCATCTTCAGCAAGGACTGCTGTGTCAGAAGCTGCTTCTTTGGTGGTTGGCACTGACATGCCTGGTGATACTGATGTGTCTATCGAATCTCAGAAATCCGACTACGTGAGTAAGGTTGAGTACGCAGGTGGTGTAATCACCGCAACTTCCACAGGTCTTGGTACAGGCGTTGACGGTACTATTACCCTGACAGGTAAAAAAGCAAATAATGGTCAGGTTACATGGATTTGTGGCGGAACAATTCCCGCCAAATATCGTCCGGCATCCTGCCAAGGCAGCTAAACTGGTATTGATTTAGTAACAGATTTGTTGCGTTAAAGGCCCCTTTTTAGGGGCCTTTTGCTATAATGTTTCAACGGGTTTTGTCTTATTGTTTGACTGTGTTAAATAGTTATTGTGTGAGAGCTTTCCGCAAAAATGTAAAATTCTAGTTTTGAGGTTTTTAAAATTGGTTTTTCTACCTCTGTCCAATGCTATTAAATTGAATGCTCTATGTTTAAGAGATGGTTGCTCGTCATGCGAAATCAAGCTGGCTTCACCCTGATCGAACTGATGGTTGTGGTTGTTATAATTGGTGTCTTGGCAGTAATTGCTATCCCTCAATACCTGAGTTATGTGGCTCGTTCTCAGTGTGCCGAAGCTTTCATGACTATGGAACCACTCAAGCAGCGAGTTATTGAAAGCTATCATACTGGTCACTCTTTGTTAGATATGAACAGTGGTACGGGTTTATTTGCAGAGATAAATGGCTTTGGCAGCCGATTCATAGCAAAAGTTGAAGTTGCTAAAGGCATTATTCGTGCAGAGTTCGGTAATGATGCGACCTCAGTGCTCCAAGGTAATTGGTTGATCATGATACCAGATGCTACAACTGGATCAGTTCGTTGGCAGTGCGCTTATTCTGATCCTCAGGGTTATAGCAATGTCCCAACCATGTGTCGTCATACACCACCATGATTTAAGTGGGAGTCAATATACAGTTTCCATTTTTGGATTTTTTAAAAAGGATTTTAGTCGTGTTTTATCTTATGTTGAAAAATGGTAGTGATCGACTTTTTGGTGCCGAGTTTATAAGTCTTTTTGCTGTTTTTTTATCGAATGCTATAGTTTTTGGTGTGGCTGAGTATTTTGGTGTATATCGACCACTTGTCAATGTTGATTACGTTCTTGTTATCGCTTTATTATCCTTTGGTTTTTTTTATCCTTCTATTTTATTATTAATAATATTTGTGTTTTCAGATTTCATGAATGTATTGGGGCAGGTTTTTACATTTATCCGACCTAGTGATCTGTTTAGTCTTATATCTTATCTTCCGTATACATCTGATTATTATAAGTGGGCAGCTTTCTTTTTGTTATTTTTGATGGCTTTTTTGATAGTCGTAACCGTTTGGCTGGGTGAGAGGGGTGGAAAAAAAACATCAATTTTTTTATTTAATTTCTTTATTTTATCATTAGCATACCAGGCCCAGGTTTATAAAGATGATTCAAAGTATTATCGCGTTGATCCGGGGCTTGTTGTTATTAGTCAACTTAATTTTCTAATAACTCAGCGTTTGGGGGCTTTTACCTCAAGTGTTTTTGAAGATGTGGTGCCTTTAGAGGAGTACTCGGGTTCCAGTGCAGTGAGAAAAGTCGGCTTAGACAGGTGTTGTGAAGGTTTTTCTGATAAGATTCTTTTAATTGTCAATGAGTCTTGGGGGGTTGGTATTAATCAAAGCGCTGATCAATACCTTCTCAGTCTTATTCGTCAGGAAAGTGAAAATGTGGAGTATGGTGTATTTTCATTCGGTGGGGCAACGGTTGCTGCTGAGCTACGTGAATTGTGCTCTTTGTCGCCAACTAATTATAATTTGACAGGAGTTTATCAGAAGCTGGAGCAGTGTTTGCCTCACAAGCTTAAGGGGGAAGGGTATCCCACACAGGCTATACATGGTGCTGTTAGTCATATGTACGATAGGAAAAACTGGTATCCACAAGCCGGTTTCGAAAAAGTTATATTTCAAGAGAATTTGATAAAAGCAAGGCGCTGTTATTCATATCCCGGCGCGTGCGATATCGATACTATAGCTCTTGTTGAAAATTTTTTCTTGAATGAATCGAAAGGATTTCTTTATTGGTTAACCTTAAATACCCATGCGCGTTACGATTCTAGAGATATTCTGATTGATAATTTTGATTGTCAGCGTTTTAGTATAGATAGTGATGAGGTCTGCCGTTATTTTAAACTCCAGTCTCAATTTTTCCATGCATTGGGCCAGTCTATATCAGCGGGTAATCTAGATGGTGTTGATATTTTAATTGTAGGTGATCATGAGCCTAGGCTAACTGATCAAAGTGATCTTGAAAAATATTTCATCACCGGTAAAGTACCTTGGGTAAGAGTAAAAATACCTGAATAGAGTTGATAAAAACAATCCAAGACAAAAGGGGACAGACCCCTTTACGCGCAAAGCAGACTGGGCCGGCGGTGAGGTGCTGGCGGTGCCAGCGCATCACACCAGCCAGACCTGCCCGGCCTGCGGGCATGTATCGTGGGAGAACCGGGGAAAAAGGGGACAGACCCCTCTACGTTCTTTATGTCTTGAGCTTCCATTAAACGGATTTGATGGTGACTTCTATGCCTCGCCGTGCACGTGTTGTGCTGGACGGTGTGCCACTGCACATTATCCAGCGTGGTAATAATCGGAGTGTTACTTTCTTTGCAGATGATGATTACGTTTTCTACCTGGAGCAGTTGCGTGAGCTTTGTGTGGAGCATGAAGTTCGTCTGCATGCCTATTGTTTGATGACCAATCATGTCCACCTGCTGCTTACGCCGGTTATCGGTAGTACGATATCCCATCTGATGAAGCGTCTTGGTCAGTGTTATGTGCAGCGTATCAATCGGCTGTATCAGCGTTCAGGCACGCTTTGGGAGGGGCGTTTCAAATCGTCTCTGGTTGCCAGTGAAGGGTATATCCTGAGTTGCTATCGCTACATTGAACTGAACCCTGTCAGGGCTGGAATGGTGGTGCATCCTGCGGAGTATCGCTGGTCGAGCTATCGGTTCAATGCGCAACAGGCGCTAGGCCCATGGATTACACCCCATGAGAGTTATCAGGCGTTGGGCACTGATGTGTCGGCGAGGCAGGCGGCATATCGGGATTTGTTTCGTCATCAGCTGGATGAGGGGCTTGTGGATCAAATGCGAACAGCCATGAGCAGCGGCCATCCATTCGGTAATAATCGTTTCCGGGCAGAGGTGGAGCAAGCTGCGGGTGTTCGCTTTGGTAGCGGACAGCGGGGACGGCCACGTAAGGAGTAAAAGGCTGGGCCGTAATTTCTCAATAATGATAGCGGCATTGCACGACAATGGTGGTCTGACCGGTCACCTTGTAAACCAGGCGGTGCTCCCGATCAATCCTGCGCGACCAATAACCGGACCAGTGATGCTTGAGTGGCTCAGGATCGCCCAATCCTTCAAAAGGTTGTCGTGTAATGTCCTTGATCAGGTTGTTGATTCGCTTTAAGACTTTTTTATCGGTTTGCTGCCAATAAAAATAGTCTTCCCACGCCTGTTCCGCCCAGGAGAGTATCATTCCTCGATCAACGCTCTTGCTACTATCTTGCCGGCTTCGGCATCGGCGATGGCTTGACTCAAGCGCTCGGCATTTTTCGGGCTGGCCATCAAGTAGGCGGTTTCCTCATAGGCATGAAAGTCTTCCAGACTCATAACAACAGCGGGCTTGCCGTTTTGGCGAGTGATCAGGATCGGTTTGTGGTCATCGTTTACCTTGTCCAGCGTACCAGCCAAGTGGGTGCGGAATGCGGAGTAGCTGATGGTGTCCATTGTGTTTCTCTCACAGGTTTCATGATTGTACGTATTATTGTACTCATCAGGGGGAGAGTCAATCGGGAGAAAAAGGGTCAGTCACACCTTCCTCTGGTTGTGAAAGAGCTCTCAGGGTAGACTTGGTCATGGCGTATCACCTTCTGTTGATTGAGATTCTTGCAGGAATCAGTCAACAAGATACGCCATCCTCCTATCTCCCCGTACACCAGAAATCACCATAACTCCTGACTTTAGGGAACAAGGTGTAACTTTCCTCCGTTAAGTTTTAACCCAGCAGCGCTACGCTCGCTGCCCACGCTCCCTACGGTCGGTGGGTAGCCTCCGGCCTAGCGGCCTGCGCGGAGGCTACGCCCCTTGCCAACAACAGGTGCCAACTGATGATGATGGAGGTTTAACAATGGGCAAACGAGGGCCGGCTCCCAAGCCGGAATCGGAGCATCGGAACACACGCGTCAGCGTGTATTTTTCCGATGATGAGTTGGCTTCCCTCGATCGTCGTCGGGGTGGTCGCAGTCGTGGGCAATGGTTGCGCGAGGCGGGGTTGTGCGAGCTGCCTGCACTGGTGCCCGAGCTGAACCGTGAGGCGTGGGCCGATCTGTCCCGCGTTGTTGGTTTATTGAAACGATATGTGATCGCAATCGAGGTCGGTAACGCGCACGGTATGCCCCCTGAAATTGTGTCTGATCTGCGCGACCAGGTGCAGCAGTTGCGGAATGACCTGCTAGGCATTAACCCGTTTGATGATGATGTCGATGACGCCGCAGAGTCTGCCGAAAATGAGGTGTGGTAATGAAGCCTAAAGTCACCCGCGGGCGAGGTTTTCGCGGCGTACTGGATTACGCTTTTGATGAAGGAGCGAAAGCCACCGGCGACAAAAATGCTGAGCTGGTGGGTGGCACGATGTCGGGCACCGATCCGCGGATGTTAGCTGCAGAATTCGGTCATACCCGTCGATTGCGCAAAGATGTTACGCGTCCAGTCTGGCACTGTTCACTGGCGCTGCCAGCAGGTGACCGGCTTAGCAGTCGGCGGTGGGAAGACGTTGCTGCGGATTTCATGCAGCGCATGAACTTCCCTCCGGATACCCAGTGGGTTGCTGTGCGGCACCAGGATACCGATTACGACCATATTCATATCATCGCTAGTCGTGTGTCGTTATCCGGCCAGGTTTGGTATGGACAGCATGAGGCGCTAAACGCGATTACAGTAGCGCAGGAGCTGGAACGTGAGCATGGGCTGACGATTACCCAGGGACTTTACGGCGAGGCAAAACCGATTGCATCGCTAACACAGGGCGAGGTTGAAATGTCCTTCGCGTCCGGTCAGGAGCCGCCGAAGCAGGTGCTTCAGCGCCTGGTTGCAGCGGCGGCGGCTGGTAAGCCAACCGTTGTTGAATTTGCTGATCGGTTGGCGGCCGTGGGTGTCAGTGTGTTACCCAATCTGGCGAGTACTGGTCGGCTGGCCGGCTTCAGTTTTGAGTACCAAGGTATTGCGTTTAAGGGTTCCAAGCTGGGTAAAGCCTACGGCTGGCCAAGCCTACAAAAAATGGGGGTGACCTATGTCGGACTAATCCTCCAGTAACGAAAAGGCCCCAACTTTGGGGCCTTTTTTGTGTTCGGTACATCTCACCCTTTGAAGGGGTTTTCTATCTGCCACTCCTGACACACCTCTTCAACTTTCTGGGCTTTTAAGCCATCGTACTGCTCAGCACCCATTACGGTGCGAGGACCGGCCCCGTTGTTCTGCATACGAGTGACTTCGATCGCTGCGCGTGCTGCCGCCTCACTCTCCACCGCATCGGCCTGCCATTTCTTGACCTGGCCTTCGAGCTTGTGGGCGTAGGCCATCCAGTCGTCTGCAATCGCCTTGTTTCGGCGGGATGTTTCCTGCCACTCTTTCGCAATCCGCGCATTGCGATCGCCGCGATCGATCGCCGCATTGGCCGCCTGCAGATTGGCATTTGCCTGGTCCGCATTACGGCCTGCCAGTCCTGCGTAGAAGCTGCTACCCAACAAGTCACTCATGATCCACCTCCAAAGTTCTGTGTCGCTATCCTGTTTTGCCTTGCAGCCGCTACGGGCTTTCAGTCCAGTCTAGCATGTTCACTACAATAGACTGACACGAGTTCGGATGGTTCCGCAACTATTTGATTATAAAGGTTTATTTTATTTCAGTGCGTCCGTGAAAGTGTGAAAATTTTCACACTCACCTCCACGCTGAAATCCTGTCTACGCACTATCCGACGCTCAAAACCTCTGCATACTTGAGACAGGTCTCAAGCGGTAAAAACAGACGTGTTTGCCCATCCGCAGCTTCAAATTCAACGAAACCAAACTGTCGATAGTAACCTCCCACACCTCCCTTGGGGTCTACGACTATGCCAATAAAGGAAGGCAGCGCAGGGTGTCGGTAACAGTCAACGGTTTGCAATATCAAAGCAGTGATCAAATGCTTACCCAAGCGTTTCCCGTGATGTTGCTTGGCAACACCCATGCGAGTCAGCAGGAGAGCCGGTGCAACATTACCGGGAGGGTTGGAGCGGCCTGGTATCTTCGCACCCTGCGCAAAGGCCACTTCGGCGGCGGCAACCGTCATATAGGCCAGAATCTCGCCTGGATTCTGCTCATCCACGAGCACTTGTGTTTTGGCCAGGCCCCGCTTGTTCATTGCGGCGGCTTGCTGTTGCAGGAACCTGTTCAGCTCCTCAGAACCACAGTCAAATCCATTGCGGTCATGTACAGCTTTATCAAGCTGGACTCGTGTCAGCTTGGTTTTAAAGCTGGATGAAGATTCCATCATTTTCTTTCATTTCCTTCGCGATATTCTGCAGCTCTGCATGGACCGGAGGAGGATTCATGATGGCGTCCGTGATTTGAGCCTGCCCCTTTACAGTGAGTTCAAACTGCTCATGTTGCGTTATCACTTCTCGCGCTTTTTCGATGGCGACTTCGCGCAGAAAGTCGGACACGCTTGTGCCCACAATGTCCGCCGCATCCTGTATTAGTTCGATCACTTCTGGCGCAGCACGACTGACGAGCCGTGATGACTTTGAAGCTTTTTCAACTGTAGCCATTACCGAGATTCTCTTTTTTGATTTATCAAACGTGCTCGATGCATCTGTATGCCATTATGGCACACAAAAGTCGTTATGAAAAATAGGTGTGCCGAAGTGGCATACTCAGCACCTTGGCGGATTAGCGGACTGACCGTGTGAAAAATTTCACACGGTCAGGCTTTGTTCGACCGAGACCAATACGCTGGGTACAGGTGGCATAGCGTCTGAGCGACCGCCTTCACCCGCTCAATTCCGTAGTAGATCGATACCTTGGCGATATCCAGGAAGATGCCGCGCTCCAGAACTTTTGCGATCAGGAGATCCGGGGGCATGTTCCGGCTGGACCCGTCATAGGGAAAAGACAGGCCGATCCGCTGGCTAAGGCGCTTCTCGCTCGTTTTCATCGTCGCCTCCTGTATTTGGGCAGTGATCTCAACCGTGTGAAATTTTTCACATCAACGCCCCTGAGCGTGTCGAGATGTCCTTATCCCGCATGACTCTCTGTGGTGCCGGCCACTCAATTAATGAACTTCAGATCGGTTTTGCGCCGCTTCTTGGCCTTCGCGTAAAAATTCTCGTGAGGGCCAATGTTTAGCAGGTGCAGTGTGAGCTGGTTCTCCTGCCAGTTGTACCCCAGTAATATCTGCTGCCCGTTCAAGCTGAACTTATGAACGCGGAGATAGCTGAGGTCTCCTTTCTTCAGCTCCCCGATTTCAGGATTCTGAATGATCTCGTCAATTTCATCTTCGACGATTTCGACCTCTTCATCAGACAGCTTATTGATCGCCTTTTTGAAAACCGGGCTCTCATACACATCAATCTCGGTTCCGCTTGGTTCTCCGCTCATAGCGCGTGGCTCTTCCTGAGGTTACAGCGGCGCGTGCGAGCAGCGCTTCACGGATGAACTCATAAGGCAGGTCCGGGTTGTCTTCGACAATCTGACCGATCTTCGCCCAGTGCTCGATCTGCTTGGGCACTGTTCGGTGCGAAGCTGCAGAATGAATTTTCACGTCTTCGACGAACTCATCATCGAGACGAACGCTTATTGCCATACACCATCCTCCTGCACCCGTTTCTTCTTGTTCAAAAAAGAGTGAGCGGCATGCTCACTTCATCGGTATTCTTTTTGCCCACGTCTGGACATGCTGCAATACGGATGCTGTTGCTATTTTAGCGACAAATTGTCGCGTAACGCAATTAATTGCGCATTGCGAAACGACACACGCATGTACTGTGCGGAAGCGTGTGAATTTTTTCACACCTTCGCCCCTGAGCGTGTCGACCACTTCAGCGATGGCCTGGTTCAGGCGCTCGGCATTTTCGGGCAGGCCATCAGGTAGGCTGTTTCTTCATCGTTTACCTTGTCCAGTGTGGCGAGTCAAAACGCGAATAAAGGGGCCTTTCGGAGCTCTGTTCATCCTGATATCGTGATGGCAGACAAAGAACACGCGCCTTCTCGGCAGGAACGGACAGGAAGCACAAACATGCTACGGCAGGCAGAATCAGGCTTTTTTAAGGGCATGAACACGGCCATGAGTTGCATTGCCATTTTGATGCTGGCAATTGCGCTGGTCACGGGCACTATATACGCAGATGCAACGTCAGCGGCACTGGATCATGCGCGTCAGTGGCTGACACCCTTTTTGGCGTGGTACTACGTATTACTGGTGGCGTTTCTTCTTTTCCTGATGATTTGGCTGGGCACAGGGCGCTATAAGAACGTTCGCCTGGGGGCGGATGATGAAGTGCCTGAGTTTACCTTTTTTTCGTGGGTGAGCATGCTGTTTGCGGCCGGTACTGGGGTTGGCATTATTTTCTGGTCTGTTGCGCAACCTATCCTGCAGTTTCAGGACAACCCTTTTGTCGAATTCGGTAGCACAGATGCTGATGCGGCCATTATCGCCATGCGTTTAACTTTTTTCCACTGGGGAGTTAACGGCTGGGCCATTTTTTCGTTTGTTGGCCTTGTGTTGGCATATTTCAGCTTTCGCCAGCAGCAACCCCTGACCATACGTTTTGCCTTGCGTCCCCTGTTGGGTGATCGGATCTATGGTTCGTTGGGTAATCTCGTTGACCTGCTTGCAGTCTTCGGTACGGTGTTCGGGATAGCGACTACTCTTGGTTTGGGCGTACAGCAGATGAATGCAGGGTTGGAGCATGTATTCGGCATTGCCAGCTCTGCCAGGCTGCAACTGATTGTTATTGTTACGATTATGTTGATTGCGACCTTGTCGGTTATATCCGGTGTGTCACGAGGTGTTCGATTGTTGTCGGAAATCAACTTTTGGCTAAGCATCGCTGCAGTACTATTCATGCTTATGCTGGGGCCCACTCAGTACCTGGTGGCGATTACCATCGAAGCGACGGGCAATTATATTCAGAACCTGCTCAGTATGAGCCTCCATACGAATGCCACACACCGGGGCGAGTGGCAGGCAACCTGGACAGTTTTCTTCTGGGGCTGGTGGCTGGCCTGGAGTCCTTTTGTTGGCATGTTCATCGCGCGTATTTCCAGGGGGCGGACGTTCCGTGAGTTTGTGATGGGGGTTTTGTTGGTGCCCACGCTGATCACCATTGTTTGGGTCGGGTTGTTCGGCGGCACCGCGCTATACCAGGAGCTGTTTCAAAACGGCGGTGTGATCGAAGCTGTTTACCGTGATATTGCATCAGCTTTGTTTGTTATGATTGATGGGATGTCGCTGGGCCAAATGACCCCTGTTGTGTCAACGCTGCTCATTATCCTGATCGGCACATACCTGATTACGTCTGCCAATGCGGGTACGCTGGTGATCACGACCATTCTTTCCGGTGGAGAGACTGAAACCCCGCCGGGGCATCGAGTGCTTTGGGGTCTGTTACTGGCACTGCTTACCGCGGTATTGCTGCTTGCGGGTGGGCTTGAGACCCTCCAGGCCGCCGTTATTACAGCAGCACTTCCTTTCTCTATCGTTGTTCTGGCGATGATAGCCGGATTAATGAAAGCGCTGCATACAGAGCGCTATGCTGCCCGCCCGGGGGATATGAAGCTGTCACCGGCCGAGCCTTGGGCGGTGGCAGAAGATGTACTTGATGGTGAGGGGGTGACAGAGTCGCCGCGTGCTCAGGACTCCGCACGCCTGTAAACCCCTGCAAGCGGCCTGCAGTGTCCTTCAAGACTGATCGTTCGGTGATATAATCCGCGTACTTTTCATGAAAAGTTTTATTCTTATATCAAACAAGGAGTTGTTGCATGTTTGTGGCCAGGTTGTGTTTTGAAACTGGGCATGGGCCGCAACGGCTCGCATCGCCATGCGCTGGAAAATTCGCCACGCGGGTTCTTTACCGGCATGGAGTGAGGGGATGTACGCATGGCGCTGACACCACCAGCAGTAAAAACGATATGCAAGCCTGAGCGTCGGAGCTGATGCCAAACGAGGAGAAAAGATGAGTTTAATACTGACTCCGTTGCAAAAAGCGGTCGCATCGCTTGAGCTTGCATTACAGCAACCCAAGGATGAATTCATACGCGACGCAGTTATTCAGCGCTTTGAATATACCTATGAGCTATGCTGGAAGATGTTGCGTCGCAAGTTGATCGAAGATCTTGGTGAGTCTGAGGTGGTGATGCTGTCTCGTCGGGAGCTGTTCCGTCTGGCGGCAGATTATGGTCTGATTTCAGATAGCACGCACTGGATTACCTACCACAAGGTGCGCAACGAAACCTCGCATGTCTATGATGAAGCAAAGGCGGAAGAAGTTTTTCAGGTGGCCAGTCAATTTCTGCCGGATGCCAAGAAACTCAACGATGAACTGAGAGCGCGCAGTGAAACTTGACCTTTCACCCGGCCAGCGTGAGGAGGTTCTCCAGTTATTGGAGCAGGCGCTGGGCCCTGAAGTAGAGGTGTTCGCTTTTGGCTCAAGGGTGCAAGGTAATGCACGGCCCTTTTCTGACCTTGATCTGTTGCTAAAGTCTGCAAAGCCGATCAGCTACGCACAGTTGGCAGAGGCGGAAGAGCTGCTGGCCGAGTCTGATTTGCCCTTTGCCGTTGATGTGTTAGATGAGGCACGTATCAGTCATGAGTTTCAGCAGCGCATTAGGCCGGGTCTGATGAAGTTGAAGTGAGCCTGTCGTGCCACTTGCTCAAGAAGGCGTGGCTCGTTTCGATGCCTCTTTCCATAAGCGGATCACCAGTTTCTTCAAACCCTCATCCCCCTGCCGCAGTACACCGATATCCAGCCTTTTTTCCTCAAGAAACTCGGCATGGGGTTTTACGGCGTCTGGGCGTGTAAAGCAGGCCAGGTTGGCGGCCATGTCAGCCAGGCGCACGGTATGAACATCTCTGTCGCCCTCGGCAAGGCGTTTACGGAGGCGCTGTCGGCGAATACGGGGGCTTAACAGTGCATTGGATGAATGGGTGAGGCAGCGTACGCCGTCGGCAATGGATGCGCCAAACTGGCGTTCAATATCACGCAAGGTAATACCGGTATCCGTCACACTATGGTGTAGCCAGGCTAGTGCAATGGCGCGGGGTGTGCTGCCGGCACAGGTTGCAACCAGACCGGCAACTTCTGATAGATGCGTCCAGCAGGGGGCTTCATTGCGGCCATGCAACTGACCGGCATGGGCTTCAAATGCATAATTGCGCACCTGTACCAGGCATAGGGCCTGGTCATGTTGCCTGGGGGGTGCCAGCAGGCGTGAGCGGTTGAAGGCATCCAAATCAAAGGATGCATTCGGCTCGGGTACTGTGTGCGGCTTGGCATCCACGCTGGGTTTGACGGTTTCGAACAGATCCCGTCGCATGGCGTGCAGGTCTTCAACTGGCCCAAGCAGGTCGTGAAGGGTTTCCAGGGGTTGAGAATCGTCCTTGTTGGGCATGGCAAGCTCCTTTTCCGTTGAGCTGATGAATCATTCTTTCCGGGTACAATAAAGATGCGCGTAGTCTAATATGAAAGTAAGGGGAAATTTAAGGATTTGAAGTTTCCTTTGATCTGGCTACTGTACACTCTTTTGTGGAGTGCCATAATCAGTCCGTCCGCAAGCAGGGAGAGAGCAGGTGAGTGCGCGCCTTATGTCAGGTTTCAGTAACAAAGAACACGGTTTTTCCCTCATTGAGCTGATGATTACGGTCGCTGTGCTGGCGATATTACTGACGGTTGCTGTGCCGGGGTTTGATAACCTGATTCGAGGGTCAAGGCTTCAGGGGGCTACGCAGGAGTTGCGCACCGCCATCACCTTCGCCAAAACAGAGGCTGTTCGGTTACGCCAGGTGGTTAGCGTGTGCGGAAGTAACGCTGATGCTTCGGGCTGTAATGGCGGTACCAATTGGGGCAATGGTTGGCTGGTAACGGCTGACCTGGACGGTAACGGCAGTGATGATGTAGTGCGTGCCTGGCCTTTGGAGCAGGGAGTTACGGTGGCATCAAGTGTGTCGAATTTTACCTTCAACACGCTCGGTACCCCTTCAGCAAGTTCGCAGTTTGATGTTGCAGCCGGTGGGGAGGCGCGATGTGTAAGGCTTTTGGTTTCGGGCCAAACATTCACGGAAGAGGGGAGCTGTCAATGATTGATAGGGCCAAAAAAACCGAACAGGCCGGTAGTTCGCTGATTGAAGTTTTGATTGCTGTCCTGGTTGTATCCGTAGGGCTGTTGGGCACAGCAGGCTTGCAGTTGGCATCGCTTAAAAACAACCAAAGTGCGATGCAGCGCAGTGAAGCGGTTGTGCTGACCTATTCGATTCTCGACCGTATGCGGGCCAATCGTGATGTGGCAGCGGCGGGCAATTATGATGTAGCGCTCCCGGCTGACTTGGCAAACTGCGCCGCGCCGGGTAATGGATCACTGGCTGAACAAGACTTGACCGAGTGGGTTGCTGAAATTCAGTCCGCTTTGGGTGCCGGTGTGGCATGCGGTGCGGTGGACTGCGATAGTAATTTCAACTGCACAGTCACCATACAGTGGGACGACTCACTCTCGACGGGGGGTAATGCTGCACAACAGGTTGTCACGGAGGGCAAGATATGAGGGCACCGAAATTTCAATCCGGTTTAACGCTGGTTGAATTGATGATCGCCATGCTGCTGGGCCTGGTCATACTGGCTGGGGTATTAACGGTATTCATCTCAAACAGCAGTACCTACCGAACAAATGAAGCTGTTGCGCGCATTCAGGAAAGTGGGCGTTTTGCCTTCGAACTCATGGCACGTGATATTCGCGAGGCGGGGGGGATGCCGTGCGGAGCGGATCTTCCTGTCGCAAATGTGTTGAACAATAGTGCTGATACACCCGGTGCATCGACTTGGTGGGCGGATTTTAACAACGGTATTCGCGGGTATGATGCAGGCGAAGCACTGCCGGCCGCTGCCAACGGCACGAACGTCGGAAATAGGGTTGCGGGGACTGATGCCATTATTTTGAGCGGTGCTCGTGGAACACAACTGAGTGTAACCGAGCATCAGGCGACCGCTGCGCAGTTCAAGGTTTCAGAAGCTAATCACGGTATAGAGGATTTTGAGATTATGCTGGTATGCGACTTCGAGCAGGCCAGTATTTTTGAGGTGACGAGTGCTAACCAAAGTAACAATACCATTGTGCATAATAGGGGCAATGTCTCGGTTGGCCCTGGCAATTGTTCCAAAGGTTTAGGTTTTAGTGACCCAATGGATTGCAGTGCCAACGGTACGTCGTATGAATATGGGGCAAATAGCGTTCTTGCCAGGTTTCGGTCTACGGCTTGGTATGTCGGCTGTAACGGCCGTGCGGACTGCAGTATGGCTGAAGGGCGTTCGCTGTTTCAATCCGTGAATGGCGTTAACAATGAGGTCGTCGACCTTGTTGATGACCTGCAAATCGAATATTTGGAAGACGGTGAAAACAATTATACCGCAGCGGGCGGCGTGGCTGATTGGTCGGATGTGGTCTCTGTACGTTTGCTGCTGAATGTTGCACGGAGTCAGAACACGGGCACAGACCCAATCAACAGGACGTTTTCACACACTGTAGCACTAAGGAACCGGTTGCCATGAAGACCTGCAGACAGGGATACATGAATGTCCACCAGCAGTCTGGAGCTGTGTTGATTGTTGCGTTGATCATACTTGTGATCTTGCTGATTATTGGCTTGGCGGCAAGCCGAATGGTACAAACGGAAGAGGCCATGAGCGGTAATTTTTATGACCGCTCCCTGGCATTTCAGGCGGCGGAAACGGCGCTACGTGAGGCAGAAGAGCGAATTCTTACGTTTGACTATACTGCAGATGGCAGTGAGACAGGCACAGCAATGAATTTGGTGTACAACTGTAATCCAGATGAAGCCGGTGGCAATGAATGTACGAGCGTGCCAGATCCCTATGGCGATGGCCGTGGTGACGGTATCGGCTGGTTGGCCATTGACAGCGGTGCGGCGCTCTCAAGCCTGAATGATGCCTTGCCACCACAATATTATATTGATCGTCTTTCTGTTTATCTTGATACCGATGCCACAGGCTCAAGCCGCGATGCGTCGAGCTATCAGTATGGCAAATCGGGCAGAGCGGTCGCCAATATCGTATACAGAGTCACTGCGAGAAGTCATGACCCTGATGATGCTGATAGTGAAGGGCGTGCATTGGTGGTGCTGCAGACGATGGTACGACGTGAGGTTGGCGCAGCTGCGCCCTGATCAGGCAGATTTGAGGATATGATTATGGAACGTGCTCCTACTGAGTTTATTTTCTCAAGGCTGAGACTGTCGGTTGTGGCGTGCAGTTTGTTTATCAGCCTTCCGGCCATGGCCGCAACGGTTGATATCGAGCAAAAGCCTCTGCTGGTTAATGACCCGCTGCCGCCGAATATCATGTTTATTCTGGATGATTCGGGGTCGATGTTTCAGGATGATATGCCAGGGAGTATTAATTGCAGTGATGCCTACAGTAATAACTCCCGAATTATTCACTATGATCGCAGTAATGATTCAAACAGTACGGGCAACCTGTTGACTGATAAATTAAGGTGTGAGTCGCCGGATTATAATAAAATTTATTATAATCCGAATGTTACGTACGAAGCACCTGTAGATGCTGATGGTAACTCCTTGGGGGACAGCGAATTTTATAGCGCCTGGACAAATGGGTATGAGCGAAGGGCGACAAAAAACCTGGCGGAATGGGTTTCAGAGAGAAGAGAAGAAGAACGTACGGTATATCGTTGGGATCGTCAGCGACGTGGCTGGTATTGTGAAGTGGCTCCAACTGATAATATCTGTCCCGATGGAAGAAGAAAATACGATGATGATCGTGACCGTAATTATCGTTATTGGGAAATGCAAGAAACTGTTTATATAACAGAATGGAAGCCATTCAGATACGCAGTTTTTGATTCCTCAAACTCCGGATGTTATGGATCCGAAACTGATGATGATTGTTATGATGAAGTCTATGTCGACGTTAACGATACTGACGAACTGCGTAATGTAGCCAACTGGTATTCGTATTACCGAACACGTATTCTCTTGGCAAAAACCAGTGTGAGTTTGGCGTTTAATAATCTGAATACTGATTATCGCCTCGGCTGGGGAAGCTTAAATAGAAGTGGTGGTACCATAGCCAGTCGAGTTTTGGATTATTCTCGGACGCGAGCGGATTTTTATAAATGGATAGATGGGATTTGGTCAGGCTACAACTACGGTACAGGCTTAAGAAAATCACTGGATGATGCCGGGCAATATTTTTCGTCTGCCCACCCTTACCTTATAGATCCAAGCGACAGTGGGAGTGGATACCTGTCATGCCGGCAAAATTTTACTATTTTGATGACAGATGGGTATTGGTCTGAAGGCAGTAGCTATCAAGCCAGTACCAGTGCTGCACGTGCAGACAACGATGGCAATAATGGTCCGACTATTACCGGGCCGGGCGGGCGAAGTTATACATACAGCGCCGTTTCACCCTTTAAGCTTAGCGACAGCAATAACCTTGCAGATGTCGCCATGTATTATTGGAAAAATGATCTGAGACCGGGCACCTCTGATGACAACAAAAATGATGTACCGGCAACGACACAAGACCCTGCTTTTTGGCAGCATATGGTCACTATCGGTATTGGCTTGGGTGTAGAGGGTCAAATCAATAAGGATGATGCATTTAATGCCATTGATTCTAGCGCAACCATAAACTGGCCCGACCCTGACAATAGTGATAACGCTAAAATTGATGATTTATTACACGCTTCTGTAAACAGCCGCGGCAACTACTTTTCGGCGCAAAACCCGACTGAGTTTATTGCGGGGCTGGAAGCGTCCTTGGCTGAGATATCCACCCGTATTGGTTCTGGCAGCGCTCTGGCTGCCAGCAGTTCACAACTGCAGGCAGGCACAACCCTGTTCAATGCCAGTTATCGTTCAGGCGATTGGAGTGGCAGCCTTGCTGCCTGGGCATTGGATCCCACAACGGGAGAGCTGACCAACCGCCGTTGGGAGGCCAGCGTGCCTGGCCACACTGGCCGGTCAATTTATACGGCCAAAACCGCACCTAACGGCTCCATCACCAGTGTGCTTTTTTCACAGGAGTCTGACCTGGATGCCGATATGAGAAGTGCGCTGGTAAACGCCTTCCCGGGTGGTACAGCCAGTGCACAAGATTTGATTGACTACTTGCGCGGTGATCAATCCAGGGAGGTGTCTGCGTCTGGCCCATTTCGTAACCGGGCTAGCGGCGTATTGGGCGATATCGTACATACCACACCTGTGCTGGTGGGTGCACCGGATGCCAGTCGCTATAAGTATACCGACTGGCCAGAGGCTGATAGTTACGCCTCATTCGCTTCAACTCATTCCAGCCGTTCGGACATGGTTTACGTGAGTGCCAATGATGGTATGTTGCACGGCTTTTTAGCCGATAATGCATCATCCAACAAAGGCTTGGAGATGTTTGCTTACATGCCACGTGCAGCAATCATGAATGGTTTGGCTAACCTGGCTGATCCTGACTATCAGCATCGTTATTTTGTTGATGGTCCATTGGTTGCACAGGATGTATACCTTAAAAATCAATGGCGCACGGTGATTATCGGTACGACTGGTCGAGCTGGCAATATCGGGAATGATCAAACAGGAAAAGCCATTTTTGCATTGGACGTAACCGACCCATCGAATCTTGGCAGTAGCAGCCTGTTGTGGGAAATCTCACATGATGATGTTGGCCAAATCACATCCCCGCCCGTTATTGCGCGTTTGGATGATGGTGAGTGGTATGCCATTTTTGGTAATGGCTACAACAGTGCCAATGATCGTGCGGCGTTGATCCGCGTTAAACTGGAAGACGGGACTGTTACAGTAATACCGGGTACAAGTTCAGCCAGTCCTAATGGTCTTGCCGGCCCACTTGTGTGGGACTTGAATGGTGATGGTTCTGCTGATACGGCCTATGCAGGTGATCTTGAAGGCAATGTCTACAAGTTTGATCTGATCAATACGGCAATTACACCTCAGATTATCTATGTTGCCAAAGATGCAAGTGGCCGGCGCCAGCCTATCACCGCGGGTATGACGGGCACTGAGGATGATAATGGTGATACCTGGATCCACTTTGGTACGGGTAAATACCTTTCAATTGCCGATATGAGTAATCGCGATACCCAGTCCTGGTACGGTTTGAAAGCCGAGGACATTACGTCGCTGAATACAAGGGCAGACCTTAAAGAAAGAACGATCAGTAGTGGTTCTTCATTGGGTGATTTTACTGCCCGTACAGTATCGGAAGCCGTCAGTGGTGATATGGCCAATAAAAAAGGATGGTTTATTGATTTCAATGCCAGTGATGCCCCAGGCGAGCGTATTGTGTTGCCATCTCAAATTCGTGGGGATGTTCTGATTGGTTATACAGTTATACCCATTGCAGATGCCTGTAACCCGGGTGGTGATGGTTTTGTGATGGCAGTTAACCCCTTTACGGGTGGACGACTTGACCGTATTTACTTCGATTTTAACGGTGATGGTGAATTCAATAGTGCAGATCAACTTAGTGGTGAAAGCCCGAGTGGTTTTTCTGTTGGCAGAATTCCCAGTACAGGCGTATTCGTAGATGATGATCTTCACTTCAATACTGACAGTGCCGTTTCGGAAGTAGTGGCAACGAATCCGGGTACGGGTAGCGGTGATACTGATCGAATTTCTTGGCGCGAAATATCGGAGTAAATGTTAATGCAGCGGCAAAATGGTTTTACGTTGGTTGAACTGATGATTGTGGTGGCAATAGTAGGAATCTTGGCCTCTATTGCTTACCCATCCTATCGTGAGTATGTGCTACGAAGTCATCGTAATGCCGCACAGGCCTGTCTAATGGAGATGACTCAACTGCTTGAACGTAACCGTTCTTCAGCCATGCGTTATGATCAGGATAGTGGCGGCAATGCGATTAATGACGCGAGTCTTCAGATAGGGTGTGTGGCAGAATTGGCCAACCGCTATACATTCAGTTTTGCTGCAGGACCAACGGCCCTTACCTACCAGTTACAGGCGGTGCCTCAAGGCCCACAAACGGGCGACAGCTGTGCGACGCTGACACTCAACCAGGCGGGTGTCGAAGGTGCTGGTGGTACTGACTGTTGGTAACGATTAGCTGAAGTGAAAATATGTAAATGCTGTTAGCGATTTCAGCGGTACGTCCGCCAGGTATTTGCGGCAGTGAGACGTAGTTGTGATGCAATAATTATAAGGAGCTGCGTACATGAAATACCATCCGCAGGCATGTAAATGGATTTTGGCCAGTATGCTGATTTTTTTTCAGCCAGCTGCAGTGGCTGGTGTCTATCATTATGTCGATGATAATGGGCGGAAGATTTTTGTCGACCGCAAGAGCCAGGTGCCGCCGGAGTACCGAGAGGATGTGAGGGTGCTTGAGTCTGCCAGGTCTCGCAAAACGTCATCAGATGTTGAAAATCCGCTTGCTGAATCTGATGAACCAGTCGAACGGCAAAGGCAGCATCTGCAGGCATATCTTAAAAAGCTGGAAACACCGGTCGAGATACACAATAACAGCGTTATTGTGCCTGTTCAGGCAACCTATGGTAGCCGGGTACTGAATTTGAATATGATTTTGGATACAGGTGCTTCACGTACCATGGTCTATAGCCAAAAAATAGCGACATTGCGACAGCCAAAACGCGCTGCCGGAAAGGTCCAAGTCGCTGATGGTAATGTGCTTGATACCCATCAGGTCACTTTCAGTCGTCTGCAAGTAGGACCCTATTCAATGGAGTCTGCCCCGGTCGGTGTTATAGATCATATGGGCATGAGTCGTCATGATGGTCTTTTGGGCATGGATTTTCTTCGTCAGGTAGATTATGAGGTGGATTTCGAACGAGGTTTGATCATCTGGGCACGCGATGAGTATCGCAAAGCGCAGGACGCGCTGAGTAAACTGGATCAAAGAGACGAAAACCCGGATGAGATCGCAGAATAGGTCCTTAAAAATGTCTAATAGTGCCTTAAGGTTACAGTGAATTTCAAAGCCATGGCTTTGCGAGGACAAACATGCACTGGCCCACACTGCTTACCACCCATCGCTATGGTCATGAATCGCTGACGCCCGACGAGATCGGGCGTAGTCACTTTCACAAGGACCATGACCGCATTGTCTTCTCCAGTGCCTTTCGTCGGCTGGGGCGCAAGACGCAGGTGCATCCCTTCTCGCTTAATGATCATATCCATACTCGGCTGACTCACTCGATGGAGGTGGGCAGTGTCGGGCGCAGCCTTGGCATTCGGGTCGGTGAACTGATTGCCGATGAGTTGCCGCCCTGGGTGACCCCGCATGATTTGGGCACCATCGTGCAATCGGCCTGCCTTGCGCATGATATCGGCAACCCTCCGTTCGGCCATGCCGGTGAATACGCGGTGCGTGACTGGTTTGCACGCCATCAGGACAATGAGCGGCTGGCGCCCTTGTCCGAGCTGGAACGTCTGGATCTTCAGGTGTTCGAGGGTAATGCTCAGGGCTTTCGCGTGGTGACGCGGATCGAGAATCATCTGTTCGATGGTGGTCTTCGGCTGACATTTCCGACGCTCGGAGTGCTGCTGAAGTACCCTTGGGGCGTTGAGCAGGCGGGATCCAAGGGCAAGTTCAGTGCCTTTCAGTCTGAAATCGATATTCTCAACGCGTTGGGGCGTGATCTTGGGCTGGTGTCTCAAGGGCCGAATCAATGGTGCCGGCACCCGCTGACCTTTCTGTTGGAGGCCGCGGATGATATCTGTTACGCCATCCTGGATCTTGAAGACGCCATCGAGCTGCAGATTTTGAGTTTCGAGGATGTGAAGGCGATTCTGCTGCAGTTGTGTGGTGATCTTGAATTTGATGATGCAATCTTCTCCACCGAAGCGTCGGCCCGGCGCAAGATTTCAGCGCTGCGTGGCAAAGCGATGGAGAACATGGTTGATTCGGCGGTGGGGGTATTCAAGCGGCAGTATGCTCAGATCATGTCGGGTACGTACACGGGCGAGCTGTTGCTGGATGGCGATCCCATGGTGCGCGACGGTATTCTGACCGCCAAACGTGTCGCCCGTGAGCGGGTGTTTCCCAATACCCGCAAGGCCGAGCTGGAAGTGGGGGCTTACACGACGCTGGGCGTGTTGCTGGACGCGTTTTGTGATGCGGTGTACGAACTGCACCGCAAGGGTGAGGGCAAGGTAGGCTATCGGTCAGAGAAGATTCTGCGCCTGATGGGCATCCACGCACCTGATGCCGATCAGTCTTTGTATACTGGCTACCGCCGGGTGCTGGATTTTATCTCCGGCATGACGGATAACTATGCATCCTACCTTGCCCGCCAGATCGGTGGGGTGGGTTTGTAGCGATTAAGACGATGCTATGAAACACGCGGTCTTGTTAATCCGCTACCTTGTAACTAGAATTAGTTGCAGCACCAGGGAGGGTGCAAAGTGGGTAAAAGCGAAAAGCTATTGTCGAAACTGCGATGTGCAAACAGCACGTTTCCATGGTCTGACCTGGTCACGTTGCTTTCCCGCTTGGGGTATGAAATGCAGGAAATGGCGGGTTCACGGGTAAGGTTCTATAACATGGAAACCGGCCATATGTTTCGCCTGCACAAACCCCATCCTGAAAATTACATCAAAGGGGGTGCGCTGAAAGATGTGCGCACGACGCTGACGCAGGAGGGTTTGTTATGACGTACCTGAAATACAAAGGTTATTTGGGCACAATTGAACCGGATATCGAAAGTGGCACGTTGTATGGAAAACTGGCGTATATCCGTGATTTGGTGACCTACGAGGCCATTGATCTTAAAACACTGGAGTATGAATTCAGGGTCTCGGTGGATGCTTATCTTGAAGACTGCCGCGAGCTTGGCAAAGTGCCGGATACTCCCTGCAAGGGATCTTTTAATGTGCGAGTTGGTCATGATTTGCATCTGGCGGCCAGTGTGGCAGCCAGCCGAGAGAATATTTCACTCAATGATTTAGCCCGTCGGGCACTGAGCGAGTACATCGCACATCATGCGGAGCATTGACGAAACTTGGGTTAATTAAACACTGATTGCAATACTGTTTACAGTCGCAATAAAGTGCTCAAGGCACTGGATATGCAGATCAGAATTGGTTGAAAAACGATATGGCAAGTTTACGTGATCAGCTCGGTGGGCTGGTATATTCGACGGAAAGCGGGCGTCTGTGTCCTGGTTGTGGCGAGGCGCTGGATGCCTGCTGCTGTAATGAGCAGGCGGCAGCGGAGCGTTTGGCTACACTGGATGGCGTGGTACGTATCCGTCGTGAAACCAGTGGTCGCAAGGGCAAGGGTGTGACCACCATCAGCGGTGTGCCGCTGGTGGAGAAGGATTTGAAAGCGCTGGCGAAAAAGCTCAAGCAGCGGTGTGGTACCGGCGGTGCCGTCAAGGATGGCATCATCGAGATTCAGGGTGATCATCGCGATGCGTTGAAGACAGCGCTGGAAGCGGAAGGCTACAAGGTCAAGCTCGCCGGCGGTTAATTAAATAGAACAAAGGTGCAGGGATAAGCAGAAAGATGCGGGTGTGGTGTCGGGTTAAGATAGCCCGCTGGAGATGAGTATCCTTGGCAAACTGAAGTACGAGATCGATATGGAGCGCAAGGTCGTGATCTGGCACGCCGACCGTTACCGTGAACTGGCTCAGGCGAGCAAGGAGCTGTTGGCGACTGCGGAATAGTTCCTGCGTGGCGCACAAAGCGCTGGCCTTGATATGAATGGCAGTCTTATGTACTTTTGCTGGTACAACTAAGAGTGCTTGAGTGATTGATATGTCCAGGGTTCGAGTAGATGAAGATATCCGTCCGTTGTCTGAATTCAGGGCAGGTGTCGCCACGTTTGTAAAACAGATTCATGAAACCCGTCGCCCCATGGTTCTGACGCAGAGAGGGCGTGGTGTTGCGGTACTGGTCGATGTGCATGAGTACGAGAAAATGCAGCAGCGCCTGGAAGTCCTCGAAGAGATCTACAGAGCAGACGAACAGATAGCGGCGGGGGATGGTGTTGATCACGATGCCGCCAAATCACGTGTGCTTGGCCGACTGACACGATGAAAATTGTTTGGTCCCCGCTTGCGCTTGATCGAGTGGAGGAAATCACTGAATTCATTGCGAATGATAGCCCCACTGCTGCACTTAATTGGGCTGAAGGTTTGTTTGCCGTTGTGGAGCGTTTGATTGACTTTCCGGAAAGTGGGCGGGTTGTGCCTGAAGTAGGCTCGCGACGTATTCGTGAAGTGATTTATGGCAATTACAGAGTCATCTACAGCATTAAAGAACGAGTCGATATTCTTACAGTTCGGCGCAGTAGTCAGCTATTGTCTGTAGATGAACTTGACGAGACCAAAACGTAACCAAGCGTTTATTTAACACTGCAGGCGCTTTCTTAAAAGTAAGCACCTGCAGGTCAGCGAACAGTCCGGATCAGCTATCTTGATCCAGTTGTCGTTCCGCCAGGCGTAGATCCAGCGTGGCTTTGAGCAGTTGATACAGCTGGATGGAAGCGTCGATTTCGGCCTTGCGGTTGGTCAGGCTTTCGATGTTCAGACCGATCGGCAGGCCCAGCGGCAGGCAGGCGTCAAGGATCTGTTCCAGGTTGTTTTGGCAGATGCGCACGGACTCGGCCAGCGGCTTTTCCGCATCCAGAATGCGGTAGCGGGTGGCTTCGGGTACGGAAATGCCCAGCCACTGCATGAACTCCAGCGTCTTGGCGCTGCCGCAGGGCGTAAAGGTCAGGATGATGCGCTTGGGCGCTGTCCCCGCCTCCTTGCAGCTGCGGGCGTAGGAGGTCAGCAGGTCGATGGTGGCCTGGGCGTTGTAAACCGCCTGGGAGATGAAGAACTCGCAGCCGCTTTCCACTTTGCTGATCAGGCGCTCATGTTCGTTGCCCTTGACCGCATGACGCTCGGCGATGGTCACGCCGCCCAAGTGAAATGGCGTGTGATGCTCCTTCAGCGCGGCGTAGGCCTGATTCAGTGACAGCTTGATTTCGCCTTCGGACGAGGGGCTGCCCACCAATACCAGATTGCGGATGCCGTAGTCATTCCACGCTTCTTCCAGCCAGTGTTCGAAATCGGCACGATCGCGCTGAGCGACACTCTTGTAGGTGATGATCGGGCGCTGGCTGAGTTCGCTGAGCAGCCTGGAGTATTCGCGCGGGTCCCGGGTTTCCATGTACGGGAAAGGACGCGGTGCATCGATGCGGCTGCTTTCGTCCTGAATGTCGTAGACGATCAGGCCGTCATATTCCAGTGTGTCCAGACGAGCCAGCAGACGGTCAGCGATCTCCCGCATCTGCATGTCCTCGGTGCTGGCCTTGGGCGGAGTTGTTCCGACAAAGCAGACACTGCGGTGAGGATCGGCAAATTTTTGCTGCAGGGATTCGCTCATGGTGATATCCATCTTCTTTCATTGGTGTTTTGTTATGAGTGAATTATATTCATTTATTGCGGCAGCATGATGAAATCTTCTGTAGCCAGTGTGAGGGCTACTCATGGTTGTCCCCCCAACCTTCAACAAGGAGCCTGAAATGAGCGGCAGTTTTGATCCGGCAACACTGGGAGAACAGTTGAAAGGGCAGGACAGTATCCCGCCACTGGATACCTGGAATCCCGAGTTCTGTGGTGATATCGAGATGCGCATCGCCCGCGACGGGCGCTGGTACTACGAAGGCTCCCCCATTGGTCGTGAAGCCATGGTGAAAATGTTTTCGCGAGTGTTGTGGAAAGAGGGCGACAAGTACTTTCTGAAAACCCCGGTGGAGAAAGTGGGCATCCAGGTGGAGGATGTGCCTTTTCAGGTCGTCAGTGTCGAGCATGAGAAGGGCGAAAAGGGTGTGGAGCTGATCTTTACCACGTCAACCGGTGATCGGGTGCGTGCGGATGCCGAGCACCCGATCCGGGTGGCGGTTGACCCGAAAACCCGGGAGCCTTCCCCCTACCTGATGATCCGCTTCGGCATGGAAGGCAGGATCGGCCGCAACCTGTTCTATCAGCTGGTGGAGCTGGCGCGCATGGTCGAACACCCCCACGCCACGGAACTGGTCATCGACAGCGCGGGGGAGGCCTTCAGCCTGGGAGAGCTTTGAACCTGTACTAAACCAGCAACAGCGTCCCCAGCCCCAGAAAGGCCACGAAGCCGACCACGTCGGTGACCGTGGTCAGAATGACCGACCCGGACAGTGCCGGGTCGACCTTCAGTTTCTCCAGCAGTACGGGGATCAGCACCCCTGACAGGGCGGCAGCGGCGATATTGATTACGATCGCCAGCCCGATCACCAGGCCGATGGCGGCGCTGTTGAACCAGAGTGAGGCGACTACGCCGATCACCAGCGCCCAGAGCACGCCGTTGAGTCCGCCGACGCTCAACTCCTTTTTCAATAACGGCAAAATGTTGGCGGTGGTGATCTGGCCCAGGGCCAGTCCACGGATAATCAGTGTCAGGGTTTGACTGCCGGCAATGCCGCCCATGGAGGCGACGACCGGCATCAGCACCGCCAGGGCGACGACCTGCTGCAGGGTCCCTTCGAACAGGCCGATCGCCCAGGACGCCAGGAAGGCTGTCAGCAGGTTGATCCCCAGCCAGGTCGCACGGCGCTTACTGCTGCGCATGACCGGAGCGAACAGGTCTTCATCTTCGCCCAGACCGGCACTGGCCATCAGTTGGGTTTCGTACTGCTCATGGATCAGCTCAAAGGCCAGGCGCTGACTCATGCGGCCCAGCAGGCGTCCTTCGGCGGTCACTACCGGCAGTGCCGCGACGGCGGCTATTTCGAACCGTTCGCTGGCCTCCTTCAGGGTCAGTTCGGCATCCAGTGCTTCCAGCTCCTCGCTGTAGAGTTCGGCCAGGGGTTGGCCGGCAGGAGCGCCAAACAGGCGGTTGATTGCCACGGCACCGGTGTAGTGGCCGTTGCGGTCCACCAGCCAGAGGTGTTCGCTGTATTCGGGAAGAGGGCGGCGCAGTAGGCGCTCGGCGTCCCTTACTCGGCTGTTATGCGGCAGAATCAGCAACTCATGATCGACATAGCGCCCCAGCAGATCCTCGGCATAGCCGGTACTTTGCTCATAGTAGGTGCGCTGGCGGTCGTCCATGCGCGTCAACGCGATGTCCACGACCTCGGCGGGCAGGGAATCGGCCAGCTCGACCAGCGTTTCGGCGTCAAGATCGGAGGTCAGCTGGTCCAGGGTTTGGCTGTCGAACTGGCGCAGCAGGCTCTCGCGTGCCTCGGTGCGCATGGCGACCAGAACATCGGCATAGAGCTCGGCCGGTACGTGCTCCCAGGCGTGCTGACGTGAATCAATCGGCAGGGATTCCAGCAGCAGGGCAATCTGTTCAGGCTCCAGCGCCTCGAATGAGTCGGGGACCTGGTTTCCATCCGGGGCTTCGTCATGCCGAATCATCTGATCAATATGCTGGCTGATCTCTTCGCTCATGCTGGGGGTCCAATCAGTGAATTTGCCGGATTCATGTTAACGGCACTGCTGCCGAAGTGTAAGAGCTGGATTTATCCGGCCGGGGATCAATACTGATCCTGGGCGGGGCCTGATCTGGTTCTGACCGGGTCACCGGTTTACACTCTACCTTTTTCGGATTTTTTGTAATGGCCCAAAACGCAACCGTCTACAAAGTTCATCTGCAACTGGCTGATATGGACCGGCACCATTACGCCGATTACAGTCACACGCTGGCGCAGCATCCTTCTGAAACCGAAGAGCGGTTGATGATGCGCCTGCTGGCATTCATGCTGAGGGCCGATGAAAAGCTGGAGTTTACCCGTGGGCTTTGCGCTGATGATGAGCCGGATCTCTGGCTGAAAAACTATTCCGGCGAGATCGAAACCTGGATCGATGTAGGGTTGCCCAGTGATAAGCGTATCCGCAAGGCGTGTAACCGGGCGCAGCAGGTCGTGGTGCTGGTGTATGGTTCCGATCAGGCCGTTACGCCCTGGTGGCAAGGGATCAGAGGGCAGTTGCACCGGTTCGATAACCTGCAGATGCTGCGTGTTCCGGCGGAGCAGAGCCGGCAGCTGGCAACACTGGCACAGCGCGGCATGCATCTGCAGTGCACCATCGAGGATGGTCAGGTATGGCTCACCGACAGTGACAATACGCTGATGGTTGAGCCCCGGCCCTTGTGGCCGGAAGCCTGATTCAGTCGATTTTTTTCAGTGCGCCCAGGGGCACGGATAGCCGTTGCCACTGGCCCAGCAACTCCAGCAACAGGAAGGCGCGTTTCTCACCGTCATATTCGGTAAAGATCGCATTGAGGTTGGCGAAGGGGCCTTCAATGATGCGTACCGGCTGATTAGGCTCCAGCGAGCGCCGTTCCGCCTGCTGCTTGAGGCTGTCTCGCAGCTGCTCCACCACATCATCAGGTACCACGGCCGGCGTATTGCCAAAGGTGATGATCCTGGCTACGCCGCGTGTGGAGCGAATCGGTCGCCAGTTGCTGGCCATTTCCGAAAGCTCGATGAACAGGTAACCGGGGAACAGGGGCTCTTCCTGCTCGAACCGCTTGCCGCGCTTCAGCTTTTCTACCTTGACCCGCGGCAGAAATACCTCGAATCCCTGATTTTCCAGTTCTTGTGCTGCTTTTTCGGCCTGTCCGGGCTTGGACTGCACTACATACCACTTGTAATCCGACATCAGTACGCCACCTCTTGATCGGGAGGGGATTATAGCAAGCCGAGTGTGCATGCGAACACGTAATCACCGAGATGGATTATTTTAGCAATGCTATGCAGTTGCGTGATGTGGGACGTCTGCAGAATGCCATGATTGAATGATTTTTGCCTGTTTTTAGCCTATTTAATGGGCATTATTGCCTCGTATAAGCATTGTCTAACAAAAAAATATATAATGCATTGCGATTGAATTTGTACATTCGATAACAGAGGACATAATGCTTGCAAAAGAAGAGCTGAACGCGCTTATCGCCCAGAGGGGCATTCTGAAAGGTCTTAACTCCACACTCGGCATCACGGCCATCGTGATGACGGTGGTGTTCATTCTTTACGCCGTATTACTGGGTAAAACCGCCAGTGAACAGTTCCTGGGGGTTAAATCCTGGATCGAAAGTACGCTGGGCTGGTACTACATCATTGTGATGTTCCTGGCCTTTCTGGTCTGTATGTACCTGTTGTTCTCCCGGGTCGGCAAGATTCGACTGGGGCGTGACACTGACCGCCCCGAATTCAGCAATTTCGCCTGGTTTTCGATGCTTTTTGGTTGCGGGACGGGCGCGGGCATGCTGTTCTTTTCCATGTCCGAACCGATGATTCACTTCGCCAGTGGCTGGAGCGGCGGCAACCCCTTCCTGAGCACGGAAGTCAAAGCAGCGGTGGCCGACTTCTTTGTGGCCAAGCAGGCCGCCTTGGACAAGGGGCTGCTGCCCGGCGATGCGGGCTTCCCTGTGCCCAGTGACCTGGTGGCCGAAGCGGCATCCGGCGGGCTTAAATTGACCATCTTCCACTGGGGAGCCATTGCCTGGGCCATGTATGCGGTCGTGGGGTTGTCGCTGGCATATTTTGCGTTTCGCAAGGGGTTGCCCCTGTCGATCCGTTCAGCGCTCTATCCGTTGATCGGTAAGCGCATCTATGGGCCTATCGGACATACCGTGGATATTCTGGCGGTGTTCGGGACCATTTTCGGGATTGCGACAACGCTGGGTCTGGGGGTCAACCAGATCGGCGCCGGGCTGGTGTCCCTGGGTGTGCTGGAAGAGGCCACTCAAACGGTTACCGTGGTGTCGATCTTGTTGATTACCGTGATCGCGACCCTGTCCGCAACCAGCGGGGTGGCTCGGGGCATCAAGCGCCTGTCCACACTCAACACCTGGATCTGTCTGCTGATACTGGCCTACTTCATGCTGGTATCGGATACCAACTACCTGATCGCCAGCTCGATTACGGCGCTGGGTGATTATCTGACCGAGGGCGTTTCCATGACCCTGTGGACGGCGCGCAGCGAAGAAGAGCGCGTCTGGCAGGGCGGCTGGACCATTTTCTACTGGGGCTGGTGGATGGCCTGGTCCGCGTTTGTGGGTATGTTCATCGCACGTATCTCCCGCGGTCGTACCATTCGGGAGTTTGTTCTGGGTGTGATGATGATTCCGTCGGTTGTGGCACTGGTCTGGTTTGGTGTGATCGGCTCGGCCGGCATTCACGAGTCGCTCTACGGAGCGGACATGAGCATCTACAATTCGGCCGTTAATGACTGGGACTATGCTGGTACGCTGTACAATGCCTTTGATGTAATGACACCGGGAGCCCCGGCTGTGCTGGCGAAGATTACGGCCCTGCTGGTCGTGGTGATCTTCTTTGTCACCTCGGCTGACTCGGGCACGCTGGTGCTGGGCCGACTGCTTGCGTTTGGCCAGCGCCCGCCGGTACAGCAGCGTATCCTCTGGGGTATGGCGCTGGGTATGGTGACTCTGATTATCCTGCTTCTGGGCGGTGATCTGGCACTGAAATCATTGCAGGCCGCCTCTATCGCCGGAGCCTTGCCCTTTACCTTTGTGCTGCTGGCGATGATGTACGGGCTGGTGAAGTCACTGCGCAAGGACAGCGAGCAGTTCATCGACAATGAGCACCGCATCCGCAAGCTGATTGAGCAGGAGGTGTCGGACCTGTCCTGACAGGGCCTGTACTGAAGGGGTTTGTATTGACCGAGGGCGTGCGTTGCCGTTGCCTGGTGACAGCCTGTTGCTATAAGGTTGCTCCAGGCGCGGCGGCGCAGTCAAACGGGATTCCCCTTGGGGTATAGGAGGTCAGGTTGCGCAAACAACGAATACTGTCGATGGGGTGGGCAATACTGGCTTTCGGATGCCTGACGAATCCAGTGCTGGCGGAGAGCGATGCCGCGTCGAACACACGCCGGGCAAGCCAGGTAGAACACTGGTATCAGCAAGCGGAAGAGGGGAATGCCAATGCCCTGTTCAACCTGGGGCAATATTTCCGCAAAGGGATCGGCGTCGACAGGGACCTGGACCAGGCGCGCCAGTTCTATCAGCGTGCAGCCGAGCTTGGGCATCCTGAAGCTCAGTTGAACCTTGGCACCCTGCACTTCTTTGCGGGTGATGCCCCCGATTATGACCAGTCCCGTTACTGGTGGCTCAAGGCTGCGCGTCAAGGCAGCGTCGACGCTCAGTACCAGCTGGCGATTCTCTATCTGAAGCAGCCCGATCCTGTTCCGCTTGATGCCTTGGCATGGATGACGCTGGCGGCACGTTCGGGGGATGCTCAGGCGGTAAAAGCAGAGGCGGTACTGTCTCAACAGTTGGCGATTGATGGTGCGCAGCTGCAGCGACGGATTCGCGGCCTGAATGCGGCTTCGGCTGAATCGGTACCGATAAACGCGGCAGCCGAGTCCGTCGACAAGCCCACAGAGCCTTCCCGGTCAACGCCTGATTCGGCAGCGCCTGTGCCGGCTGTCGCACAGGCACCCACACAGGTGAAGGTGCCGGCTGCGGAAAGCCGCCCAGCTCCGGAGCAGGCGTCAGTCAGAGCGGTGAAGCCTGTTACGCAAGCACCACCCCCATCTTCAAACAGCCGGCAAAATCTGGAAGGCGGCTTTGCCGTGCAGCTGGCCTCTTTGTCCAGAGACGCGGATGCGCAAGCGCTGGCTGTGAGCCTGGCACGCGAGCATGCAGCTGTCCTGGAAAACCATCCCGTCATCGCACAGGAACTCAGGGGAGCCTACAAGGTAATGGTTGCAGGCTTTGCTGACCGTGGCTCGGCGGGCAATGTGTGCAAGCAGCTTAAGACCAGGAAGCAGCCCTGCTTTGTTGTGAAGCGCTGAAAACCGGAATACCCGGTTTCATTCGCTCGCAGAGCGAGCTCCCACGGGTTAAGGCTGGATTCCGATTGTAGGTGGCCTTTGCGCAGAGGGGCATTCGCTCGCAGAGCGAGCTCCTACAGGATTAAGGCTGGATTTCGATTGTAGGTGGCCTTTGCTCAGGGGGAGCATTCGCTCGCAGAGCAGGCCCTACAGGTTAATCGTTGCAGGTCACAGGCTGTTGTGGGAGCGCACTCTGTGCGCGAACGCGCCCCCACTGACCGGCCGCCGGATTACTCTTCCGCGTAAGCCTCAACCGGCACGCAGCTGCAGAACAGGTTGCGGTCGCCGTAGACGTTGTCAATGCGGTTGACCGTCGGCCAGAGTTTGGACTGCTTCAGCCAGCTGGCCGGAAAGGCGGCCTGTTCGCGGCTGTACGGGCGATTCCATTCCGGGTCGATAATATCGGCCTGGGTATGCGGTGCATTCTTCAGCGGGTTGTTGTCCGCATCCAGCTCGCCCGCTTCCACCAGCGCGATCTCCTCGCGAATTTTCACCATCGCTTCGATGAAACGATCCAGCTCAGCCCTGGATTCAGACTCGGTCGGCTCGATCATCAACGTGCCCGGTACCGGGAATGACATGGTCGGGGCGTGGAAGCCGAAGTCCATCAGGCGCTTGGCCACATCTTCCTCGGATATGCCGGACACCTCCTTCAGCGGGCGCAGGTCGATGATGCACTCGTGCGCCACGCGGCCGTTACGGCCGGAATAGAGCACCGGGTAGTGCATGCCCAGCTTCTTCGCCAGGTAGTTGGCGTTGAGGATCGCGTGGCGAGTTGCCTGACGCAGACCTTCGCCGCCCATCAGCGCGATGTAGACCCAGCTGATCGGCAGGATGCTGGCGCTGCCCCAGGGCGCGGCGGATACGGCTCCGTTGCCGGCCTTGGGTCCGTCGATACCGACCACCGGGTGGTTGGCGACGAACGGTGCCAGGTGTGCCTTGACGCCGATCGGACCCATGCCTGGGCCACCGCCGCCATGCGGGATGCAGAACGTCTTGTGCAGGTTCATGTGAGACACGTCGGCGCCGATGTCGGCCGGACGGGTCAGCGCGACCTGGGCATTGAGATTGGCGCCGTCCATGTACACCTGGCCGCCGTTGGCATGCACGATGTCGCAGATTTCGCGAATGCCTTCCTCGTATACACCGTGGGTAGACGGGTAGGTGATCATCAGACAGGACAGATCGTCGGCATGGGTTTCAGCCTTGCTGCGCAGATCGTCGATGTCCACGTTGCCCTGATCGTCACAGGCCACCAGTACCACCTTCATGCCGGCCAGCGCGGCTGATGCCGGGTTGGTGCCGTGCGCGGAGGTCGGGATCAGGCAGATGTTGCGGTGGCCGTCGCCCTGCGACTGATGGTAGTGACGGATCGCCAGCAGGCCGGCGTATTCGCCCTGGGCGCCGGAGTTGGGCTGCATGCAGATGGCGTCAAAACCGGTGATTGCCTTCAGCATCGTTTCCAGGGAATCGATCATCACCTTGTAGCCCTGCGCCTGCTCCAGCGGTGCGAAAGGGTGCAGCGCGCCGAATTCGGGCCAGGTGATTGGAATCATCTCGGCGGTGGCATTGAGCTTCATGGTGCAGGAGCCCAGCGCGATCATGCTGTGGGCCAGCGACAGATCCTTGTTTTCCAGGCGTTTGAGGTAGCGCAGCATCTCGGTTTCGCTGTGGTACTGGTTGAACACCGGGTGGGTCAGGAAATCGGAGGTGCGTTTCAGGTTGGCAGGAATGCTTTCGCGCACGGAGTGCGCTCCCACCTGCGCTCCCACCTGTGTTCCCACCTGCGCTCCCTCAGTGTTTGTGGTGTGTGATTCTGTATTGTGGGAGCTCGCTCCGCGAGCGATCAACTCGGCATCCAGCACTGCAATGTCGAGGCCGTGGTCGGCACCCAGCAGCGCGGTCCACAGGGCTTCGATCTCGGCACGGTCACTGCGCTCGTCCAGGCTGATGCCCAGCTGTTCGTCGCCCAGCTTGCGCAGGTTGAACCCGGCATCCTGAGCGCTTTGATAGAGGCGGTCGCGTTCGGCACCGGCATTAATCGTGAGGGTGTCGAACCAGCTGTCGTGCGCCAGTTTCAGGCCTTTCTGCTGCAGGCCGGCGGCCAGCAGGTCGGTCAGACGGTGAATGCGTGCGGCAATGGTCTTCAGGCCTTCAGGGCCGTGGTAGATGGCGTAGAAGGCGGCCATGTTGGCCAGCAGTACCTGAGCGGTACAGATGTTGGAGGTAGCCTTCTCGCGACGGATATGCTGCTCGCGGGTCTGCATCGCCATGCGCAGCGCCGGGTTGCCTCGGCTGTCGACGGAGACGCCGATGATACGGCCCGGCACCGAGCGCTTGTAGGCGTCACGGGTGGCGAAGAACGCGGCGTGAGGACCACCGTAACCCATGGGCACACCGAAACGCTGGGCGGAGCCGAACACCACGTCGGCACCCATTTCGCCCGGGGATTTCAGCAGTACCAGGCTGAGCAGATCGGCGGCGGCGCAAACCAGTGCCTTGTTGTCATGAGCTTTCTCGATCAGCGGGCCAAAGTCGCGCAGTTCACCACTGGTGCCCGGATATTGAACCACGACACCGAAGGCCTCGTGCTGATCCAACAGCGTTTCAATATCGCCGATGATGACATCGTAGCCCAGCGGTTCGGCGCGGGTCTGAATCACGCTGATGGTTTGCGGATGCAGCTGTTCATCCACCAGGAAGGCGTTGGCCTTCTTGGCTTTGCTCATGCGCTTGCATAGGGTCATCGCCTCGGCCGCGGCGGTGGCTTCGTCCAGCAGGGACGCGTTGGCCAGATCCAGGCCGGTCAGGTCCAGAATCATCTGCTGATAGTTCAGGATCGCTTCCAGACGTCCCTGAGACACTTCCGGCTGATAGGGCGTGTAGGCGGTGTACCAGCCCGGATTTTCCAGCACGTTGCGCAGGATAACGTTGGGTGTCAGTGTATCGCTGTAACCCATGCCGATCAGCGAGCGCTTGATCTGGTTCTGTTGCGCGATCGCTTTCAACTCGGCCAGTACCTGCGGCTCGGTTTTCGGTTCGGCCAGCGGGATCGGCTGCTCCACACGGATGCTGCCCGGCACCGTTTCATCGATCAGGGCATCAAGGCTGTCAACACCCAGTTCAGCCAGCATGGCCGCCGTCTCATCGGTAGAGGGGCCGATATGGCGGCCGATAAAGGCATCCTGCTGTTCCAAGGCCTGCAGTGGGGGCAGTGTCTGTTCACTCATGGTGGATGATCCTGATTGTTCGCTTATATGAACGCTATGTTAGCAGGGATGCAACGCCAGTAGGAGCCAGACTCTGGTTGTAGTGATCTGCACCGCAACGGTGGTGACGCCGCGGGCCGAGGCCTGTGTGCGACATCATGTCACATTATCCAAGCGGAACTTTCTCCCTAAAATGAGCGGCAATTTTTGCAGCTTGTACAGGGAAAAAGCATGAAATTCAGATATTCAGGTCTGTCACTGGCGGTGGCGGCCGCGCTTTCCGCACCCGCCATGGCACAGGAAGTACTGGAAGTTACCAAGCCATTGCCGGTATCGGCTGTTGTCAGCTCCAGTGAGACCGAAGCCGTGCAGGCCGCCCCCAGTACGGATGGCGGTGATCTGTTGCGCGCCATCAATGGCGTGTCCGGTTCGCGCATGGGCGGACGTGGCATCGATCCGGTCATCCGTGGCCAGAAGCAGAACCAGCTCAACGTGATTCTGGATGGTGCCTATCTGTATGGTGGCTGCCCCAACCGCATGGACCCGCCGACGACTTACACCGCTGCCGAAAGCTATGATCGGGTCACCGTTATCAAGGGCAATCGCAGCGTGATCTACGGTCCGGGTGGCACCGGCGGCACGGTGCTGTTTGAGCGTGAACGTCCGCTGCTCGACGCCGATACCCCCTATCGTGGCCAGCTATCGGCCGCCTATACCGCTAACAGCGATACGACCAATCTGTCGGCGGACCTGGCGGCCGGTGGCGAGCAGGGGTATGTGCGTTTCGTGACCGAGAAAGCCGATGCCGGCAACTATGAAGACGGTAACGGTGATGAAGTGCGTTCGTCCTATGAAACCGAAAGCAACGCCCTGATGGCGGGCGTCAAGGTCGGCGATCGCACCTGGCTGGAAGGCAGTTATGAGCAGGTGAACGAGGAGGATGTACTCTTCCCGGGCGCCGGCATGGACTCGCCCTACAGTGACTCCGATACCTGGCGTCTGAAGCTGGACCACAGTTCGGACAGTCTGCTGTTCCAGCGCGTGCGTGCGGAGGTATACCGCAGTGAAGTGAACCACCTGATGGACAACCATACCCTGCGTGACTTGACCGCGCCTATGGCGATGGATGCACCGACCAGTTCGGATACGGTCGGTGGTCGCCTGCTGATCGACAGCCGCGTCGGCGGTCATGAACTGCAGTGGGGGGTGGATCACCAGGATAACAACCGCAACGCATCAGCGATCATTGCCAGTGGCATGATGGCCGGTAAAGTCGGCGGCATCCAGTGGCCCGACGTGACCATCAAGCAGACCGGTCTGTTTGGTGAGGTGAAGCACTACATGGCCGGCGGTGATCTGCTGAAGGCTGGTGCCCGTTACGATTACGTCCGTGTGGATGCAGGCCGTACCGGTGAAGCCTATACAGGGGGAATGCTGAAGGGTAAAACCCCGAATATGTTGTATGGCGCCAATGCCGATGACAAAACCAGCGAGCATAACCTGAGCGGCTTCCTGACCTGGACGCACAAATTCGATAGCCAGTACCGTCTGGAATCCACCCTGTCCCGCAGCGTGCGTACGGCCGATGCGACCGAACGCTACATGGCGACCGGCAGCTGGCGTGGTAATCCTTCGCTGGACCCCGAAAAGCACCACCAGCTGGAACTGGTACTGGCTTCGGAAACGGCTGATCTGAGCTGGTCTCTGGCGGGTTACTACAACCGGGTCGATGATTACATCAACCGCACCGCCCGCCTGAATGAGTCCGGCAGCAGCTACGAGAATATCGATGCAGCCCTCTATGGTCTGGATTTCGAGCTGGCCTGGCAGTTGAACGACAGCCTGCAGCTGCGCAATGGCCTTGCCTGGGTGCAGGGCGAGAACAGGGATGACAACACCGACCTGTCCCAGATTCCACCGCTGACCGCGACACTGGCGCTGGATTATCGCCGTGATGCGCTGCGAGCAGGAGTGGAGTGGGAAGTGGCGGCCCAGCAAAACGATGTCTGCCTTGAAGATGGCTGCAATGGCCTGGATGTGCGCAAGACACCGGGCTACGGGGTGGTGAACCTGAACGCAGGTTACGACTTCAATCCGTCGCTGTCGTTGAGCGCCGGGGTCAATAACCTGTTCGACAAGGCCTACGCCTACCATCTGAACCGTGAAGATGCCCTGGGCAATACCGTGCAGGTCAATGAACCGGGCCGTACCGGCTGGGTGCGCCTGACCGCACGCTTCTGATTCAATCGTCAGCACCTCTCATTCTTCGGGGCCCTTGTGGCCCCGTTTTTTTTTGGAGGGGCATTATCCGGCCACTGGCAGATTCTGCGGCCGGGGACGATGAATGAGCGGGTGAGGTAAAAGAGCGGGTAAGTGTTGAAACAGCTGTTAGTTTAAGGCGACATAAATTAGAATTCTCTGTTCTACTATCGGTTAACCCCCTACAGGTACGCAGGAGGCCCCTGGTGCATATCAGCCTGTTTCGTTCTCTCAACAATCTGCTCAGACTGTTGGTGCTGTTGTTTCTCGTGGTGGTGCTCGCGCTGGGCGCATTTGCCGTCTATGGCTTCAAGTATGAAGCCTTCCTGTATGACGACAATTTCGACCGCCGCATGGTGCCGCTTTATCAGGTTGAGCGTATCGGTGGCATGCTGGAAGAGGTGCGTGCTCAGCTGTTGCTCAGCATTCAGCATGATCCCGGCAGCCAGTTTGTCAGTGCGCATGATCATCCAACCAAACTGCATACTGACTTGATACAACAACGGGAATCCCGAATCAGGGCGCTATGGCGTGAGTTTGAGTCGGTCCACCATGGCGAAGAAGCCAGCCGTCTTGCCGCCCGGTTTGAACAGCAGCTTGACAGTTTCTTTGCCGAAGGAATTGCGCCTGCAGTAAGGATGATCGAGCAGGGAAATTATGTGCAGGCAAACTGGCACATTCTGCGCAAGGTCAATCCGATCTATCGTGAAACCGACAAGGCGCGTGCCGCGCTCAGTGACCGCAAACTGCGTGGCGCCCGTGAAGCGCGTGCCGACATGGATAGCAAATCGAGTTCATTGACGCTGCAGTTGGCCGTTGTGGGGGGGCTTGGTGTCTTGCTGGCGGGCGCTTTTGCCTGGTATGTGATGGGACGCTTGAGCCGGGCACTGCAAAACCTGGGGTCCTTGTCAGATGCCATGGCCTCGGGGGACTTCCGGGATCAGCCGTTGCCCAATCCGACCGTTGCCGATGAGATCGGGCATATCACGCAGCGCTTTATGCAGACCCGAAGCATTCTGGCCGAGTTGACCCGGGAGATGACCCGGGTTGGCCAGTCGTTGGGAGATCAGGCCGCTCGTGGTGCCGTACTCGCCGAGCAGTCGCGTAACGGTATTCAGGCGCAGAAAAATGAGACCGATATGGTGGCGACCGCCATGTATGAAATGAATGCGACCGTGCACGATGTGGCCAAGAGCGCGGCGGCCGCGGCCCAGAGCGCCTCGTCGGTGGATACCTCTGCACATGATGGCCAACAGGTGGTGACCGAAAGTGTCAACGGCATGAACCACCTGGCGTCCGAGGTGCAATCTGCAGCGAAAGTCATCGCCGATCTGGCCGCCGATGCTCAGGATATCGGCAAGGTTGTGGATGTGATTCGTGATATCGCCGAACAGACCAACCTGCTGGCGCTGAATGCAGCGATTGAAGCGGCGCGCGCCGGTGACCAGGGGCGTGGTTTCTCGGTGGTGGCCGATGAGGTGCGTACCCTGGCCGGCCGGACACAGAACTCCACTGCTGAAATTCAGGAGATGATTACCCACCTGCAGCAGGCGGCTGCGCGTGCGGCGGAGGTGATGGAGCAGGGACAGTTGCAGGCGACAGAAGGGGTTGAGAAATCCGCGAAAGCCAATGAGGCGCTGGAGGAGATCATTGCCCAGATCATGAATATGAACGACATGAATACCCAGATTGCCAGCGCGGCTGAAGAGCAGAGCTCAGTGGCTGAAGAGATGAACCAGAATCTGACGCGCATCAACATGGCGGCGGATGAAACGGCCCAGGCGGCCGACAATGTTGCGGCAACCAGTCAGGAGATCGAAGCCCTGGCCGAGCAGCTGAAACAGGCTGTCGGCAAGTTCAAGGTCTAGGCTATGCGTGCCGCCCGTGGTGACATCGGGCGGCGCGTCCGCTCAGTGGCTGATCCGGTGCCAGCAGTTCTTGCCCCGTGCCTTGGCCTGATACATGGCGTCATCGGCACAGGTCAGCAGCGCATCGGCACTGATGCCGTCATGGGGGTAAAGTGCGATGCCGATGGACGCGGAAACCTGGAGTGACAGCTGACCGCGTTGCACCGGTGTGCTCAGGCAGCGCAGGATCTTCTCTGCCACCTGGATGGCGCTTTCGGGTGACTGCACGCTTTCCAGCATGACGACGAATTCGTCACCGCCAATGCGGGAACAGGTATCGGTACCACGCAGCTGCTCGGTCATGCGGCCGGCCAGAACCGAAAGCAGGTCGTCACCGGCATCATGACCATGCTGGTCGTTGATCTGCTTGAAACCGTCCAGGTCGATGAACATCAGAGCAAACTGGTGGCCCTCACGGTGGGCGCGACGCAGGTTGCGGCCCAGATGTTCGTTAAGCAGGCTGCGGTTGGGCAGGCCGGTCAACGGGTCGTGCAGGGCAAGGAAGCGGATACGCTCCATGCGGCGGTGGCGCTCCAGCGCAATCGCCGCCAGGTGTGCCATACGCTGCAGCAGCTGGCGATCGGACTCGCTGGGCGACCCCGTGGTCTGCGGGTAGCAGGCAAAAACACCGACCACTTCATCATAGGTTGCGACAATCGGCTGAGCCCAGCAGGCGGCGATCTGCAGCCGTTCGGCGGATTCGACCCAGGGACGCCAGCTTTCATCCTGCTGAATATCGGGGGTTACGGCCAGGGTGCGCAGCTGTACCGCGCGGGTACAGGTGGTGATGGCGCTGCCAAGCTTCAGGCTGTCTTCGCGACGGGCAAAGGTGGACGGCAGGCCGGGCGCACTTTTTATCCGTAACTGATTGCCGGACTCGTCCAGCAGCATGATGGCGGTCGAGGCGCTGGGGATCAGCTGTTCAACCGTGGTGCAGAGTTCATCAAGGATGGTATCGAGGGAGTCGCCGGTTGCGATCAGCTCCAGCACGCGGCGTTCCAGTTTCAGGATACGCTCGCCGGCCCGCAGGTGTTGTTCTCGCTTGACCGCATTGGTGCTGTCCAGGCACTGGACCAGGGTGAGCTCGCTCTGGCTGAGCGGCTTGATCAGGATCGACTGGTGCAGTGGCTGCAGCTCGCCGCTGGGCGTACGTCTTTGCAGGGGCAGCAGTCGTTTGTGCAGCTGATAGGAGAGGATGCGTCCCAGACGCTGATGGCAGGCCGTTTCGATGGCGTCCTGCAACGGCAACGGCAGTTGTTCCGGGAACAGCTGGTTCAGTGTCTGGCCGAGCATGTCGCTTTCCGGGAAGCCGGTATGGCGACAGAACCAGCGGTTGGAGAAGATGATGCGACACTGGGCATCAAGCAGCAGCACACCGCCATCAAGACTGTGCAGGAGATCGGTACAGTCCAGGTTGTCGAGGATCTCGGTCAGGCAGAAACCGGACGCTTCAGAGGAGTTCTGCAAGGTAAGACCTCAAGGCAGTCACAAAGGTATCGGCGGAGTGCAGGTCGATAATGAAGGCCAGGTAGCCGCGCAGGGCGCTGTTGCGCAGGCTGAAATCGATCTGAACCAGCATGACCAGTGTGTTTTCGTCATCGTCATGGTGGAGGTTCAGGGTGCCGGGCAGTTCATCGGCACTGGTGCTGAACGCCAGCGGGATATCGGTCTTGATCTGCTGCTGCAGCTGGTTGGCCAGGGTGGCGAGACAGTGGTTGAGCAATATGTTGCCCAGCTCGGCCAGGGTCTCCTGTTCGAGTTCAGTGATCTCGTCGGCGGAGAGCTCTTCGCCCAGCATGGCGTTGACCAGTTCCAGGCTGCGCGCCTCGGGGAACAGCAGCGCTGCCCGGCCGTTGATGAAGCCCTCGAAGTTCTGCATGACCCCCGCCAGGAACGGCGGCAGGTCGTTGTGGAAGGCTTTTTGTGCCTCGGGGATCGAGATGAACTCCAGTCGCGGGACTGACAGGAGTATCTCGTCACTGACCAGCTGGGAGAGGGCATGGGCGGCACGGCCGACGCCCAGGTTCATCAATTCGACAATCAGGTCGTGTTCGTCAGCGCTGAAAAGGTCCATCAGAGTTCCTGCTGAATGAAGGCGCCCAGCTGTTCGGCGGTTGTCGGCTTTGGCAAAAAGGCCAGGCCCAGATCGCTTGCGCGCAGGGCCAGGGCGTCCTGAATGTTGGCGGTGACCAGCGCCATGCGCACCTGCGGGTAATGTTGCTTGATGTTTTCAGCCAGTTGCAGGCCGTCCCGTCCCGGCATGTTGAAGTCGATCAGGGCAATGTCGGGTGTGGTTGAGGCCAGCAGAGCTTCCGCTGCGTCAGCGGAGTCAGCTTCCAGGAGAGTCAGCTCCAGACCCAGGGTCTTAAGTTGACGTTTGAGGCTTAAACGAGCGATGCGGCTGTCATCAACCAGCAGCAGGCTGAGTGGCGTCTTGGTCATGGTTTCCATGTGGGGTCGCATAAGTAAAGGAGAAGTTTAACAATCCAGGGCATCGACGTCAGCCGGTTTTCGGTAAACGCCTAAAAAGTGTAGGAGATTGCCAACGAACCGAAGTTGTGGCTGCCGTTCTGCTTTTCGAACTGCCGGGTGCGGTAGATGCGGGCATAGGACAGCTTCCAGCGCTCCCAGGTCGTGGCGAGCCCGAAGGCGGCATCGGCGACCCAGGGGCGGCGGTCGACACTGTGGCTGTCACGGAAAGTGTTGCCGTCCAGAAAGATGTCATGCAACACATAACGACCATCCAGTGAAACGAATCCATGAACCCCCCACTGATGGCTGAAGCGCGGATCGTCCCGGCCGGGTACGCTGTTGTCGCCGCCGGGCCTCAGGGCCGAAGTGCCAAAATCGTGGGGCAGGTGCTTGCCGATGCGGTACTCGATGCCGGCATTGAGGTAGGTGGCCACGTTGCCCAGGCTGCCACCGCCATGCAGGATCGCTTCATGCTCCCAGCGATGAGTCAGCGCCTCGCGCAGCCAGCGGTATTTGTGTTCGTAGACCAGCTGCAGGCCCAATTCGTTTTCCAGCTGGTTATCCCAGCCCTTGAATTTCTCGAAGCCGCGCAGGTCATGAATGAAGTCCTGGGCTTCCTGGGCCAGGGAGGCGGGGCCGATCATGCCAAGGTTGACCCCGAAGGAGTTCATCCGGGTACGCGTCTGGGTATGGTAGCCGAAGCCGGCATACAGCCAGCCGGCGTAGGGGCGATCGTCAGGGTCCAGGGTGGTGCGGTCCCGGTCGTCCGGCGTCAGTATCTGCTGGCCGATCGTGAAGATCAGTCGTCGACTGACATCATCTCCCAGCCGGATCGGCTCGGGGTCCAGAGGGGCCAGCAGGCGGTTGGTCGCACGCAGCCAGTCAGGAAGCGCCGGGTCGTCAATGAAGCTGTCGATCTCGGGCGATACCCACGACAGACGGAGGCCGTTGGTGTACTGCTGATCGGTTTCGCTGAACAGGTCATTCTCGAAGTAGAGGTTGGCGGTCCAGCTGTCGTCCACGTCTTTGGCCCAGGCGGCGGGCGGCAGGGCCGCCAGCAGCAGGACGGAGGTCAGGGCGGCGCGTTGTTTCACTTGCGCACCCAGCGTCCGTTGGCATCCTGGATATAGGCACCCGCGGGCGTCATCTGTTGCAGGCGTTCACCGGTGCGCAGCTCCATGATTTCCAGGGAAACACCGGCCTTGCCGGCTTTTTTCTGGTAGAGGGCGCGGCGTTTGGCGTTGATCTGCTGTACCAGCTGCTTGACGTCAGCGGATGGTGAGGTGGTAACGATGCCGAGGTAGCCGGTGCTGCGCTCACCGACCAGGCCTTTGGCCTTGGCATCATCCAGAGAAAGTGCATGAGCAGGCAGGCTGAGCAGAAGCGCAAACAGGGCTGCGGCCAGCTTGGGACGGGTCTTGAAATTCATCTTGGGGCCTCAGAAAAGTTCGCTGTTTTCGTCCAGCATGTCGTCGATCTCCTTGTCGACCTTGACCAGGATCTCATGCTTTATTTTGACATTGAGATTGATGGTGATCGGCTCCGAAGGAGCGGCCACCTGAACCGTTGGTGTGCAACCCGCCGCCAGCAATGCCAGAGCACAGAGCAGCGGTGAAAGATGACGAGCGCGCATCGGTCTTCCTTAATTTGATAGTGAATGAGCATTCAGCCTGTGTTGGTAAGACGTCGGCCGATGTTCAGGGTTCCATTCAGCCGCAGCTTAACTGAACGGCAGGCGAATCAACAATAGCTAGCGCCGAAAGCGGCGGTCGATGGCGTCGGTGACGCTATCGGTCAGTCGCAGGGTACGCAGCAGGTCGAGCAGGTTTTCCTCAATATTCAGGTTCAGGTCGACCGCTCGGCCCTGTTGCCAGTCCGGGTTGCGCCCCTTGAGGCGTGCCCGCATGACGGCATCGCCGCTGGCGGCATAGTCCAGGGTCAGGTCCAGCAGGTTGAAGCGGAAATCGGTTAGCGCATCCAGGGCCAGCTGGATACCCGGGTTTTGCTGCCCCATCAGCATGATTTCCGGCGTGGGTCGGTAGCGGATGACACCGCCTTCGCCCTGACTGATCAGTTGACCGTTGTGGATGCTCAATTGGTCGCCATTGATTTTCAGGGGCAGTGCGCCCCCGAGAACACCGCTGCCGTACAGACCCTCCTGTGGGTAGAGCTCCAGCATGCGCTCCAGTTCCAGTGCCGAGACGGCGATACGGGTTTCGATCACCGGGTGCAGCGGATTGAAGCTCAATGGCGGTACCGCGATGATGCCGTCCAGAGCCGACAGGCTGAACGAGGACAGCGTCAGGTGAGGCGTGCCACTGGCGGGTAGACTCAGGTCGAAATCCAGGCGGGGGCCGAAGATCCGAATGCCGCTGTCGGTATGATCGATCTCCAGCTGGCCGCTGCTGCGCAGCTGCCCGCCAGCGTTCAGGTGCAGTGTCTGGGTCAGGTTGATATCACTGACGCGGGTATGCTCATCCCAGGTCAGATCGAGCTGGCGGATAACGGGGCGAGCTTCCAGCGACCAGCCGTTGGGGGACAGCCGTGCGCTGCCCCAGGCGCTCAGCGTGCCCTGCTGCACCTTCAGGGGGTTCAGTGTGGCGGGCAGCCAGGGGCGCAGGGCGTTGTGCAGGTCGGCAGCGGAGGTGGCGGGCAGCTGGAGGTTGAAGCGACCGTTCAGGTCGAGTTTCAGCTGTCCGTCCAGGGTCAGCTCCAGGGGCAGCTGACGGCTATTGATGTTGGCCCGGGCGCTGACTGTTTGTTGCTCCCGGTCCAGCTGCAGATCAGCCTGCAGCGACAGATCAAGGGGCGGCTGCTGGTTGGGGGGCAGGTGGATGTTCGGCAGGCCGAGGTTGACCGGATACTGCGCGCGAATCAGCTGACCGGATGGTACGCTGATCCGGGCCGGTTGCAGGGCCAGATCCAGCGAACGGGTCAGCTGCAGTCCCTTCGGGGCGAGTGTCAGCGCCAGCTCGGAGTGCAGCCATTCGGCCGGCCGCTGCCAGGGGCCATCGATCTGCAGCGGCTGCGTCAGCCGGAGGTCGAGCTGCTCAAGGCTCAGGTTCGCTTGCCGAATGGCACTGGCCTGCAGTCGACTGCCTTGGCCGATCGACAGGGATAGCCGGCCTGATTCCAGTTGTGCCGATCCCTGCAGTTCGAGCTCGCTGCTGGCGAAGCCGGGGCCGGCTGCCGTTGTCAGTCGGGTCTGGCTGTCAAGCTGCAGCGCTATTCGGTTGAGCAGCGTCGGTAATTGTGCGGGCAGCGGGTTGGGCAGGCGCAGGAGTGTATTCACACGCACCTGGCCGGCCGGTTCTGCAACGGGCAGCTCAAGTTCCGGCTTCAGATGCTGCAGCCAGTCCGGCAGCAGTGAGATATCCAGCAGCAGGTCTGAGCGCAGCAGCCAGTCCCGGTCGGGAAAGGTCAGCTGGTGAGCACTGCGCAGCAGATACCGATTTTCCCGATTCAGACTCAGGGCCAGGTTGAGTTCGGCATCCAGGCTCAGGTCTAGGTAGCCCAGTGTTTCCTGCTCGCGCAGCAGCTGCAGCCGTCCCTGCAGCAGTTCGGGCTCCAGGTCGAGGTTGCCCTGTGCGAGCCAGAGAGGCTGTTCGGGAGCGCTGTAGCGCAGCTCCAGTTGGGCGATCACCAGACGCCGGGAGGGGGCGTAACGGAACAGTTGGCTGGGATTCAGGGTGTCCAGCGCGAGAGGGGCGGGGTGTTGTTCAAGCGGGTCCAGGCGGCCTCGGATGGATGCGTCCGCCTCGATGGCCAGGCGTGCCCGCTCGATGCGCAGCTCCTGAATCCGGCCTTGTAGCAGGGCCAGAGGTGTAAAGCGGATTTCGATGTTGTCCGCGTCCAGCCGGATGCGACGACCGTTGCGCTGCTGACCCACGCTGAGGCGGTCGATGCGTAGTCGTTGCCAGGAGGGATGTTGAATGCTCAGCTCTGGCTTTTCGAAACCCTGCTGCTGCAGCCAGTGCTGCAGCAGATACTGGGCCGTCCAGGGGAGCGTAAGCCAGAGTGCGGCCGGCAGCATCAGCACGCAGAACAGCAGCCCGATCAATCCCTTTCGCATTCGGCTCTCCTCAAGCTCGTCCCTCGAACTCGGCCCTGCGTTCCGGCGCGGCGTGCTATCCGAGCTTGCGGACGACGTTCAGGCCATCACGAACCGTCAGGAAGACGTTTTCCACGTCAGGGTCGGTGGCGATGCGGCGGTTGGTTTCGACCAGAACATCGTCGATCTCCGATTCGGGTTGCACCACCTTGCCGGACCAGAGCACGTTGTCGAGCACGATCAGGCCGCCGGGGCGGGTCATCTCTTTAACGCGTTCATAGTAGTTCAGGTAGTTGCGCTTGTCGGCGTCGATGAAGGTGAAGTCCAGCTCGATATCCAGCGTCTCGAGGGTATCGAGCGCACGGCCGAAGATCACCTCGATCTTGTGACCATGCTCGCTGCGGTCGAAGAACCCCTTGGCGAAATCGATGGCGCGCGGGTTGGTTTCACAGCAGATCAATTTGCCGTCATCCGGCATGCCTTCGGCGATGGACAGCGCCGAGTAGCCGGTGAACATGCCGATCTCCAGCGCATGTTTGGGCTGCACCAGTGCCGACAGCATTTTCAGGGTGCGTCCAACCAGGCGACCGGACAGTTTCTGCGGCCAGCCCATGTTCAGGTTGGTCTGATCGATCAGTTCCTGCAGCAGGGGCGGTTCAGCACTGGTACTTACGAACGCGTAGTCTTCTATGGTCTCGTCAACGAGGAATTCGGGCATAGGGATAGGACCTGAAACAGCATTGAAAATTAAAACGTCATTCTATCATTTAAGCGGGCGTCTGTTGCCCAGACTGTTCGGCGCGCAACAGCACCCAGTCGATCTGGCTGATGCGGCGCTCGGCCATGTAGTAGACCAGCGCTCCGGGTTCGACGCTGGCGTCCAGCGACGGGTTCAACGTCGGGTGCGCATCTCCGGGGTGCTGGATGCCCAGCAGGGTCGCCTGGTAGTGCTGCTTCAGCGGCGCATAGAGCTGGCCGAGACTCATCGTCGGCTCCTGCTCCGGGTAGAGGATGGAGAACTGGGTCATGCCGTCGGAAGCGTTCAGCAGTTGCTGGTGCAGCCGGGTAGAGCCCGGATCCATGGTCGCCTTGGCCATCATCTCCACCGAAACGGAGGGGGTGCATTCGATCGACGGACAATGGTGCTGCAGCAGTTCCCCGATCGACTCGTCGCGGAAGTAGGCGATGATCTGGGCGCCGGGGTTGCGCTGCCAGGCATACAGGGCGCAGACCAGAGTCTGGTCGTCGCTGGGGGTATCGATGACGATGCTGGACGCGCGGGTAATGCAGGCACGATCCATCTCGGAGTCATTGTTATAGGCCAGGGTGCGGACGAAATCGATCTCACCGGGCATGGGGTTTTCCAGCTCATTGGTGACGCACAGGCAGAGGCGTCGCTTGCGGTGCTGGGCGGCTTCCAGCAGCAACAGCTTGAGCAATTGCGGTGTACGTTTGCCATCCCAGCCGATCACCAGAATGTGTTGATCCAGTTCCAGTTGTTTGAGTCCCATGATCCCCTTTCTCCATTGATGTGCGCTGAAGGCGGCCACGCGGCCGATGGTGACGGCGAACAGGCTGAGTCCGGCCGGTATGATGAACAGGGCCGTGAGCCAGCGTCCCGTCTGGGTCGAAGGCGACAGGTCGCCGTAGCCAACGGTCGACGCGGTCACGACCATCCAGTAAAGGAAGTCCTGGCCGGTCAGGGCATGTTCGTCAGACAGCCACAGCAGCAGCCAGCTCAGCAGCAGATAAATGGCCAGTATCAGCAACAGTCCTTGCCAGCTGAGTGATTTCAGATGTCGATAGAGTTCGACCTTCAGGCGTGTTATCAGGTGCATGTATCCCTCCTTGAACCGGGGGCGAAGAGTATCAGGGATGGCGACCGAGGCACAGATTTGTGGATAACGAAACGCTGGCGGATCTTGTACAATCGCGGTTCTGTCAACGGAGGGAAAGCATGTACGAAGCCTTGTATCTGTTTCTGGCCACGGGCCTGGTGTCGATGTCGGCGGCGCTGAGTGCCGGGGCACTGAATAAATTGCCGGAAGATCAGCGTCCCGCCTTCATGAATAGCCGCAACGGCCTGGTGGCGGTGATCATGGCGGGCAACCTGGGGGCGCTGACCCTGATCGGTGCGCTGGCCTACGGCGTGCGTCATCTGGACTGGTGGATTCCGGTCAGCTGCCTGTTCATTACCTTCCCGCTGGTGCATGTGGTGCTGTTCCAGCGCCTGTTGGGTGATTTCAGGACGCTGGTGCTGATGATGCCACTGGTGGTCGCGTCCATTGCCGCACTTTACTATTACTGGTGATGCCATGATTTCAGTTGTCGGATACGGTTCACTGCTGTCGGAAGCGTCGGCCCGGGAAACGGTGCCGGCACTGGAAAACTACCGTCTGGTTCGGGTGCCCGGCTATCGTCGGGTGTTCGACAAGGTCGGTATCGTGTTCATCAGCCGTCATGGCGAGTCGCCGGACAGCCTTGAACTGGCGTCCTGCTCCACCGAGGCGGATGCGGGCTGCGAGATCATCGCCGCCCAGTTCGAGTGCTCTGAACAGGATTTTCTGCAGCTGTATGAACGTGAGCACCGTTATCGCTGGATCGAAGTGGAAACGCACCACTGCCAGAATGGCGAGGCCGGGCTTGGGCGCATGTGTACGGGATACAGCGACCGGGAGTATCGCCTGAACAAGTGTGTCACCGAAGCCGAGTATCACAACCGTGTCGGCCAGTATTATCAGGGTGAACTGTGGCGCAAGGATATCCTGCCCAACCCGCGTTACCTGGGATTTTGCCTGCAGGCAGCGGCCAGTCAGGGGGGCGGGGTGCTCGACAACTTTCTCGACAGCAGCTTTACGGCCGCCGGGCTGTCCCTGCGGGAGTATCTCCGTCAACGTCCTGAACTGATGTCCGATACGCCGGTGGATTACTCCTACCGTTGAGACAAAAGGTTACAAAGTGATACAAAACAATCGAAAAAGAGTATCACTTTTCGGTTGTCAGTGGCCGTAATCGGCATTACTCTTTTTTGTTCTTGATAAGCGACTAACTTTCCTGTTGCACGATAACAATAAAAGAGTGTGCCCTTATGACTCTCTATCAGCGTATTGAGAAAGCATTCTTCCATACCCTGACCCGCAAAATCCTCGGTAACGTGCTCTTTCTGATCTTCCCCAGCCTGGTGCTGATTGGGTTGAACTATTGGCTCTTTACTTCTCTGCGCGAGCTCAACCGTCTGCTGGGGAGCATCCCCGAGGCGGAGCTGCGCGTGACCGAACTGGCGACCACGACCGGCTGGCTGTCGGCGGTCATGCTGCTGATTACTCTGTCGGCGGCCCTGTTTGCGCTCTTTTTCATGCGTCATCTGTTTCTCAAGCCGATCGACAGCATGACCCGGGTGCTCGGTGCCGTACGCAACCAGGATGGCGATATCTCGGCCACGCTGCCAACCCATACCCATGACGAAATCGCGCAGATGGCGCACAGCTACAACGATTTCTCCGGCAGTCTCAAGCAGATGATCGCCGATACTCGCCAGCGCAGCGTGCAGGTGTCGCTTAACGCCAGCCAGTTGCAGCAGGTGGTGCTTAAGGCGCAACACTCGGCCGAAGAGCAGGTGGCCAAGGCCCAGGCGGTCTTTCAGGCCAGTCAGGAATCAACGTCGGCGATTGACGGTATTGCCGGACATACCCAGACCATCGCCGAGCGCAACAGCCACAACCTGGAAGAGATCCGGGAATCCACGGCGGAGCTGCAAGGGGTCAGTGAGCAGGTGGCCGTGATGGAGGGGCGCGTCAGAGAGTTTCAGCAAGTGGTCGAACAGTTGGCAGACAACTCGTCGAGCATCATCAACATCCTTTCGCTGGTACAGGGCTTCTCCGAGCAGACCAACCTGCTGGCGCTGAATGCCTCGATCGAGGCGGCCCGTGCCGGAGAGGCGGGGCGGGGCTTTGCCGTGGTCGCCGACGAAGTGCGTACCCTGTCGCAGAAGGTCAATACCGCCACGGTCGAGATCGACAGCCGTGTCAACGAAATGGTCTTGCTGGTCGACAGTACCCGCACCGGGGCCGACATGATCCTGCGAAATGTCAGTGACACGGACCGCTTCATCGGCAACACCAGCAACCGTTTCAATACTCTGGTGGACGATTTCGAGGCGCTCAACGCTCAGCTGAACGAGATCAGCGCCGCGATCGAAGAGCTGTCCTGTACCAATCAGAGCAGCCATGAGCAGGTGTCCGACATTACCCGCCTGGCGGATGCGATCCGCGAGGAAATGGTGCTTTCGACCGGCTATTCGCAGGAGTTGGACGGTGCCACCGAGGAGATGCAGGCGCTGCTGTCCCGTTTTACCATTGGTTATGGCGGTTTCGAGCAGATCATCAAGGCCACCCAGGCGTGGGCCAAGCGGGCCGAGGGCGAACTGGAGGCGCTGGCCGGTGAAGGCGTTGACCTGTTCGACACTCATTATCAGCGGACCAATCCCGGTCAGTTGCCTGAAAAGTACGATACGCGTTATGTCGACCGTTTCGAGCAGCGTCTGCAGCCGCTGTATGATCGCTGTGTACAGGAAAACGAAGCGTTCATGATCGCATCCGCTTTTGATCTGAACAGCTATTGCCCGGCACATAACAGCAAGATCTCCCAGCCGCTGACCGGTGATTTTGACAGCGACAATGCGTTCAGTCGTCATCGCCGTATCTATGATGGCACCCGAGCCGAGAAACGCCGTGCGAATCATGATGCTCCTTTCCTGTTGCAGACCTTCATTCGTGACACCGGTGAAATTCTCAACTCCCTGTCGGTGCCGCTGTTTGTTGCCGGGCGTCGCTGGGGCAGTTTCTGCGTGGCGTTCACGCCGGATCACCTGATGCATGCTTCCCGCGGCTGAGGACTTTCACGCCCAACTCACGGACGATATGGCAGGCTCAGGCTTTGTCCTGAGGAACGACAATGTCCAACGCTGATTTAGTCCCGCCTGTTGGCGGGGTGCGCTCAATCATGCCGATACTGGTCGCAGCCCTGTTGTTGCAGTGGCTAATCAGTTATTTCCAGCTGGACTATGCCTGGTCCCGCTGGCTGTACGAGCAGGAGGGGGGGCGCTGGCTGCTCAAGGACCATTGGCTGCTCTCGGACCTGATCCACACTGGCGGGCGGCGGTTGAGCATTCTGCTGGCACTGGCCTGCATCGGCCTTTATGTGTTGAGCTTCCGATTGTCGTCGCTGCGGCCGCAGCGTTGGGTTCTGGCCTATCTGGCCATCGCCCCCTTGCTGGCCAGCGCTGCCGTGCTGCTGGGCAAGCGGGTCTCCGGCGTCGACTGTCCCTGGAGCCTGCAGCCTTTCGGGGGCGACCTGCCATATCTGCCGCTGCTGCAGCAACTGCTGGCTCCGGGGGACGGAGCCTGTTTTCCGGCTGGGCATGCCAGTGCCGGTTATGCCTGGTTTGCGCTCTATTTCGCGGCCGCATCCATCCGCCCCGCCATGCGTCTGCCCATGCTGCTACTGGTGCTGCTGGTGGGGGGCATCTTTGGTTTTGCCCAGCAGCTGCGGGGGGCGCACTTTCTGTCCCATGACCTCTGGAGCCTGACGCTCTGCTGGTCGGTCTGCGCCGGTCTGGCCTCTGTCATGCTGTCTCGTTCGTCTATGCCCCGGATGCAGCCCGCGCTATGATCGGGACATTAAGGGTTTGGGAGAGGGAAAATGACAGCGTTGACCGTTCTGCTGGCGGAGGATGATCCGGGTATCCAGGAAGGTGTCGCCGATTTTCTGCAATGGCGCGGCATGGAAGTGGATTGTGCCGGCAATGGTGAACAGGCGCTGCATCTGTGCCGGACACATCGCTATGACGTGCTTATTCTGGATATCATGATGCCACGCATGAGTGGTCTGAACCTGTGTGAACAGCTGCGCCGAGAAGGGGTTACGACACCTGTTCTGATGCTGACGGCTCTGGATACTCTGGATGACAAGATCCGTGGTTTTCGCGCCGGAACCGACGACTATCTGGTCAAGCCTTTCGCCATGGATGAACTGGTGTGCCGGGTGCAGGCGTTGAGCCAGCGCGTGTCCCGCCAGCAGGTGCGGCGGCTGCGACATGGCCCGGTCGAACTGGATGTGGAGCAGCAGCAGGCTCGGCGGGAGGGACGGCTGCTGAACTTGACGCCTCAGGCCTTTCAACTGCTGCGCTATCTGCTGGCGCGTGCGCCCCGAGTGATCAGCCGCGGCGAGCTGGAGCAGGCGATCTGGGGCGAGGAGCCGCCGGACAGCGATGCGCTGCGCTCGCTGTTGTACCAGCTGCGTAGCCAGCTGGATAAATCCTTTGACTATCCGCTGCTGCATACCCGTCGAGGCCAGGGAATCTGCCTGGCGCTGCCGGAGGAGTTGCAGTGAGATTCTCCACGCGCATTATCCTGACCGTTGGCCTGTCCACCCTGGCGCTGACCAGCCTCTACTGGCTGGTGGGCTGGCATTACATCGAACAGGTCGAATCCCAGCAGAGACGATCACTGCAGACATTTATCGCGCAGCGAGCCGATCAGGTGGTGGCAGGGCAGCTGCCGGTCGAAGCGTTGCAGCTGCTTCCCGGACTAAAGCTCTATCAGGACGGTTTACCGCGTCCTGAAACCTGGCAGGGGCTGGATGAGCCCGGCGTGTATGAGCTGGGGCGGCAGGGGACATTGCTGGTGCGGGTGCAGCCGGACACGGGAGAGCTATATGCACTTCATCTGCCGCTGCTGGAACATCTGGTCGGACCGGCGGAGTCGGAAATGGTCGAAGCCCTGGTAGCGGTGGGGGGGGTGTTGCTGTTTACGCTAGGCGCCATGGGGCTGACGCTGCTGCTGATCTGGAAGCAGACCGTGCCCGTGCGCCAGTTGATGAAAGCGATTGCTGATGTCAGCCCCGAGTCGCCCCGATTGCAGCCACTGGCCCGTACGGATGAGCTGGGTGAGTTGAGCCGTCAATTTGCCGGTTTGCTGGCGCGCACCCAGGCGTTTATCCAGCGCGAGCAGAATTTCACCCGCTTTGCCAGCCATGAGCTGCGTACACCGCTGATGAGCATCCGCAGCTCACTGGAACTGTTGCTGGAAATGGCCGATGCGGAAAAGGGCTCAATGCAGCAGCGTGCGCTCGCGCGTATCGCTCGGGCGCTGGAGCGAATGGAGTTGCTGACGGATTCGTTTCTGTGGCTTTCACGGGAGCAGAAGGCCGAACAGGCCCAGGTCGACCGGGAGGCGCTGGCAAGGCTGCTGGAGCAGTTACAGATGCTTACCCCTGCGTTATCTGACGTGCTGGAGTGGAGGCTGGAGGATGACGACTGGTGCTGGCCGATCCATCCCTTTGTGCTGTCGGTGGTGCTGGACAACCTGTTGCGTAACGCCCTGGATCATGGTCAGGGGAGGATCGAAATCAGTGTGTCTCGGGACCGGTTGCGGGTGAGCAATGCACTGCATGCGAGCGGCTCCGAATCGTTGCTGGAACAGGGGGCTGCCAGGAATCACTTCGGCTATGGTCTGCCGATCGTCGAACAACTGTGCGACAAGGCCGGTGCCCGCTTTCGTTCGGGGATCGAAGGCGGGCACTACGTGGCCGAAGTGCGCTTCAGCTCTCCTTGATCGCGGGCTGTTCGTTGCGATCAGCCATGCGTCTGTCGCTGTCCTGGCAGGGGGCGAAGAGGTCCAGCTCTTGGGTGTAGACACTCGTGCTCACCTGCATCAGGCCCAGCAGCGAGTGTGACAGGTAGTCGTGATTCAGCGGCTGATCCTGTCGAGATTTCAGGCAGCTGGTCGGCAGTCGGTGAGACTGCTGAAACTCTTCCGACAGCCAGGTGATCAGGGGCACCTGTTTCTGTTCTTCCGGAGCCACCAGCCAGGGCATGCCGTGCAGGTAGATGTTGTTTTCGCCCAGCGACTCGCCGTGATCGGATACATAGAGCATCGCGGTATTGTAGCGGTCGCCTTGTTGCTGAAGAAAATCGATCACCTGGCTCAGCAGGTGGTCGGTGTAGCGGATGCTGTTGTCGTAGGCATTGGTGATCGCTTCCCGCGAGCAGCTTTGCAGCTGGTTGCTGTCGCAAACCGGCATGAAGCTGGCGTAGTCGTCCGGTACTCGCTTGTAGTAGGCCGGACCATGACTGCCTTTCTGGTGCAGCACGATGACCGTTGATCCGGTCTGCTGGGCCAGCCACTGCTGCAGGCCATTCAGCATCTGCAGGTCATAGCACTCCTCGGTACGACAATCCTGGCCGGCGTTGAACTGTTCGGTGCTTTCATGTGGGACTCGATCACAGACCCCCTTGCAGCCCGAGTTGTTCTCGCGCCAGAGGACGCGGACACCGGCCTGCTGCAAGATGTCCAGGATATTGCTTTGGTAGTTGGCTTTTTCCTCATCGTAACCGCTGCGCGTCAGCAGGGAGAACATGCAGGGAACCGACACGGCGGTACTGGTGCCGCAGGATTCGACATTGCTAAAGCTGACCACCGGGCGATGAGCCAGTTCGGGGTTGGTTTCACGCGGGTAGCCGTTCAGGGAAAAATTGTGGCTGCGGGCGGTTTCTCCAAGCACCACGACCAGCAGGTCGGGCTTGCCGCTGCCGGTGCTGACCCGGTGTTTCTGCACCGCATCGGTGCCAAGTACCTGAAACGTACGGTCAACCGGATCATAGGCGCCGGCGAGATAGCGTGAAGTGTAGTAGAGGTAGTTCGACGGCACCGCCAGGTTACGGATTTCGCGGTGGTTACGGAACAGCGACGAGTAGTCCTTGTATAGCAGGGCTGCGTTAAGGCCGATCAGACTGATGCAGCACAGGAGGCTGAGGCTCTGAACGGTCAGCTGGGATTTCAAGCTCGGTCGCTTGACCGGCAGCCACCAGACCAGTGCTGCCGGCAGTACGCCTTTTATCAGCAAGTGCATCACCAGCTGCAGGCTGAACAGGTCGCCGGCTTCGGCACTATCGGTTTCGAACAGGTTCTGCACCATGGTTTTGTCGACCAGGATGCCGTAGCTTTCCATGAAATAATTGACGCTGGCGGCACTGATCAGCAGGAAAATGGCGACGGGCTTGACCAGGCGTGGCCAGGCCAGAGCCCCCAGAAACAGCTGGATGACGGCTGCCAGAAAGGTCAGAAATGCGGCGCTGAACAGCCATCGGTTCAGTTCGGACGGATAGGGTTGCGTCAGGATCAGCCGCCACAGCGGGCCGTTGTAGAACAGGGCCAGCAGCAGGGTGACGATGATGCTCAGCTGAACCGGGTGCAGCGGTTTGAACCAGGTGCGCAGGGCGGAAGTGGCGCGGGTCATGGGGAAAATCCTGAAGCTTATTAAGAGTACGGATCAGTATCCGTGAAGCTGTGTGAGAGCAGCGTGAAAGCGGTGGGGAAAACAGCAGGAAAGTAAAATCAAGATTAAATTTTGATTTGGTTCTGTTTCTTCAAAATAAAAAAATGATTTATCATCGTTATTCAGCATCAGGTCTTGCAGCAGAAATAGCTTCCGCTTGAGGCCGGGCATCTTGCTGGCGGCAAAAATATTCCCCCTTTTACAAAATATCTTGCTGAAAAATAAAGAAAAACGCTAAATTGTGGCAAGATGTTGCCGATATAAAGCGGCAATTCATTGTTGATTTTTTGACCATTTAGCAGCGATACTTAGTCATAATCAATATGTAATCCGGCCATGAAATAATCTGGCTCGAATTTTGCGTATATTCTGGACAGCATCCGCTCATTTGCAGGCTCTGACAGGGACAACTGGTGACAACACATAACATGATCGTCGCACTCGATATCGGCACCTCGAAAGTGGTGTGCCTCGTTGGCGAACAAACGCCTCAGGGTACGATCGAGATCGTCGGAGTCGGTTCACACCCGTCGCGCGGCCTCAAGCGCGGAGTCGTGGTCAATATCGAGTCGACGGTTAACTCGATTCAGCGGGCCGTTGAAGAGGCCGAGCTGATGGCCGGGTGCAAGATTCACGGCGTCACCGTTGGCATCGCCGGCAGCCATATCAGTGGTTACAACTCCCACGGCATTGTTGCGGTCCGCGATCGTGAAGTGTCCGACTACGACCTGGAGCGGGTCATCGATGCCGCTCGCGCCGTCGCCATTCCGGCTGACCAGAAGATCCTGCATATCCTGCCGCAGGAATACCTGATCGATAACCAGGAGGGGATCAAGGAGCCGCTGGGCATGTCCTGCGTACGCCTGGAGGCACGGGCACACCTGGTAACGGGGGCGACCAACGCAATCCAGAATCTGGAGAAGTGTGTGCGCCGCTGTGGTCTGGAGGTGGATGCCGTGGTGCTGGAACAGCTGGCGTCCAGCTATGCCGTACTGACCGATGACGAAAAGGATCTGGGAGTGTGCATCGTCGATATCGGCGGCGGCACCACTGATATTGCCGTATTTACCGCCGGCGCGATTCGCCATACGGCGGTGATTCCGATCGCCGGCGATCAGGTGACCAGTGATATCGCCATGGCTTTGCGTACGCCCAGCCAGCATGCCGAGCAGATCAAGGTAAAGTATGCCTGTGCACTGGCTCAGCTGGCGGGGGCGGATGAAATGATCAAGGTGCCCAGTGTGGGTGACCGCCCGGCCCGGGATCTGTCTCGCCAGGCGCTGGCTGAGGTGGTCGAGCCGCGTTACGAAGAACTGTTTTCTCTGGTACAGGCGGAACTGCGCCGCAGCGGCTTCGAAGACTTGGTGGCTGCGGGCATCGTGCTGACGGGGGGCACCTCCAAGATGGAAGGTGCTGTCGAGCTGGCCGAGGAGATCTTCCACATGCCGGTGCGCCTGGCCAAACCGCAGGGCGTGCGAGGCATGGAGGAGCAGTTGGGCAACCCGATCTACGCCACCGGTATTGGCCTGCTGCATTACGCCCGCCTGGATCAGGAACCGGCCGGGCCGATCACGGAAAGAAACGATTTTGTTGAGGCGGCCTCGGCCGAGGCTGGGCGAGACAACCTGCTGCTCAGATTCAAGAACTGGCTGCAGGGCAATTATTGAGTATTAACGGGGTACCCGCCGTACAAGAGCGGGATCCTTGCAGGAGAGGGAATAGAGATGTTTGAACTCGTCGATAGTGTACCGCAAAGCGCAGTAATCAAAGTCGTGGGTGTCGGTGGCGGTGGCGGCAATGCCGTGAACCACATGGTCAGCACCGACCTGGAAGGAGTCGAGTTCATCTGTGCCAACACGGATGCCCAGGCCCTGAACAACATGGTGGCTAAAACAGCTCTGCACATAGGTGGCGAGCTGACCAAGGGGCTGGGCGCGGGCGCCAACCCGGAGATCGGCCGCCAGGCCGCGATTGAAGATCGTGACCGCATCGCGACAGCTCTGTCCGGTGCCGATATGGTCTTCATCACCGCCGGCATGGGCGGCGGCACGGGTACCGGTGCCGCTCCGATCGTGGCCGAAGTCGCTCGGGAGATGGGCATTTTGACCGTGGCGGTGGTGACCAAACCCTTCCCGTTCGAAGGTCGTCGTCGCAAGAAAATCGCTGAAGAGGGGATTCGCGAGCTGCAGGAAAACGTAGACTCGCTGATCATCATTCCCAATGAAAAGCTGCTGCCGGTGCTGGGCAAGAACTGCAGCCTGGTCAGCGCCTTCGGTACCGCCAATGACGTGCTCAAGGGCGCCGTTCAGGGGATTGCCGATCTGATCATCCGTCCGGGCATGATCAACGTGGACTTTGCCGACGTGCGCACTGTCATGTCTGAAATGGGCATGGCGATGATGGGGACCGGTATCGCCCGTGGCGAAAACCGCGCTCGTGAAGCGGCCGAGGCGGCGATCAACAGTCCGTTGCTGGAAGATATCGATCTCAAGGGCGCCAGCGGTGTGCTGGTGAACATTACCGCCGGCCTGGATCTCAGCCTGGGTGAATTCTCCGAGGTGGGTGATCTGGTTGAAGATTACGCCCATGAAGATGCGACTGTGGTGGTGGGTACCGTTATCGATCCTGAACTGACCGATGAATTGAAAGTGACGGTCGTGGCGACGGGTCTGGCTCGCGCGCAGGCGGCCGAATCCCGTGTGGTCAATGGCGGAACAACCTCTTCGGCTGCGCCGCGCAAGTCTGCGTCCACCACCGACTTCAGCCAGCTGGAACTGCCGACGGTGCTGCGTAACCGTCAGTCGGAAGACAAGCCGCGGGCTGTTGCGGTGGAAGGTAAGTCCGAGTCTGGCGATGCGGCATCGGTGAAGAAAACCGGCACCGATGACATGGATTTCCTGGATATTCCGGCGTTCCTGCGCCGTCAGGCTGACTGATACCCGGTCCCGGTAACGCGGGACCGCCCTCTCTTCTTTACCCGCCCGGCCTCAGGCCCGGCGGGTTTTTTGCTGGCTGCTTGGCAGGGATGAAACTCAGTGCTCTCGCGCCAGACTGCGTCTGAACAGCCCCAGTGTCAGCAGGAAAAACACCAGCCCTATACCGGCGGTGGCCAGGAAAGAGGGCCAGACCACGGCAAGGCCGGCGCCTCGGTAGAGAATCGCCTGGGCAAAGTTGACAAAGTGCGTGGTGGGTGCCAGCAGCATCAACTGCTGGACCGTTTCGGGCATGCTTTCGCGGGGGGTAATGCCGCCACTGAGCAGCTGCAGAGGCAGAATGGTCAGAATCAGCAGCAGGCCGAACTGAGGCATTGAGCGAGCCAAAGTGCCAAGGAAAATTCCAATACTGCCAGCGGCAAATAGATGGATGGCGGCTCCGGCCAGGAACAGGGGGATCGAGCCACTGACCGGGACGCCCAGCGCCCACTGCACCACCAGATACAGCGACAGGCTGGCGGCCAGCAGGACGACGCAGGCGTTAGCGGTCAACTTGGCCAGCATGATCTCGGCGGGGGTAAGCGGCATCACCATCAGGTGCTCGAGGGTGCCGTGTTCACGTTCACGAATCAGAGCGGCTCCGGTCAGGATGATCGACAGCAGCGTAATGTTGTTGATGATCTCCATGACGCTGCCGAACCAGCTGCTTTCAAGATTGGGGTTGAACCAGACACGGGTTTCCAGGCGAATCGGCAGTTCGCTGTTGTCCGGGCGGTCGTTGAGTGTCTGCAGCAGTTCCTGCTGAACGATCTGCTGTATGTAACGGCTGCCGAGGAAAGCCTGGGTCATTCGGGTTGCATCGATGATCAGCTGCAGCTCGGGCTGCTGGCCTGCCCGCAGGTCCGCTTCAAAACGATGGGGAATAAACAGTACGAAGGTGTAGTTGCCCCGGTCCAGCGCGAGATCCACCTGCTGCTCTTCAAGCAGGTCTGGCGCCTTGAACCAGGGAGGGGTAAACAGTGTCTGCAGTCGTGTCGACAGTGGCGATCGATCCTGGTCGACGATGGCAATGGGGGCGTTATGGACCGCCACCGAACTGCTTTTGGCCATCGCGTAAATGCCGCCGCTGAAGGCCCAGATAATCAGCAACAGTAACACCCGGTCATGCCAGAGGCTGCGCAGTTCCTTGATGCCCAGCTGGGCGATATTGGATACCTTCATGTCAGCGCTCCTGCTGCCTGAGCAGGACCAAACTCAACAGCGTCAATACCGGGATGAAGGCGGCCAGCATCAGCAGGTGTGGCCAGAGTTCGGCCAGCCCCAGTGATTTGGTGAAAATACCGCGGCTGATGGTCAGGAACCAGGTAGTTGGATAACCGTTGCCGACCAAGGCAGCGACCCCCTCCAATGATGTGACGGGCTGGGTCAGTCCGGAGAAGTTGATCGCCGGCAGCAGCGTTATGATGGCGGTGCCGGCCAGTGCTGCTACCTGTGTTTTGGTGAAGGCCGAAATGCACAGTCCCAGTCCCGTGGTTGCTGTCACATAGAGCAGTGTCGCCAGTGTTAGCAGCAGAAAGCTGCCTTTTAGCGGTACCTGGAACAGGATGACCGAAATCAGTACAAGACCGATAAAACTGATCATGCTAAGCAGGATATAGGGCAACTGCTTGCCAAGCAGGAACTCCAGCCGTGTTACCGGAGAGGCGTAGAGGTTGGTGATCGAGCCCAGCTCTTTCTCGCGCACGACGCCCAGTGCCATCAGGATCGATGGGATGAAGATCAGTAGAATCGGAATCATCGCCGGAACCATGGCGTTGAGGCTGCGAAAGTCCTGATTGTAGCGGTAGCGGGCCTGGAATCCGGCCGGTTGCAGCGCCGAAATATCCACCCGCAGCTGGGTGGCCAGCTGTATCAGGTATTGCAGGTGCATCCCCTGCAGATAGCCGTGAATGGTCTCGCCGCGGAAGGGCATGGCGCCGTCGATCCAGACTCCGACTTCCGGAGACTGTCCCAGCTTCAGTGCGCGGCCATATCCTGCCGGGAGAATCAGTGCGACGGCGAGCTTGCCGCTGCGCATGCGTTGTTCCAGTTCGGCTTCCGAAGCGGCATCCGCCAGCCGGTTGAAGTAGCGTGAGCCGGCAATGTTGTCGACGTAGGCCCGGCTTTCCGGGGTGCGGTCATGATCCAGCACGGCAAATGTCAGGTCTTCCACATCGAATGACAGCCCGTAGCCGAGCACCAGCATCAGAATTACCGAACCTAGCAGTGCGAAAGCCGTGCGTATGGGGTCGCGAAGGATCTCCAGCGTTTCGCGGCGAGAGTAGGCCAGCAGGCGGCGCGGGCTGAACAGACGGTTGGGTTCTGTGGTTGCCGGTTCGGGCCGGGTATCGGCTTCCGGCTTTGTCTCCGGTGGTGTGTCAGCATCCTGTGTCTCAGCCTGAAGGTAGTCGATGAACGCTTCTTCCAGCGTCTCCCGACCCTGTCGTCGAGTCAGGGCGTCGGGCGTATCGCAGGCGAGGACCTGACCGGCATGCATCAACGAAATGCGATCACAGCGGGCGCCCTCGTTCATGAAGTGGGTCGAGATAAAGATGGTGACCCCTTGCTCGCGAGACAGGCGAACCAGTTCGCGCCAGAAGTCGTCACGTGCCCGTGGATCAACGCCGGAGGTGGGTTCATCCAGTATCAGGATATCGGGTTCGTGAATGATCGCCACGGCCAGCGAAAGACGCTGACGGATGCCAAGTGGCAGAGCGGCGGCCAGCTGGTCGCGATACTCGGTCAGGCTGAACTGGTCCAGCAGCTGGGCGACGCGGGATTCCCTGTGCGGCGGCGGCAGGTGAAACAGGCGCGCATGCAGCAGCAGGTTCTGGATCACGCTCAACTCTTCATACAGGGAGAATGCCTGCGACATGAAGCCGACGCGGGCGCGGGTCGCCAGATCGCGAGCATTCAAGGGCTGCCCAAACAGTTGTGCCTCGCCTTCACTGGGTTCGAGCAGGCCGGTCAGCATCTTCATGGTCGTGGTTTTGCCGCAGCCGTTGGAGCCGAGGAAGCCGAAGATTTCGCCGCGCCGGATTTTGAAGCTGACATTGTCGACGGCGGTGAAACGGCCGAAACGGCGAGTCAGCCCCTTGGCTTCGATGGCGATGCTCTGGTCATCCAGCTCAAGGGGCGGAATCTGCAAGGGCTGGTGGGTCTTCCCTTCGGACTCGGGGAGCAGACGGACGAAGGCGGTATCCAGTTCCAGAGCGCCGGTGCGGGCAAGCAGCTGCTGCGGGCTGCCGGTCGCCAGCACCTGACCGGCGTTCATTGCCACCAGCCAGTCGAACCCCATGGCCTCGTCCATATAGGCGGTGGCGACCAGTACACTCATGCCGGGCCGCTGACGGCGGATGCGCTCGATCAGTTGCCAGAACTGGCGGCGGGAAAGCGGGTCCACCCCGGTGGTCGGTTCATCCAGAATCAGCAGGTCGGGGTCATGGATCAGGGCACAACAGAGCCCCAGTTTCTGCTTCATGCCACCGGACAGCTTGCCTGCCGGTCGATCGCGAAAGGGAGCCAGGCCGGTGCTGTGCAGCAGATCGTCAATGCGTGCCGCGCGAACACGCCGGTCCTGATCAAACAGACGGGCGAAAAAGTCGATGTTCTCCGCCACCGTCAGGGTCATGTACAGGTTGCGCCCCAGCCCCTGGGGCATGTAGGCGATACGAGGGCACACCTGGCGGCGAAAGCTCGGCTGCCCCAGATCACCTTCGAACAGGCGGATACTGCCCGTCTGGATCTTGCGCACACCGGCCAGTAGGCTGAGCAGGGTGGACTTGCCGACGCCGTCCGGCCCGATCAGGCCGATCATGCAGCCGGCAGGCAATGCCAGGGTGGTGGGTTCCAGCGCGGTCACGTCGCCATAGCGGTGGCCGACACTGTCCAGGTAGGCCACAGTGTCCGACATGGTCATCTCCTCAGAGTGCGTCGGCAGTGGCCAGGCCGGCAGGCGGTGTCAGCCATTCCGGCCAGCGGACCTGAGGGTCCAGGCGCAGATAGCTGATGCCGGGCAGGCCGGTCTTGACCTTGTCGCGGTGCTGTTCCAGTACGGCAGGATCGATACTGACCTTGACGCGAAACATCAGCTTGTCGCGCTCACTGCGGGTTTCCACCTCCTTGGGGGTGAACTGGGATTGCGGCGAAATGAAGGTGATGCGGGCCGGGATGGCAACCTCCGGCAGAGCATCGACCAGAATGCGCGCCTCGTCACCCAGGTTCAGGCGACCGATTTCGGCGGTCGGCAGATAGACCGGCATGTAAACCTGGCCGATATCAAGCAGGGTGATCACCTTGCCCCCGGCGGCGAGTACTTCGCCCGGTTCGGTCAGGCGGTAGAGTACCCGTCCTGCGACCGGCGCGGTCAGCAGGGTGTCATCCAGCAGGCTGCGAATCTGCTCCACGTTCGCCTTGGCAGCCGTGATCTGGTCCAGGGCCAACTGTACCTGGCGCTGCGCCGCAAGCAGAGCGGCTGTAGCGGTTTGGCTGGCGTTGAGGGCCTGGTCCAGCTTGTCCTGGGAGACCAGTTTCTTGTCGACCATGCTGCGCACCCGGGCCAGCTCTTTCTGAGCGAGTGTCCGATCGCTCTCGCGTTGCTGAACAACGGCAAGGGTGTACAGGTGCTGCTGCTCGGCCTGGCGCACGGCGGATTCAGCGGCCGCCAGCTGGGCATCCAGCTGGCGGCTGTCCAGTCGTGCCAGAGGCTGTCCCTGTTTGACCAGGTCCCCTTCATGCACCATGACCTCAATGACCCGGCCGGCCACTTTGGTTGCAATATCGATCTCCGCCGCTTCGATACGGCCGTTGGCGGCGGTCAGTCCCGGCGGCAATGCGCGTTCGCCATTCAGTGGGTTGAACAGGTAGATGCCGGCGGTGGCCAGCAGGGCGAGTATGACAACGGAAGGAAGCAGGTGGCGCACGTGTAACTCCTTGTAGCCGGATTCCTGATGCGTTCAGTATACCCCGCGGCCCCGGACTGAACCAGAGCCGTGGGCCTGATCAGCGCTCGTGTCGCCACTTGAGCCGGTAGAGGTCCTTGCGCCGATCCTTGAGGTTGGTTACCGAGCCTTCGTTGCGGATCACCCGGATCTGGTCCAGGTCCAGGTCGGAGAACATGATCATCTCGGTGTTGGGGGTGGTTTCCGCCATCACGGCATCGTGCGGGAAGGCAAAGTCCGACGGTGAAAACACGGCCGACTGGGCGTACTGCACATCCAGGCTCTCCACGGACGGCAGGTTGCCGACGCTGCCGCAGATCACCGTGTAGCACTCGTTCTCGATGGCGCGGGCCTGGGCGCAGTGGCGTACCCGCAGGTAGCCGTTCTTGGTGTCGGTCCAGAAGGGCACGAACAGAATATCCATGTCCTGATCGGACAGCAGTCGCGCCAGTTCGGGGAACTCCACGTCATAGCAGATCAGGATGCCGACCCGGCCGGCATCGGTCTCGAAAACCCGGAGCTGGTTGCCGCCCTTGATCACCCAGTCACGTCGTTCGTGCGGAGTGATATGCAGCTTGCGCTGCTCCTCGACGGTGCCGTCTCGGCGACACAGATAACTGACGTTGTAGAGCGTTTCACCCTCCAGCAACGGCATGGACCCGGTCACGATGTTGATGTTATAGCTGACGGCAAAGTGTGACATCTCGTTGCGAAAGCGTTCGGTAAAGCCGGCCAGAAAGCGGATGGCACTGGTCTGGTTGGTCTGGTCGGTCAGCCCCATCAGCGGGGCATTGAAGAACTCGGGGAAGAGGGCAAAATCACTCTGATATTCGGACAGGGTATCGACGAAGTACTCGACCTGTTGCAGCAGTTCCTCCACCGATTCGACCGTACGCATCTGCCACTGGATGGCGCCGATACGGACCCGAGTGGGGCGGCTGCTGATCACGGTCTCTTCCGGCTCGAACAGGATGTTGTTCCACTCCAGCAGGGTGGCATATCCCTTGGATTTGGCGTCTTCGGGCAGATAGCTGCCAAGCAGGCGCTTGACCTGGAAGTTGTTGGACAGCTGGAAGGTCAGGATAGGATCGTAGATCTCCCGCTGGCGTACCTTGCCGATATATTCGCTGGCGGTCATCTCCTGGGCATGCTTGTAGTAGTTGGGAATACGTCCGCCGGCCAGTATGGCGCGCAGGTTGTACTGTCGGCACAGCTCCTTGCGGGCTTCGTACAGGCGACGCCCCAGGCGGAAGCCACGGTAATCCGGATGGATGAGTACATCCAGGCCGTACATGGCGTCACCCTCGGGGTCGTTGAGAATGGTCATGCGCTTGCCGATCAGGTCGTCGTAGGAGTGCGGGTTGCTGAAGCGGTCGTAGCGTACCTGGACAGTCAGAGCGATGCCGGCCAGCTCTTCGCCGTCGAAGACGCAGATCTGGCCTTCGGGAAAATCGTCGATCAGTTTGTTGATGGTGTGTTCGGGCCAGGCCCCACCGATGTCTTCATAGACCTGATCCATCAGCGCCTGGAGCCTGGGGTAGTCATCATGCTCGAGGTTGCGGGTGACCAGGTGCATATCTTCGATGCGCATGCTCTATCCTCTTCAACAGATTCCGCGTTCAGTGTGCGGTAGCGAGGAGTCTGGCGCAAGCAGATTACAACGGCGGTATCAGGGCTGGCGTGCACCGAGGAGGAATTCGCGGTTGCCGTCGCCGCCCTTGATCGGACTTTCGTCCCAGTACAGCGGCTGCAGGCCCTGCTCCAGGCAGCAGGATTCGACCGCAGCGCGCACCGATTGGTAGAGTGCGGCGTCACGCACGATGCCGCCCTTGCCGATATGCTGGGGGCCGACCTCGAACTGGGGTTTGACCAGTGTCAGCAGCCAGCCGCCGGGGCGGATCAGCGGGGCCAGCGACGGCAGGATCAGGCGCTGGGAGATGAACGAAACGTCCATCACCGCCAGGTCAAAACCGCGAGCGTCGGGCGTGTAGTCGCGCAACTCGGCCTTGAGCTCGCGGGCGTTGTAGCCCTCGAGACAGATGACACGTTCATCGTCACGCAGACTGGAGTGCAGCTGGTCGTGGCCCACCTCGATGCCGACCACCCGTGCGACACCGGACTGCAGCAGGCAGTCGGTAAAGCCGCCGGTGGACTGGCCCACGTCAATGGCCGTGAGCCCGCTCGGGTTCAGCGCCAGGGCCTTGAGGATATGTTGCAGCTTGAGGGCACCCCGGGAGACGAAGCGATCCTCATCGCGGCTTTCTACCTGCAGCGGTGTATCTTCGGCCAGCTTGAAGCCGGGTTTGGTCAGGGTTTGCCACTGGCCCAGCTCGGCCTGCACCCGACCTTCCTTGATCAGCCGCTGTGCTCGTGTACGTGTGTCGGCCAAACCCCGTTCGACCAGAAGAATATCCAACCGCTGCATCTGTTTTTCCCCGCTGAAACCGGCGCCATTATACAGCACTGGGCGCCGGCGGATATCAGCGTGTCAGCAGGGGACTGTAGCCGCCGGGAATACCCTTGGTACAGACGGCCACGGCATCATGGGCGTGCAGGCTTTCATGGTGTTCGACCCGGATCCAGAAGTCCTGCCAGTCGTCACCGGCCAGCAAGGCCTGCTTGAGACGGCGGGCGGAGTCCTCGACGAACATCTGGTTGCTGCCATTGAGGGCGGCAAAGGCCTGCTCATCCTCGCGTTTGACCGCTGTCTGAACAGGGGTCTGCAGTGTATCTTCAGCGCAGTCGATCAGCTGTTGCAGCGGCAACCTGTCCCATCGACCCTGAGGCAGTTCGACTCTCAGCTGGGCGGTGCTGCGCTGGCTGTGAGGGGTGGCCAGGCTGCCATGTTCTTTCAGCCAGTCGGCGACCTGGTCGACCGACAGTTGCGCATCACGGGCAAAGTGCTGGTTGAACGCCTGTTGCAGCAGTTGACGCGACAGGGCGGCCGAGCAGGGGCAGGTCGATGAGTAGGGAATCTCCACGGCCAGTTCGGTCGTCAGTCCCTGAGGCCCCAGCCGGGCATCCAGTGTTACCGGGTAGGCTTTCCAGCCGCTGAACTCGCTTTTGAGCGCGGGGCGCAGCAAAGGCAGATCGAAGCGGATGCGGATGGCGGCCTGCTGGCTGGTATCGGTATGGCTGTCCAGGGCGCAGCGAAGCAGATGTTCGAGGCTGGAGCGGTTCAGCGGTGACTGAGCCAGGGTCTCCTGCAGTGCCAGGTAGAGCCGAGACATATGAATCCCTCGGTGCCGGGGATCGCACAGATCAACATGCAGATCGATCTTGGCCGGCAGGGCGGGTACTTGAGGCTCATCCAGCAGCAGGGGCAGGTCAATGCCGCTCATGCCAACCCAATCCAGCGTTTGCTGCTGGTCGGCATGTGTTTGATGGGCAATATCGGGCAGTGTGTGTGTGGCAATATTCATGATCGGTATCAGCTAGTATTTGTTACTTTATAACATATACGTTGGTCGGGTGTCCTGTCGATTTCATGGGTTGGCCGAGGGTGTTCGGCGGATTTGGTTTTTGCAAAAATAACACGAAGGATTAACATAGGCCCTTGCCATTCAAGAGAGTGTTTCAGGTGTCCAATCAAGATCTTTGTACCAGTCGTAAAGCCGCAGAACTGTTGGGTGTAACGCCCCGGACGGTGCAGCTATGGGCTGATTCAGGCATTCTGCAAAGCTGGAAAACCCCGGGTGGACACCGTCGTTTCAGCCTGAGCGCCATTGAGCGTCTGGCGGCTGAAATTCGCCGGGGGGACGTGCGCCCCGGAGAGCTCAAAAACCGTGATGCCGGCACAGGCCGGGCAGAAGGCGCGGCACGGCCCGAAGCCGGGCAGAAGGCGGCTGCGAGTAGTGAGCGTGTGCGTGTGCAGGTCATTGAGGATGAAGCCAGTCTGCAGCGCCTCTATGCGCTGACATTTCGCAACTGGGGGCTGCCGATCGAACTGAAACAGGCCACCGATGGCTATCAGGGGCTTCTGGAGCTGGGGCAGTTCGACCCGGAACTGCTGGTTTTGGACCTCAACCTGCCCAACATCGATGGCTTCAGCATCATTCAGGCACTGGAGCAGCAGGGGATGCTGGAACAGATGCAGTTGATCGTGGTGACCGCGTTGAACCGGGAGCAGGTGCAGCGCAAGGTGGATGAACTTCGTCCCGGCATTGAGGTATTACCCAAGCCTATCCCTTTCCTGCGTATTCGCGAGCGAATCGAGAAAATCCTTACGGAACGGTAAGTTTTTCTTGATTTTCGCTTTTTGACCCCCTATATTCGGAAAAAGCGGAAGTTGTTCGGTTCCGCTTCTATGGCCTGAACGGCTATATCAGTAAGGTGGGGGCCATCTGATGTAGCTTAATAGGGCCACTCCCTCTACGCTTTCTCTGTTCTCTGTTCTCTGTTCTCTGTTCTCTGTTCTCTGTTCTCTGTTCTCTGTTCTCTGTTCTCTGTTCTCTGTTCTCTGTTCTCTGTTCTCTGTTCTCTGTTCTCTGTTTCCCGTACCCGGGATCGACTTTTCCGTTATTCGAGCCATGCTTGCAGTAACAGGCGTGCAATCGGGCTGCTTCAGTCATGATCACCGTTGTAGTTATTTATTCTAAAATTCAGTTCAAATATGGTGATTAATCCTGTGGTTTTTGCTTAAGAATAGCGGTATCTGTTGATTCTGAGGGTTCAGGGTGCTGGTATGCGTATCGTCGTTCTTGGAAGTGGTGTGATCGGGGTAACCTCGGCCTGGTATCTGGCGCAAGAGGGGCATGAGGTCGTGGTGGTGGACCGTCAGCCCGAGCCTGCACTGGAAACCAGCTTTGCCAATGCGGGGCAGATTTCACCGGGGTATTCAGCTCCCTGGGCAGCGCCCGGGGTGCCCTTGAAAGCGATCAAATGGATGATGCAGGATCTGGCGCCGCTGCGGGTGGCGCCCAAACTGGATCCGGTCATGCTGGGCTGGCTGGCCAGGATGCTGGGCAATTGCACCCACAAGGCGTATGCCCGCAACAAGGCGCGTATGCTGCGTATTGCCGAATACAGTCGTGATTGCCTGATCGAGCTGCGCCAGGAAACCGGTATCGAGTATGACAACCGGGCCAAGGGGCTGATCCAGCTGTTCCGTTCGGAAAAGCAGCTGGACGCTTCTCAGGATGATATCCGTATCCTGGAGTCCTGTGGCGTAGGCTATGAGTCGCTGAGTGTTGATGAGATCGTTCAGCATGAGCCGGCATTGCAGCATGTACGTGGCAAGCTGGTGGGCGGCCTGCGCTTGCCCGGTGACGAGACCGGCGACTGTTTCCTGTTCACGCAGCGGCTGGCTGAACGCTGTCGAGAACTGGGCGTGGAATTTCGTTTCAACACCTCTATTCGCAAGCTGCAGGTCGAGCAGGACCGAATCACGGGTGTGGACACCGACGCGGGTGTCATCCGTGGTGATGCCTGCCTGGTAGCGCTGGGCAGTTACAGTCCTGAGCTGCTGTCCCCGCTGGGGATCAAGGCTCCCATCTATCCGGTAAAAGGCTTCTCGCTGACGATCCCGATACGTGATGCATCACGTGCCCCCGAATCGACCGTCATGGACGAAACCTACAAGGTCGCCGTAAGCCGTCTCGGTGACCGTATTCGCGTCGGCGGTACTGCGGAGTTGACCGGGTTTGATCTCTCGACGCCGGACAGCCGTCGGGCCAATGTCGAATTTGTGGTCAACGATCTCTTTCCGGGCAGCGGCGATCCCTCATCGGTGGAGTTGTGGAGCGGCCTGCGTCCGATGACGCCGGATGGCACCCCGATTCTGGGGCGCACCCGTTATCAGGGGCTCTACCTGAACACCGGGCATGGTACCTTGGGCTGGACGATGTCGATGGGTTCTGCCCGTTATATCAGCGACATCATCAATGGCAGGACACCGGCGATCGATACCGAAGGTTTGGCCATAAATCGTTATAATTGTTGAGCAACAGAGCGTTTTCTTGGCAAGACACTGGCGCTGCGCCATAGTCTGTCACCAATTACAACTTTGAGATCAGGAACAACAGCATGTCCAATCGTAGCATCATCAAGACCGACAAGGCTCCGGCCGCCATCGGCACCTACTCGCAGGCGGTCAAAGCTGGCAATACGGTCTACATTTCTGGCCAGATTCCGTTGAACCCGGCCACCATGGAGATGGTCACCGATTCCTTTGAAGCGCAGGCTGTGCGCGTGTTCGAAAACCTGACGGCGATTGCTGAAGAAGCCGGTGGTTCCCTGGCCGAGTGCGTCAAGCTGACCATTCTGCTGTCCGACATGCGCTTCTTTCCCCAGGTGAACGAAGTCATGGCGCGCTATTTCAACGAGCCCTACCCGGCGCGTGCCGCTTTTGCGGTGAAAGAGCTGCCGAAAGCGGCTGACATCGAAGTGGAAGCTATCATGGTCCTGAAGGACTGATTGGAGAGGTATCGGTAACTATGAGCCGCAAGGTCCGTGCTGACATCCATCTGGATGCAATTGTCCATAACTATCGCCTGGCGCGAGCTCAGGCACCGGGTGCGCGAGCGGTGGCGGTCGTCAAGGCCAACGCTTATGGACATGGTGTTGTGCCTGTGGCGCGGGCGCTGGCGGCTGAAGCTGATGCCTTTGGTGTAGCCTGTATCGAAGAGGCCCTTGAGTTGCGCGAGGCGGGCCTGAGCCAGCCGGTCGTGCTGCTGGAGGGGTTCTTCGATGCCGATGAGCTGCCGGTCATCGCTCGAGAGGGGTTCTGGCCGGCAGTGCACTCGGAGCACCAGCTGGAGATGCTGGAGCAGGCGCTCTTGCCGACTCCAATCCCGGTCTGGTTGAAGGTGGATACCGGCATGCACCGTCTGGGGTTTGATCCCGAAGCGGTGCCGGCGACCGTGGCGCGCTTGCGTGCCTGTGCCGCCGTGGCCGATATCCTGTTGATGACGCACTTCGCCTGCTCAGATGAGCCGGGTCATGGCATGACGGAAGTACAGCTGGCGCGTTTCGGCAGAATGGCTGACGCGCTGGGGCTGGAAGCCAGCCTGTCCAATTCGGCGGCCGTGATGGCTTGGCCCGAGGCGCATCATCAGTGGCTGCGTCCCGGGGTGATGCTTTATGGGGTGACTCCTTTCGAAGAGTCGCATCCGGTCGCGGACCAGCTGCGGGCGGCGATGACGCTCAGCTCGGAAATCATTGCCGTGCGTGACGTCCCGGCGGGTGAAAGTGTCGGCTATGGGGCTACATTCAGTTGTGACCGGCCGCACCGGATCGGTACGGTGGCGATGGGCTACGGGGACGGCTATCCGCGTCACGCCCGTACCGGTACCCCGGTGGTCGTGGAGGGGCAAAGAACCCGCCTGGTCGGACGGGTGTCCATGGACATGCTGACGGTGGACCTGACCGACCTGCCGCAGGCTGGAGTCGGCACTCGGGTTGAACTCTGGGGGCGGCAGCTGCAGGTAGCCGAAGTGGCGCGCTGGTGTGACACCATTCCCTATACGCTACTGACCTGCCTGACCCCGCGGGTGCCGCGTTTCTACGACTGATCCAGCAATTGCACCAGCAGCCGTTTGACGGTTTCCGGTTCGAACGGCTTGTCGGTCAGAGCGTTGACCCCGGCATGGGCCACCTGGCTCAGGTGGGCTTCGTTGGCTTCCGACGTGACCATCATCACCGGCAGGTGGGCATACAGCTCCGAGTGACGAATGAACTCGGTCAGCTCCAGGCCGTTGACCTCGGGCATATTGTAATCGGTTACCACCAGATCCACCGGCTCCCGGGCCAGCAGCTGAATGGCTTCGCGTCCATCCTGTGCTTCCAGCAGGTGGCGTATTCCCAGGTTGCCCAGCACGCGTCGAATCAGGTTGCGCGCCATCCGGCTGTCGTCAACGATCAGAACTCTCAGGCTGTCGATATCGTAGTAGGCCAGCTCAATGTGTTCTTGATCGAGAATATCCAGCGTGGCGTTCAGGGCCGAGCCCAGATGCTGGCGGGTAAACGGCTTGGGCAGAATCGCCACCACTCCGGATTGCTTGAATACCTCCAGATGCTCCTTGCGGGTTTCACTGGACACCAGCATGAACGGTATTTCGGCCATCTGGGGCAGGCGGCGCATCGCTCCCAGCAGCTCTACGGCACTGCCGTCATCAAAGTGCAGTGCGCTGATCACCAGGTCAGGGATTACCTTCAGCATCTTTTCCAGTGCTTCATGTAAAGAGGCGGCCGTATCGATGGCCGTGACCTTTTCGTCATGCAGCTGCTGGATCATGATTTTGCGCTGCAGGGCGGACGGCTCCACCAGCAAGATGTTGAGTTCACTGATGCAGAGAGTGTTCATGCGCCTTTCCTTGTAACGGGTCATGAGGCGAGACTAACAGGTGTCAGGGAATGAGGACAGTCCTGGACCTGACCAGGGTCAGGTCCAGAGGGGGTTACCACATCAGGTCGTCGGGAATGACGTAATCGGCGTAAGGATCGTCCTCGGCCGGAGTGTCGTCCACCGGGCGCGGCAGGATGACATCGGCCTGTCGTTGTTCGACACGCTCGACGATTTCGGCCGGTACCAGATGGTAGGTTGCGTCCAGGTAGGCGATGCGCAACTGGCCCCGGGCCAGGCGATCAATCAGTTTCTGATCCAGGTACAGGTGGTGGATTTTACTGCCATGAGCAAAGTTGTAGCGCAGCTCTGCATCCCTGGGAAGCTCGATGCGATGCGCTTCAATCAACTGGCGAACCTCGGCCTGAGCGGCTTTTTCTGCCTGTTCCTGCTGGCGCTTGAGGTTCAGTTCACGGTCGCGTTCGGCCTTTTCCTTGCGTGCCACTTCCAGCGCTGCCTGTTGCTGCTGCTGTTCGTCAACGGTCTGACCGGAACGTTTCTGTTTAGCCTTTTTGCGTTTATGCTCTTTGGCTTGTTTGGCCTGTTTCTTATTGGCCAGACCGGCCTTGAGTAGCTGGTCCTGCAGAGAGCCTGCCATCGTGGTTCCTCGAATCGGGTGCTCGGTATTTCGGCTCGGGACTATAGCATAATGCCTGCGGGCCGGCAGGGGTTGCCCGCCAGAGCAAGTTGAAAAGGAATCATTATGTCGTTGATGTTGTGGATGTCACTGCTGCTGATCTGTGTGCTGGGCGCGATGTCGCCTGGGCCAAGTCTGGCGGTAGTATTGCGCCAGACGGTCAGTAATGGTCGTGGGCACGGTATTCTGGCGGGGTGCTCTCATGCGCTGGGGGTGGGGCTCTGGGCGGCGATGACGGTTTGGGGGCTGGGAATGCTGGTCAACGAATATCAGCCGTTGTATCGATTGATTACCTGGCTGGGCGCAGCGTACCTGGTTTGGTTGGGTATCAACGCGCTGAGGCTGGCCTCGACCCCCAGGCTGCAGGCAGGAGAAGGGGCGAAGGAAACCTTATGGCAGGCGGCGAGGTCCGGAGCGTTGATTTCACTGCTCAACCCGAAGCTGGCGGTCTTCTTTACTGCGCTCTTCTCTCAGTTCGTCACCGCCGGACAGGCCCTGTCCGACCAGCTGATTCTGGTGTTGACCGCGGCACTGGTCGACGGTGCCTGGTATACCCTGGTTGCGTTGTTGTTCTCGCAGCCCAGGCTGCTGGAGTGGCTGCGCCGCCACCTGAAACGGGTGGAGCAGTTGACCGGTATCGTGCTGATCGGTCTGGCGGTTCGGGTTGCAATGCCTTGATCCTGTTTGCATTTTGCCAAATCTATGCTTATACTGCGCGCCTGTCTTGTTGAGACAGGGCGCAATGCCACGTTATGGTGGCCCTGTTGGTCCTCTCGCAACGATAAGCCGTGAACCTGGTCAGGCCCGGAAGGGAGCAGCCACAGCGGTGGATTCGTGTGCCGGGATGTGGCTGGCGGGGCTGCCACCCAATACCTTTCCTTGAAAATCTGGTCTCTCTGGCCTGTATGATTCCCGGTATTTCTGCCAACGCCTTCATAATACGGCAAATCAATCTCAAGCCTTATTCCAGCAACACGTCCTCTGGCCAACGGATGCCTGGTTTCTCTCTGTGGTTGACCGGAATCTGCTGCTGCAGCTGTTGATATCGAAGCCAGAGCAGCAGAGTACGTTGTGGGAGTGTTGAGGAAGCGTGAACGAGCGAGCGGGTTGAATGCCTGGGCTGCGCTTTTTAAAGCTCCTGCGTTGCCATGTCCGTTTGTTTTAGTACCTTGTGCGCTTCTTCTGCAACCCCTTTCTTCCAATAGCTTGAAATGTAGAGGTTTTCTCTGCTCAATGTGAACTCCGAGCGGAAGTGCTCCCGCAGCTTGCGCATGCTGTTGAGTTCACAGGCACACCAGACGGCCAGGCCATCTTCAGGGAGCTGCAGTTTTTGCACCTGATTCAATAAAAGGCTGTCATCCGCGCCGGGAGTGGGGTTTATGACCCAGCTGATATCCAGCCCGTTGGGAGATTCCAGTGGCTGAATATCCTCTCTGCTTACCACTTCCAGCACCGCATGCCCTTTGGCATCGGCAGGTAATTGTTGCAGGTTGGCACTGATCGCAGGCAAGGCGGTCATGTCGCCCACCAGTAAAAGGTGCTCGGCAGAGGTGTTCACCTCTTTTCTCGGGCCCGGCCCTGCAATCATGATGGCATCACCCGGGGTGGCCTGTTGCGCCCATGCGGAGGCCGGCCCCGAGTCAGCGTGCAGTACGAAGTCCACATCGATCTCGGATGGTCGCTGTGCCCGAATCGTATAGGTTCGCATAATGGGGCGGAGTTCTTCTCCCTGAGGAAAGATGAGCTTGATGTAGCCTCCGGCCTGGTCGTCGGGAAAGCCTTTCATGTCCTCGCCACCGAGGGTGAGGCGCAGCATGTTGGGCGTGAGGCTTTTCTTGTCCAAAAGGGTCAATGTCCGCCTTTCGGAGCTTTTTGCCTGTTTTTTGCGTAATTTCGAGTCCATTAAAGCTCCTGATGCTGTGAAAGGTTGTCGATGATCTGATTGGTAAGGGCGATGAAGGTGTCGACCTGTTCGGTCTCGAGGCCGGTGAACATGGTGGAGCCGGCAGCCGCTTCAGCCGTGAAGATGCGTGACAGCATCTCCGTGCCTGTTTCCGTCAGGCTCAGGGCGTGACTGCGCCGGTCCTGAGGATTGTTTCGACGAACAATCAAATGTTCTGCCAGCAGCTCTTTAATGACTCGCGCAATCTGTGCCTTGTCCCTTTCAAGCGTCTGCACAATCAGCTGCGCCGTACATGGCGTGTCCGTCTTGCCCTGGAAATGCTGAATGACTTTCAGGGTGCGGATGTGTGATACGGGCAGGGTGATGCCGTGCTTGAGGTGCTCGTTTCTCAGGGTGCGTTTATAGCCATGCATCAGGCGGTGGAGTACTTCACCGGCGGAAGGGGTTGGCATGCTGGTATTCCTTAATAGTTGATATTGTCAACCATAATGGCGTGACTTGAGGCTGTCAAGCGAACGAAACCGTTTACCATTCTTGGTGCAGAGCAACCCGTGTCAACGCGTTTTCACAGTTCATGAATCATCTCATCCAGGCCCACCCTGCGTTCATCGTGAATATGCTCGAGCATATGATCGATGAACGCGCGTGTCTTGGCGGGTAAATAACTGCGCGATGAATAGTAGATCATGACCTGAAGGGGAGGGGCTTCATACTCTTTCAGAATGCGGCGAAAACGGCCCTGTTCGATGCAGGGCTGGGCACAGCCTATGCCGACGGCAGCGATGCCGAGTCCCATTTCCACGGCTTTCATGGCGGCGGACAAATTATTTACGATCAGATTGCCTTGGGGCTCAAGCTGGATCAGCTCGCCATCGACCTGGAAGTTCCAGGTGTTCTTGCGGCCCGTGGTCGAGGAGCGATAGGCAATGCAGTGATGTTGCGAGAGCTCTTCCGGCGTAGCGGGGCTGCCGTATTGTTCGACATAGCGGCGGCTGGCAACCAGCACGGGTTGAAGCTTGAAAAATTCGCGGGCGATCAGTCGACTGTCCTGGTTCAGCATCATGCCGATGCCGACGTCGGCGCCTTCCTTGACCAGGTCGCCAATACGGTCATCGAACTTCAGGTCCAGCTCGATATCCGGGTACTTTTCCAGAAACGAAGGGATGTGTGGCAGAACGCATATGCGGCCGAAACTGTCCGGCAGGTTTACCTTCAGTCGTCCCTGGGGCGCCTTATGCTTGTCAGTGCTGAGCCGAATCTGATCCTCAAGCTGCTCCACCAGGTGTCCCGTTCTTTTGTACAGATCATTGCCGTCCTCGGTGAGGGTCAGTGAATGGGTTGTACGGTGGAACAGGCGTAATGCCAGCGTTTTTTCCAGTTGTGCAATCGCCTTGCTGACGGCTGCAGATGATACGCCCAGCTGGCGTGCCGCCGCGGAAAAATTACCGTTTTTGACAACCGCGATGAATGTATTGAACTGGTTGGGGATCATATTGCGGAGGCTAATATCTCATTGGGTTCGGTCGAGCCCTGCTGCAATCAGCAGGACTACAGCAGGGCTTATGCCGGGGCAAAATCGTTGGCGCTGTGGCGTTCAGGCAGTTGCATGGCTTCGTCTCCCCAGACCCGATTGACCCTTCGTCCGCGTTGGACGGCCGGACGTCTTGCGATGGTGTCGGACCAGCGCTGAACATTAGGATAGTCGGTAACCGAGAGGAATTCAGCGGCGTCGTACAGTGTGCCTTGCACCAAGGTCCCGTACCAGGGCCAGATTGCCATATCCGCGATGGTATAGTCATCTCCGGCGATAAAGGGGCGCTCCGCCAGCTGGCGCTCAAGCACATCCAGCTGGCGTTTGGTTTCCATGGCAAAACGGTTGATCGGGTATTCGAGTTTTTCCGGCGCATAGGCATAGAAGTGGCCAAAACCACCGCCGACGTAGGGGGCAGACCCCATCTGCCAGAACAGCCAGTTCATCACTTCCGTTCTGGCCGGTGTGTCCTGGGGCAGGAATGCCCCGAATTTATCGGCCAGGTAGAGTAAAATCGAGCCTGATTCGAATACGCGCACGGGGGTGTCATGGCTGTGATCAACCAGTGCGGGGATCTTTGAATTCGGGTTTGCGTCGACAAACCCGCTGGAGAACTGATCACCCTCGCCAATGCGGATAAGCCAGGCGTCGTACTCGGCGCCCTCATGGCCCAGAGCCAGCAGCTCTTCCAGCATGACGGTCACCTTGACGCCATTCGGCGTCGCCAGCGAGTAAAGCTGCAACGGATGTTGGCCGACAGGAAGTGCCTGGTCATGGGTAGGGCCGGCAACGGGGCGGTTGATGCTGGCAAATTTGCCGCCGTTTGCGCCCTCCCATGTCCAGACTTTGGGTGGGGTATACGTCGTGCTCATGTGTAACCTCCTCTGCCGGGGTCGTTGAAAGGGGGCAAGATCCGAAAAATTTAATAGTCAAGACGTAGCCGCCCTGGATGTCAATACGCAATTAATAGGCGTATCCGGGATAATGCTTTGTTTTCAGAAGGAGGTCTGGACAAAAGAAAACAGCGCTCCCCCATGTTTTAAAAACCGTATCAGTATTAACCTGATGAAGCCTTCATAATGAAGGCTTCAAGGGGGGGGCTGTCAGATGGTGGTTTCTTCCTTCCACCATAGCCAGGATACATGACCCAGTTCAGGGTTTATTTCGACCTTGGCTTCGCCCTGGGCGTCAGCGATGGCAGGTTGCTTTTCAGTGTCCCACCAGATCCAGCCAAGATGGCCGATTTCAGGGGCGTTCTGATCACACGTAACGCTCGTGTCGGCGCACTTTTGAGGGGCAGAGGTATTGGCCCACCAGGTCCAGCTTACATGGCCCACTTCCGGTGAAGTTTCAGGCACGCCAACTGCCTGTGCTGAGGTGGCCGCCAGAATGCTGAAAGAAGCGACCAATGCTGTATGGGCGATTTTCCTTGAGATATTCTTGAACATATTTGAAGCCTCGATTAATTCGATTCAATGGTTGCTGATGACGATGGCTTTTTTCATGAGGCCATTCTGGGCATTAATTAAAATGCCATGAATGAATTATGTGTTTACTTTTATACGGGCTGTAGTGGCGAGTCAGTTAAGTTTGTTTCAACTAAAGGTTTATACCTGAAATATTTGGCTGATCGATCTGGTCGAAGAGGGCAGCCAGGGAACTGGTCTTGTCATGGGTCAGGCGAACGCTGTGGACTGAGCTGACAGGCTGGGGGTATTTCCATCTGTACAGCCGAGCCGGGGGAGGAGTGTCTGTAACATGAATGTTTTCGAATGCATCTAGAATTGGCTGAAAATTGGCCAATCAGGTGACGCGTGATGGAGTTCAGCAAAGATCAGAAAACTTGGGTGGCGGAGTGGATTGATCGTCAATTTGATCAAAACCGCCTGTTTCCGTGTGCATGTTCGGCACCGGCTAAAGGTAATCCCTGTATCTGTACCGCTCATATCAGGGCTTACAAGGCCTGGGCCAACACCCCGCGCAAGCGCCGTTATATTCGCGGCTGGATAGAGGAGTGGCTGGGTGAAGATCAGGTAGCCAATCTCAGGGCGGAGCTGGCCCATCGCCAGAAGCGAAAGGCCAGCACATCCCATAACTGAAATGGGTTGTCGCGTTCGCTAGGGTTTGGCGTTCAGCTGCTGTGCAATCCCCTTGGCGATTTTGCTCAGCATGCCACGGCCTTGTCGCCTGTCGGGCAGGGGGCGGCAGAGTTTGATAGCGGTCAGGCCCGTGCGAGCCGTGAAGAGTCCTGCGCCCAGTCCCTGGCCCGCCCGGGCGGAGAGACTCGAGGTCAGGGAGCTGCTCAACAGGGCGGAGCCGGCTTCCATGGCCATCTCGCTGGCACCGGCGAATGCAAGATTCTGCAGTACCTGTTTCAGCAGGCGCCCCTGTGTCAGTAATCCCGGTGCCACACCATAGATCGTAGCGATCTCCCTCAGCATGCGCAGGTTTCGCCAGGCCACCAGCAGCATGTCGAAGCTGGCCCAGGGGCTGAAGGCAACCAGTACCCCCGATTCGATGCTGTAGCGTTGTACGCAGCGTTGCGCAGTTGTATCGGCGTGACGCAGGGCGTGTTGATTCAGATACTGAATGATCTCCCGGTCATTGTAGCTGCTGTCGAGCTGCTGCAGGGCGTCGTGCAACTCGCGATTCAGTGATGTTTGCTGATACTGGCGTTCCAGTTGCTGTATCAGGGGAGTGCTGCTGCCGTGAGTGTTTTGCTCCAGCAGGGCCTGGGCCTGGCGTTGCAGTTGGTGTACCTGTTTCAGCTGGCGACCGCCTTTGAACCCCTGGCGGATTTCGAGTGTCAGGGCTCCAGCCAGGGTCAGTGTCAGCAGTCCGAACGCGGTCCCAAGCAGTGGGTGCAGGCTGGAACTCCAGCTGATCAGGCGATAAAGCTCGGCACCGAAGGCGACCAGGACCAGGGTGAGCAAGGTGCCCCACAGCCAGCGCCTGGAGCGTTGCGGGGGACGCGTGATCGGCGGCTCGGGGATGTCCGTGTCCACAGCGGCTTGGGTCATCTCCAGAGGAATCTCCCGAGGCTCGGCGGGGGCGGGCTGCGGCTGTTCATGGGGGGCTGATGTCAGGTCGTCCGGTGACAGTTCGACCGGGCGCTGCCAATTATCGGTCTTGTTCATCGAAACAGGTCTCCAAGCAGGTACTCGACCGCCTGGTCCAGGCGGATATGGTGCTCCGGCTGCAGGGGGCCGGTGGGCAGGGGGCGTGGCGCAAAGTCGACGAAGCGAAAACGCTCACTGTTCCAGTCTTCCGGGCGCGGCAGTTCCACCGGGACCTCGCCCGGAAACAGCGCAATCTCTTCGCCGTCCTGCTTGCGGTGTCCACGCAGGCAGGACAGGTGCTGACCGTCCAGTCTGGCTTCGGCCGCAGTAGTTGCGCGCAGGGAGGCCAGCGCCAGGCAGCGAGTGTCGACCTGCTCGAAACGGATCTCCCGCTGTGCCGACTCCACCATCAATTGCAGAAAACGGTCCAGGTTGTGATGCTGGTTGGCGGTGACATGGTCGGCCTTGGTTGCCGCGAAGAGAACCCGGTTAATGCGGGGGCGAAAGAGCCGCTGCAGCAGGCTGTTGCGACCATAGTGAAAGCTGTGCAGCAGGGTGTTGAGTGCCTGCTGCATGTCATTGAAGCAGGACTCCCCCTGATTCAGGGTCTTGAGACAGTCAACCAGTACGATCTGGCGGTCGAAGTGACGAAAATGGTCCCGGTAGAAGGGATAGGTTACCTGGTCCCGATAGCGTTCATAGGCCTGTTGCAATCGGGTCAGCAGGCTGTCCGGGGCGGCCTGGGTGTCGTTTTCCGGCCAGGGCGTGATGATCGGGCACAGGTCGAGCAGTGGGCTGCCATCGAGATCGCCGGGCATCAGTAGTCGTCCGGGTTGCAGCAGGCTAAGGCTGTGCGGCGGTTCACGCAATTGCTGCAACAGGGTGCGAAAGCTTAGACAGAGCTCGCGCAATTGCTCATCGCTGGCCGGCGCCAGCCAGTCGAGCGCATGCTGTTTGGCTATCCAGTCGGCGGCGACCTGTACCCGGGGTGTACTCGCAAACAGCTCCTGCTGCTGCTGACACCATTCCCTGAAGCTCAGCTTGAGCATCGGCAGGTCCAGCAGCCATTCGCCGGGATAATCGATCAGGTCGATGTAAAGCGTCGAGTATTCACCCAGTGCGCGTGTCAGTCCGGGAGGGCGGCGGTAGCGCAGTGCCAGACGGACTTCGGACAGCTGCTCGGTTGAAGCCGGCCAGTGCGGCGGTGCGGCCTGCAGGCCGGACAGCGTCTGCTGCAGCGGGAAGGGCACCGGCGACAGCGGGCTCAGGTCACGAGCACCGATGATGCGTCCTTCCGCCGAAGCGCTGAAGAACGGCAGTGACCGACCCTGATCGCTTTGCAGCAGATGGCGCGCCAAGGTGCTGATGAATACGGTCTTGCCACTTCGGCTGAGGCCGGTAATGGCCAGTTTGATGCGTTGCTCCAGGCCACGCTCCACACGGCTTCTGAGGTGTTCGGGAAGATCGCTCAGGCCGCTTTTGCGGGCCAGACGGTGCAGTCGTTGCTGTAGGCTCATCCATCACTCCATCAGGGCTTTGTTTTATTGTGACAGGATTAAACTTAAATGGAGCTTAGAACGGCGGAAAATCTGCTGGATGGTTGACAGAGTGTTGGTCAATCGACGGCGTGGGTGTTGAACGCTGTCGTGAGGGAGCCCGATGCATCGGGGATAGCTGGCTTCGCGTGGTGACATTCAAAACACCCCGACGGGGTCGCCGGTCGGGGTGTTTTTTCGGCCGTTATCAGGGCTTCTGGAAGTATTCCCGGGTCAACTTGAACACCACCGGGCTCAGTAGCGCCAGCGCGATCAGGTTGGGGATCGCCATCATCGCGTTCAGAGTATCGGCGACCAGCCAGACGAAGTCCAGGCTCGACGTTGCACCCAGTGGAATGGCGATGATCCACAGCACGCGGTAGGGCAGGACCGCCTTGATACCGAACAGGAACTCCACGCAGCGTTCACCGTAGAAGGACCAGCCGATAATGGTGGTGAAGGCAAAGATGGCCAGGGCGATGGCGACCAGATAGTTGCCGAAGTCCGGCAGGGCGCTCGCGAATGCCTGGCTGGTCAGGGCGGCACCTGACTCGCCGCCGGTCCAGGTGCCGGAACTGACGATAACCAGGCCGGTGATGGTGCAGATCACCAGTGTGTCGAGGAAAGTCCCCAGCATGGCGACCAGGCCCTGACGAACCGGGTCATGGGTCTGGGCAGCTGCGTGAGCGATCGGTGCAGAGCCTAGGCCTGCTTCGTTGGAGAACACGCCGCGGGCAACACCGAAGCGCAGAGCCGCCCAGACGGCAGCACCGGCAAATCCGCCCTGCGCCGCGATCGGCGAAAAGGCATGGGTAAAAATCAGGTCAATGGCCTGTGGCAGCAAATGAGAGTTGATGCCCAGCACCACCAGGCCGGCGACGAGGTAGGAGATCGCCATGAAAGGCACCAGGGCTCCGGCGACATGCCCGATGCGCTTGATACCACCGATCAGCACGGCACCGACCAGAGCGGCCATGATCACGCCGCTGACCCAGGTCGGGATGGCAAAGTTGGCATGCAGCACGTCGGCCACGGAGTTGGATTGTACGGTGTTGCCGATACCGAAGCCTGCGCAGGCACCGAAGATGGCGAAGAGCACGCCCATCCAGGTCCATTTCTTGCCCAGGCCGTTCTTGATGTAATACATGGGGCCACCGACATGCTGGCCTTTCTCGTCGGTTTCACGGTAACGCACGGCGAGCACGGCTTCCGAATATTTCGTTGCCATGCCGATCAGCGCCGTGACCCACATCCAGAACAGGGCGCCGGGGCCGCCAAGGAAGATGGCCGTGGCGACGCCGGCGATATTGCCGGTGCCGACGGTGGCGGACATGGCGGTCATCAGTGCCTGAAACGGCGGAATTTCGCCCTCTTTTTCGTCGCCGGAGGCGGCCGTGCGTCCGCTCCACAACAGCTTGAAGCCGGTTCCGATCTTGAGAATCGGCATCAGTTTCAGGCCGATCGACAGGAAGAGCCCGACGCCGAGAATCAGTACCAGCATCATCGGACCCCAGACTATTCCGTTGACCGCGCCAATGGCGGATTCAATGGCTTCCATCAGTGTGTACCTCCATCAGGTATTCTTTGTAGCCGAACGCGAAAATCCGGGAGAGCCTTTAACCCGTGCTCCGGTAATGGTCATCTTCGCCTCCTGGGTTGGGACAGGGTTGTCCGCAAGGAACCAGCAGAAAGCATGCCAGCGAACGGTTTCTTATTGTTTTATTCTGATTTTCAATTAAAAAATAGCAATTAAAACTAATAAAACAGAGTTTTCAGGTAAAAGTCTTTGTCTTAGAGCCTTACGGGCTGTGATCAATGGAGCAGGGCGGCGCTTGCGCCAGGCTGGGCCGGCTCCGTGGTGTGGAGGCAAATGGAAAATGCACCAGTGCTGGGCAGTTGTGTAAGAAAGCAGTGCAGAGCAGTCATCATCGGTGTGATCCTTGAATTTTTATTATGGGATACGTAGCTCGTCGCCTGAGGCAAACGAGTGATCTTCATGTTACGGGCAGAGTGTTCATGTGCGGCATGTTGCCGGGCGCTTTAACTGATCGGGTCGACCGGAATTATGCTTTCTTCCTTAACTTCCTCCATGACAATATAGGATTTTGAATTCTTGACCCCAGGCAGGGTCAGCAGCATGTCGCCCAACAGTTCCCGGTATTGCGACATATCATGCAGTCGCGCCTTGAGCAGGTAGTCGGCATCGCCGGACACCAGATGGCACTCAAGTATATAGGGCAGAGTGCGCACCGCACGGCTGAAACGTTCGAATGCATCCGGTGACTGGTAGGACAGGGCGATCTCGACGAAGACCAGCAGGTTATAGTTGAGCATCTCCGGATCTACGGTGGCGCGATAGCCGGTGATGATGCCGTCACGCTCCAGGCGCTTGACCCTTTCCATGCAGGGCGTTGTGGACAGCCCGACCCGATCGGCCAGCTCGGTGTACGAAACACGCCCCTCCTGCTGCAGGATGGTCAGAATATTGCGGTCGATACGGTCTAACTTTTTGACTTTATTTGTTTTCATCAATACCGGCAGCCTTGAGAATACGCTTGATTTCTAGTTTTGATCGAAATACCGGATAAAGCAATCCAGCCGGGGTCAGTCACTCTTAAGGACAATCGGTGCCGGTGCGACGCAGGCAGGGAAAGCATGTTAATATTTGCGCCCATGAATATGTTCGGATTCGGCAACGAGGCAGCATGAGCTATCAGGTACTGGCGCGCAAATGGCGGCCCAAACGCTTTGCGGAAATGGTGGGACAGGAACACGTCCTCAAGGCATTGGTTAATGCCCTGGATGATGATCGTCTGCATCATGCCTATCTCTTTACCGGTACCCGAGGGGTCGGCAAGACCTCGATCGCGCGCCTGTTCGCCAAATCCCTGAACTGTGAGCAGGGCGTATCGTCCGAGCCCTGCGGTCAGTGCAGCGCCTGTGTCGAGATCGCCGAGGGACGCTTCGTTGACCTTATCGAGGTCGATGCGGCCTCGCGTACCAAGGTGGAGGATACCCGCGAGTTGCTGGAAAACGTCCAGTACGCGCCGACTCACGGGCGGTTCAAGGTTTACCTCATCGACGAGGTGCACATGCTCTCCAACAGCTCGTTCAACGCGCTGCTGAAGACGCTGGAAGAGCCGCCTCCCCACGTCAAATTCCTGCTGGCGACCACCGATCCGCAGAAACTGCCGATGACCGTGTTGTCACGCTGTTTGCAGTTCAACCTGAAGAATCTGACTGCCGAACGCATTCAGCAGCATCTGGATCATGTGCTCCAGGCCGAGTCGATCCCCTTCGAGACCGCCGCGCTCTGGTTGCTGGCGCGTTCAGCGGATGGCTCCATGCGTGATGCGCTCAGCCTGACCGATCAGGCGATCGCCTTTGGTGCCGGTGCCGTCAACGAAGCCGATGTGCGCGCCATGCTGGGAACCATCGACCAGCATCTGGTCTATCGTATCGTCGAGCAGGTTGCGGCCCACCAGCCGCAGGCGGTGCTGGAGACGGTGCAGTCTCTGGCCGAATTTTCGCCGGATTATCATGGTGTACTGGGTGATATCGTCAGCCTGCTGCACCGGGTTGCCCTGGCTCAGGTGGTGCCAGCGGCAGTGGACAACAGCCTGGGTGACCGCGACCAGGTACTGGCGCTGGCACAACAGATGCGGGCCGAAGAGGTGCAGCTGTACTATCAGGTTGCGCTGATGGGACGCAAGGATCTGCCGCTGGTGCCCGAGCCGCGCGAAGGGCTGGAGATGACCCTGTTGCGCATGCTGGCGTTCCGTCCGGCGGGCAGTGAGCCGCTGCCAGCACGAGCGTCCGCTTCATCCGAGGCGCACTCCCCGGTTACGGCGGCAGCAGCCCCTTCGGCAGCTCCTGCCAGGCCTCAGGACGAGCGGCCGGTCGTGCAGGCTGAAGCATCCAGGCCTGTTACCTCGACGACACCCAAGCCTGCAGCGCCCGAGCCGTCAGCACCGGTTCAGTCGGAAGAGGTTCCCCCCTGGGAAGATCTGCCGCCCGATCTGGCGGCCATGGGAGATAGTGAGCCAAAAAAGTCCCGACCGGCTGACAGGGTAGCTGTGCAGCCGGCGGCGGAACCCTCTCGGCAGCCTCCGGCTTCAATTGAACAACCGCTTTCCCGGTCCGCCACTGTGGTGGCAGGCGGGGCGTCCAGACCGGTGGTCCCGCCTGCTGTTGCGCCTGAAAACGAGAGCTGGGCCGAGCTGATGGTCAGCCTTGGCCTGACCGGCATGGCTGAAAGTCTGGCACGAAACCTGTCGCTGGAGGTCGAACAGACGGATCGACTGTGTTTCCACTACACGCCAGAGCAGGAGGCGCTGCTCAGCGGCGATCGTCGTGAGCGAATCATCGAGGCGCTGCGCCAGGCTCGCGGAGCCGATTGTCAGGTGGAGTTCATTCAGGCAGCGCAAACTTTGGAAACACCGGCGCAGCGTGCTGAACGCAAGCGCGCCGAGCGTTTGGTCGAGGCCGTGGTGGCCATTGAAACAGACGAAACCGTACATACATTGATTGAACAGTTTGGTGCCAGCATCGAGTATGACTCGGTACGGCCGATCGATTGACTGATTAGACAAGAGGAACGACACCATGATGAAAGGTGGCATGGGGAACCTGATGAAGCAGGCCCAGAAGATGCAGGAAGAGATGCAGAAGGCGCAGGAGGAGATCCAGCGTGCCGAGGTGACCGGTGAGTCCGGCGCCGGCCTGATCAAGATCACCATGAACGGTCGCCATGACGTCAAGGCGGTACAGATCGACGAGAGCCTGATGGAAGAGGAGAAGGAGATTCTCGAAGACCTGATCGCGGCTGCGGTAAACGATGCCGTACGCAAGGTCGAGCAGAACACTCAGGAGCGCATGTCCAAGGTTACCAGTGGCATGGGCATGCCGCCGGGCTTCAAGATGCCGTTCTGATAATGAGTTTGAGTCCCTTACTACAAGAACTGATCAACAGGTTGAGGGCGCTGCCGGGCGTAGGGCCCAAGTCGGCTCAACGCATGGCTCTGCACCTGCTGGAGCGGGACCGTAGCGGTGCGCAGAACCTGGCGGTGGCGCTGGAACAGGCTGTGGAACGGATTGGTGAATGCCGGGTGTGCCGCAACCTCTCCGAGGATAAGATCTGTGCCATCTGTGAAGATGGCACACGGGATTCCAGTGTCGTTTGTGTGCTGGAGTCACCGGTGGATCTGATGGCCGTGGAGCAGGCCGGTGGCTTCAACGGAGTCTACTTCGTGCTGAAGGGGCATCTGTCGCCGATCGACGGTATCGGGCCGGACGAACTTGGGCTGGAGCAGTTGTTCGAGCGGGTCGATCAGGGGCAGATCAGTGAGCTGATCCTGGCGACCAACCCCACTGTCGAAGGTGAGGCTACGGCGCATTATATCGCCGAGCAGTTGCAGCAGAGCCCGGTCAACATCACCCGCATTGCCCATGGCGTTCCTGTGGGGGGTGAACTGGAATTTGTCGATGGCGGCACTCTGGCGCATGCCTTTGCCGGGCGTCGTTCATTGAAACGGAATGTCGATTGAGAGTGCCGATGACTGATCTGAGCCAACGATATGACTGGCGTCGCCTGGAGCGTCAGGCCGCGACCCCGGTACGCATCAACGATGATGCCGCGCTGGCCGAGCATGCCGAGCGCTGGCTGGAGCAGCCGCTGCTGGCGCTGGATACCGAATTCATGCGTACCGAGACCTTCTATCCGATTCCCGGCTTGATCCAGGTGGCGGACGAGCAGGGCTGTTACCTGATCGACCCGCTGAAGGTCAAGGACATGGCGCCGCTGGCCCGTGTGCTGGCGGCACCCGAGGTGCTCAAGGTGGTGCATGCCGGCAGCGAGGACCTGGAACTTTTTCGCCACAGCTATGGTGTCCTGCCAAGCCCGCTGTATGACACCCAGATCGGTGCTGCCTTTGTTGGCTGGGGCTTCAGCATGGGGCTGCAGCGAATGGTATCGGAAGTGCTGAATGTCGAACTCGGCAAGGGGGAGACCACGTCCGACTGGCTGCAACGCCCGCTGACGCCTGAACAGGAGCACTACGCGGCTCTGGATGTGGCCTATCTGCCGGCGCTGGCGCTGTTGCAGCGTGGGCAACTGACCGAGCAGGGGCGCTTGCTCTGGGCCGAAGAGGAGTGCGCTGCACTGGGTAATGCGATTGCCGTTCAGGACGAGCAGGACCCCTGCGCCTACTTTCAGCGCTTCAGCCAGGCCTGGCATTTTGACGCCCGGCACCGGGCGGCGCTGCGTGATCTGGCGGCCTGGCGTGAACGCACCTGTCGTGCCCGCGATGTGTCGCGTAATCGGCTGTTGCGCAACCAGGCGTTGCTGGAGATTGCCGAGAAGCTGCCGACCACGGAGAACCAGCTGGACAGAATCATTCAGCGCGGTCGCGTGGTGCGTGAGTTCGGTGCCGAGATCCTGCAGGTGATTGCGCAGGCCGGCGAGTCGGCGCGCGAAAACCCGCCGGCCGAGATCGACCGGCCGCTGCATTACGTCTGGAACAAGCGGCTCAAGCAGTTGCGTGCCATCGGTCGCCAGGCGGCCGAACAGCACGGATTGATGCCTGAAGTACTGTTGCGCAAACGAGACCTGGATGCGCTCATCCGGTCTCATGATGAATTTGGCCACTACCGTTTGCCACCGAGCCTGTCCGGCTGGCGCAAGCCGCTGGTGGGAGATGCGCTGCTGGCGCGAATTGAACAGTTTGATAAGAGTTGAATGATGAAGATCATCAGTGTTTTCAAGAGTTCTCGCAAGGACGAGATGTACCTCTATGTGGACAAGCGCGAGCAGCTGGAGCGTGTGCCTGAACAGTTGATGGAACTGTTCGGTGCGCCGGTTCATGTGATGGATATGCCGCTGAAGGCGGATCGCAAGCTGGGGCGGGTTGAGGATACGCAGAAGCTGATGGATGAAGTCGAAAGCAAGGGCTACTACCTGCAGATGCCGCCTCCCAAGGAAGAATACATGCTGGACCTGTTCAAGGATCGTCCCGAAACCGGGGTGCGTTGAGCATGGCTCAGGAGGTATTTTGGCGGCGCAAGACGCTGCGTGAAATGACGCGCACCGAGTGGGAGTCGCTTTGCGACGGCTGCGCACTCTGTTGTTTGCACAAGATCGAGGACGAGGACACCGAAGAGGTGTTCTACACCACGGTGGTCTGTCATCTGCTGGATATGGAAAACTGCCAGTGCACCGAGTACGAGCGGCGTTGTGAGCTGGTGCCGACCTGTATCCGTCTGCAGCCGGAAGATGTGGAGACGTTTGACTGGCTGCCGCCGACCTGCAGTTATCGCCTGATTCATGAGGGCCAGGGTCTGCCGGAGTGGCACCCGCTACTGACCGGTGATCGCAAGTCGGTGATTGAGGCTAACGCCTCGGTGCTCAGTGTCTATGAGGTCAAGGACAATGAGATCAGTGAAGATCAGCTGATCGATTACGTGTTGGACGAAGATTACTGAGTTCCCCACGGATCAGCCGTATGGCGGGGTCTGATTACAGGGCCTCGCCATAGACCTGCTGTTCAAGCCCGCCCATGGTTGCCTGAATATAATCCAGAAAGGCTCGCATCACCGGTGTTGGGTGTTTTGCGGCCGGGTGCACCGTGCACCAGGAGCGACGCAACGGAAAGCCTTCCAGATCCAGGCAGGTCAGCTCCCCCAGTCTTAGTTCCGAGCGCACGCTGAGCTTGGGCAGGACGGCAACTCCCAGCCCTGCCAGTACGCCGTGCTTGATGGCGGCATTGGATCCCAGCTCCATATGCGGGTTGAATGCCAGTCGTTTCTGTTGGCACCACTGTTCCAGGGCCTTGCGTGTGCCTGATCCGGGTTCGCGGATCAACAGTCTCGCGTTCAAGAAGGTCTGCGGATCGACCCGTTCGCTATCCAGCAACGGGTTATCGATCCTGACGACCGGTACCATCACGTTATCGAGGAAAGGTGTACTGTGCAGTGCGCCGGATTCGGGTGGCATGGCCATGATCACCAGGTCGTCACGATTTTCTGTCAGGCGCTGGGTTGCGCGAGCGCGGTTGACGATCTCCAGGCGCACCTCAACCTGGGGATACTGCTGCAGAAAGCCCTGCAGCACGTAGGGGACGACATACTGGGCGGTGCTGACCGCCGCCAGTCGCAGTTCCCCGCGTACCTGTCCCTCCATCTCCGCCAGCTCCATCTGCAGCCGCTCAAGATCGGAGAATATTGAGCTGACCGCCTGTTCCAGCCGCTTGCCGGCCGCCGTGATGTAGAGCTGCTTGCCCACATACTCAAATACGGGTTGGCCCAGTGCCTGTTCCAGTTGTCGTATCTGGGAGCTGACCGCGGGCTGGGTCAGGCCAAGCTGCTCGGCAGCACGGCTGTAGCTCAGGTGGTGGCATACGGTGTGAAACACCTGCAGCTGGCGGAAGGAGAGGCGGGTCAGTAGTCGAGCCAGAGAGTAGGGCATGAACAGGCTGGCATCTCTTTTAAGTGGTTGAATGTATTTTTATCTATAAGAAATAGCTTATGCCTGATAGAAAAAATATCAATTTTTTCTTTTTGCAGGTCTGGTTTAAATTTAACGTGTTAACTGAATAGAGAGCCGTACCGTGGTCCGTGTTCGGTGTCTGGTACGTGCAAAACTGATGGCCCTTTGTGCCGGGAGGTGCTTGAGACGGCAGTGTTTTAACTCAGGTTTAAAAAAAGACGGATTAGGCCGCGCGTGCAAACGTGCGGCCTTTTTATTTGGCTTGCAGCCCCTGCTCCGATGCTCGCCCGCTGATCAATGAGCAAGCCACGGGCTCGAATGCCAGGCTGCTGATTTTAGTTCTGTTATCGGACGGCAGGGCTTCCAGCGGGAAGTCGATGTGCGTCATCGGACTCTCCTTGAAAGACTCTGCCAGAACCCAGAAAGGAACCGCATGTTCACGGGCAGCCAGGGCCTGGAGTGAAGTGCCGGTCTTGTTAATGAAATAGCCATCGCTCAGCCAGGCGTCGCAACCGCTCAGACACAGGTCGGCCTGTTTCATGTAGAGCATCATTTGAGCGTCGTGAATCAGTCGGCAGCTTATCCCGGATGCTTCCAGTTCCTGTGCCAGCAGGCTCCCTTCTCCACCGGGGAGGCTCTGGGTCAGAATAACATCGAAACCGATCCCGTCGTGAGCCAGAGAGGTCAGCAGCCGGGCTACCGCTGAGCTGCGGCTGTGCAGCATCAGTGTCATGCCGGACTGAATCAGCGGGCGGGCCTGTTTGTTCAGTGCAAGCGCGGCGTGTTCAAGCTGCTTATTCAGCTGGTTCAGGCTGTTCAGTGCATCGGCCGGCAGCTCCGGTTCGGCGCAACTGCCCAGGCTGTCCTGCCAGCGATGCAGTACATTGGCCAGTACCACCATGCTGGGACGTGTGTTGGCAAGCACCGATACGAGGTGTTCCAGTGTGTGTCTGTTCAGGGTCGGGTGCGCAGTCAGTTGATCGCTCAGGGCCTGCAGGAGCTTGATTGCCAGTGCAGTGCTGCCGGAACGGGTGTCCTGACGCAGAAGGTCGATAAGCGCCTGAGTGTTCATGGGGAGGTCCTGTCCTGGAAGCTCGGGTATGGATCGGCAGTCTGGTCGGGTGTCTGTGCCGGAGCTGTTCGACCAGGTGGCTGTGCCCAGTATAGAGGCGATGGTCTGGAGGCGTCATGGCGTTGGCAGGGCAGCAACAAAAAAAGGGGCGCCATCAGGCGCCCCTTAGTGTTGCAACTGAAGAGGAAAATCAGTTGTTCTGGTTGGCCATCTGCTGCTTGATCAGATCGCCGATAGTGGTCGGACCCGGAACGTCGACTTCCTGGTTGCGAACCGCGTTCAGAGCCGCTTTTTCGTCAGCCTGGTCTTTCGCACGGATAGACAGGTTGATGACGCGGTTGCGACGGTCAACACCAGTGATCTTGGCTTCAACGGTTTCGCCCACTTTCAGAGCGGTAGTGGCGTCTTCGATGCGCTCAGCAGCGATTTCGGAAACCTTCAGAGTCGCTTCGATGCCTTCAGCCAGCTCAACGATAGCGGCTTTCGGCTCAACGCTCTTAACAGTACCGGTTACGATGGTGCCCTTGTCGTTAGCGGCCAGGTATTCAGCGAACGGATCGCTTTCCAGCTGCTTGATGCCCAGAGAGATGCGCTCTTTCTCGGCGTCGATAGACAGGATAACGGCTTCAACTTCGTCGCCTTTCTTGAACTGACGCAGAGCGGTTTCCGGATCAGCGTCCCAAGAGATGTCGGACATATGAACCAGACCGTCCAGATCGTTGTCCAGACCTACGAAGATACCGAAGTCAGTGATGGTCTTGATAGTACCGCTGACCTTGTCGCCGGCAGCATTCTGCTCGGAGAAGGATACCCACGGGTTGGCAGTGCACTGCTTGATACCCAGGGAGATACGACGACGCTCTTCGTCGACGTCCAGGATCATCACTTCCACTTCGTCGCCGATGTTTACAATCTTGGACGGGTGGATGTTCTTGTTGGTCCAGGACATTTCGGAAACGTGTACCAGACCTTCAACGCCATCTTCGATGGACGCGAAGCAGCCGTAATCGGTCAGGTTGGTGACGCGAGCAGCAACCTTGGTGCCGGCCGGGTAACGATCCTTGATGTCATCCCACGGATCTTCGCTCAGCTGTTTCAGGCCGAGGGAGATGCGGTTGGTTTCCTTGTCGAACTTGATGATCTTGACGGAGATCTCGTCGCCCGGGTTCAGCATTTCGCTCGGGTGAGAGATACGCTTCCACGCCATGTCGGTGATGTGCAGCAGGCCGTCAACACCACCCAGGTCGATGAACGCACCGTAGTTGGTCAGGTTCTTAACGTAACCCTTGACGATCTGACCTTCTTCCAGGGTAGCCAGCAGCTCTTCACGCTGAGCGCTGTTAGCTTCCTGCAGAACGGCACGACGAGACACAACGATGTTGTTGCGCTTCGGATCCAGCTTGATCAGTTTGAATTCAAGCTCTTTGCCTTCCAGGTGGTCAACATCACGTACCGGACGTACGTCAACCAGGGAGCCCGGCAGGAAGCCCTGGATGTTGTTGATGCTGACAGTGAAGCCGCCCTTGACCTTGCCAGAGATGTAACCCTTGACAACTTCTTCTGCATCGAATTTCGCCTGCAGAACTTCCCAGGCTTCAGCACGCTTGGCTTTTTCACGGGACAGACGGGTTTCACCGAAACCGTCTTCAACCGCTTCCAGTGCGACCTTGACAGAGTCACCGACCTGGATTTCCAGTTCGTTGTTGTCGTTCAGGAACTGCGCACGGGGAATAACTGCTTCAGATTTCAGGCCTGCGTTAACAGTGACCCAGTCGCTGTCGATGTCGACAACTTCACCCATTACCAGGGTGCCCGGAGTCATTGCGATGTCTTGCAGGGATTCTTCAAACAGTTCAGCAAAGCTTTCGCTCATGAAAGTGTCCTATATTGTCGCCGCTCTCCCAAAAGGTAAGAGACGGCTTCCAGCCTGTATGCCAGCTATACAGGGTCGGTTGTCGATAACCACGTCGGCCTGCACTGGGCTGGCGATGTGCAGGCGGCGTGGGAGATATAAAGTTGCAAAATTATACAGGTGTATGCCCGTTAACGCCAGTGTGCGAGGCTAATTTTCACCCGCTGTTCCGGGTGTCAGGGTGTCTTGCAGGGCTTTGCGCAGCGGGAGCTGGCAGGCGGGCAGCAGCTTGTTCAGGTCGGCCGTCAGTGCGGCCGGCAGGCGGGTATTGTCGGGATCGTTGAACCAGTTCATCAGCAGGCGTTCTTCGGCCCGGCTGTTGGCCGCCAGCTCGATGGCGTTGCCGACACAAAAGGCGAACGGGGGCAGCAGTTCGTCAATGATTTTGGCCTTGTGTGCACGATCCAGCATCAATCGATTGGCCGTAACGAAGCGTTTGTATTCCTGAGTGCCGGCGGCCGCCATGACGTCCAGGCGGGTGTTGTCGAAGGGTTCCGATTCCGGCATCCGCGCCAGGTTGCTTTTCAGGAAGGACTTGGTGCGTGCCAGTTCTTCCGCAAAGGTGTCAGGGGCAAAGTGCTGGTTCAGCCGCTTGTAGTCTTCCAGCTCCGCAATCTGTTGCTGCAGCGCGCTAATCTGGTCTTTCAGCACCTGCTGCTCCGCCAGCAGGTTCTCCTTGTCCTGCATCAGACCGCGGATGACACGTTCCGTGGGAGTCAGCTTTTTCTCGCTGAAGGTCGGTGGCAGCTGGTTTGCGCCCAGTTCGCCCACGGTTTCGGTGTAGATGTCGCTGGGCACCATTTCATACCCGAACTTTTCCAGTTCGGACAGATTGACCTGGTGCTGCGTCTGTATCTGCTGATAGGCGAAATAGCTGACCGTTCCCCCGATGATCAGCAGCAGGGGAACCAGGATCAGCAACAGGATACTGATTTTATTAAGCTTCACGGATTACTCCGCCGATACCGCAGGATGTCGCAGAGGCTGGGTAGCAGCTGTCTGGCTGATTGACAGGTCGATCAGGTCAAGCAGGATCTGTCCGCTTTCAGCCAGGATCGCTTCGGCTTCGGGGTTGATCGGTCGCCCCTGTTCATCCTCGGGCAGGTCATCGTCAGCTTCGCTGAGCTGGCTGACAGGCGGCATTCCCAGGCCGATGCGACGTTCATTTTCCGCCTGCAGCATCCAGGCTTCATTGCGCTCCTGTTCGGCGCGCAGCTTGGCTTCATTCAGGGTCAGAGACGGCGAGTCCTTGCGTTCCGCCAGGTGGGTCACCTGCTTGCGCATGAAGACAAAATCGGGATCTGTTTCGGTGCGCTGTTCATGACGCTGCAGCAATTGCTGCATGAAGGGGCTGAGGCTGGGGAAGCGGCCGTGACGGACGGGGCGTACCTGATCCCAGGGCAGGGCCTTGTCCAGGGCACTCTCGCCGATCTCCTCGACGGTGTACAGCGACGGGAAGCTGATGTCCGGCTCCACGCCCCGGTGCTGGGTGCTGTCACCGGAGATGCGATAGAACTTGGCATGGGTCAGCTTGACCTGGCCATGGTCGATTGGCTGCAGCGTCTGCACGGTGCCCTTGCCGAACGTGCGGTTGCCGACGATCAGACCACGATTGTAGTCCTGGATGGCACCCGCAAAGATCTCGGAGGCCGAGGCGCTCAGGCGGTTGACGACCACGGCCAGCGGCCCGTCCCAGACCACTTTGGGGTCGAAATCACCGAGAATGTCGACGCGGCCGGAAGCGTCACGGATCTGGACGGTGGGGCCGCGCTGGATGAACAGGCCGATCAGCTCGTTGGCTTCGCGCAGTGAACCGCCGCCATTGTTGCGCAGGTCCATGACCAGGCCGTCGACATTCTCGCTGCGCAGCTCGTTGATCAGTTTTTCGACGTCACGGGTGGTGCTTTTGTAGTTGGGGTCGCCGCTTTGCAGCGCGGCAAAATCGATGTAGAAGGTGGGCACCTCGATGACGCCCAGACGATAGGGCTTGCCGTCACGGGTCAGCTCGAGTATGCGCTTGCGGGCAGCCTGCTCTTCCAGCTTGACCTTGTTGCGCTCGATGCTGATCACCTTGCGTTTCTGGCGGTCAGCAGCATCGGCCGGGATGATCTCAAGGCGCACAACGGTGCCCTTGGGACCACGGATTTTGCTGACCACGTCATCCAGGCGCATGCCAACGACATCTTCGATGTCACCGTCGGCTCCCTGGCCGACACCCACGATGATGTCGGCAGGCTGCAGCTGTCCACTCTTGTCGGCCGGTCCGGCCGGTACCAGACGAACCACCTTGGTCTGATCGTTCTCGGCCTGGAGCACAGCGCCTATGCCCTCAAGCGAAAGACTCATGTTGATCTCGAAGTTTTCGGACCCCTGGGGCGAGAAGTACTGGGTGTGTGGATCGAATTCGTGGGTCAGGGCATTGACGAAGCTTTCGAATACATCATCGCCCTTGGCCTGCTCCAGCCGCTGTTTCTGGTTCTGGTAGCGCTTGCGCAGGATTTCACGCGCTTCGTCCGTGGTCTTGTCGGCCAGCCTCAGGCTCAGAACCGAGCTCTTCAGGCGCTTGCGCCAGAGGTCGTCCATTGCGGCCTGGTCAGTGGGCCAAGGGGATTCGCTGCGGTCTGTGGACAGGGTTTCATCACGGGTGAAATCCCATTCAGCCTGGTCCAGCTGGGTCAAAATGTAGTCGAGACGCTCACTGCGCCGTTGCTGGTAGCGGTTGAAAATATCGAAAGCGGCACTGCTTTGGCCGGCAAGAATTTCGTCATCCAGCTGATGGCGATAGGCCTCGAATTCGGCAATGTCGCTGGCGTAAAAATAGCTGCGTTCCGGGTCCAGCGTTGCCAGGTACTGGTCAAGCACGGCGCTCGACAGGCTGTCATCGAATTCAACCTGGTTGTAATGCCCCTGCTGCAGTGCCGTGACCACGTCCAGCAATGTCTGGGAATGTACGGGTGCGGGAGCAAGGGCCGCACTGGCTGAACCTATCCCAAGGGTCAGGGACAGTGCCAGAGCGGATACGAATGGCTGGGCGAATCGCTTGGTCATGAGCAGCGGATCTCCGGATCGAGTGGCTGTAGCTGATCTTCGAGGGCATGGAGGTCCTTCCCTGCGCTCGATTTCTGTATAGGACGGCGGCAACGGCCATCAGTTCCGTCAGCTAGAGCCTTGTGAGTGTAGTCATCGTGCCTGGTAATGTAAAATCATCGGCTTACCTCGGAATCTACGGAGTCAATACCGATGCAGATCTGGAAGACAACCGCGCTGGCGCTGGCGGCCGCAGTGCTGCTGGGGGGCTGTGGCGAAGACCCTGAACAGGAGCGCCTGCGTCAGGAGCGTCTGGAGCGTGCCCTCAATGACGATACCCGCAAGGCGGGTGATGCCTTCCTGGCTGAAAATGCCAAGCGGGAGGGGGTCGAAGTGCTGGATAATGGCTTGCAGATCGAGCATCTCGTCCAGGGCTCGGGGGACAGGCCCACGGCGGCGGATACCGTGGTGGTACAGTACGAGGGCAGGCTGGTGGATGGTCACGTATTTGACAGCTCCTACGCACGGGGCAAGCCGACACAATTTCCGCTCAAGCAGGTGGTGCGCGGCTGGCGCAATGGTCTGATCAGGATGCAGGAAGGCGGCACGGCGATGCTGTATCTGCCGCCGGAGCAGGCCTACGGTGCGACCAGCCCGGCGCCGGATATCCCGGCCAACTCTACGCTGATTTTCAAGGTTGAGCTGCTGGAAGTGATCAAGAACGAGGAGGCCAGATAATGATGAAAAACAGTCTTCCGCTGCAGGATTTCAATGCGTCGCTGACCGCGTTTCTGGATCGTTCGCCGACACCTTTTCATGCCGTTTCTGCCATGGAGGCGCGCCTGGATGAAGCCGGTTTCCTGAAGCTGGACGAGTCGGATAACTGGGTGCTGGAGCCCGGCAAGGGGTATTACATCACTCGCAATGGTTCCTCCATTATCGCCTGGCGTCAACCGGCGGTGGATGCGGCGACGACGCTGGGCTGGCGTCTGGTAGGGGCGCATACCGATTCGCCCTGCCTGAAGGTCAAGCCAACGCCGGAGCTGCACCGTCAGGGCTATTTCCAGCTGGGGGTCGAAGTCTATGGTGGCGCGCTGCTCAACCCCTGGTTCGACCGCGACCTGTCGCTGGCCGGACGGGTGAGCTATCGCAACGAAGAGGGGCGTATCCTCAGTACACTGGTGGATTTCGAGCAGCCGGTGGCGGTACTGCCGAGCCTGGCGATCCATTTGGACCGTGAAGCCAATTCCAGCCGCAACATCAATGCCCAGACTTACCTGCCGGTGGTGATGGGACAGGCGGATGAAAAGCCGGATTTTCGTGCGCTGCTGAAACAGCGTCTGGAGACGCAGGGCGTGACGCAGGTCGAGTCGGTGCTGGACTATGAACTCTGCTTCTATGACACCCAGGGCGCGGCGCTGGTGGGGCTGAATCAGGAATTTCTGGCCTCGGCGCGACTGGATAACCTGCTCAGCTGCTTTATCGGTCTGCAGGCGCTGATCGATGGCGCAGAGGCGGCTGCCGGACAGGTGCTGGTGTGCAACGATCATGAAGAGGTAGGCAGCTTGAGTGCCTGCGGTGCCCAGGGGCCCATGCTGAGCCAATGGCTGGAGCGGGTGCTGCCTGATGCCGATCAGCGCAATCGGTCGCTGTCACGTTCCATGCTGATCTCGGCGGATAACGCCCACGGCGTCCACCCCAACTTCAGCGACAAGCATGATGCCAACCACGGCCCACTGCTCAATGCAGGGCCGGTGATCAAGATCAACGCCAACCAGCGCTACGCCAGCAACAGTGAAACCAGTGCGCTCTTCCGTCATCTTGCCGAGCAGGTCGAGGTGTCGGTACAGAGCTTCGTGGTGCGCACCGATATGGCTTGTGGCAGCACCATCGGCCCGATCACGGCCGCCGAATTGGGCGTGAAAACGCTGGATATCGGCGTGCCCCAGTTCGCCATGCACTCGATCCGCGAGCTGGCCGGCAGCCGGGACGCACACGCCCTGTACAAGGTGTTGCAGCGTTTCCTGCAGACGGATCAGGTCTGACCCACACGCCCCTGGTCTGTCTCAGTTCAGGTGGCGTGCGCAGAAGTGCAGGAGCTTGAGTTCCAGTCTGGGCAGCTCCCGCTGCAGCTCGGACCAGGCGGCGAGCGCCTGGTCAACCTGGCCTGCACGGCTCAGGCGCTCGACCCTTTCAAGCTGTGCGGCCAGCTGTCCGCAACGCAGGGTGCGGGCGCTGCCCTTGACTCGGTGTGCGGCATGGCCGGCAGCGCTGTGCTCGCCGCTTTTCAGTGCCTGCTCGATACGATTGAGTTCCGCATGCAGACTGTCGGCAAATTCGTGAATCAACAATACCGCATTTTCCGCACCGCCCAGATCGGCCATCAGGGCTTCGGCGTCGAAGTCGCTGGTGTCCCGGTGTTCCAGAGTTGCCGGGTGTTCCTCGGCAGGCAGGAAGGCGGCTGCGAGGGTACGGCTGATCACCTGCTGTAGATCGGTTAGTCGGACCGGCTTGGCCAGATAATCATCCATGCCTGCGGCCAGGCATTTTTCGCGATCACCGGAGAGCGCGTCAGCGGTAACCGCAATGATGGGGATGCGAGCGAGGGGAGAGGGCAAGGCACGGATGGCGCCTGTAGTATCAAACCCGTCCAGGTTGGGCATATGCAGATCCATCAGGATAAGGTCGAAATCCTCATCGGACTGCAGAGCATCAAGGACCTCCAGCCCGTCTGCGCAGAGGGTGTATTCGGCCCCGGCGCGCTCCATCAGCACAGCCATCATTTTTCGGTTTACCGGATGGTCTTCGGCAATCAGGATGTTCAGCCCCGCCGTGATGGACGATGAATCCTCGCCGGACGCTTCCGGCAGGCTCTCTTCGGCCGAGGGCAGCAGTTGCGGACGGTAAAGGGCGGTCAGCGCCTGCAGCAGATCCAGAGGCGACAATGGGTGAGGTATCTGGGCACTGACCGGAATGAACAGCTCGGCCAGATCCCGGTTGCCGCACAGAATCAGTTCTCCCTGTCCTGACTGCTGCTGCACCCAGTCGCGCAGGCTTTCGTTGTCGATCGGGTAGCGTCGATCGTCGACCAGCAACAGGTCGTATTGCCCCGCTTCCTCGTCATCCAGGAGAGACTTGAAGTGGCAGTCGATGCAGGCGACATGAGGGGAGAGCAGCGTGCACAGGAACTGGTACAGATGGTGCGAGTTGGTTACGCAGAGTACCCGGCGCTCCTGCAGGGGCAGCTGCGCAAAGGCCGAGCCGAGGGTGGCGGTGCCGTGCTGCTGCAATGGCAGGTCGACAGTAAATCTGGAGCCTTCACCGAGCCGGCTGGTGACGGCTATCGTCCCCTCCATGGCCTGGACCAGATGGCGAGTGATCGCCAGCCCCAGCCCCGTGCCCTGGTATTCGCGGGTAGTCGAATGGTCGGTTTGGCGAAAGGCGTCGAAAATAATGGACTGGTTTTCAGGTGCGATACCGATACCGGTATCCTCGATGCTCAGCCGGATACCGGTAAGGCGGTGATCATGGTCGCAGACGGGTTCCAGCGTCAGGATGACATGCCCCTGATGGGTGAACTTGACAGCGTTATTGATCAGGTTGTGCAGAATCTGGCGCAGTCGAACGGCATCACCCACCACTTCAAGCGGTGTGTCGGGAGAGGGGGCGAAATAGAGGTCGATCCCCTCGGCTGTCGGGGTAGCTGCGGCCAGAGTCAGGACGGCATGTGCCTGCTGGCAGAGGTTGACCGGTTGGGAGGCCAGGCTGAGTTTGCCGGCTTCGATCTTGGAAAAGTCCAGCACATCATTGATCAGGCTCAGCAGCGTATCCGCGGCATTTTCCGCCGTGCGTATGTAATCCCGCTGAACCGATGACAGGGCTGGAGTGCTGCCAAGGGAGTCCAGCATGCCCACCACTGCATTGAGCGGCGTGCGGATTTCGTGACTCATGGTGGCCAGAAAGTCGCTTTTGACCTGTGTGGCGTCTTCGGCCTCTTTGAGTGCCAGCAGCATGCGGTGACTGGCTTCATGCTGCGCGCGTTCAATACGGAACGCATACATGACGCCGGTGATGGTGTCGGTCAGGGGCTCCAGCCATTTTACCATCGCATCGGAATAGCCGCGCTCGGCGTTGGCAAGTCCGAACATGCCCAGCACTTCGCCCTGGAATTTCAGCGGTATGCCGATGAAGGAGCGGATATCGGGGTGCCCCTTGGGAGGGCGGTTGCTGCGGTGACGGGGGTCGTGGTGGTTGGATATGACCACCTCGCCCGAGGTCAATGTGTGGCCGAACAGGTTGTCCAGGCTAAGAAAGTCGATGCCCCGTTCAATGTTATCGTCGTAGAGAGCCTGAGAGTCGCGGTCCCAGGCCAGATTGGTAATGGCATAACAGCGCATGAATGGCTTGCCGTCCGCCTCCATGCGTTCACCGATGAATCCCACCGGGGAGCCGGTTACGTCCTTCAGGGTTTCCAGCAGTTCGCCAAAACGGATTTTGGGGTCCTTGTACAGCAGGAAGTTGTTACTGACTTCGGAAACCGCCGTGAGCAGCTGCTCTTGCTGCTGCGTCTTGCGCAGGTGCTGGCGTGTGCGAAGCAGGGCAAAGCCGGTCCCGCCTGCGGCCAACAGGCTGGTCGCAAGCAGCAGGGGCGTATCCCACAGAGCCCAGTCGAACATCATGTCTGGCCTACCTGATTCTGTAAAAAATGTACGTACTGACGATCCTTGCCGCTGACGTGTCGGTACCAGGCCTCATGCAGTTGCTGGTGAGCCTTCAGGGCGCGGTCCTGGCGGTTGCCATGCAGTTTGCCGGACAGCATCTGGGTGCGTTGCAGGATAAGTCCGTGTTCGGCCTGGTGGGCGGGCAGTGGCTGGTAGCCGTGCTCGCGCTGGTGCAGGTATTCCTGCTGAAAAAGGTCGCTGCTCAGCTGTTCGAGCTGGTTGATCATTGCAATCAGCTCGGCTTCGTTGGCAAAGGTGAGTGCCTTGCCGATCACTGACAGCAGCTTGAGAATTTCCCGTATCGCTTCCTGCTTGTGGATCAGGAAATTGTCCTGAATGCCGGTGGGTAACAGCTCGTCAACGGCGGCGATCAGTGCTGCATCGATCTCGTCCGGAGTCGCCGCAGGAGGGAGCTCAGCGGGTGTAACCGGGTGAACTTCGGTTGCGGGTTGAGAGGGCTGAGCCGCGGCGGCTGGCTTTGTCGTGGCTGATGTCGTCGCGGGCTCTTGCTCGACGGCATTCAGGGGCGTCTCCATGGCAGGATTAAGCCGGATGTCGGTTGAGATGCTTCGGTAGGTGTGGGCAGGTGCCAGGGTGATCCGCCGGTGCAGTGCGGCATGAACCTTGTCAGCCAGGAGGGCCGCATTGAGCGGCTTGCTGAGAAAGCCGTGACAGTCCAGACCGACGGCTTTCATGACATTGTGCCGGTAATTGTAGTCCGTCACGACCAGCACACAGAGGTCACGCGAGGTGTTGGCAATATCTCCACAGCGGATTGCCTGCAACAGTTCAAGGCCGTTGCCGGGTTGCATGTCGATATCGGTGAGCACCAGATTGATGTTGCCCTGCTCGACCAGCAGCTGGCTGGCCTCCTTGCCGTTCAGGGCCGAAAACACCCACTTGCAACCAAGCTGCTCCAGTATCTTGCGACAAAACTCGTTGATGATTGGCTGATCGTCAACGACCAGTACAGCCAGCTCGGAAATATGCTCCATCTTCACCTGCAGGGGGAGTGTCGGCGGTTGGTGGACCCCAGCATTACACACTCCCCTGGTGTTGTACATCAGCCGGGCTGGCCGATAAACGTCAGCAGCTGATGGTACAGGGGAATGCCAATAATGACGTTGAACGGAAAGGTGAACCCGAGAGAGGCGAGCATGGCCAGACCAATATTGGCCTGCGGAATGGCTGCACGGATCGCCGCCGGGGCGGCAATATAGGAGGCGCTGGCAGTCAGGCTGGCCAGAATCAGGGTGCTGCCCAGCGGCAGTTCCAGCAAAAGGCCGGCGGCGATGCCAAAGCAGGCCAGCAGGCTGGGTGCCAGGCAGGCGAAGACCAGCAGCCTCCACTGCCGCAGCGGCAGCGGGCGCAGGGTTTCAGCGGCGGTAAGGCCCATCTCCAGCAGGAACAGTGCCAGCACAGCCTTGAAAGCACCGGTGAAAAGGTCTGTCACCGGTGCGCCATTGAGCGGGCCATACAGGTAGCCGATCAACACGCCGCCGGTCAGCAGTATCACCCCCCGGTTGGTCAGGGTTTCATGTACCAGGCTGGTGCGTGAGTGGGTGACGCCAACGTTGCTATCGAACCGGCGGAACAGGGCGATGCCAACCATGATGGCGGGCAGTTCGAGCAGGACCAGATAGAGCGTGACCTCGGGGCCGGCCACCAGCTGGTGGCTCTCGGCGTAGGCAAGGGCGACCGCGAAGGTGCCGGCACTGACCGAACCATAGTGGGCGCTGATGCTGGCACTGTCGGCGAGGGAGAGTCGCAGGACCTTGCGCAGCAGCGGGAACAGAATCAGGGGAATCAGGGCACCCAGCGCGATTACCAGCAGCAGCTCGGGTACCAGCTCAAGGGTCAGGTTGCCGTGCAGTCCCATGCCGCCTTTGAGTCCGATGGTCAGCATCAGCAGCAGGCTAAGCGTATCGTAGGCGGCTTTGGGAATGCTCAGGTCTGACTTCACCAGCCCGGCAACAACACCCAGTAGAAAAAACATGACAACGATGTCCGGCATATATTCCCCTTCGAGATCTGGTCAATTGAATGCAGGGGATTGTGCACGGATCTGTGTATTGTCTCTAATTAATTATAGGGTGATTATATATAGATAATTATCTATGTTTGGATGTTTCATGAATTTGCGCCATCTCACTTTTCGTCTGCTGGAAGTGTATGTCACCGTCGTGAAGACCGGATCGGTGACAGCGGCTGCCCGGCAACTGCACCTGACTCAGCCGACGGTCTCTCAACAGCTGAAGCGGCTGGCGGAAACCGTTGCCGAGCCTCTGTTCCTGTCTCAGGGTGGACGTTTCGAGCTGACGGATACCGGTCGCGAGTTGTATCGGACGGCGCTGGATGTAACCGGACGCTTTGCTGACTTTCAGGATTACCTGGCGGAGCTGCGCGGTGGGCAGCGGGGGCGTTTCAGCATCGCGCTGGTCAACACGGCTCAGTATGTGCTGCCCAAATTGCTGGGACCTTACTCCCGGGCATTTCCTGATGTGGACCTGACGGTGGAGATCGGTAACCGTCAACAACTGCTGGAGCGTTTTGAGCGTCAGCTGGATGATATCTATGTGTTCAGTCATCCGCCGTCGCTTGAACAGGCGCATGCGGCCCGCTTTCTGCGTAACCCGCTGGTGATGATTGCGCCCGAACAGCATCCGCTGGCGCGGGAGCGAGAGGTCAGGCTGGACGATATCCTGCAGGAACGGCTGCTGCTGCGTGAACCGGGTTCGGCGACACGCATGTTGTTCGAGAGCTGGTTGCAGGGGCAGGGGGCGCAGTGGTCCCATGGGCTGCAGATGGCCAGTAACGGGGCGATACGCGTGGGAGTGGAGTCGGGAATGGGGCTGGCGGTGGTATCACGTCATGTGTTGCCAAGCATGCACCCGGGAATTGTAATACTGCCGGTGCAGGGCTTTCCGATCGAGAGTCACTGGCACTTCATCATCCGTCGCGACCGGCGTTTGCCTCATGCGGCGCGGGGGTTTCTGGAGTATGCGGCCGGTTCACTGGAGCAGTGCTTGCCGGCCGAATATCTCTGTAACGAGGTGTCAGAGCTGTTTAGTCAAACGATGGCAGAGCCGGAGTGACGACCGGCTTGTCGGCCGCTTCCCAAGCCTCAATGCCGCCGGTGATTGACTGTACATGCAGATAGCCCATGGTCGCCAGGCTCTGTGCGCTCAGGGCAGCACGACCGCTGTTCTTGCAGTACAGCACGATATTCAGGTCACGTGAGGCCAGCGCTTCGTCGTTACTGAACTTGAACTCCAGCAGGCCGCGCGGGATGTTGATGGCGCCGGTGATGTGCCCGTTGTGGTATTCGTCAGGCTCACGGACATCGACCAGCAGGTCGGCGGCCTGAATGGCCTCGTCAGCCGCGCTGACCGGGATTTCCTGGATCTGTTCCTTGGCGGCGGCGACGAGATCGTGGGCTGTTTTCATGTTGGGCTCCTGTTACTGAGTGGTAATCGGTTCTATTTTAGGGGTATCTATATTAGATTAACAAGATATAACATTAGAGCATTTGGTTATTAAACCTGCTGTGCTAATCGTGCCAGAGGCGATACCAGTCATTACGTTGGCTAATCTCGAGTGGCGTACCGTAGAGTTGTGAAAGGTTGGTGCTGGTCAGCACGGTTTGCTTGGGTCCGTCTGCCAGTATCTGGCCTTGCTGCAGTAGAATGACGCGATCAACTTCAGGGATGATTTCGTCGATATGGTGAGTCGCAATCAGCATGGAGCCGCCCTGTTGGCAGAAGTTGCGCATGAACTGCAGCATTTTCACGGCCCCTCCCATATCAAGGCCGCTGGCGGGCTCGTCCAGGATCAGTGCCTGTGGCTGATGGATCAGCGCGCGCGCAAGCAGCAAGCGCCGTTTTTGACCGGTCGACAGTCTTTGGTACATCTGATCGCGGTACGCGGTTAATCCCATCTCGTGCAACAGACGCTCGGCGTGTTCAATTTGCTGCCGAGTGGGTTGTAGATGGTCATGATGACCGATACTGCCGAAAAAGCCCGACAGAATCACATCCAGTGCGCTGGCGTAGGGTGTGTAGTCATCCTGAAGGTCATTGGATACGAAGCCGATCTGTCGACGCAGTTCCCATAAGTTCACCGCTTCATGACCGTAGAGGCGAACATGGCTGCCCTCCTCAGCAACGGGGTACAGCTCCCGGCTGATCAGTTTCAGCAGTGTGCTTTTGCCGGCGCCGTTGGGGCCGAGCAGGGCAACCTTTTCCCCTTGTCTGATCTGCAGCGAGAAGTTTTGCAGAATTTTCGTCTGCTGTTGATAGACAGTAACGTTCTGAATATCGATCATAAAATGGACTCAATTGCGGTTTTTGGCTTCGATCCACTGCGCCATGTACTGGGTGCTTTTCATGCTGTGGTGCCGCAGCATGGCGCCGGTGAAGTTGGCCAGTCGATGGCTGTCCAGCTCCTGTCTGAGTTGTTTCAGGCGCTGGATCAATGTTTCGGCATGCCGGTCAAAGTCGAAGCGCCGATTGTGCAGCTCAAAGCCTTGTTGCTGGCAGTTATTCCATTGATGCGCCTCGGTATAGAGTTCAACAGCCAGGTTGGCAAACGTCTCGGGGGTGTCCGTGACTGGCTGTGGCCAGCCGAACTCGCCCCCCATCCCCTCGGCGCCAATCGAAGTGGTAACAGAGGGGGTGCCACAGGCGAGAGCATCGACCAGCTTGCCCTTGAGGCCGGCGCCAAAGCGCAGCGGAGCCAGATTGACGCGGGCCTGTTGCATCACCTGATTCACATCATCCGCCCAGCCTCGAATCAGGAAGCCCTGAGCGGGGTTGTGCAGTTGTGTGGCCTTGGGCGGCGGATAAGCGCCATAGACATGCAGTTCGGCGTTCGGCAGCCGGTTGCGAATCAGCGGCCAGAGGGTCTGTTTAAGCCACAGAACGGCATCCCAATTGGGCGCATGGCGGAAATTGCCGATCACGATAAAATGCTGGCGCTGTTCAAACGTGGGCAAGCGGCTTTGCTGTTCTGCCGAAATGACGGGGTGCATGAACGGGCTGTCCAGTAGCAGTGCGGGGTCGATCCTGAAGGTCTGCTGCAAGAGATCGATCTCGGCCGGGGAGATCATCAGGGTCAGGTCACTGCGCAGAATGGCGGCCACTTCGCGCTTGGCGTGTTCGGAAAACAGCAGCTCTGGCAGCACGTTCAGGCTGACTTCGCCGCTGGTTTTGCAGGCCTGATGACGAGCATGGCGCAGGCAGGAGAGATCCTCGGTGTCGAGCAGGCGTATTGCCCGGGGGCAGTGTTTTTCCACTCGCCAGCCGAACTGTTCTTCCATCATGAAGCGATCGAACATCACCATATCCGGCTGCAGTTCGCGGATAAAATCATCGAAGCTGGAGCAGTTGAGGGCGATTTGGGCTTCCTGGATTCCACGAGCGGGCAGGTCTGCGCGGTGGATGCTCTTCTCGGCGGGGCTGGCAAAGGTCACCTGCCACTCCTGTCGACGAAAGGCGTCAAGCAGTGCCAGCATGCGATACCCTGCAGCACTTGAAGCTGGCTCGGGCCAGACATAACCTATTACCAGAACCTGCATGAGCCTACGTGCGAGATCGCAGCGCCTCCTGATGATGAACGGGGCGTGGATATTAGCACTCCTGGTGTCAAACCGGCAGCGCCTGGTCCAGCAGGAGCAGGATCAGCGTAAGCGTGAAGAATGACAGGGCTGTGGTGACCAGCAACATACCGGCTGACTGGCGACCGTAGCCGTATCCGCCGGCGATGATGGGGAAAACGCTGAACATCGGCATGGATGCAGCAAGCACGACAGCCTTTTGCAGCTGAGGATCAAAGTCTCGCCAGACCGACACCAGTAGCAGGACCAGCAACGGGTGCAGCAGTAGCTTGCCTGTCGCCACCAGGCTGATGCTGCCCAGGCTGTCGCTGACCCGGGTGCCGACCAGGGATCCGCCAATCACAAACAGCGCCGTGCCCGCTGATGTCATGGCCAGCATCTCCAGGCTGCGATCGACAGCATCCGGCATGGGCACATTCAGCGAGGAGCAGGCAAGTCCGGCGATGATGGCGATAATCAGAGGGCTGCGGACCACGCGGGCAAAAATTCGCCGCCACACGACCAGCATGCTCTCGCCGCTGTTGCTGTCGTGCTGGCCATATTCGATCAGGATCAGCGCCAGGGGAATGATGAAAATGTTTTCAACCATCAGCGCCATGGTAAAGGGCTGTGTGGGCGCGGAACCGAATACCTGCAACAGCACCGGATAGCCGATAAAGGCACTGTTGGAAACGGCCATCCCCATGCCGCGAACGCTGGCTTCGGCTGCGTTGACTCTGAACAGCATGCGGTTGAGAGCGATGCCCAGCAGCAGAGCGGCCAGCGAGCCGATCGCGTAGATCAGCAGAAAATCCACTTGAATCACCTTGCTGACCTGCATTCGTGAAAGCGTGCCGAAAATAAGCGCAGGGAGGGCGAAATAGAGCACAAAACGGCCCAGAAGCGGCATCGCTTCCTGCTGTAGCAAACCGGACCTGACGGCCAGGTAGCCGATGGCGATGATGATGAAAATGGGCGCTGTGATCGACAGTACCGACAGCATCAGGCGTAATCCTCAGGTTTTGTGAAGGTGCGGAACTCAACCGTCCCGGTTGAGTGATACCGGAGTGTAACGCTGATTACTAAGTTTTCAAAAGTCCAGGACGTCTGAGTGTTGAACGGATGGATGCCTGCTCAGGAGTGAGGCGTGCTGCGCATGTTCGTGTAAAGACGGTGGATGGGGCTAGATGAAACGGCAGGTTTGCCTGATAAGATATCGGCAGGCATTTTTATCTAAAAGACGGAAGGTTACGGAAACAGAACGGGTGTTGCAGAGGGAATAATAAGATGGTCGGAGCAGAGGGAATAATAAGATGGTCGGAGCAGAGGGATTCGAACCCCCGACCCTCTGGTCCCAAACCAGATGCGCTACCAGGCTGCGCTATGCTCCGACTTCGGTTGGCTCCTCGAGCTGGACTCGAACCAGCGACCAATAGATTAACAGTCTACTGCTCTACCAACTGAGCTATCGAGGAAAACCGAATTTCACAGATCAGGCAGTTGGCTCCTCGAGCTGGACTCGAACCAGCGACCAATAGATTAACAGTCTACTGCTCTACCAACTGAGCTATCGAGGAACACCTGAACTGTGGGGGCGTATATTAGTGACGAGATCGCAGGTCGTCAAGCAAAAAGTGAAATATTTTTTCCTGTTGCATCAAGGATATACCAGCGACTCTCGGCAAGGCCGCCGGACGGTGGATGCCGTGATGGCAATCAGCGGCAGATTAGGGTCGTGCCGGTGAGCAAATCCATGCGGAAGCAGGGGCAAAAGGCGGCTGAATGTTTCAATCCTGACACAGGGTGAGTGGCTGAGGGGTTTCGATGAAACCTTGTTGTAGATAAAAAGTGATCTGAATCAACGTCGATACGGCCGGGTGTACCAGAGTACAGTTGTTGAAACAGCACTCAGTGTCTTTAGTTAACACAACGAAAACCAAAAGCAGGGTAGCAGCGATGAGTACGGTAATCGGTTCTGTTTCATTCTTAGAAGGACAAGTAGTTGCAGTAGCGCCCGACGGCACTGAACGTGTGTTGGCGCTGGGGGATCAGGTGATGGTGGATGACGTCATCCGTACAGGACCTGATGCGAGCATCGAAATCACCATGATGAATGGCGAACCGCTGGCGCTGGCGCCAGGGCAAACCTGGCTGGCGGCTGAAGCCGGCATGGCTACTGCGGAACTGGAAGGCGGCGTTGGCGTCGTGTCCATCACTACCGGTCAGGTAGTTGTAGTTGCCGCGGATGGCAGCGAACGGGTCCTGATGGCGGGTGATGTCATCTATGCCGACGAGGTTATCCGTACATCGCCCGATGGTCGTGCCGAAATCACAATGGAAAGTGGCAACTCGGTGACCCTGTCAGGCGGTCAGAGCTGGTTGGCCAGCGCCGATACCTATACTCCGGCCGATCAGTTTGATACCAGTGAAGCGACAGCAGACGTGGCTGCCTTGCAACAGGCGATCTTGGCCGGTCAGGACCCGACGGAGCTCCTTGAGCCTACAGCTGCCGGGGCGGCTGCTGCTGGAGCACCGGCTGGTGGTAATGAGGGGGCCGACTTCATTCAGTTGGATCGTACCGCAGGTGAAACTACACCAGAAGCCGGTTATGAGACTATTGGTCTGGACTATACGGTCCTGACCCCGGAAGGCGAAGATCCGATTCTGGATGAGCAGAGCGTGGCTGTTCCCTTGATTGCAAGTGACTTGGACAACAACCAGCTGGTAATCGAAGAGGATGGTACCGGCAGCTTCAGCGTCACCGCCACGGTGGGCGAGGCCAGTGACGTCATCAGTCAGATCGCGATCAGCAACCTGCCGACCGGTGCGACCGTCAGCGGCAGTGATGGCGGCAGCTACAACAGCACTACCGGTGTGTACACCACCAACGGCAACCCGAGCAGCGTCACCCTGACCATCGGCAGCCTGACCCCGGTTGCCGACTCGGACGTCGACCTGGGCAGCATCGGCTTCACCGCCACCGCTCAGGACGGCACGGACAGCACCTTGACCAGTAGCGCAGGCACCAGTGTCAGCGTTATCACCGACGCCGTGCTGGACCAGTTCGGTGATCTGGATGCGACCGCGCAGAACGCCGCCGAGTCCAACAGTGGCAGCCAGACCCTGAGCCTGGGGGCCAGCATGACCCTGGCCGATGCGTTCCAGAGCGGTGACAGCGATGGCGATGGCTCCGAGAGCATCAGCGTTGTCCTCAGCCTGAGCAGCGCGTTGCCGACCGGAGTGACCCTGAGCAGCACCGTTGGTACCCTGACCCCGGTCAGCGGCAGCAACACGGACTACATCCTGACCGCGAACAGCGGCAGCACCCTGAGTGAGGCCGTTGCGGGTCTGCAGGCCACCGTGCCGCAGGGCTGGGATGGCGTCATCAACGGCACCCTGACCAGTACCGCGACCGACACCCCGACCGGGGGTGGTGACGTGGAGCCGGATACCGCCGATAACACCCGGACCGACAGTGCCGGCTTCAGCCTGACCGTCACCGGCGACGTACAGCCGCCGACCGTAACCAGCAGCCTGGAAGGCAACCAGCTGGTAATCGAAGAGGATGGTACCGGCAGCTTCAGCGTCACCGCCACGGTGGGCGAGGCCAGTGACGTCATCAGTCAGATCGCGATCAGCAACCTGCCAACCGGTGCGACCGTCAGCGGCAGTGATGGCGGCAGCTACAACAGCACTACCGGTGTGTACACCACCAACGGCAACCCGAGCAGCGTCACCCTGACCATCGGCAGCCTGACCCCGGTTGCCGACTCGGACGTCGACCTGGGCAGCATCGGCTTCACCGCCACCGCTCAGGACGGCACGGACAGCACCTTGACCAGTAGCGCAGGCACCAGTGTCAGCGTTATCACCGACGCCGTGCTGGACCAGTTCGGTGATCTGGATGCGACCGCGCAGAACGCCGCCGAGTCCAACAGTGGCAGCCAGACCCTGAGCCTGGGGGCCAGCATGACCCTGGCCGATGCGTTCCAGAGCGGTGACAGCGATGGCGATGGCTCCGAGAGCATCAGCGTTGTCCTCAGCCTGAGCAGCGCGTTGCCGACCGGAGTGACCCTGAGCAGCACCGTTGGTACCCTGACCCCGGTCAGCGGCAGCAACACGGACTACATCCTGACCGCGAACAGCGGCAGCACCCTGAGTGAGGCCGTTGCGGGTCTGCAGGCCACCGTGCCGCAGGGCTGGGATGGCGTCATCAACGGCACCCTGACCAGTACCGCGACCGACACCCCGACCGGGGGTGGTGACGTGGAGCCGGATACCGCCGATAACACCCGGACCGACAGTGCCGGCTTCAGCCTGACCGTCACCGGCGACGTACAGCCGCCGACCGTGACCAGCAGCCTGGAAGGCAACCAGCTGGTAATCGAAGAGGATGGTACCGGCAGCTTCAGCGTCACCGCCACGGTGGGCGAGGCCAGTGACGTCATCAGTCAGATCGCGATCAGCAACCTGCCGACCGGTGCGACCGTCAGCGGCAGTGATGGCGGCAGCTACAACAGCACTACCGGTGTGTACACCACCAACGGCAACCCGAGCAGCGTCACCCTGACCATCGGCAGCCTGACCCCGGTTGCCGACTCGGACGTCGACCTGGGCAGCATCGGCTTCACCGCCACCGCTCAGGACGGCACGGACAGCACCTTGACCAGTAGCGCAGGCACCAGTGTCAGCGTTATCACCGACGCCGTGCTGGACCAGTTCGGTGATCTGGATGCGACCGCGCAGAACGCCGCCGAGTCCAACAGTGGCAGCCAGACCCTGAGCCTGGGGGCCAGCATGACCCTGGCCGATGCGTTCCAGAGCGGTGACAGCGATGGCGATGGCTCCGAGAGCATCAGCGTTGTCCTCAGCCTGAGCAGCGCGTTGCCGACCGGAGTGACCCTGAGCAGCACCGTTGGTACCCTGACCCCGGTCAGCGGCAGCAACACGGACTACATCCTGACCGCGAACAGCGGCAGCACCCTGAGTGAGGCCGTTGCGGGTCTGCAGGCCACCGTGCCGCAGGGCTGGGATGGCGTCATCAACGGCACCCTGACCAGTACCGCGACCGACACCCCGACCGGGGGTGGTGACGTGGAGCCGGATACCGCCGATAACACCCGGACCGACAGTGCCGGCTTCAGCCTGACCGTCACCGGCGACGTACAGCCGCCGACCGTGACCAGCAGCCTGGAAGGCAACCAGCTGGTAATCGAAGAGGATGGTACCGGCAGCTTCAGCGTCACCGCCACGGTGGGCGAGGCCAGTGACGTCATCAGTCAGATCGCGATCAGCAACCTGCCGACCGGTGCGACCGTCAGCGGCAGTGATGGCGGCAGCTACAACAGCACTACCGGTGTGTACACCACCAACGGCAACCCGAGCAGCGTCACCCTGACCATCGGCAGCCTGACCCCGGTTGCCGACTCGGACGTCGACCTGGGCAGCATCGGCTTCACCGCCACCGCTCAGGACGGCACGGACAGCACCTTGACCAGTAGCGCAGGCACCAGTGTCAGCGTTATCACCGACGCCGTGCTGGACCAGTTCGGTGATCTGGATGCGACCGCGCAGAACGCCGCCGAGTCCAACAGTGGCAGCCAGACCCTGAGCCTGGGGGCCAGCATGACCCTGGCCGATGCGTTCCAGAGCGGTGACAGCGATGGCGATGGCTCCGAGAGCATCAGCGTTGTCCTCAGCCTGAGCAGCGCGTTGCCGACCGGAGTGACCCTGAGCAGCACCGTTGGTACCCTGACCCCGGTCAGCGGCAGCAACACGGACTACATCCTGACCGCGAACAGCGGCAGCACCCTGAGTGAGGCCGTTGCGGGTCTGCAGGCCACCGTGCCGCAGGGCTGGGATGGCGTCATCAACGGCACCCTGACCAGTACCGCGACCGACACCCCGACCGGGGGTGGTGACGTGGAGCCGGATACCGCCGATAACACCCGGACCGACAGTGCCGGCTTCAGCCTGACCGTCACCGGCGACGTACAGCCGCCGACCGTAACCAGCAGCCTGGAAGGCAACCAGCTGGTAATCGAAGAGGATGGTACCGGCAGCTTCAGCGTCACCGCCACGGTGGGCGAGGCCAGTGACGTCATCAGTCAGATCGCGATCAGCAACCTGCCAACCGGTGCGACCGTCAGCGGCAGTGATGGCGGCAGCTACAACAGCACTACCGGTGTGTACACCACCAACGGCAACCCGAGCAGCGTCACCCTGACCATCGGCAGCCTGACCCCGGTTGCCGACTCGGACGTCGACCTGGGCAGCATCGGCTTCACCGCCACCGCTCAGGACGGCACGGACAGCACCTTGACCAGTAGCGCAGGCACCAGTGTCAGCGTTATCACCGACGCCGTGCTGGACCAGTTCGGTGATCTGGATGCGACCGCGCAGAACGCCGCCGAGTCCAACAGTGGCAGCCAGACCCTGAGCCTGGGGGCCAGCATGATCCTGGCCGATGCGTTCCAGAGCGGTGACAGCGATGGCGATGGCTCCGAGAGCATCAGCGTTGTCCTCAGCCTGAGCAGCGCGTTGCCGACCGGAGTGACCCTGAGCAGCACCGTTGGTACCCTGACCCCGGTCAGCGGCAGCAACACGGACTACATCCTGACCGCGAACAGCGGCAGCACCCTGAGTGAGGCCGTTGCGGGTCTGCAGGCCACCGTGCCGCAGGGCTGGGATGGCGTCATCAACGGCACCCTGACCAGCACCGCGACCGACACCCCGACTGGGGGTGGTGACGTGGAGCCGGATACCGCCGATAACACCCGGACCGACAGTGCCGGCTTCAGCCTGACCGTCACCGGCGACGTACAGCCGCCGACCGTGACCAGCAGCCTGGAAGGCAACCAGCTGGTAATCGAAGAGGATGGTACCGGCAGCTTCAGCGTCACCGCCACGGTGGGCGAGGCCAGTGACGTCATCAGTCAGATCGCGATCAGCAACCTGCCGACCGGTGCGACTGTCAGCGGCAGTGATGGCGGCAGCTACAACAGCACTACCGGTGTGTACACCACCAACGGCAACCCGAGCAGCGTCACCCTGACCATCGGCAGCCTGACCCCGGTTGCCGACTCGGACGTCGACCTGGGCAGCATCGGCTTCACCGCCACCGCTCAGGACGGCACGGACAGCACCTTGACCAGTAGCGCAGGCACCAGTGTCAGCGTTATCACCGACGCCGTGCTGGACCAGTTCGGTGATCTGGATGCGACCGCGCAGAACGCCGCCGAGTCCAACAGTGGCAGCCAGACCCTGAGCCTGGGGGCCAGCATGACCCTGGCCGATGCGTTCCAGAGCGGTGACAGCGATGGCGATGGCTCCGAGAGCATCAGCGTTGTCCTCAGCCTGAGCAGCGCGTTGCCGACCGGAGTGACCCTGAGCAGCACCGTTGGTACCCTGACCCCGGTCAGCGGCAGCAACACGGACTACATCCTGACCGCGAACAGCGGCAGCACCCTGAGTGAGGCCGTTGCGGGTCTGCAGGCCACCGTGCCGCAGGGCTGGGATGGCGTCATCAACGGCACCCTGACCAGCACCGCGACCGACACCCCGACCGGGGGTGGTGACGTGGAGCCGGATACCGCCGATAACACCCGGACCGACAGTGCCGGCTTCAGCCTGACCGTCACCGGCGACGTACAGCCGCCGACCGTGACCAGCAGCCTGGAAGGCAACCAGCTGGTAATCGAAGAGGATGGTACCGGCAGCTTCAGCGTCACCGCCACGGTGGGCGAGGCCAGTGACGTCATCAGTCAGATCGCGATCAGCAACCTGCCGACCGGTGCGACCGTCAGCGGCAGTGATGGCGGCAGCTACAACAGCACTACCGGTGTGTACACCACCAACGGCAACCCGAGCAGCGTCACCCTGACCATCGGCAGCCTGACCCCGGTTGCCGACTCGGACGTCGACCTGGGCAGCATCGGCTTCACCGCCACCGCTCAGGACGGCACGGACAGCACCTTGACCAGTAGCGCAGGCACCAGTGTCAGCGTTATCACCGACGCCGTGCTGGACCAGTTCGGTGATCTGGATGCGACCGCGCAGAACGCCGCCGAGTCCAACAGTGGCAGCCAGACCCTGAGCCTGGGGGCCAGCATGACCCTGGCCGATGCGTTCCAGAGCGGTGACAGCGATGGCGATGGCTCCGAGAGCATCAGCGTTGTCCTCAGCCTGAGCAGCGCGTTGCCGACCGGAGTGACCCTGAGCAGCACCGTTGGTACCCTGACCCCGGTCAGCGGCAGCAACACGGACTACATCCTGACCGCGAACAGCGGCAGCACCCTGAGTGAGGCCGTTGCGGGTCTGCAGGCCACCGTGCCGCAGGGCTGGGATGGCGTCATCAACGGCACCCTGACCAGCACCGCGACCGACACCCCGACCGGGGGTGGTGACGTGGAGCCGGATACCGCCGATAACACCCGGACCGACAGTGCCGGCTTCAGCCTGACCGTCACCGGCGACGTACAGCCGCCGACCGTAACCAGCAGCCTGGAAGGCAACCAGCTGGTAATCGAAGAGGATGGTACCGGCAGCTTCAGCGTCACCGCCACGGTGGGCGAGGCCAGTGACGTCATCAGTCAGATCGCGATCAGCAACCTGCCAACCGGTGCGACCGTCAGCGGCAGTGATGGCGGCAGCTACAACAGCACTACCGGTGTGTACACCACCAACGGCAACCCGAGCAGCGTCACCCTGACCATCGGCAGCCTGACCCCGGTTGCCGACTCGGACGTCGACCTGGGCAGCATCGGCTTCACCGCCACCGCTCAGGACGGCACGGACAGCACCTTGACCAGTAGCGCAGGCACCAGTGTCAGCGTTATCACCGACGCCGTGCTGGACCAGTTCGGTGATCTGGATGCGACCGCGCAGAACGCCGCCGAGTCCAACAGTGGCAGCCAGACCCTGAGCCTGGGGGCCAGCATGACCCTGGCCGATGCGTTCCAGAGCGGTGACAGCGATGGCGATGGCTCCGAGAGCATCAGCGTTGTCCTCAGCCTGAGCAGCGCGTTGCCGACCGGAGTGACCCTGAGCAGCACCGTTGGTACCCTGACCCCGGTCAGCGGCAGCAACACGGACTACATCCTGACCGCGAACAGCGGCAGCACCCTGAGTGAGGCCGTTGCGGGTCTGCAGGCCACCGTGCCGCAGGGCTGGGATGGCGTCATCAACGGCACCCTGACCAGCACTGCGACCGACACCCCGACCGGGGGTGGTGACGTGGAGCCGGATACCGCCGATAACACCCGGACCGACAGTGCCGGCTTCAGCCTGACCGTCTCTGATGGAGAAGGTCCTACCGGTGGTGGCAATCTGTCGATGACCCTTAATGAAGCGGCGTTGGATACGGCTTTGAACGGCGATGATGACAGTGCGGATCTGGCTGCTGGTAGTGTAACTGGCAGCACGCCTGATGCTCTGACCGAAACCGATTCGGCCAGTGTCAGCTTTACGGCTGGCTCAACCGACCCGATTGTCGGTGTCGGCTTCGCCGATCCTCAGGTCACCGGGAATATGCCGGTCGTCCTGGACGCCGACAGCAACCCGGTCTCAATCAGTTGGAGCTTGAATGTAACGGGTCAATTGATCGGGCAGATTGGTGGTGAAACGGCCATTATTCTGGAGTTGTCAGGTGATTCGGCGGCTGCAGCGAATGGCACAGCCAACGTTGTAGTGACCGCGACCTTAACTGCCAACTTCCCGCACAGTGAAGTGAATACGGCGGGTGACAGTATATCGGTTAGCGGGATCAAGGTACTGGCGACCGATACGGATAATGAGTCTGCCGTCGCCAATGTTAACCTGACTATTCTGGATGATGCGCCCAGTGATATCGCACCAGTCGATGCAACTGTCGATAATTCGGTTGGAGCGTCTGTCAGCGGTGTTGCGCTGGACAGCGATTTCAATATTGATGACGCTGTAGGTGCAGATCAGCAGGGAGTGCTCAGCTTCAAAGTGCCCGCTGATCCAGATAGCGGCTACACGTCTGCTGGGCAGCCGATTTACCTGTATATCAGCAGTGATGGCCAGACATTGATCGGTTCAACAGTAGAGCCAACGGTGCCTGTGCAAACGGCTGATGCTACAGCTGTACAGGCGGCGAAGGTCTTTACACTGACGCTCAACACAGATGGTGATTACGACAGCCAGAATGACACCTATTCGGTCGATGTACACCAGTTAATCGATGGCGGCAGTGGTTCGTTCAATGTGACGGACTCCGGGTATGATTTCGTGGGCGGCAATGACCCCTACTCATACTTTCTGGATCCGACCGCAAACAACAATGACGTTCTGCTTACGCCCATGATCGGCGGTGTCAGTGATGGTACGACCAATACCAATGACAACGCGGGCGGAGTCGGTGGCGGTAACAGTGTCGGCACAGGTGAGGCAATGCGGGTCGACTATGTATCCGGCATCAGTGGTGATCCTAAAGCGAATGTAGGCGGGGATGATTACAGTAATGTTCTGAATCAGGACCATGTCTTCGACGGTCACTACATGGTCAATGGCGCATCGGCTGTATTTACGAATATTGCTAGTAGTACGACCATTCGGATCAAGGCGTTTGATGACCCGGATACCAACAATGTTGTCGGTGACGGTACCTCCGATGAAATCACCCGTGTTGTAATCAGCTACGACGGTGTATCTGAAACATTTAATGTATCAGGTTACCTCGATGGAGTTGCTACTACTGCTACCGTGAACGGGCATGACTTCACGATTACAACGGATGGTAATGATGTCCTGGTTGGCAATGTCATTAGTGATTCGACCCTTGGAGTATCAACACAGGATGGCTTGAACAGTGTTGAATACCATCATGCAGGAGGAGATACCTTCAAGATTGGTGGTTTTGGAGCCTTGGCTTTTGAGCCGGGTGCCGATGTCAGCATGAATTTTGACCTTGTACTTGAAGATGCTGATGGTGACACGGCAGCAGGATCGCTGACGGTAGATTTCCTGGGTGAAACAGCGGTCGCAGATCCAGTCTTGTTGGTCGGCACCAATGTCGATGATACCAATCTGTCTTCGACTCTGTTTGCTGTGAGTCCGCAGGGAGACAGCTTCGGCTCCGTTGTAGGGCGTGAAGCGGCTGATATTTTGATCGGTGACGTCGGTGGTGCTGCTTCGACGGTTGTTCCGGGTGTTGATTACAATATTGCGTTGGTCGTAGATGTGTCCGGCAGCATGGATGAAGGTTCAGGTACGTATGATTTAAACGGTGAAGAATTGAGCCGGTTGGAGTTGTTGCAGAAAGCACTGGTGAATCTGGCGGGTCAGTTTGCCGATCACGACGGTACGATCAATATCGCCTTGATTCCATTTGCCAATGATTCCAGAACAAGTGTTGACGTGTCTCTACAGGATCTGGCATCAGGCAATTTGAGTGATTTGACGGATGCAATTAACAGCTTGTCTGCAGATGGGGGTACCAACTATGAGGCCGCATTTGACACAGCGGTTGATTGGTTTGAGGGCGCCGATACCGGGACAGGGTATACAAATCTGACCTATTTCCTGACAGATGGTGACCCAACGTTATACCTCAAAAATAATGGTACCGAAGATGGTCCAGGTGCCAGTACTGATCGACTGACTTTGCAAAACTCGGTTGATGCTTTTGCTGCACTGAGTGCGCTTAGTGCAGTGCATGGAGTTGGTATTGGCAGTGGCGTCAATAGTGACTATCTGACGTTCTTCGACAATACGGATAATATTGGCACTCATACTGTCACGCTCGGATCCTGGTTTTGGGCGCAAGACGTTACAGGCCCCGGAGGTAACGTTGATATCGTCAATACCGAAGATGAACTCAATGCGGCCCTGCAAGGTGGCGGTTTAGATCAGGCACTAGCGGATACCGGCGATGATCTTATTGCCGGTAACAGCGGAGATGACATCCTCTTCGGTGACAGTATCAATACCGACGAGCTAGCCGATAACCAGGGACTGGATACCGCTGATGGCGTGGGCTGGGATGTGTTTGATGCGCTGGAAGATGGTCAAGGCACCGATGATAACTGGAATCGTGCCGATACTGCAGCGTACATTCGTGATAATCATGCTGAACTGGCGGTTGAAAGTCAGGGTGACGATAGCACCGGCCGTAATGGTGGTAATGACATTCTGATTGGTGGTAAAGGAGACGATATCATCTATGGCCAGGAGGGTGATGACGACCTGTATGGCGGTGCTGGGGATGACAACCTCAGTGGTGGCTCCGGCAGTGACACCTTCCATTGGCAAAATGGTGATCAAGGACGCGGAGCCAATATTGCACAGGATATGATATTGGATTTTGATCAGACTGAAGGTGACAGCATTAACATTGCTGATCTGTTACAAGGTGAGGACGGTAATGACATGAGTGCCTTGCTCAACTATGTCAGTGTCACCGAAGTCAGTGGAGATACCATCATATCGGTTAGTCATGAGGGTGGTGCGGCTGCCGGTGTTGACCAGACAATTACCCTTCAAGGGGTTGCTCTGGCAGATCTTGGGGTCGCTGACAGTGCCAGTCAGGCTGACATTTTGAACACTCTGGTTAATAACGGTATTATCGTTGTAGATAACAGCTGATAAGCCAGCCATCATGTCCAAGCCCGCCATCTGGCGGGCTTTTTGTTTCTGCACAACTACTACGCCCTGCCTTCCCCTTATCTCGCACCCGGTTTTTCGCTAACATAGCCCGCTTACGCAAACCGACCACAACCGGACGACCCAGTGCTGTTCAACAAGCTTCCTGAAGATATTTTTCTCCCGCTCTCGGGACAGAACCGGCAGGTCTACCAGTCGGTCCTGCTTGAGTTGGCGGACCTCTTCTTTGATGAAGACCTGATCGACCCTTTCATTCCGCGTGATCTGGTGCGCTCTAGCATCGAGAATGCCGTGGTGCGTTTGGGCGTGCGTCGCTGGGAGCATGAAGCGGGGGAAGATGTACCGGCCGAGTTGCCGCGGTCGACAGCGGAATATACCAACCGCATCTACCGGCGCCTGGTCCAGACCGGCTGGCTCGAAGAAGAACAGAAGGTTTACCGCACCTATGTGCTGCTGTCGCCATCGGTCAGCCACCTGTTGCGCTCGCTGGTCAGCATCGCCAAGCTCGAAAAGCGCAGTTACGGTGGTGCCGTACTCAACGTGCTCAGCTCGCTGGAGTCAGCGTTCCACGACCCTGAAGGGCGCGGCATTACCCTGGCCGAGGCGGCACAGACCGCCGCGGATTTCAGTGCACACTTGACCGACATGATGCTCAGCCTGCGTGAGTTGAAGATCAACCTGTCGGCCAGCAACAATCCGCAGGAGATCGTACGCGGTTTCTTCGACCGGTTTGTCGAGCAGGTACTGGTGTCGGACTACAAGACACTGAAAACGCGCAACAACCCTTTCCGCTTCCGCCGCCAGATCCTGTCGATGCTGCGCGATCTGCAGTTTGATCCGCTCAAGCTCAAGCAGCTGACCGAGCATTATCAACAGCAGCTCGATGTTTCCCCTGATGTGGCTGAAGCCCAGGTGCATCAGCATATCAACCGCATCATCCGCATCTTTGACTCTGTTGACCAGCGACTGGCCGCGATTGATGACTTCCGCTACCAGCTGGAGAAACGGGTGGCGGATACCGTGCGCTACATGGACAAGACGACGCCGGGTATGGCCGCGCGACTGTCCCGTCTGATCGCGGCGGCTGCCAAACTTCCGGAGCATGTTGTGCCGCGCCTGGATACCCTGGATGAGGTGGGCTTCATCTCACCTGCCAGTGTGCGTGCGCCCGTGCGCCGTCGGATCGAGGCCAAGCCCAGAGTCATCACTCAGCCGGAGATTGATCCCCGAGTGCTGGAGCTTCGCCGCCTGTTCAAGGAGTGGAAGGAGCGCCGTGAGGTCAATGTGGACCGGATCGAGACCTATCTGGAAAGCCAGCTGGCCGGGCGAGAGCAGCTCAAGGCCACCGATTTTCGTATCAGCACGGTGGAGGAGTACATCTGCTTCAGCTACATCCGCCACATGAACACACTGGGCAAGAAGGCGCAGCAGATGCGTAAACGTTACCGAATTCAATTTGAAGACCACTACGTCAACGTCTCCGATATGGTGGAGTGTCGTGGTTTTATCATCCACAGGAAACCCTAAATGCTTGGTGATCTGCAGAAAATCGTCTCCCGCAATGAACAGCATGACGCCGATGACTTCATTCGCGCCGCCGGTCTGTTGCTGAGCAGCCAGTTCCTTTATGCGGACCGCCCGGTGCAGCGTGACAGCTATTTCCTGATCGCGAGTAACCTGGACTATTTCCGTAACCTGTTTGGGGCGATCGGCTGGTCGCTGGTGTATCAGCCCGATGAAGCCTTTTTGGGCATAGTGCCTCAGGGTGAGGAGCGGGTGTTGAAACTGAAGCTGGATGAGTCCCTGCTGATGCTCTGCCTGCGTCAGCAGTACGAGCAGAAGCTGGAGAACTTTGAGGTGGAAAGCGGCAAGGCCTATACCACCACGGATGAGCTATTGCGCCTTTTCTCCAGTCTCACCGGCAAGGATATCCCCAACGAAACCCGCCTGAAGGAGATCCTGTCGCTGTTTACCCGTCATGGGCTGGTTGAGCGTGGCAAGGTGGAAGAGACCGATCCGAAGAACATCCCGCTGCGGATCAACCCGACCATCCGCCAGGTTGTGGTCGAGGACTATATTGGTCAGCTGGAAGCGTTGTGTGACGTGGATATTCGTGATCGTGTCGAAGATGATGCCGTGCAAGCGCACTCCGAACCGGGTGAGGATGATGCCAACTCCATCGCCCGCGGAGCGGGCTCCCACGATAATCCAGTGGATGTCACCCATACCGATGATGATGCTGCAAGCGATACTCCAGATGTGGGAGCGCTCTCCGAGCGCGAAAAGGGCGATGCAAGTTCAATCACCCGCGGAGCGGGCTCCCACGATAATCCAGAGGGTGTCACCCATACCGGTGATGATGCCGCAAGCGATACCCCGGATGTGGGAGCGCTCTCCGAGCGCGAAAAGGGCGATGCAAGTTCAATCACCCGCGGAGCGGGCTCCCACGATAATCCAGTGGGTGTCACCCATACCGATGATGATGCCGCAAGGGATACTCCGGATGTGGGAGAGCTCTCCGAGCGCGAAAAGGTTGATGAGCAAAGCGACAGATCACCTGTGGGAGCGCACTCCGTGCGCGAAGGTGCTTCTGGCGCGCCTGACGAATCGGTTGGGCCTGAAGCGGATGAAGCCGACAACGAACAAGATGAACAAGCCGCCGACAAAGCGGAGGACACCCCGTCATGAAACAGCTTAACCGCATCGTTCTGGTCAACTGGTATGTACTGGGTGCCGTCGAGATTCCGATCAAGGGTAATGTTGCCATCGTAGGCCCCAACGGCTCCGGTAAGTCCTCGCTGCTGGACGCCATCCAGACCGTGCTGATGGGAGGCCATAAGCGACACCTGAGCTTCAACGCCTCTGCCGGTGAGAAGAGCGAACGCTCCCTGCGCACTTACTGTCTTGGTTTCATGGATGATCAGGGCCAGAAAGCCACCGCCCGGGAAGACTCCCTGACCTACATGGCCTTGAGTTTCTTCGATACCGAAACCGCCAAGGAAAGCTGCATTGGCATCGCCATCAGTGCTTCTACGGCCAGCGCCGAAGAGGATGTGCTGGGGCGTTTTATCCTGCCGGAATTTTCCGTCTCGCTGGATGACTTTTCGGTAAAAGAGGGCAGTGGCCGCATGCCGCGCCCTTGGAATGAGGTGCGTGACAGCCTGCTCAAGCAGTGCCCGGACATGATTCTGGAGAAACGCGCCAACCGTTTCATCCGTGACATGGTGACTCACCTGAGCCACGACCCGCAGATGCCGAACGACGACGACAAGTTCATCAAGAACTTCAAGAACGCGCTCAAGTTCGTGCCGATCGACAGCCCGACCCGCTTTATCCGCGAATTCGTACTGGACGAAAACATCGTCCATGTCGGTGCCTTCCGCAAGTCGCTGGATGAATATCGGGCGATGGAACAGAAGACCCAGGAAGTGGCCAACCGCATCGGCGAACTGGAAAAGGTTCAGGAGCTGTGTGGCGGCATCAGCCGTAACGTCAAGAACGCGGTTGAATACGAGTGGGTGGTACATGAAAGCCGCTTCGAAAATGCCGACCTGCGCAAGGAAGATACGGCCGAACGCCTGGAGGCCGCGGCCGAGCAGGAAGAAAGCCTGCAGCAGCAACTGGAAGAAAACAGCGCTCGTCTGAACCAGGCGATGCAGGACCTGGCCGATGCCCGTGCCGAGCTGAACACCAGTGATTCCGCGCACAAGATCAGCGCACTGGAGTCCACCATCAAGGCGCGTCAGCACGAACAGAGCGTCGTGCGCGACAAGATCCAGCAGGCTTACAATCTGCTGCGCACCACGGTCGGTTTTGCCAGCTACAACGAGCTGCTGCCGGATGACTTCCGCCCGCTGGTCGAACGTTCAGTCGAACTCTGGCGTTCAGGTGAAAGCCTGTCGGCAGATCAGTGGCCGGCGGAGCCGGTCAGCGTCGACAAGGTGATCGAACAGCTCAAGGCGCAGGTGGATGATGTGCGCAAGGCGATCGCCCGTCGCTATGAGGAATCGGTAATCCGCATCAATGACCTGCGCAGCCTGATCCAGAATCAGAAGAGTGCCGTTGAACAGTTGCAGCAGGGCCGAGCACCCATTCGCCACAACACCCGCGAGCTGATGGAGCTGCTCAACGACTACGGCATCGAGTCGACGCCGATCTGTGAGCTGGCCGACATCAATGACGACAAGTGGCGTATCGCCATCGAATCCTTCCTCGGGGCCCGCCGTGAGGCGCTGGTGGTCTCACCGGACCGGGTCAAGGAGGCGATCACCCTGTATCGACGCAAGGGCCGTCACCTCAAGGGCTGCCGAATTATCAACACGACCAAGTCCGGTGACTGGCTGCATCGCAGCAAGCGTGGCTCGCTGGCCGAGTTCATCGACACCGACAACGACCATGCGCGTGCCTACATGAACCGCGCGCTGGGCGGTGTGATGGCGGTGGAAACCGAACATGAGCTGCTGCGCCAGGAGCGGGCACTGACCTACGACTGCATGCTGCAGACTGAAGGTTCCACCACTTCCATCAACGAGCTGAGCCCGATCATGGGCATCCGTCGTCGCCAGGACCAGCTGGAGGTACAGGGCCGCCAGGTGGATGAACTGATTGCCGAATTCACCACCCTGGGGCGTCGTCACGAGTCGCTGGAAAAGCTGCGCGATTCCCTGATCAGCATGACCACCGGCCTGACCCAGATGACCGAAAGCGTGTTCAACCTGGTCAACCAGCGCGAGCAACTGGTCTCTGAAGTGGCCGGTTATGAGCAGGCGGTTATTGACCTGCGCAACCATGACGACAGTGGCATCCAGCAGCGCATCGCCGAGCTGGCCGAGCAGCAGAAGCAGGTCGACGCCAGGCAGAAGACGCTGATGGACAAGCTGCAGAAAGTGCGTACCGGCATGATCAAGGACAACGCCAGCCTGGAGGTCCTGGAGCAGGAGCTGGTCGAGCATGCTCAGGCGCGTACTCAGTGCGAAGAAAAGCCGCACTTCGATGCCCAGTCAGCACAGGAAAAGCGCGACTATCTGGACGAGAGCTGCGCAGGCGAGCTGGAACGTGTCATCTTCGAGGCGGCCAAGCGGGCGCAGTCCGAAATCCAGCTGCACGAGAAGAAAAAGAACGCCGTGCGCGATGCCGTGGCGCAGTACAAGGCGCGCTATCATGGCGGCGGCATGAGCCATCAGGAACTGGACAATATCAGTGCCGATTCCAGTCATGAAGACCTGGAGTTCTACGTCAACAAGACCGTGCAGGCACTGCGCGACTCCGAACTGGCCGAATATACCCAGCGGGCCGAACGTGCACGTCTGGAGGCGGAAACCACCTTCCGCTCCGACTTCGTGGCGCATTTGAATGATCAGATCAACAAGATCAAGGACCTGATTCGCGAGCTGAACAGTCACCTGAAGAACCGTCCTTTCCATCAGGAGATGTACAGCTTCGAGATGATGCCCAACCCGGAGCTCAAGGATATCCTCGAACTGGTCGAAGCCTACACCCGCCTGGATCAGGCCAATGTCGGCACCCTGTTCGATCTCCAGCATCAGGGTAACAACGACCACCGCGAAGCGCTGAACAAGATCCACGACGTGCTCAGCGACGAGGGCGAAAGCAGTCTGCTGCAGGATTATCGTAACTTCTACAACTTCGAACTGGTGGTGAAGGATCTGGAGGGTAATCGCAAGACCACCCTGACCCAGCGCATCAAGACCGGTTCCGGTGGTGAGCACCAGGTGCCGTTCTACGTGGCGATGGCCGCGGCACTGGGCGCGACCTACCGTCTGAAGGAAGGGGGTGATGGACGTCCGGTGGGCGGTATGAGTCTGTCGGTGTTTGACGAGGCGTTCAACAAGCTCGACTCCGAGAACACCGTGACCTCGCTGGGCTTCATGTCCGATCTGGGACTGCAGACCATCATTGCGGCACCGGACGAGAAATACTCGCTGCTCTCCTCCTGCATGGATACCATCATCAACGTCTGCCGTGATGGCCGGGTGGTGGATCTGGATGTGGAGTTCCCGACCGACCTGGGTAAGGCACTGCTGGCCTCGGATCATCCCTACAAGGTCATGGCGGCGGAAGGCGAGTCGCTATCGGTCTGATGATGTAACGAGCCGGGGCTGGCCAGAAGGCTGCCCCGGTGCATCGGTCGGCGCGGCAGCGTTCAGGTCGACGATCAGACTGACCATTACCCTCCCGCGGCAGCTCAGCTGCAGCCTTGGTCCGCACGGCCGGGCCTGCCAGTCGTTGCCATTGTCCAGCAGGTCCAGCAGGATCGATGCGGGTCCCAGTCCCCCCTCATCCTGTTCATGGCGCCAGTCGCGGAACTGCCGGTTGGCCAGCAGTCGCTTGACGCTCAAGCAGTCCCAGTGCGCGGGCAGTCCGCGTAGCGGGGCGAGTCGTTCACTGCATGCAGGCGCATGCAGGTGCGGGTCGCGTGGACGGGAGAGGCGTACACTCAAATCGCTGTGGGCGCCGAGGAGTTCGTTGTCACGCACATTGCCCCCGAAATCCAGTGTGCTCAGGCCACCGACCAGCCTGTTCAGGCTCCAGTTGCAGCGCTTGATCAGTTGCCAGGCCGGGTCCATCGACCGTCTCGAGCCCAGGGTATAACGCAGGGGATCGTCCTGGGTGAAGAGCGTCAGCTGCAGAAAATGGCTCTGAAAGTCGACCAGGCAGGCCGGCGTGTCCACCAGGCAGTAGGGTATTTCCCGGCGACAGAAGGCGATCCACTGGTCGCGGCTTTCCAGTTGTGGCAGGACACGAACAATCATAGGCAACTCGTATTGGCTTGGGTCGCAAGTATAAGGCAAACGTCGACGGATTGACGATGAGCGGGGGTGTTCAGGCGTGTAACAATTCTTTATGGTTGATTCTTTTTGGTCCGGATTCATCGATGAACATCCATCCGCTGCGTTCACACCTTTACGACGAATTACATTCCCGTCCCTTCCAGGTCATTCCCAGCCCCGCCCGGGTAACTCATATCGCCGTGCTCTGTTCCGAGGCCGAGAAACAGGCTCAGAACGAGCATTTGCAGGAGCTGCATGCCGTTTTCGGCTGCCCGATCAATCATCAGGATCAGAACTGCTACGAGTACGATTGTGGCAGTTTTCGTCTGCGGCGCGAAAAGCATACTGAATTCACCACCTACACCTTCATCAACCTGGAGGTGCCTGAAGGCAGCGAACCCTTTGACGTGACCGGCCTTACACCCTTGCCGCACGGCTGGATAGAAGCCCTGCCGGGCGAGGTCGTGGCAGCCTTCCATGTCAGTATCGAGGATGCCCGTCAGTCGCCGGAGCCCGATCTGCCTGTTGTGAAGCGGGCATTCGAAGACATGCGTCTGGTGGGCAGCAGCCCGCAGAATGGCGATGCCCGGGTCTGGGCCAGTTTCCAGCTGCACTCGGATGGTTTTGGTCGCCTTATGGTGGTCAACAAGCAGATGAGCGACAGCCAGCTTGGCCGTCTGACGCAGCGTCTGATGGAGATCGAGACCTACCGCCTGATGGCGCTGCTGGCACTGCCGCTGGCACGTTCGGTGTCACCTGAACTGGTGCGCATGGATGACCGCCTGGCCCAGTTGACGCAGCAGCTGGCTGATAATGGTGACGTGAACGAGCCCGAGTTGCTGGGCGACCTGATTGATATGGCGGCCAGCATCGAGTCCTGGCGTGCCCGGCTGACCTTCCGTTTCAGTGCGACCAAGGCGTACCACGCCCTGGTGCTGACCCGTTTGGAAGAGCTGCGTGAGGATGAGGTCTCCGGCCATTTGACCATCACTGAGTTCATGACCCGCCGTCTGACCCCGGCCGTGCGTACCTGTCAAGCCAGTGGCGAGCGTCTGGAAGACCTGTCGCGGCGGGTTGATCGCGTCTCTGATATGATGCGCACCCGGGTGGAACTGGGCATCCAGCAGCAGAACCAGCAGCTGCTCAGCTCCATGGACCGCCGTTCCCGCATCCAGCTGATGATGCAGCATACGGTGGAAGGCCTGTCGGTGGTGGCGATCAGTTATTACCTGATCGGCCTGCTGAAGTATGTGTTCGAGGCGGTGTATGATGCCGGCATACCGATCGACAAATCGCTGGCGACCGGCATCGCGGTGCCGGTCGTGGCATTCAGTGTCTGGCTGGCGACCCGCCGGATCCATCATCATTTTATCCAGATGGCGCGCAAGGACCGGATCCGCGACTGATCCGATGTTTGCCGAGTGTTACATGAGTGGAGTTTACATGAGCGTTGCAGAACAACTGGAGAGCCTGCTGCAGGCAGGCCTGAACGTCCAGCATATTCAGCTGGAAAACGAGAGTCACATGCACTCAGGCCCGGTGACCGACAGTCATTTCAAGCTGGTTCTGGTCAGCCCCGATTTCGAGGGCAAGCGTCTGGTTCAGCGTCACCAGCAGGTGTATGGGCTGGTTGCCGAGCTGATGCAGAACCCGATCCATGCTCTGGCGCTGCACCTGCATACGCCTGAGGAATGGGTGACGCGTAACGGAGAAGTGCCGTTGTCACCGACCTGCAAGGGTGGCTCCAAGGCTGATCAGGGCTGATAAGAGAGGGTAATCAGGGGATCGCGCGCAGAGCGCGCTCCCACAGCGCGCTCCCACAGCGCGCTCCCACAGCTCACCACTCATACAGTGCTTCCACAGGTCAGCTGCATGAGAGCCCCCCACAGTGCTTCAGAGGTCAACCTCACGCAGGTCAACTGCATGAGAAAACTTCACACAGTGCTTCCACAGGTCAGCTGCATGATAGCCCCCCACAGTGCTTCAGAGGTCAACCTCATACAGGTCAACTGCATGAGAAAACCCCCGCAGTGCTTCCACAGGTCAACCTCACGCAGGTCAACTGCATGAGAGAAGCACAGAAGTGAGCTACACAGGCGAGTCACAGAGGTGGGCAACAGAAGTGCGTCACAGAGGTGGCCACAGAAGTGAACTACACAAGTGAGTCACAGGGGGGCTACAGAAGTGAAGCGCCACAAGAGTGGAGCCACACAAATGAGGTTGCAGAGCGATGGAGCCTCACACCAGCGCTCCCCCACAGGGAGCCTTGGCTTTATCCCTGTGGGAGCTCGCTCTGCGAGCGAATGAAGCGGCTCAGCGCGTAATCTGCGCGAACAGCTCGAAGTATTCCGGGAAGGTTTTGCGGGTGCAGCCCGGGTCGTTGATGGTGATCGGTGCATCACCGAAGGCGGCCAGTGAGAAGCACATCGCCATACGGTGGTCATCGTAGGTGTCGATGGCGGCGCTTTGCACCTGTGCCGGCGGCGTGATCTCGATGAAATCCTCGCCTTCAACGACTTCGGCCCCTACCTTGCGCAGCTCGGTCGCCATGGCGCTGAGGCGGTCGGTTTCCTTCACGCGCCAGTTGTAGACATTACGGATGGCGGTCGGTCCTTCGGCAAACAGCGCCGTGGTGGCGATGGTCATCGCGGCATCCGGGATGGCGTTCAGGTCCAGGTCCACACCCTTGAGCTCACCCTTGCTCACTTCGATCCAGGTCGGGCCGTAGCTGACCTGGGCACCCATCTTGCCCAACACCTCGGCAAAGGCCTTGTCGCCCTGAACGCTGTCGGCGCCGACGCCGTAAACGCGTACGGTTCCGCCGGCGATGGCGGCAGCGGCCAGGAAGTAGGACGCGGAAGAAGCGTCACCCTCGACCATTACCTCACCCGGTGACCGGTACTGCTGGCCGGCCTTGACCACAAAGCGCTGGTACTGCTGGTTGTCCACCTCTACGCCGAACAGTTTCATCGTGTGCAGGGTGATGTCGATATAGGGCTTGGAGACAAGCTCTCCCTCGACGTTGATCACCAGATCGCCGCTGGCCAGCGGCGCGGCCATCAGCAGAGCGGTCAGGAACTGGCTGGAGATATTGCCCTTGATACCGACTTCACCGCCGTTGAGACCGTCGGCGCGGATGCGCAGCGGCGGGTAACCGGGTTCGCCCAGATATTCGATAGTGGCGCCCAGCGGTTGCAGAGCATCAACCAGGTCGGCAATGGGGCGTTCGTACATGCGCGGCTCGCCGGTCAGGGTGAACTCGCCCTGGCTGGCACAGAGCGCAGCGCAGAGCGGGCGCATGGCGGTGCCGGCGTTGCCGAGAAACAGTTCCAGCGCCTGGTTGACGTTGAAGGCCTCGCCCAGCCCCTGAAGCTCACAGCTGCGGCGGTCTTCCGCCAGGGTATAGCTGACTCCCAGTGCCTGCAGCGCGTTGAGCATATGACGCACGTCATCGCTGTCGAGCAGGTTGGTGATGCGGGTCGTGCCCTTGGCCAGGGCCGCGAGTAGCAGAATTCGGTTGGACAGGCTCTTGGAGCCCGGAATCTGAACTTGGCCGTCGGCGTGGGCCAGCGGCTGCAGGGTCAGGGTATCCATGGGTGGCGGCTTCACTCTACGCAGGGTGTGGGCTGCATAAGCTACCGTTATTCGACGCCGAGGTCGAGTCTCCTAAGCGGTATTGCCGGTTTGCAGCACCCGGTATTGCTCGGCCTTTATTGCTGTTCTGAGCGGGACCTGTTCCAGCTCCAGCAGGCGAATCTTGGTATCCAGGCCGCCGCCATAGCCGGTCAGCAAGCCATTGGCGCCGACAACCCGGTGGCAGGGGATGATAATGGAGATTGGATTGCGGTTATTGGCCATGCCCACGGCTCGGCAGGCCCGGGGTCGGCCGATCTCTCTGGCGATCTCGGCATAGCTGCGAACCTCACCACAGGGAATCAGCTGGAGAGCATGCCAGACCTCGCTCTGGAACTCCGTCCCCACCGGGGCCAGTGGCAGGTCGAAGGTGGTGCGTTCGCCCCGGAAATAGGCATTAAGCTGTTCGACCGCCGCTTGCAACACTGGATGTTCGGGGGCTGCTGCTGAAATGGGTGCATGCTGGCCGAAGTCGACGCGACGCAGTCCCTCCTCGTCGGCTTGCAGCGTAAGCGGGCCAACAGGTGTCCCGAGCATGATGTGGTAGTGAATCATCCGGCCCCTCATGTGGTTGTTGACGCGAATCAATGACGTTTGTACATGGTTGCAGGATAGTGAAAGTGCACAAGCACAACAACTCAGGAAGATTGAACAGATGACAATTGAGCACCATGACCTGGTTCACGAGCTGCCGGAATACCGCGAGCAGATTCATACGCTGAAAGTGGAAAATCCCCATTTCTCACGCCTGTTCGATGAGTATCACGAAATTACCAAGGACGTGGAGCGCATGGAAACGGAAGTCGAGCCGGTTTCCACCGAGACTGAAGAAGAGTACAAACGCAAGCGTTTGCAATTGAAGGATCAGCTGTATGCCATGCTCAAGGAAGCAGGCAACTGATCGTTTCAGCCAGGTTCTACACAACACCCGCATCTGCGGGTGTTTTTCTATCCGGGGCTGGCGTACATTGAACATCAGGCAGGCGAATGACTGCGTACCGCTGTAATGTTCTCGGTTGCAAGGAGCCGCGGGTGTCACTATCCACTCCGCCCAGTTATACCTGGCGCTACATCTTCAATATTGCGCTTGAGCACAAGCGTGAACTGGTACTGGCCAACCTGATTGCGATCGGGGCGGCGGTATTGAGTGTCCCGCTGCCGTTGCTGATGCCCCTGCTGGTAGATGAAGTACTGCTCAACCAGCCGGGCGTGGTAGTGGCCAGTGTCAATGCGCTGTTTCCGGCCGGCTGGCAGGGGGCGCCGCTCTATATCGGTTCGGTGCTGCTGCTGACCGTGGTGCTGCGGCTGCTGGCACTGGGACTCAATGTGCTTCAGGCCCGCCAGTTCACCATCATATCCAAGGATATTATCTACCGTATGCGTACCGGGCTGCTGGAGCGGCTGCAACGGATCTCCATGGCCGAATACGAGACACTGGGCAGTGGCAGCGTGGCGTCCCATTTTGTCACCGATCTGGATACCGTCGACCGCTTTGTCGGCAGCTCGGTCAGCCGTTTCCTGGTGGCGGTGCTGTCGATCGTCGGTACCGCCGTGATCCTGATCTGGATGCACTGGCAGCTGGCCCTGTTCATTCTGTTTCTGAACCCTTTCGTGATCTGGCTGACCATGGCGGTCGGCAAGAAGGTCAAGCACCTGAAGGCCCGCGAAAACTCCGCCTATGAGCTGTTTCAGTCGGCATTGACCGAGACGCTGGATGCGATCCAGCAGATTCGCGCATCCAACCGGGAACGGCACTATCTGCTGCAACTGACCGAACGGGCGCGGGAGGTGCGCGACCATTCCACCAGCTATGAATGGCGTTCCGATGCGGCCAGCCGGTTAAGTTTCATGATGTTCATGATCGGGGTGGATCTGTTCCGTGCCGTGTCCATGCTGATGGTGGTGTTTTCGGATCTGTCGGTGGGGCAGATGATGGCGGTGTTCGGCTATCTCTGGTTCATGATGGGACCGGTACAGGAAGTGCTGGGCATGCAATATGCCTGGTTCGGTGCGCGGGCGGCGCTGGAGAGGGTCAATCGACTGCTGGCGTTGCACCCCGAGCCGCGCTATCCGCAGCTGCAGAACCCCTTTGAAGGGCGCAAGACCGTGGGGATCAGTCTGCGGGACCTTCACTTCAGCTACTTTCCGGGCCAGGAGGTGCTGCGGGGGATTTCACTGGAGATTCCGGCCGGGCAGAAAGTGGCGCTGGTCGGAGCGAGCGGGGGCGGCAAGTCAACGCTGGTGCAGGTGCTGCTGGGACTTTACCCGCCGCAGCAGGGCGATGTCTGCTTCGATGGTGTACCGGTGCAACGCATCGGCCTGGAACGGGTGCGCGAGCATGTGGCGACGGTGCTGCAGCAACCGGCCCTGTTCAACGGCTCGGTACGCGACAATCTGACCATGGGGCGGCAGTTCGAGGAGCAACAGCTGTGGAGTGCACTGGAAGTGGCTCAGCTGAAGCCCTTTGTCATGGGGTTGGAACAGGGGCTGGATACCATGGTTGGACGGCAGGGCGTACGTCTGTCGGGAGGACAGCGGCAGCGACTGGCGATTGCACGCATGGTGCTGTCAGACCCGGCAGTGGTGATTCTCGATGAGGCCACTTCCGCCCTGGACACCCAGACCGAGTTCGCGCTGCACCGGGCAATGTCCGAATTTCTGCAGGGGCGCACCACGGTGATCGTGGCCCACCGGCTCAGTGCAGTGAAGCAGGCCGACCGGGTTTATGTGTTCGAGGATGGCCAGATCATCGAGCAGGGCAGTCATGATGAGCTGCTGGATCAGCAGGGCCTGTATGCGCGGCTCTATGGACAGCGGCAGATGTAGAGGAAAGCACCGGAAGTATGCGACAGCACTTTAATTGGCGCGGTGGAAACCGGGTAGAGTTGATGGTGGACGGAGAGGCGTTCTTTCCGTCGATGTTGAAAGCGATCGAGCAGGCCCAGTCTAGCCTGCTGCTGGAGTTCTATCTGGTGATCTCTGGCAAGATCATGGACCGCTTCTCCCAAGCCCTGGCCGATGCCATCCGTCGAGGTGTCAGGGTTCGGTTGATTGTCGACGGCTTTGGCGGCCGTCATTTGAGCCGCGCGGATCGCCAGCGACTGGAGGCGGCCGGGGTGCAACTGGTGATCTACAATCCGCTGCAATTGAGCAAGCTGACCCGCAACTTTGCCCGCGACCATCGCAAGCTTATGCTGGTAGATGAGCGTATCGCCTTTATCGGCGGTACGGGGCTGGCGGATGAGTACTGGCTGTCGGAGCGCTCGGGCTGCCCCTGGCATGAAGTGATGTGCCGTATCCAGGGGCCGGTAGTGGAAGATCTGGTCAGTCTCTACAACCGTCTCTGGCTGCGCTGTACCGCCCAGCAGTTGTCGCCGCCGTCGCCACAGCCGGAGCAGGGCAATGCGCTGATGCGGGTGACGACGGTGCAGGGACTTTATCAGCAGGATATCAAGGTGGCCTTCCTCAATCATGTCAACGGCGCCAATGATCGGGTCTGGCTGGCGACGGCCTATTTCATGCCTTCCTTCTCGATCCGTTCGGCGCTGAGGCGGGCGGCACGGCGCGGGGTTGATGTACGGATGCTGGTCGCAGGCCCCTATACCGACCAGTTCTGGGTGTATCATGCGTCCAAGCGCTATTACCGACGTCTGCTGAATGCCGGCGTCCGCATCTTCGAATATCAGCCGCGTTTTCTGCATGCCAAGGTCGGCCTGGTGGATGACTGGGTATCGATGGGGTCCTGTAACCTGGATCACTGGAATCTGCGCTGGAATCTGGAGGCCAACGTCGAGGTGGTTGAGCCTGCAATGACTGAGCAGGTAGAGCGGCTGATGCTGGCCGATCTGGAGCAGTGCGCGGAAATTACCGCTGAAAATTGGTCAAAACGCCCCTGGCATCGCAAACTGAAGGAACTGATCTGGGCGCTGATCAGTCAACTCGTTTTGAAAATCAAATAGAGATACGGATATGAACAGACTAATTGCCGTGGTCGCTCTGTCGGCGGTCACCGTTCTGGGAGGCTGCGCACAGCAGGGGTTGTACGGGACCAGTTATAGTCGCAGTCAGGTCGGACAGGCACAGACGGTGCAGTATGGCACTGTTGAATCGGCGACACCCGTGCGGATCGAAGGTCGAACTGACGGCATTGTCGGTAGTGGCACCGGTGCGGTGGTCGGCGGTATTGCCGGCAACCAGATCGGGGGGGGCAGTGGCCGTACGCTGGCGACCGTTGTCGGTGCCGTGGCCGGTGGCCTGATCGGTCAGCGGGTTGAGCAGGCGGCAACCGAACGTCAGGGGCAGGAGATCACCATCCGTCTGGATAACGGGCGGGTGCTGTCGGTGGTACAGGAAGTAGAGAACGGGCAGCTGTTTCGTCCCGGCGATCGCATCCGGGTGCTGGGACAGGGGCGGTCGCTGAAGGTGACCTACTGACTCACAGCTGAGGCAGGTGATGAAGCCGGTGAGGCCGCGACGGGCAGCCTCACCTTATGCCTGCTCTGTCACTTGTCCGGCGCGTGGAAGTGCAAGTAAAGATCGACCAGTACTTCCGGGATCTGTACGCACATCTCTTCGCGCAGGGCGCGGTCCTGGCTGATCTCACGCACGTCCTCATCTTCGAACAGGTCGGAAGCGACCATGATCGGCAGCAACAGGCCAGCCACGGTTTCCTCGTCCTGTCCGAACCAGGCGTCCTCCTTGAGGAAAACCCCTTCCATGAAGGACTGAGCCCAGATGGTCAGCTCGGTCATCTCTTCATCGTCTTCCGGTTCCAGGCTCAGCTCGCAGGGCAGCAGAATTTCCTGGTCGTTGTAGAGATCGTTGCCGATGGTGCGGTACAGCTTGCGCAGCAGTTCCAGAATCTCGTTCTTTTCCGCTGCAGATGACCACTCAGGCTCACCGTCGAACAGCTGCTCCAGCCACTCCGCTTCAGCAATCGGCTCGGGGCTGATGTTCAGCGCGCAGAGGAAGCCGTGAGCACCGATCAGGTCCAGCGCTTCGTCGGAAACCGTCGGAGAAAACAGGAATTCTTCCAGTCGATCCAGTTCTTCTTCAGTGATGAGGGCAATATTGGCAGTCATGGCAGCATATCCGCAGCGAAAGAAACAACACTGATTCTACCCCGAAGCGAGGCACAGGGATATGGCTGCGGGATGACTTCATGCGGGTGATCACGGATAATGCTGCGCATGATTGAACGCGCCCGACAAATACTCGCCGATGTGTTCGGCTTCGAGTCCTTCCGTCACCCTCAGGATGAAGTGGTGGCTACCTTGATTGAAGGGCGGGATGCACTGGTCATCATGCCCACCGGTGGCGGCAAATCGCTGTGTTATCAGCTGCCCGCGCTGGTACGCGAAGGTTGCGGCATCGTGGTGTCGCCGCTGATCGCGCTGATGCAGGATCAGGTCAGTGCGCTGTCGCAGCTGGGGATCAAAGCCGGCTGCCTGAACTCGTCGATGACGCTGGAGGCGCTGCAGGAAACCGAGCGTCAGTTGCGCACGGGTGAGCTGGACCTGCTCTACGTCGCACCGGAGCGGCTGCAGCAGCCGCGCACCCAGCAGCTGCTGAGCCAGTGCCAGCTGGCCCTGTTCGCCATCGACGAGGCGCACTGTGTATCTCAATGGGGCCACGACTTCCGTCCTGAATACATGCAGCTGAACCAGCTGCGCCAGCTGTTCCCCGGCGTGCCACGCATTGCGTTGACGGCGACGGCGGATGCCCGCACCCAGCAGGAGATACTGGATCGGCTGGAGCTGGTGGATGCTCGCGCCTTCATCTGCGGTTTCGACCGCCCCAATATCCGCTACCGTATCGGCCAGAAAAATCGCGCCCGCGAGCAGCTGCTCAGGTTCATCCGCGAAGAGCACCCGCAGGATGTGGGCGTGGTGTATTGCCTGTCGCGCAAGCGGGTGGAAGAGACCGCCGCCTGGCTGTGCGAACGGGGTTTCAACGCCTTGCCCTATCATGCGGGGCTGGACCCCCAGCTGCGTCAGCATCACCAGCACCGTTTCCTCACCGAAGAATCGGTGATCATGGTGGCGACCATCGCCTTCGGCATGGGGATCGACAAGCCCAACGTGCGTTTCGTCGCGCACCTGGATCTGCCGCGCTCCATCGAAGCCTACTATCAGGAAACCGGCCGTGCCGGGCGCGACGGTCTGCCGGCGGACGCCTGGATGGTGTACGGCCTGCAGGACGTGATTTTCCTGCGCCAGATGCTGGAAGGCTCGGGCGCCGAGGATGCGCAGAAACAGGTCGAGCGGCAGAAGCTGGAGGCGATGCTGGGGCTGTGCGAAATCACCAGCTGTCGTCGTCAGGCATTGCTGGAGTATTTCGGCGAGACCGAACATCAGCCCTGTGGCAACTGCGATACCTGCCTTGAGCCCGTGCCGGTCTGGGACGGTACCGAGGCGGCGCGCAAGGCGCTGTCGGCGGTGTATCGCAGTGGTCAGCAGTACGGCGTCAATTACATCATCGATATCCTGCGCGGCCAGTCCAGCGACAAGACCCGTCAGCGCGGCCATGAGCAGCTGTCGGTCTGGGGGATTGGTCAGGATCTGGACCAGCAGCAGTGGCGTTCGGTGTTCCGCCAGCTGGTGGCGCGCGGCTATCTCAACGTGGACCCTCAGGGGTTTGGTGTGCTGCACCTGAGCGAGAAGTGCCGTCCGCTGCTGAAAGGGCAGGAAACCCTGGAGCTGCGCCGCGACCTGCGTCAGAAGGCCCCGTCGGCGGGCAGTGGCAAGGGGCGCAGCAGTGTCACTCAGCAGCGCCTGGATGCGGAAGAGAGCCGCCTCTGGGATGCGTTGCGCGCCCTGCGCAAGCAGCTGGCCCAGGAGCAGGACGTGCCGCCCTATGTCATCTTCCACGATGCGACACTGATGGAGATGGTGCTCTACCGACCACTGAGCGCCGAGCAGCTGCGTCGCCTCAGTGGTGTAGGTGAGCGCAAGCTGGCGCTTTATGGCCAGCCGTTCCTGGATCTGATTGCCGAGCACAACAGCGCCGATGACGATGGCAGTGATCAGGCGGAACAGTCGCTGCTGCTGTACCGAAGCGGCATGACGGTGGAGCAGGTGGCGCGACAGCAGAAACTGTCGCCCAACGTGATCTATGGCCATCTGGCGCAGGGCATTCGCCAGAACATGATCAGTGTGGGTGAAGTGGTGGAGCTGCCGGCCGGTGAGCGCACCGAGATCGAGAACACCATCCGTTTCTGCCGCCAACAGTTCGGTGATTCCCTCAAGTCGGTGCATGAGGCGCTGGAAGGACGCTATGAGTATGGCCTGTTGCGCTGTATTCGCCAGGGCATGGACGTGTGAGCGATCTGCTGCAGGGGCCGGTCGGGCTGTTTTTCAGTGCACTGATTTCCTCCACGTTGCTGCCGGGCGGTTCCGAAGTGTTGCTGGCCTGGCTGGTCTCCGACGCACAGTATCCGCTCTGGCTGCTCTGGGGCAGCGCCACCGCCGGCAACGTGCTGGGCAGCCTGCTGACCTGGGGCATGGGCTACTGGGTCGCCGGCCGCTACCCCCTGAAAGCGCTGGACAAGCCCCAGCATCAGCGTGCCAGGCGCTGGCTGGAGCGTTATGGCCCCCTGGGGCTGCTGTTGGCCTGGTTGCCGATCATCGGCGATCCTCTTTGTCTGGTGGCTGGCTGGCTCAGGATTGGCTTTGTCGCCAGTCTGGTGATGATTACGCTGAGCAAGGCACTGCGCTATGCTGTGGTTATTGGACTCTTTGGCTAAACGTTTTTAGCTAAACTCTTTTGGCACATCAGGTATGACCCGAACCCTGCTGCTTAGAACCATCCAGCTGATTCTGCTGATCATCCTGGTGCTGCTGCTGGCCAACCTCTGGCTTGGCCGGGCCTTCGAAGTCTGGTGGCAGCGGCCGGTCACGATGGCGATCTACCCGATCAATGCGGATCAGCATCCGTTGACGCAGGTCTATATCGACCAGCTGCGCCCGGAACACTTCGCCGATATTGAGGCCTTTTTCAGTCGCGAAGCTGCGCGTTACCGGTTGGCTTTGCAGCAACCGGTAAGGGTGCAGCTGGCATCCCAGATCCATGCCGTGCCGCCACTGGTGCCGGAGGATCCCAGTATTTTAGATGCGATCTGGTGGTCGATCCGGATGCGCGGCTGGGTGTGGCGGCACGATACGTTCACTGGCGATGTGGATGCACGCATTTTCATCAACTACCACCTGCCCGGCAGTCATGTTGCGCCGCCGCAGCACTCCCTTGGATTGCAGCGGGGGAGAATCGGCCTGGTGAATAGTTACGCGGGCGTCGATCATCAGCGCCAGACCAATCTGATTGCCGTGCATGAATTTCTGCATACCCTGGGGGCCAGCGACAAGTATGATCCCGGCACCAACCAGCCGATCTGGCCGGACGGCTTCGCCGACCCGACCCAGGCTCCGCTCTATCCGCAAACCCGCGCCGAGATCATGGGCGGGCGGGTGCAGGTCAGCCCCGGCTGGGCACTGTTGCCGCCGAGTCTTGAGCAGGTCACCATCGGTTCGGCCACGGCGATCGAGATCAACTGGCTGGCCGTTCCACCCACGCACTAGCTCCCTCAGAAAATGACATCGACGCGATTCGAGCAGCTTGCTGTCTCGGCCTCACAAACCCGGTAGTGATAGGTCCCCTTGCCGCGGACCTCGAGCGCGTCCGTATACTGGCTGGCCTGATTCAGGGTGTTGATCAGCCGGTCGTTGCGCCAGATGTCGATGGTTGAGCCGCTGTTCCCGCTCCAGCTGAGGTCAACGTACTGACTGCCCTTGATTTTGTACCCCTGTGCACTGAGCGCAAGGGGGGCAGGGGGAGGTCCGTCAGCCGGAGTGTCGTCACCGTCAATGGCTACATCGAAGTTTGCCAGCACCAGGTCGATCGGGTTGCCGAAGGTGCGTGTCGAGCTGCCGGCAAACAGCAGGGCAACGGGGTTTCGCTGATAATCATCGGTGACGATCAGTGAGCCTGAATCACCGCCACTGCTGAAGCCGTTGCTGCTGATCGCGATCTGGTCTACAAAGCGAGCCGACCGGGTGCAGATCAGCAGAGTGCCTTCGTAACAAACCTTCAGGTTGACCGCCAGTTCGCTGACTTCGCCACGGGTGCAACCGGTCGTGCGCCCGCATTTCTGCACCGGTTGGCCCAGGTAGGCCGTGACCGTGTCCTGAGCGGGGGAGCCATAGCCTTCAGGCAGCGTGGCGGTGCCTAGCCATGCGGCGTCGCTCAGGGCGATGGCGGCATCCACCCGGTTGTCACCACCATTGAAATCGAGGGGGACAAAGTCGTGCAGAGTGCCGATTTGATCGGTCTGAGCACTGCCGCTATCCAGACTGCTGGGCTGGATGACGACATCCCGCTTGATTTTGGCATCGTTACTGTTGGCGAAAACATGATTGTTGCTCAAAGCGTAGAGGTTGCCGACGCTGTCACGTACCCGGGCACCGATGGTTCCTGCCGTGATTGAGGGGTGGCCGGCGGAGACTCCTATGGGAACAGGGCGGGGCATCCGTTCGGTTGGATCGGACAAGGCATGGATCAGCCCCGTGACCTGGACATGCACCGGTATGCCCGACAGGTGTGTGGGAATGTTCGGAACCCCTGCATGCAGGGTGAACAGCCGGATGACCACTCTCCCCTCGTGCGAAAACCCTATGCCGCTGCCCAGAATGCCGGGCTGGTTTGCCCACTGGGGCGCAAGCCAGTCGCGGGTATCGACAGCGGCACGTATCGGCGGATGGTCGATAGTCGGCGGCACATCAGGAGGAGCCGCCGTTGCGAAATGGACGGTTAAAAGGGAGAGCAGGGCCAGTAGAAGTGGCAGGCTACCTGCACGCCGAGTGGGCTCGGTGTATGTGGGCTGATTCATGGTTGTGCTCCACCTGTGTTTCGGGGCCGCGACCAGGAAATTTCGCGACTGTGACGGGGCGTGTGCACAGCTGAAGCAAGATCGGCACCAGGTTGCCAATTATCTGAAAGTATTCTGTTTGTGAAATGCCTGCAAGCACTGGGAGCAGTACAGTGTTAAGCAGTGCTAACAGTGGTGTCTGATGTGTGTTACATGAAGAGAGGGCAGCCGAAAGACTGCCCTTTGGTGACTCGATAAAGCGGCATCAGTTATTCATGGCACCATGAACTTCCCAAACGCTCAGTGTGCCCTTGCCGAGGGCAGCGCTGTAACGAGCTTCAGAGACATTGGGGACGATGTCTTCACCGTCGACGGAAAGCTTGGCCCAGACATCAATGCTGTGACTGCCGGAGCCGATGTCATACGAGAGGAAGTTGAAGGTGCTGGCCTGTGCTGTCTCAAGAATCAGGCCGATCTCTTCTTCGGTCAGTTCGCACTCGGTGATGTCAACAATGCCATCCCCGTTCGCATCGGTGCAGTTTTCCAGTACACCACCCAACTCGGCCCAGAGTGTCTGGGTGCGCTTGTCGAAGATAACTTCACCCGGGGCCGCCATCCTGCCGTCCACGTCCACTTTCATCATGATTTCGGCATCGGCCGTGGCTTCTGACCTGCTTCCCCCCTTGCTTTTAACCACGGTTTCGGTCATCAGCATCGTCTCGAAGGAGACACCGACGACCAGGTCCTTGAAGTTGCCTGAGTTGTTCAGCGTCGTGGTCAGTACCTTGCACCAGCCGTCACCGGTACAGGTGGCGCCGCCGGCCTGCGCCATGGCTCCGGCAACACCGCCTTCACCGTTGAAATAAGCGGATGCCGAATTATCGGCCAGCGCTGCGGGGCTGAATGCAGCGGTTGAAAATGCCAGTGCCAGCCCAGTCATTTTAAGATTCTTCAGCAGCGATGATGTTGGTTTATTCGAGAGCATGAGATATGTCCTTTTTTCTTTAGCATTCAGTGACCGATATCCCCCTCCTGGATATAAAAACGTCCCTTTAAATGCAAGAAATGCGGCGGATAAATAGCGTAAGCTTCTCGAGTTGGATTATTAATCCCGCTTTGTGTACACCAGGGCCCGGGGCTGCGCTATTGGCCGTCAACATGCACAGGAAAGGCTAGTCGAGGGTGTAAAGAATGGGTAACGAATTTCCTGTTAAAAAAGGCGTGTTCGGGCTTTTATGACAAATATTTGTAACATATTCATATAAAATCAAACGCTTGTATTTGTTGAAAAATGTTACACTGTTTTTGTGTGTACTTGAGTCCGTTTCATTATTTTAATGAAGTTCATGTTTTTGATTATGTTTGGAGACGGTTTTACTTTTTGTGAGGTTGCCCACCTGATGCTCAGGAACTGTTGTTTCGGACTGTTGTTCCGGTGTTACAGGTCGAATCATTATTCGAGTTTCGCCAGGTGAGCGGCCGGTTTTGCCAACGGCGAGAACGGCGCTTCCTTGACCCTCAGAGCCCCCTATAGGACAATACCGGCTATTGTCACTTGGATCGTTTGGAGGCTTTTAGCGGGTAATCGCGGTTTTTGCAGGTTGAATCTTGCCAGTTTGCTGCTTTTTTTGCTGTACAGTTCCATTGTGCAACCACCCGTTACACTTGGACCTTCCTACCGGCGGGTTGTGTCATACCGGCCCTATCTGAGTGCCTCCTTTCATCTGTTTTGAACACTGTTGCTCCAGAGTGGAGTGATGCTGTTTGTTTTCTAAACCCGAAGTTTGCAAGGGAGCTCATGAATTCACATACACCTATCGATGCTGTTCAAATTGCCGAAGTCGAGACTCCGGCGTTCAAGGTTTACACCGCCCGTCATCTGCAGCAGATTCAGCAGTTGCAACGACTTCCCTCCCAGCTCAGGCATGAGATGGAAGTGGTTGCATCCGTTCTGCCGTTTCGGGTCAACAACTACGTGATCGAGCAGCTGATCGACTGGGACGATGCCGTCAACGATCCCATGTTCCAGCTGACCTTCCCGCAGCGCGGCATGCTCAAGCCGCAACATTTCGATGCGGTTGAAGCAGCCCTGGCCACTGAGGACAAGGCCGAGATCAAGCGGGTGGTCAATGAAGTGCGTCAGGAGCTGAATCCGCACCCGGCGGGCCAGATGGAGCACAATATTCCGCGCGTTAACGGTGAGCCGGTCAACGGGCTCCAGCACAAGTACAACGAAACCGTACTCTTCTTCCCGAGTTCCGGTCAGGTCTGCCACAGCTACTGCACCTTCTGCTTCCGCTGGGCCCAGTTCGTTGGTGACCAGTCACTGAAGATCGCCGCCAAGGAGTCCGGTCAACTGTGCGACTACCTGCGTGAGCATCCGGAAGTGACGGATATCCTGATCACCGGTGGCGACCCCATGGTGATGAAGACCAAGAACCTGCGTGCCTACCTGGAACCGCTGCTGGAGCCGGAATTCGACCATGTCCGCACCATCCGCATCGGTTCCAAGGCACTGACCTTCTGGCCGTACCGCTTCGTCACCGACGAAGACAGCGACGATCTGATGGCGCTGTTCAGCGAGATCATCGCCGCCGGCAAACACCTGGCCTTCATGGCGCACTACAACCACTGGCGCGAGATGGAAACCGATATCCATCGCCAGGCGGTGGCACGTATCCGTAAAACCGGCGCGCATATTCGCAGCCAGGGCCCGCTGCTGAACCACATCAACACCGAAGCGGATGACTGGGCCAAAATGTGGCAGACCCAGGTCGAGCTGGGCATCCAGCCGTACTATATGTTCGTCGAGCGTGATACCGGTGCGCAGCATTACTTCGAAGTGCCGCTGGCGCAAGCCTGGAACACTTACCGAGATGCGATGAAGCAGGTGAGCGGCATTGCGCGTACGGCACGAGGTCCCTCCATGTCGGCCACTCCCGGCAAGGTGGAGATTCAGGGCGTGACCGAGATCAACGGTGAAAAGGTGTTCGTGCTGCGCTTTATTCAGGGCCGCAACCCGGACTGGGTGCAACGTCCGTTCTTTGCTGCCTACGATGAAAAGGCGACCTGGCTGAACCACCTCAAGCCAGCTTTCGGGGAAGAGAAATTCTTCTTCGAAGATTGATCAACCCGAGTTGAGTGGAATGAAAAGGCTGCCTGGGGCGGCCTTTTTTATCGCTAAATCCCCAAAAGCCGTGTGGGTCTGGCATAATGCGCCGCTTCACTAACTGGAGGGTCGATCATGACAATCGAACAGGCACTGCATACCCGTAGCGAATCCAAATGCGAACTCTGTGGCGCAACTGACGCGCTGAGTGTTTTCCCGGTGCCGCCATCCTCCGATGACAGCGTCGACCAGTCCGTTCTGCTGTGTGACACCTGCCGTACCCAGATCGAAAACCCCGAACAGGTTGACCCCAACCACTGGCGCTGCCTGAACGACAGCATGTGGAGCCAGGTCCCGGCAGTACAGGTTCTGGCCTGGCGCATGCTGAATCGTCTGCGTGCAGAAGGCTGGCCGCAGGACTTGCTGGACATGATGTACCTGGATGACGAGACCCAGGCCTGGGCCGAGGCAACCGGTGATCACCTGTCTGAGGACGAAGTGGTACGTCATCTGGACAGCAATGGTGCCGTGCTGGAAGCAGGGGATACCGTTACGCTGATCAAGGACCTGAACGTCAAGGGCTCCAGCCTGACCGCCAAGCGTGGCACGGCGGTGCGCAATATCTCACTGGTACCGGATAACCCGGAACAGATCGAAGGACGTGTCGAAGGTCAGCAGATCGTGATCCTGACCAAATTCGTCAAGAAACAGAAGTAAGTCTGGACGTTAAGAGAAGGGGGCCGTCGGGCCCCCTTTTTATTACAGCGAGAAACGGGTGAGCAATTGCTGCTGATCCTGGGCGTACTCAAGCAGCTGATGGCTGCTGGCCGAGGCCTGATTGGCCCCCTGGGTGGTCTCGCGTGCCGTATCATTGAGGCCATTCAGGGTACGGCTGACCTCCTCGACGGCTTCGGTTTGCTGCCGTGCGGCCTCCGTAATCTGCGTGCTGAGGTTGCCGATATGGGCAATGGCGGCGTTCAGCGAGTCCAGCGACTGCTGTGATGCGTGGGCATGCCCAACACAGGTGCGTGTCTGACCATAGCTGGCCTGCATGACATTCACCACCTGCGCAATGCTGGTCTGCATGTTTTCAACCATCTGTCGAATCATGCCGGTGGAGTTTTGCGTCCGGCTGGCCAGTTCCCGAACTTCATCGGCGACGACCGCAAAGCCACGCCCATGTTCACCGGCACGCGCCGCCTCGATGGCCGCGTTCAGTGCCAGCAGGTTGGTCTGCTCGGCAATATCACGAATGGTCGACAGTATGCTGTCGATTTCACTGCTGTAACTGGCCAGCTGATCACTGACACTGACCGCCTGTTGAATACCTTCAGCCTGGGTTTCTATGCTGGTCAGCGTTTCGCGTACGTTGTCGGTCAGGCTGATGCTCAACGCTTCGCACTGGTGTACGGCGCTCAGGGTCGTTTGGCTATGGTCGGCGACTTCGGTAACGCTGCTGGATATCTCGGTTGCAGCGGAAGCGGTCTGCTGCAGCTGGTCACTCTGCTGCGACATGGCCCGGGTGGTCTGTTCGCTGATCGCCGAGCTTTCACCGGCCAGGTTGGCCAGCTGGCCGGAGCCTCGGGTGATGGTGGCGACGATCTCCCGCAGTCCGGCAACCACGTCGTTCAGGGTCTGCCCCAGCTCGCCAAACTCGTCGCGGCGGTCCTGGTCAAAACTGACCCTCAGGTCACCGTCTCTCAGCATGGACAGCTGACCTCTGATGGCCGACAGGGGTTTACGCAGCGCCTGAATGGTGAGTACCGCAATCCCCGTGGCCAGCAGTATGGCTGTCAGCGTCACGACGAGGATGATGGTATTGCTCAATGTCACGGCCTGTTGTCCCTGATCGCGGGCCTGCTGGGCTCTCAAGCGTGCCGTTTCGACCAGTTGTGTGGAAGTGGTCGTGAACTGGCCGACCTGAGTGGATAGTTCGGCCAGGGTCGTATTCATGTTGTGCCGAGTGTCCTGCACCTGGGTATACAACTGGACGATGCCGTCATCAGCATAAAGCCCTGCTTCCAGCTGCTCAATCAGCATATTGATCTGTTTGGCCTTGGGCTCGACGGCGCTGAAGCGTTCAAAGGCTGCACGAAGGCTGTCACGGTTATCCTGGACATCCGATTTGAGTGCCTGAAGGTTCTGGCTGCGCTGATAGTTGAACAGCATGAATCGGTAGGTGTTGGCGATGCGTGTAACCGGGCGGATCTGCTGAATACCTTCGGAATTGTCTGAGGCTGCCAGGTAGTTGCGAGCCCAGCTGGCCAGAGCATCATTCTGGGTGAAAAACAGGATCGACTTCTGTGAAACCTCGCTCTCAAGCTTGCGAGACAGGTGATAGAAGGAGAACAGGCGGCCGGACAGCTGCTCCAGCTCACCGGCCTGCTGCACCATCTGGGCGACGGCGGCCTGTTGGTCCACATCCAGGTCCGGTTGCCGGGACAGTTGCTCCAGCTGCCGGGTCAAACTCTGCTGACTGGTGCTGAACAGGCTGCGATACTGCTCAAACGAGGCTTCATCCCGTTGCGCAAGGGCTCCGTAAAGCTGGGTCGATGCGTTACTGACAGCCAGTGTCTGTTCATAGCTGCGTTCCATCAGCGGGATGACTGCTTCGGTCAACGTCGAGACATCCTGCCCCAGCGTGCGGCTGGCATACAACCCGCTGGCGCCAACCAGGATGATGAACAGTACCAACACGGATAATCCCAGCGCGATACGCTGAGTAATGTAGAGTTTCATGCGCGACCCTGCATTTATTGTTATTAAAGGGTTTTTCCTCAGAGTATTGGCTTATCCTTCTGCTGTAAATAGCGGATTTTGTCGACCGGTGTCGCCTGGCAGGTGAATGATCCTGGCAGGGTCGGGTGCATGAGGGCTCTTTTTGTCGATGCGCTGCAGGTATCTGTTTGGTGGCTATAGCCTTCGTCTAACTGTCGGATTATGCTGTCAGTATTCTCACATCAGGACTTCGCTCTCAGGACCAGGAACGCATTGATGTTCAAGTACATACCCGATAGGAAATCCATCCGTTATCGCATCGGCAAGACATTGGAGCAGATGTTGGAAATGATGGGGCTGCGCACACTGGACGCGCAGTTCATGTTTTCCTATGTGCTCATCTTCGTACTGACCGCTGCGATCGGTGTCGCAGTCTGGATGGCCGGCAGCGACGATGCCACGGCGATCAATGTTGCCGGCAAACAGCGCATGTTGAGCCAGCGTCTGGCCAAGGAAACCCTTTTACTGCAACAGGGCGTGGTGCAGGCGAGCTTGCCTCGTGCAACCATTGACAGCTTTGAAGCGGCGCATCGTGCCCTGCTGGATGGTGATGCCGAAATGGGGATCAAGGCGACGCGGGACAGGGAGATTCGTACCCAGCTCGAGCATGTGGGTCAGTTGTGGCGCAGCTACCGGGGCTCTGTAGAGCAGCTGTTGCGGGGTGAAGGGGCCCCTGACCGGCTGGCGCAGCTGCAGGCAAGTTCACTGCAGGTGCTGACCGAGATGAACAAGGCCGTCGGCATGATGGAGCGCAAGGCCGTCGCCGAACAAGCCCTGCTGCAGAATATTGCGCTGGCCGTCACGGCGGTGGTGCTGTTGCTGATCGTGATGGGACGAGCTTTCGGTCTGACCGTCATGTTCCGTCAGATCAAGAACCTGCGTGATCACCTGCGTATTCTCTCGCAGGGAAATTTCTCCATCCCGATCGAAATTGACAACCCGAACAACGAAGTCGGCCAGAACTATACGGCCTACAACGAGATCATCTGTGAAATCGGTGAGCTGCTGCACAAGGTGGCACAGACCTCCAGTCGCATCAGTACCGGGATCAGTCAGGTCAACGCCGATCTTTCGGATACCGACCGTGGCGTCTCGTCTCAGCAGGCTCAGACCGAAATGGTGGCGGCCGCCGTCGCCGAAATGGCAGCGACCGTACAAGAGGTGGCGCAAAGTGCCACCAACGCGGCTGCGGCTGCGGAGTCGGCCAATGATTCGGCCAAGGGGGGGCAGCAGCTGATTGCCGAGGTCAGCGACCAGATTGGCGCGGTTGCCGATCAGGTACGCAGCTCGGTGGATGTGATCCATGACCTGGCCAAGGGCAGCGACGAGGTCGGCCAGATCCTGGATGTGATTACCGCCGTGGCCGAGCAGACTAACCTGCTGGCATTGAATGCGGCCATTGAGGCGGCACGTGCCGGTGAGCAGGGACGGGGCTTTGCTGTGGTTGCCGACGAAGTACGAACGCTGGCGCAGCGTACCCAGCAGTCGACGGAAAGCATTGCGCGTATCGTCGAGCGTCTGCAGCGCCAGTCGACATCGGCGGTCGATGCCATCGTCACCAGCCAGCAGCTGGCCGAGGAAAGTGTAGCCAACGCCGAAGAGGCACGCAGTGTGATCTTGCGGATCGTGGACGCCGTCAGTGTCATTTCCGACATGAATGCTCAGATCGCCACGGCCGCCGAGGAGCAGAGCCAGGTGGCCCAGGATATGGACCGCCACATCAACGGTATTGCCGATGAGGCCAAGCGTACGGCGATCTATTCCAGACAGTCCGTCGGCGTTACTCAGGGCATCAGTGGCTTTGTTGATAATCTGCTGGAGGAAATCAGCCGCTTTGAGACCAATGTGCACGGTATCGACCTCAACGCTGCCAAGGCGGCTCATCTATCCTGGAAAACCCGTTTGCGCTCTTTCCTCGATGGCGAGTCTTCGCTGACGGAGCAGGAAGCGGTTTCGCACTTCGATTGTGCCTTTGGCAAATGGTACTACTCGGATGGCAAGCAGAAGTATGGCCAGATTCAGGAGTTCCGCAGCATTGAGGGGCCGCACGAGGCGCTGCATGCGCAGGTCAAGGAAGCGATCCATTATCAGTCGACAGGGAAGCATGATCAGGCAGAAGCCTGCTATGACCAGGTAGCGCAGATTTCAGCCGAGATTGTCGGCAAGCTGACGGCGCTTGAGGACAGGGTACAGGCCGAAGCCAAACGATAAGACAGCAAACAGGGGCGCTTCGGCACCCCTGTTTGCTTGCCTCAGACGCGCAGTGACCAGAAATGCTCAGAAAGCTGTTTGAGGTTCAGAGACATCCTGCTCATCTGCTCATCTGCTCATCTGCTCGACCGAGGCTTCAGTTGCACGTCCCTGTTCTCCGGCACGGGCGGCTTCGATGGCGGCATTCAATGCCAGCAGGCTGGTCCGCTCGGCGATAGCGGTGATAACGTCCAGGATCCAATGGATATTGTGGCTTTTGCCCAGCAACTCGGTTTCATCAAACCCCGAGAGGTTGATGAAGGCCTGATTGACATAGGTGATGCGTCCCTTGAGGTCGGTGGTGGAGAGAATGTTGGTATCGTCGGCAAAGTCGATTGCCTGGCCGGTCACTGGCAGGTTTTTCTTCATGGGCATTTCATCCTTATTGCCGCCATGGGAATCAGCATCATGGCGTTCAATATAGACCACCCACAAAGAATGTGGAAATTATTGAATGTATAAAAAAAGCGACTTTAAAAGTCGCTTTTTCTAGATGAGTGGCTGCAGAAAGGATCAGTCCTTGACCACATCCACGAAGTAGGCGTCCTTGCCGTTGACCTGTTCGCGCACCAGTCCATGGACGTCCGTCTCGAAGCCCGGGAAGCGGGAGTTGAAGTCGCGGGCAAACTGCAGGTAACGCACGATGGTCTTGTTGAAGCGCTCGCCCGGTACCAGCAGCGGGATGCCCGGCGGGTAGGGGGTGACCAGCATGGCGGTGACGCGGCCCTCCAGCGCATCAATGGAAACACGTTCCACGTCGCGGTGCGCCATCTTGGCCCAGGCATCGGCCGGCGTCATCGCCGGTTCGATGTTGGACAGGTACATCTCGGTGGTGATACGCGCCACGTCGTATTGCTTGTAGACGTTGTGGATCTCGGTGCAGAGATCGCGCAGGCCGACACGCTCGTACTGCGGATAGCGTTTGGCGAACTCCGGCATCACGCGCCACATCGGCAGGTTGTGGTCGTAGTCGTCCTTGAACTGCTGCAGTTCAGTCACCATGGAATTCCAGCGGCCCTTGGTGATGCCGATAGTGAACATGATGAAGAAGGAGTACAGGCCGGTTTTCTCGATGATGATACCGTGCTCGGCCAGATACTTGCTGACGATGGCAGCAGGAATGCCCACTTCGTCAAATTCACCCTTCAGGTTGAGTCCCGGAGTGATGATGGTGGACTTGATCGGGTCCAGCATGTTGAAGCCGGAGTCGATCTTGCCGAAACCGTGCCAGTCGTCATTCTCATGAATGATCCAGTTGTCGCGATCGCCCAAGCCTTCCTCGGCCTGTACGTCCGGTCCCCAGACCTTGAACCACCAGTCGTGCTCGCCGAACTCCTCGTCCACCTTGTGCATGGCGCGGCGGAAATCGATCGCTTCCAGCAGCGACTCTTCCACCAGCGCCTTGCCGCCCGGCGGTTCCATCATCGCTGCCGCCACGTCGCAGGAGGCGATGATCGCGTACTGCGGACTGGTGGAGGAGTGCATCAGGTAGGACTCGTTGAAGCGATGCGTGTCCAGCTTGCGGTTGGTGCCGTCCTGCACCAGGATCTGCGACGCCTGTGACAGGCCGGCCAGCAACTTGTGCGTAGACTGGGTGGCAAACACCAGGGTTTCATCCGAGCGTGGGCGACCCTCGCCGATGGCGTGCATGTTGTGATAGAAGTCGTGGAAGGAGGCGTGTGGCAACCAGGCTTCGTCGAAGTGCAGCGTATCGATGGTGTTGCCCAGCATCTCCTTGATGGTTTCGACGTTGTAGACGATACCATCGTAGGTGCTCTGGGTGATGGTCAGAATACGCGGCTTCTTGTTCCTCGCTTCGCGGGCGAAGGGGTTGGCCTCGATCTTCTTGCGGATGGTTTCCGGATCGAATTCGCTCTTCGGAATCGGACCAATGATGCCGTAGTTGTTGCGGGTCGGCATCAGGAACACGGGGACCGCTCCGGTCATGATGATCGAGTGCAGAATCGACTTGTGGCAGTTGCGGTCGACCACCACGATGTCACCCGGCGCCACGGTCGAGTGCCAGACCACCTTGTTGGAGGTGGAGGTGCCGTTGGTGACGAAGAACAGGTGGTCGGCATTGAAGATGCGTGCGGCGTTGGCCTCACTGGCGGAGACCGGGCCGGTGTGATCGAGCAGCTGGCCGAGTTCTTCCACCGCGTTGCAGACGTCGGCGCGCAGCATGTTCTCGCCGAAGAACTGGTGGAACATCTGGCCCACCGGGCTCTTCAGGAAGGCAACACCACCGGAATGGCCGGGGCAGTGCCAGGAGTAGGAGCTGTCACTGGCGTAGTCCATCAGCGCGCTGAAAAAGGGCGGAGCCAGGCTTTCCAGGTACTTGGTCGCTTCGCGGATAATATGGCGGGCGACGAACTCTGGGGTGTCCTCGAACATATGGATGAAGCCGTGCAGCTCACGCAGGATATCATTCGAGATATGACGTGAAGTCCGTGTCTCGCCGTAGAGAAACACCGGAATGTCGGCATTGCGCTTGCGCACTTCGCCGATGAATTCGCGAATCGATTCCAGCGCCTTATTCACGTCTTCGTCGGCACCGGAGCCAAACTCCTCGTCATCGATCGACAGAATAAAGCAGGAGGCACGACTGGCCTGCTGTGCGAATGAGGTCAGGTCACCGTAACTGGTGAAACCAATCACCTCCATCCCCTCGCGGCTGATCGCTTCGGCCAGATCACGAATGCCTGAGCCGGAGATGTTTTCGGAGCGATAATCTTCGTCGATGACGACGACAGGAAAACGAAACTTCATTCACACAATCCTGCAAAGTAGGGCGGAGTTCCAAGAGGCTTGGACAGTTCGCAATTGTAGCAGTGGCGGGGGATGTGTAAAGCGGAGGGCTGTCATTGGAACGTCATTGAGGAAGACTAGGATGCCTTCATCCACTACATGACGACAGTAATGACCGGCACCATGAACGCATCCGTTTCCGATTTTACCTGTACTGACCGGGATTCCCTGGACCCACTGAACCGTATACCGGTGAAAGTGGACGGCGAAGGGAATGTCTGGATGGGAGGGCGGTCGCTGGGATACCCTGCTGTCTTGCCCTGTTCCAGCCGTGGAGAGCTGGTGTTCGCCCCGAGCGATACCGGCGTGCTGCTGGGGCCCTGGGGGCCAGATCCCGATAGCTACCTCATTCTGGCGGGGCGCTTTTCCGGTCTGGATGGAGCGCTGCTGCAACTGACCCTGGAAGGCGGGCCGGTGCTCAAGGTTCGTGTGCCAGCCAGTGTCATCACGTCCATGCAACTGAAGCCGCGACAGCGGCTCTGGCTGTCGATCTCCCTGTCCGCACTGAAATATTGTCGTTAGTGGCTTCTGTGCCCTGGCCTGATCTGAAGCTATTCAGATACAGGGGTTTGTGTTTATGCTTGTCCGCTCCACTTATGCGACCGCCTTACAAGAACCGAGCTAGCTGATGTCCCGCACCGATTATCCCGTATACCTGCAGCTCCGAGACCGCCTGTGGGAGTGGATCGAGGCTGAACAGCTGACCAGTCAGCAACGTCTGCCGTCCGAGCGTGAGTTGTCCGAGCGTTTCCATACCACCCGAGTGACGATCCGTCAGGCGCTGTCACAACTGGAGGCTGAAGGGCTGATCTTCCGGTCCAACCGTCGTGGCTGGTATATCACGCCGGAGCGCTTGCGATATGACCCCAGCCGCGACGTCGGCTTCAACCGCTATGTCACCGAGCAGGGGTTTTGTCCGCGTACCGAAACCCTGTTCAAGGAGTTGACCGAGGTGCCGGACTGGCTGAGCGAAGTCAGCGGCCTTGAGGCGGGGACGCCGATCTACCATGTGTTTCGTCGGCGCTACGTGGATGAACGTGGCCTGTTGGTCGAGCACAACTATATCAATCCGGCGCACTGTCCGGGCCTGCTGGGCGAGAGTACCGATCTTTCGATCTGGCAGATGCTGCGTGAGAAGTACGACTTGCGCCCCGAGCATCGTGATATCGAGATCTACCCGCTGGCGCTCAAGGGACTGGAGGCCGAATCCCTCAACGTCAATCAGGGCACGGCCGGCCTCTACATACAGCGGCTCAGCTTTGATCAGGGCGGCGACTTCCTGGAACTGGACCGGGAATACTGGCTGCATGATGCGCTGAAGATTTCCGTCCGTATCGGTGAGCGCGACTAGGGCCGAAACGCTTCCTTTGCAATATCGCTGTCACCGGGCTGTCATTTTGTGCCTTCATAATCTGGTCTATACCAGATTGGAGCGCGTAATATGCAGTACCCCTCAACAGACTTCCTGATTATCGGCGGCGGCATCCTGGGGGCGGCTACCGCCTGGTCGCTGGCACAGCGTGCCCCCGCCGGCACCCGCATCCGTCTGCTCGAAGCCGGCATGCTGGCGACGGCCACAACCAGTCAGGCGGCGGCCCTGTTGACCCGGGTGCGCCCTGATCCTGCCATGGCGGCGCTGGTGGCGGAGACCTTTGCCGCGATCGATCAGCTCAATGCCGTGCTTGATGATCCCCTGCCGCTGCGTCAGGTGGGCAGCCTGCACCTGGCGACCCGTGATGCCGGGCACCAGTATCTCCGTTCCACAGCACAGACGGCGGCCGAGCTGGGTCTGACAGCCGAGCGGCTGACACGGGATGAAGCGGTCCAGCGAGCGCCCTGGCTGTCAGCGGCGAGCGACGCCGAAGCCCTGTACGTGGCCGAGGATGGCTATATGGACCCGGTGCAGCTGGCGCAGGGCTACATCACGGCGGCGCGCCGCCTCGGTGTAGAGGTCGTGCAAAACTGTCCCGTTCGCGCGCTGGTAAGGCAGCAGGATCGAATTATCGGTGTGCAGACCGCCAACGGTACGATGGCCGCCGATCACGTGATCTGCTGTGCGGGTCCCTGGTCCACGCAGCTGCTGGCAGAGCAGGGCGTTCAACTGGCGATGGCGCCGGTGCGCAGCCATTACTGGATTACCGAAGATGACCGCGAGTTGTTTCCGAACGAGTCGCCGATGGTGATCCTGCCCGATGCCAACGCCTATGCGCGGCCCGAAGTGGGCGGCCTGCTGTTTGGCCTGCGTGATCAGCAGGCGGTATATGGCGACCCGGCCAACCTGCCGGAGGATATTCATGGTTATCTGTTCAACTGTGACCCGGAAGGCTGGGAATGTCTTGAATCCGGCTGGTCTGCGCTGGCCGAAGTGTTTCCCGCCATCGAGCGTCTGGGGATCGCCCATTATCTGACCGGTGTATCCAGTTATACCCCGGATGGCAAACCGCTGCTGGGCAAAACGGATTTGCCGGGGCTACTGGCGGCAACTGGCTGCTCGGGTGCCGGCATCGCGCTGTCCGGCGGTATCGGTCGTCTGCTGGCAGAACTGGCACTGGGGCAGCCGATGTTCTGTGATGAAAAGCCCTTTGCCCTGAACCGCTTCGGGCCGATTGACCCCTTCAGCAAAGACTTTCGTGTTCGCTGCGCCCTGGCGCGCAGTCAGAAACGGTCCGGTTAAAAACATGCAACCTTTCATTCATCGTTCTGCAACAGAGTGCTGTGAGAATTACTTGGTATAGACCAGTTTGAAAAGCCTAGTACCTCTTAATGCACGTTTAACGGACAAAAGGATCGCACCATGAAACTGACACTGAAGAAGACCCTGCTGGCCGCTGCGGTTGCCCTGACGGCCAGCAGCGCCCAAGCAGCGACTGAGCTGACTGTATACACCGCGCTGGAAGCGGATCAGCTGAAGGCCTACTCCGCTGCCTTCGAAAAAGCCAACCCGGATGTGAAGATCCGCTGGGTGCGCGACTCCACCGGCATCATTACGGCCCGCCTGCTGGCCGAAAAGGAAAATCCCCAGGCGGATGCGATTATGGGTGTGGCCGCGACCAGCCTGCTGGTGCTGAAGGATCAGCAGATGCTGCAGCCGTACAAGCCGGCCGGCGTTGAGGAGCTGAGCGGTCAATTTGTCGATAAGGACGAAACACCGTCCTGGGTGGGCATGAACGCCTGGGTGGCGTCTGTTTGCTACAACCGCATCGAAGCCGCGAAGTATGACCTGCCGATGCCGACCAGCTGGAAAGATCTGACCCAGCCGGTGTATCAGGGCCATGTGGTGATGCCGAATCCGAACTCGTCTGGTACCGGTTACCTGGATGTGGCCAGCTGGCTGCAGACCTTCGGCGAGGAAGCCGGCTGGACGTTCATGGATGAACTGCACCAGAACATTGACCGCTACACCCACTCCGGCTCCAAGCCCTGCAAGATGGCGGCAGCCGGTGAAACCCCGATCGGCATCTCCTTTGCTTACCGTGGCGCCAAGCTGATCAACAAGGGCGCGCCGATCGATCTGGCATTCCCGTCCGAGGGACTGGGCTGGGACATGGAAGCAGCGGCCATCGTCAAGGGTACCGACAAGATGGCGGCGGCACAGAAGCTGATGGACTGGGCCGTAACCCGTGACGCCAACACCCTCTACAACGACAACTTCGCCGTGGTGGCCATGCCGGGCGTGGCCAAGCCGGTACCGAACTATCCGACCGATATCGCCGATCGCATGATCGACAACGACTTTGAATGGGCCGCCGTGAACCGCGCCCGCATTCTCAAGGAATGGCAGCAGCGTTACGACGGCAAGAGCGAAGCGAAAAAATAAGCCTCGCCGGCCGCAATATTCGGAGGGCTGTATCTGCAGCCCTCCCGGTATTTTTACGGAGACTGAACATGAACAACTCAACCCCCTATCTGCAGATTCAGCATCTGCGCAAGTCCTTTGGCAGCTTCACCGCACTGGATGACATTTCCCTGGAAATCAAGGAAGGCGAGTTCATCTGCTTTCTGGGTCCGTCCGGCTGCGGCAAGACCACACTGCTGAGAGCCATTGCCGGTCTGGAGCAGCAGGAGGAGGGCCGGATCGTGCAGGCCGGTGGCGACATCTCGACCCTGCCGCCGCAGCAGCGCGATTTCGGCATCGTGTTCCAGTCCTATGCCCTGTTTCCCAACCTGACCGTGAGTGAGAACATCGCCTACGGTCTGGCCAACATGAAGATGCCGCGCCGCGAGCGCCAGCAGCGCGTGGAAGCCCTGCTGGCGCAGATCCACCTGCCGGAGATTGGCGACAAGTTCCCCGGTCAGCTGTCCGGTGGTCAGCAGCAGCGTGTCGCTTTGGCCCGTGCACTGGCCACCGAGCCGGGCTTGTTGCTGCTGGATGAGCCGCTGTCTGCCCTGGATGCGCGCGTGCGCCTGCATCTGCGCAATGAAATCTGTGCCCTGCAGCGCAAGCTGGGCATCACCACGATCATGGTAACCCACGATCAGGACGAGGCGCTGACCATGGCCGACCGTATCGTGGTCATGGATCACGGCCGTATCGCCCAGGTGGGCACGCCGGAAGAAATTTACCGCCAGCCGGCCACCGAGTTTGTTGCCCGCTTCGTCGGCAGCATGAACCTGCTGCCGGCTGAAGTACTGAACCACCGCAGCCTGATGCTGGGGTGCAAGGAGGTGCAAGTGCCGATGGTGCTGCCGGTGTGCGATCAGGGAACGCTCGGCTTCCGTCCCGAGAACGTGCAGTTGCAAAATGGCCCCTGGGGGCTGGATCGTGAGGAGGATCTGGTGCTCCAGGCACGTCTGGATCAGGTGCATTTCATGGGCGCTTTCGTGCGCCTGGAGATGACACTGGATCAGGATCTGCCGCCGATTCACGCGGACCTGCCGCTGGAGCAACTGCACAGCCAGAAGCCGGCCGTGGGTGAGTCCTTGTGGTTAAGCGTGTGCCGCGAGGCGTTGAAATTCTATCCGGCCGAGCAGCAGGGCCGGGACAAACGCCCGGCACGTCTGCTGGAGCAGGGGATGCGGATGGACGTAGCGGCCATGCAGGTGGCAGGAGCCTGATGATGTCCGCGACACTGTCCCTGGCCGCCGGCAAGCGCGGCTTTGATAGCGAAACCTGGTTGCAGCGACTGATCGTTGCGGCCGGGGTGCTCTTCCTGTTGCTGGCGCTGTTGGCGCCGTTGCTGACCATGCTGGTCAAGAGCCTGCAAAACGGTGCCGGCGAGTTCATCGGCATCAGCAACTTCGTCGACTACTTCGGCAACCCGGCGCTGACCCGGTCGATTCTGAACTCGCTCAATATTGCCGTCTGGACCACGTTGATCGTGGTGTCGACCGCCTTTGTCTTCGCTTATGCGCTGACCCGCAGCGGCATGGTGGCCAAGAAGGGCTTCCGCCTGCTCAGCATGCTGCCGCTGTTTGCCCCATCACTGTTACCGGCGCTGAGCATGATCTACCTGTTCGGCAACCAGGGTATTCTCAAGGATTGGCTGCCGGTGGACAGCATCTATGGCCCGGTGGGCATCGTCATGGGGCTGAGCTTCTGGGCCTTCCCGCATGCGCTGATGATCCTGATCACCGCGTTTAGCAACAGCGATGCGCGCCTGTACGAAGCCGCCAAGTCAATGAAAACGCCGCCCTGGCGCGTGTTCCTGACCGTAACCCTGCCGTCGGTGCGTTACGGCCTGATCAATACCATCTTTGTGATCTTTACCCTGACGATCACCGATTTCGGCGTCGCCAAGGTGATCGGCGGGCAGTACAACGTGCTGGCCACCGACATCTATAAGCAGGTGGTGGGACAGCAGAACTTCCAGATGGGCGCGGTGGTCAGCGTGATCCTGCTGCTGCCGGCACTGATCTCCTTTGTCGTTGAGCGCCGCGTTCAGCGCCATCAGTCGGCTCAGCTGTCATCCCGTGCGGTGCCGATGCAGCCGCAGAAATCACCGCTGCGTGATGGCCTGCTGGCGCTGTTCTGTACCCTGATCTGCGGTTTCCTGCTGCTGGTGATCGGCATGGCGGTGTATGCCTCCTTCATCACCTTCTGGCCGTACAACATGGAGCTGTCGTTCAACAACTACCGTTTCGACATGATGGACGGCGGTGGCTGGGCGTCCTATTTCAACTCGCTGCAGATGTCGGCCTGGACCGCCGTGATCGGTACCGCCGTGGTGTTTCTGGTCGCCTACATGAGCGAGAAGATCAAGCCGATGCCGACCGCACGCAAGCTGCTCCAGCTGCTGGCGATGCTGCCGATGGCGGTGCCGGGCATCGTGCTGGGTCTGGCCTACATCTTCTTCTTCAACCATCCGCAGAACCCGCTTAACGGGATCTACGGCACCATGACGATCCTGGTGCTCAATACCCTGGTGCATTTCTACACCGTGTGTCACCTGACCGCCGTGACCAGCCTGAAACAGATCGACGGCGAGTTCGAGGCGGTATCGGCGTCACTTAAGGTGCCGTTCTACACCACCCTGCGCCGCGTCACTCTGCCGCTGGCACTGCCGTCGGTACTGGATATCTCGGTGTACCTGTTCGTCAACGCCATGACCACGGTTTCGGCAGTCGTGTTCCTCTACTCCTCGGATACCACGCTGGCCTCGGTGGCGGTGATGCATATGGACGAGGCGGGCGATATCGCCCCGGCGGCGGCCATGGCGGTGCTGCTGATGCTGACTTCACTGGTCGCCAAGGGCCTGCACTGGATGATCAGCCACCAGATTCTGCAACGCACTCAGCGCTGGCGTCAGCGCTGATCGGGACGGGCGCCTGTGGGCGCCCTGACTTGAAACCCGCGAAAAAATTTTGCTTCAAAATACTGGTATAGACCAGAAAGAGAGAACGAGATGAAAACTGAACAGCCCTATCTGCTGACTCCTGGCCCCATCACCACCACCCTGAGCGTCAAACAGGCGATGCTGCAGGACTGGGGCTCCTGGGACGCTGACTTCCGCGCCATGACCGCTCAGCTGTGCCAGCGTTTGGTCGAACTGGTCGACGGTGAAGGCAGTCATGTCTGCGTGCCGATGCAGGGCTCTGGCACCTTTGCCGTGGAAGCCACGCTGGCCACACTGGTGCCGAAAGAGGGCAAGCTGTTGATCCTGATGAACGGCGCCTACGGTCAGCGCATGGGCAAGATCATGGACTATCTGGGTCGTGATTATGTGGCGCTGGACAAGGGCGACTACGAGCCGCCGCGCGCTGCAGAGGTGGAGGCGATGCTGGCGGCTGATCCGGCGATCACCCATGTGGCTCTGGTCCACTGTGAAACCAGTTCCGGCATCCTCAACCCGGTGGAAGAGATCGCCGAGGTTGTGGCGCGTCAGGGCCGTCGCCTGATCATCGACTCCATGAGTGCCTTTGGAGCCGTTGATATCAGTGCCAAAAAAGTCCCCTTCGATGCGCTGATCTCCTCGGCCAACAAGTGCTTTGAGGGTGTGCCGGGCTTCGGCTTCGTGCTGATTCGCCAGAGTGCTCTGGAAGCGTCCAAGGGCAATGCTCATTCGCTGAGCATGGACCTGCTGGACCAGTGGCAGTATCTGGCCAGGACCGGCCAGTGGCGCTACACCCCGCCGACCCATGTGGTGGCGGCGTTCCTGCAGGCGCTGAAGGAGCACGCGGAAGAGGGCGGTATCGCCGGTCGTCACGCCCGTTACCAGCGCAATCAGCAGCGCCTGGTCGCCGGCATGCGTCAGCTCGGTTTCGAGACCCTGCTCAGCGATGAGTGGCTGTCGCCGATCATCATCACCTTCTTCTCGCCGGGCCACGACAACTTCGACTTCCAGGCCTTCTACGACCGCATGAAGGCACGCGGTTTCATCATCTACCCGGGCAAGTTGACCGAAGCGGAAAGCTTCCGTCTGGGTTGTATCGGCCAGCTTTACGATGCCCAGATTGATGCCGTACTGGAAGCCGTCGCGGCGGTGCTGGACGAGATGGGCATTGCCGATGGCGCCCCGGCCCATGCACTGGAAGCGGCGGCGACTGCCTGATCCGCACCAGGTTGAATTAACTGATTGAGTTGACCGATTGAATTGACGACAGGAGTAACGCTATGACCCCGAACTATCAGTTTGAACGCCGTTATGTCGGCCCCATCGAAGCCGTGATCATGGACTGGGCCGGCACCACCGTGGACTTCGGCTCCATGGCGCCGATCCGCGCCTTCCAGCGCCTCTTCGCCGAAGAAGGTCTGCCGATCAGCGAAGCCGAAGCCCGTGGCCCCATGGGCACCGAAAAGCGTGAGCATATCCGCCAGCTGTGCGCGCACCCGCGTATCCGCGATGCCTGGCAAGAGGTGAAGGGCGAGTACCCGACCGAGGCGGATATCGATCGCATGTACGACGACTTCGTGCCCTTGCAGATCGACGCCATCGCCCAGACTGCCGAGCTGATTCCGGGCCTGACCGACGCGCTGGAGTGGATGCGTGCCAGCGACATCCGCATCGGTGGCAACACCGGTTATGCCTCTACGATGATCGAAGGGCTGCTGGCGCGTGCCGCCGAGCAGGGCTATACCCCGGACAGCAACGTCTGCGCCACCGAAGTGCCCAAGGGTCGTCCCTATCCGCACATGAGCCTGAAAAATGCCATGGATCTGGGCGTGCAGCATCTCTGTGCCTGCGTCAAGATCGATGACACCCTGACCGGTATCGAGGAAGGCCTCAACGCCGGCATGTGGACCATCGGCGTCGCCGTCAGCGGCAACGAAGTGGGTATGAGCCTGGAAGACTGGCAGGCGCTGAGCGAAGCGGAGCAGGACATCCGTCGTGCTGCTGCCTACCAGCGTATGACCGGCAGCGGTGCCCATTACGTCATCGACAGCATCGCCGATGTGATTCCCTGCCTGGAAGAGATCTCGGCACGCCTGTCCGTCGGCGAGAAGCCGTGACACCCACGGCGATCGGTTTGATCCTGGTTTCGGCCCTGATGCATGCGGGCTGGAACCTGATCGGCAAGCGCACCGCTCAGACGGTGCGTTTTTATGCCTGGGCCATGGGGTTGGGCATGTTGGTGTTCAGTCCTCTGCTGATGCGCAGCTGGTCAGCGGTCGCCGAACTGCCTGCTGATTTCTGGTGGCTGCTGCTGGCGTCAGGGTTGTGCCAGACCCTCTATATGAGCGGGCTGGCAAAGGCCTACGGCCAAGGCAATCTCAATGTCGTTTACCCGCTGGCACGGGCATTGCCGGTGCTGATCGTGCCGCTGGTGGTGCTGATCAGCTATGGCCAGAGCCAGCTGAGCGCTCAGGATCTGCTGGGTATGGGGCTGATCATGCTGGGTTCGCTGGCTTTGCCGCTGATGCGCTGGCGGGACTGGCACTGGCGTAATTACTGCACCCCAGCCATCGGCTGGGTGCTGCTGGCGGCCTGTGCAACGGCGGGGTACTCAGTAATCGACAGCGCCGCGATTCTGCTCATGAAGCAGCAGGGGATGGATGCCTTTACCGCGGGCAGCAGTTTTGTCGTGCTGCAGGCTGCAGCCTGCCTGCTGTGGATGCTGCCGCTGATCCGCTGGGGCTTTGGCGAGTCGCTCAGGGCCGTGCCGGACTTCGGCTGGACGCTGCTGGCGGGCAGTTTCATCATCGCCACCTACCTGCTGATACTGGTCAGCATGTCGATGGTGAACGAAGTCAGCTACGTGGTGGCACTGCGACAGGTCAGCATACCTCTGGGGGTATTGATCGGCGTGTTCTGGTTGCGGGAGTCGGTCAGCCTGCCTCGGGTGCAGGGGCTGGTTGTCATGCTCGTGGGGCTGGTGCTGGTCTCACTCTGAATCACGGCTCCGGGACCCGGCCTCAAGCGCCATTGAGCCGGGTCTCTCTGTCTTTATACCGCCGATCACGGCGACATCTGTCTCTTGGCCTGCGGCACACCCGTGTAGCCGAACCGTGAGCGTTCACGGGGGCGTCGGCCTTTCCTGGAATCTCATCCCGGCTTCTTGCAATGCGATTTGCTGGTGCGATGCGTGGCCAGCGTTAGTGACGCAGGATCAGGCTTGCCCGGCCAGGCGTCGGGACAGTTGCTGCACGATAGGGCCGAAAACGAACGAGATCACACCGGCGGCTGGCCAGGCCATGCTGAATGCACGCATCCACTGGGCAAGGTAAAAGTCCGTGAAGCCAAGATTCAGCCAGGTGACATAGCCGGTCATGAAAAAGCTGAGGACGAATGACATCAGAAAGGTAAACCAGAGTCGCTGCTTCATATCGTGTCCCTGTATATGGAGAGAAAGGAGGGAGTGTATATAATTGCTGAAATTAACAATATTGGTTTATTTGTAATCTTGAATTTCATATATGAAACCATCATTTGACGATCTGGCTCTGTTCATTCAGGTGGCCCGGCGGCGTAGCCTGGCGGCGGCAGCGGCATATCTGCAGCTGCCGCCGGCAACCGTCACCCGGCGGCTGAAGCGACTGGAGAGTGAGCTGGGCTATCAGCTGGTCCGCCGCTCGGCACGTCACTTCAGTCTGACCAGCGAAGGAGAGGTCTGCTATCAGCATTACGCTGGACTGATCGATGAACTGGAACAGGCCAGTGCGCGACTGAGCCGAGACAATCAGGAGATGAGTGGACTGCTGAGGGTCTCGGCCCCGACCAATCTTGCCACCGGTGTGCTGAGCCCCATGTGGACCGCTTTCATGCGTCAGCATCCACAGGTGCGATTGGAGCTGATGCTGAGCAACCGTACCGAGGACATGCTGGAAAAACGCATCGATATTGCACTGCGGATCGGTCCCCAGGCGAATTCGGGCCTGTATCAGAAAAAGCTCGGTTGGGTGCGTACTCATCTGGTGGCAGCGCCCGATTATCTGCGCCGGGCCGGCACGCCGGAAAATCTTGAACAGCTGCAGCAGCATCAGACACTGGTGTTCAAACACCTTGCGCCCTGGCGTTTGCAGCATACAAACGGTGGACAACAGGTCGACGTGCATCTAACCCCGGCTGCCAAGGTGGATGATCTAGCGCTGGTGCGTCAATTCGCCTGTGATGGTCTGGGTATCGCACTGCTGCCTGATAGCGAAATTCAGCAACCATTACAGGCCGAACAGTTGCAGCTGGTCTTGCCTGAGTGGTCAGGGCCGCGCCGCGATATCTTTGCCGTATGGCCAGATGGCCGGCTGCTCAATGCACGGGCTCGCGGTTTACGGGAATTCATGCAGGCCTATATTGCCGAACTGGCAGTACTTCAGGGAGGCTGTTTGTGAGGCACAAAAAAAACCGGCCCCAGTGGGGCCGGTGGTAACTTGAACGCTGCAGGCCCGAAGGGGTAGGCCTGTTGCGTCGTTCCAGTCCTTAGAACTTCACGCGCATACCGGCCAGGTAGCCCATGTCTGCGTCGTCCAGGTCAGCGTCTGCAATTTCGGCAAACAGGCTGACATTTTTCTGAGTCGGGAATTTGTAGGTTACGTTGGCGTACCACTCGGTGAAGTCTTCTTTGCCAGTTGCATCTTCGAAGTCAGTGTCGACCACGCCGATAGCCATTTTGGTGGTGTCAGCAATCGCGAAAACGGTAGCCACGTTGTACTGGTCAGCGATGTCGTCGGTGCTGCTGTAATCAGCCGCGAAGGTAGCGAAGCCGGCATCGTAGGCAGCGCTTACACCCCAGGTGTCGTAGTCGTCGGCACCAATGCTTTCAGTTGCATTCTGATAAGCGGCCGCCAGTGTCAGGTCACCGATATTGGTAGATGCGAACAGGTCGAAATACTCGCCATTTTCGCTGGACTCGCCTTCGGCATCCATTTCATAGGACGCTACGATGTAGGCGTTTTCCAGTTCTACGTCCAGGCGAATGGTGTCATCGCCATCAGTGCTGGTAGCGTCGAAGCGGTCTTCGTCAGAGTAGAGTTCGTAAGCTTCCTCGATACCGAATTCGTCAGAGGCGAAGTTCTGCTTACCGAAAGAAACAGACGTGTTGCCGAAGGCAAGACCGACATAGGCTTCTTCCAGGTCGCTGCCATCCTGTTTGTCTTCAGCTGCATCCTTGAAGCCAAAGTCAACGCGGCCGAAGGCTTTCATGTCGTTGCCCAGGTCATAGCTGACGTAGTTTTTCAGTTCCAGGTCATCGAATTCGATGTCGGCATGTTCATCGTCACCGACTTCCTTGCGGAACTGAACCTGCAGGTCGCCGTTCAGTTTGTAGGTCAGGCCGTTGCCTTCATAGATGGTAGCGGCGCTGGCAGAGCCGGCAGCAACAGATACTGCAACAGCCAGAAGAAGCTTTTTCATGTGCGAGACTCCAAGGTTTTTTCTAAAAAATGAAAGGTGAGATTTAATGGCTGGTTTCTATCCAGCTCTTGAATTTATTCTTCGTTTCAGAATTAGCCTGCTCGTACCAGAACTGCAGCATCTTTCCGACCATTTTTTGATCAGGATGTGCGTTTCCTTCCGGCTGATATACAGGTGCGCTATTATGGAAACTATGAGTTTCAAAGGTAAGAGAACCCAATGCCGCTTCAGCATTTGAACGGTTAAATACTTTCAGCTCTTTTTCGTAGTCACGATCCAGTTGGAAACCTTCCTTTTCAAGTTTTCCAATGCTGTATGAAATAGGATTTCCTCGTGCATCAAGCAGCTGCCAATTGCCTTTTTTGTTAAAGGCTTTCAAGTCGTATTGGCTGGAAATGTCAGGCGCCTGAACACTGACGGTTGTGTCTGCAGCCTCGAAGCTCAGAACAAAAGTATCAGTGCTTTCAATGGAGTAGTCGTCTGCAGACTCGGTGATTTCGGCAGTGTATTCGGCCACAATCTGGGTCTTTCCATTTTCGACCCTGAGTTCGGGCATACCGGAAAAGAAGCCTTCTGACTCGATGGCCTTGCCGTTGATGGCAATAATATCCACACCGCTTGCAGGATTTATTTCGATCTCTGCAAAAGAAATGGCCGGATAAATGGCACAGGATGCCAGAAGCGATGTCAGAACTTTATTCATTGGATGCACCAAGCGTGAAGCATGTTTAAAAAGTGAGGTGCATGTTATTTTTCAAATATGACAGATCTGTTTATGTTCTGTTAATGTTGTATTTATTATTTCTGTAATATTCTCTTAATATTTCTTGGCTTATCGAGATCATCACCTTTTTGTCATTAAATTATTTTAGGGTGCGCCTTTCCATGAAAAACAGGATGTCGTTACCATGCAGTCTTTCGCGTCTCGTCTTTCCGCGTTGGCCCTGGCGGTTGCCGCTTCAGGTGCATATGCGGACAACTTCAACCGCATCGCCAGCTTTCCTGTAAGCCAGAATCTGCCGGCCGATAAATGGCTACAGGAAACATCGGCCGAGATCATCACGGCAACCGCCGATGGCCAGATGCTGGTGTACTCGGACAGCCCGCGTGGCGGCCTGGGACTGGTCGACATCCGTCAGGCCGATCAGCCGAAGCCGGCGGGTTTTGTGTCGCTGTCCGGAGAACCGACATCGGTAGCGGCGTTGGGCAATCGGGTGGTGACGGCCGTGAATACATCCGGCAGTTATATCGAACCCTCCGGCTTTCTGGCCGTGGTATCACCCCAGCGCAAGGCGATCGAAAGCCGCTGTGATCTGGGTGGTCAGCCGGATTCGGTTGCTGTCTCAAAAGACCGGAAATACGTTGCCGTGGCGATTGAGAACGAACGCGACGAAGACCTCAATGACGGCCAGATCCCTCAGTTGCCGGCCGGTGATCTGGTGATCGTGCCGATCAAGGGTGACACGCTGGATTGCACCAATCTGAAGCGTGTCGACCTGACCGGACTGGCCGAAATCGCACCGACCGACCCGGAACCCGAATTCGTCGACTTCAACAGCCTTGGCGAGATTGTGGTGACCCTGCAGGAGAATAACCACCTGGTGATCGTCGATGCAGCCAGTGCAAAGGTGATGAATCACTTCTCGGCCGGCAGCGTGGATCTGCAGCAGATCGACATCAAAAAGGATGGTGCGCTGACGTTCACTGCAAGCCAGCAGGGCGTAAAGCGTGAGCCGGATGCAGTCAAGTGGCTGGATGACGAACGCTTCGTCATTGCCAACGAAGGTGACTACCAGGGCGGCGCCCGCGGTTTCAGCATCTTCCACAAGGATGGCCGCCTGCTGTTTGAAGCGGGTGCCGCCTTTGAACATGAAGTCATCCGTGCCGGTCATTACCCCGACAAGCGTTCGGGCAAGAAGGGCGGCGAGCCGGAAGGGCTGGAAGTTGCCCGTTTTGGTGATGACACCTTCATCTTCGTGCTGTCCGAGCGTGGCTCGGTGATCGGCGTCTACCGTGATACCGGTACCGAACCTGAATTCGTACAGCTGCTGCCGTCCGGCATTGCGCCGGAATCTGCCGTGGCGATTCCTGAACGGGGCCTGCTGATCAGCGCCAACGAGAAGGACCTGATCGAAGAAGGCGGCGCACGTGCGCATGTGATGCTGTTCCGCCTGTCTGCCGATGAAGCGCAGTATCCGCAGCTGCAGTCCGAGAATGATGCCGCCGGCGCTCCGATCGGCTGGGGGGCGCTGTCGGGCCTGACCGCTGACCCGAAACAGCCGGGCATTCTCTACGCCGTAAACGATAGCTTCTACAAGTCTCAGCCGCGTATCTTTACCATCGATGCCAACCAGCAACCGGCTAGAATCACCGCCGCGACCGAGATTACCCGTGATGGCAAGGTCGCCAAAAAGCTGGATCTTGAAGGCCTGGTTGCCGATGGCAAGGGCGGTTTCTGGCTGGCCTCCGAGGGTAACGCCAAGAAAGAAGTGCCGCATGCACTGCATCATGTGAATGCCGAGGGTGAGATCACTCGCACCGTCGCACTGCCGGAATCCCTGATGCCCTATCAGACCCGCTTTGGCGCTGAAGGTATTGCCCTGGTGGAGGATACGCTGTGGGTGGCGATTCAGCGCCCCTGGGCCGATGATGCCGAGCACCATGCCAAGCTGCTGGCCTACAACCTGAAGACCGAGCAATGGGGTGCCGTGCACTACCCGCTGGAGCAGGTGACTGAAGGTTGGGTGGGTTTATCCGACCTGGAGCTTTACAACGACGATCTCTATGTGATCGAGCGTGATAACCAGATTGGTGACAAGGCCGCGATCAAGCGCCTGTATAAAGTCGCACTGTCCGATCTCAAACCCAAGCCACTGGGACAAACCCTGCCAGTGGTCAGCAAGACGCTGGTGCGTGATCTGATACCGGAACTGAAATCCCTGAACGGCTATATTACCGACAAGGTGGAAGGCTTTGCCGTGGATGCCAGGGGCAACGGCTACCTGGTAACGGATAATGACGGAGTGGACGACAGCTCGGGTGAAACGCTCTGGCTCAAGCTGGGGCCGCTGTAACGCGAACCCAGGTAGCCAAACCGTACAAGAGGCTGTCCATTGGGCAGCCTTTTTTGTGGGTGATTCAGTGGTGTGCGGCCAGGGTCTCATGACCAGGCGCATGAAACAGGGGAAGATGGCAGGAAAAACTGAGAATTTCCTTTTTTGGCTTGTCGCTATTTTTCAACGTATTGAAAAGCGTCTGTTCAGTCAGGTTAACAGGACGGTACTACGCGTATGCGCCGCTTATTCTGCGACGTTTATTTTTTAAGTTACTGAAATATAAATAAAAAACAGAAAATTATCGGTCATGGGGCGATTTCGTCAAAGAAGGGGAAGATAAGGCGCAGGGCCTGGAACACTGAATCGAAAATGAACAAATTGTGTACAGGGCCGCATAAACGCGCCTGAAAGAGGGGTGTTAAACGGGTGTTTAGTGCTGACTCGAATAAATGTCGCTATTCGGTACACTGGTTGAGTTTTGAGCATGGGGCCACAATCACTCTCGCTTTAATTGTTCAAATAATGAACTGTGAAAGGAGTGAGAAAATGAGACCGAGCAAGCGCGAGTCAGTCGCCGAGATCAAGCGTCACCTGTTCAAGTACAACCTGATCTCCATGGCGGCCACGCTGGTTATCGCTGTTTGCATCTATGCACTGGCAACAGGAGAAGGAGCTTCTATCCATTCCATTCTTGCGGATCAGTCGAACGTGTTCGATATTCTGATCGGTGCGGGTGTCGTGGAACTGCTGGTGATGGCCCGGATTGCCCGTTTGAACAAGCTGAAACAGGGTGTCAGCTCCCGTCGTCGAGTAGTGTCCCGCGCCTGATTCCTTTTCTATTACGAGCGGCTGTGACACTATCTGTGCCCTCCAGCTGCTCGGAGTTCCTCTTTCATGATCGTTCGCAAGCGCCCCGGCGCTTTGGGGTTGATGCTGGCCTGGAAAGGCTCGGTTGTCCCCCATGTCCTGCCTCACATCATTCTTGCCGGCCTGTTTGCCTGTGCCGTGACCTGGGTGGCCCGCCATCACTATCTGGATGGTATCGTCGAATACACGCTGCTGCCGTTTACCCTGCTGGGAATCGCGCTGTCGATTCTGCTCAGCGTGCGCACCACGGCCACCTATGATCGCTGGTGGGAAGCCCGTAAGCAGTGGGGGCAGATGGTCTATGAGGTACGCAGCCTGGCCCGCGCCAGTGGCATTTACCTGCAGCCCGGCCCCCGTCGTCAGCTGATGATGCGAGTACTGGCGCATACCCACCTGTTGCGAGGCCAGTTGAGACGAGAGGATGTGCGCCAGGAGCTGCCGTCAGCGTTACCGCACGAGCTGGTGGACGAAGCACTGCGCAAGCGCAACCCGGCCGAGTTCATGTTGCAGCAGGCCGGGCAGCTGATCGCCGAAGAGCGGCAGGCGGGGCGGCTGGACAGTATCGCTGCCGCCGCGCTGGACAAGCACCTGTATGCCCTGTCAGGGGTGCAGGCGGCTTCCGAGCGCATCGCCCACACGCCCTTGCCCTTTGCCTATACGCTGTTGGCGCATCGTACCGCCTACATCTATTGCTACCTGCTGCCGTTCGGCCTGGTTGGCGCGGCGGGCTGGTTCACGCCGGTGTTTACCGCCATTGTGGCCTACACCTTTTTCGGCCTTGATCGTTTGTCAGAGCAGCTGGAGTTCCCCTTTGGCCGCCACACCAACGATTTGCCGCTGGACGCGATCTGCCGTATCCACGAAATCAGCGTCGCCGAGGCCTTGGGCGATCCGGCTCCCGAACTGCTGCAGCCGGTGGAGTTTCAGCTGCAATGAGTACGAACGCCTGCCCGCTGTGCAGGGCTGAAGCCCTGTACCCGATCCCGTGCAAGCAGCGCCTCTACCATCGCTGCGAACATTGTGGTCTGGTCCATCTGGAGCCGGCACAGCGCCTGTCCGAGGCCGAGGAGAAGGCGATCTACGATGATCATGAAAACGAAATCGATGATCCGGGTTACCGCCGCTTCCTGTCCCGTGCCTTCGATGAGGTGCTCAAGCGCAAGCCGGCACCGGCCCGAGGGCTGGATTTTGGCTGCGGTCCGGGACCGGCACTGGTCGCGATGGCCCGCGAAGCCGGTTATGAGATGGCGCAGTACGACAAGTACTTCCACCCGGATACGTCTGTGCTGGACAGAACGTATGACTTTATCACCAGCACCGAGGTGGTCGAGCACCTGGCCGATCCGCTGCCGATTCTGGACCGGCTCTGGTCGCTGCTGGCGCCGGGCGGCCTGCTGGTGCTGCAGACCAAGCGGGTGCTGGATGACGAGCGTTTCCGCAGTTGGCACTACCGTAACGACCCCACCCATATCACCTTCTTTGCCGAAGCCAGCTTCCATTGGCTCGGTCAGCGCTGGGGCTGCGTGCCCGAGTATCCGCACGGGGATGTGGTCCTGTTTCATAAACAGGTAGGAGCGTTAGCAGGCTGTCAGAAAAACGCCTGAATCCCGGTCTGTGCCCGTCCCAGAATCAGGGCATGGATATCCTGGGTGCCCTCGTAGGTATTGACGGTCTCCAGGTTCATCAGATGACGCATCACGCCGTACTCTTCGCTGATGCCGTTGGCGCCGTGCATGTCCCGCGCCATGCGGGCGATATCCAGCGCCTTGGCGCAGTTGTTGCGCTTGATCAGCGAGATCATCTCGGGTGCCCAGTTGTTGCTGTCCATCAGTCGGCCGACCTGCAGCGCCGCCTGTAGGCCCAGGGTGATCTCGGTCTGCATGTTGGCCAGCTTCAGCTGAATCAGCTGGTTCGCGGCTAATGGCCGGTTGAACTGCTTACGATCAAGCGTGTATTGGCGGGCGGCATGCCAGCAGAACTCGGCCGCGCCCATGCTGCCCCAGGCGATGCCGTAGCGGGCCTTGTTCAGGCAACCGAAGGGGCCGGCCAGGCCGGTGGCGTAGGGCAGCAGATTGGCTTCGGGAACCAGCACTTCATCCATGACGATCTCACCCGTGATGGACGCCCTGAGACTCAGTTTGCCGTCGATTTTCGGGGTGGAGAAGCCCTTGATGCCGCGCTTGATGATAAAGCCGCAGATCTTGCCGCCGTGGGCATCGGATTTGGCCCAGACAACGGCTACATCGGCGATGGGGCTGTTGGTGATCCACATCTTCTGGCCGCTCAGCAGATAGCCGCCATCGATTTTTTTGGCGCGGGTTTTCATGGCACCTGGATCGGAACCGTGATCCGGTTCGGTCAGGCCGAAGCAGCCAACCCACTCACCACGGGCCAGACGGGGCAGGTAGCGCTTTTTCTGCTCCTCGGTGCCATAGGCCTCAATGGCGTGCATCACCAGTGACGACTGCACGCTCAGCGCCGAGCGGTAGCCGGAATCCACCCGTTCCACCTCGCGGGCGATCAGCCCGTAGGCCACGTGATTGACACCGGCGCCGCCATACTTGGTGGACACCGTCGGGCCAAGCAGGCCCAGCTTGCCCATCTCATGATAAATGTCGCGATCAAAATGCTCTTCACGGAAGGCGCTGAGAATTCTGGGCTGCAGTGAGTCCTGGCAGTAGGCGCGGGCCGCATCGCGGATCTGGCGCTCTTCGGTGGTCAGTTGCTGCTCCAGCAGCAGGGGATCTTCCCAGTTGAACTGAACAGGCTGAGACATGCTGCGACTCCCTTGTGGGGCTTCCTCTAAATACCCGAAGGTTGTCCGGGCCACATACAACATTTAGCACCAATCCATCGGGATCACCCGAATCAATTGCTGATTTTTGCCAAATTTGCTGCCGAATATTGTCATGGTGGCGGTCCCCATCCTGATACACACTAAGGTCATTCCCCTATATGGCGCTGACGTACAGGCGGCAGCCGAACGAATAACAAAGGTGAGAGTGTTATGGATTTCAAAAACGTACCCGCAGTTGTAACCGGTGGTGCTTCAGGTCTGGGCGAGGGCGCGGCCCGTGCGCTGGCCGCAGCCGGTGCCAAGGTCGCCATCTTCGACTTGAATGAAGAGCGCGGTCAGCAGATCGCCGAGGAACTGGGCGGCATCTTTGTACGTTGCGACGTGTCCTCTGCCGAGAGCGCCGAAGCGGCTTTTGCGGCGGCACGTGAAGTCCACGGTGCCTGCGGCATCGCCGTCAACTGCGCCGGTATCGCTCCGGCCGGCAAGATCGTCGGCAAGGAAGGCCCCATGCCGCTGGAGAACTTTGACAAGGTCATCCAGGTCAACCTGGTCGGCAGCTTCAACATTCTGCGTCTGGCCGCCGCTGACATGGCGACCCGCGAGCCGAACGCTGATGGCGAACGCGGCGTGATTATCTCTACTGCGTCCATCGCCGCCTACGAAGGTCAGATCGGCCAGGTGGCCTACAGCGCCTCCAAGGGCGGCGTAGTATCCATGACACTGCAGGCGGCGCGTGAATTGGCGCGTCAGGGGGTACGTGTGAACACCATCGCACCGGGTCTGTTCCTGACCCCGATGATGTCCGGCTTCCCGCAGGAAGTGCAGGATAGCCTGGCCGCCACTCTGCCGTTCCCGCAGCGTCTGGGTCATCCGGACGAGTACGGCATGCTGGTTGAACAGATCGTGAAGAACCCGCTGCTCAACGGCGAAACCATCCGTCTGGACTGTGCCCTGCGCATGGCACCGAAGTAAGCGGAGGAGCATAGAGATGAATGCAGCGGTAATCGACCAGGAAGAACTGGAACTCTTTCGCGAAATGGTGCTGCGCGCACTGGAGCGCGAAGTGGCACCGCACTACGAACAGTGGGAAAAGGACGAGATCACCCCGCGTGAACTCTGGCGCACCCTGGGCGAAGCAGGCCTGCTCTGCGTCGACGCCCCGGAGGCCCACGGCGGCTGCGGTGTGCCCTTTGAATACTCCGTGATGCTGGTCACCGAGATGGCGCGTCTGGGCTACGGCGCCCTGGCCACCAACGTAATGGTGCACTCCGATATCGTAGCGCCCTATATCGCCCATATCGGCAACGACGAACAGAAAGACCGCTGGCTGCCGGGCATGGTGTCCGGTGACGTGGTCGGCGCCATCGCCATGACCGAACCGGGTGCCGGCAGTGATCTGGCGGCGCTGCGTACCACCGCGGTGCTGGATGGTGACGAGTACGTGATCAACGGCTCCAAGACCTTCATCACCAACGGCCAGCACGCCGACATGGTGATCGTCGCGGCCAAGACCGATCCGGCGGCGGGTGCCAAGGGCGTCAGCCTGTTCCTGGTTGACACCACGCTGCCGGGTTACAGCAAGGGCCGCAACCTGGAGAAGATCGGCCAGCACTCCGGCGATACCTCCGAGCTGTTCTTCGAGAACATGCGCGTGCCCAAGTCGGCGCTGCTGGGCGAAGAGGGCAAGGGCTTCATGTATCTGATGCAGGAACTGGCCCGTGAACGTCTGGTGATCGGCGCCATCGGTGTTGGCGCGGCCCGCGGCTCGCTGGATATGACCATCCAGTATGCCGACGAACGCACCCTGTTCGGTCAGAAACTGAAGGAGCTGCAGAACACCCGCTTCCGCATCGCCGAGATGGAAACCGACTACCGCGTCAACAAGGCGTTCGTGGACCAGTGCATCGCCGAGTACTCCCGTGGCGAACTGGATGCGGCCACCGCGTCCATGGCCAAGTACACCGCGACCGAGATGCAGTGCCGCGTGGCCGATGGCTGCCTGCAGTTGTTCGGCGGCTACGGCTACACCACCGAATACCCGATCTCGCGTGCGTTCATCGACGCCCGTGTGCAGCGCATCTACGGCGGCACTTCTGAGGTAATGAAGGAAGTGATCGCTCGCTCGGTGCTTGGACGGTAACTGAGCGGCACTGAACCGCCAACCGAATTACTGATCAGAATAATAGCGACTTAACAGGAGCAACAAGATGTCAGACAACAGCATTGTGATTCTGGGCGCGGCCCGTACTCCCATGGGCGGCATGATGGGTGCCCTGAGCGACGTGCGCTCGCCGGACCTGGGTGCGGTAGCAATCGAAGCGGCCATCGAACGTGCCGGCCTGCAGCCGAGCGATATCGACGAAGTAATCATGGGCTGCGTACTGCCCGGCGCACTGGGCCAGGCCCCGGCCCGCCAGGCCTCTCGCAAGGCCGGCATCCCCGATGCCGTTGGTGCCTCCACCATCAACAAGATGTGCGGTTCCGGCATGAAAGCCGTGATGCTGGCGCATGACCAGATCAAGGCAGGCAGCGCTGACATCATGATCGCTGGCGGCATGGAAAACATGAGCCAGGCGCCGTACCTGCTGCCGAAAGGCCGCGCCGGCATGCGCATGGGCCATGGCCAGGTGCTGGACTCCATGTTTTTCGATGGCCTGGAAGACGCCTACGAAGGCGGTCTGATGGGCGTATTCGCACAGCGCTCCGCTGACGAGTACAACATCACCCGCGAAGCGATGGATGAGTTTGCCATCGGCTCTCTGAACAAGTCGCTGGCTGCCATCGAGAACGGCTGGTTCAAGGACGAGATCGCACCAGTCACCATCCAGGGCCGCAAGGGCGACACCGTCGTCGATACCGACGAACAGCCCGGTAACGCCCGTCCTGAGAAGATCCCGCAGCTGAAGCCGGCATTCAAGAAGGACGGCACCGTCACCGCCGCCAACTCCAGCTCAATCAGTGACGGCGGTTCTGCACTGGTACTGGCCACTCAGGCAGAAGCCGACAAGCGTGGCCTTAAACCCGTAGCGCGTATCCTGGCGCACTCCACCCACGCCCAGCTGCCGGCTGAATTCACCCTCGCCCCGATCGGCGCTATCCAGAAGGTGCTGGACAAGGCGGGCTGGAGCAAGGACGACGTGGATCTGTACGAAATCAACGAAGCCTTCGCCGTGGTCTCCCTGCTGGCGATCAACGAACTGGGCCTGGATGCCGACAAGGTCAATGTCTACGGCGGCGCCTGCGCCCTGGGACACCCGATCGGTTCCTCCGGCTCACGCATTCTCGTCACGCTGCTCAACGCCCTTAAGCAGCGCGGCCTGAAGAAAGGGGTTGCATCCCTCTGTATCGGTGGTGGCGAAGCGACAGCCGTCGCGGTCGAGCTGCTCTGATACGCCTTAACTTGCACATCTCTGCCTTTGAGGCCACCGATTGGTGGCCTTTTTTTCGTGTAGAGATCGACAAACGCCCAGGCAGGACAACTGAAGGCGCACTGTAACAGTGCAGTATTAGTCTTTTTGGGTGTTGCCTTAAGACTACATATTGGTAAAGTCTAATAATCCGCCAGCAGGAAATCGGCGGCCGCAATGACAGGGAAAAGGGGATGGGTCGATGGCAGGGATGGTTAGTTCAATCGTTTCTCTTCTTCTTTATCAAGCCGTTGTGGGCTTGTTCATTGTTATGCGTTGTATTGGGCGATACCCGGCGAGTCGGGAGCTTTGGCGTGGATATACCTTTTTGTCTTTTGGTCTGCTATAGAAATCAATGGCTTATGATGTTGTATAAGGATTAAAAGGTATACCCGATAATAATTATTATGAGGTCGAAGACCTCATTAACAGACTGTTATACGTAATATGGCATCCAAGAAATCAGCGCTAGAAAAAGCAGCCGGGAAACTAATCTCAAGCATTCAAAAGGAATGGGGCAAGGAGATTGGTGAATCTGTCGCTGAGGTAAGTGAAGATGTAATGGATAAAGGGCATGAGCTACTTCAGGCGTCAAAGAATGGCGAAGTTCGCAGTATTCTGTGTGGGCTTAGTGTAACTCAATACTTAGGGGAGCTTTGGGTTCGAAGGCATCCTGAAGTCAAAGAATCAATAGCTAGATTTGAGAGGGAGCTTGAGGCATATGAAAGCGTATAACAGACTGTTATAAGGTATAGGTAATCGGAAGCTATGAGGGCGAATAAACTTTTCATCGTTATAGGGATATTAGTTTCCTTGCCTTTTTTGTTTCTTGTGGTGTTGTATGTCATGAGCTTGATTGACCCTAGATTTACATGGAATGAAATGGATCTAAATGGCGATGGAATAGTGTCATTTTCCGAAGCAGACTATGTGGGGTCTTCGGGAGTTAGAAGGATCGTAGTCGATGGAAAAGAGTGCTTAGAATATTTCGCTTACAAAGATGGCCTACCAGTAAAAACTGTATGCGAAAATTAGATCTTATAACAAGTGACTGTGGTGTCTAGTTAAATATTTAAGCCATATTTTCGCCCCATCGTGTCTCATTCTTGAGCATGGTGTTGAGCACCACGATCAGCTTGCGCATGCAGGCAATGATGGCCACTTTGGGCAGTTTGCCCTGGGCTTTCAGATGCTCGTAGAAGCGTTTGAACACAGGGTTACATTGGATCGATGACAGCATCGCCATGAACATGACCGTGCGGATACGGTGACGCCCCCCGCGGATGCGTCGCTTGCCATTCCAGGAGCCGCTTTCGCGGTTCATGGGTGCGACACCGACGAGTGCAGCGATCTCCTTGCGGTTGAGTTTGCCGAGTTCAGGAAGCTCACTGAGTAAAGTGTAGGCAAGTACTTTTCCGACACCGGGCACACTGGTCAGGATCTCGGCTTTGACACGCCAGTGTTTGACCTGCATGACCGCTTCATCGATCTGTTTAGTGATGGTCGCGATTTGGGTTTGTAAGGAACGCAGCAGGGTATTAATGGAGCGGTGCAACGCCTTGGGCAGGATCTGGAGACGGTTTTTCTCCATCGTTTGCATCTCCAGCAGCTGGCTACGGCGAATCAGCAAGTCCTTGATCAGACGAGACTGTTTGTCAGGAATTGGCTTGATATCGGGCTGTATGGTGGCCGCGAATTGGGCAATTACGCGGGCGTCAATCTTGTCCGTTTTGGCCAGTACGCCGATGGCCTGGGCGTAGCGTCTGACACTGATGGGATTCACGACGATAATGGGCAGGTTGGCCTGATCACAGGCAAACACGAAGGCGTGCTCATAGCGCCCTGTGGCTTCGACCACAATGCGTTCGATGTTGCGCTTTTTCAGCACTTGAACGACTTTGAGAATGCTGTCTTCGTCGTTCGAAATTTGGAAATGGAGGTCCAGCGGATGCAGGACGATATCGAGTTTGGATTTGCCGACATCTACGCCGACGTTGATGCTGATTTGGCTTTCTGTGTTCATGGTAATAAGCTGACTCTGCCTTGCTATGCGGGCTCGGGGCCCCGATGACTGTTCGAGTTATCGCTAAAGAGTCATGCAGCGCTACACACTTGTTATCGGTCTCTCGCAAGAGGAGCCGGCGCTACACCGAGCTGCTGCATGAAGGCCCTCAATGGCCGTTGAGGGTGGGTCCCAATTTACCCGGAAAACACAGAGAATTATCCATACAAGTTGCTGCTACGGAAAATTTACTCGCTGTCGCTCCTAAATTTCCGCAGAGCAAGGCGTTATGTAAATCGTCAGCTTTGTGGTTTTATGGTTGCCATAGTTGAGTAGGGCGGCGGCAAAGAAATTGTGCCAGTGTTCTCGGTGCGGTTGAAGGCTTGGGAAGTAATCGGGGGCTTTGGGAGGTTTCGGCCTTGAGTGCTTCGGTTCGGGTCCAGTGGTTGCGTCCGCTGGGTCACATCAATCCTGGTGCCATTGGTTGGTGCACCGGGCTTGGCGGTAGCGTGCCGGTTGGTATGGGGCCGTTTGAAACAGGGAAAGTGCAGGCAGTATGGTTTTCAGCATTTTTCCTCTATTTATCGGGTCTTGTGTGGAATTTGATTTCCATAACACATATGAGCCTTCTCGGTGTCAATAGGCAATAGTATTTTCATTGGCTGCATGAGCAGCCAATACAAAACCCTGAACGAGGGCGACTACTTCGTCTGTCTGAGTCGGCTGTTAATGCACTTACAGCAAACACATATAGAGGCTCTCTTATCACGGTTGAACACCGTGGCCTGACCGGTTCGGTTCCTTGGGGTGGTCAGGGGCGCTAGACATTCATCGGTTAACCGGTCTCCGGCACTATTCAAATGACAGGTTGCATAGGCTCCAGTTAGATTCAGGCTCAGGACCGGTGTAAGCGCACTGGCTCAGGGCATTGATGCACGCCAGCGGGATGGCTAATCAAGTGAACGAGCTTCAAAGCGGCGTACAAAACCGGCTTGGATCTCAAGGATCAGTCAGCAGACACCGGCTTTGGATACACTCTGGAAAGATCCAGTTAGGCTTTAGGCTCACCCCGCTGCGTGACTAACCCGCTAAGAATCGTTGTTCATTGAATACCGTCTCGTTCTTTAACATGAAGTACACCGCCCGGCCTAACTTGTGAGCCAGTGCTGATAGAGCCTTGGCCTTGCTCATTCGTTTCTGCAGCCGCTGGAGGTAACGTTGTGCCTTGGGGTTGCCTTTCAAATACAGCACAGCCGCCTCGGAGAACGCCCATTTCAGATGAGCGTTGCCTATCTTGTTGCCCTGAGTGCCGTAGCTTTTACCGGCAGACTCGGCCTTGCATTTGACCAGGCGGGCATAGGAGGCAAATTTCTGCACCGAATCGAAACGCTGAATATCGCCAATTTCATACAGAATGGTCAGAGCCAGCACTCGACCAATACCTGGTACTGTTCGCAGCACCTGTAGATACAAAGGGTTGTGTTGTTTGGCTTGCTGTTCGATGAACCGCTCCAAGCGGTAAAGCTCCTGGGAATAGCAGTCCAGGATTGTCATATCCAGATCGATATTGCGTTGGACTTCCGGCTGGTCAAAGGTGTTCCTTAACTGTTTTCGAGCACCGGCTGTTTTCAGATTGACCTTGTTGGGCGGCAAATTGTACTGGCTGGTCGTGTTGATGACATGGGCTTTCAGCTCGGCACCGTGGCGGACGATATGGGTGCGACGACGCAGCAAGTCCCGGGTAGCACGCATGGCTCTGGGGTAGACATAGGCCAAAGGGAAATTACCGCCGCGCATCAGGGCTGCGATTTTGTAGGAGTCGATACGATCGTTCTTGGTTTTACCACCATGAATAGCACGCATATACAGAGCGTGGCCAAGAATAAACGTAATGCCGTTGTCCTCGCAGAAATCAGCGACCCAGTACCAGCAATGCATGCATTCGACGCCGATCACCAGATCAGTGCGATAGGGTTCGATCAAACGGCACAGGGCTTCGGGATTGGCGGGGATTTCCTTGTGTAACAGAGTTTCGCTTGATTGATCGAGGATACATACGTAGAGGCTGCGGGCATGCAGATCGATACCGCAATAATACTGATGAGTGCTATGGTAAAAGTTCATGAGTCTTCTCCTTTTTGTGCTTGGTCGCCATCCAGCTTAGCGGGTAAACCAGCTGAGCTGGGGAGAAGGCTCAATCAGTATCAAGTGACTGTGGTGTCCAGTTAAATATTTAAGCCATTTTTTCGCCCCAGCGCGTTTCGTTCTTAAGCATGGTGTTGAGCACAACGATCAGCTTGCGCATGCAGGCGATGATGGCGACTTTTGGCAGTTTGCCTTGGGCTTTCAGATGCTCGTAGAAGCGTTTGAACACTGGGTTACATTGGATGGATGACAGCATCGCCATGAACATGACCGTACGGATACGGTGACGGCCTCCACGGATGCGCCGTTTGCCATTCCAGGAGCCGCTATCGTGGTTCATGGGCGCGACACCGACGAGGGCGGCGATCTCTTTGCGGTTGAGTTTACCGAGTTCTGGTAGCTCGCTGAGCAATGTGTACGCGAGGACTTTACCGACGCCCGGCACACTGGTCAGGATCTCGGTTTTGGTACGCCAATGCTTGACCTGCATAACGGCTTCATCGATCTGTTTGGTGATAGTCTTGATTTGAGTTTCCAGCGAGCGTAGCAATGTTTTGATAGAACGGTGCAAGGCTTTGGGCAGGATCTGGAGGCGGTTTTTCTCCATGGTCTGCATTTCAAGCAGCTGGCTGCGCCGAATGAGTAAGTCTTTGATCAAACGAGATTGTTTGTCAGGGATGGGTTTGATTTCAGGCTGGATGGTTGCTGCAAAGCGGGCGATGACACTGGCATCGATCTTGTCGGTTTTGGCCAGTACGCCAATGGCCTGGGCATAGCGCCTGATGCTGATTGGATTGACCACGACAATGGGCAGATTGGCCTGGTCACAGGCAAACACGAAAGCGTGTTCATAGCGTCCTGTGGCTTCGACCACGATGCGCTCGATGTTGCGCTTCTTCAGCACGTGAACGACTTTGAGAATACTTTCCTCGTCGTTCGGGATTTGGAAATGGAGGTCCAGCGGATGCAGGACGATATCGAGTTTGGATTTGCCGACGTCAACGCCGACGTTGATTTTAATTTGGCTTTCTGTGTGTATGGTCATAAGCTAACTCTGCCTTGCTATGCGGGCTCGGGGCCCCGATGACTGTTCGAGTTATCGCTAACGAGTCATGCAGCGCTACCCACTTGTTATCGGTCTTTCGCAAGAGGAGCCGGCATTCAATCGAGCTGCTGCATGAAGGCCCTCAATGGCCGTTGAGGGTGGGTCCCAATTTACCCGGAAAACACAGAGAATTATCCATACAAGGTGCTAAAGATCGTTCGTTTCACTCACTGGGACCTTCGCAGCTGTGCTGCTCCGGCCCCTTAACACGGCGTTAACGAAAAATGTCATACATAATCCTACTTGCGGCCCTTTTAGCCTTGATAGCGATACCCGCTGTAGTTGTCTATGCGTACAGCAAGTTGCCTCGTCCGCTTTTTTTTCTACTACTGCTGTTGCTGTCGGCTTTGGTGATAGTTCCCTACCTGGCAAATGAAGGTGATAAGCGGGACTTTATGCTGAGCTTTGTTCCGAAAGCTTTGGAGGTGAGTTCAGTCGCGTATAACACGAATAACGCGAGGGGTTATGGTCTCCCAGGAGATGAAGCGTCTGGTTTTAGGGTTTATCCACTTCCTGAACGCATTGCAAATAAAGTTACCGAGCAAGGGCTTGAGTTTTTTAAAAATATGCCCGCGAATCACGATCAGCAGAGCAGAGAACGGCGCGGGATCTACACGAATTGGTTAGAAACGCCGGTATCGCAAGGTCGCAACTGGAAACCACGTGCAGGACGTCTGAAGCTCGATATTATTGACTATCTCTGTGGTGGTGAAGGATTCTGTATTGATATCGATGGAATGCTAGTTGACGAGGTGAATGAAATAATAAATATCCCAGGCAGTTACTATGCATACGGAAAAGTTGGATTTATTGTCGTAAGCCCAAAAACACAGCAGGTGTTCCATTTGTACAACAGATAAACAAATGCCTAACAAACAATTAAAGATCGCCCGAGAGTGGCCTGGGGCCAAAAAAGCTTCGATTTTTCGGCCCCTTAATTGAGGGTTATGAGTAAGGGAGGCTTTAAACTATGAAAGTGAAATTTGTTTACGTGTTTTCAGGGAGGTTTGAAAATATTGAAGCAGCTTGCCTCTACTCTCAGCCTCAATGGGAGCCAGAACCAGATGAATCAGTTTCTGATGAAGAGTACGCAGCTTGGGAAGATAGGAATCCATCCCATGAACTGCTGAAGAATATCGACTCATATTTAGATGAAGACTTCATCGAAACAGTTGATTTCGATCTTAATTACCTCTCCATTATAGGAGTTTCGGCCTCTGATATAGATCATATTAAAGAGAATTCTGGTGGGGCAAACGTACTTGTTCTGGTTTATGAGCAGGCTTTAGGTGGCTTCCCTTTGAAAGAGACACCAGTTTCTAATTCATCGTTAACTTATTGTGGTCAATACCAGTGCAAGATTTAACAGATAACAATTAATTGTAGTCGCCTACAGTAAGTAGGCTGGGACCTGCGCTGCTATCAGCTACGGCCCCTAAATAAGGCGTTAAAGTTTCAATCGGGTTTAGTGATGAATATCGAGATCGTAGAAAAAGCAGATCACCTTAAGCTGATAGAAGTCTGGGAAGCATCGGTCAGAGCAACGCATGATTTTCTGGCTGAGGATGATCTACAAGAGTTAAAGCCACTAATTCTTGAGCATTATTTTGACGCCGTTGACTTAAGGTGCGCGAAGAATACGCATGGTGAAATTCAGGGATTTTGCGGCGTCCATGACGGTAATATTGAGATGTTGTTCATCTCCCCTGATGCTCGAGGAAAAGGTATTGGTGCTTTACTGTCAGCTCATGCTATCAAGGAGCAAGGCGCATCAAAGGTCGATGTAAATGAGCAAAATGAGCAGGCGCTGGGTTTTTACCAAAATATTGGCTTTAAAGTGATAGGTCGCTCACCAGTTGATGGTCAGGGTAAGCCATATCCACTGTTGCATATGGCGCTATAAAAATTTAACAAGGCCAGGCACGGCGACGTATTTTCCGTTGCGGCTTTGCCTTCACTACAAAGCCGCGCGTGCTGGCGGCGTTATGTGCCCGAGTTACCCACGAACAGTAGACACCTTCTATAGTAGGTTGCTCCTGACGGGGGTGTTCGCAAAATGGCTGAAATGCCTAGTACCCAGCCCGAGCGGATCGCAGTAAAATCGCCACCTTAAAGATAATTATCGGAGAAATCAGCCCATGGGCAGAGCGTATCAGAACCGCAAAGAGTCGATGGCCAAAACCTCGGACATGAAAGCCAAGCTCTACAGCCGTTACGGGCGTGAAATCTATGTCACGGCCAAGTCGGGCGGGGTTGACCCCGATGGCAACCTGGCACTGCGCGGCCTGATCGATCGCGCGAAAAAGGATCAGGTTCCGGGGCACGTGATCGACAAGGCGCTCGACAAGGCCAAGGGTGGTGGCGGTGAAGACTACTCTCCGGCGCGTTACGAAGGTTACGGTCCCGGCGGCAGCATGGCGATCATCGAATGTTTGACCGATAACCCCAACCGCACCTTCGGCGACGTGCGCCAGGCGTTCACCAAGACCAAGTGCAAGATCGGTACTCAGGGCAGCGTTAGCCACATGTTCGATCACTGCGCCATCTTCGTCTTTGCCGGCGATGATGAAGAAGCCGTGCTTGAAGCGCTGATGGAAGGGGATGTTGACGTCACCGATATCGAACTTGAAGACGGCAAAATTACCGTGTTCGCGCCCAACACTGAATACTTCAAGGCCAAGACCGCCCTGATTGAGCGTTTCGGTGAAATCGATTTCGACGTTGATGAGATCCAGTTTATCCCGCAGAGCTATACCACCCTCAGTGGCGACGATGTGGCACTGTTCGATAAGTTTCTGGCGATACTGAACGATCTGGACGATGTACAGCAGGTGTACCACAACGTCGAGGCTTGAAGGGGCTGATCACAGGTCGAACCCCATCCCATAATGGGGTTCGCAAGAGGAGGTGCCGTGATGGCACCTCTTTTTTTGTTTGTGACCCGATATGGAGAGTGAGTTGAATTCGTGCTGACCTATTTGGGAACCCTTAATGACGGCTTGTCGTTCGAACAAGATCAGAAACACGCGCTACGATTTCATCGGTCTCGTTTTCGTTACAAATAAGAGGAGGCAATAGTCTGATAATGTTTTTACGCGTAACATTTACAAAAATCCTGTGCTCTACCAAAGCCCGTTGAACCAGGCTTTCACAAGGATTGGAAAGCTCTATTCCTGTCATCAGTCTTCTCCCCGAGTTGCAATAACCTCAGGGTGGTCCCCCAGTTCAGTCTTCAAGCCTTGAAACAAGCGCTTGCCTTGGATTAATGCATTATCAGGAATACTTATCGTATTCCATAATATTAATGACACTATAACCAATACGGCATTCATTCGATATGATTTCTTTGAAAATACCCATCTGGTGAAATAAAAAATAGTAATTTATTGTTAACTATGGATTATGGGTAATTATCTGATTTGATGATATCGAATTTTATTTTTTGAATAATTCTATTGGTAAATCGGATAGTTTGATACACAGGATATCATGGCCTGGTAAATTATTTTTTCTTGGGGTTGAATGTTATTTCGCTTGTTAATTAAGGCATATAGTGACAGCCGATAAGTATAAAGTTAGTATTGATAACGTAGTCGTACCAATTGTAGTGTTCAAGGAAGACCAAATGGGAAAAACATTCGAGCTTGAAACTCTCAGAATTTTGATTAATAGCTCTGCTTTGAAGCCCTTGGATTTACACCAGCGAATCCAACGATCACTTTGTTCTCTGATCCTTGAGGGAACATTGGCGCCTGGTATGAGGTTACCCGCTACCCGGAAGCTGTCTCAGTCACTGGGAATCGCAAGGGATACAGTTGAAAACGCTTATGTCCAATTGCACCGTGATGGTTTCATCGAGCGGAGGGTAGGGTCTGGGAGCTACGTCTCTGAAAGCTTGGGGAGAGCAGTAAGAGGGAAGAAAAGCAAACGGACATGGTCTGGCGAAGGCGGGAAAAAAGACTCAGATATAGACCTCGGCTTGAGCCATCGAGGCGAGAACTATAGAAGAACAGGTTGTGTGGCGGACACAAGAGCAGTAAAAGCTTTTGCAACAGGCCTACCGGAAACCCGTACATTTCCAATGGCAACCTGGGAGAAACTACAGCGCCAGGTCACAAGGGAGCATGGAAAGAAAGCCTTGTTACATGGCGACCCACAAGGCGCTGAGCCTCTAAGGAAAGCTATAGCTACCTACTTGAACCTGGAGCGTGGTGCTAATGTAAACCCTGCCCAAATCCTTGTATTAAGTAGTACGAGACAATCCCTTTTTTTATGTGCACAACTCTTTTCTGATACTAATAAGCCTATTCTAATTGAAGATCCAGGCTATTATGGAGCGAAAAAGGTTTTCGAAGCAAATGGTGCTTCTTTGATTCCTGTTGCAGTAGACCAAAATGGTTTGAGAACCGATATTCTACAGAACGACAAGAGTGATGCGGGTTTCGTCTATGTCACTCCTTCGCATCAATATCCAACAGGTGTAACGCTATCATTGGAGCGCAGGCTTGAGCTTATAGAATGGGCTGCCAGAAACGGGAAATGGATAGTTGAAGATGATTATGATAGTGAATTTCACTATGATGGTTTGCCGACCGCCTGTGTACAAGGTCTGGATAATAATGATAGAACAATATACTTGGGGACTTTCAGTAAAACGTTATTTCCGGGGCTAAGGCTAGGTTATATGGTCCTGCCTTGTCCACTGGTCGACTCTTTTGTAAATGCTCGGAATATCATGGATGGATATACGCCACAAATACCTCAATTAACACTGGCTCGTTTCATGGAAGATGGTTATTACAATACACACATACGATCCATGCGTAAGCTATATGCTGAACGTCGCCACGTCATGATCGAGTCATTGGAAAGACACTTGAGTAGCGTTATTGATGTGCTGAGACCTGAAGGCGGGTTACAAATACCATGCTATTTAAAACCGGGTTGGTCAGAAGAAGAAACAATTAAAAAAGCCAGACGTCATGGAATAGATATATTGGGGCTTAGCCAGCTGTATACTGGTAATAATAGTATGGAAGGATGGATTCTTGGCTATTCTTCATTATCAAATTATGAAATCGAAAAGTCAGTTAAAGCCCTTTCTGATATCCTCATGAAAGGATAGAAGAATCTAAATTTTCTATTTTTTGGAAGAAAGAAGTACCTGTCAGGCGAAGTATCGGACTTGAAAATCATGAATGGTCTGGTGCTATCCATGGAAATGGATGATTTTTTCAATCCATTTTCACGATATAAATGATTGCCTCAAGTTTTGATTCAAATCGTCAGAAGAGGCTCGCGCAATCATGTCGTGTCCAGGTTCAACTTCATTTTCCAGGCTTAATGACTTTGTTCATCCGTTTGTGGCGGGCCTGATTTCGGTTATCGTTAATTATGGCGGAACCTTCATCCTGGTGTTCCAGGCCGCACAGGTCGCAGGTCTGAGTCCTGAGTTGACGACTTCATGGGTCTGGTCCATTTCGATCGGCGTAGGTGTAACCGGGATCATACTCAGCTGGATTTCTCGCGAGCCTATCATCACGGCCTGGTCGACCCCTGCCGCCGCTTTCCTTGTCGCGGCTCTGGCCACAACGCCTTATGAAGAAGCCATTGGTGCGTATCTGGTATCGGCGGCAGCCTTTGTTGTACTTGGTCTGTCGGGCTATTTCGAAAAGGTCATTCGGTTGATTCCATCCGGCATTGCTGCCGGGTTGCTGGCCGGTATTCTGCTGCAGTTTGGCATCGACGCTTTTGGTGGCATGAGCGTTGATCCGCTGTTGGCCGGTATGCTGATCCTTGCGTATGTAGTACTCAAGCGTTTTACGGCGCGCTATGCCGTGGTGGGTATTCTGCTCTTGGGTGTTGCTCTGCTTTTGGTTCAAGAACGTGTCGATCTGTCGGCACTGGAGCTGAAACTCGCAGCGCCGGTTTTCACCATGCCGTCGTTCTCATTCAACGCCCTGTTGAGTGTTGCCTTGCCTTTGTTCCTGATTACGCTGACCGGACAGTATATGCCTGGCATGCTTGTGTTGCGTAATGACGGCTTCAGAACCAGTGCCAACCCGATCCTGACCATCACGGGTCTGGGTTCCCTGCTTATGGCCCCCTTTGGATCGCATGCCTTCAACGTGGCTGCTATCACGGCCGCGATCTGTACCGGCAAGGAAGCGCACGATGATCCTTCCAAGCGCTGGGTCGCAGGGATCGCCGCAGGTGTTTTCTATATCCTCGTGGGTGTCTTTGGCGTCACTCTTGCCGCTGTCTTCATGGCGTTCCCACAGGCCTTCATCAGCACTCTGGCGGGCCTGGCCCTGCTGGGCACGATTGGCGGCAGCCTCGCCGGTGCCATGGACGACCCCAAATCTCGTGAAGCGGCTCTGATCACTTTCCTGGCATCCGCCGCGAATATCACGCTGTTGGGGATTGGAGGGGCCTTCTGGGGATTAGTGATCGGCCTGGGATCCTACCTTGTGCTCAATGGCCGTTTGCCTCGTCGCCAAACCGAGGAGCCCGGGGATACGAGCGATGCCTCATCAGAGCTCGTGGCATACTCGGGAGAGGCCACTCAATGAACACGCTGCCTGAGTCTTCTGTCACTTCTACTTGGCACGAGCAGCACGGTCGCTATCCCCAGGCGGGCAGTGTTGATGACTTTCGTCGCAACCTGATGCAGGTACGGCAACGTATTGCTGATGCCTGTCTCAGGGTGGAGCGAGATCCTCAGGGTGTGCGTTTGCTGCCGGTCAGCAAAACCTTTTCCGAGCCCCAGCTGCGACTGGCATATGAAGCGGGGTGTCGCCAGCTGGGCGAAAACAAGGTGCAGGAGGCCTATCGAAAATGGGGCAACCTGTCCGACCTGCCGGAGCTGCGCTGGTCGGTAATCGGCCATCTGCAAACCAACAAGGCCAAGCTGGTCGCACGTTTCGCCAGTGAATTTCAGGCACTGGACAGCCTGAAGCTGGCGGAGGCTCTGGACCGGCGTCTTCAGGCAGAGGGGAGGGGGCTGGATGTCTTCGTACAGGTCAATACCTCAGGTGAGAGCAGCAAGTACGGTCTTGCACCGGACGAGGTCGCGACTTTCCTACAGCAGATGCCTCACTTTTCTGCTCTACGCGTCCGCGGGTTGATGACACTCGCTCTGTTTTCGTCCGATGTGCCTCGGGTCCGCACCTGTTTCGCATCCTTGCGCGAACTTAGAGACCGCTTGTGTCAGGAGATACCCGCTGGCGTCACCTTGGATGACTTGTCGATGGGAATGTCAGGTGACTTTGAAATCGCCATAGAGGAAGGCGCTACCGTCGTTCGTGTTGGCCAGGCCATTTTCGGTGCTCGCGCTATCCCGGACAGCCATTACTGGCCTTCGGCATAGTTGGCTGACGGCAACATCACGTTTACCCATTCTTATTCATACCCACTTATCGTTAAGGAATGACCGCAAAATGTACGATTCTTCGATCACCCTGGATACCTTTGATACATCGTTGGCTGAGGCTTTGCAGGGCGAAATCCAGCGTCAGGAAGACCATGTCGAGCTGATCGCCTCCGAAAACTATGCGAGCCCGCTGGTGATGGCGGTGCAGAACACGGTGTTCACCAACAAATATGCCGAGGGCTACCCGGGACGTCGATATTACAGCGGTTGCGAGTACGTCGATCAGGCCGAGCAGCTGGCCATTGACCGTGCCAAGGCGCTGTTCAACTGTGACTATGCTAACGTGCAGCCGCACGCGGGGGCTCAGGCTAATGCGGCGGTCTTTCTGGCGCTGGTGCAGCCGGGCGATACCGTGATGGGGATGAACCTGGCACAAGGCGGTCACCTGACCCACGGTAACCCGTCAAACTTTTCCGGACGGCATTACAAAATCGTGCCCTATGGCCTGGATCCTGAAACCGGTTTGATCGACTACGACGAGATGGAGCGCATTGCCCTGGAAACCCGCCCCAAATTGCTGATCGGTGGCTTTTCAGCCTATTCGCGTCGCAAGGACTGGGCCCGGATGCGCGCCATTGCCGACAAGGTGGGAGCCCTGTTCTGGGTCGATATGGCGCATGTGGCCGGTCTGGTGGCGGCTGGTGAATACCCGGACCCCTTGCCCCATGCCCATGTGGTCACCAGTACCACCCACAAGACGCTGCGGGGGCCGCGTGGCGGGCTGATTCTGTCCAAGGGGCAGGATGAGGAGTTCTACAAACGACTGGACTCGGCGGTATTTCCGGGTGTTCAGGGTGGCCCGCTGATGCATCAGATAGCCGCCAAGGCGGTGGCGTTCAAGGAAGCGTTGGCGCCCGAGTTCAGAACCTATCAACAACAGGTTGTGATCAACGCTCGCGCAATGGCTGCCGTTATTCAGGCGCGTGGATACAAGATCGTGTCCGGTAGCACGGACAACCACATGATGCTGATAGACCTGATCGGCCGCAGCTACACCGGCAAGGAGGCGGATGCAGCCTTGAGCGAAGCCTGGATCACCACCAACAAGAACTCGGTGCCCAATGATCCGCGCTCGCCGTTTGTTACCTCGGGACTTCGCATCGGTACTCCGGCAGTAACCACTCGAGGTTTCGGAGTTGAAGAGTGCGAGCAGCTGGCAGCTTGCTTGTGTGATGTACTGGATGCAATGGAATCCGCCGACCGCGATGCCGTCATTGCCAGGGTACGGGAGCAGGTAGTGTCGCTCTGCCACCGCTACCCGGTCTATGCCTGAGATACAAGTGGCCGGGTCGCACGGTGAGTGCCGCGATACCCGGCTATCCCAGCCGCGGCTCTGCAGGAAAAGGTAAGGAGAGTAAAGGTGAAAGTGACCCGGCATGGTCTGCTGGCACAGGTATCGGCGGCCCATTTGATCAGCCATCTGCATATCATGACGCTGCCCGCGTTGTTGCCACTGTTGCCCGGTGTGATGCAGGTCGGCTTTGTCGAGCTGGGTATTGCGATCGGCGTGTTCAATATCGTGACGGCGATGGTGCAGATCCCCCTCGGCTTTATGGTTGACCGAGTGGGCGCAAAGCGGATGCTGCTGGCTGCATTGCTGTTGGGGTCCTTAAGTTTCGGGCTGTTGGCAGCGATGCCGACCTACACCTCTCTGCTGGTGGCCATGGCGCTGGCGGGGCTAGCCAATGGCGTGTATCACCCGGCGGATTACTCGCTGCTGTCACGTGGTATGGCACCGGAACGCATGGGGCGGGCGTTCTCGGTGCATACCTTCGCGGGCTTTCTGGGCGGTGCGCTGGCGCCACCGGTGATGATTGGGGTGGCATTGATGCTGGAGCCTCGCTGGGCCTTCGCGGTCGCGGCCGGAGCCGGTTTGCTGGTGTTTGCCCTGGTGGCACCGGGCAGGGAGCCAGCGCTGTCGGAGCAGGAGGCTGCCGAGTCGTCTCGAGTCGAACAGCGGCCACTCTCTACGCCGCTGGCTTCTCTGGCAATCCTGATGATGCTGTTCATGATGCTGAATCTGAGCACCGGCTCGATAGAGCAGTTCTCGGTATCGGCACTGGTGGGCGGACTCGATGTGTCATTGTCGGACGCCAACCGGGCGCTGACGGTGTTCCTGTTCTCGACCGCATTCGGCGTTCTGGCCGGTGGTGTGCTGGCCGACCGGACCGAACGTCATGGTTCTCTGGCGGGAATCGCCTTCGCTTTGGCGGCCTGCCTGGCGATGCTGGTGGCGACAGTACCGTTGTCGCCGTTGATGCTGGCGTTGGTGCTGGGCGCAACCGGCTTTCTGGCCGGGATGGTCGCTCCATCACGAGACATGCTGGTACGTGCGGCGTCGCCGGCCGGGGCGGAGGGGCGTACTTTCGGTATCGTCTCGACCGGTTTCAACCTCGGAGGCGTGGTCGGGCCAATACTGTTCGGCTTCATGCTGGACCAGGGCTGGTATACCAGTCTGTTCTGGGCCACAGCCGCGTTTATGGGGATCACTACCTTGATCGTGTTGTTGCAGGAGCAGCGTAAGGATCGTCAGGCAGAAGGGGAGCCGATAGAAGTCGGAGTCAATTAAGCAAGCACCACCTGTTTTTGCGGCGGGGCTGGCGCAGATGTCGATACTGGCCTTTCACGAGAATTAATATAACTTTACATTCGCTCACCCCTATTGTGTGCGGTACATCGATATACTGATATCTGTAGTTTCAAACCATGGAATAAAGCCCGCACCCTGCGTGTGGTCTGGATGGATATCAGAACTGCCATGAAAAAATCGATGAAACGAGGCCTGATTGCGCTGGCGGTACTGCTAATGCTGTCGGGTGTGGCCTATACCCTTCTTGATCTGGGCAGCGCCCCGGAGCCCACCTACATTACCGAGCCTGTTCGACGTGGTGATATTGAGTCCACGGTGCTGGCCAGCGGCATGCTGCAGGCTTCGCGGCTGGTCAGTGTAGGTGCTCAGGTGTCGGGGCAGATTGAGACGCTGGCCGTCAGCTTGGGGGACGCGGTGAAAAAAGGTGATCTGATTGCCCAGATCGACAGCAAAACCCAGCAGAACAACCTGCAGGAAGCCAAGGCCTCTCTGGCCAGTATCGATGCGCAGATTCAGGCCAAGCGGGCGCAGCTGAAGCAGGCTCAGCTGGAGTTCAATCGGCAGCAAAACATGCTGTCTGCAGAGGCCAGTTCCCGTGCCGATTACGAAAGCGCTCAGGCGACCCTGGCCGTGTATCGGGCAGATCTGGCGCAGCTGAGCGCCCAGCGCGAGCAGGCGGAGATCAGCGTGGACAGTGCCGAAACCGATCTGGGCTATACCCGCATTACGGCCCCGATGGATGGCACGGTCGTGTATACCGCTGTCGAGGCAGGGCAGACCGTCAACGCCAATCAGAGTACGCCAACCATTGTCGAGCTGGCTCAGCTGGACAGGATGACGGTCAAGGCGCAGATCTCGGAAGCGGATGTGACCAGTGTGAAGGCGGGCCAGGAGGTCTACTTCGCTACCCTGGGGCAGTCGGACAAGCGTTATTACACCCGGCTGCGTGCGATTGAGCCGGGGCCAACGTCGATGGATGGTGACGACAGTGACATGACGGTCAGCGACAGTGAGGCGATCTACTACAACGGCCTGTTCGATGTGGACAACCCCGAAGGGGTACTGCGGATCGGTATGACGGCCGAGGTCTCAATTGTGCAGCAGGCTGCCAAAAACGCGTTGCTGGTGCCGTCTCAGGTACTGCAGGCGGTCACGTCCGCGCAACAGGGGCCACAGGCCGGTAAGGCCTGGCAGGTGCCGGTGCTGACCAATGGCAAACTGGAATACCGCCGCGTCAGGGTGGGGATCAACAACAAGATTCGTGCCGAGATACTGGAGGGCCTGCAGGAAGGTGACCAGGTGGTGACCGGCATGTCCAACGGCGAAAGCACCTTCAGCAGCGGTCGTGGCCGCTCACCGCTGGGATTCTAGACGATGAGTGATGTACTGCTTGAGTTGCAGGGGGTCAGTCGGGCCTTTCCGGCCGGTGACGAGGAATTGACCGTTCTGGATCGGGTCGATCTGCAGATTCGTCGTGGCGAGATGGTCGCGATCATCGGCACCTCGGGGTCGGGCAAGTCCACTCTGATGAACATTCTGGGCTGTCTCGACAAGCCTTCGTCCGGCACCTATCTGATCAACGGTGAGGATACCTCCACACTGGATTCCGACGCGCTGGCCCGGTTGCGCCGGGAGTACTTCGGTTTCATCTTCCAGCGCTATCACCTGCTGGGTGATCTGGACGCTACCGGCAACGTTGAGGTACCGGCGATTTATGCCGGTCGCGAATGGCAGGAGCGGCGCGCGCGAGCACAGCAACTGCTGACCCGCCTCGGGCTGGAAGAGCGCATGGATCACAAGCCGAGTCAGCTCAGTGGTGGTCAGCAGCAGCGGGTCAGTGTAGCCCGTGCGTTGATGAACGGCGGCGATGTCATATTGGCCGATGAGCCGACCGGGGCACTCGACAGCAGCAGCGGTGAGGCGATGATGCATCTGCTGCGCGAGCTGCATGGGGATGGCCATACGATCGTCGTCGTCACCCATGATGTTCAGGTGGCCCAGTATGCCGACCGCATCATCGAGATACAGGATGGTCGGATTGTCAGTGATGAAGCCCGTGCCGGGGCCACTGAGCGCGCGGTGCCGGCGCGGCGTGCAAATCAGGTGGGCAAGGGCTCCTGGATGGGCGTCTGGGAAGGGCATTTCGAGGCGTTCAAAATGGCGTTGCTGGCGATGTCGGCCCATCGGATGCGGACCTTTCTTACCATGCTGGGCATCATTATCGGGATCGCGTCGGTGGTGTCGGTCGTGGCGCTGGGCGCGGGCTCTCAGCAGCAGATTCTGGCGAATATTCAGTCGATGGGCACCAATACCATCGATATTCGGCCCGGCAGCGGTTTTGGTGACCGGCGTTCGGCCCGCGTACGCACCCTGACCGGGCGGGACGCCGAGGCGCTGGAGCAGCTGACCTATGTCGACAGTGTTACGCCGTCGATCAGTTCCGGATCGACCATCCGCTATGGCAACCAGGCCGTCACCGCCAGTGTGTCGGGTGTGGGGCCTGACTATTTCCGTGTTCGTGGCTACGAGCTGGCGCAGGGGCAATACTGGGATGATGCCAGTGTCGATGCGCTGGCGCAGGAAGCGGTGATCGACAACAACACGCTGAAAGAGCTGTTTCCGAGCGAGAACCCCATCGGCCGGGTGATCTTTCTGGGCGACTTGCCGGTGCGCATTGTCGGGGTGACCAGGGTTAAACAGAGCGCCTTCGGCAACAGCGACTCGCTCAATGTCTGGTTGCCCTATACCACGGTGGCAGGGCGTATGGTGGGGCAGAGCTACCTGGACAGCATCTCGGTCAGAATTGACCAGACGGTCTCCAGCGAGGCCGCCGAACAGGGCGTGATCGCCTTGCTGAAAATGCGTCACGGCAAGCAGGACTTCTTTACCATCAATACCGATACCATTCGGCAGAACATCGAGAAAACCACCGAAACCATGACCCTGCTGATCTCCGCAATTGCCGTGATCTCCCTGATTGTCGGCGGTATCGGCGTGATGAATATCATGCTGGTGTCGGTGACCGAACGTACCCGCGAGATCGGCGTACGCATGGCGGTGGGGGCGCGGCAGAACGATATCCTGCGCCAGTTCCTGATCGAGGCCGTGCTGGTCTGTCTCTGTGGCGGCGTGCTGGGCATCCTGCTGGCCTGGCTGATCGGTGTCGGCTTCAGCTACAGCGGCAGCAGCAGCAGCAGCATCACCCTGGTCTATTCAACCGTTTCCATTCTGGCGGCCTTTGCCTGTTCGACTCTGATCGGTGTGCTGTTCGGTTTCCTGCCGGCCCGCAACGCGGCGCGTCTGGACCCGGTCGAAGCCCTGGCGAGAGAATGAACATGACAATGATGAAAGCAGTTTTCAGACCGGCGGCGGGTATTCTGCTGACGGGCAGCCTGTTGCTCAGCGGTTGCTCGGGGCTGGTGCGTTCCGAGTTTGAAGCGCCCAGTCTGCAGGTACCGGAACATTGGCAGAGCCAGTCGCTGTCGGCGGCGGTCAGTGTTGATCCCTGGTGGCAGGCGTTTGACGATGCCCGACTGAATCGGCTGGTTGAGCAGGTATTACAGCAGAACAACGATCTTGCGCTGGCGACGCTGACCCTGCAGAAAGCCAGATTGCAGGCCGGTCTCCGTGAGCAGGATCTTTATCCGCAGCTGTCGTCCAGCCTCTCGGCCTCGCGCAGTCGGCCACTTGAGGGTGGCGACAGCAGCCGCGGTTATGCGGCCAGTCTGTCGATCAGCTATGAAGCGGACCTGTGGGGCAAACTGGCGGCCAGCGCCGATGCGACTCAGTGGCAGGCCCTGGCCAGTGCCGAGGACCGAGAAAGCACGGCACAGGCGCTGGTGGCCACCACGGCCTCGCTGTACTGGCAGCTTGGCTATCTGCAGCAGCGGCAGGCGCTGGCCGACAAGAGTCTGGTATATGCCGACAAGACGCTGCGGTTGACGCAGACCCAGTTTGAAAACGGCGCCGTGTCGCGCCTGAATGTACTGGAGGCCGAGCGCAGCCTGGCTGCTCAGAGAGCGTCGAAAATAGAGCTGGAGCGCCAGTTGCTGGCTGCTCGGAATGCGCTGACAGTCCTGCTGAACCAGCCGCCAGCCTCTGCCGATCAGGTTCTCGGCCAGCTGCCGCAAGGGGAGCTGCCCGACGTGGTGGCCGGCGTCCCGGCGGATCTGCTGGCGCGCCGACCGGACGTCAAGGCGGCGCTTTATACGCTGCGTGCCGCGCTGGACAGTAAGGATGTAACCCTGGCGGACTACCTGCCGACCCTGACGCTGACCGGTCAGGTCGGCGACTCCTCCTCGGCGCTGCGCGAACTGCTGCGTGATCCTGTCGGCACTCTGGGGGCCGGGCTGGTGTTACCCTTTCTGCAGTGGAACACCCTGCAGCTGAATCGACAGATTGCCGGTGTGGAATATGAAAGCGCGGTGGTGAGCTATCGCGACACCCTGTATCGGGCCTTTGAGGAGGTGGATAACGCCCTGTCGGCCCGGCAGCACTATGCCCTGCAGGGTGAGCAGCTGCAGCAGCAATATGCAGCGGCGCAGGCCGCAGAGCGCCTGTACGAAATCCAGTATCGCAACGGCGCGGTGGGTATACAAAGCTGGCTGGATGCGCAGGATAACCGCCGCAGCGCCGAAACAGCCCTGTTGGAAAACCGCTATAACCAGCTGACCGCCACCGCGACGTTGTATCAGGCGCTGGGCGGACGCGAGGTGGCGCCGGTTCTGGCAGAGGAGGGTTGAATGTGCTGAACCGTCTTAATGCTAATACAAAAGTACCAGCAGGCCTGGTTATCCCATTTTGATGATTGATCTATCGCTGGCCAGCGTCCTATGAAGTCATCTCCGTTGATTGACGGTCTCCTCAGGCAAGTTACCAAATCAGGGTACAGGAAGATGAAGCGGTGAGATTACTCAGGTCACCGGATTGCGTCTTATATACTCTTTGCTCTGTGCCTCTAAAATAGGGGATGACCATTTGACGGCTTTTCTTGAACGGCGGCCTCAAGCTGATCAGGATTTGGGTTTCCAAGTGTGAGCCAGTCCGTTTCGTATACAGATTTTAAAGACTTGGCAAACTCAGCAGCGGATGCTGCTGTGAATCCATCACCTGGCAGGCCGGACTCCTGCCGTACAACCAGAATGGTCAGCGGTGGTAACCCCTGCAGATAACAGAAGGATTGTATGGGTTCGAGCATCTGACCCACTCCCGGCGTCATGATACCGGTTAGCTGGGAAACCATTTTGTAGGTGAGAATCTGCCGATTTGTGGCGGCTAACGCTAATACCGCCCAAAGTTGTGACGCACGTTCCGATCTGGTCATGGTTGAATCCCCTGGGTTTTAGGCGATTACCGGGAAGTAACCCGGCTGGTTATCGGCTGGCGGGTTGTCCAGTACCCGTGCACTGATACTCTTTCGTAACGGTCCAGTTGGCACAACCATTAAAGCCGCCGAATCGGTTGCACTGGCGCGTAACCCCTCCGAATGCTTCTGCACCCCTGTATCCCCATACCCGGCAGCGTTTGGTCGCTAGCAGGACGGCTTGCCTCTCGCTGAGATGGGCTTGTTCGAACTCCCCGACTTCGTAGGAGAGCCGGATGGTGCCGTCTGAACGACTGCCGCCAGTAGCTGCCCAATTTTTCTGGACAGCGCAGCCCGAGCTCAATAGGGTGCTCAGTCCGATCGTGAAAATTACAACCCTTTTCATTAGGTATCTCCCTGGAAGTGCCTAATCCCCGGAAAATTGCTGAATCATCAATACCACGCCCGATAAAATGCCGGGTATTGATTTGATATCCCTGAGGCTCTGAGTCTGTGTTTACACAATAGAGCTGGAAACGGTGCAGTGTAACGAATTTGATAATGGGTCAGGTTCGGGGATTTTGCCAATTGCATCAGGCATGCTTGTCTACAATTGGGTGTTCGAGGGTGGAATGGGGCAGCACAAAGCCGATAATGATCGCCATTACATTTTCAGGGGCAGGCACCGGTATGGACAGGCTCCACCGGTCATCAACCTGAGCGATAAGGGTACCCAATGGCGATCATGAGCTGGTACATCTACTTGAACGTAATCATAACGAGCGCTTCAAGGCATTGATGGACCAGCACTTGCCTGACTGGCGTGAAAGACGCGAGCTGCTGAACCGGATGCCATTGGCGCACAATCATTGGGTCTACTAGTTACAGCTGGGTGACAGCCACGCCTGAGTATTACTGCTGTTTGGGCGTGGCCGTTCCATTCAAACCCGCACCGCACTGCGCGCCTGGTTACGGCCGGAATAGGACAGTCGGGTCAACTCCTTGGGTACCCGGACCAGCAGTTCCGGTGCCGGCATGCCAATCAGTTCGCCCTGGGAGAAGCTGATGCCCAGGCGCAGTACTTCCAGCTGGATCGCCGGGGAGTGGACGTACTCCGCCACGGTTTCGATCTTCATGCTGCGTGTTAGTCCCACGATACCGCGCGCGACTCGGCGGGAGTTCGCGTCCTTGTCCAGGTTGCGAATCAGGCTGCCGTCGATCTTGATGAAATCGACCTTCAGCTGCAGCAGGTGCTCGAAGTTGGAGTAGCCGGTGCCGAAGTCATCGATGGCGATACGGCAGCCCCGTTTCTTGACCTGGTCCACGAATGCTCGCACCTGATCGTAGTTTTCGATATTGGCTGATTCGAGCAGCTCGAAGATGACCCGGGGGCCGACACCGGTTTCATCCAGGCGTTGCAGGATGAAGTCGGTCAGCTCTTTCTGTTGCAAGTCGCTGTAGGACAGGTTGATGGAGAACTGCATCGGTGAATCGGCAAAACGGGCAAAGCACTTCTCCACCATGACGCGGGTGATATGGCCTTCCAGGCGCAATTTGCCTGCCACGCCGAGGAACTTGCCCGGGCTGACCACTTCGCCATTGTTGTCCAGCATTCTGACCAGGCACTCATACTTGTCGATGCGGCCGGTGGTGTTGTTCAGGATCGGCTGGAACCAGGCCACCAAGCCTTCGTCATTCAGCGCATCACGCAGCTTGCCGGCCCATTTCTGGTTGTGTTCGAACTGCTGTTCCAGCGGTTCGGAGCCATCGTAGACACGGCAGTGAAGCCCTTTCTTGCGCGCTTCACGCAGGGCTTCCCGGGCATGTATGTACAGGCTGTGCTCTTTCGGAGTGTCGACCCAGGGCACGGCGGCTCCCACGGTCGCGCTCAGGCCGATCTCATGGTTGCGCCAGGAGATCGGGCTTTGGCGAACGCAGCCGAGAATCTGCTCAAGCTGCTGCTGCACCAGTCCGGGGCGGCGACGAGGCAGGGCGAGGGCAAATTCATCTCCGCTGACCCGGTAAAGCTTGCCGCCACTGTTTTCCTCGGATGACATGAACGACTCAAGGCGCAACGCCACCTGCTTCAGGATCAGGTCGCCGCAGTCGTCACCGAACAGGCTGTTGACCTCGCGGAAGCGGTCCAGGTTGACCAGAATCAGGCTGACGGAGCTGTCCCGCTCCAGGTCTTGTAGCAAGCGCAGACGATTGGGCAGCCCGGTCAGTTTGTCTTGATCAGACAGGCGCATGTTGCGCAGGGCGGGGACCAGCCGGACCAGACCGAACAGGGTCAGTAGGGCGATCACCGCCGCCAGTGACCACAGATAGGTGCGGATGCTGCTCTTCAAGGCGTCCAATGGGGCATTGAGTTCGGCCAGTGGAATGGCGGCCGAGAGTTTCAGGCCGCTCTGTGTCGGCGCGTAGTACAGCCTGGTCGGATGTTCCGGCAGATCCAGGGGGTGGTGCTCAAAGTCGGTCAGGAAGATGGTTTGGGGCGCCTGTGCCTGCGCCTGGTGCATCACCGCCTGCAGGTACTCCTGGCGCGGGTCCTGATAGGTGGGCGCCAGCTGCAGGTTACGGCTGTCGGTCAGCCAGACCAGCGTGCCCGGTGTCGCCTCGGCTTCAGCCGCCAACTGCAGGATCGCTTCTACGTTCCAGTCCAGGCTGATCAGCCCGTCCAGTTGCCCCTGTGCGCCCAGAATCGGCTGGACCAGCGTGATCACCGGGTCATGGCTGATCGGGTGGCGGTAAGCGGGCGTCCACCAGGCATTGCCGGCGGTCATTCTGTCCTCAAAGCTGTCGGGCAACTGCTGCAGCCATTCGGCAGCCGGTGTGGTGCTGTCCAGCAGGCTTACACGTCCCTCTTGTGCATGCAGCACGCGCAGCGCCTGGTGATCCGATCCTCCTGAATAGACTCCGGCTCCGGCCAGGTCGGGTGCCAGGGCCAGCGCCTGTTCCAGCTGCAGCTGTTTAACCGACAGGGAGGCATCAGCGGCCTTGAACTGGCGAGCCAGGACCTGGGCCTGATGTTCCAGCTCGACGGTGCGACGGTTGACCCCGCTGAGCGCGGTGTCGAAGTGGTCCAGCACGCGCTGCTGGAACTGGGCGTTAACGGCCTGTTCGGTGGTGTCGACGGTGATGTGCGTGTAGACCCAGAAGGCGGCCCAGGAAAACAGAGCCAGAAACAGGATACTGGTCAGGATGGTGTTCTTCGAGGTTAAGTCCAGGTACTTGCTCTTGAGGTTGATCAAACGGGCCGGCCTCCTGCCTGCATGCGGCAGTTGCATACAATAAAATTTAAATGATTGTTTTATTATGCCTGAGCAGTATGAGATTACTATTGCGCGAACATGACCCCGGTCAGTTCTGTGCCAGCAACAGCGCCTCGATTATGGCCGGTGGGGTAGGGGAGCCTCGAAAGGGCCATGTAACTGATGTTGCAACAAGGTTTCAGGGTATAAGCAGGACTTATAAATATAACTTCCGCTTTGTTTGCTTCATAAATATATCTTCTCGATGTAACCGTTTGATCATCGTGCATTTCTAGCATCTGTCTTCGAAATCACCACCGGCTGCGGCCGGACTTCGGATGGATGCTGTATGAGTACCAACAACTCCGTAATTCTGATCATCATCGATGGCCTGGCGGCTGGCACGGCGCAGGACTGCATGGGCTACCTGCAGGCGCTCTGCGAGCAGGGCCAGGCCAGCCGTTACACGCTTGAGTCCGAGTTGCCCTCACTCTCGCGACCGCTGTATGAAACCCTGCTGACAGGGACAACACCGGTCGAAAGCGGCGTTACCCATAACCGAGTGGTTCGCCTGTCCAATCAAAGCAGTGTGTTCAGCCTGGCGCAGCAAGCCGGGTTGATCACGGCGGCAGCGGCCTATCACTGGTTCAGTGAACTCTACAATCGTGCGCCCTACGTCGCCGAACGGGATCGCTTCACCAACGATGCTGAATTGCCGATCCAGCATGGCTGCTTTTATCACCTTGACCACTATCCGGATGAGCACCTGCTGCTGGATGCGGACTGGCTGTTGCGCAAGCATGACCCGGATTTCATGTTGATTCATCCGATGAACGTGGATGATGCCGGGCATAAATTTGGTCTCGACAGCAGCCAGTACCGCAATGCCGCACGCCGGGTTGATGTTTATCTGTCACAACATCTGCCGGCCTGGATAGCGCAGGGCTATCAGATCCTGATTACCTCCGATCACGGCATGAACATCGATCGCAGTCACGGCGGTTCACTGCCTGAAGAGCGCCAGGTACCGCTTTGGGTGATCGGAGACGCCTTCACGCATAACCCCGAGAGTGTGCCCCGACAAATCGAGATCTGTGGTCTGGTGTGCACGTTGCTGGGGCTTGAGGACCACGGCAAGCCGGTCGCGGCGGGTATGCTGGAGGCGCTGCAATGAGGCTGGCGATCTTCGACCTGGACGACACCCTGATCGATGGCGACTCCGCTTCTCTGTTCTGTCGTTTTCTGGTGGAACAGGGACTGGCCGGCCCGGACCTGCTGGCAGCTGAAGCGCAGCTGATGCAGGACTATGCTTGTGGCGCTCTGGACATGGCGGCCTATATTCGCTTGATGACGGCGCCGATCGAGCATCTGACGCCCGGTGAGCTGAATGCGCTGACAGGCCGCTTCGTCAGCGATCGGATCGTCCACCGGCACTACCCGCAGGCGCGCCGGTGTCTGCAGGCACATCGCGAGGCGGGCGACATCTGTCTGATCATTTCGGCCACGGCCGAGTTTATTGTGCGACCGGTTGCCGAAAGGCTGCAGGTCGAGCATGTGCTGGCGATCGACCTTGAGCGTGATTCGCTGGGACGCCTCAGTGGCGGCATCAGCGGCATCCCGAGTTTCCGCGAAGGCAAGGTACTGCGCCTGCAGGCCTGGCTGTCCGAGCGGGGACAGTCCCCTGAAGAGCTGCTGTTTTACAGCGACTCCAGTAACGATCTGCCGTTGCTGGAGTGGGCTGATCGACCCCACGTGGTGAATCCTGATCCGAAACTGAGCGTACTGGCCCGTCAGCGTGGCTGGCCGGTGTTGCACTGGATGCGTGCCAACGATTTTCAAACTCCCAAGACTCACTGACCAAGAGAGCACCTGTGATGAGCAAGCGTTTCCTGACCCTGAGCCTCGCTGCACTGACTGCCTTGCCTGCCTGGGCGAACTGCCCGGCGGTGAGCGGGCCTGACGCCGGAGGCGAGTTTCCGCACCTCTTTGAGCGGGCCGCCTATGAGCAGCTGAACAACTGCACCCTGAGTTTCAATGCCAACCCGGCCAGTGCCGAGCTGAACCGCCGAATTGTCGGCAACCCCGAGTTGCCGTCACTGGAGCAGCGCCTGCCGGCGGAACCGCTCATTATCGCGCCCTATGAGCGCATCGGGCAGTACGGCGGCGTGCTGGACGGCATCTCCAAGGCGACCGAGTCCGGTACTTCTGACCTGTTGTCGGTACGCCATGTGAACCTGGTGCGGTTCAGTGACGACCTGAGCACCATCGTGCCCAACGTGGCCAAGCGCTGGACGTGGAACGACGACTTTACCGAACTGACGTTGAACCTGCGTGAAGGGCACAAGTGGTCTGATGGCAAGCCGTTCACGGCCGAGGATATCGCGTTCTGGTATAACCACCTGATCATGGACAAGGAGATCACCGGTTCACCCAAGGATCGTTTCCTGTCCGACGGCAAGCCGATGAGGGTCGAGGCGCTGAGCCCGACCGAGGTGCGCTTCACCGTTAATGCGCCGCGTCCTGGTTTGACCGCGATGTTTGCCACCGACTATGCCCAGCCGTTCCAGCCCAAGCATCTGCTGGGCCGCTTCCACCCGGCGATCAACCCTGAGGCGGACACTCTGGCACAATCCCTGGGTTTTGATAACGGCTACGCGGCGCTGAAGTTCTACTACGGTCAGTCCGACTGGAAGGATATCCCGACGCCGCTGTTGAAGGACAAGGAGCAGGTCAAACGCCTGGTGGCGGCCGGTTTCCCGGCAGTCGCGCCGACCCTTGAGTCCCATCTCGTCGTCGAGGACTCCCTGGAAGGGCGCCGTCTGGTGGCCAACCCCTACTTCTTCCAGGTGGATACGGCGGGCAACCAGTTGCCGTACATCAACGAGATTAACGAAGCCTACATCGGCGATGAGGATATCCAGACCGCCAAGATGATCGCCGGCGAGGTGGACTACAAGGCACAGGCGGTAAACCTGCCGTCGGCGCCGGTGCTGCTGGAAAACCGCCAGCAGGGCCATTATGACGTGGCGCTGCGCCCGATGGTGCCGCTGCCCGCGCTGGCGTTCAACCTGACCGACAAGGATGCGGAAAAACGCGCCATCTTCAACGAACTGGATTTCCGCCGGGCGATGTCGCTGGGCATCGATCGCGAGCAGATCAACAAGGTTGCCTTCTTCGGGTTGGGCAAGCCGATGCAGTACACCGCCTTCGATCCCGATACAGCACCTTTTGTGACCGAGGCGCAGAAAACGGCGTTTATCGAGCATGATCCCGAGCGTGCCAGGGCGTTACTGGATAAGGTGGGTCTCAAGGATCTGGACGGCGATGGCTGGCGCGACCTGCCGTCGGGCAAACGTTTCGAGCTGGATATTCGTTACGCCACCCAGGGCATGGCCACCAAGGTGCTGGAAATCGTGGCCGCCAACTGGCGCGATCTGAAGGTTCGTACCTCGATCAAGGAGGTAACCTCGGACGAGTATCGCAGCTCCCAGACCGCCAATGATCTGAGCATTACAGCCTGGGCGATGGGACGCCCTCAGCCGGTGCTGGCCAGCGACCCTTCCTGGCTGACACCGCCCTATGGCACCTACTTCGACCTGCGTACCGGCATGGAGTGGGCGCGCTACCTGCAAACCGATGGTCAGGAAGGCTCCCGGCCGCCGCAGTCGGTGATGGACATGCTGCCGCTGGCAGAAGCCTTTACCCGCGCCGAGCTGGGCTCCGATGAGTCGGCCGAAGTGGGGCGCAAGATCGCCCAGCTGACCGTCGATGATCTCTTCATCATCGGTACCGTGAAAGCCGTATCGCCGGTATATCACAGCAAAAAGCTGAAGAACTTCGAGCTGCCCAAGACCTCATCCTACGACTACTACCGCATGTATCCCTACCTGCCGACGCAGTGGTTCCTGGAAGAGTAAGTTCCGTGCTCCGTGCCCCGGCATCTTGCCGGGGCTTCGTCACAACCGGATAAAACATCATGCAAGCATTTCTGACCAACACCTGGCTGCTCTGGCTTCTGAGCGGGGCTGCCGCCATCCTCTGGTGGCGAGGGCGCAGCAGCCAGCTGTTTCGTTACATTTTCAACCGCTATCTGCTGGCGCTGGGCACCCTGCTGCTGGTGAGCGGCATTGTGTTCAGCCTGATGGAAGTATTGCCGGGCGACTGCGCCGAGAAGATGATCGCCTACAAGAACACTCAGGGTGAGGTGATCACCCAGGCCCAGATCGACGCCGAACGGGCACGCATGGGGCTGGACCAGCCGCTGCCGGTACGCTGGGCAAGCTGGGTGACTGACTTGACCCTGAAAGGAGACCTGGGTTTCAGCTGCGCCAAGCGTCAGTCGGTCAATATGGCGCTGGGCGACCGTTTCTGGATGAGCCTGGGGTTCTGTATCGCCGGCTTGTTGTTTGCCTACCTGATTGCCGTGCCCTTTGGCATTCTGTCGGCCTGGTCGCTGAACAAGCCCTGGCTGGATCGCAAGTCTCATCACACTCCGTTGCGTCGGCTGCGCAACAGCATCGGCCTGGTGATCGCCAAACTGGTGGACCTGCAGTTGCGCCTGATCAGCTATCTCGGGCTGGCGTTGCCCAACTTTCTGCTCGCATTGAGCATCATCCTGCTGTACGTATTCGCCGGTGAACCCTCGCCAACCGGGCTGTTTTCGGATCAGTGGCGCGGCCAGCCCTGGTTCGCCGACAGCGGTTTCCAGTGGGGCAAGCTGAACGACTTTCTGGGGCATATCTGGCTGCCGATTCTGGTGATCGGCTGGGCGGCGACGGCGCTGCAGTTGCAGACCGTGCGTGCTCTGGTGGTAGATGAGTCCAACAAGCTGTATGTGGAGGCCGCCCGCGCCCGCGGCATCGACGGTTTCCGCCTCTGGTCGCGCTATCCGGTACACCATTCGATCAGCCCGCTGTTCAACTCCGTGGGGTTTGATTTCCAGCGTATCTTCAATGATTTGCCCATTGTGGCGGTCGTGATCGGCCTGACCGATGCCGCCGCGCTGCTGATCGAAGCGTTGGCGATGACCAACGATCAGGAGCTGGCGGCCGGCATTCTGTTTCTGGTGGCGCTGGTCGTGATCGGTATGAACTTCATCACCGACGTGATTCTGGCGGTGGTGGATCCGCGGGTTCGCAACAGCGTCATGCACGCGGGAGGGCACTGAGATGATTGCGTTGATTAGCCGCTGGCGGGGTGGCGGCAAGGCCGAAGCCCGCAGCGAGTCCTACTACACGGCGGGTCAGTTTGCCCTGATTCGCGCACGTTTCATGCGCAGCACCACTGGCGTCATCGCCGGCGGCATGCTGGCCCTGCTGCTGTTGATGGGATTGTTTGCTCCCTTCTTTTCGCCCAACGCGCCGGGCATTGAAGGCGCCAATCCGGATTATCGGCGGGGGGCGCCGCAGAGTATCCGCTTCTGTGATGCCAACGGCTGTTCCCTGCGGCCCTTTACCTACCGCTATACCAGGGAGGCACCGGCATTTGACCTGAGCAGCCTGGCGGGCGGCGATCTGAGCGCGCTGGATGCCATCACCTCCGGTGACAGCCTGAACGCCTCGAGCCAGAACCGCTTTGTGGAACAGACCGACCAGCGTCGCTATCTGCAGTTCTTCGTGTCGGGCTGGGAGTACAGCCTGCTCAAGGTTGAATGGCTGGGGATTGATATCGTTTCCGACCGGCATCTGTTCGGTGTGGACGAGGGGCAGGTCCACCTGTTCGGGACCGATGAGGACGGCAAGGATGTGTTCAGCCGTACCCTGCATGCGATTTGGGTCACCATCAGCATCGCGCTGGTGGCGCTGGCGGTGAAGCTGTTTGCGTCGCTGCTGGTCGGCGGCATCAGTGGTTACTGTGGTGGCCGAGTGGATGCGGTCTTGATGGCGATCACCGAGGCGGTACGTGTGATTCCTCCGATTCCGGTCTATCTGGCCTGTGCCGTGGCGCTGTCGCAGCTCGACCTGACACCGGTACAGCGCTATTTCGCCATCGCCGTGGTGATCGGTGCACTGGACTTTGCGGCGCTGGGACGTCGTCTGCGGACCCATATCCTGACCGAACGCAATCAGGATTACGTGTTGGCAGCCCGGCTGTCCGGGGCCAGCAGCAGCCGGATCATCTGGCGTCATCTGGTGCCCAGTTTCTCCAGCTACATCATCGTCGATACGTTGATCAATTTCCCCTACGTGATTCTGGCTGAAACCGGCCTGAGCTTTCTGGGCCTGGGGCTGACCGAACCGGTCAACAGCCTGGGGGTGCTGCTGCAGAAGGCGCAGGACCCGGATATCCAGCAGAACATGGTGTGGCAGTTTGCGCCTGTGGGGGTGTTCGTGCTGCTGATCATGGCCTTTGTTTTTGTCGGTGATGCCCTCAGGGATGCCGCCGACCCCTATTCGGAGCGCAAACGATGAGCATCAACGAGATGATTTCCGATCCATTGCTTGAGATTCGTGACCTGAGCATCGATTTCCATACCGCAGAAGGCGTGCAGCGTGCCGTCAATCGGCTCAACCTGAGCCTGCATCCCGGTGAGGTGATGGGGTTGGTGGGTGAGAGCGGGTCTGGCAAGTCCATCACGGCCAAAAGCATCATGCGCATGCTGCCCGGCAACGCCGAGATGGCACCCGAAAGCCGCATTCGGCTGCATGATGGTCAGCGCCCGGTGGATGTGATGGGGCTGCATGGTCGCGACCTGCGACTGGTGCGCGGCGGTCAGGTATCGATGATCTTTCAGGAGCCGATGGCCAGCTTTGCTCCGGCCATTCGTATTGGCGACCAGATCGTCGAGACCATCCAGCTGCATACCGGCGTTGACTATGCCTGTGCGCGCCGGCAGGGGATCGAACTGTTCGAGCGCGTGGGCATTCGTGAGCCGGAGCGACGCTTCGATCAGTATGTATTTGAACTCTCGGGCGGCATGCGCCAGCGGGCGATGATCGCCATGGCGTTGTCCACTCGGCCCCGGCTGTTGATCGCCGACGAGCCGACTACGGCGCTGGATGTGACCGTGCAGGCGCAGGTGCTGGAGTTGATGCTGGAACTGCGTGAACAGTTCGGCATGGCGATGCTGTTCATTACCCATGACCTGGGGGTGATCTCGCGCATTGCCGACAACCTCACGGTGATGAAAAAGGGGGCGGTGGTCGAAGCCGGCAGCTGCGATCGGGTGCTGTTTGCGCCTCAGCACGACTACACTAAACGCCTGCTGGATGCCTTGCCGCACCTGGAAGATCTGCCACCACCGCCGGAGCGCCAGCCTGCGCCGCTGGTCAGCATTCGCGACCTGTCGATTACCTATCCTGCCAGTGGACCGGGACAAGCGCCATTCCAGGCTGTACCGCAGATGAACCTGGAGTTGCCGGCGGGACAGATCATCGGCCTGGTGGGGGAGAGCGGCTCTGGCAAGACTTCGCTGGGCAAGGCGTTGTTTGGCGCGGCGCCTGTGTCCGCAGGCGAGGTGCATTATCACACGGATCAGCCGATCACCCTGGTCGCCGACGGCAGGGCCAAGCGCAAGAAGCTGGCTCAGGTGGCACAGCTGGTCTTCCAGGACCCCTACAGCTCGCTCAATCCGCGCATGACCGTGCGGGATATCATCGCCGAGCCCCTGCAGGCGCTGGGCCTGTGTCGCAACCGTGCCGAGATCGATCAGCGGGTGGTCGAAGTGGCCAAGCGCTGCCATATCGAGGTGAACCATTTGCGCCGCTTCCCGCATGCCTTTTCCGGTGGGCAGCGGCAGCGTATCAGCATCGCCCGTGCACTGGTGGTCAATCCGCGTTTTCTGGTGGCCGACGAAGCGGTTGCGGCACTGGATGTGTCCATACAGGCCGAAATCCTGGCTCTGCTGAAGGCGCTGCGCGACGAAAGAGGGTTGACCATTCTGTTCATCTCGCATGATCTGAGCGTTGTGGCCAACCTTTGTGATCATGTCTGCGTCATGCAGCATGGACGGCTGGTGGAGCAGGGCAGCGTGCGGCAGATTTTCCTGCAGCCCCGCGAGGCTTACACTCGTGCTTTGATTGGCGCCATCCCGACCCTGAAACGACCGGGGGAGGCAATCCTGGCCGAGCGGGCCGAGGTTGTGGAGCATGCGTGATGCGAATCTGTCGCTGCCGGAAATACGTACCTTCAATGCCGTGGTATCGGCGGGTAATTTCACCCGTGCGGCTCAGCGCCTGGGGATCAGTCAGCCGGCGGTGACGGCACAGATGCGCAAGCTGGAGGCGCGTTTCAATGGCCCTTTGCTGGAGCGGGTCAGCCACGGGATGCGCCTGACCGAACTCGGCCAGCGGCTGTACCGGATTACCGCCCAGTTTGCCGAGCTGGACCAGAATGTGCGCGCCCTGGTCCAGCCCGGCAGTGGCGGCAGTCTTGAAGAGATAAGGGTGGCGACGGCCTCGCCTCTGGTATTCATGCCGCTGATCGCTCGGTTTGTGCGCGAATATCCGGACGTTTCGTTGAAGCTGCATACCGCGACGACGGATGAATGCTTTGATGTGCTGGCCAACCGCGAGGTGGACATCGGTCTGTTCCCAATGCACTGGGAAGACCGACGGCTGTCGAGACTGGCCTACCGGGCCCATCATCTGATCGCCATCGTGCCGCTTTCACATTCGCTGGCGAAAGCGCCGACCCTGTCCCTGCATCAGCTCTGTGACGAGTCGCTGATCTTCTCGCGACGCTACTCCTACACCCAGCAACTGCTGGACAGGCTGATTCAGCAGGCCGGGTTGGCCCTGCAGTCCGGCATTCTGATCGATTCCAGAACCGATATCTGTGAAGCCGTGGTCCACGGGCTTGGGATCGGTTTCGCATTTCGCGGTGATATCCCGGCGCAGGGTGAGTATGCAGTCATTCCCATTACCGAAGCGGAAGAGGCGGTGACAGAACATATCGTCTGGCTCAGAAGCCGTGCCGATCTGCCGGAGGTTCGCTGTTTTATCGATCTGGCGATGCAGATACTGGGCGAAGCTCAGGCTTCCTGCTTGCGGTAGGCGAGGGGGCTGACGCCGGTCCAGTGCTTGAAGGCGCGGGAGAAGGCGCCGGGTTCGGCAAAGCCCAGTTGGCTGGAGATATCGCCGATGCTCAGGTTCTGCCGTGTCAGCATCATGATCGCCTGGTCACGGCGCAGGTTGTCCTTGATCGCCTGGTAGGAGGTGCCTTCCGCCTTCAGCTTGCGCGACAGGGTGTAGGAGGTGGTGTGCAGTTGCTCTGACACCCAGTCCAGGTTGGGCAGGCCGCCTTCGTCGAAATTCTCCAGCAGGCCACGCACGCGGGTGGTCAGGCTGTCATCCTCGTCGGTCCAGATCAGCAGGTCGCGGGGTGAGCTGAGGATGAACTCGTCCACTTCCCGAGAGGTGCGGGTGACCGGCATGCTCAGGTAGTTCTTGCTGAAAAAGATGCTGGTGCGCGGCTGCTCGAAATGGCACTGGCAGGGGTAGATAAAGCGATATTCGTCGAAGTGGGCCGGCAGCGGGTGGCTGAAGTGGGCGCGACTGAGCACGATCTTGCGCCCGATCAGCCAGCCGATCAGCCGATGCCAGACCATCAGCAGCCATTCCGCCAGGAAGCTGTCCGGGTCCAGTTCCGGGTGGTGGTGAACCAGGCTCAGCTCCGCTTCCTCGCCGTCCAGGTTCAGGCGGATCTCGATGTCTTCCGAAAACAGCTGATAGCAGCGGATGCTCTGCCGGATCACCTCTTCGAGGTTGGCGCTGTGCACCACCAGCGAGCCCATCAGATGAAAGTGGCCGATGCGGCAGGGTGCCGAGGTACGGCCCATGAATTCATCGTTCAGCTCGCGCCACACCAGACGGAACAGGCGGATGAACTGGCCGGTGCGGATACGGGCCTTGGGCTGGCTGATCAGGTCAGGATCGATCTGGCACTGGTCGAGCAGGGCATCGATATCAAGACCTTGTGTCCGGGGGCCGTGCAGGACGGCACGGGCGTAGTGGGAGGAGAAGGTCAGATTTTTCATGTTTGCGACTGCCGGGAACTACGACTGGAAAATGGGTTGTTTGTTGACAATTCAGCGTTGCAAAAAATGTCAATTTATCTGTTGGAAGTTGTCATTCTGTTGCCACCGATGATTGCATTAACCTGCGTCCATACCCGATGAATAAGGGATTTCCCTTGTTCGTTGACCAGCTGCTGCGCGTGCCACAGTTCAGGAAAGTGGCGGGTCCCATTAGAACAATAAACAGGTTTCAGTATGGACAAAATCAGCTACAACGACTTCATCAAAGACTTCACGCCGGAGTCCATCATACAGAACTTCGTGGGTGATTTTAACGAAGGCATCAACGTCTGCGAGGAGATCTGCGACCGCTGGGCAGAAGATCCCGCCAAGGTTGGCCTGCGTTACGAATTGGCCGATGGCACCAGCGGTGAGATGACTTTCAGGGAGCTGATGCTGCGCTCGGCACAGTTTGCCAACTTCCTTAAATCCCAGGGGATTGGCAAGGGTGATCGTATCGCCGCATTGCTGACCCGCACGCCCGAACTGCTGATCGCCGTACTGGGGGCCATGCGTGCCGGCGCTGTCTATCAGCCGCTGTTCACCGCTTTTGGTTCAGGTGCCATCGAATACCGCCTGGAGAAGGCGCAGACCAAACTGATCATCACCAATACGGATCAATGGTCCAAGCTGGAAGGCGTTAAGGGTCTGCCGACCACCCTGCTGGTCGCCGATGACAGCCACGCGCTGGCCGACAAGGCGGACTTCCTTTATCACCAGACCCTGGATCAGCAGCCGGACCAGTTCGAGCCGGTGAAGATCGGCCCGGAAGATCCCTTCCTGCAGATGTTTACCTCCGGCACCACCGGCAAGTCCAAGGGCGTCACCGTACCGGCCAAGGCGCTGCCGGCATTCTATGTCTACATGCGTTACGCTATCGGCCTGCGTGAGACGGACAACTTCTGGAACGTGGCCGATCCGGGCTGGGCCTATGGTCTCTACTACGCCGTGACCGGACCGCTGCTGCTGGGCTGTACCACCCACTTCAACGAAGCGGGCTTTACCGCCGAAAACACCTTCGAGTTCCTGCGCAAGTACAAGATTACCAACCTGGCTGCGGCGCCGACCGCTTACCGCATGCTGAAGGCCAACGACAAGCTGCTGGCGGATTACCCGGAGATCGATCTGCGCGTGGCCAACAGTGCCGGCGAGCCGCTGAACCCCGAGATCGTGACCTGGGTGCAGCGCGCGTTTGATTGCCTGGTGTGTGACCAGTACGGCCAGACCGAAACCGGCATGACCTCGGCCAACTTCCACGAACTGGGTCACGAATTCCGCGATGCCAGCATGGGTTACCAGTTGCCGGGTTACCGCCTGGTGGCCCTGGACGCCAACTTCAACGAAGTTGCACCGGGCGAAAGCGGTGAGCTGGCGGTCGATATGGAAAACTCACCGCTGTACTTCTTCCAGGGTTACACCTGGGGCGAGAAGAGTCCGTATCACGGCAAGTACTACCTGACCGGCGATGTGGTCATCAGCAACGGTGACGGTTCCCACTCCTACACCGGGCGTGATGATGACATCATCGCCTCGGCCGGTTACCGCATCGGCCCGGCGGACGTGGAAAGCACCCTGCTGGAGCACGAAGCGGTGGTTGAAAGTGCCGTGGTGGGCAAGCCGGACGACAAGCGGGGCGCTATCGTCAAGGCGTTTGTGGTGACCCATCCGCACTTCGATGCCGACGACAAGCTGGCCGAAGAATTGCAGCAGCACGTGCGCAACCGCCTGTCGACGCACTCTTTCCCGCGTGAAATCGAATTTGTAACCGATCTGCCCAAGACCTCCAGTGGCAAGATCCAGCGTTTCCTCCTGCGCAAGCAGGCGGCTGAGGAAGTGACCTCGAATTGAGTGCTTGGGGAAAGTAACTCTGAGTGAGCCTTGAGGCCCGCAAGGGCCTTCTTTTTCCAGCCGAACAGACCAAAGGTAATAACAATGAAAGTACTGGTAGCCGTCAAGCGCGTGATCGACTACAACGTCAAGGTACGCGTCAAGTCCGACCGTTCCGATGTCGATCTGGCCAATGTCAAAATGGCCCTGAACCCTTTCTGTGAAATCGCCGTTGAAGAAGCCGTGCGCCTGAAAGAAGCGGGCACCGCGACCGAAGTGGTAGTGGTTTCCATCGGCAGCAAGTCCTGCCAGGAACAGCTGCGCACCGCACTGGCGCTGGGCGCCGACCGTGCCATCCAGGTTGAGGCCGCTGACCAGCTGGACTCCCTGTCCGTTGCCCGCATCCTGCAGAAGGTGGCCGAGGAAGAATCGGCCGATCTGATCCTGCTGGGCAAGCAGGCGATCGACTCCGACAACAACCAGACCGGCCAGATGCTGGCGGCGCTGATGGATCGTCCACAGGCGACCTTCGCTTCTGAAGTGGTCGTGGAAGGCGAGTCGCTGAAAGTGACCCGCGAGATCGATGGTGGTCTGCAGACCCTGAGCCTGAAACTGCCGGCGGTGGTGACCACCGATCTGCGTCTGAACGAACCGCGTTACGCGTCCCTGCCCAACATCATGAAGGCGAAGAAGAAGCCGCTGGACGTGAAAACCCCGGACGAGCTGGGTGCCCAGCTGGCCGCCGGTGTTGAGTTGTTGGGTGTAGAGCCGCCGGCAGAACGCCAGGCTGGTATCAAGGTCAGCTCTGTTGAGGAGCTGGTGGACAAACTGCGTAACGAAGCGAAGGTGGTCGCATGAGCATTCTGATTATTACCGAACACGACAACCAGTCCCTGAAACCGGTCACCCTGAACCTGGTGACGGCTGCGCAGCAGATCGGCGGCGATATCGACCTGCTGGTGGCGGGTGAGAACGCCCAGGCCGTTGCCGACGCGGCCGCTGCCATCGCCGGTGTACGCAAGGTGATCCTGGCTGACAATGCGGCTTACGCGCACCAGCTGGCTGAAAACCTGAGCAAGCTGGTGGTTGAGCTGGCCGAAGGCTACAGCCACATCCTGGCGCCGGGCACTACAACCGGTAAAAACGTCGCGCCGCGAGTGGCTGCGCTGCTGGGTGTCAATCAGCTGTCCGACATCAGCGGTGTGGAAGCGCCGGATACCTTCAAGCGCCCGATCTATGCCGGTAACGCCATCGCCACCGTCAAGTCCGCCGATCCGGTCAAGGTCATTACCGTGCGCGGCACTGCCTTTGATGCGGCTGAAGCGACCGGTGGCAGCGCGGCCATCGAAGCCTGCGGCTCCGTGCATCAGCATGCCGATGTCAGCTTCGTCGGTGAAGAGCTGGCCAAGTCCGACCGTCCGGAGCTGACGGCAGCCTCCGTCGTGATCTCCGGTGGTCGTGGCATGGGCAACGGCGACAACTTCGAGCTGCTCAACAAGGTGGCCGACAAGCTGGGCGCGGCCGTGGGCGCATCCCGTGCCGCCGTCGACGCAGGCTTCGTGCCCAACGACATGCAGGTGGGCCAGACCGGCAAGATGGTCGCACCGGAACTCTACATCGCCGTGGGTATCTCAGGCGCCATTCAGCACCTGGCCGGCATGAAGGATTCCAAGGTGATCGTGGCGATCAACAAGGATGAAGAAGCACCGATCTTCCAGGTGGCCGACTATGGTCTGGTAGGGGATCTGTTCGAGGCAGTGCCGGAGCTGGAAAGCCGCCTCTAAACCTGCTGCGCGATACAGAGGCTGCGTTGCGCGGTGTGGTTCGCCAGCCCGGTCGGAATCCTCATGTATAAAACATACACTGTGGTTCCTGCGCGCCGTGCGCCTTGCTTCTGAATCGCTCGCTACGGTTCACATGGCTTGCTGTATGGCCTGGCCGGACGTTAGTGCCCGGTCGGGCCATTTCCTGTCTGACCAAAGTTAATCGCGGTCAGCGTCTCGTTGATATCGAAGATGCGGCCGCGAATGTTGTTTGCGCCCATCGCTTCCACTCGTTTCGAGTGCATCTCCAGATACGCCTGCGCCGATGCCCTGTCGGCAAAGTGATAGACCCCGCCCGCTTCCCCGGTTTCGACATTCTCGGTCCAGATCTTGGAGATGAACCCCGGTTCCTGGTTGATCGACTCGGCCAGTCCGCGCGCCGCCTCGGTCAGGTTGTCGCCGAGCATTTCGGCGGGCATGGTAAAATCGATCTGCAAGATAACAGCCATGATATGAACCCTATTCTGGATGAACTGGCCGCCAGCTTAGGCAGGCTGGGCCAGAACGACAAGAAGGCACTTTCAGGTGCCTCGGTTACCTGCAGGAAACCCATGAGCCGAGATTGTGAACTGTACCAGGTCCTCGAACTGATTGGCGGCAAGTGGAAGCCTCTGATTCTGTTCTGGTTAAAGAATGAAACACTACGCTTTGGCCAGTTGCGCCAGCAGATGCCGGAAGTCAGCCAAAAGGTGCTGACGCAACAGCTGCGCGAGCTGGAGCAGGACGGTATCATCTGTCGGGAAGTGTTTCCCGAAGTGCCACCACGTGTCGAATACTCGCTAAGCCCGCTGGGGCGCAGCCTGATTCCGCCTTTGCAGGCTCTGCATGACTGGGTGGTGGAACATGCCGATGCACTGGCTGCCGCACGGAAGCCGTCAGGATCAAACGAGAAAACAGGAGAACGTTGAATGTTGCACGCATGTATCAAGCGCCTGGCCCTGGTCGCGGGCCTGAGTATTCTCACCGCCGGCTGTGCGGTGTCGCCTACCGGCGAAAAGACCCTGTTGCTCAATTCCCCGGCACAGATGAAAGCGATGGGCACTCAATCATTCGAACAGATGAAACAGGAGGTGCCGCTTGAGGATGATGCGCGTACCAACCGCTATGTGCAGTGTGTTGCCGACGCCATCGTCATGCAGGTACCGCGTGAGTATGGCTATGCGCCTCAGGACTGGGAGCTGGTGGTGTTCAAGGATGAGGCGGTGAACGCCTTCGCGCTGCCGGGTGGCAAGATCGGCGTTTATACCGGCATGCTTAAGGTCGCCAATAATCAGCATCAGCTGGCGTCGGTGATCGGCCATGAAGTGTCCCACGTGCTGGCGCAGCACGGTAACGCCCGCATGAGCCAGCAGCAGCTGACCCAGCTGGGCATGACGGCGGCCACCATCGCAATGGCTGACCGGGTGGACTCCAAAACCCAGCAGGCTGCCGTGCTGGCAATGGGGCTGGGTGCGCAGTATGGCATTCTACTGCCCTACAGTCGCAGGCATGAATCCGAAGCCGACATGCTGGGTCAGGAGCTGATGGCGCAGGCCGGTTTTGATCCGCGTGAAGCGGTCACGCTGTGGCAGAAGATGTCTCAGCAGGGCGGCGCAACCCCGCCGGAGCTGCTGTCGACTCACCCGGCACCAAGCACCCGTATCCAGCAGCTGGATGCCCAAGTGCAGCAATACATGCCGCTGTATCAGCAGGCGCGCGCTGCGGGTCGTCGCCCGGACTGCGATCGATTGAAGCCGCGTTGAAAAAACCTGGAGGCCCCTTTGTATCCCGGTATCTGCTGAGGGGCGGCCCGCTTCACGGAGTACCGTCGGTCACCGGTAGTGATGGCTGTAGTGCTCGGTTGTGGGAGGCCAGTCCCCTGGCCGAAAGGGCTTGTCGCGCGCCTGGATGGTGCGTCTGTGTTTACTTGCTCCACAGCCTCTGATGGCTCCTGCACATAAAAAACCTCCCGCTGCCGTCTGGCAGGGGAGGTTTTTCAATTGCTATGGCAGACGTCAGATCAGTCGATAAGACCGTACTGATCACGCAGGATCTCGATGATCTCGGCTTTCGGGTTCTCCGACAGCTCAATCTTGTGACCAACGATCTTCTCGGCGATATCCAGGTAGGTGCGGGACACGTCCATCAGCACTTCGGTCGGCAGGGCGTTGTCGCGGGCCAGGGCCTCGCGTTCTGGCATACGCTCCTTGTTGAGCAGGATATCCGGGTCCGGGAAGTGGTTCAGCAGCAGCTGGCGGAAGCCTTCCTTCGATTTCTCGATCACCTTGCCGTCACGGTAGGCCGGTCCGTCCCAGATGCGGGAGGAGTCCGGCGTGCCCACTTCATCCATGTAAATCAGCTTTTCGTTGCCGCTGGCATCGGTGACGTAACCGAACTCGAACTTGGTGTCGACGAACACCTGATCCAGCTCGGCCAGCGCATCACTGATCACGCCGAAACCTTCCTGGAGCAGCTTTTCGTACTGGGCGATGTCATCGGCGGAACGGAAACCGAAAGCTTCGAAGTTGTCGGCGATGTTGGCGCGAGTGATGTTGACGTCATCCGCTTCCGGCACGCCCGGAATACCGCGCAGGATACCCTTGGTGGACGGGGTCATCAGCAGCTCGGGCAGCTTCTGGTCCTTCTGCAGGCCTTCCGGCAGGGTGATGCCGCAGAACTCGCGTTCGCCCTTGGTGTAGGCGCGCCACATGGAGCCGGTGATGTACTGACGGCAGATCGCTTCGATCATCACCGGACGCGCCTTCTGTACGATCCAGACGAACGGGTGCGGGATGTCGACGATATGGCTGTCGGCCAGGCCTTTCTCGCGGAACAGGCCGAACCAGTGGTTGGAGATCGCATTCAGCGCCGCACCCTTGCCCGGTACACCGTTGAGGCCGCCTTCACCGTGCCAGATGCAATCGAACGCAGAGATGCGGTCGCTGATCACCATGATCGCCAGCGGTGCGTCGGGAGCGACGTCATAGCCCTTTTCCTGAATCAGGCGGCGGCTGTCCGCTTCGGTCAGCCAGTAGACGGAACGTACCTTGCCGCTATGGATCGGGCGGTCGGTACGGATCGGCAGGTCGTTGTTCACGGCCAGAACGGATTGCGCAAGGCTCATGGTGTCACAGGTCCTGTTGCTTGGATTGGTCAGCCATCAAAGGCAGAAATGAATGGCGGGATTCTAGCACAAGGTTGGACGATGTCGCGCGCAGAGCGCGCTCCCACAGGCGAGGGTGGGTGTGATGCTCGGTTGTGGGAGGCCAGTCTCTGGCCGAAGGGGCTGTTCGCGCGCGGAGCGCGCTCCCACAGGTGGGGAGTGGGTGTGGTGCCTGGTTGTGGGAGGCCAGTCTCTGGCTGAAGGGGCTGTTCGCGCGCGGAGCGCGCTCCCACAGGTGGGGAGTGGGTGTGGTGCTCGGTTGTGGGAGGCCAGTCTCTGGCCGAAGTGGCTGTTCGCGCGCAGAGCGCGCTCCCACAGGTGGGGAGTGGGTGTGATGCTCGGTTGTGGGAGGCCAGTCTCTGGCCGAAGGGGCTGTTCGCGCGCAGAGCGCGCTCCCACAGGCGGGGAGTGGCTGTGGTGCCTGGTTGTGGGAGGCCAGTCTCTGGCCGAAGGGGCTGTTCGCGCGCGGAGCGCGCTCCCACAGGTGGGGAGTGGGCGTGGTGCTCGGCTGTGGGAGGCCCGTCCCTTGGCCGAAGGGCTGGCTCCCACAGTTGCAGTCCAAACTTATTTCAACAGGTGTTCATAACGTTGGTCGGTCAGGGTCTTGAGGAAGGCGACGATGGCATCTACGCGTTCGTCTTCCAGTGCCGGCCCATGCTCCAGCTCTTTCAGCGCCAGGTTATCGGCGACTTCAGGCTTGTCCCAGGGTTGGCCGGTTTCCGGATTGATGGTACGGGTCGGGTTGTTGTACTTGTCGTAAAACAGCACCACAGTACGCAGATCCTTGAATACGCCGTTGTGCATGTAGGGGCCGGTCACCGCTACGTTGCGTAAAGAGGGAACCTTGAACTTGCCCGCCTGGGCCGGGTCGTCGACAGCGGGGTTGTCCAAAAGGCCCCGGTCGACAAAGTCCGGCGCGACGCCGTTAATGGCGCGCAGTGCGGTGTTCACCGGTGTGCCGATATTGCGGTATTCGTAGTTGGTGAAGGTTTCATCTTGGGCACGAGCGCTGGTACGCAGCTGGTGGCACTGGTTGCAGTTGGTGAACTGCTGGGAAAAGAACAGCAGGCGGCCCAGTTCTTCCTGGTCGGTCAGTTTGGCTTCTCCGCGCAGGAAGCGGTCGTACTTGGAATCGAAGGGCGCAAAAAGCTCGGTCTTCTCGAACGCTTCCAGGCTGTTGCTCATGGCGGCATAGCCTTGTTCGGGCTGGTCGAGAATCCCCGCGCCGTAAAGGGCGTCAAACTGGCGTATGTACTCGGGGTTCTCCTTTAACCGGGTGATGACGCTGGCCTTGTCCGGCATGCCCATTTCGATCGGGTTCAAGGGTGGTCCTCCGGCCTGGGCCGCCAGGGTGGCGGCGCGGCCGTCCCAGAACTGGCCGCCGACCCATTCGCCATCGGATCGGCGGTGAAATGCGGGGCTGGTGCTGGCATATGTGGCGGAGGGGGCGTTGCGATCACCGATAGAGTGGCCGTCGTCACCAATGGAGCCGCCCAGTTCGGTTCCCGGGCGGCTGTCGACGAAGCCCTGTGCCGGAGAATGGCAGCTGGCGCAGGACTGGTTGCGGTTTTTGGACAGATTGACATCAAAAAAGAGCTGCTGGCCCAGTTGTGCCTTTGCCGCTGCGGGGGTGTCGGGTGACGTCTCGGCGGTGACGGAAAGGGGTAGCAGGCTGAGGGAAAAAAACAGGGAGAGCAGCGACCTAGTCTTCATAAAGATAAAACCTGATTATCAGAATCATTCGCATTAATAATTTAATGTTAACACGTTGATCTGCTGAGCGCAGCGTCCATTTCGTCGGCGGTTTGATCCGCTGCAAGGCTGCGTTAAGGTGTTGCCTCCCAAAACGTACAGCAGGAGGCCGTTCATGCGTGTGGCAACCGCACACAATCGCGCACAGCAGGTAATCGAGGCATTGGAGGGATTCAATGCGAATCTGAGTGAAACGTACAGGCAGCAGAAGTATGAACGTATGGCTACGTCGGCTTTCAGCTTTTTCCGTGGCAGCAATCATCTCTACTGGCAGGACCTGTACCGGGACTGGCATTTTTCCCTGTTTGGCGGCACCACCGAGACTCAGACCTGGCTGCAGGGCGATGCCCACCTGCACAACTTCGGTGCCTACGGCAGCCATGATGACCAGGTCCGCTTCGGACTGGATGACTTTGATGATGGCATCATCGGTGACTATCAGTACGACCTGTGGCGCCTGCTGGTTAGTGTGGTCCTGGCGGTGCGTGAAAACGGCTCGCTCAAGCCCGGCGCGCTCCCTGAAATTCTGCAGGCCTTGATCGACAGCTATCTGCACACGCTGCAGCAGGATGTGGCCGCGACCGCCCACTGGGCTGCTACGGCGCAGACCACCGACGGAAAATTGCAGTCCTTCCTGATCAAGGTGTCCGAGAAGAAAGGGCGGGTGCGCATGTTGCAGAAGTGGACCTGCTGTGAACAGGGAGACGAGCGCCGCTTTATCGTTGAGCACCCCAAGCTGGCACCGCTTTCAGCACAGGACAAAACGGCCCTGACCACGGCCCTGGTCGATTATCAGGCGACGTTGAATGATGTGGTGCCGGGGCATAGTCATCAGCATTTCAGGGTCAAGGATCTGGCGCGTCGGCTCAGTGCCGGGACAGGATCACTGGGCACGGATCGCTTTTATGCACTGGTTGAAGGCCAGGGCGATGACGATCACGATGATGTGATACTCGACATCAAGGCGCAGCAGCCGCCTGCGGCCTGGTGGGTGATGAATGAGTCCGAGCGGACCGAGTATCGCCAGCTGTTCCGTCATGAAGGCGAGCGCCATGCGTTGGCGTTTCAGGCGATGGCGCGCCACCCAGATCCCTATGTGGGCTGGCTGGTGCTGGGGGAGCAGGTGTTCTCGGTGCGCGAACGTTCGCCATTCAAGGCCGATTACCCGACCGACAAGCTGCAAAAGCCCAAACATTGGCACCATCTGGTGATGGCCTGGGGCCGTATTCTGGCAGCCTCGCATTTGCGCGGGGCGCAAACGCTGGGAGAGAATGGCGGTACTGTCTTTGCCGAAGCGGTGTTGCAGCTGACCCTGCCGCGGCGTGAGGCCTTCACCAAGCTGCTGTTGAGCATGGCGCAGGCCTACGCGGACTGTGTGCAGAACGACTACACCAGTTTCTGCCGCTATCGACAGCGTTGATTACTGGATGACGATCAGTTCGCGCAACTGTTCCAGTTCCTCGATCCGTTTCCGGGTCTCTTCGATAAAGGCCTGACCGGCGGCGAAGCGGGCGACCTCGCCATCCTTGTCATTGAGGAAGGCGCGGGTCATCGCTTCGGCGCGCTGATCGAGCCAGCGATTCTGCAGCTCAACTTCATGACGCTGTGCCTGTTCCGGCAGGTAGTCGAGAGTGTCCTGGAACAGCAGGTACAGCCGGGTATCCCAAAGATAGGCGATGCTGGAGAGGGTATGGTTCTTGGCCAGCTGGGTTTCTTCCAGTTGCAGTTGCGCCTCCAGCTGGGCGATCGGCTGGTCCAGCTTCGGTTCCCAGTTCAGGTCGGCACTGGCCGGCAGGGTCTCGGCTGCCCTGGGCGCAGCCGGTTTGGCGGCTTCGATCGGCTGCGCTACCGGTTCGGGCTCCGGCTGGGGCTTGTTGGCAAAGGGCATCGGCAGTGTCTGGCATCCGGCCAGAGTAAGGCTGAACATCAGGCAGGCAGCGGCAGATCCCAGTCGTGCAGTCATCGGTAACCCTTCATTCGTTGCGGTGGCATAAAACGGTGATAAGCCTGCCATTCTACCCGAGCCTGAATCTCAGGCCAGTGGTTGGTGCAATATTGCCTGTTGGCATGGACGCTGGTAGTATTGCCCCCGCTCTTGGGGGAGTAATCTTCTGTCCGACCCTGTCGGCGGAGTGGCTGTCAACATAATTGAGCCCCATGCTCATGGCAGTCGCGTCCCATTCCCGGGATTGATGAGACCTGAGACATGACGCACTGTCCTGGCGGGCCGGTGTGTGATGTCTTATGGAATCAACAAGCCCGCCGGATCTGTTTCAATGGACGCATTCATACCTTCGACCCTCGCGGTCGCCATTGCCGAAATCGGCGACAAAACCCAGCTTTTGACTCTTTTTCTTGCTGCTCGCTTTGCCCAGCGTAACGCGATCATTCTCGGCATTCTGGTTGCAACCCTGATTAACCATGGACTCTCGGCCTGGCTGGGTGCCTGGCTGGTACAGTGGATTCCGGAGAGCTGGATGCCCTGGATTATCGGGGGCAGCTTCATCGCGGTAGGTCTATGGGTGCTGATTCCTGATAAAGATGATGAGGAGGATGGCGCGGTACTCAAATATGGTGCCTTCATCGCCACCTGCATACTCTTTTTCATTGCCGAGATCGGTGATAAAACGCAGATCGCCACCGTGATCCTGGCGGCTCGCTACGACAGCCTGTTCTGGGTAGTTGCCGGTACTACCATCGGCATGATGCTGGCCAATGTGCCGGTGGCCTATGCCGGCAACTGGCTGATGCAGAAGATACCGCTCAATCTGGCGCGCTGGTTGGCCTGTGGCTTGTTCGTGGTGTTGGGCGTGCTCTCGATCATCGCCATTTGACCGTTTCCGTTCATTCAGCGCTCATTTGTGCCGCCTATACTGCAGAGCAGCAATTATTTGTTAATACAAAGGAGCGATGAATATGAGCCTGTATAAAGTGTTGGGATCTGCTGTACTGGCATCCACTGTGTTGCTGGTTGGCTGCGGCGATGATCAGAAAGCGGCCGAAGAGCAACAGGCCGCTCCTGTAGTGGAGGCACCGGCATCCGAAACCTCCGCCATGGACCGGCTTAAACAAGAGGCCGGTGAGACCATGGACGCGGCGGGTGAGGTCATGAAAGAGACCGGAGAAGATGTCCGCGAAGCGGCCAGCGAAATGACGGACAAGGCCGCCGAAATGGGCGGGCAGCTCAAGGAAGATGCTGCTGATGCCTATCAGCAGGCTGAAGACGGCGTTCGCGAGTTGGGCGACAAGGCCGCGGAAACAGCCGCTGAGTTGGAGCAGGAAGCCCGTGACAAGATCGACAGCCTGCAGCAGGATGGCGAGTCCGAAAGCGCGCAGTAATATCCTTCCATTGGTTTATCCTGAAACGCGGCCTTAAGGTCGCGTTTTTTTTTCACTCAAGCGTCATGATCCCGTGCTAGCTTCGCTTGGCTGTCGCTTTATGAATACAAAGTGACGTTGACCAATCTGAGTTGAACAGGATGTTTGCTTGAGCCCTCCTCTGGAACGTGACTCCGTATCCCTGACGGCGCCTCAATTGGGTGTGGCGCTCTTTGCGCTGCTGATCATGGGAGCCGTCTGGCTGTTTACCTTCAGCCAGTTGCGGGACAGTCGTGAGCAGGCGCTGAATATACAGGCTGCGGCTCTGGCCAATCTTGCCTTCATCGTTGCAGAAAACCTGGAGCAGGTGCTGGACCGGGCGAAAACCCTGCGCATGCTGGTACGCGAAGTCCCGCCGGGCGAACAGGGGGGGCGAGCCGCGGATATGGCCGCTCTGGTCCTGTCCGATCCGGTGTTCAACCGGATCAGTCTTTATGATGCGTCTGGGCTATTGAGCTACAACACCTCTCCAGGCAGGCTGCTGCATCTTGAACAGGCGTGGCAGCAACCACCCACGGACAGCTCGGATGAGCTCTGGGTCCTGCCCCCCAGCGCCTGGCAGCATCCCTGGTTCATGCCCTTGCTGTTGCCGGACCGGCTGGAGCCCCGTTCGCCGGGGCACTACCTGTTGCTGGAGTTGGATCTTGGCTATCTGCTCAAGCTTTACCAGAGTCTGGACCTGGGCGCCGAAGCCAGCATTCAGATTCTGACCGCCACCGGTGAGGAGCTGGTGCAGGTCGACCAGGGCGGGCTGGTCATGGAGAGTGGGCGCTTTGATAACAGCATCGTGCTGGGGTCGCGCCTGCATCGCGGGCGTTTCCTCACAGAGGACCGGCGTCAGGGCAAGATCTTCCTGAGTCTGTTCCACCGGCTGGAGTCTTTCCCGTTCGTGGTGATCGTGCGTCAGGCGGAGCCGGAAATTCTGGCCGCCTATCGCGAACAGCGTTCGGAGTACCTGTTCACGGTCCTGCTGCTGAGTCTGGTGGTGTTGGCGGGCTTGGCCTGGCTGCTCTGGATGATGCGCGGGCGTGATGCCCAGCTGAGTGCGCTGGAGCGTTCGGAACAGCGAAACCAGGCGCTGCTTGAGCGTCTGCAGCGGGAACATCGTCAAACACTGGAAGCCGCGTCACGGGATGAGCTGACCGGGCTGTATAACCGCAGACTGTTTCTGGAACTGGCGCACTCCCATCTGCTGGGGGCCAAGCGCCGGGGGCGCTTTGCTGCGGTATTTTTCATCGATCTGGACAGGTTCAAGCCGATCAACGATACCCTGGGCCACAAGGTGGGTGATCAGCTGTTGCAGGCCGTGTCAGAACGGTTGACCCATAACCTGCGCGAGAGCGATATCATCAGCCGCTTCGGCGGTGATGAGTTCGTGCTGATGTTGACCGGGGTGCAACGGCGCGAGGACATTGAACTCAAGGCCCGGGAGCTGGTGGCGGCACTGGCGGCGCCCTATGCTGCGCTGGAGGGCTCAGGTCTCGGCACCAGTCCCAGTATCGGCATCGCGTTGTCGCCTCAGGATGGCATGGAGATCGAGACGCTGGTCAAACATGCCGACATGGCGATGTACACGGCCAAGCGGGCAGGGCGCGGACGCTATGCCTTTTTCGATACGGCCCTGAACAGCCAGGAGCTCGATGCGGCTTGCCTGGCGCAGCAGCTGCCGGAGGTGCTGGAGGAGCAGGTATGCGTACACCTGCAGCCGCGTCTGTCACTGCCCGATTACCGTATCACCGGTTTTGAGGCACTGGTGCGCTGGGATCATCCCGAGTTTGGCCTGCTGTTGCCCTCGCAACTGTTGCCGCTGGCCGAGTCGTCAGGATTGATGCCGATGCTGGCTCGGCGGGTTCTGCGGCAGGTCTGCGAACAGCTGCTGCAGTGGCGGGCCGATGTATTGCCGATCGTACCGATGGCGGTGAACCTCAGCCTGTCACAATTGCAGGCGAATATATTGCCCAGGCAGATCAAGGCGCTGCTGGAGCGCTATGATATCGATCCGGCCTGGGTGGAACTGGAGATTAACGAACGCGACCTGAAACAGCTGACGTCCGAGCAACAGGCGTATCTACATGATCTGCAGCAGCTCGGCTTTGGCCTGACCCTGGATGATTTCGGCAGCAGTGGTCTGGACCCGGAACAGATCCGCCGCCTGCCGTTCAACCGGGTCAAGCTGGATCGGTCGTTCATTCGTGATATCCGCAACAGTTTTGACGATAACGTTCTACTGTCGGCAACCATCTCCGTGGCCCAGCGGCTGGGGGTGAAGGTCGCGGCCAAGGGCGTGGAAACGCCGGATCAGCTCGTTTATCTGAAGTTGTCCGGCTGTGATGAGGTGCAGGGGCATCTGTTCAGCCGTGCATTGAATATGGATGAGGTGCATCAGTATCGCCAGCAACCCGAGCAGGAAATAGCACTATGACACTGATGGTTCACGCTTTGTGTGTTTTCTTGATGATGGTCGCAGGTGTCAGTCAGGCCGTTGAGACCTGCAAGCAACCCCGAGTGCTTCACTTTGCCGCGATTCCCAAGAAAAGCCTGGCGCAGCAGTATCAGGAGTTCGAGCCGCTACGGCAGGAGCTGCAGCGGGTGCTGGGCATTCCGGTACGCACGGCCTCGGTCCATTCCTACCAGGCCGTGATCGAGGGACTGCTGTCCGGGGCAGTGGACTTGGCCGAGCTGGGGCCGGCGGCCTATATCCAGGCCAAGGCGCGTGATCCCCGGGTCGAAGCGCTGGCCGCGTACAGTTTCCGCGCGGGGCCGTTTACCCCGGAAGGGAGCTATTACAACTCGCTGCTGCTGGTGAAAGCGGAAGCGGGGATAGAGTCGCTGCATGACCTGAAAGGGCGCTCGGTAGCGTTGACCGATCCCGGCAGTACGTCCGGCGCGCTGATCCCGCAAACCGAATTCAGGCGTGAAACCGGTGTCGTTTTGGACGAATTTGTGGGGCGTCTGGTCTATGCCGGCTCTCATGATCGTGCCATTGACGCCGTGTTGTCCGGCGCGGTGGATGCGGCCTTCGTCTCCAGCCGCCGGGCGGATGATTATATCGGCCGCGGGCTGGCATCCGTCAATGTCTTGCGCGAACTCTGGCGCTCGCGTCCGATCCATTACGACCCGTTTACGGTGAGCAGCCAGCTATGCCCTGAAATCCGGACGCAAATTCGCCAGGTATTGTTGACCCCCTCGCCGGCCCGCCAGGTGTTGCTGGAGACCAAGGGGGCGGTGGGCATGCAGGGCGTCAGTGACGAGGATTATCGCTGGCTGGAGCAGCTGGTGCGTCTGCTGGATTAGCCGGCAGGTCATAGTGCCGTTGCAGTTCGACCAGGCTCTGCCGGCAACGCCGCTGCAGGTCGGCCAAAGCCTCGGGGGCACGGGGAAGCTGTTGTTCCAGTTTGCGGCAGAGTTCGGCAGCCTGCTGCAGGCCAAAATTGCCCAGGGTACCGGCCAGCTTGTGCAGCAGCGCCGCCTGCTGTTCCGGTTGCGCCTGCAGCAGTTGGGTCAGCAGTTCATGACACTGGGCCTGCATCTGCAGGCAGAGGTCGCGAAAACGGGTTTGCCCCAGCATGTTCAGGTGCTGGTCGAGCAGGGCATGATTCAGCTTTGCCGGCGGCTCGGGATCAAGGTGCTCCACAGTGAGTTCGCTCGGCGGCTGATGCAGCAGACGGTTGAGTGCGTCGAACTGCAGCGGCTTGCTGACCACGGCATCCATGCCGGCTTGCTGGTAGCGGCGGATTTCCGCCGGGGTGACCGAGGCGGTCAGGGCGATGATGCGCACGGCCGCCCGGGACGGGTCCGGATGCTGGCGCATGCGGCGAGCGGTTTCGATGCCATCCATGTCGGGCAGGTGGATATCCATCAGCACCAGGTCATAGCCGTGGTCATTGTGCATCGACAGGGCGGTGTAGCCGTCATCGGCAACACTGACGCTGTGCCCTTCCGACTGCAGCAGCCCGACGGTGACCTGCTGGTTGATCGGGGTGTCTTCCACCAGCAGGATATCCAGACAGGGCTTGCTGCCTGCCTCGCCCACAAGGCCGGTGGTGACGGGTAGAGCGGGCGCAGCCGCGAGTGGGTAATTCAGTTCGATCCAGAAACGGCTGCCGGCGCCCGGCTGGCTGTCAAAGCCGATCTCGCCTTCCTGCAGTTCCACCAGTCGTTTGCAGATCGACAGGCCCAGGCCGGTACCGCCAAAGCGGCGGGTGATGGAGCTGTCAGCCTGGCTGAAATGCATGAAGATGCGTGAGTGGGCGGTTTCGGGAATGCCGATGCCGCTGTCTTCTATTTCGAAGTGGATGCGGCAGTGGCCCTTTGCATCCGCTGTGACCGGACGGGCCTTGATTAGCACATAGCCTTCATGGGTGAACTTGAGGGCATTGGTGCACAGGTTGAGCAGCACCTGGTTCAGTGCGCGCGGGTCGCCACAGACCCTGTCCGGCAGTTCGGGATCGGGGCGCAGGATCAGATCCAGATGTTTTTCCTGCGCCATCGGCATCAACAGCTGATGCAGCTGTTCCAGCAGTTCGTGCAGGCTGAACACCACTTGTTCCAGTTCCATCTGGCCGGCCTCGATCTTGGTGAAGTCGAGGACATCGTTGAGAATGCTCAGCAGGGATTGACCGGACCGGTAGATCGAATTTACCTGCTGTTGCTGGTCGGGGCTGAGTCCGGAACGCATCAGCAGCTGGGCCATGCCCAGAATGCCGTTCATCGGCGTGCGAATCTCGTGGCTCATGGTGGCCAGGAACTGACTCTTGGCTTCGCTGGCGGCTTCCGCCTTTTCCCGTGCCAGTTCCGCCTGCTCCTTGGCCTTGCGCTCGCTGATATCGGTCAGCGAACCTTCGTAATAGCGCAGGTTGTGCTGCTCGTCGGTGATGCGGTGCGCCGAGATGGCGATGCAGGCTTCACTGCCGTTGCTGCGTCGCCAGCGGGTCTCAAAGCTCAGTACGCGCTCATCACGGTTGAGACGGGCCAGAAACTGGCGGCATTCCTCGCGATCAACAAAGCAGTCACGCAGGACGTCAGTCACCGAGCCGAGGAAGGCGTCGGCACTGGGGTAGCCGAGCAGCTTCACCAGTGCCGGGTTGGCGGAGATGAAGCGGCCACGCCGGTCGATGCGGAAAATCCCTTCGCTGGAGTTCTCGAACAGGGAACGGTACTCGCGTTCAGACTGCTCCAGGCTCTGGTACAGCTTGGCGTTCTCGATCGAAATGGCAGCTTGGGAGGCTAGAATCTGCAGGGTTTTTAGTCGATCACGATTGAAGATGTCACGGCTTTCCGTGTGCTCCAGGTAGAGGATCGCGGTCAGCTCGCCGTGGTAGAGGATCGGGATCGCCAGCAGTGAACGTGGCTGGTGATCGCGGATATAGCGGTCCTGCTGGAACATCGGGTGTTCCGTGGCGTTGCCGAGCACCACATCTTCCTTGGTACGGTCCACATAGTGAATGATGCTCAGTGGCAACAGGCCATCACTCTGTTCCAGCGCCTGGGCCTTGAACAGGCGTGGCGCCTGGTTGAGGCAGATCTCCGCCTCCAGAAACAGTCCCTGGTGCCGACGCAGGATCAGGATGGCGCGCTGGGCGCCGGCATTCTGCAGGGCCAGCTGCATCAGTCGTTCCAGCAGGCGCTCCAGCACGATCTCGTCGGAGATCGCCTGCGAGGCGTGGATCACCGAATTGATATCGAAGGCCTGATTGTCCAGGGTCCGACTGAGGGCCGAGGTCTCTTCCGGCGGGTGTTCATGCAGGTGGCGGAGGGGACGTTCGAGTGTGAACGGATACTGCTCCTGCATCTGTTCCAGCTTGGCGCGGCCACCCCAGTCGGCATAGCGCTCATAGGCCTCCTGCAGGTAGGTGCGGGCGATGCCGGGCTTGTCCCAGGCCAGATAGAACTGCCCGGCCAGCTCGGTGGCCATCGCTTCGTCCAGCATGAAGCCCTGCTGGCGAGCCTGTTCGATCGCCTGCTCATACAGGTCCATCGCCCTGGTGTACTTGTGCTGGCTGCGATACAGCTCCGCTTCCAGCAGGTCGGCATGATGCCGATGATTTTCCGGCGAGTGGCGTGCCAGTTTGCGCAGGTAGCGCAGGGTCTGGCGCACCTTCTGCAATCGGGCCGGTTGCTGCAGGATGCTGGTTCGGGGCAGTTGAGCGAGGATGCTCAGGGCATTGATCAGTTGCAGCCAGGGCACGGTCAGGGTGCCGTTGATCGAGGCGCGCAGCTCCATGCCGGCTTCGCTGTGTCGGCCGGCACCGGCATGGTCGCCGAACAGGTAACAGAGCAGGCTTTTGTAAAAGTGGTGCAGGCTGATGGCTGTGCGATGGTTTTCACGTTTCAGCTCGGCGAGGTTGCGCTCTTCATGGTAGAAGCGGCCGTCGAAACGGGTCGGGTCCTGGCACTGACCACGCAGGTTTTCCATGGTTTGCAGCACGAACTGGGAGTATTGCAGCGACTGCTGCTGACCGGACGCCTCCAGCAGCGCCGCGTACTGCTCCAGCCGGGGTTGCAGCTCGTCCAGATTGCGACACAGCGGAAAGGCGTACTGGATATAGGCCGCCAGTGCGTAGGCGCTCCACTCCATGTCGCCGGCATCCAGCGCCAGCTGATGGGCATTGAGCAGCGATTCCATGCAGTTGTGCAGCGGTTCGCGATAATGGCGGATATAGCTGTTGAACAGTGACAGGGTACGGTGATGGGTCAGTACCGACGGTTGCTGCTGATCCAGCTGCAGGGCCAGCTTGCCCAGTCGATAGCCCTGCTCGATGGCGTTGAACTGACCACAGAGGACGCCGCCATAGCCGGCAAAGGCGAGTGCGGCCGAGGGGTTGAGTCCATGTTTCAGGGTCAGTTCCACCTGGCGGGCCATGACCAGTGGGCGCAGCTCCGAGCTGGAAAACTTGATGGCGCCAAACATGCTTGCCAGGATCGGCATCGCCGCCAGCCGTGCGGAATCTTCCATTTGGGGCAGTTGCAGGATTTTCTCCGGCGGTGTTCGGCGCAACAGCCATTGAGTACGTGCCATCACATAGGCCAGTTGACCGTCGCGCGGCCTGGCCGGAATGTTGACGCCCAACTGTTGCAGGGCCTGCTGGGCGGTTTTCAGGGCCTGATGAAATTCGTTGTTGGCGACCTGGGACTGGATCTGGATCTCGAACACCCGGATGCGGTCGAGCAGGCGTACCGCATGCGCCTCAACATTGCGAATCAGACTCAGCATGTGGTCCTGCTGCCCCTTGATATTGGCGATATCCGCGGCGGCCGTGTGCAGCTCCAGTGCCAGGGAGTAGTCCTGTTGCCAGCCATTGGCCGGCAGCAGGGCCAGGCCGGTATTCAGGTACTCCATGGCGGAGTCGAAGGCGGCAGACTCTTTCGCCTTGAGCCCGGCCTGCAGGTTGAGTCGGGCCAGCTGCAGGCGCTCTGCGTCGGAGGTCAGCAGCGCCTGCGCTTGGTTCAGATGGTTGCTGATCTCGAAGATGCGGCTGTCGATCTCTTCCGGCGGCAGGCTCTGCTGCAGCTGACGTCCGATCTGCAGGTGCAGCTGCTCCAGCGAGCGGTCGTCGATCAGGGAGTAGGCGGCCTGCTGTACCCGGTCGTGTACGAAGCGAAAGCGGGTGCGCACGGGTTCCAGGTTCTGGAACAGGCGATAGCTGTCATCCTGGGGAACGATCAGGCCCTGGGTCAGTGCCGGCCAGAGCCGGCCGGTTGCCGCGCGGGGCTCCAGTTCACTGACCACTGACAGGGTGCGCAGGTTGAAGCTGCTGCCAATGCAGGCGGCCAGTGGCAGCACCTGCTGAGTGCCTACGGGCAGGCGCTGGATCTTGCTGACCATCAGCTCGATCACGTTATCGGTCATCTCCTGGGCGCGAATCGCGTCTTCATCCCATTGCCAGCGCTGCTCGCGAAAGCTGATCAGGCCATCCTGATGCAGTGCATGCAGAAACTGGCCGAGAAAGAAGGGGTTGCCCTGGGTTTTTGCCATACAGGCCTGCGCCAGTGCCCGACAGGTCTGTGGCTCCACGCGCAGGGTGTCGGCGACCAGCTGGTTGACCTCGTTCAGCTGCAGCGGGTGCAATGCCATTTCCAGTGGCGGCTGGCCACTCTGTTGCAGGCGCTCGAGCGAGGTACGCAGCGGATGGGTGGCGCTCAGTTCATGATCGCGGTAGCTGCCGATCAGCATCAGTCCCGGCGGAGGGCTGACATTGACCAGGGTTTCGATCAGATGCAGCGAGGCCAGGTCCGCCCAGTGCAGGTCATCCAGGAACAGCACCAGCGGACGCTGGGGGGTGGCCAGTACACGCAGCATCTGGATGAAGATGCGGGAGAAACGGTTCTGTTCTTCGATCGGCGGCAGTGGCGGTAACACAGGCTGGTCACCGATGATCAGTGCCAGCTCCGGAATCAGTTTGACCAGCACCTGTGCATGATTGCCGATGCTGTCGAGCAGGTGTTTGCGCCAGCGCGCGATGCGTTCGTCGGGCTCTGTCAGCAGTTGGCGCACCAGACCCTGCAGGGCCTGGACGATGGCGTAGTAGGGGCGACTGCGACGAAACTGGTCAAATTTGCCGGCGTTGAAGCGCCCCCCCTGCTCATTGACGTACTGGCGCAGTTCGTTGACCAGGCTGGTCTTGCCGATGCCGGCATAGCCGGTGATCAGAATCAGCGGGTGGGCGCCGCGGCTGCAGCCGTCATACTGCTGGCGTAGCTGAGCCAGCAGCGGCTGGCGGCCATAAAGCCGTTGCGGAATCTGGAAACGGGCGGAGAGGTCGTGCCGGCCCGGCTGGAAATGCAGATCGTACTCCTGGTGCCGATGAGCTTGCAGGCAGAGCTGCAGGTCATGGATCAGGCCGACGCTGGACTGGTAGCGCTGGGCCGCGTCCTTGGACAGCAGCTTGAGAATCACCTGAGACAGCATTTCCGGCAGCTGCGGGTTGACCTGATGCGGGGCTCTGGGCTGTTTGGCGATCTGGTCATGGACCAGGCTCATGCCGTCATCGCCGACGAAGGGCGGCCGACCGGTCATCAGTTCGTAGAGGGTGGCGCCCAGGCTGTAGTAGTCGCTGCGGTAATCGATGCTGCGGTTGATGCGTCCGGTCTGTTCCGGCGCGATATAGGCCAGCCCCTCACGGTCGAGATCCGGGGTGTGCCAGTTGGCCTGTTCACGGCTCAGGCCGGTACTGCGCGAAAAGCCGATCAGCTCCATCATGCCGGTTTCAGGATTGAGCAGCAGGTGGTCCGGATTGATCTGCTTGTGGGTGATGCCTGCTTCGTGCAGGCGGCCCAGCAGTTCACTGATGCGGATGGCGATCGCCAGCCACTCCGGCCAGGCGAGCCGTTGCTCGGCGATCAACTGTCGCAGCGGGTGCGAGCCGGAGTCGGCATAGATGATGGCCGGTCCCGTTTCCAGCTGCAGCAGTTCCAGCGGTTTGATGATGCCGCTGACACTCAGCCGTGACAGGATGTCGAATTCGTGCTGGAAGCGGCTCAGCCGGTCACGGCTGCACTGGTGGCGATCCAGCTGCTTGATCACGACCTCCCGGTTGTCCTGCAGGCGCAGGGCCCGGCTGATGCGACAGTCACTGGACCGATGCACCTGTCGGTAGATGCGATAGCCTTCGGGCGCCTTCATGTCCCGGTATTGCCGGCAAACATATAGCCGGCGCCGTGTGCGGTCAAAATCAGCTGAGGGTTGGACGGGTTGTCACCCAGCTTGCGTCTCAGCCGGCCGATCAAAACGTCCACCGAGCGGTCATTGGGTGTCCATTCGCGGTCGTGGATGGCGTCCATCAGCTGGTCGCGCGACAGCACCTGGCCGGGGTGGTTGACCAGTGTCTGCAGCAGCTTGAATTCACCTTCCGGCAGACGTTCCTGCTGGCCGCCGGGGCTGGTCAACTGGCGCTTGTGTGGGTCCAGCTGCCAGCCTTCGAAGCTGTAGCCACTCGGGTTGCTGTTGCCATTGCCGGCGGTGTCGGCACTGAACATGCGCCAGAGCAGATTCTTGGCACGGACCAGTAGCTCGCGCGGGTTGAACGGCTTGGTGACATAGTCGTCCGCGCCCAGTTCAAGGCCGACGATGCGGTCGATCTCATCCCCCTTGCTGGTGACCAGAATGATGCCGACCGACGAGTTGGCTCTCAGCTCACGGGTGACCGTCAATCCATCCTTGCCGGGCAGGCTGATGTCGAGCAGTACCAGGTCGACGCTGTCCCGTTCGATCCGCTCGCCCAGATGGTCGGCGTTATCGGCTTCCGAGACCCGGTATCCCGCATTCTCGAAATAGCTTACCAGCAGTGACCGGGACGCCAGGTCATCTTCCACGATGAGGATGTGAATATCGGCAGGTGTGGTCTTCATTGGAGACGGCCTCTTACTGCAAAAACGGCGACAAACATGGGGGCGTTGCAAGATGGGCAATATCAACCGAGTGATGGAAAAGTAAAAGTCTTTTTTACATTTTGTTACATCTGGGCACAACTTAGCACAAAAGGTGGAAATTTAATTTACATGCTAGGTTTAGCTTAGCCATGAGTACTGAAGCGGGCCGAGGCACTGCGCCGCCTTCCCGCTCTGGCGACAACAAGATCCATCTCATCAGTAAGGGAGTGATGGCATTGAGTAATAATAATTCCAAGCGTGCGGCTCTTGGCTCGGGCATGCTGGTCCTGGCCGGGCTGGTCAGCACACCGCTGCTGGCCCAGGACGCACAACAGATTATCCGGGATCGCTGCCTGGCCTGTCATACCGAAAGCGGTACGGCGTCGGCACCGAGCTTCTCGCGCATCAGTGAACAGCGCAAATCCCCCGAAGGCTGGCTGATGACCATCAACCGCATGACTCACCTGCGTGGCCTCCAGCTACCGCTGGAGGAGAAACGTGCACTGGTCCAGTACCTGGCGGATACCCAGGGGCTGGCTCCCGAGGAAGCCGAGGGCTATCGCTACCTGCTGGAACAGGACACCAATCTCGTCGAGAGTGGAATCAATCAGGGGCTGACCGAGACCTGTGGTCGTTGCCATTCCGAAGCCCGCTTCGCGTTGCAGCGTCGCACCGAGCAGGAGTGGAAGTACCTGGTCGATTTCCATATGGGCCAGTTCCCGACAACCGAACTGCACTCCCTGGCCCGAGATCGCCAGTGGTACGAGGTCGCCAGCAACGACACTGCCGCTGAACTCGGCAAGCGTTTCCCGCTGATCACGCAGGAGTGGAACAACTGGCAGAAGGCGGCCAAATCGGACCTTATGGGGCGCTGGCGCGTGACCGGCTTTATTCCGGGCAAGGGGGAGTTTGATGCCTGGATGAGCGCCGCCAAAACCTCTGAAGGCCATTACGCTGTGACGCTGGAAGGCCAGTATGCCGACGGCTCTGCGCTGCAGGGAGAGGGCAAGGCCACCGTGTATACCGGTTACGAATGGCGTGCCAGCCTGACCATCGATGGCGTGAAAATGCGTCAGGTGATGGCGGCCGACAAGCAGGGCAACCGCCTGGAGGGTCGCATGTTCCTGGCCGCCGAGCGCGAGATCGGTGGTGAACTGCGTGCCGTGCGAGACCAGGGCAAGGCGCAACTGGTTGCGATTCAGCCCTCCTACCTGCGTGCGGGCGAGAGCGTCGAGCTGACCCTGATCGGTCAGCACCTGACAGGCGAAATCGACCTGGGCCAGGGTGTCGCTGTTGAGAAAGTCCTGTCCCGTGCCGCTGACCGTATCACCGTTATTGCCAGGGCGACCGGTGCTGAAGGCAAGCGCTCAGTGACCGTTGGACAGTCTGCCAAGGCAAGCCTGGCGGTCTACAGCGAGCTGGCCCGTGTCGATATTTCTCCGGCCAATGCCGTGACCCGTATCGGCGGAGGCGGCAGTGCCATGGCCAAGGTACGTGCCAGCTATCGTGCCGTTGGCTACAGCGCCGGTGCCGATGGCAAACCGGGTACCGAGGACGACCTGCGTCTGGGCTATATGCCGGCCAGCTGGAGCATCAAGCCGGCTGATGAAGTGGCCGCCCACGACAAGGATGACCAATACGCTGGCAGCATCGATGCCGCGGGCATCTTCACCCCGGGCGATGCCGGCCCCAACCCGGAACGCAAGATGAGCGCCAACAACGTTGGCCGTCTGACCGTGGTGGCCAGCGTTGCGGATGGCAGTGCCAGGGTCGAGGGTGAGGGCAGCATGCTGGTATCCGTGCAGGACTTCGTCCGCCGCGTACTGGATTAAGCCCGTACATAACCCGCATAAGTAGCCACCCAACAGAACAACAAAGAGGTGAATATGGGCGCCATGACGCTAGTGAAACCGAATCTGCACCGGGTCGATGTCGATGCCCGTCAGATGCTGTTTCACATTCCCAGCAGCAGCATCTTCGAGCTGGATGAGCTGGGTCGTGAACTGCTGCAGGTATTCGATCGCTATGAACAGGTCGAGTCTGATCACCTGGCAGAACTGGAGGCGCGCTATTCGCAGGACGCGGTCAATGAAGTGCTGGATGAGCTGCGCAGCCTGGAGGTGATCTCCGAGGCCGGAGCCGTGGCCCGGATCAATCCCGATCCGCAGAAGGTGGAGAAGTTTCCGCTCAATACCGTGGTGCTGAACGTCAACACCGGCTGTAACCTCAGCTGCACCTACTGCTACAAGGAAGATCTGACCACCCCGTCCAAGGGCGAGAAGATGGCCTACGATACGGCGATCAAGTCGGTCGAGATGTTGCTGAAGGAGTCGCCGAACCAGCCCGCCTACAACGTGGTGTTCTTCGGCGGCGAGCCGCTGTCCAACATGCCGCTGATCCGCGAGGTGGTGGCCTATTGCGAGCAGCGCTTCGCCGACCTGGATGCCACGGTAGACTTCACCATGACCACCAACGCCACCCTGCTCAATGAAGAGCTGGTGGACTGGTTCAACGCGCACCGCTTCGGTCTGACCATCTCCATGGATGGCCCCAAGGCGATGCACGACAAGAACCGGATCACCGTTGGCGGCCAGGGCACCTACGACGTGGTCAAGCGCAAGGTGGACATGCTGCTCGAGCGTTATACCGCACGCCCGGTGGGTTGTCGTGTGACCTTGACCCGTGGCGTGACCGATGTGGAGACGATCTTCGATCACCTCTACAACGAGCTGGGCTTCTTCGAGGTGGGCTTCGGCCCGGTCACCTCCGGTGATATTGCCGAGTTCAACCTGACCGGCGAAGAGCTGATCGAGGTGTTCGCGGGGATGAAGCGCCTGGGCCAACGCTACCTGGAAGCCGCGCTGCGCAATGAAAACTTCGGCTACGGCAACATGCATCAGCTGATCACCGATATGTACGAGGGCAACAAGAAACTGGTTCCCTGCGGTGCCGGCATCGGTCTGCTGGCGGTGGACAAGGATGGCGGGCTCAATCTCTGCCACCGTTTCACCGGCTCGGACCTGCCTACCTTCGGTGATGTGGAAAACGGCATCGACAAGGCCAGCCTGGGCCAGTTTGTCGAAAAACGCCTGGACCGCAGCAATACCGGCTGTGAAACCTGCCGTATCCGTAACCTCTGTTCGGGTGGTTGCTACCACGAAAGTTACGCCAAATATGGAGATCCGACGCATCCTTCCTACCACTACTGCGACCTGATGCGGGACTGGGTCGATTTCGGCGTGGAAGTGTATTCGCGGATCATGCTCGAGAACCCGGGGTTCTTCGAAGCATACGTCTCTCCCAGGAGGAGTGCCTGATATGAAACATCTGAAGTCTCTGAACAAGAAAGCGCAGCTGATCAACAAAGCGGTCAGCCCGGAAGAAGTCGAAGACGTGGTCGCCATGCAGACTGTGGTCGGTTGTACCGCTACTACCGACCCAGGCTGGGAGCTGGACCCCTTCGGCGGTCTGGGCTCGCTGTGCCAGCCGATGGAATCCGACCTCTACGGCTGTGCCGACGCCTGCTGGTGGCCGGCGCAGGTGCCTGACACCATGAACACCTACCCGGAGTGGGGCGAAGGTGTGGCGAAAGCCGACAAGGACTGGCGCAAGCTGGACGGTATTTTCGAGGATGCAGAGTAACGGGAGCTCGGTAATGAAACTGAACAAGCTGTTTAAATCAGCCGGACTTTTCGGCTCCCTGGCGCTGGGCAGCGCTCTGTCAGCGGTTGCGCCAGCGGCGATGGCGGATCAGGAATACCTGCTGACCGTGACCCGCCCCAACCAGCTGCACGTGATCGACATGAGCACCAACAAGATCGCGCGGACCTGTGATATTCCGGGCACCTTCGGCTCCGGCGCCATGGCGGTCACCAGGGATGGTACCCACGCATTTGTGCTGGGCAATAACTGGGAAGATGTCTACGGTTTCGATATTCGCAACTGCGAAATGACCTTCAAGGCGGCTCAGTCAACACCGACCGTTCAGGTAAAATCCTTCCAGTCACTGGCGGTCAGTGCCGACGGCAAGGAGCTGTACACCGTGCAGAACCCGATCAGGAAGCATCTTGATCGTTTCGAAGTGATGGAGCCGCGTCTGGCGGTGTTCAACATCGAGGATGGCCTGAACGCCCAGCCGGTGCGGACCTTCCCGGTGGATCGCCGCATCACCAAGATCGCGACCACCGAAACGGGTGAAGTGGTGCTGGGGGGCGCGGATATCAAGGCGATCAACCCGCAGAACGGTGAAACCCGCATCGTCACCAAGCTGGCGAACTGGGAAAAGGGGCCGTTGTGGTTGCCGCCCGATGCCTTTGCCATGCACTCCCAGGGTGAACAGGCGAACGAGTACATCATGCCCTACGTGACAGCCAGGTTTGATTCCGAAGAGTGGAACTTCGACACGGCTGAATGGTGGTGGGGCATGAGCCGCGTGGATCTGGCAACCGGTGAGGCCGAGCGTGTGGAGATGATTCCGTTTGAATTCATCATCTTCAACTTCATCACCGACCCGCGCGACTCCAATATCCTGTATGGCAGCTTCAATACGCTGTCCAAGCACGATATCAGCCAGAAGAAGACCCTCGCGGTACGCGAAATGGAACACACCTATTACAACCTGAATATTTCGGGTGATGGCAAGACGCTCTACGTGGGGGGGACCAGCAGCGATATCTCGGTGCATGATTCCGACACACTGGAGAAGATCGGCTCCATCCAGCTGACTGGCGATATGACGACGTCGGACCTGCGTGTGGCGACCATCAGGGACTGATGCCTGACCGGGTTCCGGAATCGGGTATAGTCAACGGGAGGTGCCGGCAGCGGCCCTCCCGTTCTTGTTTTAGGCCACAGCAGGCTGGCGGGATGGAATAACAGGAAGGACAACATATGCTGAACTGGCTGGTACGCGCGATTCATGCCCCTGACCGAAATCGTCTGGAGCAGGGGTTTCGCTGGTTGTACAGCTTCGTTAAGCCTCAGCGCCGGGCCATTGCCGGTCTGCTGGGGCTGTCATTCATCGGCTCGGCGTTTGTGCTGCTGCAGCCCTGGCTGACCAAGCTGCTGATCGATGACGGCCTGATCGCCAGGGATTACGGCGTGCTGGTGCAACTGGCGGTCGCCATGATTCTGGTCGGCATCTTCAGCACGGCCCTGTCCGGGGTCAACCGCTACCTGCATACCCGCCTGTCTGGTCGTATCCTTTTTGCCCTGCGCACCGATCTCTATGCGCATCTGCAGCGGTTGTCGCCGGGCTTTTTCGGCCAGCGTCGCATCGGCGATCTGCTGTCGCGCATCGACGGCGACGTGGCGGCGATCCAGCGCTTTGCCGTGGACAGCCTGTTTTCGGCGGTGAGCAGTATCATCGGGCTGGTCGGCGCGCTGGTGCTGCTGGTGGCGCTGTCCTGGCAACTGTCACTGCTGGTGCTGGTACTGATCCCGCTGGAGGTGATTTGGCTGCGCTGGATGCGGCGAAAGGTGGAGGTGCGCACCCGCGAGATGCGCGAGCGTTCGGCGGATCTGTCCAGCTTCCTGGTGGAGACCCTGCCGGCAATGAAGTTCATCCAGTCCAGTGGTCAGGAGAACCGCGAACGGACCCGGCTGGGCGGATTGAATGACAGCTATCTGGATAAACTGCTGCAGTTGCAGGTGACCGAATTTTTCACCCACGCCATTCCCGGCACCCTGACCTCCATGACCCGCGCCGCCGCCTTCCTGATCGGCGGCTGGTGGGTGATACAGGGCCAGTGGCAACTGGGCTCGCTGATCGCCTTTTCCACCTACTTGGGCATGGCCACCGGGCCGGTGAACAGCCTGCTGGGGCTTTATGTGGCGATCCAGCGCATGAGCGTCAGCCTGAATCGTGTCAGCGAGTTACGGCTGGCCGAGGCCGATATCGACTCGCCGACTGACCCCAGGGCACTGCCGGTACCACTCAAGGGTGAAATTCGTCTGGAGGGCGTGTGTTTTGCCTATGCCGGTCGCGACCCTGTACTGAACGAAGTCCGTGCGGCACTGCCGGCAGGCAAGAAGATCGCGCTGGCCGGTGCGTCGGGGGCCGGCAAGTCGACGCTGATCGACCTGCTGCAGCGCCATTATGACCCGACAGAAGGGCGGGTGCTGCTCGATGGCGTCGATATTCGCGAACTGGGCCTGGCCGACCTGCGCCGCAGCATTGCAGTGGTGTCCCAGGAGATCACCCTGTTTCGGGGTTCCCTGGCCGACAATCTGCGCTATGCCTGCCCGACGGCCAGCGATGCACAAGTACGTGAAGCGGCACAGGAGGCCCAGCTGGAGGAGTTGTTTCAGCAGCTGCCACAGGGGTTGGATACGCCACTGGGCGAGCGCGGCCAGCAGCTCTCAGGTGGTCAGAAACAGCGCATCGCCATTGCGCGCGCCCTGTTGCAGCAGCCGGCGGTGCTGGTGCTGGACGAGGCAACCTCGGCGGTGGATGAAGCCACCGAGCAGCAGGTGATCGCGGCGGTGGATCGCTTGTTTGCCAACCGCACCCGCATTTTGATCAGTCACCGCCCGTCGACGCTGGCCGGGGTCGACGTGCGCTTGCTGCTGCAGAACGGCCATCTGAGTGAAACCACGGAGGTGGCCGATGCCAGCTGAAACAATTCGTATCGGCGTGGTGGACTCGGGGTGTTCACCGGCGCAGCCGGTGAAAGAGAGCGCCGCTTTTGTGCTGGCGGATAGCCAGCTCTGGCTGGCCGAGGCCGAGCCGGATCAGCTCGGTCACGGCACTCGCATTATCGACATCATCCGGCATCTGGCTCCCGAGGCTGAAGTACTGTCGGCACAGGTGTTCCATGATCGCCTGACCACCACGGCCGCTCAGGTGGCGGCCGCCATCGACTGGCTGGTGGCGCAGGGGGCGCAGGTGATCAACCTGAGCCTGGGGCTACGGCAGGACCGGGATTCCCTGCGCGAGGCTTGTGCGCGCGCATTGAAACAGGGCGTCATTCTCTGTGCCTCTAGTCCGGCCCGGGGCGAACCGGTGTACCCGTCGGCCTATCCCGGCGTGTTCCGCATGACCGGTGATGCGCGGTGTGAGCGCGAACAGATCTCCTACCTGGAAACCGAATTCGCCGACTTTGGCGCCTGTGTGCGACCGCTGGATGACAGCCCCGGTCAGTCCGGCGCCAGCCTGGGGTGCGCTCATCTCAGCGGCCACCTGGCGCGGTATCTGCAGCAGGTTAATGCCTCTAGCCTGAATGAGGCCCGTCAGTGGCTGATTGCTGAATCCAGTTATCAGGGGCCGGAGCGCAGACGGCCCGAATCAAAAGGAGTTGCAGATGCTTGAATCGGATATTCTGGTGCTGGGGGGCGGTCCGGCCGGTGGTGCCGTGGCAATCGGGCTGCGACGTCTGGGGTATAGCGTAACCCTGGTCAGCGAACCACGCCCCTTTGATGCGGTTGAGGGTATCTCCGATCGCGTCATTCAGGGCATGAAAGGGGCCGGGTTCAAGGTCGCACTGAGCGAAATGGCCAAGCCTTCGCCGCGTCAGGTGACCTGGAATGGCCTGACCAGTGCCGCCAACACCGAATGGCTGGTACCGAGACAACGCTTCGATCGGGTGCTGCTGCTCGATCTGGCGCAGCAGGGTGTGCAGGTGGTGCAGGGGCGGGTGCAGCGCTGTCAGGCTGAAGGGCGAGGTTACCTTGCCGAGGTGGCGTTGTCCGAAGGCGGCGTGCAGCGGGTTTCGGCAGGTTTTCTGGTAGAAGCCCGTGGCCGTGCTGCGCCAGCGGCCGGTGTGCCCCGGGTCAAGGGGGCGCAGACGGTCTCCCTGTTGCAATACTGGCAGGGGCCGGCTGCCGAACCGCGCTCGGCAGTACAGAGCTGCGAGGATGGCTGGGCCTGGATGGCGTTGCGCGGCGATGGTCGTCGTTACCTGCAGTTGACGCTGGATGTGGTCAGTGCCGATCTGCCGCCGAAAAGCGAGCTGGGCGACTGGTGTCGGGCACGGCTGGGGCAGCTGGAGCAGGCCTGGCCGTTCATCGAAGGCGCAAAGCCGAGCGGGGAGGTCTATGCCCGCACCAGCACGCCGGTGCTTTGTGAACACAGTGCCGGTGACAACTGGATTCGGGTCGGCGATGCGGCCATGGCCGTGGACCCCTTGTCCGGCAACGGCATCTTCCAGGCCCTTTCATCGGCACTTCAGGCCCCGGCGGTGGTGAACACCCTGATCCGCCATCCTGAACGTGCCAATCTGGCGAAAGCTTTCCATGAAGCGCGAATCGAGGGGCTGTTCTATCGTTTTGCCCGTATCGGTCGAGACTTCTACGCCCAGGAATCGCAATGGCCCGATCGTCCTTTCTGGCAAGCACGCCGCCAGTGGCCGGACAATCAGCCGCTGCATAAAGAGGTGACACCGGATCAGGTCAGCACCGCCCTGCGCCCGGTGGTGCAGGAGGGTGTCATCAGCGAGGCCCATGTGGTGATTACGCCGGATCAACCACTGGGCATCTGGCACCTGAACGGCCTGCCGCTGGCGCCCTTGCTGGAAGCGATTCGTGCCGAGCCCGATCGCACCGCGGTCAGTGTGCTGGCCGATTCTCTTGGCAGCGAAAAAGCCGGGTTGCTGGTGCAATGGATGCAGCAGCAGGGATGGATTACGGCCTGAGGCTCCGGGCACCTTCTATACTGGTGAGGATGGCGACCCGAGGGAGGGGTTTAGATGAAGGTATTCGATGATATATGCGGCATTCTGATTGACCTTGAGGGCGTCCTTTACGTCGGCGATCGCGTGATCGAAGGAGCTGTCGATACCCTGACGTTTTTGCAGGAGCAGCATATTCCTCACCGGTTTGTCACCAATACGACCACCCAGTCCCGGGAGGGGCTGTCACGGAAATTGAACCAGTTTGGTTTTGCCATCAAGGCTGATGACATTCTAAGCACACCCGCTGCTGCGGCGGCCTATCTGCGACAGCAGGAGGTACGTTCGTGTTTTCTGGCCATATCGGATGCCATTCAGGACGAGTTCCAGGCATTTACCCACACTGACAAGGCACCGGATGCGGTTCTGATCGGCGATATCGGTCGGGCCTGGGACTATGATCTGATCAACAGGATCGCCCGGATGGTGATGGGCGGGGCGGAACTGGTGGCGTTGCACAAGGGTAAATACTGGCAAACCGGTGAAGGGCTGAGCATCGATATTGGGGCTTTTGTGGCCGGTATTGAATACGCGACCGGTGTTGAAGCCACTGTGATCGGCAAACCCTCGCCGGCTTTCTTTCAGGCGGGTGCGCGGGCGCTGGGGTGCGTTGCAGCCCGAACCCTGATGATCGGGGATGATATCGACTCGGATGTGGGCGGTGCCCAGCGGTGTGGCATGCGCGGCGTTCTGGTGCGGACCGGCAAGTTTCGTGCCGAGCAGCTGACCGCCTCGGCGGTCGTTCCCGATGGGGTGCTGGATTCCATTGGCCAGCTGCCCCAATACCTGTAGGCTGGTTACCACAGGGCATCAGAACAGACCGGATCAGGCCGTGCCCACCCTGATACCGGTGGGCACTGTCACCAGGTGCTTACTGGTCGACACGGTAAATCTTGTCCGCATTGGGTTTGGCGCCCCAGGGAAGCCCCGAGTTCTGCCAGCCGTTCTGGATGCGGAAGCCCGCCTTTTCACCTTCCTTGAGGCTGCTGCCCTGGAAGCCGTTAATGACGTAACGGGCATTCTTGAAGCCGTTATCGATCAGGAACTGGGCGCTGGGCAGACCGCGTTCACTGCCTGAGCGGCACATGGTGATGATGGTGGCATTCTTGTCGAGGCCACGTTCCTGCAGCGCCTTTTCAACCTGGGCGACGAAATCCGGGTTGCGGTACAGACGGAAGCGGTTTTTTTCGGCATCCCACTGGGTACGGTCGACCATCAGGTAGGGGATGTTCAGATCCACGCTGTCGGTAAAGCCGACGAACATGATCTCGACCGGATCGCGGACATCGATGAAGAGCAGATTTTCACGGTTGTTCTGCACCATGTCATAGGTCGCCTGAGGCGTGAGGCCTACTTCCTGTGCCAGTGCAGTACCCGCGCCAGTGGTCAGTGCCGCTGACAGCAAAACGGATGAGAGCAGTTTTTTCATCGTCAAATCTCCTGGCTGAGTCTTCAGAAACTGTAGACGCGGGTATTGGCCGCAGTCATTTTGGTGGCGATGGCAGGCGGAGCTGCTACACCGACGCCTTCACGCAGATCGCTCTTGTCGTGTTCGCTGTTGGGCAGGTAAAGAGCACAAACGTTGACGCTTGCTCCGCCTTTCTGCAGCTTTTGCAGCAACTGTTCAGGCGTAACATCGCGGGGCTTCAACGTCGGGTTCTGAGTCTGGCTTAATGCGAGATCACCGGCCTGGTCACAGAGCAGGACTTCAACCTGAGTGCCGCGGGCCTGCATGGCGTTGGCCAATACCATCGCCATGCCCTGAGTTTGCAGAGAGCCGCTATTGACGATCACCAGGGCGTCATTGACTGAGTTGGCTTCAGTTTCGGTGGCCTGAGCCGTGCCGGCGAACAGAGCGCTGGCCAGCAGCAGTGAAGCAGTAATGCGGGTTTTCATCGGGGAGTCTCCATATGGAATAAGTATATTACCAATTAGAATATCCTAATATTCCGTTGTGATAAAGTGCCGCATCCTGAATGCGGCCAGTCTCAGGATTGAGCACCCGAAGGCCGTTCATACAGCCAGGTCTGTCCCTTTTATTGATAATAGGAGTTGTGGTGAATTTTTCCCCCGAACTTGAACCGGTGACCCTGCTGCGTCGTTACAAGCGTTTTCTGGCCGACGTCCGCCGGGCCGACGGCGCTGAAATCACGGTGCACTGTCCCAATACGGGTTCCATGAAGAACTGTGTGCTGCCAGGGGTGCTCCAGCAGGCGCTGATTTCGGACAGCGGTAACCCCGAACGCAAGTATCGCCACACGCTTGAAGCGCTGCAGGTGGCTCACGGCCATTGGGCGGGGGTCAACACCAGCCGTACCAACGCGTTGGTGGAAGAGGCCGTGCGGGCCGGGCAGATTCCGGAGTTATCACCGGAAGCCGGGGTGGAGCGTGAAGTGAAATACGCTGACAGCCGCTTTGATCTTGCGTTGGGTACGCGTGCCGAGCCGCACACCTACATCGAGGTCAAGAATGTGACTCTGGGGCCGGGGCCGGAAGATGAGGATGACGGTGTGATCGCCTTTCCCGATTCGGTTACCGAGCGGGGACAGAAACACCTGAAAACATTGATGCAGGTGGCGGCTGAAGGTAAAACAGCGGTGCTGTTTTTCTGCGTACAGCATACCGGCGCCCAAGCGGTACGACCGGCGGATGAAGTGGATGCCCGCTATGGCGAACTGTTGCGCGAGGCGGTGAACGTCGGCGTACGGGTGTTGGCCTGGCGGGTCGGTTTACAGCCGGGCTGTTTCGTACTGGAGAGTCCCCTCCCCGTGCTTTTATGACAACAGTTTGTCTCGATTAACTGCGGTTTTTCGGATGATGGCATCGGATAGTGTCTGAATGATGTGCTTTTTGGATGTTTTTGTCTTTTTTTGTATACAGATCAAAATGTCCGGGTGATGAATATGAGATAATTTTTTGGTATCCGGCGCTGTCATGAGTTATTTGTAACAGCCGCGCATATTGAGGATGCCCCCCCAGAAGGGCTGTCGTATCCTTTTCCCGTCGAGAAACGGTCTATGAAATACCTCCTGATTCTCCTCCTGAGCCTGCTGACGCTGTCGGCAAATGCCCAGGACAACATGAGCCGGCCCGCTTATACCATCGGGGTTGTGCCCCAGTTCGCCCAGCGCCAGCTGTTCGATATCTGGCAGCCCATCATTCAGGCGCTGGAGCATGATCTGGACTTCGATCTGCAGTTGGTCGGAAGCTCCACAATTCCTGTATTTGAGAAAAAGTATCTGGCCGGCGAGTATGATTTTGCCTACATGAACCCTTATCACCTGCTTAAGGCGTATCAATCGCAGGGGTATGTGCCGCTGGTACGGGATGGTCAGCGCCAACTCAAGGGCGTGCTGGTGGTCAACCGGAACAGCCCCTACCGACAGGTATCCGATTTGGATAAACAGATCATCGCCTTTCCGTCACCCAACGCACTGGGGGCTGCGTTGTTGATGCGTGCCGATCTTTCCGGAATGTTCGATCTGGAGTTTTTTCCGCGCTACGTGCATACCCACAGCTCGGTATATCTGAACGTGGCGCTGGGGCAGGCCGCTGCCGGTGGAGGCGTGTTAAGCACCTTGAAGCAGCAGCCGCCCGAAGTCCGTGAGCGTTTGCGGGTGATCTATGAAACCCGAGGCATGCCGCCGCATCCCCTGTCTGCACATTCGAGGGTTCCGGCGAAGGACCGGGAGGCGCTGCGTCGGGCCTGGTTGAAACTGGCACAGACCGATACCGGTCGGAACCTGATGGTGCGCATTCCCATGTATCAGCCGGTTGCCGCCAGCCTGGATGAATACCTGCCCATGCAGTCCTGGGGGCTGGACAAATATTACATCCTTGAATGATGCCGTGAGAGGATAGCGAACATGGGATTGCGTACCAAATTCACGCTGTTGCTGGTCATCCTGGCCAGCCTGTTTCTGGCCTATATCCATTTTCTGGTTGCGCCACAAATGAGCAGGCGTGTGCTGGCGATTGAGGAACAGGCTCACCGTGCCCAGCTGCAGTTGACCGCCGAAGCGATCGCGCCGCCGCTGCTGGAAAACGACCTGGCCAAGGTGTATGAGCTGTTGGATGCCATCCGCTACGATAATCCGAGCTGGCTGCAGTTACAGCTGTTTTCCCCTGCCGGGCGCCGCCTTTACCCGCTGAATGAGCCGGCGGGCTTTGAGGGGATCTATCCGCTGCTGCAACTGGAGGAGGATATCGGATTTCTGCAGCCTGCCATCGGGCGGTTACGAGTCGCAATCGACATGACCGCCGGTGTCGAGGCTGAAGCCCAGCTGGAAGGCACCCTCAGGGCCGCGCTGGTTCCCTTTTTGATACTGCTGCTGCTGGCGCTCTGGCTGGAGCTGGAGCTGCGGATTCGTCGGCCTCTGGCGCAGATCGTGCTGGCGGCGCGCCAGCTGGTCAAGGGTGACGGCGCCCAGCCTGTCCCCGTTCACAAACGGGATGAACTGGGCGAACTGGCACGCGCCTTTGATGATATGCGTGCGTCCATGCAACGTAACCATATCGACCTGGCCGCTGAGCTGCAGGAGCAGCGCCAGCGTGCCTCCCTGCTGCAGCGGGAAAAGCAGCAGGCCGAGTTCGATGCCATCCATGATGCGCTGACCGGGCTGCTCAACCGCCGAGAGCTGGAGCGCCAGGTTGCCATTGCACTGGACCAGGTACAGACTCATCACTGGAAACACCACATTTTGCTGTTTATCGACCTGGATCACTTCAAGGCGGTGAATGACAACTGTGGCCATCAGGCGGGGGATCACCTGCTGTGCGAAATTTCCCATGTCATGCGCGAGCGGATTCGTGAGCAGGATGTGCTGGCCCGGGTCGGAGGCGATGAGTTCGCTATTCTGCTGAAGGATTGTGAACTGCAGATGGGGGTCCGTATTGCCAATGATATTTGTGGAGTCATCCAGCATCATCGCTCTTACTGCGATAACCGCAACTTCCAGATCGGTGCCAGCATCGGTGTAGCGCCGCTGTTGTCCGCAAGTGGCACTCTGGCGCAGGTATTGGCAGCGGCCGATGCTGCATGCTACGAGGCCAAACGCAAGGGACGCAACCGGGTGGAGGTGGCGGTTGCCGATGTCGATGTGAAGGCGCAGTCGGACCAGGTCGCCTGACCGCATCTGGCTTCGTTTCCTTCACCTCACCGACTATCATGACGGCTGACCAATCCTGGATTGATAAGGCTGTTCCCAATGCAATCTGACTATCAATATCGCGAGCGCCAGGTGGCGCTCGATGCCCGGCGAGCCTTTCGTCTGGGTGAAGGCAAGATCAGCGGCTACGGCTCGGTGTTCCTCGGTGCCCTGAGCCTGCTGGCGGTGTTCGCCTATCTCTATCCAGCCTACCTGACCACCATCGAACTGCGTCAGGCCTATGATGCGGCCGTCCTGCAGCAGGTGCTTAAGTACGGCATGTATTTTTCGCTGATGTTCGGCGTGCTGACCTTCTACTTCAACCGCTACAAGCGACTGGGGGCGACCGGGATTGGCCTGACGCTGATCGCCTTCGCGCTGGGCGGCTACAGTATTCCTGTCGGCCCGGTAGAGCCGGTGCGGCTGTCGCTGGGCGTGGACTGGCTGATTCTGGCCTTTCTGGGCTCGGTGCTGGTGTTCATGAGCCTGGAAAAACTGCTGCCCAGATATCGGGACCAGGTGATTCTGCGGCCCGAGTGGAGCCTGGACCTGATCTATTTCTGCTTCAACCACCTGATGATCTCGGCAATCCTGATCTACGCCAACTATCATGCCAGCCATTTTGACTGGGCTGTGAGTGCGTCAGTGCAGGCGGCGGTGCAGTCGGCTCCGATCTGGCTGCAGGTGGTGCTGATCATTCTGTGTGCCGATTTCGTGCTCTACTGGGAGCACCGGCTGCATCACGAACTGAGGCCCCTGTGGGCGATTCATGCGGTGCATCATTCGGTTGAGGAGCTGGACTGGCTGGCCGGCTCCCGCGGGCATTTCATTCAGGTGTTTTCCGAGCGGGCGCTGGTGATGATTCCGCTTTATCTGCTGGGGGCCGATCCGGTTGCACTGAATTTCTACGTGACCTTTGCCGCCCTGCAGGCGGTACTGATTCACTGCAATACCCGCTTGCCGTTCGGGCCGCTGAAGTACCTGCTGGTGACGCCCCAGTTTCATCATTGGCATCACGGTTCCGAGAAGCCGGCGATCGATACCAACTATGGCGCCCATACGGTGCTCTTTGACCGGCTGTTTGGCACCTATCATATGCCGGGTCAGCATTGGCCGGCCGAGTACGGCACAACGGTAAGGCTGCCGCGCAGCTATTTTGCCCAGCTGCTCTATCCCTTCAAACGCTGGCTGGCGCGCAAATAGGTGCAGACGCCGGCGCTGAAGCCGAAGATCGACGGAGGCAGTGCCGGGCCGGGGCTCGGGCTAAACTGAACCGACGACAATAACTGACAGAAGGAGTCGCCAATGCGGACGGCCCTGTGGTTGATCGTATTTGTGTGGGTGTTTGCCTGGTCGGCCTGGCAACCGGCCGATCGTGTGACCTGGATACTGGAAGTGCTGCCGGCTGTGCTGGCGTTGCTGATTCTGGCGTTGACCCGCCGCCGTTTCCCGCTGACGCCACTGGTGTACTGGCTGTTGCTGGCGCATTGTGTCATTTTGATGGTCGGGGGGCATTACACCTATGCCGAGGTGCCGCTGTTCGATGACCTGCGTGAGCTGACCGGCGGCAGCCGCAACAACTACGACAAGCTGGGGCACTTCGCCCAGGGCTTCGTGCCGGCGCTGGTGGCGCGGGAGCTGATCATCCGTTTGCAATTGATCAACGGCGTCGCCTGGCGCAACTTCTTTATCCTTTGCTTCTGTCTTGCGGTCAGCGCCTTCTATGAGCTGATCGAGTGGGGGGTAGCGCTGGTGTCCGAGGAGGCTGCCGAGTCTTTTTTGGGGACTCAGGGCTATGTCTGGGATACTCAGTCCGATATGGCCTGGGCACTGTTCGGGGCCGCGCTGGCGCTACTGCTGCTCGGACGTCGGCATGACCGGCAACTGGAACTGTTCAACAGGCATATGTGAGAACAGCCCGGGTCGGGCCTCGGTTTTGGCTGAAGGTTTCGCGAATCACTCAGGGGATTGATAGGGTACTGGGTTCAGTGAGCATTCATCAGTACAATACCGGAAGCTGTCGCTGAAAACTCGCGCCCAAGGAAAAAGACCTATGTTCAATCCACGTATCCGTGACGCGTTGTTGGCCCTGGCATCACTCGTACTGCTGAAGGTTACGGCTGTGCATGCCGATACCCTTGAGGAGGTAAAGCGCCACGGCGATATCCGCTGCGGCGTGTTTCCCGATGATCCCGGGCGCAGTGCCATCGATCAGAATGGCGACTGGCAGGGGTTTTACGTGGATTTCTGCCGCGCCACCGCCGCTGCGATCTTCGGCAATCCCAACCGGGTACAGTATGTCGAGGTGGACGCCACCACCCGTTTCACGACGCTGCAGCAGCGACAGACCGATGTGGTGATGTACAGCACGACCTGGACCCTGGGGCGAGAGAACCGTTACCGGGTCGCATTCCCGGCAATCTATCTGTTTGATGGTCAGGGCATCATGGTGCGGGCCAACTCCGATATCGAGCAGTTGGCAGACCTGCAGGGCAAAACCCTTTGCGTAACCGAGAACACCTCAACCCACCAGAATCTGGTGGATGTGCTGGCGCGCCATAAAATTGATGCGCAGATCCAGTTCAGCAATGGTGACAGCTTCTTCCGGGGTCACTGCGACGCCTACAGTGCCGACCGGATGAACCTGGCGACCAACAGGGCCAATCGCGCGGAAAACCCCGAGAGCTACCGCATACTGCCGGAGAACCTGTCACGCGAGCCCATAGGCCCGATGGTCCGTAATGATGACCCCCGCTGGGAGCGGGTGATTCGGGCCGTGGTGCACGGGCTGATCCTGGCCGATGAGAAGCGCATAACCCGGGCCAATGTGGACACCCTGCGTGAGCACAGCCAGGACCCCGAAATTCTCAACCTGCTGGGTCGAAGAGGTTCCTTCGGTACTCGGTTGGGACTGGAGGATGACTGGGCCTACCGGATGCTGGCCAGCGTCGGCAGTTACGGTGAAATCTACCAGCGGCATTACGGCCCCGGTACGCCGATCAATGTGGAACCGGGGTTGAACCAGCCCTGGTCACGCGGAGGCCTGCTCTATGCTCCGCTGTTTCGTTGAGTGAGCAGGGGACTCCGGATGCACCGTCTGAGTCACAGTATAGGTACTCGGTTAAGCCTGATCATCGCGGTAATCTTTAGCCTCTATCTGGTCGTGGTTTCTGCGGTAGGCTACGTGATCTACCAGCAATACCTCGGCTTCAGCGAGCTGGCCAGTCGCCAGTTCGGACGTGCGATGGCGGCCGCCGAACTGACCCGGGATGCGGAGATCATCGCCGCCGAGGTCTTCGAGATCATGGTGGGCAGCCGCCGTTCTACCAGTGCCGGTAATCAGAGGGCCGAAAATCTGGCCAACCTTTACCAGATGGCACGTGAGCGTCTGGAGCAGCTGGGCATTTCGGACGAAATAGGGGCGCCAGTGCGTGATGAACTGGATCGTTGGCAGGGGCCTTTCTTCAGTAGTCTGACCCAGCTGGGTGATCAGCTGGACAAGGAGGAGGGGCTGAGGGCCGCTCATCTGCAGCACTTCGATGAGCTGTTTCTGCTGCTGCAGCAGCTCCCCCTGGATGGAACCGAACGCCTGCTGCCGGACGAGCAGCGTTTCGTCAGCCATGCACTGACCGCCATCACCTCTGCCGCTGCGGCGCTGAGTGCCGAGCGTCCTGGGCATATTGCGCAGCTGGAAGAGCGTTGCAGGAAATCCCTGCAGCAGCTGGAAGCCCTGCCGTTAACGGCTCCCCATTGGCTGAGCCTGCGCACCAAACTGAAATTGATTTTGCCCGACACCTTCAACAGTCGCCTGCCGCTGCTGAAAAACGCACGAGCGACGTTGGCAACGGCCAGAAACACCCGCGTGCTGGCTCAGAAACTGACCAGCGCGACCAACAATTATCACCTGCAGCTGAAAGCCTCCGCACAGCAGGCGATCACCGATCATCAGCAGCTGATTCGCCGTTCGCTGCTGGGGTTGTTGCTGGCGTCTTTGGTACTCGTTGCGGTCACCATCGGGGCTGTTATCTACATTCGCCACCACATTCTGCATCGTCTCAATCGGCTCAGCCGGTCGATGCATGCTCATCTGTCGGGTCAGGACGTCCCCATTCCGCAAAACGGACAGGATGAAATCAGCGACATGGGGAGCAGTTTTGCTGTCTTTGTCGAGGCTCGTCGTCAGGCGGAACAGCAGCTGGAAGAGACCAACCGGCACCTGCAGCAGGTCAACCTGGAACTGGAACGGCTGAGCGTCACCGACGCATTGACCGGCATCGCAAACCGACGCTGCTTTGACCAGCAACTCGAGCAGGAGTGGCGCCGTGCCCGTCGTGACCGTCGCATGCTGGCGCTGGTGATGGTCGATGTGGATCTGTTCAAGCGTTTCAATGACACCTATGGACATCAGCAGGGCGACGAATGCCTGCGCCGGGTAGCGCAGGCGATGGCCGGGGAACTGCACCGCAGTGGTGACATGATCGCGCGTTACGGCGGCGAGGAGTTTATCCTGCTGTTGCCGGGGCTGGATCTGCAGCAGGCGGGACAGATGGCGGAACGACTGCGTGCCTCGGTGGCGGCGCTGGATATTCCACACCAGCATTCACCCAGCGGTCGGGTCAGTGTCAGTCTGGGCATCGTCGCCCGGGTGCCCCATGCGAAGATGCGGGTGGAGACGCTGATACATGATGCCGATGACGCCCTCTACAGGGCCAAGGCCGAGGGGCGGGACCGGGTGTGCCTGGGGACTGAAGGGCGTTCGAATGAGCAGAGCGCTTGATTATGCCTGAGTCCGGAGGCTTTGAATGGCTAAGGCAGGCGATGGAGGCCTACCATCCGTTGACGGATGCCACCTGGCAAGCGCTGCTCTCCTGCTGCCGCTATCGCCAGTTGTTACGTCAGCAGATGTTCTGTCAGGCCGGTGACATACCGCGCAGTTTCGCCTTTGTCTGTAAGGGGATGTTCAGGGTCTTTGCTCTGGATGACAAGGGGCATGAATACAACAAGAACTTCTTCGTTGAAGGCCAGTTTCCCGGCTCCATGGCGGCATTGTTGCGCCAGGAGCCATCATTGAATACGATTCAGGCGCTAGAGGACTCATCGATTATCGAGATCGATTTCAAGTGCTTCCGGGAGCTGCTCTATCGCGCCGACGATCTGAAGCTGTTCCAGATCCATTATTTGGAAACCAACTGGCTGCTGGCCAAGGACGCCCGTGAGACTCAGCTGGTGCAGCAGGATGCTGCCGAGCGTTATCAGCGCTTCCTGACCGAAAGGCCGGAGCTGGCCAAACGCCTGCCGCAATATCACATCGCCTCCCATCTGGGCATCACGCCGACCCAGTTGAGCCGTATCCGCAAAAAAATCTGATTTATCAACCTATGTAAATGAGCCCGGAGCCATCGCCGCCTAATCTGGTTGTCGTGGGCCGCAATCCTGCTGTCCACGAAAAAGTACCGGAGCCGACGATGAAACTGCTTGAAGCCCTGAACCGACGCTATGCCGTCAAACGTTTTTCCGATCAACCCCTTGAGACCGACCGGCTGGACACGCTACTGGAAGCGATTCGCTTGAGCCCCTCCGCCTTCGGCGTACAGCCCTATCGACTGCTGTTGATCAGCAACCCGGTGGTACGGGCCGCACTGGTGCACCATTCGATGGGACAGGACAAGGTGCTCTACTCGTCACATCTGCTGGTATTTGCAGTTTGTACTTCGGTGGGCGCGGCGATGGTGGATGAGCTGGTCGATCAGCTGGCGTGTCAGCGCGGTGAGCCCGGGGAGAGGTATGATGGCTTGGCCCAGCATGTCAAAAGCTACCTGAACGACATGAATGCAGCGGAAAAGACTGTCTGGGCCGAGCAGCAACTGTATATCGCGCTGGGCAACTGCCTGACCAGCGCGGCCCTGCTGGAGATCGATTGCTGTCCGATGACCGGCATCGACCCCGAGGGCTACGATCACGTACTTCAGCTGCCGTCGGAAGGGCTGAGAACCGTGGCGGCCTGTGCACTGGGGCAACGCCATCCGGAAGATGCCGCTGCTGCGCAGCGCAAGGTGCGTCTGCCGATCGAGGAACTGATCCGGAGGTGGCCATGACACAGCTGTTTCCCTGGCTGGCGCTGTCCGCCGGTGCCGCAATCACGATTCAGGCCGGGATGAATGCGCGTCTGGGCGTTGAACTGGGCCATTCGATGCTGGGCACCAGTATCGCTTTTGCCGTGGCTTGCCTGGCCTCGTTGCTGGTGGTTCTGCTGCAATGGGACCGATTGCCGGGTCTGGATCGCGTCGGCGGCGTCCCGGCTCATCTCTGGCTGGGTGGTGTGATCAGCGCTTTCGGCGTTGGCCTGTTCTATTTTCTGATTCCGCGTATGGGCGTGGGGCCGATGATGGCCTTCGCCCTGACCGGGCAGATCATACTGGCCGTGCTCTGCAGTCATTTTGGCTGGTTCGACCAGCCGATGCGCCCCGTGAATGCAACACGGCTGATCGGCCTGCTGGTGCTGATCGCCGGTGTCAGCCTGATCTATTGGGAGTAACGTCCGATGAATATGTCACTCGACAAGGCCAATATCGACAACCTGACCGGCCTCTGGCAACGGATGGGGGCGCAGGCAGAGAGCAACGGCCTGAGCCGCTCGCTCAGCTGGCCAAGGCGCTGCTGGCTGGGGTGGGATCACCGACGTGAGTATGAATCCTTGCATATTCAGGCCGCGATTCCCTCGGGGTATCTGTGCCCTATCTGGGATGCAGGCGAGACAACCGCCGGGCTGGAGCGGCAGCTGCTGGCCAGCGGTTTTGAGATGGGGTTGCAGCAGCGGGCCATGGTACGGCCGCTGGATCAGAGGCCGGTTGTGCCCGAGACATGGTCACTCCAGCTGCGTCTGATCGAGAGTGCGGTGGAGGCTACGGCCTGGTCGGTGCTTTGTGGGCGCGCCTTTGGCTATCAGATCGACGCCGCCGTCATCGACCGGGTTCGTCAGCAACCGGGCGTGCAGGTGCTCTGGGCCATGCGACAGGGAGCCCCCGTGGCGACCGCGATCCTGTACCAGACTGGGCCGGTGACAGGCGTGCATCAGGTTGGTGTGCCGCCCGAGCAGCAGGGCAGGGGCATCGCCCGTGAGCTGATGCAGCAGCTGGTGGCGCGGGTGCAGGCCCAGGGCGCAGAGTATCTCTGCCTTCAGGCGTCGGCAGCAGGAGAACCCCTGTATCTTGGCATGGGGTTCCAGCCGCAGTTCTCGATCCGCAGCTACCGCCGGGCCGGTTGAGTCTGGCTGGCCGCGGCGGGGAGCGGCTAGTTCTGGGGCACCACGATGATCGGGCGCATCATGAACGGAGTATGGAAAAAGGGGCCGCAGTCGCAGCGCTCGGGCGGGTCCTGAATCACGGGCCAGAGGTGGACCGAATCGACCTTCAGTACAGGGAAAGCATATGACTGTTCACCCACGTTTCCCTGTTCGATGCCGGTAAAGGAGCCCAGTGCTGTGACCTGCCGCCCCGGAGCATAGATGGCCGGGTCGATAAAGCCCGCTACACGAATGCGGAAGCGCCCCGCACTGGTGTCACTTTTCAGCGGCCGGCCGCTGGTGCCGAGTTCAAACTGCACAACCTCAATCTCAGTGTCCCCTGAACGGTTTCTGACGGCAGCAATTTCACCGCCCCAGCGTGCTTCGGCAGGCGGCTGAATCAGCGCAGCATCGGTGAAGGAGAGCAGAGCCCGTTCATTCACCGGACGCAGCTCTTCCGGCATGGACGTGCAGCCGCTCAGTATCAGTAAACAGAGCAGTAGACCATAATGACGTAACATGAATTGTTCCTCCCGACAGGTGATGAGAACAGGTGCCGATATGGCGGAGGTATCGGGCTCGACCGGATGCCTGGTTGGATATCGTCTAGTGTATGTGTAGCCGCGGTGATTTGCATCCGGGTGTCCAGTTACAACCTGTTACAAACCACCACAAGTTCGCACATTAACCGCGCATCTGGTTTACAGCAACGATCTACGCTGTAAGGAATTACAAAAACAGCAGTCAGGCAGGTCGCGGGCGCAGACTCGCGGCGATCGCCATTGTCGAGGGATAATACCCATGAAAAAACAGATTGTTTGTCGTACTTCCGGTTATCTGCTGAGTGCCGCAGTGGCGGCGGCGATGGCGGCACCCGCTGCCGCGTACAACCTCTACTCCCAGGACGGTTCCGAGCTGAACCTGGATGTCGAGGCCGTGTTTGGCGTGTTCTCAAGTGATGAGAACTATCTGCTGGATAATGATAGCGGCGGTGCAGACTGGCGTGAAGGCTATATCAAATACGGCCTGTCTGGCAGCCACGCCTACGGTGAGTCCGGCGCCAGCGTTTATGCGGGGGTGAACCTGTTGAGTTCCGCCACTTGGGGCGACGGGGATGCCGGTGGCTTTACCTCGGGTGACGAGAACGAAACCGATCTGGAAGATGCCTACCTCGGCTGGCGCTCCGGTAGCCTGATTCCGGCACTGGGTGAAGATGGACTGGATATCTCCTTTGGTCGCCAGCAGTTTGCGATTGGTGATGGCTTCCTGATCAACGGCGACTCGCTGAACTTCGGTGATGCACTGGGTGACGAGCTGGATCGGGGTGGTGCCTACTGGCTGGCGGCGCGCAAGGCGTTCGACCGCACCGCTATCGTCCGCATCGGCGGCTCCGAGGGGCTGCGAGCCGATCTGTTCTGGCTGGAGTCTGATAACAGGGCCCAGGCCGAGATGGAGCTGGCCGGTATCAATGCCGAGTACATCATCCCGGAAGGCACCTTTGGCATGGCCTACATCGAGGGGCTGGATGTCAATGAGGACTATGGCTACAGCAACCGTGATGGCCAGCAGACCCTGAGCCTGCGTTACCAGGGTAATGCCGGTGTCGAGAATCTGTTCCTGTCCGGTGAATTCGTGACTCAGGATCAGGGCGACAACTCGGTTCCTGACGCCGATGCCTGGTATGTGGAAGCGGGCTGGACCTTTTCGGACCTGCCCTGGTCACCGAGCGTGAATTACCGCTACGCGACATTCGACGAAGGCTTCGATCCGCTGTTCTTCGGCTTTAACCGTGGCTACGGCACCTGGTTCCAGGGTGAGGTAGCGGCCAACTATGCAGGCCCCTTCAACTCCGCGGCCGATGTACATCACATCGGCATCAAGGCGACCCCGACCGAAATGCTGAGTATTGGTGCACTGTTCTTCGACTTCAGCGATGCCGCGAACCCGTTTACGGGAGCTGACAGTGGTGTCGATGGTCAGGAGATCGACCTCTATGCCGAGTGGGTCGTGACCCCGAACCTGATCGTCAGCCCGTTGATCGGTTTCTATACTCCAGATAACAGTGACGCGAACGGCGGTACTCAGGTCGGCAGTGACGACACCAACGTCTATGCGCAGATGATCGCGATTGTCCCGTTCTGATTCAATTTCGTGTAAACCAGGGCCTGCCGGCAGCGGATGCTGGCAGTGTCCCATCAAGATTAAGGACCCCCAGATGCAGACGGTATCGACTCTTTTTATTGATGGTCAGGCGGTCGCCGGCGAGCGTGAAGCTTTTCCGGTGATCAATCCGGCCACCGGCGAGGCGTTCGCACAGTGTCCGGCCGCTTCGCCGGAACAGGTGGATGCCGCCGTGGCAGCGGCCAAGGCCGCATTCAAGACTTTTCAGCATACGCCCAACGTCGAGCGCAAGGCGCTGCTGCATCGCATCGCTGACCTGATTGATGCGCATGCTGACCAGTTGGCGCAGCTGGTCACGCTGGAGCAGGGCAAGCCGCTGGCGCTGGCGCAGATGGAAGTCGGCGGCGCGGTGGCCTGGACACGCTATACGGCGGACCTGGAGATTCCGGTCAAGGTGATCGAAGACAGCGAAACCCGTCTCGCTGAGCTGCATCACAAGCCGCTGGGTGTCGTGGGTTCCATTACCCCCTGGAACTGGCCGTTGATGATCGCGGTATGGCACATCATGCCGGCGATTCGTACCGGTAACACGGTCGTGTCCAAGCCGTCCTCGTTCACGCCGTTCAGCACCCTCAAGCTGGTCGAGCTGATCAATCAGGTGGTGCCGGCCGGCGTGATCAACATCGTCACCGGCGAAGGTGGTATCGGGCGCGCCATGACGTCGCATCAAGACATTAACAAGATCGTCTTTACCGGTTCTACGCCGACCGGGCAGGATATCATGCGCAAGGCGGCCGATAACCTGAAGCGCCTGACGCTGGAGCTGGGCGGTAACGATGCCGGTATCCTGCTTGCAGATGCCAATCTGGACAAGGCCCTGCCGGGTATCTTCCAGACCGCTTTCCTCAACATGGGTCAAACCTGTGCCGCGTTGAAGCGCCTGTATGTACACGAGTCCCGGTATGACGAGGTGTGCCAGCGCCTGGCCGCGATCGCCCAGCAGCAGATCGTCGGTAACGGTCTTGAAGCGGACGTTACTTTTGGTCCGGTTCAGAACAAGGCCCAGCTGGATCTGGTCGCTGAACTGGTCGAGGATGCAAAAGCCCAGGGCGCCAATGTGCTCTGCGGTGGTGAAGCACAGCCGGGCAATGGCTATTTCTACCCGCCGACCATCGTGGCCGGCGTCAGCAATGGGGTGCGCCTGGTGGATGAGGAGCAGTTTGGCCCCGTACTGCCGGTGATTCCCTATACGGATATCGAAGACGCGATCGCCATGGCCAATGACAACGTCAATGGCCTGGGGGGCTCCGTCTGGGGTTCCGATATTGAACAGGCGCGTTCCGTGGCGATGCGTCTGGAAAGTGGTACCGCCTGGATCAACAACCACGCGGAAGTCTTGCCCCACTGCCCCTTCGGTGGCTGCAAGATGTCCGGTTTCGGTGTTGAGTTCGGCGAAGAAGGTCTGCTTGAGTACACCCAGCCACAGTTGCTCAGTATCAGTCGCGGCTGATCACTGCATCATCTCACTTTCCCGTCTCTGCTACGGAAGTGCTTGCCGGGGCGTTTGCCCCGGCTTTTTTATGTCAGCGTAACAGCTATTACACTTTGCTCTCAGACTCTTTAGAATGTCCCTGCCATACTCTCAATAACTGGGGGCCTTGATGTCAGCAGTTGCTCCAGATGATATTTACTCATCCGCCTCTACCCGCTGGTTTGCGCTGATCAGCATCTGTGTGGCCACTTTCCTGATGCCGATGAGCATGTCGGCGGTCAACGTGGCGCTGCCTGCCATAGCGGCAGAACTCCAGGCTGATGCTGTCCTGGTCAGCTGGATTCCGACCATGAACCTGCTCGGTGCCATTGCGCTCCAATTGCCGGCCGGTCGCATTGCCGACATGGTTGGCCGCAAAAAGATTTTCCTGTCCGGAGTGCTGCTGTTTGCGCTGAGTTCACTCGCGGTGGTCTGGACCACGCATATCAGCTGGCTGCTGTTGATGCGTCTGCTACAGGGGATAGGGGGTGCCATGGTATTTGGCACCGGCATGGCGATCGTTTCCCAGGTATTTGCCCAGCATGGTCGTGGCATGGCGCTGGGGCTCAACTCCACATCCGTCTATCTGGGGCTGACCTGCGGCCCGCCCATCGGTGGCTGGCTGACCGAGTGGTGGAACTGGCACGCCGTATTTCTGGCCCCATTGCCCCTGGCGGCGCTCTGTGCCGTTCTGGTTGCCATTCATGTGCGTGAAACCGAACGCCAGCAGGACCAGAAGCTGGACTGGTTCGGTAGCCTGCTGTTCATCGCGGCTTCCAGCCTGTTTTTCATCGGCCTGTCGGAACTGCCGAAACTGTCCGGCGGGTTGCTGGCCGTAACGGGGCTACTGCTGCTGGCGGGCTTTATCTATCAGCAGGAGCACAGCGCCTATCCGCTAATCCGACCGCGGCGGATGGTGCAGAACCTGACATTTTTCCGTTCCATTCAGGCCAGTTTCCTGATGTATGCGGCCAACTATCCGTTGCAGTTCCTGCTCAGTCTCTACCTGCAGTACATCCGCGGCCTGTCGCCGGCCGAAGCCGGCCAGCTGATGTTGCTGCAGGCGTTGATGATGGCCGTGCTGGCCCCTCTGGCCGGTCGTCTCTCGGATCGGCTGGAGCCACGGATACCGGCGACACTGGGGTGTGTGCTTTTTGCAACCGGCTTCCTGATCCTTGCACTGCTGGATCAGGACAGTGGACTGACCCAGGTGGTCATCGCGCTGCTGGTGATGGGCACCGGTTTCGGACTGTTCTCGTCACCCAACAACAACGGTGCCCTGAGCGTCGTGCCGCATGACAAGCTGAGCATCGCGTCTTCGCTGCTCAACATCTCCCGTACCCTGGGCAATATGCTGGGCATGGCGGTAGTGGTGTTCCTGTTCAATCTGCTGATCGGCAATGCCCAGCTGACGCCGGAACAGTTCCCGGCATTGATCCAGCTGCTGGAGATCGCCTTTGCGCTCTGCAGCGGTTATGCGCTGCTCGCGGCCTGGCGCTCCTGGTCGAGGGGTAGGGTGCGGTCGGGCTGACAGGCAAGCTGCTCTCCATGCAAAAAAGCCGGCCGGTCCTACGATTCGCCGGTTTTTTTAATGTACCGAGAGGCACTTCCATCAGCAAATCGATCATGCTTTTCCTGACCAGAGCCTTGGTAAAGTCAAGGTCATGTTCGGCTCGCGCCTGGCTAATAGATAATATATAGTCCGAGGAGGACCGGATAGAATCAAGGATGATTTCAAGCCAATGACCATGGATACGGGGCTGTTCGCCCTGGCCACAGTGCTGCGTTTTCACCAGATGCCCGCTGAGCCTCAGCAGCTACACCACCAGTTTGCCATCCCTGGGCAACCCTTCGGGTGCATGGAAATCCTCCGAGCAGCCAAGAGGCTTGGGCTAAAAGCCCGGCAAACTACCCAGACCTTTCAACAGTTGAATAACGCCTCTCTTCCTGCCATCGGCATCAATCGCCAAGGAGAGTTCTTTATCATCGCCCGGGTATCTCATGCTGAGTCAGGTGAGGAGCAGGGTAAGGTTTTGATAATGGAAGCGGGTATAGCTCAGCCCCGTTCGCTTACCGAGCCCAGCAAGCACAGCTCAATGCCCAGATTGCTGATTTACAACAGCAACAAGCTTCTCTGCAAGCCAGCACGCACTCCGAATATCTGCAACAACGAGTTGACTTGGACCGAGCCTACCTCAGCTTGCAGGAGGAACTGAACAAAGCCCGTGACCTGAACCGCAAACAATTGCTGACCTCACCAGTGGACGGCATCGTCCAGGATCTGGCGATCCATACTGTTGGCGGTGTCGTCACCTCTGCGCAGGAACTGATGAAGATCGTACCGGAGAATCAGACTTTGGAAGTGGAAGCCTGGCTGCAAAACCAGGATATCGGGTTCGTCGAAACCGCCCAATCCGCCGAGATCAAGATCCACACCTTTCCCTTTACCAAGTACGGCGTGATTGATGGCGCAATCGAAAAGATCTCCGCCGACGCTATTGCCGATGAACAACAAGGGCTGATTTATAAGACCACTGTCAGTATGGATAAAACCTGGCTAAATGTGGAAGGGAAAAAATTCAATCTGGTACCGGGTATGGGCGTGAGTGTAGAGGTTAAAACCGGCAAGCGGCTTTTGATCGAATATATATTGACGCCATTGCTGAAGTACAAGATGGATAGTGTGGAAGAAAGATGATGATCTATAAAAGAAAAATTAAATTAATACGTATGATATTTTTTGTTTTTATTTCATGCACCTTGTTGCTTTTATATTCCATGATCAAAATAAATGATTATGGAGTATGTATATCTGAAGGTCGAACTTTGAATGATGATGAGCTAAAGGAAAGATTTATAATTAATTTAATAAGTATGAATATAAAAAATTTTATAGAGTGGGAGAAAGTATACCCTGGTCATGGCTCTATAATAGGTATCATACCTGGATATGATGATATTGATTTTATTGATGTGATAAATAAATCATTTAATAATGGTATGTCATTTGAAAAAAATTTTAATATAGAAAATATCTCCATGGGAAATTCCTATTTGGATTTTGTTTATCCACAGTTTAAATTAACTTTTGTTCATTATGGCACTAGGAATGATAGGGAGTCCAGCTATGGAAATAGCACTGCTTATTTTGAAAGCGATATAAGAAAAGTTGATTCATTTTTAATAGATGAGGACAGGTTTTCCCCAACTATATTTCAACGCCTTAATGGGTATGGTAATAATTTCTTTAGTATTAAATTAACTGTTATTCACATAGATTGTTGTGATAATAAAAGATATGGACAGTCTGAGATAGATTATATGAATATGAAAAGCAGTGCTTATGATCAATCAAAGAAATGGATTGAAAATAACATTTCCTACGGAAGTCGTATCACAGCAACTGTCTCGAACTGCGGTGAAATACTGACCAGAAGTACTGATAATGGTATGAACACGGAAGAGATTAATAGAATATAGGAGCCTTTTTATGAGTATGCCAACAATAGAGCAAGTCGTTTCGAGATATTTATTTAATCAGAATTCACCTCCTTTAGACTTAAAGGATGAGCAGCTTATTCGTCTTAGGGATGAGCTGGGGACGGAATTGACTGTTGATATGGATGAGTTCATGACAACTGGAGGTGGGCGATTTGTTGGTGTAGAGCGTTTTAGATATGTACGAAAATTTCTTGAAGGTGATTATGCTTTCTATAAAGGAGAAAGTGCTCTCCCTCAAGGTATATATACAAAGGCGGATATACTTGGTTATTTTAATATAAACTTGGATAATCAATTATATATTGACGCCGTTGCTGAAGTACAAAATGGATAGTGTGGAGGAGAGGTGAATATATGTTTAACGTAATATTGCTAAACTCAGATAAAAGTCCATCTGAAGATATGATTCGATCAGCTATCGGGTCTGTTGTAGGTGAAACTCGTTATAGCATGGAGTATAAAAATGGAAGTGCAATGATAACGATTTCCGATAAGAATTACTCCTGTTTGTATATAGACAAAGAGATGTCTCTAGAAATGGAAAGTGACATCTATGCCCATAAGGCGCATATGATAATCAGTAGCCTGGATGTTCCAAAAAACATACGGGAAGGGATATCTATCCAGCAGGGCGTACTCCGTCTTGTGCTTATGCTGATGCTTGAAATGGGTGAGCAATGGATCTATTGGAGTAACAGCAGACGAGTGTGTGACATAAATGAGCTGCATGGATTTTTAGAAAATTATAACCGCCTTGTGGGTGGCGATAAAAAATCACCTTCCTCTGTACTGCCACTCAGCTACTGGATTGCGGTTGATAAGGGTAACAGATCAATAGTTAAGATCGTTGGGTTGGATGGTCTGGGAGAACAAAATATCAATATACCTATTTCCGGTGAGATAAATAGGATATTGGAACCTCTGCTGCAATATCTAATCATGTATATATTTGATAAAGGTGTAGGTTTTAAGAGCAAAGATATCGTCCAATTAATAGAGGGTAAGAACTTTGAGTTTTACGAGCATAATGGAAATCTTTTTTTAAGGCGGAGTAGGATGACGCTGAAAGAAAAATTTATTCAGTGGGTATATGTCAGGTGAACTCTCGGAGGAGTATGGTGGCATACTGCCTCCTATCTATCCTATATATGAATAGATTATGGTCCGAACAGGGTAGACGGAATATTTATATGCTAGTAAGTCAAGATTTATCGACCATGTTTAAATAACTACGGCGAATAGGACGGAAGCTAAATTACAAGGCCGATCAATAACGGTGAAAAGTATATGAAAACAGATCTATCACTGTTATTGTTTTATTATGAAATTATGACGAGGTGAAACTATGCTTTATTTTATAGAAACGCCTGGAACATTTTATGGATATTGGAGTGTCGGATTTGATCCCGAAATGAAAAAAAACTTTCTCTAATTGAGGGGCCAACATTCCGTTATAGAAAGGCTGAGGAAAAAGGACATGAGCAATATGCGCGGATAAATAGTGCGTGTGGCGTATTTTATTTAGAAAAGGAATACCCCGATTTTATGAAGTATCCTTTAATAGTCAATGATTACCAGAATAATAGGGTTCCAGACCTTTTTACCAAGGTCGAAGGTTACCATATGGTATCTGAGGTATTTAAGGATTTAATTGAGTCGATAGATCCTGGCGTCCATCACTTCTGGCCTGTCAAACTGATACGTGGTGATGAAGTGTTGGAGGGGTATTACTATATGCAGGTCGGCCGTATCATTAATTTTGATGGTCATGATCCAGAAGTTTCCGGGGTGAGGTCATTAAGAGCTTTTAAAGCAAATGCCGCTAAAAATCTGGACCTATATCGCGATATAACTCAGTTTCCCGTTTTCAATATCATAAAGGCTTGCATGGGAATGTCGGTCAATCGAAATACATTAGATATGATACTGGATGAAAAATTTTACGGTATATGGGAAAAAGGCAGTAGCGAAGAAAAGCGATTCGGTGAATCAATAGAGAAAATCATGTAAGGGGAAATTAATGTCTGTTAATCTGGAAAGAGATACCACTGCTCAGATGAGAACGAATCTCGAAAACTATGCAGACGGCTTGTCTGAAGCTGATCGAGAGTTGGCAATCTATCAATCCTACAACATAGGCACCTATGCAGCGGACGAAGATAAGTATCAAATACACCACTTGATACCGGCAGAAATTGCTAAAAAATATAAAGATTTTTATAATGATGTATTCAATGATAGCGAATCCTACTATAAGGATTACGATCTGAATAATTACAATAATCTGATCGCACTTCCCAGCACAGAATCCAGCCAAAATGCTGCTGCTGATAGTGGGTTTTATGCAGTCCTCCATCGCGGGAACACCGGTCAACACATCGACTATAATGGCTTTGTCAATGATCTTCTTGGTAATATACGGGAACAGTTCTCTAATGATATTTCGAGCGGAATAAGCCAAAAAGACGCTTCCTATTTCGCCGCCCAACGTATATTTAATTTACAAAACACACTACGAAATTCCCTGTTCTCGACCGAGCTTGATGGACTGAATTTCTTCCTCCATTACGACGACCCTGCATTAATTCAGCAATATAATGAGTCGGCAACTGGAAATAACTCACCCGCGAATTCAACTCCGAAGTGCGACACCCGCCTATGCAGCCTGAAGGTATTCTTGGAACACCATTTCGGGCTGCCTGAATCCGAGGCATTTACGCGGCCTCAGGTTTAACCTCTTCTCTGCCCACCGCACATCTTCATCCGTAATCAGCCTCAGATCCGTACCCTTCGGGATGAACTGCCGCAGCAGCCCATTGAAGTTCTCGTTTAGTCCGCGTTCCCATGAGGAGTACGGGTGAGCAAAATAGAACTCCGCCCCCAGCGCTTCCGCTATGGCCTTGTGTTCGACGAACTCGCTGCCGTGATACCTATGGAATAGACCAGTTGTTGCTGACAGGAGGTCAGCCATTTTCTACACCTTGTCATTGAGTTCACATCGAGGGGAGAAAACATCATGGCTGACCTAACTAACAGTAGTACACCGAGCACACTCATCGCGTTGGACATCGCCAAGAAGCACCACGACGCGAAGATTCTTTATCCGAATGGCCATGCAGTCCACCTGCGGATCAACAATACTCTGGAGGGCTACGAGCGCCTTCTGGAAGTGGCGAATGCGCCGGCTGAACAGGTCAGAGTCGGCTTTGAGCCGACTGCTGATTACCACCGGAATATCGCCCACTGGTTGTTAATGCAGGGCGTGCAATGCCACCTGGTATCCTCGCTGGCATGTGCCAGAGCACGTGAGATGCTATTCAAGACCTGGGACAAGCATGATCGTAAGGATGCCAGTGTCATCCTGTATCTCATGGAACAGGGGCTCTCTAACCCATTCTACGATCCTCTGGTACAGAACATGATGGATATTCAGGAGATCTCCAATACCTACCATCAAATCACGCTGGCTCGCACACGCTGCTTGAACAGTCTCGTGAACCATTATCTGACGCTGTACTTCCCAGAAGCCGAGCAGTTTCTTCATACGTCCCGGGCTGAGTGGTTCTGCCAGTTTTTGCTCAAATTCCCGACACCTCTCACGGTTACGAACATGCGCAAGTCCACCTTTGTCAAACGAGCTTGGCAGCTCATCGGGCGTAAGCAGTTCAAACAGCAGTTTCTTGAGCACCTTTACGAACTTGCTCAACGATCGATTGCGCTTCCAGTTGCGCCTGGTAGTTGTGCAATCGATACATTCAGACTGCAACTACATCGCTATCTTGACCTCTCTCGACAGCGCTTAGAACTCGAACGCTTGGCTGAGGAGTATCTCCAGGAGCGGGAAGACTACCGTCATTTGCGGACGTTACCGGGTGTCGGCCCCATCATCGCCTTGATGATTATTGCCGAAAGCGGTGATCTCAGGCGTTTTCCACATTATCGCCAGTATCTCAGCTATTGTGGCTTCAATCTGTCGGCGGCCCAAAGTGGTCAATCCCATAGTGGATACCGGCTATCAAAACGCGGTAATGCCCGGTTACGCTACGCCTATTGGTTAGGGAAGGTGTGATCAAGTTCGCCACATGGGATAATGCTGACTGCACATGATCGAGGACGCATCAGATGGATCAGCAACTTACATTCTCGGACAGCGAGTTCAGCAACAAGCGCCGTCAGACCCGCAAGGAGAAATTCCTGGGCCGAATGGACAAGCTGATTCCATGGGCGCGTCTCGAAGCCGTTATCGAGCCCCACTATCCCAAGGCTGGAAACGGCCGTCGGCCTTACCCGTTGTCCACCATGTTGCGCATTCACTGCATGCAGCAGTGGTATAACCTCAGTGACCCAGCGATGGAAGATGCACTGTACGAGATTGCCTCAATGCGGCTGTTTGCAGGCTTGTCACTGGATAAAGCCATTCCCGATCACACCACCATTCTGAAGTTCCGGCACTTGCTCGAACGCCAAGGTCTGGCCCGACAGGTTTTTGAAGAAGTGAACCAATGGCTGTCTGAGGCCGGTGTCCTTCTTAAAGAAGGCTCGCTGGTTGATGCTACTATCATCGAAGCCCCCAGCTCCACCAAGAACAAAACGGGCGAGCGAGATCCGGAGATGTATCAGACCAAAAAAGGCAACCAGTGGCATTTCGGCTTGAAAGCTCACATAGGTGTGGATGCCCGCACCGGTATCACACACAGTTTCAGTACAACTGCCGCAAACGAGCACGATCTCAATCAGGCTGACCAGCTACTGCACGGTGAAGAAGCATTCATCTTTGCTGATGCGGGTTACCGGGGCGCCGAAAAGCGAGATGAGCTGAAAGATGTCAGTGCGGACTGGTACATCGCTGAACAGCCAGGGAAGCTGAAGACCCTGAAAAAACACCCTCGGATCAATAAGGTCAGAATCCGCACCGAGTATCTGAAAGCCAGCATCCGTGCGAAAGTTGAGCATCCGTTTCGGATCATCAAGTGCCAGTTCGGCTTCGTGAAAGCTCGTTACCGTGGCCTGAAGAAAAACGACAGCAAGCTGGCCATGCTGTTCGCGCTGGCCAATGTTGTGCGGGTGGACCAGATGTTGAGAGCACAGGGTTAATCCGTCTGCACTGCCTGAAAAGGCGGTTGCAGTTGGTTAAAAGAGGCGGACGTGCGCATTTTATGAGCCCCAGCACAGAGAAAATGCAGTTTTAATGGCGCTGGAGGGACTTGTTCATACGTTCCCTTGCGGACTTCCGCAACAGCAGTGACCAGGTCAGGGTACAGGGCTGGTATAGTAGCTCCGCCCAGCAGTTGGACAGCATTCAGACCGACGATGCTGTAATCTCTGCCACACAGATCGAACAATTGGTGTCCGCCATGGCAGCTTTCGGTGCACCGGTTGATGGGGAAATTGTGCTGACGGCTGCAGAGGAACAACAGGTACAGGCAACAATCGCGAATACCTGGCAAGTTCGTACCTAACGAGGCGAAATCAGAAGCTGGTAATTCACAGGTGGAAAAGCCCCGTTCCAGTTAGTTGGAGCGGGGCTTTTTATTGTCGGCTTAAAGCCTCAGTTCCGGGGCATCTGTCATCCGGCGCGACATTACAGCAGGTTGTACAGGAACACCACCGCGATACCCGCCGGCGTCAGGAAACGCAGGCCGAACATGAAGGTGCTGTATAGCGCGCCTTTCAGGCCGATCTCCTGATCCAGGTCCTGACGTTTCATCGCCCAGCCGACGAACAGTGCGATCGCCATGCCGCCCAGCGGCATCATCAGGTTGGAGACCAGGAAGTCGAGCAGGTCGAACACAGTCTTACCTTCAAAGAAGGGGATGAAGGCCAGCGGGTGGAATTCGGCCCAGTTGTTGAACGACAGCACGGTGCCGATGCCGACCAGCCAGATCGCCAGCCCGCCGATCAGTGCGCTTTTGGCACGGCTGATGCCCTTGTGTTCTTCCAGCCATTCCACCACCGGCTCCAGCATGGAGATGGCGGACGTCAGTGCGGCCACCAGCAGCAGGGCGAAGAACAGGGTGCCGAAGATGACGCCACCGGTCATCTGGCCGAACGCCAGCGGCAGGGTGACAAAGATCAGGCCTGGACCTGACCCCGGCTCAAGGCCGTTGGCGAAGACCAGCGGGAAGATTGCCAAACCGGCCAGCAGCGCCACGCCGGTGTCCATGACCGCAATGGTCATGGCGGTGCGGGCGATGTTGACCTTCTGCGGCAGGTAGGAGCCGTAGGCCATCATCACGCCGATGCCGATACTCAGGGTGAAGGCCGCATGACCCAGCGCGGTCAGCACGCCTTCGGTGGTGAGCTTGCTGAAGTCCGGGGAGAACATGAAGCTGACCGCTTCACCGAACTTGCCGGTGGTGGTGGCGTAGCCGACCATGATAAACAGCAATACGAACAGTAGCGGCATCAGGGTGTTGATTGCCTTTTCCATGCCGGAGCGGATGCCGCGGCCGACGATCAGAATCACGATTGCCATGAAAATGCTGTGCCAGAGCAGCAGAGTGCCGGGGCTGGCCAGCATGCCGCCGAATGTGCCGCCAATGGTGTCGGCATCGGCACCGGTGAACATGCCGGATGCGGCCTTGCCGATATAGGCCAGGGACCAGCCGCCGATGACCGAGTAGAAAGAGAGGACCAGAAAGGAGGCGATGATGCCGTTCCAGCCGATCAGACGCCAGCCCTTGGCCGTGCCTTCGGTTTTGGTCAGTTCATGCATGGTCGCGACCGGGCTTTGGCCGCCGCGACGGCCGACCATGACTTCGGCGATCAGTACGGGAATGCCTACGATGGCAATACAGGCCAGATAGACCAGAACGAAAGCGCCGCCGCCGTTCTCGCCGGTGATGTAGGGAAACTTCCAGATGTTGCCCAGGCCGACCGCGGAGCCGACGGCCGCCAGGATAAAGGCCATGCGTGAAGACCAGAGGTTACCAGCCTTCTGGTGCAGGTGAGCTTGAGGTGTTGCTTGACTCATTATAAGAGTTCTCCGGTATCGTTATTTTTATCGGTCAGTGCCGGTACTGAAAAGCCTCTGCCGTTGGGACAACAGAGGCTTGATTCTGGCTATTGGCTGCGTCCGAGCACCTCCTGCAGGGCGGTAGCGACCGGTGGCAGGGTGGTGGCGGACAAACCGGCAATATTGATCCGACTAGAGTCCAGCATGTAAATGCCGAACTCTTCGCGCAGGATCTGTACCTGTTGCGGAGAGATCCCCAGGAAGGAGAACATCCCGCGCTGCCGCTCGATAAAGCTGAAGTCGCCGGCCGGAGCCAGCGCCTGGCTGAACGCTGCACGAAGCGCGAGGATGCGTGAACACATCGTTGCGAGTTCGTGCTGCCACTGCTGCATCAGCTCGGGCGTATCGAGGATCATCTCGACGACCGCCGCGCCATGCGAGGGAGGCATGGAGTAGTGCGACCGGATCGCACTCAACAGCTGGCTGGTGGCGGCCTGGCCCTGTTGGGCATTGGCGGCGATCAGCATCAGGGCACCGGTACGTTCACGGTAGAGGCCGAAGTTCTTGGAGCAGGAGGAAGCCACGATCACTTCCGGCAGGCGCTCCGCCATCAGGCGAACACCCTGCGCATCCTGATCCAGGCCTTCGCCCAGCCCCTGATAGGCAATATCGATAAACGGCAGCAATCCCTTGCGCTCGACCAGGTCCGTGATAGCGGCCCACTGGTCGGCGTCCAGATCTGCGCCGGACGGATTATGACAGCAGCCGTGCAGGAGTACCACATCACCGGCTTTCGCCTGTTCCAGACGGCTCATCATGGCGTCGAAGTCGACGCTCAGACTGGCCTTGTCCAGATACGGGTACTCGCGGATGGTCAGGCCGGCACCGCCCAGCAGGGGGATATGGTTGGCCCAGGTCGGATTGCTGACCCAAACGGTGGTATCCGGCTTGCAGAGTTTCAGAAACTCGGCGGCCATGCGCAGTGCGCCGCAGCCGCCCGGCGTCTGTACCACGTTGACGCGGCCATCCTTCAGTGCCGGATGATTTCCCCCCAGCAGCAACTGACCGATCAGGCGATTGAACCCTTCGGCACCGGCCGGGCCGATGTAGGCCTTGGTGGTTTCCGTTGTCAGCAGGCGTTCCTGGGCGTCCGCTACGGCGGCCATGATCGGGGTTGCACCGGCTTCGTCACGGTAAACGCCGACACCCAAGTCCACCTTGTCAGTGCGCGGATCTTCGCGGAAGGTTTTCATCAGGCCCAGGATCGGGTCCTGGGGCAGTGTTTTCAGTTGTTCAAACATGAGCTTTCTCCTCTGCCTGAGCGACCTTGATCAGGGTTGCCTGGCCGGTTTCGAATGCCTTGACCAGGTGCTTGCGCTTCTCGGCAACACCTTCGGCAGCCTGTTCACGTACCGGGCCGTAGCCACGGATTTCGGACGGCAGTTCTGCCAGGTCGACGGCGAACTCGTAGTTGCCGGCGTTCAGCTCGTGGGCAATACGGTTCAGCAGGGCCTGGTATTCCGCCAGCAGGGCACGATCCAGCTTGCGATCGGCGGCAAAACGGAAGGGGTCGAACGCAGTGTTACGGAGCCCCTTCAAAGGTGCCAGAACTTTCAATGCCTTCAGCATCCAGGGACCGAACTGACGCTTCACGGGTCGGCCTTTTGCATCCTTCTTGCCGCCAAGGATCGGCGGAGCCAGGTTGAAGTTGATGCGGTAGTCGCCTTCGAAGGTCTGTTCGACCTCTTTCAGGAAGTCGGCCTGGGTGAACAGACGTGCGACCTCATACTCATCTTTATAGGACATCAGGCGGAACAGCTGCTGCGCCACGGCGCGGGTCAGTGTCATATCCTGCTTGCCCAGCGACAGTTCTGCGGTGCGGATCTGCTCAACCAGATGTTTGTACTGATCGGCCCAGTTGGCATCCTGATACTCGGTCAGGTGCTTCATGCGGCGTGCGATCAGCTGCTCGAGGGTTTCCTTGGCTGGCGTAACCGGCTTCTCACGTGCTTCGTCGCTCAGCATGGACATCACGTAGTCGCGGTCGGTAGCGGCCAGTCGGCCCCAGCCGAATGCCTGCTTGTTGCGATCGATGGCGACGCCGTTCAGTTCGATGGCACGCATCAGCGCGTCCAGAGATACCGGTACCAGGCCTTTCTGCCAGGCGAAGCCGAGCATCATGACATTGGAGAACACGGTGTCGCCGAGCAGTTTTTCGGCGATCAGGTTGGCGTTCAGCTGATCGAAGGCGTCGTTGCCAACCGCATCCTGCAACAGCTTGAGGCGCTTTTCGGCCTGCATGTCGGCGTCGCGGAACATCACGTAGTCGGCGGTAGCCAGCTCGGCTTCGTTGGCGACGATACGGGTGTGGTTCGGGCGCAGCACGTTCAGTGCCTTCTGCGAGGTGGCCACAACCATGTCACAGGCAACCATGGCATCGGCCTGGCCGTTATCGATACGGACCTGATGCAGGCTGTCCGGTGACGGTGCCAGACGCACGTAGCTCAGTACGGTGCCGCCTTTCTGAGCGAAGCCCATGAAGTCCAGCACGGAGGCGCCCTTGGACTCCAGGTGCGCCGCCATGGTGATCAGCTGGCCCACGGTGACGACGCCGGTACCGCCGACACCGCCTACCAGCAGGTCATAGCTGCCGGCCAGGGTCGGGATCGACGGAGTGCCAATCTGGCCCAGGCGCTTGTCCAGCTCGGCACCCAGATCCAGGCCTTTGGACTTGCGCAGCTGGCCGCCTTCGATGGTGACGAAGCTCGGGCAGAAGCCGGTGACGCAGGAGAAGTCCTTGTTGCAGGAGGACTGGTCGATCTTGCGCTTGCGGCCCAGTTCGGTTTCGCGCGGAATCACGGACAGGCAGTTGGACTGGGTCGAGCAGTCGCCGCAGCCTTCACAGACATGGTGGTTGATGAAGGCGCGCTTGGCCGGGTCGGGGAACTGGCCACGCTTGCGGCGACGGCGTTTCTCGGCAGCGCAGGTCTGGTCGTAGATCAGCACGGTACAGCCCGGGATATCGCGCAGTTCGCGCTGTACCTTGTCCAGTTCGGAGCGATCGTGGAAGGTCACGCCCTGCGGGAACAGGGATTCCTTGCCCCGGTATTTTTCCGGCTCGTCGCTCAGTACGACCACGCGCTTGGCGCCTTCGGCCGAGACCTGCTTGGCGATGGCATCCACGGTGATCTGGCCATCGACCGGCTGACCGCCGGTCATCGCGACGGCATCGTTGAACAGGATCTTGTAGGTGATGTTGATGCCGGCCGCAATCGCCTGACGAATCGCCATGGAACCGGAGTGGAAGTAGGTGCCTTCCCCCAGATTCTGGAATACGTGCGGGTTGCCGGTGTAGCGGCTCTTGCCGATCCAGTTGACGCCTTCGCCGCCCATCTGGATCAGGGATTCGGTGTCACGACCCATCCAGGAGGCCATGAAGTGGCAGCCGATCCCGGCCAGCGCCTTGCTGCCCTCGGGTACCTTGGTGGAGGAGTTGTGCGGGCAGCCGGAGCAGAAGTAGGGCATGCGGCGTACGCCACCCGGGTCGGTAATGCCCAGCGAGCAGTTGATCTGCGCCATGCTGTCACTGAATTTCACCCCGAAGAAGCGATCCAGGCGTGCCGCCAGGTAACCGGCCAGCAGTTTCGGGCTCAGTTCGCCCACGTAGGGGATCAGCGGCTCGCCGTTCTGGTCCTGTTTACCGGTGATCAGAACTTCGCCCGGGCGATCCGGTTCGGACAGGTACTCCTTGATCTGACTCTCGATGATGCCACGCTTCTCCTCGATCACGAGGATTTCGTCCTTGCCACGAACAAAGTCCATCATGCCCTGGCGCTCAAGCGGCAGACCATACCGACTTTATAAATGTCGATGCCAAGTTCCTGGGCACGGGCCTCATCAATGCCCAGCAGTTGCAGGGCTTCCATCAGGTCCAAATGGGCCTTGCCGGTGGTGACGATACCGAAACGCGCATCCGGGTGATTGAAAATGCGTCGATCGATAGGGTTGGCACGGGCAAAGGCCTGAACCGCCGCGAGCTTGTGCTCGATGCGAGTCTCCAGCTGAGGGCCAGGCAGATCCGGCCAACGGTAGTGCAGACCGTTAGCCGGCGGGGTGAAATCGGTGGGCGTCACGAAGGCTGGCAGCGGCTTGAGCTCAACGGAAGTCGCGCTTTCCACGGTCTCGGAGATCGCCTTGAAGCCGACCCAGCAGCCACTGAAGCGGGACAGCGCGTAGCCCCAGAGGCCAAAGTCCATATATTCGGACAGGCTGGCCGGGTTGATGGTCGGCATGAACCAGGCCATGAAGGCGACGTCGGACTGATGCGGCATGGAGGAGGATACGCAGCCGTGGTCGTCACCGGCGACAACCAGTACACCACCATGCGGCGAGCTGCCGTAGGTGGTGCCATGCTTGAGCGCATCGCCGGCACGGTCTACACCCGGGCCCTTGCCGTACCAGAGACCAAACACGCCGTCGACCTGCTTGTCGTCGTCGGTCTCGACCTGCTGGCTACCCAGAATAATGGTGGCCCCCAGGTCCTCGTTGATCGCCGGGACAAAGTCGATCCTGTGTTCATCCAGCAGTTTCCGGGTTTGCCAGAGTGCCTGGTCGTAGGCACCCAGCGGAGAGCCGCGATAGCCGCTGATCAGGCCAGCAGTGTTGAGACCGTTCTGTCTGTCGAGACGCGCCTGCATCAGCGGGATGCGGACCAGGGCTTGGGTGCCGGTGAGAAAGACACGACCTGTGTCGCGCAGATAGCGATCCTCGAGACGATAGTCGTCGAGCGCGGGTGTATTGGCAGACATACCCGGATACCTCTCTGTGTTGGATCTTGTTGTTATCGCGGGGCAGTGCCGGATGGCATGGCAAAAACCCCCGTGGTCATGAGGTCAAATTGTAGGGAGATGAGCGGTGAAGGTGCTTGCTATTTGATGGCAAGATGTACTTTGTTTTGCAAGATTATTTCTTTTTTGATTTTATTAAAAAATAAAATTCGAATAATACCGAGTGTTACAAAATGAAACAGTTGGAATTGGATGGTTACGACCGCAAGATCCTTCAGCAGCTGCAACAGGATGGGCGTATCAGCAATCAGCAGTTGGCGGAGAATGTGGGCCTTTCGCCGGCCGCCTGCTGGCGCCGAGTCCGGGCGCTGGAAGAGCAGGGCGCCATTGCCGGGTACAGTGCGACGCTCAATCCGGAAGTGCTGGGACAGGCGATGAGCGTGTTCGTGCTGGTCTCGCTACAGCGCCATAACATCGACAGCACCGAAGAGTTCGAGCACCAGGTCATGACCTATCCGGAGGTGCTGCAGTGCTTTGCCGTCACCGGCAATGCCGACTTTGTATTGCGCGTGGTCGTGCCGGACATGCGTTCCTATGATCGCTTTTTGAACGAAAAGATCTTCACTCTGCAGGGCATTGCCCAGGTGCACTCTAATTTTTCGCTGCGTGAGATCAAGAACACACAAAATCTCCCGCTTTGAGAGCGGTTATCGTTTGCGGTTGGCCTCGGCATGGTGTTATAAATCAGCGGCTTGTATCTTCGTTTTGGGTGACAGGGAAAGAGTCCAGACGAAAGCAGTTACAGACCAGCAGAGACCAGAGAATGTCACTCACCATCAATGCCGACACCTTGCCGCGCTATCAGACCCGGGCCATCCTCGGGATGGTGGCCGTGCTGATGCTGGCCGTGTCCGCCTTTTTTATCGTTAATGCCTACCGTTCCGGTAACGAACATATTCGCCAGCAGTGGCAGGTCCAGCTGGAACGCAGTCATCAGAAACTGCGGGATCAGGTTGACGCCACCCTGAACGACATTGAATACGTCCGTCAGCAGACGGAAGCCGTGCTCAAGCATCAGATCCGTGACGAAGTGCGTCAGGCCATGAGCCTGGCCCGCTCCATATATGCGCAGCAGCAGGCGCATAACCCGGGTGATACCGAGTCGGCCGCGCGCCTGATACGCGAAGCGCTGCGCGACCTGCGTTTCTTTGATGGTCGCGGCTATATCTTTATCGATACCCTGGATGGCGAGTGCGTTCTCCTGCCGACCCTGCCCGAGGTTGAAGGTTCGTCGCTGTACGATAACCAGGACGACACGGGGCATTACATCATGCAAGGTCTGATCGACGCCGCCTTGCAGCCCAGCGGCACGGGGTACTCGACCTACCGCTGGTATGCGCCCGACTACCCGGACGAAATGCGGGCTAAAATTGCCTACGTTGAACTCTTTAAACCGCTGAATTGGATCATCGGTAGCGGTGACTACCTTTACCAGGTTGAAAACGACCTCAAGCGCAAGACACTGGATCGCCTGGAAACCCTGCGGCTCGACAATGCCGGCTATATTGCGGTGCTGAAGCGGGATGGGCAGGTGCTGCTGTCTCCAACACGGCCGGAAACGGAAGGCCAGTCTCTCGCTGAGCTTGAGCAGGAACACCGGGAAATGGTGAATTGGCTGGTGGGTCAGGCCACGCCCGAAGGGCGTTTCGTCAACTATGAATGGTATTCCCCCGGCGGCAGTGAAAAACAGGCAAAACTGGCGCTGGTGCAGCTGGTGCCTGAATGGGACTGGGTGCTGGTGGCCGGCGTTTATCAGGATCAGCTGATCAAAAGCCTCGCCGAGCAGCGGGAACGGCTGGAGGCCGGGTTGCGCAAGGACCTGCAGGCGTTGTTGATGTTGCTGGTGGCGGCACTGATCGTTGCGATGGGGGTGGCGCTGCTGATTACCCGTTGGCTGCGGATACTGATGCAACGTTATCAGCGGGAGATCGATCATCAACGGGAGGAACTGGCGGCCAGCTCACGGGAGTTGCAGCTGGCAGGCCAGGTATTCGAGTCTGCTGGCGAGGGGGCCATGATCAGTGATTCCAATAATCGCATCATGGCGGTCAATCCGGCGTTCTGTCGCATTACGGGTTACAGTGCGGATGAGGTCGTTGGCCACACCCCCGCGCTCCTGGCATCCGGCCGTCACAGTCGCGATTTTTTCCGGCAGATGTGGAAGAAACTGCATGAGGAGCAGCGCTGGCAGGGCGAGGTGTGGAACCGTCGCCGCAACGGCGAAGTCTATCCCCAGTGGCTGTCGATAACCCTGGTTGCTGATGAGCAGGGGCAGCCGCGCAACTATGTGGCGATGCTCAATGATATTTCCGAACGTAAGGCCGCCGAGGATCAGGTGCGCTACCTGTCCGATTTTGATGCTCTGACCGATCTGCCCAACCGTCGCTTGCTGCGTGAGCGGACTCGACAGGCGATCAATCGTGCCCAGCGACGCAATGAGCGGGTGGCGCTGGTCATCATCGATCTGGATCGCTTCAAAAACGTCAACGACACGCTGGGACATAGCGCCGGTGATGCCCTGCTGCAGATGATTGCTCAACGGCTGTCACACGAGATGCGGGGTGGAGCGACGCTGAGCCGTATCGGTGGCGATGAGTTCGTGGCGCTGTTGCCTGGTGCGCAGTCGCAAGATGACCTGATGGCCCTGGTGGCTCATTGTCTGGCACAGGTTGCGCGGCCGCTCAATATTGACGGACATGAGCTGGTGATTACGGCCAGTGCCGGCGTGGCGGTTTACCCGAACGACGGCGACAGCTTCGAAATACTGCTGAAGAATGCCGATACCGCGCTCTATTATGCCAAGGGACAGGGGCGCAACAATTTCCAGTGTTTCACTTCGTCGATGAATGAAAAAGTGTCCGAACGGCTGCTGCTGGAAAACGGCCTGCGGGATGCGCTCAAGCGGCAGGAATTCGAGCTTTATTATCAGCCGCAGTATGACTTCAGTCGTAATCGGCTGTCCGGCTGCGAAGCGCTGATTCGCTGGAACAGCCCGAATGGGCTGGTGATGCCGGACCGGTTCATTCCGCTGGCTGAGGAAACCGGCCTGATCATCCCGATCGGGGCCTGGGTGCTGGAAGAGGCCTGTTGTCAGGGCGAAATCTGGAACCGTGCGTCAGTGGAGCCCGTGTCGGTGGCGGTTAACGTGTCGGCCGTTCAGTTCCGCCCTGATCTGGTGATTGAAGTGCAGAATGCACTGGACAGCACCGGGTTCGATCCCAAGCTGCTGGTGCTTGAAGTGACCGAAAGTGTGCTGATGAGTGATGTTGATGGCTCAATACGTCTGCTTGAGCAGCTGCGTGAGCTGGGTATCCGCATTGCGCTGGATGACTTCGGCACCGGTTACGCCAGTCTGGCCTACCTGAAACGCTTCGTGCTGGACAAGCTGAAAATCGATCGCGCCTTCATCATGGGGATACCGGAAGACAAGGATGATGTGGCTATCACCTCGTCGATCATCGATATTGCCCGCCACCTGAATATCATGACCGTAGCCGAAGGGGTCGAGACCGAGGCGCATTGCGAGTTCCTGCGCGCGGCCGGCTGTAATCTGGCACAGGGTTATTATTTCGACAAGCCACTGACCGTGGACGCGTTTACCCAGCGTTTGCAGTAATGTACAAGCGGTGCACAGGGCGGGTTCAGAGCCAGCCCTTGTGTTTAAAGAACAGGTAGGGCGAGATAGCCGATGCCACCATCAGGCCCAGTGCCAGAGGGTAGCCGAAAACCCAGTCCAACTCCGGCATGGTGTGGAAGTTCATGCCGTACACGGTGCCGACCAGCGTGGGCGGCAGGAACACCACGGCGGCGATGGAGAAGATCTTGATGATCTGGTTCTGGCGGATATTGATAAAGCCCTGGGCGGCGTTCAGCAGAAAGTTGATCTTCTCGAACACGAACGTGGCATGCGCCATCAGCGTATCCAGGTCGCGCAGGATCTCCCTGCAGGTTTCAACGCTGGCCGGCTCCTGACGGATATGGCGCAGCAGGAAGGAGGTGGAGCGTTGGGTATCCATCAGGCAGAGGCGGATCTGGCCATTGCTGTCCTGCAGCTTGGCCAGGCGGTCCAGCTGTTCACCCAGATCGGCTTCACGATCCTCCAGCACCTCGTTGCTGACTTGCTCCAGACTGCGGTGCAGATCCTCCAGCTGGTCCGCCAGGTTATCCACCTTCTGTTCGAACAGCGAGGTCAGTACCTGAAGCGGTGAACTGGCCTCAATCCAGCCGCGCCGTGCTCTCAGTCGAGTCAGCCGAAAATCGGGCAGTTCCACGTCCCGGCTGCTGATCAGGCGCTGAGGGGTGAGCGTGAACGCCACGGTGGCGGTACGAAAACGGCCTTCGCTCTGATACAGAAACAGCGAGTGCACATGCAGGTCGTCACCTTCAACGAAGTACCGCGCACTGGATTCGATCTCCTCAACCTCGTCGGCATCGGGCAGACTCTGCGGAAAGAGCTGCTCGATGGCCTGACGTTCCTGCAGGTCTGCGTCCTGAAGGTCGATCCAGCTGGCGGTCTCAAGATCAAGCGGAGACAGCGGTTCGATGGCGTCCTGCTCACGCAGTTTGCCGGCTGCCAGTGCGAAGGTACGAATCAAAGGCGTGTCTCCTTATGCCGTTCAGGTGTTCAGTACGCCGTATACCAGGTAGCTGGTATAGGCGATGTAAATGGCCACCAGCAGGCCGCCTTCGGCGCGGTTGAGTCGACCGGGACCACGGAAGCCATAGCTGAGCACGAACAGTGACAGGGTCAGGCCGGCCATGACCACCCAGTCACGGGTCAGCACTTCAGAACTGATGCTCATCGGGTGGATGGCTCCGGCAATACCCACCACGGCCAGCGTGTTGAACATATTGGAGCCGATCACGTTACCCAAGGCCAGATCATGCTCATTCTTGCGTACCGCGATAATGGACGCTGCCAGTTCCGGCAGTGAAGTGCCGATGGCAACGACGGTCAGGCCGATGACCAGGTCGCTGACGCCCATGGCGGTGGCGATATCCACGGCGCCCCAGACCAGAACGCGTGAGCTGCCAACCAGCAGTGCCAGGCCCAGCAGCAGCCAGAAGATCGCCTTGCCCAGCGGCATGATGGAATCACCACTGAGTTCATGCTCTACATCACTGCCGAGTGCATCGCCACGCTGGCGCATGCCCTGTACGACCGACCAGCCCATCATCAGGAAAAAGACGCCCAGCAGAGTCCAGGCCTCGATCGCGGTAATCTGTCCATCGATCAATTGGTAACCGGCCAGCAGCGTGACCACAGACAACAGTGGCAACTCTTTGCGCAGAATCTGTGAATGCACCGCGATAGGGCTGAGCAGGGCGGTAACACCCAGGATCAGGGCGATGTTGGTAATGTTGGAGCCATAGCCGTTACCCAGCGCGAGGTTGGGATTTCCCTGCAGAGAGGCGAAGGCCGAGACAACCATCTCCGGGGCCGAAGTACCAAAACCGATAATGACCATACCGATGAGTAAAGGCGGCATGCCAGCGTGTCGGGCGGTTGCCGCAGCCCCATCAATGAATCGGTCAGCACTCCAGACCAGCACCGCCAGTCCACCCACTACGGCCAGAATTGCCATCAACATTTGAATCAGAACTCCTCGTTGTTCACGTCGTCTGTGCAGTTGCGCATCATACTCTGACACGGCTCTTACGTCTCCGTTATGAAGAAAGTGAAAAAAATATGGAGGAGGGGGTTGTGCTTAGAAAACAAGGGTCTATAATACGCGCCATCGTTTGAGACGACATGGCCGGCAACGGCAAGCGTCGACTCAATCGAGGTATGGTCAGGTGTCCGAGTGGCCGAAGGAGCACGCCTGGAAAGTGTGTATGTCGAAAGGCATCGAGGGTTCGAATCCCTCCCTGACCGCCATTATTTCTCAAAAAAGCCCGCTTCGTGCGGGCTTTTTTGTGCCTGTCGTTTGGATCGTCTTTCCCGGGCATATTCCTGCCGCCGCACCATGCTTCAAGCACCGGACAATACGCCATTGATTCAACGCCTGCGCGGGCATGTCCGCTGCAGGGTCACTCATCTGGCTCCTCTCTGCTTGGCGTCGACGGCACGGGGTCATCGCTGAAATAAACGGGCTGTCGGGTACGTCGGTCCACCTCCAGCTTGAAGATGTCGGGTCGGTTGTAATGGCCGCTGACATCAAGAGCCTTGCGAGCCGCCCGTGCCTCTTCCAGATCAATCTCGGCATAGAGAATCGATTTCTCTTCGTGCAGGGGGCCAGCCAGGATGCCGCCGAAGGGTTTTATGACGATGGCGTCGCCGGGGTTGATCCACTCACTCGGCGTGAACAGTCGATCGCGCTCCGGGAAGCTGTCGGGGAGATCGCAGCCCTGGACCGCAGTGGCCGTACTCAGAACGTAACAGCCGCCTTCACGCGCAATGTGGTTCATTGACGCGAGCCAGCTATCGCCACAGTCCCAGGTTGGCGCCAGGTAGAGCTCGATATCCTGTGCATAAAGCGCAAAACGTGCCAGCGGCATGTAACTTTCCCAGCAGATCATGCAGCCAATCCGGCCTGCGGCCGTCTCCACTACTCTCAAGCCCGAGGCATCGCCCATCCCCCAGACCATGCGTTCCGGGTTGGTGGGCATCAGCTTGCGGTGCACATTCAGCAGGCGACCGTCGCTGTCGATAACCGCGACCGAATTGAACAGGGTGGTGCCGCTGAAACGGGAATCCAGCTCGTTCATGCCGATCACTACAACCGCACCCGATGCCCTCACCGCCTCGCAAAAACCGTCCAAGTCGCCACGTCTCACATCCACGGCATTCTGGCGCAACTGGGCATGTAGCCGGTTGCCCAGGGCCATGTCGCCACCGGGCCTGAGGCGCCAGATCCAGGTCGGGTAGCCGGGCAGCCAGGCTTCGGGAAACATGACCAGTTGGGCGCCCTGGCCGACCGCTTCGTTAAGGCTGTCGACAGCCAAGGCGAGTGTGGCTTCAAGATCGAGCCAGACAGGGGGCTTTTGTACGATGGCAACTTTGATGGGAGCGCTTGCCATGGGGTACCTCCGAACGCAGTTGGAGAGTGCCGTTGATGGCAGCCCCGGGGGCTGTGCAGAAGGCGTGGATGAGGGATGCCGGCAGACGCTTTAAGACTAGTGAAGAATGGTGTCCTGTCAAAGCGCTGCACGGCATCGGCCAAGGGATGGGTTCAGGTGCGTCGATAAATGCCGGGCGCAACGCCGGTCCACTGCTTGAACGCGCGTGTAAAGGCCGCCGGTTCGGAAAACCCCAGTTGGCGTGAAATCTGTGAAATGGGCAGCGATGGCTGGCTGAGCAGGTGGATGGCCGTATCGCGACGGACGCCATCCTTCAGCTGCTGAAAACTGGTGCTTTCGTCGGTCAGCTTGCGCCTCAGGGTGCGAGAGGTCATGTGCAGCGTTGCCGCCACCGCTTCCATGCTGGCGGATGCCAGATCTTCGGTGTGCTCGAGAAAATTCATCACTCGGCGGGTATAGACCGGATAGTAGGCCTGGCGCCTGAACCAGTCCAGCGGCAGCGTGCGCAGATAGGCGCGGAGTGTCTGCGAGGTTTGAACGACGGGCGCATTCAGCAGTTCGGTCCCGAACACCAGACTGTTGGTGGGTTGATCATATTCGGCACGGCAGGGGTACATCAGCCGATGCTCGTTGCGATGCGCGGGGGCGGCAAAATCGAGGGCCACATGGTGGAGGGGGATCTTCTGGCCGATCAGCCAGCTCGGAAACCGGTGCATGAGCAGCAGCATGAATTCGCGCAGGGTGTAGTCCGGGTCCTTGGCCGGTTCGATCAACGTCAGGGACAGTGATGCGCTGTCTTCTTCTACCTTGAACTCCAGCCTGAAGGCGTCGTTCACCAGATTGTAGAACTTGCTCAGGGTGTAGTAGACCGAGTGCAGGTTGCGGCAGCGGACGACCTGTTTGGCCATCAGCGCAAACACCCCATGGCGTGAAGGGCGGCTGCCCATGCAGAGGAATTCATCGTCGGCAGCGAGCCAGATCCCTTGCGTCAGCCGGCTCAACTGCTCGGGGGTGATGCGCAGGCTGGGGGTATTGATCAACTGCTCGTTAAGACCGGCCTGCTGCAGCAGCTGCTCATGATTCAGCCCCTGGCGTTTGGCGGCCGCGATCATGGTGCGAGCAAAATGGGTCGAGAGAGAATACCGGTCGTTGCTCATGTCTGTCCGTTTTGGATAGGGAGAGGGGGCTGAGTGCCTGCAGATTTGGTTTCAGTTTAACGGGCGTGTCCGAAAATGTTAAGTATCGGGCTGCTTTGGTTATTGTTGAAGCGACGGGAGGCACGGAAACTAGAGCCCTATCGGTCGGAGGCATGCTTCCGGCAGGCTGACTCATGAATATTTGCAGTCACTGTCTGCTCAAGGCAGAGGCGCGGGTGAAAGGAGGTTCTCATGCAGAAACGTGAAGTGGTAGTTGTCAGTGGTGTTCGTACGGCAATCGGTGGTTACGGTGGCAGCCTGAAAGGGAAGGCCCCTCATGAGCTGGCGAGTCTGGTGGCCCGTGAAGCGGTCCAGCGTGCCGGCATCGCACCCGAAGCCATCGGGCACAGCGTTTTTGGCAATGTGCTGCCGACAGAACCTCGAGACAGCTATCTGTCGCGTGTGGCCGCCCTGGAGGCGGGTGCATCCGAATCCACCCCGGCCATGGGGGTTAACCGCCTTTGTGGCAGCGGCCTTCAGGCCATCCTGAGTGCGGCCCAGCAGATCGAGCTGGGTCTCACGGAGGTCGTGCTGGCCGGTGGTGCCGAAGCGATGAGCAGCGTTCCCTATCAGCTTCCGGCGGCTCGCTTCGGCCAGCGCATGGGAGACGGTGTGACGATTGATCCGGTACTGGGGGCGCTGCACTGCCCATTCAATCGCATTCATATGGGGGTAACTGCCGAAAACGTGGCCGAGCAGTTCGGCATTACCCGTGAGCAGCAGGATGAACTGGCGGCGCTGAGTCACAACCGGGCTCAGGCGGCGATTGAAGCGGGACGGTTCAAGGAACAGATCCTGCCGGTGGAGGTGAAGGGGCGCAAGGGCAAGGTCAGTTTCGATACCGATGAGCATGTGCGTTTCAACTGCAGTCAATCCGACTTGGCGGCACTGAAGCCGGTATTCAAGAAGGACGGTACCGTGACTGCAGGCAATGCCTCCGGGATGAACGATGCCGCGGCCGCAGTCGTGATGATGGATCGTGAAGTTGCAGAAGCCCAGGGCGTGCTGCCAATGGCGAAGTTGGTCGACTATTCGGTCGTCGGCGTTGATCCGAAAATCATGGGCATTGGTCCGGTGCCGGCGATCCGTGAAGTGCTGGAGCGCAATGGTCTGGGGGTCAACGATATCGATGTGTACGAAGTCAACGAAGCCTTTGCCGCCCAGGCTCTGGCCGTATGTCAGCAGCTTGACCTGCCGCTTGAGCGAGTCAACCCGAATGGCAGCGGTATCTCCTTGGGTCACCCGATCGGCGCGACCGGTGCGCTGATTACGGTTAAGGCGCTGTATGAATTGAATCGAGTCAAGGGACGCTATGCCGTCGTCAGCCTGTGCATCGGTGGCGGTCAGGGAATTGCGGCCCTGTTCGAGCGTGTTTGATCGGGCTTTTAAGAGCTGAAAGCGGATGCCGGAAAATTATGAGGTTTGCTCTGTTGGACCAGGGATGGTCTCTTTTTCGGCCTGAAGAATAAAACTGGATTGTCTGCTGTGAACCTGGACAGGTTGCCCTTTGGGCCAGTAATGGCCCATTTTTTCAGCGGACATGAGCGAGGAATAATAACGATGTATAACGGTCAGGCAATTAGTCTTAAAACCATCCGCGATGGTCTCGTTGAACTGGTTCTGGATCTTCAGGGGGCGCCTGTCAACAAGCTGAACGCGCTGACCCTGAAAGAGCTGGGCGAGGCGGTGCAGTTGCTGGCTGACAGCGGAGATATCAAGGGCCTGCTGATCACCAGTGCCAAGCCGGCGTTCGTGGTAGGCGCCGACATCACTGAATTTCAGGGGATGTTCTCGCAGGATGCTCAGGCGTTGCATGACTGGGTCGCTCAGACACACGTAATCTTTTCAGAGCTGGAAAACCTGCCGTTCCCGACCGTTACCCTGATCAACGGTATGGCGCTGGGCGGTGGGCTTGAACTCGCCCTGAGTACCGACTTCCGCGTTCTGGGCAGCGATGCTCTCATCGGCTTGCCCGAAGTCAATCTGGGGATCTGCCCGGGCTGGGGTGGCACTGTGCGCTTGAGCCGCCTGATCGCCCCGGCGACTGCCCTGCAGTGGGTACTGACCGGTAAGCCGCAAAAGGCGCAGGCAGCACTGGAACTGGGTGCTGTGGACCGTATCGCTGAGGCGACGGCGCTGCGCGATGAAGGCTTGTTGCTACTGCAGGCCGCCGTAAACGGCGAGACCGATTATCGGGCGCAGCGACAGCGCAAGCTGAAGGCGCTGGAGAACAGCGCTGAGCTGCAGGCGGCGGCCGAGCAGTTGAGCAGGAAGCTGGATCCGAACTACCCGGCCCCGGCAAAGATCGTGGAAATGATTTCCAGTCATGTGACATTGCCGCTGGCTGATGCCCTGCTGGTCGAAACCCGGGGCTTTGTGGCACTGGCCAAGTCCGATGCAGCGCAAAGCCTGATTGGCCTGTTCATGAACGAGCAGTTGCTGAAGAAAAAGTCCCGTGCCTGGATCGGTCGGGCGGCGCCGGTGGCCAGGAGTGCGGTCCTGGGTGCGGGGATCATGGGGGGCGGTGTTGCCTACCAGTCCGCCACCACCGGTACGCCGATCCTGATGAAGGATATTCGTGAAGAGGCGCTGGAACTTGGTATCAATACCGCCACCGGCCTGTTGAACAAGCAGATCGAAAAAGGGCGTCTGGATGAATCCGGCAAGCGGACAGTGCTGGACGCGATCACGCCGACCCTTGAATATGATGAGCGTTTCGCTGACGTCGATCTCGTGGTTGAAGCGGTAGTGGAAAACGAGGCCGTGAAGGCTGCGGTGCTGGCCGAAGTGGAGGCCGTGGTTGCTGAAAATGCCGTAGTGGCGTCCAATACATCGACCATCTCCATTAGCCGTTTGGCACAAAACCTGTCACGTCCGCAGCAGTTCTGCGGCATGCACTTCTTCAACCCGGTGCATCTGATGCCGCTGGTGGAAGTGATTCGCGGCGATCAGACCAGTGATGACACCCTTGCCCGCACGGTTGCCTATGCCGCCTCCATGGGTAAGACCCCGATCGTGGTCAGCGATTGCCCGGGATTCCTGGTCAACCGCATTCTGTTCCCCTATTTCAATGCCTTTAACCGCCTGTTGCTGGACGGTGTCGACTTTGAACGCATCGACCGCGTGATGGAGACTTTCGGCTGGCCGATGGGGCCGGCGTACCTGTCCGATGTGGTCGGCATCGATACGCTGGTGCATGCGGATCAGGTCATGCAACAGGGCTTCCCTGAGCGCATGGGGCATGATGGCGATGTCATCGCCGAAGCGCTGCTGGCGGGCGGTGATTTGGGTCAGAAGAGTGGTCAGGGTTACTACGTGTTCGGCAAGGATGAAAACGGACGTCGGTTCAAGAAGCCGGCCGAAACGGCCCTTAAGCTGATCGCTGAACGGGTCACCACGCAGGTGGACGTGACCGATCAGGAGATCATCGATCGCATGATGATCCCGATGTGCCTGGAAGCGGTGCGCTGTCTTGAAGACGGTGTCGTCGAAACGGCGGCCGAGGTAGATATGGGGCTGATTCTTGGTCTGGGCTTCCCGCGTTTCCGCGGTGGTGCGCTGCGCTATATCGATACGCTCGGACTGAATGAGTTCGCGGGCCGGGTTGAAGCCAATCAGACACAGGGCCCCTTGTATCAGCTGACAGAAGGCTTCAAAGAGCGTCTGGCCGAAGGGCGTACCTACTACTGATCCCGTTCAGTCAGTCCGTTGCCCATCGCTGTCGATACAGGTTCCAGGCCCGGGTCTGGAACCGAAGGAGAAGAAAAACGTGAGTGAATATAAACACCCCTGCATGGATGCCGAATTTGTTCTGAATGAAGTGGTCGGCTTTGACGATCTCTGTGCCGAGAACGGTTTTGATGAGATCAACGCCGAACTGGCATCCGTCATTCTGACCGAAGCCGGCAAGCTCGGCGCTGGCGTGCTCGCCCCGCTGAATGTGATCGGCGATACCCTGGGCTGTCAGTTGGGTGACAATGGCGTCGAGGAGGCCGCAGGGTTCAAGCAGGCCTATCAGCAGTTTGTCGAAGGTGGCTGGAACTCGCTGGTGGCCGACGAAGCATATGGCGGTCAGGGATTGCCGAACGTGCTGGGGACGGCGGTCAATGAGATCTGGCAGTCCGCCAATCTGTCCTTTTCACTGTGCTCCTTGTTGACTCAGGGAGCCGTCGAAGCGATCGCACACCATGCCAGTGATGAACTCAAGCAGGCTTATCTGCCGAAGATGATTTCCGGCGAGTGGACCGGCACCATGAATTTGACCGAGCCGGATGCGGGGACTGATCTGGCCGCCGTTAAAACTCGGGCGGTGCCGAATGGCGATCACTATCTGATCAGTGGACAGAAGATTTTCATCACCTGGGGCGATCATCAGATGACGGACAATATTGTTCATCTGGTGCTGGCTCGTCTTCCGGATGCTCCGGTGGGCGTCAAGGGCATTTCGCTGTTCATCGTGCCCAAGTTTTTGCTGGATGAAAACGGAAATCCGACCCGGCGCAATGATGCACACTGTGTTTCCGTCGAGCACAAGCTGGGTATCCACGCCAGCCCGACCTGCGTCATGAGTTATGGCGACAGGGAAGGGGCTGTCGGCTATCTGGTCGGTGAGGAAAACCAGGGGCTGTCCTGCATGTTCACCATGATGAACTGTGCCCGCCAGGCGGTGGGCAATCAGGGAGTCGCCATCGCCGAACGCGCCTATCAGCAGGCGGTGGCGTACGCCAAAGAGCGTCTGCAGGGCACCAACAAGGATGGCAGCCGTTTCGCCATCATCAAGTTCCCGGATGTACGCCGCATGCTGATGCAGATGAAAGCATCGGTAGAGGCGATGCGCAGCCTTGCCCTGGTGGGCTCTGCCGCGGTTGACCGTGCGGCACGCAGCCAGGGCGAAGCCGAGCAGCGCAAGCAGCAGGCGCGTCTGGATCTGCTGACCCCGATCGTCAAGGGATGGATCACTGAACTGGCGCAGGAAGTAACCTACCTGGCTACCCAGGTTCATGGTGGCATGGGCTTCATCGAAGAAACCGGCTCTGCGCAGCACTATCGTGACGCTCGTATCCTGACCATCTACGAAGGGACCACCGGCATTCAGGCGCTGGACCTGGTTGGCCGCAAGACACTGCTCAACAAGGGCGAGTCCCTGGCCGATCTGATGGGTGAAATTGAAGCAACCGTCATGGCGCTGGAAGCCCGGGAGGCCTTTGCCGAGCAGGGCAAGGCACTGCGTGCTGCGCTGGAGGCCGGTCAGCAGGCCCGCACCTGGCTGCTGGATAACGCCGCGAATGATCCCGCCACGGCCGGCGGTGTTAGTGTGCATTTCATGATGTTGTTCGGCTACCTGTGTGGCGGCTGGCTGATGGGCCAAGCGGCCCTGCGTGCGCAAGCCCTGTTGGCGTCCGATCAGGGTGATCCCGAGTACCTGAAGGCCAAGCTGGTCACGGCGCAGTTCTTCTCCGATCATCTGCTGCCGCGGACCAGGGCCAGTCTGGAGACCCTGATGAAGGGTAGCGACAGCATCATGGCATTGAGTGAAGATCAGTTCTGATCAACTGCGATTGAACAGTCGGCTTTTGACTGTATCGGTTGACTTCCAAACCGCCGGCCAGCCTGAGGCTTGGCCGGCGGGCCAAATAACAAGAGAAAAGGTAGCGGGCAGGAAGCGATCCCTGCCGGTATCGAGAGAGGTAGAGCATGAAAGTACTCGTCGCCGTAAAACGCGTGATTGACTACAACGTCAAGGTACGCGTCAAGTCGGACAACACCGACGTGGATCTGGCCAACGTCAAAATGGCGCTGAACCCCTTCTGTGAAATCGCCGTGGAAGAGGCGGTACGGCTGAAGGAAGCGGGCACCGCCTCAGAGGTGGTCGTCGTCTCCATCGGCCCCAAGGCCTGCCAGGAGCAGATCCGCACCGCGCTGGCGCTGGGCGCCGACCGTGGCATCCAGATTGAAACCGACGAGATGCCGGAATCGCTTACCGTGGCGAAACTGCTGGCCAAGGTGGTCGAAGAGGAGAAGCCGGAGCTGGTCGTACTGGGCAAGCAGTCCATCGACTCCGACAACAACCAGACCGGCCAGATGCTGGGCGCACTGCTGGATATGCCGCAGGGTACCTTCGCGTCCGAGGTCAAGGTTGAAGCGGGCAAGGTCAATGTGACCCGTGAGGTGGACGGCGGTCTGCAGACCCTTACGTTGAATCTGCCGGCGGTCGTCACCACCGACCTGCGCTTGAACGAGCCGCGCTACGCCTCGCTGCCGAACATCATGAAAGCAAAGAAGAAGCCGCTGGACGTCAAGACGCCGACTGATCTGGGTGTTGAGCTGAAGGCCCACACCCGCCTGCTGAAAGTGACCCCGCCGGCCGAGCGCCAGGCCGGTATCCGCGTCAGCAGTGTGGACGAACTGGTCGATAAACTGAAAAACGAAGCCAAAGTCGTATAAGGGGGTGATCTGATGGCTATTCTGGTAATTGCAGAACATGACAACAGCACCCTGAAGGGTGCAACGCTGAACGCCGTGACTGCGGCTTCTCAGGTGGGTGGCGAACTGCACCTGCTGGTCGCAGGCGAAGGTTGTGGCGCCGTCGCGGAAGCCGCCGCTCAGGTGGCCGGCGTCAACAAGGTGCTGGTAGCGGATAACGCGGCCTACGCTCACCAGCTGGCTGAGAACCTGTCCAAGCTGATCTCAGAACTGGGCAGGGACTACAGCCACGTGATCGCCCCGGCGACCACCAGTGGCAAGAACGTGATGCCGCGAGTGGCCGCGCTGCTGGATGTCGCACAGCTGTCCGACATCACCGCGGTTGAGTCCGCGAACACCTTTCAGCGTCCGATCTACGCCGGTAACGCCATCGCCACCGTTGAGTCGCTGGACCCGATCAAGGTGATCACCGTGCGCGGAACCGCTTTCGATGCGGCGGCCGAGACCGGTGGCAGCGCCAGTGTGGAAGCGGTGGCGGCGGTTCATGATGCCGGTACTTCCGCCTTTGTAGGCGAGGAAGTGGCCCGGTCCGACCGTCCGGAGCTGACCGCCGCCAAGGTAGTGGTGTCTGGTGGACGCGGCATGGGCAATGGCGAGAACTTCGCCATTCTGGAAAAGCTGGCCGACAAGCTGGGCGCAGCCGTGGGTGCGTCCCGTGCCGCCGTCGATGCCGGCTTCGTGCCCAACGACATGCAGGTGGGTCAGACAGGCAAAATCGTGGCGCCCGAGCTGTACATCGCCGTGGGCATCTCCGGTGCGATCCAGCATCTGGCGGGCATGAAGGAGTCCAAGGTGATCGTGGCGATCAACAAGGACGAGGAAGCGCCGATCTTCCAGGTCGCTGACTACAGCCTGGTGGCCGACCTGTTCGAGGCGGTGCCGGAGCTCGAATCCAGGCTCTAAGGCCTGGTGTCCTATAGATCCCCTGTATGCCCTGTTCTTGTCCAGAGTTCAGGGCATTTTTTTCAGCAACCGATAGCCGGGCCGACCGGCGGGTCGCTTGGGAGAGTATGTTATGCGTGAATCGATGGAATTCGATGTAGTGATTGTCGGAGCCGGTCCGTCGGGTCTGTCCACCGCCTGCCGTCTGATGCAGCAGGCGCAGGAAAACGAACAGGAACTGACGGTCTGTGTCGTGGAAAAAGGCTCTGAAGTCGGAGCCCACATTCTGTCTGGTGCGGTATTAGAAACACGGGCGCTGAATGAGCTATTCCCCGACTGGCAAGCGCAGGGCGCGCCGCTGAACACCGCGGTGACCGAAGACGAGGTCTACCTGCTCAAGGATGCCGACAAGGCCAGCAAAATCCCCAACGCCTTCGTGCCCAAAACCATGCACAACCAGGGCAACTACATCATCAGTCTGGGCAACCTGTGTCGCTGGCTGGCCGAGCAGGCCGAAGCCCTGGGTGTTGAAGTGTTTCCGGGCTTTGCCGCGGCTGAAGTGCTGTTCAATGAGGATGGCAGCGTCAAGGGCGTGGCCACCGGTGACATGGGCGTGACCGCTGACGGCGAGCAGGGCTCCAACTACATGCCGGGCATGGAGCTGCATGCCAAGTACACCGTCTTCTCCGAAGGTTGCCGTGGCCATTTGGGCAAGCAGCTGATCAGTCACTACAGCCTGTACAAGAATGCCGATACCCAGCATTACGGCCTGGGCATCAAGGAGCTCTGGGATATTCCGGCGGAGCAGCACAAGCCCGGCTTGGTGGTGCATGGCGCCGGCTGGCCGCTGGACAAGGACACCAGCGGCGGTTTCTTCCTCTATCACACCGACAACAACCAGGTGGTGGTGGGGCTGATTATCGACCTGAACTACCAGAACCCCTGGCTGAGTCCGTTCGACGAGTTCCAGCGCCTGAAGCATCATCCGGTGCTCAAGCGTCATCTGGAGGGTGGCAAACGCGTCTCCTACGGTGCCCGTGCCATCGCCAAGGGCGGCTACAACTCGCTGCCGAAAATGACGTTCCCGGGCGGCCTGTTGATCGGCTGTGATGCCGGCACGCTGAATTTCAGCAAGATCAAGGGCACCCATACGGCGATGAAGTCCGGCCTGCTGGCGGCCGAAGCGATCTTCGAGGCACTGAGCAGCGGGGATGAGGGCGGCCAGGAACTGACCCGGTTCAACGAGCTGTACCAGGGCTCCTGGCTATACGATGAGCTGTACCGCTCGCGCAATTTCGGTCCGGCGATGCACAAGTTCGGTCAGCTGATGGGCGGCGCGTTCAACTATATCGACCAGAACTGGTTTGGCGGTCGTATCCCGGTCACCCTGCACGACAACCACCCGGATCATGCCCAGCTGGCATCGGTCGATAACGTCAAGCCGATCACCTATCCCCGCCCGGACGGCAAGCTGAGTTTCGACAAGCTGTCCTCGGTGTTCCTGTCCAACACCAACCATGAGGAAGATCAGCCCTGCCATCTGCGGCTGGCGGATGCCCAGATTCCGTTACGGCAGAACCTGCAGCTGTTTGCCGAACCCGCGCAGCGGTACTGCCCGGCGGGCGTGTATGAGATCGTCGAGGATGAAGGCAATCAGCGGTTCCAGATCAACGGTCAGAACTGTCTGCACTGCAAGACCTGCGACATCAAGGACCCGGCCCAGAACATCACCTGGGTGGTGCCTGAGGGTGCCGGCGGGCCCAATTACCCGAATATGTAGCCTCGGGGTCATGACTGGCGAAACGCAGGTCAGTGGCGGGTATAGGTTTCGCAGCGGTTACGGCCGTTTTCCTTGGCCTTGTAGAGGGCCTTGTCGGCGTATTTCAGCACCTGTGCCGGCTCCAGCGCCTGCAGGGGCCACTCGGCGATGCCGATGGAAATACTGATATGGCCAACCTCTGCCAGCGTGGTATCCGCTACCTGTCGACGCAGACGCTCCGCCAGTTCCCGGGCCGTGTGCAGGTTGGCATTGGGCAGCAGAATGATGAACTCTTCGCCTCCGGTGCGGCAGAGCTGATCATCTCGGCGGGTACAGGAACGCATCAGGCGGGCCAGGGACTGGAGTACCCGGTCGCCGCAGTCATGTCCATAGGTATCATTGACCTGCTTGAAATGGTCGATGTCGATCGCCAGTACACTGAAAGGGACTGCTTCATGCTGCAGCAGGCTGAGCGCCATGTCGGCACCGCGCCGGTTATACAGGCCGGTCAGGGTATCGGTCTGGGCATCGCTCTTGAGCTGGTCGATCCGTGCATGCAGCAGGTTGACGCCCAGCAGCATGGCGCGTTTGAGCTCTGAGCTTTCGAAATACCAGGAGCGTATGCTCTGAATCCGTTTGGGAGTGCCGGGGTGATCCAGGGCCTGGGCGTTGTCGGCCAGCTGCCAGAGAGGGCGGGAAATCAGCCGGGCCAGCCACCAGATCAGCAGTAATGTCATCAGCGCCAATGGCAGTGTATGGTCGATTACGGTCCGCATCTGGCTGTGCAGCGGTGCCAGCGTAGCTGTCAGCGGGCGCTGGGCGACAACTCCCCAGTTGGCGGCTCTGATCGGGGCATAACCGGCGAGCATTTCGACGCCTTGGCTGTTGTGAATATGCTGGGTACTGGCCTTGCCCTGGATAACGGCCTCAATCACCGGATTGCCGTTAATCTGCTCACCGATACGGTCTGTATTCGGGTGGTAGATCAGGCGCCGGTTCTGGTCAACGACATAGAGGTAGGAACCGTCTTTATAGTAATGAGTGCCCAGCAGATCATTAAGGATGCTGCGTTGCTGCAGGTATAACGATCCGCCGATATAACCCAAGTACCGGCCCGAGGGTGAAAAAACAGGGTGCGAGATGAACACCAGCAGGTTATTGGCGGCCGATATATAGGGGGCACTGATCAATGGCTTCTGCTCACGCAAGGCCTGAACTGCGCCGGGCGAAGCCAGTTGTTTGCCCACTACTTTCAGTGTTTCGGGTGAGGTTGCCAGCACTTGTCCCGTATTGTCGACAATTGCAACCGAGTTGAAACTGTCGGTCTGGTTGCGAAGCCGTTCGGTGGCTCTGCGCAGCCGTTCAGGGTCACTCAGGTGAGTCGAGAGTTCTGCAGCGCTATAGGCAAGCTGCTGCTGTGCTGCGTGTAAAAAATCTTCAGTTGAGGCGGCCAGCTTACTGGCGTAGACCTGATTGCTTTCCAGTGTTTGATCGATCAGCAGTTGACGCTGAACGCGATAGCTGGCGTGCAGTCCGTTGATCAGGGTGACAGCCGCGGAAGCAAAGGCGAGAAGCAGAATCAGCCGTCTCAGGTCGAGCCGGAAGATGTTTTTGATAAACACGACGAACACTATCCCTGAACAGCTAGGGGCAACCTCACAGCACAGGCTGGAGACGGAGGGGTAAATTGCGTTTTTCGGCGGCGCAGACGAAGTGCCTTTCAGGCCGGGAAACGAACCCGGCAGAGGGTAGCAGTTATCCCCTGTGTGATAAAGAACTCCATCCAGAGTCGCTGATGATCCTGCAGCCGGTCGTTGGGACCCTTGACCTCGATTAGCTGGTAGTGCTCCTGTTCGGGGTTCAGGCAGATCAGATCCGGCAGTCCGCGGCGATGGTGGCGCAGATCGAGCAGCAGGTGGCGGAAAATGGCACCCAGATGCTCGGCCGGGATGCAGGTCAGTGCCTCTGTGACCAATTCAGTATCCAGTGACGGCCAGTGCACCAGGTTGCAGCGAAGACCGTGTTTCCGCTTCAGGGTGTTCAGTATCGCTTCGCGGTAGCGCCCATCTTCCAGTTTTCGGAACCCTTCGTCGATCAGGCTCTGACGCTTGCGGGCAAAATCGGCATGGTAGAGATCTGCGGGACCTGATTGAAAAGGGTGGAAGAAGGCGCCCTTGACCGGTGCAAAGAGCGCCGGCCAGAACAGCAGGGCAAACAGCCCGGTGAACAGCTGATTTTCGACGTGCCAGGCCTTGAATCCCTGTGCCTGCAGATGCTGGATAACCAATGCTTCCACTCTTTGGTTGCCGGAGGGAAGCAGTTCAAGTTCCAGCAGGGGCAGCTTCGTTTTGCGCACCAGAGGCGCCTCCCGCCCGGCTTTTTTGGCACTGCGCTGCAGAATGCGCTGTACGCGTACGCGCGCTTCCGGTTGCGCTGTCTGCTCCAGTTCCTCTTGCGCCGCCTGGTGTCCCAGCTCGGTAAGCACGAACTCGGACCAGTCCTGATGCAGGTTGCCAAAGAACATGAGCCGCATGCGATCCATCAATGGCATGCAGCTCAGACGTATCAGTCTGAAGGGCGCTGCCGGCCACCAGTCACGCAGGGGTTGTGTCGGCAGTGGCTGATTCAGCAATCGGGCCTGCAGCTCCTGTTTGCGGCTGCTGCGATTGAGCTTTACATCGGGCCAGAGGGCATCACACAGAAGCAGCAGTTCATCCTTGCGGCACAGTCGAGCCAGCGTCGCCGCATCACAGCTGGGGGTCAGGTCAATCAGATTGATCTGTTCAAGCTGCCGTAGAGCTTCGTCAGGCGCCGAAATCTCCGCGTAGTTGAGCTGATCGCTGCGGAACCATTCGCCCTTGCGCATGACCATGCGAAACAGCAGGGCCTGGGCTTCCTCTGGTAGACTGAACAGACTCTGGAGTTGTTGTTTTTCGTCCGTCAGCAGCAGGTCGTCATGCACCTGCAGGACCCAGTGCAGCAGGGTACGGGCGTTGTGCAGATAGTAGTAAGGCTCGGCGAGGTCGGCAGGGCGCAGAGCAGAAGAAGGCTGGATGTCCACGTTTCTTGGGCGGTCTTGACGGCCGTTATGCAGGTGTCGAGGGTCAGGAGTAGCAAATGACCATACAGAAAAAGGCGTTCTACCGCCAGGGGCCGGATTATCGCCGGGGACAGGTGGTGGACTTCGTCGATATTCGCCGTCGTTTCGATTTTCGCTCCATTCAGTTGGGGCGCTGGGTGACGGCCGCCGAACGGGAGCGGGCGGCGGTGCTGTTTTACGATGCGCTCTGTGACCTGATGCAGGTGCTACAGGGGCCGGAACTGGTGGTCTCCTTGCGCGGTACGCTGGGGTTGCAGTATGGCACCGGCGGTCGTCCCGGGGTCTCGGCGCATTATGACCCGGCTCAGCGTACCTTCTCTCTGGCCAAGAATGCTGGGCCTGGCAGTATTGCCCATGAGTGGTTTCATGCGCTGGACCACTACCTGGCGGACAAGGTGTTTGCGGATGCGCCCCCGGGCATGTTTGCGTCATCGGCCTGGCTGAAGGATGCGACGCCGGTTGTTCATCCGTTGAATGATCATTTTGTGCGCTGTCTGCAGGCAATCCTGCTGGCGCCCGACGGGCAGGTTCCCAGTGATCTGTTTCAGTGTTCAGCGGTGATGGATCGGCGTCTGGGCGTGACCTATTACAGCCGTCCAGAGGAATTGTGTGCCCGCGCTTTCGAGGCCTATGTGCAGGATAGCGCGATCAAGAATCATTTTCTGGTCAAGGGTACCCGGCAGTCGGAGGAAGCCAGGGTCGGACTGTACCCGACCGGGGCTCAGCGCGATCGAATCAACGGGGCGTTTGAGGCGTATTTTTCCGTGCTGGGGCGTGCACTGAACCAAACGTCCTGTTAATTGCAACAGAATGTCGTGATATTAGCCTAAATGTTCATTGTTATCTGGTGGTTACGTCCCTAAAATCGCGCGCTTTTACATCCATTAACAAGAGCGCTTATGTCTAAGGCACACACTTCTATCTACCAGGGACGGCGAAAGCCACGTGCGGATTTTGCCACGCGTGCCGATTATCTGGATCACGAGCTGCAGAGCATGGAGCCTAAACGCTGGCGCCCCAACCTGCCGTTTCGCGATTACCGGTTTGAAATAGAGGACTGGGTACCGGCCATGGCCGCCACCATCGGTAAAATCGTGATGGTGGCGGCGATTGTCGCTGCATTTGCAACACAGTTGGGACTCTCCAGCGATTTTGTCATCGAAAACGTCCGTTACGAGCTGCTGATTGCCGCTGTTTTGTTCGTCATTCTGATATCGGGTTTTCTCAACCCGACCGCTAACCTGGCGGGGACCCACGGGCCGCTGATTCCGCTGATCCCGTTGATCGTGGCATCCGGTGGACACCCGATGGCTCTGGGCCTGTTGATTGGTGTGTTCGGCTTTATTCTCGGCATCACCAAGGGCGGCAGCTTGTTGGCCAAACTGACCAGTAACGGGGTTTGTGGTGGTCTGCTGCTCTATCTGGGATTTATCGGTGTGACCGGGCAGATCAAGAAGCTCTTTGCCTGGGCGGAAGGGTTCGATATGGCCTATCTGGCCTTTATTGTCATCATCAGCACCATCATCATGTATGCCTACCTGGAGCATATCCAGAAACGCTGGCTGGCGGTGCCGCTGGGCTCGGTACTGGCGGCAGGGATCGCCTTTGCGCTGGGTGCGCCCTTTGAGTTCACCACGGAACCGGGCATGCCCAACCTGAATCCCATGTACTGGTGGGGAGAGGATACCGGCTGGCAGCTGGGTCTGCCGCAGTTGCATCACTTCATCGCCGTGGCACCCTTTGCCATCCTGGCGGTTGCCATGTGGTCCCCGGATTTCCTGGGTCATCGCGTGTTCCAGCAGATCAACTATCCGCCGAAAACGGAGAAGGTCCTGATGGATATCGACGATACCATGGTCTCTGCCTCTGCCCGTCAGGTCACCGGCAGCCTGCTGGGGGGCGGTAATATCGCGTCTTCCTGGGGAACCTATATTGTTCCGGCGGCGATCGCACGCCGTCCCATCGCGGCCGGTGCGATTCTGACCGGTCTGCTCTGTATCGTTGCAGCGATCTGGGGATACCCGATGGACCTGGCGATCTGGCAGCCGGTGCTGAGTGTGGCGCTGATCGTGGGTGTTTACCTGCCGCTGCTGGAAGCCGGCATGCAGATGACCCGTGAAGGCAAGACCACCCAGTCTGCCGCCGTGGTGATCTTCTCTTCGGCGCTGGTGAACCCGGTGTTCGGCTGGTCACTGACCGTGCTGCTGGATAACCTGGGTCTGATCGGTTGCAAGGAACGTGGCAAGGAACTGGGGCATGTGGGACGCTGGATCGTTCCGGGCATCGTGTTCGTCATCCTGTGTGGCCTGATGGCCGGTATCGGCATGTTCCCGGGCCTGCCGCCGCTGCTGGAGTCCTTCCGCACTATCCAGTAAGCCCATTCTGATCTCGCGACCGGGCGTCCGTCCGGTCGCGTCTGCATCCGCACTCTTTCTCCCCCGTTTGCACCTGTTTCCAGACCGTTCATCCAGCAGCTGGCTACCTTGGGTAGCGGGCATAAGCTAATGCGTATATGTCATTAATGTCACTATTCTTCCTGAAGTCCAGTTGTAGTATTTTGATGAGTGAGCGCATCTTAAAACCGGTTACCGGGTGAGGTATGACGTGGCGCTGGATACTTGTGGTCATGAGCGTTTCCGGGGAGGAAAGTGACCGGGCAGAGGTCCAGCCGCGGATTTTGAGAATGTCTTAAATGTCGCATAAGGCGTAAAACGCTTAATTGCTGCTATCATTTTGGGTATCGCGAGGATAAAGATGAAAACACTCACCACCGGTGATATTGCCAAAATGTGTGACGTCAATCTGCGGACGGTGATTCGCTGGATTGATCGAGGAGAGCTGAAAGGTTTCAAACTGCCTGGACGGGGGAATAACCGGGTGCAGGTGGAAGATTTTGTCCAGTTTCTGCATCAACACGGCATGCCGATACCGCAGGAACTCAGCGGTGAGGGTAACAACCGCATCCTGATTATCGATGATGAGGCCGCCGTGGCCCGTTCTATCGGTCGTGTTTTGCGCAGTGGCGGCTATGCTACCACCATCGCCACCGATGGCTTCCAGGGCGGCAGCCTGCTGATGAAACAGCAGCCGGCTCTGGTAACGCTTGATCTGCGCATGCCGGGCATCAGCGGTTATGACGTCCTGAAATTTATCCGTACGACGCCGGAAACCGCGGCGACCCGGGTGATCGTGATCTCGGCGCTCGACCCGCTTTCCCTGCAGCGAGCGCTGGATGAAGGGGCCGACGCGGTGCTGGCAAAACCCTTCGATAATCAGCAATTGATAAACCTGGTCAGGGACCTGCTGCCGCTGCCTGATCATTCGTCGAACCCGGCTTGATACCGTATTAGCCGCCTCCGTGAGGACCGTGCCATGGATTCACCCGCGATCGTATTCATTGATGATGAGCCGAGCGTGCTTCATGCGCTGCGCAGGTTGCTCAGGTTGAGCCATCGTGACTGGGAAATGCACTTTTTCAGCTCGCCTGCCGAGGCTCTGGCGGCGTTGGCGGAGATCGCCCCATGGGTCGTCGTGGCCGACAAGCGAATGGCTGATATGGACGGGAGCGAGCTGCTGCACAGCGTCGCCGAGCGGATGCCGGAAACAATACGGGTCCTGCTCAGTGGGGATGCGCGGCTGGACAGCGCCATGCAGATGTCGGCAGCGGCTCATTTCGTACTGCGCAAGCCGTTTGAGCGCGAAACGCTGGATGACCTTCTGATGCGCGCACGTGTGTTGCACCAGCTGCCCCTGGGGTCTGATCGGCGACGTCAGCTGGGTCAGCTGAATGGCTTGCCAGTGCTGCCCGGAATCTATCAGAAGATCACCCTTGAGCTGGATAAGGATGAGCCGGATATCGCTGCGGTTGCCGACCTGATACGCGAAGATCAGGGATTATTGAGCCGAGTGCTTCAGCTGGTGAACTCGCCTTTCTTCGGTTTCAGCTCCCGCACGCTGGAAGTGGAGGTCGCGGTGATGCGTCTGGGGCTGCAGACGATCCAGAACCTGGTGCTGATCGTCGAGCTGTACCAGCAGGATACGGGGCCTGCACTCGCAGTGGGCCAGCGTTTGATGCGACAAGCGATTCAATTGGCCGCACAGGTGGGAGCCCTGTGTGATCTGCGCGCAGTCGGCAAGCCGGTCAGGCATTTGGCGATCACCAGCGCGTTGTTGCACAACGTCGGCCTGCTGGTGCTGTCGCTTCATGGGAGCCGTGACTCGGGTGACGGGCAGGCAGAGCCGCAGGAAACACAACTGATAGGCGCCTATCTGCTTGAGCTATGGGGGTTTGCGTCAGAGGTGGTTGAGGCGGTACAGCACCAGGAAGACCCTGTCTTGCCGGAGGAGTGCGATGTCGTGACCGAGCTGCTCAATACCGCCTTGAAAACACAGCGTGGCACGTTCGATGAAGAACCACGATCAGACCCGGGTGACCGATGACCACTAAACCGATGATCTACCCGGACCCCGCGCTCTATGCCCGCATTGTCGATCAAATGGGGCACAGCGTTATCCTGATTGATGGCAGTCGCTGGGTGCGCTATGTCAGCCGCTCGCTGGCGCGTCAGCTTGGAGAGCCGCCCGAAGCCTTGATCCATACCCGGCTTTATGAGCTTTGTCCGGGGCTTCCGCAGTCCTGGATGGAGGATCAGTTTGCACAGCTGGTCCATGCCGAGGGGACGCACTCCGAAACCGTTCGTTGGCGGGTGCGCAGCAGCCTGTTTCAGCCGCTGACGGAGTTGCAGGTGGATCTGACCGGCAGCCGTATGTATTACCAGTGTGAACTGTTCATGTTGCAGGGCGGAGCCGAGCCCCTGTTTTGCTTCACCCTGGATGGTCCGGTTCCCGAATCGGGGAGTTGTCTGAAGGACGGAGGCGACGATATGTACCGGGAGCAGATGGTGCATATCGAACAGCAGCTGCTGCACTCCGAGAAACTGGCTACGCTTGGCCAGTTGGTTGCGGGGGTGGCCCACGAGATCAATAACCCGGTCTGTTATGTCAAAACCAACCTGCAGACGTTGAAACAGTATGCGGAACACATGGATCGGTTACTCGGCGATATGCTGGTACTGGCCCAGACCTCGGATGACACTCGGCTTACGGGCGAGCTGTCCCGGCTGAAGCAGGCGCTTGATTACGATTTCATCCATGATGAACTGCCCCTGTTGCTGGATGAAACGGTTGAAGGGGTGCAGCGGATCGAAGGGATCATATCGACACTGCGTGATTACGCTCGTCATGATGCCGACGAAGGCCAGTGGGTCGACCTGAACGCACTGCTTGATGCCGCGCTCAAGCTGGTGCATCACGAATTGAAATATGTCGTAACCGCGGTGCGGCGTGATTACGCCCGATTGCCAAAAGTCTGGTGCAGACCCGCACAGTTGTCGCAGGTGGTAATCAACCTGCTGGTTAACGCCGCCCAGGCGATGCCGGCAGGCGGCGACATCGAGATAGAAACCCGCCTTCTCGATGGAGAGGAAACGGTCGAAATCAGTATCTGCGATCGCGGCGAGGGCATTGCTGAAGACGTGATGGCGGTCTTGTTCGATCCTTTTGTCACGACCAAGCCGCCCGGCAAGGGGACAGGCCTGGGCCTGTCCGTGTCAAAGCAGATCATCAGCAGTCACAGAGGCCAGATTTCGGCCCGCAATCGTGCCGGTGGCGGAGCCTGTTTTCGGATCTGTTTGCCTCTCGGGGACAGGGATTAACTTCATTCAGGTGAGAGCAGGCGATGGTCAAGCGCAGTCATGATCGGGGCAAAAGCGTTTTTCGGGTGCTCTGGGGAACCTATATCCGTAATGCGCTGATCCCGATTGTTGTTATCGAGTTGGCGCTTATCATCGCGTATCTGGCAACGAACTACCTGATCCGTGATGAAAATATCGCCACCATGCAGCGCAGCGCCCAGGCATCGCTGCTGGAGACCGCCCGCATTGAGTCGAGCGTGATCACGGCCCAGCTGGAAGGGATCGTCGAACTGACCGACCTGTTTGCGGCACTGGTGACGCAGGCATATGACATGCCCTACACACCAGGCACCGACGCGCTTTCACGCTATGCGTACAGTGACACGGGTGTCTGGTATACCCGACCGAACACACCGGGTGCGGCCATGTTTTACTCTTCCATTGCGGATATAGGTGAAGAGGAAAAACAGCTTGCCTGGCAGTTGGCACAGATCGATCCGCTGATGAAACAGCTGGTGGACAGCAGTGCGCTGGTCACCCAGGCTTATCTGAACACCCATGATTCGATGAACCGGATCTATCCGAGTTTTGATGTGCTGGAGCAGTATCCGGTTGATCTGAATGTCCGCGATTACAATTTCTACTATCAGGCCGACGCCGAGCATAACCCGCAACGCAAGGTGGTCTGGACCGATGTATATATGGATCCGGCGGGCCAGGGGTGGATGGCCTCGGCTATTGCGCCGGTGTATCGCACGGGAACGGACCGACTGGAAGGGGTTGTCGGACTGGATGTTCGGGTATCCGAAATCATTCGCCAGGTGTTGTCGCTGAACCTGCCCTGGGGAAGTTATGCCCTGTTGGTGGACAGTACGGGGACGATCATGGCAATGCCGGATGCTGCCGAGCATGACTGGCAGCTGCAGGCGCTGACGGATCATGACTATGCGACCGCCATCAGGCAGGACACCTTCAGGCCGGAAGAATTCAACCTGTTCCATCGTGACGACAGCCGGCCCCTGGCTCAGGGGCTCGATCAGTCCGACTCGGGTGTCGTTGCACTGGACCTGGCCGGGGCGCCCAAACTGGCGGCCTGGTCACGGATTCCTGGGGCTGACTGGCACCTTCTGATGGTGGTCGACCAGGCGCGTCTTTATGCGGACGCAAATGCCTTGAAAGAGCGCGTGGATCAGATCGCCGTGGGCATGATTCTGGCGCTGCTGGCCTTTTACCTGCTGTTCATGGTCTATCTGTATCGAAAATCGGTCCGCGTTAGCCGCAGCCTGTCAGAGCCGATGCGCGGATTGAGACGGATGATCTATTCCATAGGTCAGGGGCTGTATCGCCCTCAGGCCGTGGCAACGGAGATCACGGAGTTGTCGGCAGTGTCTGATGGTTTGATCGATATGGCACAGACTCTGGAGCAAAGCCGCCGTCAGCTGGACGAGGCCAACCGGCGGCTGGCAGGGATGAATCAGGCGCTGGAACGGAGGGTGGACGCGCGTACTCAGGAGTTGCAGCAGGCCAATGTGGAGCTGCGCCATGAACGAGCAGAGCAGGCGCGATTGATTCACAAGCTGAAAGAGACTCAGGCGCAGCTGGTCCAGTCGGAGAAAATGGCCTCGATTGGCGTGCTGGCGACCGGGGTCGCACATGAAATCAATAACCCCCTGGCTTTCGTCAGCGCCAATGTGTCGATTCTCAACGATTATGTGCCCGCGCTGATCCGTCTGCACGAGGCGTCCAGGGGGCTGGTTTGCAAAGACGGGCAGCCGGAGCTGGTGCGGCTGGAACAGCAGGAGCAGTTTGGCTATATCAGCGGCGACCTGCCTGATCTGCTGGCTGATTCACTGGAGGGGGTACGCCGGATTCAGCACATCACCGCAAGTCTGCTGGATTTTTCCCACTCCGGTGATACAGCCTGGCAGCTCTGCGATATCAACCACTGCATCGAGACAACGCTGGTAATCTGTCGACATGAGTACAGCAACAGGGCCGAAGTGCAGACAGAGCTGGATCCCGATCTGCCTCTGATCCAGGCGGTGCCTGCCCAGATCAATCAGGTCGTCATGGCGTTGGTGATAAACGCCGCTCAGGCGTTAGCGCAGAATGGCATGATTCGGATTACGACCTCATCCGTGGCGGATGGGGTCAGGATTCAGGTGGCCGACAATGGCTCCGGTATTCCAGCGGAAAATCTTGATCATATCTTTGAGCCCTTTTTTACCACCCGGAATGTGGGTCAGGGAACCGGACTGGGGCTGGCCGTCACCTACGGCATCGTCAAATCCCATCATGGGCGTATCGACGTTGAGAGCACGCCGGGTGAAGGCAGTCGCTTCAATATCATTCTGCCTCTGAGGCAGGCGCAGGACGCTACCGCTACCGAGGCCAGGGTCGAGGATGTTTGACCGGGCGGCAGGAGAGACAAGGAGCGGAGAATGGATTAAAACGTCTCCTTTAAACAACGGTTTATTGCTATTAGCGAATGACTGAGAGATGATGAATATTATACTGTGATTGGATTTTAGACGTGTCTGGTATTGGGTTCTGGGGCGTTCAGGACGTCGTTTCGAGCTGGCATATCACGCTGCCGACCAGGGGATCGTTAAGGTGGTTCTGGGGATCGTGGAGAGTCTGGGCTCCCGGGTGATTGCGGAAGGTGTTGAAACCGAGGATGAACTGCAACTGTTGAACACGCTGGGGTGTGACGAGGTGCAAGGGTTCCTGATTGGACGACCGATGCCGGCTGGCGAGATCCCAGCGTTTATTGAGCAGTATTTGTATAGTGAAAGTGAGCAAGGAATTCACGAGACAGCCCTATGATGTTATTTGGCAAGGCCGCAAGGCAGAGAGAGATTACACAGCTCAAGCAGGAGCTGACGAACACCCATCAGCACTACGAAGCACAGCTAAGTGAACTGAAAGAGCTGGTGGCGGAAAAGGATCGCCAGCTGGTGCGGATGCAGCAACAGGGTGACAGTGAAGCCGAGATCATGAAGTATCAGCTCCAGGGCGGCGAGATGCTGACCTCCATTCGGGAGGGGCTGGCAAGTTCGGCCGAGCAGCTGATCGATGAGCGCAAGGCGCTCAAGCAGCTTGATCAGGTTTTCGATCATACACGTGAGGCCCTGCACAAGTTGAGTCAGCGAGCGGACCTGATCAATGAGCAGGCCAGCGTCAGCATGGAAGCCGCCACGATTCTGGATACAACCGCCAACTCCATCAGCCAGCTGGTAGCCAGTATTCAGGAGATCTCGGATCAGACCAACCTGCTGGCACTGAACGCGGCGATCGAAGCGGCCCGTGCCGGTGAAGCCGGCAGGGGATTTGCGGTGGTGGCCGATGAAGTCCGCAACCTTGCCAGCAAGGCTCATATGGCCAGCCAGCAGATCGAAAAGCTGGTCGGGCAGGTGCTGGAACAGACAGTCTCGATCAAATCCATCGTACATGAGAACCAGAACAGCGCTGCAGATGTTTCGGCCTCCTCGACCCAGATCGACGGCGTCGTCGGGGATGTTATCGTGCGCTCCGATCATATGCAGCGGGTGATCCGCATTGCCACGACGGCTTCGTTCCTGAATACCGTCAAGCTTGATCACGCCGTCTGGAAAAACCATATCTATGGTCTGATCGAGCGGCATGAATTCTCGGCCGGAGCCAACCGACATACCGAGTGCCGACTGGGGCAGTGGTATTACGAAGGCTATGGCAGACACACATACTCCGGGCTGCCCAGTTTCAAGGCGCTGGAGGAGCCGCATCGCCAGGTGCATGATGCTGGCCGTGAAGCGCTTGCCTGTGGGCAGAAGGGGGACTACAACACCATGCTCAACTGCCTGCAGCAGATGGAGCGTGCCAGTCTTGGCGTCGTCAAGGGGGTTGATCGCCTGCTGCTGGAGGTTGTGCGCAGCGTATGAAGCCGGCGCCGGCTTGCGCAGGTACACCTGGTCACGGCAGGCGTTGCAATCGGGGCTGCTCTCGCCGCGCCTGCCTGACTTTCGACGCTGGGTGCTGATGTAGTGATCTGCGCGAATCATGTATAATTCGCGCTCAGTTTTTAACCCGTGGATTTCTCAGCGCCCTATGCACACCGACAGCCTTGATAAACAGACCAAGACCCGCCTCAACAAGCTGCAGAAACGCCTGCGTCGTGAGGTCGGCCAGGCCATTGAAGCCTTCAACATGATTGAAGAGGGTGACAAGGTGATGGTCTGCCTGTCCGGTGGCAAGGACTCCTACACCATGCTCGATATCCTGCTGAATCTGCAGAAGAGTGCGCCGATTCGGTTCGAGCTGGTGGCGGTCAACCTGGACCAGAAGCAGCCGGGATTCCCGGAAGAGGTGCTGCCGGCCTATCTGGAATCACTGGGCGTGCCTTTCCATATTGTTGAACGTGACACCTACTCCATCGTCAAGGAAGTCGTGCCTGAAGGTAAAACCACCTGTGGGCTCTGTTCGCGTCTGCGGCGCGGCACCCTCTACGGCTTTGCTGACGAGATCGGAGCCAACAAGATAGCGCTGGGCCACCATCGCGACGACATCCTTGAAACCTTTTTCCTGAATATGTTCTACGGTGGCAAGTTGAAGTCCATGCCGCCGAAGCTGGTGTCCGATGACGGCAAGAACATGGTGATCCGTCCGCTGGCTTATGCCCGTGAGAAGGATATTGCTGAATATTCGGCGTTGCGCGAATTTCCGATCATCCCGTGCAACCTCTGCGGTTCCCAGGAAAACCTGCAGCGTCAGGTGATCAAGGAGATGCTGCAGGGCTGGGACAAGAGTCATCCGGGCCGTATCGAAACCATGTTCCGCTCCTTGTGTAACGTAGTGCCTTCGCACCTGGCCGATAATCAGCTGTTCGATTTCAAGGGACTGCAGCTCGGTTTTCCGCACGGTATTGTACCGGGCAGCGACAGGGCTGCGGGCCCGTTGGGTGAAGATGAGGAAACCGGCGCGAACGGTTCTGGCGTCCAGGTGATGGAGAAGATCGACATTCTGTCGGTCTGAGGGGACTTCCCGCGATCAAAACTTGACCTCTGACTCCCTTTTGCGGATATTCGGGCTTACCCTGATCAATAAGCCGAATAACAATAAAGGGAGTTTGCATGTCTCAGTCACTTCTTGAGCGTCAGGATCACGAGGGTGTAGCCACCCTGACGCTGTCCCGTCCCGATGCCTACAACAGCCTGTCACTTGAACTGATGCAGGCGCTTCATGCCGAGCTGGATAGTATTGCCGATGACCTGAGTGTTCGCTGCGTGGTGATCCGAGGAGCCGGCAAGGGGTTTTGTGCCGGCCACGACCTCAAGCAGATGCTGGGGGAGGGTGATGAAGGCTATTATCGCTGTACCTTTGAAACCTGTTCCGGGCTGATGCAGCGCATCGTCAACCTGCCAGTACCGGTCATTGCCCAGGTTCACGGGGTGGCGACCGCCGCTGGCTGTCAGCTGGTGGCCAGTGCCGACCTTGCGGTTGCCGCTGACAGTGCCCGTTTCGCTACGCCTGGCGTCAATATCGGTCTCTTCTGCTCCACGCCGATGGTGGCGCTGAGCCGCGCAGTGCAGCCCAAGCATGCGATGGAACTATTACTGACGGGTGGTTTGATCAGTGCTCAGCGCGCTTTTGACATGGGGTTAATCAACCAGCAGGTCCCTGAAGTCGAGCTGGATGAGGCGGTGGTGACTTTAGCGGCCAAGATTGCATCCAAGTCCCGTAAGGCACTGCAGATCGGCAAACAGGCGTTCTATCGTCAACGTGAGCTGCCGCTGGCGGATGCCTATGCATACTGCAGTGAGGTGATGGTGGGCAACATGCTGACCGATGATGCCCAGGAAGGGATCGACGCCTTCATTCACAAACGCAAGCCGGAGTGGACTCACCGCTGAAAACTTGGCTCGGCAGCCGCCAGCGGGTGTTAAGAACATTGTGCCGTTGTCTCATGCCCTCGGCAACGAGGGCATCGTTTGATTCTGTTTGCCTGCTGAAAGGTGCGGATCGTTATCTCAGTGCAGTTCCAGCTGGATGTGGAAGGTGGTGCCCACGTCCAGGTCGGAGGTCACGGCCATGTGGCCGCGGTGCTGCTCGGTGATGACGAAGTAGGCGAAGGAGAGTCGTCTGTCCGCCGCGGCTGAAGGCTGTTCCACGTTGGCACTGTGCACGTAGGGTTCGAACAGGTGCATCTGTTCGTCGTTGCTCAGGCCGGTGCCGTTGTGCTGGATGCGAATCGACAGTGCGTCATAGGACTGGCCAACGTAAAGCTTGATGGTCGGCATGAAGTCCAGCCCCTTGGCCTCGGCCTTTTCGACCAGCGACTGGTAGGCGTGACGGAACAGGCTGAGGAATACCTGCTGCAGTTCGGTGATGTGGCAGGGCACCTGCGGAATTTCGGCTTCGAAATGGCGCTCAATATGGATATTGCTGAACGGGATGGCATCCGGCAGCGACAGAGCTTCGCTGGCCTGGGTCAGTGAGTGCTCAAGGATATCGACCACATTGGCCGATTCGGCCTGGGCATTGCGGCCACGGGCAAACTGCAGCAGGTTGCGAATGACCGACTCTACCTGTTCGCCATTATCGGCTGCGTGCTCCAGCAGTCCCTGGAGACGCTCGAACTCACTGCCCTGTTTACAGTCCTCAGGCAGCAGGCGGCCGGCTTCAAGAATGTTCTGGAAGCTGCGCAGATCGAACAGAATCGCCTGCAGCGGCTTGTGGATGTCGTTGGCCATTGCGGTTGCCAGCTCGCCCATGGAGGACAGCTTGTCATGCTGGATCAGCATGTTTTCGGTGATGACTCGACGAGTGACATCATCCACCAGCACCACGACACCCGGCTCAACGTAGTTCTCCAGCGGGTAGACAGTGATATCCATGTGGTAGCTGCCGGGCTGGCTGTATCGCAGCGTCAGTGGCTGGCGCTTGTCCAGGGCCTGCTGGATATGTTGCGGGGTCACCGTGATGTCCGGGTAGACCGACCAGAGATTGCGGCCGATGGCCTCGTCCGCCCCTGTGCCGGAGACCTGCTCGGCGCGGCGGTTCCAGTGTGTAATCAGGCCGTCGCGGTTCAGGCCGACCAGTACCAGCGGCATGGAGCTGAGAATGTTCTGAATATAGGACTCGGAGGCCTGCAGGCGCTGCGTGGTCACCACATGCTCGGCCACCTCTTTCTCCAGCTTGGCCGTGCGGTCTTTGACGCGCTCTTCCAGATGGCTGCGGATCTCTTCCAGTTCAATGTTATAGCGCCGCGCGCGAAGCCAGGTGACAAGCAGCACGATGGCGACCGCCGTCAGCAGAATAATCAGGACGCCACTGGAAAAGTTGGCGACATATTGCCATTTGGTGCTGCCATCTTCGTTGCGGAAGGGGGCGAGCAGGCTGGCGTAAGCGAAAGAGGGGGCTAGCAGCAGGGTGGCAAGCAGGGTCAGTCGGGTCATGATGTTCCAGGGGCCGGTTGTCTGGCGGAATGAAATGAGAGTTGGCATCCAAGAGGCCAAGTATAGCGGATCAGGCCGCCGGTAAGGACCCCCATAGAGGTTTGACAGGCAGAAAAAAAGGCGCCGAAGCGCCTTTGGGGAGAGAAGAGGGGAACGCCGTCAGGCGTTGTCGATGTCCTCATGTTCCAGCCACATCGCATTGATGATGCCGAACGAGCAGGCCAGGAGTACACCGAGAATCCAGGCAAAGTACCACATGGTCGTATCTCCTTCTTACTTAGTAGGACGAGTAGTCGTTTTCCTTGATGAAATCCACCGAGATCTTGGCCCAGAGTGCGCGGTAGCACCACAGTGTGTAGCCTAGGATGATCGGTACGAAGATGAAGGCCGCAATCGCCATCACGTTCAGAGTCAGGTGGCTGGACGCCGCATCCCAGAGGGTCAGGCTGGAGTTCGGGCTCAGGCTGGATGGCATCACGAACGGGAACATGGAAACGCCCGCAGTCGCGATAATGCCGGCCAGCGCCAGAGAACTGAACAGGAATGCCCAGCCTGGACGGTTGGCACCGGCCAGCAGGAACACGCCGATCAGGCCGACAAAGCCGGTAATCGGAGCCAGCATGGTCAGCGGGTAGGTGCTGTAGTTGGCCAGCCAGGCACCTTCGGTAACAGCGACTTCCTTGGCCAGCGGGTTAGGCAGGGCGTCCAGTGGCGGCTGGCTGACGATGGTGTAGCCATCAATGCCCAGGCTGAGCCAGATGCCGGCCAGCGCGAAGGTTGCCAGAGTCACCACTGCGAGCAGCTGGGCATAGCCCTTGGCGCGGCGCTCCACATCACCGTGACTGCGCAGGTTGATCCAGACCGCACCATGCATGGAGAGCATGCCAAGGCTGACGATGCCGCACAGCAGGCCGAACGGGTTCAGCAGGCCGAACAGGTTGCCGTCGTAGCTTGGGCGCAGGAATTCATCATGCTGGAAAGGCACGCCCAGCAGCAGGTTGCCGAAGGCAACACCGAAGACCAGAGACGGTACCACGCCGCCGGCGATCAGGCCCCAGTCCCAGGCGCGACGCCATTTGGTATTGGTCAGCTTGGAGCGGTAGTCGAAGCCGACCGGGCGGAAGAACAGGGCGAACAGCACCAGCAGCATTGCCCAGTAGAAGCCGGAAAAGGCCGCCGCATAGACCGCAGGCCAGGCTGCAAACAGGGCACCACCTGCCGTGATGAACCAGACCTGGTTACCTTCCCAGTGCGGTCCCACGGTGTTTATGACCACGCGACGTTCATCGTCGGTCTTGCCAATCAGTGGCAGCAGGGCGCAGGCGCCCATGTCGAAGCCGTCGGTGATGGCGAAGCCGATCAGCAGCACGCCGACCAGCACCCACCAGATCAGTTTCAATGTTTCGTAATCGAACAACATCATCTTTCTCCTATACCGCTATCAGGCTTTGACCGCTTTATCAGCCGGTTGCTCTTCCTGCTGCTCGAAGTGGTAGCGGCCGGTGTGCAGGCTGCTCGGTCCCTTGCGGGCAAATTTCAACATCAGGTATACCTCGACGATAGCCAGCAGGGTATACAGGGCGATGAAGGCGAAGAGGCTGCCCAACAGGTCGGCTTTGGTCAGTACCGAAGGTGCAACATGGGTCGGCAGGATTTCACCAATCGCCCAGGGCTGACGACCGAACTCGGCGACGAACCAGCCCATCTCTGAAGCGATCCAGGGAGCCGGGATCGAGAACAGCGCCATGCGCAGCAGCCAGGGCTTGTTGAACGAGGTGCGGCGTGCAGTGAAGTAGAATGACAGTGCGAAGACCAGGAACATCCAGAAGCCACAGGCGACCATGATGCGGAAGGCCCAGAACATCGGCGCTACGCTTGGAATAGTGTCGCGTGCAGCCATCTTGATCTGTTCTTCGGTGGCGTCGGTTACATTCTCGGTATATTTCTTCAGCAGCAGGCCAAAACCAAGGTCGACTTTGACTGCGTCGAAGTCAGCGCGAAGTTCAGGGCTGTCTTCGCCATTACGCAGACGCTGCAGCAGGTCATAAGCGATCATGCCGTTGCGGATGCGTGCTTCGTGTTCCGCGATCAGGTCCTTGATGCCGGTAACTTCTTCATCGATGGAGCGAGTGGCGATGATACCCATTACGTAGGGGATTTTGATCGCGTAGTCGGTTTCCATGGTTTCGTCGTTGGGCATGCCGAACAGGGTGAAGGCCGCCGGGGCTTCTTCGGTTTCCCATTCCGCTTCGATTACGGCCAGTTTGGTTTTCTGCACATCGCCGATTTCGTAACCGGATTCGTCACCCAGCAGGATTACGGACATGGACGCAGCCAGACCGAAACCGGACGCGATGGCAAAGGAGCGGCGTGCAAACGCCAGGTCACGACCCTTCAGCAGGTAGTAGGCGCTGATACCCAGTACAAACATGGCCGCGGTGGTGTAGCCTGCGGAGACGGTGTGTACGAATTTGACCTGAGCGACCGGGTTGAGGAATACCTCGGCAAAGCTGGTCATCTCCATACGCATGGTTTCGTAGCTGAATTCGGAACCGACCGGATTCTGCATCCAGCCGTTGGCAACGAGAATCCACAGGGCGGACAGGTTGGAGCCCAGGGCGACCAGCCAGGTGACCATCAGGTGCTTGACCTTGCTCAGGCGCTGCCAACCGAAGAAGAACAGGCCAACGAAGGTTGACTCGAGGAAGAATGCCATCAGGCCTTCAATCGCCAGAGGAGCCCCGAAGATATCGCCGACATAGTGCGAGTAGTAGGCCCAGTTTGTGCCGAACTCGAACTCCATGGTCAGACCGGTGGTCACGCCCAGGGCAAAGTTGATACCAAAGAGCTTGCCCCAGAACTGGGTCATGTCTTTGTAGATCTGTTTGCCGGTCATTACATAGACGGACTCCATGATGGCCAGCATAAACGATAGCCCCAGTGTCAGCGGGACAAAGAGGAAGTGGTACATCGCCGTGACGGCAAACTGTAGCCGGGAAAGATCAACGATATCCTCTGTGATCATTACCAGTCTCCTGTACGGGTTGAACGCGGCTGCGTATTTACATCTGATAGGTATGTAGCAGTATTCATGCCATATATTTCATTTTGTTTTTAAAGGCATTTTTTTCGGTATAAGCCAGTCATGACGCAGGATAACGCATGATGGTCCAATCTTTATACTCTTAATATAAAGTTGCAGCCAGTGTCATAGTGTCGCAGACTGACACCATAGACAGTTCTGGGTGTCATAGATGACAGTTGGTGGTGTTAGCAGCCATACGGGAGGAGGTAAACATAGCGATGAGCCGTCGTACATTCGATCCTGCAGCGATTCTGGAAGCGATACCGAACCCGGCCGCTATCCTGTCAACCGAATACGAGATTTTGGCGACCAATACCGCCTACAAGCAATACTATCAGCCTCAAGGACAGGTGGTTGGGCAGACCTGTTACAAGGTCTCGCATGGCTATCGGGTGCCTTGCGATCAGGCTGGAGAGGCCTGCCCATTGAAGAAATGTCGGGAAACCGGACAGCGCCAACGGGTTCTGCATCTTCACAATACGCCCAATGGCGAAGAGCACGTGGATGTGGAGATGATGCCGCTGGAGGACGCACAGCAGCAATTGATTGGTTTTCTGGAAGTGATGCATCAGGTCAGGGAAGCGCGCGCTCAGGTATCCGAGCACGCCGGGCTGGTCGGAAGAGCGCCGGCTTTTACTCATATGTTGTCATTGGTACACCGTGCCGCCCCGAGCGAAATAACGGTGCTGCTGCTCGGTGAGTCCGGCACCGGTAAGGAGCTGGTGGCTCGGGCGCTGCATGACAGCAGCTCGCGTTCCCGTGCGCCCTTTGTAACCGTAGAGTGTTCGGGGCTCAGTGAAGGGCTGTTCGAAAGTGAGCTCTTTGGCCATGAACGTGGTGCATTTACGGGGGCGGTGAATCGCAAGAAAGGCCTGGTGGAAGCGGCCCGAGGCGGTACCCTGTTTCTTGACGAGATCGGGGAAATTCCGCTTAGCCTGCAGGTCAAGCTGTTGCGCTTGATTGAAACCGGCACTTTCCGACCGGTTGGCAGTGTGGAGCCTCAGCATGCGGATTTTCGTCTGGTGTGCGCCACCCACCGTGACCTGAGGCAGATGGTTCAGGAAGGCAGCTTTCGTCAGGATCTTTATTATCGTATTTCCGCCTTCCCGGTGCCCCTGCCGCCGCTGCGTGAGCGGCAAGAAGACCTGCCGTTGCTGATTTCGGTGCTGTTGAGGCGTTTGCCCGGCGGGCACTCGGTCAGCATGGCCGAGGAGACACTCGATCTGTTGTATGGCTACTCCTTTCCCGGGAATGTCCGTGAACTGCGCAACCTGCTGGAACGAGGGATTCTGCTGGCTGATGATGGTGTGATACTGCCGCATCACTTGCCGGCAGAACTTCAGCAGGCTGAGCTTCCTCAGCCCGAAAGTATGCCTGACGAGTTACTGGATGCTCTGCCGGTCATGTCACTGGAACAGCTGGAATCTCGTTACCTGGCGTCGATTTCACGCCGTTTTCATGGTGACCGGCAGGCGCTGGCGTCAGCGCTGGGGGTCAGTGAACGGACCCTGTACCGGAAGCTTAGATCCGGATAGGGGTTTAGACTAAAGTATTAACAACGTTATAGCCTCTTGGTCTATTGTTATGACATAAGAATAAAAAAGAGCCTGTCAGGGCTCATAACAATCGGAGGCTGGCATGGCCAGAATCATCCGCAACACCAGCACGCGAGAGATGCTGGCGCAGTTGGCGCGTGAGTCCGAGGGCCTCTCGCAGCGGGACCGGCGTGATTTTCTGCGCCGGGGAATTACGGCTCTGAGTGCCGCTGCGGCCACCGCCGCCGTGCCTGCGACTCTGGCGGATACCCTGAATTCCGCCAATCTGCCCCCCAACGAACCCGGCTGGAGCCGGCAGCTTGGACATGGGGTGGTCGAAAACCCCTACGGCATGCCTTCCGAATTTGAAAGCGAGGTGGTGCGCCGTACGGTGCCCTGGCTAACCGCCGAGTCCATCTCTTCAATTTCCATGACGCCACTGGCCGAGCTTAAGGGGATCATCACGCCAAGCGGCCTGGTTTTCGAGCGCTATCATGCGGGCATTCCGGTGATCAATCCTGAAGAGCATCGCCTGATTCTGCACGGTCTGGTGGAGCGTCCACTGATCTTCACCCTGGACGACCTGATGCGTTTTCCGTCCGTATCCGAGATCAAGTTTCTGGAGTGCCCGGCCAACGGCGGCATGGAGTGGAAGGGGGCGCAGATGGAGGCGCTGCAGTTCACCCATGGCATGCTCAGCTGTTGTGAATGGACCGGCGTTCCGCTGCGGGTGTTGCTGGATGAGGCGGGAGTCAAGCCCGAGGGCAAATGGATTCTGGCGGAAGGGGCTGATGGCGCCCATATGAGCCGCTCTATCCCGATCGAGAAGGCGCTGGATGACACCCTTGTGGTCTACGCCCAGAATGGCGAGCGGCTGCGCCCTGAACAGGGTTACCCGCTGCGACTGATCAACCCTGGCTGGGAGGGCAACACTTCGATCAAGTGGTTGCGTCGACTGGAGGTGGGCGATCAGCCCTGGTATCACCGGGAAGAAACGTCGAAATACACCGACCTGCTTGCCAACGGCAAGGCGCGCAAATTCAGTTTCGTACAGGAGACCAATTCGGTCATCACCCATCCCTGTCCGGAAAAGCCGATTGGCCAAAGCGGCTTTATCGAGATCGAAGGTCTGGCCTGGTCCGGGCGTGGCACGATCAAGCAGGTGGATATCTCCTTCGATGGCGGCGTCAGCTGGGTGCCGGCAAGGCTGAAGGGGCTGGTGCTGCCCAAGGCATTGACCCGTTTCAGCCTGGTGACCCGCTGGGACGGCCAGCCCTGGCTGCTGCAATCGCGGGCGATCGACGAAACCGGTTATGTGCAGCCCACGCTGAAGCAGCTGCGTGAGATCCGTGGCACCAATTCAATCTATCACAAGAACTCGATCCATACCTGGAAGGTGGCGTCCAGCGGGGAGGTGACCAATGTGCAGATTACCTGACCGCCACTGGCGTCTTGTGTGTGTCGGGCTGTTACTGGCAACCAGTGATCCGAGCGCCGCCGAGCCACTGGGTATAGGCCGTGCCGCGACAGCGGAAGAGATCGCCGGCTGGGATATCGATGTTCGGCCGGATGGGCTGGGGTTGCCGCCGGGGCAGGGGAGCGTAATGGATGGTGAAATGTTGTATGAGTCACGCTGTGCCAGCTGTCACGGCTCCTTTGGTGAGGGGATCGATCGCTGGCCGGTTCTGGCGGGTGGTTATGACACCCTGACGCTGGAGCGACCGACCAAGACCGTTGGCTCCTACTGGCCCTACGCCAGCACGCTCTGGGATTACATTTACCGAGCCATGCCTTTTACGGCACCGCGTTCGCTCAGTGCTGATGAAACCTATGCCATTGCCGCCTACGTGCTTTACCTGAACGAGATCGTTGACGAGGAATTCGTATTGACGCAGGCCAATCTGGCCGAAATCGAGATGCCCAATCGGGATGGCTTTTTCCTCGATGATCGGCCGGATTCACCCAACATTCGCTGCATGGATGACTGCGCCGATCCCCGGCAGTTGCAGATGGTTGGCACGATCGGTGGTATCACCCCGGTGGGGCATTTTCGGGCTGGCGCCGATGCTCCGGCCGCTTCGCATGAAGCGCAGAAGGCACTGGAGGAGCAGAAAGAGCAGGCGCGTCTGAAAGAGCTGGGTATCGAAGTGGATGATACGCCCCATGCCGAAGTGGCATTGTCGGCAGCGGCGGCGGCCGGACAGCAGGTGTATGAAGCGGCCTGTGTGGCCTGTCATGGAACCGGGCTAGCGGGGGCGCCCAAAGTGGGGGATTACCAGGCCTGGGCACCCAGGATGCAGCAGGGCATGGCGGTATTGATCAGGCATGCTGTAGAGGGGTTCAGTGGTGAGCAGGGCGTGATGCCACCCAAGGGCGGGCGTGTCGACCTGAGTGACGAGCAGGTTGCCGAGGCGGTTGCGTTCATGACTGAAAAGAGTCAATAGCACGCTGGCCGCTTCGGATGACCCGGGTGCGGGCCACCCATAACAAAAACGATAAACAGGGTTCTTCTGGAGCCTGCCGGAGGTAAACATGAGCCGATTGACCGCTGTGCTCTTTACAACGATGGCCCTGAGTGGCCCGGTGTCGGCCGCTTCGCAAGCAGAGCTGATTGAGCTTGGCAAAGCGGTCTACCACGACAAGACCCGTGGCAACTGCATTTCCTGTCACAACATCAACGACCCTGTTGCCAACCTGCCGGGCAATCAGGGGCCCATGATCATTGCCATGAAGCAGCGCTTCCCCGACAAGCGCAAGCTGCGAGCCCAGATATGGGATGCAACGGTCGCCAATCCATTGAGCATCATGCCGCCGATCGGCAAGCACTGGATCCTGTCGGAAGAGGAGATCGATGCCGTGGTTGAGTATATCTATCAATACTAAGGCCCTGACGGGTAAAACAAGAGGATGCGCGCATGAGTATGAATCGTCGAACCCTGATCAAGGCTGTCGCTGCCGGTGGTGCGCTGATGAGTCTTGGTGTGCTGGTGCCCAGGCTTGCCCTGGCCGCCTGGGTCAAGGAAGCGTTCGAGGCCAAGGAGCAGAGTGCCGCCATCAAGGCCTTGTATGGCGGTGATGCGCCTGCCGAGAGTGCAGACGTTGTGCTGGATGCACCAGATATTGCTGAAAATGGTGCTGTGGTGCCGGTGACGGTCAGCACCAGCCTTGCCAACGTGGAGTCGATGAGCATTTTCATCGAGAGCAATCCTTCGCCGCTGGCGGCTCAGTTCATTATCCCGGAAGGGACGAAGGCTGATGTGTCCACCCGTGTTCGTATGGGCAAGACCACCAACGTGACCGCCGTCGTGAAGGCCGATGGCAAGCTTTACAGCGCAACCAAAGAAGTCAAGGTCACCATCGGTGGTTGCGGCGGCTAACAGCGACAGGAATTGAGGAGACATTTTTATGGGTATCATGAAAGTCAAAGCCAAGGCGCGTGGCGGAAATACCGATGTCAAAATGATGGCGAAGCACGTTATGGAAACCGGGCAACGAAAGGACAAGTCCGGCAATACCATCCCGGCCCTGTTTTTATCCGAAATTGAGGTCAAGCATGGTGACAAGGTGGTATTTATCGCCAACCTGGGCCCTGCCGTATCGAAAAATCCTTACTTTTCTTTCAGCTTTGCCGGCGGAGCATCCGGCGACACCCTGGAGTTGAGCTGGAAGGAAAATACAGGCAAGTCCGGTACTGAAACAGCCGAAATCCGCTGAGGATAACCACCGGAGTCATTATGAAAACAATAAGAAAAATACTGCTGGGGGCCGGCCTGGTAATACTTTCGCAGACGGGCCTCTCGGCGGAAAGTGGCTTTACCCTTGAAACGGTTGATCCGGAGGCTGATCGTCTGGCGTTGCAGAACTACTATCAGCAGCGCTTTCCGGGCGTGCCGCTGGAGGACTACGTCAACGGCATCTATGCCATAGATCCCGAATCTCGCAAGCAGTGGGATGCATTGATGGAGTTTCCGCCCTACGAATTTGACCTCGAAGAGGGTGAGGAGCTGTTCAATACCCCCTTTGCAAACGGCAAGGGATATGCGGACTGCTTCGATAATGGCGGCATCGGTATTCGGCAGAAATATCCCTATTGGAACAGGGAAGAGGGCACCGTTAAAACGCTGGAGCAGGAGATCAACGAGTGCCGTGTTAACAATGGCGAAGCCCCCTTGCCCTGGAAAAAGGGCGATATTGCCAAGATATCGGCCTACATGGCGTTTACCTCCAGAGGTCAGCCCTTCGAGATCGATATTCCGAATGATGATCCACGTGCACTTCAGGCCTATCTGGACGGCAAGAAATTCTTCTATGCCAAGCGGGGCCAGTTGAACCTCTCCTGTGCCAACTGCCACCTGCAGGGCTCTCGGGTGCTGATCCGAGCTGACTTGCCGGGACCCATGCTGGGGCATCCGACTCACTTCCCGGTCGTGCGCTCCAAGTGGGGTGAAATTGGCACCCTGCACCGCCGTTATGAAGGCTGTCACCGTGACTCCCGTTCAGTGCCGTTGCCGCCACAGTCGGAGGCGTTCCGCAAGCTGGAGTACTTTCAGACCTACATGAGCAATGGGCTGGTCGTGAACGGGCCGGGCGCACGCAAGTAACGGAGGCAGGCAATGAAAAAAGTGACAATGATACTGGCCGCCGCACTGGCGCTGCCGGTCGGGTCGGTCCAGGCGCAATCCTTCGAGCAGGCGTTTAACCAGCAGCGCGCCCTGTATGGCAAGGGACACACGTTCACCTACGAGAACAAAACCTATAAAACTGATCACCCTGAAGAGGTGGAGGCGATGGCGGAGCCGAATCGGACCAATGCGGAGGCTCTGATCGCCAGTGCCGAAGCGATGCGGGTGAAGTCGGCAGAGCTTGGTTATGAGTGGCGCGACCCTGTCCGCTATCTCAAGGAGGCGCAAGAGGCGCTGGGTCAAGGCCAGTACCGGCAGGCGATGAACCTGGCTGCGCGTGCCAAGTATCAGGCGCGTATATCGATTGCGCAGTACGAGGATGCCGAAGCCAACTGGCAACGTGCCGCGCCGGAGTAAGCCCTGTTGCACTTGAGTGCCAATGCCCGCTTGCCCTGGCCGGGTGCGGGCTTTTTTGTCTGTGGAAGGTGAATGCCATGTCAATGACTCGACGCGAATTTGCTCAGCTGCTCGGTATCGCCGGTATGGCCGGGATGCTGCCGCTCAGAGGACTTGCGGCCAGTAAGCAGCCCGCTGATCTGTATGAAGTGCCCAATTTTGGCAATGCGCGCCTGCTGCACATGACTGACTGCCATGCGCAGCTGTTGCCGATCTATTTCCGCGAACCCAGTGTCAACCTGGGTGTAGCCGGTGCGACCGGCAAGGCGCCGCATCTGGTAGGCGACAAGCTGCTGCAGCACTTTGGTGTGGCGGCCGGCAGCATTGAGGCCCATGCCTTTACCTGTCTGAATTACGGCGAAGCTGCTCAACAGTACGGTAAGGTGGGTGGCTTTGCCCACCTGAAGACCCTGGCGGACCGTCTGCGTGACAGCTACGGACGTGAGAAGACTCTGTTGCTGGATGGCGGCGATACCTGGCAGGGATCGGGTACCGCCTACAAGACCCGCGGCATGGATATGGTGAAGGCCTGCAATGCACTGGGCGTCGATATCATGACGGGGCACTGGGAGTTTACTTACAATCAGGCTGAAATCCTGAGCAATATCAAGGCTTTCAATGGCGAATTCCTGGCGCAGAACGTGTTTATCACCGAAGAGGCGATGTTCTCCAGCGATACCGAATACCTGTTTGATGATTTCTCTGGTCGCGTGTTCAAGCCTTACTCTATCCGGGAACTGGGTGGTGCGCGCATTGCGGTGATCGGGCAGGCGTTTCCGCGTACCAAGATTGCCAACCCGGCCCGCTTCATTCCGGACTGGACCTTCGATATCTACGACAACCGTCTGCAGGAGATTGTCGATCAGCTCCGCAGCGAGGAGAAGGTTGATGTCGTGGTCGTGTTATCGCACAACGGCATGGATGTGGATCTGGCGATGGCCAGTCGTGTCTCCGGGGTAGACCTGATTCTGGGCGGGCACACCCATGACGGCATGCCGGCGCCGACGCTGGTCAAGAACAGCGGCGGGCAGACGCTGGTGTTCAATGCCGGTTCCAACGGCAAGTTCCTGGGGGCCCTTGATCTGGATATCCGTGAAGGCAAAATCCAGGACTACCGCTATCGCCTGATTCCGGTATTCTCGGAGCTGATCCCTGCGGATGCGGGCATGCAGGCGCTGATCAACGAGATCCGAGCGCCTCATTTGGACTGGCTCAATGAGGAATTGGCCTTGGCCGGTGATCTGATGTTCCGTCGCGGCAACTTTAACGGCACCTTCGATCAGGTGATCTGCAATGCCTTGCGTGAAGTGGGCGATGCCCAGATCTCCCTGTCGCCGGGTTTCCGCTGGGGGACTTCGGTGCTCAAGGGGCAGATGATCAGCATGGAGCGGGTGCTGGATCAGACCTGTCTGACCTATCCTGAAACCTACGTCCGCGAGATGAAAGGCTCGGAACTCAAACTGATCATGGAGGATGTGGCCGATAATCTGTTCAATCCCGAGCCCTACCTGCAGTCCGGCGGAGACATGGTGCGTGTTGGCGGCTTCGACTATATCTGCGAGCCGGGGCGCAAGATCGGTGAGCGGATCAGTGAGATGACGCTGGATAACAGTGACAGGATCGAAGCCGACAAGACCTATAAGGTCACCGGCTGGGCGACAGTGGGGGCCCAGTCCGAAGGGCCAGCGATCTGGGATGTGGTGGCCGAGTACCTGCGTGACCGCAAGGAGGTCCATGTCGGCAAGCTCAACACGCCGGTACTCAAGGGTGTCAAAGGCAACCCCGGCTTGTCCGATTATGCCGGCGAATTGATCGGTTAGGCTGCCGTCGTGCACAGGTTTCGATAGAATAGGCCTTTTACCGATCAACCGAGATCTGTGCATGCGCCTTATACGACCTTTAGTCGGTGTGCTGGCGCTGGTGCTTGTGGGCTGCAATGCTTCAGCTCCAACCCAGCCGGCTGCACCCGCCGATGTGCCGACGGCTCCAGACGATACCGGGCCTGCGGTCGCCGGACAGAACGAAACCGGCCCCGTTCAGAACACCACGGCCAGTAATGCCTCCGCCAGCCAGCGCCAGTCCCCAGCCAGCCCCATACAGAGCGGCTTCGACCAGTTGAGTGGACGCCTGACCTTGCTGCAGGAGCAGGTGTTGCAGCTGCGTTCCGACAGTCAGCGTCTGCTGGAACAGAACCAGATGCTGCTTAATCGACTGCAATTGCTTGCTACGCCAACGGCTGCTGAGCAGGAGAATACGGCTGCAGGCTTGGAAACCGCAGCGGATAGTGGCTCCGAACAACTGGATGCCGCCATCGGCCAATTGATGCAGCTGCTGAACCAGATGGAGATGCCGGCAGGCGACGCCGGTCAGTATGCGGTGGTGACCACCTATACCCGCCAGGGCGCCTGGATTCTGGTCCGTTATGATCGTCATACCGGTGAAACCTGGCTGGCCGATTCGGGGCGCTGGCAGCCGTTAGCGGATGTCAATTATCTCAACCAGTCCTCTTATCGAGTGCTCGTGCATCGTGCCGATCAGGATGCCAAGGGGTATGTGGCTGTGCGTTTTGATGAGCGAAGTGGCATGAGCTGGTGGCTCAATGGTGATCGCTGGCAGGAGTACGAGCAGTGAGCAAGCCGGACTATGAAGCGCTGATTGACATTTTCAACCGGCTTTTTCTGCCAACCTTCAATACCGAACTGGTCGCCGGGGATGATGAGCCCATCTACCTGCCGGCCGGTGCCGAGCATGCCCATCATCGGATCATTTTTGCGCACGGGTTTTACGCCAGCGCTCTGCATGAAATTTCGCACTGGTGTGTTGCCGGACCCGAGCGACGGCAGCTGGAGGACTTCGGCTACTGGTACAAACCGGATGGGCGCAGTGCCGAGGAGCAGGCCGAATTCGAAAGGGTTGAAGTGAAACCCCAGGCCTATGAATGGATCTTCAATCAGGCGGCTGGACGCCGGTTCCATTTCAGTGCGGATAACCTGTCGGCCGGACTGGGAGCCAGTGAACAGTTCAAATTGAACGTGCTGCAACAGGTGCATCAGCTGCTGACAGATGGGTTGCCGCCACGCGTGCAGATGCTGGTTGAGGCATTGAGGCAGTACTATGGAACGCCAGCGCTGCAGCCGGATGATTTCATCCTTGAATCAGAAAGGGGAGCATGCCATGCGTAACTTGAAGGTGCAGGCCAGTGAGTGGCAGGACTGTGTGCCGAGTGCCGCGTTTGTAATGCCTGACGACGAGCAGCTTCAGGCACTCGAGTGCTGCAGCCATAAAGACTGGCGTTATCAGCGGTTGACGTTGAAGCGTTCGGGAGAGCTTTTCTGTTACCTGTATGCTTCCTCGCCAGAGGCTGTTTGGGTGTTGGGTGTCTTCGATACGCCGGGGCAGGCTGATTTCTTTCTCGCCTTGCACAACGAGAATCCCTTGATGGTGCCGGCGCTTCAGCAGGCGGGTCTTGCAGGCGCTGCTGTCAGGATTGAGCAGGGTGTGCTCCGCTACCCGTCCTACGAAGGCCTCTATCGAGTGGGATTCAAGTCCTATCAGGTTGACCGTGATGCGGTTGATGACAGCTTGAGGTCGCTGATGTATGTGGAGCGTTACAACAGCCAAGGCCTGGGAGTGTTGCCGGAGAAAGAGGCGTGCCTGAAAATTTACAGCCACTTCGACGGACGTCTGCGTGGCTGTAAAATGTGCTGAAGGGGATCAGAGGTGCTTGCCGTGTGACATCGGTTTTCCATGGCCCATGCCGGCCGGCATCACCTGCTGCACCGGTACCTCCAGCTGCTCGGAAGTGCCGTCGGCAAACTCCAGTGTCATATCGATCTGGCTGCCGACCTGAAGCGGGGCTTCCAGACCGATCAGCATGATATGCAGGCCGCCGGGCGCCAGTTCTACCTGAGTGTTCGCCGGCAGCTCAATGGCATCGATTTTGCGCATGCGCATCACGCCCTGATCTTGGGTGTGAGTGTGCAGCTCTACCACCTTGGCTGCGCTGCTGCTGGCGCTGACCAGCTGAGTCGCGTCGCCCTGATTATTGATCTGCATGAAAACGGCACTGTTGGGCTGGCTCGGTGCAGTCGCGCGGGCATAAGGTCCTTCGACCTCCACATCCGCAGCCATCGCCGTACCACTAAGGAGCATGCCGGTGGTGAAGAGTGTAAGGAGTTTTTTCATCGTGCTATCCCTGATTGGTAAGAATCGCTTGCAGGCTGGTTGTGAGTTCCTGCGGTGAGCTGTTGTGGAGCAGTGTTTTCACCAACTGGCCTTCACGGTTGACCAGGTAGAGTCGGGAAGAGTGATCGACCGCGTAGCCCATGGCCGAATCTTTCAGCTCGACCTTACGGTAGAAGGCGCCGTATTGACGAACGACCTGGTCAATCTGCTCCCGTGTACCGGTTACTCCCAGGATCTGAGGTGAAAAGAAGGCGGCATATTCTGCCAGCTTCTCCGGTGTATCCCGTTCCGGGTCGACGCTGATGAAAATTCCCTGAACCTGTTCGCGCTGGTTGTCCGGCAGCTGTTTGAGCGACTGGGTCAGTACGGCCAGGGCGGTCGGGCATACATCCGGACAGGAGGCGTAACCAATATAGACCACACTGACCTTGCCGCGATAGTCCGACAGTGATACCGGCCCTTGGGCAGAGGTCAGGGTGAAATCGCCCCCCAGATTGGTATCCCCCATCGCCAGTCTTGTTTCGACTGGTTGGGGGCGCAGGAGAAATGCCAAAGCGAGGCCTGCCAGCAGGAAAATGGTTAACAAAAGCAGAATTCTGAGTGTTTTTAACTGCGTATTCATCGTGCCTCAAACTCAAAAAGGTGCTGTTCTGGCCCCTTGGGGGTTTCAATCTCCACGGTCAGTTGCCAGAGCATGCTGCCGGTCGTGCAAACTGCCAGTTCTGTCTGTCCATGCCAGCGAGCGTCTGAGCCGCGCTGAAGTTCGAACCGGTTGATGCCCATGTACATCTCGGCCCCCTGAAGATCAACCCGTATACGGCTGGCTTCTACGCCCTCCAGGCCCAATGCCAGGTTGAGCGGGCTTAGCGAACGCAGCGGACGCGGACCCGCTTCCAGCTGTAACCTGCCGTTGCTAAGCTCTACATGGCAAGCGCCCTGTTGCAGGTCGCAATCATGACGCATGACATCCGCCTGGGGAGCCTGGGTTTGCTGGTACCAGCTGGCACTAGCGAGGAGCGCCAGCAGCAACAGACCGAGCAGGATGAGCTGGAACAGGGCACCGTTCTTCTTAGGCACTGGATTCTGGTGACAGGGTAATGTCATTATCGGCTCAGTTTAGTCGGGTTGGTGAGGCGGTAGAAGTGACAGATTGTCGCATCAGAGTCGGCCGGGAGTCGAGTTTGTCTGGTGTGCGCTGGTCGTATTCGCTATCGTGTGACCTCGGCAAACGGCAACAACAGAGATCGAAACCGATGAGAGAGAACAGCACTATGCAGGCTGAATGGGAAAATGCGGTATCCAATCAACACCTGATGCTGCTGATGGACGGGCTCGATGAACTGGTCATGGTGTTGCGCCTTGATGGCTGCTGTGCCTGGTGTAATCAAGCCTTTGCCGAACTGTTGGGGAAAGCGCGGGAAGAATTGCTGGGCAAGGCGTACCCGCTGCCTCAGCTGCGTGAACTGATGGTGGCCGAGCCTCAGCAGGCAGTCGAGGCCTGGGTTGATGCAGGTGAAAGGGGAATGCGCCTGATTCGGCTGAACGCCATTTCCGGACAGGATGCAGACGGCTGTGTCGAGTCCTTATTGATTACCGGTCGGGACATGACGCCGCTTTACCGCCTGCAGCATCCACTCCACGTCACGGGCAGTGGCGAGCTTTTGCCGGCGACAGCGCCGCAGACGGCCGCCCGTATTGAGCACGCATTGCAGCGCGCCCAGCGTGCCGAGGAGTATGTGGTATTCCTGGCGCTTCAGATCAGTGGTGCTGAGCCGAAGGTGGATGAGAACGGCTACAGTGTCTCGCTGGAGCGGGTCGCCCTGGCCCTGCAGCAGAAAATCCGTCAGGGAGACACGCTTGCGCGTCTCGACTCCGGAGCCTATCTGCTGGTTCTGGAACAAGTCGACTGCCCTGAAGCCATTGCTGTCGTTGTCGATAAGCTTTCGGCTGCACTGAGCGAAAACCAGCCGGCGGATCTGCCCGCACTGGCGGTCAATATTGGCGTGGCGATCAGTCCTGATGACGGCAGTGAGCCACTGGAACTGATGGATCGCGCTCAGCAGGCGATGCAGCGTGCCATCATGGCTGATGAAAAGATCTGTTACTTCTGACCTGAAAGCCGGCTCTGGAGTTCCCGGCGGGCCTCTGTCGCCGGCGCGGACGCCTCATACTCGATTTGTATGAAGCGTCCGTGTGATGTACGTGTGAAAAGTGTGAAAGTTTTAGCAATATGGCAGAAAGGATTAGAAATTCTGAATTTTGTAACTCGTTGTTTTTATGTATCTAATCCTTTCTAAAGCTTTCTGAATTACAGCCCCAGCTTCTGCGCCACGTAATCGGCGTCTTTGTCTCCGCGGCCGGACAGGTTGACCAGGATGCATTGCTCCTTGTCCAGTGTCGGAGCTGTGCGGATCGCCCAGGCGACCGCGTGGGAGCTTTCCAGTGCCGGAATGATTCCCTCAACACGAGACAGGGTCATGAAGGCGTTCAGGCACTCGTCGTCGGTTGCGGTTTCATACTGCACACGGCCCAGATCCTTGAGATAGCTGTGCTGTGGGCCAACGCCCGGGTAGTCCAGGCCGGAAGCGATGGAGTGTACCGGCATCGGGGTGCCGTCTTCCTGTTCGAGCACGTAACACTTCATGCCATGGATCTCGCCCGGTTTGCCCAGCGACATGGTGGCGGAGTGCTTGTCGGTATCCAGACCATAACCTGCCGGTTCGATGCCGACCAGGTTAACCTCTTCATCGTTCAGGAAAGCGCTGAACATGCCGATGGCGTTGGAGCCGCCGCCGACACAGGCTGTCACGTATTCCGGCAGCTTGCCTTCGCGTTGCTGGAACTGCTTGCGCGCTTCATTACCGATAATGCTCTGGAAATCGCGCACCATTTTCGGGAAGGGGTGCGGACCGACGACAGAACCGATCGCGTAGATGAAGTTTTTCGGGTCTTTCAGGTATTCCTCGAAAGCGCTGTCGACGGCGTCTTTCAGCGTTGCCGTGCCACGGGTGACCGGAACCAGGGTGCAACCCAGAATCTTCATCTTGACGACGTTGGGGTGCTCCTTCTCGATATCCACCTGGCCCATGTGAATCTCGCAGGGAATACCGACCAGGGCGCAAGCAGTGGCCAGGGCAACACCGTGCTGACCGGCACCGGTCTCGGCGATGACCTTGGTTTTGCCCATGTACTTCGCCAGCAGGGCTTCACCCAGACAGTGGTTGATCTTGTGAGCACCGGTGTGGTTGAGGTCTTCGCGCTTCAGGAAGATCCGTGCGCCGCCCAGTTGCTCGCTCAGTCGACGGGCATAGAAAACAGGGCTGGGGCGACCGACGTAATCGGCGAACAGGTCGGTCAGTTCCTGCTGGAACTCCGGCATCTGTCGGATCTCTTCGTAGGCGGTATTGATCTCGTCCATTACGACTTTAAGTTCGGGCGGGATCAGCTGGCCACCATATTCACCGAAGTAGCCGTTGGCATCAGGCATCGGGGAAAAATCAAATTTGCTCATACTCACTCCACAGTGTGCGGGCCGCTTGCAGTTGTCAGTACCCGTTGGGCTGACAGCGCCATAAAACAGCAACATTTGCTCAGGTGGATGAGACTATAAAGCGCAGTGCGAGGAGTGCCAAGCGACAGACGGTAAAAACTCAGCTGAAATCAAAGCCCAGCTGTTCTTCACGACCCTGCTTGCGGCGGAAACCGCGTTGGCGCTGTTCGCGGCCGATTTCGCGCAGCAGTTCCAGGGCGTCACTGTAGGAGTCCACCAGCGTGTGGCTATAGGAGCTGGAGCCCTGATTGCTGCCCCAGCATTGGGTAACCACCCAGTCGCCTACCAGGTCGCGATAGATCCTGACGACCAGGTAATCGTTATGTTTTTGCCAGCGCACAACCAAGGAAGCGTTACCGTTCAATGACCCGGAGGGAGTATATCTCTATAATGTGGCGCGTGATTGAGCCTGAATCCCGGGCATTTGTAAAGCCCCGAGCATGAATAAAGGACTTCTTCAGTGACTGCAGTACCCCAATTGACCATCGTTGCAGATGAGAATATTCCGGCCCTGGCGCCCCTGTTTGAGCGCTTCGGGACCTTGCGTACCTGTGCCGGGCGCAATATGCAGGCGGAGGATCTGCATGGTGCCGATGTGTTGCTGGTGCGCTCGGTAACGCAGGTCAATCAGGCCTTGCTGGCCAATACCCCGGTTCGTTTTGTCGGCACGGCAACCATTGGCACCGACCATATTGATCGGGACTGGCTGCAGCAGCAGGGGATAGGTTTCAGCAGTGCGCCGGGCTGCAATGCGGACTCGGTGGTGGAGTATGTGTTGAGCAGCCTGCTGCAGTTGGCGTTTGAGCAGGGCTTCAACCTCTTTGACAAGGTGGTCGGTATTGTGGGCGTCGGCAATGTGGGCGGGCGCTTGCAGCAGCGCTTGCAGGCCATGGGAATTCGAGTCTGTCTATGTGATCCGCCGCGGCAGGCTGCCGAGGGGGGCGAATTTATCGCCATGAACCAGTTGCTGGCCGAAGCGGATATCGTTGCCCTGCATACACCGTTGATTCGTTCGGGCTCCTGGCCGACACACCATCTGCTCAACCGGGACAATCTGCCGCTGCTGAAACAGCATGCGATTCTGCTTAATGCCGGCCGGGGGCCCGTGATCGATAATGCGGCCCTGCTGGAGGTTTGTCGTTCTCGGCCGGACCTGACGCTGGTGATGGATGTCTGGGAGCAGGAGCCGGCGGTCGATGCACAGTTGGCGGGGCTCTGCGCCATCGCGACGCCACATATCGCCGGCTACTCCCTTGATGGCAAGATTCGAGGTACCTGGATGCTGTACCGTGCACTCTGCGAGCATCTTGGGCTGCCTGTTGAGACGACATTGCATGAGGTGTTGCCGCCATCCGCTGTGAAGTCTCTGGTGCTGACCGACCCCGATGACCTGTTGACCCCGGCGCGTCTGGTCTATGACCCCTACCGCGATGATCGGGCTTTCCGCAAGATCCTGAATCTTCCTGACACTGAGCAGCGACTGGCCTTCGATCGGCTGCGGCGCGAATACCCGGAGCGGAGAGAATATTGCACCCTGCAGGTTCAGGCTGAAACTGGCATGTCGCTGCAGCACTTGCAGGCGATGGGTTTTGCTGCAGCCGAGGTGAATGCATGACGGATATGGCGGCGCTGCTCAAGGGGCGTCGTAGCACGACACTGGCCGAGCTCGCCCCGGCCAGTGGCGAAAAGGTTCGTCTGGAAGTACGCTCGCCGCACCAGCGGCTGACAGTACAGCTGCTGGGCTACAAGGAGTACCAAAGTGTGCTGGTCAGCGCGCCACGCCAGCAGGGGCTGGTGTTGCATGAGGGGGTCCGTTTTACGGCCCGACTGATGAGTGGCAACTATCTTTGTACCTTTGAAACGCGCCTGCTGCAGTCGCAGTCGCGTCCTTTTGCCTATTGGCACCTTGAATATCCGGAGCGGGTGGAAATGCATCGTATCCGAGCCCATACCCGGGTACCGATTGTGCTCAGCGTTAAAGTCGAGCGAGAGGAGCCTGGGGTGCTGATGTCGAGCGAGTCGCAAACCGCGATCTGTCGGGATATCAGCCTGCAGGGGGCGCAGCTGGAAAGTCGTCGCCCCCTGGCTCAGTCGGGGGAGTGTCTGTTCGTGACCGCACGTGTGTGCGTGGCCGGAATGGATCATCTGCTTCTGCTGCCAGCCATAGTGCGGAACCTGCAGCAGAGTGAAGGCGGTTTGGCCACGGCCTTTACCCACGGGGTGGAGTTCGTCGACCTGGAAGAGGAGACGCGGTTGCTGCTGGCCGGTTTTGTGTATGAGCAGCAACTGACGAGCCTGGGGGGGCTGGAGGAGGCTGCGTCATGAGCTTTCGTCTGGGACTCATCATCAACCCGGTGGCGGGGTTGGGTGGCAGTGTTGCACTGAAAGGCAGTGATGGCGCCGAGGTGGCCAGCAAGGCCCTGGCGCTGGGTGCCGTGCCGCGCGCGCAGGAGCGCACCCGAGCCGCGCTGGAGTGTTTGCAGGGGCTTGATCTCGAAGTCCTGACCTGGGCGGGTGATATGGGCGGCGATCTGGCGCAGGAAATGGGTTTTGCAACCCGTGTGCTGGGCTGCGCTGCGGGTGTGGCGAGTACCGCCGAAGATACCTGCAATGCAGCCAGAGCGCTGCTTGCAGCCAAGGTGGACCTGGTGCTGTTTGCCGGGGGAGACGGCACGGCGCGCAATATCTGCGAGACACTGGGCGAATGTATACCGGTGCTGGGGGTGCCGGCCGGGGTCAAAATCCACTCCGGAGTCTATGCATTGACGCCTCAGGCAGCGGGGCAACTGGTGGCGATGCTGGTGCGAGGCGAGCTCGTCTCCATCGATGCGCAGGAAGTACGTGATCTGGACGAAGAGGCGTTCAGGGCCGGCAAGGTCCGTGCCCGTTTCTATGGCGAGATGCGGGTGCCGTCTGAGCACCGCTATTTGCAGCATGTAAAAAACGCCAGTAACCGCGAAGATGAGACTCTGGTGCTGGATGAGATCGCGGCCGACTTCGTCGAGCAGATGGAGCCCGATATCCTTTACCTGATGGGCTCGGGGTCGACCGTGGCGGCGATCATGGATGAGCTGGGGCTCGACAACACCCTGCTGGGAGTGGATGCGGTGCTGGATGGCGAAGTGGTTGCGGCCGACTGCACGGCCCGGCAGCTGCTGGAGCTGGCTCAGGGACGCGAAGTGCGCATCGTCATTACCCTGATCGGTGGACAGGGGCATATTATCGGGCGGGGCAATCAGCAGCTCAGTGCCGAGCTGCTCAGGCGGGTGGGGCGTGACAGCCTGCATCTGGTTGCGACGCGAACCAAGCTGAACGCCCTGGAAGGACGGCCGCTGATCATCGATTCAGGGGATCCGGAACTGGATCGTGACTGGAGTGGTCTGATACAGGTGCATACCGGCTATAGAGATGCGGTGCTCTACCGCATCGCGGTGCCCTGAAAGTGGGTGACCAGTACTAAAAAGGCACCCTCGGGTGCCTTTTGGTTTTGGGTGATCGCTTAGCGTTGCTGTTTCAGTGCGGCGATACGGTCATCCAGCGGCGGGTGGCTGGAGAAGAGTTCCATGAAGCCCTGCTTCAGGTGGCTGTTGATGCCGAAAGCGGTCATCTGGGCCGGCATCTGATCCGGAATGCCGTACTCCGCCTTCAGGCGCGCCAGGGCGCCGATCATGGCATGGGGGCTTGCCAGGTGGGCACCGGCTTCGTCGGCACGGTATTCGCGACGACGGGAGAACCAGGCCACGATCATGGAGGCGATGACACCAAAAATGATCTCGAAAATGAAGGTGGTGATGTAGAAACCGATGCCGACACCACCTTCACCTTCCTCGTCGCGGCGCAGGAACGAGTCCACGGCGTAACCGACGATACGGGCAAAGAACATCACGAAGGTATTCACCACGCCCTGGATCAGCGCCAGTGTCACCATGTCACCGTTGGCGACGTGGCCAATCTCGTGGGCCAGGACGGCACGAATCTCTTCCGGGCGGAAGCGCTGCATCAAACCGGCGCTGACGGCGACCAGGGCGTCGTTCTTGTTCCAGCCGGTGGCGAACGCGTTCGCCTGCTGGGCCGGGAAAACACCCACCTGGGGCATCTTGATCCCGGCCTGCTGGGACAGTTCGGCGACGGTATCGAGCAGCCAGCGCTCCTCTTCACTGCGCGGCTGCTCGATCAGCTGGGTGCCGGTGGACATCTTGGCCATCACCTTCGACATCAGTAGCGAGATGATGGAACCGGCAAAGCCGAATACCGCACAGAAGATCAGCAGCGAGGTCAGGTTCAACCCGCTGCCGCTAAGATAGTGGTCCACGCCCAGCAGACTCAGCGTCAGGCTGGCGACCAGAATAACCGCCAGGTTGGTGGCGAGAAAAAGGATGATTCGCATCATGGGGGTCATCGTTCCTTAAGTTGGGTTTGCTGCTTAGATATGGGCACTTGGGTAAAGTTTCAATGCCCGTTGTCTGTCGTTCGCCGCAATGGGTATACTGCGCGACTTTTATGAAGGACGGATGGATGCAGGCGATCATCGAGTGGATGGAGCAGCAATTGCGGCAGGCCGAAGGCGAGACGCGTCGGCTGTTTCATGGCCGTGGTGGTGCCAGACCCGGATATGAATGGCTGGTGATCGACTGGTTGCCGCCGGTGGCGGTGATCCGTGCCTATAAGTCGGCCGAGCTGGCTGAAATCGGTCCGCTGATCCACTGGCTGGAGCAACAGCCGCCGATAGACGCGGTGGTTTGGCAGGCGCGCGGTCAGGGACCGGAAGGTGGTGTTCGGGTGCTTTATGGCAATGTGACGGGCGTGCACACCGTAAACGAGGCGGGGCTGGACTATCAGGTCGATGCGCTGGCGCCGCAGAATTCGGGCCTGTTTCTCGATATGCGTCCCGGCCGCCAGTGGGTAAGGGAGCATGCACAGGGAGCCAGGGTGCTCAATCTGTTTGCCTATACCTGCGCCTTCTCGGTGGCGGCAATCGCCGGTGGTGCCGAGCGCGTTGTTAACGTGGATATGAGTTCCCGTTCACTCTCCATCGGGCGTCAGAATCATCGCTTAAACGGCCAGGAAAGTGCCGATGTGCGTTATCTGGCGGTCAATTTGCTCAAGTCCTGGAGTCGAGTGAGAAAACCCGGCCCCTATGATCTGGTGGTGATCGATCCACCCAGCTTTCAGCCGGGCAGCTTTGTGGCCGTAAAGGACTATATCAAGGTGCTGCGCCGGTTGCCGGAGCTGACTCGGCCGGGAGCCCGGGTGCTTCTATGCCATAATGATCCTAAAGAAACACGTCAGTTTCTGGAATCGCTGATGCAGGAAAACCTGCCGGATTTTACGCGTCTGGAGTGTTTTGGTGCCGGTGAGGATTTCCCTGAACAGGGCGAGTTGCAGGGGCTGAAAGTGACGGTCTATCAGCGAGAGGAGTCGCCCGCTTGATCTGTATCGACCTGGAAGCCAGTGGTCTGGCACGTGAATCCTACCCGATCGAAATTGCGTGGAAATGCACCGAAACCGGTAACAGTGACAGTTTTTTGATCAACCCCGACAGTGTTCCTGAATGGCAGTACTGGGACGAATTTGCCGAGGAGCTGCATGGCATCGAGCCTGAACGGCTGCAACAGGACGGGATCAGTGCTGATCAGGCCTGTTTGCGATTGAACACGGCGCTGAAGGGGCGCGAGGTGGTCAGTGATGCTTTCGAATATGATGGCTTCTGGCTGCGCCGGCTGTTTGAAGCCTGTGACATGCAGCCGAGTTTCCAGCTGGTGGGGCTGGAAGCGGTGCTGACGACAGAGGAGCGGATTCAGTATCAATTCATTGCCCGCTCTCAGTTTCGCCGCCACCGGGCGCTGCAGGACGTGGACGATCTTATTGCCGCCATTACAGCTGCCCGAAGTGGGGTGGTTAACTAACGCTCAGAGGTTGCCGACCTGTGCTTCGATCAGGTTGCGCAGCTCTTCGTAAGTATCCACATTTTCGGGGGCGAAGTAGAGCTTGTAGTACTGGCGCTCAACCAGTCGCCCCTTGTTGCCGTTGATGGTTTCCTTGTAGGTTGCATACAGATAGGTCATCTGCAGATGGATGACACGCGTCTGCAGTGGCAACTCAAATTCATGTCCTTCAAGGTCAAAACGTGTCTTGCGTTCCTTGATGGTGTAGAAGGAAATTTCGGCGACCTGGCTCAGATTAAGCAGGAAGTTGGAGGTGACGGGTACCAGGCGGCGCTTCTCCAGACCATTGTGTTCCATCTGGATGCCGCAGTTCTTCTTGATTTTGATAAACATGAAGAGAGTCTCTGTCAGGGGTTGGCTACTGACTAGTAGTATATGTCACTGTGATGACGTTTTGCTGACAGTCCCGTCAGAAGGGCGGGACTGTCGGTGGAAGCGCTGTTACTGCTCGTAGGTGCGAAGGAAAACGCCGATGCGTTCGATGGCCTCGCTGAGCAGTTCCTTGGAGGGCAGGAAAACCAGGCGGAAATGCTGTGTATCCGGGTGGTTGAAGCCGCTGCCCTGAACGATCAGTACCTTTTGCTGCTGGAGCAGGTCCAGGGCAAACTTTTCGTCGTTACGGATCGGGTAGCGCGCCGGGTCCAGTTTCGGGAACAGGTACATGGCGCCCTTCGGCTTGACGCAGGACACCCCTGGAATGTCATTCAGCATCTCCCAGGCCAGAGTACGCTGTTCGTACAATCGGCCGCCGGGTACTATCAATTCGTTGATGCTCTGGTAGCCGCCCAGTGCGGTCTGGATGGCGTGTTGAGACGGCACGTTGGAGCAGAGGCGCATGTTGGACAGCATCTCATAGCCTTCGATCAGATCGCGAGCCTTGTGTTTGGGGCCGCTCATGATCATCCAGCCGGACCGGAAGCCTGCCGCACGGTAGGCTTTGGAAAGGCCGTTGAAGGTGATGCAGAGAACATCATCAGCGAGTGAGGCCAGAGAGGTGTGCTCGCTGCCATCGTAGAGAATCTTGTCGTAGATCTCGTCGGCAAACACGATTAACTTGTGCTCACGCGCAAGTTCCAGAATTTCAAGCAGCAGTGATTCCGGATAGAGGGCGCCGGTCGGGTTGTTCGGGTTGATTACGACGATACCGCGGGTATTGGGTGTGATCTTGCTGCGAATATCGTCAATATCCGGGAACCAGTCCTGTTGCTCGTCACACACATAGTGCACCGGGTTGCCGCCGGCGAGGCTGACGGCAGCGGTCCAGAGCGGGTAATCGGGAGCCGGAATCAGCATCTCGTCGTTATCGTTAAGCAGGCCCTGCATCGCCATCACGATCAGTTCGGAAACGCCGTTGCCAATGTAGATGTCTTCAATGCCAACATTGCGGATGTTCTTGCGCTGGCATTCCTGCATTACCGCCTTGCGCGCCGAAAACAGTCCCTTGGAGTCGCAATAGCCCTGGGAAATGGGCAGATTGAGGATGACATCCTGGACGATCTCTTCCGGTGCATCAAATCCCCAGGGGGCCGGGTTGCCGATATTCAGTTTGAGGATGCGGTGGCCTTCCTCTTCAAGGCGCTTGGCCTCCTGCAGGACAGGGCCGCGAATATCGTAGCAGACGTTGATCAGTTTGTTTGACTTGCGAATGACAGACATCTTCTCGTTCCTGAGGGCTCCAGGAGCGACGGACGGAGGTAGTGAAATTAACCGGGCGTGGCTCTGACTGGACAGCAAAATTAAAGTGTCCAATCATACGCGTTCGGCAGTGGCCGTGACAATGGCGGCCCCGGTTGCGGCTGGCAACTCACAGGTGTGGGTTTTAGCGGCCCGGTTAACAGCAATGCCCAATATGAGAGAGATGAATGAAAAACTGGTCACAGCTCTGCGAGCAGGCATTGAATCTGCATCCTGGAATGAGTCTGGACGACATGCTGGGTGCACCACCGCTGGGGCGGGAGGCGCTTCTGGCCCTGCCTGACGATCGCATCTTTTCAGTGCTGACACGGCGGATTTTTCGGGCGGGCCTCAAGCACGCGCTGGTTGACGCCAAGTGGCCGGCCTTCGAGCAGGCCTTCTATCATTTCAATCCTGAAGCGGTGCAGGAGATGAGTGATGAGATGCTGGAAAACCTGATGCAAAATGACCAGATTATTCGTCATTTCGGCAAGATCAAGGCGACCCGGGAAAATGCCATGTTGATGGTGGATCTGGCGCAGGAATATGGCGGTCTGGCAAACATGATCGCGGACTGGCCGGAAGGCGACATCATCGGTCTTTGGGCACTGCTGAAAAAGCGGGGTAAGCAACTGGGAGGCAACTCGGCAGCCTATTTTCTGCGCATGCTGGGCAAGGATACGTTCATGCTGACCGATGATGTGGTAACCGCCCTCAAGGCACAGGGCGTGATTGACAAGAAGCCGACGGCTCAGCGCGATCTCAAGCGGGTGCAGTCGGCGTTCAATGAATGGCGTGAGCAGTCGGGCAGGCCTCTGTGTCAGATCAGTCGCCTGCTGGCGCACAGTATTGGCTAGTCCTGGTCTTCAATGGGCAGCGGTGTGAGGCTGCGCAGGAGTTCTGCCAGGCTGTCGGCCAGCTTTTCCTCCGGGGCCTTGCCCGGGCGCTCGAGCCAGATGCTGCCGTCCTGATTATTCAGGCTGAGAAAGTAATCACTGTCGGGCTCAAGGGTGCCGAAGAACAGGGTTAGTGGACGCTTTTGCTTTTGTTTGCTCAGGGCGTGGCCGATCAGATTGCTGCGCAGGCGCTCCATATCATCGGGGTTCCAGGCCTGCAGCAGGCAGATGTGACGGCCATCGGGCAGACAGGCGGGCAGGGGATCTGACCAGTAGCGACTGAAAAATTCGATGATAGCCGGGTGCAGTTCCTGCTCCAGCGCGTCGCCCAGGCGTTTGAACATGCCGGTGTCCTCGTTGTTACGAACAGGGCGCCATCCAACGGCCACGCCGGCATCGGCAGAGCGTAGATAGCAGGCGCTGGGCCAATCAGGGTCGTAGGGGAGGAGGGGCCAACCGGATGCAGTCTGCAGCCTTTCAAGCTGCGTCACGAAATCGTCCAGTGCTTTTGCTGTATTGGCATCTATCATGTCAGTATCGCTTTTTGTGAGACCGGTTTGGACTCTGGCGCAACGGAGGCTGTACCGCAAGTACTTGTTACAGATTGATTAATCTTTGTACTGCCCTGTAATAAAACGAAATTTTTTGAATTTAGTGATTGACAACTTTCAGGAACTCCTTAAAATGCGCACCTCATTCACGGGGCATATGCTTAGGCAGTCACTCGATGAATGAGATATAGTGGAGCGGTAGTTCAGTTGGTTAGAATACCTGCCTGTCACGCAGGGGGTCGCGAGTTCGAGTCTCGTCCGTTCCGCCACTTCTCTTCGAAGCGCTGAAGAGTCGTAACAAGCCAAGTGTTTTGGGCGAATAGCTCAGTTGGGAGAGCATCTGCCTTACAAGCAGAGGGTCGGGGGTTCGAACCCCTCTTCGCCCACCAAAGCACGGAGCGGTAGTTCAGTTGGTTAGAATACCTGCCTGTCACGCAGGGGGTCGCGAGTTCGAGTCTCGTCCGTTCCGCCAACCTCTTTATCGAAGTGCTGATAAAGTTGTAACAAGCCAAGTGTTTTGGGCGAATAGCTCAGTTGGGAGAGCATCTGCCTTACAAGCAGAGGGTCGGGGGTTCGAACCCCTCTTCGCCCACCAAAACACGGAGCGGTAGTTCAGTTGGTTAGAATACCTGCCTGTCACGCAGGGGGTCGCGAGTTCGAGTCTCGTCCGTTCCGCCAACCTCTTTATCGAAGTGCTGATAAAGTTGTAACAAGCCAAGTGTTTTGGGCGAATAGCTCAGTTGGGAGAGCATCTGCCTTACAAGCAGAGGGTCGGGGGTTCGAACCCCTCTTCGCCCACCAAAGCACGGAGCGGTAGTTCAGTTGGTTAGAATACCTGCCTGTCACGCAGGGGGTCGCGAGTTCGAGTCTCGTCCGTTCCGCCAACCTCTTTATCGAAGTGCTGATAAAGTTGTAACAAGCCAAGTGTTTTGGGCGAATAGCTCAGTTGGGAGAGCATCTGCCTTACAAGCAGAGGGTCGGGGGTTCGAACCCCTCTTCGCCCACCAAAGCACGGAGCGGTAGTTCAGTTGGTTAGAATACCTGCCTGTCACGCAGGGGGTCGCGAGTTCGAGTCTCGTCCGTTCCGCCAACCTCTTTATCGAAGTGCTGATAAAGTTGTAACAAGCCAAGTGTTTTGGGCGAATAGCTCAGTTGGGAGAGCATCTGCCTTACAAGCAGAGGGTCGGGGGTTCGAACCCCTCTTCGCCCACCAAAGCACGGAGCGGTAGTTCAGTTGGTTAGAATACCTGCCTGTCACGCAGGGGGTCGCGGGTTCGAGTCCCGTCCGTTCCGCCACTTTTGGGAGATAAAAGGTTATATGCCTTTATTTCATCTCCCCGGAATGTTAAAGGTCAATGCACCTGCGTTTCGCCAGTCTTGAAGTCATAAAACCCTTTCTCTCTTATTGATCTGGACTTGAACGAGTCTTGGTTCTTTCTTTTTCCATTTCTCTTCGTCCAAGTGAATTTCTGTCTCGCTTGTCGGGCGCCTACTGAATCGCTGTCTGAGATTTGCGCTGATCGGCACTGCGATATTGTAGAATCATGCTTATTTGTCGGGCGCTGCGCATGTCTTGCTTGAATCTTTCTCCTTCTGTTCATGACATTACCCTGGATGCGATTCCGAGTCGCTTTTTTGCCGTCCATGGCATTCGCTTGTCCGTGTTGCGTCTGGATCGTACCGATGCGGCCATTAGTGGTAACAAATGGTTCAAACTGATGCCCGCGCTTGATCAGGCTCAGGCTGACGGGGTGCCTCTGCTCAGTTTTGGGGGCGCCTGGTCCAATCATCTGCATGCGCTGGCCCATGCCGGTTACCGTTTGGGTATTCAGACCATCGGTGTGGTCAGGGGCGAAGCCGAATATGCGGGCAATGCCATGCTCAGTGATGCCCGTCGTTGGGGGATGCGGCTGCATTTCGTAACCCGCAGTGAGTACCGTCGTCGCCATGAACCTGAATATCATCGTTGGCTGCGCCAGTACTTCGGTCAGGTCACCGTCATTCCGGAGGGGGGTAGTAATGCGGCAGCGGTTAATGCTGTACGGGATATCTGGACGTTGCCGGCGCTGGCGCAGGCAGACTGTGATTGCCTGGTCACGGCGGTGGGGACCGGCGGTACGCTGGCCGGGCTGGTGGCCGGACGGCCTTCAGGTGTTGACGTGCTGGGGGTGCCTGTACTCAAGTACGATCAACGCTTGTTGCAGGAGATCGATGGTCTGTTGGCGGCGGTGGGAATTTATGAGTCGACCGGCTGGTCGTTACTGTCCGACGGACATCAAGGCGGTTATGCTCGCTTGACCCCCGAGCTTGCGCGCATGTTGATGGAGGCCGAAAGCAGGATTGGTCTGCAGCTTGATCCCGTGTATACCGTAAAAGCGTTTATGGCATTGATCCATCATGTGCTGCATGCTGGCATCAAACGGGGTAGTCATGTCATCCTGTTGCATACCGGCGGTCTTCAGGGGCGCAGGGGGATGGCGTCCAGGTTGGCCGCACTGGCACCTGATTTTGTCGGGCCTCTGGCACTATAATATTGATAATCAAAACATACCCGGACTGGAGTGCATGGCTAGGCATGGATAACTTTCGAAATATCGGTTTGATCGGGCGGCTTGGTAGCAAATCCGTCATTGACACCCTGAAAGAACTGATCCGTTTTCTGGATGAGCGGGGCTTGAACGTGATCCTGGATCAGACCATCGCTGAAGTGATGCCTGGCCATGGGCAGCAAGTCTGCAAACAGAAAATGATGGGCGAGATCTGTGATCTGGTCATTGTTGTCGGGGGCGATGGCAGTCTGCTTGGGGCTGCGCGCTCGCTGGCCCAGAGCAAGATTCCGGTGCTGGGGATCAATCGCGGGAATCTGGGCTTTCTGACTGATTTGCCGCCGCATGATTTCGAAGAGAAGCTGGCTCAGGTGCTGGGAGGGCGTTACACCGCTGACACGCGTTTCCTGCTGGATGTTGAAATCAAGCGCAATGGTGAGCCGATCGGTGAGATGACCGCGCTGAACGATTGCGTGCTGCACCCCGGCAAGGCGACGCGGATGATCCAGTTTGAGCTGTATATCGAGGGGCAGTTTGTCTATACCCAAAAATCCGATGGGCTGATCGTGTCAACACCGACCGGCTCAACGGCTTATGCGCTTTCCGGGGGCGGTCCGATCATGCATCCCAAGCTGGATGCTCTGGTGCTGGTTCCCATGTTTCCGCATACCCTGTCCAGCCGACCTATCGTGGTGGATGGCAACAGTGAGCTGAAACTGGTGATCAGTGAAGAAAACAAGACCTATCCGTCAATCTCCTGTGATGGCCAGATCAACCAGAGTCTGGCGCCGGGAGATAGCGTGACCATTCGCAAGAAATCGCACAAGTTGAAGCTGCTTCACCCGGTGGATTACGACTTCTACCGTACCTGTCGTGAAAAGCTGGGTTGGGGCACCAAACTGGGTGAGCAGGAGTAAGATGTGAACTGCCAAGGATATGACCTGATCGGAGATGTGCATGGCTGTGCACTAAGCCTGCGCATGTTGTTGGCGCGACTGGGCTACCGTCAGGTCAACGGGGTATACCGCCATCCGCAACGGAAAGTGATTTTCATTGGTGACATCATTGACCGTGGGCCGCATATCCGCGAGGCGCTGCAACTGGTGCGTGACATGGTCGAGGCCGGTCAGGCGCATATCGTCATGGGTAACCATGAGTACAACTACCTCTGTTACATGACGCCGCACCCGGATAAACCGGGCGAATATCTGCGTGAGCACACCCCTCGACATCAGCGTATTCTGCAGCAGACGCTTGAGCAGCTGTCACCTTATGCCGGGGAGCAGCAGGACTATCTGGACTGGTTCCAGCAGCTGCCTCTGTTTATCGAGTTCGAGCGTTTTCGTGTGGTGCACGCCTGTTGGCATCCGGAGCTGATCGAGCGCTTTCGTCGGCAGTGTGGCGGTAATCGGATTGATCGCGAATTTCTGTACCGCTCGGCCACTGAAGACAGTTTCGAGCGGGAGGTGATGGATCGCCTGTTGCGCGGGACTCATTTGCGTTTGCCCAATAACGAGGTGATGGTCAGTAAGGATGGCTTCCGACGCCACTTCTTCCGCACCAAATTCTGGATGCCCGACCCGCAATATCTGGTGGATGTGGTGTTTCAGCCGGATCCCTTGCCGGCTCATCTGGCGAGGCTGCCGATTACTGACGCTCAACGCAAGGATCTGATCTGTTACGGGCCAGAAGAGAAGCTGTTGTTTATCGGCCACTACTGGCGTCAGGGGATTCCTGAGCCCGTAACATCCAATATCGCCTGTCTTGATTACAGTGCGGTGAAATTCGGCAAGCTGGTGGCGTACCGGCTTGATGACGAAACCCGGATCCTGCCGGAAAAATTCGTCTGGGTCGATGTGGCACGTGAAGTACACCTGTCGAATGCCGAGGTCGGTGCTTCATGATCCCTGTCCTGGAGGTGCCGCTAAGCGAAGATCTCACGGAATTCACCGCGTTTCTCTGGCAGCACTCGATACCGCATCGGGTGGTGGAGCAGGAAGAGCGTCAGGTGCTTTGGGTTGCTGAAAGCCACGACCCAATCCGCTTGCAGGAGTTGTATCGTTATTGGCGCAACGGGGGCGACCTGGCACGGGTGCAGGTGCAGCCGCCGCGCAGGCGTCGGCTGATGCGGCCGATTGTCTGGTCCGAGCTGCCGGTGACCCTGGGGCTGATTGTGCTCAGTTTTCTGTTCAGTTTTATCATTGGTTTCGGCACAGATCTGACACGAATGGCCTGGTTCAGCTTTACGCCGTTCGAGGTAAGGGGAGATGCCATGCTGCATGCCCTGCTGGGGCATACGCTGATGTCGGGCGAACTCTGGCGGCTGGTAACGCCGATCTTCATGCACTTCAGTCTGTTGCATATCCTGTTCAACCTGCTGTGGGTCTGGATTGTCGGGACGCGGATGGAGCCCACGCAGGGGAGTCGCTCGCTGTTGGGGTTGGTGCTGTTCAGTGCCGTGGCTTCCAACCTGGCCCAGTACCTGATCAGTGGTCCCATGTTTGGTGGTATGTCCGGCGTTGTCTTCGCACTGTTGAGCTACAGCTGGCTGTGGGATCGGCAGCAGGGGCGTCCACGAATAGGTTTGCCGCCCGCACTGATGGGCATGATGGTGCTCTGGCTGGTGCTGGGGTATACCGGTGTACTTGAAGGGGCCGGCCTGGGGGCGATTGCTAATACCGCACATCTGGTTGGCCTGTTGGCGGGTTTGTGCTGGCTGCCGCTGGGACGGATGCTGAACAGGCATTCAGGCCAGGGCCTGTGCTAGAATCGACCCCAGTAGATCGAGAGAGTTGTGGTAATGACATTTGACAAAATGATTGAGGCGATGACCCCCGAGGTCTATCAGTCACTGCGTCGTGCCGTTGAGTTGGGCAAATGGCCCAATGGCGAGCGTCTGACGCAGGAACAGCGTGAAACCAGCCTGCGTGCCGTGATCGCGTATGAGCACCGGCATCATGTTTCTGAAGAGCAGCGCGTGGGTTATATCGACCGGACACGTCCGGACGGAACTCAGCATGGCAGCGATCCGCTGCAGCCTCAGGTGTTGAAGATTCTGACCGATGGCTGAGGCGAATACCGGCCTGTGCGGCCAGCTGCGCAAAATGCACACTCGTCTGGAATCCCCCGTTGCCTATCAGTTGCCTCTGGGGGAAACCCTCGTTGACCTTAACGAACACCTGGGACAGCCCATCAGGTTGACGTTTACCGGTGAAATCAATTGCCTGCATTGTGGCCGCAAGACCAGGAAGAGTTTCAATCAGGGTTTTTGCTACCCCTGTTTTACCCGCCTGCCACAATGTGACAGCTGCATCGTAAAGCCTGAAAAATGCCATTTCCACGAAGGGACCTGTCGCGATCCCGCATGGGGTGAGCGTCACTGCTTCCAGTCGCATGTGGTTTATCTGGCCAACTCTTCCGGGATTAAAGTCGGTATTACCCGAGGCGAGCAGGTGCCCACACGCTGGATGGATCAGGGGGCGATCCAGGCGTTACCGATTCTGGAGGTGGACAACCGTCTCCATTCAGGGCTGATCGAACAGATTATTGCGGCCCATGTCAGTGACAAAACCAACTGGCGCACCATGCTCAAGGGGCAGGTTGAGCCGATCGATCTGATCGCTGAACGGGATCGTCTGCTGGAACTCTGTGCCCTGCAGCTCGATGCCCTGCGCGATCAGTATGGCCAGGATTCCATTCGGGCTCTGAATGCCGAGGTTGTCGACATCAAGTACCCGGTGCTGGAATACCCGACCAAAATCGCCACGCACAACTTTGACAAGAATCCCGAAGTGGCCGGCGTGCTTCAGGGAATCAAGGGCCAGTATCTGATTCTCGATACCGGCGTGATTAATATACGCAAGTTTGCGGCCTATCACGTGCAGCTAAGTTTCTAACCTGGAGTTGTAATGTCATCTAAGCAGCATGAAACCATCTATCTGGAAGATTATCAGCCACCTGCCTGGTTGATCAGTCATACCGAGCTGCGGTTCGAACTGGAAGAAGAGCAGACCCTGGTGCGCGCGCAGCTCAGCATCCAGGCCAACCCGGCAGTTGTCGACAAGCGCAAGCCGCTTGAACTCTTCGGTGATGAAGCGATGGAACTGTGCCGACTGAGTATCGATGGCCAGGTCCTGGAAGCCTGTGACTACCAGCGTGAGGCCGGCTGTCTGCGCATCGACAACGTGCCTGAAAGTTTTACCCTTGAATGTGTCACGCGGCTGTTGCCGCATGAAAATACGGCGCTGGAGGGGCTCTACAAGTCCGATGGCATGTTCTGCACCCAGTGCGAAGCCGAAGGCTTCCGCCGCATCACCTTTTTCCCCGACCGCCCCGATGTGATGTCGATTTTCAGAACGACACTAGTGGCCGACAAGGCGCGCTACCCGGTGCTGCTGTCCAACGGCAACCCGGTCGAGAGTGGTGAGGATGGCGACGGGCGTCACTGGGTTACCTGGGATGACCCCTGGCCCAAGCCCAGCTATCTCTTTGCCCTGGTGGCGGGCGATCTGGCGTTGCTTGAAGATACCTACACGACCCTGTCCGGCCGTGACGTGGCGCTGCGCATCTATGCCGAGCGCAAGGATCTGGACAAGCTCGACTACGCCATGCAGTCGCTGAAAAATGCCATGCGCTGGGACGAAGAGGTTTACGGCCGCGAATATGACCTCGACATCTACATGATCGTCGCCGTGGACTTCTTCAACATGGGGGCGATGGAGAACAAGGGGCTGAATATCTTCAACACCTCCTGTGTGCTGGCTCATCCGAGAACCACGACCGACCAGGGCTTCCAGCGTGTCGAAGGTGTGGTGGCGCATGAGTATTTCCACAACTGGTCCGGCAACCGCGTGACCTGCCGTGACTGGTTCCAGTTGAGCCTGAAGGAAGGCTTTACCGTCTTCCGCGACGCGGAGTTTTCCGCCGATATGAACTCTCGAACCGTCAAGCGGATCGAGGATGTCAGTCTGTTGCGGACCGCCCAGTTTGCCGAGGATGCCGGCCCCATGGCCCACCCGGTCAGACCGGAATCCTATATGGAAATCTCCAACTTCTATACCCTGACCGTATACGAGAAGGGTGCCGAAGTGGTGCGCATGCTGCACACCCTGCTGGGGGCGGAACTGTTCCGTAAGGGCAGTGACCTCTATTTCGAGCGCCATGACGGTCAGGCGGTCACCACCGATGACTTCGTGGCCGCGATGGAGGCGGTTTCAGGGCGCGACCTGAGCCGGTTCAAGCGCTGGTATTCCCAGGCGGGGACGCCTCGGCTTGAGGTCAGTGACGAATATGACCCGCAGAGCGGCGAGTACTGCCTGACCGTTCGTCAAAGCTGCCCGCCGTCACCGGGGCAGGACCACAAGCAACCTTACCAGTTGCCGCTTGCCGTTGGGCTGTTAGCGGAAGATGGTGCCGAACTCTATGCCGGCATGCTGGAGCTGACCGAGGAGGAACAGCAGTTCCGCTTCGACAATATCACGCAGCGTCCCGTGCCTTCATTGCTGCGTGGCTTCTCGGCGCCGGTCAAGCTTGAATATGCGTACAGCGATGCACAGTTGCTGATGCTGCTGCGCCACGATACAGACGGCTTTAACCGCTGGGATGCAGGGCAGCGTTTGTCTATCCGCCTGTTGCAGGAACAGATGCAGCGCCACCGTGACGGGGTGCCAATGTACTGTTCCGAGGCCCTGATCAATGCCTGGCGACAGTTGCTGCTGGATGCGTCGCTGGACCCCGCGATGGTTGCCCAGTGTCTGCGTCTGCCATCCGAGGCACAGCTGGGTGAACTGGCCGAGCAGATTGATGTCACAGCGATTCATGAAGCGCGTGAATTCATGCGCAAGGCGTTGGCACAAGCGCTGGAGCAGGAATGGTTGCAGGCCTATCAGCGTTGCGATACCGGAGATGCCTACACGCCGGATGCTGACGCAATCGGCCGTCGCAGCCTGAAAAATCTGGCCCTGGCATACCTGATGGCGACCGGTCGTGAACCCTGGCTCGAGCTGGCGCGCCAGCAGTATGAGCAGAGCGATAACATGACCGACCAGCTGGCGGCGCTGTCACTGGTGACACACTCCGAGTTTCGTGAGACGGCCGAAGAGTTGTTGCGGGTGTTCTATCAGCAGTGGCAGCATGAGTCTCTGGTGATGAACCAGTGGCTGTCGGTGCAGGCTTCGGACCCGACAGACGGCGCGCTGGCGCGCGTCAAGACACTGGCCCGGCACCCGATCTTCGACGCTCGAAACCCGAACAAGCTGCGTGCGCTGATCGGTGCTTTCTGTGGTCAGAACCTGTTTCATTTCCATGCCGAAGATGGCTCCGGCTATGCCTGGTTGGCGGACTGGATCCTGGAGCTGGATCGACAGAATCCCCAGGTTGCGGCACGGCTGCTGACGCCTCTGACCCGCTGGAAACGCTATGATTCCGGGCGTGCCAGTCTTATGCAGGCTCAGCTTCAACGAATGATGGATACCGCCGAGCTGTCGGCTGATGTATATGAAGTGGTGACCAAGAGTCTTGTGTAAGAGTCAGGATCGCTTCGACTGTATAATGATGACCGGGCTGTTACGGCAGCCCAATAACTACTAGCTGTGAAGGATACGCAGATGGAACCCTATTTTGATACGCGTGATAAGTTCGATCTTCAGCAGAACTACCGTCGTTACCTGAAATTTCATGACCAGAGCCAGGCGGCTAATGAGGTGCTCAAGGATGCGCGCGCCAGCCGAGTCTGGGTTGCCGGGATCGTGCTGATGGTCTTTGCGCTGGCGTCCGAATTTTTCCTGGGTGTGGCCGCAGGCCTGTTCGGTCTCTATTTTTACCGCATACTGTCGGCCTGGTACCGCGTCAGTCAGGCAGAAGAGGGACTGGAAGAGACTGTGCGCTGGTTTGCCGGCAAGGGACTCAAGTTTGAAGGACGCATTCTGTATCCGCGCAACGATGAACAGCTGGAGCGCCCTCTGGATCCGTTTAATGAAGCGTTGTATAGCTGATACAGGCACACGTGATGCAGCGTGAATATCGACGTTTGAGCCGCCGTACGCAGTATCTGCTGTCACTGCCGGAGGGCTTGAACGTTGACTTCAAACGCGAGGTGCAAGGGGTCAAGAGTTCGGATCTTGTCGCCTTCACCAACACCCCCCAGGGTGGAACCCTGCTGATCGGGATCGATGAATACACGGCGGACAACGGTGTTCAGCGAGGTCGGGTGGTTGGCTGTGATGTTGACGACAAGGCACGGCTGACGCTGGTCAACAAGTCCACCGGCTGCATTCCCAACGTCGAGATTCAGATTTTTACCGAGAACCTGGCGGCCTCAAAGCCGATTCTCAGGGTCGAAATTCCCTCCGGGCTGCACAAGCCCTATTGTACCCAGCGCGGAGAGTACGCTGTGCGTACCGACGGTCGTAACCGTGCACTCCTGCCGGAAGAGCTGCTGGCGATCTTCATGGAACGTGAAGGCGAACAGTTTCTGTCCCGCTTCCGTGATGCGGTGTACCAACTGGAAAACCAGCTGGGAACCGTCAGCCATGCCCTCAGTGAAGGGATGCTGGGTGTCAGTCAGCGTCTTTATGAGCTGGACCATCAGCTTCAGCGCACGCTGGGGCGAATCGAACAGCTTACGGACAGCAACAAGAAGCGTTCACGCAACCTGATGCAGGCCCTGCGTCAGAGCCAAGCCGGTATCGTACAGCTGGAGAACAGTATCGCACCAGTCATAAACGACCAGGGGCAACACCTGCTGCAGGATATCGAACACAAGTTGGGGATGCTGCTCGATCTGCTGGATAGTGACAACGGTAATGGTGGCCAGAATCACTGAGGGACTCATTTGCTCCGGCTTGATGCGTATCAAGAAGAGGTAAAGAGAGTCGTCTATAGTGAAGTGAAACCACCTGATCCGGAGAAGAGCGTCATGAATATTTTGTCAGAACTGCATCAGGATCATGTCAACCTGAGTCGTTTGCTTGAGATGCTGGACCACAAGGTCGATCAGTTGAGGGACGGAAATCACCCCGATTTTTCCCTGATGGCGGAAGTGGTCAGTTATGTGGGCAGCTATGCGGATCAGCACCATCACCCCCGCGAAGACAAGATGTATGCCTTTTTCCAGGGGCGCGATGCAGGCCTGGATCAGGCGTTCGAGCGCTGTGAAGAAGATCACAGGGCGCTGAAACAGCTGTCGACTCACCTGGAAGAATCGATTGAAGGTATCCTCAATGATGTGGTGATGCCGATGGACAGATTCACCGATCAGCTTGATGCCTTTGTGCAGGCGGAGAAGCGTCATCTGGACTTTGAAGAACAGTCAATTTTTCCACCACTGCGCAACATCGCCAGCGAGGCAGACTGGCAGCAGCTGGCTGAGCAGCTGCCACAGTCAGAAGATCCACTGTTTGGCGAGAAACAGGCTGATGAGTACCGTGCGCTCTACAAGGCGCTGATGGAAGAGATGAACCGCTCCGAGTCAGCAGGCTGAGCCGTTCTGCAGCGCCATGTAGCGCTTTACGGTATCCACCACAGCCTGGGTCTGTGGGTCCACTTCCAGATTGACGCTGTCGCCCATCTCCAGTAGCCCGAATGTGGTTTGCCGCAGGGTTTCGGGGATCAGCGAGATGCTGAAACTGTCCTGGTCGACTTCGGCCAGGGTCAGACTGCAGCCGTTGAGGCCGACAAAACCCTTGGGCAGCAGGTAGGGAGCGGCCAGTTCCGGCGTCGCAAAGCGGATCTTGCGGTTATTGCCCTGGCGGCTCACCTCGGTGATTGTCGCACGGCATAGAATATGCCCGGACATCAGATGGCCTCCAATCTCGTCGCCGATCCTGGCGGCACGTTCAAAATTCACCTGATCACCCTCTTTTAGCTGGCCCAGGTTGGTCAGTTGCAGTGTGGTATCAATGACGTCGAAGCGGACACTCTGCCCACTGAATTCGGTGATGGTCAGGCAGGTGCCGTTGACGGCGATGCTTGCGCCCAGTGCCAATGCCCTGGCATGAGTGATCGGCAATTCCAGCTCAAGTTGCAGGATGCCATCATGTCGCTCGCAACCGGTTACGGTTGCCATGCCTTGAACAATACCCGTAAACATACTGTGCTAACCTCTAGTTGAGCGATCCGAATCCCGGATGGAAGCGTAATTTTACCTCAAAGTGCAAAGGAGAAGGCAAAATGCGAGTGCTGATCACCGGGGGAAGCGGTTTTATTGGCCAGGCGCTGACACAGGCATTGTTGGCGCGGGGCGACCAGGTCGTGATTCTCAGCCGTACGCCCGAGCGAGTTTCCCCGCAAAAGGGGCAACAGTGCCTTTCCGGCCTGGATCAGCTCGACGGAGTGGTTGATGCTGTCGTTAACCTGGCGGGCGCTCCCATCGTCGACCGCCGCTGGAGTTCGGCACGCAAGCAGTTGCTGCTCGACAGCCGTATTCAGACGACCCGCGAGCTGGTGCACTGGATGGGCAGACAGAAAACGCCTCCTGCCGTATTGATCAGCGGTTCGGCAATCGGTTACTACGGCTCGCATCAGGATGAGGTGCTGGATGAGACGTCCGGCGGAGCACCGGGGTTTACCCATCAACTTTGTCGGGACTGGGAACAGGAAGCGATGGCGGCCGTATCGGCCGGTATCAGGGTGTGCCTGATCCGCACCGGGATCGTGTTGGGCGAGGGTGGGGCGCTGGCCAAGATGTTGCCTGCATTCAGGCTGGGCCTGGGCGGGCCAATTGGTCACGGCCAGCAGTGGATGTCCTGGATTCACCTGGATGATGAGGTAGGCGCCATTCTCTATCTGCTGGATCATCCGGCACTGCAGGGGCCGTTCAACCTGACCGCTCCGGAGCCGGCAACCAATGAGGCGTTCAGCAAGGCGCTGGCCCATGTGCTGGGGCGTCCGGCATTTATGCGTGTGCCGGCCTTTATGATGCGATTGATGCTTGGTGAGGCCAGTGAGCTGCTGGTAGAAGGGCAGCGGGTCGTGCCTGCGAACCTGAATACGGCCGGTTACGTCTTCACGTATCCAAGGCTTGAGGCGGCTTTCAAGTCGATATTGAAGCCCGGACGCTCATGAAGCCATGCTGAGTGGCATGGGGGCCTTCTCGTCGCTCGGTTCCTGGCCACTGCGCAAGCGGCGAGAGCGTATCTTTTCTACCGCTTCCAGTAACAGGTCCCCCTGCCAGCTGTAAGGGTCCTGATGCAGGTGGTGATCCAGATCCAGAACCAGGAAGTCCAGTGTCTGGCTGCGTCCCGCTTCGCACAGGGCTTCAAGGCTATCGATGCTGTGCTCTGGCCAGAAATTCTGTCCCCATTCGACCAGCCGCAGGCGTGCATTCTCCGCATCGTTTTGCTGGCAGGCGATTGCCAGTGCCTGGAAGGTGTTGCGTTCAGCTCGCTGGTGCGAGAGCAGCAGTTTCTGTACCCGGCGCTGCTCCTCTTCCTCTCCCTGTTGCTGGCTATGGCTCTTCAGCTGGCGCAGTTGTCGCCAGCTGTAGAGCCAGCCGCCGCTGCTGGTCAGGCAGAGCAAGCTCAGCAGGCCGATGATGATGTAAAGGCTCTGTTGGCTTGCTGGCGCAGGGGCATGATCAAGCACCATGCCGGCCGGGGAGGCATTGGCCTGGGCAGCAGTCAGTGAGGGCAGTTGGATATCCAGTGTTCGAGACGGCAGAGAGGCCGTTGCGGCGCGATCGGCAAGCGTGTTCCACCAGTGCAGGTCAATCGACGGCATCGTCAACAATCCCGGCCCGAGGGGTTCGATGCGTACGCGCTCAACTCGGGTGCTGACCAGTCCCTGTGGGGTCAGCTGCTCGGTCAGGCTGACATCCTCCAGCTGGGCAAAGAAGCTGTCGCTGTCGGCGCTGAACAGGTTCGGCAGGGCATCGGAAGGCAAGCCCAGTGCGGTTAATTTGATCTCGCGAATAAAGCTGTCGCCAGGCTGAGGGTTGCTGGGCGGCTGCCAGTTTTCTTCAAGGCTCAGGCGTTCTGATGGCAGCCAGTAGCCACGACTGTTTTGGTGAGCTGCCGGAACAACTTCGATCTCGAAGGTCTCGCGTCGGTCGCTTGCGGCCATGGACTCCCCCGCGATCTGAATCCCGGCGCCGGTGAGCGTATGCAGGCCTGTGGTTGACGGGTAGAGCGCGAAGGTTTGTTCCAGTACTTCCCACTGCTGGCCGTCGCGGTCGGTTGAGTAGCGGCGTGGCTCATTGAGTGTCAGGACCAGTGCGCCAGGCAGTGTCGGCTGGCTGAACGTGATGGTGTCCGGCAGAGTTTCTTGCTGGAACAGTCGGGCGGTAAACAGCAGCTGAGCGTGCGAGTAAACCCGGTCCTGGCTGATCAGGCTGTCGAGGAAGCGTCCCCCGCGCTGTTCCAGCTTGGGCGGGCGGCCGCTGACGCGCACTTCCAGAGGTGCGCTGAGCTCATTACCCAGACGTATCGGAGGAATCTGCAGCGTACCGGTGTTGCGAGGCTTGAGCTGAAGCTGCCAGCGGGTCCAGACGTCACGGTTGGCGGATGTGTGGCTGGCGACGATGACTTTCTGACTGCTTTGTAAACGGAAATCGGTTTCCAGCGCGCTCAGGTCGGGGCGTTGCTCGATCTGTTCCGAAATTTCAAGCGTCAGTGTCAGGGTATCGGCAGCCGTGACTGCGTAACGATCCAGTGTTGTTCTAACTTCCGCAGAAAGAACCGGTGAAATAATAAACAGCAGCAGTGCCAAAAATGCACGCATCAGCGATGCCCGTTCCGAATATAAAACAAAAATATCCAACTCATTATCAGTCATGAACGAACGCAGATCAATTTGAATAGCGTCTGATAACGGCTGTTTTTGAACAAATACGGGAATGACGGGTGACTTGAAATGGAGTTTAACTATACTGCTGGAAAATGATCCGTTAACGCCTGTCAGAGGACGCCTATGCCCCGTCGAGCAGCAGAAAACAAGGCCGAATTGCTCAAGCAATTGAAAACGATGGTTGCAGAACGCTTGTCGGAAAAACGTTCGGAGCCGCTGGTTCGGTTTATTGAAGGATATTTTGCTCACGCGGCGGAAACAGACTTACTGCAGTGGCGCCTGGATGATCTTTATGGTGCCACTCTGGCTGCCTGGCAGTTTATGCAGGAGCGCCCCTCGGAAGAAACCCTGATCCGGGTATTTAATCCGGATTATGAGCGGCATGGCTGGCAATCCACCCATACGGTCATCGAGGTGCTGCAAAGCGATATGCCTTTTATTGTCGACTCGTTGAGGATGGAGCTGAACCGGCGCAACCTCTCGATTCATGCAATTTTGAACACGGTGTTCAGTACCCGTCGCGATCGCAGTGGCAAGCTGGTGGATCTGCTGGAGCGTGATGCACAGGGCAAGGGAATTCAGCAGGAGTCCCTGGTGGCCATTGAGGTGGATCGACATACGGACCCGCAGCAGCTGCAGGAGCTTCAGCAGGCATTGCTGGAGGTTCTGGGTGAGGTTCGGGCATCGGTCACCGACTTCAACGCCATGCTGGCGAAGGCGGATGAACTGCTGGAGGGCTATGCCCAGACACCCGATGGGTTTGCGGAAGCCGACGTGGAAGAGACCCGCGACTTTATCCGTTGGCTCAAGCGGCATTTCACCTTCCTTGGCTACGATGAATACGTGCTCAAGAAAGCTGACAAACAACAGGGACTTGAACTGGTCAGCGGTAGCGGATTGGGTTTGTTGAGGCATGACAGTGGCCGCAGCAGCCAGGCCCGTCTGTCCGTAGATGCCCATGACGGCGGAGCGTTTACCCTGATTCCCGATCTGCTGTCGTTCACCAAGTCGTCACGCAAGTCGCGTGTTCACCGGCCAACCTATCCCGATTACATCAGCATCCAGCGTTTTGACGGCAAGGGCACGTTGATCGGGGAGGTGCGTTTCCTAGGCCTCTACACCTCTGCAGTCTATCTGCATGGCGCAACAGAGATACCGGTTGTTCGGCGCAAGATTGAGGAGGTGATGGTCCGTTCAGGCTTGCACAGAAACGGGCATGACTGGAAGGAGTTGCAGCAGATTCTGGAAATCTATCCGCGCGACGACCTGTTTCAGTCCAGTATTGAAGAGCTGTTCGACATTGCGACCGGTATTTTACATATCCATGAAAGACGCCAGATCAGGCTTTTCCTGCGTCGTGATTATTATGGGCAATTCTTCTCGGCACTGGTTTACGTGCCGCGTGAGATCTACAGCACTGATTTCCGCCTGCGGGTGCAGCAGATTCTGCAGCAGGCACTGGGCTGTGACCAGGCCGAGTTCACGACCTATTTCTCCGAGTCGGTATTGGCGCGCACCCAGTTTCTGTTGCGGCGCAGTGATCACAAAAAGGTGACGGCCAAGTACGATGTGGCCGAACTTGAGCAACGTGTCTGTCATGCAGCGAGCAGCTGGCATGAAGAGCTGTATGAAGCGCTGGTCGACGCCCTTGGGGAAGAGCAGGGGATTCGTGCCTATAACCACTACCATGCCAGCTTTTCGGCAGGCTACCGGTCGGATTTTGCGCCACGGGCGGCGGTGGTCGATATCCAGCATATGGAAACCCTGAATGCCGAACGCAAAATGGCCCTCAGTTTCTATGAGGCGCTGGAACGTGAACCTGAAGAGCTGAATTTCAAGCTCTACCATCACGGCGAAGCTCTGCCACTGTCCGACGTGTTACCGATTCTGGAAAACCTGGGACTCAGGGTGATCGATGAACACCCCTATCAGGTGGATGTGGACGGTGAGCGTATCTGGATTCACGACTTCAATCTGCGTTATACCGGCAATCAGCAGGTGACGACGACCACGATGCAGAGCGTGTTCGAAGAAGCCTTTCTCAATGTCTGGTACGGTCATGCCGGTAATGACGAATTCAACAAGCTGGTGCTGGGCGCCCAGTTGCATTGGCGTGAGGTCGCGCTGTTGCGGGCCTATGCCGGCTACATGAAGCAGATACGTTTTCCGATCAGTCAGGAAGCGATCAGTATCGCACTCAAGCACCATGTGGAGCTGGCGCGCCTGCTGATTGATCTTTTCGGGGCGCGGTTTGATCCTGAACAGGCATCGGACAAGAAAGCCGACAGGGTCAAGGTACAGATTCTCGAAGGGTTGGAACAGGTGGCCAGCCTCAACGAAGACCAGGCGATTCGCCAGTATCTGGCGCTGATTGAAGCGACGCTGAGAACCAATTTTTACCAGACCGAGCAGGGCCGTCCCAAAAGCTATTTTTCCTTCAAGCTGTCACCCCGTGACATTCCTCAGGTCCCTGAACCCAAGCCGCTTTATGAGATTTTCGTGCATTCTCCGCGTGTTGAGGGGGTGCACCTGAGAGGGGGCAAGGTGGCCCGCGGGGGGTTGCGCTGGTCGGATCGTTTGGAGGATTTTCGTACCGAGGTACTGGGGCTGGTCAAGGCGCAGCAGGTCAAGAATGCCGTGATTGTGCCGGTGGGGGCCAAAGGGGGCTTTGTTGCGCGTCAGCTGCACACCAGCATGAGCCGTGAGGAGTGGATGGCCGAAGGGGTGGCCTGCTATCGCACTTTCATCCGGGCGTTGCTGGATGTGACCGATAACCTGGTGGATGGTGAAGTGGTTCCGCCGGACCAACTGGTGCGCCATGACGGGGATGACACTTACCTCGTTGTGGCCGCCGACAAGGGTACCGCAACCTTCTCTGATACCGCCAATGCGATTGCGGCGGAATACGGTTTCTGGCTCGGCGATGCGTTCGCTTCTGGCGGTAGCCAGGGCTATGACCACAAGAAAATGGGGATCACCGCACGGGGCGCCTGGGTATCCGTGGAGCGTCACTTCCGCGAGCTGGGCCTCAATACGGCAACAGATCCCTTTACGGTGCTGGGGATAGGCGATATGTCCGGTGACGTGTTCGGTAACGGCATGTTGCGCTCGGACAAAACCCGTTTGGTCGCCGCATTCAACCATCAGCATATTTTCATCGATCCTGATCCGGACCCGGCCGCCTCGTTTGCCGAGCGCGAGCGACTGTTTGCCTTGCCGCGCTCCGGTTGGGCCGACTACAACACCGAGTTGATCGCTTCGGGTGGCGGCGTGTTTTCGCGCAGTGCCAAGTCGATCACCCTGACGCCCGAAATCAAGCAGCTGACCGGGTTGAGTGGCAGTCGGGTGACCCCGAACGAACTGATCTCGGCGCTGCTCTGTGCCCAGGTTGATCTGGTCTGGAATGGCGGTATCGGTACCTATATCAAGGCCAGTGACGAAAGCCATGCAGACGTGGGCGACAAGTCCAATGACGGCCTGCGCGTCAATGCGGCTGATGTGCGCGCCCGGGTAGTGGGTGAAGGCGGCAACCTGGGTATCACCCAGCGTGGTCGCATGGAACTGGCAGCTCGGGGGTGTCGCCTCAATACCGACTTTATCGATAACGCCGGTGGTGTGGACTGTTCCGACCACGAGGTCAATATCAAGATTTTGCTCAATGCGGTGGTCAGCAACGGCGATATGACCGCCAAGCAGCGTAATCAGCTGCTGAGCGGAATGACCGATGAAGTGGCCGAGCTGGTGTTGCGGAACAACTACCGCCAGGTGCAGGCCATCTCCCTGGCCGAAGTTCGGTCGGCGGTCTCGATGGCCGAATATCGTCGGTTCATCAATGCACTGGAGAGCCAGGGCAAGTTGAACCGGGCGCTGGAATTTCTGCCCAGCGACGACCAGCTGGCCGAGCGCCAGAATGCTCGGGAGGGGTTCCACCGGCCCGAGCTTTCCGTGCTGGTCTCATACAGCAAGGCGGATCTCAAGGAGCAGCTGCTGGCTTCAGCGGTACCTGATGACCCCTACCTGGCCCGCGAGTTGATGACCGCCTTCCCTGAACGTCTGCAGCAGTCTCATGGGGCTGATCTTGAACAACACCGCCTGCGCCGGGAGATCATCGCAACCCAGATCGCCAACCAGATGGTCAACCTGATGGGGATCAATTTTGCGGAACGGCTGTTGACCTCCACCGGGGCCGATATCGAGCACGTGGTGCGGGCATACGTGCTGGCGCGTGACGTGTTCTCGCTCAAGCCGATCTGGGAGGGTGTCGAGGCGCTGGATTACCAGGTCGATGCCGGTGTTCAGCTGGATATGATGCATGACCTCCAGCATCTGATTCGCCGGGCGACCCGCTGGTTCGTACGTAATCGTCCGGCCTCGCTCGATTGCCAGAGTGAGCGCGAGCACTTCGCGCCGCATCTGGAAGCGATTACCCGCAACCTGGGGGAGCTGCTCTGTGGCGAGCCTTTCGAGATCTGGCATGCTGCCTACACCCGCTATACCGATGCAGGTGTCCCATCGCGACTGGCGCAGGTCGTGGCCGGCTCGCGCTCGCTTTACTCGGCGCTAAGCATCATCGAAGTGGCCAGCAAGCAGGGCGTTACCGTGGAGTCGGCGGCACAGGCATTCTTCGGCCTGGGTGAGCGGCTGGAACTGCAGTGGTTTAGTGCCCAGCTTAATGAGCTGAGCATCAGCAGTTACTGGCAGGCACTGGCGCGGGATACCTTTCGTGATGACCTGGATGCCCAGCAGCGTGCGCTGACGGCCTCGGTTTTGCGAGCCGCCCAGCATGACCGCAAGACCGTTCCGGAGCAGCTGGCCAGCTGGCTGGAGCATAACCAGCCGCATATCGAGCGCTGGCTCAATATGCTCGCTGAACTTAGAAACGCCACGACCCAGGATTATGCAATGTATACGGTTGCCGTTCGTGAACTGGCCGATATGGCTCGCTGCAGCGCTCAAATGGAATAACAGTGTGGCATGAATGAAATTATCGTTGATCTCAGGATCAGCCGTGATGAATACCTCAAACTGTATCGGGGACAGTCCAGCATGGTTTCAACCCGCGCCCGAGACGGGCGTCGGGTGCGCTTTCCTGCCAATATTCTGCGCCCCTGGGTGCTGCATGACGGCATTCGTGGGTGTTTCCGCATCCGATTCAGCGTCGATGGCAAGTTTCAGGATATTCAGCGTTTGAGTTGAGCGGTGTTCATAATGGGTCGGCTCGCCTATAATGCGCGCATCCGTATATTAACCATCAGTGAACACCATGCTATACGATCTTGCACGCGCACTAATGTTCAGGCTGGATGCCGAAACCTCGCATGAGCTGGCACTGGGCAGCATGAATTTTGCCGCTTCCCTCGGGCTGCACAAGCTTATGGGAGCAAGCGCCCAGTCGCTGCCGACCAAGGTGATGGGTATCCGTTTTCCCAATCCCGTCGGCCTGGCCGCGGGTCTGGACAAGAATGGCACCGCCGTTGATGGTCTGGCGGCCATGGGTTTCGGATTCGTTGAAGTCGGCACTGTCACACCGCGGCCGCAGCCGGGCAACCCCAAGCCGCGCCTGTTCCGGATTCCCGAGCATCAGGCGATCATCAATCGCATGGGGTTTAACAACGATGGTGTTGACCAGTTACTGAAAAACCTGGATCGCAGCAGCTATCAGGGTGTCCTGGGCATCAACATTGGCAAGAACAAGGATACCCCTAACGAGCAGGCTCATCTGGATTACCTGCTGTGTCTGCGCAAGGTATATTCTCGAGCCAGTTACATCACGGTCAATGTCTCTTCACCCAATACGCCGGGGCTGCGTACCCTGCAGTTTGGTGACTCACTGAACAGTTTGCTGGATGCACTGAAAACAGAGCAGGCCAAGCTGGCGCGCGTGCACGGTCGCTATGTCCCGATTGCGGTAAAAATTGCTCCGGACATGACGGAAGAGGAGCTGGGACTGGTGGCTTCTTCGCTGAAGACCTATGAGATGGATGGCGTCATTGCGACCAATACCACTCTCTCGCGTGAAGGCGTGGAAGACAGCCCGGTGTCAGCCGAGGCGGGCGGCCTCAGTGGTGCGCCGGTGCGCAATCGCTCCACCGCGACCATCCGGGCGCTGGCGGGACATCTGGATGGTGCCCTGCCGATTATCGGTGTGGGTGGCATCACCGAGGGTTTTGATGCGGCCGAGAAGATCGAGGCGGGCGCGAGCCTGGTGCAGATCTACACCGGTTTCATCTATCGCGGACCCGCGCTGGTACGTGATTCGGTCGCTGCTATCGCGGAGCTGAAGGGGTAAGGCCGGCGCCGAAACGAAGACAGGCTCCTTGTGGGAGCCTGCCGTTCAATAAAGGGGATGTGTGCTTAATGTAACGAAGGATTGGCCTGAATTGCAGAAACACCGGACATTCCACCCCAATGCGCTTCACGTCCTTCGCGCCAGCCACTCATCCAGTGACTGCGCAGTTCAATTGACTGGACTGGACACTCCTCACGGGATCGCCCGCTGATGCCAGCCATGAATCCACGATTAAACAGAGTAGAGGTACGATTCCGTTTCTGTTTCTTCATATTGCGCCTCACATATTCTGATTATACTCTCCCCGACGGTTGAACTGCGGTCGCCGGAGATGCGCTCTTCTATCGATTCTCTGTGACGTCACACCCCTATTGATATCTGAAAACGCGGGCCGTGGCGATTTAAAAAAACTATACTGTTACAGAAGTGTCATAAAGTTTGTCCGAGCGCATCTGCAGCATTCTTATATAAATCAAAGTGTTACTGGCCTTTCGCCAAGAGCGTCAGGGCATTGAATTTTTTTCACCTTGCAGTCAGGTATCACGCTGCATTGCCGGGTGCATCAGTATCGGAGTCTTCCTGCCTCATGAAATTGTTTATTACCTGTCCCAAGGGACTGGAGAACCTGCTCCAGGATGAGATCGAAAGCCTGGGTGGCCAGAATACGCGTCAGACTGTCGCCGGTGTTTACACCGAGGGTGAGCTTGAGCTCGCCTATCGGCTCTGTCTCTGGTCTCGGTTGGGTAACCGGGTCCTGATGCCGCTGGCAGAGGGCGAGGTCGAGGAAGCCGAGGCTCTTTACGCCCTGGTGCAGCAAGTGGACTGGCTGGCGCACCTGCGTCCCTCGGGCACCATGACGGTGGACTTCAATGGTCGTTCACGAGCGATCAACAACACCCACTTCGGAGCGCTCAAGGTCAAGGACGCCGTGGTGGATCAGATTCGTACCGCCACGGGCCAGCGCCCCACGGTGGATCGCAACCAGCCGGATCTGCGCATCAACGTGCATCTCAATCGTGGCAAGGCGGTGGTTGCGCTGGACCTGTCGGGCGAGAGTCTGCATAGGCGCGGTTACCGCCTTAAGGCGGGTGCGGCACCGATGAAGGAAAACCTGGCGGCTGCGGTGCTGACAAGGGCGGGCTGGCCGTTCGACGAGCGCACGGCTCCCTTGCTTGACCCCATGTGCGGTTCGGGAACCTTGCTGATCGAGGCCGCGTTGATGGCGGCAGATATCGCCCCGGGTTTGTTCCGCCAGCGTTTCGGTTTCAGCCGCTGGCTGGGGCATGACGGGCGTCTCTGGGCGTCGTTGCGCGAAGACGCCGAGCAGCGTCGTGAGCAGGGACTGCAAGGTATGTCTGCTTCCTATTACGGGTTCGATGCTGATGATTCTGTATTGGCGCGTGCGCGTGAGAATGCAAAGCGGGCGGGAGTGGCCAATTATCTCCGTCTGGAACGTCGTCCTCTGGAGCAGTTGACGGCGCTGTCTGACACCCAGCCCGGCCTGCTGGTGACCAACCCGCCCTATGGCGAACGTCTGGGCGAAGCGTCGTCGTTGATGTTTCTGTACCGCACGTTGGGTGACAAGCTGAGAACTCATTTTGGTGGCTGGGAGGCTGCCGTGTTTACCGCCAACCCTGAGCTGTGCAAGGTGATGAAGCTGCGTGCGGACAAGCAGTACCGCATGTTCAACGGTGCTTTGGACAGCAAGTTGTTGCTGTTCAAGGTGCATGAACGCGATGAACATGAACGGCAGCCAGTCGAAACCAGCTCAGCGACCGGTTTGTCCGAGCAGGCGCAGATGTTTGCCAACCGGTTGAAGAAAAATCTCAAGCAGCTGGCGCGCTGGGTCAAGCGGGAAGAAATCAGCTGCTATCGTGCCTATGATGCGGACATGCCGGAATATGCGGTGGCGGTCGATATCTATCCGGGCCATGCCGTGGTTCAGGAGTATGCGCCACCGGCGAAGGTAGACCCGGTGAAGGCGTTTTCGCGTTTGCAGGATGTGATGCAGGCGGTGCCGGTGGTACTGGAGTTGCCGGCGGAGCGGGTGATTCTGAAGCAGCGCAAGCGTCAGCAGGGTCAGCAGCAGTATGAACGCCAGGATCAGACCGATCATTTCATGGAAGTGGTGGAGCATGGCTGCCGACTGCAGGTGAATCTGCATGATTATCTGGATACTGGCCTGTTTCTCGACCATCGTCCGGTTCGCTACCGCCTGCAACAGCTGGCCGGGGGCAAGGATGTGCTCAACCTGTTCTGTTATACCGCGACCGCCAGTGTTCATGCCGGTGTGGGTGGTGCCGCCACCACGACCAGTGTCGATATGTCGGCGACCTATCTGGAGTGGGCGCGACGCAACCTGGAGTTGAACGGGCTGCCGAAAGCGCGGCACAAGCTGGTGCAATCGGACTGCTTCAAATGGCTGGACCAGCCCCATGCCGAACGCTACGACCTGATTTTCATGGATCCGCCGACCTTCTCCAACTCCAAGCGGATGCAGGATGTGCTCGATGTCCAGCGTGATCATGTGCGTCTGATCAAGGGGGCCATGCAGTTGCTGAAGGCCGATGGCCTGCTGATCTTCTCCAACAACTACCGCCGATTCGCCATCGACCGCGATAGCCTGGCGGATTTTGATATTCAGGATATCACTGCGCAGACGCTGGACCCCGATTTCAAACGGAATCCGAAGATTCATTGCTGCTTCGAGATCCGTCATCGTGACTGAAACAGATTGTTGCTGATCGCGCACAACTCTGTTTTTTATTTGGCATGATTTGTGCTTTCCATACTGCCCAAGTAATGCCCGATACTGGTGCAGGCCTGTAAACAGGCTGCACCAAAGCGGGTTCCGTGATTTTGAACAACAGGTGTCAGGGTAAAAGCGCTATATTTTGGTGCAGTCGCCCTTTTTTAGAGCACCTGAAACCTTACGGGGGAGTGGTATGGAATCGATCAGCAGTGCGATCAGTGAATTGTCGCAGAGTGCCAATACGATGTTCATCCTGCTGGGGGCGATCATGGTATTCGCCATGCATGCAGGGTTTGCGTTTCTGGAAGTCGGCACGGTGCGGCGCAAGAACCAGGTCAATGCTCTGGCCAAGATCATGAGCGACTTCGGCTTTTCTGCGCTGGCCTACATGGTCGTGGGTTACTGGCTGGCGTATGGGATTACCTTCTACGACAGTGCTGAGGTGCTGTCGCAGGGCAACGGCTATGAACTGGTCAAGTTCTTCTTTCTGATGACCTTTGCTGCCGCAATTCCGGCGATCATCTCTGGCGGGATCGCCGAACGTGGCCGTTTCTGGCCCTTTCTGACCGCTTCCGCGCTGGTAGTGGGGCTGGTTTATCCGCTGTTTGAAGGCATCGCCTGGAACGGCAACTACGGCATTCAGAGCTGGCTTGAGAACCAGTTTGGTGCGCCTTTCCACGACTTCGCCGGCTCTGTTGTGGTGCACGGCGTGGGTGGCTGGCTGGCACTGGTCGCGGTGCTGCTGCTCGGCATCCGCAACGGACGCTACAAGAGTGGCAAGCTGGTGGCCTTCCCGCCGTCCAATATTCCCTTTCTTGGCCTGGGAGCCTGGATTCTCTGTATCGGCTGGTTCGGCTTCAACGTCATGTCGGCACAGACCCTGGATGGCATCTCCGGCCTGGTCGCGGTCAACAGCCTGATGGCGATGGTCGGCGGCATTATCAGTGCGTTGATAGCGGGCCGTAATGACCCGGGCTTCATCCATAATGGTCCCTTGGCGGGTCTGGTAGCGGTTTGTGCCGGCTCCGACGTGATGCACCCCTTCGGGTCTCTGGTGGTGGGTGCTGTTGCCGGTGGGCTCTTTGTCTGGACCTTCACCCTGGTGCAGAATCGCTGGAAGATCGATGATGTTCTGGGTGTATGGCCGCTGCACGGTCTCTGTGGCGTCTGGGGCGGTATTGCAGCCGGTATCTTCGGCAGTCAGGCCCTGGGCGGACTGGGAGGTGTCAGCTTCATGTCTCAGCTGTTGGGCACGGCACTGGGCGTGGTGATTGCATTGCTGGGAGGGCTGATCGTCTATGGCCTGATCAAGGCGCTGGTCGGTCTGCGCCTGGAAGCGGAACAGGAATATAACGGTGCGGATCTGAGCATTCATCGCATCGAGTCGACATCTGAAGACCGCTAGCTGTTTGGCGGCCCCGCGTGATACCGGGGCCTGTCAGACCGCTTTCGAGCATAAAAAAATCCGGCGCCTGCAACAGGGCCGGATTTTTTTATGCGTCAGTGGCAGGGAGGGGTGTCCCTGCAGTCACGGCTTAGTGCTGATGACCGCCCTCGCCATGAATGTGGCCGTGTTCGACTTCCTCTTCGGTCGCTTCACGTACTTCAACGACTTCAACATCGAAAGTCAGGCTCTGGCCTGCCAGCGGGTGGTTGCCATCCAGTGTGATGTTGTCGCCTTCAACCTTGACGACGGTAACCGGCTGTTCACCCCAGGGAGTCTGAGCCATGAACTGCATACCGATCTGGATGTCATCGATGCCGCTGAAAGCGCTGCGATCAACGTCCTGAACCAGTTCGTCACGGACCGGGCCGTAACCTTCTTCCGGCTCAACGGTGACTTTCAGGCTGTCACCGACGGTTTTACCGACCAGTGCATTTTCCAGACCGGGGATGATGTTGCTGGCGCCGTGCAGGTAAGCCAGAGGGTCCTGACCGTTGGAGCTGTCCAGCACGTTGCCTTCGGCATTGGTCAGAGTGTAGTGGATGGATACGACGGATTTATCGGCGATCTGCATCAGGGGTCTCCTGGTTGCTTGGAGATGCGTCGATGCTCAGGCTACCTGCTGGCCGGTCCCTGCCAGTGATAACGCAGAGCTCCTTGAGCCGGTAACAGGGCAGCTTGGCAGGGCTCCCGGTTGGTTTGAGGCACATGCTAACGGTCGAGTTCGGCCGGCGCAACCCGAATCCGGCCGCAGAGTGATCCCGACCTGAAAAAAAGACGTAGCAGCTTTTTTCGAGACAGGAGAGCCAGATGCTGACAGGGGAGAAAATCGCGGTTATTGGTGCGGGGATAGCAGGTTGCCTGGTCGCGCGAGGTCTCGGCCGATCTGGGGACTCCGATGATCGAGGAGGGTGTTGTCAGGCAACTGAAGGCGATGCAGCCAGGCAGACCGCTGCCGCTTCAGCCCTGGCACCATATGCGGGCGGGGATGGACACGACGTCAATGGCCGAGGCTTGTACCTGGGTTTCAACCCCCCGTGCCAGTACGCTGACACGCAGTCTGCTGGATGGAATTATCTTTCACCCTGAAACACCTGTGATTGACGTGATTGAAGAAGCAGGCTGGTGGCTGAAGACCGAACGGGGCGGCCTGTGGGGGCCTTACACGCGTGTGGTCATTGCGGTGCCGGCGCCCCAGGCGGTTTCCTTGCTGTCGGTATGTCCCGAACTGCAGCAAAGGGCGCATGAAGTCGTGATGTCTCCGGCCTGGGTGCTGTTGGCTGATCTGGAGCAGCGTCCCCGGAATCTGGCAGACATTGACCTGCTGCAAGGTGAGCATCTGGTTTTGGCCAGAGCCTGTCGAGACAGCAGCAAGCCGGAACGGCGTGGTGAGGTGTGGCAATTGGAAGCCGCGACGGAGTGGTCCAGCCGGCATGTGAATGCTGATGTCGACTGGGTTGCGGCACAGATGTTGGAGGCCTTTGCCGCGTTGGCAGGAGAAATGCCTGAAATACGGCATCAGCGAGTGCAGCGCTGGCGCTATGCCCATGTGGCCTGGTCACCAGGGACGATGTCTGTATCCAACTGCGGACAAATTGCCGTTTGTGGTGACTGGGTCTGCGGGCCGGGAGTGGCGGGTGCCGTACAGAGCGCAGAACAATTGATCCGGGCACTGGAGGCGGCCGGTTGAGCGCTGTTAGACTGACGGCCATTTTTTGAGGGAGCACGGTTGTGGCGGAGAAACTGAGGGAGAATGTGGAGCAGGCACTGGCCTCACTGTCGGGTGTACTGTTGGGCAAGGAACAACAGGTCAGACTGGCACTGGCCTGCCTGCTGGCTGAAGGCCACCTGCTGATCGAGGATCAGCCGGGCATGGGCAAGACAACCCTGGCCCATGCGCTGGCGCGGGTACTGGGACTGGCTGACAAGAGGATCCAGTTCACCAGCGATATGCTGCCGGCCGACATCATTGGCGTGTCCATCTTCGAACCCCAGGAGAGCCGTTTTCGTTTCCATCCAGGTCCCGTTTTTACTCAGCTGCTGTTGGCCGATGAGATCAACCGGGCGACGCCCAAGACCCAGTCGGCGTTGCTGGAGGCGATGGAGGAGGGGCAGGTTAGCGTTGAAGGCGAGCGCTATGCGCTGCCGAGCCCTTTCTTTGTGATTGCGACTCAGAACCCGTCCAGCCAGTTTGGTACCTTCCCGTTGCCGGAGTCTCAGCTGGACCGTTTCCTGATGCGCGTTACCCTGGGATACCCGGCGGCTGAAGTCGAACGCCAGTTGCTGGCGGGCGGCGGGACGCGACGGCAGGCTCAGCAGCTGGAACGCTGTCTGTCACCGGAACAGCTGGCGCAGGTGCAGGCGGCCTGCCGCCAGGTGCATGCGTCTGCAAGTTTGATCGCTTACGTTCAGCGTCTGCTGCAGTATACGCGCGAAGCCGATGGATTCAGCTACGGTGTATCGCCGCGCGGTGGTCTTGCCCTGTTGCGCAGTGCCCGTTGCTGGGCCTGGCTGGCCGGGCGCGATCATGTGGTGCCTGAAGATGTGCAGGCGGTACTCGGGGCGGTTGTAGGGCACCGTATTCGCACGTCGGATGATCTGGCGGGGCATGAAAGTGACCGTCTGGTCGCACAGCTGCTGGCCGAGGTTGATGTCATTGGTCAGTGAACTGCGTCGCGCCATGAATGCCAGGGTCAGACGCTGGGCACTGGCGCGTCAGACACCGGCCCGTTCCCATACCCTGACACAGAACCGCATCTTTATCCTGCCGACCCGGGCCGGTGGTGCCTGGCTGCTGGTTTTGTTGATGATGCTGGTGATGGCGATCAATTATGAAAACAACCTCATTTATGCGCTGACGTTTCTGCTGCTGGGTGTTTTCCTGTCCGCCATGTTCCATACCTATGCCAATCTGGCCGGCATAGAGGTACGGGTATTGCCGTCCGATCCCTGCTTTGCCGGTGGTCAGGCGGGGTTCGAGCTGGAGCTGCAGCGTCACTCATCGCGTGCGTTCGAGCAGCTGACACTCAGACTGGAAACGTCTGAACAGCAGCAGACGCTGGATCTGTTGCAGGTGCGTCAGGTCTTGCGGCTTTACTGTCCGGCCAGCCGGCGGGGCTGGCTGTATCCAGGGGGCGTGAAGCTGGAAACCACCTATCCGCTGGGCATTTTTCGTGCCTGGTCATGGCTCAATCTGGAGATGAAAACCCTGGTCTATCCCGAGCCTCTGGCGACGCCGTTGCCGGCCTCATTGCACGACCGGTCCAGCCGGGGACGTGATCGCATGAGTATGCACCGGGGCGATGATGATTTTGCCGGCCTGGAACGGTTTCAGCCAGGCATGTCACCACGTCAGGTTGACTGGAAAAGTTATGCCCGTGGTCGGGGATTGCATGCCAAGCATTTTGCCGGCCATCAGGACCCTGATTTATGGCTGGATCTGGACGCGCTGGGAGGTGAGGCGCTGGAACGTCGTTTGTCGCGGCTGACCGCCTGGGTACAGGCGTTGTCTGCACGTGAGGTGCGCTTCGGGTTGCGCCTGGGCAGCTTTGTACTGGCCCCGGCCAGTGGTGAGGCTCATTGCACCCGCGCGTTGGCGGCGCTGGCGTTGTACGGACAGGAGGACTGAGCATGAAGGGAGGTTTGATCAGTCGTACGGCGGTCATCTGGCAGCTGCTCGCGGTTCTGCTGGTGGTACTGCCGCATCTACAATGGTTGCCACCCTGGGTGCCGGCACTGGTCGTGGCGACAATCGGTTCCAGGCTGATGATTCACAGTGGCCGGTGGTCCTTTCCACACTGGTCGGTCAAGGCGGCGCTGGTGTTGGCGTCCTCTGCCGGTCTGATCCTGAGCTTCAGCCGCCAGGCAGGACCCGAGACCATGGTGGCTCTGCTGATTGTGGGTCTTGCCTTGAAATTGCTGGAAATCTACCACCGGCGAGATGCTCTGGTTGTGCTGTTTGTCACCCTGTTCGTGGCGGCAACCGCCTTCCTGTTCAACGAATCGGTCTGGATGGCGGGCTATATCCTGCTGGTGGTGATGCTGTCCCTCGCTGCCCTGAACAGCATTCAGCAGTCGAACCGTGCCAGCGGCTATCGAGACAACCTCAGGACCTCGGTACGCCTTTTGCTGCCGGCGATCCCGTTCATGCTGGTGTTGTTCTTCGTCTTTCCGCGGCTTGAGCCCTTCTGGTCCGTCACCATTGATTCTGGGCAGGCGAAAACCGGGCTCTCCGATGAACTGTCGCCCGGGGATGTCAGTGAGTTGGCGCAGTCGAGTGAGCTGGCGTTTCGTGCCGCGTTCAGTGGTGAAGTCCCGCCTCCTGAACAGCGCTACTGGCGCTCGCTGGTACTGAGCGAGTTCGACGGACGGCGCTGGACCCGGCCTGACGTTCAAACGCGCCGTCTGCTCAGGTCGGAAAAACTGACGCCGCTCGCCGAGGAGCAGTCGTATGAGGTGATCATGGAAGCCAGCGGTCGTCCATGGCTGGTGGCGCTGGATCAGCCGCTGTCGGTGGATCGGGAGGTCAGGATGACACCGGTGCGTACGCTAAGGCTGGACCGTCCACTGGAGCGTCGGCAGCAGTACCGTATCAACTCGGTATACCAGTATCGTCTTCAACCCCTGCTGACAATGCAGGAAAAGAGGCGTTATCTGCAGCTGCCATCCCGTGGCAACCCGGAAAGCAGGGCTCTGGCGCGCCAGCTGCTGGCACAAGGTGGGGGTGAACCCGGCAAGGTGATCCGTTTGCTGCTGGCTCGATTCAACCGTGAATTCATCTACACGCTGGAGCCAGGTCGGCTGGGAGCGGACAGCGTTGACCAGTTCCTGTTCGAGTCCAAGCAGGGGTACTGCGAGCATTTTGCCAGTGCAACCACCTTCGTGCTGCGCAGTGCCGGTATTCCCTCGCGCGTTGTGACCGGTTATCAGGGCGGTGAGTGGAACGCTTTCGAGGGCTACCTGCAGGTACGCCAGTACGATGCTCACGCCTGGGTTGAGTACTGGCTGCCGGAGCAGGGCTGGCAGCGACTGGACCCTACCGCCGCAGTAGCACCGGAACGGATACGGTCCTCGGCACAGGACTATTTTTCAGCCAACGAGGGGCGTTTCGCCGGTGCCGGCATGGGGCTGAATATCGGCTGGCTGCGGGAGATGCGCCAGCGTTATGACGCCTTCAACTACGTTTGGCATCGTTGGGTGCTGAACTACCAGGGGCAGCAAGCGAATCTGCTGCATGACTGGCTGGGAGGGAGTGAACAGTGGAGACGGGTACTGGCCTGGCTGCTGCCCAGCGCACTGGTGTTTGGTGTGGCCACCTGGTGGCTGCTGAGGCCTCGGCGCGTCAGGTTGAAGGATCCGCTTGAACGGGCCTTGCAGCAGCTGCAGCGGCGTCTTGCGGCCCTTGATGCAGAGCGTTGGCCGTCCGAGTCTCTGGCGATGTGGTTGCAGCGCATTGCCGAGCACTGGCCGGAACAGCGCACTCTGATGCTCAGGCTGGCGTTTCTCGATGATCGTCAGCGTTATGGCGGACATGGGGAATCGCCGCAACGGGCGGAGATGCTGCAGTTGTGTCGTCAGCTGCAGCGTCAGTTGCCGCGCAGGAGGGGGCGATGACGCCGAATTACCAACTGCTGCGTAGCTCAAGACGCAAGACGATGGCGATTCAGGTCCGTGATGGACAGGTTGTCGTGCGCGCCCCGGTGCGTGCCAGCCGCTCCGTGATCGAGGCGTTCGTACGCAGTCGGGCAGACTGGATCAGGCGTCATCAACAGCGTCAGCAGGATGAGATCGAGTCGCTGGGGGTGCGCCTGCAGCAGGGTGGCGCTGTACCCTGGCAGGGAGAGATGCTGGGCCTGTCCTGGCGCAGGGGCGCTTCCAGCCATGTGGTGCAGGCGGAGGACCGTTTTCTGGTTACACTCTCACACCGGGTACGGCGTGCCGAAGCAGATGCCGTGGCAGAACAGCTGAAACGCTGGTATGCCCGGCAAGCAGAGGTGCGGTTGACCGCCCGTGCGCATCAATTATCGGCCCGGACCGGCTTGATCCCCAGCGAGATCGGTATCGGCAGCTGGCGTGCTCGCTGGGGCCAGTGTTCCAGTCGTGGTGAAGTGAAGTTGAACTGGCGGCTGCTGCATTTGTCGCCCGTGCTGCAGGATTACGTGATCCTGCATGAACTCTGTCATCTGCGGCATATGCATCACGGTGCCGAGTTTCATGCATTACTGCAGCGCTGTTGCCCGTCGCATCCCCGTTTGCATCGAGAGATGCAGCGATATACCCCCTGGTTGAAGTGGTGAACGATACCTTAGGAGGATGGAGAAGACGTGTGAGCTGTGGCAAAAATAAGACATCTGTTCAATAGGGCTAATGGAATGGCCATAAACCGTAATAACGATAATTAACGGGATGACGATGAGTCTTTATACAGCGATCGAAAAAGCGGTATTCAACACTCTGACGCGGAAAATAGTCGGTAACGTACTCTTCCTGCTGCTGCCCTACCTGATGCTCATCCTGCTGGGCTGGTACTTTGCGGCCGATATACGTCAGGTGATGACGGACCAAGCGCTGATCCCGGCTCAGCAGCAGGCGATTGAGGCCAGCCTGTCCCTGTTGCTCTGGACCACCGGCAGCCTGATCGGTCTGGCGCTGCTGGCCGGTATCGGCACCATTTTCTTCATGCGTCACCTGTTTCTGAGGCCGATCCGTGAAATGACGGACGTGCTTCGTGCGATCAAGGATCGGGATGGTGATATCTCCGGGACCCTGCCGGAGTATACCCATGATGAAATTTCTGAAATGGCAGCGGCCTACAACGAATTTTCCGGCAGCCTGAAGAAAATGATTGCCGAGAGTCAGCGCCGCTCGGTCAGCGTCGCTCTCTGCGCGACCCGTCTGCAGAAAGTGGTGGTGCAGGCGCATGGTTCGGCGGAAAAGCAGGAGCAGCAGGCCCAGCTGGTGTTCCAGTCCAGCCAGGAGTCCACCCAGGCAATTGATGAAATCGCCGGCAGCACTCTGACCATCAGCGAACAGAACAACAGCAACATGCAGGAGGTGCATGCGTCCCGTGATGAGCTGCAGAGAGTGCATGAGCAGGTGAGTGCGGTGTGCGAACTGGCGCAGGGCTTTCAGCAGACCGTGGACAAACTCAGCCGGAACTCGGGCAATATCACCAATATTCTGTCGATGGTTAAGGACTTTTCCGACCAGACCAACTTGCTGGCGCTGAATGCATCCATTGAAGCGGCACGGGCGGGAGAAGCTGGTCGCGGTTTTGCGGTGGTTGCCGACGAAGTGCGAGGGTTGTCGCAAAAGGTCAGCAGTGCCACTCAGGAGATTGACCGGAATATTGGCGAGATGTCGATGCTGGTGGAGGATACACGCGCCAGTGCTCACAATATTCTCGAATACGTTGAGAACACTGATCGCTTCATCACCAGTACTCATGAGCAGTTTACGCGCATGGTATCCGACTTCGAAACAGTGAACAGTCAGCTGACCGGTATCAGTGCGGCCATTGATGAGTTGTCCCATACCAATCGCGAGTCGCACGCGCATGTGCTGGAGATTACCGAACTCTCAACCGGGATCCGTGACGAAATGGCGCAGTCGCGACGTCACTCCGAAGAGCTGGAGATCTCCACGGAGGAAACTCAGGAACTGCTGTCCCGCTTTGTTATCGGCTATGGCGGCTTTGAACGCATGATCCAGACCGGCAAGCAGTGGAACCAGCAGACTGTCGAAGCCATGGAACAGCTGGTGGCGGAAGGGGTCAACCTGTTTGATCAGAACTATCGGCGTACCAACAATGGGCAGCAGCCGGAGAAGTACGATTGCAGTTATACCGACCGTTTTGAGCGCAGCCTGCAGCCGATGTTCGACCGTTTCATTGCCGAGCGTCCCGAGTTTACCTACGCCATAGCCATAGACCGAAACGGCTATGCGCCGGCACACCATGCCAGGGTGTCCAAGCCCCTGACCGGCGAGCCGCAGGTAGACAACCTGCAAAGCCGCAACCGCCGAATCTTTGCCGGTAACCGGGCGGAAAAGCGCCGGGCCTCGCATACGTCGCCCTTCCTGTTACAGACGTTTATCCGTGATACCGGCGAGGTGCTGAACGACCTGTCGATCCCGCTCTATATCAATGGCAAGCACTGGGGTGCACTGATCATGGGGTTTGATCCTGAGCATCTGCTCAGGGATGTGGACTGAAGCGGGGAGAGGGGCACCGATTCAGTGATCGGTGCCGGTGGTGAACTGACGCACCATCTGCTTCAGGCTGTCATAGTTGAGCGGCTTGTTGCAAATGGCCGAAACCTCGGCACTCTGGATCGCGGCCAGGCGGCTCTGGTTCTGTTCCGAGGTGATCATCATGACCGGAACGGTGGGCTGGTCACTGTAGTGGCGGATATGCTCGACCAGTTCCAGTCCATCGATATTCGGCATGTTGTAATCCGAAATCACCAGATCGAAGCGACGTTGTTTCATGATCTGCAGGGCCTCGGCACCATCCTTGGCTTCAATGACCTGTTCGATGCCGATGGCATTCAACCCCTTGCGCACATACTTGCGTGACATGGAGCTGTCATCGACGATCAGCACCTGCATGAATTCCAGCTCAGAGTGGTCATCGGGGTCATGTTCCTGAAGATCACGAATGTAATGCATGGTATTGCGCAGCGCCGTGGCCAGTTCTTCCTTGCGGAATGGCTTGGGCAGAATGGCAATGGCGCCGGCCTGACGAATAGGCTCCAGATAGCGGTAATGGGTTTCTGACGAGATCAGCAGAAAGGTAACATCGACCAGCTCGGGAATCTGGCGCATCCGGGTGACCAGATCGGTACCGGTCATGTCGGGCAGGTGCATGGACGAAACCACAATATCAGGCACGACCTGCTGCATGCGCTCCAATGCGGGGGCGGCCTCTTCGAACGACTCGATATCCTTGAGACCCACCTCGTGCAGATAGTCGATAATAATCGTACGTTGCAGCTTGGATGGCTCAATCACCAGTACCAGCAGTTCATCGAGAGTCATATTCTGTTCATCTCATCCAGTTCAGGCGGCAGATCGTTTCAGGGCCGGGGTTACCCTGTGTCGCGCAATATACAAAAACAGGACACCAGTGTCTCAAATTATCTACGCCAAATCTCCCCTTATGGACTTTTATCTGACCCTTTCCCGTCCGCGTCAGGGGATGGGCTTGCATCCTTGAGGGTGAACACCTTAAATAGCGGCTCGCTTTATATGAGATGGTTATATGAATAGAGATGTTTGGTTGCTGGCTTTGTGTCAGGCACTGCTCAATACAGGCAATGTTCTGCTGGTATCGGTCAATGCTCTGATCGGCCAGCAGTTGGCACCCACCGAGGCGCTGATTACCCTGCCGGTTGCCTTCCAGTTTGTTGGCTTGATGTTGGCGACTATCCCGGCCTCCCTGATCATGCAGCGGGTCGGTCGGCGCAACGGCTTCCTGCTCGGTAACACGATCGGCTTCTGTGGGGCCTTGACCTGTCTCGGTGCACTGCAAATCGCCTCGTTCAGCGCGTTTTGTCTGGGGACAGCTCTGCTTGGCGTGGGGATAGGATTCGGCATGCTGTACCGATTTGCTGCCGTGGAAGTGTGTGACAAGGGGCAGGAAAGCCGCGCGATTTCCATGGTGATGCTGGGGGGCATCATCGCGGCCGTACTGGGTCCCAATCTGGCGGTATACAGCCGTACGATGCAATGGGGAGTGGACTTCAGCGGAGCCTTCGCGTTGCTGGCCGGGGTCTACCTGCTGGCGCTGGTACTGCTGCAGCGCATTCGCATTCCGCCGATGCCGCGTGATACCGAAGGTCTCGCGCGGCCGTTGAAAACGATCATGCTGCAGCCGCGCTTCCTGATGGCGGTGCTGGCGGGGATGGTCAGCTACGCGGTGATGAACCTGCTGATGACAGCGACGCCGTTGGCAATGAACCGCTGTGGCTATGCTTTCTCCAGTGCGGCCAACGTCATCGAGTGGCATGTGTTGGGCATGTATCTGCCCTCCTTCTTTACCGGGCACCTGATTCGACGTTTCGGCGAAGTGCCGCTGATGAAGGCCGGTGCGCTGGTGATGCTGGTGTGCATTGCCATCAACCTGCACGGTCAAAGCGAGTGGCATTTCTGGGCTGCGCTCTTCCTGCTGGGGGTGGGCTGGAACTGGATGTTTATCTGCGCCACTGCGTTCCTGACCAGGGCCTATGTGCCGGCCGAGAAGGCCAGAACCCAGGCGGCCAACGAGTTTCTGGTGTTTGGTACGGTGACCTGTTCGGCCCTGGCCGCCGGCTGGCTGGAGTCCAGTCTTGGCTGGGCCGCGATGAACGTGTTGATGATCCCGGTGGTCGGGATTACCCTGTTGGCTCTGTTTCTGCTGGAACCGGTGAGGCGTGAGGCCGAAGCGGCTATCCGGCCACTGAAGGTAAGCTGACCATGTGCGAACTCCTGGCGATCACCACGGCAGAACCGATCCACCTGTCGCTGTCTCTGGCCAGGTTTTCCCGGCATGGCGGCATGGATGGACCTCATGCCGATGGCTGGGGGTTCGCCTGGTATGAACAGGGCGATGTACAGTTGATCCGCGAGGCTGCCGCGTGCGCAGGCAGTGAAACGGCGCGTTGGCTGAGCGAGCGCCAGCGTCCCTCGAAACTGTTCATGGGGCATATTCGCCATGCGACCCAGGGCGAGGTGGCGTTACGCAATACCCAGCCGTTTCAGCGTGAGACCGGTGGGACCACCCATCTGTTTGCACATAATGGCGACCTGAACCGATTCATTCATAATCCCAAGCGCTTTCCGAGCGGGTCTTTTCGCCCCGTGGGTGAAACCGACTCCGAGCGCGCGTTCTGCGTATTGATGGCACGGATGGCGGCGGTGTGGCAGGAGGGGCGTCCGGAAGCGGATGTGCGTCTGGCCGTCGTTGCCGATTTTGCCGCTCGCCTGCGTCAGCTCGGGCCAGCCAATTTTCTCTATTCCGATGGCGAGCTGCTGTTTGCGCACAGCGATCGGCGGCGTCAGGCCGATGGCGAGATTGCCGCTCCTGGCCTGTACCTGTTGTCGCGTGACGCCAGTGGCAGTGCCGATATCGATGGCCTGGAGCTGGAGCAGCGTGAGGCGTTGCCCACGGTCATGCTGGCCAGCATACCGCTGGACGACCGTCCCTGGCAGCCGTTGCCGGAAGGCGAGGTGCTGATGTTCAGGGACGGTGTGCTGCTGGAAAGCTGTCCCCGGCTGACCTTATGGCATGAAGCGCTTGAGGCGCTGGAGGACTAGCCGAGGCTGTCCCGGGAGGGCTCGACAGCTGCCTCCCTGGCCGAGAGACGGCGCACCGCTTTCTGCAGGATCAGGTTGTTCGGGTAGTGAATGGTGTCGCCGTTGTCGCACTGTATGTGCAGATGAAACAGGCTGATTTCGGTGATTACGCCGGTGATATCGTCATCCTTGTCCAGAACCTTGATGCGGTCGCCGATCCGGTAGGGGAAAGCGAAAAAGATGATGATACTGCCGGTAATGTTGCTCAGAATCGACCACTGAGCGAACAGGGCCACACCGATCACGGCAAATGCTGACGAGAACAGAATCATCAACTCGGCATAGTCCACGCCCCAGATGATGCAGATCAGCATCACCGTGACGATTAGCTGCAGCAGGCCGAAGAATCGCTTCACCATCAGCAGGCGGCGGTTGGCGACCTGCTTCTGCAGGCCGATACGGTCCAGTATACGGCTGCTGACCCAGCGGGCAGCGAAAAGCGCCCCGATGGCGGCTGCCGTCAAACTCAACTGTGTTTCCCACACGGGTAGACTCCTGTCTTGGTTAACGGATGCAGTTCACCAGATAGGTGATCTCCGGACTGCAGCTTTGCGGGTGCAACAGGCTGTCCGGCAGGAAGGCTGGCGCTTCCACCAGTCCCCGTGCCAGCAGCTCGTTAATCAGCGGCAGGTAGGCAAAGCCGGTCTTGCCGACGTATAGCCCGCGGATATCCCCTTCGCGCCAGAGCTTCAACGCCTGGCCGAAACCGCTCAGGTAGAGATGATCCTTGGTGAAACCGCCGCCTCTATGAACGCGAGCCGTGATCTTGAACGCATCTTCTGCCGGGCACTGATAATCTTCGACCAGGGTGCGCCAGGTGCGGCAGAAGTCGTTGTAGCGCAGCATCTGGTCCACGGCAATGACGCGCAGGGCCAGTGTTTTCAAGCGCTTGAGCGTCAGGTGGCCGCACAGGAATTCGCTGAGGATGGCCAGCCCCTCTTGTGCATGGGTATTGCCGGGCAGCCCAAGGGTGAACACTTTCAGTGGCTGGGCGGCCGCATTGATTGATGTCACCATGTGCACGCCCAGCTCATGGTGGGCCAGTGCATGCAGCTCGGCTTCGCTGGCACTGGCGCTGCGGCGCACCATCAATGCCTTGCGGCCGTTGTTGACCATTGCCTGAGCCAGCAGGCGATCGGATAACTCTACTCTGCATTCCAGTCCCCACTCCTGTGCCTTCTGCTCGAAGAAGGGGATCATCTCCTCAGCCGAGTAGTGCTGGCCGTTGCTTTCTTCGGGTCGGTCTGCGGCGTGCAGCAGGAAGCGGGCGTTGGCCAGGTCCGCGTTGGTCGGCTCACCGTAGTAGCGCAGCGAATTGTAGACGAAGCGGTCACTGCCGATGCTCACCAGCAGGTCGATGCGCTCGGCCAGTGCATCGATCACTTCGCGATAGAGCTGGCGCAGCCCCGGGTCGCGAATACGATCCACGGGCAGTCGATAGAGTTTCTCCCGATGTGCATAAGGATCGATGCGCAGCTGTCGATAGCGGAATTGCGGCTGGTATCGTCCCTTGCTGCGCAGGAAATGACGCTCTTCTCGGGCGATGTTGATCGGGTTGATATAGAGCAGTGTTTCCAGCCCCTTGGCCAGTTTTTTCAGTGCTCGATCGACACGCAGCACTTCCGGCGGCAGTTCGCTGGGCATAAGGTCATGGCTGCTCAGTGTGCGCTTGGAGCCCTGACGCGCCAGGGTCGCAGCCGCTTCATAGAAACTGCTGTGCAGCCCGTTGCGCAGGGCATCCACCATCAGGGGATAAAGGTTGCCGTTACCGTCGCGGAAAACAGGGTCGATTTGAACCGGCACCGTCAGAGTCTGCTCATGGCGGGTGTTGACGTGTGCGCTGAGGTAATCGCCCTGATAATCGGACTCGCCGCTGGTCGTACTGACTTCCTGATGGGGCAGTTCGATGGCCTGGAGCTGTTGCCGCAGACAATCGATCACCGCCTTTCCTTCGGGCATACGTACCTGGCTGTCGATGACGTGGAACACGCCGCTGTCACTATCGGCACTGCGAGGCGGGCTACTCAGGTCAATCAGCAGACACTGGCCGTGATCTTCCTCCAGCGCATCCAACAGGGCGTCAAGCAGGTGATAGAAGCGCTGATGGCGCCGGTGGGCATGCTGCTGCATCGCCTTGGTGGGCGGCCGTTGCCAGAGGCTGCGACCATCCAGCCGCTTGCGCATGCACTGGGCCAGCGAGAAGTTCAGGTCGCAGGACAGCCTGGACTCCTCCGCAATCAGGGTGATCGGCAGCAGATCGGCCAGCTCCGCGGTACCGACCGATTCGAATATGCGACGCTGTTCGCTGCTGAGCAGTAGTCGCTGTTCGACCTGGGGTTTCAGTTCGTTCCCTGAATGCAGCACGGTACAGACCAGTGGTACGTATTCATCGATACGAATGCAAAGGCCACCGTTGCGCAGCCGGGCATGGACCGGCTGCCGGTTTTCAATCAGCGTCAGGAGAGCGCTTTCAGACAGCGTCTGCATCTTCGATCACCTTGCGGAAGGCGCTCTTGCGCTGTTCAACCAGGTTGCGAGCCTCGATGACATTCTCGACAAAATCGATCACCTGGCGTTGCAGGCGAACGCGGTTCAGCTTGTTGATGCGCACGATGCCGCCCGGTGCCATCACGTTGACTTCAATCAGCTTGCCGTTGATGACATCCAGCCCGGTGAAGTAAAGACCGTCACGGACCAGCTTCGGGCCCATGCTGCGGCAGAGTTCATGCTCCTCCTTGGTCAGCGTGTGTTTGACTACACGGCCACCGGCATGGACGTTGGAACGTACGTCATTATCGGCCGGAATGCGACGCATGGCGCCGATCGGCTCGCCGTTAAGCATCAGGATGCGGACATCGCCGTTCTCGGCGCCGTCAACGTACTCCTGCAGGATCACATAGTTGCTGTTGCTGCCACTGCCGATATAGAAGTCGAGCAGTGAACGGAAGCTCTGGCGGGCGCTTTTCTCGATCACGATGACCCCTTTTCCGCCAAAGCCATTCAGCGGTTTGAGAATCATGCGCTCGCCCGGTGACTCTTCCAGTGCCTTTTCCAGATACTCCTTGTTCTTGGAAACGTGAGTAACCGGCATGTATTTGGAGGCCGGGCCGTTGAAGGCCGCCGTGTAGAGCTTGTTATTGCCGATGCGCAGGCCATCCAGGCCATTCATGATGAACACGTCGCCATGAATGGAATCGAGGAAGTTCAGCACAATGGTATCCAGTGGCGGGTTCAGGCGCACGATGATGGCATCGAAACCGGCCAGAGGCAGACGGCTGCGACGAAATTCGGCATGGCGATAGAATGACGGGATGTTGTCCGACACTTTATCCTTGCGTAATACATTGCAGAAGGCGCTGCTGATGTTGTCGCGGATGGTCAGATTGGCGGGCGACGTGATCGCCACGGTATGACCGCGCAGCGCAGCTTCGTGCACCATGCGCAGCGTGGTGTCGGTTTCCGGCTTGACCTGTTCCCAGGGGTACATCAGAAAGCAGATTTTCATTGTCGTTCTCCTGCAGACAGATGGGTATGGGGGCTGCAAAATGGCCCCTGGCAATAGCTGTCGGCGTTCGGTAAGCAAATCGGGAAAAGTGCCAGGACTCAGGACTGAGCAACCTGTGGCAAGTGCGCGCATTGGACGCCATAACCCAGTGTCTGGCAAGCATTTTTTTGTGCACCAAACGTCATTTTTTTCATCTATATTGAGCAGTATAGTGTGCGTTATTCATGATGGGGCGGCGGCTGTTAAAAAGTGTCGATCATTGGGCTGGTGTCGATCCGCTGTCGCGCTTAATATCGCGCCATCTTTTATTCAGGAGTTGAAGAACCGATGCTGGGCTGGATCCTTTACAAGTCCGATCAGACTCTGGTCAAACAGGAAACCTACGAGCTGGAACGCCTGGTCAGTGAGGCGCCGGCACATGGTATTGAAATCAAGGTGTATAGCCCGGAGGCCTTCGATCTGACGGTGACCCGGGATGACCGTACCAGTGTCATGATCGATGGGCAGCCGACACCGCTGCCGGACTTTTTTCTGCCGCGCATGGGCGCCGGGACCAACTACTTTGCGCTGGCGGTGATTCGTCATCTGGAGCGTCTGGGCGTGCACAGCTTCAACTCGGCTGAAAGCATCGATACGGTCAAGGATAAACTCTACAGTCACCAGATCCTGGCGCAGAACGGCTTGCCGGTGCCGAAAACCATGCTGGTGAAGTTTCCGGTAAATCCGGAACTGGTGAAGAAGCAAATTGGCTTTCCGGTAGTGGTCAAGACCCTGTCCGGTTCTCAGGGGAGTGGCGTTTTTCTGTGCGAAACGCTCAGTCACTTCGAGGATCTGATGCAGATGGTGGAGGTGACCAACCCCAAGGCCAATATCATCCTGCAGGAATTCATCGCCGACAGTCGCGGCCGTGACCTGCGCGTGATCGTGATCGGTGGCCGTGCGGTAGCCTGCATGGAACGCGTGGCGGAGGAGGGCAGCTTCAAGGCCAATTTCTCACGCGGCGCATCGGTACATGAGTTTCCGATGACACCTGAGGTTGAATGGCTGGCGATCGAGACTGCGCGGGTGCTGGGGCTGGAGATTGCCGGTGTGGATCTGCTGTTTGCCGGTGATCACTACAAGGTTTGCGAGGCCAACTCCTCGCCGGGGTTTGAGGGCGTAGAAAGTTGCTGTGACGTGGATGTGGTTAATGAGATCTACCACTTCCTGCGGATACGTCTCGGCAATTTCCAGTAATCCCGAAGACGCTCATTAAGCGTCTTCGGACGTTTCACCGGGCAGGCTGGGGCGTTTTTCCTGCCCCCAGCCCACCTGTTCCAATACCGATGTCAACAGCGCGCGCACTTCAACCTCGCTGTCGCACTGGCGGATCTTGTCCAGAACAGGCGCAAGCGATGCCCGGCTGATCGAGCGGATCAGCAGTTTCACCCGGGGGATGTTGTAGGCACTGAGGCTCAGGCAGCGATAGCCCATGGCCACCAGTAAGAGTACCGCAGCGGGGTCTGAGGCCATCTCGCCACACAGGGAGACGGGCAGCCCCAGGGTTTCGCATTGTTGATGAATCTGTTCCAGGGCAACCAGCACCGCCGGATTCAGGTGATCGAACAGGCCTGAAACGCGTGGGTTGTTGCGGTCTACTGCCAATAGGTACTGGGTCAGGTCATTGGAGCCGATGGAAACAAAATCGATGTAAGGCGCCAGCCGTGGCAGCAACAGCATGGCCGAAGGCACTTCTATCATCATGCCGATCTCGGGCATGCGGACCGTCACGCCTTCACGGGTCAGGGCATCGACCGCCTTTTCTACATAGCGGCGGAAGCTCTGAATCTCGTCAATCCGGCTGACCATGGGCACCAGCAGGCGCAGGTTGCCATGGTCGGTATCGGCTCTGAGCATGGCGCGGATCTGGCCGATCAGCAGCTGGGCATTGTCCAGGCTGAAGCGGATGCCACGCCAGCCCAGATAAGGGTTGGTTTCGCTGATGTCGAAATAGGGCAGCTGCTTGTCGCCACCGATATCCAGGGTGCGCATGTTGACCGGCAGCGGGGCATAGGACTGCAGTACCTTTCGGTACAGGGTGTACTGTTCCTGCTCGGTAGGAAAGTTGTCATGGATCATGAACGGAATTTCGGAACGGTACAGGCCCACGCCTTCGGCACCGCGCTGCAGGCCGGGGGTCGCGTCGGCCAGCAGGCCGGTGTTGGTCAACAGGCTGACCGTAAAGCCGTCCGTCGTGACAGCCGGCTGGTCGCGCAGTCGCTCAAGCCCCTGCATGAAGCGCTGCTCATCGTCGATCATGCGATGATACTCGGCCAGCAGAGCAGCGGGAGGGTTGAGTACACACTCGGCACGATGGCCATCGGCGATCAGCATCGCGCCCTTGTGCTGTTCAGGCTCGAACTGCTCGACGCCCATGACGGCCGGAATACCCAGGGCGTTGGCCAGGATTGCAGTGTGTGACAGCGTCGATCCCTGGGTGCAGATGATGCCGTGGATCTGGTGCAGCGGGAACTCGGCCAGGTCGGCGATACTGATCAGCTCACCGGCCAGAATCAGGGCCTCGTCAGGCGCTTCCCGTGATGGGCGCTCACGGGACAGCAGCTGGTTCAGTATGCGTTGGCCGATGTTGCAGATATCTTCAGCGCGGGCTTTCAGATAAGGGTCATCGGCCTGGCGGAACTGTTCCGCCATGGCGCTGATGGTCTGTTTAAGTGCCCAGGGAGCGTTATCGCCGGCATCGATGCGGGCCAGAATCTGATCACTCAGTTCGGGGCTTTGCAGCATCATCTGATAGACGCTGAACAGAGCATGGAGGTCTCCGGGCAGATGCTGTCCAAGATGCCCGGAGCCGGACTCCAGTTCTTCGCTGACGGCGGCAATGGCTTCGGAGATGGCGGCTTTTTCCGTATCGGGTTCCGACGTGCAGGCCGCGCGTACCTGTTCCAGAGACAGGTGGGGCCGCACCAGCCAGAGCTTGCCCAGACCAAGCCCGGGTGCGCCCTTGAGCCCCGGAAACCGGCGATACCCGCCTCGGGTTGAGCGTTTTTCATACCAGCCGCCCTTGCTTTGCAGTTGCGACAGGGTACCGGCCAGCTGGGAGGCGACGGTGATCAGGAACGCTTCCGCTTCCTGGGAGAAGGGTTCACGTTCACGGCCCTGGATAACCAGTACGCCGATCAGTTTGCGCAAATGCAGCAGAGGGACGCCCAGAAAGCGGTGATAGGGCATCTCGTGCGTTTCGGGAATGAACACGAAGCGGTCATCGGCCGGGGCATCACCCAGGTTCAGCGTACTGAGCGAGGCGGCGATGTGACCGACCAGGCCCTCATCCAGTTTGAGCTTTGCCTTACCGACCGACTGCGGTGACAAACCTTCCGTTGCCGCCAGAATAAGATGCTGGAAATCGGGCGTGCACAGGTACAGGCTGCAGACATCAACCTGCATCAGGTCTCGAAGGCGCTGGACAATGTTGCTCATGACTGTTTTGGGGTCGCCGGTGCGGGCAATTTGTTCAACAATCGATGTCAGGGCGCTGAGTGAGGGTTGTAGCATCACCGTGGTTCCAGGTCGGGCGGGATCAGATATCTGATGCTGGCATAGTGGGGGCAGCAGAGCAATGCTTCTGCCCAAGTAAATGAGGTTCAGCTGACCCTCATCGGTCTGCAAAAAGAAGCGGCTGTGTTAATCTGCGCGCATGAATGATAACTCTCGGCAAAAAACGTCGCTCACAGTCGCGGCGATCTGCCAGCCCGACGTGATCAGTGTCGAGCTGGGCTCTTCTCTGTTCGCGGCGGTTGAGCTGATGGCAAGCCGTCATGTGGGGTCAATCCTGGTTCAGGAGCAGGGACAGGCACTGGGCGTGATCACGCGCCGACAGGCGATGCGCCTGGCACTGAGTGATCGCAGCGGGCTGCCGATAACCCGAGAGATGCTGCAAGTAATCCCCAGGGTTAATGGCGATCTGACGCTGAACGAACTGGGCCTTGAGCTTATCAGCCAGAACGTGAGTCATGCACTGGTGTTCTCGGCTTCTGGAGAACGGCTGGGGATTGTCAGCCAGAGTGATATCGTCAATCACCAGGGTCTGGAGCACGACCTGTTCCTCAAGCCGGTGCGTGAAGTGACCCATTTCGAAGTGCTGAGGCTTGATGGGGGCTGTAGCCTGCGTCAGGCCGTCGAGCAGATGCATGAGGTCTGTTTCTCGGCCGTGCTGGTCAGGGATAGGGAGTGTGGCTGGCGCATCATGACCGAGACGGATGTCATACGCTGCCTGACGGCGGGCGTAGAGCCGGAGGCCCGGCTGGATTCATTATGCCTCCCGCAGCTGATCTCCGTGGAAGAGGAGATGAGCCTGTACAATGTACGCTGTTACTTCAAGCAGCACGGGTTTCGTCATATTGGTGTACGGGACAATGCGGGCAGTGTGATCGGCCTGGCGTCCCATGAGGATATTCTGCGCAGTGTTGAGGTGGAGTACATTTACCGTCTGCGCGAGCTGCTCAATGACCAGAGCCGGGCGCTGCAACAGTCACAGCATGACCTGAGGCTGATCGAGCGAGTGATCAACGCCTCGCGTGAGGGTATTGTCATTACCGATGCCAAGGGATGTATTCAGAGCGTGAACCCGGCGTTCACGGCCATTACCGGCTATGAACCCTGGGAAGCCCTCGGCAACAACCCGAATATGCTTAGCTCGGGGCGTCACGACGCCTGTTTTTACCGTAACCTGTGGCGTACGCTTGGGCAGGAGGGCGTCTGGCAGGGGGAGATCTGGAATCGTCGCAAGGATGGCAGCGTATTTCCCGAGTGGCTCAGTATTACGGCGATTGAAAATGATCAGGGCGAAGTCTGCCAGTATGCAGCGATCTTTCATGATCTGACCGAGCTGAAACGTTCTCAGGCGAAAATGCAGCAGTTGTCCTGGTTTGATTCGGTGACGGGCCTGGCCAACAGGCGCCTGTTTGAAGACCGGCTGCAGCTGGCATACAACTACTGCCGCGAGCAGAGCAAAAACATGGCGCTGCTGGCACTGGACCTGGACCTGTTCAAGCAGATCAATGATCGCTTCGGGCACAGGGGAGGAGACCTGCTGCTGAAACAGGTTGCCGAGCGCATTGAGGCGGCTCTGGAAGAACGTGGTACGGCGGCGCGGCCTGCGGGTGACGAATTCTACATCATCCTCACGGAGCTGGATGAACCCAAGGCTCTGGAAGTGTTTCTGGATGAGCTGACCCGTGTGTTATCGATGCCATTCTGGCTGGAGCGTGACGAGGTCAGAGTAATGGCCAGTATCGGGGTGGCCATCGCCCCCGATGATGCCGATTCCGGGGAAGCCCTGATCCGCTGTGCGGAAATTGCGCTGCAGCATTCCAAGGAGCTGGGGCGCAATAACATCTGTTTTTTCTCACCCACCCGGCATGAAGCGACCCTCAGTCGTTATCGTATCGCCGGCCTGCTGCATCAGGCGCTGGCGAATGACGAGTTCCGCATGGTTTACCAGCCGCAGATCGCGGTTCAAACGCGGCAGCTGGTCGGGGTTGAGGCACTGATACGCTGGTACAGCCCGCAGCTGGGTCAGGTGTCACCGGAAGTGTTCATTCCCGTCGCCGAGGATGCCGGTTTGATCGAGGGAATTGGCTACTGGGCACTGGAACGATCCATCGCCGAAGCAGCCAGCTGGGTTCGCAGGGGACTGTCGCTGAAGCTCTCGGTAAATTTTTCGGCGCGGCAGTTTCAGCGCGGAGGCGTGGCTGACCGAGTGCTGGCGCTGCTGGACAAGCATCAGCTGCCAGCCGAGCTTTTCGTCGTTGAATTGACTGAAACCTGTTTCATGCAGAACGCCGATGCCACCGAGTGTGAACTAGTTCGATTGCGACAGCAGGGCGTTAGAATTGCGATCGACGATTTCGGTACCGGCTATTCGAGCCTCAGTTATATCCGCAGCATGTCGCTGGACATGATCAAGATCGATCGCAGCTTTATCAGCCAGATCGACGAAATGCAGACGGACGGGCGTCTGGTGCGCGCCATGATCGATATGAGCCATGCGATGGGGCTTGAGGTCGTTGCCGAGGGGGTGGAATCTGCTCGGGATCTCGAAGTGCTCAATCAGCTTGGCTGTGACCAGGCGCAGGGATACCATATTGCCCGTCCAATGCCGGCGAACGAGCTGGATGGCTGGGCGCGAGACTATTCTGCCAACCGGGCAGCATGTCGGATCGATTTACCCAAGTGACAAGCGGAGTAGGGCTTGAAAAGTTATATTTTTGCCACCGATAACGACCGTGGCGGGGTTATCCTGTGTGACATCGAAACGCTGGAAGAGGCGGTAGAGTACCTGCAGCAGCGCTTCAAGGGTGTGGTACGGGTAGAACAGGGGAGGCGGTACTGGGCTCAGGGGGAAGGCTACGCCGAACTCGAGCCGCGAGAACCCATATCAGGTCGCAGCGGCTGAGTCTGGCCTGGTCCTGCCGGATACCACGTTAACGTCGGTGCCGGCGTACAGGCGGCTGTTCAATCCGGATGGGCTGGGGGCGCATGTTCGAGCCCAGTGTCCGGGCGCTTCGGGCCAGTATCAAACCCATTACAGCGGCTACGGCCAGCAGCAGTGATGCAGTCAGAATTGTACTCAGCATGGCATGATCTCCTGTTGCGTTACCGATATGACCCCCGCAGCCGGTTCTGGTTCCCGGCCGCTGTCGTCACCTTGTCATCATGCCGGTTTCAATATCGGTCTACAATCGATTGAACCCTGAGCATTGTGCAGGGTACCTGCCCCGGGTAACGCGGCTGATCTGTTCCGGCGCGTTCAGAACCAGTCGTCACTGCGTTTGCGCTTGCGTGGCAGGTGGGGCACGATCAGGCCCAGAATCACCCCGCCAAACGCGATGAGGCCGCCATAGGTCAGCCAGCGCATCAGGTTGCTCTGATCCATGTTGCTGATCTGGGACTGAAGGTCGCGAATCTCGGTGTTGAGCGAACGTATCTGGTCCGTGTAGGTGCTGCTTTCCCGCTGCAGCTGCTCCAGGCTGCTGTTCAGTTTCTCGATGGTATCAGCCTGCTCATCGATGGTGGTACGGCTCTGTTCCAGTGCCGTTTCGAGCTTTGGCAGTTCAATCAGCTTGCTGTCACCTTCACCCACCAGTGCACCGGGCAGCCAGCCGGTACGACCGCTGCTGGTGCGGATCTGGACATATTCGGTCTGGTTGTTGCGGCCGAGGATCTCGACCGATTCACCACTGTTGACACGCCCGCTGATACGGTACTGATTGCCCGGACCGCTGTGAAAGAAAACATGGGCGTCATCGGCGATATGGCCCTTCTCGGCCATGGCCGGTGCGGCGGCGCAGAGCAGGGCGCCAATTAACAGAAACTTTTTCATACTGATTCCAACGACTGAAGCAACAAATACATGATTTTACACTACAAACACTTTATCGTTTAGGAGCTGTCCCGAATCTGAACGGCAGCCTAACTGATGCTCCCATATTTGAATTCAAAGGAGAATTTACATGGAGTCCTTCTCTCAAGAATATATCCTGCCCTGGGTGATTAATATCGCCCTGGCGGCTGCCATCTTCGTGGTTGGTCGCTGGGCGGTCAAGCTGTTGATCAACCTGCTGGGGCGTGTCCTGCGCAAAACCAAAATGGATGCCATGCTGATCAACTTTGTCAGCTCCATTTCGCATGCGTTGCTGCTGCTGTTCGTGGTGGTTGCAGCATTGGGGCAGTTGGGTGTCGATACGACTTCACTGATTGCACTGATCGGTGCTGCCGGCCTGGCGATCGGTCTGTCATTGCAGGACTCGCTGAAGAATTTCGCCGCCGGTGTGATGCTGATCGTATTCCGTCCTTTTCGTGAAGGCGACTTCGTCGAAGCGGGTGGCGTCAGCGGTATTGTTGAGCATATAACCATTTTCAACTCGGTATTCCGTACCGGTGACAACCGCGAAATCATCCTGCCGAACGGCAAGATCTACAGCGATTGCATCATCAACTACTCCAAGCGTGACACCCGTCGTGTCGACATGGTGTTTGGTATCGGTTACGGCGACGATCTGCTCAAGGCCAAGCGCATCCTGATGGAGATTCTTGAGCAGGACGAACGTGTGCTCAAGGACCCGGCTCCGGTGGTCAGCGTGGCTGCATTGGCGGACAGCAGTGTCAACTTCAACGTCCGTCCCTGGGTGAAGACAGCCGACTATTGGGCTGTGCTGTGGGATACCACGGAAAAGGTCAAACTGGAATTTGACCGCCAGGGCATCAGCATTCCCTTCCCGCAGATGGATGTTCACCTGCACCGCGAGCAGCCCGCCGCCGATTAATTCGGCGTGCGAGGCAGGGCCGAGGTGTCACCCTGACCCTCGGCCAGCATCTGCTGACGCAGCGTTTCGTTTTCATGCCGCAGGCGCTGTGCTTCCACTCGATAATTGAAGATTTCCTGGTACTGGCGTTCCAGCTTGGATTCAAGCTGTTCCAGTTCACTGCTTTGCTGATCAAATTTCAACTGCAGATGTTCCAGCTGGTCCTGTAGATCATCCAGCATCTCGAAGCCACGGCTTTGGGGCTCATTCGCCTTGTCGGGGTGGAAACGGTAGGAGCCCTGCAATTCGTTGACGATGTGGCTATACAGGGCCGTCAGGTCAGAGCGTTCCCGATCGGTATAACGAATATTTTCCTCGATCGCGGTATGTGCACTGGCCGCCCCTATGGCACCGGCCAGAATCTGCTCCAGCATGCGGTGAAACTCCATCAGCTCGACCACCGATATATGGCTCTTGTCGTATACCTGCAGATCTTCGGCGATGCGGTTGACGTTGTGCTGGGCCTTCTCGTCCCCCAGATAGCGACGCAGCAGCTGTTCGGCTTCAACCAGCTTGGGGGCCAGCTCGATATAGGCGTTGAGCCCCGTTGGCCGTGCCTTTTCCTGAGTACGCAAGGCTCGGGTGGTGTAGAGGAACTCGGTCGCCAGGGTGCGCTCCTGTTTTTGCGGATTATAGAACCAGGAGCCCAGCAGATAGGCCAGCAGGTTCACAGACAGTGACCAGAACACGGCGTGAGGAATTTTCGGCAGATCGCTGCCAAAAAGCGCCTCCGGCGCCAGCCACTGAATGCCAAGAGGGCCTTGCTCAAGCAGGCTCAGGGACAGCCAGCCTTCGCCGACCCAGGCCGGCACGATCAGGGTCCAGCACCAGACGCCAAAACCGGCCAACAGTCCGAGCATGGCGCCCATGCTGTTGCCGCGGTTCCAGAACAGGCCGATGAAGGTGGCCGGGGCAAACTGAAGAGCTGCCACGAACGAGATCATGCCAACGGCAACCAGCATGTAGGTATCGGTCAGGAGGCGTGCCAGCAGCAGGCTGCCAAACAGAATCAGGGCGACCAGCATCCAGCGGACCTGCAGCAGCCAGGTACGCATCCAGGCCAGTTGCCGGAACTTCTCGCACACCGGCAGCAACAGGTGGTTGGACACCATGGTCGCCAGCGTCATCGTCGTGATGATCACCATGCCGCTGGCAGCGGCGAAGCCGCCCAGGAACGAGAGCAGGGCCAGGTAGGGCTGATCCAGTGCCTGGGGTACCAGCAGCATGAAGAAGTCGGCGGACTGTTCCGGCAGTCCCAGGATGTTGCCGGCGGCGGCAACGGGCACCACAAACATGACGATCAGCAGGGTGTACAGCGGGAATACCCAGAGGGCTCGCCCCATGTGGTTGGGGGAGACATTTTCCACCACGCTGACATGAAACTGTCGGGGCAGGAGTTGAACCCCGACAAAGCTCAATACGATCAGCGTGAGCCATTGAATGCCGCTGTCCTCGCCCCCGAAACTGATCAGATGGTTCAGGTCGTGCTGCTGTATTTGCTGATAGATGTCGGCCGGTCCATCAAAGAACTGATAGGTAATGAAAAGGCCGATGATCAAATAGGCGATCAGTTTGATTACGCACTCGGCGACCAGGGCCAGGATCATGCCTTGATGGCGCTCGGTCGGGTCCAGGCGCCGCACACCAAAAATAATGGTGAACAACGTCATCAGTAAGGTGATGAGCAGGCCGGAAGAGCTCCAGTGGATATGTTCTGCACCTTCGTGGGTAATCAGCCGGAGCGAGCGGATAACCGCTTCCAGCTGCAGGCTGATATAGGGCAGTAGCCCGAACAGGGCGATCAGGGTGACCAGGGCGGCGATGCGCTGGGAGCGTCGATAGCGAGTCGAGATCAGGTCGGCAATGCTGGTGATATGGAAGGTTTCCTTGACGGCAATCATCCGCCGGATGGTGAATTGCCAGAAAAACAGCGACAGCAGGGAGCCTGCATAGATGCCAAGGTAGAGCAGCCCGGACTGGGTTGCGAACCCGACGCTGCCATAAAAGGTCCAGGTGGTGAAGTAGACACAGAGGGAGAGGGCGTAGATGGTTGCGGAGTTTATTGGTCGCCCGCGTCGGGTGCGTTGCTCACCCCACTGAGCCAGGCCGAACAACAGGCCGATATAAAGGGTAATGAGCAGCAGTACACTCAGGGGAGAGAACATCAGTACACCTCTGACTGGCGGAGATCGGTCATCTATTCAGTGTAGTCGGTAGCGGACGGTTCAGGACGTTTTGAGTGCTGGCAGCAGCGTGGCGGGACGGGGTCCAGGCCGCCGTCGGAGTAGGGGTGGCAGCGAAGGATGCGGCGCGTGCCCAGGTAAAGTCCCTTGATGACGCCGTGTACCTGTATCGCCTCGATCATATAGCTGGAGCAGCTGGGGTAGAATCGGCAGTTGTTGCCAAGAAAGGGGCTGATGGCGATCTGGTACAGTCTGACCAGCAATATCAGTATGCGTGTTATGAAGCGGTTGATCATGTGCGTGAATTCCCGAAACCATCTGTTGCAGATGATAGCCCCTGAGGTCACCACTGACCAGTAATAGGGTGGAAACCGGGAGCCGGGGCTCCCGGTTGTCGATCAGGCCTGGCGATCCAGTTCCAGAACGGAGAGGGTACGTGCGCGGACGCGATTGAGGAGGTCGGCGTCGTCAGTGAGGCTCTGGCCGTAGGACGGTACCAGTTCACGTATTTTCTGCTGCCAGCCGTCCTCTTTCAGGCGTTCGCTGAAGCAGCTTTCAACGATGCTCAGCATGGCGCTGACGGCGGTGGATGCACCCGGTGACGCGCCCAGCAGGGCTGCCAGGCTGCCATCCTGTGCGGTGATGACCTCGGTACCGAATTCCAGCTTGCCGGCTGTTTCAGTGCCCGGTTTGATGATCTGCACACGCTGGCCAGCGTAGGACAGTTCCCAGTCCTCGTCCTTGGCTTCAGGGAAGAAGTTACGCAGCGAATCTACACGGGAGCTGTGCGACTGCATCACTTCGCTGATCAGGTAGCGGGTCAGGTCCATGTTGTTCTTGGCAACGGACAACATCGGTTTGAGGTTGCTCATGCGAATGCTGCACGGCAGGTCCATGAAGGAGCCCTGCTTGAGGAACTTGGTGGTAAAACCGGCGAAGGGGCCGAACAGCAGCGCCTTGTTGCCGTCGATGATACGGGTGTCCAAGTGGGGCACAGACATGGGAGGCGCACCGATCGGCGCCATGCCGTAGACCTTGGCCTGGTGCTGCTCGATGATTTCGGGGCGCTTGCAGACCAGCCACATGCCGCTGACCGGGAAGCCGCCGTATCCCTTGCCTTCCGGGATTCCGGATTTCTGCAGCAGGGGCAGCGCGCCGCCACCGGCTCCAAGAAAGATGAAGCGGCTGTTAATCACTTCGCTGCCGCCTTTCTCGGTGTTTTTCAGTTTGACGTTCCAGCTGCCGTCGGCCTGCTGATCCATATCTTCCACGATGCGACTCAGCAGCAGGTCAAAATTGTCCTGCTGTTCCAGGTTCAGCACCATGAAGCGTGCCAGAGCGCCGAAGTTGACGTCGGAACCGTAGCGAACGCGGGTGCCTGCCACTTTGTCGGATGGGTCGCGGTCTTTCATGACCAGCGGCATCCACTCGCGCAGGGTGTCATGGTCTTCGCTGTATTCCATATCCTTGAAGCAGTGGTGCTGGCTCAAGGCCTGGTAACGCTTGCGCAGGAATTCGACGTTTTTCTCACCCCATACAAAGCTGGAGTGAGGCGTTGGGTTGATGAACTCTTTGGGAGAGGGCAGGTTGCCCTGTTCGACCAGGTATGACCAGAACTGCAGGCTGATTTCGAAAGAGGTGTTGATCGCGAACGCCTTGCTGGTGTTGATGCTGCCATCCGCCTGTTCGGGCGTGTAGTTCAACTCACAATAGGCAGCATGGCCAGTCCCGGCGTTGTTCCAGCCATCGGTGCTCTCGCGGGCAACATGGTCGAGTCGTTCGACCATACAAATCTTAAGGCTCGGGTCCAGCTGTTTGAGCATCATCCCGAGGGTGGTACTCATCGCGCCGGCACCGACTAGCAGCACATCTACAGTTTTAGTGGTCATATGAGTTCGCCATTTGGTCGTAAACAATGGGGTTGGAGACGGCGGAAGGTGGCTTGTGGCGCGCCCTGGGCAGGCTGGTCTTTCCTGTCCTGCAGGACTTCCGCATCTCACTGCCCTCTGCACCCTCCGATTGGGTGATGCCGTGAGCAGATTGAATGATTATTTACGCTTAATATTTAGGTGCGATGCATTATATTCAACTGGCACCGGATTAAAACTCGAATTGTTGACACTCTCCGATTGGCATCAGGCGTCACAAGGCTGTAACCCGCGTGATATATGGATTCTGCGGAACTTTTAGACTTTGGTCTGGAGAGGGAAAAGCTGTGTTGCAGTGGGCGAATGCCCACTGCTGTGGGGTGCTTTACAGGTGTTCCTCGGCGTATTCGGCCAGGCGCGAGCGGAAGATGCCTTCGAAATGAACGCTGGCAGAGCCTTCGAAGTTACGGAAGCGCTCGACGATATAGGTCAGGCCTGATGTCAGAGGGGTCAGGTAGTTGGAATCGATCTGGGCCAGGTTGCCCAGGCAGACCATTTTGGTGCCCTTGCCGCAACGGGTGATGATCGTCTTCAGCTGCTGTGGAGTCAGGTTTTGCGCCTCGTCAATCAATACAATGGCGTTCTGGATACTGCGACCACGAATAAAGTTAAGTGACTTGAACTGGATGTTGGCTTTCTCCAGAGCATATTTGACGCTGCTTTGCGGGCGCTCATCCTGCTCATGCATCGCTTCAAGGTTGTCGTTGATCGAGCTCATCCAGGGCGTCATCTTCTCCTCTTCCGAGCCCGGCAGGAAGCCAATATCCTCGGCGACTGGCGGGGTGGAGCGGGTGACGATGATCTTGTTGAAACGTTGCTCCTCGATCACCATTTCCAGCGCACAGGCCAGGGCGATCAGGGTCTTGCCGGAGCCGGCCGCGCCGAGGAAGATGCTCAGATCTATCTCCGGGTCCATCATCGACTGCATGGCGAACGCCTGTTGCAGGTTGATCGGCTGAATGCCCCAGCAGACCTGGTTCATCAGGTGTTCATAGCCCAGGTCAAGCAGGGTGACGCTGGTTTCATCCACGGCAGCCGTACGGGCCGAGAAGTCCTTGCTGTCGTCATAGATGTATTCGTTCAGGTAGGTGTTCGGCAGCAGGCTGCGGTCCACCTTATGGTAGGTGCGGCCATCCTGTTGAAAACTGTCGACCTTGTCGACGCCTTCCCAGAAGGGGGCATCCAGGTGCTGGTGGCCGGCCGGCAGCATTTCGATATCCGATACCAGCTGGTCGGTCCGGTAGTCTTCCACACGCTGCAGACCGGCACCCAGCGCCTTCAGGCGCATGTTGATGTCCTTGGTCACCAGGATGATCTGGCGGTGTGGGAAGGTTGCCTGCAGGTGCAGGGCGCAGTTGATGATGCGGTTGTCCTTGTTGCTTTCGTCAGGCAGAAAACCCTGGCGCGCGGTCAGTTCGTGGTCGGGGAAAATGGACAGTCTGCCCAGCTTCTGCTCCCGCTCCTTGCCTTCCAGCAGGATGCGTACGCCCTTGGTGATCTGGCTGGCGTTGCTGGCCGAGGACAGGATGTTGTCAATGACGCGGATGGCATGACGTGCTTCGGCGGCAACGCTCTGTTTTCGGTCCTTGATCGAGTCCAGCTCCTCAAGCACCGTCATTGGGATGGTGATGTCCTGTTCCTTGAACTGAAACAGACACTTGGGGTCGTGTAGCAGTACGTTGGTGTCGAGGATATACAGTTTTGATGCAGACATCGAAGGGCTTCCTTGTACAGCGTTTGAATGCCTTCAAGCTAATCCAAGGTCGCGGTAATTACAATTGCTCCGGGACAGTTCCCGTTACAATTGCGCTGGATGGGTGTCATCCCTCTGTCATCTGTCGGTAGTAAATCTGGAAAACAGGGTTCATAGTTAAACAGGCACATATATCCATGTGCCTGGCAGTATCCGCAAGGAACAAGGAGGTCAGCATGATGACCGAGCATTACATTACCTCCAGTGTTACCCCGCTGGACAATCTCGATGTCCTCTCACCTTTTGAAGTGGCACGACTGCAGGACAAGAGTCAGGGAGGGCTGTACAACCTTTTCCGTCAGTGTGCGCTGGCGGTACTCAACTGTGGCAGTGAGCTGGACAGTACTCGACTGGTACTGAATCGGTTTCGTGCCTTCGATATTCAGATCAGCCATAAACACCGTGGCGTTCAGCTCGACCTGATCAATGCACCGGCAACCGCGTTTGTGGATGGTGAGTTGATTCAGGGGATCAACGAGCACCTGTTCGCGGTGCTGCGAGACCTGCTGTACGTGGCCGACAAGGTCGATACCTGCTGCGAAGGGCTGGACCTGTCCGGCACCATCACCAATCAGGTGTTCAATATGCTGCGTCATGCAGAGGCTCTGAGGCCGCATGTGAAGCCGAACATGGTGGTCTGCTGGGGCGGTCACTCGATCAGCCATGACGAGTATGAATATACCAAGCGGGTTGGCTATGAGATGGGCCTCAGGGGGATGGATATTTGCACGGGGTGTGGCCCCGGAGCGATGAAGGGGCCAATGAAGGGCGCAACCATTGCCCATGCCAAGCAGCGAGTGACTGATGGCCGTTACGTGGGTATCTCCGAGCCGGGTATCATTGCGGCGGAATCGCCGAACCCGATTGTGAATGAGCTGATTATCATGCCGGATATCGAGCGCCGGCTGGAAGCGTTCGTGCGTCTTGGTCACGGGTTTGTGGTGTTCCCGGGGGGCGTCGGGACTGCGGAGGAAATTTTATACATTTTGGGCATCCTGCTGCAGGAACCTAACGCGGCGCTGCCGTTTCCGCTGATCTTTACCGGGCCGGCCGGCAGCGAAGCGTATTTTGAGACTGTTGATCGTTTCATTCGCGCGACGTTGGGTGATCGTGCGACCCAGTGCTATGAGATCATCATTGATGATGCCCATGAGGTGGCAACTCGGATGAGGGATGGCCTCGCCGAGGTAACGACTCACCGCAGGGCCACCGGTGAGGCCTATCATTTCAACTGGCAGCTGCATATCCCCCTGGCGTTGCAGCAGACCTTTGAGCCAAGTCATGAGGGCATGCGGGAACTCTGTCTGTCTCGTCGTCAGCCGGACCATGAGCTGGCGGCCCAGCTGCGCTGCGCCCTGTCCGGCATCGTGGCTGGTAACGTCAAGGAGCCGGGCATTCGTGCCATTGAGGAGTTCGGGCCTTTTGAGCTGCATGGCGAGCCTGAAGTGATCGAAGCGCTGGACCAGCTGCTGGAGGCGTTTGTCGAGCAGCGCAGAATGAAAATCAATCATGAGGAATATGAGCCCTGCTTCCGCCTGGCGGCGGCCAGCAAGGCGTCATAATCAGCGCCGGCGGGTAATTGCCCGCTCGCGGACGAACGCCATCAGGTAATTGGGGCCTCCATAGAGAGGTCCCGTCCCCGAAAATCCGGAGCTTCCGGCAGGGTGAATGCTGGCGGATGTGTCGGACAGGGGGCGATTGAGCAGCAGGCGGCTAGCCTGGAGCTCATCCGCCACCCGTTCAATCAGGGCTTCATCCTGAGAATAGAGGCCGCATGCCTGTCCCGGGCAGTAGCGGTTGATCTCCACCAGTACGCGTGAAATATCCTCGCGCTCAAAACGAATCAGGTGCAGCACCGGTCCACTGAGCGGTGACGACAGCTCGTCCAGTGTGTACAGGCGCAGCAGTGTGGGAGGAACGTAATAGCCGTGATCATGCTGCTCGCCAAGCTCCAGCTGCGCAATCACCCGCTGCCGTACACGGAAGCGTTCGATATGTTCATAGCAGTGATCCATCTGGTCGCGTCGGCTCAAAGGGCCTATATCGGTTTCAAGCCGTAACGGGTCGTCCAGCAACAGCAGGTGCATGGCGAGGGCCAGTTGTTGTTCTACTTCATCAGCGACTGAGGCTTCAATGTAGAGTGTGCCCAGTGTGGTCCGCCTTTGGCCGGCATGGCTGAAGGCGCTGTGCAGCAGTTCGCGGACTTCGGCCGTGGTGAGCGGCCGGTCGACGATCTGGGTGCCGGGCATGCTGCTGTGAGACAGCAGGGGGACCACCGGCGCGCCCCGACGACTGCCGAGCAGTACATTCATTTCGGTCGTGCGCCCGGGGCCGAGAAAGCAGCTGGCGCCGGCAATACGGTAATCTTCCAGCAGCCAGCGGGCAACCTGATTATCACCGGGCAGCAGGGATAGCGCTCCGGAGGGCAGGCCCGCTTCCAGCAAATGCTCGATGGCCTGGGCCAGGCTGGTCGTGCAGCTGGGGTCAGGGTGAAGCAGGACGGTATTGCCGCAGACCAGCAGGGCGGCCAGCTGGCCGATGGCCGTCGCAAACGGCTCATTGTGGTCGGTCAGGCAGACGTACACCCCGCGCCCCTGAAGCTCCAGCCGGTTTTCTTCGTGCTCATGGCCGTGCAGCGTACGGGGAGAAAGCTTGCTGTGAGCCTGGTTGCAATAGTAGTAGCAAAGGTTGACCGCCGTGCGCAGATCCGCCAGAGCATCACGGATGCTCAGCCCGGTTTCGTGCACACAGGTGGCAACCAGTGCGTGCTGGGCCTGCTGCAAGCGTTCGGCCCAGCGCCGAATGATTGTGGCGCGGTGTTCAATGCCAAGTCGATTCCAGCGGGGCTGGGTCTCCAGGGCGAACTCGAATGCGCCGCGTACCTGCTCTTCAGTGGTCGGGTGGAAGGTGCCGATGGTTCGCTTTGCGTGGGCGGGAGAGTGGCGTTCTATGGCGTCCTCGACCCGCAGGTTCTCGCCATTGACCAGCGGGCAGGCATCCAGGGGGCTTTGGCTGCGCTGCTCAAGGGCCTGTAACAGAACCGCATCGGTCAATGTCTGCCCGGCGGGCGCGCTGATGACATTGCTGCGCACGGGCAGGAAGATCTCCCCGGGGGGACGAGGCGGCTGGAAATGCTCGGGTATCGAGCACTGTATCAACCGTTCGGTACGCAAGCGGGTGTTGTTGCTGCCCTGCATGAACTGTTGGCAGAGTGTCTGGTTGATGCGGCAATGTTCCGGCCTGGTCAGAACCGGATAGCAGGCATAACCGGCGTACTGTGCGTTCAGGATCTCGCTTGGGTCCGGCAGGCCGCTGATCAGCCGGACCGGGATATTAACGTGCAATGTGCGCCCCAGGTGCTCAAGCCAGCCCAGTGTGGGTACTGCGCGTTTGCTGCTGGTGTGCAGACAGATGCCCAGATTTCCCCAGTTTTCCATACCGGGCAACGCCAGAGTGGCGGCCAGAACCTCCAGAGTCAGCTCAAGGGTTTCTTCATTGGGTACCGCCAGAATCAAACGGTGCTGATGCTCCCGTGCCGACAGCGCCAGCACGTGGAGGCGGTTGCTGAGTCCTTCAAGGATGCGGGCACGTTGCAACGCTTCATAACGGGGATGCAGGTGGGCAGGGCTGATCAGCAGGGTGCCGGGGTTGGCGTGTTCCAGGTACTTCAGGTAGTGGTTGAAACGCTGATTGGCGGCTTCCGTGGTCAATGGAGGGTCCGAAGGGAGGTCGGCCGGGCCTTCAGGCTCGCCTCCGGCTTCGGTCCCGGTGCTGGGTGGCAGCGCGGGCAGAAACTCCCTGAGTTCATGCCAGGCGTCACTCAGGACCTGGTCCGGGACGGCAAAGTGCTGGCCTATGCCTCTGGCCAGCTGCTGCCGGGACAAAAGTCGGTATTCATCCGAGAAAAATATGCTGAGCGGTAACATCCCTCTACTCCGCTAATGTTGCTGAAATCCTGTCGCCAGTCTAACGTAAAAAACATTGAGTGAAGCGGGGTTTGACAGTAAAACGCCTCTATCAGGAGCGGTTTACACGTGGAGGTGTCGGCTGGAATCGCTTATAGTGGTTGGTTTTGGCTTATAGGGTATCCCTTTTGCGACGCAAGCTGGTTCTGACATTAACGACCCGCCACGGGTCACGGCAAATTTTTCTGCATCAGTTGTTGGCCTATCTGCTGTTGGGTTTTGTGCTTTTGTCGGCGCTGAGCTTTTTTGTTTCCAACTGGCTGCTGGTCAAGACGCACGATGATCTGACTGATCTTGAACGGGATCACCAGGATCTGAACGAGCAGTATCAGATGCTGTTGGGTACGCAGCAGCTTTATATATCCGAACTGGATGAGCTGGGTAGCTCGCTGACGGATTTGAGCGCCGAACGGGCGCGCCTGGTGGAAGAAAATCAGGAGATAGGAGCGAACCTGAGTACTCTGGAGAGCCGTTTGGGGCTTCTTCAGAAGCCCGTTGGCCTGAGCCTTGAGGAGCGGCTTGAACTGACACGTATGGCCGCTCGTCAGCGCCTGTTCCTGTTGCACGTTGTGCCTAACGGGGTGCCGATTACCGCGGAAAGAATCAATGACAGCTATGGCATGCGTCTGCATCCCGTGCTGAAAACCCGCAAAATGCACAACGGCATGGACTTCAAGGCCGACCGGGGTACGCCTGTATACGCTACCGCCGATGGTGTGGTCGAATACGCCGGCTATCGAAAGGGCAGCGGTTTTGGCAACCTGGTAGTGTTGCAGCATAATTTTGGCTTTAAAACCTATTATGCACATCTGCAGAAGGTGCTGGTGAAAAGCGGTACCTTCGTGCATAAGGGACAGAAGATCGCGCTCAGTGGCAATAGCGGGCGCTCGACTGGTGCTCATCTGCACTACGAAGTCCGTTTCATGTATCGGCCCCTGAATCCTGAGCCATTCCTGCAGTGGGGGCTGGATAATTTCAATGCCCTGTTTACCGAAGTCGAGGAGGTGCCGTGGGAATCCTTAAGCGCGATGTATCCGCTAAATCAGGCCGGAGCGCAGTAACCATCATCGCTCAAGGCAATCATCTTTCAGGGCAAGTGCACATCAGTGGCAAGGTCCATGTGGACGGGGTCGTTGAAGGGCGCCTGGAAGCGGCGGATGATGTCAGCATCGGTCGCCAGGGTGTGGTGCGCGGCTGTCTCGTGGCCGAGCATGTCAATGTCAGCGGTCTGGTGGAGGGCGACCTGATTTGTACCTCCCTGCATATTGAGCGCGGCGGAGAGGTCAGGGGAAATGTGTGCAGTGATAAGCTGAGCATTGACCCTCGTGGCTGTTTTCTTGGCGAACGTCGCATGAAAACAAGTACGCCAAGGCTCGAATATCAGTCCGAGACTTCCAGTCCGGCGAATGGCGCGGGCAGGGTTCTGGATTATGCGCTGATCGATACGTTGCCGGATCGGATTATTTTGGGGCGTCAGGAGGATTGATGCATGTGTGAACTGCTCGGCATGAGTGCCAATGTCCCAACCGATATCTGTTTCAGCTTTACCGGGCTGATGCAGCGTGGTGGGCGGACCGGGCCGCACCGGGATGGCTGGGGCATCGCCTTCTATGAGGGTAAGGGGCTGCGCAGCTTTCATGACCCCGAGCCCAGTGCCGATTCACGGATTGCCAAACTGGTAGCGGATTACGCGATCAAAAGCCGAGTGGTGATCAGCCATATTCGTCAGGCCAATGTGGGCGGAATCTGCCTGGAAAATACCCATCCCTTCAGTCGCGAGCTTTGGGGCTATACCTGGACCTATGCGCACAACGGTCAGCTGGACCCTCGTCTCTTCGAGTGGCCGTTGACGTTTTACCGCCCGGTGGGGACGACGGATAGTGAATATGCGTTCTGCTGGCTGCTGGATCAGATTCGCAGTCGCTATCCCGAGCGTCCCTCGGACTTTGCTGAACTGCAGTCGTTTATTCATGAATGCTGTGGGCAGCTGAGGGGGTTGGGTGTATTCAATATGCTGCTCAGCGAGTCGACACATCTATTCTGTTACTGTACAACTCGACTGGCGTGGATCACGCGCCGCTCGCCTTTTGGTGAGGCAAGATTGAAAGACTGTGAGGTCAGCGTCGACTTTGGGGCCGAAACCACGCCCAATGATGTCGTGACGGTGATAGCCACTGATCCCCTGACCGATAACGAGCAATGGCAGAAGCTCGAAACGGGGGAGATGGTGGTTTTCGTGGATGGCGAGGTTGTGGCTCAGCGGAAGGAGTAGGAGAGATGCAGGCGGTCAGTCCGGAGGTTGCCAGTTTTTCTGATCTTTTGTTTCAGTTGGCGCGACGCTTCGACGAACGACCTGCCTTTGGTCATTTGGGTGCCAGGATCAGCTTCGCCGATCTGGATCGTCTCTCGCGCCGATTTGCCGCCTGGGTACAGCATGAAACCGATCTCCAGCCGGGAGACCGTATTGTGCTTCAGCTGCCGAACCTGATGCAGTATCCGGTTGTCCTGTTCGGTGCCCGTCGTGCGGGTCTGGTGGTGGTCAATGCCAATCCGCAGTTCACTCCCGAAGAAACACTGTCCCTGCTGCGAGACTCAGGTGCGCGGGCGCTGGTTGCTTTTGCCCCGATCCCGGTCAAGCATCTGCGGGCCGTGAGCCGCTCCTCCGTTGAATATTTGGTCACGACCGAACTGGGTGATCTGCATCCGGTACCACGGCGGCTGTTACTGAATCTGCTGGCCCGGTTCAAGCGTGCAGGTTTTGGCAAGCGCATGAGGGGCGGGAAAATACCCCGTGAGATTGAACAGGTGGCGCTGACCTCCATCATGCAGAAGGGGGCCGGGCGTATCTGGCGGCCACCTGAATCGCAGGCCGAACTGGCCCTGTTACAGTACACCGGTGGTACAACCGGGCCCGCCAAGGGCGCGATGCTGAGTGAGAGGTCGCTGTTATGCAACCTGGCACAGCTGAATGACCTGCTGCAGCAGTATATACAGCCTGGGCAGGAACGGCTGCTGCAGCCGTTGCCGCTCTATCATATCTACTCGTTCACGCTGACGCTGCTGATGCTGAGTGTTGGGGCCTACATTGAACTCGTGCCCGACCCTCGCCGAACCCGGTCACTGGTGCGCTGCTGGGACCGCCTTGAGCCAACCATACTTGCCGGTATCAACCCGCTGTTTACTCATCTTTGTCAGCAGCCTGAATTTCAGCGGCTGGATTTTTCATCACTGCGGTTGACCATCTCGGGCGGCATGGCTCTGACCCGTTCGGTGGCCTCACGCTGGCACGAGGTGACCGGCCACGAGATCTGTGAGGGCTACGGACTGACCGAATGTTCACCGGTCGTGAGTGTCAATCGCCCCGATGCCATCCGTTCTGGAACGGTCGGCAAGCCGCTCAGCGAAACTGAGGTCCGTATCCTTGATGAAGCGGGTAGACCGCTGCCTGCAGGGGAGAGTGGCAATATATGGGTGCGCGGGCCTCAGCTGATGTCGGGCTACTGGCATCAGCGCGAAGAAACCCGGGAGGCGATGCAGCATGGCTGGCTGGATACCGGTGATATCGGTTTGCTCGACAGTGAGGGCTATCTGAAAATCCTCGATCGGCGCAAGGAAGTGATTAATGTTTCAGGCTTCAAGGTGTACCCCAGTGAGTTGGAAGACGTGATCGCCTGTCACCCGGATATCCTGGAGTGTGCGGTGGTAGGGTTGCCTGACAGCAGTGGAGTCGAACAGATCAAGCTCTATGTGATCCCGGCCAATCAGCAACTGTCCATCCGTCAGGTGCGCGACTACTGCCGCGAGCGTCTGACCGCCTACAAGGTTCCGCGTTCGGTCGAGTTCTGTCAGCGACTGCCGCGCACACCGATCGGTAAGGTGTCGCGGCGAGCTTTGCGCGACATGGCCCTGCAGGGGCGTCGGCTGTATTAGTAATTGCGCAGGGCTTGAGGGATAATATGCGGTCGTTTCATGTAACCGCAACCATTCACCCGCAACAAGGTCGCAGCAGTTTGTCCATTGCCATCAAGACACTCCAGCAGCAGCTGATTCATTGCCGAATTGTCGATCGTTTTTCGCTTCGTCGAGAGTTGAGTCGGCTGCAACGCCAATCTGATCCCGATGCCAACAAGCTGGCACGGATAACCGAACGTATCGAGGTTTCGAAAGAGCAGGTCGAGCGACTCAGGGAGCTGTCATCGGTACCGGAATACCCGGATCTGCCGGTCTCCGAGCGGCGTGAAGAGTTGCTCAAGGCGATCGCCGAGCATCAGGTCGTGGTCATCGCCGGCGAGACCGGCTCGGGCAAGACCACCCAGATCCCCAAGCTGTGTATCGAGCTGGGGCTGGGCTGTGTGGGTATGATCGGGCATACCCAGCCCAGACGGCTGGCCGCCAGAACCGTGGCGTCACGTATTGCCGAAGAGCTGAAAACGCCGCTGGGCGAGCGGGTGGGGTATCAGGTACGTTTTCACGATCAGGTGTCCGAGACGACCCAGATCAAGCTGATGACCGACGGCATATTGCTGGCGGAAACCCAGCATGACCGCTTCCTCGAAAAGTACGAAGTACTGATCATCGACGAGGCGCACGAGCGCAGCCTCAATATCGATTTCCTGCTGGGCTACATCAAGCGCATCCTGCCACGCCGTCCTGATCTCAAGGTGATCATCACCTCAGCCACCATCGATCTGGAGCGTTTTTCGCAGCACTTTGATCATGCGCCGGTCATTGAAGTGTCCGGGCGCACCTATCCGGTCGAAACCCTGTATCGCCCGCTGCACGAGATGGACGGCGAAGATGAAAAGGCGGTCGACCTGCAGCAGGGCATCCTCTCGGCCGTGGATGAGCTGGTCGCGATCGATCGGGATAAGCGCAGTGGCGGTCCGGGCGATATTCTGGTGTTCCTGCCCGGTGAACGCGAGATTCGCGAAACCGCCGAGACCCTGCGCAGGGCGCAGCTGCGCGACACCGAAGTGATCCCGCTCTATGCCCGGCTGTCGCTGGCGGAACAGAACCGGGTGTTCCATGAGAATCGCAAGGCGGGCCGGCGTATCGTGCTCTCCACCAACGTGGCGGAAACTTCGTTGACCGTGCCGGGTATCCGCTACGTGATCGATCCGGGTCTGGCGCGCATCTCCCGCTACAGCTACCGTTCCAAGGTGCAGCGCCTGCCGATCGAGGCGGTGTCCCAGGCCAGCGCCAACCAGCGTGCCGGCCGTTGCGGCCGTGTGGCGCCCGGTGTCTGTATTCGTCTGTATTCCGAAGAGGATTTCCTGGCGCGTCCGGAATTTACCGATGCCGAAATTCGCCGCACCAATCTGGCGGCGGTCATCCTGCAGATGTTGCAGCTGAAACTCGGCGATATCCGCGAGTTTCCCTTTGTTGACCCGCCCGATACACGGCTGATCAATGACGGCTACAAGCTACTGGAGGAGCTGGGGGCGGTTGATGCTCAACGTGGCATTACGCAGGTTGGGCGTCAGCTGGCGCGTCTGCCGGTAGATCCGCGTATCGCGCGTATGGTGATTGAAGCGGCAAAACAGGGCGCGCTGCGCGAAGTGCTGGTGATCGCCAGTGCGCTCAGTGTGCAGGACCCGCGCGAGCGGCCTCATGACAAGCGGCAGGCGGCGGATCAGAAGCACAAGGAGTATGCCGACGAAGAATCCGACTTCATGACTCTGCTGAATCTCTGGCAGCTATGGCATGAACAGCGCGAAGCAATGAGTCAGAGCCAGCTGCGTCGCTGGTGTCAGAAGCAGTTCCTGTCGTTCATGCGCCTGCGCGAATGGCGTGACGTGCATCGTCAGCTGTTGCTCAGCGTCAAGGATCTGGGGCTGAAGGAAAACACGGAACCGGCCGAATATCCGGTGATTCACAAGTCCTTGCTGGCCGGGCTGCTCAGTCATATCGGCTTCAAACAGGAGAAGGGCGAGTATCTGGGGGCGCGCAATCGCCGTTTCAAGATCTTCCCGGCCTCTGGTGTGTTCAAGAAGGCCCCCAAGTGGGTGATGGCGGCGGAGCTGCTCGAAACCAGCCAGTTGTTTGCCCATCAGGTGGCGCGTATCGAGCCCGAGTGGATCGAACCCTTGGCCAAGCATCTGGTCAAGCGCAGCTGGATGGAGCCGCACTGGGAGAAAAAACGCGCCCAGGTCGTCGCCAGCGAGCAGGTCAGCCTGTTTGGCGTGATCATTGTGCCGCGTCGTCGAGTCAATTACGGCAGTATCGATCCGGTTATATCCCACGAGATCTTCATACGCAGCGCCCTGGTTGAGGGCGAGTACCAGACCCGGGCACCCTTCTTCGCCCATAACCGTGAGCTGCTGGAAGGGGTGGCGGCACTGGAGGACAAGTCCCGTCGTCGCGACCTGCTCGTTGATGAGGAACAGCTGTATCAATTCTACGCCGAGCGCTTCGAGGCGCTGCAGGGTACCCATGTGGTGAATGGCAAGGGCTTTGAACACTGGCGCAAGCAGGTCGAGCAGGATAACTCCGAAGCGCTGTTTATGCGTGAAGAGGATATCCTGCAGCGTGACACCGAGCATGTAACCGGCGTGCGCTATCCGGATACGCTGGCGCTGGAGGGGGTTGATCTGCCTTTGAGCTACCATTTTGCACCCGGCTCTGAGGATGATGGCGTGACGCTGGAGCTGCCGCTGGCATTGCTGCGCGTGGCCCCGCTGCAGCGGCTGGAATGGCTGGTGCCTGGCATGCTGGAAGAAAAGGTGGCCGCCATTCTCAAGGGGCTGCCGAAGCAGCTGCGCAAGCATTTTGTTCCTGTTCCCAACTACGCTGAAGCTTTTTGTAATGCAGTGGTATTTGCAGAAGGTGATCTGTACGAAGCGCTGGCACTGCAACTGTTGCGAATGACCGGTACCCGCGTGGAACCTAAGGTGCTGCGCGAGGTGGAGCTGGACGATCATCTCAAGTTCAATCTGCGGTTGCGTGATGATAGCAACAAGGTGATCGGTTCCGGGCGTGATTGGGACGTGCTTAATAAGCGTTTCGGTGAGCGCGCTGAACAGGCGCTGCAGTCTGGCCCCTCTGAACAGTGGGGACAGGCGGGGCTGGTTGGCTGGAGCTTTGGCGAGTTGCCAGAGTCCGTGCATCTGCGTCAGGCTGGTGGCATTGAAGTTGAGGCCTGGCCAGCCTTGATTGACGGTCAGGACAGTGTTGAGCTCAAAGTGATGCCGTCGGTTGACCTGGCCAGGCATGAAAGCCTGAGAGGCGTGGCGCGTTTGCTGCTGCTGTCACTGCCTGCCCAGCAGCTTAAATATCTGCGCCGCGATATCCCCAGATTGAATGAAAGTGTGATCCTGGCGGGCAAGCTGTTTGACCGCAAGGGGCTGGAAAATGATGCCTTGTTGCTGGCGGCACAAAGGGCGGCAGGGTTGACCCGCACGGCCCTGCCGAGGACCGAAGCGGCTTTTGAACAGCTGCGTGAGCGGATGCGCGCCAATATTGCCGAAGAGCTGGAGAGGATAGGTGGTTTTATTCATACCTGTCACCAGTCGGTTCATCGGATTAATAAACAGCTGAATGGTCGCATCAATTTACAAGCCGTGCCGGTGCTGAATGATATCAAACAGCAACTGGCAGAGTTGATGTGCAGGCATTACCTGATACAAGTGGACGCTGAATGGCTGGCGGAATATCCGCGATACCTGAAGGCGATTGAATTGCGTCTGGAAAAATATCAGCGAGACCTTCGCCAGCAGTGTCTTTGGTCCGATCAGCTGGCGGAATTGTGGCAGCGGTATCTGAAAAAACAGCAGGAATATGCGGCGCGAAATGAACGGCCTGACGCGCTGGTGCGTTTCCGCTGGTTGCTGGAGGAGTATCGAGTGTCACTTTTTGCTCAGCAACTTGGCACGCGTGAAAGTGTTTCGGAGAAGCGTCTCAAGCAAGCATTGCAGGGACTATGAATCGCAATAAGGAGACAGTTTGTGTTTGGCTTGTTGATGGGCGTCAAATAATTACCCAGCCCCTATGGGGAAAGGGCTGCGGCGCTTGCGCCTGTTGCGATCGTATGATGTAATGCCGGCAATTTAGGTAGTTGCTCAGCTGAAGCGAGCTAAACCCTTGCTAAGGACGGCCTCGCTATGGAAAGCAATTGCCAGGCAACATCGCAGGCAAAGGGACACAGGGTGTAAAATCTTTTTGTGTTCATTAGTTTGCAATAATCTGGATTTATAGTATTTTTCTGGGAGCACTCCGTGTGCTTAAGAAAAACTAGAATTCACTACTAGTATGTTGAATGAAGGGGAAATGTTGATGAAAAAGTCACTGATTGCTCTGGCTGTTGCTGGCGCCATGACTGCTCCGATCGTCGCTCAGGCTGACGCTACTCTGTACGGTTCTTTCCGTATGGGTCTGGTTGGTGCTGATAACGCTGACTTGGATCTGCGTGACGAGTCTACTCGCATCGGTATCAAAGGCGATGTAGATCTGGGCATGGAAAACACCAAGGGTCTGTTTCATTGGGAAGCTAACGTAAGCACTACCGATCAGGATACCTACGGTGGTGGCGAAATGTTCGGTGAGCGCCTGGCTTATATGGGTGCGACTGGTAACTGGGGTACTGCTCTGGTCGGTCGTCAGTACCACCCGTACTACACCATGGTTAACAGCCATACCAACATCTTCCAGGGTGCTGATGCTGACTTCGGTGAAGCCTTTGCGCTGGGTAACAAGTGGCACAAGCGCACCGATAACACTCTGGCATACGCTTCTCCGGTAATGTCTGGTTTCCAGGTAGTCGCTGGTGCCGTTATTGCTGGCGATGGTGATGACAGCGATAAGCAGCTTGACGATGATGTTGATGGCTATAACATCGGTGCTCAGTACACAGGTGTTGAAGGTCTGCGTGTTTCTGCTTCTTATGGTAACGTAGAAGACGAAAAATATGAGTCTGAGATCTGGGGTCTCGGTGCTACCTACACTATCGATGCGCTGACTTTGTCTGCAAAATACGAAGAGCGTGAAGACACTGCAGCTGAGTATGCTTCCTTCGGTGATGCATATAAATTTGCCGGTGATGCTGAACTGACTGTATGGGAAATCGCGGCTCAATACCAGATCGGCGCGACTGCCCTGAAGGCTCGTTACGGCAACATCGAAGCTGATCTGGAAGGCACTGCTACTGTTGCTGATCCGGCATGGGTTGGTGCTGTAAACGGCAGTGATGATGGTGACCAGTGGGGTATCGAAGTCGAACAGAAACTGGGTAACCGTGGTTACGCATGGGTTGGTTACACCGACTTTGACGAAGAAGCAGCTGTTATTTCTTCATCTCTGAGCGGTAAGCGTGTTGCCGAAGATCTGTGGATGATCGGCTACCGCCTGGACTTCTAATATCGCTTGATATTGGACTCTGTCTACGAAAAGGCTCCCTCGGGAGCCTTTTTGCGTTTTCAGGCATATCAATAATTGGTTCAAATCTGATGACGGGATGCTTTCTTCCCTGCGCAAGCCCCGTTAGAATGGTCGCATTGTGTGACTCGGCTTATTAAGGATAAGGTATGCTGGCTTCTTCACTGCGTTCTGGTGTTCTCGCGACAGGTATGGGTATGGCATTGATGGCCAGCCCGGTTATGGCAGAAACCGAGCAGGACCCCTGGGAAGGGTTTAACCGTTCCATCTTCAGCTTTAATGAAGCCGTCGATCGCTATGCGGTAAAGCCTCTGGCGCAGGGCTATCGCTATGTTACCCCGGATATTGCTGAAAAAGGCGTCAGCAATTTTTTCGATAACCTCAGTGATGTCGGCAACCTGTTTAATAACCTGCTGCAGTTCAAGCTTGAAGCAGCGGGTAAAACCTTTGCTCGCCTGACGTTTAACTCCACCTTTGGTCTGGCGGGACTGGTGGATGTGGCCACTCCAATGGGTATTGAAGAACATGCCGAAGACTTCGGTCAGACGCTGGGCTACTGGGGAGTGAGTTCAGGTCCCTACCTTGTGCTGCCGTTCATCGGGCCGAGTACTGTGCGTGACGGTGTTGCTCTGCCCGTAGACTGGGTGGTTGACCCTGTGGGTGAGGTTGATCACGTGCCGACTCGAAATAGTTTGTACGGTCTGCGCTTGCTGGATACCCGTAGCCGCCTGCTCAAGGCTGAACAGATCATCAGCGGTGACAAGTACAGCTTTGTTCGTGATGCCTATCTGCAGCGCCGTGAATACCAGATCAATGACGGTGCTGTCGACGTGCAGTACGACAGCGATTTCTGATCACTTGCATCATCGATGGCTTGGGGATACTGTTGAAGTTCCTGTTCAGTATCCCGTGAATGGCTGATCAATGGATCCTAATACGCAAAGGGTGCTGTTGCTTTCGGCCTGCATCCACACCATCGACCGAATCTTCGAACTGTGTGAACTGTGTGATCATCAGCGCCTGCGTCTGGCCGTCTGTTCTGACATGGATGAGGTTGATCGGCAGCTCGAGCATTTCGATATTTCCCTGGTAATCTTTGACCTGGCAACCATCGGCAGCAGTTTGCTAATGGACCGATTGGCGCAAAGAGTCAGTCCCAAGCCGCTGGTGGCGCTGATTCGCGAAGGCACCGCTGAGCAGCTGGTAGCGGCATTGCGCAGCGGGGCTGATGATGTCTATGTCTCCGGCGAGCTGGAACTGCATCCTGAGCTGTTTGTGCGTTCTGTTGAGCGTCAACTGCGGCGTGCGCACTATATTGAGGAAGTGCACGGCCTCAGAGACAGCCTGGAGCGTAGTCTGGATGAGTTGCGTGAAGATCAACACGCGGCTCAGCATGTGCAGCAAAACCTGTTGCCGCCGGCACATCAATGTATCAACGGCATCGACTTTGATTATTGTCTCAAGCCTTCGCTGTTGCTCAGTGGAGATTTCGTGGATGCCCTGGCTATTAATGATGAGCTGAGCCTGTTCTATCTGGCAGATGTCTCGGGGCATGGCACGTCCTCTGCGCTGGTAACGGTGCTGCTTAAAAACATGACGCATCGCTTGCTGCGTAACTACCGTCGCAACTCCAGCTTCGATATTCTCTCGCCCCTGGATACACTTCACCGCATCAATAAAGAGCTGTTGCTGACGTCTCTGGGTAAGCATTTGACCATGTTTGTGGGGCTCATCAATCACCGTGAAAACACGCTCAGATATGCGGTGGGTGGGCATCATCCCATGCCGGTACTACAGCAAGCCGGCGAGGTGCGCTATCTTGAAGGCAGAGGAATGCCGCTTGGTCTGTTTGAAAGCCCCGAGTTTGACGAGCGTGAGCTGTCACTGGCAGCGGACTTCGCCCTGACCCTGTTTTCCGATGGCATTCTTGAGGTGCTGGCGGGTGATTCGCTGGCAGATAAAGAGCAAAAGCTACTGCAGTTATGTCGGGATAATTTGGGCTCGCCAGCAACATTTTTGCAGAGTATGATGCCAGCCGAGCGGGTACATCCCGATGATGTGGCGATCATGACTGTACGCAGAGAGTCTTTATGAGTGATGGCGCGATTTATTACGCGTGCTGTGACGGGCACTATGTCCTGAAGTTTGTCGGTGATGTGCGTCTTACCTTGTGCTCGACGATAGAACGTCACCTGGAGACGGTGCTTCAGCGCAAGGATGTGACCGATACGCTGGTCGATCTGACCGAGACCGAAAATATCGATAGCACCTCCCTGGGCCTGATTGCCAAGCTGGCGATCAAGGCGGCCGAAAAAGGGATGCCGCAGCCTACGCTGGTTTCGACCCACGAGGATATTACGCGGATTCTGCTGGGCATGGGCTTTGATCGGGTGTTTGTACTCTTGCAGGAGCTGCCCGTCAGTCGCTGTGACCTGCAGCAGGTGCCGTTTGTGCAGGAGTCAGAGGAAGAGGTGCGCATGCGCATCCTGGATGCGCACAGGGTGTTGATCGGACTGAACGATGACAATCGTGAGGTCTTCAAGGACCTGGTCGCCACTCTGGAGAACTGCCGCTGACAGGGCCCAGAGTGGCGAATCGCTTACGCCTGGGTCAGTAACTGTTCCAGCTTTATCTGGTCGCTCGCGAAATTGCGAATCCCCTCGGCCAGTTTTTCCTGTGCCATCACATCTTCATTCATCGCCCAGCGGAAATCGCTTTCGTTCAGTGATCGCTTGCTGTCCGAGCTGTCCATGTTGGCCTTCAGTCGCTGTTCCAGTTCGCCCCGGTCTTCGGCCAGCGCCTGCATCAAGGCGGGGCTGATGGTCAGGCGGTCGCAGCCGGCCAGAGCCTGAATCTCACCGGTATTACGGAAGCTGGCACCCATCACCACGGTGCTGTAATCGTGTGCCTTGTAATAGCGATAGATACGGCTGACGGATTGTACCCCCGGGTCCCTGTCAAAGCTGAAGTCGGCATCCGGCTGGTGCTGTTTGTGCCAGTCCAGTATGCGGCCGACAAAAGGTGAAATCAGGAAAATACCCGCATCGGCGCAGGCCTGGGCCTGGGCAAAACTGAACAGCAGCGTCAGGTTGCAATTGATTCCTTCACGCTCCAGCTGGCGGCCTGCTTCTATGCCTTCCCAAGTAGAGGCGATCTTGATCAGCACACGATCACGGCTGACGCCCAAGGCGTCGTACTGCTCAATCAGCTGATGCGCCTTGTTGACGGTTGCCTGAGTATCGAATGAAAGGCGTGCATCCACCTCGGTGGAGATGCGTCCCGGAATCAGCTGGGTGATTTCACGGCCGATCAGCACACCGAAACGGTCGGTCATCAATGCCAGTTTATTGTGCGAGTCGGCATGGCTCTCTGCCCAGTCACGTGCTTCCTGCAACAGGTGAGCGTACTTGGAATCCTGGGCGGCTTTCAGCAGCAGAGAGGGGTTGGTGGTGGCGTCTACGGGTTGAAACCGGCGGATGGCGTCAATGTCGCCGGTATCGGCAACGACAGTCGTCATCTGTTTAAGCTGTTGTAACTGGTCCATCGGTTGTTGTCCTGTATCCATTTCCTGAAAAGTCTTAATTCTGGTGTTCAGCCACCCGTTCAAGTGCGGCCCTGAAGGTGTCAATCGCCGCGCCGCGCTGATGTCCGTTTTCACTCAAATAACGACGGAACTGCTTGCCACCACGCTGGCCGTGGAACAGCCCAAGCAGGTGCTTCGTCACAGCATAGAGCGGCGCTCCCTCGGCAAGGCGCTGCTCAAGATAGGGGATGAATGCCAAAGCGGTTTCCATACGGCTCGGTATGGCGTGGTCATCTCCAAAGTAGCGTGCATCCACCTGGCTGAGCAGTGGCCAGGGGTTCTGATAGGCTTCGCGGCCGATCATGACACCATCAACATATTGCAGATGTGTGTCACACTCTTCGAGAGTCTTGATGCCTCCGTTGATGATGATTTCCAGTTCGGGGTAGAGCGCCTTGATCCGGTAGACGTGGTCATAGATCAGCGGAGGAATATCGCGGTTTTCCTTCGGGCTCAGGCCGTCGAGGATCGCCTTGCGGGCATGGATGGTGAAACTGTGGCAGCCACTTTCCTTGACCGTATCGACAAATCGGTGAAGGTGCTCGAAGCTGTCAAGGTCGTCAATGCCCAGTCGGTGCTTGATCGTCACCGGAATGCTGACGGCCGCCTGCATCTCGGCCAGACATTCTGCCACCAGTTTGGGGTGGGCCATGAGGCAGGCGCCGATCATGTTGTTCTGTACCCGATCACTGGGGCAACCAACATTCAGGTTGACCTCGTCATAGCCCCATTCCTGAGCCATACGGGCGCACTGGGCAAGATCCCTGGGGTCACTGCCACCCAGTTGCAGAGCAACCGGATGCTCACTGTGATGGTAATTCAGATGGCGTGCGGCATCGCCATGAATCAGGGCGCCGGTCGTCACCATTTCTGTATAGAGCAGGGTGTGGCGCGACATCAAACGATGAAAGACCCGACAGTCGGATGTGGTCCAATCCATCATAGGTGCGACCGAAAAACGGCGGTTGACGGGATCGGAAGTGGCTTTGCTGCTCTGATTTTGGGGTGCAAGGGTGTCCGAGGGCTGGTGTACGCTCATCAATTGCCTGTTGTCATGGGTTGTGCCTGGCCCGGGAAAACTTTTGGTGTCTGTGCGGGCACGAGGGTCATTACGTCAATTGAGTGATCATACCACGGTGGCAAAAGTTGGGGGAAAAGAGGGGGGATGCATTGAAGAAAAAGCCGGCATCAGGTGCCGGCTTTTACGGGTGATAACGTCAGATCACATATTGGGATAATTGGGCCCGCCGGCACCTTCGGGTACCACCCAGGTGATGTTCTGGGCCGGGTCCTTGATATCGCAGGTTTTGCAATGGACGCAGTTCTGCGAGTTGATCTGGAACTGCGGCCCGTCCTCACCATCGACCACTTCATAGACCCCGGCCGGACAGTAGCGCTGTGCCGGTTCTGCATACTTCGGCAGGTTTTGAGTGATCGGGATGCTGGCGTCCTTCAGCTGCAGATGGCAGGGCTGGTCTTCTTCGTGGTTGGTGTTGGACAGAAATACCGATGAAAGCTTGTCGAAGGAGAGTACGCCATCCGGCTTCGGGTACTGGATCTCCTGACATTCGTTGGCTGGCTTGAGCTGCTCATGGTCCTTGTGCAGGTCATGCAGCGTAACCGGGATCTTGCCGCCAAACCAGTTCTGGTCGATGTAGTTGAAGGCGCCGCCCAGATAGGGGCCGAACTTGTGCATGGCCGGGCCGAAATTGCGGGCGCGATAGAGCTCGTCATACAGCCAGGAGGAGGTATAGGCGTCGGTAAAGCCGCTCAGGTCCTTGCCGCCTTCATCACCGTTTGCCAGTGCAGCTGAAATTGATTCGGCTGCCAGCATGCCGGACTTCATGGCGGTGTGGATACCCTTGATCTTGGAGAAGTTCAGTGTGCCGGCATCACAACCGATCAGCAGGGCGCCCGGCATGGTCATCTTCGGCAGTGTGTTGAAGCCGCCCTTGGTGATGGCGCGGGCGCCATAGGCCACTCGCTTGCCGCCCTCAAGGTACTGCTTGATCTCGGGGTGGTGCTTCATGCGCTGAAATTCGTCGAACGGGCTCAGATACGGGTTCGAGTAGTTCAGGTCGATGATCAGGCCGACAACCACCTGGTTGTCTTCGGCGTGGTACAGGAAGAAGCCACCGCTGGCTCCGTCGCTCAGCGGCCAGCCGGAGCCGTGAATAACCAGGCCGGGTTGATGTTTGGCCGGGTCGATATCCCAGAGTTCCTTGATACCGATGCCGTAGTGCTGGGGATCGGCGTCCTTGTCCAGCGCAAACTTTTCGATCAGCTGCTTGCCCAGATGGCCTCGGCAGCCTTCCGAGAAAATGGTGTACTTGGCATGCAGCTCCATGCCCGGCATGTAGTTGGGACCCTGTTCGCCGCTGGCGGTGACGCCCATGTCGCCGGTGGCGATGCCCTTGACGCTGCCGTCTTCGTTGTACAGTACTTCAGCGGCGGCAAAGCCGGGGAAGACTTCCACGCCCAGCTGTTCGGCCTGCTCACCCAGCCAGCGAGTAACATTGCCAAGACTGACGATATAGTTGCCGTCATTGTGCATGGATTTGGGAACGAAGGCGTTGGGGAGTTTGGTAGCGCTGGTTTCATTCTTCAGCATGAAAACCTGGTCTTCGGTAACCGGGGTTTTCAGTGGTGCATCAAGCTCTTTCCAGTTCGGAAAGAGTTCGTCCAGTGCGCGGGTTTCCATGACGGCACCCGACAGTATGTGGGCACCGACCTCAGAACCCTTTTCCACCACACAGACGGTCAGTTCCTGTTCGGCAGCCTGTGCCTGCTGCATCAAGCGGCATGCTGCGGACAGGCCCGCTGGGCCGGCGCCGACGATTACTACATCAAATTCCATCGATTCGCGATTCACGATTCTTCCTCCATCGGTGTGGATGGTTGATTCTTCTAGTTATTGTGTGCCACAGCGTATGACATTAAGGTATGCGAACATAATAAGTAAAAACCCCTATTTGTAAAGCGTAAGGCCCTGTAATTGATGGTTGGGCTTTTGTATAAGGGATATTGCTTATTTGGAATCTGTGGTTATGATGCGAAACAACACCCACAAGAGGTGAGGCCGTCGAGAGCGGTCCATAACACAATCAAAGGGTATGACAATGAAGGTCCTGGTAACGGTAAAACGAGTCATCGACTACAACGTCAAGGTGCGAGTCAAGTCCGACAACACGGATGTTGACCTGAATAATGTGAAAATGGCGATCAACCCTTTCTGTGAGATTGCAGTAGAAGAGGCTGTTCGCCTGAAAGAGTCCGGACAGGCCAGCGAAATTGTTGTGGTTTCTCTGGGGCCTCAGGCCGCACAGGAGCAGCTGCGTACCGCGCTGGCACTGGGTGCCGATCGCGCTATCCTGGTGCAGAGCGACGACAATCTGGAATCGCTTTCTGTTGCCAAGCTGCTGGCCAAGGTTGTTGAGAAAGAGCAGCCGGATCTGGTGTTGATGGGCAAGCAGGCGATCGACTCCGATAACAACCAGACCGGCCAGATGCTGGCGGCGTTGACCGGTATGGGGCAGGGGACCTTTGCTTCCGAAGTGAAGATCGACGGTGATCAGATCCAGGTAACGCGCGAGGTTGATGGCGGCCTGCAGACGGTTGTACTGAACAAGCCGGCCGTAGTCACCACCGACCTGCGCCTGAACGAGCCGCGTTATGCATCGCTGCCGAATATCATGAAAGCCAAGCGCAAGCCGCTGGAAACGCTGACGCCGGCCGATCTGGGGGTTGAAGTCAAAGCGCATACCAAACTGCTGAAAGTTGAGCCGCCGGCTGAACGTTCCGCAGGCATCAAGGTGGCTGATGTGGCTGAGCTGGTCGAAAAACTGAAAAATGAGGCGAAGGTGATCTGATGAGTATTCTGGTAATTGCTGAACATGACAATCAGGCGCTGAAACCGTCTACCCTGAGCACTCTGGCGGCTGCGAGCCAGATCGGTGGTGATGTGACACTGCTGGTCGCCGGTAACGGCTGTGGCGCGGCTGCTGAAGCAGCGGCCAAGGCTCAAGGTGTGTCCAGGGTCCTTCTGGCGGATAACGCCGCCTATGATCACGAAATCGCCGAAAACATGGCCGCGCTGATTGTCGCCATTGCCGAGGGCTATACGCACATCCTGGCCCCCGCGACCGCCAATGGTAAAAACTTCATGCCGCGCGTAGCAGCGCTGCTGGATGTGGGTCAGATTTCCGACATCATCAAGGTCGAGTCGGCCGATACCTTTGCTCGCCCGATCTACGCCGGTAATGCCATTGCGACCGTGCAATCTCTGGATGCGGTCAAGGTGATTACGGTGCGTGGCACTGCATTTGATGCGGTCGCTGCTGAAGGTGGCAGTGCCTCCGTTGAGGCTCTGTCCCAGGTTGAAGATACCGGCCTGAGTCGCTTCGTTGGTGAAGAGATGGCGAAGTCCGATCGTCCGGAACTGACGGCAGCCCGTGTGGTGATCTCCGGTGGTCGCGGCATGGCGGACAGCGAGCACTTCCATCTGTTGGAAAAAGTGGCTGACAAGCTGGGAGCGGCCGTGGGGGCGTCTCGTGCGGCGGTTGATGCCGGTTTTGCGCCGAACGACATGCAGGTAGGGCAGACCGGCAAGATTGTTGCGCCTGAACTCTATATTGCCGTGGGTATTTCCGGCGCCATTCAGCATCTGGCCGGCATGAAGGACTCCAAGGTGATTGTGGCGATCAACAAGGATGAGGAAGCGCCGATCTTCCAGGTGGCCGATTATGGTCTGGTGGCTGACCTGTTCACGGCACTGCCTGAACTGGACTCCGCGCTCTGATAAAAAGACGAGCCACAGTCTGGCTGTGGCTCATGTGTCAAAACCGCGCTTTGGCGCGGTTTTTTTGTGAGGGGCGGTCGATTACAGCCCATGGTGATCGCCGTGCTTGGGATGGCTTGCGATGAAGTGTCGCAGGGCGCCATAAAGCAGCGCCTGCTTGTGGCGATCACCGCAGCGTCTGGCGCGTTCAATATCATCCAGAATGAAGCGTTGAATCCTTTGCTCGCCATCATGGGTGATCAGATAATGCCCAAGTGCTACCGCGATCATTGGGTCCATGTGCTCATGTTCGGCGATGGCGGCGATCTCGTCAGGGCTCAGGTCACTCATCTCCAGACACTCTTCATAGGTCAACATACCGCTAATCCTCCTCGGTTCATCTTCCGGGTGTGAAGTGAAAACACGGGTTGCTGCTGTTGGGATTCTCAGTGTAGGCGGCTTCACGGTGAATGGGAGGAGCGGCGTGTGCATTTTTTTCATTGCATATTGAGGACGTGTCAGTGAGGCTCATGCTGCATATGCGCAGGATTGAGGCGTAAAAAGGCCCAGCAATGATATGCTTTGCGGTTCTTAACCATGAGTGCGGAGCAGCAATGTTACTTTCAGCACAGGAAATGGCTTCGGCCGATATCTATCACACCTTGACCCAGATCATTATCCCGCGGCCGATCGCCTGGGTGCTGAGTCCTAATGATGATGCGTTCCTTAGCTTCAATTTAGCACCCTTTTCCTTTTTCAATGCAGTGTGCAGTGATCCTCCGTTACTGATGTTGTCCATGGGCAGCAAGACCGATGGCTCACTCAAGGACAGCTGCCGCAACCTGCTTGAACGTCAGCATTGTGTGGTTCACATTGGTTCGGAAGAGCATACCCAGGCGATATCCGATACTGCACGAGAACTGAAATTCGGTGAGTCAGAAGTGATGCAGGCCGGGCTCGAGCTGGTGGCATTCGAAGAGACCGGGATGAAGCGCTTACAGGGTGTACCCATCGCCATGGCCTGCCGATTGCACCAGCACCTTGAGGTGGGCAACAAGCCGCAGCATCTGTTACTGGTGGAGGTTGAGCATTTCTGGATTGATGATGAGTGCTGTTATCAGGATACCAGGGGGCGCACGCGGGTTGATGCCGACAGGGTTCGCCCTCTGGCACGTCTGGGCGGCTCAGAATATGCCCGACTGGGTGAGGTGTTGCGAGTTCAGCGCCAATAAGCCCGGTTTGACAAAGGGCCTGAGCTGCTGCAGAGTCCGCGGTTTTTTACAACCCCTGAAAATCCGGGAGATGAATGAATGAATGCTGTACTCGCAGCGGTGGTTGTGATGCTGGCGCTGAGCCTGCTCCGCACCCCGGTTGTCGTTGCGCTGGTTCTGGGAGCGCTGAGCGCCGGGCTGCTGGCGGGCATGGGGCTGGAACAGACAATGGAGGCCTTCACCAGTGGTATCGGTGGCGGGGCCGAGGTGGCGCTCAGCTATGCCATGTTAGGGGGCTTTGCTGTTGCAATTGCACAGTCCGGGTTGCCGCATGCCATGGCGGATCTGGTGCAGCGCAAGCTGGGCAGTGGCGAAGGGCAGGCTGGCCGGGTGGTCAAGTATTCGCTGATCCTGGTGCTGGTGGCGGTGGCGATCTCTTCGCAGAACCTGATTCCGATCCACATCGCTTTCATTCCTCTGCTGGTGCCGCCATTGCTGATGGTGATGAGCAAGATGCAGCTGGATCGTCGCTTGATCGCCTGTGTGCTGACCTTTGGTCTTGTCACTCCCTATATGTTCCTGCCGGTGGGCTTTGGTGGCATCTTCCTGAACAATATCCTGTTGCAGAATGTGGCAGATAATGGCCTTGCGACCGATGACATGAATGCGATGTCCGCGATGTGGATTCCGGCTGCGGGCATGCTGGTCGGTTTGATGCTGGCACTGTTCAACTATCGCAAGCCGCGCAGCTATGACATGGAGAAACTCCAGGCAGCCGAGCGGGTTGAGGTTAATTACAGTGCGGCACGCCTGGTGTCGGTTGTCATCGCCATGCTGGTGGCGTTTGGTGCGCAGCTGTGGACCGGCTCCATGGTGCTGGGTGCCTTGTCCGGTTACATGATCTGTACCCTGACCGGTATCATCCGCTGGAAGCAGGCGGATGGTGTGCTGATCGATGGTATGAAGATGATGGCGATGATAGGCTTCATCATGATCACGGCGGCGGGCTTTGCCGAGGTGATGCGCCAGACCGGTGAGATCTCAACGCTGGTCAACAGTACGGCTGAATTGATTGGTGACAACAAGGCGTTGGCAGCACTGCTGATGCTGCTGGTGGGTCTGTTGGTGACGCTGGGGATTGGCTCTTCGTTTTCCACGATTCCGATCATCGCGGCAATCTACGTGCCTTTAGCGCTGTCTCTCGGTTTCAGCCCGCTGGCCATTGTGGCGCTGGTGGGGACCGCAGGGGCGCTGGGTGATGCCGGGTCGCCGGCCTCTGACTCTACATTGGGTCCGACGGCGGGTTTGAACGTGGATGGTCAGCATCACCATATCTGGGACACGGTAGTACCGACCTTTCTGCACTACAACCTGCCGCTACTGGTGGCCGGTTGGGTGGCCGCGATGATTCTCTGATCCTCGCTTAACAGTCTGGCTGTCGGAACGGCAGCCAGGTTGTCAGTTCCGCGATCTGTTGTTCCATCAGGCCACGCTCTTCCTCCAGAAACGCCTCAATGGCCTGTTCGAACCTCGGGTCTGCAATTCGGTGCAGCGACCAGGTTCGTACCGGTTCGAATCCGCGCTGGATCTTGTGCTCTCCCTGAGCGCCGGGGTCAAAGCGTTTGAGTCCATGCTTGATGCAGTACTCGATGCCCTGATAATAGCAGGTTTCGAAATGCAGGCTGTCAAAGTCGGCGCTGCACCCCCAGTAGCGTCCGTATAAGGTGTCTTCACCGACAAAATAGAGAGCTGCCGCAACCGGTATGTCGTTCAGTGCCGCCTGAATCAGCAGCATCTGTTCCGGCATCGACTCATGCAGGCGATGAAAGAACTCGGCGGACAGGTAGCCCTGGCGACCCCGTTTCAAGTAGGTGGACTGGTAAAAATGGTAGAACCGGTCCAGGTGCTCGGGTTGAATTTGATCCCCTCTCAATGGCTGCAGTTGCAGCCCCTGTTCCTGTACCTTGCGTCGCTCCCGTTTGACTGCCTTGCGTTTGCGGGCGTTGAATCGGCTGAGGAAATCATCGAAGTTTCTGTAGTTCTGATTGAACCAGTGATACTGACAGCCCATGCGTTTCAGGGGCGGTGCGCCGGCTGACTGAATATCCCTGGCTGGCGGAAACAGGGTGTGCCAGGAAGAGGCACCCATCTGGCGCATCACCTGTTCCAGCAGTTCGGGGATGAGTGATGCGGCTTCGACGCTGGACAGTGAAGTGCCGTAACGCGGACCGCTGGCAGGCGTGAAGGGGATGGCATTGAGCAATTTGGGGTAGTAGGCCAGACCATTGCGTTCATAGGCATCGGCCCAGGCCCAGTCGAAGACATATTCGCCCCAGGAATGGGACTTGAGATAGAGCGGCATCACCAGTATACAGGTGTCGCCCTGCATCACTTCAAGGTGCAGGGGCTGCCAGCCGGTCTCGGCGCTGACAGAGCCGGAAGCCTCCAGCGCGTGCAGAAAGGCATGGCGAATAAAGGGATATCCTGACTCACAGAGTGCATCCCAGCGTGACGCTTCGATCGTGTCGATGCTTGAGTGGAGATTGACTTTATACATGCCGACCTATACTAATTCTGGTAACACTTGGATTAACAAGCATATTTTAAGGAGCAGGGTGATGGACGAACTGGAATTGGAATTTGAACTTGATCCCCGTCTGGTGACGGACACCATCGTATTGGGCGATTTTCCGTTGAGCCGTCTGTTGCTGATGAATGACAGCCAGTACCCCTGGTTGATTCTGGTGCCGCGCCGTGCCGGTGTTACCGAACTGTACCACCTGTCGGCCAGTGAACAGCAGCAGCTGATGCATGAAGTCAGTGAGCTGTCTGAAACGCTGGCGGACCTGTTTCAGGCACGCAAGATGAATGTGGCAACCCTGGGGAATATGGTGCCTCAACTGCATCTCCATGTCATTGTACGTCATGAGTCCGACCCGGCCTGGCCTGGTCCGGTCTGGGGCAAGCATCCTGCGGTCGCATATACCCCGGAAGAGTTGTCCAGTGTGCGCAGCAAGCTGGAGCGCTTGCTCAATGGCGAGCTGGCGTTCGAACCACACGGCTGATAGCAGATAGTAAGCTGGTAACTTGGTGGGAGGCCAGTCCTCTGGCTGAATAAGCTTTTGCCGCCGGAGGTTGCTCCCACAACGCTTGCCATTCATCTCATTGATGGAATGCCTGTTTGGGCGTTTGGGCCTGCTGTCAGGTTCGGTCAAATCGGTTATAATTCCCGCCTTTGATTTCCATGTTGCATTCGGATACAGGAACAGGACACTATGCGCAGCCATTATTGCGGCGACCTTAGAGCAGACCATATTGGAGAAGACATCACCCTGACCGGCTGGGTTCACCGCCGTCGAGACCACGGTGGCGTCATCTTCCTTGACCTTCGTGACCGTGAAGGGATTGCCCAGGTTGTTTTCGACCCGGATCGTGAAGAAAGCTTCCAGTTGGCCGACAGCGTACGCAGTGAGTACGTGGTAGAGGTGCGTGGTACTGTTCGCGGTCGTCCGGAAGGCACTATCAACAAGGAAATGGGCACCGGCGAAATCGAGGTGCTGGGTAAAGAGTTGGTGATCCTGAACAAGGCCGAAACGCCTCCGTTCCAGTTGGATGAACACCAGCAGGTAGGTGAAGATGTTCGCCTGCGTAACCGCTTTATCGATTTGCGTCGTCCGGAGATCCAGCGCAAGCTGCGTTTCCGTTCCAAGATCACGCACAACATCCGTAATTTCCTGGAAGATAACGGTTTTCTCGATATCGAGACGCCGATTCTGACCCGTGCGACTCCGGAAGGCGCGCGTGACTACCTGGTGCCGAGCCGTACTCACGAAGGCAGCTTCTTCGCACTGCCTCAGTCGCCGCAGCTGTTCAAGCAGCTGCTGATGGTGTCCGGCTTCGATCGTTACTACCAGATCGCCAAGTGTTTCCGTGACGAGGACCTGCGTGCCGACCGTCAGCCGGAATTCACTCAGATCGACATCGAAACCTCGTTCATGGACGAGGAAGGCATCATGGGCCTGACCGAGGGCATGATCCGCAAGCTGTTCAACGAGCTGCTGGACGTGGAGCTGGGCGACTTCCCGCACATGCCGTATTCCGAAGCGATGCAGCGTTTCGGTTCCGACAAGCCGGATCTGCGTATCCCGCTGGAACTGATCGATGTGGCAGACCTGCTGCAGGATATCGGATTCAAGGTGTTCGCCGGTCCGGCGAAAGATCCGAAAGGCCGTGTGGCTGCTCTGAAAGTGCCGGGCGGCGCCGAGCTGACCCGCAAGATCATCGACGAGTACACCAAGTTTGTCGGTATTTACGGTGCCAAGGGCCTGGCCTGGATCAAGGTCAACGAACTGGAGAAGGGTGCTGAAGGCCTGCAGTCTCCGATCGTCAAGTTCCTGGGTGAAGATGTTGCCATGAAGGTGATGGAGCGTCTGGAAGCCAAGAACGGCGATATCGTCTTCTTCGGTGCCGATAAGGAAACTGTTGTCAACGAAGCCCTGGGCGCGCTGCGCATCAAGGTCGGTGAGGACATGAATCTGATCGAGCGCGAATGGGCACCTCTGTGGGTGGTCGACTTCCCGATGTTCGAAGAGACCGGCGACGGTGGCCTGACCGCGCTGCATCACCCGTTCACCGCGCCGAGTTGTAGTCCGGCCGAGCTGCTGGAACAGCCGGAAGGCAAGCTGTCCCGCGCCTACGACATGGTGCTGAACGGTACCGAGCTGGGCGGTGGTTCTGTCCGTATCCACGATCAGGAGATGCAACGCGCCGTATTCAAGGTGCTGGGTATCAGTGACGAGGAAGCGGAAGAGAAATTCGGCTTCCTGCTCAACGCACTGAAGTTCGGTGCGCCGCCGCACGGTGGTCTGGCCTTTGGTCTGGACCGTCTGGTGATGCTGATGACCGGTTCTTCATCCATTCGTGAAGTTATCGCCTTCCCGAAAACCCAGAGTGCCGCCTGTCTGCTGACCGACGCACCGGGCGAAGTCAGCGCCGCTCAGTTGCGCGAGCTGAACATCAAACTGCGCAAGACTCCCTGATTGCGCACCTGGGGCGACCACTTGAGTCGCCCCATTTCATTGCACGACACGTATAAGATCACAGGGCCTGCGAGGCTCTGCAATCAACCGAGGACGTTTTATGGCAGGTCATTCCAAGTGGGCTAACATCAAGCACCGCAAGGCGGCTCAGGACGCCAAGCGCGGCAAGATCTTCACCAAACTGATTCGTGAATTGACGGTTGCCGCCAAAGAAGGTGGTGGCAGCATTGAAGACAATCCGCGTCTGCGCGCGGCCGTCGACAAGGCGCTGGGCGCCAACATGAAGAAAGATACCATCGAAAAGGCGATCGCTCGCGGTGCCGGTGGCGGTGAAGGCGATAACTACGACGAGCTGACCTACGAAGGTTACGGCCCCAACGGTGTGGCGATTCTGGTCGAAGTGATGACCGATAACGTCAACCGTACCGTGTCTCAGGTGCGTGCGGCCTTCAACAAGGCGGGTGGTAACCTGGGTACCAACGGCTCCGTGGCTTACTTGTTCGAGAAAAAGGGACAGATCACCTTTGGTGAAGGCGCCGATGAAGATGCGATCATGGAGGCGGCGCTGGAAGCTGGTGCTGACGACGTCGTAACCAATGATGACGGTTCCGTTGATGTGTTTGCGCCCTGGCAGGAGTTCATGGACGTTAAACAGTCTCTGATCGACGCCGGACTGGAGCCGGTGTATGCCGAAGTTGGCATGATTCCGGCTACAACAGTCGAGCTGGATGTCGATAACGGCGCCAAGGCCTACAGGCTTATTGACGCGCTGGAAGATCTGGATGATACCCAGAACGTCTATCACAACGCCGACATCCCTGAAGAAGCGATGGAATAAGCGTTCGCATATTGCGAATCACAAGAACCGGGGGAAGCCCCGGTTTTTTTTGGCGCAATGGATGTTGATTTAGTGTATAAATGTACAGCTTTTGGTGGTTATGCCCATAGAGTTATCTGGAGTGTCGAGATGAACTCATGCTGATCCTGGGAATTGATCCCGGTTCAAGAATTACCGGCTATGGTGTGATCAACGCGGCAGGTGCGCGTATCGAATATGTCGCCAGCGGGTGTATCCGCATCAGTGGTGATCTGCTGGCCGAGCGCCTGCAGCAGGTCTATGCCGGGGTTACCGAGGTGATTGAGCGCTACCGGCCGCAGGAGATGGCGATCGAGCAGGTGTTCATGTCAAAGAATGCTGATTCGGCGCTCAAGCTTGGCCAGGCAAGAGGCGTGGCGATTGTCGCCGGCGCCAACCAGGCCTTGCCGGTGGCGGAGTATGCCGCCCGCCGGGTCAAACAGTCCGTGGTGGGTAACGGCGGTGCCGACAAGACCCAAGTGCAGCATATGGTAGCGCACCTGCTCAAGCTGCCGGGATTGCCGCAGGCGGATGCCGCCGATGCCTTGGCGATTGCGCTCTGTCACGCTCATACCAATGCCGGCCAGATACCGCAGGCGCGCAGTCGTAGCCGCAGCAGCGGTCGTTGGCGGCTATGATTTTTTTGGAGAGCAAAAAGTCGTGATTGGACATCTCAGAGGTCGAATTCTTGAGAAGCAGCCGCCCTGGCTGTTGCTGGATGTAAACGGTGTTGGCTACGAGGTCGAGGCCTCAATGAACACCTTCTACAAGTTACCGGAGCGGGGGGCTGAAGTCGGGCTGTACACTCATTTCGTCGTGCGTGAAGATGCGCAGCTGCTGTATGGCTTTGCCGACCAGCAGGAAAAACTGCTGTTTCGCTCATTGATCAAGGTGAACGGAGTTGGCCCCAAGATGGCGCTGGCCATTTTGTCCGGTATCAGTGCCGAGGAGTTTATCCGCACGGTGCACAATGAAGATACCACGGCGCTGGTGAGGGTGCCGGGGGTGGGCAAGAAAACCGCCGAGCGTCTGATCGTGGAGATGAAGGATCGTCTCAACCAGCTGCAGTTGCCAACGCTGGTCGAACTGGAGTTGAGTTCGGGCAATCTGCCGGCAGTGGAGGCTGTTACCACGGATCACCGTGCCGAGGCGGAAAGTGCGCTGATTGCGCTGGGCTATAAGCCGCAACAGGCAACGCGTGCCATCGAGCAGGCGGCAAAGGCATTGAGCGATGCGGCCGTAACCGAGGACCTGATCCGTCAGGCACTGAAAACCATGGTAAGCGGTTGAGAAGTGAAACATGAAAATCGAAGCGGACCGTTTTATTACACCGTTGACGGCAGCGCCCTCTGAAGAGGTGAATGACCGGGCGATTCGGCCCAAGTTGCTGGCCGATTATGAAGGGCAGCCCGCCGTGCGCGAGCAGATGGAAATTTTCATTGATGCTGCACGTCGTCGTGAAGAAGCGTTGGATCATACGCTCATCTTCGGGCCACCGGGGCTGGGTAAGACCACGTTGGCTAACATCATTGCCCACGAAATGGGCTCTCAGATCAAGACAACCTCCGGGCCGGTGCTGGAAAAGGCCGGTGATCTGGCGGCGTTGCTGACCAACCTTGAGCCGGGTGATGTACTGTTTATCGATGAGATTCACCGCTTGAGTCCCAATGTGGAGGAAGTGCTCTATCCGGCGATGGAGGATTATCAGCTCGATATCATGATCGGTGAAGGGCCTGCAGCCCGTTCGATCAAGCTGGATCTGCCGCCGTTTACCCTGGTGGGGGCGACCACTCGGGCCGGTTTGTTGACCTCGCCGCTGAGGGATCGCTTTGGCATCGTGCAGCGGCTGGAATATTACTCGGTGAACGATCTGACCGGTATCGTGATGCGTTCGGGTCACCTGTCTGGGACTCAGGTGGATGAAGACGGTGCCCGAGAGATTGCCCGACGCTCCCGAGGTACACCGCGTATCGCTAACCGTCTGTTGCGCCGTGCCCGTGACTTTGCCGAAGTGAAGGGTGATGGCTGCATTACCAAGCCGATGGCGGATCTGGCGTTGAACATGCTCAATGTGGATGAGCGTGGCTTTGATCATATGGATCGTCGCCTGCTGCTGGCGATGATTGAAAAATTTGGTGGCGGTCCGGTGGGTATCGATAGCCTCGCGGCGGCAATCAGCGAAGAGCGGGATACTATCGAGGATGTGTTGGAACCCTACCTGATCCAGCAGGGTTTTGTGATGCGCACCCCGCGTGGCCGTATTGTGACAGACCACGCTTATATGCACTTTGGCATCGAAAGGCCTGACTGATATCAATCGATCAGCACGCAGGCGATGATGCGAGAAGACCAGGTGATGGAGATCAATTTTTAACCAGCTCTCGGGCAGTACTATCAAGGCGTTCATTTAACGGAGGCCAGAAAAATGGCAGCAGTACTGAATCGCGACGAGCTGGAACAGATGGCGGAAAACCTGCATGAGCTGCTGGAGACGCTACATGAAGAGCTTGCCGACGAATTGAACGAGATCGAGCATGTCCGACACCTGCTCAAACGTCAATCGCAGGGGCAGTCCGAGCGTCAGGCGGCCCTTGAGGTGGCAAGAAGGCTGAATCTGGAGCATATGCAGCACCATTTGGATTCCATTGCGGCCTGTAACCAGGCGCTCGAGCGGATAAACCGGGGGCGTTTTGGTCGTTGTCGTTTGTGTGGAGAAGCGATTGAGTTGAATCGACTGAGGGCTGACCCGCTGGTCGATACTTGCCTGAGTTGCCATAGCTGAAGCTTTGTTTTGAAACCGGCTGCTGTTATCGTAAACGACTTTCATTTGGCAGGAAGTTTTAAATGTCGTTTCAGTGGCCTGTGCGTGTTTACGTTGAAGATACCGACTTGGGCGGTATTGCCTATCATGCCAATTACCTCAAGTTCATGGAGCGGGCGCGAACGGAACTGCTGCGACAGTGTGGTTATTCCCAGCAGCAGTTGACCCGCGATGATATGCTTTTTGTGGTCAGCCAGGTGGATGGCCGTTATCTGCAGCCGGCAAGGCTTGATGATGAACTTCTGGTCAGCGTGGCTATCGAAGAGGCATCCGGCGCGCGCGTGACTTTTCAGCAAAAAATTACCCGTGCTTCAGATTCTGTTCTGCTTTACCAGGCTAAAGTAGTGGTCGCCTGTGTGTCTGCGTCGCGCTTGAAGCCGCGGCGCTGGCCGGCAAATATGCTGGAGCAAATGGCGTCAAGTTTCGTTCAACAGCTTACCCTTGAGGAGAAATGATGGAAGACAAGCTGTCAATCTGGAGTCTCGTGATGAACGCGAGCCTGGTCGTGCAACTGGTAATGCTGCTCCTGCTGCTGGCTTCCTTTCTGTCATGGGTAATGATCTTTCAGCGTAATCAGGTGATGCGCAAGGCGCGCCGCGCTCTGCGGCAATTCGAAGACCGTTTCTGGTCAGGGGTCGATCTGGGCGATCTGTTTCGCGAAGTGAGTCAGACGCCTAATGCCAGCAGCGGCGCCGAAAACATCTTTCGTGCCGGACTGCAGGAATATACACGGCTGACTCAGAAGACAGGCAGTGATCCGGAAATGGTGATGAACGGCGTGCAGCGCGCCATGCGCGTGGCCATGGCGCGTGAAGAAGAGCGACTGGAGCGTCATCTCCCGTTTCTGGCAACCGTAGGTTCGACCAGCCCCTATGTGGGGCTGTTTGGTACCGTTTGGGGCATCATGAATGCCTTCAGGGGGCTTGCCAATGTACACCAGGCAACTCTGGCATCGGTAGCGCCGGGGATTTCAGAGGCGCTGGTGGCCACGGCTATCGGCCTCTTTGCCGCTATTCCGGCGGTAATTGCGTTCAACCGTTTCTCGGCCCAGGCCGAGGGGCTGTTGAATGCATACGATACCTTTGCTGACGAGTTTTCCAGCATTCTCTACCGCCGTGTGCATCGCGCTGCCTGAGGCTGAGCAATGATTCGCAAAGAGCGCAAGAAACGCAAACTGAATTCGGATATCAATGTGGTGCCCTACATTGATGTGACGCTGGTGCTGTTGGTGATCTTCATGGTGACGGCACCGATGTTGACGCAAGGTGTCAATGTCGAGCTGCCACAGGCGGCAGCGGAGCCGGTTGAGGACCAGAACGAGGAGCCCGTTATTCTCACGGTTGATGCCGCTGGACGCTACTACATCAATGTGGGCGGGGACGAAAAAACCGCCATCAGTCGTGAAGAGGTCGCCGATCGGGTAGGCAAGATACTGGCCTCGGCGCCCGAAAAGTTGCTGCTGGTCCGTGGAGACAAGACGGCCAGCTATGATCAGGTGGTGCAGCTGATGGTATTGCTGCAGCAGGTGGGAGCCAGCAGTGTCGGCCTGGTAACGGAATAGGATAGCCCGTGGAGATCAGAAGCTATATTGTTCCGTTTTTGCTGGCATTGGGCGTACATGCCCTTGTCTTGGTGTTGCTGAGCACCCACTGGATCGACCATGCAGAGCCTCGGCGTCAAGTGCCTCGGCATATAGAAGCTCAGATGATCGATCTGACGGCTCTGGCGAAGAGGCAGGCTGAACAGGCTCGCATTGCTGAAGAGAAGGTTCGTCAGGCCGAGCAGGTGCGTCAGGCTGAACGCAAGCGCCAGGAGCAGGTGGCGGCCGAGAAGCGCCAGCAGGAGTTGGCCCGACGTCAGGCGGAGGCGGATGCCAGGCGCAAGGCGCAACAGGAAGTAGAGCGCAAGCGTCAGCAGGAGCTGGCGCAGCAGCGGGCCGCAGAGCAGAAACGACAGGCCGAACAAGCAGCCAGGCGCAAGGCGGAGGCGGCAGAGCGCAAGCGGAAGGCGGAAGAGTTGGCGCGCCGAGAGGCCGCCGAGGCAAGGCGTAAGGCGGAAGCCGCCGCGCAAGCGGAAGCTGAGCGCAAACGGCAGCAACAGTTGGCAGAGGCGGAGTTGCAGCAAGCGCTTCAGCGTGAGCGTCAGGCGCGTGAAGCGGCTGCGCGTCAGGCTTCTCAAGCCGTGATGGGAGATATCCAGTCGTACATTCAGGCGATGCTGCAGAGCAGTTGGCGGATTCCGAGCACCGCGCGTAATGGTATGGAAGCGGTTGTGGCAATTCATTTTCTGCCCAGTGGCGAAGTGGACCAGGCCTATATCGATACCAGTAGCGGCAATGCGGCTTTCGATAACTCGGCGGTACAGGCAGTGTATCGGGTGCAGCGTTTTCCACGGGTTGCCGAGATCGATCCGATACTGTTTGAGCGTCGCTTGCGCAAGTTGTTGGTTAAATTCAGGCCGGAGGGACTTAGGTGGTGATAATGAAGCGCATAGGTATGTTGCTGATGTTGATGCTGGCATCAGTCATGGCCAGGGCAGAGCTGGTGGTCGAAGTGACACAAGGGGTGGAGGCGCCGACCGCCATTGCCGTTGTGCCCTTTGGGAACGAGACCGGAAAAGCACTGCCTGAAGATGTGGCCGCCATCGTGCAGCAGGATCTGCAGCGCAGCGGCTTCTTTCAGCCGATGGCACGTGAGAACATGCTGGGCTTTCCGGTGCAGAAGTCCGAACTCTACTTCCGTGATTGGCGTATCGCCAAGATGGATTATGTGGTCATTGGCCGTTCGGTGCCGGTGGGTGGTGACGAAATAAGCGTGCGCTTTGAGCTTTATGATGTGCTGCGTGAGCAGTCCCTGCTGAGCGAGCAGGTCACTACGAACCGTGACAACCTGCGTGATGGTGCGCATTTTATTGCGGATCGCCTGTTCGAGCGTCTGACCGGGCTCAAGGGAGCCTTTTCGACCCGTATTGTCTATGTGACCGCGGAGCAGCTGTCGGCTCAGAAACAGCGTTTCCGACTGCAACTGGCCGACTGGGATGGCGCACGCGCGCGCACTATTCTGGAATCTTCCGAGCCAATCCTGTCGCCGGTTTGGTCGATGGATGGCTCCAAGCTGGCCTATGTTTCCTTCGAGACCGGCAAGCCTGCGATCTACGTGCAGTACCTGGCGACCGGTCGTCGCGAACGTATTCAGTCCTTTCCGGGTCTGAACGGCGCGCCCGCATGGTCGCCCGACGGCAATAGTCTTGCGCTGGTGCTGTCGCGTGACGGTAATCCTGAAATATACGTGCTTGACCTGCAGAGTCGACAGCTACAGCGGATCACGCGTCATTACGGGATCGATACCGAGCCAAGCTGGTCACCGGATGGTCAGTCGCTGATCTTTACCTCTGATCGGGGTGGGCAGCCGCAGATCTATCGTCTTGACCTGGCCAGCCGCAATCTGGAAAGGCTGACGTTTGAAGGCAATTACAATGCCAGGGGACGGCTGACGCAGGATGGGCGTTTTCTGGCGATGGTGCATCGCAGTCGTGGCGGTGGCAATGGCTTCGATATAGCGGTTCAGGACCTCAAAACCGATCGCCTTGATGTCCTGACCCGTTCAGGGATGGTTGAGTCGCCCAGCATCGCCCCGAATGGCAGCGTGGTCATCTATGCTACTCAGGAAGGTACTAGAGGCGTACTTTCGGCGGTGTCACTGGATGGGCGTGTACAGTTCAGAATGCCGGCAGTCAGTGGTGATGTGCGTGAGCCGGCCTGGTCACCATATCTGCGCTGAAACGGTAACCGCAATTTAGTGCTTTGGCGCTAGACTGCGCTCTGATTTCATCAGCATAACTTGAAATTTGATTCAAAGACTTTAAACAGGGGATACAACATGCAGGTAGGTAACCTGACCAAATCAATGATCGTTTCAGCTGCCATGATCTGGGCGGCGGGCTGTAGCACAACCAGCACCACGACTGATGCTGGTTCTGCTGGCGCAGGTGCGGGTGCACAGGCTGGCGGTGCCAGCAGCTACGGTACTGCCGGCGGCAATCTGAGCAGCGGTGCGGTTGTAACGGCAGAAGATCTGAAACAGCTGCGTACCGTGTTCTACTTTGATTTTGATCAGTCGGTTGTTCGTCAGGAAGGTTTCGCCGACCTGGAAGCTCATGCTCGCTACCTGGCTCAGAATCCGTCTGCATCGGTGCGCCTGGAAGGTCATGCCGATGAGCGTGGTACCCGTGAGTACAACATCGCGCTGGGTGAACGTCGAGCTCAGTCTGTTGAGCGCCTGCTGGTGGTCAATGGCGCATCTGCCAATCAGCTTGAAACGGTCAGCTATGGCGAAGAAAAACCGGCCGTACTGGGGCACGATGCAGCTTCCTGGTCACAGAATCGTCGTGTTGAGCTGAAATACCTGAGCAAGTAATCGGATGATGAAGAAAGGTTCTCGCCGGCTGCTGATCTCGGCCCTGGCGCTGTCTGCACTTGGTGTGCAGGCCGCGCCGGTAACGGTGGTAGAAGTCTCCGAAGCGGGCGCAACATCAATGCAGCCGCGAGCGCTTTCCGCACAGAATGAAATGTTCTTCATGCTGCAGCAACTGCAGGATGAAGTGCGTGCGTTGCGCGGCATCATTGAGCAGCAACAGTATCGCCTGGATCAGCTAGAACAGCAGCAGCGTGACCGTTATCGCGATATGGATAAGCGCATCGGTCTGTTGTATCAGCAGTTGCCGGAAGGAAGTACTGGCCTGTCATTACCAGCTGTCGCGGCGTCTGAGGGAAGGGCTTCTCCTGAGACCGTTCAACCACAAGAGCAGGCTCTATCCGCAGATGGTGGGCAGGCAGCAGGTGAAGCAGAAGTCTACGAAGCGGCCTTTGCCAAGGTTCGGGCGCGTGACTTCGCGACTGCTGAAATCGAGCTCAAGGCCTTCATTGCCGACTACCCTGCGAGTGCACTTCAGGCGAATGCCTGGTACTGGCTGGGCGAGGTTTATCTGGCTCAGCAGCGATCGGCTGATGCTACAGCGGCCTTTACCCGTGTGGTCGATAACTTCAGCCAGCATGGCAAGGCCGCTGATGCGCTCTACAAGCTGGGTGTATTGTCCGGGCGGTCCGGTGATGCAGCCAAGGCGCGGCAGTTGATGCAAAGGGTGGTGCAGGAGTATCCGCAGGCACCTGCGGCGGATCTTGCGCGTGGTTATCTGAAGCCGTAACAAAGATTGGGATTGATGAAACAAGATGTAAAACGAGCGGTTGTACTGCTCTCGGGTGGTCTGGACTCCGCTACGGCACTGGCCATGGCAAAAGATCAGGGCTACGACTGTTATGTGCTCAGCTTTGACTATGGGCAGCGGTCGCTGACCGAGCTCAATGCGGCCAAGGCGATAGCGGCACAGGTCGGAGTGGCTGATCATCGGGTCTTGCGCCTGAACCTGGAAGACTTTGGTGGTTCCGCGTTAACCGACACCAGTATAGACGTGCCCGAAGGTGAGACCGAAGGTGTACCCGTAACCTATGTGCCGGCACGCAACACGGTATTCCTTTCACTGGCACTGGGGTGGGCGGAAGTGCTGGATGCCGATGCCATTTTCATCGGCGTGAATGCGGTCGACTACTCAGGTTATCCTGATTGCCGTCCTGAGTTTATTGCCGCGTTTGAAACCATGGCCAACCTGGCAACCCGTAGGGGGATCAATGGTGATCCCATCCATATTGAAACCCCGCTGATGGATCTGACCAAGGCCGATATCATTCGTGAAGGCGTCAAGCTCGGGATTGATTACGCGCTTACGGTGTCCTGTTATCAGGCCGATGATAATGGTCGTGCCTGTGGCCGTTGTGACAGCTGTCGCCTGCGCGCCAAGGGCTTTGCAGACGCCGGTGTGGCTGATCCGACACGTTATATGTAAAAAATGAGGAAAAAGGGTTGCCTTCTGCCTGATTTGGCGTAAAATGCGCAGCCCATCGGGTCGTTAGCTCAGTTGGTAGAGCAGTTGGCTTTTAACCAATTGGTCATAGGTTCAAGTCCTATACGACCCACCATCTATATTTCGATAAATCAGGCTGTCTGTCTGGTTATTTTATGGGTCGTTAGCTCAGTTGGTAGAGCAGTTGGCTTTTAACCAATTGGTCATAGGTTCAAGTCCTATACGACCCACCATCTACCCTTCGATAAATCAGGCTGTCTGTCTGGTTCTTTTGTGGGTCGTTAGCTCAGTTGGTAGAGCAGTTGGCTTTTAACCAATTGGTCATAGGTTCAAGTCCTATACGACCCACCACTTTCCCCATTTTCTGTTACAGTTGTTGGTATAGCCCCTCTTGGAATTGAGTGAAAGGCCAATTCAGTGCGTTAACCGTGGTGCAACTATGGTATAATTTTCGCCCCATTATTTTGGCCCTCAATGCCCTCATTGGCATCAACCCGCGGGATGACAAGAACCAGAATTATGTTGAGTAAGCAAGATATTGATGATCGCATCCTGGTGCAGGAGCACTTTGCGCAAGAGCACCTGCCTTCGCAGATGGGATCTGCTGAAATCGAAGAGTACAAAGCCAAGATCCGTCGGCTACTGGTCGAAAAGGATGCCTGTCTCGTCGCGCACTATTACACCGATGACGTGATTCAGCAGCTGGCTGACGAAACCGGTGGCTGTGTAGCGGATTCGCTAGAGATGGCGCGTTTTGGCTCCCGTCATCCCGCGTCGACTCTGATAGTGGCTGGTGTGCGCTTCATGGGTGAAACGGCCAAGATCCTGAATCCCGAAAAGCGGATTCTGATGCCGACACTGGAGGCAACCTGCTCTCTGGATATTGGCTGTCCTGCGGATGAGTTTGCCGCATTCTGTGATCAGTACCCCGATCATGAAGTCGTTGTCTATGCCAATACGTCTGCGGCAGTGAAAGCGCGTGCAGACTGGGTGGTGACGTCCAGCATTGCGCTCAAGGTGGTTGAGCATCTGGCCGACCAGGGCAAGAAGATTATCTGGGCGCCCGACAAGCACCTCGGTGAATATGTTCGCAGGGAAACCGGTGCCGAGATGATTCTCTGGGACGGCAGCTGCATCGTCCATGAGGAGTTCAAGGCCAAGGGGATTCAGGACCTGAAACAGGTTTATCCTGATGCGGCGGTCCTGGTTCATCCTGAATCACCGGATGCGGTGGTGCAAATTGCCGATGCTGTAGGTTCCACCAGTCAGCTGATCAAGGCAGCCCACGATCTGCCCAATGACACTTTCATCGTTGCTACCGATCGCGGCATCTTTTACAAAATGCAGCAGGCGGCACCGGGCAAGCGTTTCCTGGAAGCACCGACCGGTGGTTCCGGCGCGACCTGTCGCAGTTGTGCCCACTGTCCGTGGATGGCAATGAATGGTCTGGACAATATTCTGTCCGCACTGGAGAACGGTACAGATGAAATCCTGGTGGACAGTGATCTGAGAGAGCGTGCACTGAAGCCGCTGCAGCGGATGCTGGACTTTTCCGCCGACTAGGTCATGCCGATGCAAAAAAAGCCCGCCGATCGTCAGGATCGTGCGGGCTTTTTTGTTTCCGCGGACGACTAGAACTGCTCTTTCATCTCCTGGCGCAGGGCGCGGGCTTCCTGCTCACGTTGATCGAGTCGTGCCGTGTCGGATGGCGTCAAGCCCTTGCCGCGGCGGGCATAGGTGATCTGTTTGAGTGCCATGTCCAGCTGTGCCGTCAGCATGAAATACTCGATACGTGCCTCGTGTACGCCCAGAGTATTGCCGGCGAGCCCTTCGGTCTCGGCAAGCTCGAACCAGAGCTGGGCGTCAGTGGGATAGTCACGGGTGAGAGACTTGAATTCGCGCAGGGCGCCTTCCAGCTGGCCGCTGCTGCGCAGGACGCGTGCGTTCAGGGTGCGCAAGGGTCTGCTGTCGGGGTAGAGCGCGAGCAGCTTGCGGGTCAATGTGCGTGCGGCCTTGTATTGCTCGGCTTCCAGCAGGCTCTCTATGTGACTGAACTCGACATAGGGGTGCTGGCGCAGTGACGCCGGCATCTGTTGACGCGTACGTTCGGCGAGGCTGAAATCATGATTGGCGGTAGCAGCAAGCATCAGGCCGTACTGGCTATAGGCAGTGCGCTTTTCGTTGACCGCGTTGCGAAAATGCTCAAGCGCACTGGCTGGCGATTCAGCAAAACTGACATCCATGCGAGCCTTGATCAGTGAAAATTCGATGCTGTCCGGTTGTTTGCGAATGTCCGGCAGCTGGCTGGCACGGTTCAGTGAATCGGCGATACGCGATTCGGTCACCGGGTGAGTCAACAGAAACTCCGGTGGGCGTTGTCCGTAGAACTGATAGTTGCGTTGCAGGCGGCCAAACATCTGCGGCATGGTATGAGGATCGAAGTCGGCCGAAACCAGCGTCTGCATGCCAACACGGTCCGCTTCCTGTTCGTTGCGGCGGCTGAAGGCCAGCTGGCTCTGTGCGGACGCTCCCAGCGTTGACGACATCACGGCCATGCCGCCTTCGGTGTCGGCAGCCGCCACCAAAATGCCGGCCAGCACACCGGCCAGCATCAAGGGACGGTTGCGGCGCTCCTCTTCCAGGCGTTGGGCATAGTGGCGCTGGCTGAGGTGCGCCAGTTCGTGGGCGATGACGGACGCCAGTTCGCCTTCACTTTCTGCTGCCAGGATCAGGCCGCCATGAACGCCAATAATGCCACCGGGCACGGCAAATGCGTTGAAGGTCGGGTTGGCCAGCAGAAACAGTTCCAGTCGTCGATCCTGTACCTGACTGTGGGGCAGAAGGCGCCAGAGCAGGTCCTCCAGATACTGATGGGTAATAGGATCGTTCAGCATCGGCGCCTGTCCGCGCAGGATGCGTGCCCAGTTGCGACCCAGACGGTACTCGGTGTCCAGGCTGACGATAGATGAGGTGCCATCATTGAGCAGTGGCAGGTTGAAAGGCTCTTCGGCACGGCTCGGATGTGAAATGAGCAGTAGAGACAGCAGTATGCTGCCAAAAAGAGGGTGCTTGAACATGACTGTGTGCCTTCCGAATTATTCTGGCATGGGTTTAATGATATAGTGCTTGCCATTCAAATGTGTGGCCAGTGTATCGCAGGAGTCGTGTAGATGAGACCTCCAGAACATGATCAGGAGCTGGATGCCAGCGGACTTAGTTGCCCCATGCCGCTGCTTAAGGCCAAACTGGCCTTGCATCAGTTGTCGCCGGGGCAGGTGCTGAAGGTGATTGCAACCGATGCCGGTTCGGTGCGAGATTTTCCGGCCTACACCGAGGTTTCAGACCATGAGTTGCTGCATACGTTCAGTGACGATCAGCATTTCATCTATTGGATTAGGCGTGGCAAGGACGCCTGAGGTGCCAGATGCGCAAAATATTTCGTAAGTGGATCGACCGCTATTTTTCCGATGAAGAGGCACTGTTCCTGTTTCTGCTGCTGGGTGGCGCTCTGGTGGCAATCTGGGTGCTGGGTCAGCCGCTGGCGCCGGTAATTGCCAGCGTGATCCTGGCATTCCTGATGCAAGGAGCTGTTGACTGGCTGCAGCGGCGAGGCGCAGGTCATCTGCTTGCGGTGATTTCAGTGTTTCTTGTATTCCTGGGGTTTGTCGCCGCCTTTTTGCTGTTTGTGCTGCCGATCGTGTGGCAGCAGCTGGTCAACCTGTTTACCGAAGCGCCACGAATGGTTACCGAAGTACAGGCCCAGCTGCTGGTCCTGCCGCAGCGCTATCCTGAACTGGTGTCTGAAGCCCAGGTGCGTGATCTTTTCGCCGCGGCCGGTAGCGAGCTCAGTCGGCTTGGGCAGTGGGTGCTGACCTTCTCCCTCAATTCCATCACCGGAATAGTGACAGTACTTATCTATGTGGTGCTGGTGCCGATTCTGGTGTTCTTTTTCCTCAAGGATGGCCGCAAGCTGGTGAACGGCTGGACGGCATTCCTGCCGGAGAAACGGGAGATGATGACGCGGGTCTGGCATGAGATGGATGAACAGATCGCCAACTACGTTCGCGGCAAGGCGATCGAGATATTGATTGTCGGCGTGGTGAGCTATATCACCTTCGTCTTCTTCGGCATCAACTATGCCGCGCTGCTCGGCATAATGGTCGGCCTGTCAGTGGTTATTCCCTATATCGGCGCTACCGTTGTGACCTTGCCGGTGATGCTGATTGCGCTGTTTCAGTGGGGCTGGAGCAGTGATTTCATGTACCTCATGATCGCTTACGGCATTATTCAGGCGCTGGATGGCAATGTGCTGGTGCCGCTGCTGTTTTCCGAGGCAGTCAATCTGCACCCTGTTTCGATCATCGTCGCGGTACTGGTATTTGGCAGTTTCTGGGGGTTCTGGGGGGTGTTTTTTGCCATTCCGCTGGCCACTCTGGTCAAGGCGATACTCAGTGCCTGGCCGAGGGTGGCGGAAGAGGCGGAAGCCTCCGCAGGCTAGGCGGAGGCTGGCCGGGCCTTGATCCTGGCCGGGCCTTGATCAGAGTGCCTTGATCAGAGTGCCTTGACTGCTTCCAGTACTTCGGCGGCATGGCCCTTGACCTTAACCTTGCGCCATTCCTGACGCAGAACCCCTTCCTTGTCGATCAGGAAGGTGCTGCGCTCGACGCCCATGTATTCCCGGCCGTAGAGTTTCTTCAGCTTGATCACATCGAACAGTTGGCACAGCGCTTCATCCTTGTCGCTGATCAGCTCGAACGGGAAGGTCTGTTTGCTCTTGAAGTTTTCATGGCTGCGCAGGCCGTCGCGTGATACCCCGAAGATTTCAGTGTCCAGCCCCTGGAACTCGGCATAGAGATCACGGAAGTCCTGGCCTTCGGTGGTGCAGCCCGGCGTACTGTCCTTGGGGTAGAAATAGATGACGATGTTGCGGCCTTTGAGGGCGCTCAGTGTGACCTGAGTATCGCTGGTAGCCGGGGCGGTGAAGTCGGCAATGGGCTGGCCGATGGCGGGTGTAGTCATATTGAAAAGTCCTCGGTGACTAAAAAGTACTGCGCACTACTACGCGCAGTGCACATAATTCGTTTAGAATGCGGTCTTTACGATATCAAAAAAGTGTCTGCCGGTTGAGGGCTGAAGCCTGCACCGGTAGCATGATGCAACAAGTTGAGAGTTCTCAGACAAATGGAGACAGAGATGATTCGCGGCAGTATTGTAGCGCTCGTGACCCCGATGACAGCCAATGGAGAGATCGATTGGGCTGCTCTGGATAAGATAGTGGATCTCCATATCGAGAAGGGTACCGACTCAATTGTTGCCGTGGGGACGACCGGGGAGTCGCCGACACTGGACTACGATGAGCATCTGGACGTAATCAAGGCAATCATCAAGCGTGTTGACGGGCGTATCCCCGTGATCGCCGGTACCGGTGCCAACTCAACCAAGGAAGCGATCGACCTGACCGAACGTGCGGCCAAGGCCGGTGCTGACGCTTGCCTGCTGGTGACGCCATATTACAACAAGCCGACTCAGGAGGGGTTGTACCAGCACTTCAAGGCGATTGCTGAAGCGGTTTCCATTCCGCAGATTCTGTACAACGTACCGGGCCGTACTTCCTGTGACATGCTGCCGGAAACCGTGTACCGCCTGGCACAGATCGACAATATTGTCGGTATTAAGGAAGCCACCGGAAACCTGGAACGTGCGCGCGAACTGATCGCCAATGTGCCGGCTGATTTCGCCATTTACTCCGGTGATGATGCGACCGCGATCGAACTGATCCTGATGGGCGGGCAGGGCAATATCTCTGTTACCGCCAATGTGGCGCCGGCTGAAATGGCCGAGCTCTGCCGTCTGGGTCTGGCCGGTGAAACCGAAGCCGCTCGTGCGCTGCAACAGAAGCTGATGCCACTGCACACCAATCTGTTCGTGGAAGCGAACCCGATTCCGGTGAAATGGGCGATGGCAGAGATGAAACTGATCGGCGAAGGCATCCGTCTGCCGCTGACGGTTCTGTCCGAGCAGTACCAGGAACTGGTGCGTAACTCTCTGCGCGAAGCTGGCATCATCTAACAGGATTTGGCATGACTACACTTCGGACCACCTATCTTCCGCTGGCATTGGCGATTTCCGTCGCCGTGTCCGGCTGCAGTATGGTCGATAACAACCCGATTTATGGCGACAGTGGCGTCATCCGTGATCGCAGTCAGGACTATGAGCTGGCGAGAAAAAGCGAACGATTGCAATTGCCGCCGCACCTGCGTGCCAAGCCGATGCAGGAGCAGCTGGTTGTGCCTGATGTGGGAGCAACCGCAACCCGCAGCGGGGCTGAGTTCGAAGTGCCGCGGCCGGAGTTCTTCTATGCCGAGTCGGGTAGCGACAGTGTCAATTTCCGTCGAATTGAAGGCGAGAAGGTCATTCTGGTGGATGAGCCGATCGCCGATGTCTGGTTGAAGGCTCAGGATTTCTGGGCCTACAACGACATCGATATCGTTCGCTTCGACCCGCGACAGGGCGTGATGGAAACGGACTGGATCGTGCTTGACGGCCGTGACTACAGTTTTGTCGATCTCTGGGTAAAGCGCTTGACCCTACAGGATGTTGAAGGGCCCACGCGCAACAAGTTGCGTATGAGTCTGCGTCCCGATCCGGAGAATTACGGTCGTACGGCCGTACGACTCAAGCATGTTCAGTACCCGGAAGAGGCCGAAGTGGCCGGTATCGACTGGGACAGTCAGGCGCGCGATGTAGGCTACAAGTCGGATATGATGTTTGAGTTGCTGCGCTACCTGAGCAAGGCAAGTTCGCAACAGACCGCCAATACACTGGTCGCGCTGCAGCAGCAGAAGGCCGAGCGTCCGTTGCTGGGGCGTGATTCCCGTGGTAACCCGGTTCTGAAGATCAATGCGCCTATCGATACGGCCTGGCAGCAGGTCAGCACCGCGCTTGATGCGGCCGCGGTCGATGTGGGTACCCGTGATCAGACCGCCGGGATCTTTTACCTGACATACACCACGACGACGTCGTTTGATGATACCGAAAAGATGGGATTCTTCGAATGGCTGCACTCTGATCGCGGCGAGATCAAGCTGGATACCAGTATGATCAGCGCAGCGCTTGGCGGCGAAGAGGACGACGAAGCGGCAGTGCGCTACAGCTCCGTTGGGGCCTTGCCTTCATCAGAGCGTGTCGAAGAAGATGGTGAACTGGCAACCGAGCTGTCCGATCCGACCAACCCGGCGAACCAGAAAGGCTACAAGATCTGGTTTGGTGGCAAGGTGGTCTATGTCTTCGGCAGCGGCGACAAGGGCAGCTACAATGCCGAAACCGGCAATTACGAGCACACCGGTCGCTACCAGTTGAAGATGAGCCGCACGCGCTCAGGTGTTTTCCTTTCCGTACAGAATGCCGATGGACTGGAAGCCCCTGCGGTCGTGGCGGAAGAGATTCTGTGGGCAGTCAAGGATCAGCTGCCGCAGGACGACTGATTGCGGATTGCAGATGCAGAACGGGAGCCTTGGCTCCCGTTTTTCGTTATGGAATCTGCACAAGGCTGTGCGTCAGAAGGGGCAGGGAGCCTCGAACTCAAGCCATTCTCCGCCGATAGGGTGCTTCAGGCCCAGCTGTTCCGCATGCAATTGAAGGCGGTCGCTGGCGCTGCGGAAGGGCTCGGGGGCGTAAAAGTGGTCGCCGATGATCGGGTGGCCAAGGGCCTGCATATGGACACGCAGCTGATGTGAACGACCGGTGATGGGATGCAGGAGGACGCGGCAACGGTCAGCGTAAGTCTCAATGCACAGCCAGTCCGTCGTGGCCGGTTTGCCGTCGATCGGATCCACTATCTGCAAGGGGCGATTTTCCCAGTCACAGCGCAGAGGGAGTTCGACGCGTCCGGAGGACGCTTCGGGAATGCCGGCAATGATCGCCTGATAGCGTTTGGTTGGCACCCGTTGCTGGAACTGGATACTCAGGTTGCGGTGCGAATCCGCGTTGAGCGCCAGAATCAGTAGCCCGGAGGTGGCCTGATCCAGGCGATGAACGATGCGGGCCGTGGGAAAGCGTTGCTGCACCCGCCGCCACAGACAGTCCTGCTTGTCTTCGCCACGCCCCGGAACGCTGAGCAACCCGGCCGGTTTGCTCACCACGACGATGCTGTCATCACTGTAAAGATAGTCAGGCATGGTCTCGCTCAAGCAGCAGCATCGATTCCACATGCGCCGTGTGCGGGAACATATCCATGATGCCGAATCGGGTGACGCGGTAGCCTGCGGCGGTCAGCAGTGGCAGGTCAGCGACCAGGGCCGAGGGGTTGCAGGAGATATAGAGTACCTTTGAGGCACCGTAGTCCGACAACTGCTTGACGGCTTCACGCGCTCCCGTGCGCGGAGGGTCCAACAGAATCAGGTCGAAGCCTTCCCTGAACCAGGCCGCATGGCGAAAGCTCTCGCTCAGGTCCGCGCGATAGAAATGTGCATTGTCGATGCCCGCGTTGGCGGCATTAACACGTGCACGTTCAACCATTTCGGCCGAGCCTTCGATGCCGACCACCTGGGCGGCCCTGCGTGCCAGAGGCAGGGTGAAGTTGCCAAGGCCGGAAAAGAGGTCGAGTACCCTCTGGGCGGGTTGGGGGTCAAGCCAGCGCAGGGCCTGGCGGATCATCGCCTGATTGATCTCGGCGTTAACCTGAATAAAGTCGGTGGCGGCGAAACTGAGTTCGAGGTTCTGGTCGGGGAGTGAATACTGAGCCAGACCCTCGTCATCACTGATTTCACGGTCATTAAGCCCGATCACCAGCTTCAACTCCAGCTTGTTGCTCAGTGACTTGAGCGCGGCCATCAAGGCTTCGCCTGGCTGGCGGGTACAGCGGAAACGGATAAAGCCGTCCCTGTCGCCACAGCTGACATCGACATGGGTCAGGGTGCGGATATCGCCCAGATCGGTCAGCGCATCACGCAGCTGAGAAAAGATCGGTTGCAGGCGTGGAATCAATACCGGGCAACTGTCGATATTGAGCAGCTTGCTGCTGCCGCGGCGGCGAAAGCCAACCAGTACTTCGCCGTCACGCTGGCGCTGGTTGATGCCGATACGAGCAGCACGGCGATAACCTGTAGATTCACCGATCAGGGGCGGTTCTACCCGCTCGGGCACCACGTCAGCGAAGCGTGCGAGCTGGTCCAGCACCTGCTGCTGCTTGTGTACACGTTGCTGTTCCACGCTTAGATGTTGCAGATCGCAGCCTCCGCAGTGACCATAGTGTGGGCAGGGGGGGGTTGTCCGGTCAGGGCTCGCGGTCACGACTTCGATCAGTTCGGCCTCGTTATAGCGCTTGTGCTGGGCGCTGATACGTGCCGTCAGTGTTTCGCCAGGCAGCGCGCCGGCAATGAAAGTGGTTTTACCCTCCACTCGGGCGATACCTCGGCCTTCATGGCTCAGGCGTTCGACCTCAAGCGTGAGAGGTGCCTGAGAGTGGGTCTGGGCTTTGCGGGCACGGGCAGGCGCACCGAACTGTATTCTGTTTTTACGGCTCATGTCATAATTTCCGCGGAATCAGCCGGCCATTGTAGCAAAGCGCTGTCCATCACGTTAATCCATCGACGCCGGATATGAGGAATACCGATGAATCATGAACACCCCTTTGCGCCTTATGTGCGTATTCTGGGCAAAGGGAAGAAAGGCAGTCGCTCCCTGACCACCGAGGAGGCCGAGGCCGCCATGGGGATGATTCTGGATCAGCAGGTGTTACCGGAACAGCTGGGGGCTTTCCTGATGTTGATCCGCATGAAGGAGGAGGCGCCCGAGGAACTGATGGGATTCGTGCAGGCAGTCCGGACTCGAATGTCGCCGCCACAAGGCCTGGAGGTGGACCTGGACTGGTCTACCTATGCCGGCAAGAAGCGTCGTTTGCCCTGGTTCCTGCTCGCAGCACTGGTCTTGTCAGGGCAGGGTACCCGGATTTTCATGCATGGTGCCCGTGGGCATACTCCGGGCCGTCTTTACACCGAGGATATGCTGGCTGTGTTCGGCCTCAAGAGGGCCGAAAGCTGGCAGCAGGTAGCCGAACATCTGGAACGGCATCATATCGCTTTCCTGCCGATCGACACCATGGTACCGCGCCTGGGTGAACTAATTGCGCTCAGGCCGATTCTTGGGCTCAGATCGCCGGTGCATACCCTGTGCCGCTTGTTGAACCCCTTGGCAGCGTCTTGTTGCATCGATGGCGTCTTTCATCCCCCCTATGCCCCCATGCATCAGCGTACGGCGCAGTTGCTGGGTACTCGCTACAGCCTTACCGTGCGAGGTGATGGCGGTGAAGCGGAGATGAAACCGGACTCAGACTCAGAACTGCACTGGGTGTGTGACGGAGAGTTGTCGGAAGAGTTTTGGCCGCGCCTTTACCGGCAGCGTCTGGTTCGTGAGGACAGGCTTGATCCTGAAGATCTGCTGCGTCTGTGGCGTGGCGAGATCAAGCATGAATATGGGGAGGGCGCGGTGATCAGCACGCTGGCGGGGGTTTTGCGCCTGTTGTCGAAAGGGGAGCAAAGATCGGTGGATGAGTGGATGACGCGGGCACAAGCGTTGTGGCTGGCGCGAGATAAACAGGCGTTTTGATCAATATCCGATCAATTTACTCGGATTTGTTTTGGGTGTATCCTGCAATCATCTGATCTACAGAATCTGCACAAGGTTTGGTTATGACAATTACGGTTACAAAATCTGCCGAGCGTTATCTGGCAGAGCTGCTTGAGAAACAGAATGTAGAAGGCATTGCCGTGCGTCTGTTCGTGACACAGCCAGGTACGGCCTATGCCGAAACCTGTCTGGCCTACTGCCGTCCGGATGAGGTTAATCCGGACGATGAAATCATGGACCTGGAGCTGCTGCGTTTCTACATGGAGCGTAACAGCATGCCTTACCTGGAAGAAGCCTACATCGATTTTGCCGAAGACCGCATGGGTGGCCAGCTGACCATCAAGGCGCCTAACGCCAAGGTACCCAAGGTGTCTCCCGACAGTCCGATGGATGAGCAGATCAACTACATTCTCTACTCCGATATCAACCCGGGGCTGGCATCGCATGGCGGTGAAGTGAAGCTGGTCGAGCTGGTGGAAGAAGAAGCCGGTACGATCGCGATTCTGCGTTTCGGTGGTGGCTGCCAGGGCTGCAGTGCCGTTGACATGACATTGAAAGACGGTGTCGAGAAGACGCTGGTAGAGCGGGTTCCCGGTCTGGCCGGTGTGCGTGACGTGACCGACCACAGCGTTCGCGAAAACGCCTATTTCAAGTAAACATTGCCTGCCATTTGCCCTGTGGAGAGGGGGAAACCCTTCTCCATACTCCCTCCGACCGGTCAATCAGCGAAAAAACATCTTTAAGCGGTTGTAATTGCTGGAACCACCCCCATTGAAAGACTAACCTGACATTATCAAGTCGCGTCATTACACCAATGGCGCCCTGTAGAGAGGCACTCCATCATGGATCAATTTGAAGCAAAAGATGACGCCGTGACCGTCGAGCTTCCGGTTCTGCCGCTGCGCGATGTGGTGGTTTATCCCAATATGGTGATTCCACTGTTTGTCGGCCGCGAGAAGTCCATCCATGCGCTGGAGCTGGCGATGGCAAGTGACAAGCAGATCCTGCTGGTGGCGCAGAAGAGTGCCTCCGAAGACGAGCCCAACGCAAATGACCTCTTTGCCGTTGGTTGTGTGGCTAACGTGTTGCAGATGCTGAAACTGCCGGACGGCACGGTCAAGGTGCTGGTTGAAGGGGACTACCGCGCGCAGATTGAATCGCTGCATGAAGAGCCGGAGTACTTCAGTGCTGCGGTCAGCGTGTTGCCGATCGAAACCGTTGGCGTGACCGAAGCCGAGGTGTACAAGAAGACCGCCCTGGACCAGTTCGAACGTTTTTCGCAGGTTAACAAGAAGATTCCGTCCGAGGTGCTGAGTTCACTGCAGAACATTGATGAGATCGGCCGTCTGGCAGATACCATTGCGGCGCATATGTCGCTCAAACTCGAGGAAAAGCAGAGCATTCTCGAGATTTTGGGTGCCCGTCAGCGTCTGGAGCATCTGATGTCGCTGATGGAAGCTGAGATCGATCTGGTCGAAGTGGAAAAACGGATCCGTGGCCGCGTCAAGAAGCAGATGGAAAAGAGCCAGCGCGAGTACTATCTGAATGAGCAGATGAAGGCGATTCAGAAAGAGCTGGGCGATATGGATGAAACCGGCGCGTCCGATATGGAAGAGCTGAAAGCCCGTATCGAAGCGGCCGGCATGCCTCAGGAAGCGCTGGACAAGACCCTGAGCGAGTACAACAAGCTCAAGATGATGTCGCCGATGAGTGCCGAGGCAACCGTTGTTCGTGGCTACATCGACTGGATGCTGCAGATCCCCTGGGTCAAGCGTTCACGCGTGCGTCTCGATATGAAACACGCCGAGAAAATCCTCAACGAAGATCACTATGGCCTCGAAGAGGTGAAGGACCGTATCCTCGAATACCTGGCCGTACAGAAGCGCGTCAAGAAACTGAAAGGGCCGATCCTGTGCCTGGTAGGCCCTCCGGGTGTGGGCAAGACCTCGCTGGGTCGCTCCATCGCGCGTGCGACCAACCGCAAGTATGTGCGTATGGCGTTGGGCGGGGTGCGTGATGAAGCCGAGATTCGTGGACACCGTCGTACCTATATCGGCTCCATGCCTGGCAAACTGATCCAGAAGATGTCCCGGGTGGGCGTCAAGAACCCGCTGTTCCTGTTCGACGAAATTGACAAGATGGGCATGGATCACCGAGGCGATCCGGCATCGGCTCTGCTTGAAGTGCTGGATCCAGAGCAGAACAGCAGCTTCAACGACCACTACCTGGAAGTGGACTACGATCTGTCTGACGTGATGTTTGTCTGTACCTCCAACTCGATGAACATCCCCGGACCCCTGCTGGATCGCATGGAGATCATCCGTATTCCGGGGTATACCGAGGATGAAAAGCTCAACATCGCGCGCAAGTATCTGATTACCAAACAGCTGAAGAATAACGGGATCAAGGCTTCAGAGCTTGAAATCACCGATGATGCCGTCGTAGACCTGATTCGCTACTATACCCGCGAAGCGGGCGTACGTGGCCTGGAGCGCGAGATCGCCAAGATTGCACGCAAGGTCGTACGTGAGCTGGCGCTGGAGAAGAAAGCGGGTGCCGTGCGTGTGAGCGCGGATGAGCTGGAACACTACAACGGGGTCAAAAAGTTCAAGTTCGGCATGGCTGAAGAGCAGGATCAGGTCGGGCAGGTGACCGGTCTGGCCTGGACTTCGGTAGGCGGCGACATCCTCACTATCGAGTCGGCGGTTGTACCGGGTAAGGGGCGTCAGATCCACACCGGCTCCCTGGGCGACGTCATGAAAGAGTCTATCCAGGCCGCGATGACCGTGGTGCGTAATCGTGCGCGTTCACTGGGTATAGTGCCTGATTTCCATGAGAAGCGTGATATCCATATTCACGTGCCTGAAGGGGCTACGCCCAAAGATGGCCCCAGTGCCGGTATCGGCATGTGTACCGCTGTCGTGTCTGCACTGACCGGTATTCCGGTACGCTCCGATGTGGCAATGACCGGTGAAATCACCCTGCGCGGACAGGTTCTGGCGATCGGTGGACTCAAGGAAAAATTGCTGGCGGCACATCGTGGCGGTATTAAGACAGTGATCATTCCAGAGGAAAATACTCGCGATCTGAAGGAAATTCCTGACAATATCAAGGCAGATCTGGATATTCGTCCGGTTAAGTGGATTGACGAAGTACTGGATATCGCTCTGGCCTATCAGCCGGAACCGCTTCCCGAACAGGAAGAGGAAAGTACCGCGAGTGAAGCCAAGAATGCTCGCAACGGCTCAAGTCAGCTAAGTACGCATTAACGCAAAGCCCCGGCAGAAAAGGGCTGCAGCCAGTTGACACCGGTTTCGGGCAGTTGGTATAAAGTTGCTGACTATGCGCTGGGCAACGACAACGGATAGAAAAAGACAACGATTCTACAAGGGGAACATTGTGAATAAATCTGAACTGATTGACGCTATCGCAGCATCCGCTGACATTCCTAAGGCAGCCGCTGGTCGCGCCCTGGATGCGACTCTGGAAGCAGTCACTGAAGCGCTGCAGCGTGGTGAGTCTGTTGCTCTGGTAGGTTTTGGTACTTTCGCGACCAAAGAGCGCGCAGCACGTACCGGTCGTAACCCGCAGACGGGTAACCCGATCGAAATTGCCGCTGCTACCCTGCCGACATTCAAGCCGGGTAAAGCGCTGAAAGACGCGGTCAACAAGTAAGCAGGATCTGAAGTCCTGATTGCGACGGAGCGGTAGTTCAGTTGGTTAGAATACCTGCCTGTCACGCAGGGGGTCGCGGGTTCGAGTCCCGTCCGTTCCGCCAACTTCGGATCATGTTCGATTCGGTATCGAATATTTAATGTGATCTATAAAAGCGCATTCGACCGAATGCGCTTTTTTTATAAAATCGAGTGTACGCAAACAATGCTTCAAACCATCAGGGAAAATTCACAGGGGATCATCGCCAAGGTGATCGTTGGTCTGATCATCGTCACCTTTGCACTCTTTGGTGTCGAGTCGCTGATTGGCCTGGCGAACAGTGAGAAGGCGCCGGCTGAAGTCAATGGCGAAGAGATCAGTAACATCGATCTGCAGCGTGAGGTCGAGCTGCAGCGCCGGCAGATTCTGTCCCAGATGGGTGAAAATGCAGACCCGGCGGCCATTGATGAAGCCGGCCTGCGCCGTGCAGTTCTGGATCGCTTGATCAACCAGGAGATCCTGCTGCAATCTGCTGATAACCAGGGACTGTATGTGTCCGAGCAGATGATTGACCAGATTATTGTGGCAGACCCCGGCTTTCATGGCGAAAGCGGTGTGTTTGACCGCGAACAGTTTGAGGCCGTATTGCGCAGCGTCGGCCTGACTCCGCTGATGTATCGTGATCAGCTTCGCAAAGCGCTGATGACCGCTCAGGAGCGCAATGCCTATGCGTTGTCCGCGTTTGTGACCCCGGTCCAGGCTGATCAGCTGGCCAGCCTGGCCGCGCAGACCCGTGATGTTGATTGGGTTCGTTTCACGCTTGATGATGCCCTGGCCGAAGTTCAGGTAACGCCAGAGCAGCTACAGGCCCGCTATGATGAAAACTCGCAGCGTTTCATGACTGAGGCGCAGGTCGTACTGTCCTATATCGAGCTGAACCAGTCCGACTTTGCTGATCCTGACAGCGTCAGTGAAGCTGACCTGCGCACAGCCTATGAGCAGGAGCTGGCACGTTTCCAGGCGGAAGAAGAACGTCAGGCATCCCATATCCTGTTCGAACTGGGAGACGGCTCTGACGCGGACGTGCGAGCACAGGCTGAAGCTGTACGTGAACGTATACTGGCGGGTGAGTTGAACTTCGCTGATGCTGCCGCCGAATATTCGGCTGACCCCGGTTCCGCCACCATGGGGGGTGAGCTGGGCTTTAACGGTCGCGGTGTTTTTGTCGCCCCCTTTGAAGAAGCCCTGTTTGCAATGCAGGAAGGGGAGCTGTCTGAACCGGTACGCACCGAGTTTGGCTATCACCTGATTCAATTGAACGCCGTGCGTGCGACCGAAGCGCCAACCTTTGCCGAACGTATGCCGGTGCTCAGGGCTGAACTGGCGGCGGCAGCGGCTGAATCGCGTTATGTTGAAGCGCTGGAGCGTCTGGCTGACCTGAGTTTCTCGGCGGCCGACCTTCAGTTGCCGGCCGAGGAACTTGGCCTGGAGATCAAGCAGACTGAACCCTTTGCCCAGACCGGTGGCAACACCGACATGACTGCCAATCCCAAGGTGCTGCGTGTCGCTTTCAGCAGCGAACTGCAGGATGAACAGTTGAACAGTGCACCCATTGAGTTGAGCCGAGAGCGTGCGGTTGTTGTGCGCCTGCAGGAGGCGATTCCTGCGCGTCAGCAGAGCCTGGATGAGGTCAAGGATCAGCTTCAGAGTGAACTGCGTCAGGAGCAGGCAACTGCAAGCCTGAAACAGCGTACCGAGCAACTGGTTGAACAGCTGTCACAAGGGCAGGCGCTGGAAGAGCTGGCGGCCGGTCTGAGCTGGAATAGTGCAGAGGGTGTCGCGCGTGATGCCGGCAGCCTGCCGCTGGATCTGAATCGTGCAGCTTTTGCATTGCCGCGCCCGAGCGAAAACCAGGCGAGTCTGGAAGCGATCGAGCTGGCGGGTGGTGATTATGCCATCGTCCGTGTACGTGCGGTGCATGAGCCCGAACAGGTGGATGAATTGCTGGCACAACAGCTCAAGCAGTCGCTGAGTGCGCGTCAGGCAGATGCATACTTCCGTGCCCATGTGCAGGGGCTTAGTGAGGCTGCCGAGATCGAGCGTAACTGATCAGAGGCGAGGTTGCCGTGAAAAAAGAGCCACTGAAACAGTGGCTCTTTTTTTATGTAGCAATCGACGTTTAGGGTCAGGGTGAGGTGAATTGGCGGTGATAGCCGTGTCACTTCTATCGATCAGTCAGCCTTCCAGTGAGGCCGCCTTCAGCAGGCGTTGCGTATAGGTCTTCTGAGGGTGGTTGAACAGCTCTTCGGTTGGGCCGGATTCGACCACTTTTCCCTGTTGCATCACCATGACTCTGTGGCTCATGGCACGCACCACGGCCAGGTCGTGGCTGATAAACAGATAACTGAGGTGATAGCGCTGCTGAAGACTGCGCAGCAGGTCGATAATCTGTTTCTGTACGGTGCGGTCCAGTGCCGAAGTGGGCTCATCAAGAATAATCAGCTCCGGTTGCAATACCAAAGCCCGTGCGATGGCGATGCGCTGTCGTTGGCCGCCGGAGAATTCGTGCGGATAACGGTGCCTAACCTCTGGATCAAGTCCCACATCAGTTAACGCCCGGGTAACTCGGGCAACCTGCTCTTCCTGATCACGGCAGCCCTGCACGCCCAACCCCTCGGCGATGATTTCAAAAATGCTCATGCGGGGGCTGAGGCTGCCATAGGGGTCCTGGAAAACGATCTGTAGATGCTTGCGCAGCGGGGTGATCTGTTTCTGCTTCAGGGTCGAGATCGGTTGTTGTTTGAACTGGATGTCGCCCCGGCTACGAATCAGACGCAGGATCGCAAGGGCCAGGGTCGTTTTGCCCGAGCCGGATTCGCCAACGATGCCCAGGGTTTCACCTTTACGCAATTGAAGGTCGATGCCAGCGACGGCATGGTGAACTTCTCGAACGCGTTTGAAAATTCCCTTGCGCTGTTCAAACGTGACTTCGAGCTGGCGTGCGCTCAACAGGGTGGAGGCATCGATACTGACCGGTGAGGGGATGCCTTCGGGCTCGGCAGCCAGCAGCTTGCGGGTGTAGTCATGCTCGGGTGAGCTGAACAGTTCTCCACAGGGACGGTTTTCCAGCAGCTTTCCCTGGTGCATGACACAGATTCGATCGGCCACTCGGCGGACCACATTGAGGTCATGGGAGATGAGCAGGATCGCCATGTTGAATTTTTGTTGCAGTGACTGAAGCAGCTCAAGTATCTGCTGTTGGATAGTGACATCGAGCGCCGTGGTCGGCTCATCGGCAATCAGCAGCTCGGGCTCGTTCGCCAGCGCCATGGCAATCATGACGCGCTGGCGCTGGCCACCCGAAAGCTGATGAGGATAGTGACCGAGGCGCTGCTCCGGCTTGTCGATGCCAACCAGCGTCAGTAGCTCGATGACACGCTCACGGCAGCCTGCCAGACTCAGCCCCTTGTGCAGGCGCAGGGTTTCACTGATCTGTTTCTCCAGCGTGTGCAAGGGGTTGAGAGACGTCATCGGTTCCTGAAAGATGATGCCTACACGGTTGCCCCTGATCTGTTGCATGCGTGCTTCATCGGCCTCAAGCAGGTCTTCACCGTTGTAGAGGATGCGTCCACTGGGGTAGTCCACCTGACGATCGGACAGCAGGCGCATCAGTGACAGGGCTGTCACCGACTTGCCAGAACCGGACTCGCCCACCAGCGCCAGTGTCTTGCCGGCCTCGATATCAAAACTGACATCTTCAACCGCTGCCGAGTCGGTGCCGTTGAACTGAATGGAGAGATGCTTGACCGAAATGAGCGCGGGATTCATGTCAGACTTTCCTTGGGTCAAAGGCATCACGTACGGCCTCACCGATAAAGATCAACAGGGTCAGCATGATCGCCAGTGAGCAGAAGGCGGTGATGCCAAGCCAGGGGGCGTGCAGGTTTTCCTTGCCCTGAGCGACCAGTTCGCCGAGCGAGGGCGAGCCCGGGGGAAGGCCGAAACCGAGGAAATCGAGTGCGGTCAGGGTGACAATGGCGCCGTTGAAGACAAAGGGCATGAACGTCAGGGTGGCGATCATCGCATTGGGCAATACATGCCGGTACATGATGCGCGGGTCGCTCAGCCCCAGGGCCTTGGCCGCACGCACGTATTCCAGGTTGCGACCACGCAGGAATTCGGCTCGGACCACATCGACCAGATTCATCCATGAAAACAGTAGCATGATACCGAGTAGCCACCAGAAATTGGGCTGTACCAGGCTGGCGAGGATGATCAGTAGAAACAGGACCGGCAAACCTGACCAGATTTCGATGAAGCGCTGAAAAAGCAGGTCGATGCGTCCGCCATAATATCCCTGGATGGCTCCCGCACAAACACCGATGATCGAGCTGGCGATGGTCAGTGCCAGTGCAAAGAGTACGGAGATACGGAAGCCGTAGATAACGCGTGCCAGTACATCGCGTCCCTGGTCATCGGTGCCGAGCCAGTTGGTCGTGGAGGGTGGTGAGGGCGCCGGCTGGTCGAGATCATAGTTGATGGTGCTATAACCGAAGCGAATCAGCGGCCAGAGCATCCAGCCACCCTCGTTCTCGACCAGTTCCTGAAGGTAGGGGTCACGGTAGTCGGCCGGCAGAGGAAATTCGCCGCCGAAATCGACTTCGGTGTAGTCGTTCAACAGGGGCCAGTACAGCTGCTGCTGATGGCTGACGATCAGAGGACGGTCGTTGGCAACCAGTTCGGCGAACAGGCTGAAACCGAACAGCAGCAGAAAGATCCATAACGACCAGTAGCCTCGACGGTTTCGCTTGAATGTCTGCAGGCGACGGCGCTGGATGGGAGACAAGGTCATGGTTCAGACCTCCCGGCTGGCAAAGTCGATACGCGGGTCGACCAGCGTATAAGTGATATCGCTGATCAGCTTCATCAACAGTCCGGCCAGCGTGAAAATATACAGGGTGCCGAAGATCACGGGGTAGTCGCGATTGATGACCGCTTCATAGCCCAGCAGGCCAAGGCCATCCAGCGAGAAGATCACTTCGATCAGCATGGAGCCGGTGAAAAAGATGCCGATCAGTGCCGCGGGCATGCCGGCGATGATCAGCAGCATGGCGTTGCGGAACACGTGCCGATAGAGCACCGCATTCTCGCTGAGTCCCTTGGCCCGGGCGGTCAGGACGTACTGTTTGTTGATCTCGTCCATGAAGGAGTTTTTGGTCAGCATGGTCAGGGTGGCAAAGCTGGAAATCACCGAGGCCAGCACCGGCAGGGTGATATGCCAGAAATAGTCACCGATCTGCTGCCACCAGGCGAGTTCATGAAAATTCTGTGACGTCAGGCCGCGCAGAGGGAACCATTCCAGCCAGGTACCACCGGCAAAGAGCACGATCAGCAGAATGGCAAACAGGAAGTTGGGAATGGCGTAGCCCAGAATAATCGCGCTGCTGGTCCAGACATCAAAGGGGGAGCCATCCCGGACCGCCTTGCGGATGCCGAGCGGGACCGAAATCAGATAGGTCAGCAGGGTGGTCCAGAGTCCAAGCGAAATGGAGACCGGCAGTTTATCGACGATCAGCTCGGTAACGGTCTTGTCGCTGTAGAAACTTTTGCCGAAATCGAACCGCAGGTAGTTGATCAGCATCTGATAGAAGCGTTCATGGGCCGGCTTGTCGAACCCGTACAGGCGCTCGATTTCGGCTACCAGGTCCGGGTCCAGCCCCTGGGCCCCTCGGTAACCGGACTCGTTCTGGCTGCCGGCCGCGATGTCGGACTGGGGGCCGCTGCCGATACGATTGCCGGCGGTAACGCCAAGTCCCTGCAGCTGGGCCAGCGTCTGTTCAACCGGTCCACCGGGAGCAAATTGAACCAGCACGAAGTTGAGCAGCAGGATGCCGAACAGGGTTGGGATGATCAGCAGCAGGCGGCGAACGATATAGGCAGCCATCAGGGTTTCATCCACCAGGTATCCAGGCCCAGGTCATAGTCGGGACTGATCCTGGGGTGTGCGAACTTGTCCCAATAGGCGATCCGCCAGGCGCTGATATGGTAATGCGGAATCACGAAATGATTCCACTGAAGGACGCGGTCGAGGGCACGGGCGCGCAAGACCAGCTGTTCGCGATCCGGCGCGGCGATCAGCTGTTCCACCAGGTAATCGATCGCCGGATCCTGAATGCCGATCAGATTACGGGTACCCGGGGTGTTGGCCGCTTCGGAACTCCAGTAGTCACGCTGTTCGTTACCGGGAGAGCTGGACTGGCCGAAACCGTAGACCACCATATCGAAATCAAACTGGCGCAGGCGGTTGATGTACTGGGAAACATCGACGATGCGAATGTCCGCACTGATGCCCAGACGCTCAAGGTTGCGAATGAATGGTGAAACAACCCGCTCGAACTCTTTCTGGATCAGCAGTACTTCGAAATGGAAAGGCTTGCCTTCGGCGTTTACCAGCTTGCCATCCTGCAGTGTCCAGCCGGCTTGCTGCAGCAGGCGCAGCGCCTTACGCAGCTGGGTACGGTTGCGGCCGCTGCCATCCGTTCGAGGCGCCGTGTACACACGGGTAAACACCTCCGCCGGCACCTGATCGCGCACCGGTTCGAGAATCTTCAGTTCCGCCGGGGTTGGCAGTGCGGTGGCGGCCATTTCTGAGTTGGAAAAGTAGCTGTCACTGCGTTCATAGGCACCATAAAACAGATTGCGGTTGGTCCATTCGAAGTCAAATGCGTGAGCCAGTGCTTCGCGTACGCGTCGATCACTGAACAGAGGGCGACGGGTATTCATGACAAACCCCTGCATGCCGCGTGGGTTGTCATGGGCAATTTCCTCCTTGCGGATGCGACCGTCCTCGAAAGGCGCGCCTGTATAGCCGGTGGCCCAGGCCTTGGAGGCATGTTCGCTGCGGAAGTCGTATTCACCGGCCTTGAAGGCTTCGAGTGCCACGGTGCTGTCGCGGTAATAGTCGTACTGTCGCTGGTCAAAATTGAAGCGGCCCTGGTTAACCGGCAGGTCTGCACCCCAATAGTCTGTTCTCCGTTCATAGATGATGGTGCGGCCGGGATCGATGCGGCTGATTCTGTAGGGGCCTGAACCAACAGGAATATCCAGAGAGGGGCTGGCAAAATCACGCTCTTTCCAGTAGTGAGCGGGAAGTATGGGGACTTCACCCAGGATCAGGGGCAGTTCGCGGTTCAGGGTGTCGCTGAATTCGAATCGAACACGGTGTTCAGTCAGTGCGCTGATATTGCTGATGCCGGCGTAGTAACTCTTGAAGAAGGGGCTGCCTTGTTCAAGCAGCGTATTGAATGTAAAGACCACATCCTGGGCAGTCACCGGCTGGCCGTCGCTGAAGCGAGCCTGTGGACGCAGATCGAACTCGATCCAGCTGCGGTCGTCGGCGACACGCAGTTGCTCGGCCAGCAGTCCGTAAAGCGAGAAGGGTTCATCCTGTGCGCGGCTCAGCAGGGTGTCGTAGATCAGTCCCACGCCATCAGCCACTGTGCCCTTGATGATGAAGGGATTCAGACTGTCAAAGGTGCCGATGGCCGCTTCCCGCAGGCGTCCGCCTTTGGGGGCGTCAGGGTTTACGTAGTCAAAATGCTGAAAGTCGGCGGGGTATTTGAGATGCCCGTGCATGGCGATCCCGTGTTGGGCTTCGCTGGCCCGGACAGGGCCGGAAGACAGGCTAAGAGCAAGCAGTGCAATAACCGCAAGGAGGTAGCGGTGGAGTTTGACAGGTCCGGTCACGGTATTCCCCTTAAGGTCATGCGATTTTTATATTGAATTCAATAGCCTGTGACAGTTCAATTCCCTTCGGGTTCGCTATTGCGAGCAAACTGATGCAGGCGCTCGTGCCGCTCTGAGCGTTTCACGCGGTCGGTGATCAATTGTTGATGGTACTGATGCAGTCGGGAGAGGCTTTCAGGGTTGCCGCTGGCCAGCTGCTTGATCAGGTCCTGATCCATCCAGTGCTGGATCTTGCGGAACAGGACCCATTTGAAGACCACTGCAAGGACGACCGATACGACGATAATGAAAATACTCAAGGCGTCCATGGTTTAGCCTGCATCAGCAATGTTGACATACAGCGTCAGGGGCTGACCGGGGCGTAAAAGCGCATCGGCACTGAGCTTGTTCCACTGGGCGATGTCACTGACGCTGACGCCGAAGCGACTGGCGATGAGTGACAATGAATCCCCCTCGCGGATACGGTACCCCACTTTACGTGTCATGTCGCGGGTCTGCATGGCTGGCACGCTGGGCAGGCTGGTAGCGGCCTGTTTGGCGTTGACGTTCAACACCAGTAGTCGCTGGCCGGCGCGCAGAGTGTCGCCGGGGGCCATCTGGTTCCAGCGCGCCAGTTCTCGTACGCCTACACCGTATTGGCGAGCGATGCTCCAGAAGCTTTCGCCCGAGCTGACCTGGTGATACAGCTTGCGGCTGTGGCGTTGCTCCAGTTGCTGCCTGCGGGCATGCTTGCGCTGGGTCTCGCTGAGGGCGTAATGGCTGGCCTCGCGGGCGGGTTTGGGTACGACCAGGCCCTGGCCGATACGGATGATGTTGCTCTTGAGATTGTTGCCCTGGCGAATGACGGCAACCGAGCTGTTGAAACGTCTGGCGATGGTGCTAAGGGTGTCGCCGGGCTGAACCTTGTAACGGTGCCAGCTGACGCGCTGCTCGGGCGGAAGTTCGGCCAGCTGGGCCTGAAGTCGTTCCGCCTTGTCAACGGGAATCAGTAACTGATGGGGGCCTTCAGGATCTGTTGCCCAGCGATTGAATCCGGGGTTCAGACGATAGAGGGCCTTGAGTTCCATTTCGGCCATTTCGGCGACCTGGGCCAGGTCGATCTGGCCACCGGTTTCGACGATTTCGAAATGCGGCTCGTTATCGATCGGCGTCAGCGCCAGGCCCAATTCATCGGCATCGCGTACCAGCTTGGCAATTGCCAGCAGTTTGGGTACATAGGCTTCGGTTTCACGCGGCAGATCGAGTGACCAGAAGTCGGTCGGTTTGCCCTGTTCGCGATTGCGGCGGATCGCTCGGTTGACGTTGCCGCCGCCGGCATTATAAGCGGCGAGTGCCAGCAGCCAGTCGCCATCGAAGCGTTTGTGCAGCTGTTGCAGGTATGTCAATGCGGCATCCGTAGAAGCGAGGATGTCGCGTCGGCCGTCATACCACCAGCTGGACTTGAGGCCGAAATGGCGCGCGGTTCCTGGAATGAACTGCCAGGGGCCGGCGGCGCGACCGTGGGAGTAGGCAAAGGGGTCATAGGCACTCTCGACCACCGGCAGCAGGGCGATCTCGGCCGGCATGTCGCGCTTGAGCACTTCATTGAGAATGAAATGATAGTAGGGCTGCGCTCGCTCGGACACCCGCTTCAGATAGGAGGGGTGGCGGTTATACCAGTTAAGCTGGGTCTGGATGCGCGGTTGTTCGAGATCCAGGGGAAGCTGCATGTGCTGCCGGGTCAGGGTCCACAGGTCGGCTGCTGCCGGGGAGGGCTGGGCGGCCGAGATGTGGGGTTCGATGCTGCCTGCTGCTTGGGAAGGAGGCGTAACCTGTTCCGCGGGTTGCGGTTGTACGGAGCGGGTTTGGCAGCCAGAGAGCAAGATTCCTAATGTTGCGGCCATCACGGCGGCAGGCACAAGTCGCATCGAATGTCAGTCCTGAAATAACCTTAGAAAACATGATTCTATGGACCCTGAGCAGGAGGGTCAATCAGAACTGGTTTTTCCATTCGCGCAGGGCGGCGAGAACTTCGACTTCAGTATGCAGTGGGCTGCCACAAAAATGTTCCGCTGTTCGCACCACGCTGGCTTCGCCGGTGCGCATGAACGGATTGATCCGTTTCTCCTGTCCAATGGTAGAGGGCAGGGTCGGGTTGTTGGCCTGGCGCAGCTGATGACAGTGCTGTCGTGTCTGCTGAATATCAATATTGTCCGGTTCGACACTGGCGGCAAACGCGAGGTTGGCGAGCGAATATTCGTGCGTGCAGTAGACCTCGGTGTTATCACTCAGGGTTGAGAAGTATTGCATGGCCGTCAGCATCTGCCGGGCCGTCCCTTCGAACAGGCGACCGCAGCCTGCGAGGAAAAGGGTGTCACCACAGAACAGCTGAGGCGTCGTATCGGGCTGCAGGTAGCTGATATGGTCGCGGGTATGGGCGGGTACTTCATGGATCTTCAGGGTATGGCCCAGCAGTTCGATGCTGTCGCCGTTGCGCAGCGGATGGGTCACTCCCTCGAAGGGTGAGTTGGCCGGTCCATAAGCGGGGATGTCGAATTGCGCACGCAGTGCCTTGACCCCGCCGGTATGGTCATTATGGTGGTGTGTGATCAGGATCGCCTTCAGTTTCTTCTGTGTCTGAGCCAGCCATTGCTGAACCGGCGCTGCGTCACCGGGGTCAACTACGACAGCGAACTCGGGATCGGCCGTGGATGTCAGAGCCCAGATATAGTTATCGTTGAAGGCAGGAATGGGAGTGACTGTGAACATGATGGTTTCCTGTTGGTTGCAGCATTGGGCAGGGCAATTCCTGGTTCAGGGCCCACTTGGCCTACTGTATACTGAAACGGGTTTATATTCAGGCCGGTACGGGGGCTTTGCATGAAATTTACCGAGCAGCTGCCATACCCGCAGTTGATACCCTCGCTCAGTCACTGGTTCGACAGTCCCCTGGGGCAGGAGTTGCTGCAGCAGGAGCAGGCGTTTGCGGAAGAAGTACTGCCGACACTGTTCGGCTATCACCTGTTGCAAGTGGGTTGGGATTATCGTCAGCGGCTGTTTTCCGCCAGTCCCGTTTCCCGCAAGGTCATGCTGATTCCCCAGATGCAGCTGGGTGCGGATGCCCGTACCCTGATCGCCCAGCCCACGGAACTGCCGGTGGTGTCCAGTGAGATCGATGTGGTGATTTTGCATCATGCGCTCGATTATGCCGACAATCCGCATCAGGTTTTGCGTGAAGCGGCACGCATCCTGCGCCCCGGCGGACATCTGGTGAGTTTCAGCTTCAATCCCGCCAGCTATTGGGGTCTTTGGCGCTATTTCAAGCGTCATACCCCACCGCTCTGGGGCGGTCACTTCATCAGTCAAGGGCGCCTGCATGACTGGCTCGGGTTGCTGGAGATGACCGAGCTGAAAACTCAAAGTGCCTGTTATCATCTGCCCATTGAAAGTGAGCGCCTGAGGGGACGGCTGAAACTGTTTGAATATTGTAGTCAGCGTCTGCCGCTTAATAGCGGCGCTGTGTTGATGGTCCTGGCGCGTAAGGATGTAGCGGGGATGACGCCCTTGAGGCCTGAGTGGAAAAAGAAACGTTTACTGGGTATGCCGGTGGCCGAGCCAAAACCGACCGCCAGAGGATGAAGAATTTGAAAGCAGTAGAAATATTTACCGATGGTGCCTGTAAGGGTAATCCGGGCCCGGGAGGCTGGGGTGCACTGTTGCGCTATGGGGAGCAGGAAAAAGAGTTGTATGGGGGCGCGCCCGAGACGACCAACAACCGTATGGAGTTGCAGGCGGCGATCGCGGCACTGGCCAGTCTTAAACGTCCCTGCCAGGTGATATTGACCACCGATTCCCAGTATCTGCGTCAGGGCATCATGAGCTGGATGGCCGGGTGGAAACGGAACGGCTGGAAAACCGCTTCCAGACAGCCCGTGAAAAATCAGGATCTGTGGCAGGCGCTGGATGAACAGGTCGCGCGCCACCAGATCGACTGGCGCTGGGTCAAGGGGCACAGTGGTCATCCGGAAAACGAGCGGGCCGACCAATTGGCCAATCGAGGTGTAGAGGAGTACGGCAAGTCGTGAGTGCACGTCAGATTATTCTCGATACCGAAACAACCGGTATTGATCCCGAAGCCGGGCACAATATCATCGAGATCGGTTGTGTCGAAATGGTACGTCGGAAATTGACCGGCAACACCTGGCATAAATACCTGCAGCCGGACCGGGAAGTGGAAGCCGAGGCGATCGAGGTTCACGGCATCACCAACGAGTTCCTGGCCGATAAGCCAAAATTTGCCGAGCTGGGCGGCGAATTTCTTGAATTTGTACGCGGCGCCGAGCTGATCATTCATAACGCGGCCTTCGATATCGGTTTCCTCGACACCGAGCTGGCGCGGAACGGTTTCAGCGAGCGGATGGAGCAGATCTGCACCGTCACCGATACTCTTGCATTGGCACGGAAAAAACACCCGGGGCAGCGTAACAGCCTGGATGCGCTCTGTCGTCGTTACGGTATCGATAACTCGCATCGTGAACTGCACGGAGCCTTGCTCGACTCCGAGATCCTGGCGGATGTTTATCTTGCGCTGACCGGTGGCCAGACGAGTCTGCAGCTGGGCCGCTCCGGCCAGGATGATGGTGGCGACGAGCCGATCCGGCGGGTCAGTACCGAGGGGCTGTCACTGAGGGTGCAGCGGGCTTCAATCGAGGAGCTGGCTCAGCATGACGCCTTTCTGGATCTGCTCGACAAGAAAAGTGATGGCGCTGTCTGGCGGCAAGCGAATTCAGAAGGATAAGAGCATGCAGGAACCGATACGAGCCGAGCGTTACTACCTCAGTTACAGAGGGCAGTTGCTGTGGCGGGAAGAGCAACTGGAGTTCGCCCTGGACGAGCTGCAGCTGGACGAGGCGTCCATCGAGTGCAGTCTGCAGGTAGGTGACGGGGTTGGCCTGAGGATATTGCGTTGCTGCCCGGAAGGCATGATCGCGGAAAAAAGTCTGCGCAGTGCCTTGTCGCAGGCGGCGGATGAGATGGAATACGCCCTTCTGGCACGGGCAGCCCAATTGGCAACCTGGTTTGATCAGCATCGCTTCTGTGGGCGCTGTGGAACGGCACTGGTAGCACATCATCAAGACCTGGCCAGAGCCTGCCCGAGGTGTGAGCTTGTGCAGTACCCTCGCATTTCCCCCTGCATCATCGTCCTGGTGAGGCGTGGCGATCAGTGCCTGCTGGCCCGGTCCGGTCGTTTCCCTCCAGGGCGTTTCAGTACCCTGGCGGGCTTTATCGAGGCCGGTGAAACGGCGGAGGCCGCCGTGAAACGCGAAATTCGGGAAGAGGTGGGTATCGAAGTGGAAAATTTGCAGTTTTTCGCCAGCCAATCCTGGCCGTTTCCACATCAGCTGATGCTGGGCTTTTTTGCGGATTATGCCGGCGGTGAGGTGGTGCCCGATGGCGAAGAAATTCTGGAGGCGGACTGGTTCGGGTGCGACCAGTTGCCGGACTTGCCGCCTCCGTTCAGCATCTCTCGACAACTGATCGACCGTTTTTTTGCTACCCAGGCCAGACTCAGCGACTGAACAGCTTGCCGAGGCGCGTCGCCAGCATCACGTTGCCCTCGGCGCGTAGCTGTCCTTTCAGATAGGCACTCATGCCGTCCTGCTCACCATTGATTACCCGGATCAGGGTATCCTCATCCAGGTGCAACACCAGGTGGGGGTCCTCATGTACGCCGAATTGACTCTGGCAGCTGTTCTCCGCGATGTTGATGAAAAATGACTCGGCATCCGAAAGTCGGAACTGGAACACGGCATTCAGGCCATTGGCCTGATCGGGATTGAACTTTTCCGGCAGCTTGTCGACGATACGTTCGAGCGTCAGAGGCGAAGTCATGTTGGGTCTTATCCTGAAGTGCTTATGGGCATGATCTGTATCGGGTTTATGGTACAGTAGCCCGGACTCTGAAGCGAATACCCTGTGCCTGAGCGGAGATAGAGATTGACAGCCTTTATTGCAGAATATGGCCTTTTTCTGGCCAAAGTAATTACCCTGATCGCCGGTGTGCTGTTGCTGGTGGGGGGCGTGGGTGCATTGATTGAGCGTCGCCGGGAGCACCGAGAGGGCCATATAGAGGTCAAGAGCCTCAATGATCACCTCGAGGACATGAAAACCGATATCGAGGCGGCCGTTGTCGATGAAGTGCTTGCGAAACAGCATGAAAAGGCTCGTCGCAAGCAGGAGAAGGCGGAAGCCAAGACCCTGAAGAAAACCCTCAAACAGGGTAAAGAGCCGGAGAAGCCTCGCAAGCGGGTGTTTGTGCTCAACTTCGATGGTGACATCCATGCCTCGGGTGTAGAGGCGCTGCGTGAAGAAATTACGGCCGTACTGACCATGGCCGACAAGGATGATGAAGTGGTTGTGCGCCTGGAAAGCCCCGGTGGGCTGGTGCATGCCTACGGGCTGGCCAGTTCCCAGCTGGAGCGAATCAAAAACAAGGGTATCCGCCTGACGGTGTGCGTCGACCGCGTGGCGGCCAGTGGCGGATACATGATGGCGTGTATCGCGGATCATCTGGTAGCAGCCCCTTTTGCGCTGGTGGGCTCCATTGGGGTAGTGGCCCAGTTGCCGAACTTTCACCGCCTGTTACAGAAGCACGATGTGGATTACGAAGTGCTGACGGCTGGTGAATACAAGCGAACTTTGACCGTTTTCGGGGAAAATACCGACAAGGGGCGTGAAAAGTTCATCGAAGAGTTGGAAGACACCCATGATCTGTTCAAAACCTTTGTGGCTGAATATCGGCCGCAATTGAACGTCGAGAAAGTGGCGACGGGTGAGGTGTGGTTTGGTCGCCGTGCGCTTAATGAGCAGCTGGTCGACGCCCTCTCCACCAGTGATGACTATCTGTTCGAGCTGTGTCAGGAACACGATGTCTTTGAGCTCCACTATGAAGTCAAGCTGGGGCTGCAGGAGCGCCTGGGTCAACTGGCGGTTAACACGTCCGACAATCTTCTGCTGCGCTGGTGGCAACGTGTCATGAACAGCCGCATGCTGTCTCGCTAGTTCGGGGGTGAAAATGGCTGACATGCCTAGGCTAAAGTGGGGAAAAACGAACAATATGTCCGCAGAAAACAGCTTCATGTACCCGATGTCCGATACCTCGGGGCGCATCGTTCAGGCAGCGGAAAAACTCTTTGCCGAGCAGGGTTTCAAGGAAACCACGATGCGTCAGATTACGACGCTGGCCGATGTCAATCTGGCCGCGGTCAACTACCACTTTGGCTCCAAAAAGGGGCTGATTCACTCCGTGGCCGAGCAGTCGCTGACCCCCTTGTGCGATGCTATTGATGAAGGACTTGGCCGCCACGGTGCGGGTTCCTCGGCTCCCCGCTTGTCAGAGCTGCTGCATATCCTGGCCGTGGCGCTGGTGCGGGTCCATCATCGCAATGACTATGCGCTCGCCGTTCTGATGCGTCTGCTGGATCAGGCATATCGTCCCGCACAGCAGGATCTGCAGGAATTCATGCGCGAACAGTACGGTAAACGCATTGCCGTATTCCTGCACTATCTGCGTGTGAACACTTCCGAGCTGAGTGAGCGAGAATTCTTCTGGCGTCTCCACTTCCTGCTGGGCTCGGTGATTTTTACCTTGTCCAACATGCATGCTCTGGTCGCCCTGGATCAGCCTGACTCTCGTGAAGAGATAGAGGTCGAAGCGATTTTGCAGCAAATGCTTCCGGTTATTTGTGCCGGGATGAAGGCGCCGGGGCAGGGTCAGTAATGCCGCTCTGGATGCGCATATCCCTGGCTCAGCAGTCGCTGGCGCTGATGGATGGCGATACTGTTCGGTGCAGCTACCCGGTTTCAACGGCTCTGGCCGGCCCCGGTGAGGCCAATGGCTCCGGCTGTACCCCTCGCGGGCGTCATTACGTCCGAGCCTGTATTGGGGGGGGGCAGCCCAGTGGTACGGTCTTTGTTGCACGGCGGCCAACCGGGGAGCTCTATAGTGTCGAACTGGCCAGGGCCTGCCCCGAGCGCGACTGGATTCTGACCCGGATTCTGTGGCTTTGCGGGCTGCAGAAGGGAATCAACCGTGGCGGCAATGTGGATACGCAACGCCGCTACATCTACATTCATGGAACCCCCGATACTGAGCCCATGGGGATTCCGCGTTCTCATGGCTGCATCCGGATGCGCAATAGCGACCTTATTGAACTGTTTGATCAAGTGCAGCCCGGAACCTCCGTTCTGATTGAAGAGTGATCGACTATGACCACAGGCGTTTTGATGCTGGACCTGGAGGGGCTTGCGCTCACTCCCGAAGAAACCACTATTCTGCAGTCTCCCGAAGTAGGGGGATTGATTCTGTTCAGCCGCAACTACGAGAACCCTGAGCAGCTGCATGCGTTGATGCAGTCGATTCGTCAGCTGAGACCGGATCTGCTGGTCGCCGTTGACCAGGAAGGTGGTCGAGTTCAGCGTTTTCGCACGGGCTTTACTCGGCTGCCGCCAATGTCGGCCCTGGGCAAGCGCTGGCTGGAAAACCCGCAGAGTGCCATCGCCCAGGCGCATGAGATCGGCTGGCTGATGGCCACCGAACTGCGCGCCTATGATATCGATATCAGCTTTGCGCCGGTCCTGGACCTGGATTGGGAACGCAGCAGTGTTATCGGTGATCGTGCCTTCGGACAGGCGCCTGAGGCGGTAACCGAACTTGCCGGAGGTTTGATGGCGGGCATGCACGAAGCAGGCATGGCGGCGACCGGCAAGCATTTCCCCGGTCACGGTTGGGTCGAGGCCGATTCACACCTGGAGCTGCCGGTGGATGAGCGCAGTTTTGACGATATCGAACAGCAGGATCTGCGACCCTTTGACGCATTGATTCGCCGAGGGCTGGATGGCCTAATGCCTGCTCATGTGGTGTATCGTCAGGTCTGCTCAGCTCCCGCCGGCTTTTCAAACTTCTGGCTGCAGCAGATTCTGCGCCAGCGCCTGCATTTCGATGGTGTCATTTTCAGCGATGATTTGAGCATGGAAGGTGCAAGTCTTGCTGGCAGCTATGCCGAACGCTGTGACCGTGCCTTGGCAGCCGGTTGTGACATGGTACTGGTATGCAACCATCCAGCAGGGGCGAACGAGGTCCTGACACATCTGCAACAGAGCCCGGTAGTGGCGTCTCATCGCCTGGCTCGGATGCGTGCACGGCCGGCACGGGTGCCGGATGATGCTCGCCTGAAACGAAGCAGGAACCTGGCCGCGGAGCTGATCGAGGAGGCTTGATGCTGGAGCAGCTGCTTGAACCGATACTGACACCTCTGTTCAACCGCTGGCCGATGTTGAGCGAGTATGCCTGGCAGGTGGCCGCCACCCTGGTGGTTGTTATTGTGTGGTTTTTGACGGTCAGCTTCAACTGGGTTACCGCTCGTCTGATCAAGCATCTGAGCCAGAAGGCGCCGGTATGGGATGAGCTGTTTCTGCAGTCGATCCGCACGCCACTGAGGCTGTTGATCTGGCTCGTTGGCCTGTCATTGTTGCTGGAAATTTTCAGTCGCAATGGGCTGCCGGTCAGTACGGGGGTCGGTACTGAAGTGCGCCGCTTCGGTGCAATACTGATCGTCGCCTGGGGCTTGCTGCGCTTTATCACCACCGCCGAAAACTACTTTACCGCTCCGGTCAAGGGACGTCGGCAGGTGGATCGGACAACGGCCGATGCTGTGGCCAAGTTACTGCGCCTGGTCGTGGTGATCCTGGCCGGTCTGACACTGCTGCAATCGGCAGGTGTCAGTATTTCCGGCATTCTGGCCTTTGGTGGTATAGGTGGTATTGCCGTTGGCTTTGCGGCCAAGGACCTGCTGGCCAACTTCTTCGGTGGCCTGATGGTATACATGGACCGCCCTTTCAGAGTGGGGGACTGGATCCGTTCCCCAGACAAGGATATTGAAGGGACCGTAGAGTATATCGGCTGGCGGTTGACCCGTATCCGTACCTTCGACAAGCGTCCCTTGTATGTCCCTAATGCGACCTTCGCCAACATCTCGGTGGAAAACCCGTCACGGATGAGCAATCGCCGTATCTATGAGCATATCGGCGTGCGCTATGACGATGCGGCCAAGGTCAAGCAGATTGTTGATGATGTGCGTGCAATGCTGCAGACGCATCCTGAAATCGACACCCGTCAGACGCTGATCGTGCATCTGAACCGTTTCGGCCCTTCCTCGCTGGATTTCATGGTCTACACCTTCACCAAAACCACTCACTGGGTGAAGTTTCATGAGATCAAGGAGGACGTGATGCTGAAGATCGCCGATATCATCTTCAGTCACGGTGCCGAGTTTGCATTCCCGACACAGACTGTGCATCTTGCCGGACCGGATTTGCCGGAACCGGACGGGGTGCCTGGACTGGCTCAAGAGGCAACCGATGTCATCCGCAAAAAGTAGTACTCAGGTACGTTGGCTTAAGCAGCTGGCGGGCTCGGAAAAAATCTGGACCTGGACCAGTATCCTGGCGGGCTTGGGCATAGGGCTGATGCTGATTGCTCAAGCACACCTGCTGGCGGTGCTGATCAATGATACGCTGTTTGACCCTGATACCAGTCGCGTGGTGTGGCCATTGATTGGATGGCTGCTGGCAGCGCTTTTGCTGCGTGCCCTGTTGGGGGTACTGCGCGAGTGGGCTGGCCAGCAGAGCTCCATTCGTGTGCGTCGACGCTTGCGCTCAGAACTGCTGCAGCAGCTCACCCGTCTGGGGCCTGGCTATTCCGGTGATCATCGCAGTGGTGAGCTGGGCAGTGAACTGTTGGAGCAGGTTGAGGCACTGGATGGCTTTTTTGCCCGCTATCTTCCCCAGATGGCTCTGGCTGCGATGTTGCCGCTGGTTATTCTGGCATTCGTGTTCCCGGTCAACTGGGCGGCCGGCCTGATTTTTCTATTGACGGCACCATTGATTCCCCTGTTCATGACGATGGTCGGTGTTCGTGCAGCAGAGGCCAATCGACGCAATTTTGCGGCTCTGTCTCGTCTGAGTGCGCATTTTCTGGACGTGGTGCAGGGCATTGTAACGCTCAAGCTGTTTGATCGCAGTCGTGATCAGGCGGGTGTCATCGAGCAGGGAGCCGAGGAGTTTCGCCAGCGTACCATGCAGGTACTGCGTCTTGCTTTCCTGTCTTCCGCGGTACTTGAATTCTTTGGCTCCGTTTCCATTGCGGTGGTAGCCGTTTACCTTGGTTTCAGTTTTCTGGGGCATCTGGATTTCGGGTACTGGGATGCACCGGTCAACCTTTACCAGGGGTTGTTCATTCTGTTGCTGGCACCGGAGTTCTATCTGCCACTGCGTGAGTTGGGTACACACTATCATGCCAAGCAAGAAGCGGAAGCCGCTGCCGAGCGACTGCGGGTACTGCTTGAAGAAGGACCTGTTGCCATTGAAAGCGAAGGCAAGGGGATCGATGGCAATATACGAAAGGTCGAGATCGTCGATGCCCAGCTGCAATATCCGGGACAGGCAAAGCCCGTCTTTTCCAATGCAGCGATCAAATTGCAGCCTGGCCGAATCGTCGCGTTGATTGGCCCGAGTGGGGCGGGCAAGTCCAGCCTGCTGCAGGTTTTGCTGGGCTTCCGTCGCCTGGATCAGGGGCAGGTGCTGATTAATGACAGGTCGCTGGATGACGTTGGGTTGCAGCCCTGGTTGAAGCAGGTTGCCTGGGTGAGTCAGCATACATCGCTCTTCCCTGGTACGCTTCGCGACAACCTGCTGCTGGCGGACCCGGATGCGGATGAGCACCGTTTATATGTGGCCCTGGAACAGGCAAACGCGCTTGAGTTTGTACGGCGTTTGCCGGAGGGCCTGGATTCGCGTGTGGGCGAACGAGGTGTCGGCCTGTCCGGAGGGCAGATCCAGCGTCTGGCGCTGGCGCGCGCCTTTTTGAAAGATGCGCCTGTGCTGTTGCTGGATGAACCGACAGCCAACCTGGATCGGGAAAGCGAAATGCTGGTGCTGTCCTCACTGCGCAGGCTCTGCGAGGGGCGGATGGTGCTGATGCTGACGCATCGCAAGCAATCCATGTTACAGGCAGATGAAGTTTGGCAGTTGCAGCATGGCAGGTTGCAACAGGTTGACGAGGTGAAAGCATGAAGGCGCTCTGGCCATTCGTTCGCATGTTAGGGGTACACCGAGGCTGGGTGGCTTTGGGGATGCTGATGAGTCTGGTGACGCTGCTGTCGTCAATAGGTCTGTTGACTCTGTCCGGCTGGTTCATATCTGCTTCCGCCCTGGCCGGCGTGACCGCACTGGGTGCGCAGCAATTCAACTACTTTACGCCAGGGGCCGGTGTCAGGGGGTTTGCGATCTTCCGTACAGCCGGGCGTTACTTCGAACGCATTACGACCCATGAAGCGACTTTCCGCGTTCTCGCCCATCTTCGCAGCTGGTTCTACCGCCGCCTGGAAACGCTGGGTCCGGCGCGTCTGCAATCCTATCGTTCAGCCGATCTGCTCAATCGGCTGGTGGCCGACATTGATGCATTGGATAACCTGTACCTCCGTGTACTGGTCCCAACCCTTGTAGCCTTTGTTGTTGGTCTGCTTGTGGTGCTGTTTATTGCGGGTTTCAGTCCCGAGATTGCGTTGGTGACCGCGGTTGCACTAATGCTGGCGGGTGTCTTGTTGCCATGGGGAGCGCAGGTTGCCGGTAGGCGAGCGGGCCAAACCCAGTTGCTGGTACTGGGGCGCCTGAGAACACGGCTTCTGGCACTTGTTCAAGGGCAATCCGACCTGCATATATATGGGGGTGTTGAGCCAGCGATTGAACAGGTACGACAGGCGGAAACCGAGTTGCAGAAGACCCAGCTGCGCATGGCCGTAATCAGTGGTTTGACGTCGGCGATGTCAACCCTGATTGGTGGTATGGCGGCCATTGCGGCGCTGGTTCTGGGGATCGAGCTGGTGTATGAAGATGTCATTGCTCCGGCACAGTTGGCAATGCTGGTGTTTTGTGTGCTGGCCGTGTTCGAGGCTGTAGCGCCCTTGCCGCTGGCTTTCCAGTACTGGAGCAAGACATCGGCCGCTGCCGGTCGTCTGGTTGAGATCACGGAGCAGACATCGCAGATAGTCTTCCCTGAACAGGGTGCAAAGCCGGACATTCCCGGTCAGGTGGTAATGAATGACATCTGCTTCCGATACAGCGCGGAGGCGAATTTGGCACTGGACCATTTCTCGCTGTCGGTTGCGCCTGGCGAGCATGTGCTGATCCTGGGTCATACCGGCAGTGGCAAGAGCAGCTTGATCAATTTGCTGGCCCGCTTCTACGAGCCGGAAGCCGGCAGTCTGAGCCTTTCGGGACAGCCGGTTGAGGCGTATGACGAGCCAACATTGCGTGCGCAAATGAGCGTTCTGTCACAGCCGGTACAGCTTTTTGCCGGTTCTGTGGCGGACAATCTTCGCCTGGCGGAGCCTGAGGCAACGGATGAGCAGATGAAGGCAGTGCTGGAACAGGTGGCCTTGTCCGAAGAGTTGGGAGACGATCCTCTCGATTATCAGGTCGGTGAGTCGGGAGCTCGATTGTCCGGCGGCCAGATCAAGCGCCTGGGGCTGGCGCGCGCACTTCTCAAGCCGGCTCCGTTGCTGGTTCTGGATGAGCCGACCGAGGGGCTGGATGCCGTAACCGAGACGAAAGTGGTCAGTGCAATGTTGGTCAGTTGTCGGTCACGAACACTGGTGATGATCAGTCATCACCTGCAGATGGCGGAGCACTTTGATCGCATCGTTGTACTGGATCGCGGTGTGATGATCGAGCAGGGCACCCCGGCCGACCTGATGGCACGCGCCGATAGTCGATATAATCAGCTGCGTGCCTTGTGATTGCGCTGAGGGGATATTAATTCAGCGCGCGGATGCGCAGCAGGACACCGAAGCGCGGATGGTCGATGTAGTGGGTTTCGTTTGAACGCATGCGACGTGACTGGTCCATCCGCCAGTGCTGACCATCCTCAACCGGTTCACCGACCGGATTTACCACCTGTACCGCTGAGTCCGGCGCGGCGCTGCTCGGTTGCTCCGGCTGCGGTAACCGGTAGGGCGTGGTTGCGGTCAGCTCCAGCGTCGGCTGGGCATGTAGAAACCGGTTGCGGTAGATCTTCAGGTTTCCGTCCAGCTGATAATCCTCGAAGTCGGCCTTAATGCGTACATTGCGGGCCGTGGACTTGCCTCCGATCGACTGCAGCCAGCCGCGATGGTACAGCAGCTTGTAGTCAGCGCTGCGGGACAGAGTGGCGGCATCCCCGGCCAGTTGCAGGTCGTTTTGCGGCAGTTCTTCATAATTGGAAAGCGGATAGCCATCCCAGGGTTGCGGGTAGAGGCTGGCGTTCAGGTCCAGCGGCGGCAGCTGCGGCCAGTACTCCTGCTCGACCCCGTTGGCGTTTTCGTGGCTGAAAACCACAATTTCCACTTTGTACAGCTCTGCCGCCTGAACCAGCGTTGGCAGGGTGAGAGCAGCCATCGCCAGTGAACGGCGCAGTAGAGAGGCCATGGGTTACGTATTCTCCTTGGGTGACAATTGGGTCAGCAGGCGCTCGACCGCTTCGAAGCGGGACGCGACCTTTTCCATGGGCTGAGTAAAACGCAATATGCTGGCGCCGTCCAGACGGAAGCGGTCCGGCTGGCGCTGAATCATGGTGATCAGGGTCATGGGATCGACATTCGGTTCGGCTTCGAACTCGATGCGTCCACCCTTCTCGGATGCATCCAGCTTGATGATACCCAGAGCTTCAGCGCGCAGCTTGATATGCGTAAGGCGCAGGAGGTGTTTGGTCGGCTCCGGCAGCAGGCCGAAACGGTCGATCATTTCGACCTGCAGCTCATCAAGGGCCGCGTCACTGGTTGCGTTGGCTATGCGCTTGTACAGCATCAAGCGGTTGTGTACGTCCGGAATGTAGTCTTCCGGAATCAGGGCCGGCAGGTGGAGGTTGATCTCGCTGCCGTGGTTCAACGGTTTGTCGAGATCCGGGGTTTTGCCTTCCTGGATCGACTTGATCGCCTGGTCCAGCATCTCCATGTACAGGCTGAAACCGACGCTCTGCATCTGCCCGCTTTGCTCTTCACCGAGTAGTTCACCAGCCCCGCGGATCTCCAGATCGTGGGTAGCCAGGGTGAAACCGGCACCCAGAGTGCTGGATTGGCCGATCGCTTCCAGGCGCTTGACCGCATCGGGCGTTATTAGCTTCGGTGGTGGCGTCAGCAGGTAGGCATAAGCCTGGTGATGGGAACGACCAACACGACCGCGCAGCTGGTGCAGCTGGGCAAGGCCGAACTTGTCGGCACGGTCGATGATGATGGTGTTGGCGCTGGGGACGTCGATTCCGGTTTCAATGATGGTGGTGCAGACCAGAACATTGAAGCGCTTATGGTAGAAATCGCTCATCACCTGCTCCAGTTCGCGTTCGCGCATCTGGCCGTGTCCAATGGCAACGCGGGCCTCGGGTACCAGTTCGTTGATCTCGGCGGCGACTTTCTCGATCGTCTTGACTTCGTTGTGCAGGTAATAGACCTGGCCGCCGCGCAGCAGCTCACGCAGGATCGCTTCCTTGATCATCGGCTTTTCGCTTTGCCGCACGAAGGTCTTCACTGACAGGCGTCGGGCAGGCGGGGTGGCGATAATGGACAGGTCACGGATGCCGGACATGGCCATATTCAAGGTGCGCGGGATCGGGGTTGCGGTCAGGGTCAGAATGTCGACCTCGGAACGCAGCGATTTCAGGCGCTCTTTCTGTTGTACGCCAAAGCGATGCTCCTCATCGATGATCAGTAGGCCCAGGTCGCTGAAGCGAATGTCGCCCTGCAGCAGTTTGTGGGTGCCGATGAGAATATCAACCTTGCCTTCGCCCAGAGCATTGATGGTGGTTTGTTGCTGTTTGGCGCTCTTGAAGCGGGAGATCAGCTCGACCTCGACGGGCCAGTCGGCAAAACGGTCGCGGAAATTTTCGAAATGCTGTTGTGCCAGCAGCGTTGTCGGGACCAGTACGGCCACCTGCTTGCCGCTTTGAACGGCGATAAAGGCGGCGCGCATGGCAACTTCGGTCTTGCCAAAGCCGACGTCGCCGCAGACCAGGCGGTCCATCGGAGAGGGTGCGCGCATGTCGGCAACCACGGCATTGATGGCGCTGGACTGGTCCGGGGTTTCCTCGAACGGGAAGCTGGCAGCAAAACGCAGGTATTCATCATCCGTGCACTCGAAGCTGAAGCCCTTGCGGGCCGCGCGACGGGCATAGATATCGAGCAATTCCGCCGCCGAATCGCGAACCTTCTCGGCCGCCTTGCGGCGAGCCCTGCTCCACTGCTCGGTACCGAGCTTGTGAAGGGGGGCGGATTCATCGCTGGCGCCGGAATAGCGGCCGATCAGGTGAAGAGACGAGACGGGTACGTAGAGTTTGGCCTCGTTGGCGTACTCAAGCACCAGGAACTCGGCCGCCTGGTTGTCGATGTCGATGGTCTGCAGGCCCTGATAGCGGCCAACACCATGGTCGATATGAACGACAGGGGAGCCAATGCTCAGCTCCGACAGGTGGCGGATGGCCTGGTCGGCATCGATCTGTTCCTTTTCGCGGCGTCGGCGCTGGAAAATCTGCCGGCCGAACAGCTGACTTTCGGTTACCAGTTGCAATTGGTCGGTGAGGCGGAGGCCCAGCTCAAGCGGATAGGTCGTGATGGCCAGCGGTGGGCGCTGGTCAAGAAAGTCCTGCCAGTTATCGCATTCGGCCAGACTTAATCCGGCCTTGCGGGCGTGCTCAAGCAGGGCTTCACGGCGGCCAGCAGACTCGGCGCAGATCAGTGTAGGCAGCTGATGGGCTGCATGGTCCTGCTGCAGTTGAGCAAGGGGTGCCTGGTTGTCCTGGCTGCTGAGATCCGGGGGCGACAGGCAGGGCAGGTTGTCACGGCCCGGCTTGATGTCTTCGGGGTCGGCATTGAGGCGTATGACCGGGTATTGGCGCAGAGCGGTGAACAGCTCGTCGGTACAAAGGAACAACTCCTCCGGGCTCAGTACTGGCCGTTGCAGGTCCCCGCTGCGCTCGTCATGGCGTGAGCGGGCATCCGTGCAGAACTGATCCGAGGCAGCTTTAAGGGCCAGGTCATGCAACACGAGGGTGCTGTCCGGCAGATAATCGAACAAGGTTGCGGTCTGGTCGAAAAACAGAGAGGCATAGTATTCGATGCCGGGCGGTGTCAGTCCGCTGGATACATCCTGGTAGACCGGGCAACGTGTGTGGTCCACATCGAAGCGTTCACGCCAGCGCTGTTTGAAACGGGTGATAGCGCTCTGGTCGAAGGGAAATTCCCTGGCCGGCAGCAGGCGGACGCGCTCAACCTTGTCGATGGAGCGCTGAGTCTCGGGGTCGAAGGTGCGGATAGTGTCGATTTCGTCATCGAACAGGTCGATGCGCAGCGGTTGGTCGGCACCCATTGGGAAGAGGTCGATGATGGCGCCGCGAATGGCAAACTCGCCGTGTTCATAGACAGTATCGACCGCGTGGTAGCCGGCATCGGTAAAACGCTGCCGCAGGGCGATGCTGTCCAGGCGCTGGCCGGGCTCAAGAAAGAGTGCATTGGCTGTGACAAAACTGACTGGCGGCAGGCGGTGCATCAGGGTGGAGGCCGGTACGATCAGTATGCCGCGCCGCTGATCCGGCAATTGATGCAGGGTCTGAATACGGTCGGAAATGATGTCCTGATGGGGCGAGAAACTGTCGTAAGGCAGTGTTTCCCAGTCAGGCAGCAGGGCTGCGGGCAGGGTGTTGCCGCAGAAGAAGCGCACTTCCTGCAGCAGGCGTTCTGCGCTTTCCATATCCTGGCTGATCAGCAGAATCATGCCGCTGTGCTGTTGGCTGATCTGTTCAATCAGCAGGCCGGTAGCGCTGCCGATGACCTGTCCAAGTCGCTTCTGATCGCCCGGGCCCTTGGGGGTCGGGATGCTGAATACCGCTGACAAGATTGGCTCCTTGATCCTGCTTAAAAGGAGCAGTTTACCCGTTGAGACGGTTTGGCGCAGCCTCGGATAGGGCGCGGGACCAAAGTCTAGGATCTTGGGTTTGCTCCGGGTCGCTGAAAAGAGGATAATGCGCGCACCCAAATTGAGCGATGACAATTTCGGAGTTACCCCGTGAGCCAAGAACTGATTTTCGCAGACTGGAAAGCCCGTGAAGCAATCGCAGAAGCGATGGTGCCCCTGGTTGGCCGTCTGTACCGTGACCGTAACATCGAGATCTCTGTATACGGTCGTCTGATCGTTAAGCGGTCTGTGATCGATATTCTGAAAGCACACCGTTTTGTGCGCCAGGTAGAAGGTGAAGAGATCTCTGTTGTAGATACCTTCCCGGTCCTGGAAGCTGTAGCTGAAATGGATGTAACCAATGCGCACATCGATATTGGCAAGCTGGCGGTAAAATTCCGCGACGAAAGCAATGGCCGCGATCTGCAGGCATTCCTGCAGGAAGAGCTGGCGGATGCTTCCACCGAGCCGGCCGAAGCTCACGAAAGCACAGATGTTGTCCTGTACGGTTTTGGCCGTATCGGTCGTTTGCTGGCACGCCTGATGCTGGATCGCGCCGGTAGCGGTCACTCCCTGCGTCTGCGTGCCATCGTGGTCCGCAAGGGTAAAGCTGACAATGATCTGGAAAAACGCGCCAGTCTGCTGCGTCGTGACTCCGTGCATGGTTCCTTCAAGGGCACCATCCAGGTTGACGAAGAAAACAATGCAATCATCGCCAATGGCAATTACATCCAGGTGATCTTTGCTGATGGTCCGGACCAGGTTGATTACACTCAGTACGGCATCAAAAATGCGCTGGTGATCGATAACACCGGTATCTGGCGTGACGAAGCCGGCCTGTCCCTGCACCTGAAGTCCAAGGGTGTTGCGCGTGCACTACTGACCGCACCGGGCAAGGGTGTGAAGAACATCGTGATGGGTGTGAACCAGAACGATGTCAACGATGATGACCGCGTGCTGTCTGCAGCGTCCTGTACGACCAATGCGATCGTGCCGGTGCTGAAGGCGGTCAACGATCAGTTCGGCGTAATCAACGGTCACGTTGAAACTGTTCACTCTTATACCAATGACCAGAACCTGATCGACAACTACCACAAGGGTGATCGTCGCGGTCGTGCGGCTGCACTGAACATGGTTCTGACCGAAACCGGTGCTGCCAAAGCGGTTGCCAAGGCGCTGCCGGAGCTGGAAGGCAAGCTGACCGGTAACGCTATCCGTGTACCGACACCGAACGTTTCCATGGCGATCCTGAACCTGAATCTGGGCAAGGAAACCAGCAAGGAAGAGCTGAACAACTACCTGCGTGATGCGGCTGTACACTCTGATCTGCAGAAGCAGATCGACTACAGCAACTCTCCCGAGGCGGTTTCTTCCGACTTCGTTGGCTCTCGCGCAGCGGGTGTTGTCGATGCGCTGGCAACCATCGTTGATGGTAATCGTTGCGTACTGTACGTCTGGTACGACAACGAATTCGGTTACAGCTGTCAGGTGATTCGCCTGGCTCAGCATCTGGCGAAATGCACGCTGGACGCTTTCCCGAAAGCCAAGCGCTAACGACCTGTTGAATAATGAAAAGGCTGCCACTGAGCAGCCTTTTTTGTATCTGTCGATTGATATTTCCCATAAGAATATATCTATTCCAATAAAGTCTATCGGGCTGATTACAATTTATTCCTCATTCGCCTAAGTAAAACAGTGGTTTGTAGCAAAACAACAACCGACTCGGTTATACTTGCAGGGATTTTTTGGTGGGAAATCTTTCAGCTGGTCGACAGGCCACGAAGCATGTTTCATGCATCGTGCAGCTTCGTTTAATCAGCAGAAAGCCTCCTGAATATTTTCGAAAGTTGGGTGAGACGAATGATCAAGATCAATAAGGGTCTGGATCTACCGATCACAGGTGCGCCGGCACAGACCATTGAAAATGGTCCCAAGGTGCGAACTGTGGCCCTGCTTGGCCAGGATTACATCGGCATGAAGCCGACAATGATGGTCAAAGAGGGCGACCGGGTGAAACTCGGTCAGGTGATCTTTACCGATAAAAAAACTGAAGGGGTTCAGTACACGGCCCCCGGTGCCGGTACCGTACGTGCCATCAACCGTGGTGAACGTCGTGTTCTGCAGTCCGTGGTCATTGAATTGGATGATCAGGGAGAGTCTGTTGAGTTCGCCAGCTATCCGGCTGCCGAACTGAGCAAGCTGTCCCGTGAGCAGGTTGAAGAAAACCTGTTGGCATCAGGTCTTTGGACCGCTTTCCGCACCCGTCCGTTCAGCCGTGTTCCTCAGGTTGGTACTACGCCCAGCTCCATCTTTGTTACCGCTATCGACACCAACCCCCTGGCAGCCGACCCGGCGCTGATCATCAATGATCAGGCGGAAGCCTTCAGTAATGGCCTGAAACTGTTGACCCGCATGGGCAGCAAACAGGTTTTCCTGTGCAAGGCAGCTGGCGCCAACATCCCGTCCGTGGAAGGGGTACGCGTCGAAGAGTTCGGTGGTAAGCACCCCGCCGGCAATGCGGGTACGCATATCCATTTCCTGGACCCGGTTTCACAGGATAAAACAGTCTGGACCATCGGTTACCAGGATGTGATTGCAATTGGCAAGCTGTTCACTGAAGGGCGCCTCCCGACCGAGCGTGTGGTTGCGCTGGCGGGACCTCAGGTGGAAAAGCCGCGTCTGTTGCGCACCCGTGCAGGAGCCTCCATTGAGGAGCTGACTGCCGGTAACGTGAAAGCCGGCAAGAATCGCGTGATTAATGGTTCGGTATGGAATGGCCGTACGGCGCAGGGTGCGTACGCATTCCTGGGGCGTTACACCAACCAGCTGAGCGTGCTGCTGGAAGGCGACAATCGCGAGTTCATGGGCTGGATCGCACCGGGCAGCAACAAGTTCTCCGTATTGAATATGTTCGCGTCCGTATTCTCTCCGAGCAAAAAGTTCAATTTCACCACAACGACGAACGGTTCCGAGCGGGCGATGATTCCCGTTGGCCAGTTCGAAACGTTGATGCCGCTGGATATCCTGCCGACACAGCTGCTGCGTGCGCTGGTTACCGGCGATATCGTGACCGCGATGCAGCTCGGTTGTCTGGAATTGGATGAAGAGGACCTGGCCCTGTGCACCTTCGCGTGCCCGGGCAAGTACGAGTACGGTCCGATTCTTCGCGACAACCTGACGCGCATCGAGAATGAGGCGTAAGAGAGGCTGGTCATGAGTTTGAGAACCGTTCTGGATAAAATGGAGCCGCATTTCCATAAAGGCGGCAAATACGAAAACTGGTATGCGCTTTACGAAGCGGTTGATACCATTTTCTACACTCCGGGTCAGGTGACCAAGAGTGCTGCACACGTGCGTGATGGTGTTGACCTGAAACGCATCATGATCCTGGTATGGCTGTGTACCTTCCCTGCCATCTTCTTCGGCATGTACAACGTTGGCCTGCAGGCCAATACGGCCATGGCTGACCTGGGTCTTACCGAAGCGGCCGGATGGCGTGGTGCCCTGGCGGCATCCCTGACCGGGTTCAGCCCGGACAGCGTGTGGGATAACATCATTCATGGTGCCGTCTACTGGTTGCCGATCTACATCACGACCTTTGTTGTGGGCGGTTTCTGGGAAGTCCTGTTCGCCATGAAACGTGGCCATGAGGTCAACGAAGGCTTCTTCGTCACCTCTATACTGTTCTCCCTGATTCTGCCGCCGACCATCCCGCTGTGGCAGGTCGCTCTGGGTATCAGTTTCGGCGTTGTGATCGGTAAGGAAGTGTTCGGTGGTACCGGCAAGAACTTCCTCAACCCGGCACTGACCGGCCGTGCCTTCCTGTTCTTCGCTTACCCGGCACAGATGTCAGGTGATGCGATCTGGACGGCGGTTGACGGCTTCTCGGGCGCGACTCCGCTGGGCCTTGCGGCCATGGGTGGTGTGGAAGCGATCCTGAATGCCAATGTCACCTGGTTCGATGCTTTCATCGGTACCATTCAGGGCTCTGTCGGTGAGACGTCTACCCTGGCGATCCTGATCGGTGGTGCGGTTATCCTGTTTGCCCGTATCGCGGCCTGGCGTATCGTTGCCGGCGTGTTCCTGGGTATGGTGGCCATGTCCAGCCTGTTCAACCTGATCGGCTCTGACACCAACCCGATGTTCAATCTGCCGTTCTACTGGCACCTGGTGTTGGGCGGTTTCGCCTTCGGCATGATTTTCATGGCAACCGATCCGGTATCAGCCTCCATGACCAATACCGGTAAATGGTTCTTCGGTGCCCTGATCGGTGTGATGGTGGTGCTGATCCGTGTGGCCAACCCGGCTTTTCCGGAAGGCATGATGCTGGCAATTCTGTTTGCCAACCTGTTTGCACCGCTGATCGACAACTTTGTTGTTCAGGCGAACATTAAGCGGAGGATGAAGCGTAATGTCGGCTAATAACGATACTATGGGCAAAACTCTGCTGGTCACCATCCTGTTGTGCGTAATCTGCTCAGTAGTGGTGTCTTCAGCAGCCGTTATCCTCAAGCCCAAGCAGGTCGCCAACAAGGAGCTGGACCGTAAGAGCAACATTCTTGCTGCAGCGGGTATCGCTGATCCGAGCAAGAGCGTAGATGAGCTGTTTACACAGATCACCACGCGTTATGTTGATCTGGACAGCGGCAAGTTCGTCGACGTGCCGGCTGGTTACGACGATGCCAAGGCCGCCAAGGATCCGCAGCAGGGTACGCAGCTGGCACGTAAGGATGATATTGCCGGTATCAAGTACCAGGCAAACATCAAGCCGGTATACCTGGTGCTGGATGCTGATGGTGGTGTGGCCAAAGTGGTTCTGCCGGTACACGGCAAGGGTCTCTGGTCAACGCTGTACGGCTTCCTGGCGCTGGAAGGTGACCTCAACACTGTTGTCGGTCTGGGTTTCTACTCCCATGCTGAGACTCCGGGCCTGGGTGGTGAAGTTGACAACCCGGCGTGGAAAGCGCTGTGGCCTGGCAAAAAGGTGTACGGCAGCGATACCACTGATCCCCAGATCGGCCTGATCAAGGGTGCTGTTGATGGGTCTACACCGAATGCCGAGTTCAAGATCGACGGACTGTCCGGTGCTACGCTGACCAGTAACGGTGTAACCCACCTGGTTCAGTTCTGGATGGGCGAGAACGGCTACGCGCCGTTCCTGAACAACCTGCGTGCAGGGGAGGCTTAATCCATGTCCAAGACAAAAGACGTACTGCTGACGCCGATTTTCAAGAACAACCCGATCGCCTTGCAGATCCTGGGTGTGTGTTCTGCGCTGGCAGTTACCTCCAATATGTCAACCGCTCTGGTTATGACCCTGGCGGTAATGGCTGTAACGGCGTTCTCGAACTTTTTCGTGTCGCTGATCCGTAACCACATTCCGGGCAGCATTCGAATCATCGTTCAGATGACGATCATCGCTTCGCTGGTAATCGTGGTTGACCAGTTCCTCAAGGCGTTTGCCTACGAGATTTCCAAGCAGCTGTCGGTATTCGTTGGTTTGATCATCACCAACTGTATCGTCATGGGTCGTGCGGAAGCCTACGCCATGAAGAACCCGCCGATCCCCAGCTTCCTGGACGGTATCGGTAACGGTCTGGGCTACGGTGCAGTGCTGATGTTCGTTGGCTTTTTCCGCGAGCTGTTCGGTTCCGGTTCCCTGTTCGGTATCGAGATCCTGCCGCTGATCAACAACGGTGGCTGGTACCAGGGTAACGGCCTGCTGCTGCTGCCGCCGAGTGCATTCTTCCTGATCGGCATGTTCATCTGGATCATCCGTACATGGAAGCCGGAGCAGGTTGAAAAGCCTGAGTATGAAATGGCTCCGAACACCAAGAAGGAGGCTGCGTAAATCATGGAACAGCTGATCAGCCTTGCTGTTAAGGCGATTTTCGTTGAAAACATGGCACTGGCCTTCTTCCTGGGAATGTGTACTTTCCTGGCGATCTCGAAGAAGGTTCAGACTGCGATTGGTCTGGGTATTGCCGTTATCGTGGTGCTCGTCATCACCGTGCCGGTCAACAACCTGATCTTCAATTATCTGCTGCGTGAAGGGGCGCTGGCCTGGGCCGGTTATCCTGACGTTGACCTGAGCTTCCTGGGCTTCATCTCCTACATTGGCGTAATCGCCGCGATCGTTCAGATCCTGGAGATGTTCCTCGACAAGTTCGTGCCTGCTCTCTACAACGCGCTGGGTGTATTCCTGCCGCTGATTACCGTGAACTGCGCCATCATGGGTGCTGCGCTGTTCATGGTGGAGCGTGACTACAGCTTCGGCGAGAGTGTTGTGTACGGTGCAGGTGCCGGTATCGGTTGGGCGCTGGCGATTGCAGCCCTGGCGGGTATCCGTGAGAAGCTCAAGTACAGTGACGTGCCGCACGGTCTGCGTGGCCTGGGCATCACCTTCATCACTGTGGGTCTGATGTCTCTTGGCTTCATGTCGTTCTCCGGCGTACAGCTGTAAGCGACCGACATGGAATGCTTAAAGGATAGGATAAACTGATGAATACAGAAGTCATTATCCTCGGTGTTGTGATGTTTACGGCGGTGGTGCTTGCACTGGTTGCCGTCATCCTCGCAGCCCGAGCCAAGATGGTCAGCTCCGGCAATGTGACCATCGAGATCAACGATGATCCGGAAAAGTCGATCACCGTACCGGCTGGCGGCAAGCTGCTGCAGACCCTGGCTGACAAGGGGATCTTCCTGGCCTCCGCCTGTGGTGGTGGTGGTACCTGTGCGCAGTGCAAATGCCAGGTAACCGAGGGCGGTGGTTCCATGCTGCCGACCGAGGAGTCTCACTTCACCCTGCGTGAAGGCAAGGAAGGCTGGCGTCTGTCCTGCCAGGTTGCCGTCAAGCAGGACATGAAGATTCATGTTGAAGACGATGTCTTCGGCGTGAAGAAGTGGGAATGCACCGTCGAGTCCAACCCGAACGTGGCAACCTTCATCAAGGAGCTGACCCTGCGTCTGCCGGAAGGCGAAAACGTGGACTTCCGCGCCGGTGGTTACGTGCAGCTGGAAGCGCCGCCGCACGTGGTGAACTACAAGGATTTCGATATCCAGCCTGAGTTCCGCGGTGACTGGGACAAGTTCGATATGTGGCAGTTCGTGTCCAAGGTTGATGAGCCGGTTATCCGCGCTTACTCCATGGCCAACTACCCGGAAGAGAAGGGTATTGTTAAATTCAATATCCGTATCGCTTCGCCGCCTCCGGGCAGCCAGGGTATTCCGCCGGGTCAGATGTCGTCCTACGTGTTCAGCCTGAAGCCGGGTGACAAGATCACCGTGTACGGACCCTTCGGTGAATTCTTCGCCAAGGATACCGACAACGAAATGGTCTTCATCGGTGGTGGTGCCGGTATGGCGCCGATGCGTTCACACATCTTCGACCAGCTGAAACGTCTGAACTCCAAGCGCAAGATCTCCTTCTGGTATGGTGCGCGTTCCGTACGTGAAGCCTTCTACGTTGAAGAGTTCGACAAGCTGGCGGAAGAGAACGAAAACTTCACCTGGCACCTGGCGCTGTCTGATCCTCAGCCGGAGGACAACTGGACCGGTTACACAGGTTTCATCCATAACGTACTGTACGAAAACTATCTCCGCGACCATGATGCACCGGAAGACTGTGAGTACTATATGTGTGGGCCGCCCATGATGAACGCTTCCGTTATCAAGATGCTGGAAGACCTGGGTGTCGAGCCTGAAAATATCCTGCTGGATGACTTCGGTGGTTGATATTGATGGCTGATCAGATCCGTCTGACTAAATGGCTGGCAGCCTCGCTGCTGGCCGTTTTTGTTTTGGGGATGCTGGGCTGCAGTCCTGAGCCGAGGGAGAAGGTCATTGGCTTTCAGGGCCTGACCATGGGCACCAGCTTCAGCATGAAATGGATTGATGTCGATGAAAGTCACGTGGCGGATATCCGCAGCGAAGCGACTGTGCTGCTGGGCAGGATTAACCAGCAGATGTCGACCTATATTGATGACTCCGAGTTGTCACGATTGAATCAGTCTGCTGCCGGGCAGGTGCGGCCTGTTGGCCCTGAATTGCTTCAGGTGCTGCTGTTGGCGCAGCAGATCAGTGATACAACGGATGGCGCCTTTGATGTGACGGTGGGTCCGCTGGTCAACCTTTGGGGGTTCGGCCCTGACGGACGGATTACCCATCAACCTGCCGAGGCCGATATCGATCAACTGAAAAGGAAAATCGGTTACCAGTTTCTGCGGCTTGATCCGGAGGCTGGCACGGTGCTCAAAGAGCATGAGCAGTACATAGACCTTTCTGCAATTGCCAAGGGATATGGCGTCGATCAGCTTGCCGAGCTGCTGGAAGCCCACGGCATTCAGCGTTACCTCGTCGAAATTGGCGGCGAGTTGCGGGCGAAGGGGCAAAAGCCGGGTAACGAGCCCTGGCGTCTGGCCATAGAAGCGCCTCAGGCTGGTGCGCGAGAGGTCCAGCAGGTGATCAGTATTCAACAGGGTGCGATCGCAACCTCAGGTGACTATCGCAATTATTTCGAAGAGGATGGCATTCGCTATTCTCATACCATTGATCCTCGTACAGCTCATCCTATCCGGCATCGCCTGGCGTCGGTCACGGTTATCGCTGATAACTGCGCTGAAGCGGATGCCTTGGCTACCGCCCTGATGGTGATGGGCGAGGAACAGGGTTACAATTTTGCATTGGAGCAGGGAATCAAGGCCCTGTTCATCAGTAAGGCAGATAAGGGCTTTGCGACCCGTCATACGCCAGGGTTTGCCCCCTATCTGCAATAATCCATTGGGAGGTTAGTGATGGATACGATGATTCTGACGTTTGCGGCGCTTTTGCTGATTGTGATCGCCATGTCGGTCGGCGTTTTGCTGGGACGCAAGCCGATTGCCGGCTCCTGCGGCGGCATGGCCTCGCTGGGTATGGATACCGTCTGTGATATTTGTGGCGGCGACCCCAACAAGTGTGATGAAGAGCAGGAACGTAACGCAACGGCAGCGCCGGCGGATCTTGCCTACGAGATTAAATCCAAAGATTAATTGTTGTTGATATCCGGATCTATAAGCTGGTGTGCGGCCTGCGTTTATCTGGGCGGCGCCAGATTTGATCAACTAAGGGGAAAGTAATGGCTGTATATGACTATGATGTCGTGGTGATCGGTTCCGGTCCCGCCGGTGAGGGGGCTGCTATCAATGCGGCCAAGCAGGGACGTCGAGTAGCAATCGTCGAGGAGCAGGATACCGTCGGCGGCAACTGTACCCATAAGGGGACTATCCCGTCGAAGGCGCTGCGTCATTCCGTCAAGCAGATCATTGAGTTCAATACCAACCCGATGTTCCGTGACATTGGCGAGCCGCGCTGGTTCTCTTTTCCCAAGGTGCTCAATCGCGCTGAAAAGGTGATCTCGAATCAGGTCATGCTGCGCACAAACTTTTATGCGCGCAACCGGGTAGACGTTTTCTTCGGTCATGCTGCTTTTGTCAAACCGGGTGAAATCCAGGTGGAGGGGCGCAGCAGTGGGCGCGAGATTCTGCGTTCCAAAAACTTCGTATTGGCAACCGGCTCTACCCCCTGGTGTCCGCCGGATATCGACTTCAGCCATCCGCGTATCTACAACTCGGATACCATCCTGAAGCTGAGTCATACGCCGCGTACACTGGTGATTTTCGGTGCTGGCGTGATTGGTTGTGAGTATGCGTCCATCTTCAGTGGTCTTGGGGTCAAGGTTGACCTGATCGACATGCGTGATCGCCTGCTATCCTTCCTTGATGACGAGATCTCCGATGCGCTGAGCTACCATCTGCGCAACAACGCCGTGAAAATCCGCCATAATGAGGACTATGAATCGGTTACCGGCGATGCTCATGGTGTGACCATTTCGCTGAAATCGGGCAAGCGCATTCGTGCCGATGCTTTCCTCTGGTGTAATGGTCGTACCGGCAACACCGCCGGCATGGGCCTGGAAAATATCGGTCTTGAGGCCAATAGCCGTGGTCAGGTCGCGGTGGATGAGCACTACCGTACTGCGGCCGAAGGCGTGTATGCGGTGGGTGACGTCATCGGCTGGCCCAGCCTGGCGTCCGCGGCCTTGGACCAGGGGCGTTCCGCGTCGGCTGATATGCTGTCGGCGGATGATTTCCGCTACATCAATGATGTTCCGACCGGTATCTACACCATTCCGGAGATCAGCTCCATTGGTAAAACCGAAGAGGAGCTGACCTCTGAATGTGTGCCTTACGAAGTGGGGCAGGCGTTCTTCAAGGATACTGCCCGTGCACAGATCTCCGGTGAGCCGGTTGGCATGCTGAAAATCCTGTTCCACCGTGAGACATTGCAGATCCTGGGTATTCACTGCTTTGGTGACCAGGCATCGGAGATCATCCATATCGGTCAGGCGATCATGGGGCAGGAAGGTGAAGCGAATACGCTGAAATACTTCATCAATACGACCTTCAACTACCCGACCATGGCGGAGGCCTATCGTGTTGCCGCTATTTCGGGACTGAACCGTATCGCCAACCTGTAAGCCAGCCGTTACTGAAAAAACCGGAGCCATCAGCTCCGGTTTTTTTTGTCTTTTTCCGGAGGCAGGTAGACATCATCCTCCAGATAGCGTCCCTTGACCTCCAGTCTGCTTTCAACCCAACGGTTGTAGAGTTTCCACAACAGAAACCCAGGTGTCATCATCAGCATGATGGCGATCATCAGCCCGGCTCCGGCGTGCGAGGCGGGAAACAGGTCAACGATCCATTGCAGAACTCCGAGTTCACGGCCGGCGTAGAACCAGAGGATCTGGCCGATGAAGCCCACGCCGGTGGCCAGCAGGTAGAGGCGGGGGTGGGGAGTGTCCAGCGGTTTTTGACTCATCACGAAGATCCGGTTGACTGTTCTCAGGAGTGGTGCGTCATCATAACAGTAACGTATTCACCTGCTAAGCGCGTTGCTGTTGCATGTAACCGACGCAAATAGCTGCAATGATTGTGAATTTTTCGATACTGTTAGAGCTTGCGCATTAACTGTGATTTAATCCTGCACCATGTTCAGACCACTATCGATATTTGTCGGCTTACGCTATACCGCAGCCAAGCGCGGCAATCACTTCATTTCGTTTATCTCTCTGGTTTCCATGCTCGGCCTGATGCTGGGGGTGGCGGCCTTGATCGTTGTGCTGTCCGTCATGAACGGTTTTGATCGTGAATTGCGCCAGCGCATTCTGGGTATGGTGCCGCACGCTACCCTCGCGGGGTATGGTGACCAGGGTCTGGTGGACTGGATGCCGCTGCGCGAGGACGTGCTTGCCCAGCCCGGCGTTGAAGGGGCTGCGCCCTATGTGCAGGCGCAGGGCATGTTGACCAGTCGTGGACGTGTACAGGGCGTACTGGTCAACGGCATAGACCCACAGCTTGAGCCGTCGGTGTCGATCATCAGCCAGCACATGCAGGCGGGCAGCCTGACAGAGCTTGAGCCAGGCGGTTATGGCATTGTTCTGGGTGAACTGCTGGCTCGTTTCCTGGGCGTAGGGATCGGTGACAAGGTTACCTTGGTATTGCCCGAGGCATCGATCAGCGTGGCCGGTGTGATCCCCCGGTTGAAGCGCTTTGATGTCATTGGTGTATTTTCCGTGGGTGCTGAGCTGGATGCCAATCTGGCCTATATCCACCTGGCCGATGCCGCACGAATCAAGCGCATGCCTGTCGGGCATATCGATGGCCTGAGGCTCAAATTTGATGATCTGTTTACCGCGCCCCAGCAGGCGCGCGCCATTGCCCGGGCTCAGTCCCGTCCATTGTATGTCAACGACTGGACACGGACGCATGGCAACCTGTTCCAGGCGATCCAGATGGAAAAACGCATGATCGCGCTGCTGTTGCTGCTGATCGTGTTTGTGGCGGCCTTCAATATCGTGTCTACGCTGGTCATGGTGGTCACCGACAAGCAGTCGGATATCGCCATTCTGCGCACCATGGGGGCGACACCCGGCGTGATCCTGCGTGTGTTCATGGTTCAGGGGGTTCTGATCGGTGTGATCGGTACGGCGCTGGGCGTGTTGCTGGGCGTTACTCTGGCGCTGACCGTGACGGACCTGGTTGCCTGGATCGAGCGGGTGCTGGGTATTCAGTTTCTGTCCGCAGATGTCTACTTCATCAGCTATCTGCCATCACAACTGATCTGGTCCGACGTTGGCATGATTACGGTGGCCGCGCTGGCAATCAGTTTTGTGGCGACGCTCTATCCTGCCTGGCGGGCATCACGTACACAACCGGCGGAGGCTCTGCGTTATGAGTAAGACGGTACTGAGCTGTCAGGGAATCGACAAAAGCTATCAGGAAGCCGGGCAGCCGATTCACATCCTCAAGTCAATCGCGCTTTCGGTCACCGCCGGCGAGCGTCTCGCCATCATCGGCAGCTCCGGCAGTGGCAAGAGTACCTTGCTCAATATTCTGGGCGGGCTGGACCGCCCTGATGCGGGCGAAGTAGTGGTCGATGAGCAGTCCCTGTACAGGGTGAATGAGCGGCAGCGCTCCAGTCTGCGTAATCACAGGCTTGGGTTCGTATATCAGTTCCACCATCTCCTGCATGAATTCACGGCGCTGGAAAATGTGGCCATGCCCCTGCTGATTGCAGGAAAGTCGAGCGGACTGGCACGCGAGCGTGCGGCCGAACTGCTGGAAAGAGTTGGACTGAAGCATCGCTTGCGGCACAAACCTGCGCAGTTGAGTGGCGGTGAGCGTCAGCGGGTGGCGATCGCCCGTGCGCTAGTCAATGAGCCCGCCTGTGTGCTGATGGACGAGCCGACCGGGAACCTGGATCGCCATACGGCGGAAGATGTGCAGAACTACCTGAATGAACTGAACGCAACGCTCGATACGGCGTTTGTCATCGTCACGCACGATATGCAGCTGGCAGGGCAGATGGAGCGTGCTCTGGAACTGGTTGACGGCGTGTTGAGCGAATTCAGTGTCTAGGTCGGTCGGATTTGTGTTTACGCTGCTGGATACGCTTGCGCCAGCTTCTGTTGACATGCCAGATCCAGAATCGACTGATGCCCGCATAGCCGAGGAGGCTGCAGACCAGTCCGCACACCAGACTGCCCAGTAGCAGGGGCCACCAGATGGAGGCGAATTCGGCCTGAATCGCGTCCAGATCCCAGGCCCAGTTGTGGCCCAGGCTTGATTCCATGCCCAGTATCCAGATACCAACGCGGTAGCAGGCGTAAAAAATGGGCGGCATGGTAAAGGGATTGGTGATCCACACCAGGCCAACCGAGATGGGCAGATTGCTGGAAAACAGGATGGCCAGTAAGGCCGCCAGAATCATCTGTCCCGGGATCGGCAAGAAAGCGCATAAGATGCCCACGAAAAACGCGCGCGCAACGGATTTGCGTGTCAGATGCCAAAGGTTGGGATCGTGAAGATGTCGGCCAAGCCAGCTGAGATGACGATGAGACCTGAGTGTCTGTTCATCGGGCATGTATTTTTTGATCAGCTTGCGAGGCATTGAGGCAAGTTCACCGGTTCTGACGAGTGGGCTCATTATGCCGCCAGAACGTTGTTAAGCCAACCGTAAGGATCAAGGATGATCACTTATCTGCTTGGAATTGTATGTGTTGCCTTTGTCCCCGATCTTGCCTGGTCGTGGTGGATCATTTCGTTTGCCTGTCTGCTGTCGTGTTGCAGGTCGCTGCGCAGACCGGCGCTGTTCTTTGCGTGCGGCATTCTGGTCGCCACCTTATATGGTCATTGGCAACTTGCGCATCGATTTGACCAGCCGCCCCGGGATATTCAGCTATCAGCGGAGGTCGTGGCGCTGCCCAGTTACCGGAATGGGCGTTACAGTCTTCTGTTGAAGCCACTGAACAGGTCTGATCTGTCGCCCGAGCTGGCATCGATTCGCCGTGTTCAGGCCAGTTATTACGGTTCCGATCACACCTTTGCCGAGGGCGATCGGCTTGAATTGATTATACGTCTCAAGCCGCCAAGGGGGCTGGGCAACCCCGCCACATTCGACCTTGAACGCTATTATCTTGCGCAGGGGGTTGATGCCCGTGGATACATCAAACAGGTGCATGCCAGACTGCCTGCAGCGCCGTCGTTGCGTCATGCCAGGCAGTATCTGGCCAATGACTTTGACGAGCGGTTTGAGGAGGGCAGTTCAGTCTTGCTCAGGGCGCTGGTGCTGGGCGACCGAAGCCAGCTGTCGCCCCAGCAGTGGGAAATACTGAGAGTGACGGGAACTGCCCATCTGTTTGTCGTCAGCGGCTTGCATGTTGCTGTCATCGCGGCCTTGGGCTGGGGCGTTGGCCGTCTGTTGCAGTTGCCGGCCCTGTGGCTGCGTTGGCACAGCCCCGCGTGGCGGCTACTGGGTCCGGCTTTCGCGCTGCTGGCAGCGGGAAGCTATGCCTGGCTGTCGGGGGGAGGTATTCCGGTACAACGTGCCTGGCTCATGCTTGCGGTCTTTGTTTTTGGCAGTTGGGTGCTGATGCCGCTTTCGGGCTGGCAGCGCTGGCGGTTGGCACTGATCATAACGGTCAGCCTGCAGCCATTATCGGTTCTGGAAGCGGGTTTTTGGCTCTCGTTCGGCGCCGTAGCGCTAATCCTCTGGCTGTGGGAATGCACCTCTGAACAGAACGGCCTGAAGCGCAAGTTGATGACCGGATTCAAGCTCCAGATGGTCCTATTTGTCGGTATGCTGCCACTGATGGCTGTCCTGTTTAATCAACTGAGCCTGCTGTCTGTCCCGGTTAATCTGCTGGCAGTTCCTGTGATCAGTCTTCTGGTTTGGTTGCTGCCGTTTCTGTTGCTGCTGGCAGGTCTCGATGACAGCATTATCGGCTTGATCGATACCTCCGCGGAATGGCTGTGGAGGGTGCTGGCATGGTGTGCCGAGGTGCCTGGTTTGTATACCGAACTGACGGTCACGGCGGCGGTGACCATCGTGTTGGCTTTTGTGGCGTCGGCGTTGTTACTGCTGCCCATGCCGTTACTCTATCGGTTATTGGTATTGCCCATACTGATGCCCCTGCTGTCGCTGCATCGGGAGACCCTGCCGGAGGGAACGTTTCACGCCTGGATGTTTGATGTGGGGCAAGGGCAGGCCGTGTTGATTGAAACCGCCGAGGGTGCCCTGTTGTATGATACCGGCCCCGGTTACGCGAGTGGTGGTGCAGCGTTCTCTTTTGCAATCAAGCCGCTGCTGGATGCCAAGGGGTTACGTCATTTGGACACGCTGATCGTCAGTCATGGCGATAGTGATCACGCCGGCGGCTATCAGGCGCTGTCTGAACACCTGACGTTTTCCCGATTGTATGCAGGGGAGGCCGAGCAGCTGTCCGGGGCAGTACAGTGCTCCCGGCAGACATGGAGGCGGGGTGGGGTGCATTTCAGCTTTCAACAGGCGTTTGTACGTACCGATGAACTCGGCAGTAACAACCGCTCCTGTATTCTTCGCGTCGATAATGGTCGGTGCAGTCTTTTGCTGACCGGTGATCTTGATGCCAGCGGTGAGTATCGCTTACTGTCCGGTGGATTTCGTGAGCCGGTGACCTGGCTGGTCGCCGGCCATCACGGCAGCCGCGATTCAACCACGGGAGCCCTGCTCGACTGGCTGCAGCCCGAATGGGTGCTGGTCACGGCCGGTCGGCATAATCGTTTTGGTCATCCTCATGCCGAGGTGATCAACCGATTGTCGTCGCGCGGCATCCCTTGGCTGCAGACAGCAGAGGAGGGCGCTATTGAATTGGTTGCCGATTCGGAACACTGTCACGTAGAACGCTATCGAGTTCAAAAAAAGCGTTATTGGACAGCCAGTTAACGCCTTACTCCCGGTAAGGATGCTGTGATAAAGTGGACTCATTAACAGGAGGTGAGTGTAAGGTGTTTGAGATTATTGTTGCAGGTGGCTGGTTGATGCTGCCTATCGTGGCTTGCTCCATTGTTGCTCTGGCAATCTGCGGCAACCGCTTGCTGGTGCTTCGCCCGCAGTTGATTACGCCATCGGGGCTGTTGGCCGAGGTCTGGGAGCTGACGCGCAGCGGCCAGCTGACCGCCGAGCGTCTGGCGGCTGTCCGTGCTGGCAGTCCTCTGGGGCGCATTATCGTTTCGGGCCTGAACAATTCCCGCCATGGCCGTGACATCATGAAGGAAAGCATTCAGGAGGAAGCGTCCCATGTAGTGCATGATCTTGAACGCTTCTTGAACCCTCTTGGCACTATCGCAGCAATCACACCGCTGCTCGGGTTGCTCGGAACCGTGATCGGCATGATCAAGGTGTTCATGGAAATCATGATCCAGGGCACGGGTAACGCCAGCGTACTTGCCGGTGGTATCTCCGAGGCGCTGATCACCACGGCAGCCGGCCTTTCGGTCGCGATTCCTGCACTGGTGATGCATCGTTATTTTCAGCGTCGCATCGATAGCCTGGTGCTGACCATGGAGCAGGAGTCGATCAAACTGGTTGAAGCCATCCATGGCGATCGTGAAGTCGATATCCAGTCATCTCGGAGGTGACGGTGAAATTCCAACGCCAGCGACGTGAAGAGATCAACATTAACCTGACTCCACTGATTGATGTGGTGTTTTTGCTGCTGATCTTTTTCATGATCACAACGACATTCACCCGGGAATCTCATCTGAGCATAAGCTTGCCGGAAGCATCAACCGACGCACCTGAGGCTGCGCCGGATGTAGAAATGATCGATGTGGTGGTCGGTGCTGAAGGTCAATTTTCGGTTAATGGGCAACCGCTCGTAACCAGTGACGCCTTGACGCTGAAAAGGGCCGTCATCAAGTTGGCAGGTGAAGAGCGAGACCTTCCCTTTGTCATCACGGCTGACGCCAATGCCAGGCATCAGGCGGTGGTAACCGTCATGGATGTAGCCGGTCAGCTTGGCTTTTCCCGGCTCAGTATCGCGACCCAGCAAGCAGACGACTGATGTCACTGGATCACGCGTGGTATTCAGGGGCGGGCTGGCTTAAGTGGCTGCGTCCGCTCTCCGTATTGTTCCGGCAGCTGGTTGTAAGGCGCATGGCGCGAAAACGGCGCATCGGAACTGCTAATGCCGGTATTCCCGTGCCGGTTGTCATCGTTGGCAACATCAGTATCGGCGGCACCGGCAAGACGCCGCTGGTGATTGCCCTGATCGACATGCTGCGTGCTGCAGGTTATCGTCCCGGTGTCGTCAGTCGTGGCTACGGCGCCACTCCCGAGTCCTATCCCTGGCTGGTCACGGCCAATACCCGCCCCGAACAGGGGGGAGATGAGCCCTGCCTGATCGTTCAGCGTACAGGTGTTCCCCTGATGATCGACCCCGATCGGCCGCGTGCGGTCCAGTCACTGCTGTCCAGATACGCATGTGATCTGATCATCAGCGACGATGGCCTGCAGCACTATGCGCTGCCGCGGGATCTCGAAATCGCCGTGATTGATGGCGTGCGCGGTCTGGGCAATGGTCGCTGTCTGCCGGAAGGGCCGCTGCGTGAACCGCCGGAGCGTCTGTCAGTCGTGGACTGGGTCGTGATCAATGGTGCTGACCGCTGCGCGGGGCTGCCCGTACTCGCCGAATCACCTGTGCGGATGCAGCTGGAACCTTCGGCGCTGGTGCCGCTGACCGGAGGAGAGCGTCTGGACCCGGAGTCCTGGCCTTATGGCCGGCAAGTTCACGCGGTCGCCGGCATCGGCAATCCGGCTCGATTTTTCGATACACTGAAGGCGTTGGGTTTTGAACCGATCGAGCATCCACTGGCGGATCATGCCGAGATTACGCCGGAAATGCTCGACTTCGAGCCGACATTACCTATTATCATGACGGAAAAGGATGCCGTGAAGTGTCGTGATTTCCAGAAGGACGGATGTTGGGCGCTTCAAGTTGACGCGTTGTTGGACGCGCCTTTCCAATCTCAATTCTTACAGCGACTGGCCCAAGTGTCAGTGCAACAAACAGGACAACACAATGGATCCGAAACTGCTTGATATTCTGGTATGCCCCGTTTCCAAGGCGCCGTTGGAGTGGAATAAAGAAACCAACGAGCTGATCTGTCGTGCCAGTGGCCTTGCCTATCCGATCCGCGATGACATCCCGGTGATGCTGGAATCGGAAGCACGTACTCTGACAGCCGAAGAACGCCTGAAAGAGAGTCAGTAAATCCATGAGCTTTTCCGTCGTAATTCCTGCTCGTTACGCGTCCAGCCGTTTTCCGGGCAAACCGTTGGCAGATCTGGCCGGCAAGCCGATGCTGCAGCACGTATACGAGCGCGCCTGTGAGAGTGAAGCCGTGCGTGTCATCATTGCCACTGATGACGAACGCATCGCTCAGGTGGCCAGAGACTTTGGTGCCGAGGTTTGCATGACCTCTCCAGACCACCCGTCGGGCACCGACCGCCTGCAGGAAGTGGTGCAGAAACTGGGGTTCTATACCGATGATATTGTGGTCAATGTTCAGGGTGATGAGCCGCTGATTCCGCCGCGTATCATCAACCAGGTCGCGCATAACCTGATGGCGATGCCCACGGCGGGCATTGCAACGCTTTCTGAACCGATTGATAGTGTCGACGCCTTACTCAACCCCAATGTAGTCAAGGTGGTCAGCGATCATCAGGGGATGGCGCTGTATTTCAGTCGTGCTCCTGTGCCCTGGCCGCGTGATGCGTTTATGCACCAGCAGGACAAAATGCCCGAGGGGTTCGCCTGGCAGCGTCATATCGGCATGTACGCCTACCGCGTAAAAATGCTGAACGACTTTGTCGGCTGGGCGCCTGCTCCACTGGAGCATACCGAGTGTCTCGAGCAGCTGCGTGCACTCTGGCACGGAGTCGGCATCCATGTGGATGCCGCAGACGAAGCGCCGCCGGCCGGTGTGGATACGCCTGAAGATCTCGCACGTATAGCCGAACTGCTGGCAGCTCAATAGCGCAGCTGCTTCAAACGCAATCAGAAGGCCCGAAAGCCTCCGTTTTGTAGATTTTCTGGCAAACACCAGCTGTCTTCTGAATCGGTGACGATATGGGCGCTTTTTGGGTATTTCGAAAACCTTCGGAATATATTAAAAACCTAAAGCGCCTTATGTCGTCATATCCGCTTCCATTTCAGTGTCTGGCCATACCCAAGTCGTATTTATTGGCTGCTTTTGGAGGCTTTGTTACGACTGAGCGGTAACGACTGTTCCATGTAGGGCAATAATTACTTGTGATCGTTTGGATTTCGGGGTTCGAACACGTGCCTTGTGATAGTGCAGCAGAGGGTGATAGTCGCTAATTGGGTAGCTGAACTCACAATAACTGTCTTGATTAGGTATCATTATTAAAGGCGAGCGCAGACGCGCAGGATGTTCGCCGCCCCCAATGGACCCAACAACGGATCGTGATATGAAACGGACACTCACTGCTGCAGTCGCGGGAACACTGCTGATTGCATCGATGCCAGCCGTTGCACAGGTGTATACCTGCACCGTCGGTGACCGCAAAGTCTACCAGAGCAAACCCTGCCAGGCGGGCGATAAGCCTGTCGAGCTATACGTGCCACCAGCGCCTAAGTACGTCCCACGGCACGGTAGCAACGACCATGTGCAGCAGTATTTGGAGGAAGGTCGTCGTAAACAGCAGCATGCGGACAGTATCGTTGACAGCCGTGCGCGAGAGGCGCGCAATAGTCGCCTTGAAAAAGAACAGGCTGAAGCAGAAAAGCGGCGCATTGATCGTGCGGTGATGAATGACCAGGTGGTGGTCGGCATGACGGCGAAGGACGTGCGTGACTCATGGGGCGAGCCCTACGACATCAACACGGCCAGTAGCGATGGCGGCCACGTACAGCATTGGCACTATAGAAATAGTGATGGCAGTCAGGGTTATGTTCGTATTACCAACGGCAAAGTCAGCTATGTGAGCCAGCGCTGATCCGGCTCTAAATCAGCGGTTGGGATTGACACCGGCCAGCCGCTGCTTTCCCACCCGCATCCGCTTCTTCATCTCCCTTAACTGCCGCATCAAGTCATCCAACGCCGCCATCGACAACTGCCCAGGGCCGCTGGTGTCGTCATACCCAGTGACACGCAGCTCCAATACGGGTCGCGTAGTGATATCCGTGCGCAGGTTCAATAGCTTCACAGCTATTGGGCAAAAAGACTCTTATTTCCCTTTTTTCCTTCTAAAAACTCTTTTGCAACCTTTTGATTTATAATGACTTGTCAGGTGCGTCTTTATATGTGGATCATAGCCCTGTCTATAAATATAAGGTGCTGTTTTGAAAGAAAAAACATCAATTCTTTTCGTCTGCTTGGGTAATATCTGTCGTTCACCGACTGCACATGGGGTCTTTGAACAGTTGATCGAACAACAGGGGGTGTCTGATCGCTTCCTGATCGATTCGGCTGGTACTGCTGCTTACCATATTGGCAAGGCGCCAGATCCTCGTACCCAGGCGGCGTCTCGTCGTCGCGGCTATCCACTGGAACACCTCAGGGCTAGAGCCGTGGAGTTGTCCGATTTCGATACGTTTGACTATATCCTGGCCATGGACGCAGCCAATCTGCGAGAACTGCGCAGCCTTTGCCCACGGGGTTTTCGTGGTCATTTGGGACTTTTTCTCGATTTTGCCGATGGCATCAAGCACAAGGAGGTGCCTGATCCCTATTACACTTCGGGTGAGCAGGGATTTGAAGAAGTGCTGGATCTGGTGGAGAAGGCGAGTCAGGGGCTGTACCGTCACCTGCAACAGGGGGCAGTGTGTTGAACAGGGTTTCTGCAGAGCGTGAGGCTTCGCTGGCGCAGTTTAATACCTTCGGTTTTGATGTTGTGGCCGAGCAGCTGGTCACGATTACCGATACCGAGCAGCTGGCGCAGCTGGTTCACCAGTTGGAGGTCGAGCCTAAACCCTTGCTGGTGCTGGGGGGCGGCAGCAACCTGGTACTGGGTGAACGTATCCCCGGGGTTGTGGCGCGCATGGCGATCAGGCGTTGGCAGCCCAGTATCGAAGGCGATGAGGTGTTGCTCTGGGTGGGTGCTGGAGAAAGCTGGCATGCAACCGTTGAGCGGACGTTGCGGCAGGGCTGGTATGGGCTGGAGAATCTGGCGCTGATTCCGGGTACTGTGGGGGCCGCGCCGGTACAGAATATCGGTGCTTACGGTGTCGAGCTCAAGGACCGGCTAAGTCGAGTAGAAGTGTTTGATCGCCAGGAGCAGCGGCTGAGGCTGCTGGACCGAGAGGCCTGTGATTTTGCCTATCGTGACAGTCTGTTCAAGTCGGGTGAGCCCGGCCGTTATATCATTACGGCGGTCGAACTGAAACTGAGTCGCAGGGCGCAGGTCAAGGCGGGGTACGCCGCCTTGCAGGCCGAACTTGAAGGGCCGGGGGATCCTACTCCGGAGCAGGTGTTTGATGCGGTGTGCCGGGTTCGGCAGCGAAAACTGCCTGACCCGGATCGAGTGGGCAATGCAGGCAGTTTTTTCAAGAATCCAGTGATCAGTGCTGAGGCCTGTGATCGTTTGCGTGAGCAGGAACCTGAATTGGTGTTTTATCCGGATGCAAGCGGCGGCTACAAGCTGGCGGCTGGCTGGTTGATCGACCGCTGTGGTCTCAAGGGCTACCGCCTGGGTTCTGTGGGTACCTACCCTGAGCAGGCACTGGTGCTGGTGAACTGGGGCGGGGGCGATCGTCAGGCGATTGAGCAGCTGGCCGGATATGTCCAGCAACAGGTCCGTGAACGTTTTGGGATTGAATTGGAGCCCGAGCCGCGCTTCTACCCTTGAATAGGGTCGGATGTTCGAGATCAAAAAAAGCCGCTGCAGCGTTAAACTGCAGCGGCTTTTTTGTGGTGTGCAGCGACCGTTCTACGGCCGCTGCACAGGTCGGCTTCAGCTGTCCTGGGATTGCTGGCGACGACGTACTTCGCGTGGATCATTAGATGCACGACCTGAGCGGCGGCGACGTGCGCGTGGCTCTTTGGATTTCTCGTCGCTGGCCTTGTCCTGCTCCTGCTCCTGCTCCTGCTCCGTTGTCTCTGCCTGTGTGCTTTGCTGAGGTTTCTCCTCGGTCTCGGCACGGGGTTCGGCGTCGGCTTGGGGCTGAGCGTCACTCTTAGTCTCAGGCTCGGCTTTGACAACAGGTTCAATCGGTGCCTGGACGACAGGCTGTTCGGCTTCCTCTGCGGTTTCCGCCGTAGCTTCATTCGACGACTGAGGTGCCTCGGATTTCGGAGTCTGAGGTGCCTCAGGTTTTGGAGCCTGGGCTTCCTCGTCTGGCTGGGCCTTCTTCTTTGCCTGCTTTCGAGTGGGCTCTGTGGCAGGAGATTCTACCGCCTTGGCTTCATCGGCACCCAGGTTTTCGAGTGGCAGCTCCTGCTGCGTTTCCTTGATGGCGGGAGACGCTTCGGATGGCTCGGTGGCCTGCTCGGCTTTTTCCTGCTTATCCGCTTTACCACGGCCGCGAGCGGGTCTACGTCGGCTGCGTGAGCTGCGTTTGGGCTTCTCTTTCTCATCGGCTTCAGCAGAGGCATCGACTTCAGAGGGTTCGCTGCGTACTTCGTCATCCGCTGGCTGAGTTGTTGATGCGTCAGCCGTTGACGTCTTGTCACTGGCCTGTTCCGTCATCTCAGCGGCCTGCTCTGTCTCGGCAGGAGTGGTATCTGCTTCGGCCATGACTGCTTCTGCTTCAATGTTACCGGCGGGCTGAGATTCGCCTGCGTCCGGGGCGGTTACAGGAGCGGTGGCTGGCTGTTCGCTGCTGGTCAGCGTTTCATTGGTGACTTTCTGCTCATCCAGCAGTGCCTGGATTTCCTGTCCCGCAGAGGCGTCGCGCATTTCCTCGGGAAGAGGGGTGCGAGTTGCCTGACGTTGCTCGGTATTGCGACGACGGCGACCACGACGGCGGGACGCGCGGCTGCCTTCTTCGCGGTTCTCGGCCTTTTCCGGCTGAGGTTCAACCTTGTTGGGCGGCTGCTTCTCAGTCGAGGTGACCTGGCTTTCCTGATTTTCGTCACGACGACTGCGACGACGGCGACGACGGCTGCTGCCTTCCTTTTTCTCGGCGCTCTTTTCGGAGGCGTCCACATCACCGATTGTGGGCAGGTTTTGATCGCGCTCTACGGTAATAATCTCATCGCTGTCGCGTTTTTCACGGCTGTTGCGGCGTCGATCACTGTCGCGACGGTTGCGAGGGCGGCGGTCACGACCGCTGCGGGCTTCGCGGCGAGCGCCCTTGTCCTGGGAAGACTGTTCCTGCTCTTCCTTGGTTTCGCGTTTAGCGGTTTCTTCAACCACTTCATTGGGTTTGGCTGCTTCAGGCTTGCTGCCGCCGAAGAGGCCACGCAGGGCGCCCAGGATGCGTTCACCAAAGGAAGGCGCTTGCTGAGCGGGCTGGCGCTCAGTGACAGTGGATGCAGGCTTCTGCGGTGCAGACTGTTCAGTCGTGCGGGCTTTCGGCTCCTGTTTCTCCGCCTTCTCTTCCGTGCTGGGCTGTGGCGCGCGGGTTGGGGGAACCACGGCCTTGACGGCTGCCTGTTCTCGCTTGGGCGCAGGCGCCCGGGTGACTTCCTGAGAGGCTGTCTCGGTCTCGGGTTGCAGATTGTAGCTGACATCTTGCGTGGTGGTGACCGTATGGTCTTCACGCAGACGTACTACCTCATAGTGCGGTGTTTCCATGTTCGGATTCGGCACTATGACAACACGCACCTGATGGCGCATCTCGATACCATGCACTTCGTGGCGCTTTTCGTTGAGCAGGTAGGTGGCCACGGAGACCGGCAGGATGGCACGGATCTGTGCAGTACGATCCTTGGACGACTCTTCCTCGATAAGGCGCAGGATCGACAGGGCCAGTGATTCAGTGTCGCGAATGGTGCCCTGGCCATGACAGCGGGGGCATACGCTGCCGCGTGATTCTGCCAGTGAGGGACGCAAGCGCTGACGAGACATCTCCAACAGGCCGAAACGTGAGATACGTCCCATCTGTACACGTGCGCGGTCGAGTTTCAGCGAGTCGCGCAGTCGGTTTTCAACTTCACGCTGGTTCTTGATCGGCGTCATGTCGATGAAGTCGATGACGATCAGGCCACCGATATCGCGCAGGCGAAGCTGGCGTGCGATCTCTTCCGCTGCTTCCAGGTTGGTCTGCAGGGCGGTTTCCTCGATGTCACTGCCGCGGGTTGCACGGGCGGAGTTGATATCGATGGAAACCAGTGCTTCGGTTGGATCGATTACGATGGCACCGCCAGAAGGAAGTTTAACCTCGCGTTCGAACGCGGTTTCGATCTGACTTTCGATCTGGAAACGGTTGAACAGCGGGGTCTGTTCCTTGTACAGCTTGAGGCGGCTTTCATAGCTTGGCATCACCTGCTGCACGAACAACAAGGCCTGTTCATACACGCTGGGGTTGTCAATCAGGACTTCGCCGATATCGGCGCGCAGGTAGTCGCGAATGGCGCGAATAACGACGTCGCTTTCCTGATAGACCAGGAACGGCGCCGGGCGCTCGTTAACGGCCTGAACGGCATCCCACAGGGTGATCAGGTAATCAAGGTCCCACTGCAGCTCTTCGGAGCTGCGTCCGATCCCGGCGGTACGCACGATAGCGCCCATGCCATCGGGAATGTTGACGCCGGACAGGGCTTCCTTGAGCTGGGTGCGGTCTTCGCCCTCAATGCGGCGCGAAATGCCGCCTGCACGCGGGTTGTTCGGCATCAGGACCAGGTAACGGCCCGCCAGACTGATAAAAGTAGTCAGCGCGGCGCCCTTGTTGCCGCGCTCTTCCTTGTCAACCTGGACGATGACTTCTGTGCCTTCCTTGACCACTTCCTTGATATTAGGACGCTGGCCACGTTCAGGTTGTTTACAGAAGTATTCGCGAGAAATCTCTTTCAGTGGCAGAAAACCGTGGCGTTCTGCGCCGAAATCAACAAAAGCCGCTTCAAGGCTGGGTTCTACGCGTGTAATGCGGCCTTTGTAGATGTTAGCCTTTTTCTGTTCGCGGCTATCTGATTCGATATCAAGGTCGAAGAGACGCTGGCCATCAACCAGCGCAACGCGCAACTCTTCAGGTTGAGTTGCGTTAATAAGCATTCTTTTCATATTGTGTGCGTTCTCATAAACGCAACGCTTCATGCCCCGGATGTGAGGGGGAATTCAGTGTCCAGTCTTTGGATGTGATTGCCGATCAAATAGGCAACCTGAGCAGCTACGCAATCGGCGAGCTGCTGCAATCGTCAGTGAAGGAAACGCGGACCTATGTCGTTATAGTCTCTGGCTGTGGCTACCCGGGCTATCAACACGGGCAGGTTCCTGGTCAGCGTGCATCTTCACCTCCAACTGAACCTTCCGTCAAACGTAAGGTCGTGAAAGCGTTACGTGAAAATGTTGTGTTTCACGAAAAATCTTGTGTTCTGCCGTTGGTCGGGTCTTGGGCGGCCACTCGTCCGGGATAAATGGCGGGGCCGGCTGCATGGATTTCAAATTTACTAAAGCCAATCGCCTGCGGCATCGCTAGAATATAACAGTTAACCCCCCAAGGCATCAATTGAGAGTCAATCCGTCGGCATGACGCATAAACAAGAGCAGCAACAATCTCGGGTCCGTTTTGTGGAAGTGGATGAGGACCAGTCGGGGCAGCGCATCGACAATTTCCTGCGCACAGCGTTGAAGGGAGCGCCCAAAAGTCTTATTTACCGAATCCTGCGCAAGGGCGAGATCCGGGTTAACAAAAAACGTGTGAAGCCGGATACGCGGCTTAATGCGGGTGACCTGATCCGTATTCCGCCGGTGAGGGTCGCAGAGCGGGGCGAGAGTGCACCTGTAGGCGCAGGCCTTGCCGAGCACCTAGAAAGTGCCGTGCTTTACGAGAGTGATAGCCTGATTGTCATCAACAAGCCCGCCGGTCTGGCGGTGCATGGTGGCAGTGGTGTCAGCCTGGGGCTGATCGAGGCGTTACGCCAGGTCAGGCCCGATTGTCGCTTCCTCGAGCTGGTGCACCGGCTTGATCGTGATACCTCGGGTTGTATCATGGTGGCCAAGAAGCGCAGCATGTTGCGCTACCTGCACGACGCCTTGCGAATGCGCAAGGTCAATAAGGTCTATCATGCCCTTGTGGTGGGGCGTTGGCCTGCGCGCCGCAACAAGGTGGATGCGCCATTGCAACGATTTGAGTTGAAATCGGGTGAGCGTATCGTCAAGGTTCACCCCGACGGCAAGCCATCAGTGACCGAATTCAAGGTGTTGCGCCGTTACCAGGATCTGGCGACGCTGGTCGAGGCGCGCCCCTTGACTGGTCGTACGCACCAGATTCGAGTACATACCCAGTTTGCCGGTCACCCGATCGCGGGTGATGTCAAATACACGCCCGATGAGGATAACCGGCAGTTTCGCCATGAGGGCATTAAGCGTCTGATGCTGCATGCAGCGCGTCTGGAACTGACATTACCCGATGGCGAACGCCTGCGCGTAGAAGCGCCCCTGGATACCGATACGGATAATGCCCTGTCGCGGCTGGCCGCAGACGGGACTGAGTAAGAGCAGGATAAGGAAAGAAATGGATTCACAGCTCAGGACAGAAATCTTTACTGTTGCCGATCACTGTCTGACTTCGGGGGAGTCTCCCACCCCTGAACGTCTGCGACAACATCTGCTGGGTATTGAAGCTGATCAAATCGAGGAGATGTTGGGCGAGTGGTGGCAGACGCTGCCTGCGCGTGTGCGCTTGCAGCAGGCATCCGGTGTCGCAATGCCCGATGTGCCGGAGTCGATGCAGCAGCTGTTCGTTCGCGTCTGGCGTCAGGCCGTACAGGAAGCCTCCATCGCCCTCGAGTTGTCGGGGCAGCAGGCGGATCCCTACGCAGACGAGAAGCAGCGGGCTTGTGATGTTGCGCTGAAGCGCTCACGCGATGAGGTCGCTGATCTTGAACAGCGTTATCGGGAGCAGATGTGCAAACTGGACCAGGCGCTGGAGCGACAGGCCGCCCTGGAGGTGGAGCTGCAACAGTTGCGTGATGAGCAGGCCGCTGAAACGAATAAGCTGAAAAAGGAAGAGCAGTTAAGGGGCAGTGCCGAGCAGGAGCTGGAGCAGTTGCGCAAGACGTATGAAGACGCGCAGCGGGTCTTTGACCAGCGCGTACGTGACGAACAGCGACACAATCTGGAGGCGCTGGCCAAGGCTGAGGTGGATACACGTCACTATCGCAATGCCCTGGAGAAGTTGCGGGATGAAAGCGGGCGCAAGGAAGCGGACTTGAGTCGAGAAGTGAATGAGTTGCGCAGTCGTCTTGCACGCAGTGAGGCCAGGGTCGAGACACTGGACAGCCAGTTGCGTACACAGGATGAAGCATTGCGCGAATCCCAGTCTCAGGACGTGCAGCAGCAGCGGGAGCACGCTCAGGTCAACGCCCAGCTGCTGTCGGCAACCAACAAGAACAAGCGGCATGAAGAACAGCTTCGGCAGCTGGAAGAGCGGCTGCAAACGCTCAATCAGAGGCAGGCCGAGACCAGCAGCGAAAATGCTCGTCGGGAAGCTCAGCTTCGTGCTCAGTTACAGCAGCGGGAAGATGATGTCATGAAAGTGCAGGCGCGGGCTCAGGCATTCGAAAAGCGTGCAGAAGCCCTGGAGGAAGAGGTACGGCGGCTTAAGCAGCGTAGTCAGTAAAGCCATGGCAAGAGAAGGGATTTGACTACATATTCCGCGGTGTTATATTAATAAAATACTTATAACCTGATTAGAGTAAAGTCGATGAAGCTGCAGCAGTTGCGCTACATTTGGGAAGTGGCTCGCCACGACCTTAACGTGTCAGCCACCGCACAGAGTTTGTACACCTCTCAACCTGGCATCAGCAAGCAGATTCGTTTGCTTGAAGATGAACTGGGCGTCGAGGTATTTGCCCGAAGCGGCAAGCATCTGACGCGGGTTACGCCAGCAGGTGAGGCGATACTGGCGCTCGCCGGCGAAGTGCTGCAGAAATGTGATGCCATCCGTCAGGTGGCTCAGGAGTTCAGTGACGAGCGCAAGGGCAAGCTGGAAGTGGCAACGACACATACCCAGGCGCGTTATGCCTTGCCGGCCACGATTCATGATTTCATCAAGGTGTATCCGGATGTTTCCCTGCATATTCATCAGGGAACTCCGATGCAGATCTCCGAGATGGCGGCTGACGGCACGGTGGACTTTGCAATCGCCACGGAAGCGATGTCCCATTTCAGTGACCTGATCATGATGCCCTGTTATCGCTGGAACCGGTCTGTGGTGGTGCCTGAGGGGCACCCGCTGACTGAATTGCCTGAACTCACCCTGGAAGCCTTGGCCGAATGGCCGATTATCACCTATGTGTTCGGCTTCACCGGTCGCTCGAAGCTCGATGAGGCGTTCAGTAACAAGGGGCTGGAGCCCAGGGTGGTGTTGACGGCGGTTGACTCCGACGTCATTAAAACCTACGTCCGTCTTGGTCTTGGCGTGGGAATTATTGCCACCATGGCGTTTGAAGACAGCAAGGATGAGGGCCTGGTGGCACTGGATGCCAGCCATTTGTTCGAGCCCAGCGTAACGCGCATCGGTTTCCGCAAGGGCAGTTTCCTGCGCGGGTATATGTATGAATTCATTCAGACCTTTGCCCCGCACCTGACGCCTGAGGTGGTGCGCAAGGTGCAGGCGTGCAGCAATCGTCACGATATCGAGGCCCTGTTTGAGGGGCTTGAACTGCCTGAGCATTGAAAGGGATCAGGTGACAGGGTACATTGTGCCGCAATTGACTAACTGACTGGAGGCGTCCCGCGTGGAACTGGCTTGTCTTGACCTGGAAGGTGTTCTAATCCCCGAAATCTGGATCGCTTTTGCCGAAGAAACCGGCATCGAGGAGTTGAAGGCCACGACTCGGGATATTCCCGATTACGACGTGCTGATGAAGCAGCGTCTGCGTATTCTGGATGAGCATGGGCTGACACTGCCGCAGATTCAGGACACCATTAGCCGTCTGGCACCGCTGGAAGGTGCTCGAGAGTTTGTTGACTGGCTGCGCGAGCGCTTTCAGGTGGTGATTCTGTCCGATACCTTCTATGAGTTCGCTGCACCGTTGATGAAGCAGCTGGGCTATCCGACACTGTTGTGTCACAAGCTGGAAGTCAATGAACAGGGGCGTATCACCGACTACACCCTGCGTCAGCGTGATCCCAAACGCCAGTCCGTTCGGGCCTTTCAGTTGCTGAACTACCGCGTGATCGCTACCGGCGACTCCTACAATGACACGACTATGCTGGCTCAGGCGGAATCAGGTATTCTGTTCCATGCGCCGCAGAACGTGATCGAAGAGTTCCCTCAGTTCCCGGCTGTTCACAGCTATGAGGACCTCAAGGCCGAGTTCGTCAAGGCCAGCGCGCGTAACCTGGCGATCTAAGTCGCTGTAGTACCCCGTCTCGGGCGCATGCGTCCGAGGCCTTCTGGAGGAGAGTCCTGACCAATGAAGCGATATCTGCGTAAGCCTCTGATGCTGGGCGTGTACCTGCCTGCTGCAGCGCTGACCCTTGGGGCCTTCTCCTATCAGCCTCTGGAATCTTCCCTGTCGCTCCAGCTGCCTGAACCCAAGGTGGTTGAGGTGCCGTTTGAAGAACCGGCATCGCTGGCTGAGCTTAGCATTCCCGACTTCATCTACACCATCCAGCCGGGTGATACGCTCAGTACCATTTTTGAACGTCTCGGTGTCTCCCAGAAAGAGATGTATCAGGTACTGGAAAGTGACGTCTCCATCCTGGCCCTGGATACGCTCAAGCCTGGTGACAAGCTGGGGTTCTGGCTGCAGGAAAGCAAGCTTCAGCAGCTTGAATTGAGGTTCAATGCAGCGCATCAGGTCGTCTTCAGCCGTGCTACAGATGAAATCTTCGAGTACAACGAGGTGCGTACCGAGGGTGAATGGCGCGAGCAGGTGATAGCCGGCGAAATTAACGGCAGCTTCTATGCATCGGCCAAACGGGCCGGGCTCAGTGCGGCCGAAGTGCAGCGAATTTCGGCGCTGTTGCAGGATAAGGTCAATTTCCGTCGCGACCTGCGCGCCGGTGATCGTTTTCAGGTGGTACGTGCTGCGCAGTACATCAATGGTGAAGCCACCGGCAACACCCGCCTTGAAGGGCTACGTGTATTGAATCGTTCACGTGAGTTGACCGCGTTCATGTTTGACGGGCATTACTATGACCTCAACGGCGAGAGCCTGGCGCGTGCTTTCATGCGGTACCCGACCAAGCGTCGTTTTCGACTGAGTTCGCCCTTTAATCCCCATCGCAAGCATCCCGTTACAGGCCGTATTCGTCCGCATAACGGTACCGATTTTGCCACTCCGATAGGAACGCCCATTCTGGCGACCGGCGACGGCGTTGTCACCCGTGTGACCAAGCACCCCTATGCGGGCCTGTACATCGTTATCGAGCATGGCGAAAAATACAAAACCCGTTTCCTGCATCTGAGCAAGGCGCTGGTGAGAAAGGGGCAGGCGGTTAGTCGAGGTCAGAAGATTGCGCTGTCGGGTAATTCGGGGCGCTCGACGGGTGCACACCTGCATTATGAACTGCATATCAATGGGCGGCCGGTCAATGCGATGAAAGCCCCTATCCCGGTGGCCGACGCCGTGGATCAGGAAGATCGCATGGCATTCAACCAGCTCAAGGATCGTCTGCTCGAGCAGATGAACGCCAGTCAGGGCTGAGCTTCAGCTCAGCCCCTGTAGGCAATTGATCAGGTTGTTAACCTTGTTGAAGGTCTCCTGATATTCCTCTTCGATTTTCGAATCCGCCACTATGCCGCCACCTGCCCAGCAGTAGATCGAGCCATTACGACACAGGAGTGTGCGGATGGTAATGCTGGTGTCCATACGTCCACAGCAACTGATATAACCGATCGAGCCACAATAGATTGAGCGTCGCTGCGGCTCGAGTTCATCGATGATTTCCATCGCCCTGATTTTGGGAGCGCCGGTAATGGAGCCGCCGGGAAAGGCGTCACGCAGGAGCTGCAGAGGGCTGGCATCTTCCTTCAGCCGTCCGCGAATAACGCTGACCATATGGTGAACGTTCGGGTAGGACTCGATGCTGAACAGCTCGGGCACACTGATGGTGCCAGGTTGGCAGTTGCGGCTCAGGTCATTGCGCAGTAAGTCGACGATCATGAGATTTTCAGAGCGGTCCTTGCTGGAGCTGGCCAGTTCGTCGGCCAGAGCCTGATCTTCCGCTGGTGTTTGCCCGCGGGGGCGGGTGCCCTTGATGGGGCGGGTTTCAACCTGTCCATCGGCATCGCTGAGCAGAAAGCGTTCGGGAGACAGGGACAGAATGGCGCCCTCGGGCATATCCATGAATGCCGCAAAAGGTGTGGGCGCAACCTGTCGCAGGGCTTGATAGGCCTGCCAGGGGTCGCCCTCATAGCCAGCCTGAAAGCGCTGCGCAAAGTTGATCTGGTAACAGTCGCCTGCATGGATGTAGTCATCCACTCGTTGCAGTGCGTTGGCGTATGCGTCGGCACTGAGGTTGCTGGAGAACGCTGAAGTCAGGCGAAAGGTCGGTGACTTTTGTTGGTCGGGGGTGTCCAGCCGTTGCAGAATCTGATCAATCAGGCGGGCATCAGCGAGAGGGTGGTGGACCAGCCGGCTGGTTTTTTCCTCATGGTCGATGATGATCGCCCAGAGATAGCGGCCAACCACTAGCCAGGGGTAATCGATATCAGCTGCGGACCGTTGTGGAAGCTGTTCGAGTGCGCGTCCGAGGTCGTAGCCGAAGAGGCCGACCAATCCGCCGCAAAAAGGAAGATTTTTTGAGGGTTGCAGTTGGCCAAGTTCAGCCAGGCAGCTATCGAGGTATTCAAAAACGGAGAGGCCCCCGCTGTCGACTTGCCGTTTTTGGTTGTCGATCACCTGAAGGCCTTCGGGGCCAAAGCGGATAACCCGGTCCGGCGCAGCGGTCAGAATATCGTAGCGTCCGCCCTGCAGACTGGGCTGGCTGCTGTCGAGCAGAATGGCATGTCCCAGCGGTCGAATACGCTCGAGTAGTTCGTGTGCACTCAGTCCACAATCGATGTGCTGCTGTTGAATCAACCCGGATCCTCGGCAAAAGTCGATATTCTATCATCCTTAAGCGTCTTGGGTACGCCCCTTCGAGCCAACCCGGCTTATAATGGGGCGGTTGTACCTGATGGAAACTGACATGAAACACCCACTTGATATTGAAGAATCCTGTCTGTCGCTGCCGGACCAGCAGTTGCACTACCGACTGTATCGTAATCGCCGAGCAGGCACGCAACGTCGGCTGCTGCTGATTCATGGTGCAGGCGTCGCCGGTGAAGATACCTGGCACATGCTGACGGCCTTCCTGAGCCAATGGGGCGAGATACTGGTGCCTGATCTGCGGGGGGCGGGGCAGAGTCATTACCCTGATCGGCAGGAATATGCCTTTGATGTGCATGACCTGGTCAATGATATGGCTGCTCTGGTCGATCACCTGGGGTGGTGGCAGTTTGATCTGGGTGGTTATTCGCTGGGTGGACTGGTCAGTATGCTGCTCAAGCAGCGTTATCCTGACCGGATCGGTAAGCAGTATCTGCTGGAATCAGCGGTACTGGACCGTCCCGACTGGGAAAGTACCGTTGAACTGCGCCGGCGCTATTCAGAGGCAGCGGTCCATCTGCGTTCGGTGGACCTTGATCAGGGGATTCGGCAGTTTCTCGACACCATTTCCCCCAATCGGAAGGTTTCATCGCAGACAGAATCCGTGGCTGTCAGTCGACTGGCACGCAGGCCGCTGGGTTTTGCGCACTCCCTCGATGCAGTAACGGCCGCAATCAACAGTATCGACCGTGAAGAGTTGCTCGCGGCGCAGGGCGATGTCAGCAGTTTCATTGGAGGTCAGAGTGTTGAGTTGATGCATCAGCTGCACTTGACTCTGGCCGAACGCATGCCGAACTGGCACTACTTCATGGTGCCGGGTACCGACCATTCTCTGCCGTTCCAAAAACCGCGACAAATTGCGCGGGTCATGAATGAGGAACTGGAACGCTATCTCTGACAGGCCGCTGAAGTTCGGTCTGTGCTGCCGGGTGCCTTGTTAAAAACAGGTGCCCGGTCTTGTCTGAATATTCAACTGAACCTTTCGTCTGATTTCTCCTGTGCTCGGCTGCCTCGGAAATACCTTCAATGAGCGGACAGGTTGTCTGCGGGGACCCCCTAGACTTTTGTCTGATGTTGACAATTTTTCGCTATTGTTGAGTTGACGCTCGGTTTTGCCATCGGTATTGTTGCTTCTGAAAATATTGTCGACAATCTTGGTCAGGGTTGTACGGAACGTGAGCGAAAAAAGCGAACAGCTGAAAGTGGTTCCTCTGGAACCTGAAACACGAACACTGGCAGACCGTGTCTGTCGGCAGATCGTCACGGCCATCGTGAAGGGCGATATCCCTCCGGGCCAGAAGATCAGTGAGCCAGAACTGGCACGTACCTACGGTATCAGCCGGGGGCCTCTGCGTGAAGCGATCCGTCGTCTGGAAGGATGGAGACTGGTTGAGCGCAAGGCGCATGTCGGGGCTCGAGTGGTTCAGCTGTCGACACGTGAATTGATCGAGATTTATCGAGTGCGAGAAGCGCTTGAAGGCATGGCCTGCCGCTTGGCCGCGAAGAACATGACGGACGAAGAGATCGCCAGCCTCAAGCAGCTGCTTGATGAGCATGAAGCCTCGGTTGATCAGCGCGAAGGGCGCTCCTACTTCCAGAAGGAAGGTGATCTCGACTTCCATTACCGAATCGTACAGGGCAGCAAGAACGCCAAGCTGCTGGAGCTGCTTGGTGATGACCTGTACCACCTGGTACGTATGTACCGCTATCAATTCAGTGTATCCAGTTCACGTCCCAAACGGGCACTCAAGGAGCATCGCCAGATCATCGATGCAATCGAGTCCAGGGATGAAGAGCTGGCCGAGATGTTGATGCGTCGCCATATCAGTGCGGCCCGTCGCAATATTGAAGCCAAGCTGGATACCGAGACCAAACCAGAAGGGGATAAACATGGCTGATAAACTGACTGCAGGTGCGCGTTTCCGCAAGGCGCTGGCCGAGAGCCAACCGTTACAGATCGTGGGTACCGTCAATGCTTACAATGCGATGATGGCTACGCGTGTGGGTCACCAGGCGATTTACCTGTCTGGTGGTGGTGTTGCCAACGCCTCTTACGGCCTGCCCGACCTGGGCATGACCTCCATGAACGATGTGGTTGAAGACGTACGCCGTATCACCAGCGCTGTTGATACCCCGCTGATGGTCGATATTGATACCGGTTGGGGTGGTGCGTTCAACATCGCACGTACCATTAAAGAGATGGAAAAGGGTGGTGCGGCAGCCGTTCACCTTGAAGACCAGGTTGCGCAGAAGCGTTGTGGCCACCGCCCGAACAAGGAAATCGTTTCTCTGGAAGAGATGGTTGACCGTGTAAAAGCGGCCGTTGATGCCCGGACCGATGATGACTTCTTCATCATGGCGCGTACCGATTCATTCCAGATGGAAGGCCTGAACGCGGCCGTAGAACGTGCCCAGGCGTGCCTGGAAGCCGGTGCTGACGGTATCTTTGCTGAAGCTGTACACACGCTGGATGACTACCGTGCCTTCTCCAACGGCATCAACGGTGCTCATCTGCTGGCGAACATCACCGAGTTTGGTGCAACTCCGCTGTTCAACAAGGCTGAACTGGCAGAAGCTGGTGCAACCATGGTGCTGTATCCGCTGTCAGCCTTCCGTGCTGCCAACAAGGCTGCACTGAATGTCTACGAACACCTGTTGAATGACGGTGATCAGAAAGCTGTGGTCGATACCATGCAGACCCGTATGGAACTGTATGATTTCCTCAACTACCACGATTTCGAGCAGAAGCTGGATGCCCTCTTCAAAGAAGGCAAAAACAAATAATTAAACGTCATCATCCGCTCTGCGGATCGAGATAACTGGTACAGGGAGGCCTGGCCTCCCGACAACAGATTAAGGAGAGACAGATGGCAGAAGCAAAGAAACTCGGCGGCGCGGGTCTGCGTGGACAGTCCGCAGGTGAAACCGCACTCTGTACCGTGGGTAAAACCGGTGCCGGCCTGACGTATCGTGGTTACGACATCAAGGAACTGGCCGACAAGGCACAGTTTGAAGAAGTTGCTTACCTGCTGCTGTACGGCAAGCTCCCCAATCAGGCTGAGCTGGATGCCTACAAGGCCAAGCTGAAGGGCATGCGCGGTCTGCCGGAAGCGTTGAAGGTTGTACTGGAACAGATTCCGAAAGACGCTCATCCGATGGACGTTATGCGTACCGGCTGCTCCATGCTGGGCAACCTGGAGACCGAACAGGACTTCAGCGAGCAGCACGACAAGATCGATCGCATGCTGGCCGTGTTCCCGTCGATCATCAACTACTGGTACAACTTCGCCCACAACGGTAAACGTATCGAGACGGAAACTGATGCGGATTCCATCGGTGAACACTTCCTGTGGACCCTGCACGACAAGAAGCCTGACCCGCTGCACGTCAAGGTGATGCATGCATCCCTGATCCTGTACGCCGAGCACGAGTTCAACGCCTCTACCTTTACTGCGCGTGTCTGTGCGTCCACGCTGTCCGACATTCACAGCTGCGTAACCGGTGCCATCGGCTCCCTGCGTGGTCCGCTGCACGGCGGTGCCAACGAAGCGGCTATGGCGATGATCGAGCAGTGGAAATCAGCCGATGAGGCCGAAGAAGCGATCATGGGCATGCTGGCACGCAAGGACAAGATCATGGGCTTTGGCCACGCGATCTACCGCGAATCCGACCCGCGTAACGCCATCATCAAGGAATGGTCCGAGAAGCTGGCTGAGCAGGCGGGTGACACCGTGCTGTACCCGGTTTCCGAGCGTGTTGAAGCGGTCATGTGGCGCGAGAAGAAGCTGTTCTGTAACGCCGACTTCTTCCATGCCTCAGCCTACCACTTCATGGGCATCCCGACTGAGCTGTTCACGCCGATCTTCGTTTGCTCGCGTGTCGCTGGCTGGACCGCTCACGTCATGGAGCAGCGTGCCAACAACCGTATCATCCGTCCGTCCGCGGACTACACCGGCCCTGAATCGGCCGAGTGGGTACCGATCGAAGAGCGCGCCTGATGTGCCGGGGTGTAGTCATCACTGGCTGCACCCCTTTTATTATCGGCCGCTTTTTATTGGTATGAAGGCCGGATGCAATCGCATCCTCAAGGCCCGCGTCAATGAATACTACTCGATGGACACCCGACGCCATGAATACAGAATTTCGTAAACCCCTGAATGGTACCGATCTGGACTTCTTCGACACCCGCGCGGCAGTCGAGGCAATCGAACCCGGTGCCTATGCCAAACTGCCGTACACCTCCCGTGTGCTGGCTGAACAGCTGGTACGTCGCTGCGAGCCTGCAGCGCTGACCGACTCTCTGAAGCAGCTGATCGAGCGCAAGCGCGATCTGGACTTCCCCTGGTATCCGGCCCGTGTGGTCTGCCATGACATTCTGGGCCAGACCGCACTGGTCGATCTGGCCGGCCTGCGTGATGCGATCGCCGACAAGGGCGGTGATCCGTCCAAGGTTAACCCGGTGGTGCCGACTCAGCTGATCGTTGACCACTCCCTGGCCGTTGAAGCGCCGGGTTTCGATCCGGATGCGTTCGAAAAGAACCGCGCCATTGAAGACCGTCGTAACGAAGACCGTTTCCACTTTATCGACTGGACCAAGACCGCGTTCAAGAACGTGGACGTGATCCCGGCCGGTAACGGCATTATGCACCAGATCAACCTGGAAAAAATGTCTCCGGTGATTCAGGCGCGTGATGGTGTGGCTTTCCCTGATACCTGTGTTGGTACCGACTCCCATACCCCGCATATCGACGCCCTGGGCGTCATCGCCATCGGTGTTGGCGGTCTGGAAGCTGAAACCGTGATGCTGGGTCATCCGTCCATGATGCGTCTGCCGGACATCGTCGGCGTGAAGCTGGTTGGCAAGCGCCAGCCGGGCATCACCGCCACCGATATCGTTCTGGCTATCACCGAGTTCCTGCGTAAGGAGCGAGTGGTAGGTGCGTATCTGGAATTCTTCGGTGAAGGTGCCGACAGCCTGACCATCGGTGACCGTGCCACCATCTCCAACATGACGCCGGAATTCGGCGCCACTGCCGCGATGTTCTATATCGATGAGCAGACCCTCGATTATCTGAAGCTGACCGGCCGTGAGCCGGAACAGGTCGCGCTGGTCGAGCAGTACGCGAAGGAAACCGGCCTCTGGGCGACGGCGCTGGAAGGCGCAGAGTACGAACGTGTACTGGAGTTCGACCTGTCCACCGTCGTTCGCAACATGGCCGGTCCGTCCAACCCGCACCGTCGTCTGCCGACCACGGCGCTGCACGACCGCGGCATCGCTGACGAAGACAAGCTGGCGGAAGCGCGCAAGGAAGAGGAAGAGGGCCTGCTGCCGGATGGCGCTGTCATCATCGCGGCGATCACCTCCTGCACCAACACCTCCAACCCGCGTAACGTAGTTGCGGCCGGTCTGCTGGCGAAAAAAGCCAACGAACTGGGCCTGATCCGCAAGCCTTGGGTCAAGTCTTCCTTCGCACCGGGCTCCAAGGTTGCCCGTCTGTACCTGGAAGAAGCGGGCCTGCTGCCGGAACTGGAAAAGCTGGGCTTCGGCATCGTGGCTTATGCCTGCACCACCTGTAACGGCATGTCCGGTGCCCTGGATCCGAAGATCCAGCAGGAGATCATCGATCGCGATCTGTATGCGACCGCGGTCCTGTCCGGTAACCGTAACTTCGATGGCCGTATCCACCCGTACGCCAAGCAGGCGTTCCTGGCGTCTCCGCCGCTGGTCGTGGCCTACGCCATCGCCGGTACCGTGCGCTTTGATATCGAGAAGGACGTACTGGGCACTGACCAGAACGGTAACCCGGTTACCCTGAAAGATCTGTGGCCGTCGGACGAAGAGATCGATGCGATCGTCAAAGAAAGCGTGAAGCCGGAGCAGTTCAAGCAGGTCTACATCCCGATGTTCGACCTGGGCAAGGTCGAGGAAGCGGAAAGCCCGCTGTACGACTGGCGTGAAATGTCCACCTACATCCGCCGCCCGCCGTACTGGGAAGGTGCGCTGGCCGGTGAGCGTACCCTGAGCGGCATGCGCCCGCTGGCGGTACTGGGTGACAACATCACCACCGATCACCTGTCACCGTCCAACGCGATCCTGGCCAGCTCTGCGGCCGGTGAATACCTCGCCAAGATGGGCCTGCCGGAGGAGGACTTCAACTCCTACGCGACTCACCGTGGTGACCACCTGACTGCTCAGCGTGCGACGTTCGCCAACCCGAAACTGCTCAACGAGATGTGTCTCGACGATAACGGCGAAGTAATTCAGGGTTCTCTGGCGCGCCTGGAACCGGAAGGTCAGCAGATGCGCATGTGGGAAGTAATCGAAGCCTACATGAACCGCAAGCAGAACCTGATCATCGTTGCCGGTGCCGACTACGGTCAGGGCTCGTCCCGTGACTGGGCCGCCAAGGGCGTGCGTCTGGCAGGCGTGGAAGCGATCGTGGCCGAAGGCTTTGAACGTATCCACCGTACCAACCTGGTTGGCATGGGCGTACTGCCGATGCAGTTCAAGGAAGGTGATACCCGCCACACCTACGGTATCGATGGTACCGAGACCTATGATGTGAAGGGCGAGATCGCACCGGGTGCTGACCTGACGCTGGTAATCAACCGTCGCAACGGCGAAACCGTCGAAGTACCGGTAACCTGCCGTCTGGATACCGCTGCCGAAGTCGCTACCTACAAGGCTGGCGGTGTACTGCAGCGTTTCGCCAAGGAGTTCCTGGAAGCGGAAGGCGCTGCCTGATTCGGAACTCCTGAAAACTGCCCGGGCCATCCATGATGGTCCGGGTGTGTCCCGGATAGGGCGCAGACACAGCGCTGCAGTGTTGCCGGGGCGGACCGTTTGGCGCCAGGGATGGCGCCATCGAGCCCCATGGATGGGTTCACGGCGTGTCCGAACCGGTAATACTGTAGCGCTCCTTTCTCTGTCTGAATGCTCCCGTCCGACAACCGACTTCTTTTGGAGCATTTACATGTCCAGTGTTCCCCAGATCAAAGTACCGGCCACCTATATCCGTGGTGGTACCAGCAAGGGTGTTTTCTTCCGTCGTCAGGACCTGCCAGAAGCCTGCCAGGAGCCCGGTGAAGCCCGTGACAAACTGTTGATGCGCGTGATCGGCAGCCCCGATCCCTACGGTCAGCAGATCGACGGTATGGGTGGTGCGACATCCTCCACCTCAAAGACTGTCATTCTGGATAAAAGCACCCAGCCCGACCATGACGTTGACTACCTGTTCGGTCAGGTGGCGATTAACAAGGCGTTTGTCGACTGGTCCGGCAACTGCGGCAACCTGACTGCAGCCGTGGGCGCGTTCGCCATCAGCGGTGGCCTGGTTGATCCTGAGCGGATTCCGGAAAACGGCATCTGCACCGTGCGCATCTGGCAGAAGAACATCCAGAAAACCATCATCGCTAATGTGCCGATCACCAATGGTGAAGTGCAGGAAACCGGTGATTTCGAGCTGGATGGCGTGACTTTCCCGGCCGCCGAAGTGGTGATCGAGTTCATGGACCCGGCCGATGGCGAAGGCTCCATGTTCCCGACCGGCAACCTGGTCGATGACCTGGAAGTGCCGGGCGTGGGGACCTTCAAGGCGACCATGATCAACGCCGGTATCCCGACCATCTTCGTCAATGCGGCCGATATTGGCTATACCGGTACCGAACTGCAGAAAGACATCAATGGCAATGCCGAAGCGCTGGCGCGTTTCGAAACCATGCGTGCCTATGGTGCGGTGAAGATGGGCCTGATCCAGGACATCGAAGAAGCCGTGGCGCGTCAGCATACGCCAAAGATCGCTTTCGTTGCACCGGCGACCGACTATGAAGCGTCCAGCGGCAAGCAGATCCAGGCCGGTGACATTGATGTCTGCGTCCGGGCGCTGTCCATGGGCAAGCTGCACCACGCCATGATGGGTACAGCATCTGTGGCCATCGCGACCGCAGCGGCGGTGCCGGGTACGCTGGTGAACCTGGCCGCCGGTGGTGGTGCCCGTGAAGCCGTAACCTTCGGCCATCCGTCCGGCACTCTGCGTGTTGGTGCGGCAGCGGAAGAGGTAAACGGTGAATGGACCGCCAAAAAAGCGGTCATGAGCCGCAGTGCCCGTGTGCTGATGGAAGGTTTCGTGCGTATTCCGGGTGATACGTTCTGATCGCTTCAGCGACGGAATGAGCGTCTTTCCCCAAAGCGCCGGGTGAGCAATCGTCCGGCGCTTTTTTATGCCTGTTTTCCAGGCAGATTCTTGATCTGCATCCGTGTATAAACTTTGTACTTAAGACAATACCGACTGAATTGCGTACACTTGTTTGAAAAATTCAGAGAAGAGTAGATACCTGTATGACACGCACCTTATTGCGTTCTGGCTTGACGCCGAGAGTCATATATCTGGTAGTTGTACTGCTGCTGATCGTCGGCTGTGTGTTGACCGAATATGTTGTGGGGATGGCACAGCAGCGTGCTACTCAGATTCGTAGCATGAAAGCTACGGCCCTGCTGGCCGGCATGAGAGCTCAGCTTGAAACCGAGATCAACTCGGTTCTGTATCTGTCTCGCGGGCTCATCACGTTTGTCACCGCCTATCCCGAGAGCACCCCGGAGCGCTGGCATGAGTTTTCCAGGCATATCATTGGCGAAGCGCCGCTGGTGCGTAATATCGGCCTGGCCCCCGACAATGTTATGCGTTTTGTCTATCCACTGGAGGGTAATGAGGCGGTGATCGGCCTCGATTATCGGCAGAACAAAGAGCAGTGGCCCGCCGTGGAGGAGGCGATCATCAGTGGCAAGATGAAGCTGGCCGGTCCTTTGGAGCTGGTCCAGGGCGGGCAGGGGGTGATTGCCCGGGCTCCTATTCATTATGTGGAGGGCGACAGGCGACATTATTGGGGGCTTGCATCGATCGTCATCGACTTCAAGCAACTGATGAGCAAGTCCGGGATTACTGAAACGGCGTCCGATTTCAACATCGCCATACGCGGCCGCGATGGTAGCGGTGAGGCGGGTCCGGTGTTTTTCGGCAATAGCGAGGTGTTTGCCGATGCCATCGCCGAAATGAAGATCTTCTTCCCCGGCGGCGCCTGGGTCATGGCTGCTCAGCCTTTGATCGGTACGGGCACGACGGTTGCCTGGCTGCGGCTGACCGCCTGGGTGTTGTTGGCGGTTCTGGCCAGCCTGATCGTCATCATGTTCCGTTTGTACCGCTTTGCCTATCAGCAGTCCCTGACCGATACCCTGACGGGGGAAGCGAACAGACGTTCATTGATGAATCAGGCCGAACACCTTGCCCGGGTATATCCTAAATCCGGTATCGGTTTTGCGTTGCTGTTTATCGACCTCAACCATTTCAAGGCCGTCAATGATACCTATGGCCACCAGTTGGGCGATCGTCTGCTGATTGCTGCGGCTCGTCGCCTGCGCGCGAACAGCCGTGCGTCCGATACACTGGCACGCAATGGAGGTGACGAGTTCATTCTGTTGCAACCGGGTGTTTCGCTTGAGAAGGTCAGAGAGATGGCCGTCAGGCTGGAAGCGCTTATGGAGGCTCCGTTTGAAATCGACGGGCTGGCGCTGTTCATTTCTGCCAGCGTCGGCTATGCGGTGTTCCCGAACGAATCCAATAACTGTGAAACCGTCATCAGTCTTGCGGATAGCCGTATGTACGCACGCAAACGCAGGAAAAAAGCGCAGGAACAGCAGGATGAGAGCGATACCGGAGCGGTAGCGTTGCCCGAATGAGCGGGCGTTCGGGAAGGAAGCGGGGCGGCACGAGCGGCCGCCCTTAGGCTTGCGTTAACGTGGATTCAGCGCGTCTTTCAGTTTCGCATCCATTTCACGCATGCATTTTTCAGTGGCATCCCAGTCGATGCAGGCATCGGTCACGGATACACCGTGCTTGAGCTGGGTCAGGTCCTCGGGGATGGACTGGTTGCCCCATTCCAGGTTGCTTTCGATCATCAGGCCGACGATGGACTTGTTGCCCTCGAGAATCTGGTTGGCCACATTCTCGGCAACCAGCGGCTGTAGCGCTGGATCCTTGTTCGAGTTCGCATGGCTGCAGTCGACCATGATGTTGGCCTGCTGGCCCGCCTTTTCCAGTGCCTGTTCACAGAGCTTGACGCTGACCGAGTCATAGTTCGGCTTGCCATTGCCGCCGCGCAGCACTACATGACCGTAACGGTTGCCACGTGTACGTACGATGGATACCTGGCCGCTGCCGCTCATGCCCAGGAAGCTGTGTGGATGCAGTACCGATTTCATGGCGTTCACGGCTACATCCAGACCGCCATCGGTGCCGTTTTTGAAGCCAACGGCACAGGAGAGACCGGAGGACATTTCGCGATGGGTCTGGGACTCGGTGGTGCGAGCGCCGATGGCCGACCAGCTGATCAGGTCCTGCAGATACTGGGGCGTGTTCGGGTCGAGGGCCTCGGTTGCCAGGGGCAGCCCCATCTCGGACAGGTCGATCAACAGCTTGCGCGCAATGTGCAGGCCTTCTTCGATATCGAAGGAGTCGTTCATGTGCGGGTCGTTGATCAGTCCTTTCCAGCCCACGGTGGTGCGGGGCTTTTCGAAATAGACGCGCATGACCAGATACAGAGTGTCTTTGACTTCCTCGGCCAGGGCTTTCAGTTTGCGGCCATATTCAAGGGCGGCTTCCGGGTCGTGAATGGAGCAGGGCCCCACAACGACGAACAGGCGCTTGTCCTTGCGGTCGAGGATATCCTTGATCACCTGGCGGCCCTGCATGACAGTGGCGGCAGCTGCTTCAGTGATCGGCAGCTTGGCTTTCAGCGCTTCCGGTGTGATCAGCGGGATATTGGATTCAATATTGAGGTCTTCTACGCGTGTATCGGTCATCTTATCGTCCTGGCAGCGGCTTGAATGCTGTATGTCGGCTTTATTGGGCTAGCCGATACATTCTGTTTTACCACATCGTTGCGGCGGTTATAAGTGTCTGAAGGTGTGAGTTTTCATGCTCCATACCGGTCGTTGGGGCTGGGGTGTTAAACTGATGATACGTTCAGGCCCTGGAGGAGAACATTTTGATGCTTCAGGGGTCAGACCTGAGTGATGTGACTGAATAAGGATGATCGCTTTGTTGACTCGCGTGCTCTTGCAGCCTTTGTTTCTATTGTTGTTGACCTTCTCAACAGTGTTGACGGCTCAGGCAAGTCCTTTCGGGGCTGCTGCCAGTAATCAGCCATTGGATGTGGAAGACGCCTTCCGATTACGCGTTGAGGCTGTGGATGCGGGTCTGACGCGTCTGGTCTGGACGATCGAACCGGGGTATTACCTCTATCGTGAGCGGATCAGGTTTGAGCTTCCCGAAGGAATTGAACTGGTCGAACGCCGTGACGCCAGTGGTGACATGAAAGACGACCCGCTGTTCGGCAGAGTCGAGGTGTACCACAATCTGGCCGAGGTGGCCTTGTTGCTGGGGCATGGGGCCGATGCGGCCGACAGTGCCGACCTTCAGGTCAGTTATCAGGGGTGCTGGGAAGGGGGGATCTGTTACCCGCCCGTAACCAAAACGGTCAGTGTCAGTGATCTGCCGGCCGTGGCCGGATTGAGCTGGCCTGAAGTCGAAGCGGGTTCCGTCGAGCCGGCGGCCGATACCGATACCGGGGTGTCCTTGCCGTTAAGCGAACAGGACCGGTTTGCGCGGCTGCTGTCGGGTGGCAACTGGCTGTTGATGTTGGGCGCCTTCTTCCTTGCCGGGCTGGCGCTCTCCTTGACCCCCTGTGTGTTGCCGATGATCCCGATTCTCTCCAGCATTATTGCCGGGCAGGGACAGCATATCAGTACTGCGCGTGCCTTCCTGTTGTCGCTGGTCTATGTGCTGGCGATGGCCTTTACCTACACACTGGCCGGTATTGCCGCCGGGCTATTTGGGGCCAACCTGCAGGCGGCATTCCAGAACCCGTGGATCATCGGCAGCTTCAGTGCCGTTTTTGTCCTGCTGGCCTTTTCCATGTTCGGCTTTTATGACCTGCAGCTGCCTTCTGCTCTGCAAAGTCGGCTCAGTAATGCCAGCCATCGCCAGAAGGGCGGCACCCTGACCGGCGTGGCGATCATGGGGCTTTTGTCAGCGTTGATTGTCGGCCCCTGCATGGCGGCTCCATTGGCCGGAGCCCTGATCTACATCGGTCAGAGCGGTGATCCCGTGCTTGGCGGGGTAGCGCTGTTCAGCCTGTCACTGGGCATGGGGGTTCCACTGCTGCTGGTGGGGGCATCGGCCGGTAAGCTGTTGCCACGTGCCGGCGCCTGGATGGAGGGTGTGAAGGCCGGGTTTGGGGTTGTGCTGCTGCTGATGGCTATCTGGATGCTGGATCGCCTGCTGCCGGATCAAGTGACCATGTTGCTGGTGAGTCTGACCCTGCTGGTCAGTGCGGTTTACCTTGGGGCTCTGGATCGCCTGCAGGAGCATGCGCGGGGCTGGCACCGGTTCTGGAAAGGCGTGGGTGTTATTCTTCTGGTGTATGGCGCGGCGCTGATGATCGGTGTGCTTTCAGGGGGGCAAAGCCTGCTTTATCCCTTGCAGGGTGTTGTCGGGAGCGTGGTGGCTCAAGGGGAGGGCCAGGCGAAGCTGCCATTTGAAACGGTCACGCGAGAAGCGGATCTGGATCGACTGCTGGCGCAAGCCAAACAGCAGGGGCAACCGGTCATGCTGGATTTCTATGCAGATTGGTGCATCTCATGCATCGAATTGGACTATGTTACCTTCAGTGATGCAGGTGTTCAGCAGTCACTGGAACCGTTCAAGTTGATTAAGCTTGATGTGACCGCCAATGATGACGAAGCCAAGGCCCTGTATCGCCGTTTCTCCATTATTGGACCGCCCGCACTGATCTTCTTTGATGGCAGCGGTCAGAAGCGGCCTGAGTTGACGCTGATCGGTGTTATCAACCCCGAAGATTTCATTGCTCAAACAGGTCGCGTCCAGTTGTAAACAACGGGGGTGGCTCGTGAGCAGGAGCGTTGCGTTGCTGCTGGCAATTTATGCCGGCAGCCTCATGGCGGCAGATCCGGATCAGGGGAAGGCGCTGTACTATGGCGTAGAAATTGAACGTACCATTCAGAGTGAGCATTACATCGATGCCAATTGCGAGACCTGTCATGGTGAGGATTTCTACCAGCGCAAGGATCGCAAGGTGCATACCTATGTGGCGCTGGAAGCCTTTGTCGAAGGCTGTAATACCAACCTGGATGTGGGCTGGTTTCCGGATGAAGTGGCTGATGTTACTGCCTGGATGAACCAGGCCTTCTATCATTTTGAAGAGTGAGCCAGGTGCCCCGCCATGAGCGGGGCACCTGCGTTCAGGATTGAAGTTCAGGCAGGCTGTGGAAAAGCTCAAGCGCTTCGGGATTGGCGAGTGCTTCCTTGTTTTTCACTTCTTCGCCCATGACTACCTTGCGTACGGCCAGCTCGACAATCTTGCCGCTGATGGTGCGCGGAATATCATCGACCTGTATCACGCGGGCCGGAACGTGGCGAGGGGTGGTGTTGGCGCGAATGGTATCCTTGATCGTCCTGGTCAGGGCCTCATCCAGTTCGAGCCCTTCCCGAAGGCGGACAAAAAGCACGACGCGTACGTCGTTGTCCCAGGGCTGGCCAATGCAGAGGCTCTCGAGTACCCCCTCCACTTTTTCGACCTGGCGGTAGATTTCGGCGGTGCCAATGCGCACCCCGCCCGGATTGAGCACAGCATCCGAACGGCCATGAATGATCAGACCATCATGTTCGGTAATCTCACCGTAGTCGCCGTGAGCCCAGATATTGTCAAACTGGGCGAAATAGGCGTCGTGATACTTGCGGCCATCAGGGTCATTCCAGAAGCCGATCGGCATGGACGGAAACGGTTTGGTGCATACCAGTTCGCCCTTTTCTTGCCGGACCGGCTGGCCCTGATCATCGAAAATTTCTACCGCCATACCCAGGCCGCGGCACTGAAGTTCGCCTGCATATACCGGGCGAATCGGGCAGCCCAGGGCAAAGCAGGAGACAATATCGGTGCCGCCGGAAATGGAAGACAGCTGGAGATCGGCCTTGATATCGCGGTAGACGTATTCAAAACTCTCGTGTGCCAGTGGCGAGCCGGTGGAAAGCACCGCCTTGAGCGCAGGCAGGTTGTGACTCTCACGCGGCTTCACGCCGGCCTTCTCCAGAGCCGCTATATACTTGGCGCTGGTGCCGAAAATACTGATCTTCTCCTGTTCGGCGATATCCCAGAGCACGCTGGGCTCCGGCGCGAAAGGTGAGCCGTCAAACAGAATCAACGTACATCCTGTGGCCAGACCGCTGACGAGCCAGTTCCACATCATCCAGCCGCAGGTGGTGTAATAGAACAGACGATCATCACGGCCCACATCGGTGTGCAGGATATGTTCTTTCAGGTGCTGCAGCAGGGTGCCGCCGGCACTGTGCACGATACATTTGGGCACACCGGTGGTACCGGACGAATACATTACGTAGAGCGGGTGATCGAACGGCAACTGTTCGAAGTCGATCTCTTCGGCTTCAGCGTCAACGAAATCATCCCAGAGCACGGCACGGTCCAGCTTGCTGATATCGGGGGCCGACTCAATGAAGGGCGCAACCACAATCGTTTCGACTGAGTGCAGCTGGTGGGCGATGCCCTGTACTCGCTCAAGGCTGTTCAGTACCTTGCCATTGTAGCGATAGCCATCGGTGGTGATCAGGACCTTGGGTTCAACCTGGCCGAAACGGTCAAGGACTCCATTGATACCAAAATCGGGTGAACAGGAACTCCAGATTGCCCCAATGGAGGCGGTGGCCAACATGCCGACCAGCGTGGCAGGAACGTTGGGCATAAAGCCGGAAACCCGGTCACCTTTGGTGACCCCCTGTTTGCGCAGCGCGCTTGCCAGCTGAGCGACCTGGCGGTAAAGGTCGGCGTGCGTCAGTTCGATGCGGGTAGAGTCTTCACCACGGAAAACAACGGCAGGCCGGTCGTCACGATAGCGCAGCAGGTTTTCGGCGAAGTTGAGCCGTGCTTCGGGGAACCAGCGTGCGCCCGGCATCTGGTCGGGGTGCTCCAGAATCTGGTCACCGCGTTGTGCTGCAATCACATTGGCATAATCCCAGAGTTCACTCCAGAACGCCGTGCTGTTATCAATACTCCATCGGTACAGACTGTCATAGGAATCCAGAGACAGATTGTGTGTGCGGTTCAGCTGTTGCATGAAATGGTAAATACGTGTGCGTTCGCAACGAGCCTGGTCCGGTGTCCAGAGTGGCGCTGTCATCGACCTCTCCTGATCTAATTTTTATGGGTGAGATATCGTAAAGCGGTGGTGCAATGAAAGTTTACGTTTACGTAAACTTTCATTGATCTATGCGCCAGAGTCAAGAGTGACCCGGGAAAATACTTGGGTGGAGGCGGGCTTAGCGCAGGTAGGTCTTGCTGATTTCGCGGAAGCGGTCGGTGCCGGCACGGCGCAGCCATTCGAATGCGACCATTTCACGGCTGACTACATAGATACCGCATTGGCGGAAGCGATCCAGCGCCGCTGCCTTGTCGGCCGGTGTGCGAGAGGAGACGCAATCCTCGACCACATAGACTTCGCGGGCCTGCTGTTTGAGTTCAATGGCGGTCTGCAGGACGCAGACATGAGATTCCATGCCGATCAGAATAACCTGATTGTGCTTGCCGGCATTGATGAAACGGTTTGGAGCTGCATCGGACATGGCCGAGAAGTGGATCTTCTCGATGATATTGGCGGGTTCGATGCGTTTGCGGATGCTGGGCAGGGTGGCGCCCAGTCCCTGCGGGTATTGTTCGGTTGCCAGCACGGGTACATTCAGCTGGTTGGCAATATCGATCAGCCATTCGCAGTTGGAGACAATTTGTTCTGCCTGGTGGATGACCGGGGTCATCTTTTCCTGAATGTCGACCACCAGCAGGCAGGATTTGTCGGGATGAATCAGCATAGTCTCTTCCTCTTGTTATGCGTGGCTGCAGCATAGCCCGAACTGCGTCGACAGTGAATTGCACAACTCGATTTGAGAGTTTCTGGGTTGGTAAAAAAGGCAGGCCGAAGCCTGCCATATAAGGGCAAAGTATTGAGGCGGCTTCGGGCGGATGGAAGCCCGAAGCGAAAACAAGCGGGTGGTGGCGTCTGAGCCTGACCACTGACTTTTATGCTAGCATAAAGCAAAATAAGATACAGATTCCATTTAATAAAATAATTTTCTGTATCGAATTAATCGAGGCCGTGCCTAATATAGCGCTGGAGCCCTGCCGATTTGCATGTTAGAACTGATCAGAATAACGATAAGACCCTAGCCAAGGAGATCACATGAAAGTCTATTCCATTGACGGCATTACCCCTGTTATAGACCCAACCGCCTATGTTCATCCCAGTGCCGTTCTGATTGGCGATGTGATCATTGGACCGCGATGCTATGTCGGTCCTGCCGCCTGTTTGAGGGGCGATTTTGGTCGTCTGGTGTTGAAAGAAGGGGCCAACATCCAGGATACCTGTGTCATGCACGGTTTCCCGGGGACGGATACGGTTGTCGAGGAAGATGGACATATCGGCCATGGCGCAGTTCTGCACGGCTGTGTGGTCAAGCGTAATGCTCTGGTCGGCATGAACGCGGTGATTATGGATGGAGCCGTGGTTGGCGAGTCGTCGATCGTGGCTGCCATGGCTTTCGTTAAGGCCAAATTTGAAGTGCCGGACCGCAGTCTGGTGGCGGGCTCTCCGGCGAAGGTCATTCGTGAGCTGGGTGAGCAGGAGATCGCATGGAAGTCCGCCGGGACGCGCCAGTATCAGGATTTGGCCGTACGCAGCCTGAATACCATGCAGGAGGTGGACGCCCTGACCGAGGTGGAGCCTGACCGTAAGCGACTGAGTTTCGATGAAGAGGTCGTTCCGCTGTACAAGGTCAAGCAGAACTCAGAGTAAAATCACAGCAGGTGGAGGCGAGTGCCTCCGCCTGCTTCGGGTTATTCACCCGCTTTCTCATTCCCTTCATAAAACTGCGGCCAGTAGCGTTCGACCACGGGGCCGTGGGTATCGAAAGTATGGCAGGTGTTCAGCATGGGTGGGCGTCCGCCCCCCTGAGTGCCGAAATCTTCGCGCTTCTCGCGTTCATGGTGAGTGGTTTGGTAGGCCGTAGTGGCCAGTACTCCCAGCATCTCCAGCAGATGCGTGCATCCCTGGGTGCCGCCCAGGAGTTCACGGGTCAGGCGGGTAAAGCCCGGCGCGATACGATGACCGATCAATTTGCGAAAACTGTCAGCGATTTCGGGGCAGTAGCGAAAGGGGGTGTAGTCCATCGCCGCTTCCACATCCAGGATATTCAGGTCGTAATCGATGGTCAGGCGCAATGACATCTTGTGCAGAGGCTCTCCAGCTGGAATGACGCCATCGTTACGTTCGGCTACTTGCAGGTCGAAACTTTTGATATCAATGAGCTCACCTTCGATGTCCCAGAGGCCATCCTTGCGTTTATAACCGTTGCAGGTGACATGGCGGGTGTGCACCGGTTCGCGTTCAGCGGGCGTTGATAGTGGCATGGTTACTTACCTCGAATGTGTATGCGGACTCAGAGACCACCAAAGCGCTTGTAGAAACGCGGTGCCGGCTCGGGCAGAGGACCGTCAGCCGTTTCCTGAGTATTGGAAAGCCAATGGTCTGCCTGGGCATAAATCAGGCGGTAGATGTTGCGACAGAGTACGCGTGCGGACGTGCCGGCCCAGTCGGCTGGCAGGAGTTTCTCCGGCAGCAGCGGGTCGCGCAGCAGCAGGCGGCGATAATGATGGATCAGCAGTGTACGCAGCTGAAAGCATTGTTCGGGTTCCAGCGCCTCAGCGGACTTCAGAGCCCGCAGGATGGGGCGGAAACGGTCGAGGAACTGCTGGTAATCCTCGGCCAGCTGTTGCAGGTTCCAGCACTCATGTACCAGCTGCTTGAGCGCCTCTGATGTTTGAGCGCCAACCATTTCGGCACGCATGTGAATGACGTCATTCTGTACGCACAACTCCTGCAAGGTGTTGTTCAGTTCCAGAGCATCAGCCATGGGATGGGCCATGATACTGGGGGCGATATTGCCAAACCCCTGCCACTCCAGCTCTTTTTTCAATACCTTGCGAAGTTCGTTATCGAGCTGGTTCGCCAGAACCATGTCCCATTTTCCGTCCCATTCCGGGTAGAGTTCGGCATAGATTCGGCGAAAGGCGCTCTCGAAGCGGCGACGACCGGAGTCGGTCAGGCTGTAATAACTGCGTCGACCGATCTGGTTTGATGTCAGCCAGCCGTCCTTGGTCAGACGGAAAATCGAGGTTCTGACCAGGCGCTGATTGAGTCCCAGCGGCTCAAGCAGGTTGATCAGGCTTCCCAGCCAGACCGTACCGCCACGAGGGGCTATGGCATCACCGAATATGGTGATGATCAGGGAACCTCCGCGAATGGGCCTTTGTTCCTGGAACTCCTGAATGAGCTCTTCGATACAGCGTATTTTGGTCATGCCTCGAGTCTGTTTGGTCGGTACTGGCCGTCATAGTGGCTGCTCTATAGTCACACAGCATGCAGCGGGCAGTGGATTCTATGTTGCCCGGCTGAGTTCATCAAGGATGGACGCGGGCCTGGGGTGTAATGCCTAATAAATGATACATATGTGGCAATTTAGATAAATATACGGTGTCATAATATTTTGTCCAATGGTGAAGCTGTTTTTCTGAGCCTGAATGTCGGCAGTGGCATTCTTGGCAATATGCCTGGTGCTGATTGGATGGGGTGTGGCAGGCCTGGTCGCCGGCAGGGACGGACTCTGCCCCCCTTGCAGTCGAGGAGCAATGCAGCCCGCTTCAGTCGGCAGGCCGGCAGTGTCCGCGGGCTGAAGGATGCAAGGCACTGCACTGAAACACCTTTGATGGATCTGTCATGCCTAAACTCAGGACAGCCGCAGCTGCCCTGAACGGATGATCATGCGCGTGACAGGAACTTGCCGGTCTCGGTATTGATCTTAACTTTTTCGCCGGCTTCCAGATACTCGGGAACCTGCAGTTCAAGGCCAGTGGCAAATCTGGCCGGTTTGGTGCGGCCGGTGGCGCTGGCGGCCTTCATGCCCGGCACGGTTTCAATAATTTCCATCACCACTGTTGATGGCAGCTCGATGGTTAGAATGTTGCCATCGACCAGCAGCGCCATGATCTCTTCCATACCATCCATCAGATAGGGGAGCTGAGCTTCAATGGCGTCGCCGTTGAGCATGTATTGTGAATAGTCCTCGGTATCCATGAAGGTATACAGGTCACCTTCCTTATAGAGGTAGGACACCTTGCGACGCTCGAGAGCGGCATCTTTCAGCATGTCGTCACCGGTGAAGGTATCTTCAAACTTGCCGCCGCCCGGCAGTTTGCTGAAACGAATGCGGTACAGGGTTTTTGCGCCGCGAGCAGTCGGGCTGGAGATATCGATCTGCTGGATCAGCATGTACTGGCCGTTGATTTCGACCAGGTTGCCACGTTTGACGTCAGCCACTTTAGGCATGGCAGGAACTCCATACAAATGAGTTGAATGAAAACAGGGGGCTATTTTATGAGAAAAGCCCGGTGTGGCACAGGTGGTCGGTCAGGATTTGTTATAACCGGGGCTGGCCGCGTACACTTTCGCTTTGATTGCTGTAAACGGAGCCTGTCATGACATCCGCAACCCCCGAGCACTATCCGGTCAATCGCCACAAGGCTTATCACGCGCATATCTACTTTGATCAGCGGAGTGTTCAGCGCGTGACCGAGATCTGTGAGCAAATCGCTGCCAGGTTCGGCCTGAAGGTGGGGCGCATCCACCAGAAACCGGTAGGTCCTCATACTCGCTGGAGTGTGCAGATTCTGTTCGGTCACCGAGACTTCGACGCATTTATCGCCTGGCTGGATGCCGAACGCGGCGAGCTGGATGTGCTGGTGCATGGCGTGACCGGCGACGACTACAAGGATCATACCGATCACGCCTACTGGCTGGGACAGCCGGTTGAGCTGAAGCTTTCCATCTTCGAAGAAAAACGCTGATCAGTTGATGCGACGCTTGAGCCCCGATTCATTGATGATACGGGTGGCGATCTCTTCGATTGAGAAGTTGGTCGTATTGATGCAGTTGAGGTTTTCTTTCTTGAACAGGCGCTCGACGGTACGAACTTCGAAATCGCACTGGTCCAGAGAGGCGTAGCGGCTGTTGGCACGACGTTCATGGCGAATGGCCGCCAGCTGGAAAGGATCAATCGTCAGACCATAGAGCTTGTGGCGGTGTTCCTGCAGACAGCTGGGCAGGTTGTTGGCTTCCATGTCTTCTTCGGTGAGCGGGTAGTTGGCCGCGCGGATGCCAAACTGAAGCGCCATGTAGAGGCAGGTTGGGGTCTTGCCGCAGCGGGAAACGCCGACCAGGATGATGTCAGCCTGACTATACTGTCGGGTGCGGGCACCGTCGTCATTATCGAGCGCAAAGTTCACCGAGTCGATACGGTCCTTGTAGCGTTCCATCTCGCTGATGGCGTGTGATTTGCCAACGGAGTAGGAGGAGTGAGTTTCCAGTTCAGACTCCAGCGGCTTGAGGAACGTGGAGAATACATCGATCTTGAATCCGTTGCAGGTGGCCAGCATGTCGCGGATCTCATCGTTAACGATGGTATCCAGAACGATCGGGGGTTTACCGTCTTCTTCTGCCTGTTTGTTGATGCGTTCGACAACGGCCTTGGCCTTATCAATGGTGTCGACGTAGGGCAGGGTGACTTTTTCGAACCGAATCGCTTCGAATTGTGATAGCAGACTTTGACCCAGGGTTTCGGCGGTGATACCGGTGCCATCGGAGATGAAGAAGGCGGTTCTTTTCATGTAGCAGTCCTGATTGTCGACAATAAAGCGTGATTGAGCGTTGCTGCAAGCCGCTACTTTAGCAGAAAAACAGGGCTATGTTCTTGTAGTTAAATTACATTTCGCCGAAGCCAAGATTTTTTAACTTTTCTGCAGTATCATCCGGTATACGGTGAAAATAACAATAATGATCCTTACGTCAAACGGCTCAGACTCAGGAGAATTGGCTTTGCAGGATTATGTACTGCGCCTGGAACAGGCAGGCATGGGAGATGTCGACAAAGTCGGCGGCAAGAATGCATCTTTGGGTGAAATGATTCACCAACTCAGCGATGCGGGGGTGCGTGTTCCTGGCGGTTTTGCCACCACCGCGCTTGCTTATCGTGACTTTCTGGCACAAAGCGGTCTTGCGGATCGCATTAACGAAGCGCTCAACGCGCTGGACGCGAATGATACCCGTGCCCTGACTGAAACCGGCGGCAAGATCCGTCAGTGGATCATGGAAGCCGAGTTCCAGCCTGAGCTGGACCAGGCGATCAACGACGCCTGGGCTGACATGACGGCCGGGGAAGAGGTCGCTGTTGCGGTGCGTTCTTCAGCGACAGCAGAAGACCTGCCGGATGCCTCCTTTGCGGGTCAGCAGGAAACCTTCCTCAATATCCGCGGCCTGGAAAATGTCAAACAGGCCATCAAGGAAGTATTTGCGTCCCTGTATAACGACCGAGCCATCTCCTACCGCGTCCACAAGGGCTTTACCCACGCGGAAGTGGCTCTGTCGGCCGGCATTCAGCGCATGGTGCGTTCCGAGACCGGTTCTTCCGGCGTCATGTTCACCATGGACACTGAATCCGGCTTCAATCATGTCGTATTCATCACCTCTGCCTATGGCCTGGGTGAAACCGTCGTTCAGGGTGCGGTTAACCCTGACGAATTCTACGTATACAAGCCGACTCTGGCACAGGGTGCACCGGCGATCCTGCGTCGTACCCTGGGTTCCAAGGCGATCAAGATGGTGTACACCGATGACGGCAGCGCCGGCAAAGCGGTCGAAACCGTCGATGTCGACAAGGCCGAGCGTAGCCAGTTCTCCATCAACGATGCTGATGTCGAAGAGCTGGCACGTATTGCCGTGATCATCGAAAAGCACTACGGTCGCCCGATGGATATCGAGTGGGCCAAGGATGGTGACGACGGCAAGTTGTACGTGGTTCAGGCGCGCCCCGAAACCGTACAGAGCCAGAACAAGGGCACCGTCATTGAGCGCTACCTGCTGAAAGAGAAGGGCAAGGTACTGGTTGAAGGTCGCTCCATCGGCCACCGTATCGGCTCCGGTCCTGTCCGTGTCGTCAGTGGCCTGGATCAGATGCATGAGGTACAGCCGGGCGATGTGCTGGTTACCGACATGACCGATCCGGACTGGGAACCGGTGATGAAGCGCGCCTCTGCCATCGTCACCAACCGTGGTGGTCGTACCTGCCACGCGGCGATCATCGCGCGCGAACTGGGCATCCCGGCCATCGTGGGCTGCGGCGATGCCACCGAAAAACTGCAGGATGGCCAGGAAGTAACCGTCTCCTGCGCCGAAGGTGATACCGGTCGCGCCTATGAAGGCAAACTGGCGTTCGAGCACCAGAGCAACAGCGTCGAGTCGATGCCGAGCCTGCCGTTCGAGATCATGATGAATGTGGGCAACCCGGATCGCGCTTTCGACTTCCAGTCGCTGCCCAACGCCGGTGTCGGCTTGGCACGTCTGGAATTCATCATCAACCGCATGATCGGCGTACACCCGAAAGCGCTGCTGAACTTTGATGATCAGCCCCGTGACACCAAGCAGATCATCGAGCGTCGCATCGGCGGTTACGCGTCACCGGTGGACTTTTACGTCGACAAGCTGGTTGAAGGTATCTCCACCCTGGCGGCGGCCTTCTATCCGAAGAAGGTGATCGTGCGCATGTCCGACTTCAAGTCGAACGAATACGGCCACCTGATCGGCGGCGACCGCTACGAACCGAGCGAAGAAAACCCGATGCTGGGCTTCCGCGGCGCGGCGCGCTACATCTCCGACAACTTCCGTGACTGCTTCGAACTGGAATGCCGTGCCCTCAAGCGCGTGCGTGACGAAATGAAGCTGACCAACGTCGAGATCATGCTGCCGTTCGTGCGTACCCCGGGTGAAGCCAAGCAGGTGGTCGAGCTGCTGGCCGACAATGGCCTCAAGCGAGGTGAAAACGGACTTCGCCTGATCATGATGTGCGAGATTCCGTCCAACGCCCTGCTGGCGGATCAGTTCCTGGAATATTTCGATGGCTTCTCTATCGGCTCCAACGACCTGACCCAGCTGACCCTCGGTCTGGACCGTGACTCCGGCATCATCGCGCATCTGTTCGACGAGCGTAACGAAGCGGTCAAGCGCCTGCTTGCCATGGCGATCGAAGCCTGCCGTAAACAGGGCAAGTATGTCGGCATCTGTGGTCAGGGTCCGTCCGACCACCCGGATCTGGCACGTTGGCTGATGGAGCAGGGGATCAGCAGTGTATCCCTGAACCCGGACTCCGTACTGGATACCTGGTTCTTCCTGGCCAACGAAGAAAAATCGTAATCCCGCCCTATAGCTGAACCCCTGTAAAATGGGGGTTTAGCCTTCAAAAACAATCATTTATATTCCTTTTTTGCCTGATGGCGTTATTTCAGGTTAGTGCTGTTTTTTGCTGATTCTTCCATTATGATGTTTGCAAAATGTTTGCAGAAAATGGAGAGCAAACACCATGGCAAAGATCACTAGCATTTCTGACAAGGCAGCCAAAGCGCATATTCAGGACGCACCCGAGCGCAAGGAATTGCCCTGTACTATGACCGCCGGGTTTCATCTGGTGAAGGTCGAGCGTTCAGGCAAAGACAGCAACGGCAACAAGGTCAAAGTGCCTGCTGGCACCTGGCGCTTCAGGTACAGCAACGCCGCTGGCAAGGTGCGAATAGCTACCATTGGCCGTTATCCCGAAATGACCCACGTTCAAGCGGCTACTGTTGCCAGGCAGTATCGCGCTGGTTTGCCTGAGGTTGATCCGCTGGAGCAGATCGACAGGCTCAAGGAGGAGGCCAAGCAGCGCGAACAGGAAAAGCAGCAACGCCAGTTTGCAACCGTCCGGGGCTATCTCGACGGGCCATACATGCGCGACCTATCACGCCGCCGCAACGGTGGTACACCCACCAAAAAGATGATCGAGAGCGCGTTCCCTGAGTGGCTGGATCTTGACCTTGAACGGCTAGATAAGGGGCTTGTTCTGTCTTGGCAGTTGAAGCTGGAAAAAGACGGCAAGCGGCATAGCAGCATCAAGCGGTTTTATTCAGCCATTCAGGCACTGCTGAACCATGCCGTGAAAGAGGAGGTTATCGCCTTCAATCCGTTGAAAGGTGTTCAGCTCAAGGAGCCAACCGCCGAAGAGAAAAAACGTATAGCCGCCGACAGGGATGCAGCCAAGCGCCGTATGTTAACCCCGGATGAGATCCGTTTGATCCGTGATGGGTTAGAGCGGTTGCCGCACACGCTGGACGTTCGAGCCGATCCCGTGGAGTGGTTCAAGCCGCTGGTGATCCTCGCTTTGCATACTGGCTTGCGTCCGGTGATCTGCGCTCGCTTGTATGGGGGGATGAATTGAATATCCAGTTCAAGCGGCTGACCAAAGTCCCGAACAAAACATTAGATCATCCAGACCCGGCCAAGGTAACCATGCCGCTGCAGGGGGAATGCCTGGACGTGATGCGCGACTGGTTCGACAAATGCGGCAAACCCGATGGCGGGCTAGTGTTCACAACGCCCCGTGGCGGCCAAGTCTCGCAAGTGGTACTCAATCGAACCTGGAACAAGCTCAGATCAATCACGGGCCTTGAGCCGGAGCTATACAGTACTCGGCACCATTTCATTTCAACGCTGGTGGCTAATAACGTGCCGTTGTTCACCGTGGCACAGTTGGCCGGGCATAAGTCCACGAAGATGATCGAGAAGCACTATGGCCACTTGGCGCCGCATTCAGCAGCACACGCGCTTGAAGTGTTGGGCCAGAGCCTGCAGGTAGCACCAAATAACAGCGAAGAGGCCGCACGATGGCAACCCTAAGTCCGCCTAATTTTTTTATGTATATTGGTTGATTTATGGATTTTTTGGTGTATAGTGTTGTTTACTGAAATAATCACGTCTATTATTGAACCTCATCAATCAGGAATGAGGTGTTTTAGATGGGGATTAATGTAAACATTCGGCGCAAAGATGCGTATGTAATACGCGATGCCCTGACCGCCAAAGCAAGCAAGCTGAAACGTACCGGCAGTGGCAAGGCGCAGCGCCTGAAAGTAATATCCTTGCTCCACAAACTGTCCGACATGCTTTCCGGCAAACCGTCGCACGTTTCTAAGGCGCAATCGGTACAGCAGAATCAATCCACCCGCTCCAAGCGCAGCAGCGCCAGCCACGGGGGCAGCCACCGCGTTAACGGAAACAGTTCAGGCAGTAGTTCCGGCAGCAGCAGTGGAGATCCTGACCCAGAACCCGCGCGATCACGTTTAACCCGCCTATTGGCCACCCGCCTTGATGTTTTCAAGGAGGTGTTGGCATGAAGATCACACAGAAAACTGAACTGCTACGCACCAAAGCCGCTGCAGCCCTGTTGGGTGTATCGACTACGACCCTTTGGCGTTTGGAGCAATCAGACCCCACCTTCCCCCGCAAAATCGTTATCACGTCCCGTTGTGTTGGCTGGCGTGCTGAGTCTTTGCTGAATTGGCTGGAAGGCAAGGAGGCTGGACGGGTATGAACCAGACACAAAAAAACGCCGCTGGGAACGACGTTCAAAATAATACTTTCGAGAGTAACAATTCTACCACAGGTGATAATGGTTGCAACCCGGCATTCACCGGATCAGCCGCCACACACCATGCACGGCGATTGCTGTTGCTTGAGTGCATCGACCGCCACAACGGTGCGGCTACGCTGGGCCAGATTATCGCCGCATTCAAGCACGCCGGATTCAGGCCACAGCAGGCGCGTGACACGGTGGATGATGGCGTCCTGATGCGAGAAGTCGCAGTCCGCACCGGAGGCATGGAGCTTTTGGTTTCACGTGTCAGTGATCCCGATTCGGTTGATCTGCGCAAACGGCTGGTGGAGGTGCGGCGATGACAGCACTACCCCAACCGATCTATGCACACACAGACCGGCAGCCTTTTGCTGAGTATGTCGCCAGCCGATACCCAAGTCCCGAAGCAATCCTGATGGATTTTCTGGATGACCTGCAAGTGGCCGCCGCATCCATCGAGGCCAGCATTGGGGGTGAGCCGCTGATTCTGGATGGAGCACCACACTATCTGCCGAACGCTCAGGGCCAGCGGAATCAAAAACAAGGCTACTTTGCCGAGTTCCGCTCGGGTGGCGATGGCGTTGTCATGCCTGTGATTCGCATCCGTAGCTTTAAGCAGGGAGGCCAGACTGTGACATGGAACCCGCGCGATCTGGTTTGGCAGGAGTGGCAGGCCGAGCGCCAGGCCGGGAATGTCACCATAGCACCGGCTGACCGGGTGCTGGAGTACGAGCAGCGCGCCAGCGAGCTGAAAGCCGCTGCTGATGCCAAACGTGCTGCACTGGAAGCCGAAGCAGAGCTTGGCAGGCAGGCTGCTGCAGATGCTGCTAAAACAGCATGGGGCGCTGCTACAGAGGCCACAGATCATCCATATCTGGATGCCAAGGGCGTTCAGCCCTATGGCCTGAGGGTTGCTGCGCAAACGCATAAAGCCCGGTTGTGGAGCCGACAGGCCGGAGAATGGCAGGACGCTACCTTCTGCCGAGCAGGGGATCTGCTGATTCCGCTGTACCATGAAGGCCAACTGGTGAACCTGCAGCGCATCGACCAGCAAGGAAATAAGCGGTTCATCATGGGCGCGCAAAAGAAAGGGGCGTCCTTCTCCATCGGCGCGACGGGTTCGCCTGGATGGATTGCAGAGGGTTACGCTACCGCCGCCACCTTGCATGAAGTGACCGGGCAACCTGTTGTTGTCGCGTTTGATGCTGGCAATTTGCCGGTCGTGGCCGCTCAATTCCCCGATCAGGTGAGCAAGGTGGCGGCAGATAACGATGATGCAGGTATTAAAGCGGCTGAGGCTGCCGGATTGCCTCATATCGCGCCGCCGGTCGTAGGGATGGACTGGAACGACTACGCCAACGAAAAGGGCCGTGATGCCGCTCTGATGCTGTTGCAGCAAAGCCCAAGCCTACCGGCAGAACCCGAGCCTGATGCTTATGTGATGGATGCCGCCTCCGATCTGGCAAGCGAGATCGAGCATCGGCTCGCCAGCCGGTTACAGATAGAAGATCCGCAGTCCATTCAGCAGTTGGGCATTAGTGCGGCCAATATCAGGAAGTGGATCAATGGCGCGTTCTGGAGCGGTTCCAGTTCCAAGCTGTTCCTGCTGAACAGCAATGGCGACCTGGTTCGATTTGTTGAAAAGGATGCAGCCAAGTACCTGGAGAAGACGCACGGCGCAATTCAGAACAGCCGGAACATTGACGGGCTGGCACGTGATGCAGCGATAGGAACACCGCCTCAGGTCGAGAAGTTTGTCGAGCAAGCCAAAGCACTGGCAGGCAATGCCGTGTTGGAGTACGTCAAATACTACAATCAGCGCGATTCAGTCGAGTGGCGTGTCGATATGTTCGCCAAAGACAGCCGGGTCGAGCTGATCGAAGATAAAGCCCGTATTGTCTTGACGCATAAGCCGTTCAGATCGGATAAAGCCGCACGCGCAATCGACGGGGGTGTCGTCGAGGACTACAAGGCACACTTTCCACGGTTCGACGAAACGCTCGAGTTCATTGTCGCGTCAAGGTTCGCCAGTGACCGAAAGAAAGCCTATTTGTGGATCAAGGCAGACAGCGATTGGGGGAAAGGCTTCTTTAATGGCCTGCTGACCGAAATCGGCGCATCTGCTGAGCTGAGCGTGAAAGAGGTCGAGAAGATGTTCGACGGCAGCCCGGTTGGCCGTCCGCCGGAGGAGTTCAAACGATCATTTGCACTGGTGTTCAATGAGTTTAAAACGGTCAAATCGGAGCTGAAACAGCTCGAGTCCGGACTGGCACTGTCACCGAAGCACCAGCTAGTTAGCCGTGTCGAGGTATTTGCCAAGCTGTTTTTCTCTGCTGAAAGTGTTGGCAGCCTGGTCACTGAGCACGGCGTCGAGGATCAGTTCGCGAACAGGTTCAGCTTGTTTGAGGAGCACGGCAGCATCGAGGATCGAGATCCGTTTAGGGCGAAAGGCAAGGCGTACTACTTCAGTCACGTGCTGGCGTACGCCATACAGCGCCTTAATGCCTTGGTGGCTGAAAGACAGGCACTTGGTGAGGCCCGAGCTGCAGCAGAGGCTGATGCTTTTCTGGACGGGTTCATAGGTAGGTACGGTATCAGCACGCTTTACCAGCGTTACAGTGAGTCTTTGCCAGACATTGCAGCCGAAGCAGTGGAGTGGGTCAAAAAGCACGCCAATGATGATCCCAAAATGCCGACCATCGTTAAGGACATGGGGACCTGTTATCTCAAGTCCGCGAACAAGGCTATAGACCTATTTTTGGATGCCAATTATGACCCATCGACAGTCCCGTCGTTGAGAAAAAAGAAGGACGAAATTGCTCGACTAATGTCCGCTGATGGCAAAGGTATTGTTACCCATCATCCACCTAAACCCCAGAGGCCATTTAAGGCAATCAAGCTCAAGGAGTAGATTATTTTTTGTAGCCCGGTTCCGCGAACCAAATAGCGAACTAAATCCGGTTCGAAACGGTTCGCGAACCATGATTTTGGTTCGTTTGGTTCAGGATTCGGAAACAACTGTTTAATATCTATACAGAAAGGGGCGCGAAGCCCCTTTTTTTGAACCAAATCCGAACCGCCGAACCATTGCGAACCATAGAATTTAAAAAAACGGTTAGCTCTGCAGGCCCCGTAGTTACTACGTTTCGGAGTTTTCGAACCGTTGAACCGTGATTTTCTATATTTTTAGGAATTCAAAAAAAAAGGTGAAAAAAAAGAGAAAAGCAAAAAACGCGATTTTTACGGTTCGTTGGTTCGCACCACCCAAGCGCCACCAATTCTAGGCCCGTTGGTGCCAGGCAAGCGCCACAGAAACCCGACGCCATAGGGAGGTCGATGTCGAGATCGCCCGCCGGATTGAGGAGGCAGTGGCGGGGCGTAATCATCGCCCCGCAAAAGTAGGCAACGATTTGCCTACTTATGAACAACCCAAAGGCAAGTCCGTAGACATAGCCGCCGAGTCTGTAGGCTGGTCCGGAGAGCAGTACCGGAAGGCCAAGAAGGTTCCCGTCCCAACCGCAACCCCACCGAAGCGCCCCAAGGTTTTTCTGGGGTCAGTGCGGGGGAAACGTGCTGATGGTGGTGACCCATTAGACCATGCCCTATTGCGCATATTGGTTGAATACACTACATTGCACGTATTGCGTATTCATTTAAGTGTACCTACAACATGAGTGGGCATTACCCGCAAGGTCTTAGAATCTAATCGGTACAATGGAGTTTTGAAGATGACCGGGCAGCACGTTGGTTATATCCGAGTGAGTAGCACTGACCAGAACACCGAACGGCAGCTAGACGGGGTTCACCTGGACAAGGCCTTCACCGACAAGGTGAGCGGCAAGGATCTGCACCGGCCTGCGCTGATGGCGCTGTTAGACCATATCCGTGAAGGCGATACAGTCCACGTCCACGACATATCCCGCATGGCTCGCAACCTGCTGGATCTGAAACAGTTGGTGGGCCAGATCACCGACAAGGGCGTTACGCTGCACTTCCACAAAGAGAACTTGATCTTTACCGGCGATGACAGCCCTATGCAGGCACTGATGCTTTCAATGCTGGGGGCGGTTTATGAGTTTGAACGTGCCATGATGCTGGAGCGCCAGCGTGAAGGCATACAGCAGGCCAAGCAGGCCGGGAAGTACAAAGGCCGGAAGCGATCAGCAGATCGTGACCAGATCATGAACCTACTGCAGGACGGCCACAGTATGCGAGAGACAGCCAGGCTAGCGGGGGTGTCGTTGAGTACAGTCCAGCGAGTAAAAGCCGAGCATGAAGCAATGGCGGCCACCTGAGCCGCCCTTTTCCGTCCGAACCGCCGAAGGGTTACAGCTTGTCAATGATGCTCTGTATATCCGCCTCAGTGACCACTACTTGAGCAGCCGGGGGCCGGTGAGATCCGTCACTTGACTGGTGGTCGACCTCCCGGCGATCAGACCAACCAAAGTTTTTCAATCCAAATATTGCACCCGATGATGGTCCGTCGCCATGCAGGCGCAGTTCGTACCCGTGTTCAATCGCCAGTTTGCACCGCGCCACCGCATCCCCGAAGCCTTCCCGTCCCGCGTAGTCATCCAGCGCCGCCCGGCTGCTGAGCCCCAAAAACAGGCACAGGCCGGTAATCGTTTTGGGTTCGCCTGATTCCTCGCAATGCGCCAGGTAATCGTTCAATCCTGATTCAAGTTCGCCGGGGTTCTGGAATACCCGTGGCCGTCCAATATTATTCGCCATAATTCAATGCCTCAAGGGTTAGTAATCACTAACGTAATTCTAGCAAATGCTGTATACTTATACAGTATTGAAACACTTAATTAACGCTTGGAGATCCACAACATGAAACCAATTGTTCAACGCATCCTGACCAGCCGCGACGACATTATGACCGGCGTCCGGCAGAACCTGATGGCCAACCGCGCCGCCGATGAGACAGCCGCCGATGCTTTCGACCGCCTGGAGCGCCACGGCCAGCTTGGCCGCCTGATGGTGCCAGTCGGGACAGATCCGCGCATGGCCGATCCTCAATTTGTTGCCATGATGCCGGAGTAAATCGCATGAGCCAGATTCCCGAATTTTTGACCAATACCGACCCAGGGGCACCATGCCGTCATGCCATGCGCTTGAGTGTGGATGATGTCCCGACCCCTGACCGCTACCAGGGCGACACCCGCGCCGCGGTTGAAGCACTTAACGCTGAGGTCGAGGCTGCCGTCACCGCCGTGGATGCCCTATATGACACATTTCAGGCCGAAGCCCGGAGGCACGCGCCGAAGCTGGCAGAGCTGGATCAGCTTATTGACCGGCTAAAGTCTGAGGCTGATGGATACCGCGACCAGCTCGCAAAAGCCAAGGAGCCGGTGCCGGAAGGTGTGGGCGATCTGCGCAAACGCTTGGATATTCAGGCCGCGATTATTGCCGGTGCTGATGATGCGGAACTACTCGCTAATGCGACTGATGCCGATGCGCTCCGCGTGCTGGCAGATACCGCCCGAGCATGTAAGCGCCAGCCGCTGCAGGAGGCCGCACAAGCGCGTTTAGTGGATCTGCTGACCGATGGGGCTAGTGACAAGCTCAAGGCCGTGGAAGCCGAAATCCGCGACCTGACAGCCGTCCGTGACCGCTGCCGAGCTGGATACCGCCGTGCTGTTGAAACAATCGGCCCCGGTGGTAAGCGAGTTGTTCCGGCATGAGGTATAGCCAGCCAGGACGCCCACCACTGTATCGACCAGAGATGCCCGGGGAGATCCGGGCTTTTCTGCGCCGGTGTGAAGCTCAGGGCCAGCGCCCAAGCATGACCCGGCTCGCAGATGAATTGGGGATCTCAAGGCCAACGCTTTACAGGTGGTTACGCCACCGTCCGGAGCTTGTCGAAGCCGTCCGGGATCTGCCGGTGGTTCAGAGCTTGCACTGATGCGGGTTGATAGAAAAATACAATTGGCACGCACTTTGCTTATGTGTTGATTGTTGCATGAGAAAATCATTCATAAACAATGGCTTGCTATGAACGCAAAAATCATGCCCGAATCATTGTCGCAAGAATTGCCATTGTCTGAGGCTATGGATCAGGCAGACGATCAGAATCTCGACCCGGCTCAGCAGGCCGCCCGGTGCGGCTCGATCTGGGCTGCTGCGCTGGGGCTGCTGGTGGAGGATGCGATCAGGCACGCCACCGGAGCCAAGAAGCCATTCCATGTGCAAGACTATGAGCTGGAGGCCGCGTTTGATGACATTTGCCGATTGGGGCCGATGACGCGGCACTTATGCGCGATGACGGGTGATAACCCGGAGTGGGTGAGGGATCAGACGAAGCGTGTCATTCTCGAGATCCGCGACGGCGAACGCGGGCTCAAAGTCCGGGCAGAACCCAAGAAGCCACCTACCCGAACCAGAAGAGGTAGACGCAATGCCATATCCGACTAAATACACGCCTCAGGCAGCGATCACCGCACGCCTGTATGCAGAGACAGCGCGACCGTTCCCGAGCTTAGGCAGGCTGGCAGAGAGGCTAGGCATCGACAGGCGAACAGTTCACCGATGGAGAGATCGGCACCCGGCCTTTGCATTGGCGCTGCAGGCGATTGAAGCCCGGCAGCAGCATTGGCAACACCAAATCAGCGAACAGGAATATCAGCACCGCCTGGAGCAGATCGACAGTGAGCTAGATGTTTGCAATATGTTTGCAGAATCGGACCATAAAATATAAGCCATTGTTTTATAAGTGTTAAAAAACAAAGGTTCTTCCTGGCCAACGAAAAGGCCTGATCCTCGGCGGCAATGAGTGGGCTTGATAACCCGCTCGCCCACTGAAAACAAAACACCCGCCCGGGCAACCTGGCGGGTGTTTTTGTATATGAGGTGCTGTCCCGGTTAACGGACAATGTCCCCGGGATTGGATACACTGAGCGGCACAATGTTTGAAGTGGATCGGAGCATGGATAAGCGCAGCCTACCGAAACGGATATCCGTATTAAATTCATTACCCCAGCCATCGTCGCTGCAGGTTGGAACAGTACACCGTCAGAGCCGGCTGCAGTTCGTTGGTGAGTCTTGGCTGGAGCTAATTGATATCCAGGAGTAGTTGCAGGTATAACAAGGGAATATGTGATGGCATATGAGAAGCCCTGGCTCAGTTTTGAAGATCAGCTGGCTAAACTGAAAGCGAACGGGCTTGAAGTGACTGACCATGAACGGGCGTTGGAGTATCTTCGGCGCATCGGTTATTACCGACTCAGTGGATATTGGTTTCCGTTTCGTCAGCGCTCAGGGCCTGCATGCAGCTTGCCCCAAAAACGGGGCAAACCCACCAGAGTTGATAAAAAAGTACAGTATTTCCCACTGGACCATTTCAAGCCGGGTTTAAGATTTCAGGATGCGGTTTCACTGTATGTTTTCGATAAGCGCCTGCGGTTGCTGGCAATGGATGCACTGGAGCGAATCGAGATAGCACTTAGGGTCGATATATCCCATAGCTTGGGCAAGCAGGACGCTTTTGCCTATCTGAATCCCGAATGTCTGGATTCTAGTTTTACGCAAAACGCGGATGCCAAAACCGGACTGACGCCTCATCATGCATGGATTGGCAATCATGCACGCTTGATTCAGCGTTCAAAGGAAGAGTTCATCAGGCACAACGAGGAAAGATACGGCTTTCCCATCGCGATTTGGGTTGCTTGCGAGGTTTGGGACTTTTGCTTCATGGCTGCGTAGTCTGAACTATCTGCGCAACGTTTGCGCTCACCATAGCCGTTTGTGGAGCAGGAACATCATTGACCAACCTAAAAAGCCCGGACCAACCGAAGTACCACTGTTCAATAGTGCTTGGGATACTCCGCATCTTCTTGCTCGACCTTTTTTGTTGTTCTGTATTGCGCAAACCATGTTGTGCAGGATCAACCCGACCTCCACTTGGTGGCAACGATTAAAGATACATTTGGAAGGTTTTCCGCTACGCAGCGCTGATGCATCGCTGTCGCTGGTTGTTATGGAAATTGTTGACGGTTGGCAGGAATGGGACTGGAGTAGGCGGGAGGATAGCAGGTGATAAAAACCCCTCAGCAGTTGCTCTCTCTGTAAGCAGAGACAACCGATCGGGGCCGTGTTGCAAATCAATTTAGTCAGATCGGTTGAAGCTGTCAATCAATAGAATGGAATGATTGGCCGACCAGCGCATGTCGGCCCAACACTAAGGAAAGAGTCATGCCCGTAAACCTGAGCAAAACCTTCGTCGTGGGTATTTCCGCCACGGCATTGTTCGATATGAGTGAGTCGGATCGGGTATATCAACAGGCGCAGTCGGAAAACCCGGATACGGCGGTGTCGGTATACCGTGCGCACATGCTGGAGAATGAAGACGATCCGTTGCTGCCGGGTACCGGTTATCCGCTGGTAAAGGCGTTGCTGGGGTTGAACCAGTATGCCAGCGCTGACCAGCCATCGCTGGTCGAAGTGGTGGTGATGTCGCGAAACAGCCCGGATACCGGGCTGCGAGTGCTGAGCAATATTCGCCGTCATCAGCTGAAAATCTCCCGCTCGGCTTTTACCGGTGGTGAATCGGTCCCCGATTATCTGGATGCCTTTGATGTGGATCTGTTCCTGACCACCAATGTCGAAGATGCACAGAAAGTGATTGACTCGCGGGCGTGTGCTGCAGCGGTACTGAAGGAGCCGCCAAGCGGTACGGAGGGGACAATTCCCGAGGGGCAAGTCAGAATAGCCTTCGATGGCGATGCGGTGCTGTTTTCTGAAGAAAGCGAACTGGTGTACAAGACTCAGGGGTTGCAGGCCTTCCATGACCATGAGGACGCGCATCAGGATGAGCCGCTGGAAGAGGGTCCCTATGCCCACCTGTTGCGCAAGCTGTCACGGCTGCAGGAACGTTTGCCTCAGGGAGTAGATCGCTCTCCTGTTCGAATCGCGCTGATCACCGCTCGGGACAGCCCAGCCGAGATGCGTGTGATCAAGACTCTGCGTCACTGGGGCGTGCATGTGGATGAGGCGTTTTTCATGGGTGGCGTGGGCAAGACAAAGGTGTTGCAGGCGTTTCGGCCTCATGTGTTTTTTGATGACCAGGATGTACATCTGGATGAGGCGGCAAAACTGGTCCCGTCCGGTAAGGTGCCTTATGCCAGCACATCTGCACTGAACGGTCTTGTAAACAAAACGATGAAATCATGAAAGAGTGATAGACAAACTGTCCAAATCGAGGGATTGAAACGGATGAAAACGGTTGCTTGGGGTGTATTGTTTTGGTGTGTCAGTACCCTGGTATTGGCGTTGGTTTTTTTCTGGATGGGGACTGGATCGTTGCCAGACGTTATGCGTGTCAGTGCTATCATGCTTAAGCCTCTGATTTTCAGCGTCTGCATCACGACTCCAGTTGCATTGGTAGGTACTTTTCGTCGCGTCATGCGTCGGCACCGAGAAGCACTGGAGCAGGCCATAGACAGGCTGGCCGATCAACCTCTGCCTGAAGGAGTGGTGTATTTTCGTATCGGGGCGCGCTATTGGCCTCCAGTTGTATGGCTGTTGTTTCTGGTCCCGGGAACACTAGGCCTGGGGTGGTGGATGTTTGAGACTTGGGTAGCTCTGGGATTGGATCTGTTTCTGTGGGGATTGTTGGTAGTTGAAGCCTTTCTGGCTGCTTTTACAGGCATGATGGCGTGGTATCTGTATGTGGCGAGTAAGGGAGGGGCTGTAATCACGCTGGGTGAAAATTACATTGAATGGCCCGTTCCCCTATTGAGCGAGAAGCGTAAGCGCCTGTTGCTGAAGGAACTGATCATGGCGGGTTTTGTCGGTGACAGTTTCATCGAGCGCCGTTATGTCATCAGTAATGGTACAACCGAGCTCCCGTTGCTGACCTGGTTGATACCGCAACAGGAGCTAGCGCAGTTGGACCGGTTGATTAATGGACGTTGGATGTTGGCGTTGATTAGTGAGCGTCCGTCGTTCCCCGAGTCTTCAGCTGGTACAGAAGCGTGATCGCTGCCTCTATGTCGTTTAGCAATGGTGCTGTTTTCAATGGCTTCGCCTCCAATGGTTTTTTCAGGTGAGCATGCAAAAACCTGTTGAGGCCTGATTCTCAGGCATGACGAAACTGGCTAGGGACTGCGTCCCCTGGCAGGTAGTCTCACCCGAACGCTCACATCGAACGTCACCATCGAATGGTCGATCAGTAAGCATCTATTCGAAACACAGGAGGAAGTTCAGGATTATGCAGCGCGGTGGCTCTGGATTTTATAATCCATAGAGGCCGCACAAAGCCAATGGCGGCCAGCTACCATTGAAAGTGGCTTAACCTCTACTTTTAGCATCAGGGGGGGGATTACCTCTGACTTCTAGTGTTCGCTCAGTTTGAGCCTGGCGCCAGGGGTAAACGGAAAACTTCATCTGCTGGCGTGTAGCAAAGTCAAAGGAGTGAGCATAAAGATGAAAGCATGGAGAGCGGCCTTGTGGGTCTGGGGTGGGTTGACGCTATTACTGACGCTGGCTTTCCTGACGATCGGGGCTGGGCCCTTGGCGGCGATAGAGGGGGCTTCAGCGGGAGCTGGGCGTGCTTGCTCAGTGAAGTACGCCCTTTTAATGCGTGTCGATTATACCAGCGTAAAAATCTCGTCCTCCGGCAGGCGGGACTTGGGCAGCCTGGCGTTGAAATCGTCGGTGCTGCGGTATCCCAGGGATACAGCGGCTACAGCCGTGTAGCCTTTTTCCTGCAGGTTGAACTCTTCATTCAATGCCTCAATATCGATCCCTTCCAGCGGCACGGCATCGATCCCCAATGCGGCTACGCCCAACAACAGAGAGCCCATGTTCAGGTACACCTGCTTTTCCATCCACTGGGGGGCATCGTTCAGCTCATGGCGGTGCAGGTTGACGAATGAAGAGCGGACACCTTCGGTCATCTCTTTATTCGCAGGGGCGGGAAAACGGCCATCAGCTTCTTCGGAGGCCAGCAGGTGGTCCAGATAGTCATCGTCGATGTCGGTTTTGGCACAGAACAGGACTACATGAGAGGCATTCAGCACCTTGGCTTCATTTGCCTGGAAGGGGCCTTGAGTGCCCTTGGCGATGCGCTGCTTGCCTGCATCACTTTCGGCGATGATGAAATGCCAGGGCTGGGAGTTGACACTGGAGGGGCTGAAGCGCAGCAGTGACTTGATCTGTGCAAAAGCCTCTGCGGAAATTTTCCGGGCAGGGTCGAAGGCTTTGGTTGAATAACGGGTCAGTGCGATTTCAGTCAGATTCAAGATGAGTCCCCTTGTTGAGATTTGATGAGAGTCGTGTGCGTATATTGGGCTGATTTGTCATGAAACAAGGGCCAGTTACCGGCTCAGGGTAAAGGCAGAACAAGCCTGAAACCCGTCAGGTTGGGCTCGGAATCGGTATAGCGCCGGTAGCCGAGGCTGCCGCCATGCAGCTTCATGATTTCGTCGACAAAGCTCAGTCCCAGGCCGCTGCCCTTGCTGCCATCGGGTTTGGGCAGGCAGAAGAATCGTTGGGTCAGTTTTTCTTCGGCAAATGCCGGTATGCCGGGACCGGCATCAAGCACCTCAATGACGATACCGTTCTCTGTTTGACCTGCCCGAATGACCACCTTGCCGTCCTGCGGTGAAAATTCGATCGCATTCTTGACCAGGTTGCTCAGGGCATCGGTCAGCAACTCAAGATCGCCATGGACGTACAGCTCCTCGGGACATTCAGTTGTCAGCTGTGTCTGATGTTGAAGTGCGTAGTCCTCAAGGCCAGAGCACACCCTGCTGATCCATTCGACCGCCTGGATGTTGCGCGCCTGTTCGAGGGTGTTTCGGTACTCGATGGCGGCCAGTTCAAGCAGGCGCTCAATCAGGGACTGCATGCGGGATCCCTGTTCGATAATGTTGTTGAGGAAGCGATTGCGCTGCTCGTCGGGCATGGGTTCCTGCAGCAGTTCGGCGGCGCCGCGTATGCCCGCAATGGGAGACTTGAGTTCGTGGGTCAGGCTCTGTACGTAATTGGCCACGTAGGATTTGCCCTCAAGCGCGTTGCGCATGCTTTCCAGTGCTTCACCCACCCGGCCTACCTCGTTGTTGCCCAGGGAGGGCAAGGCAACACGTTTGCCCTCGGAAACATCCCGCGCATAGGCTTCCAGCCGATGCATGGGGCGGGTGATCCAGAAGGTGATCAGTAGCCCCACCAGCAGCGTGGCCAGTGCAATGGCGATGGAGGTATAGACGAGATTGGTGCTCAAATGAGCGATAAAACGATTGATGTTGCGGGTCGGCTTGCCGATGGCGACCACACCGACCGTATCGCCCTTGTACAGGATGGGGCTGGCGGTATAGAGACGCTCACTGGCAGGGTCGCCAGGGTTGTCATCAGAGCTGCGTGCGCCATATCGGCCGCGCAGGGTCAGGTACACATCGCGCCATTGAGAGTAGTCCTTGCCCAGCGCACGCTGTCCGTCAGAATCAAAAATGACAGTGCCCTCGGCGTCGGTGACATAGATGCGGATATCGACTTCGGTTTTCAGCAGGTCATAGATCTGGGCGTTCAGGGCTCTGGACTGAAGAATGGCGAAGGTCTGTTCCAGGCGTCGGGTATCGATACGGACGCTTCCACTGCTGTCCACCGCGACCGCTTGTTCGCCGATCGAGGCGGCGGCAAATTCGCTGAAGTCGACCAGAATATCTTCCTGGGCTTCCTGGTAACGAGGTTCCAGTTCATCCAGTACCCAGTACACCACGCTGCCCAGCCCGGTCAGTACGCTGATCAGAAACACCACCAGCAGGCGCAGGCGCAGGCTCATGCCGGTGCCTCAAAGCTGTAGCCCAGCCCGCGATGAGTGCGGATCGGGTCGCAATCGGTATCGACCGCACGAATCTTCTGGCGCAGGGTTTTGATATGGGTATCCACGGTGCGATCAAAACTGCGTTCGGGCTCTTCCCAGACTTGCTCCATCAGCTGGTCGCGGGAGTAAATACGACCGGTGTGGCTCATCAGCAGGAGTAACAGGCGGTATTCGTACCGGCTCAGCTCCAGCAGGGTGCCGTTCAGGCTGATGCGACAGCCCTCGGCGTCATGCTGAAAGCCACAGGATGAAGCTATGCTGCCGGACAGCTGGCGCAAACGGGCACGAATGCGGGCGGTGAGGACACGCGGGCTGAACGGCTTGGTAACATAATCATCGGCGCCCAGTTCCAGGCCCAGGACCTGATCAATCTCCTCGTGGCGTGAGGTGAGGAAAATCACCGGGACCGAGGAGGTTTGTCGAATACGGCGGCAGACATCGAAACCGCTCAGATCGGGCAGGCCGATGTCCAGCAGCACCAGGTCTACAGGGGTTTGCTGCAACGCGGCCAGGGCTTCCTGGCCGGTGCCGACCCAGGTGGTGTTGATCTGTTCGGTCTGTAGAGCGTACTGCACCGTATCCGCAATGGAGGGTTCATCCTCGACAATCAGCACATGCATCGGGTGCTCCTTCACACATTCATGGCCCACTTCACATTCACTTCATACCTTCCTCAATCCCGTCGTCGATCCTTGCGGTATCAATCGGAAGGAGGAAACCAAGATGGTTAAGTTATCACAGATCGGCCGCTGGCCATGGATTTTGGGCTGTTGGTTGCTGTGTCTGCAGCTCACGGTGGTACGTGCGGAGTCGATGCCGGCCAGTGAGGTTACGCAGGGCTCGCTGATTACCCGTGACGAGTCGGGAGGCGTTTCGGCGATGCCGCTACTGGATACAAAAGTAAAAATGACAGTGGTTGGCCCGATCCTGAGAGCGGAGGTGACCCAGACGTTCAGTAATCCCGGCGACCGCTGGACCGAAGCGTTGTATCTGTTCCCGCTGCCCAACGAAGCGGCGGTGGACCATATGCAACTGATCATCGGTGATCGTGTTGTTGAGGGTGAGATTAAGGTAAAAGAGGAAGCCAAGGCGGTTTACGAGGCTGCCAGAACCGAAGGCAAGCGGGCGGCACTGGTGGAGCAGGATCGACCCAATCTGTTCCATACCTCGGTGGCCAATATTCCGCCGAAGGGTGAGGTGACCGTGCGTATCGAGTACCAGCAAACGCTGGTCTGGCAGGACGGTGCGTTTTCACTGCGCTTCCCGCTGGCGGTTACGCCGCGCTATGCCGGCACGATCGAACCGGCTCGTCGGGAAATGACAGGGGATGTCAGTCTTGGGACTGGCTGGCAGGTGCTGCCGGGCGAACGTAAGACACGCATGGTCAATAGTCTTGAAGAGCAGGAGCAGCAGGGCAAGGTCGCGATTGAAGTTGCCTTGCAGCCCGGTTTCCCGCTTCAGTATCTGCGCAGCCCGTCCCATGCCGTGATGCCGGCAGAGGAGGAGTCAGGGCAGGCGTATGTCAGTGTGTTGATTGATCAGGCCGATGAGTACAAGGACTTTGTGCTGGACTGGGCACCGGTCGCATCAGCCCAGCCCAGCGCGGCATTCTTTTCCGAACGGGTGGAAGATGGTGAGCACTACGGGCTGCTGATGTTGATGCCGCCGCAGGATGTGAACGCCAGGGTGTTCGACCGTGAAGTGACCTTCGTAATCGACACCTCCGGTTCCATGGGCGGCACCTCGATTCAGGCGGCGCAGGCGGCGCTGATGGCGGGCATTCAAGGACTGTCGGCGGGCGATACCTTCAATGTGATCGAGTTCAATTCATCCATGTCGTCATTGTATGGCTCCCCGGTGGCGGCCAATGCACGCAACAAGCAGCGGGCGATACGATACATCGAGCATCTGAGTGCGGGAGGCGGTACCGAAATGCGTCCGGCACTGGAAGCGGCGCTGGTCAACAGCGGCGACAAGCAGCGCCTGCGTCAGGTAGTCTTCATCACCGATGGCAGCGTGTCCTATGAACGTGAAATGTTCGAGTTGATCAACGACAGGCTGGGCAGTGCGCGACTCTACACGGTGGGTATCGGCAGTGCGCCCAACAGCTTCTTCATGGAAGAAGCGGCCGTGGCCGGACGAGGGACCTTCACCTATATCGCAACCCCGGATGCCGCTTTTGAACGCATGAAAACGCTGTTTGATCGCCTGGCCAAGCCGGTATTGGCCAATATCAGCATCAAGGGTGCCGAGGTAACGGATGTGATGCCGACGCGGGTGCCGGATCTTCATGCGGATGAACCTTTGGTGCTGGCGATGAAGCTGGCGGCAGACAGCACGCGGGTCGAGGTGGATGGGCGCATGGGTGACCTGGCCTGGTCCGAAACCATGACGATTCAGCCAACCCAAGACAGTCGAGGCGTCTCCGTGGATTGGGCTCAGCGTGCGGTACAGGACTGGCGGCGTGGCTATCTGCGTGGTGAATCACCCGAACGTATCCGTGCAGCAATTATCGAACTGGGCCTGAAACATCACCTGGTCACACCCTATACCAGCATGGTGGCCGTTGATAAAACGCCGGTACGCCCCGTGTCTGAGCCGGTCGACTCTCAGTCCATTCCGACACCCAAACCGCAGGGCTTGCAGGTGCCGATGGCGCAGGGCGCAACCGGTTATCAATGGACGCTGGTGATGGGACTGACGCTCTTGATGGCGGCGGGCGGCATGCTGGTCCTGCTGCGTCGAAAGGCACTGGATGATGGGTTGGCGGCATGAGTCGTCGACTTATCAAGGCAGGGCTGGTGGCGATCTGTGTCGCCAGCCTGGGCCTCATCGGTCAGGCGCTCTGGATACCGGCCAAGGCGCAGGTGGCGCAATGGCTGCTGGCCGATGCATGGGAGCGTTCGGTGCGCAGTGGTGAGGCCGTCAAGCCCTGGCCCTGGGCCGATCACTGGCCGGTGGCGCGACTGAGCATGCCGGAACTGGAGATCGATCAGATCGTACTGGCGGGTGATACGGGCAGCGTACTGGCGTTCGGACCAGGCGAAAACATGCAGGTGAAGGCGCTCGAATCCGGTGCCCGGATTATCAGCGGTCACCGTGATACCCATTTTGCCTTTCTCAAGGAGGTTGCCGTTGGTCAGATGCTGAACCTGGCTGACGGTCAGGGTCAGGTCCGTTATCGGATTGAAAGCATTCAGGTGGTCGACTCGACAAGGGTCAGGCTCAGTCCCGAGGCCTATCCCGATGGGCTGATGCTGGTGACCTGCTATCCGTTCGATGCTCTGATGGCGGGTGGAACCCAGCGGCTGGTCGTGATGGCTTCACCGGTTGATAAGTCTGGTGTGTTGTAAGGGGGAAGGGTGGTGATCATGCAAAAGCGCTCCGGGTGGCTAGAAAAAGGCGGATACAGGGTCAAGGTAATTCGATGGATACTGGTTGTCCCGGTGTCGGTATCAGGATTTGTCCTGAGTTTCTACGCCGCGATCGTTGTGACGACCGTCCTGGATTACTACTGCTTTGGGTACAGAACAGCCTTGCCGATATGTCCGCCACAACAGGTAGCCGCCAGGGTTATGTATGGCCTGCTGATCCTTTTTCCGGCGTTGGCCGCCGTATTAGTTGTGTGGTTCGCATATCTGGTTGCGCCGGGCCATAAACGCACCACGGCCGTGGTTGCCTATATTGCAGGAGCCGTATGTGCCTGTTTCATGGGGCTGGCGATGAAGACTCATGCGGCGTTGTTGGCGGCATTGCTGAGCGGAGCCGTTGTGCTGCTGATTATTTTTATTCGCGGAGGAAGGTCTCGCATTGCCGAACAAGGACGGGGATGATGCCGACTGGATGTGTCATCTGGCGGAAGGCGTGTCAGGGGTCAGATCAAGCCGATCGGTGGTATGCTCTATCGTCTGGTTGAAAGCCAGGAGTTGGTGGCGACGCTTGGGTATGTAAACACGCTGCAAGAGCCGTCACGCGCCAGTGAGGTCAGCCGCTACGAATTCAAGACTTTCTGGCGGCAGGTGTTTTATCCTTGCCAGCCTGAACAACGGAGAGCCGATCATGAGCGATAACAAGGTCATCGATTTTGCCGCCGCCGGAACCCGACATGCGCAGCGACGAGTACATGAGCAAAAAGAGAGTCGCGCAGAGTCCATGCGTGAACGTTTCGCGGCTGCCTTGCCGGACAAGCCCAGACCGGTGAAAGAATACTTCAAGAAGAAGCGGGCCAAAAAAAAGCGTTAGTCAGGGCTGGTCTAAGGCGCTGACTTGTCTTAATGGGCGGGGAAGGCTGGATTATCACCTGCTCGGCTGGCAACTCGGGTATACTCTGACCAGCATCCTGTTCAGGATGCCTTTTATCTACGCATGCACGCACGGGAAAACAATCGGGGTAATACATGGCCGAAACGGGGCAGTTCAACAAGCTGAAAGTGATTCGTGAAGTCGAATTCGGCGTTTATTTGGATGGTGGTGACGCCGGGGGTATCCTGTTGCCCAAGTCTGAAGTGCCGGAAGGAACCCGCCTCGGTGATCGCCTGCCGGTGTTTGTCTATCTGGATTCCAACGACGAACCCATAGCCACCACTCGCCGTCCGCGCGCTCAGGTTGGCCAGTTCGCCAACCTGAAGGTGGCTGAGGTCAACAAGATCGGGGCTTTTCTCGATTGGGGTCTGCCCAAGGACCTGTTCCTGCCGTTCAATGAGCAGGTGAAGCCGCTGCAGGCCGGTGATTACGTCACGGTTTTCCTCTATCTGGATAACACTAACCGTATCGCCGCTACGGCCAAGCTGGAAAAGCACCTGGACCCTGAAGCAACCTACACCCAGGCTCAGTTGGTGGAGTTGCTGGTGATCCGCCCGACGGATATCGGTTACCAGGTGATCATCGACAACCGTGCCATGGGATTGTTGCACAAGCAGGATATCCATCGTCCGGTACGGCCCGGACAGCGCCTGTCAGGCTTTATCAAGCAGGTCCGTGAAGAAGACGGTAAGATCGACGTGATGCTGGAAAAACCCGGCTACGGTCGCGTGGATCCATTGGCGCAGCAGGTGCTTAAGTATCTGGAAACGCGTGGTGGCTTCTGCCCGCTGGGCGACAAAAGCGATCCTGATACCATTCGCGAGACTTTCGGGGTCAGCAAAAAGGCCTACAAAATGGCCGTGGGACAGTTGATGAAAGCGGGGCGCATTCGTCAGGATGAGAGCGGCATTTACCTGAACAACTGATCTACTGCCCTCGGCCCTTCTTTTAAGTTTCATTTCAGCCCCTTCCTCTACACTGGCTCCTGTCAACCAACACAGGAGTCAGACACATGAAAACACTGCTTGCATCTTTGCTGATCTCAACCGCAATCGTTTCCGCACCGGTAATGGCGGGTGACAAGTGCGATGTTCCTCAGGATGAATGGCAGAGCGAAGAGGCATTCCGTGATGCCATCCAGGCCAAAGGCTGGGAGATCAAGAAGTTCAAGATCGATGACGGTTGCTATGAGATCTATGGCTATGATGAGAAAGAGCGTCGCGTAGAAGCCTATTTCGATCCGAAGACTTTCGACATGGTCAAAATGGAACTGGAAGACTAAGGAGATTGTCATGGTCACTGTAAAAGTGTGGGACCCGTTTGTACGCATCTTTCACTGGGCGCTGGTGCTCTGCTTTACAGTGGCCTGGCTGAGCGCGGATGAGTGGCAGGACCTGCATGAGCTGGCGGGTTATACTGTCGCGGCCTTGGTGCTCTTGCGTATTGTCTGGGGTTTTACCGGTACTCGTTATGCGCGTTTCAGCCAGTTCGTACGTTCGCCAGGCAGTGTGCTTGGGTACCTGAAGGCGATGCGTACCGGACACGAGGCTCGTCATATTGGTCACAACCCGGCAGGCGGAATGATGGTGCTGGTCCTGCTGGCTTCCCTTGCATTGCTGACCCTGAGCGGGTGGCTGGGAACCGATCTGTTCTGGGGAGAAGAGTGGGTAGAAGAACTCCATGAATGGATGGGCAACCTGCTGTTGCTGCTGGTGGGATTGCATGTCGGCGGGGTTGTTCTGGCCAGCCTGAGACATCGGGAAAGTCTGGTCAAAGCGATGTTGACCGGGCGCAAGCGAGCCGTGGGCGACCAGGATATAGATTGAGAAGGTAGCGGGGGCGGAGCCGGCAGGCCGCCCCTTCTTGCGTTGGAGGTAACGATGATCAAGTTCACGCATCTGCTCGGGGTGGTAGCTCTGGTGTGTACCGGATTGCTGTCCTCGCTTGCCAGCGCCGGCAGCGACGTTGATCAGGATAAAGTTCTTGAGCTGGTCCGTGATGGCAAGATTCGACCTCTGGCTGAACTGATGGCGCAGAACCCTGGTCGGTTCAATGGGCACTTGCTGGATGTCGAGCTCGAATACGAGCGTGATGTTCTGGTCTATGAGATCGAAGTACTGGGGCAGGATGGCGTTGTACGCGAATTCTACCTGGATCCGGTGACCGGAGAGGTGCTCAAGGAAGAGATAGAGGACTGAACATGCGACTGCTGCTGGTGGAAGATGATACGGATCTGATTGATCGCCTGAAGCCTCGTCTTCAGCAGGCGGGTTATGCCGTTGAGGTGGCGCAGGACGGGGTCGATGGTGAATTTCTTGGCCTTGAAGAGCCGTTCGATGCCGTAATCCTGGATCTTGGATTGCCCAAGCGTTCCGGCATGGACGTCCTGGCGCATTGGCGTCAGGCCGGTCAGAATATGCCGGTGCTGATCCTCACTGCACGTGATGCCTGGCATGAGCGGGTGGATGGGCTCAAAGCGGGTGCCGATGATTATCTGGGTAAGCCGTTTCATGTTGAAGAACTGCTGGCGCGGCTGGAAGTGCTGGTCAGGCGGCAGCATGGTCATGCCAGCAGTCAGTTGGACGTGGCCGGGCTGGTGCTCGATATGGATCGCCAGTGTGTACGTACCGGCGATGGACGTGTGCATCAGCTGACCGGCAAGGAGTTTCGCTTGTTGCGCTACATGATGCTCAACGCCGATCGTATCCTGTCAAAAACGGAGCTGAGCGAGCATGTTTATGAAGAGGAACAGTTGCGCGACAGCAATGTGATCGAGGTCTACATCAATCGGCTGCGCCAGCGATTGGGTAAAACGGTGATCATGACGCGCCGAGGTCAGGGGTACTATCTGCCATCAACCGACGAACCGGTCGCCTGACATGCCTTCACTCGAGCGTCGCATTCGACGCCAATTGCTGCTGACACTGCTGCTGGTCATGGCCGGGATGTTGCTGGTTGTGCATCTTGGCATTTCTCAGCTGATGCAGAGCTTTGTCGGCAGCCGGCTGCAGGATGATGCCGAAAGCCTCATCGCGGCCCTTGAACAGACAAGCGATGGGCAGTGGTCCCTGAACAGAGAGGGGCTGCTGCAGGCCTACCAGCGCGTTCATTCCGGACATTACTATCGGCTGCACTCCGAGAGTGTCAGTATTCGATCACGTTCCCTGTGGGATTATGAACCTCCGCTTGAGGCCCTGGCCGTAGGGGAAAGCCGACTTCAGTTGCTCGCACCGTTGTCGGGCCAGAACTGGCTTGTGCTGCAGCAAGGCTTCAATAAGCAGGGAGAACACTTTTCACTTTGGGTGGCGGAGGATATTGCCGAGCTGAAGCAGGAGCAGCAAAGGTACGAACTCGGGTTGCTGCTGTTGCTGGTGTTGAGCGTCCCCGTGCTTTTGCTGTTGCAGCGTCGTGTGCTCCGGCGCGGGTTTGCCCGCCTGGAGCCGCTGCGGCAGGCGCTGGCACAGCAGCAGGCGGGTGAAGCGGTAACATTGCCAAGCGACGTGCCGGTTGAGGTTGCCCCGCTGGTCACCAGCATCACCCATCTGTTACACCAGTCCGGACAACAGATCAGCCGCTCGCGCATGGCACTGGGCAATCTTGCTCATGAGCTCAAGCGGCCCCTGCAGCAGCTGCAATGGATGTCAGAACAGCACCCGGACCCCGTTCAGGGGGAGCAGTTGAAGCAGCTCTACCGCGAGTTGCTCCAGCGGGTGGAGCGGGAGCTGAGGCGTGCTCGTATTGCCGGTGCCCCCGGTCCTGGTCGCCAGTTTGTGCCGCGTGAGGAACTGCCCCACCTGGTGCGCTTGCTGCAACGTATCGGCAGTGAACAGGTTAGCTTCACATCGGATCTGCCTGACGGGGCCATCCCCTTTGATCGCGACGACATGCTGGAACTACTGGGGAACCTGCTCGATAACGCCTGGCGCCATGCGCGTTCGCACGTACATTTGAGTATTCAAGCCCCGGCGGAATCATCGGGCATCTGGTGGCTGAGTGTCGAGGATGATGGAGCTGGCGTGGCTGATGACGACATGCAACGCCTTGCCGAACGGGGCGTGCGGATCGATGAAAGCAGTGGCGAGGGCAGTGGTCTTGGTCTGTCGATCTGCCGGTCGATTGTCGACAGCTATAGCGGCAGCCTCGAGTTTGAACATGCGGCCGCCGGCGGGCTCTGCGTGCGTGTTGGCCTGAACGCACCGGGCTAGAGCCGGGTGCGTTCGTTCCCGATCAGTTCGCGCCGCTGCCAGCCAGCCCGGCTGCCAGTGAACGGGTCATCTCAGCCGCTGGAATCGAGCGGCATCCGCTGACGTTTTGTCCGGCCCACAAAGGAGTAAAGTCACCACTGCCAAGGTGTTCGGCCTGGCTGCGTAAGGCAGCGGACGCGGCACTTGCCAACGGAAAAGAGGGGGCTGATGGGTTCATGGGGCCCAGCTCACGGATCATCCGGTTAACGATGCCGCGTGCCGGTCGTCCGCTGAATACATTGGTCAGCAGGGTATGCCGGGCAGCATCGCTTTGTAACGCGGCGCGGTGAATGGCCGAAGTGGTCGCTTCGTGGCAGAGCAGGTAGGCGGTGCCCACCTGTACGCCGGAGGCCCCCAGGGTCATTGCTGCTTTTACTCCGGCAGCATCGGCAATGCCGCCGGCGGCGATCACCGGTACAGTGACTGCCGCAACAACCTGTGGCAGCAAAGCAAATGTCCCTGCCTGGTCAGCGACCGTCTCGCTCAAAAACATGCCTCGATGGCCACCGGCTTCGATCCCCTGCGCAATGATCGCATCCACGCCCTGTCTCTCCAGCCAGATCGCTTCTTCCACGGTGGTGGCAGAGGCCAGGATCAGGGCACCCGAGAGGCGTACCTGATCCAACAAGCCGGTTTCCGGCAAGCCGAAATGAAAGCTCACGACCTCGGGTCTGGTTGCCGTGACGACATCCGCCATCGCCTGGCTGAATGGCTGGCGTCCGCCAGCTGGCATGGTTTCAGGAAGAGGGAGGCCCAGCTCTTCATAGTAGGGTCTGAACCGCTCAAGCCAGGCCTTTTGAACGGCGGCGTTGGGTTCGGGTTGACGATGACTGAAAAAGTTCAGGTTAAGTGGCGTGCTTGTCTGGCGGCGAAAGTTGACGACCGACTCACGGACGGCCTCGGGCGACAGCATCGCGCAGGGGGTGGAGCCGAGACCACCCGCCTTGGATACGGCGGCTGCCAGTTGCCAGTCCTGAACGCCTGCCATGGGGGCCTGGATGATCGGTAGTTCAACGTCAAAAAGATGGGCGATAGCGTTCATCTCTGCACTCCGGCAATCCTTGATGAAATATTGAGAGTCAAATATACATTTTAATCGAGCCCGCTGCCCTGGGACTTTGTAAGGTGATGATAGGGCAGAAACGGAAACGGCGCGGTTAAGCGCCGTTGGATCAACCTCTGACCGCTTTGTCAGTGACTGATGACTCCGTGTGGGTGTACGTGCATAAGGTGCTCGAACGAGGTTCTGTCCAGGCGTAACAAGTCCATATGGTCGCCGCATTCGAAATAGCAGTCTTCTTCCTGGGCCAGGGCGTCGTCCCAGATCACCGGCATGTTATAGGCCTGCCCCAGGGAAGGTACTGCGCCTTGTTTGCAGTCGCGAAAAAGTATGTTGACGTCCTGTTGTGAGGCGGGTTCCAGCAGTCGCCCCATGCGGCTGTTGATGGCGTCGAGATCAGCCATGCGGTCCGACGGGACCACGGCCATTACGAACCCCTCTTCATCCTTCAGGACGACCCCCTTGGCGACTTTGTGCGCGGGCAGTTGTGCGGCGATCGCGGAACTCATCATGGTTTCAGCGTAGGCATGATGCAGCATGCGATAGGGCACATGCTGCCGATCCAGAAACGTCTGCACAGTGGGTGCAAGGGACATGATACTAACCTCCCCCGATGAATCGGATTTGGGTTGTTGCAGCTTTTCTGCACCCTTAAGCATAGCCCAGATCAGAGGATGCCCTGATCGAAAGCGCTGCGCTCCAGTGTTTCACGGAAGTCCGGGGGGGCGATGGCGATCAGTGCCTTTGCCCGCTCACGCACCGATTTCCCCTTGAGGTCGGCATAACCATGCTCGGTAACGATGATATGAGTGTCATTGCGCGGTGTCGTTACAGGGCCTGAGAGTCGAGGGACGATGCGTGATACCGAACCACGGGCCGCCGTTGAATGACAGGCGATCACCGAAATGCCACCGCTGGAGGCATGAGCGCCGCGCACGAAATCCAGCTGTCCGCCGGATGCACTGAACTGGCGTCCATTGAGGTACTCCGAGTTGCAGGCCCCGAACAAGTCGACTTCCAGGGTGGCGTTGACCGACACGACCCTGTCGTTCTGGCCGATGACGGCGGGGTTGTTGACATATTCTACCGGCAGGGCTTCCAGGTCGGGATTGTCATGCAGGAAGTCGTAAAAGGCCCGATCGCCCATGGCGAAGGAAAATACGGAACGTCCCCTGTGGATCTGCTTGCGGCTGTTGTCGACGACTCCGGCCTGGATCAGCTGAACCAGACCAGCGGTCATCATTTCAGTATGAATCCCAAGGTGGCGGTGGTCCTTCAGCGCGGCGCAAACGGCGTCAGGCAGAGCACCGATCCCCATCTGCAGGCAGGCCCCGTCATCGACCAGGCCGGCAATGATCGCGCCGATGGCGTCGTCGGCAGCACTGCGAACAGGCTGGGACAATTCGGTCAGTGGTACGGAGTTTTCGACCAGCGCCGCGACCTCACTGACGTGAATCCGGCAATCGCCGTGTACGCGTGGCATGTTCGGGTTGACTTCAAGAATCAGTCGGGCACCGCTTCGGGCAACGGCCATCGCGTAGTCGGTATTGGTGCCCAGGCTGAAACAGCCCTGATCATCCATGGGAGACACCGTGGTGAGCAGGGTGTCGACACCCACCTGGTTGCACATTACCTCGGGGATATTGCTAAAGTGCGTGGGCATGAACTCCACAGGGGCCTGACCGAGCGACGTTCTGGTCTGATCCAGGGCGCGTTCTACAGGGCTGTGAAAGAAACTGAAAGGTGTAAGGCGATCGCTCAGCGTGTTATCGAGGATCGTGTCAGCGGCAATGGCGCCGGACAGCATATAGTACAGGCGCAGCTGGTCGACGTTGCCGGCCAGGAGTCGCCCTCTGAGCGCATTCAAAAGCGCGGGAGGCTGGGCTGCCCCCAGGCCCATGGCGATTTTGGCGGCGGAAGGTATCAGGGCAACCGCATCTTCGGCGGACATCCGTTTCTGTTGATACAGCATCGAGTATTCAGTGGTCATATTCCCTCTCCAGTGAAGCATCCTGCGGGGACAGCGTGAGCATTCCGTCTGCTCACAAAAGGCTGTCTCACTCGCCTCAGTCACTTGATGCTAACCCTTTGATCGAAAAGATGCCATGCGGCAGCCGCGTGATCGCGTTGGACTGTCCGACGGGGTCAATTGGTCGTCGTGACCCACTCGGGCAGACTGATCTGTCTCAGATGCTGGCGCAGGGTCTCCAGCAGCGCCGCCGCCGCCGGACTCAGGGCGCGTCCCTGACGGGTGATGATGCAGATTTCACGTTCAAGTATCGGTTCAACCAGAGGAATGAAAGCCAGTCCGGTGAATGAGTGCACATCGGCTGCCAGCGCAGGCAGCAGGGTAACGCCAAGCCCCTGGCTGATCAGCGCCGCCATGCCGGCAGGGTTGGATACCTCGATTTGGACCTGGTCGAGTGTGATCGGGATCTGACCATTGTGGCTGAAACGGCTCAGCTGGGCTCGGATCCCGGTATCGACCGACAACAACAGCAGATTGTCGCTCGGGATCTGGTGCCACTGGAGCGACGAACAGCCGGCCAAGGGGTGATCGCTGGGCACCACCAGGCCGTAGCGGTCACGAATCAGAGGGGCATAATCGAGTTCCGGCTGCTGAGAGTGGTTGCCGGCAATGGCGAAGTCGACCTCGTTATTGAGAACCCGTTGCTCCAGACTGCCGGCACTCTCGTCGCGGATATTGACCTGAATGGACGGGTAGCGGGCGCGAAATGGCTGTAAGGCACTTGGCAGCAGTCGAGTGACCACCGACGGTGAACCTGCCACGCTGACATGGCCCTGCTGCAACTGAGCGCGGGCGCGCAGGTCGGTCAGCGCCGCGGTGAAGTCGGATAACAGGCGCTCTGCCACCGGCAGGAAGCGTTCTCCCTCCGCGCTGAGTACGACGCGTCGGGTGGTGCGGTCGAACAGCGTCAGGCTGGCATCCAGTTCGAGCTGCTTGATGGTGGCGGTCAGTGCCGACTGGGTCAGATGCAGGTGCCCGGCGGCACGGGTGAAACTGCCGTAACGGGCGACCTCGATGAACGCCTGCAGGTGGCGGATACCGATAGGGTTACTCATGATTAATCAATATAATTGCTTAATTAATAGAATTTAATCATTTGAATGATAAATGAAGATTCTGCATTATTACCCCCTAATGAACAATGGCGGCCACTGCCTACTGTCATTCCCGACAGCCGCCATTCCCGCGTGCACAGAATCAAGCCCCGGAGAGCACCATGATCCCTCGCATTGACAAGATCGATGATACCCAAAGCCTGTATCTGGACTTTATCGAAACCCTTAAGCAGCAGGGCTTCAAGGGTGATCTGAACCCGGATTATGCCAACCGTGTCGTGTTGGCGACCGATAACAGTATTTATCAGGTACTGCCGCAGGGTGTGCTCTACCCGAAAAACAGCGATGACCTGGTCATGATTGCCCAGCTGGCGGATGATCCCCGTTTCCGAGAAGTCGTACTCAGTGCGCGGGGTGGCGGTACCGGCACCAATGGTCAGTCACTGACCGATGGCCTGATCGTCGATGTGTCCAAGCATATGAACCGCATTCTGGAAATCAATCCGGACGAGCGCTGGGTGCGTGTGCAGGCCGGGGTCGTCAAGGATCAGCTGAACGCGGCACTCAAGCCTTACGGCCTGTTTTTTGCTCCGGAACTGTCCACCAGTAACCGCGCTACGGTTGGCGGCATGATCAATACCGATGCCAGTGGCCAGGGGTCGGTTCTGTACGGCAAGACACGTGATCACGTGCTGGAGTTGACCAGTGTCTGGCTCGACGGCAATGTCTGGGAATCCGGCCCGATCAGTGACGACGAGCTGGAAAGCATCAAACAGCGTACCGACCGTGTGGGTGAGGCTCACCGCTTGCTCGATGAGATTCAGCGCACCAGACAGGCTGAAATCGAGGCTGGTTTCCCGAAACTGAACCGCTGTCTGACCGGCTATGACCTGGCCCATATTCGGGACGAGTCCGGCCGTTTCAACCTGAACTCCATCCTTTGCGGTGCCGAAGGCTCGCTGGCGTTCATCACCGAAGCCAAGCTCAATGTACTGCCGATTCCCAAGCACGCGGCGCTGGTCAACATCAAATATGACAGCTTCGAGTCATCCATGCGCGATGCTCAGGCGCTGATGCAGTGGGGTCCGACCTCCATTGAAACCGTGGATTCCAAGGTGTTGAACCTGGCCATGGGCGATATTGTCTGGGATACGGTGCGTGACTATTTCCCGGAAAAAGAGGGCGACCCGGCAATCCAGGGGATTAACCTGGTCGAGTACACCGGCGATGACGAAGCCGAAATACGCGTCAAGGTTGAGAAGCTGTGTCAGCATCTGGAAGCGGTCAGCGGTGAGCCGGGCAAGAGCTTCGGTTATACCGTGGTATACGGTGCCGCCGAGATCGGCAAGGTCTGGGGCATGCGCAAGAAAGCGGTCGGGCTGCTGGGCAATGCGCAGGGGGCCAAACGGCCGATCCCGTTCGTGGAAGATACCGCCGTACCGCCGGAAAACCTGGCCGACTACATTATGGCATTCCGCAAGGTACTGGACGACAAGGGCCTGGCCTATGGCATGTTCGGTCACGTCGATGCCGGTGTCCTTCATGTTCGCCCCGCGATCGACATGAAGGACCCTGAGCAGGAAACCCTGATCCGTGAAGTGACCGATGAAGTGGTCCGTCTGACTCAGGAATACAAGGGGCTGCTCTGGGGTGAGCATGGCAAGGGCGTGCGTTCCGAGTATTCGCCGGAGTTCTTTGGACCGCTTTACCCGGTGCTGCAGCAGATCAAGGGCTGCTTCGATCCGCGTAACCAGCTCAATCCGGGCAAGATTGCTACACCGATGATCGATGGGGCCGAGTTGCTGAAGATCGACCAGGTTGCGACCCGTGGCCAGTATGACCGCCAGATCAGTGAGCCGGTGCGTGAACAGTACGATTCCGCAATGAACTGTAACGGCAACGGCGCCTGCTACAACTACGATCCCAACGATGCCATGTGTCCCAGTTGGAAGGGCACCCGCGAACGTATCCACTCACCGAAGGGGCGTGCGTCGCTGATTCGTGAATGGCTGAGGCTGATGGCCAACCGGGGCGTTGATGTGACCGTCGAAGCCGAGCAGATTCGCAAGCGCGGGTTCATCCGTTCGCTGCCAGGCCGCATCCGCAACACCCTGTCACGGCGTCAGGGCGATTATGACTTCTCCAATGAAGTACACGAGGCAATGATGGGCTGCCTGGCGTGCAAATCCTGTGTCAGCCAGTGTCCGATCAAGGTGAACGTACCGGATTTCCGCGCTCGCTTCCTCGAAGTCTACTACGGCCGTTATCTGCGTCCGGTCAAGGACTACCTGGTTGGCAGCCTGGAATACATGATTCCGACCCTGTCCAAATTCCCGGCACCGTACAACTGGGCGATGCGCAACCCGCTGACGCGCAGCGTGATGCGTCGTGTCGGTGGTATGGTTGATAGCCCGGTAATCTGCACCAACAGCCTCAAACAGGGGCTGGATCAGCGTGGTATCGACTGGGCGACTCCGGAGGTTATCGAGGGGCTGACCGACGCTCAGCGCGAGCGCACGGTGGTGATCGTACAGGATGCCTTCACCAGTTACTTCGAGACCCGTCTGGTGCTGGATCTCGCCGACCTGCTCGGCAAGCTGGGCTTCTATGTGCTGGTGGCCCCCTTCATGCCCAACGGCAAGCCGCTGCATGTGCACGGTTTCATGAAGGCCTTCGACAAGGCGGCCAGGCGCAATGCGCAGATGCTGCAACAGATCGCTGCGTACGAGGTGCCGCTCATCGGTATCGACCCATCTATGACCCTGACTTACCGTCAGGAATACAAGGATGTGGTTGAAGGCGAGCTGCCTCCGGTGCAGTTGATCCAGGAATGGCTGAGCAGCCAGCTCGACAACATGCAGCGTCCGGCTGCGTCGTCCAGCGTGTATCGACTGCTGGCGCACTGTACTGAAAAAACGTCGGCCGCACCGTCGATTCGTCAGTGGCAGGCGATCTTCGAGGCGCTGGGACAGCAGCTGGAAGTGATCTCGACCGGCTGCTGTGGCATGTCCGGCACCTTCGGTCACGAGAGCGACAACCTGCAGCGTTCCAAGGATATCTATGAACTGAGCTGGCGCGGTATCGTTAACGCACCGGAAAACAAGGACAAGCTGGTTGCAACCGGTTACTCCTGCCGTTCCCAGGTCAAGCGTTTTGATGATCAGCAGCTGCCGCACCCGGTGCAGGCGCTGCTGGCGGCACTGAACAACTGACAGGACGATACCGGCCGCGCCGATTCTACTGCATAAGTTGTAGTGCAAATGCAGCATGGATCGGCGATCATGCCCGGTATTATTAACCGATTTGGAAGGAGCACCCGATGGAAGATCTGCTGCCCGATCTGTGTGATCACTTTGAAGACCTGGTTCAGGTTGTAGAGCCCATGTTTGGCAACTACGGGGGGCGTGAAACCTTCGGTGGTGAAATCGTCACTATCAAGGCGTTTGAAGACAATTCCCTGGTGCGCGAGCAGGTGGCTCAGCCGGGCGAAGGCCGGGTGCTGGTGGTTGATGCCGGGGGCTCCATGCGTCGAGCCATGCTGGGCGATATGCTGGCCGAGAAAGCGCAGAGCAACGGTTGGGCCGGAATCATCATTTACGGCTGCATCCGTGACGTGAATGCGATCTCTGAGCTGGATCTGGGTGTACAGGCGCTGGGTACTAACCCGATGAAAACCGAAAAGCTTGGGGTGGGGCAGCTGAACGTGCCCGTAACGTTCGGCGGGGTAACCTTCCGCCCTGGCGAGTTCATTTATGCCGACAACAATGGCGTGCTCGCCGCGCCGCACAAGCTGGAACTGCCCAAGAGCTGATCCCTGTCGGGGGCTGCCGTCCGGTCGGCCCCTGTCTTCTCCCTTCCTTCCTGATACTTTTTCATGTGCTACTTCAAGCTGCAGCTGTAATTGACTGCTTTAACTACAGTTTTCTGAAAGTATAAAAAATAACCGTTTTTCGACGCGAAAAATTTTCAACGCTGTCTATACTGGTATTCAGCAGCGCACGGGAGGTGTGCTGGTCTGCTCAGACAGGACAATATGGAGATGTGTTGCACGCATTCGGGCATCCCCTTCACCGAATGCGTGCCTTTTATCGTCTGTTCAAACGGGTTATTCGTACATCGCCTGCATGGACTCCTTGGTCCATTTCAGACTGTGGCGGTAGGCCGCTTCGTAGAGCGAAACATCGAAGTTGCTCGGCAGCAGGTCCCAGTCGCCGGACTCGTAAGCCATCACCTGGGTCAGTATCTGTCCCATCTCGCCCTGGCCGTCACTGAGCGCCAGTTTGATGTCATCACCCAACGGCAGCTGTTCCAGCAGGGTTGGCTGGTCAATATCGAGCATGGCGTGCAGCCCCGACATCATGCCGACCATGAAAAAGCCGGACGGATTAGTCATGTTCAGGCTTTGTGCAATCATTTCACACATATGGCCGCGCGTGAGCAGTATGCGGGTCAGCTCTTCCGGCTTGTCCTTGTTGGCCGTCATGGCGATCAGGGTGGCCCACTTGCGGACCTGCTCCATCCCCAGCAGAACGACCGCTTCGGCAACGGACTCTACCTGGCGTACCAGCGAGTAGGACGCCGAGTTGACGATGCGCAGCAGCTTGTAGGTCAGGATAGGGTCGCGGATGATCATGTCTTCCAGCGCTTCAGGCGTGGTGGACGGTTTTTGCAATTCCTGGATCAGCTGCATCAAGGCGATCTGGTTGGCGTTGATCTTGCGCCCCTTGACCACTTTCGGCTTGCTCAGGAAGCTGCCCTGGAACAGCTTGTAGCCGCTCTGAATGCACTCTTCCAGCGCCTCGAAACTGGAAATATTGCTGGCCAGCAGGGTGGACTTGAATGGCGCCAGGTGCTGCGCCTGTTCACGAATTTCGTCGGCGTTCATTCCGCTGACATCAATGCGCACAATCTTGGCCAGCTTCAATGCCGTATCGTAGGCCGGGCTGTAGCGGAAATCATGCAAAGCAAAGCGATAGCCTTCCTTGACCATGGCGTGGATGGCACGCAGCAGCTCCATGTTGTCCGGTTCGGTCAGGCGCACGCAAATAACGACTTGCTTGGCCGGCAACGCCGGCATGCTGCCTTCCAGTAACATCTTCTGGCTGACGCGAATGAACGCTGGCACACGCTTGATTTCACCCTGGTCGGAGATGCTGGTGTAGGCGTGGAGCAGCAGCTCAGAGCCGGACTCGGCTTCGGGGTCGAGCTCCAGCATGGCGTTCAGGTGACCGGTGTCACTGGCGACCAGTTCATAAGCGATCACGCGCTGCTGGTGATCGAAAATCGGTTGCCGTGCCAGCAGGGTCTGGCTCTTTTCCGTTGTGCTTTCCATGGATCTCCCCGGGTAGAGCTGAATTTGAAGGGGGATTTTATCACCACTTTCGGGCTTGCCGGTATGGTTGAGAGCCTCACGCAGGTATAATGCTGATCCTTCCGAACACAAGTACTGGATAAAGCATGACCCGTATCAACTGGTTTCCCGGCCATATGCACAAGGCGCGCAAAGAAATTGCGCAGGTAATGGATGAGATCGATGTTGTGATCGAAGTCCTCGACGCACGCCTGCCGATGTCCAGCGAAAACCCGTTGGTGGATCAGCTGCGAAAGGGCAAGCCGGTGTTGAAACTGTTGAACAAACAGGACCTGGCTGATCCGAAGCGAACCCGGGAATGGTTGGATTACCTCAACGCCCGTGAAGGTATCACGGCGGTGGCGCTGGATACCCAGCAAAAGGCCCTGATCAAGCGTATCCCCGAGATGTGCAAACAGATGGTGCCGGCCCGTACGCGTCAGGATCGCCCCATTCGAGCCATGATCATGGGGATCCCCAACGTGGGCAAATCGACCCTGATCAATGCCTTGCTGGGGCGCAAGATCGCCAAGGTGGGTAACGAGCCGGCCGTAACCAAGGCGCAGAAGCGATACAGTGTGCATAACGGCATGGCGCTGTCGGACACCCCCGGTATTCTCTGGCCGAGGATCGAGGATGAGGATTCCGGCTATCGCCTGGCGGCCAGCGGCGCGATCAAGGACACCGCCATCGAGCATGAAATGGTCGCGGCGTATGCGGCCGGTTTCATGCTGCGGGACTACCCGGATCGTCTGCAGGAGCGCTATAAGCTGAAAGCCCTGCCGCAGGGACAGGATGAACTGCTCGACGAGATCGGCCGCAAGCGCGGCTGTCTGCGCCCGGGCGGCGTCGTGGATCGTCACAAGGCATCGGAAATTCTGCTGACCGAGATGCGTGCCGGCAAGCTGGGTCAAATCACCTTCGAAACGGTCGAAGAGTGGGAGCGTAAACGTATTGAAGCCGAACTGGCTGCAGCTGAAGCGGCTGCGGCAGAAGCGGCAGCCGCCGAGGCGGAGGAGAAAAAGTAATGAGTCGTAACAAGAAATCACGAAAACTGGGCAGCATGATGACCGTGCTGGAGCGCAAGCCCAAGAAACAGGAGCTCCTGGCCGACCCGACCAGCAAGGAAAGTCGACGCAAAAAGGCGCTGGAGCAGCGCAAGAAGCACCAGTCGGTCTCAGAACGGAAAAGAGATGCCACCATGACGGCTCAGGAACGTGATACCCGAGCCGGCCGCAAGGGTACCCGTCATGGTGGTCCTCTGGCTGACAAGATCCGCAAGCTGAACGCTGAAAAACGCGAACAGGAACAGGCGGCAGACGAGTAAAACCGACGAATATACCCAATGCCGGGTGGCCCCGGTGGAGTCATACGTGAACTACGATGTTGTGATTATTGGCGGTGGCGCCTCAGGATTGATGTGTGCTGCAACCGCCGCCTATCGGGGCCGCAAGGTATTGCTGCTGGAACATACCAAAAAAATCGGACGCAAGATCCTGATGTCCGGTGGCGGACGGTGCAACTTCACCCATCTGCACAATTCGCCGGCCAACTTCCTCTCCGACAACCCTCATTTCTGCAAGTCGGCCTTGAGCCGCTTCAGTGCGAGTGACTTTGTCGAGCTGGTGGATCGCCACGGTATCGAATACCACGAGAAAACCCCCGGGCAGCTGTTCTGTAACGAATCCAGCAAGGAAATTCTGCAACTGCTACTGACCGAATGTGACTGGGCAGGCGTCGAAATGATGACCGAAACCAGCGTATTCGCAGTGGAACAAGCCGAGCAGGGCTACCATATCAGGACCTCGCGCGGGCAGTTCAATGCGCAATCGGTTGTCGTTGCCAGCGGGGGGTTATCGATTCCCAACGGGGGCGCTACCGGCTTTGCCTACGACATTGCCGAACAGTTCGGCCTCAGGATCACACCCCGGCAGGCGGCGCTGGTGCCTTTTACGCTGCAACCCGATCTGCTGGAACACCTGAAGCCCCTGTCTGGCGTTTCCCAGCCGGTCAGAGTTTCCTGTAACGGCATGAGCTTCAGCGAGAATCTGTTGCTGACTCATCGCGGCCTGAGTGGCCCGGCCATTTTGCAGATCTCCTCCTACTGGCATGCCGGCGACGAAATCGAGATCGACCTGTTGCCTCAGCTGGCGCTGGACGACTGGCTGAAAGAACAGCGTCAGCAGCGTCCCAAGGCTGAACTGCGCACTCTGATGGCACAGCACATGACCAAGCGCCTGGCGCAGACCCTGTGTGAGCTTTGGGGCTTTGACGGCGAAGTCGGGCAGTACAGCAATGCCCGCCTGCAGGACGTTGCCCGTCAGTTCAAGCAGTGGCGAATCAAGCCCTCGGGCACTGAAGGCTACCGTACCGCCGAGGTGACGCTGGGCGGCATCGATACCAATGAGATATCGCAGAAAACCTTCGAGGCCAAAAAGGCACCGGGGCTCTATTTCATTGGCGAGTGCCTGGATGTGACCGGCCATCTGGGGGGGCACAATTTCCAGTGGGCCTGGGCATCGGGATTTTGTGCCGGGCAGTTTGTCTGACCGACCGCCGAGCCTGCTGCGAATGGCCTGGCCGCCTACCATTTCAACGAATTCAGAAAGTGATCACATGGAAATCAAAGTAAATTTCTTGGATAACCTCCGGCTCGAAGCCAAGTTCGATGACTTCACCGTCACCGCCGATCAGCCGATTCGGTACAAGGGCGATGGCTCCGCGCCGAGCCCCTTTGATTACTTTCTGGCGTCGTCCGCCCTTTGTGCGGCCTACTTCGTCAAGGTGTACTGTAAGGCGCGTGATATTCCGACCGAGGATATCCGGCTGTCACAGAACAACATCGTGGACCCGGAAAACCGCTACAACCAGATTTTCCAGATCCAGGTAGAGCTGCCTGACACGATCTCCGACAAGGATCGACAGGGTATTTTGCGCTCCATTGATCGCTGCACCGTGAAAAAAACGGTGCAGGAAGGTCCCGAGTTCAAGATCGAGCAGGTCACAAGCCTCGATGAAGACTCGGCACTGCTGTTCTCGGATATGACAGAAGGCGATGCCCGCACCTACATTCCGGGCAAGGATCTGCCGCTGGAAGATACGATCACCAACATGACGCGGGTGCTGGAAGAGCTGGGCATGAAGATCGAGGTTTCTTCATGGCGCAATATCGTGCCCAATGTCTGGTCTCTGCATATCCGTGATGCGGCATCGCCAATGTGTTTTACCAACGGCAAGGGCGCCAGCAAAGAGAGTGCGCTCTGCTCGGCACTGGGTGAGTTCATTGAGCGTGCCAGCTGCAATTTCTTCTATAACGATCATTACTTCGGTGAAGAGATCGCCAACAGCGATTTCGTCCATTACCCGAATGAGAAATGGTTCCTGCCAACGCCGGATGATGAGTTGCCTGAAGGTTTGCTGGATGACTACTGTCTGGAAATCTTCAATCCCGACGGCGAGCTGCGCGCATCCAATTTGATCGATACCAATTCAGGCCGCATCGACCGGGGCATCTGTGCGATCCCCTATGTGCGCCAGTCTGACGGTGAAACGGTCTATTTCCCGTCCAACCTGATCGAGAACCTGTTCGTCAGTAACGGCATGAGCGCCGGTAATACGCTGCACGAGGCCCAGGTGCAGTGCCTATCGGAAATTTTCGAGCGGGCGGTGAAAAAGCAGATCATCGAAGAGGAGATTGCGCTGCCTGACGTGCCTCTGGAGGTACTGGAAAAGTATCCGCATATCCAGGCCGGTATTAAGGGGCTGGAAGAGCAAGGCTTCCCGGTGCTGGTCAAGGATGCTTCTCTGGGCGGCCAGTTCCCGGTGATGTGCGTGACGCTGATGAACCCCCGTACTGGTGGTGTCTTCGCGTCCTTTGGCGCGCATCCCTGCTTCGAGGTTGCACTGGAGCGCAGCCTGACGGAACTGCTGCAGGGACGCAGCTTCGAAGGCTTGAACGATGTGCCGGCACCCACCTTCAACAGCCATGCCGTCACCGAGCCGAACAACTTCGTTGAGCACTTCATCGACTCCACCGGCGTTGTATCCTGGCGTTTCTTCAGCGCCCGCTCCGACTATGAATTCTGTGAGTGGGACTTCTCGGGTAGCAATGATGAAGAGAACGCACGACTGATGCAGATCCTCGAGGATCTTGGCAAGGAAGTGTACGTCGCCGTGTTTGACGACCTGGGGGCCGTGGCATGCCGCATTCTGGTGCCGGACTATTCTGAAATCTATCCGGTTGAAGACCTGATCTGGGATAACACTAATAAGGCGCTGGCGTTCCGTGAGGATATTCTGAATATCCACGCGCTGGATGAGGAGGCGCTGGTCGATCTGGTGGAGCGCCTGGAAGAGAGTGAACTGGACAATTACACCGAAGTCCCCACACTGATCGGGATCGAATTCGATGAAAATACCGTCTGGGGACAGCTGTGCGTCGGTGAGCTGAAGGGGCTGATCTACCTGGCGTTGCAGCAGTACGAAAACGCTTACGACCTGGTGTGCGAATTCCTGGACTACAATGACAATACCGTCGAACGGGGGCTGTTCTATCAGGCACTTCGTGCGGTTCTGGAGATTACGCTGGATGACACACTGGAGCTGGAAGACTACCTGTACAGCCTGACCCGAATGTTCGGTACCGAAACGATGGACAAGGTTGTCGGTTCTGTCACCGGCGAGATTCGCTTCCACGGCCTGACCCGAACCAGCATGAAGCTGGAAGGTCTGGAGCGACACCAGAAGCTGATCGAGAGCTACAAGAAGCTGCATCAGGTTCGTGCAGCACGGGCCGCGCAATAAGCAAAACGGCTCTGGGATTTTCCCGGAGCCCTTGCCTTTCCCTGCATCGGTGCGATTCTTGCCCGGACAGTCCTGCCGGTATCGGAATCTGCCGGATTCACTAGACTGTAGACTATGATTACCCGATTGGAGGCTGGCGTCATGTTGAATGTGAATCCCGAAACCCTGTGCCGACTGGTGCAGCTGGCGCAGTTGTTCCACGCCAAGGAGGAGGTCGTTATTCCGGAGGAGCCGGGCAGTCCGGCCGATGACTGGGCGCGACAAGCGCTGGCGGATCATGCCGAAGATCAGACGTTTATGGAGTTCGAGTCGATCCTCAGGGATCTGGAACCGGATCAGCAGCAGGAGGTTGTCGCGTTGTTCTGGGTTGGGCGAGGGGACTTCGACAAGCGCGAGTGGGCCGAGGCCCTGTCGGAAGCGGCCGAAAACTGGAATGCGCATACCGCCCATTATCTGATTGCGCATCCCATGCTGTCGGATTATTTGAGCGAAGGGCTGGATCAGTTCGGCTACAGCTGCGAATGACCGGCAGTGCGCGGCTAGCGTTCTTCTTCGTCCACAGGCCGCGTCAGTCGTTTCTTCAACTCTGGCAGCCGGTCTGCGCGTGTAATCAGGATCACTTCATCATCCACTTTCAGCGTGTCGGTTTCTTCCGGGAGCACCAGTTTTTCGTCGCGGTAGAGGCAGATGAGACGGCATCCCCTGGGCAGCTCGAATTCGCTCAGGGTAAGGGCCTCACTCTCGGTCACGATGAATGAGTAGACCTCGGCGTCGGCATGAATGAGCGAGGAAAGCTCCAGGCTCTTTTCCCCCTTGATCATGTTGACCAGATGACGCGCAACTGCACGGTTAGGGGCTACGCTGTCCTCCAGCCCAAGTTCGGTACAAATGTGTTCGAAAATGGGCTCGGATACCAGCGGGATGACTCGCCTGAATTTCAGCGAATGCGCCACAAGGGCCACGATGATGTTGGTCTGCTCGTTATCGAGCAGTGAAAACAGGGCGCCGGTCGAATGTGGGTCGACCTGCTCAAGCACATCCGGCGAACCGCCATCACCGTGGATCAAGCCGCAGTTGATCTGCTCTGACAGTTCATCGATGCGCTCCTTGTTGCGCTCGATCAGAACCACTTCAAAGCCCTCTTCAAGCAGCATGCGCGCCGTGGCTAGGGTTAGCACATTACTGCCAATCAGTACGCATTTCATTGAGCCTCAAGCCTCCTGTTCCACCAGGTGCGGGGGTAAAGCAGTACCAGCAATGCGATGATCTCCAGCCGTCCGAGCAGCATATCAACACAGAGCACAATCTTCAGCACAGGTGACAGATCCGGACGTGTAACACCCGATGACAGTCCCACCGTGCCCATCGCGGATACCACCTCGAAAAGCGAATCCAGCGGAGGCTCGCCGTGCAGCAGGAAAATCCACCAGGAGCCGACCATCACACTGATCCAGAGGCCGATCAGGACCAGCACACCGCTGATATCCTCTTCATCAAGTCGAAGGCCATTCAGCCTTGGCAGCAGCACTGCGCGCGGAGGGGCCGTGATTCTTTGCAGGCTGACCTGTATCAAACGCAACACGATCAACAGGCGAATCAACTTCAATCCCCCGGCGGTAGAGCCGGTCCCGCCGCCGATTGTCATGGCCAGTATCAACACCAGCTGTGCCGCTGTATCGAGGCCTTGAATATCGAAACTGCTGAAACCCGATGTGGATTGTGCCGACACGCCCAACAGGAAACCCTGCCAAACCGCTGTTTTCCAGTCATAGGCCGGATTACTCAAGAGCACTCCGCCTAGCAGCAGCGTCAGCAGGAGGATGATCAGCAGAAGGGTGCGGGTTTCGTCGTTGAACAGTATGTGTGGCTGTTGGCGCAGCATGGCCAGATAGTAGAGCGGCAGACTGACAGCCCCCGCCAGCGAGAGCAGGGTGATCACTGCCTGGCCCCAGTACGGCATGGCTGCAAGGCTGGCATCGAACCCGGAAAAGCCGCCGGTGGATACAGCGGCCAGGCTGTGGATCAGGGCGACAAAAGGGTCGGCCAGAACAAGCCAGAGCAGCACGAATCCCGCAAACGTCAGGGCCAGATATACCCAGAGTACCCGCCGTGCGTAGATGTGGGCCGTGGTGGTTCGGCCTTCCTCCCCGGCGGGTTCAAGCAGCTGTTTGCTGGTCACTCTGTGGCCCATCAGCAGGGCGACGGCCATAACGGCAATACCCAGCCCACCATACCACTGCATCCAGGCACGCCCGAACAGGAAAGCATCCGATTGTGTCTCAATCGAGGCCAGGGTGCTCAGTCCGGTCGTGGTGATGCCTGAAACCGCTTCGAACCATGCATCCAGCCAGGAGACCCCGCCCGCCATCAGCGGATAGCTCATTAGCAAGGGGGCAATCAGGAAGACCAGTGCCGTTACACAAAGCGCTTCGTTGCGCTCGATACGTTTGGGTTCCGGCAGGTACAGCAGGGGCGTTGCAACCAGTATCATCAGCCCGATTACGACCAGATAACGGAAGGCAACAGCCAGGTTCTGTGTTATCAAGGCAACAATCAGTGGCACGCAGGTCAGCAGAGACAGCAGCATCAACAGCTGTCCCAGGTATCTCAGAATGACCGTGAAACGAGCGCTGCGCATCAGTGCAAGGGCAGAAGCGTCCGGCATCGCTCACACCCCGAATACTGTTTGAATCATGATTGCAGTTCCCTTGTCTGCTGCGTCACACGACGCTGGATCAGGCGCTTTCCTGTCATGAGCATCAATAATTCCTGCACTGAGCATCTGCAACTTGGCGTTGCATCGCCTTGATATTGCTGGAGACAAGGCTTTGACGCGCGCCATTAGTCGCGGGAAGGGGCTTTCATCAAGGTGCAAGATTGTTTTATCACGTGATCTAATCAGAGTATAGATTGTCCTGGCAAGGCTGTTGAGGGGATACTACTGGAGAGGAAACGCCGATGTGACACGGCGTTGGCTTGCATAAGCGCCACAGACAACCGGATCACCCGATGTCTGTGGCTGTGGAGAGGGTTGGTTGTTTATTTCAAATCAAAACGGTCTGCGTTCATCACCTTGGTCCAGGCGTTGACGAAGTCCCGCACGAATTTCTCCTGATTATCATCCTGCGCATAGACTTCGGCATAGGCCCTGAGAATCGAGTTGGAGCCGAATACCAGGTCGACCCGGGTAGCGGTCCACTTTACGTCACCGGATTTTCGATCAATGATTTCGTACAGGTTGGAGCCTGCTGGCTTCCAGTTGTATCTCATGTCGGTCAGGTTGACGAAGAAGTCGTTACTCAGCACGCCCTCACGGTCGGTCAATACCCCATGCTTGCTGCCACCGTGGTTGGTGCCCAGTACACGCATGCCGCCCACCAGTACGGTCATTTCCGGAGCCGTGAGTCCCATCAGTTGGGTGCGGTCCAGCATCATCTCTTCGGGAGTGACGACATAGTCCTGTTTGACCCAGTTACGGTAACCGTCATGCAGCGGCTCCAGGTACTCGAAGGACTCTGCATCGGTCATTGCATCGGTGGCATCGCCCCGCCCCGGGGCGAAGGGCAGGGTTACATCAACGCCGGCATCTCGGGCGGCCTTTTCGACAGCGGCTGTGCCACCGAGAACAATGAGATCGGCCATGCTGACTGGTTTGCTCAAACCTGACTGAATACCTGCGAGTACGTTCAGCACTTTTTGCAGGCGCTCGGGTTCGTTGCCCACCCAGTCCTTCTGCGGTGCCAGGCGGATGCGAGCGCCATTGGCTCCGCCACGGAAGTCGGAGCCGCGGAAAGTACGGGCACTATCCCAGGCGGTGGAAACCAGTTCCGAAATGCTCAGGCCGCTGGCCAGGAGCTTCGCTTTGAGGTCTGCTATTTCGTCGTCATCCAGGGTGTAGTCCACCGTCGGCACAGGGTCCTGCCAGATCAGCTCTTCGCTGGGCACGTCGGCCCCCAGGTAGCGGCTTTTCGGTCCCATGTCGCGGTGGGTCAGCTTGAACCAGGCGCGGGCAAAGGCATCATTGAAGGCTGCGGGGTCCTTGTGGAAACGTTCGGCGATCTTGCGATACTCGGGGTCCATTCTCATGGCCATGTCCGCATCGGTCATCATCGGATTATGGCGGATGGATGGATCTTCCACATCGACCGGCTTGTCGGCTTCCGCGATATCCACCGGCTCCCACTGCCAGGCGCCTGCCGGGCTTTTCTTCAGTTCCCACTCATGGTTAAGCAGCATATCGAAATAGCCGTTGTCCCATTGGGTCGGATGTGACGTCCAGGCCCCTTCAAGGCCGCTGGTGACGGTGTCACGACCAACGCCGCGCCCTGCCTGATTGTTCCAGCCAAGCCCCTGCTCATGCAGGTCGGCGGCTTCCGGCTCGGGGCCAAGGTGATCGGGGTTGCCGTTGCCGTGGGTTTTGCCCACGGTATGGCCGCCGGCGGTGAGGGCGACGGTCTCCTCATCGTTCATCGCCATGCGGGCGAAAGTGACACGTACGTCGGCGGCGGTCTTGAGGGGATCGGGCTTGCCATCCACGCCTTCGGGGTTTACATAGATCAGCCCCATCATCACGGCGGCCAGCGGGTTTTCCAGATCACGCTGGCCGGAATAACGACTGTTGGGGTTATCGGTGGGTGCCAGCCATTCCTTCTCGGACCCCCAGTAGGTGTCTTTTTCGGGATGCCAGATATCGGGGCGACCACCCCCAAAGCCGAAGGTCTTGAAGCCCATGGATTCATAGGCCATGTTGCCGGCGAGAATGATCAGGTCCGCCCAGGAGAGCTTGTTGCCGTATTTTTTCTTGATCGGCCACAGCAGGCGGCGGGCCTTGTCCAGGTTGGCATTATCCGGCCAGCTGTTAAGTGGGGCAAAGCGCTGATTGCCGGTACCCGCGCCGCCCCGACCGTCGGCGACACGGTAGGAGCCGGCGGCATGCCAGGCCATACGGATCATCAAGCCTCCATAGTGTCCCCAGTCTGCCGGCCACCAGTCCTGGCTGTCGGTCATCAGCGCCTTGAGATCATGTTTGACCGCTTCCAGATCGAGCTGTTTGAACGCTTCGGCGTAGTCGAACGTTTTACCCAGAGGGTCAGTCTTGGTGTCATGCTGGTGGAGAATGTCGAGGTTGAGGGATTTTGGCCACCAGTTCATGTTGTCGTTGCCGGTCGCCGTGTTGCCGCCGTGCATCACCGGGCATTTGCCAGCTGAGTTGTTGTTATTGTGGCTCATTTCAGGATTCCTTCTGCTTGATTCAAGGGTGCTGTGTCGGTATCGATTCAAGGGACGAGTCCGAGGCCGCCTGCAGCGTAAAAAGTGTCGCTGAGTCGCAGTAGGTTGTGCTGCGAAAAGCGTCGGAAATCAAAATGCTGCTGTGTTCTGAAGATAGTCGTGATGCAGGAGGAAGGACAAATATCCTTTGCCAATACGGTTGATAGACGATGACAATAGTAATGAGGACAAGCAGGAAAAGGTGGGGCCGATGCGGGCTGTATGTGGCATCCCAATGCCTGATGCTAATCACTCTGGTGACGTGAAGAGCAGCGTCACCAGAGTGAAAAAGGCATCACAAGGTACCCGGGGGCTTAATCAGAGGTTTTGGGCCAGCAGGCGGTAGCTGTCCATGCGGTCGTGATGGCTGTGAGTCACGGTCACCGTGGAGATTTCGTCACAGTCGAAAGCCTGGGCCAGCTGCTCGATCTCCTGCCAGCACTGGTCAGGGGTGCCCACGGTGTAGCCGCCCAGGATGTGATCATAATAGGCCTGGTCGGACGCCGGCATCGCTCTGTATCGATCCTGCACCTCGGAGGGTGTCAGGAAATCCTCGCGCTGTCCCATCTGAGCGGCCAATTTGCGATAAACGGCCGTACCCGCACGCAACTTTGCTTCCTCTTCGGTCTCGGCGCAGATGCAGGCGATCGCCAGCATCTTGTTCGGCGTATGCGTGTGCCCGGCTTTTTTCCACTGCTCACTGTAGGTCTTGAAGATCGACGGGTGACAGTTGTCAGGGTCAATGAAGCGGGCCAGGGCGATGTTGTAGCCCAGGTGGCCGGCCAGCCCGGCACTACCACCGCTTGAACCCAGCATCCACAACTCGGGCTTCGGGGTACTGTCGGGCAGCACGTTGATGTTGCGGTAGGGGCTGTCCGCGGGCAGGGTACCGTTGACGAAGCCTTCCAGCATCTGCGCCTGGTGCGCATACAGATCGCCATGTTGCGGTTCATGCGGAAATGCCAGTGCATGCGAGGTCAGGCCTGTACCGCCGGGCGCACGGCCGACACCCAGATCGATCCGGTCGGGGTGAAGGGTTGCCATCATCTTGAAACATTCGGCGACCTTCAGAGGGCTGTAATGAGACAGCATGACACCACCACTGCCGACACGAATGCGCTTGGTCACACTGGCGATACTGGCCACCAGAATTTCGGGGCAGGGGTTGGCAAAATGAACGCTGTCGTGATGCTCGGCCACCCAGTAGCGGTGATAACCCAGCTCGTCACACAGTTGTGCAAGTTCAATGGTCAGACGCGGGGCTTCAATCTTGGCATGGGAGCCATGGACCGGTGACTGGTCGACAACAGACAGCTTGATGTTCATATGAATCTCCTTTATTAAGTTAATATGTTAACTAAATAGAGGGCGCCGTTCAATCTGGCCAGTCACTCCTTATTCTTCTTCGTCGTTGTTTTGGTGCGTTTGCGAACACTGGTCACTCTGGTGCCGACACTTCTGGCGCTGCGTCCCAGCAGGTTGATGCTCTGTTTACCGGCCTGGCTCAGGTTGTGCGCCAATGAATTCACTGTTGCCCCCAGCCTGAGGGTGCTGGCGTCGTCAAAAATACTCTTGATCCGATCACGGGTAAGCTGTTCCCGTTCATCTGTCATGCCATCTACGGCAATGACAAGGTCCAGAAAGCGGAGTATTTCCGCCGACATCGACTTGTAGTTGCAGTCGGGGTTATTTTTCTTATAGCTGGCCAGTTTCTGTGCAACGTCCTGAATACTGTACTGATCCAGTTCGGCGGTAATCTTGTCCAGCCCGGCGGCAACAAACACGGGATCGTAGCCCCACTCATCGATGAAATATTTTTCGATCAACATTCGCTCTGCCGTCTCTACAGGCCCGTCAATGGCTGCCATCTTGAGACCCAGAGTGGCAATCATGTCAAACAGGCCAATGGCCAAGAGGTCCAGGGGGGTATTGATGAAATCGGGAATCACCTTGACCCGTGACGAGCTGCCGCGAACGAACTTTTTGCCGATGATAACGCTGAGGCCGGCCCCCAGCGCACCGGCTGCAATTGCCCACCCCAGTGGCGTAACGGCGGTGCCGAGTCCCAGGGCACCGAGGATGCCGCTCGGCGCAAAAAAAGTGCTGGCGACCAGAGAGGATTTGGCAATGGCAGCGCCCGCGACGGCACCATTGCCGGCATCGATGGCATCCAGCATATAGCGCTTGAGACGCAACGAGGTGAAGGCTTCCTCGCCAATATCCAGCTTGACCTTGAACTGGAGATCATTGGCGATGACCTGTTCGATGCCTTCCGTCCATGAAGGGGTGTTTTCCTGCGTCATGTGCATTTCACCAGTGTTTGAACGTACCCAGGGTCTTCTGCGTGATATCGGACCGGGTTATAGGGGCGGCGGACACGCGCATCACTTGATGGACGCGGTTATCGGTCCGAACACCGCCCAGTATACCTGATGGTGGTTTGGCGGGGGACCGTCACCGACCATCTCCACGACTGGCAGTTGAGAGAACGCTGGTGCGAGCCTTGTGGTCGAAGCACTAGCGGAAAAAGGACTGGAACTGTCCCGGGGTCAGTGCCGTACGCTGACGAAAATGGCGTTGAAAGTGGGCCTGGTCAGAAAAGCCCAGCTGGAATGCGATCTCTCCCAGTGATGATTGTGGCTGCTTCAGCAGCTGGCGGGCACGGCGGATACGCTGGTCCAGTTGCCAGGCGTGAGGGGGCAGACCGTAATGTTTCCTGAACAGTCGAATCAACTGATATCGGCTTACGCCACTGACTGCACACAGCTGTTCAAGCCTGAGGTTGGCATCCAGCCGGTCCATGATGAGTTCGGCGGCCCGCTGCAGTTCAGGCCGGCGCTGGTGACGGTCCCCAATGGGGCTGGGCTGGCGCTCGAGCAGGGGGCACAGGTATTCGATCAGGCCGGTTTCTGCGGCCATGGCTTGCGACGGATCCGATAACAGTTGGTAGAGGTGATCGAAGTTACGGTAGAAACCGGGATCGGACTGGTAGTCCCCCCTGAAGGGACAATAATCCTCGTGCATCGATTCAAACAGTTCAGCCTGCAACTGTCCGAGCCAGCCGGTATCGATGAACAGCATGCGATATGACCAGGCACTTTGTTCCGGGTTGCAGGCATGTATGTCGCCAGGATTGATCGTGACCAGCATCCCTGTCTGGATTGAGTGTTGGCGTCGACCGTTGTGATAGCAGGCATGGCCTGCATCGATGACGCCGAATGAGAATTCGTCATGGGCATGGGCCTGATAGCAGGCTGACGAACGGTTTGCCAGGCGCATTTCGACCCAGGGCAGTGCGGGACTGCGGGCGAGCTGGGTCGTTTTGTGGCGTGGCAGTTTTGGCTCCATGTTAAATTCTCCATTGCTCAGCGAACATCAGCAGTACGGTGACGGCCAACATGCCGCCCAGCACTCGGTTGAATGCGATCTGGCGACCTGCGCTGTTCAGCCGCTGCCGAATCAGCTGGCCGGCGAAGGCCCAGAATCCTACCCCCAGAAAGCACATGCCGAAGGAAATGGCGCAATAGACCAAAAGCCATTGCAGGCTGTCAGCCTGGTTGCTGACGAAGAGCGCAACGCCGGAGGTTGCAACCATCCACGCCTTGGGGTTGAGGAGCTGTACCAGGGCTCCTTCGATCAACCTGGGCGGTTTGATCATGGCGTGCCCATCGTCGTCCAGCTGCTTCATCGTCGCTATACGATAGGCCATATAGATCAGAAACAGGCCTCCGATATAGTGCAGTATCGTTGTGAACCCGGGGACTTGATGGCCCAGACTGGTGAGCACCAGGCCCGCGACCAGAACTACCAGAGTATAGCCCAGGGTTGCGCCAACAACATGCGGGCAGGTTCGTGTCATACCGTAAGTGGCCCCAGAGCTGGTGGCGATGATATTGACCGGTCCCGGTGTAATCGCGCCAATGAGGGCAAAGGTTGTCATGGACAGGAGAAGATTGAACATTTTGTACCTCCGACTGTAATGCCTGAATTAGTCTAGAGGCTGCTTTCAAGCGGGTATTGAACGAAATTGCGGCGGCCTGAAGCCGGGGCTGCTGCCCACGCCAATTCCTGACGCGGGCCGATGCTGTTATGGCATTTGTGCTGGGCGGGTCAGGAAGGTGGTGGTTTTGGTTGTATTGACCGCGACACCATTGAAGTTGAATGCCAACTCTGAACGTGCCCTGTCGATAGCGGTTGCACAGACCCGGTAAGGCACCCAGGCTGATCCTGTCTTGCGTATATCAATCTGAGCCGGGCCAAAAAGTTCGTACTCCCGGTTGCCGCTGATCGATACATTGAACGTCGACTCAGACTCGGCAAAGCTTTCGATCTTGACCCTGTAGGTATTGCAGAAGGTATCTTCATCCAGCTGAATGAACAGGGCGTTGCGGTCACGACGGATCTCGACAAGCAGGCTAGTCGTAGAGGTGAACCCATACAGAACCGCCGCGGCCGCACAGAGCGTTGCCGCACCATAGCCGATCAGGCGCGGCCGTATTAAACGAAGTTTGTCATGTGACAGCTCTGTTTCTGACGCAAAGCGGATCAGCCCTCTGGGCTTGTTGAGCTTATCCATCACCCCGTCGCAGGCATCGATGCAGGCCGCACAGTCGATACAGGCGGCCTGCAGGCCGTTGCGGATGTCGATGCCGGTGGGGCAGACCTGAATGCACAGGCCGCAATCGACACAGTCCCCGCTGTCAGCGCACTTATCACGCTGGTGGGAGCGCGGCTCGCCCCGTCCTGCATCATAGGTGACGGTACGCGTGTCGGGGTCGAACATCACTCCCTGAAAACGGGAGTAGGGGCAGGCGTGCAGGCAGATCTTTTCGCGTATGAGGCCGGCATTGGCATAAGTCAGGCTGGCCATGATCAGTAACCAGCCCGCCAGAGCCGGCGACAACTGGAGTGCAATCAGGCTGTCAGCAATCTCGCGAACGGGGATGAAATAGCCGGTAAAGGTTATCGCCGTGACAAGAGACAGTAACCACCAGAGCAGGTGCTTGCTCGTGCGGCGTAATACGAGCCCGGCTGTCAGCCCCTTTTGATCCCGCTTCGCTCGAGTGCTGGCGCGGCCTTCGGTCCAGTCCTCGATGCGTATGAACAGCCATGTCCAAATGCTTTGCGGACAGGCAAAACCGCACCAAACGCGTCCCCAGGCGACGGCCATGAAAAACAGCAGGCAGGCGCCAGCGATCATCAGTCCCGCCAGTAACGGCAGGTCATGCCAGGACAGCGTCGAACCAAACAGGACGATGCGGCGCTGCTCGAATGAGAACAGCAGCCAGGGGGCACCATCAACCTGTACCCAAACCAGGCCGAAAAAAAGCACGATCAGCGGCCAGGTTGTCAGCCTGCGCAGGTTCTGGAAGCGTCCCTCGATTAAACGTACGTGGAACTTGCCCTCTTTGGCAAAGGCGGGTGTGTGTTCCTGAACAACAGGTATCTTTTCCATCGTAAACATCCACTCGAAAACTTCAGCGGCAGGTTACGCTTGTAATCTGGGTATATGCAGGTATAAAAAATATAAAAGTAATAGGAACAGATGGAGCTGCTTTGACATACCGCTATCAGCAACTGGAACGTTGGCTACTGCAGGGTATTCAGCAACAGCGTTGGCCGCCCGGTGATCGCCTGCCTTCAATACGCGCACTTTGTCAGCAGCAGGGCCTGTCGAAGGCAACCGTCATGCATGCACTGCAGCGCCTGGAGGCGCAGGGACTGCTGGAAGCCCGTCCCAAATCCGGTTATTACGTCACCCACCATACCCATACTCCCAGAGTCGCCAGCAGAATTGCGCCTCCACGGCCGGCTACGGTCAGTGATCTGTTACTCGATATCATGCGCCGCTGTGCCGCGTTCGATCTCTTGCCCATGCCGGATTCGGGTGAACTGCCCAGTGAAATCGTGTCACTGAACCGCTGTATAGGACGTGCCTTGCGGCGGCAGAAAGGCAGCGCACACAAGTATTACGACAAGCCTGACGGGGAAACGGCGTTGCGGGAGCAACTGGCTCTTCATGCTTCACGCCGTGGCTGGTCGGTCGAGCCTGATCGGCTGTGCATTACGTCCGGCTGTCAGCATGCACTTTTTCTGGCGCTCATGGCCTGTTGCCAGCCCGGCGATGTGGTGGCGGTAGAGACTCCCGGCTTCTATGGTGTGCTTCAGTTGCTGCAGCAGCTGGGCTTGCAGGCCGTTGAGGTGCCCGCATCCACTGATGCTGGCATGGACCCTGACGCACTTGAAGAGGTATTGCAGCGCTGGAAGGTGCGGGCCTGTGTGGTCTCGCCGGCTTTTGCCACACCGGGAGGGGCGCTGATGCCGACCAGGAACCGGCACAGATTACTGGCACTGGCCAGCGCGCATGATCTGGCGATGATCGAGGATGACATCTATGCGGATACGGCGTTTGGTGTGGGGAGACTAGATAATTAAACCCGTGCTGCACGATAAATGGGGTCTGGATGTGGGATATGCCGGTATTTGCTGAGGAATGCTGATCATCAACATGCAAATGTATTTGCAGAAAGCGGGGGCGTTTTGAGGTGGGTCGATCGTCAGGCCTTCCGACCCTCCCGGTGGCTCCGTGGGCGCTCTCCTGAAGCTGGTCCACCAGGGAATAATGTTAGCGCTCGCCTCGCTCGTTTAAGGCAATGTCGATTGCCTGGAGGTGAGCTTTGCAATTGAAAATGATAGCCCCTTCACGCTGCCTTGTCTTCACCACGAAGTACAGGGGTGCACCTACCCCAAGCATGATCCCACCAAAGAACAGCCAGGGCGGCAGCTCAGTTGCTGTGCGGCCAAACTGGCCATCCAGCACCAGGCCGATCATTTGCAGCGCATAGACCGCCAGGGCCAGCATTACCAGTGCAAATACTGCGTTTGGCACATTCAGGAGCAAGCGGCGACGCGCAGCCCAGAGCAAGGCTCTAAAGTGCTGACGTTCGCTATTCAGCCTGTCGGTTGAGAGCGCGCTGTAAGGCACCGGGCCATTGTTAATGATGTCACGCCCGGCCACCTGGCCGACTGGGCCGGTAAATGTCTGATCCATCAGCTACCTCTTACTTATCCTTGTCGCCGTAGTTGTGGATGTCACCGCCGCCAACCTGGCCAACACTTCCGTGGAAAGTTTGGTTGCTCCTGTCAGCCGTAGATTCAGCAGCACTCTCTTTCTTTGGCTTTCGCGTTGCCTGGGTTTCAGTGTTGCGTTGGGCAATCGCAAGCATCCGGTTGTAGTGCGTAACTTCCTCTTTTGACAAAAAACGCGCCAATTCAAAAGCCTCTTCCGAATTAGCGGGGGCTCCTTCGGGCAGGTTCGCAAGCACTTTCTGGTAAACGTTTGCCACGAACCAGAAAGGCTCTTCGTTTGGCATTTGCTCCTGCAGCATTAACTCATTATCTAACTCATTGAAGATGAAGTGAGTGAGATCGGCCATTTCACCCGCGAGTCGGACGACTTTTACCTGCTTAGAGGTAGATGAAGTGTGGGAGGAAGACTGACCAACACTTTCACTTAGTTCCCCCCCATTCAGTATGTAGTCGGAACTCACCCCAAAAACGGCTTTTAGTGCACACAAAAGCTGCTTTGATACGGGACGATCACCCCGCTCGTAGTTTTGATAGGCACGCACAGAGATACCCAAGGCTTCAGCAAAATCTGCTTGGGATACCCCTTTCTGCGTACGAATGCTCTGTATGCGCTGACCAATGGCCGCGTCAGAATCCTCAAATGTGCTTGACATCCTCATACGTGCCCTTTATGTTACTCATACGTGCTCAGTAACGCATGATGAAAAACGAATAATTCAGCAATTATATAGAGGTTCCTTCAAATGGACATCCTTAGTCTCGAGCCCAGCCGTTCGCTTTATAACAAGGTGCGTGGAGGCTTTATTGCTCAGGGCATCTCGCTTTCAAAATGGTGTAACGCGAATGATCTCAACGTGCAGAATGCACATTCGTGCTTAATTGGCACATGGAATGGCCCAAAGGCAAAAGAGTTGCGTGCAGAGCTTGTACGCGCATCAGGCATTTCAAAACCATTTCTCGCAGATGTTGAGGATGGACACGCACGACAGCAAGGCGTTGCCTGAGGGGATTGAGTCATGTCTATGCCAAATATCCAGCCCAGTGCTGATCTGTACAACCAGGTCAAAGGCGGCCTTATCATCCACGGCAACACACTTAATGCGTGGTGTCGGGATAACGCGGTAAACCCTTCAAACGCTCGCCAATGCCTGATTGGTAGCTGGGATGGACCTAAAGCCAAAGCCCTGCGTGACCGCCTCATCAAAGCGTCCGGCATGTTGATTCCCTCCTCATCTGAATCTGAGAATCACTCTAGCCCCGTCCGGCCTGCTACCACAGGGGCACCCGAGTTCTTTTATTGGGGCTGCTGAGCAGGGAGGTGTTCCAAATGGCACGACGTAATTGGAAACGGGTCAGCCCCTGCTCACTGCGCCAGTCAATGGAGCTGTGCATGGAGTTCGCCCGCGAGAAGCATAACCGCTCGGTTGACCGGATCGCGGACCTGATGGGCCTGGCCAACAAATGGGTGCTCTACAAGTGGCTTGAGAGTGGCCGTATGCCTGCGGTCCTGATCCGCCCCTTTGAGGCGGCCTGTGGCATCGACCTGGTGACCCGCTATATCGGGCACTCCGCCAACAAGATGCTGATCGAGATCCCGACCGGCAAGCGAGTGAGCGCCACGGATCTGAACGAGCTGCAGGCCTCATTCGCCGGTGCCGTGAGCCTGCTGGTGGAGTTTTACGAACGCCAGGACAGCGCTGATGAGGCGCTGGCGGCCCTGACCGGTCTGTTGGAAGACGTGGCATGGCACCGCAAGAACGTTGAGGAGCATATGCAGCCCGGACTTGAACTGGAGGTGACGCCGTGAGCATCAAAATGAGCCCGGTTGAACGGGACTTGAACGAGGCAATTGATGACCTTGCAAGTGCTCAAGACACCAACGGTCATTGGTTTGCAGGCCTGGCGCGACTGGTGGAGGCCACCGGCAAGCCGGTGGATGACCTGACCATTGGTGAGCTGCGCCACCTGATTGAACAGCGCCGCGAGGCTTTCAACCGAATCTACAACCATGAGGTTACCCAATGATTTGCGCATTCCCCCGTGAAGATGCCCCCGAGATGGTGGCGTTCAAGGAGTACCTGACCACGCTGCAGCCGCTGGAAGCCTTGCGCATCGTGCGCGAGGTATCTGAATTCGCCTATATCGCGTGCACCGATCAGGCAAGCAAGGCAGCTATGGCAGCGCTCAATGATGCCAAAACTGACGCTGATCTGGGTGCTGCGTGCGGCCAGGTAGCAGACCTGCTCAAGCAGTGTGGAGGACATGTGAAGGTCACCCCGGTAACTCAATCAATGGAGGTGGAGTGATGGCAGCTGCAGCCACGCCCTTTCGGGCCAAGAAACAACGCGCATTACATGCCGTTCAAGCGGCGGTTAAGGGGCTGTCACCCGAAGAGGTTGTGGATGTTTTGACACAACAGCTTAAAACCGTTGCTCGTCGCGCAGTCAAACGAACAGCAGCACCCGAACCTAAGTTGGCCGTATTGCGTGATCGACCGGCTGGCCGCCCTTCAAGCATTGAACTGGACCCTGAGCTTGAGCTGTTCATCCTGGCACAGTCCAGTAGCCAGACCATCGAACATATCCGTCAGCTGTGCATTAAGGAGTTCGGAGAGGAGCGCGCGCCTAAGCGTTCCACCCTCCACCGCTACATCCAGAAGCTCAAGTATCGCAGCAAGGGAGGTAAGTGATGAGCATAGCGGACGCCAGTGGTCGCCACCGTGTTTTGGATGTGATGGGTTCTGTGCTGAATCACGGTGTTGAAGGTTGCACGATCGAAGATATCGCCCGCGAGCTGGGCATCATGTACCACCCGGTTCGTCGTGCCCTGGAGGCGCTTGAAGCTTCAGGTTGGGTGATGGCCTATCGCCGCAAGGGCAGCAAACAGAACATTTGGATGCCTGGAGAGCAGTTGGTCCAGATGGCCTTCCAATACAAGCGTGACCGACTGAACCAGATTCACAAGATTGAAAGCGAGTACGCACGTGTAACAGGGGAGATGCTCCGTGACGAACAGTAAGACAATCAGTCAGGACATGACTAAGTACAACCACCAGTTGGAGAGCAACAAGCTGGATGCTGAGATCGATGCTCAGGCTGCCAAGGTAATGGATGATGCAGCTCAGCGGGCCGGGGACATGTCTGAAATTGCAATTGCTAACCAAGTGCATGGCAAGCTGGCATTTCTATCTGGCTTCAACCGTTTTTTCCGCGCGGCTGAAATTCGATTAGTGAAGGAGGTCAAGGAAAATAAGCTGTGGCGGTGTATTACGGTGACTGACGATGCTGGAAAAGTCCGCATGGCAGACAGCTTTGTCGATTACTGCCGTTATGGGTTAGGTCATTCAAAAGGCTTCATTTATGAGGGCATACAGAATTTTGATGTGTTCGGTGAAGCATTGGATGGTCTACAGCAGATGGGTATCGAGCGTAATCACTTACGTCTGTTGCGCAAAGCCCCGGAGGGCATCATCGAAGAGGTTAAGACAGCAGCAGAGAAGCAGGATAAGGACGCTCTTCTGGAGCTGATCGACGACCTGTCAGCCCGCCACGCCAAAGAAAAAGAGAAGCTTGACCAGGAGAAAAAGGCTCTGGCTGACAAGGTCGAGAAGCTGGAGTCAGATCGACAAGTTGATCAGCGCCTGCTGGGGGACAAAGAGAAGAAAATCAACGAGCTGGAACGTGAGCTAGCGCGTGATTTGACCCCGGATCAGGCCGCCAAGAAACGTGCTGAGCGTGATGAGCTGCTGAAGTCGGAGTTGATGGACAAGGCGCTGTCCAGCATCTCCATGCTCAACGAACTTGCCACGGTGGTTGAGAAGATCTACGAGCAGGACGACTTCTCTGAGCACCTGGAAGAGACGCTGAACGCTGAGCTGCGTGCCGTCTTCCGCCACGCCCTTCTGTTGGGGCGTCAGTACAACATCCTGCCGGAGCAGTTGTTGGGCATCCCGGTGGACCTGGCCACACTTGACACCGTCCTGGAAGGAGAACTGGTGTGATGCAACTGGAAGCCCATACCATGCAGTACCTGCTGAACGTGGGGGCAGAGCTTGAGACGGCGGGCCACGGCAAACGTGGCGAGCTGATCAGCCAGGCGGCCAATGCCCTCAACTACTCGGAGCACTGGATCAGGGAGCGCCTGAAGGATCTGGGGTTCATCAAGTCCCGCAAGCCACGCAGTGACCGGGGGCAGTCCAGGGTTACCCGCGAGCAGTGCATCCAGATCAGCAACCTGATCATGCAGGCCAGCCGTGACAACGGCAAGCAGCTGATGAGCCTGAAGCAGGCTGTTGAGATCGCCAGTGCCAACGGCCTGATCAGTGCGGACGTGTCTGAAAGCACCGTGTCACGCGAGATGCGCCGTCACCGGGTTCATCCTGAGCAGATGAGTAAGCCCAAGCCGCACAAGCAGGTGCGCAGCCTGCACCCCAACCATGTCTGGCAGTTCGATGTCTCGGTGTGCGTGCTCTATTACCTCCCGAAGTCGGAAGGCCTGCAAGTGATGCCGCATGACGAGTTCTACAAGAACAAGCTTGAGAACGTCTACCGGATCAAGAATGACCGCGTGTTGCGCTATCTGGTCACCGACCACAACAGCGGTGCCTTCTACGTCGAATATTTCAACGCACCGGGCGAGAACTGGGAGACGTTGGTTCAGTTTCTGCTTAACGCCTTCACCAAGCGCGAAGGCGATCCGCTGCACGGTGTGCCTTTCATGCTGGTGTGGGATGCGGGCACGGCCAACCAATCGCATATCGCAAAGGGCATGCTGGAGCGCCTGCAGGTGAAAACGCACACCCATGAGGTTGGCTCACCCCGTGCCAAGGGGCAGGTGGAGCGCACCCACAACCTGGTGGAATGCGAGTTCGAAAGCCGCCTGTCCATGTACCGGATCGACACCATCGAGCAGCTGAACGAGAAGGCACAGCAGTGGGCGCAGATGTTCAATGGCACCCGCAAGCATAGTCGCCACGGGCACACCCGCTTTGGCCTGTGGCAGACCATACGCCCGGAACAGCTGCGGATCTGCCCGCCCCGTGAGCTGTGCCTGTCGCTGCTGCAGAAGGCCCGTCCAGTGACCCGCAAGGTGGCCGGTGACCTGACCATTTCCTACGCGATTGCAGGTATTGGCTCGCATACCTACTCCGTGGAGTGCATCCCGGATGTGTGTATCGGTGACCTGGTGCAGGTGACCTACAACCCGTACCAGGCACCGAACGTCACCGTGATCCATGAGAACCTGGACGGTGAGAAGGTCCATTACGAGCTGGAAGCCATCGAGCGCGATGCAGCCGGGTTCAAGGTAGATGCGCCGGTCTACGGCCAGAACTACTCAACGGCACGTGATACCCCGGTTGAAGGCCTCAGAAAGCAGATGAACCGTGAGGCGTACGGTGTTGAGACCGACCTGGAAGTGAAGGCCGCCCGCAAGGCCCGCAAGCCTGCCTTTGATGGCCAGATTGACCCGTTCGCGGATGTGGCCGCCGCCACGGTGCCAAACTTCATGCAACGCAAAGGCCAGGCACTGGAGCTGAAGCAGCCCAAGCGCGCGTTAGAGATCCGCCTGCCATACGTTAAAGCCGTACCGATGATTCGCGACAGTATTGGCCTTGAGCCAGGTGGTGAAGACGCCAAGCAGCTGACGCGGGAGTTCAAGCGCCGTTACCCGGAAGGCATGCCGGAAGAGGATTTGATGGAGTTTACCGGGCAGATGGCCCAGCTGTTTGGAATGACCGATGAACCGATCAGGGCTGAAGTTGGCAAGTGACACCACCGGTGCCACCTGCCACGCCGGAGACCGCCATCTACCGGCACCCTTGATCTCAACACACAAGGAATTCGAGATGTTAACACAAGACACCCTGAAACACTTCCGCCTGTTCCGTGACCCGTTCAGTGACGATGTGCGCAGCCCTGAGGATGTATTTATGACCAAGGAATACCGCTATGTGCTGGGCTCGATGCGCCATGCCGCTTTGGCTCAGGGCATTGTGGCCGTGGTAGCCGACTCCGGTGCAGGCAAGACCACCATGCGCCGGATGCTGATGGAGGAGCTGCGCCAGGACGGCAAGGTGACCGTCATCATGCCGTCGATCATCGACAAGTCACGGATCACCGCTGCCGGGCTGTGTGAGGCCATCATTGCCGATATCAGCGATGAGAATCCCAAGCGGTCCCTGGAAGCCAAGGCCCGCCAGGTTGAACGCCTGCTGCGTGATGCGTCACGTTCGGGCCAAAAGCACGTCATGGTGATTGAGGAGGCCCATGACCTGACCATCCCCACCCTGCGCTACCTAAAGCGCTTCTGGGAGCTGGAAGACGGCTTTACCAAGCTGTTGGGCATTGTGCTGATCGGTCAGACCGAGTTGGGGCTGAAGCTGCAGGAACACCGCAACAGCCAGGCGCGCGAGCTGATCCGCCGCTGCATTACCGTTGACCTGCGCCCATTGGATGACGAGCTGGAGGAATACCTGGGCTACAAGCTGGAACGTGTGGGCGCGTCCCTGGACAAGGTGATGGAGCCTGAAGCCGTTGAAGCCATTCGCCAACGCCTGCGCCGCAAGGACAAGAACCAGGTTGTCAGCGATATGTACCCGCTGGCCATCAACAACCTGGTCACCAGCGCACTCAATGCCGCCGCCGACTTCGGTGACGAGCGCGTTAACGCCGACATCATCAAGCACGTATGAGCCCCAAGGAGCTGAACACGATGGGAACACAGACACAACAGCTGCACGACTCACTGGAAAAGGTACTGTCCCGCGTCACCCTTGCTTCCATGGCTGTAGAGTCCATCTCAGCGATGATGCGGGAATACGCATGCAATAAGGAGTGGAGCCATGAACTCCTTGATCATATCGATAGCGGCATGTGGCTGTGTAGCGAGCTGAGCATCCATCAGCGCCAGTTGATTGATCAGGTGGATGTGAGCCTGAGACAGGGGCGTTTTGTTGGAGGCCCTGAGAGCGCTTCTGATGGCCGCAAGACTTTGGCCGACTCATTGACGGAGTCAGTCACTACTGATTGGCCTGAAGGCGTCTAACGCTTTTCTAACGTTGCCCCGGTGGGTATGGAGCAATACCGGGGCGATTTCGATGATAAAAACCGCTTCCTCAGCGAAAATCAGGAGATTTGGCATGCAGCATCAAGCGCCTATGCATCAATGGCCCGCCGTAGTGGAAACGTTGTTCCATTCATGCGTTGAGGCATTCGAGCACAACGACTCAGGCAGCCAACAGCCACAAGAGCTGGCTTCGGTTGCGCTTACCAGTATCGGTCATTATCTGGGGGGGCGGATCGACTACTTGCAAAAGCTGGACAGCATGCAGCGAAAGCACAGGAACCAGCAGATTGAGCGTGACAGCCTTCGAATGACGCATGGGCAGCTTGCTGAACGATATGGCCTGACATCTGCTGCCATTGGTCAAATTCTCCGGGCTATGCGCAAACAGCGCTTGAGCAAGGATTAAAGCGCTTTATATCTAAATGCTTTGATTAAAACCTTTTAATGGCCTCAGTAGAAACAAGCACTGAGGCCATTTTTTATGTCCACTCCCATCCCGTCCAGCCCCCTGCAGCTGGCAGATCTCAATAAAGAGCACTGGCACCCACGCCTGTATGACCTGGTTGAGGTCGTTGAAGCTGCTTATATGCGTGAGCTGAGACTGCCTCAAGCAAAAGCTACCCAGTTTGCCAAGCTGGCGGTGATTGCGATCGCATCTCAGATGGGAGGGAAAATGATCTATATCCCACAAACCCGGCAGCTTGAAAAAGAACTGCGCAAGCTGTCTATCCGCATGGAAAGTAAGCACCTCACGCCCCGTGAGTTGGCTGATAAACACGGACTCACTGTCCAGACAGTATATTCCTACCTTGCCCATCAACCATGAGCACCCGGAGTGCCTAACCAGAGCGCCATGAGCGCCTAATTCCAACAGGAGACCGCTATGACCATTTTGAATGCTGTACAAGCCTATGTGGCCGCTAAAAATGCGCTGGAGAGTGCTATGACTGAAGCCAGTGGGCTGGTGCAAACCTCGATTCCACAAGCCCAAAATGATCTCCATGTGGCTGAAACCAGTGTGCAGGTGGCCGGGAAAAACCTGCGTAATGCAACCACGGCGAGTGAGGTGCAAGCAGCCCGTGAGGCCCTGGAGGCTGCTGAGCAATCCGTTAAAGACTTGACCCAGTTGAAAGACAACCTGGAGGCCCGTGTGGCTGATATCGAACGCCGAAAAGGCAGGCTTGAAGCGGATGTTTCCAATGCAGCCCGTCAGGTTTGGGTGCTGAAGCGGGCAGAGCTGATGGAGCAGTTCGAGATCCCTGCAGCCGAATTTGAACTGCTGGAGAAACTGGTCGCGGCCACTGACGGCGAGAAAGATGGCTGGGGTAACAGGGTCCTGGGTGATCCGATTAATGAAAAATACGGACGACTGCTGGACCAGCAGCGAAGCAAACAACTGCGCGATGACATGATGGATGAGTTAATCGCCGGACTGTCGCCTGATTAAGCAGGCATTTTGATTCGATTGCGACCTTTTGCCTATGCCTGATTAGGCACGTCTAAAACTCTAATAGGAGCAGAATTCACATGGCATTGATCACACCCGCACTGTTGCAGGCGCTGTTCACCGGATTCCGCAGCGACTTCCAGGAAGGCATGAAACAGGCTGATCCTCAATGGAAGGCAGTAGCGATGGAAATCCCCTCTACCAGTAAATCCAACACTTACGGGTGGTTGGGGAAGTTCCCCTCCTTCCGTGAGTGGGTGGGCGATCGCGTCCTTAACAGCATGAAGGTCCACGGTTACTCGATTGAGAACAAGACCTATGAATCCACTGTTGCAGTTGACCGAGATGATATCGAGGACGACAACGTGGGCGTCTACAGCCCGCTGTTCACCGAGATGGGGCGCATGGTTGAGGGGCACCCGGATGAGCTGGTCTATGGCCTGCTGGCTGCTGGCACCTCCACCCCCTGCTATGACGGCCAGAACTTCTTCGATACCGACCATCCTGTCTACCCCAACACCGACGGCACCGGTACAGCCGAGAGCGTAGCCAACTGGGACGACAACAGCGACAGCGGCACTGCCTGGTACCTGTTCGACACTACCCGCGCGATCAAGCCGATCATCCTGCAGGAACGTCGCAAACCGGCGTTGACAGCGATGACCAATCTGGACGATGAACACGTCTTCACCGCCAACCAATTTCGCTTTGGGACCGACTGCCGCCGCAATGTGGGCTTTGGCCTCTGGCAGCTTGCCTACGGCTCCCGCCAGGAGCTGAACGCCGACAACCTCTGGGCAGCGATCAGCGCCATGCGAGCCTTCAAGGCGGATGGTGGTCGCCCTCTGGGTGTCCGTCCGAACGTGTTGGTAGTGCCAACCACGCTGGAGAAACAGGCTACCCGACTGCTGAAACGTAAAGTGGATGCAAATAGTTCAAACGAACTGCAAGACCGCTTGGAGCTGGTTGTTGCCGACTATTTGTAACCAGGTACAACCTGAGAGAAGTTTTCGTGTTGTCGGCAGGGAGGGGTGGGGTCTCCTGGTGGGCCTTCCTAGCCGATATGCGAAACCGGGCCTTGGCCCGGTCTGCCAAACGTGGTGGTTTGGCACTGATGAGCAGCCACAGCGAAACTTACGCCAAGTAAACACCATGCCAAGCCAGTTCTTGCTGCATGCCCAATATGTCCGTTTAGAACCCTTCCCCTTCTAGCAATCAGGGAAACACACTATGAGCGCCAAAGACCTCGCCCTTAACCTCCTCATCAAAGCCAAGGACACGGCCAGTGGTGTCGTACGTAGTTTCAGCAAGGAGGTAAAGGACTCCGGCACTGCTGCCGATCAGTTGGATCAATCGCTTGATCAAGCCGACAAGGGCATTGAGGCCACCGGCAAACAGTTCAATAAAACCGGCGAGCAGGCGCGTGACTTCCGCGCCAAGGTCGATGAAGCCCGCACCTCCACCGAACGCCTCACCGGCGACACCCGTGGCAGCAAGTTCTGGCAGCGCTGGAGCAAAGGCAGTCAGGACGCCAGCCGCGACACCAAAAAGTTCCAGAAAGACCTGAACGACATCCCCGCCGCCGCCCGTAACGCCGAAGGCGGCATTACCGGTCTGACCAAAAAGCTGATCGCTCTGGGTGGTACTTACCTGGGCATTAACGCGATCAAAAACGCCATCATGGGCCTGATCAACACCGGCAGCCGTTTTGAGGATATGTCTGTTCAGATCAATACCCTGATGGGATCTATCGAAGAGGGTGAAAAGGCCACCGCCTGGATCAAGGACTTTGCCACCAAAACCCCTGCCGATATTGAAGGGATAACCCAGGGCTTCATCAAGCTGAAGGCCTTCGGCATCGACCCGATGAACGGCAGCTACCAGTCGATCATCGACCAGACCAGCAAGCTGGGCTTCAGCCAGGAGAAGATGGAAGGTGTCATTCTCGCCTTGGGTCAGGCCTGGACCAAGCAGAAGCTGCAAGGCGAAGAAGCACTGCAGCTGATCGAGCGCGGTGTGCCGGTGTGGGATCTGCTGGCTGAGGCGACTGGCCGCACTGCCGTTGAGCTGCAGGAGATGGCCAGCAAGGGCCAGTTGGGCCGCAAAGAGATCGAACTGCTGATGAAGGCCATGGGGGAAAACTCCAAAGGCGCAGCTGATGAGGCCATGAAGACTTGGACCGGCCTGGTCAGCAACCTCAAGGATATGTGGCTCAACTTCGTCAATGACATCAGCAAGTCTGGCTTTCTGGACTACATGAAGGAACAGCTCGAAGCGCTGATTACCCAGATCAAGGCCCTGGCCGCTGATGGCACCCTGAAGCGATGGGCGAAAGAGATCTCTGATGGCCTGATCAAGGTGGCCAATGGTTTCAAATCCGTTATCCAGTTCACCATCGAGTGGAGCACTCAACTGGGCTATCTGGCCGCAGCTATTGTCGGGCTCAAGCTGTTGGCGTTCGGCAAAACTGTCTGGGGCGTAGCCAAGGGCATGAAGGCGGCTGCGGTCTCCACCGCTGCCATGTCCACCGCCACTACCGGCATGGGCACTGCCGCTGCGGCTGCCGGAAAGGGCTGGGGCTGGTTGGCAGGTGCACTCAAGGGTCTTAAAAGTATCGGCGGGCTGCTGGTCTCGGGTGGCCGCCTACTGACCGGTGTCGGCCTGCTGGCCGCCGCCGTGAAGCTGGTGGCAGACAAATGGCACGAATCCGAAATGGCCGCCAACAAAGCACTGGCCGCCATACAGCAGCGCACCATTGATGCGGTCAACGAGCAGCATAAAAACCTCGACTACATGAACGTCCAGCTCAAAACCGAGGAGGAGCTGGGACGCATCAGCCGTCAGGGCTACGAGGCGTACCTGGAGCGGCTGCAGGGGGCGCAGGCCTACTGGAAGGCCCGTGTGGCGGAAGAACAGGCCGAGATCGAGCAAGGCCGTGATCGCAAGACCCAGATGGAGGAAGCCAAAGCCCAGCTTGAAACCTACATCGAAGCCGAAGGCCGACTCAAGCAGCAGATTACCGACGTCAACACGCTCAAGGACCAGGAACTAAGCCTGGGCGTTGCCGGTGCTCAACAGCACACCGAACAAACCAATACCAAAATCGCCGAGTTGGGCGAAATTGGCGAGTTGCAGCGGCAGCTGAACGAGCAGCGCCAGGAACAGCTGACTGCCGAGCAGGAAGCGTTCAAGGCCTTAGGCCTCAGCATGGAGGAGGTAACTGGCCAGATCACCCAGCAGGGTGAGACAGCTGTGAGTGCTTTTGCCACCATCGTTGAAAGTGGTAACTACACCAGTGAGCAGGTGCAGACCGCGTTCAATGCCGCCTTGCAACAAACCACCACCAAGGCTGACCTGGAAGCACTGATCGAGACTCTGCGAAGCACCGCCGGTGAAGGTGAAAACGCCGGTATCAAAATCATGCAGGCTTTCGACAAGGCATTAGAAGAGGCCGAAACCGAAGAAGAAGTCCTGCGCGTCATGGAGGCGCTGAAGGTTACGGGCGAAACCAGCGAAGTGTCCGGACGACGTATTGAAGGCTCCATGCGTAAGGCCAAAGGCAAGCTGGAAGACCTGCAAAAAGCGGCCAAGGGGGCCGGTGACAACATCAAGGATATCGGCAAAGAAGCTGAAGGTGCCGAGAAGGATGTTGACGATCTGGGCAAGGCCTTGAATGAAAGTGCCGAGAAAGGCAAAGGCGGCATGGAAGCCCTTGGCAAAGAGATCAAGACGTTGATCGAGGTGGTCCAAGACCTGACCAAAGAGTTCAAAAAGGCCGGTGAGGAGGCCGACGAGCTGGCAAAAAAGACTGAAACCGCGAAAGCGGCCAGGGATAGCTTCAAGGAAGATGACAAGAGCAGCAGTACCCGTCGCCGAGTAAGCCCTGCGGAAACGGTTGCCGTTAAATTGGGCCGGGAAAATCCCGAGCTGGAGAGGGCCGTTTGGGCTGTCATTAACCAGGGTGGTATGAAGGACGTCGTCGGGAAAATGACGAAACCCAACGAATACGGCCAGATTCTCGAAGCAAAGGCGAGAAGCTACCTAGAGCGGCAGCGCCGCCAAGACACAGAAAGCAAGAAGAACGTGAACACCACTTCGGAGGAGGTGGCAGGTGCTACTGAAGGGATGATCAAAGCGATGATGGATGACCGTTTGAAAGCCCAGATGGACGAGCTATTCAGTTCCAAAGCTCGGGCTCTATTCAGGCAACTCATGGAAGATGAACTTAGGGGCTCAACTGAGGACATCCTTCGAGACCTTTCAACTGCAAGGAGCGTTCACTGAGGCCTTATAAGCCCACTCTGGCTGAATCGTAATTTGAGTATTGGGGGTAGTGCTGCGGCTGGAGTCGAACCTGCATCAACCCTACCGGTGCCAGGCCGGAGTGGCCGCATTACCGTTATGCGTACGCAGCACCACATCAAGGGTAGATATGACGGCAAGTTCGTGCAAGTGACCTGACGTTTACCGCAAAAATCCAAAATCAATTTATCGTGCAGCATGCCGCGAATTATCGTGCGGCGCTACAGTTTGGTGAAATTCCGGCTCCGTTAAAGGCGCTGGATACCGAAAATAGGGTGATACTGTGCAGCTCCTTGTCCAAATCGCTGTCACGGGATCTGCGGCTGGGGTGGATTTCAGGGGCACGCTGGCATGATCGCATCCTGAATCTGAAGCTGGTGACCCAGCTGGCCAGCAGTCGCTACCTTCAGCGTGGGGTGGCCGATTTCATGGCAGACGGGAGTTACGCCAGTTATCTGCGACGGCAGCGCAGTGCGTTGAGTGATCGCCGTACGCGTCTTCTGAGTGAGCTGAGCCAATGGCCTTGCGAGCTTTCGGTCAGCCGTCCTGAAGGCGGGCTGGCGGTGTGGGTACAGCTGCCCGGCGAGGTGGATGCTGTTGCGTTGTACCATCAGGGGCTTGAGAAGGGCGTTGTGCTGACCCCCGGGCCGCTGTTTTCAGCCAGTGGGCAGTACCGTAACTGTCTGAGAATAAGTTTTGCGCATCCCTGGGATGAAAGGCGTCTGGACGCCTTGTCGCAGCTGTCAAAGCTTGTCAGTGAGAGTCTGGACAAGGCTCATGTTACGCCAGACGGTAGAGGGGTGAAACGTTGACGCCAGCCTGAGTGGGCTCGGCAATAAAGGTATCCGCAATATCAGGTCTGTGTGGGAGAGGGGTGCGGGGAAAGAGCTGCAGACACGGCAAAGACACCGGCCTGCAGCTGTTGATATTGACCGGTTATTGCCTGAGGTACTCAAGCACCTCCTTTTGGTTGCCGCGGAAGATGACCCGGTCCGCATTGCGTTCACTCTGAAAGCGGTACATGGGGTCGTAGTACTCATTCAACAGCGCAGCGATCCAGTCGCGATGGCGAGCGGTGTCACCCGTTTGCAGCTGGATCTCCAGCGCTTCGTCCATGATGCAGGCCAGGCGTTTATAGCGTTCGCTACCCAGGCGCTTGGTGATGTTTTTCAGGCTCTGTCTCAGGCGCTCGCTGTAAGCCTGGTAGCCTTCGGTTTCGCCCTTGAGGGCAATGAATTCGGCCGACAGATCGATCACGTAGTCCTGCAGAATGCGCTCGATCCGGTTTTCAACACTGTCCTCCAGCCATACCAGTGGTGAGTCGATAAAACGCCGGTGCAGCTCAAGGGGAACGTGACAGCTGCCGATCGCACGGTTTTCATCTTCAACGACAAACTGCTCAATACCGGCTGCGCGTTTGCGCAGCAGGTCGATCGCCAGGGTGTTTTCGAAGCTGATCTGGGGCGGCTGGGGCAGAGCATGGCGGCCGAAGCTGGACCCTCGGTGGTTGGCGCGCCCTTCAAGGTCAAGTGCCTGGTCAAGCTGTTGCAGCAATTCGGTCTTGCCGCAGCCGGTCAAGCCGCCCAGCTGGATGAACCGGCACTGCTCGGCGGCCTCGTTCAGGGTATCGATCAGGAAGCCGCGCAGGGCCTTGTAGCCGCCCACGATCATCGGATAATCGACACCGGCTTCGTGGAGCCATTGCTGGGTGATGCGGGAACGCAGCCCGCCTCGGAAACAGTACAGGTACCCTTCCGGGTTGGCACGGGCAAAGTCTATCCAGGCCTGCAGGCGGGCGGCCTTGATATCGCCCTCGACCAGGCGGTGGCCCAGCTTGATGGCGGCTTCCTGGCCATGCTGTTTGTAACAGGTGCCGACCCGGTGGCGCTCGTCATCGTTCATCAGCGGCAGATTCTGACTGGTCGGGAAGGCGCCCTTGGCAAACTCTACCGGCGCACGGGTGTCGATCAGCGCCACACCGCTGAGAAAAATTTCGCGATAATCCGCGCTGTTGTCACGCATCAGAGGACCTCGACCGCGTGTTCAGCAGCGGTAACCAGCTCACCAATCGGTTGCAATGAGAGTCCCAGCTCGGCGGCGCTGGACAGGAAAGCCTCCTCGGCCTCCGGTTTGACGGCGACCAGCAGTCCACCGCTGGTCTGGGGGTCGCACAGCAATTGCTGGCGATCTTCGGCGAGGCTGGCAACGCGGTGGCCGTAGCTGGCGAAGTTGCGACCGGTTCCGCCGGGTACGCAGCCTTCGGAGAGGTAATAATCGGTGCTCTGAATGCGGGGGACGGCACTGAAGTCCAGGCGGGCGGTCAGACCGCTGCCATCAGCCATCTCCACCAGGTGGCCGAGCAGGCCGAAGCCGGTGACGTCGGTCATGGCACAGACGCCCGGCAGTGCGGCAAAGCGTTGGCCGGCACTGTTCAGGGTGCACATCAGGTCGCGGGCAACACCCACATCTTCAGTGCGCAACTTGCCCTGTTTCTCGGCGGTGGTCAGGATGCCAATGCCAAGCGGCTTGGTCAGATACAGACGGTTACCCACCTCGGCACTGTCGTTTCGCTTGAGCTGATCCCGGTCGACGCGGCCGGTCACGGCCAGACCAAAGATCGGTTCAGGCGCATCGATGGAGTGCCCTCCCGCCAGTGGCATGCCGGCCTGATCACAGGCCGAACGTGCACCCCGTATCACATCACCGGCCACTTCTGCGGGGATCAGGTTGATCGGCCAGCCAAGAATGGCGATGGCCATCATCGGGGTGCCGCCCATGGCGTAAATATCACTGATGGCATTGGTCGCGGCGATGCGGCCGAAATCATAAGGATCATCGACGATCGGCATGAAAAAGTCAGTGGTGGAGACGATGCCGGTACTGTCGTCGAAAGCATAGACGGCGGCATCGTCACGCGAGGCGTTACCCACCCAGAGGCGTGGGTCCAGTGTTTGGCTGCCACTGCCGGAGAGGATCGTATCCAGTACGGCAGGTGAAATTTTGCAGCCACAACCGGCACCGTGGCTGTACTGGGTTAGACGAATGGGGTCAGTCATGTATCAACCTGTAGCATCAATGGGTTTCAAGGCCGCTATCTTACACCCAAACACAAGGGTTGACTTGTAAGTTACCATTGGCAGATTGCAGCCGTCACCGGAACCCACGAGGGTTGCATGCTTGCAGCAGAGCCTGCCCTATGCAGGCGTTCGTCTGCTGCGCGTGTCATTGTCGATGACGGGGCAGTGCTTAACGTGTTGCCGGTTGGTATTGATCCAGTACCGATGAGAGAGTTGCCAGAGCGGTGTTGATGCAATCCTCTGTCACCGTCAGTGCCGGCATGAACCTCAGAGTATCCGGGCGAGGGGCGTTAATCAGCATCCCCTGTTCATGGCAGGCCTTGCTGATGGCCACAGCGTCCAGTGTGCCCGTTTGCATCGCCAGCAACAGGCCTTCTCCCCTGACGTCTCCCAGCGCGTGGAGTGTGGACAGCGCTTCAAGGCCAGACGTCAACCGCGCTGCTGAGGATCGCACCTGTGCCATGAAACCGGGCTTCAGCAGTTCATCCATCACCGCCAATGCGGCGGCGCACATGACCGGGTTGCCATTGAAGGTGCCGCCCTGATCTCCGGGCTCAAAACAGCACACCTTCTGTTTCGCCAGCAATGCCGAAATGGGAACACCGCCACCCAGTCCCTTGCCAAGGGTCATGATGTCGGGTTCAACCCCATGATGTTGATGGCAAAAGATACTGCCGGTTCTTCCCATGCCGGTCTGCACTTCATCCAGAATCAGCAGGATGCCCTGTTGATCCGCCAGTGCTCTCAGCTCCTGTAAAAATTCACTGCCTGCCGGAATGACGCCGGCTTCGCCCTGAATGGGCTCGAGCATGATGGCAACCGTTTCGCTGTCGATTGCGGCTTTAACGGCGGCCAGATCGCCATAGGGCACCTTGTTGAAACCGGGAACCTTGGGGTTGAACAGCGGTTCAAACGCCGCCTTGCCGGTAGCCGACATGGTGGCCAGCGTGCGGCCATGGAAACCGTTTTGGAAGGTGATGATCTTCCAGGCGCCGTTGCGATGCAGCTGACCCCATTTCCGCGCCAGTTTGATGGCCCCCTCGTTGGCTTCGGCACCACTGTTGGCAAAGAACACCTGGTCCAGCGCACAGTGGTCGGTCAGTTTTTGGGCCAGCTCGATGGCGGGAGCGTTGTAGAAAGCCGGCCCAGGGTTGATCAACTGCATGGCCTGGCGGTTGATCGCCTCGACTATGGCGGGATGGCTATGCCCCAGGGTGTTGACGGCCCAGCCCTGCATGAAGTCCAGATAGCGGTTGCCATCTGCATCATAGAGGTAGCTGCCATCGCCATGGGTGAAAATTTGCTCTGGTCTCTGGGTGATCCGCATCAATGCTGTTTTCATTTCGTATGCTCCATATAACAAAAAAGGCCATCGGGATTACCGATGGCCTTGGTGGGGGATATTCAACGATCAATCAAGCTGATTCAGCTTGGTCCTTCCCTCCAGACAGGCAGCGGCAAGCCCACACGGGTGTGTGTGCGTCGGCGCAGTCGTCGGAGTGAAAAACGAATATTCATGACCCGAGTATTTCAGATCTCGAGTGTTCTGGGAAGCACCAAAACGAAGAGAAGGGCCGCTCCCGAAGAGGCAAAAGGGAGCGGCCGCAAAACGATCAGGCTGAGTGGGTCGGCTTGAAGCCGAGCAACCTGGCTACCAGGATGGCTGGGCACCAGCCGGTGAAAGCCGATTGGATCAGGCTCAGGCCAATGATCAGGGTGACGACCAGCAGTGCCTGTGGAGCGATTGCCAGCACCACCGGCAGGCTGGTTGCCATGATCAGTACACCGGCGATGATGTGTACACCCTGGTTGATGGTCATGCCACGCACATCACAGACTTCATCCTTGAGTCCGAGCATACGGAAGATGGTCATTGCGGGGCACCAGCGGGTAAATGCGGACTGCAGCAGGTTAAAACCGACAAAGGCGGTCAGCCAGAGCCACATCGGGCTGTGGTAGTAACTCAGAACCAGGCTAAGGGTGACAACGGACCCGGCCATCAGGCGCAGGGCGGCATTAAGGGTCATGGGTATGCTCCATTCATTAGTGTTTTCTGAATTATATATATTAGTAATTATTTATGTACAGGCTTTTACACTCGTGTTTTGGCTCCAGGCCCAAACCTTGCCTGAACGGTTGTAAAAAATATCGCTGTGGATTAGGTTTTGAGCCCTGGTTCATACCGCAATGACAGGCTCTGATGCCAAACCATTTATCCATACGTTCCTACAGCCGCCTGCGCCGAGGTCATTCTCATCCATTTCACCAGCTGGTGTTGCCGTTGCGTGGTGTCATCAACATTGAGCTCGGCAATTATTCGGGCAAGGTTGCGCCTGGAGAGTGTGTCGTGATTCCAGAAGGGGAGCTGCATCACTTCACCGCTAATACTGAAGCCCGATTTGTGGTGGCGGATATGGATGTGCTTCCGGCTCCATTGATCAATAGCCCCCTGGCCGCTTTTTCGATCAACCGCCCGCTGATGCAATTTCTACGTTTTATCGAGGCTCAACTGGAATATCAGATCAATCTTCAGCTTGAACAATCAATGTTCAGCACATTTACCCTTCTGCTGGCCGAGCAGCGGCCCTTGCCCCAGATTGATCAACGTATTCAGCAGGTGTTGCAATATATCGCTGACAACCTGGCCGAGAAAGTCGTCATCAGTACGCTTGCCGGGGTTGCATGCCTGAGCGAAACCCAGTTGAAAAAGTTGTTTCGTGAGCAGATGGGGCAGACCGTCATGCAATACGTGACCCGGGTGCGGATGGATAAAGCCCGGGCTCTGCTACAGCATACGGACTATCCGGTTCAGCTGATTGCCGAGCAGGTTGGTTACACGGATCTGTCAGCCTTCAGTCGTCGCTTCTCGGCCTGCTTTGGGCTGACGCCGACTCAATTTTCGCGTTGATCTGCGCCGGATCGGCAGACAAAAGCGTCCTTTCTGCACAAGCTGAAAATCCCGGCCGAGTACAATGAACCTCCCGATTCATACAGCAGGAACAGGTTCGTCATGGCTTCAACACGAGGGGAGGCAACCGGCATTCTGGCCATCGTCTTGGCCAGTTTTCTTTGGGGTACTACCGGTACGGCTGCCAGTTTTGCACCTGAGGTGAGCGCACTGGCCATTGGTGCTTTTGCGATGGGTATGGGCGGTATCTTTCTGGTTTTGAGCGCACTCAAACCGTTACTCAATGACAGGCATAAATTGATCTCCAATCCGTATTTGCTGGTGGCAGGCGGGTTGTCCGTTGCGGTATATCCCCTGGCTTTCTACAGCTCGATGCGCTTATCGGGAGTTGCCATAGGTACTGTGGTTTCCATCGCCAGTGCCCCGTTGTTCACGATGATGCTGGAGTGTCTGCTGGGCCGAAAACGTGTTTCCCTGCAGTGGATGCTCAGTATGCTGACCGGTGCTCTGGGCATACTCCTGTTGGCGATGGGCAAGGCCCCGGCGCTTTTGCACGACGATAATTCTGCCGCGGGACACGCACTGGCCAACTCTATGGGGATCGCCTTGGGATTGCTGGCAGGTATTAGCTATGCGACCTACTCCTGGGCAGCAAAGCGAATGATAGAGCGGCAGATACATTCAAAGTCTGCAATGGCGGCGATGTTCGGTCTTGCCGCCATGCTGCTGTTGCCCTCACTCATGTTGACCGGTGGCGAGCTGTTTACAACTGTTACAAATGCTGGGGTAGCGCTGTACATGGCGCTGGTGCCAATGTTTCTGGGCTACCTCTGTTTCAGTTACGGCCTGAGATACCTGGAGGCCAGCAAGGCCACACTCATCACGCTACTGGAACCCGTTGCAGCGATGTTGCTGGCCGTGCTGGTGCTGGGGGAAAGATTTTTGGCGGTCGGTTGGGTGGGTATGGTCATGATCCTGCTGTGCCTGGCCCTGCAAAGTGTCCGGTTACCGGTCAGTCAGGCAGGTACAATCGATATGGCTGAAATGTCCGATCAATAATGACTATGCATGCTGTTGTCGACGCCAGTGCGCCGGCGAGTTGCCGGTCCAGCGCTTGAAGGCGCGACAGAAGGCGGCAGTCTCGGTAAAACCGCTCTGTTCAGCCACTTCCTGAACGCTCAGATGCTCGCTGGTGAGCAATTTCAACGCAAAATCACGTCGCAGGGCCTCCTTGATCTGCCGCAAGGTCGTGCCTTCATCCTGCAGTCGCCGACGCAAGGTGCGTGGGGCGATCGCCAGCATCTGCCCGATTTCATCCAGTTCCGGCAGCTGGTTCAGATCGTATCGCTGCAGCAGTACCCTGATGCGCGTCTGCAAACTGTTATCACGCACGGGGCGATGCAGGATCACGGCAGGGCAGTGTTCCAGGAAGGTCTGCAGCTCGGCTGCATTACGGATGATCGGCAACTGCAGATAGCGTGGGTGCAGGTAAAACCCGCAGGCGGGCTGGTCATACAACAGTTCCCCCAAGTACATGGCCCGGTATTCTCTCGCGTGATTCGGAGCCGGATAACCAAAACAGGTACTGGCGATCGGGATCTGCTGTCCAACCAGCCAGCTAGCAAAGCGCTGCCACATCAACAGGATAAACTCCTGCAGCAGGTGGTCCTGGTCTTCGCCATGGTGATTCAGTTGCAAACGGTAGAAGACCAGGGGAGGTTGACTGGAGTCGTCGACGTTCAGCCCGATCTCCAGATCGTCCGACAGGGCCGTATAGAAGCGTGCGCTTTGCTTCAACATCCCTCCCAGTGTTCTGGCCCCTTGAGCCAACTCGGCCATCAGTGAAAACACGCCTCGCTTGCAGATATTGGGTGCCAGACCCATGAACTCGTCGTGGGTGTAGCGCCATACCGCCTTGATCAGTTCACCAAGCTGGCGCTCGGTGATGGGCTGCTCGGGGCGATTCAGCCAGTCCTCAGGAATATCGGCCTCGGTCATCAAGCGACGGGCGTCGGCTCCCTGTCGCAGTGCACCGCTGATGCTGGCGCCAATGTAGTGATTGGCGATGTGCGCCCTGTCAGCATACTGAGGCATTTCCCTTGTACTCATGATCCTGTCTTCCCGGGTTTAACGGCATCTGCAATGTCATCCCCCCAGTGTGCAACCCTTGGCCTCTACGATCAATTAAAACGACCCAAGAGGTCATTCAAAGCGGGTGGGCAAAGTTCTTTAATGGCCACAGGGGCAATCGAGCTTGGCCCTTTACCAGAACAACAACAAGAAGGGTGCAGTATGAACCAGGCATTAGAGTCCGTGGCCGATTCATCCATTGGCAACGAAGACAGGGTGCTGTTTGAAGAGATGGTCCGGCGCATTCTGGAACAGGAAGTGGCACCGGATTATGAACGCTGGGAAGCAGCGCATCAGGTACCGCGTGAACTCTGGAACCGACTGGGTGAGGCCGGCTTGCTGGGGGTCGATCTGCCGGAAGAGCTGGGTGGCTCAGGTGCAGGTGTCGATATCTGCCTGATGATCTGTGAAGAGATTTCTCGTCAGGGATTTGGTGGTTTGGCCAGCGGCTTCAACATCCACGCCAATATCGTTATGCCCTATCTTCTGCATCTGGGCAGTGATGCACAGAAAGGGTACTGGCTGCCACGCATGGCCAGCGGCGAAGTGGTCGGGGCCATTGCCATGACCGAACCCGGTGCGGGCAGTGACCTGGCCGCCATGCGCACCACCGCTGACAAGGTTGAAGGCGGTTGGAAGATCAATGGCGCCAAGGTATTCATCACCAATGGTCAGCTCGCCGATATGGTCATCATCTGCGCCAAGACAGACCCAAGTGCCGGCGCCCGTGGGGTATCTCTGTTCCTGGCCGATACCCGCCTGCCGGGCTTCTCCCGTGGCAAGTCAATTCGCAAGATCGGCCAGCACGCCAGTGATACCGCCGAACTGTTCTTTGATGACCTGATCCTGCCGGACGATGCTCTGCTGGGCGAAGCCGGAAAGGGGTTTGTCTACCTGATGCAGGAACTTCCCCGTGAACGTCTTGGTGTCGGTGCCCAGGCATTGGGCGCGATTGAGGGAGCCTTGCAGCTCACGCTGGAATATGTCCGGGAGCGCCGGGCCTTCGGCCAGCGCATTGCCGATTTCCAGAACACGCGCTTTACCCTCGCGCAGATTCGCGCCGAATTGGAGATGGGGCGTGCCTATTTCAACCAGTGTCTGCAGCGTTATGAGCGCGGCGACATGAATACCACGGATGCAGCGGCGCTCAAGTTGATGCTGAGCGAAATGCAGTGTCGCTCGATAGACCGCTGTTTGCAGTTGTTCGGTGGCTACGGTTACACGATGGAATATCCGATCTCTCGTTTCTATGTGGATGCGCGCATCCAGACAATCTATGCCGGCACCACCGAGATCATGAAAGAGGTGATTGCCCGCGACATGCTGGGCCGTGCGAACTGAGCCGCCAGGGAATCAACAACAGGAGCAACATCCGATGAGTGAGACAATCAAACTTCAGGATATCGTCATTCTGGCGGGTGCGCGTACCGCCATTGGCGATTTTGGCGGCAGTCTGTCTGCCTATACGCCGGCTGAACTGGGCACCTTTGCCGGCCGTGCCGCTATCGAACGGGCCGGTGTGGATGCCGCCGAGATCGATCATTCGGTGTTCGGTCACATCATTACGACGAGTCCCCAGGATGTCTACCTGTCGCGCCATATCGCGCTGAATTGCGGTCTGCCCGAAAGCTCGGCGGCCCTGAACGTGAACCGCCTGTGTGGATCTTCGGTACAGTCGCTGATCTCGACCGCCCAGTTGATTCAGGCGGGCGTCAGTCGCATAGCCCTGGCCGGCGGTGCCGAAAACATGAGTCGAGGTGCCTATCTGCTGCCGAACCATCGCTTCGGCCAGCGGATGGGCGATAACCAGACCCTGGACATGACCGTCGGTATCCTCAGTGATCCCTTTGGCAGCGGCCATATGGGCATGACGGCCGAGAATATCGCCGAGCAGTACGGTCTTACCCGTGAACAGCTGGACCGGTATGCATGTGAGAGCCATCGCCGGGCCGAGGTGGCCATGAGAGACGGTCACCTGGCTGCTCAAATTGTACCGGTACCGGTGCGCAGGGGGCGTGAAACCGTGCCATTTATCGAAGATGAGCACGTCAGAGCGGGAATCGCCTTCGAGGATCTGCAGACATTGCGCCCGGCGTTCAAGCGGGACGGCATGGTTACCGCAGGCAATGCCTCGGGCATCAATGACGGCGGGGCCGCATTGGTCATGACGTCCATGCAGGAAGCACAGGCCCGGGGGCTTAAACCAAGGGCGCGCTTTATCAGCTACGCCTTTGCCGGGGTGGCACCACATTTGATGGGACTGGGGCCGATACCGGCGGTCAAGCAGGCACTTCAGCAGGCGGGACTGAGCATGGCCGATATCGACATTATCGAGTCCAACGAGGCGTTCGCTTCCCAGGCGATGGCGGTTGCGCAGACGCTGGAGTTTGATCTGGACAGGGTCAACGTCAACGGAGGGGCCATTGCCCATGGCCATCCGGTCGGGGCAACCGGTTCCATCATCACCCTGAAGGCACTGTATGAGCTGGAGCGGCAAGGCCAGCGCCGCGCGCTGATTACCATGTGCATTGGTGGTGGTCAGGGCATAGCGCTGATACTGGAGCGGTTGGGCAGCTGAACCTGTCCCGAGTGCAACAGCAGCTTAATGCACCGCATGCTTGAATGATTCCAATACCGTAAAACAATAATAATTGAGGTACCTTATGCATATCGCGACTGACACCCGAGCACTGATCAATCATGCCATTCGCAACACGATTGGCGATGCCTTCCATCGCACGGTGAAACAGCGCCCGGAGCAGACGGCACTGGAATACAAGGAACGCAGCTGGCGTTACCTTGAGCTTGAGCAGGCCGTCAATCGAGTGGCCAACCATCTTCTGGCGCAAGGATTGAAAAAGGGTGACCGGGTGGCGGCCTACGGCAAGAACTCAGATGCCTATCTGATCTTGTGGTTGGCCTGCACTCGAGCGGGTCTCATCCATGTGCCGGTCAACTTTTCGCTGACCGAACGCGAGCTGGTCTATGTGCTGACACAGTCCGGTGCCCGAGCACTCTTCACCGATGACAGCCTGAACACCTACGTGGAAGAGGTATGCGATCAGCTGCAGCTGGGCATCCAGGGCAGTCTGCACAGCAGCAACCCGGTTGCGGGTCGTACTGACATCCTGGCCGTGGCAACCGGGATCGGGCGTGACCAGGCCCCCGAGGTAGAACTTGCCGATACTGACGTGGTGCAAATTCTCTATACGTCCGGTACTACGTCCGATCCCAAGGGCGCCATGCATACTCACCGGTCGCTGATGGCCGAGTACGCCAGCTGTCTGCACCACCTTGATATCACGCCGGAGGACCGCTGCTTGGCAGCCCTGCCGCTCTATCACTCGGCGCAGATGCATGTATTCACCATGCCGACCCTGCTGGCGGGTGCCTACAGCTGCCTGCTGGATACACCGACACCGGAAGTCATACTCCAGCTGCTGAAGGGGAAACAGCTGAACAGCTTTTTCGCCCCGCCGACCGTATGGATCTCCCTGCTGCATCACGAGCACTTTATCGAAGCCGAACTGCAACACCTGCAGAAGCTCTACTACGGGGCATCCATCATGCCGGAGCCCATTGTCAGGGAATTGGGGGAGCGCCTGCCGTTGTCAGGGTTGTATAACTGTTACGGTCAAAGTGAAATCGCACCTTTGGCAACGGTGCTGACACCTCAGGAGCACAGGGAGCGTCCTGCATCCTGTGGACGCCCGGTCATCAATGTTGAAACACGGATCATCGACCCAGCCAGCGGCGAAGAATGCGCAGCGGGTGAGCAGGGTGAGCTGGTACATCGCTCCCCGCAGCTGATGGTCGGGTATTGGGACAAGCCGGAGGAAACGGCAGAAGTTTTTGCCGGCGGCTGGTTTCACTCCGGTGACCTGGGCTATCGCGATGAACAGGGCTATATCTGGATTGTGGATCGCATTAAGGACATCGTTAACACCGGTGGTGTGCTGGTCGCCAGTCGCGATGTTGAAGAAGCCCTCTATACTCATCCCTGTGTGGATGAAGTGGCGGTGATCGGTGTGCCGGACGCGAAGTGGATCGAAGCGATCGCGGCGATCATAGTCCTGAAACAGGATGCCGATCCGGATGAAGAGGCACTGCTGCTCCATGCACGGGACAATCTGGCTCCTTTCAAGGTACCCAAGCAGGTGCACTTTGTGCGGCAGTTGCCGAAAAACTCATCCGGCAAGTTGCTCAAGCGTGCGCTGCGACAGCAGTTTGGTACGTCTGTCTGATGGCGGCCCGAATTCTGGGAGAGCCTTCACCAGGCTCTCTGACAGGTTTTAAAGGACAGTCGGGGGACGCAATGGACACAATCAATGGTTTAAAGGTTGAGGACGCAGGACAGGTACGGATTCTGAGCCTTGATAATCCGACGCGTAAAAATGCCTTGCACACTGATCTGTACAAGGCACTGACCATGGAACTTGAAGCGGCCGCCTGGGATGACTCGGTCCGGGTGCTGCTGATGAACGGATCGGACCGGGTGTTTTGCAGCGGTAACGATCTGGACGATTTTCTGGATCACCCGATCCGGGATGCCGGCCACCCGGTATACCGTTTCATGCAGCAGCTGAGCCGCTTCGAAAAACCGGTAGTAGCCGCCGTTGAAGGCCCGGCGATCGGTATCGGCTGCACACTACTGCTGCATTGTGACCTGGTGTATGCGGGGCAAGGCGCCAGCTTCCAGATGCCGTTCGTGCAACTCGGCATCTGTCCCGAGTTTGGCGCCACCTTTATCCTGCCCGCACTGATTGGCCGGCAGCGTGCGGCGGAGTTGCTGTTGCTGGGGGAACGTTTCGATGCGGACACGGCGGAATCATTGGGGCTGATCAACCGGCAACTGGTGGATGGCCAGGCCCTGCAAACGGCGCTTGATGCGGCCCAGCGGCTGGCGGCTGCTCCGCCGAAGGCGATGCAGGCCACCAAAGCGTTGCTGGGACGTGCCGAGCGCATGGGAGTTGACGCCGCCATGAATGAAGAGCTGGACGTGTTGGTAGAGGCGTTGCAGGGGACGGAATTTGCCCGGGCCGTAGAGGCTTTCAGGGGAAAACGTGCAGCCAGACACGGCCTTGCCTCCATGGCGCGGCAGAACGTTGGCTGAGCTGCTGCAAAATTACCCTGACTGAAGGAGTGCAATGACGGGCGCAAAGGGTGCTAAAGTGCAGTCAAGGTCATGAAACACAAGCGGGAATACCTTGGCAGATACGGTTGGGCACTGCCCGAAGACGGGGTACAGGATTCACATGAGCGGGCGTGTGCAGGGGGTGGGGTTTCGTCCCCATGTCTGGCGCACGGTGGTATCGCTCGGCCTGACAGGAGATGTACGCAACATCTCTCAGGGCGTGGAAGTGCGGCTGGTGTGCAAGGCAGACGGCCTCGAGACATTCGAGCATGCGCTGAAAGCGAACCTGCCGGCGCTGGCCCGTATCGATGCGCTGCATATAAGTCCTCTGCAACGGCAGGAGCTGGCGGAACTGGGGCCCGGGTTTGCCATTCTTCCTTCGCTGGCTCGCAACCGTTCGACGATGGTTTTGCCGGACGCGGCCACGTGCAATCAATGCCTTGCGGAGCTGTTTGATCCGGACAATCGTCGTTACCGCTATCCTTTCATCAGCTGCACCCATTGCGGTCCGCGCTTCAGTGTTATCCGCAGCATGCCCTATGATCGTGAACGCACAAGCATGTCCGCTTTCGGTCTTTGCGATGCCTGTGCTCGGGAATATGCCGACCCCGAAGACCGTCGTTTTCATGCCCAGACCAACGCCTGTGATGCATGTGGGCCGAAACTATGGCTGGAAACGCCATCCGGTCATCGACTGGAGGCGGCCGACCCCTTTGCCAGCATGTCTGCAACGCTCCAGGCGGGCCAGATTCTGGCCCTGAAAGGGCTGGGTGGTTTCCACCTTTGCTGCGATGCCCGTGATCCGTTTGCGGTTACTCGCCTGCGGGAACGCAAACGCAGGCCTGCCAAGCCGCTGGCGGTCATGTTTCGTAATCTGGAGCAGCTCGGCGAATATGTCATGGCCAGCCCGGAAGAGATCGCGCTGCTGAGATCAGCAGAGGCTCCGATTGTCCTGTTGCGGCCCCTGAAACAGGGCAAGCGGCTGGCAGAGGCCGTCGCCCCGGATTCCGCCTGGCTGGGCTGCATGCTGCCCTACACGCCAGTGCACCACCTGCTGCTGGCCGACGCAGAGGGGCCTCTGATCATGACCAGTGCAAATCGTACGGGCCTGCCTCAGGTGATCGACAATCAGGCGGCGCGTGAACAGCTGGCCGACCTGGCGGATTTGCTGGTCATGCATGATCGGACAATTGTCAGCCGGATCGATGATTCGGTGATGCGCGTGCATGATACATCCGGCAAGGTGCAGGTATTACGCCCCGGGCGGGGAGTGGCGCCCCTAAGTCTTGCACTGCCGTCGGGCTTCAGCACCGGGCCTGAGGTGCTGGCGCTGGGCGGCGACCTCAAAAACACCTTTTGTCTGGCCAGGGAAGGGCAGCTCATCGTCAGCCACTATCAGGGCGATCTGCAGCAACTGGCGGTCAATGAAGCGGCTGACGACGCGCGTGATCACTACCGACAACTGTACCAGGCGGCCCCGGAACTGCTGGCCTGTGACCTGCATCCGGACTATGTTTCAACACGGATCGCGACGGACGCGAAGAACCTGCGGGTTATCCGGGTGCAACACCATCATGCTCATCTGGCGGCCTGTCTGGGCGAGCATGGCTATCCTCTGAGAGGCGATCCGGTACTGGGTATCTGTCTTGATGGCACCGGGTATGGTGAGGCTGGGAGGCTGTGGGGCGGTGAGTTTCTGTATGGTGGTTATGGGGAGGTTGAGCGACTGGCGCGCCTGCAGCCCGGCGCGCTGCCGGGAGGGGAAAACGCTATCCGTGAACCCTGGCGCCTGCTGGTGACCCGTCTGCATCAGGCCGGTATCGATCCGCTGAGTACCCTGGATCTCTGGCCGGTGCTGGCGGATAAACCCCTGACAACCATTTGCAGCATGATTGAACAAAACTTCAATTCACCGGCATCCAGTTCGGCCGGACGTGTGTTCGATGCCGTGGCGGCCGCGCTGGGCTGCTATGCTGAAGGCATCAGTTATGAGGGACAGGCGGCGGTTGCACTGGAAACCCTGGCCCAGAGTTGCGCTGAAAGAGTCATGGCCTACCACCTGCCGATATCACGGCATGAAGGCTTGTGGCAGCTCGATATCAGGGGGCTTTGGCCACAGATTATGGCCGACCTGGAGGCCGATCGGCCCCGGCCCCAGATCGCGCTGGCCTTTCATCTTGGGCTGGCCCAGGGGCTGAGTACACTGGCTCTGCGCCTGCGCAGAACTCATCCGTTCAAGACGCTAGTGTTGAGCGGCGGGGTGATGCAGAACGCACTCCTGTCCGATCAGCTGGAACGCCTGCTTGTCGATGCGGGCATCAAGGTGCTGAGGCATCAGCAAGTGCCTTGCAATGATGCCGGCTTGAGTCTGGGACAGGCGCTTGTGGCACTGGCCCGGCAGACAGGGGGTAGGCAAGATGCATGAGTTGTCCCTGTGCCGATCGCTGATCTCCCTGTTGCGGCAACAGGCCGAGGAACAGCACTTTTCGCGGGTGACGCAGCTCTGGCTGGACGTCGGCCCCCTCGCGGCCGTGGTGCCGGATGCGATGATGTTTGCATTCGAGGCGGCCAGCCAAGGCACCCTGGCCGAAGGCGCCCGGCTGCATATCGTTGAACGACCTGGCAGGGCGCGTTGTCGAGCCTGTGGTGCCGAGACCGAAATTTCTCAGTGGTATCAGCCCTGCGCCGAATGCGGTGCTTACCAACTGCAGGTATTATCGGGTGACGAATTGAAAATCAGGGAACTGGAGGTGGTCTGATGTGTGGCATTTGTGGATGTGGACAACCCCATGAACACCAGCATCAACATGCGCATGAGCACGAAGGGGGTCATGAGGCCGAGGCGCAGCGGCGCCTTCAGGTCGAACTGGACCTGTTCAGCCGGAACAACCGCCATGCCCAGACCAATCGGGAGATGTTTGCCCGTCGCAATCTGCTGGTGCTGAATCTGGTCTCGAGCCCGGGCTCGGGCAAGACCGCACTGCTGGTCGAAACCCTGAAACAGCAACGGGGCGAGTTGCCGGTGGCCGTGATTGAGGGCGATCAGCAGACCCATCAGGATGCCGACCGCATCCGGGCAACCGGTGTCGAAGCGGTTCAGATCAACACCGGTACGCTCTGCCATCTTGACGCCCATATGGTGGGGCACGCGATGGAGCAGCTGCCAGAGTTGCAGAACGGCATCCTCTATATTGAAAACGTGGGTAACCTGGTGTGTCCCGCCGGATTCGACCTGGGCGAGGCCGCCAAGGTCGTTATCCTGTCGGTGACCGAAGGCGATGACAAGCCGCTCAAATATCCCGGCATGTTCCATGCAGCTCAACTGATGATCCTGAACAAGATCGATCTGCTGCCCCATGTGGATTTCGATGTGGAGGCATGCATTGAATATGCGCGCCGCATCAATCCGGATATTCAGGTACTGCAGCTGTCCGCGCGTACCGGTGAAGGCCTGTCCGCCTGGCTCAACTGGCTTGCGGGTCAGCGCCGTGATCAACTCGACGCGCGCATCGATCAGCTGGAAAGTGAGTTGCGGGCGCTGAAGGCCCAGCTGTAAAAAGGAGCTGCTGATGTGCCTGGGCGTACCGGCTGAGATCATCGCCATCGAGGATAGTGAAAGCCAGACCGCGACGGTTGAAGTTTCGGGCGTACGTCGACGTGTCAGCCTCGCCTGTGTACTGGCGGAAGGCGCAGAGCCGGAGTTATTGGTCGGAAAATGGGTGTTGGTACACGTGGGCTTCGCCATGAGCCTGATCGATACCGATGAGGCCCACAGAACACTGGCGTTGCTGGCGGAGCTGGAAAGTCTTGCCGAGGATGACGGGAGCACTGGGGGATGAAGTACACCGATGAATTCCGCGATCCGGCGCGCGCCCGGCAGCTACTGGATCAGATTTCACGCCGCATGGCCTCACCGGTGCTCCAGGCACGCCTGCCGATCCGCATCATGGAGGTGTGTGGAGGCCATACCCATTCCATTTTCCGCTATGGGCTGGAAGCGCTGCTGCCCGACGGGCTGGAGCTGATTCATGGGCCAGGCTGCCCGGTGTGCGTCTTGCCGCGGGAGCGGGTTGACGACTGTCTGGCCATAGCGGCTCATCCGGACGTGATTATCACCACCTTCGGCGATGCGATGCGGGTGCCGGGTTCGCGGCAAAGTCTGCAGCAAATGCGCGCAGAAGGCGCTGATATCCGCATGGTTTATTCACCCTTGGATGCCCTGCAGGTTGCAAGAAACAACCCCGGGAAAAGAGTGGTGTTCTTTGGTCTGGGCTTTGAAACGACCATGCCCGGTACCGCCCTGACGCTGCAGCAGGCCAGGGCGGAAGGGCTGTCCAATTTTTTCCTGCTCTGTCACCACATCACGATCGTGCCCACGCTCAGGGCGCTGCTCGATGACGAGGATGTTTGTGTCGACGCCTTCATCGGCCCCGGCCATGTGAGTATGGTCATCGGCCTGGAGCCGTACAGATTCATTGCTGAGCAATACCGCAAACCGTTCATCATCGCAGGCTTTGAACCTCTGGATATCCTTCAGTCCATACTGATGCTGCTGAATCAGCTTGCAGATGGCAGGGCAGACGTCGAGAACCAGTATACCCGCGTGGTTCGCCCCGATGGCAACCGGCGGGCGCAACAGGCGGTGGCCGAGGTGTTTGAATTGCGGGAGCGTTTTGCCTGGCGGGGGCTGGGCGAGATAGAGCGTTCCGGTGTTCGCCTCAGGCCTGCCTATGCCGAATTCGATGCCGAGCAGGTATTCAGATTACCCGTTAACCCTGTTGCTGACCCGGAAGATTGCCGCTGTGGTGAAGTGCTCAAGGGGCAGCTACAGCCTCGGCAGTGCCCCTTGTTCGGGACCGCCTGCACGCCGTCACAGCCGCTGGGGGCATTGATGGTCTCATCCGAAGGGGCTTGTGCCGCTTGTTATCAATACCAAAGGACCGATGTGCAGTGAGCCTGTCTGACGAAACGCTGATCACCCTGTCGCACGGTGCCGGCGGCCGAGCGATGCGCCGTCTGATCGATGAACTGTTTGTCGACGCGTTCGACAATACCGAGCTTGCCCGACTGGAGGACCAGGCGAGGCTGGATATGACCGGGCTGGCGAGCCAGGGCGATCGCCTGGCGTTCACGACCGACAGTTACGTCATCGATCCGCTGGAGTTTCCCGGCGGCAATATCGGCACTTTGGCGGTCCATGGCACACTCAATGACCTGTCGGTTGGCGGGGCAAGGCCCCTCTACCTTTCCTGTGCGTTCATCATTGAAGAGGGGCTGTCGATCGGCCAGCTGCGTCGTATTGTGCACTCCATGCGGGATGCCGCACAGGCGGCTGGCGTCAGCATCGTCACCGGTGATACCAAGGTGGTCCCACGGGGCAAGGGCGACCGGCTGTTCATCAATACGAGTGGCATCGGGGTGATTGCGCAGGACATCGAGCTGGCGGCAAGCCAATGCAGGCCGGGAGACAGGGTCATCGTCAGTGGCACGCTTGGTGATCATGGCGCCGCCATTCTGCAGGCGCGAGGCGATCTGGCACTGGACGCGGACCTTGCCAGTGATTGCCAATCGCTGCATGGGCTGATTCAGCGGATGCTGCATGCCTGCCCGGAGATCAGGGCGATACGGGATGCCACTCGAGGGGGCGTGGCTGCTATCGTGCATGAATTTGCTGATGCTTCTGGTCGTGCGATTCGGCTGTTCGAGGATCAACTGCCGGTGAAAGCCGAAGTGAGAGGTGTCTGTGAAATTCTTGGACTGGACGCACTGCATTTTGCCAACGAAGGAAAACTGGTGGCGGTTGTGCCTGAAGCTCAGGCTGAACGGCTGGTCGGAGTGATGCGTGCGCATCCAGCCGGCCAGGATGCCTGCATCATTGGTGAAGTACTGGAAGGGCCGGCAGGCCAGGCCCGGATACGTACTCTACTGGGTGCAGAGCGTTTGCTTGACCTGCCGGACGGCGAGCTGTTGCCCCGTATATGCTGAGGCCCCCCGTAACAGGGGGCAGAGCTGGCTGGATCGGGTCAGCCTTTGGGGCCGAACAGAAACCACAGGATCAGGCCCAGTACCGGCAGGAGGAGGATCGCCACAACCCAGATGACCTTGGTGGTTGTACTGGCCCGACTCTGCACGGTCTTGATAATGGCCATGATATCCAGCACCAGGATTATCAGGCCGAAAAGACCGCTGACTTCCACACTCAACATAGGCTATCTCCCTGTTTTCAAATAGGTCGACTATAACACGGGTTATGCAGTCCGGTGTGACAACAAAGACCGTAACAGCCGGAAGGCGTGGGGGAGGTGTGATCGGGTGAGAACAGCGCCTGTTCAAGGCCGAGGGGCACTGGCGGAGATTTAAACCTGTCTGCAGGCGGCCTGACAGCCGCCTGCAGGGTGCTGGCTTGTTTGGATCAGCGCGCGAAGCCTGAAACCAGCTCGTGCATTTCCGTTGCTACCGACTGCAGCTTGCGGGTCGTTGTGGCGGATTCTTCTGCATGATTCAGGCTTTGGGTCGAGAGGTCGGAAATATTGACGATCTGGCTGTTGATTTCCTCGGAAACCTGAGCCTGCTCCTCGATGGCTGCAGCCATCTGGATCGACATATTGGCGATAGTGCTCATCATCTCTGAAATGTTGTTGAGCAAGTCGCCCGCCTGCTGGACCTGTTCCAGTCCTGTTTGTGCTTCCTTCTGTCCTTCAAGGGCGATGGTGACCGAGTCCTCGGTACGTGCAGTCAGGTCGCGAACAATATCGTGTATCTCTTTGGTCGAGTTCTGAGTTCGCAAGGCCAACTGGCGTACTTCGTCTGCAACGACCGCAAAACCACGCCCGTGTTCACCTGCACGCGCCGCTTCGATGGCTGCGTTCAGGGCCAGCAGGTTGGTTTGGTCGGCAATCTGCTCAATCATCTCGGCGGCTTGTGCAATCTGACGGGTCTGTTCAGCCAGGCCGGTCACGGATTCCGCGATTTCGTTGACCGTCTGACCCAGCTGAGCAATGGATGCACTGGTCGTGGCTGCCAGCTCGCGTCCCTGAATTGCAGTTCCGTTGGAGGCCTCTGCCTGGTTAGCGGTTTGCTGCACATGACTGGAGACCTCGGCGATGGTTGCGGTCATTTCATGCATGGCGGCCGCAACCTGATCGGTTTCATGTTGCTGTTGGCGCATGGCATCGCAGGAGCGCTCAGAGACTTCCAGGCTGCTGCCGGCCTGCCTGGAAACCATCGCTGCCGCATCATCGATACGGGTAAGTACGGTCGTAAGATGAGCCTGTTCACTCAGAATGGCCACCTTCAGTGCCGCAAGATTGCCCTTGTCGTCCGTATAGGTGGCCGCCGCGACCGGGTGATTGAACGCCAGTGGCATCATTTCCAGCAGGGATTGCCGTTGCCGGCGGCACTTGAGATGGCTGTAGGCCTGGGTCATAACGGCAACCAGGGCCAGCAGCAGGAAGGCGCCGAGTTCAAAATCGCTGGCAAACAGCCAGGTGCTCGCCAGCAGGGCGCAGCCCAGTGCGATCGCTTCAAGCGGCAGTCGCGGACGCTGTGTCGGGATCTTGCCCTTGTTGATGGCGGCATACTCACGCTCGGCGCGCTGTACATCCTCTCGCGAGGGGCAGACACGAACGGACTCGTATCCAACGATTTTGCCATTCTCGGTGATCGGAGTCACATAGGCATTGACCCAGTAGAAATCGCCGTTCTTGCAGCGGTTCTTGACCAGCCCCATCCAGGGCTTGCCTGCCCGGAGGTGTTCCCACATCACCTGAAAGGCTTCAGGTGGCATATCGGGATGGCGAACCATGTTGTGCGGCTGGCCGATCAGTTCGTCGTGCGAATAACCGCTGATCTCAACGAAAATATCATTACAGTGAGTAATGATGCCTTTCAGATCGGTCGTTGAAATCAGCTTTTTTTCGTCAGGGAACCGCTGCTCGTTATCGGTTACTGGCAGGTTTTTTCTCATTACGTGGCTAACTCAATATCATCAGTTTGAAGCCCTTTAAACGACCCGGAACCGCCTGCTCTTTGCGAGCAGGAGGGGGCATGATCTCAACGCGACATGCTCCGGGTATGCAAGCCTGTCCAGCCCGGTTGCGTCATAAAACAGGGGGGCACAAGGCGCGAATTCTAGGGCTATACATGGCAAAGTCAATGCAATATCTGTTTCATTTGGCAGACACATCGCTGTGCTAAAGCTTTTGCTTAATGTCAACCATATACCAAACGCAAGGGTGATATAAGTCAATTCTTATGTTTGGGCTGAAAAACGGTTTCAAACCATTGGTCTGGTAATTCATGCAGCTTATGTGGCTGCTCGGCAACCATTAGCATCAGGCTGATCATGCCGCGTGCACTGGAATCACCACCGGCTCGTACATTTTCCTGCAGCAGACGCATTGGATCCTGATAGCGGTGGATCAGATGCATGACGCCGGGCAGACCGTAACGCGCATCACAGGCAATACCAAACTGGCGCAGAACCGTGCGGGTATCCTCGGCCGCAGATTCGATCCCCTGCCGCCCCTTGAGCCGCAGGGAGGGCGGCAACCCCTCCAGGTGAGTCGTTACCGCTTCGGAAATTGAGGCGCCCTGCAGGCAATCAAGCAGGATATGGGCAAAGAAACGACAGCAGTCCACGGCAATCGCCGAATTGTGAGTCATGCGGGTCAGTGCTTCGACCAGCTCCAGGTAATCCTCGGGTGAGGGCGAGTACAGCAGCGGACAAGCGATGCGTGACGTCACCGACAACTCGGTTGAAGATGATCCCGAAGGGATGATGCCATGACGTATGTTGTCGAGGGTGGCGGCTGTGGCCTTGTCGATATAGCCGTGGTAATGGTGCATGAACTCGACCCACTGCTCACGGTAGCGGTCGATGTTCAGTTCATTCTGCTGCTGCATATATTGATACAGATGCCAGAGCTGGTCGCCGTAATGGGTCAGGTCACCGGCAGTTTTGGTGCTGTGCCAATGGCTCAGGGGAGAATGCAGCTGATCGGGGCTCAGGGGTTCACGATCAAGCAGGTCATGATCATAAATCCAGTGCAGGCCGAGGGAGTAGCTGTCTGCGATCAGCGCAGCCTGAACAAGTGCTGTGACGTGTTGTGGATCAATCATCGTGGGCATTCTCGGCTTGCACACACTGCCTCAAGCTTAGCAGATGCAGATGACTCTGCCTGTTCATCTTACCGGCGGTCAGATACACATGAAAAAAACCGGCCCCTGAGGGCCGGCAAGGCTCAGTGCTGCAAACTCGGTAAAACCGAGGCTCCCGGTGGATCAGTGCAACTTGAGTCGGGGACGGATCACTTTGTTGATACGATCGACAAGGGTGATCAGAAACGTTTTGGTATAACCATAAACCGCCAGCTGATGCAGTCTGTACAGCGAGACATACACCAGCCGCGCCAGGCGACCCTCGACCATCAGGCTGCCCCTGGAAAGATTACCCATCAGGCTGCCGACGGTGCTGAATCGGCTCAGCGACACCAGTGAGCCGTAATCCTTGTACTCATAGGCCGGCAAGGTCTCTCCCTTGACGATGCGACGGAAGTTCTTGAACAGGAAGGATGCCATCTGATGCGCGGCCTGGGCACGCGGCGGAACATTGCCGTTTCCATCGCTACGCGCGCACGCGGCACAGTCGCCCAGGGCAAAGATGCGCTCATCCCGGGTGGTGCGCAGATCCGGTCCCACCACCAGCTGGTTCAGGCGGTTGTACTCAAGGCCGTCCAGCTGGGTTACGAACTCGGGTGCGCGAATCCCGGCGGCCCAGACCTTAAGTTCAGCTTCGATCAGTTCACCGGTATCGGTCATCAGGCCCTGCTCATTCACCGAGGTAATAAGTGTTTGCTGACGTACCCTTACCCCCAGTTTCTCAAGTTCATGTCGCGCGGCGGATGAGATTCGATCCGGCAGGGCGGGCAGGATGCGCGGACCGGCCTCGATTAAAATGACTTCCAGCCGGTTGCGATCAAGCCTGGAGATACCGTAAGCGGCCAGCTCCTTCGCGGTGTTGAACAGCTCCGCCGAAAGCTCCACCCCGGTGGCGCCGGCACCGACGATGGCGATACGCAGACGCTGCTGTTCGGTGTTGCTGGCCTTCAAACAGGCTTCCAGCAATGTACGCCGGAATTGCTCGGCCTGCTGACGGCTGTCGAGGAAGGTGCAGTGCTGGGCCACGCCTTCGACACCAAAGTCATTGGTAACACTGCCCACGGCCATGACCAGATAGTCATAGTAGAGCGTCCGTACCGGTAACAGGACCTGACCATCCTGCCCTTTGACAGCGGCCAGGCGGATACAGCGCTGTTCCCGTTCGATTGACTCCATCTGGCCAACCTGAAACTTGAAACCGGCGCTACGGGCCTGGGCGCTGTAGCTCAGTTCATCGATACCGGCATCCAGAGAGCCTGTCGCCACTTCATGCAGCAGGGGCTTCCAGATATGGGTCGGTTCACGATCCACCAGCGTGACCTTGAGGCCCTTGCGCCGGTATTTGCGTGCCAACCGCGTTGCCAGTTCCAGGCCGCCAGCGCCACCGCCGACCACGACCACATGCTGATAGAGAGGAGTTGTCTGTTCCATAACAGCAATTATCCTTCAATTTGGGCAGCTGGCATCTGCTGCCTTGGCGAGAATTATTGCCATCTATGGTACCTAATACCAAAGTTGCGATCACAGGACATATTGTGCAAGTTTGTGGCATTTTGTAGCCATTCGTACACTGACCACCTCTGTAAGGTGCAGGTATAATGCCAGTCACTGAATAATAATTACCAGGCGCCGGCGATGAACGGCGCTGCAAGACAGGCCATCCCCATGCATGAAGTTTCTCGCCTTCGCAAGTTCGTTTCCCCGGAAATCATTTTTGGCAGTGGTGCCCGCAAAACGGTCGCCAATTATGCGCTGACCTTTGGTGCCCGCAAGGTTCTGATCGTGTCTGACCCTGGCGTGCAACAGGCCGGTTGGACAGGCGAAATCGAACAGTTGCTGGCGGAACAGCAGATTCCCTCCGTGGTGTTTACCGATGTATCGCCGAACCCCCGTGTGGAGCAAGTCATGAAAGGGGCCGAACTCTATTCGGAGCAGGGCTGTAACGTGATCGTGGCGGTTGGTGGCGGCAGCCCCATGGATTGCGCCAAGGGAATCGGTATCGTCAGTACTCATGGGCGGAGTATCCTCGAATTCGAGGGGGTCGATCGGATCGAAATTCCGATTCCGCCGATGATCTGCATCCCGACCACCGCCGGCACCTCTGCCGATGTATCTCAGTTCGCGATCATCTCCAATCAGCAGGAGAAGATGAAGATCTCCATCATCAGCAAGTCGGTTGTACCTGATGTAGCGCTGATTGATCCGGATACCACCCGCACCATGGACACTTTCCTGACCGCCTGTACCGGTGTGGATGCTTTGGTGCATGCAATCGAAGCCTTTGTGTCCACTGCCAGCGGTCCTTTGACCGATATGCACGCGCTGGATGCGATCCGACTGATCAACACCCACTTGGCACTGCTGGTGGAGCAGCCGGAAGATACCCATCTGCGTGAGCAGGTGATGTTGGGCTCGATGAAGGCCGGACTGGCATTCTCCAATGCCGTACTCGGTGCCGTGCATGCGCTGTCGCACAGTCTTGGCGGCTACCTGGACCTGCCCCACGGGCTTTGTAACGCCATGCTGCTTGAGCACGTCATTGACTACAATTATGACTCCGCCGCCGACCGTTTCCGCGTGGTCGCGGAAACCATGGGGATCGACCCGCGGGGCCTGAGCCAATCCCAGATCAAGCGCCGCCTGATGCAGCATCTGATCTCACTGAAGCGCGACGTCGGCCTTTACCAGAAGCTGGCCGAGCAGGGCGTGCACCTGACCGATATTCCCTATCTGAGTCAGAATGCGATTAAAGACCCCTGCATACTGACCAATCCGCGAAAATCCAATCGGCGTGATGTCGAGGCCGTGTATGAAGAAGCGCTCTGACAGCAATGAGCTGACGGTCGACCACCTGATAGGCCTGGGTGGCCAGTCAGCACGCAAGAGCTATTACCCCGAACTGCTCAGCAAGATCGAAGAGCTGGAAACCGAACGCAACCGATACAAATGGCTGTTCGATAACGCCCTGCACGGTATTTTTCAGGCTGACCTGACCGGCTGCATCGGCAAGGCCAATCGGGCATTGGCTCGTATCTGTGGCTACCCGAATGAAGGCAGCATGGCGCAGGGGCTTAACTTTGCCACTGACCTGCTGTTCAGCGAGCAGGAATTTCGTCAGATGCTGGCCCGGCTGGTGAATGATGGTCAGCTGTTCCTCTATGAGACCCGGCTGCGCAAGGCAAGCGGCGAAATGGTAGAGGTCTCGATGAACATATTGCTGCGCCGCAAGGGGCAGGAGGCGGATATCGTTGCCTTTGTGGCCGATATCACCGAGCGTAAAAAGGTGCAGCAGCGGATGCGTTCGTTGAACGAGGAGCTTGAACAGCGTGTCGATGAGCGCACCCGCGAGCTGGTGCAGCTGAATGACCGTCTCTGGCGCGAAGTACGCATTCGGCAACAGGCTGAACAGGAAATGTTGCAGGCCAAGGAAGCGGCAGAAGCGGCTAACCTCAGCAAGGATAAATATCTGGCCGCTGCCAGCCATGACCTGCTGCAGCCGATGAATGCGGCGCGCCTGCTGGTAGCTGCATTGCAGGAGCGCAACCTCCCCGAAGCCGAGGCGGACCTGGTGGATCGGGTACACCTGGCGCTGGATGGAGCCGAACACCTGCTGACCGATCTGCTGGATATCTCCAGACTGGACCAGAATGCGGTACAGCCGGAAGTGCAGAGCTTCCCGCTCAATCGCCTGGCTGAAAGCCTCAGGTCCGAATTTGAACCGGTCGCAGACGCGGCTGGTTTGCGCTTCCAGGTGCGCAATCCTGATCTGTGGATCGCCAGTGATCTGCGCCTGCTGACCCGAATTCTGCGCAACTTCCTCAGCAATGCCTTTCGCTATACCGATCGCGGTGGCGTGTTACTCGGTTTCCGCCGACGTGGGGGAGAGCTGGTTATACAGGTCTGGGATACGGGCGGCGGAATTCCCGACGACAAGCAGGAAGCCATCTTCCAGGAGTTCTGTCGCCTGAGCCACCACCAGACCCGCAAGGCCGGCGTTGGCCTGGGGCTGGCCATCGTCGATCGAATTGCCCGCATGCTGAATCACCCGATCAGCCTGCGCTCAGTGGTTGGCCGTGGCTCCTGTTTCGAAGTCAGCGTTCCCCTGGTTTCGCAGGTCGCTCAAGCACAGCCTGAGCAGCCAGCGCCGGCGGCTGTAAACACCGACCAGTTGAATGGTCGAAGGGTTCTGGTGCTGGACAATGACCCTGCGATTCTGGTCAGCATGCAGGCGCTGCTGGGCGGATGGGGGTGTGAAGTGATGTTGACGGAGAATCTGGCTCAAGCCTGCCAGGCCTGCGCCGATGAACCGCCGGACCTGGTGCTGGCCGACTACCATCTTGAAGATCAGCATCTGGGGCTGGAGCTGCGCGAATGGCTGAATGCAGCCGGTATGGCCGCGACCCCGATGGTGATGCTGACCGCCGACCGCAGTGACGATACGCGCAAGGCGTTTCGCGAAGCGGGTGTGCCGGTGCTCAACAAACCGATCAAACCCGGCAAGCTGCGTGCCCTGATGACCCACCTGCTGGATGGCTAATCGGCAGGGGCTGCCACTGCCTGATCAGCGGATACGGATACGCGAGCGGATCACGTTGCCATCGGGTGTGAGCTGCTCCAGTTCGTCAGCCAATACGTCCAAATCGTCATAGCCTTCCAGCCGCAACACTTCACCCGCTGCCGTTGTGACCTGCACGCGCTCCACTTGATGACGCCGGTAATCGAGCTTCAGGTTCAGGATATCGCTGATATCGAGTTCAACACGAGACTTATTCTGAACCAACGTAAGGGTTCTGGCGCCGATATCCAGCTCAACTTCGGGATAGGCCTGCCTGCCCAGCTGCACATGACGGAACAGTTTGATGAAATAGGCCGAGCAGGCCGCTACGCCCAATACCGGCAGGATGTAATCGGCGACGGCCGAAGCCTGGAAAAGATAATAGATACTGGCCAGCACGGCCGCGACCAGGCACAGCATCCAGAGCAGATGGCTGGCCGTTTGCTTGCGGTAATAGGATGTGGAGATACGATAACGCATGCTGCGCATGACCCGCTGTTACTCATCAGAAAGCGGGAGTGTAATCATGGCCTGAGGATTTGGGAACCCTTGGCAAGGCGACAGCAATCGATTCCTGTAGCCGTGCAAGTAAAGGGCTATTTGCAATCTGCGGCTGGGTTGTTGAGCGGACATGGCAGTGGCGGCTTCTCTGTTGCTGCACGATCAGGAAGGATTCGTCTGACTCCAGAGAGCTGTTTTGTGGGTGCTGGTGTTCGGCTGCTGCACGCACAGAGCAGGCGTTGGCGGGAACAGGCCTGTCACTTTGTTTATCTGGCAGCTGTGGACAAGCCGCTCTGGTTTCCTGTGATTTCATGGCCCTTCACCCGTTACTGTGGGTTGGCTCCATCACCAGTCCTCCAAAGTGAAACAGGATCGCACGCTTGAAGCGTTCCTTATTGCGAAAGCCGCAGGCCCTCACCCTCAACAATCGAATCTTGCTATTGATCGCTTCAGCCAAGGCGTTGGAGGCTTGCAAACGTATCGCATTGAGAATGCCCCAGAGGTTGTCTTCTATCTGACCTGCGACCGTGATCAAGGGGCGAATCGAAGAGGCCTTAGCTAGTCCAATCCACTCCTGCCATGCGGATTTGGCCCCTCGGACCCGGTTACCCTTCCAGATATCCCGAGCTTTTTCTTTGAAGTACCACATCAAAGCCGTGTCAGATAACGCCATCGTCAAGCGGTTGAGCCTTTCCCGCTGTATATCGGTCAGGGTGTGGCGATTTCTCAGCCAATGAAAACGACTCTGGTGTGCCTCTTGGCGCAAATGCATATCGACCGTGCGGATCTCGGCTTTGCGCGTGGCGCTTAGCGCATCGGTTAAAGATTGGGCAATATGGAAGTGGTCGAAGGCGATCTTTTTGCGGGCATCCGGCACATACTGCAATGTAGCTTTCCGGTAGGCCGGACTCATATCCATTGATACAGAGCGGACATTGCGCTTCTGTTGTTCGGTCAGCCGTTGATAGAAGCGAGCAAGGCTCTCGGATGATTTCCCATCTTCTACCGCCAGAACCAGTCCCTCTGCATTGGAAATGATCGTGACATAATCATGGCCTTTCCTGAAGGAGGCTTCATCCACTGCAATGTGCTGACTGGATAGCGCCTGACGTGTTTTAAGCCCACGTTTGACGGCGCGTGCCATGATGCCATCGATTGCACTCCAGCTCAGTTTCAGCTGTCGGCCGACGGCGTGAATGGAGGCCTCTTTGAGCCACCGAATGACAAGTGCTTCAAACAGCTGGGTGTAGCGACTGTTGCCCTCAGCCCAGGGGACCTGCACGGTACGACAGCCATGCTGGGCACACTGCACTCTGGGCACATCTGCTGTCACCCATGTTTGAAATTGGCAGGTATCCAAATGGCGCCAGGTGCGTCTGCGACTGTCATAACGGGGAGAGGGCTGGCCACACAGCGGGCAGCTGAGCTTCACGCCAGCATCACAGCTGACATGGACAGTGACCTCTTGGTGATCTTCATTCAGATCAACGCCAGTGACATGCCAAGGGGATGATAGGCCGAGAATCCGTTCATAGAGAGTCTGCTGGTCCATTCGTACACCCGAGAAAAGGTTGATAAATGGACCCATAATGCAAGAAAGAGGCGCGAACTTGAAGGCTGACCCACCACATCCGGTGAAGGGCCGATTTCATACAGTATATTTTTCCCTGCGTGCCTTGGGCGCTTGCTTTGTCACTTGGCCGTACTCATTTATGATTGGTAACACGCGGGGAAATCGTCCAATATCAGAGAACTATGGACTGGCCGTTGCAGCATAATGCGCACGGTAAAGCAGCAAAACGCGCATGCTCGTTTTCACCGGAAGAGAATGGCTGTGATATCTCGATTTGTCCCTTCTCTTCATCTACTTAGATCAGCCCTGTCAGTCTCTGGCTGAGAGCAAATATGCGCATGCTTATGATCAAAATGTTATGCAGGAGGCGTAGTGATATGGGAACATCTGATGTGATTAGCGCGCTTATTTCAATCATTGCAGTAATTATTTCAGTAGTTGCTTTGATTCGAGGGCGTCAGAATTCCGAAAAGTTAATTGAGTTGGAAGAGATACACGCTCAGCTCAGTAGAAGGCAGCTTGACGAGTTTGAGAGAGCGGAAAAAGAGAGCTTGAAGGCAAATATTGGTGTCAGTCTTCAAACCTCAGGGAGCTCAGGTAAATTTTTGATTGAGAATAAAGGTCCAGCTACGGCTAAAAATATATTCTTCTCCCTAAATGAAGAAGGGAATCATAACCCTTTAGTGGGCGGAGATTTCGAAAGTAAAATTCCGTATCCACTTTTACACCCTGGTGACAGCTATCATTTTCGTGCTAATTTCCCCTTGTCTGTAACTCAAAAGTTATATGGGGTTGATTTGCGTTGGGAGACAGATGATGGCATACAACATAAGAAAAGCTTCACGGTATCAAGGTGAGGCATAACAAAGTGGTGTTGTTCGCCGCTATCGCGGCTGGGGCCTCCACTACGCTTCGCTTCGTTGTTCCGGCCCCAAACCACGGCGTTAGGTGTACGCACGGATCGAACATTGATTGGGAGCACTGATGGAAAATTGGATTAAATTATTGGATGTTTCGGTTTGGCCTATTACAGTGCTTATTCTTGCACTTATATTTAAAGGTGAGTTCTCGAAAATACTTACGAGAATGAGCAAGTTTAAATATAAGGACATCGAAGCATCCTTTGATCAAGAGTTAAGCATCGTTGAAGAGACAACCAAGGAAACAAACAAAGTTATAAGCAAAGACTCTTCCTCAGTTCGGGATTCATACAATTACACTTTAGAGAGAATTCTCCAGCTAGCTGATGTCTCGCCGAGAGCCTGTGTTTCAGAAGCATGGAGAGAAGTTGAAAGCGTGACAATTAGTTTAATGCATGCATATAACTACAACCCCAGAAATGTTCAAATGTCTAAAGTGTTTAGAGGCATTGTGCATGAAAATGGTTATCCATGGTCACTTTACGAAGATTATCGCCGTCTAATGAAATTGAGAAATCAAGCTGTACATGCCGGTGATTTCGATTTAAGCAAAGATGAAGCAGAACGGTATGCAATGACTGCTATAGATTTAGCCGTGTTCATAGATAAACTGGCAAAAGAAGCACCTAACACATATGAGCCTTCTCGATGTCAATAGGCAATAGTATTTTCATTGGCTGCATGAGCAGCCAATACAAAACCCTGAACGAGGGCGACTACTTCGTCTGTCTGAGTCGGCTGTTAATGCACTTACAGCAAACACATATAGAGGCTCTCTTATCACGGTTGAACACCGTGGCCTGACCGGTTCGGTTCCTTGGGGTGGTCAGGGGCGCTAGACATTCATCGGTTAACCGGTCTCCGGCACTATTCAAATGACAGGTTGCATAGGCTCCAGTTAGATTTAGGCTCAGGACCGGTGTAAGCGCACTGGCTCAGGGCATTGATGCACGCCAGCGGGGCGGCTAATCAAGTGAACGAGCTTCAAAGCGGCGTACAAAACCGGCTTGGATCTCAAGGATCAGTCAGCAGACACCGGCTTTGGATACACTCTGGAAAGATCCAGTTAGGCTTTAGGCTCACCCCGCTGCGTGACTAACCCGCTAAGAATCGCTGTTCATTGAATACCGTCCCGTTCTTTAACATGAAGTACACCGCTCGGCCTAACTTGTGAGCCAGTGCTGATAGAGCCTTGGCCTTGCTCATCCGTTTCTGCAGCCGCTGGAGGTAACGCTGTGCCTTGGGGTTGCCTTTCAAATACAGCACAGCCGCCTCGGAGAACGCCCATTTCAGATGAGCGTTGCCTATCTTGTTGCCCTGAGTGCCGTAGCTTTTACCGGCAGACTCGGCCTTGCATTTGACCAGGCGGGCATAGGAGGCAAATTTCTGCACCGAATCGAAACGCTGAATATCTCCAATTTCATACAGAATGGTCAGAGCCAGCACTCGACCAATACCTGGTACTGTTCGCAGCACCTGTAGATACAAAGGGTTGTGTTGTTTGGCTTGCTGTTCGATGAACCGCTCCAAGCGGTAAAGCTCCTGGGAATAGCCGTCCAGGATTGTCATATCCAGATCAATATTGCGTTGGACTTCCGGCTGGTCAAAGGTGCTCCTTAACTGTTTGCGAGCACCGGCTGTTTTCAGATTGACCTTGTTGGGCGGCAAATTGTACTGGCTGGTCGTGTTGATGACATGGGCTTTCAGCTCGGCACCGTGGCGGACGATATGGGTGCGACGACGCAGCAAGTCCCGGGTAGCACGCATGGCTCTGGGGTAGACATAGGCCAAAGGGAAATTACCGCCGCGCATCAGGGCTGCGATTTTGTAGGAGTCGATACGATCGTTCTTGGTTTTACCACCATGAATAGCACGCATATACAGAGCGTGGCCAAGAATAAACGTAATGCCGTTGTCCTCGCAGAAATCAGCGACCCAGTACCAGCAATGCATGCATTCGACGCCGATCACCAGATCAGTGCGATAGGGTTCGATCAAACGGCACAGGGCTTCGGGATTGGCGGGGATTTCCTTGTGTAACAGAGTTTCGCTTGATTGATCGAGGATACATACGTAGAGGCTGCGGGCATGCAGATCGATACCGCAATAATACTGATGAGTGCTATGGTAGAAGTTCATGAGTCTTCTCCTTTTTGTGCTTGGTCGCCATCCAGCTTAGCGGGTAAACCAGCTGAGCTGGGGAGAAGGCTCAATCAGTATCAAGTGACTGTGGTGTCTAGTTAAATATTTAAGCCATATTTTCGCCCCATCGTGTCTCATTCTTGAGCATGGTGTTGAGCACCACGATTAGCTTGCGCATGCAGGCAATGATGGCCACTTTGGGCAGTTTGCCCTGGGCTTTCAGATGCTCGTAGAAGCGTTTGAACACAGGGTTACATTGGATCGATGACAGCATCGCCATGAACATGACCGTGCGGATACGGTGACGGCCTCCACGGATGCGCCGCTTGCCATTCCAGGAGCCGCTTTCGCGGTTCATGGGGGCGACACCGACGAGTGCAGCGATCTCCTTGCGGTTGAGTTTCCCGAGTTCAGGCAGCTCACTAAGCAAGGTATAGGCAAGGACTTTTCCGACACCGGGTACACTGGTCAGGATCTCGGCTTTGACACGCCAGTGTTTGACCTGCATGACCGCTTCATCGATCTGTTTAGTGATGGTCGCAATTTGGGTTTTTAAGGAACGCAGCAGGGTATTAATGGAACGGTGCAACGCCTTGGGCAGGATCTGGAGACGGTTTTTCTCCATCGTCTGCATCTCAAGAAGCTGGCTACGGCGAATCAGCAAGTCCTTGATAAGACGAGACTGTTTGTCTGGGATTGGCTTGATACCGGGCTGTATGGTGGCCGCGAATTGGGCAATCACGCGGGCGTCAATCTTGTCCGTTTTGGCCAGTACGCCGATGGCCTGGGCATAGCGTCTGACACTGATGGGATTAACGACGACAATGGGTAGGTTAGCCTGATCACAGGCAAACACGAAGGCGTGTTCATAGCGCCCTGTGGCTTCGACCACGATGCGTTCGATGTTGCGCTTTTTCAGCACATGAACGACTTTGAGAATGCTGTCTTCGTCGTTCGAAATTTGGAAATGGAGGTCCAGCGGATGTAGGACGATATCGAGTTTGGATTTGCCGACATCTACGCCGACGTTGATGCTGATTTGGCTTTCTGTGTTCATGGTAATAAGCTGACTCTGCCTTGCTATGCGGGCTCGGGGCCCCGATGACTGTTCGAGTTATCGCTAAAGAGTCATGCAGCGCTACACACTTGTTATCGGTCTCTCGCAAGAGGAGCCGGCCAATCATCGAGCTGCTGCATGAAGGCCCTCAATGGCCGTTGAGGGTGGGTCCCAATTTACCCGGAAAACGCAGGGAATTATCCATACAAGGCCAGCCAGAGGGACAGTGTAGTTCCCCCGGTTCAGTGGACACCTCGATCTAATTCAGACGAGGTGAGAAATGCCAGCGTACAAGAACCCGAAAAAGACACGGCAGTACACGAATGAGTTCAAGGCTAAAGCTGTTAAGCTGACCCATCTGAGTGGGGCGAGTGTGAAGGGGGTTGCGGAAGCGCTGGATACCCATCCCTTCATGTTGTCCCGCTGGCGCAAGGAGTACCGGGAAGGCAAGATCGTGGCTGATAAACGTAAAATGGTGTCTAAGAAGCCGAAGACTTTGAGTGAGAACGAGCGGTTACGAAAGCTTGAGAAGCAAGTTGCTGACTTGAAGGAGGAAAATGACCTGCTAAAAAAGTGGCAACGGTTTCTCGCGGAGGAACGGAAGAAAGGTTCCGGTTCGTAGCTGAGCATCGTGAGCAGTTCGGTGTGCGCCGCTTGTGCAGGTTTCTGAAAGTATCAGCCAGTGGCTTCTATGCCTGGTTGAAACGTAAAGTGAGCCGGCGTCAGCAAAGCGATGCTTTTCTGACCGAACGCATCATTCGGATTTTTAAGGCAAGCCGAGAAACTTACGGCAGCCCAAGAGTACATCAGGCCCTAAAGCGACAAGGAGTCCATGTGGGTAAGAAACGAGTCGAACGGTTGATGAGGGAAGCGGGTTTGAAGGCTCGTGTCAGCCGCGTTTACCGCAAGCTTGCCGGGTTACACCGTTTCTATCAACGTGCGCCGAACTTGCGTAAAGATCTGCCTAAACCAACAGCATCCAACCAGCATTGGGCCGCTGACCTCACCTATATCCGTGTCGGGAAACGCTGGCTGTATCTGGCAGCGATACTCGACCTTTATTCCCGTCGTATTGTGGGGTGGTCTTTGGGTAAGCAGAAGACGGTATCACTGACCAAGGCCTCACTAAAGATGGCGCTTCGTAACCGACGGCCTGGTCCTGGTCTGATTTTTCATACGGATCGTGGGGTTGAGTATCGTGCCCATGAGGTCCAGTCGCTTCTAAAGCAACACGGTATTCTGGCCAGTGCCAACCGCCCAGGCATGTGTACAGACAACGCGGAGATGGAGTCCTTCTTTCATACCTTGAAGGGTGAACTGATCAAGGAAAATGTCTTTTATGGCGAAATGCATCTGAGAGATAAGCTGGTTGGATACATCCAGCACTTTTATAATCGAGTTCGACTGCACTCAAGCTTAAATTACCTGAGTCCAGTTGAATATGAAGCAATGACGGCATGAGCAGCGTAGGTGTCCGATTTATCGGGGGAAGATCACAGCCAAACCGCTGCGCGCTTTGTCTGCCCCTGCTTGCGGCGTTAGGAGGAAATATTGAGACTACGCCAATTTCTAAGTAAACACGTTGATCTACTAACTGAGTTTGAGCGGTGTGCCTTTACAGATGTTGAATTTCCGTACGAAACGACATCGCATGAATTTTTACAAATAGCAGAAAAGGATTTAGAGCAAAACTCTAATCACGGAAATATTAATGCATTAACAAATGCTAAGCGAGCCATTGATTGTCAGGTTGAAGCAATAATTAAAGTGCTAGGATTAAAAAGGGAAAAACAATTTCCCCAAAAAATTGAAAGAATCAGAGAAATTGGGCTAATTGCTCCTAGAATTTTAGGTCGGCTAAATAAGGTTCGAAATTTACTTGAGCATGAATTTAAATTGCCTGAGCGAGAAAAAGTTGAAGATGCTGTAGATGTGGCACACCTGTTTGTTGAACTCTCACACCGAATTTTCAGGCAGTTGGTATTTCAATTTTCCATATATGATCCGTGTTTCCATAAGTACAAAGTATGGAGAAATTGGGGGCCAAACTACCTGGTCATAGAGTTTGATGTTGAGAATCATAAGTTTCAGGTAACAGGAGCTATAGAGGACAAGCAACTATGCAGCTATAAGGTGAACAAAGGTGATCCCGAGTACATCCCGCTACTGCGGCTTTCCATATTAGCTGACTTCGCTTATAGCGATACAGATGAGACTGCCGCATTCAGAGAGATGGTTGATGCAGTCACCTCTTAACAAATAATTGTAGTCGCCCGCAAGTGGGCTGGGACCTTCGCTGCTACGCAGCTTCGGCCCCTAAACTTTAGCGTTAGAATTCTATGTGCCAACGAAAGAAGAACTTATGAAAAAAGAAGAGGTACCTGATGGCATCACGTAAAGCAATATCAACTGAAATCAAATTACGGCTATTTTCTGATTCAGCAGGTTATTGTCAAAACCCTGATTGTCTTCAACCGCTTTACCCAGCCGAAATGGGCGGTGAAAAACATATTGCAGAAATGGCTCATGTTATACCTCATGGAGAAAAAGGGCCGCGTCATGAAGAGCGACCCACGGAAGAATTTGAGGCAGATTCATTTGAAAACCTCATACTACTGTGTCCAACGTGTCACACAATCATCGATAAGGCGCCAGATGGTTTTAGTAGGACTACATTGCTAGGTTGGAAAAGTAAACATTTAGTAACATTGGCTCACAGTCAAGGAATCCAAACTTACGAGGATCGTAATCAAGCTAGGGCGGCTGTGGCTGCAGCCATGGCTGAAAACAAGGCTATATGGAAAGAATATGCCCCTGTAGATGGGGATAGCTTCGATTATAACCCAGAATCTGAAGCAGCCAAGACATGGGAAAATAGGATGCGAGGAGTAATCCTTCCGAACCATTTTCGCATCGAAGCAATTATTAATAAAAATCAGTGTCACATGAATCCTGATGAACAAGAAACTTTTGCTCGATATCAGGAGCACGTTAGAGGTTTAGCAGTGCGACATATTTGTGGTGTTGCCGGAGAAGCAATCCGCTACCCAGCGGCTATGGACGGAATTTTTTCATGATGTGGCAAATTAAATTCGCTCTTGAGTATCTGCATAAAAGCACAAGTTTAACTTCGGCGGAACACATCCGAGATGATGCTATTAGAATAGAGCTTCATGATGGAAGCGAAGTACTTGCAATCATCTCTGCATCATACAGAATTACGCGGGAGCTAGCAGCTCAATATCATGCTGATTTTCCAAGCATGAACTTTCTTTGTGGCTATAGAAAGGAATGCATATGGGAAGGCGGCGCTATAAATTATGCACAAGAAAACCAAATTGGATGGGGTAATGCAGGTTCGCTAAGTGATGCTATCGACTCCGGTGATTTTATAAACGCTGAACATAAACTCTACTTTTTCTCATATAGGCTCATAAGGCAAATGGGCTCAATTACCGAATTAAATCGAGAGTACGACCGAGTTTTTACTATGTCGTTAAGAAATGGGAAAAGCTACCGTGTTGGCATGATTATGGAGTACGAGCCTACCGCAGATTCCATTCGAACTTTTTGGGATCAATTTGGCCCAATTGATATTGCCTGGAATATAAATCCCAATGGAAGGCCAACTCAGCAAGCAATAAATGCCGGGCTGGAGCTTGGGTGTGAAGTAGTGAAATGGGAAGAGTTAAAACAATTGATACGAAGCCGTTAGTAAATGAACGCATCTGAAGTAGCAAAACACATATTGATGTCCTGCCCAACTTTGTCTGATTTTCACGCTTACATGTTCGGATCATCTCTAGCTGGTGTCGGTAGTGACTTCGATATACTTATAATTGGGCCATCAGGTATAGCTTTGTCGCAGCTCAAGTCAGAAATAAGAGCTGCAGGAAGTATGTTGCCTCTGGATGTTCTATACATGCTTCCTGAAGAAGCCGAAGAAACTAACTTTGTAGCAAAGCAAAATTGCATATCATTTGAGAAACTATGCAAGTTTAATAGTGGCAACATGAAAAAACACTTTACTATCGATGATTAAAAGTAGAAATATTGATATTGAAATAGTCAGAAATTCTAACAAGCGCATGTTATCGGGGGAAGAACACTGGTTTTTCGCTGCGCTCCAAACCAGCCGTAAATTTGGGCGTTAGGTTTATGAGGGTCAATATGATTCACGAATACTTCACAATATCAATAAGCATTGTAAGCCTTATTGTTGCAGCGTTAGCGCTTTATTTAAATTATAGAAATCATCGTGTTACACGAAGCTCCTATCTTATAAATAGAGAGCGATTCCGTAATGCAAATATATATCTTGATTACATAAAAGCAACTCAACTAGATGATCGGCACGTTATACATCTGGTAGTTTTTAATCCTTCCGAAATAGGACTGATCTTGCATAGTTTTTCAGTCTATAAACAGATTGAACGTAAAGGCTTCATACATAGCCTGTTTAACAGGCAGCAATGGAAAAGGGTTAATGAAGCGGTATGGTGGCCAACTACAAACCTTGAAGATCTGGAAGTTAAATATCGGGAAGAAGAGTATAAAAATATGTATGTAGATAATGTGCGAGACATATTTGTATCTATTCCAGGAGATATTATGGGATCTGAACATCGGTTTAAAGTTGTGACAAACCAAGGTTCTTCTTCACAAGAATTGCGTCTTTCCGTAGGGAATAGTTATTTTTCACATAATTTTCAACAGGTTTTGCATGAAAAATAAACCATACAACTGACTGTGGTATCCAGTTAAATAATTAAGCAATATTTAAGCCCAATCGTGTCTCGTTCTTGAGCATGGTGTTGAGCACCACGATCAGTTTGCGCATACAGGCGATGATGGCAACTGGGGTTACCCAAGGCCCTGCCAGTTCATCGACCGACTGCCGTTATGGCCCTTGCGCGTCCGCTGATTTCCTCTGCAAGGCGGGTTTTATATTCGTCTGAAATCGCCGTGGCTTCTATCAGCTCAAGAATGGCGGGCAATTTGGCGTTGAGTCGTTTAATGCAGGTGCCGATAGCACGCTCATTCAGGCCGATCGCCAACCCCAGGTGCTGGAAGTCCTGATACGTGTAGTATCCGTAATAGCTGAAAGCATCCGAGAAATCGCCTGCCTGCTCAGCATTCGTCAATGGCATGGCCATGGCACCGTTAGTATTCATGAGATATACCCGTGTCGGGACGCAATCGTAGTTGGGTGACAGCCCCGGGTAGTAGTGGCTTGTATCGCCAGGGTCCCTGATCACACTGAAGTTCTTGAGGTGAAGATCCTCATTCCCCATCAGGTATGCAGCTACAACACGGTTGAAGTAGTCGAGCATCACCGCGGCCTTGCCACCGGTTGCTTCCCTCAGGATCAGGCCTGCAGCCTCATAGGTACTGTCATATTTGTTATCCCGGCGAAGGCCAGCCAAAGAACACAGGTCTTCCATCGTTCGCTTGTCATCGGTGCCCTCTATTCGGTCAAAGCGGCGGGTAACATAGGCTTTCTCTCCACCCTCGAACTCAACAAGGCCACACAGAGCCGTATCGATGCCGAAGGTTCTGCTGATCAGCATCCCGAGGTGTTCCAGCTCCGCACAGTAGGGAAACGGGTCCGGCGTTGGTTTGATGATGAAGGTACCATCGGTCTGCGTCGGAACGAGCGTATTTCTCTCATGATCGAACCTCATCGAGAGTTTCTGCTGCACACCGGAGATCGAGAATCCTTTGGTTTCTCGGGCACCTTCGGTGAACAGCGTCTGCCGGCTCACATTCAGGCAGCCCGAAAAAGCAGAGGTGCCATAGAGCGCCCGGGCATCTGCATCCCGCATATGTGGGTTCGAGTTGCTCTTGGGCAGGCTTTTCAGCGTAATGAAACACCGTTGGGTCACTGTGTTATCTCCTGCAGGCTAATCGCCCCAACCAAATCCTGACCATTGGCGATGAGCATCGAAAATGTATCCTTCTCGTCAATGTGCTGCTGATGCGACTGCAGCTTCAGCAGCCAGCCCTCGGAAGCCAGGTTTTCAAAAAAGGGAAAGAGTACATCCGATTCGAATGGCTCCGCCCTTAGCGGCAGGTGGAAAGCTATCGGGGCGCCTGCAGCCAGGTAGGAGGTGTCGTACTGAAAGGTGTAGCCGCCTTCCTCTCTCTGGGTCAGGCAGCCGGCAAGGTCACCATTCTGGTATACGTTCACTTTCCTATCCATAACTGAATCCCCAGCGTATCGGTAACCTTCAGAATCGTTTCGAAATTGACGTTTACCCGACCTTTCTCAAGCTTGGCAATCGTCACGCGGGAAACGCCCGACAGCATGGAGAGGTCTTCCTGGGTGATTTTTTGCTGTTCACGGGCCTTGGCAAGCGTCGTTCCCAGGGTCTGAGGATCGAACCTTACAATTTCCTGCTGCAGGCGCAGATCGGCGATCTTTAGCTCTTGCTGATGCACGATTTCCGTAACGCTATTGAGCAGTTCCTGCACGCGCAGGGTTGCCGGGCGATTTTTGGAATCAGGGGGGGCAAGGTTGGTTTTAGCCATTTTGAAAGTCCTCTTATCATTTTGACATCTGCAGCAAGATTAAGAAAACCTATCTTATCATGGCGATCTTGAATGTTAAGTATTGCATGCAATTAGTCTACACCACAGAATAATTGAAAATATTATTTATCACGGGCTGGTCGCGTGAGTGAGGGGGGTAGCAGGAGGGGAGCAGGGCTTTGCCAGGATAAAGGGGGAGCAATTTGAATCACTGGTGATAGCCAACGCCTCCTTCACAAGAGAGTCATCAGCTATCTGGTCAGGAGTATCAGGACTTGCGCGCGGCCTGCTCGGAATTGAACCCCATCAGCGCAAGCACGGTGAAGAACAGCGTGGTGCCGGCAGTAACCAGCAGTGCTTCAATGTTCAGCTCGGTGTAGAGCGCAAAGCGCACCAGTTCCACAGCATGGGTAAAGGGATTGACGCTGCAGACCCAGTACAGCCATTCGCTGGATTCGCGCATCTTCCACAACGGGTAGAGCGCCGAAGACATGAAAAACATCGGGAAGATGACGAAGTTCATCACCCCGGCAAAGTTTTCCAGTTGGCGAATGCGTGATGACAGGAACAGCCCGACGGCGCCCAGCATCAATGCCGTCAGCAAGAGTGCCGGCAATACGGTCAACAGCCCCAGCAGCGGCGGTTCCACCTTCACCAGAAAACCCAGGCCGATAAAGGCGTAGACCTGCACCAGTGACAGTACAGCGATCGCAATTAGCTTGCAGAACAGCAGCCAGGCTCTTGGCAATGGGCTCATCAGCAGTACTTTCATGCTGCCCATCTCCCGGTCGTACACCATCGACAGCGAGCTTTGCATGCCGTTGAACAGCAAGATCATGCAGCACAGGCCGGGCAGGATGTAGGTCTCGTAGGTGATGTAGGTTGCATACGGAGGGATGATCGAAACCCCGAGTGCGGCCCGGAAACCGGCGGCAAATACCACCAGCCAGAGCAGCGGGCGCACCAGGGCGCTGAGAAACCGGGTGCGCTGATGAATAAAGCGCAGGAACTCGCGTTTCAGAATCCCGTTCAGGGCGATGGCGTAGGCAGTCATGCGCATGCGCTGTTGTCCTTGAGTCCGGTGATCTGCTCGAACGCTTCGGCGAGTGTGGCCACCCCTTGCTGTCGGCAGATCTCATGTGCCGGTGCATCGGCTTCAATTTTGCCCCGATGAAGTATCAGTACCGGGTCGTCCGCGGCAATCTCTTCGATCAGGTGCGTCGCCCAAAGCACCGTCAACGACTGATCACGGCAGAGATCACGCACATGACGATTGATCGACTGGCGTGCGGCCGTATCCAGGCCAACGGTGGCTTCGTCCAGTAACAGGATGGAGGGGCGGTGCAGCAGCGCACGCGCGATCTCCACGCGACGCCGATGGCCGCCGTTGAGGCTGCGGATACTGTCCTTGAGGCGATCGCCCAGGCCCAGGCGTTCCAACAACGCGGCGGCTTCACGCTTAACCTGCCGCGACGACAGACCATGCAGCGCGCCGTGGTACTCCAGGTTTTGCAGTACGCTCAGGTCCAGGTCCAGGGTGCTCTGCTGGAACACGACGCCCAACTGTTGCTTGAGCTTGCGGGATTGACGTCTGATCGATTGGTCATCCAGCAGGATTTCCCCCTGTTGCAGGCTGTACAGCTGGGTCAACAGGGCATAGAGGGTGCTTTTGCCGGCCCCGTTGGGACCGAGCAGGGCATTGAGCTGGCCATCGACGAGGCGGAAGCTGACATCCTGCAGCGCCTGCCGGGACCCATACCGAAAACTTAACTGGCGTACTTCAATGCCCATCTGTTACTCCTGATCAGTCCCGTGAGTCTCGTTCAACGTGACTAGTTAAGTGTCACCACGCCCCAGGGGTAGCGGCCAACCTTGATCGACTTGATCACCTTGAGATCATCCACGTCGATCACGGAGACATCACCGCTGACGCCATTGGTGGTCAACAGGTACTTGTGGTCGGGCGTGAATTCCATGTGCCAGACACGGCGGCCTACGAGCAGGTAGTCTAGTACCTCGTAGGTTTTGGCATCGACCACCGCCACATGGTTGGCCGGACCCAGTGCCACGAAGGCGTACTTGCCGTCATCCGACAGCTTGACGCCCACCGGCTGGATCTTGTCCGGGTGGATGCCGCGAATCTGGAAGGTCAGTTTCTTGATGATCTCGCGGCTGGCCACGTCAACGACTGAGACGGTGCCGCCGATTTCGGACGAGGCCCAGAGAATATCGCCCGACTTGCTGAACTCGACGTGACGAGGACGTTGATCCACCAGCGTATTGTCGACCAGCTCGTTGGTTTCGGTGTCGATCCAGTGCAGCATGCTGGTGGTTTCACTGGTGTTGACTGCCCAGCGACCATCCGGGCTGACGGCCATGCCTTCGGGTTCCACCCCCACCTCGATCTGAGCCAGCACCTCATGGCTTTGGGTATCAACCACGGTGACCAGGGCGTCATCTTCGTTGGAGATGTAGAGACGGCGGTTGTCCGGATGCAGCGAGAATTGTTCCGGGTCCTCGCCGGAGGGCAGGTTGGCGATGATCTTGTGGGTCGCCAGGTCCAGCACCTGCACCGTATCCGAGTCACTGGCGCAGATATAGAGCTTGCTGTGGTCCCTGGACAGGGCGATACCGCGTGGCCGCTCGCCCACTTCGATGGTGTGGGTGACTTCCATAGTGTCCAGATCGATCACCGACAGGGTGTTGTCCTTTTCGTTGGACACATAGGCCGTCGTCGCCTGGGCGACTGGGCTGGCCAGCAGGGCGGTAATCAACAGGGATTTGAGGAAAGGGGGCTTGTACATCAGGCGTCTCCTTTGACAGAACACTGGCTTTCACGCTGGTCGTAACCGAGCGTATCCAGGTCGGTGGTCGGGTGCAGATAGCCAGCCTGAGGTGACTGGGATACCAGAGCACGGGGATGGACCAGCGGGATCGGCTGGCGCAGCTGTCCGCTCCAGTCGCGATAGGTCAGCTTGCGCCCCTTGAAGGCACCGAGCTGAAATTCATCGGATAGAATGAACTGCTTGAGCACGGCCGGATCGGTTTCCCCCGTCTGAGTCACCGCTTCAGCCAGCGTGCGCACACCGGCCCAGCTGGCGTAGTCACGCCCGTTCATCCAGCGGTCAGCCAGTTTCTCGAACCGGCTCTGCAACTGTGCAGCCCCCCAGGCCTCCACGACACGATGCCAGGTCACCGGGCTCATGCCCTGAGTGCCGACCACCGGACGCGGATACCAGGTATTGAGGGGCACGTATTCACCGAAGTCGCCACGCTCGTCGGCCACCACGACAACATCGTATTCGTTGGTCTGGGTGAACGGCGGCAGCTCTTTCTGCGCGGTGCGGCGCAGGTCGGTATCGAAACTCCACTGCTTGCGCTCGACGATGGTCGCGCCCATGCGCTGAGCGCTGCGCACGACGGAATCGGCATATGCCTTGTCTTCCGGTGTCTGACCTTCCAGCAGCAGCCAGCGATTCCAGCGTTTGCTGGTCAGCCATTGCGCAAGCGAGTCGGTGAGCATGGCGCGTGAGGGGGTGCTGTGCAGCATGCCCGGCACACACTGTTCGGTGCGCAGGACATTATCCTGGCTGCCAGCGTTGATCAGCAGCACGTCATCCGGCAATGCCGCTTCAACGGCGACCAGCTGGTCGCGCGCAAGGTTCAGCACGAACAGGCGTACACCCTGTTCATAGAGGGCGAGGCTGGCTGGAATAATGTCCTCAGCCTGGGCGGTGCTGTTGGCATGCAGGGTGTAGTGCTGCTTGAGGAAGCGGCCAGTGGTATTGCTGTCCTTGATGGCCAGTTCGGCGCCTCTAAGCCCGGCATCGGCAGGCTCAGGCAAAATATTGGACAGCACCGGGCCATGGTCAGGCTCAAAGCCGAGATAGCCGATCTCGATCTCCAGGGGGGTGGGCGCGGCACTGGCCAGCGAAGAGAGGGCCAGCGTGGTCGCGCAGAGTAGTCGGGGAAGTGTGTTCATGGGGCGTCACTCAGCGTTATCGTTGTTATTAGATGAGCCATGTAATGAGCTATGTGATGAGTCATGCCTTGAGCTTAGGGAGGAAGCGGGGCGGTTTAAATATTCAGAAAGTCTCAAACAATCAGTACCGAAGTAGTATGTTTTCGCGGGTGGCGGTCACTAGGATGTTGGGTAAAGATCACAACAAGAACAGGAAACTGCCATGAACTCCCCCATTCGTATCCTGACGTTCGCCCTGACACTGGCCGGCGCCACGCTCTCCACAACCGCCGTCCAGGCAGAAGGCGACCTGACCACTCGGCCTGAACGCCTGCCTGATCTGGTACTGGGCAGTGAGGTGACCGATTACTCCATGTCGCAGACCCGTTACGAGATGGAAACCGGCAAGGCTTACCGACTCAAGGTCGTTTCCAGTGGACTCAAGGAGTACGCCATGCAGGCACCGGCGTTCTTCACTTCGATTTTCCTGCGCAAGGTGGAAGCCGGAGGGATGGAGATCAAGGCGATGACGCTGACCGAACTGGAGTTTGAGGACGAAGGTGAAGCCGAGATCTTCTTCGTGCCGATCAAGCCGGGTGAATACGCATTTTACATGCAAGGCCTTGAACACAAGGGCATGGAAGGCGTGTTCAGCGTTCGATAATCGGGGCCGGGGAGATGGGAGCGATCATACGTCTTAATGCGCTGGTGGCCGCTGCCTTTCTGTTGGCGCTGATGCTCAGTCTTTTCGGACTCATGCGTCAGGCCAAAAGCGATATTCAGCGCGAGCTCGAAGCCGGCATGGCGGTGGCCGCGCAGCTGGCCGACGATGTGCAACTGAACCCTGCACGCCTGCCGTCACTGCTGGAGGCTGATTTGCGTCACCTGACGTTGTACAAGCTGTCGGCGGGCATGTCGCCTCCGCCTCTGCGTATTGACGCCGTACCGGCATGGTTTGCTGACTGGGTGTGGCCCGCCGCCACCTCCAGGCTTGAGCACCGTGTCAGGCCGCCGGGCGGGGACACGCTGGTGCTTGTCGCGAATCCCGAGGATGAACTTGAGGAGGTGTGGGAGTCGGCACTGCAGGTTTTTGCACTCTTTTTGGGCGGTGCCTTGCTGTCGATCGGCGCTATCACCTGGGGCCTTCTGCAAGGCATGCGGCCTTTCGGCCAGGTGCTGGCGGCGCTGGACCAGATTCAACGAGGGCATTTCACCGCTCGTTTGCAAGCCTACTCGGTACCCGAAGCCAACCGTCTCGCCAGTCACTTCAATCGCATGGCACAGGCGTTGGAGCAGGAACAGGCGGACAACCGCCACCTGACGCGTGAACTCATGGCCCTGCAGGAGAAAGAACGTGCCTACCTGGCGCGTGAGCTGCACGATGACCTTGGGCAGTACCTGACCGGCATTCGTGCCCAGGCGTACCTCATCGGCCAGATGGCTGATCAGCCGGTACTGGTCGCCAAAACCGCGCCTCGCATCGTGCATGACTGTGAAGCGATGCAGCAGGGGTTCAGGCGTCTGATCCGCAGCCTCCACCCGGTCATTCTTGAGCCGCTGGGACTCGAAGAATCATTGAAAAGCCTCGTGGAACAGTGGCAGCAGAGCAGCGGCATCCACTGCCAGCTGACGATTACCTCGTTGCCCTTGCTCAGCAATGAAACCTCGACCCACCTCTACCGCTTATTGCAGGAAGCCCTGAACAACGTGGCCCGGCACGCCCATGCAACCCGAACCGAGATTGCCATACACACGCATGGAAGTCGTTTGCATGTGCAGGTAACGGATGATGGTAAAGGGCTGGCTTCAGATGTGAGGCCGGGTGTCGGGATTCGGTCGATGCACGAGCGTGCCCGCTACATGGATGCGAACCTGACTCTGTGCTCAACGCCAGGGAACGGCCTGAAACTGATGCTGGATCTGCCAGTGATAACCGGAGTGAAGACATGAAGATTCTCCTGACCGACGATCATGCCGTGGTGCGGCAGGGCTATGCCAGTCTGCTGGCGGCGATGTTGGATGAATGCGAGATAATCGAGGCATCGTGCGGCTGGGATTGCCTGTCGCTGTGGCAGCAGCATCAGCCTGATGCCTTGGTGCTGGATATCAACCTGCCGGATATCAGCGGCATTGAAACCGCCAACCGCATTCTGCAGCGTGACCGCAATGCCCGCATTCTGTTTTTCAGCATGTATGACGAACTGCCAATGGTACAGCAGGCCCTTGAGGCCGGTGCTCTGGGGTACATCACCAAAAGCAGCAACCCTGAAGTCCTGCTTGAAGCCGTACGCAAGGTGCTGGCCGGGATGCCTTATGTTGAACATGACTTGGCGACACGGCTGGCCATGCAGCGCAAAACCGGCATGGATCCTCGTCTTGAAGGGATGACTCAGCGTGAGTTCGAGATCTTTGTCATGCTGGCGCGTGGACTGGCGCCCAGGCATATCGCCGAGCGGCTGTGCATCAGCGTCAAGACCGTCTCCAATCACAGTGCCTTGTTGAAAAACAAGCTACAAGTGTCTTCAACAGCCGAGCTGGTGCACCTGGCCATTGAGTGCGGGCTGTTGAAGCTGGGCAACAGCGCCATCAGAACGTGCTGACCTTTCAAAGACGTCCCTGCCGCTTGAGCCGACGGGTCACCATCCGGCGGTAAAGGTGGCTGGCCAGCGGCCTGATCAGCGGCAAACCAATGAGCCAGCCGAGCAATCGGTAATGGGGGATACGGGTCATCAGGACACGATAGGCATCCAGCTCAGACAGAATACGGCCATCGGCCGTGCGGATGTGCAGCTCGGTCAGCGCCTTGCGCGGGTTGATGCCCAATTCAATCAGTTCCTGGTCATGCCCGGTGATATCAAACCACTCCACCCCGGCAGCCCCTTCAGGGTCCAGGTGTTCATAATTTTCCCGATCCCGAATGCATCTGGGGCAGGCACCGTCATAATAAACGGTAATCTTGTTGTCTGATTCTGTCATGTGTCATTGCCAACCGTCTGATCCCAAAATGGGGTGCTCCAGTGCGCCTGCAACGGCTGCCCCACGTCAAGCCTTTGAAGTGGGGCAGGGTCAACGCTCAGCTTACCAGGCCGCAACCGCCTCATTGGAGCAGGTGGAGGCGTCGCACACCTGGTATGTTGCGGTTTTTCCCGTGTTCTGGTCGTAGCTTTCCATGCCATCGTTGGCGGTGGTCTCAACCTGTTGTCCATCACGGTAGATGCTGACTTCAGATGCAGCGCTGCCGCTCCACATCAAATCGACAGATCGCGTTCCTTTATTTTTCCGGGTGGTCAGCGTCAGGCTGATACCGCCGGTTGGGCCGCCAACCGTCAGGTTCTGGCTGCGCGCATCGCTGGCGCCCTCATCGTCAATCACGGTCAGGGTCACGGAGTAGGTGCCAGGTGAGCCAAAGGTATGTTGAACATGCTGCTCGGTCGAGTTCGTGCCATCACCAAAGTCCCAGTTCCAGGAGGTGATGGAACCATCACTGTCGGTGGACGTATCGGTAAGGTCGATCGTCAGGTCCGTGATGGAATAGCTGAAGTCAGCCGTCGGCGGGGTGTTCGAGGTGGGCGCCGGCAGGGTGACCAACAGTGCATTGGCCAGAGTAACTGAGCTGCCATCGGCATTGGTCAGAGTCATGTCCCAGCTGCGCTCCCGGTTGGGCCCGCCATCTTTGGCGGTCAGATCGCCATTGATTGTCGTACCATCGAGTGAAACCGACACTACCTTGACGGTCGGAGCCGGACCGGCGCCACCTGAGAAGGTGATAGCCGTGCTGGAATCGAAGCCCGAACCGCTGATGGTGACGGGCGTATCAACCGTGCCGCCAGGGATGGCAGAAGGGGTTATCCCGGTCACAGCAAGCACAACCGGCGCGCGTTCGACGGTGATCGAGACTGCGGCGGCTGTCGATGTCAGTGCGCCATCATTGACCGTGAACGTGAAGCTATCCTCACCAACATAATCTTCAGCCGGAGTATAGGTCAGGCTGTGCGCCGTGCCTGTGAGGCTGCCCCTGGCCGGCAAGGTGACGACCGAGTAGGTGAGGGGACTGTTTTCCGGGTCAGAACCGGTCAGAGTAATAGTGACCGCGTTGTTCTGCAGGGTGGTGACCGCTTGTGGATCGGCGCTGGGGGGATCATTCACTGCCGAGATGGTCAGGCTGACCGTCGCGCTGTCACTGCCACCGTTGCCATCGCTGATGGTGTAGGTGAAATCATCCGTGCCGTTGACATTGGTATTGGGGGTATAGGTGAGTGTGCCGTCCCCGTTGTTGCTCACGCCCCCCCAGGCACCCTGTGTTACTGAGGTGATGGTTAGAGTGTCACCGTCCGCATCGGTGTCGTTGGACAAGGCATCGATGGTGATGGCGGTATCCTCAAGCGTGAGTGCGCTATCGTCGTTTGCGACCGGTGGCGTACCGGAAACCTGAACCAGGCAGGTGGGGTATGCGGCGGCCCGGTTCGCCACATGGGCTTTCATGACATCAGGCACGCGGAAGGCTTCCACTCCGTAGCCGTGCTCCTTGCCGAAAGTGAAGCTGATATTGGAATAGCCGCCGCTGAGCAGATGACAATAGCTCATGATCGTGCCGGGTTGCTCGGCGGTGGTGCCGCCGGACAGGGTTCCCCAGCCCGGAAGGCCTAATGCGCTGCCACAGTTCGAACTGCTGTAGCAGCGGTCGACCGGGTCGGGATTGTCGCCGGTACCGCAATAATCCTGAGTGTGGCTGGAGTCGAAATTGTGGCCAATCTCGTGACTGACCACCAGGAGATCCCACACCATGGCCGGATCAGTGATATCGAAGCTCCCGCCAAGGCTAGCACTCAACCCGTAGCCCCAGGTGTCGTCGCACAGCACGCCGACGTAGGCGATACCGCCTCCCAGCGGCTTTCCGCTCAGCATGTGGGCAATGCTGCGGTCACCGGGGATCTCACTGCTGGCGTTCCAGTGATCTCTGAACTCGTACAGGGCCGAGTCGGTCGCGTTGCTTGCCGTCCAGGGGTCGCTCGCGGCGCCGCCGGTCCAGAGCCGGCTCCAGCTGATGGTCAGGTTGGTGTCGATTTCGCGCTCATAAACCGTGGAAGCGTAGGCAAAAAGATCACCGATATATTGATGGGCCGCATCCACATTATTGAACAGGGCATAGAATTCGTAGTCGGTTTCTATGGCAACCCGGGCGGTATGCGTGACATTGGCCGGGAGAGAAGCCAGGGGTTTAGAGCCATCTGATCCCTGGTCAGGCATCAGGCTGTTTGTGTTGAGTGTCCCGGCCTCGTTGCCGCAGGCAAAGGTCTTTTCGGCCAGCTCCAGCTCCAGATCGACCTTTCGGTTGGCCAGCCCGCGAGGGGAGTGTCCGGGATGGCCGGCCAACAGCCAAACGCCCGTCGGGTCGCTAATGATCCCGCGCACCGGCCCCCTTTCAGGCACCGCCAGTACCACGATGGAATCTTCTTGCCCCAGGATTCGGCCACGAAAATAGGCGTCATTCGGTGGTGTCAACCAAATGTCATTATCGACCACAAAGCGGGCATTAGGGTCGAAGACCGAGAACCGCTCCAGATCCAGAGTTGAGCCCCCCGCCTGGTCCAGATCGACATTGAACACCTCAAGGGTGCCACCCATCGGGACGCCTCGGGCAATGGCCGGCAGATCTGGCGAAGCAGCGTTGGCGGTAGTCGGGATGGCCGAAACATGGCTGGCATAGAGCAATAGTGTGCAAACCGAAAGCACAGCGGCTTTTCCCGGCGAGATGACCCCTCGGGCAATGGCTCTCAGTTTTGAGGTGGCAGATGACAATCTGGATAAGTATCGGATGCAGCAATCAGAAGTATTCACGAAATGCCCTCACCAGCGTTGCTTACGAAGCCATCCTGGCTGAATGCGTAATCTGCAGACTTGAGCGCCAGAGCCCTCAAGTCTGCTGTTCTCTGTAGAACACTAGACGCTTGGCTGGGCCTGAGTTTGGACTATTTATTCCGTGGATTATGATTATTTTGCAGAGGGAAACGATTGCAAGAGACCCTATGGCCTTCATCTTTGCATGGCAGGCCGCCATTGCCACCTGCCAGACAACCAGTGGTACACGTCGTGGGCGGGTGGCTGCCCCGTGATAATGGCTTGTGCACGGGGCGGAGGGGCCGGTGTCATTACATCTATGCAACCCCTGCACCCTTTATTGAGATGATTTATTGGGTATTCGGATTCAATGGTTGATTTTCTAAAAATCATTGGAAGAGACAAATAGCCCGCTCAGCGGATTGATTGGTTGATTGAAACAGAAGGGATCATGGAAATACCATTTTGAAAGTGCATTTGAGCATAAGCTTTCATTTCAACCACTTAGGCGAGTGTGGTCCCGGCTCACCAGATCGACAAGAAAATCAGCCACTGCACGCGTGCGGCGAGATTGTGTCAGGTCGGACTGGATTACCAGGTAGATAGACTGATCGACGCCTACTTCAGCATCGACGCAGACCAGCCCAGCATCAAGGGCAAGGAAATGGGGTAGTACGGCGAGTCCGAGCCCTGCTTTGGCGGCTACCACCTGGGTCGATAGTGAAGTGGTGGTCAACACCGGCTCACGCCCTTGCAAAATCCGTTCAACCCATTGTGCGGCCGGTAGGTGCGACTGCGTCTCGCTCCAGGAGATGAAGGCGTCTGTGTCATAGGTGCCGGCATCGGGACGTGACCCTCGCTGGGCCACATAGTCTGGGCTACCGTACAACCCGTACCCCAGTGTGCCGAGACGGCGAAGCGTGACGTGGCCTCGTTCGGGTTTGACCATCCTCAATGCCAGGTCAGCGTCACGACGATGCAGGTTGACGGTGGTTATATCGGTCACGAGTTCGACCGTAATTCCAGGATACTGTCTGTGGAACTCTGGCAATGCAGGCAGAATGAGTCCGGTCGCCAGGTTCTCGGCCGTGGCCAGACGCACTTTTCCCGTCATCTGCGTATGTGTTGCAACTCCTGAGGTAAATGCAGTTGCCGCAGCTTCCAGCGCTTCGGCTTTCTCGACCAGATCAACCCCTTCCTCTGTGAGTTGATAGCCTGACTGCTGGCGTACGAATAACGGGAGTTTCAAAGCTTTTTCGAGCCGCTCGATGCGCCGTGAAAGCGTTGCGATACCCAGTTTTAGCTCTGATGCCGCACCACTGAGTGTCCCGTGACGGGCGACGGCAAGAAAGGCGCGGGTGTCATCCCAGACCCAGCTTTGTGACATGCGATTTTCAATATAGGAAAATGGCTTACCTATTTCGTTCATTTTTTTCATTTACGGATAGTGCCACGATACAACTCCGGTATTCAAGGAGACGTATCATGGAACAACGAACACTTGGAATGAACCTGTCCACCTCTTCCATCGGGTTGGGTTGCATGGGCATGAGTGAGTTCTACGGCCCCCGAGATGACAGCGAATCACTGCGCGTTCTCGCACGGGCTGTAGAGCTTGGGATTGATTTTTTCGATACAGCAGACACGTATGGGCCGCACCATAACGAGGAGCTGATTGGTCGCTTTCTGGCTCATCACCACAAGCCGCAGGTCCGCATCGCGACAAAATTCGGGATTGTACGAAAACCCGGCGAATACAGACGTAACCTGGACAACAGCGCTGACTATGCACGCAAGGCCTGTGAGGCGTCTTTACGCCGGCTGGGCGTGGAGCAAATCGATCTCTACTACGTTCATCGGATCGATCCCGAGCAGCCCATCGAAGAGACGATCGACGGGCTTGCGCGGCTGGTTAAGGCCGGCAAGATCGCCCGCATCGGCCTGTGCGAAGTCAGCGCCAAAACTCTACAGAGAGCCCATGCGGTTCACCCAATCGCCGCAGTGCAAACCGAATATTCTCTCTGGACGCGTGATGTAGAGCGAGAAGTACTACCCACCTGTCGCGACTTAGGCATCGGCTTCGTGCCCTACTCTCCGCTCGGCCGCGGGTTTCTGACGGGACGATTTCAGGATAGAGCGCAGTTTAGCGAAGGCGACTTCCGTAGCAACTTGCCGCGCTTTACAGAGGAGGCCATAGACACCAACCGCCGGGTCGCGGACGTAATCTCAGACATGGCCAGGCACAAGGGCTGCAGCCCTGCGCAGCTCTCGCTGGCTTGGCTCCTATCAAAAGGGCCTGACATCGTCCCAATCCCGGGCACCAAGCAACTGCGCTATGTCGAGGAGAACGCAGCTGCGGTGAAAATCACGCTGAGTGCAGCGGAGCAGCAGCTACTGGAATCGGCGACTGCACGGCTGCCGGTTTTGGGCGAACGCTATACCGCTGAGGGCATGAAGGGGGTTAACGCATGAGTGTTAGCCCCTCCGATCGCCGCGCGCAGGCATTGGCGCTACTTGAACAGCTTGAGCCCGGTGCGCCTGGGCGTGTTGTGAAAAATCTCGATGACTTTCACCCCGATTCGGCCGGGATACTCCTCGGTTTCGCTTTCACCGATGTGCTTGCACGTGAAGGTATGCCATTGAAGACCCGCGAAATGTTGACTGTGGCGATGCTTGCAGCAATGGGGACGGCACCCGGTCAGCTTGAGTTTCACATGCGTGCAGCGCTGAACACCGGAATCACCCGCGATGAGATCGTCGAGATCGTCCTGCAAGTGGCGGTGTACGCGGGTGTTCCGGCGGCGATGAACGCGATCACGGCGGCAAAAGCCGCCTTCAAGTCCTGCAAACCTACGAGTACAGCGAAAGGAGCCTAGCATGTCTGCTCAACATACAACCTGGCGCAATTGGGCCGCCGTAACGGCGCTTGGCGTGGGGAGTTTCACCATTGTTACCACTGAGCTTGCACCGATAGGATTACTCTCTGCGATCGGGAGCGACCTTGGAACGCCGACGTCACTGTCTGGGCTGATAGTAACCCTCTATGCTTGGATCGCTGTGGCTGCGGCGCTGTTTTCTGCTGTCGTGCTATCCCATGTGCCGAGACGCCCGCTTCTGGTTATCTTGATGTTGATTTTGGCGTTGTCCAGCGGGGTAGCTGCTATGGCTGAAACTTTTCCCGCACTGATGGGCGCGCGAGTAATCGGTGCACTCTCTCACGGTGCCTTCTGGGCAATGATCGGTACTGTTGGAGCTCAGCTCGTGCCGCCCAACCGCGTAGGCCTTGCCACGTCGATCATATTTGGTGGCGTCTCGGCTGCCAGCGTATTGGGTGTGCCACTGGCCAACCTGATTGGTACAACCGAGGGCTGGCGCGCTGCCTTTGCCACTGTTGCTGCCCTATCTTTTGCCGTTGCGGCTGTGTGTCTCATCACCTTGCCGAAACTACCTGGTCGCGAAGGCGTTGGAATCGCCGCAATGGTCCGGGTTTTATCAAACTCACGATTCCTGCACATATTTGCCGCTACGGTACTGGCGATCACCGCTCATTTCATGGCTTTCACCTATATTGAGCCCTACCTTGGTGCGCAAAGTGGCATATCGTCATCTGCGATTGCACCGCTGCTCTTTGCTTTTGGCGGTGCCGGGCTAGCCGCTAATGTTGTGACCGGCGGCTTGATAGACCGTAGGCTTAAATCTGTTCTCCTGGCCGCGCTATGTCTCGCGTCAGTGGCGTTGTGGCTGCTATCTGTATTGGCAGGCGGGCTCGGGCTGCTGGGCACGACGCTATTGTTGATCCTTTGGGGTAGTGCAATCGCCGCTGTTCTGGTTGGGTTCCAAACTTGGATTCTCAAGGAAGCCGGCGCTGACGCGTTGCCGGCCTCTGCAATCTATGTGGCAATTTTCAATGGTGCGATTGGTCTTGGTGCAGTACTTGGGAGCTATGTTCTTGCGCAGGCCGGTCTCTCACAAATCTTTTTGATCGCAGGCTTGGCAACAGCACTGGGGACGCTAGCTATATTGTTGTTAACCGCTCCGGCTACAGTTCTTAGCTCTGTAGAATAGCCAAGGCAGGCTCTCTGACACTTCGCAAATTTGGACAAAGTAAGGAGGCTATGTGTAGTGGTCTAATGATCCCGGACACCAATTTAAGGTGGTAAAGTCACCGCCGAAGAAGAGGTGTTCAATGGCAAGACAGCGTCGTTCGTTTTCAACCGAGTTCAAAGTGGAAGCCGCCAGTCTGGTGGTTGATCAGGGTTACAGCATGACTGAAGCCAGCCGTGCAGTGGATGTGGGAGAGTCTGCATTGAGACGTTGGGTCAACCAGCTGCGCGCAGAAAGAGATGGTGTCACGCCCGCTACAAAGGCCCTCACTCCAGAGCAACAGAGGATCCAGGAGCTGGAAGCCAGAGTTAATCGGTTGGAGCGGGAGAAAGCGATACTAAAAAAGGCCACTGCTCTCTTGATGTCGGACGAACTCGAACGTACGTGCTGATAGACCAGTTGAGTGAGCAGGAGCCGGTAGACATGGTCTGTAGCGCGTTCGGCATTGCCCGTTCCAGTTACTACGAGCACCGCCGCAGCCGATCCCGAATTGACGTAGAGCGGCTTGAACAACGGGCCAAGGTGAATGAACTGTTCACACAAAGCCGCAGCTCAGCTGGAAGCCGTACGATCATGACTCAGATGCAGGGTGAGGGCTATGAGATTGGCCGTTTCCGTGTGCGGCGTCTGATGCGTGAGATGAACCTGACCTGCAAGCAGCCGGGACCGCACAAGTACAAACAGGCTACGGTAGAGCGACCAGATATTCCCAACTGCCTTAACCGGGAGTTTGAGGTGCAAGCCCCCAATCAAGTGTGGTGTGGCGATATCACCTATATCTGGGTGCAGAACCGCTGGTATTACCTGGCTGTTGTGCTTGATCTGTTTACACGTCGAGTGTTGGCTGGACGCTCTCGGACCGCCCGGATAGCGCACTGGTCGTTAAAGCCTTGGAAATGGCATACGAGCAGCGTGGCAAACCTGCTGGACTGATGTTTCATTCGGACCAGGGAAGCCAATATGCCAGCCGAACCTTCCGGCAACGCCTGTGGCGCCACCGAATTCAGCAGAGCATGAGCCGAAGGGGTAACTGCTGGGACAACTCGCCAATGGAACGATTGTTCCGCAGTTACAAGTCCGAATGGATGCCAGCGACAGGATATATTTCAGCCAGTGAAGCCCAGCGGGATATCAGCTTCTACTTGATGGAACGATACAACTGGCAACGGCCACACCAATACAACCAGGGACAGCCACCGGCTGTGGCAGAGGAAAAACTTAATTTACTGTCCGGGAATGGTTGACCACTACAAAGGGAGGCAGGAAAATCCTGCTAAAACGAACTCACGAAGTTTCAGACCGAGAGAGGCTTATCCTGGAGACTTGGACAGGAGCGTTCCCGCAGCTGCGAGCAGCATATGAACACAAGGAACGTTTCTACGGAATTTGGGACGCTACCACACGATCTCAGGCTGAATCAGCACTGGACGAGTGGATAGGAACTATCCCGAAGGGACAAAAGAAAGTCTGGAACGATCTGGTCAGGGCAGTGACCAACTGGCGCGAGGAGATAATGGCCTACTTCGAGACAGACATGCCCGTCACAAATGCTTACACGGAGTCCATCAACCGACTGGCCAAGGATAAGAACCGTGAAGGACGTGGTTACTCCTTCGAAGCGATGCGGGCACGAATGCTCTACACCACGAAGCACAAGAAACAGGCCCCGACTGCTAAAGTCTCCCCGTTCTACAAGAAAACCATTGGTTACGGACTGCCGGACGTCGTTGAGGAGCACAACTACGGGGTTGATCTATCAACCGTCTGATAGTGGTATCAGGTTGGTGGGGTGAGGGTGCCCCATCAACCATCTAATCCGCATACCCGATTTATTTACGCGTCGGCGTTGCGCAGCTCACATTGCTGGTGCCGCTTTCCTCACCGCCCTCTATATCGATAACGCCATCATCGTCGCAATCGTGCCATGCGGTGATTACGTAACAGACCTCGGCGCAGGGTTGGAAACATCGTGACAGGCGCCACAGAAGAACTTGGACTTGTGATAGCGGCTGTACAGCATCTGGTGCCGAGCGTCGGCATCAGCAAAGCTGGCGCGCTTTTCCGCATTACTGCTGATGAAATACTGGCCGGAGCTGTTCTCGGTATAACCCGGTAAAGCCGGAGCCCCGGCTTCGAACAGCGGATTGCTGTTGAACAGGTCCATGGCGAGCGACTGCAGGTGGTCTTCGGCCAGGGTTTTGTCCGCTTCATTCTGCGACAGCGTGAAGCTGCCGGGCCCGGTATTGCCGGCCTCATCCCAGTAGTTGACCCAGTCGCTGCTCTCCCGTGTGCCGGCATGAGACGCCTGGAAGAAAGGGTCCCACATGCGGTGGCAGACATCACAGTGCACACCATCAAAGTCGCTCTGTTGCATCAGCGTGGCATTGGCCGGATCAGAACGCCCGCCCAGCCAGCCTTCGGGAAGGTGACAACGGACACAGATATCGCCCGCGTTCGGGTTTCCCAATGCCCAGATGGAATCCTGTTCCGCAACGGTCAGGCTGGCCCAGAAAATGGGGTCACGGGCTGCCTGAGCCATCATCGAGCCAGCCCACTGAAAGCCGGGTTCACCGGCCGGGTTGTATCCCGCATGACAGTTCAGGCAGCGATTGGGATTTTCAAGATTGATGCCCTGATCCGGCTGAGTGCCGGGCATCCGGACGAGAGGGTCTTGCGCAATGGGGAGTAGGGTCCATGCGAATGCAGCGGGCATCCCTGCAATCATCACCCCAAAAACGCAGAGCCGAAGCATCCACTTTCTGGAGTTGGAAATCATGTCAGCGCACCGCTTGTGTTTCCATTCAGCTTAGCCTATACCGGCGGCCTTGTTTGCCGTGCAATGGCTGAGTCCAAGAAGAAATAGGCCTATTAAAACCACAAGCTAATTACGGTTTTGGCAGGCAATTGATTTACAAAAATAACTTTTGGTCAGTCATGCTATCAGCGATAGCGGTATTCCGCCTTGCTCAAAATGTCTGGTCTTCTCAAGCGTTGCAGGCGCTGTTCAAGCCGGTGGACAAGGCTGGCTGCAACCAGCAGCAGGCCAATATAAGCGCTAATCGCGCCCCAAACAGGCAGCCCTGACTCGGTCAATTCCAGCACCAGAAACAGAAAGGGGTAATGAATCAGGAACAGGGGAAAGGAGAGGTCACTGAGCCGTCGGAGCAGATTGCTCCCCGGGATGTTGAAACGGCGCCAGAGGGTGGCAGGCAGTTTCAGCGCAAGATACATCCCCAGACCAAACTCGAACACACGGCAGAGGGGAAACCAGTCGCCCGGTCGGCCTGGCATGAACCCGTACTGGCGGTAGAGCCAGCCTTCCATCTGCTCCAGCAACGATGGCGCAACAAAGGGAACGCCCCATTGGCCTACGTAGTAGCGTGCGCCGAAACTGATGCAGAACAGGACTGCCAGTGTTTGGTGCGGCCAGCGCTGCATGCTCCACAACATCAGTGGGCAGAGTGCATACAGGCTCATGATCAGACCGATGAACCAGCTGGGCGGGTTGTAGGGACCGCCCCATAACCCCATCCAGGCATAAAAGCCGGTAAGGCTGCCGAGCAGGTCAACTGCTGGACCATTGGGGAAAACATCGGGAAGCTCTCCCTGCAGCAGGCCATTTCCCAGGGTGTACCCGAGCATGGCGACCGGTAGAGACAGCCAATAGACCGGATAAATCCTCCTCGCTTTCTTCAACAAATACGACGGATAACTGGGCTGCCCCGAAGCCTGGCTCAGGCCGGCCAGTACCCCGGACAATATCAGAAACAGCGTCACCCCCACGCCGCCGAGACTGACGAAGTAGAAGTTCTTCCAGCCAAAGAAACTACCACTGGCATGGTCCAGTAATTGCCCAAGGTGGGCGACCAGTACCAGTGAAATGGCCAGAATGCGCAGGCTGTCCAGCAGGGTAGAACGATTCATGGTGTGACCCCATTCGTACACTCGGGAAGTCGATTCCTGAAGTCTAACGACGGGCTATGACAGTTCGACCCCACTGCTGTTCGAGAGGCAAACCTGCCAGAATGACTGGAAACGAGTTGATGACACCTCACGCTGGGTATCATTCAATCGGGTGCTTGGGCAGCATCCAGTCCGTCGGACAAGACTGGCACTGCTCCATGAAAGTGCCCTGGAAAGTCGCGAAGCGGATGCGGGCACCGCGCAGGTCGGTGCCTTGCAGATTGGCGTAATTCAGCTTGGCTTCCTGCAGGTCGGCATTGCGCAGATTGCAATTGATGAACCGGGTCTGGGTGGCCCAGACCATCTCCAGGCTTGCGGCGTAGAGCACGGCGTCCTCAAAGCGGGCGTTGCTAAGACGCGCGAAGGAAAGGTCAGCGCCATCCAGGCGGGTTTCCCTGAAGGATGCTCCTTGAGCATGCATGGCCCAGCCGGCCACGGCGACCATGTTGGCATAATCCAGGGTCGCGCCCTTGAGGTTGGCTTGTTCCAGGTTGGCTCGACTGAGCAGGGCGTAGCTTAGATCGGCACCACTGAGGTTGGCGCCGCGCAGGTCGCTGTGGCGAAGATCGGCATAGCGCAGGTTGGCACCGCTCAGATCGATACGGTCCAGTTGCATGCCAGACAGGTCATGTGCGGACAGGTCAGCACCGGCACACTGGGCTTCAACACCCGGTTCACACTTTGCGACGGCTGCAGAAGACAGAATCAACGTCAGCACGCCGGTTGTCAGCAGGGAGGCTTTGGTCATAATGTGGTCTCCGAAGACGGACCTGCCGATAAGGCAGGCCCGGGAACAGTGCAGGTTCGTTACTTGCTGGCTACTTCACTGGCCCATTTCGGCAGTTTGAAGGCCCAGAAGGAACCGCCCTGGGGCACCGGTTTGGTCAGGTCGGCCATATCGCCTCCCCACAGCGGCACGGCACCTCCGTAGCCGGAGGCAATACCGACATACTGCTCGCCATCCATTTCCCAGGTGACGGGGCTTGAGACGATGCCGGAGCCGGTCTGGAACTTCCACAGCTCCTTGCCGGACTTGGCGTCGAAGGCTTTCAGGTAGCCGTCACCGGTACCGGTGAACACCAGGCCGCCTTTGGTGGTCAGGACACCGGCCCACAACGGCAGTTTTTCCTTGTGTTCCCATTCGATCTTGCCGGTGATCGGGTTCATCGCCCGCAGGATACCGACGTGGTCGTCATACATCTTGCGGATACGGAAACCCTGCCCCAGATAGGCGGCGCCTTTCTGGTAGGTGACTTCCTCGGTCCAGTAATCCTCTTTCCAGTGGTTGCCCGGCACGTAGAACAGGCCGGTGTCCTGGCTGTACGCCATCGGGTTCCAGTTTTTGCCGCCGAGGAAGGGCGGAGATACTTCGATTGATTCACCTTTCTTCTCGCCCGGTTTGGGTTCCGGCGGCCGCTGGCCTTCTACCTCAACCGGACGGCCGCTCTTCGGATCGATATGCGTGGCCCAGGTGATGTTGTCGACGAACGGGAAGGCGCGGATGAAGCCACCATCCTCACGATCGACGACATAGAAAAAGCCGTTGCGGTCGGCGTGCGCCGTAGCCTTAACGGTCTTGCCGTTATCCTCGTATTCGAACAGCACCAGCTCGTTGTTACCGGAGAAGTCCCAGGCATCATTCGGAGTGTGCTGGTAGAACCAGTCCACTTCGCCGGTAGTCGGGTCTACGGCCACCTGGCCCGAGGTGTAGAGGCTGTCGTAATCCTGGGGGTTGCCGCCTTCAGAGGTACGCTCCCAGGTGTTCCACGGCGCCGGGTTGCCGGCACCGACGATGATACGGTTGTTTTCAACATCGAAGCTGGCGCTCTGCCAGGGCGCGCCGCCACCGTGGCTCCAGGCTTCGACCTTGCCGGTTTCGCTGTTGGGGTCGTCCGGCCAGCTTGGTGCGCGCGGATCGCCGGTCGGTGTGCTTTCCTTGCCGTTCAGGCGGCCCATGTGACCTTCGACAAACGGGCGCATCCAGATCTCCTTGCCGGTATCGGGGTCACGCGCAAACAGCTTGCCGACCACGCCGAATTCATCACCGGAAGAGCCGTGGATCAGCATCACCTTGCCGGTTTTCTGGTCCTTGATCAGGGTGGGAGCGCCGGTCATGGTATAGCCGGCCGAATGGTCACCAAACTTCTTCTTCCAGACCACCTTGCCGGTATCCTTGTTCAGCGCCACGATGGCGGCGTCCAGGGTGCCGAAGAAAATCTTGTCACCGAAGATGGCCGCGCCACGGTTGACCACGTCACAACAGGGACGAATATCGTCCGGCAGGCGTGCAGTATAGCTCCAGAGTCGCTTGCCGGTTTTGGCATCGATGGCGAAAACACGAGAGTAGGAGCCGGTGATATAGATGACACCATCATGGACCAGTGCCTGGGACTCCTGACCGCGCTGTTTCTCGTCACCAAAGGAGAAGGACCATGCCGGGGTCAGCATCTCGACGTTTTCGGTGTTCAGTTGAGTCATCGGGCTATAGCGCTGGGCCTTGGGGCCTATGCCGTAGCCCAACACATTCTCGGGAGTGGCCTGGTCGTTTTGAATATCGTCCCAGGTAACGGCGGAGGTTGCCGCCTGTGCAGTACTCGTGCCCAGGCCGATCACGGCACCCAGAATGACAGCCTGTACCCGTTGGCTCAGTAGCTTGCGGCGGGGCGCTGTTATTGTTGTTCTCATCATTTCGATACCCTGTTGGTGAATGGCGTCAGCTCGAAACGGGAGCTGATGTGTGCAAGGGCATTGTGCGAATCAAGGGAGCAGGAGAGCCACGGCAAATCGCCCGGCGGGGGTGGGGAATCAGCGGTATAGCAGGGTGAAACATGCCCGGGATAAAGGGAGTAATTCCCGGTTAATCAACAGGTTATGCGTAAGTTTTACGACTTTGGTTGTGGTTTGTCAAACCTTGGTCTCACGCCTGCCGGAATTTACTACCAAGGGAGCATGTTTTGGGTGCCAAGGTGGCATTCTGGGCATACAGCGCCTGGTTCATCATTGAGTCATCAAAGTCGGGCGGTTGCGCTCGGCGTTCCGATTGGCCGATAACAATAAATGGTGACCCTTCATGTCCAAACTGAACAAAATCACAGGCCTGATGGCCGCTGCCGCAATGGCAACCGCAGTTTCCGGCACTGTTCTGGCCCACGGTGATGTGGTCCCCCACGCCGTTGATACCGAAGGTCTGACCTCGCTGGGTGAAGAGTGGGCCGATACCAACCCCTATCGCGACAGTGACGACTTCGGACTCGCTGTGGAGATCGGTGCTTCTGCTTATAACCAGAACTGTGCCCGTTGTCACGGACTGGATGGTATTTCCGGCGGTATTGCGCCCGATTTGCGCTATCTGACGGCCGATTATGATGGCGACGAATGGTTCAAGTACCGCGTTATCAATGGTGCCGTGCGCGATGGCGCCGTTTACATGCCTCGCATGGCGGATACGCTGAGCCAGGAAGCCCTCTGGGCCATCCGAAGCTGGCTGGAGACCAAATATGTTGAGGAATAAGCTCGCCACGCTGCTTATATCCCTTCTGGCAGGCCTGCTCGCATGCGAGCAGGCTTTTGCGCGTCTATACGATGACGTCATGGCGTCAGGCTATATCCGGATTGGGGTCTACAAGGATTTTGCGCCTTATTCATTCATGCGGGACGGCCAGCCGGCCGGCGTGGATGTGGAGATTGCGCAACGTGTCGCCAAGGCCTTCGATCTGGATCTGCAGTTGCACTGGATCACACCTGACGAAAATCTCGAAGATGATCTGCGCAATAACGTCTGGAAGGGACACTACCTGGACAAGGACGAAGACAACCCGCTCGCTATGAAACACCTGGCCGATGTGATGCTGCGTGTACCCTACGACAAGGCCTACGCCTACAAGCAGGATTCGTTGGGTTACCTGATCAATGAGCAGGTGGTGATGAAAGCGCCTTACCAGCAGGAGCGTTGGCAGGTGGCCTATGACAGCAAGCGCCTGGACGCCGTGCGAACTGTCGCAGTGTTCCAGTATGAGCCGATCGGGGTCGAGATCGACAGCGTGCCGGCCTTCTACTTTACCTCCGCCATGGGCGGGCGCATGCGCAACATGACGCATCACTACGCCACTCCAGCGTTGGCGTTCGATGCGCTGAAGAAAGGCGAAGTGGCGGCGGTCATGGCGATGCAGTCCGAGATCGACTGGTTGTTGAATCAGGCGAAGAACCCGGAGTACCGACTGGCGGAAAACGGTTTCCCGACCATGGGCAAACAGACCTGGGATATCGGTATCGCCATTCGCCAGTCCGACCGACAGCTGGGCTATGCCGTCGAGGAAGTGTTGGACCGTATGATCCGCAACGGCGAAATGGCCGAGCTTTTTTCAGCTTACGGGCTGCGTTACACCAAACCCGAGTTCTATCAGGTAATGGCGGAGACAACAGCCAACGACTGAACAACTGCCGAACAATAAAAACAAAACGAGGTAGATAAGATGACAGGGATTTATCGCCTGCTGACAGGGCTTCTGGCCCTGTTTGCCTGTACCGCTGCACCAGCGGCGCAGCCTGCTGACCCGCTTGAGTCGGTGATGTGGGACTACACCCGCAAGATCTTCATCGGTGACGCCGATTACCGCTTCAACCCCGATATTCGGGTAGAAGTCCCGCCATTTGCCGAAGACCCGACGCAGGTTCCCATCACCATCGACGCACGGGCATTCAAGGGGGAGATCGACCGCATCGTGGTCTGGGCCGATCTCAACCCGATCCAGCATATATTCAACTACTATCCCGACGATCTGGCGTCTCCAAGAGTATCGCTGCGCATCAAGGTTCAACAAAGTACGGCGATACGCGCCGCGGTGCTAACCAAAGGGGGCGACTGGCATATCGGCTATGCCCAGCTGGAAGCGGCAGGTGGTGGCTGTACCACGCCCAGCATGGGCAATGCCGACCCTTACTGGCAAAGCCATCTGGGTGAAGTGAAGTCGCGACGATTTGCCCCGGAAGAGGGCGATGGCGCCCGCTACAAGTTCCGCGTCATTCATCCCATGGACACGGGACTGGTCGATGCGATACCCGAGTTCTATCTGCAGCAGGTGGAGTTGAAAGGACCTGAAGGGAAAACGGTGGTGCGCATGGAGCTGTCGCCACCGGTGGCGGAAAACCCTGTCTTCAGTTTTGACCTGAACGATGACCGCGGCGGTTACACACTATGGATGCGCGATAACGGCGGTAACGAATTCAGCCAGGCCCTGTAAGGAGGCAGTATGAGATTTCTGACGCTACTAGTACTACTGGCGCTGAGTCTGCCGGCAGCGGCTGCACGCCTTGAGTATGACCTGAAAGCCGAACAGGTTGCCCGGGATACCTGGTTTGTCGAGGGCAAAACCGAGGATTTCAGTTTCGAAAACGGTGGCAATATCGTCAATACGGCTTTTATCGTCACCACCGAAGGGGTCATCGTGCTTGATACCGGGGTGTCACGGCGCTACGGCGAGGCCCTGCGCGAGTTGATTCGTCAAACCACCGACCAGCCGATCAAACTGGTGATCAATACCCATCAGCATCCCGATCATTTCCTCGGCAACCAGGCCTTCATATCAACCCCGATCGCTTCCCTGGCCAAAACACAGCAGCAGATTCGCCAGCAGGGGGATGCCTTTGCCGAGAATATGTACCGCCTGGTCGGCGACTGGATGCGAGGCACCGAGGTGATCGTGCCCGATCAGATCATTGAGCCCGGAATAATGCAGCTGGGTGATCATCAGCTGGAATGGATTGAACTGACCGGACACAGTGGTTCGGACCTGGTGCTTTATGATCGCACCACGGCTGTGCTCTTTCCGTTCGATATGGTGTTTTACCAGCGAGCCCTGACCACACCGCATACGCCGGGTTTGAAGCAGTGGCAGGCAGAACTGGAGCAACTGAGAGGTATTCCGTTCAAGGTGATGCTGCCTGGTCATGGGCCCAGGGTCTCGGATCATCGGGCGCTGGATCAGATGCAGGACTATCTGCAGTGGCTGGATGAGATCCTGAGGTTGTCCGCTGAGCGGGGAATGAGCATGACCGAAGTTATGGCTCAACCCATCCCCGAGCGGTTCAACGGTATTAGCCTGCGGCGCGCCGAGTTCGAACGTACTGTCATCCACCTCTATCCAGGTTATGAAGAGGCTGTATTCGATCTTTAATCTCTATCTAAAGCCCCGTTTCTCGGGGCTTTTCGGCGAGTATTACTACCAAGTGAGGAGAAAACTGCTTCGCCGGTTCAATTGTTGGATCAGGGGTCAGATTCAAAAATGCCTGTACGGGTCGGGAAAAATTCCCGGCTTCTCCTTGAAAACAAAAAATCCTGAAAGGGGACAGCAATGAAGAAAATTGGCCGCAGCAAAGGCTTTGCCCTGACCGCTCTGGTTGCTGCCATGTCCTGTGCTGGAGTAGCGCAGGCGGGCATCACCGACAAGGATATCCTTGCCGACCAGATGACCACCGAAGACGTGGTATCCAACGGCCTGGGGCCGCGCGCTCAGCGCTACAGCCCGCTGGACAAACTGAATGCTGAAACCGTCAAGGAATTGCGTCCGGTCTGGTCGTTCTCCTTCGGCGGCGAAAAACAGCGCGGGCAGGAATCCCAGCCGATGGTGAAGGACGGTGTCATGTATGTCACCGGTTCCTACTCTCGCGTGTACGCCATTGACGTCAAGACTGGTGAAGAGCTTTGGGAATACAACGCGCGCCTGCCGGACGGCATCATGCCCTGTTGTGACGTGATCAACCGTGGTGTCGCCCTCTATGGCGACCTGGTGATCTTCGGCACTCTGGATGCCAAGCTGGTCGCCCTGAACAAAGACACCGGCAAGGTGGTCTGGAAGAAGAAAGTGGCTGACTACAAGGAAGGCTACTCTCTGACAGCTGCACCGCTGGTTGTCAAAGGTAAGATCATTACCGGTGTATCCGGTGGCGAATTCGGTGTGGTCGGCAAGGTTGAAGCCTACGATGCCGTAACCGGTGACATCGCCTGGACACGTCCGACCGTTGAAGGTCACATGGGCTACATCTGGAAAGACGGCAAGAAAGTCGAAAACGGTATCTCCGGTGGCAAGCCGGGTCAGACCTGGCCGGGCGACCTCTGGAAAACCGGTGGTGCCGCGACCTGGCTGGGCGGTACCTACGATCCTGAAACCGACCTGATGTTCTTCGGTACCGGTAACCCGGCACCCTGGAACTCACACCTGCGTCCGGGTGACAACCTGTTCTCCTCCTCGCGCCTGGCAATCGACCCGGATACCGGCAAGATCGTATGGCACTTCCAGACCACGCCGCATGACGGCTGGGATTTCGACGGCGTCAACGAGCTGATCGCCTTCGACTACAAGGAAGGTGGCAAAACCGTTAAGGCCGCGGCAACCGCTGACCGTAACGGCTTCTTCTACGTCCTGAACCGTGAAAACGGTGACTTCATTCGCGGTTTCCCGTTCGTCGACAAGATCACCTGGGCTGAAGGTCTAGATGACAAGGGTCGCCCCATCTACAAGGACGGTGGACGTCCGGGCAACCCGGCCGATGCGAAAGAAGGCAAGAAAGGGGAGTCGGTCGTATCCGCGCCATCCTTCCTGGGCGGCAAGAACTGGATGCCGATGGCGTTCAGCCAGGATACCGGGCTGTTCTACGTACCGTCCAATGAATGGGCCATGGATATCTGGAACGAACCCGTATCCTACAAGAAAGGCGCGGCCTACCTGGGGGCTGGTTTCACCATCCGACCGACGAATGACGATTACATCGGTGTCTTGCGTGCGATCGACCCGAAATCCGGCAAGGAAGTCTGGCGCTACGAGAACTACGCACCGCTCTGGGGTGGCGTGTTGGCCACCAAGGGTAACCTGGTGTTCACCGGTAACCCGGAAGGCTACTTGATGGCATTCGATGCCAAGTCCGGCAAGATGCTGTACAAGTTCCAGACCGGTTCCGGCATCGTCGGTTCACCGATCACCTGGGAGATGGATGGTGAACAGTACGTGTCTGTCGTCTCCGGCTGGGGTGGTGCTGTTCCGCTCTGGGGTGGCGAAGTGGCCAAGCGCGTGAAACACCTGAATCAGGGTGGTTCCGTGTGGACGTTCAAGCTGCCGAAAGATAGCTGATTTCGAACTGATCCTCAGTTTTGACAAGCCCTGCCGGGTAACCGGCGGGGCTTTTTGCGTTGAACTTGAATCGACTATTTTGTCTAATTGAAACAGATGGTTATAAATAGTTTCTAATGTTGCACCTGCTTCTGCTACCTGGGAACAGGGTCGTACGACTGGGGCATGAATACCGGCATTACTGCCTCCGTTGAGCGGCCAAGGTGGCAACTGAATGCTCCCTGTGAAGCATGGGTCATTACCCCGCCAGACGCGATCATCAAGTCATCGTAATCACGATGTCATGACTGAAGTTTGAATCTGGGGAAGACCATGAACAATAAGAAAATGACCACCAAACTCCTGCCGGCAATGATCGCACTGGGTATGGCTACACAGGCGCAGGCCGGTATTACACTGTACGACAAGGAAGGGACGACCTTCAGCACCGATGGTCTGATCAATGCGTTCTATGTTCAGAGCGACACCGATGGCCGCGAACAGTCTCGAGTCAAGATGGGCTTTCTGCCCAACTGGATCGGCTTCAATTTCGGCAAGGAAAGCGGAGACCTCAAGCTGGGCGCCCGTTCCTCTTTCTGGGTCAGTATCAACGATTCTGACGTGGTACGCGCCAACGCTCAGGGACGCGGTGAATCCCTGGGTACCGATACCGGTATCGACGTGCGTCAGTTTTACGGCACTGTCGATGCAGACTGGGGTCAGGTCTTGATCGGTAAGGACTTCGGCCTGTTCAACCGCACCAATATCATGTCGGACGAGCTGCTGCTGGGTTACGGCCAGACATCCGATGCCCTGGGGCTGATCGATGGCGGTAACGTCTCTTTCGGTAACATCGGCAGTGGCTATACCTATCCGTTCCCGAAAGCGCAGATCACATACCGCACCCCGACCAAAAACGGCTTCCAGCTGGCCGTCGGTATTCTTGATCCGAGCAAGGCCGATGTGGATTCATCGGAGGATGCGCCCCGTTTCGAAGGTGAACTGACCTACGGAACCGACTTCAATAAGGGGTCCTTCAAGGCCTGGGTTGGCGGTCTCTATCAGAGTTCTGACGATCCGGACGGTGCGGATGTGAACAGCATTGATTCCACCGGCGTTTCCTATGGTGCCAATGTGAAGATTGGTGACCTGTCATTGACCGCTTCCGGATTTCAGAGTGAGGGAATCGGCAGTATTGCTTCCATCGATAACCTGGTTGTTGCCGAGGATGTGGAGTTGGAAGGCTATCTGCTGCAGGGCTCGTACACCTTTGGCCCGAACCGTGTCGCGCTGTCCTACGGTGAAAACGAAGGTGATAACAGCGTTGACTTCAACTACGAGAATACCGCCGTGGCCTGGTTTTACACGGTCAACAGTAACCTGAAACTGGTGGCAGAGTATGATCGGACGGAAGTGACTGTCGCCGGAGTCGAAGCGGAAGAAAACGATACGGTCGCCCTGGGGGCCGTTCTGACCTGGTAAACCGCGTTATTGTGACACCTGAACCGCACACCTGGACCCCTTCACCGGTTGTGCGGTTTTTTTATGCCTACTGCTTTGGTAGTAGTTTTGCGAAGTGATGTACAAGTGGAATCCATGTGTGGAATATTTTCTCTTGTATATCAAAGGGATGATGATTTTTTTAGGTGTGAAACAAGGTACTCAAGTAGAATTACCCGACTCTTTGGAGCGGATTACAATTCAAGTTGCCATGTTTTTCAGCGCGAGAGCCAAGCAATGAACGCGCCCCTGTTCAAAGAGCCAATCCGTTCCGCCATGTCATCCGCACGCGATCCTTATCGTGCTGCCGCTGAACTGGCAGCTGAACTCCACAATCCCGAACTGGGGTTTGTGCTGTTTTTCTGCTCGGCCGAGTATGACCTCAAGGCCTTGTCGACCGGTCTGACGACCGCCTTCTCGGATGTAAGGGTCGCAGGTTGCACAACCGCGGGAGAGTTGACCCCCCGTGGCTACGACCAGGGCACGGTGACGGCGATCGGATTTGATCGCAACCTCTTTGCCATTGAAGTAGGGCTGGTCGAGGAACTGGACCGCTTTACGCTGACCGAAGCGCAGACGCTCATCGATACACTGGTGGCGGGCTGCCGAGACCGACGCGTCGCACCGATCAAGGGGCATACCTTTGCCCTGACGCTGCTTGACGGCTTATCAAGCCAAGAGGAGCTGGTGCTGCTGACGCTGGACTCGGTACTGGGCAGCATTCCCCATTTCGGCGGCTCCGCCGGGGATGATATCCATCTGACCGGGACTCATGTCTACTACGACGGCCAGTTCCGCACCCGAGCAGCCGTGGTCATCATGGTCAATACACCGCTCGATTTCGAAGTGTTCACCACCCACCATATGCGCAGTCTGGAGCAGAAACTGATCGTTACCCAGGCGGACCCGACAACGCGCACCGTCTACGAATTGAATGCCGAACCGGCCGCTATCGAATATGCCCGCCAGCTGGGCCTGAATTCTGATGAATTGAACTACCGCGTATTCGCACTTAATCCGTTGGCCGTGCGTATCGGCCAGGAGTACTACGTGCGCTCGATCCAGAAGGTCAATCCGGACATGAGCCTGACATTCTACTGTGCCGTCGAGAACGGCATCGTGCTGACCGCGATGCAACCGGACGCCATGCTGCCGAACCTGGCTCGACGATTCGAGATGATCGAGCAGACGCTGGGCAAGCCGCTGATCACCATCGGCTGTGACTGTTTCCTGCGGCGGCTGGAAGCGGAATATACCGGGCGTACGGAAGAAACCTCGGAGTTCCTGGTGGCACACAATGTGATCGGCTTCAATACCTATGGCGAGCAGTTTGATGGCATGCACCTCAACCAGACCTTTACCGGGGTCGTGATCGGCAGGACAGTCAATGAGTTCTGAGGCTACCCGCGAGCAGTTACTGGCACGGATCGCTCAGCTTGAGCAGGAAAATGACAAGCTGACCCGGATGAAAAATGCGCTGATTGAGCGCGTGGAATCGAGCAGTACGGTGCGCACGGCCCCCTATGCCGCCTTCGAACACTCGGTGGTGCTTGCCGAGCAGGTGCGTGAACGCACCGAAGCACTGAATACCGCCCTGGCGGAGCTCAAACGCAGCAACTTCGCCCTCAAACAGGCCAACCAGGAGGCCGCTACCGCTCACCAGCGTCTGATTGACGCCATCGAGAGTATTTCGGATGCCTTCGTGCTCTTCGACGAGCAGCGCCGCATCCTGTTGTTCAACAGTCGTTTCCGTGAGTACTGGGAAGGTACGGGCACAGAGATCGAACGCGGCACCACCATACAGGATGTCAGCCGTCTGGCGATCGAGCGGGGGGTTATCCTAGAGGAGCATGTTGGTCAAGGTGATGAAGCGACCGTCTACCGGCTGGCCAATGGGCGCTGGGTGCAGGTCAGCGAGCGCCATACGGGTGAGGGCGGCCTGGTTATTCTGTATACCGATATCACCGATCTTAAGGCCAGCGAAGCGGCCCAGCGTGAACAGGCGTTGGCGCAGAAAAGCCGCCTGCTGCAAAGTACGGTCGACAATCTGTCTCAGGGGGTGGCGCTGGTCAACGCGGACGGCTGCCTTGAGGTCTGGAATGATCGCTTCGTGGAATTGACCCATGTGCAGGCCGCCGAGGGGCTCCCCTTTGACCCGTTGTTGCAACAGTCGGAGGTTGAACTTCTGACGCCGGATGTGCGTGACAGCGCCGGGCAACGACTGCAGGAGCTGGAGCAACGCCTGTCAGATGGGCGTGTGCTGGAGATCCGTACACATCCCATGCCCTTGGGGGGCTTCGTCAATACTTACACCGATATCACTGAACGCTATCGGTATGCCGAGACCCTGCGCGAGAACGAACACTGGCTACGCCTGATTACCGATCATGTGCCGGCGCTGATCGCCTATGTGGGCGAAAACGGCTGCTTTCAGTTCACCAACCAGGTTTACGATGACTGGTATGGCTGGCCAAGAGGCACTCTGATCGGCCAGAGCATCCGCCAGATTCACGGTGATCAGCTGCACGGACGCCTGGAGCCCTATATTCAGCGCGCACTCGGCGGCGAGAACACCACCTTCGAAATCGACGAATACAACGCGGCGGGGGAAACTCGCCACATGCTCAAGTCCTATGTACCCAACCTGGATGCGGAAGGACGAACCGTCGGTTTCTTCGTGCTGATCCGTGATATCACCGAGCGCAAGCGTACCGCCATGGCACTGCAGCAGGCCTATCAGAACCTGGAGCAACGCGTGCGTGAGCGCACCTCCGAACTGACCGAAGTGAATCAGCAGCTGCGGCAGGAGATCGATGAACGTCGTGAGATCGAGGTGCGTCTGCTGGAGGCCAAGCAGGATGCCGAACAGGCTAACCTGTCCAAAACCAAGTTCCTGGCGGCGGTCAGCCATGATCTTCTACAGCCACTGAACGCGGCCCGCCTGTTTACCGGGGCCTTGCTGGAGCAGGCGATGCCAGGGGCGATTAGCTCACTGGTCTGCTCAGTCAGTAATTCATTACAGGATGTGGAAACCCTGCTGGGTACGCTGGTCGATATCTCCAAACTGGATGCCGGCGTGATCAAGCCGGATATCAGCGCCTTCCGGCTTAACGAGCTGCTCGATACTCTGGCGGCTGAATATAACCAGGTAGCGGCGTCTGAGGGGCTCAGGTTCCGCTTTCGTGGCAGCGATGCGGTCGTGGTCAGTGATGCCACGCTGCTGGCGCGCATTCTGCGCAACTTCCTGACTAATGCCCTGCGTTATACCCCCTCAGGAGGAGAGATTTTGCTCGGTTGTCGACGCCGTGGTGACAGGTTACTGATTGAAGTCTGGGACACCGGGTCCGGCATTCCGGCCGACAAACTGACCGAAATCTTCCAGGAGTTTCGCCGAATTCCCAACGCCAACCATCAGCAGGACAAGGGGCTTGGCCTGGGACTGGCGATCGTCGACAAGATCAGCCATATGCTCGAGCATCCGGTCAGGGTCCGTTCCCGGGAAGGTATCGGCTCCGTTTTCTCGGTTGAGCTGCCCATCGGGCGTCTCAATCCCCAGTCTTTTACCCCCCAGTTCAGGGAACCGGGCATCGACAATCAGCTGCAGGGGGCGCGTATCTGGATGGTCGACAACGATGCCGCCATCTGCGCCGGCATGGCAACGCTGCTGGGCGGTTGGGGCTGTGATGTGGTGACGGCACTGGGCCTGGAGGATCTGCAACGGCAGTTATCGATCGGCAGCGCATCACTGGATCTGCTGATCGCAGACTATCATCTTGATAATGGCGCCACCGGCATCGCGCTGGTGCGGGACATTCTGCAGCAGCGTACGGACACGCCACCGGTGCTGATGATCACGGCCAATTACAGTAATGAGCTGAAGCAGGAGGTCAAGGCGCAGGGCTATCTGCTGATGAACAAACCGATTCGGCCGTTGAAGTTGAAAGCGACGCTGGCGCATCTGCTGCAGGGCCGGAACTGACCGGCCCGGGCAGAATGGAAATTCAGCGACGCAGGTATTGCGCGAAGTCGATATCGCTGGCGGAGAGAATTGCCTGTACACGGTTATGCACGCCCAGTTTGCGCAGGATGGCGGATACATGGGCTTTCACCGTGGTTTCGGCAATATGCAGGTTATACGCGATCTGCTTGTTCGATTCCCCCTTGGACATCCGCTCCAGCACCAGCAGTTGACGTCGCGTCAGGGAGGAGAGAAGTTCGGGCGCAATTTGCGGATGCTCGCTGGCGCGACGGTTACGACGACCGCTGTCCTGGTCGCTCTGGCGGATAATGTCTGAGGGCAGGTATACGTTGCCATCCAGAATCTGCTGCAGGGCTTCGGTCATTTGAGCCCTTGGTGAGGATTTGGAGATAAAGCCCACGGCACCGCAGGTGATCGCCTGAAGTACGATCTGCTTGTCATCTTCCGCTGAAACGATCACTACCGGAATGGTCGGAGCTTCGTTACGCAGAGAGATCAGGCCGTTGAGACCGTTCATACCTGGCATGTTCAGGTCCAGCAGGACCAGGTCCAGATCGTCATGTTCCTGGGCCAGTGCAAGGGCTGTTTCCAGGTCTTCGGTTTCGATGGTCTCGGTATCAGGAAATCCGCTTTCAATCACGTTGGTGATCGCTTCGCGAAACAGCGGATGGTCATCGGCGATGAGAATTTTATACACGTTATGTTCCCCGTTTATCGTTATTATTCAGGCACTCATGGACCATCCGTGTCAATTGTCTTGTCTCATTATTCAGATTGAACTGCAAGCGGGAAGGGGAGCGGCGAAGCCTTTTCCAGTGGCAGGTCGGCCTCGTGCCAGCCATCGGTGCCCTCTGCATACCAGTACACCCGACTGTAGCCCCATTCGGAAGCGCGCTTGACCGCGTTCCAGGACATCCAGCAATCGGCTGTGCAATAGAAAACCATCGGGTGCGCCAGCTCCCCGGAACTGGCCTGACGCAACCCCTGGCGAAAATAGTCTGCCCAGTCGGGGGGCAGCTCGCCAAGCCCGACGTTGGGCAACCACAGACTGCCCGGCAAGTTGAAACGGGGTTTGCTCTGCAGAAAGATCCCGCCCTGCCAGCGCACCGGCTGTACATCGACCAGAGCCGTGCCGGGTTGCTGTTGGAGCAGCCGCTGTAAAGAAGCGGTGTCGATGCGTTGCCCACCCTCTGCCTGTTCGGGCGTCGGGCTGCGATAGCGAGCCACTCTGTAGCCATCCCACGAGAACATGAGATCGACATCCGGGGATTCCGTGGTGGCATCGGCCACAACCTGCCCGACAAGGGGCCAGGTTAACGCCAAAACGGCCAGTCTGTGCAAAATCGAATGCATAATCGTTTCTCCGATTCTGCTATTACACCTTGGAGCGGTTTTAGACTGAATTCGACGTTGGCGGGAAAAAACCGGCACTTAAGTAGTAAGTGCACCTGCTCAGTGTAGGGGATTGATCATGCAGAACATGACTTCGAACATTGCTGCGCCGATCAACCCTGCATATGATTAAGGCGACTGCTGTATCAATGAGTTCAATAAATGTTTCAAGAAAGAAGAATCTATCCCCGTATTCCCTGTAACGTGGACGCCGAGCTGGAAACCGCCGATGGCCGTATGCTGGATGTCCGGCTCATTAACCTGAGCCAGAGTGGCTTCCATGTTGAAGGGGGTGATGATCTCGCTGAGCTTCAGCCCCCCGAGGGACTTGGCGCTACTGAGGTTTGGCTGCATTTTGGTCTCGAAACCAGCGCTCTGCATTGTCACTGCAGAATTATCTATAAACGCCGTAATGCGCACGATAATATCGGTTTGGGTCTGCATATCATCTCTACGGATGAAGCCGCACTGCATACCATCCAGCACTATGTCAGTGTTCATCTGCATTGATGTGATCCGGCAGGAACAGCCTTGATCAGACCTTTTCACCTGGTATTAATTGCAGCGTTGCTGATCGGGTTCTGGCTGACCGACCCCTTTTCCGGTTCGAGCGTTCCTGTCGAAACGCCGGTCGTGAGTGTCCCTGTCGATCGCAATCAGCCGGTACAGAATAACCTGTCACCGGCTCCCAGGATTAGGCTCGATGAGTACCAGTTAACCCTGCTGGCCGAGTTTTCCATCGACGCCCGCGTGCTCGGTCGGGAAAACTACCGACTGGGACGTGAAGCCGAGCTGTCGCCCTGGGACTTTGCCCTGGGCTGGGGCGAAATGGCACGGCCGGAGATCGCTGAACAATTCGAGATTCGCCAGTCGGGACGCTGGTACTACTGGCGTACGCAGCGGTTGCCCATCCCCAAGCGACTGGTCGAGACCAGCAGCGCCAACATGCACCTGATTCCCGCCAATGATCAGGTCCGCAAGCGCCTTGAACAGGTCGATGAAGAGGATCAGCTGCGCCTGCGCGGTTTTCTGGTTGAGGCCAGAAGTGATGACGGCTGGCGCTGGCGCAGCTCACTGAGCCGGGAGGATACCGGCAACGGGGCCTGTGAGGTTATTCTGGTGACTGAGGTGCTCTGATCGCTTTGGTTCGCAACGGGGCCTTGCGTTGTTCGGCGCGGATATTGATCAGGTTGCCGGCCAGCATCAACCCTGCACCCAGGGCAACAGGCAGGTCGATCACCTCGTCATAGAACAGGTAGCCGACGACTGCGATCAGCGGCAGGCGCATGAAGTCCATCGGGACAACGACCGTTGCATCCGCCAGTTTGAACGCCCGCGCCATGCAGTAGTGGGCGCTCATCGCCGTGACGGCCACCAGCAGAATCCAGGGGAGGCTATGTAGCTCCGGTGTTTTCCAGTCCAGCAGGGAGGGCACCAGCCCAAATGGAAGCTGCATCATTGTCATGTAGAACAGAATGCACAGGGGCGTTTCCGTAGACGACAGCGATTTGGTCTGGATATAGGAGATGGCGTATCCGACGGCTCCGGCCAGAACCGCCAGGGCTGCAGGCTGCATGGAGCCCATGCCGGGACGCAGAATCAGCAGCAGCCCGGAAATACCAAAGATAAGCGCCGTCAGTCGTGGCAGGGTTAGCCGTTCGCCCAGCAGCATCCAGGCGAGCAGGGCGGTCCAGACCGGGGTAGTGAACTCGATGGCGATCACTTCCGCCAGCGAAATGAACGCCAGCCCGTAGAACCAGCCGTATTGACCACCAAAGTGTGCAATATTGCGCATCAGGTGGCCACCGGCACGCTGTGTCTTCAGCTGTGACCAGCCGTGACGGCTTCTGGCTACCAGTGCGGCGATCAAGAGCACGCCGATCAGGCTGCGAAAGAAAAGAATCTGAAATGTGCTCAGCTCCTGGGACAGCTCCCGACCGGATACGGCCATTGCCATGAATGAAAACAGGGCACCGGTCATCCAGAAAGCGGCGACCAGCGCCGGGTGTCGATCCTTGAACATGGTTTACACTCGCCAAAAGCGACAAGGTTAGCAACTTGCCGGCAGTGTTGGAACCTGTGTGGCAAGAGCTGGTCAGCCTTCCTCTACATCGATCAGCTGAGCGCGCATCGCGGGGTTGGTCAGCAGGTCGGCCAGGGTGTATTGCGACAGACAATCGAAAAAGGCCTGTTGAGCTTCCGCCAGCACCGATTGTAGCGAGCAATGGTTGGCCAGTCGGCAAGGCGGGTGTTCGCAGTCCAGCAGCGGTGCAGCGCCTTCCGTTTGCGCAATCAATGTCCCCAGGTTGATCTCTCCAGGTGTCAGGGCGAGGCGGATGCCGCCTTTCTTGCCGCGATATGTGTCCAGATGGCCGCTTTTCCCCAGGGCATGTACCACCTTGCGCAGGTGCTCCAGAGAGATGTCATAAAACAGAGCGATCTCGCTCAATGTTGAAAGCCGGTCCGGATGCGTTGTCACATAGAAGAGAACCCGAAGAGAGTAGTCGGTAAAGCGGCTCAATTGCATTGATAGTGTCTCTATTTGGATTCATATTTAAATAATACAAGATAACGCGAGGAAATATAATAACCCCTGCCTGCAGCAATGAAGATGTAAAAAGATCCCGACATACTTGCGTTTCTTCGCTGAAACAGCTATCAATAGCGGATAAATTCCTGAAAAATTACGAAGGCGCTTTCATGGCGCCTTTTCATGTTTAGAGCCACCATGCATAACCCGTTCAGATCGAAAACGTACCAGGCCTGCAGTGTATCAGGCCCGTTTGCCCGCCGCTGAATCTGATCCTGCCTGCATCAGATCGGTGCAGGCTTACGGGTACCTTCACTACATAAATTTTTCCGTTGCACTCAAGAACGGGTGCAACTTTGTATATCAATGGAGTAAAAAATGGCTGAAATTCCCGGTATCAAGGTATCTGAACAGGATATCGATCAACTCGAAGCCATGCTGGAACGCAAGGAATATCGCGATAACCCCGCACTGGATGGGCTGCGCTCCGAGCTGGACCGTGCTGATGTGGTTCCTTTGAGTGAGCTGCCGGAAAGTGTCGTACGCATGAATTCTACCGTAACCTTCGAAGTTGAAGAGAGTGGCCAGCAATTCCACCGCACGCTTTACTATCCCCACCAGATGAGTGGCAAGGAAAATGCGATTTCAATTGTTGCACCTATCGGCTCAGCATTACTGGGGCTTGAGGTAGGGCAGACCATCGACTGGAAGCTGCCGGACGGCAAGCACAGCCATGTGAGAATCATCGAAGTCAGTCATGCCTGAATTCAGGCATGACAACGTAAAAGGCCGGTTCTGATGAACCGGCCTTTTCATATGCAGCTTAATACGCGGATTAATCAGCCTTTGCGCTGATCGAAAACGCGTTTGGCCTTGCCTTCAGAGCGAGGAATGCTGCCTGCTGCCACTATATTGATCCGGGTGCTGATACCGATATAGGACTTGATGTGGTGCTGAAGCTCCTTGATAACCGCCGTTTCATCGGTACCGGTCGCTTCGGGTGCCAGCTCAACCTTCACTTCAACCATGTCCAGGTTGCCGTTTTTGGTCACGATGATTTCGTAGTGCGGCGCCAGTGCTGCGACTTTAAGGATCTGCTCTTCGATCTGCGTCGGGAAGACATTCACGCCACGGATGATCAGCATGTCATCGGAACGACCGGTGATTTTGTCGATGCGGCGCATCGGACGAGCAGTGCCCGGCAGCAAACGGGTCAGATCACGCGTACGGTAACGGATGATCGGCAGTGCTTCCTTGGTCAGTGAAGTGAACACCAGTTCACCGTATTCGCCGTCCGGCAGTACTTCGCCGGTGTTCGGATCGATGATTTCCGGGTAGAAGTGATCTTCCCAAATGGTGGGACCGTCTTTGGTTTCGATACATTCCATCGCAACACCCGGCCCCATGACTTCCGACAGCCCGTAGATGTCAACGGCATTGATGCCGGCCCGCTGCTCGATGTTCTTGCGCATCTCGTCGGTCCAGGGCTCGGCACCGAAAATGCCGGTGCGCAACGGCAGTTCACGCGGATCAACGCCCTGGCGCTCCATCTCATCCAGAATGTTCAGGAAGTAGGACGGTGTCACCATGATCAGATCCGGTTCGAAATCCTGAATCAGCTGAACCTGCTTCTCGGTCTGGCCGCCAGACATGGGAATGACGGTGCAACCCAGACGCTCGGCACCGTAGTGCGCACCCAAACCGCCCGTGAACAGGCCGTAACCGTAGGCGACATGGACCTTGTCTCCACGATGACCACCTGCGGCACGAATGGAACGTGCAACCACGTTCGCCCAGGTGTCGATATCGTTCTGGGAGTAGCCTACAACCGTGGGCTTGCCGGTAGTGCCGGATGATGCGTGGATACGCACCACTTCATCCATGGGGATTGCAAACATGCCATACGGATAGGTGTCGCGCAGGTCCTGTTTGGTGGTGAACGGAAAATGCTTCAAGTCTTCAAGTGTTTTCAGTTCGAAGGGGTGAACCCCTTTCTCGTCACATTTTTTCTTGAAGTGGGGAACGTTGTTGTAGCTGTGCGCAAGGCTCCAGCGCAAGCGGCGCAGCTGCAGCGCACGCAGTTCATCGATGCTGGCGGTTTCGATTTCTTCCAGGGATCCACGTAACAGAGGCTGTTGATTAGTCATGCTTATTCTTATCCCGTTGTCTGTATTAATTATAAATTATGTAGATTCCGGCGCCTGGTTGGGGGTCAGACGCGTTCAATAATCGTAGCGATACCCTGGCCTACTCCGATGCACATCATGCACAGTGCATAGCGACCACCGGTGCGGTGCAGTTCATACATGGCGGTGGTGATCAGGCGAGCCCCGCTCATGCCCAGCGGATGTCCCAGGGAGATGGCGCCGCCATTGGGGTTTACGTGGGCAGCGTCGTCGGACAGACCCAGGTCACGGGTAACCGCCAGCGCCTGAGCGGCAAAGGCTTCATTCAGTTCAATTACGTCCATGTCGTCGATGGTCAGGCCCGCCTTGGCGAGGACCTTGCGTGCAGCGGGTGCCGGACCGAAGCCCATGATGCGGGGCTCCACACCTGCGGTTGCCATGGCAACGATACGCGCTTTGGGTGTCAGGCCATGTGCCTTGGCGGCCTCGGCAGAAGCGATCAGCAGGGCGCAGGCGCCGTCGTTAACGCCTGAAGCGTTGCCCGCCGTGACGGAGCCTCCTTCACGGAAAGGCGCTTTCAGCTTGGCCAGGCCTTCCAGCGTCGTGCTGGCACGGGGGTGCTCATCGGTATCGAAGACGATCGGATCAGCCTTGCGTTGTGGTATGGTGACCGGCACGATCTCTTCAGCCAGTTTGCCGTTCTGCTGAGCTGCAGCGGTGCGCTGCTGACTGCGGACGGCGAAAGCATCCTGGTCTTCACGGCTGATATTGAAATCTTCAGCCACGTTCTCAGCCGTTTCCGGCATGGTTTCGACACCATACTGTGACTTCATCAGCGGGTTGATAAAGCGCCAGCCAATGGTGGTGTCGAACAGGCCGTTGGGGTTGCGAGAGAACGCGGATTCCGCCTTGCCCATCACGAAAGGTGCACGCGACATGGACTCGACACCGCCCGCAATCATCAGCTCGGTATCACCGGACTTGATCGAACGCGCCGCTAGGCCTACCGCATCCATACCGGAACCGCACAAACGGTTGACGGTCGTGCCCGGCACGCAGGTTGGCAGTCCGGCCAGCAGCGAGGACATGCGCGCCACGTTGCGGTTGTCTTCACCGGCCTGGTTGGCACAACCGTAGATCACGTCATCAACCTGATTCCAGTCAACATCAGGATTGCGCTCCATCAGCGCTTTCATCGGGACAGCGCCAAGGTCGTCCGCTCGCACGCTGGCCAGAGTGCCGGCGTAGCGACCGATCGGAGTGCGGATCGCATCACAGATAAAGGCATCTTTCATTGGGTTTCTCCTCAGATGGCGGTCTCGTCTTCCGGCAGCACTGTCCCCTTGATCTGGTAGGACTTGCCACGGAAGAAGGCCAGCTCTTCATTGTTCTGGTTATAAACGGTGATGTCATAGACGCCTGTACGGCCCTTGCGCTGTCGTTCCTGCGCCACCGCTGTCAGGATGTCGTCCAGGAAGCCCGGCGCCACGTATTCGATGCTGCAGCCACTGGCAACAGTGACCTTGTTGTAGCTGTTGCAGGCGTGGGCAAAGGCGGTATCTGACAGAGCAAAGATGAAACCACCGTGGCACATGCCGTGCCCATTCAGCATGTCCTTGCGCACTTTCATGCTCAGGCGGGCATAGCCGGGGCGGGTTTCTTCAATGCTGATCTCAAGCCCCTGGGCGGCATGGTCGTTTTCATGCATCGCGGCGCTGGAGGCAATTGCCAGCTGCTCGGGTGTCATTTCACTGGCTTTCATGATTTACGGCCTCCGGCAACCTTGCGCAGCAGCAGGGGAGACGGGCGGTAACGGTCTTCACCGTAACTGGCGCCCAGATGACGCAGGACCGTCAGAATACGTGACAGACCGACAGCATTGGCCCAGCTGATCGGGCCGCGGGGGTAGTTGACGCCGCCCTGCATAGCGATATCAACGGCCTCCTCGTTACAGACCTGCTGATTGACGGCATCAAAGCCTTCATTGGCCAGCATCGCCAGGGTGCGCATGACGATCATGCCCGGAATGTCGTCGATAATGCTGACGGACTTGCCGGCGGCCTGGAACAGTCCGGTTGCCTGCTCGATTGCCTTTGCATCTGCCTTGTCGGCCGGCGCCAGTGCAATACGGGTTGCTTGAGCGTAATCCAGCGCCAGATCGAAATGAATCAGATTACGGTTGCTGATCTCGGTGGCGCGTACGGTTGAAAATTGGCCGTTGGTCAGCATCAGGGTGGCATCGCCCACCTGGATGCGGCCGTCACCTTCAGTACGGATCACCTCAATGCCGGCAGCCTCGAACTGAGCCACCAGCGGCTCTGCCACACCCAGCTCGCCCTCGATGGTGACGCTGGCAGGCTTGGCAGCCGGTGCGGCGGTCTGCGGCTGAGGTTTCTCGGCACCTTCGCTGTAGTCGTAGAAGCCTTTGCCGGTCTTGCGACCGAAGTGGCCGGCATTGACCAGTTCCAGCTGAATCAGGGACGGCAGGAAGCGCTGATCGTTGTAGTACGCCGCGAAGACGGAGGAGGTCACCGCATAGTTGACATCGTGGCCAATCAGGTCGGTCAGTTCGAACGGCCCCATGCGGAAGCCACCGGCTTCACGAACCACCGCATCAATCGTCGCGTTGTCGGCACCACCTTCCTGGCAGATACGGAAACCTTCGGCGTAGAAGGGGCGCGCGACACGGTTAACGATGAAGCCCGGGGTAGACTTGGCGTGAACCGGTTTCTTGCCCCAGCTGGCGGACAGGTCGAAGATCGCATCAGCGATTTCCGGCTTGGTATCCAGGCCGCTGATCACCTCTACCAGCTTCATGATCGGAGCCGGGTTGAAAAAGTGCATCCCCACCAGGTTCTGCGGACGCTTCAGTGTGCTGCCGATGGCGGTCACGGAGATGGAGGAGGTGTTGGTGGCCAGAACCGTCTGCTCGGAACAGATCTCTTCCAGCTGGCCGAAAACACTCTGTTTCACGTCGAGACGTTCAACGATGGCCTCGAGCACCAGGGCAGCCGGCGCCATCTCTTCCAGAGACGAGATCACCTGGATACGCCCGACCAGTGCAGCCACCTCTTCAGCCGTCATCTTGCCGCGTGCGACCAGTTTCTGCAGGCCTTTTTCAACACTTTCGCGACCGCGTGCAGCCGCACCCTCGGCGGCATCAAACAGCAGCACCGGATGGCCCGCCTTGGCGGCTACTTGAGCGATGCCTGCTCCCATGGTTCCGGCGCCGATAACGCCGATAACGGATTCAGTGGTAAACATGCTCATGATCATTGGCCTTTGAAGGTGGGCTGACGTTTTTCCATGAAGGCAGCCACACCTTCACGATAATCTTCAGTGCGGCCGGCGAGGGTCTGCAGGTCACGCTCCAGGTCCAGCTGCTCGTCGAAGCTGTTGTCCCAGCTGGACTGGATGGCGCGTTTGATCAATGCCAGGCCTTTTGTCGGCTGGGTCGCCAGGCGTTTGGCCAGTGTCAGGGCTTCATCCTTCAGGGATTCATCATCAACGCACTGCCAGATCATGCCCCAGTTGGCGGCCTGTTCTGCGCTGATCTTGTCGCCGAGCATGGACAATGCCATGGCACGCGCGTGACCGACCAGACGCGGCAAGGTCCAGGTGCCACCGGAGTCTGGTACCAGACCGATCTTGCAGAACGCCTGAATAAAGGAGGCGGAGCGGGCGGCCAGTACGATGTCACAGGCAAAGGCGATATTGGCACCGGCACCGGCGGCAACACCGTTGACGGCACAGATGACGGGCATTTCCAGACCCTGAAGGGTGCGGATCAGCGGGTTGTAGTTCTTTTCGATCGACTCGCCAAGGTTCGGCATCTCGGCGTTCGGGTCCACATTACGGTCGCTCAGGTCCTGACCGGCACAGAAACCACGGCCGTTACCGGTGATCAGCAGGCAGCGTACTTCATCGCTCTTTTTGGTCTGCTTGAGCGCATCACGAACTTCAGCATGCATTTGGGTGTTGAAACTGTTCATCCGGTCAGGACGATTCAGGGTCAGCACTGCAACCCCGTCAGTAATCTCGAATTCAATCGTTTCGTAAGCCATGTCTTATTTTCCTGTGAAGTTCGGTTTACGTTTTTCCATGAAGGCGGCGATCCCTTCATTGCGATCTTCGGTCGCGGCCAGCAGCGTGAAGGCCTTGCGTTCCAGGCTCAGGCCACTGTCGAGGGTGGTTTCGTAGGCCTTGAGCAATACTTCCTTGGCTTGGCGTACGGCAATCGGTGGTTTGGTGGCGATTTTGCGCGCCAGCTCGGTTGCGCGCTCGAGCGAACGCTCGGGGATGGTGACTTCGCTAACCAGTCCAAAGTCACGGGCCTGGGCGGCCGATATGAATTCGCCGGAGAGGACCAGTTGCATCGCCATGGACTTGCCAACAGTACGCAGCAGACGCTGAGTCCCGCCGGCGCCCGGAATAATGCCCAGGTTGATTTCCGGCTGGCCGAACTGGGCATTGTCGCCCGCAATAACGATATCGGCGTGCATGACCAGTTCGCAGCCGCCCCCGAGGGCAAAGCCGTTAACGGCCGCAATCAGCGGTTTAGGGAATTGGGCGATGGTGCGCCAGTGCAGGACACGGGGATCATTGAGTACGCCGACAGCATCCAGGGCCGCCATTTCCTTGATATCGGCACCCGCGGCGAAAACCTTTTCACTGCCGGTAATGACCACTGCGCGTACTTCGTCGTTGCCAGTTGCCCATTGCAGGATATCGGCGACTTCGCTGAGCAGCTGGGTGCGCAGGGCATTGTATGCGTCGGGACGGTTAAGAGTGATGGTCAGTACACCATCCGAAACCACGGAGACAATAATGTCCTGATACTCGTGTTGCATAGAAATACCGTCATCTGTGTTTTGTTATTTTGCCCGGTGCAAACGGGTCGATCACGACCGGACACCTGGGTGCTGCAAGCACTGTGTGCACGGGATGCAGCAATCTCTGAATCCGCTATAGTTGAGAAGCCATGCCACACCTGCAGTTTCGGCAAGATTAACCCAAAAGCTAAAAGAGATACAATATTTAGAGAACACATTGTTCTTTTCGTATCACAATGTTTGTTGTATCGTGTGGCTCAGGATCAAGAACACTATAGTCGGGATCATGTGAGTGCGCTGTATTGCGTGGTCTGTAAGCCAAAAGTCGCTTCTTTAGACCGGCTCCGATCCTGAACTGGACCTAATAAACAGAACAAGTCAGCGTCGTATCATGTCGACGCCAAGCACAATGGGAGATCCCTGATGAGCGAGAATCTTTTTGCCAAGCACAAAGCGACCCTGGATGGTGCGCTGGCAGCGATCCACAGTCGTGACTACTTCAGTCCCTGGTCGGAAAATCCGAGCCCGCGTGCTTACGGCGAAACCGCAGCCGCTGATGGCGAGGCTGCATTCAAGGCTCATCTGAACAAGCCGTTCGAACTGGACATGCCGGGGGTCAGCGGCCGTGTGGGTGGTGAAGTCTCGCCTTACGGTATTGAACTCAATGTACAGTACCCGACGGTCGACATGGACAAGCTGCTGCCGGCAATGGATGACGCACGCAAGGCGTGGCGTGACCAGGGTGTCGAAGGCCGTACAGGTATCTGTCTGGAGATCCTCGATCGCCTGAACAAGCGCAGCTTCGAGATTGCACACGCGGTCATGCACACCTCTGGCCAGGGGTTCATGATGGCCTTCCAGGCGGGCGGTCCTCACGCGCAGGACCGTGGCCTTGAAGCCGTTGCCTATGGGTATGAAACCATGGCCAGCGTGCCGGCACAGGCCACCTGGACCAAGCCGCAGGGCAAACATGACCCGCTGGTGATGGAAAAGAAATTCACCGCTTGCGGCCGCGGTGTCGGTCTGGTGATCGGTTGCTCCACCTTCCCGACCTGGAACACCTATCCGGGCCTGTTCGCGTCCCTGGTAACCGGCAACCCGGTTGTGGTCAAGGCGCACCCAGCGGCTGTGCTGCCGGCCGCAATCAGCGTCCAGGTGGCACAGGAAGTTCTGAAAGAGCAGGGCCTGCCGCCGCATATCGTTTCCCTGTTCGTGGATGCCGATCCGGCCAAGCCGGAAACCATGACCCTGGCTCAGCGTCCGGAAGTCAAATTGATCGACTTCACTGGCAACACCGCTTTTGGTAACTGGCTGGAGCAGAACTGCCCGCAGGCCCTGGTTTACACCGAGAAGGCCGGCGCCAACACCATCGTTATCGACTCCACCGATGACTTCAAGGGCATGGTACGCAACCTGGCGTTCACTCTGAGCCTGTACTCCGGTCAGATGTGCACCACCACTCAGGACATTTTCGTACCTAAAGAAGGTATCGACACCGATCTGGGTCACAAGAGCTTCGACGAAGTCGCTGAAGCGATTGCTACCGGCATCACCAAGTTCCTGTCCGACCCTGACCGTGCCGCCATGGTGCTGGGCGCCATTCAATCCACAGCGACCGATCAGCGCATCGATGACAGCAAAGGTCTCGGCAAGGTGGTGCGCGATTCCGAGCGCCTGACTCACCCGCAGTTCGAAAATGCCCGTGTCCGTAGCCCGTTGATCATGACCATCGATGCCGACAAGGAAGATGTCTGGGGTCAGGAGCTGTTCGGTCCGATCAGTTTCATCATTGCGACCGAAGGGCGTGATCACAGCATTGAGCTGGCCCGCGATGTGGTTAAAAAGCACGGCGCCATCACCATGGGCTGCTACAGCAGCGACGACGCTCAGCTGGACAAGATTGAAGAGGCGGCACTGGATGCCTGTGTGGCGCTGAGCATCAATCTGACCGGTGGTGTCTTCGTCAACCAGAGTGCGGCATTCAGTGACTTCCATGCGACCGGTGGCAACCCGGCGGCCAATGCTTCGCTGTCTGATTACGCGTTCGTGGCCAACCGTTTCCGTTTTGTGCAAAGCCGTCGTCACCCGAAGTGAGTGAGGAGTCGGTAATGGAATTTGAAACTGTACTGGTGGAGATTCGTGATGGTGTTGGCATCGTCACCCTCAACCGTCCCAAGGCGATGAATGCGCTCAACCTGAAGCTCACGGCCGAGCTGGGTCAGGCAATCGATGCGCTGGAAGATGATGCGAATGTGCGCTGCATTTTGCTCACCGGTGGTGAGCAGGTGTTCGCCGCAGGTGCCGATATCAAGGAGATGAAGGCGCATGATTTTGCCTCCCTTTACGGCCTTGATTTCCCCTATGTGAAACGGGACTGCTGGCGTGCCATCGATGAGGCGCGCAAACCTGTCATTGCGGCAGTTGCGGGCTTTGCTCTTGGTGGCGGGTGTGAAATGGCGATGGCGTGCGATTTCATCATTGCTGCCGAAACCGCCAGGTTTGGTCAGCCGGAGATCGGCATCGGCACCATGCCCGGTGCCGGCGGCACTCAGCGCCTGACCAAGGCAGTAGGCAAGGCAAAGGCGATGGAGATGTGTCTGACCGGTCGTATGATGGATGCCGAAGAAGCCGAACGCAGTGGTCTGGTGTCACGCATAGTGCCTGCCGAGGAGCTGCTCGAAGCGGCGTTCAAGACAGCACGCAAGATTGCATCCAACTCTGCACCGGCAGTCAGCATGATCAAGCAGGCCGTTAATATGGCGGTGAGCGCTCATCTTGCCGATGGCCTGCGTCACGAGCGTCATGCCTTCCAGTCCACGTTTGCATTTGAGGACTGCGCCGAAGGCATGAACGCCTTTGCTGAAAAGCGCAAGCCTGAATTCAAGCACCGCTGATCAGTCCGGCTGGTTAGTCCTGAAAACCGCTGTCGCTTGCGACGGCGGTTTTTTCGTTGGGGCTACCGGTGGACGCTGTAGGGGGCATGGGTCAGAATATGAGCCATATGCGAATGTTCGAACAGATTTAATGTGAGTGACAACTCTATGAAATTCAAGGGAAAGCGCGCCTGGGTGACAGGTGCCAGCTCAGGCATTGGTCAGGCGGTTGCGAGGTCTCTGGCCGCGGAAGGCGCATCGCTGGTTATCTCGGCACGCCGCGCCGAACGTCTTGAGGCACTGGCCGAAGAGCTGCGTCAACAGGGGGCCGCGGCTGTGCATGTGGAGCCGGTCGATGTGTCCAGGCGTGCACAGATGCAGGAGGTGGGGGAGCGCCTGGCGAACCTGGGTGGCATCGATATCCTGATCAATAACGCCGGTACCATGCCGATCAGTCCGATCATCAATGGTCGTGTAGACGAGTGGGATCAGATGATCGATGTGAACATCAAAGGCGTACTCTATGCCATCAATGCCGTTTATTCAGGCATGGCGGAACGCAAGCAGGGGCATATCATCAATATCAGCTCCATCGCTGCACGTATGACCTATCCAAGCGCCGGTGTATACGCGGGAACCAAGCATGCCGTACGCGCCATTTCCGAAACACTGCGTAAGGAAGCCATTCGCTTTGGTGTTCGCGTTACCGATATTCAGCCGGGCTCGGTGGATACGGAGCTGCCGGACAGTATCGGTCATGACAAGATTCGCGGTATCGTGAAGAGTAATATGTACGGTGATGCGGCCAATATGCTCAAGCCCGAGGATATTGCCAATGCCGTCATCTATGCATTGGAGCAGCCGCAGCATGTAGATGTCGGCGAGCTGCTGATCTGGCCAACCCGCCAGGAAAACTGATTACGCGAGCACAGAGCAAAGGAGCTAAGCTTGTACCAGCTACTGATATTCGACTGGGATGGCACTATTATCGATTCCACGCAGCGCATCGCATCGAGCATTCGTGCATCGGCGCGGGATCTTGAACTGCCGGTGCCCAGTTGGGAAGCGGCCAAGGATATAATTGGCCTGGGGTTGCCTGAGGCGATCAAGACCCTGTTTCCGAATGAGGGGGATGCCATCATAGACCCTGTTCGTGAACGCTACGCGCATTACTATCTGAATGCTGATGAGACACCTACAGAGCTGTTCCCCGGTGTGCAACATACCCTGGAAAGCCTGAAGGGCAAGGGCTACCGTCTCGCGGTTGCGACCGGCAAGAGTCGGGTGGGCCTCGAGCATGTGTTTGCTGAAACCGGTTTGGGGTCGATGTTTGAAACCAGCCGCTGTGCGGATGAAACAACGTCCAAGCCTGATCCGCATATGCTGCACGAGCTGCTGGAAGAAACAGGCGTACCGCGAGAGCAGGCGCTGATGATCGGTGATACGGAGTATGACCTTGAAATGGGGCAGCGCGCTGGCATGGATACGGTTGCTGTCAGTTACGGTGCACACCATCTGGATCGACTCAGAGTGCTTCGGCCGGTGAAAGAAATTCACCACTTTACGGAACTGGAGTCCTGGCTGGATGGTCTGTCAGCGTAAATTCATTGAATGAGGGAATATTGTGAACGATAACCATTGGGGTGAGTCTGAGTCATCCGCCCAATCACCGGCAGGTACCCAGTCGTCGGGTGATCAGGGGCTGAGTCGCCCAACCACGCAGAAAGAGTGGCGTCTGATCGAGAAAATGGTCAATAGCCTGCATGTCGAGCACCGGCGCTCCCGTCGGTGGGGTATTTTTTTCAAGCTGCTGACCTTCACCTATCTGTTCTCCCTGCTGATCATTTTCTATGTTGGCAAGGACCTGGATGCTGACAAGGTTGTGCCCCAGGATCATACGGCGGTCGTCGAGGTGAAAGGGCCGATCATGGATGATGAGGAGGCCAGTGCCGATAGCATCATTATGGCGCTGCGCGATGCGTTCAAGGCGGATCGCAGCAAGGCGGTGATTCTGCGAATCAACAGTCCCGGCGGCAGTCCGGTTCAATCCGGCTATGTCTATGATGAGATCAAGCGTCTGCGCGGACTCCACCCCGAGAAGAAGGTGTATGCCGTCATTACTGATATTGGCGCATCCGGGGCCTATTACATCGCCGCCGCAGCTGATGAAATTTATGCTGACAAGGCCAGTCTGGTCGGCTCTATTGGCGTTATCTCGTCAAGCTTCGGATTTGTCGAGCTGATCGACAAGCTGGGGGTAGAACGTCGCACGTTGACAGCCGGTGAGAACAAGGCCTTCCTGGATCCCTTTTCGCCTTTGAAAGAGGGCGATCGAGCGTTCTGGCAGACCGTGCTGAATACCACACACCAGCAGTTCATCGAACAGGTAAAACAGGGGCGTGGTGATCGACTCAAGGGCGGAGATGAACTGTTCTCCGGTCTGGTCTGGAGTGGCGAGCAGGCCCTGGAGCTGGGCTTGATCGATGGTCTGGGCAGCAGTTCCATGGTCGCCCGCGATATTGTCGGCGCCGCAAAGCTGGTCGACTACACCGCTCGCCCGCAAGCGCTCGATCGGCTGATCGAACGACTGGGCATCGGCGTTGCCAAGGAACTGGCTCTGCAGATGGGCTTGCGCAGCGACTATTCGCTGCGTTGAGGCTCAGAAGGGCGATACCCCTTCGGCTTCCAGCATTCGCACCAGGCGAATCAGCGGAAGTCCCACCAGGGCGTTGGGGTCATCGCCTTCAAGGCGCTCGAATAGAACGATGCCGGCACCTTCTGATCGGAAGCTGCCGGCGCAATTGTAGGGCTGCTCATGCTGCAGGTATCCCTCGATCATCGCGTTGCTGAGTTCTCTGAAATGAACCTGGAAGGGTATCGTCTCAACTTGCGCGCGATTGGTGGCGGTATTGAGCAGGCACAGCCCGGTCAGAAAGGTGATTGACCGACCCGATGCTGCACGCAGTTGCTCGACGGCACGCTCATGAGTGCCAGGCTTGCCGATGATGCGATCATCCAAAACAGCAACCTGATCTGAACCAATCACGAGTGCATTTTGATAAGCCGGTGCGACAGCTCTGGCTTTTTCTTCGGCCAGGCGAGATACCAGTGCTGCAGCGGTTTCATTCGGCAAAGGGGTTTCGTCGATCTCGGGATGTTTGGTGCGGTAGGGCAGGCCCAGCTTGTCCAGAATCTCTCGTCGCCAGGGTGAACTTGAGGCGAGAACCAGGGTCGGTAACATGATATTTCCTTTAGGGTCCACGGTTTACAAAACTTTCTGGTATCATATTAACCTTAATTTAAATCGCTTAAACCCCTATTTTCTTTGACAGCAAGGGGTTCTAACCATAGAATTGCGCGCTTATGTCGTACGGTCCATTACCGAAAAAAGTTGACCCTCGCAAACTTGCCGAGCGGGAAGCGGTATTCCAAGGCCCAGCAGCTATTGCTGATATGCCTCGTCTTGCATCCTTCTTGGTAGATGACAGCGGCAGCATTGATGTCGAGGTCGCGTTTGCCAAGGATGAACAGGGCTTGCGGGTTCTGAGTGGCAAGATGCATGGCACTGTCAGCATGACATGCCAGCGTTGCTTGGAGCCGGTCAGTGTTGAGATTGAAGCCACGCTCAATCTTGCGGTTGCATTGACGGAACAGCAGGCGGAGAATTTGCCCCGTTACTATGATCCCTTGATCATGGAAACGGACGAGATTGAACTGCTGCCGGTTATCGAGGACGAGCTGATGCTGAGTCTGCCGCTCGTCCCGTATCACGATGACTGCAGTATTCAGACCTCGTTCGGTGACGTGGAAACGGCCCGGACGCAGGAAGAAAAACCCAACCCCTTCAGTGTATTGGCCGAGCTTAAGCAAAAGGCCGATAAGAGTTAAACCAGGAGCTAGATACCATGGCAGTACAGCAGAACAAAAAGTCTCGTTCAAAGCGTGATATGCGCCGTTCTCACGATGCGCTGAGCAACCCGACTCTGTCTGTTGACGCAACTACCGGTGAAACCCACCGTCGTCACCACGTCAGCGCTGACGGCTTTTACCGTGGCCGTCAGGTAGTTGCCAAAGGCGACGAGTAAACTTGACAGCACAGTATTGCATCGCTGTTGATGCAATGGGCGGGGACTTCGGTCCCCGCGTTACAGTGCCTGCGGCACTGGACGCACTCAAGCGTCACCCCTCCCTGAATATCCTGCTGGTCGGTCACCAGCAACAGATCTCTCCCGTACTCGAACGTCTGGATCAGCTCAACCATCCTCGACTGGAATTGCTGCATGCCGAATCTGTCGTTGCGATGGATGACAGGCCAGCCTTTGCACTGCGTCGACGTCGTGATTCTTCAATGTACCTTGCTCTGCAATCCGTTGCAGAAGGGCGTGCTCAGGCCTGTGTCAGTGCCGGCAATACCGGTGCATTGATGGTCATGGGGCGTGCTATCCTGCAAATGCTGCCTGGGATTGATCGGCCTGCCATTACTTCGGCCGTCCCGACCCTGAAAGGGCATAGTCATATGCTTGATCTGGGCGCTAATGTGGACTGTTCTGCCGAGCATTTACTGCAATTTGCCATTATGGGTTCTGTCATGCTCAAGGCGGTGGAACAGATCGAGTCACCCACTGTTGCGCTACTCAATATCGGTGCCGAGGAGATAAAGGGTAATGAGCAAGTCAAGCTCGCCTCTCGGTTGCTGGCTGAACAGCCTGATCTTAACTATATCGGTTTTGTCGAAGGTGATGGCGTATTCTCCGGCAAGGCAAATCTGGTGGTCTGTGATGGTTTTGTGGGCAATATCGCCCTCAAGAGCAGTGAAGGACTGGCCCACCTGATCAGCCGCAAGGTACACAAAAGCTTTACCCGCAACCTGTATCGACGACTGCTGGCACTGCTCGCCCGGCCGGTGCTCAAGGAGCTGCAGCACCAGCTTGATCCGGGCAAGCGAAATGGCGCCAGCCTGCTGGGCCTGCAAGGCATCGTCGTCAAGAGTCATGGCGGGGCCAATCGTCACTGCTTTTCCCATGCCATTGATCAGGCAGTTTCCGAGGTCGAGATGAATATCCCTGAGCGTATCAGCGACCAGCTGGAGCGCTATCTGCACAATTCGACTGAGCCTGAGCAGGGCCAGACGTTCTAATTACCCCTGAATGTTGTACACTAACGAGCTTTAAAAGCTGCGGCTCTGCACCAGATACGCAGCGTGGATGTCACTTGTACAGAATATGGGGAAACCATGTCGCAAACGCTTGCTTTCGTTTTTCCTGGCCAGGGCTCTCAGCAGCTCGGAATGCTCTCGGAACTGGCTGCCGCACACCCTGTCATTGAGCAGACCTTTGCTGAAGCCTCTGAGGCGCTTGGCTTTGATCTCTGGAAAATGACCCAGGAAGGCCCGGAAGAGGCTCTTAACAGCACAGAAAATACCCAGCCGGCACTGCTGACGTCGGGTGTGGCGCTGTGGCGTCTCTGGCAGGAGCAGGGTGGAGCTCGGCCGTCGATCATGGCGGGACACAGCCTGGGCGAGTACACGGCACTTGTTTGTGCAGGTGCGCTTTCACTGGCTGATGGTGTTCGTCTGGTGAAGCTGCGTGGTGAATACATGCAACAGGCCGTTCCGGCGGGCACCGGTGCGATGGCGGCCATTCTGGGTCTGGACGATGATGCCATTGCCAAGGCCTGTGAAGAGGCTGCCCAGGGTGATGTGGTTTCTCCCGTGAACTATAACTGCCCGGGGCAGGTCGTAATTGCCGGTGAGAAAGCCGCCGTTGAACGTGGTATTGAAGCCTGCAAGGCGGCAGGAGCCAAGCGCGCCGTCCCTCTGCCGGTCAGCGTTCCGTCACATTGCGCGCTGATGAAACCCGCTGCCGAAAAGCTGGCTCAGGCACTGACCGAAATCAGTCTGCAGCAGCCGGAAATCCCGGTCGTGCAGAACGTGGATGCCCGTGTGGCAGGCGATCTGGATACTTTGCGTAACAACCTGCTGGCTCAGTTGTACAGCCCGGTCCTGTGGACCGCCTCCGTACAGAAAATGGCGGCAGAGGGCGTAGAAACGCTGATCGAATGTGGTCCCGGCAAGGTTCTGACCGGCCTGAACAAGAAAATCGACCGCTCGCTGGTGGGTATCTCGATCAGCGATGCCGCCGGACTCGAAAAAGCACTGGGTTGAACATCAACGGTTATTAGGAACAGGATCATGAGTATTGAAGGTAAGGTTGCACTGGTAACCGGCGCGACTCGCGGCATCGGCAAGGCGATCGCGACCAATCTGGCCGCCCAGGGCGCCGTAGTGATCGGCACTGCAACCAGTGAAAAGGGGGCTGAAACCATCTCTGCCTACCTGACCGAGGCCGGTAACAAGGGCACGGGTCTGGTATTGGATGTGGCTGATTCAGCGTCCGTTGAATCCGTGCTGAAGAGCATTCAGGCCGACTTTGGCACCATCGAAATTCTGGTCAATAATGCCGGCATCACCAAGGATAATATCCTGATGCGCATGAAAGATGATGAGTGGGATGGTGTGATCAATACCAACCTCAACTCCATCTACCGCCTGGTGAAAGGCTGCCTGCGTGGCATGACCAAGGCTCGCTGGGGTCGCATCATCAGCGTCAGCTCTGTGGTAGCCTCCATGGGCAACGCCGGCCAGACCAACTACGCCGCCGCCAAGTCCGGCATGGAGGGCTTTACCCGTGCCCTGGCGCGTGAGGTGGGTTCTCGCAACATTACCGTCAACTGCGTGGCACCGGGTTTTATCGACACCGATATGACAGCCGGCCTTGCTGATGAACACAAACAGAACCTGCAGGCGCAGATTCCGATGAACCGTTTGGGGCAGCCGGAAGAGATCGCTGCCGTAGTCGGTTTCCTGGCTGGTAACGGCGGTGCTTATGTCACTGGCGATACCATTCATGTAAATGGCGGAATGTACATGTCCTGATTCGAGACAATCTCGGACGCATAAAGATTTGTGTTTTTCGCTGATTTGTTGATAATTGGCCGTCAGTTGGCGGAGTAATGAATTGACGCCGTCACGCTTGTTGCCAGAGCGTAATGGGTTTTCTAAAATTCCAAATCACATCCTGCGATGTGATGGTATTGAGAAGAAATAGGAAGAGATATGAGTAACATTGAAGAGCGCGTAAAGAAAATCATCGCTGAACAGCTGGGCGTTAAAGAAGAAGAAGTTGTTAACGCTGCTTCCTTCGTTGAAGATCTGGGCGCTGACTCCCTGGACACTGTTGAGCTGGTTATGGCTCTGGAAGAGGAATTCGAGACCGAAATTCCTGACGAAGAAGCTGAAAAGATCACTACTGTTCAGCTGGCGATCGATTACATCAACGCTCATCAGTAATCAATCCCGACAGAATTAGCCGAAAAGCCGCATCTATATGCGAATATAGTGCGGCTTTTCTTTTGTAAGGCCTGGTAAGGCTGGAGGAGTAGGATGTCTCGCAGAAAAGTTGTTGTGACCGGTATCGGTTTGCTGACACCCGTAGGTAATACCGTCAAGGACACCTGGGACAATATCCTGGCTGGTAAAAGTGGTGCAGCGCCAATTGAGTTTTTTGACGCCTCTCAGTTGGCAACTCGCTTCTCTGCATCGGTAAAGGATTTCTCTCTTGATCCCTACATGAGCGCCAAGGAAGCGCGCAAAATGGATCTGTTTATTCAGTACGGAATGGTCGCTGCAGCCCAGGCCATCGATGATTCCGGCATTGAAGCCAATGAGGGCAATGCCCACCGTATCGGCTGTGCCATCGGTTCTGGCATCGGCGGCTTGCCGATGATCGAAAAAACCCACGATGTACTCAACACCAGCGGTGCACGTCGTGTATCGCCGTTCTTCGTGCCTGGCAGCATCATCAACATGATCGCCGGCAACGTGGCGATCAAATATGGCTTCCGTGGCCCCAATATCGCCATCACGACCGCCTGTAGCAGCGGCACTCATAACATCGGTCACGCTATGCGCATGATCCAGTATGGTGATGCCGACGTGATGGTGGCAGGTGGCGCTGAAATGGCAACGACCCCGCTGGGTGTGGCCGGTTTCTCCGCCGCACGTGCCCTGTCAACACGCAACGATGCACCTCAGGAAGCCAGTCGCCCCTGGGATCGCGATCGTGACGGCTTCGTACTCGGAGACGGGGCTGGCGTCCTGATTCTCGAAGAATATGAACACGCCAAGGCGCGCGGTGCGCACATCTACTGCGAGCTGTCCGGTTTCGGCATGTCTGACGATGCCTACCACATGACGGCACCGCCGGAAGATGGTGCCGGAGCCGCTCTGTCGATGCAGAATGCCATCAATGATGCCGCCATCGCGCCCGAGCGTATCAACTACATCAATGCTCACGGCACGTCCACGATGGCCGGTGACATTGCCGAATCCAATGCGGCCAAGCGTGTTCTGGGCGCTGCTTCCGAGCAGGTTCGCATGAGTTCGACCAAGTCCATGATTGGCCACCTGCTGGGTGCTGCGGGCGCTGTAGAAGCCGCATTCTGTGTTCTGGCGCTGCGTGACCAGGTTGCACCGCCGACCATCAACCTGGATAACCCGTCGGAAGGTTGTGATCTGAACTACGTTGCTCATAACGCGCAGGAATGCGCCCTCGATGCAACCATGTCCAACTCATTTGGTTTCGGCGGTACCAACGGTACCCTGATCTTCAACCGCATCTAAGGAGCGGGGAGGGGTACCCTCCCTGTGTTGTGATGCAAGTGCAAACACTGATCAATGGCCAGGCCTCAAACAGCATCGGCGTCGCCGACCGGGGGCTGGCCTATGGTCATGGCGTGTTTGAAACCTTCCTGGTTCTGGACGGCACTCTCGTGTTCTACGCGGAGCACATGCAGCGGCTCCTGTCCGGATGTAAACGCCTCGGCATCCCCCACAGCCAACTGCTGCAGCAGCTCGAGCAGGATTTGCAGTCACTGCAATTTCCCTCGGGGCGTGCTGTTCTCAAGCTGATACTGACCTGTGGTAGCGGCGGTCGAGGCTATCTGACGCCCGATACGGCCTCGCCGGTCCGCATTCTCATGCTTTCTCCCATGCCGGAATATCCGGATAAGCCTGATCAGGGCATACGTGCTCGCTGGTGTCACACGCGTCTGGCGTGTCAGCCGCTGCTCAGCGGTATCAAGCACCTTAACCGTCTGGAACAGGTTCTGGCACGCAACGAGTGGCGGGATCCAAGCATTCGCGAAGGTCTGGTGTGCGATACGAGCGGCTATGTGATCGAGGGTACCATGAGCAACCTCTGCTTCATCCGTGACGGTTACTTCTGCACACCGGCTCTGGACCAGAGTGGCGTCGAAGGCATCATTCGTAATCAGCTGCTGCAGCTGGCGGCTGAACAGGGACTTGGGGTAGAAATAGACAACTTTACTTCGCAGGACGTGGAATCCGCGGATGAACTCTTTGTCTGCAACAGCCTGATAGGCATCTGGCCCATCGTTGAACTGGGCGACCGTCAGTTTGCAATGGGTCAACGCACGCGCCTCCTGCAGTCAGCTCTCAATCAACGGATGGCTCAATGCTGAAACGACTGACTTTACTGTTTTTTCTGCTGCTGATTCTGGCTGCAGGGGCGGCCACCTGGATGGCTCAGCAACTACAAGAGACTCTCAAGAGTCCCCTGCCACTTGATGAAGAACGGCAGCTGGTGATCGAGCCAGGCACCTGGTTTCGCAAGTTTGCACTGCAGCTGGAGCAGGAAGGGCTGATCGATTCGCACCTTTGGCTGCGTCTTGAGACCCACCTGAATCCATCCGTTACGGCCATCAAGGCTGGAGAGTATCGACTTGAGCCTGGCATGACGCTGCAACAGCTGCTGGAGAAAGTGGTTAGCGGTGATACCATCAGCTACACCTTCACGCTGGTAGAGGGCACAACGTTCAAGCAATTGCGTCAGGCACTGCTGAGTAACGATCAGCTCAAACACGAGCTGGGAGAGCTGACCGAGATGGAACTGCTTGATCGGCTGGGCAGTGATGCCGACGCGATTGAAGGGTTGTTCCTGGCTGAAACCTATCACTTCAAACGTGGAATGAGCGACCTCCAGTTGCTCAAGCGGGCTTATGCCGACCTGCAGCAAGTGCTGGAGCAGGGTTGGGCGACTCGCGCCGAGGGATTGCCCTACGACTCCCCCTATGAAGCCCTGATCATGGCATCCATCATCGAGAAAGAAACCGCCGTTCCAGCAGAGCGCGGCCGGATTGCAGGCGTCTTCGTGCGTCGTCTGGAGCGCGGCATGCGTCTGCAGACGGACCCCACCGTGATCTATGGGATGGGCGACCGCTATCAGGGCAATATCACCCGTGCCGATCTCCGGCGTCCAACACCGTGGAACACCTATGTGATCAGCGGGCTGCCCCCCACGCCTATCGCTCTGGTCGGCCGTGAGGCGATTGAAGCCGCCCTGCACCCGGCTGATGGCAAGGCTCTCTATTTTGTAGCCAAAGGCGATGGTTCACACCAGTTTTCCAACACGCTGCAGGAACATAATCGTGCCGTGCGTCGCTATCAGTTGCAGCGTCGTTCTGATTACCGCTCTTCACCGGAGAATTGATGTCGATGACCCAGGGATGCTTTATCACCGTCGAAGGGACGGAAGGGGTAGGTAAAACAACCAATCTGGATTTCATCCAGCGTTGTCTTGAGCAGCAGGGGATCGACGTTGTACGGACGCGAGAGCCCGGAGGAACGCCGCTGGCTGAAGATATTCGGGAACTGCTGCTGACGCCCCGTGATGAACCGGTGGCTGACCTGGCCGAGCTTCTGCTGATGTTCGCGGCGCGTGCTCAACATCTTCAGCAGGTTATCCGCCCGGCACTGGATGCCGGCAAATGGGTTCTTTGTGACCGCTTTACCGATGCGACCTATGCCTACCAGGGCGGCGGTCGTGGTATGGATACCGGCCAGATAGGTACGCTGGAACAGCTGGTACAGGGCGAGCTGCATCCGAACCTGACGCTGCTGCTTGATCTGCCGGTTGCCACTGGACTGGCACGTGCCAAAGCGCGCAGTGCACCGGATCGTTTCGAGGCAGAAAAGGTCAATTTCTTTGAGGCTGTTCGCCAACACTATCTGGGGCGTGCCGCGCAAGAGCCAGAGCGTTTTGCCGTTATTGATGCTGAACCCGAGCTGGAGCAGGTGCAGGCCCAGATTCTTGTCGCATTGAAACGCCTGGGGGTCCATTCGGATGTCTGAGCTGCTGCATCCCTGGTTCATGCCTCAGTGGCAGCGACTCTGTGCTCAGCAGCGGGCTGATCGGCTGCCGCATGCCCTGTTGTTGTCCGGCCCTGCCGGTGTCGGCAAGCACGATTTTGCCCAGACCCTGGCCAACCTGCTGCTCTGCCATCAGCCAACCGCGGATGGACCCTGCAACCATTGCCACAGCTGTGAGTTGCGTATCGCTGGACACCATCCGGATCTGTTTCTGGTGTCCCCGGAGGCCGAGGGCAAACCGATCAAGGTCGATCAGGTGCGTCTGTTGATTGATCATCTGCACAGTACGGCCCAGCAGGGCGGTTATCGCGTTGTGATCATGGAGCCGGCCGAAGCGCTGAACACCTCGTCCGCCAATGCGCTGTTGAAGATTCTGGAAGAGCCGGGCGAGAAGACTCTGCTGATTCTTGTCTGCCACCAGCCGGGACAACTGATGCCAACCATTCGAAGCCGCTGCCAGCGGATCGATTTCGCGGCGCCCTCCCACGCTGAGGCGACCGCCTGGCTGTCAGATACACTGGGGCTTGATGCCGAACGTGCCGATCAACTCCTGCGCCTGTCTCATGGTGCACCCTTAAAAGCCCGTCGACTCTATGAGGGTAATCTGCTGGAACAGCGCAAGAAGCTGATGTCCGGACTGGCTGATCTGTTACGTGGGCGCGTCGCAGTTAATGATCTGGCGCTACAGTTAAACAAGTGTGACCTGTTACAATGCCTTGACTGGTTGAACAGCCTGCTTAACGATATTGTACGCATGCAACTGGCGGGTCTGCCGGAGCCTGTGGCGAATCCGGACATGACGCGCATGTTGCAGGCCGTTGCCAGGCAGGCCGACAGCGCTAAAATCTTCGCACTGGCTGACCGAATCCAGGAAGAGAGAGTAAGCCTGATGCTGCGCCAGAACCCGAACCGGCAGCTACTGCTGGAGCGTCTCCTGCTGCAATGGTCCGATCTGGCACGAAAAACATAGGAGTGTTGAGTTCATGTCCATCATACCGCGTATCAGCCACGGTATTCTTTCACTGACCATCGACAACAAGGAAAGTCTGTACAAGGCCTATATGCCATACATTACCAATGGCGGCCTGTTTATTCCCACGACCCGCACCTATCAGCTGGGGGAAGAGGTCTTCATGCTGCTGATGCTGATGGACGAGCCGGACAAGGTTCCGGTGACCGGCAAGGTGGTCTGGGTGACGCCAAAGGCTGCTCAGGGAGGGCGTACTCCCGGTATCGGTATTCAATTGTCCGCCGATGACTCGGCGCTGGTTCACAAGATTGAAACCTATCTCGCTGGCATGGCCGGTACAGGCCGCCGTACCAACACTTTATAAGTATTCAGAGACCCAATGTTAATAGATTCGCACTGCCATCTCGATATGCTGGACCTGAGCCGGCACGACAACACCCTGGATAACGTGCTCGCTGCCGCTCGGGAGCGCAACGTGGAGAAAATGCTCTGCGTCTGTGTCGATCTGAACAAGTTCGACAGCATGTATCAGGCCGCAGCACGTTTCGATAACGTCTGGTTTTCCGCCGGTATTCATCCCCTTCACGTGGAGGAGAGTCCCTTTGATCGTGCGCAGTTGGCACAACTGGCGGCCGACCCACGTGTTGTAGCACTGGGCGAAACCGGTCTGGACTACTATTACTCCACCGATACCCTCGAGCAGCAGCAGGCCAGTTTTGCCGGCCATCTGCAGCTGGCCGGCGAGCTCGACCTGCCGGTGATTGTGCACACACGTGATGCGCGGGAGGATACCATCCGCCTGATTCGCGAGCATGGCAATACGGACTCTGCCGGTGTATTGCACTGCTTTACCGAATCGCTGGAGATGGCCAAATCGGCGCTGGATCTGGGCTACATGATCTCCTTTTCCGGCATCATCAGCTTTCGTAATGCCGCCGAACTTCGCGATGTCGTAAAGGCGGTCCCTCTGGATCGCATGCTGGTCGAGACCGACTCTCCCTATCTTGCGCCCGTGCCTTACCGAGGCAAGCAGAACCAGCCGGCCTACGTGGCTGAAGTGGCCGCCTGCGTGGCTGAGCTCAAGGGTATTAGCGTCGAGCAGGTGGCCGAGCAAACCACGGCCAATTTCCACCAGCTGTTCAAGCGCACGCGCGCCTGCTGACAGCCATGTACGCTCAACCGCCTGTCGCCTATATCGAACCGGTCTTTCGCCCGCCCAGCGAAGCTGATTCACTGATCCTGCAGGTCACCAACGGCTGCAGCTGGAACCGGTGTACCTTTTGTGAAATGTACACCGACGAGCAAAAGAAATTTCGCCCCAGGCCGGAATCAGAGCTGCTGGCCGAGATCGAGCGCTGCGGTCGGATGATGCCTAGGGTACGACGCATCTTCTTGGCCGATGGTGACGCCATGGCGCTGTCCATACGCCGTCTGACAACGCTTTTGCAGGCCATTCGCACGCATATGCCTCAGGTCAGGCGCGTCTCGGCCTACTGCCTGCCGTCCAACCTGAAGCGCAAGAGCATAGAAGAGCTGTCTCTGTTGCGAGAATTGGGGCTCACTCTGATCTATATGGGGGCTGAAAGCGGCTGTAACCAGGTGCTGCAGGCGTTAGACAAGGGCGAGACCTTCGATTCCACTGCAGAAGCGCTGCTCAAGGCCGGGGAAGCCGGCATCAGGCGTTCGGTAATGCTGATCAACGGTGCGGGTGGCGAGCTGTACTCCGAGCAGCATGCGCTGGAGTCTGCCCGTCTGGTGAATCTCGTGCAGCCTGAATACCTGGCGACACTGGTTCTCTTCTTCCGTCGCGACTCTGAAGACAGGGTGAGGGCAGGGTATAAGGGCCGGTTCAGAATGCTGGATGCTCGGGGGCTGTTTCGTGAAATGCATACCCTGATTGGCGCTACCGCATTGCAGCAAACCATCTTCCGCAGCGATCACGTATCCAATCGCCTGGTGTTGAAAGGGACGCTAGGGAAGGACAAGAGCCGGATGCTAGCCGAAATTGAGGCCGCTATCGATTATGCCGGCGAACGAAATATCCCGCTTTATCACGACACTGCCTTCTGAGTGCTATCCGGCCCGAGCTGACAGGGGCCGGATGCACTGGGTAGAAGTATCGATCAGTAATTGCCCATTAGCTCTTCTTCGGTCAACGGGGTAATGCTCAGCAGCATCTTGGTCAGATCCAGCAGGATGATCAGAATGTTGTTGTAGTAGCAGACGCCCTGAACGAAACGCTTGGTGGCATCATCACCGGCCACGCTGGGTGCGCGATCAACTTCGTTGTGTGGCAGGTTGATCACTTCATCCACGCTGTCGACAACCAGCCCGATCACTTCCTGTTCATTGAATTCCACCACGATTACGCGAGTGTCGTCATCATGGGGCACCATTGGCAGACCGAACATCTGCCGGGTATCAATGACCGTTACAACATTGCCGCGCAGATTGATAATGCCCAGAATAGAGCTGTCCGAACCCGGAACCGGTGTGATTTCGCTGAAGCGAAGCACTTCCTTGACCTGCATGACATCAATGCCGTACAGCTCATTGTCGACGCGGAATGTAGCCCACTTGTGGTAAACGACTTCTTCCTGCTGCGTGCGGCGGGCATGGTCTGATTCAGCCATTTGCCCATCCTGCAATGTTTTCAAATATTCAGCCGCTGCATTCAAGCTCATTGCGTTCGTCCTGTGTCATCCAAGTTGCCAACCACCCCAGACCGGCTTCGGTTTGCCGCTGAGGTATGTATTCAAGACTGACGTATCCCGGATAGCCCAGGGACTCGAGCGCCTTGAACAGGTTGGTGAAGTTGATTTCGCCGGTGCCTGGCTCATGGCGTCCAGGCACGTCTGCGATCTGTATGTGCCCGATTTTGTCTGCATTTTGCTGCAAAGTCGAGATCAGATTTCCTTCCATTATCTGCATATGATAGACATCATACTGCAGTCGCGCGGCGGTCAGCTCAAGCTCGCTGATCCATTTCAGCACCTGAGCACTGTGATGAAGATAAAACCCGGGAACATCCCGGGTATTGATCGCTTCTATCATCAGCTCAATGCCGGCCTGCTGGCAGCGCTGGTCCGCCCGCTGCAGGTTGCCGGCCAGAGTTCGTTTAACCTGCTCCTGTGATGCTGTGCTCGGTGGCACGCCAGCAAGGCAGTTAATCCGGCTGACCTTGAGTGCTCGAGCCCAGTCAATCGCCTGCTCGACCCCAGTGGCAAACTCTTCTTCACGTCCGGGCAGGCAGGCCAGACCCCGCTCACCGGCTTCCCAGTCGCCGGCAGGGATATTGATCAGTACCAGTTTGAGCGCGTGCGCCTCAAGCTCCTGGCTGATCTGTGCCATTGTCAGCGTATAGGGAAACTGAATTTCAACCGCATCAAAACCTGCTGCACGAGCAGCCGCAAAACGCTCTATAAGGGGGCGCTCGTTAAACAGCAGGCTCAGGTTGGCGGCAAACTTAAGCTTGCTCATTACAGGCAGTTATCCGGCTTGGGCAGCCCGGCCAGGCGAGCGGCCACCTTGGCCGGACTGCCAGGAAAAAGTTTCATCAGGTAGATGCTGCGCCCCTTGTCCTTGCCAAGGCTTGCTGCCACGGCCTTCACCAGGGGGCGCATGGCGGGGGAGAGCTGATACTGCTGATAGAATTCTCGAAGCAGGTGGATAATTTCCCAGTGTGCCTCGGTCAGTTCCAGTTGTTCCTCTTCGGCCAGCAAGCGCGCTACCTCGGGAGTCCATTGCTCCAGATTGTACAGGTAGCCTTCATCATCCAGAGCAATGCTCTGGCTATCCACGATCAGTTGCATATCAAAACCAGCTTACAACACGTTCATTCTGTACTGTCAGTTCGACAAAACCGGCATCATCCACTTCCATCAGGTTGCTCGCTTCAACCCCTCGCGCCTGGCGGTCGGGTATCAGTACCACTACACGAGCGGCCACCTGCGACAGATCGGCACGATGCTGAGGCAGCAGCCAGTAGGTGCCATCCTCGATCAACAGCAGGGTATCATCCTGCGTCTGCGCATAACTGCAGCTTAAGAAGGTATTACGGTCACTGGGAGGGGTGTTCAGGATATGGAGTGTCATACGGTCAGTACCACGTCATGACGATTGATCAGGGCCTGGAGGGCGTGGTCGTCCAAGGCGACAGGGGCGGGATCGAGCCGAGGGGCTTCAAGCCCATGCAGGGCCAGGCTCCGTTCACTGGTATATACCTGGTCGATATCGTACAACGGCAGTGCGCCCATCATCGCATTCAGGTTCTTTTCGCCAATAAGAGCGCTGTCCTGGCCCGGCAGCAGCTGCAACAGGGCATCATCGAGCAGTAACAGGGAAACTGACAGTTCAAATACCGCGCCGCTCAGGGCAATATCCAGGGCATCGCGGGCAGCCGAGGAACCATAGGGGGCCTTGCGGCAGATGACCAAAACGGATTTCTGGCTCATCGCTGTCCTCCAAAGGTAATCACCCGATCGGACTGCAGGCTCGCCTCTATCAGCTGCCCTAGACCGGACAGTTCAAATCCGTCGGCCAGGTTATGGCTGGATTTTTCATAACGCCTGGCTTCACCTGCATCGAGCACGCCACGGCGCACGGCGGCGGCTATGCACACCACCATGTCAATGTGGTGCTCCTGAGCCAGCTGCTGCCATTGCGCCGGGATATTCTGCTCGTCACGAGGTGGCGCGGCCAGCGCACTGGCATTGTGCACGCCATCGCGATAGAAAAAGACACGATGGATGCTGTGGCCTGCGGCAAGAACCGCTCGAGCGAAACGTAACCCAGTGCCCGCAGATGCTGACTGGTAGGGTGCTGTATGTACGACAAGGGTATAGATCATGCTGCCTCGAACCCTGAATGAAAAAAGCCCCGCAATCTTAACAGATTTGCGGGGCTCTGGTGGTCTGACCCGATGTTTAGTCGTCGCTGAATGCGCCAACCAGGCTCAACAGGTGGACCAGCAAGTTGTAGATGCTCAGGTAGAGGCCAACAGTCGCCATGACGTAATTGGTGTAGCGGCCGTTAACGATGTTGCTGGTGTCATAAAGGATGAAACCCGACATCAGCAGAACAACCGCGCCGGAGAACGCCAGCTGCATGCCGGAGATGTCCACTCCGAACAGCGGCAGTACGAACAGCGCAATCATCGCCACGATCAAAATCATGGAACCGGCTGCGAGGAAGCCGCCCATGAAGCTGAAATCCTTGCGTGAAGTCAGGACATATGCAGACAGCCCCAGAAAGGTGATGGCGGTCATGCCCATGGCGGTCATCACGATCTCGCCACCGTTCGGCAGTGCCAGGTAGTGGTTCAGGATCGGTCCCAGACCGAAGCCCAGCAGGCCGGTGAACGCAAACGTCAGCGGCAGGGCGGCGGCACTGTTCTGCTTGCGGTTGATGACAAACAGCAGTACGAAACTGAGCAGTACACTACCCAGATACACCATGAATGGCGGATTGATCGCCATGGAGACACCGGCGGTTGCGGCACTGAATACCAGCGTCATGGCCAGGAGCATATAGGTATTGCGGATGACCTTATTGGTCTCCAGGACCGCCTGCGACGAGCGGGCTTCCATTGTGCGTACGTTATCCATCATGAACCTCGTTAGTTATTTCCTTCTGTCAGCAATGATGCGGGTTTATACCTTTTTTTCAACACTTTTGGCGGTTTGACTTCAAAAAGATTCCCAGTAGAATTTCCCTTGTGCGGAGGGGTGGCTGAGTGGTCGAAAGCACCGGTCTTGAAAACCGACGAGTCGAGAGGCTCCCAGGGTTCGAATCCCTGCCCCTCCGCCAGTCTTTCTATTGTGACTACCCGCCCTTATACGAGTTCCCTGTGTCTGAATCCAATCCGCTCGATATTCTGTTCGAAGACGAACACCTCGTTGCCGTCAACAAGCCCGCCGGCCTGCTGGTACATCCGAGCTGGATTGCACCGGTCAGAACCCCCAACCTGGTTTCACTGCTGAAGCAGCGCTATCCCGGGGAGACGGTACATACGATTCACCGCCTGGATCGGGCAACTTCAGGTGTGATTCTCTTTGCACGCGAGAAGCACGTGGCCCAGCATCTGCAGCAGCAGTTTATCGACCGTACCATCAAGAAAACCTACCTTTGCGTGGTGCGGGGCTGGACGGATGAAGGAGGCGTCATCGACTATGCACTCAAGCCGATCCACGACAAGCGTGAAGACCTCAGAGCCAACCCTGACAAGGAGGCTCAGGATGCCGTTTCGGCCTATCGCCGTATCGCAACGGTCAGTCTGCCGATTCCGGTCGGTCGTTATCCCGAAGCACGCTATTCACTGGTTGAAGTCAAACCCACGACAGGGCGCAAGCATCAGATTCGGCGTCATATGAAGCATATCCTGCATCCTATTGTCGGCGATACCAAACATGGAGAAGGGCGTCACAACCGTGTGTTTCGTGAAAACTTCGATCTGCATCGGTTGTTGCTCATGGCTACCGGCATTGAGTTCATGCATCCGGTTACCGAGCGCAGAATGTTTATTCAGGCGGGCGTGGATGCAGAGGTAGCGGGGCTTTTTAGGCAGTTTGGCTGGCAGGAAGGCTACCCGGTTGCCGCCAGTGTTATCCAGCGACAACCGGGGGAATAATCAGGACAGCCAGTTGTCCGGATCATTTTCGTCAGCAAAAACCTGCGGCCACTCATCGCGACGGTTCAGCATTTCGCGCGCGATCGCCTTGGCGCCTTCCAGGTCATGGCTGGCCGCCCAGCCGCACTGCAGTTCATTACAGGCCGGTACTTCGGTCGCAACCAGGACATCTTCAAGCGTACGAGCGAAAACATCCAGAATCTCGCTGTAATCGTCGTGGTTAAGAACCGATAGATAGAAACCGGTCTGGCACCCCATGGGGCTGAAATCCAGCACACAATCCAGATGGTTGCGGATCAGTTCGGCGATCATGTGCTCCAGCGAATGCAAGGCTGGCATGGGCATATGTGCCTGATTAGGCTGACAAAAACGCACATCGTACTTGTGGACGCGATCCTTCTGGCCTTCGGTGACGCCGACCAGGCGGACATAGGGAGCCACGACTTTAGTGTGATTGAAATTGAAGCTTTCGACGTTCATCAAAAAACCTTTTGGATTAAATGCTTAAGTGCATCATTTATTACGGGCGTTACTGGATCGAGAGGCCCGGTTGATGCTGTGATCGTATCTTAGCAAAGCCCACCCCGAAAAACAGAGACTGTACGATAGTCATGGCGAACCCGGCTCGCCTGCTGTAAGCTTGGCGCCACAACAGACCCTTCCTGTTACTGGCCTGCACATGCATGCAGGCATCTTCTTTATACAATCAAGAGATCACTGCATGAGTTTTGCCTCACTGGGGCTTTCCGCTCCGTTGCTTAAGGCTGTTGCTGAACAACAGTACACCACACCGTCCCCCATTCAGCAGCAAGCAATTCCCGCCGTACTGTCAGGCCGGGATGTCATGGCGGCGGCACAAACCGGTACCGGAAAAACAGCCGGTTTTACTCTCCCGATACTGGAGCGGCTGAGCCAGGGTGCGCCCGCCAGGGGCAACCGGGCTCGCGCACTGATTTTGACACCGACCCGCGAGCTGGCAGCTCAGGTGGCAGAAAGTGTTGCTGTCTACGGAAAACATTTGAAGCTGAAGTCAGCTGTGGTCTTTGGTGGCGTCAAAATCAACCCTCAGATGATGAAGCTGCGTGGCGGTGTTGATGTGCTGGTCGCAACGCCGGGACGACTGCTGGATCTCCATCAGCAGAATGCCATTCGCTTTGACAGCCTCGAGACGCTCGTATTGGATGAAGCCGACCGCATGCTGGATATGGGCTTCATTCATGATATCCGCAAGATTATCCAGCTGCTGCCGGCCAAGCGTCAAAACCTGATGTTTTCTGCTACCTTCTCCGATCCGATCCGCAAGCTCGCCAAAGGGCTGATCCATGATCCGGTCGAGGTATCAGTCACCCCGAGCAACAGTACCGCCAAGACAGTGACTCAATATGTCTATCCGGTCGACAAGAAACAGAAGCCCGGACTGTTGCTGAAACTGATTGAAGAACAGCAGTGGCAGCAGGTGCTGGTATTTACCAAGACCAAGCATGGTGCCAATCGTTTGACCCGTTTCCTGGATGAAGGAGGTGTCAGTGCCGCCGCCATCCACGGCAACAAGAGCCAGGGAGCGCGCACAAAGGCGCTGGCAGGCTTCAAGTCAGGGGAGGTGAGAGCCCTGGTTGCAACTGATATCGCCGCGCGCGGGATCGATATCGATCAGCTTCCCCAGGTTGTGAACTTTGAGCTGCCAAACGTGGCGGAAGACTATGTGCACCGGATTGGACGCACCGGACGGGCGGGAGCGAGCGGGCAGGCCATATCGCTGGTTTGTGCAGATGAGAGCGACCTGCTGGGCGGCATTGAACGCCTGACTCGGCAAAAGATCGAGCGACGTGTAGTTGAAGGTTTCGAGCCGGTGCATCCGTTATCGGAAGCGAACGGTAAAAAACCGGCTCATAAACGCAAGCCTCATCACAAAAGCCGTGGGGAAAACCATCCGGAACACAGGGATGGCCAACGCGTACCGGCAGCGAAGCAAACTTCGCGTCGTCGCAGACCTCGTAGCCAGGGCGGAGCCCAAACGGCTCAGAAAGCCGGCTGACAGGCACAAAAAAAGCGATCCCAGGATCGCTTTTTTTGGGTCGGCGCTTTGAGATTACAGAGCGACGATGTTCTCAGCCTGAGGACCTTTCTGGCCCTGAGTCACTGTGAACTCAACTTTCTGGCCTTCCTGCAGGGTTTTGAAGCCGCTGCCCTGGATGGCGCTGAAGTGTGCGAAAACGTCCGGGCCGTTTTCCTGTTCGATGAAGCCGAAGCCTTTAGTTTCGTTGAACCATTTTACAGTTCCGGTAGTAGTAGACATGCTATCTTTCCTAAGTCTAAATTTGTTTCGGGTATACCCGAGAGAAATGCTCTAAAAGTGGTGCGCTATCTACTCTTCAGGGCTCAGGACGAGTCAACGGCAAGGCGGACTTCGAAATGGACACCGGTAAATATCTTCTTACTTTAAAGCTTGGCTCATTCTATAGGGTTGCCAACAGGTGTCAAACATTATTGCTCAGTCTTTAAATACCAATATATCATAGTATGTATCCAGTATTATTAATACGATATTGCGCGAGAAGAAGTTTCCAATAGACAATACGGGAAAGAATTGCCAATTGGCCCAGCCGTGGTAGCATGCGCTTTTGCATACAATCACGCCAAAAGTAAACATAACTAAATGACAATAAAATCTTCACTCTCAGAGCAGCTCCAAAACCTGGACCGCCCACCTCGTGTCGCCCTGATTGGCGCCATGGATCAAGAAGTGGAAATGCTGAAAAACAGCCTTGAAAATCTGCAGGCACAAACATTGTCGGGCTTTGATTTTTATACAGGCACTCTTGAAGGGGTCGAGATCACTCTCCTGAAATCCGGGATCGGCAAGGTGAACGCCGCTATTGGCACTACCTTATTGCTGCAGACATTTACACCGGATTGCGTGATTAATACAGGCTCTGCAGGGGGCTTTGATAGTCGCCTGAACGTAGGTGATGTCGTAATTTCGGACGAAGTACGCCATCACGACGTTGATGTTACGGTTTTCGGCTACGAGCCTGGGCAAGTTCCGGGGCTTCCGCCTGCATTTACGGCAGACCCTCTGCTGGCCAGAATGGCAGAGGAATGTATCGCACAATTACCCCATACCAATACCGTACGCGGCCTGATCGCCACCGGCGACAGCTTCATGAACTGCCCGGAGCGGGTGACTCGCACCCGAGCCCTGTTTCCAACCATGCAGGCGGTTGAGATGGAGGCGGCGGCAATCGCTCAAACCTGTCACCTGTTTAACACCCCCTTTATCGTCATCCGCGCTCTATCCGATATAGCCGGCAAGGAATCCAATCTGTCATTCCAGCAATTTCTGGAAACGGCTGCAGAGCATTCGGCACAGATGGTCATGGCGATTGTGAGCCGTATTGCCCAATACCAGAAGAAACATTAAATAAATACCATAACTAATTGTTTTTAAAGGAATAAGCATGATCAAGTCCTTCCATCCGCCACAAAGGACACTGATGGGCCCGGGCCCGTCGGATGTCCATCCGCGCGTGCTTGCCGCCATGGCCAGGCCAACCATCGGACATCTGGACCCCGCGTTCATCGGGATGATGGATGAGATCAAGCAGCTCCTTCAATACGCCCTGCGGACCGAGAACCCTCTCACCATGCCGGTATCCGCACCCGGGTCGGCCGGCATGGAAGCCTGCTTTGTCAATCTGGTCGAGCCGGGTGACAAGGTAGTGGTATGCCAGAATGGTGTTTTCGGCGGCCGTATGAAAGAAAACGTCGAGCGTTTCGGCGGTACCGCACTGATGGTTGAAGATACCTGGGGGACCGCCGTCAATGTGGAGAAGGTACGCGCTCTGATGGAGCAGCATGACGATATCAAGGCGCTCGCCTTCGTGCATGCAGAGACATCGACCGGGGTTCGCTCCGATGCTCGCGCACTCTGTCGTCTGGCTCGTGACTATGGCTGTCTGACCATTGTCGACGCCGTTACGTCCCTGGGCGGAATCGAGCTGGAAGTGGATCAATGGGGCATTGATGCGCTTTATTCAGGCACGCAGAAATGCCTCTCGGCACCGCCTGGCATCTCTCCGGTAACTTTCAGTCAGCGCGCTCTCGACAAGGTCAGCCAGCGCAGTAGCCGTATTCCGAGCTGGTTCCTGGATAAGACACTGGTAATGGGCTACTGGGGCGGCGGTCAAAAACGGGCCTATCACCATACCGCGCCGGTTAATGCCCTCTATGGCCTGCACGAAGCCCTGGTCATGCTGCAGGAAGAGGGTATTGAAAACGCCTGGCAGCGCCATGCACGCCATCACCAGGCACTCAGAGATGGTCTTGAAGCAATGGGACTGCAGATGGCCGTTGCGGCTGATATCCGCCTTCCGCAGCTGAATTCGGTTGCCATTCCGGAAGGGGTTGATGATGCCCGGCTGCGCAACCAACTGCTTGAAAATTACGGACTTGAAATCGGTGCCGGGCTTGGGGCTCTTGCCGGCAAGGTATGGCGTATCGGCCTGATGGGCAGTGCCTGCACCCGCCGTCATGTAATGCTCTGCCTGGATGCGCTGGAAAATACGCTGCTTGAGCAGGGGGCTGATATTAATGCTGGACGCGCCGCGGCAGCAGCCGCTGAAGCCTATGCTGATCAAACTGAATAAAGCCTGACAGGAGGTGATGTATGGCCAGGATCGCATTCATTGGACTGGGTGTTATGGGGTTTCCGATGGCCGGTCACCTTGCTCGTGCAGGGCATGACGTGTGTGTTTATAACCGCACGTCCAAGAAGGCTCAGCGCTGGGTGAGTGAATATGCTGGCTCTGCGGCCGCCACTCCGGCCGAGGCTGCTCGCGGTGCCGACTTTGTGTTCACCTGTGTGGGCAATGATGATGACCTGCTGGAGGTTACCACTGGCCCGGAAGGGGTGCTGGTCAGCATGCAGGCCAGCAGCCTGCTTATTGACCATACCACCGCTTCAGCAGAAGTTGCCCGCAAGCTGGGAGAATTGGCCCGCAATCAGGGAGTCGGTTTTCTTGATGCCCCTGTTTCCGGTGGTCAGGCCGGGGCTGAAAACGGCGTTCTCAGTATCATGATTGGCGGCGCCGAGGACGATTACCAACGCGCAGCGCCGATACTTGCCGCCTATGCCCGCTCGCACAAACTGCTTGGCCCGACAGGCAGTGGTCAGCTGACCAAGATGGTCAATCAGATCGCCATCGCCGGCCTGGTTCAGGGGCTGGCAGAAGCCGTGCATTTTGCGCAGCAATCAGGTCTTGATGGTGAAGCGCTTTTCGATGTTATCCAGCACGGCGCGGCCGGTTCCTGGCAGATGGCCAATCGTCATAAAACCATGCTCGAGGGGGAGTATGATTTCGGCTTTGCCGTCGACTGGATGCGCAAGGACCTGCAGATAGCACTTAACGAGGCGCGCCGGAACGGCGCCCGCCTGCCGGTTACGGCGCTTGTGGACCAGTTTTATGCCGATGTACAGGCCGATGGGGGTGGTCGTCTGGACACATCAAGCCTCCTTAAAAGGCTTGAGAAAGAGGGGTAAAGCTCCGATAATGCTGCGCTTTGTATAACCCAACCAGAATGATTATAACGATCGAGGTAGTTCTATGTTCGATATCGATAAATACAGCATGATCTCTTTTGCTCCCAGCATCCTGATCGTTGCTGCAATGCTGGTAATCAGCTTCTTCGGCCTGCGCTTCATGAAGCGCGAAATCGCCAAGGATGCAGCCAAGGCCCAGCAGAAGTAAGCCTGTACTGTGCCGGAGCCAGCTCCGGCATTCAACACATCCCACCGCGCTCAAGGAGTTGCCATGACTGTCAACAGCCGATCCAGACTGGAATCTGCTACCTCTCAAACTAAAAAAGAGCGCCACCCGCTACTGTCGGACAACGACATCAACACCATTCTTGTCAATGGTGCCCAGATCTCTCTGAGCAAGCTCAAGCGTGCCCGTTCCTTTGATGCACGTCTTTACTACTATGCCGAAATAGGCGTTTATCTCGAGGTTTCACTGTCACGTGGAGCCGGTATTCTTGATACCACGCGTGAACAACTGCAGCGTATCCACACAGAAGCAACTCACCTGCACATGGATGCCAACAAGACGCTGAACGCCGTGGGCTAATACACCTGGTGAAACAGCACCCGTGACCGAGTTCGATAGCAAAGCCTTCCTGAAAGGGCTGACCCGCCGCCCGGGCATCTATCAGATGTTTGATGATGCGGACAAAATCCTCTATGTGGGCAAGGCCAAAAACCTCCGCAACCGTGTCAGCAGTTATTTCCGTTCCAGCGGCCTAAGCCCCAAGACCCAGGCACTGGTTGCGCGGATTCGACGCATAGAAGTTACCGTTACCGGCAGCGAAACAGAGGCGTTGTTGCTGGAACAGAACCTGATCAAGCAGCAGCGTCCGCCTTACAACATTCTGCTGCGGGATGACAAATCCTATCCCTACATATTTGTATCTGACCGGGATGAGTTTCCTGCAATTCGATTCCGCCGCGGTACTGGCCGACAAAAAGGGCGTTACTTCGGCCCCTACCCGAGCTCCGGAGCGGTACGCGAGAGTCTGAATCTGCTGCAGAAAATCTTTCGCATTCGTCAGTGCGAAGACAGCTTTTTTCGTAATCGGTCACGCCCCTGCCTGCAGTTTCAGATCAAGCGTTGTACCGCACCTTGCGTAGACCTTATCTCCGAAGATGAGTACCGCCAGGATCTGCAGAATGCCATGTTATTTCTTGAGGGGCGCAACCAGGAGATCATGAAGCACCTGGGGCAGGAGATGGACGCAGCGGCCCAGCGACTTGATTTCGAGCGCGCTGCTCAGCTGCGTGACCAGATCAGCGCATTACAGCAGGTGCAGGAACAGCAGTTTGTATCCGGCCAGTCCGGAGATGCCGATATTTTTGGCTGCGCCATGCAGCCAGGCGGCGTCTCGGTTCATGCGCTGTTCGTCCGCACAGGTCGCGTGATTGGCAGCAAGGCGTATCATCCGAAAGTATCCATTGAAGACAGTGTTGACCGAGTGCTGGCGTCCTTCATTGCTCAATTCTATCTGTCGGGTCCGCGTGAAATTCCGCCACTGGTCATCACCTCAGAAGCTATTGAGGACGCCGACTGCATACAGCAGGCGCTGGAGCAGCGGCGTGGCAGGAAAGTAGCGCTCCAGCACAATGTCCGTGGCGAGCGTGCGGGCTGGCAGCGCCTGGCCCAAACCAACGCCGAACAGCAACTCAGCAGTCACCTGGCCAGCAAGCAAAACGTATACAACCGCTTTCTCAGCCTGCAGGATGCGCTGTCACTGGATACGCTGCCGACCCGACTGGAATGTTTCGATATCAGTCACAGCTCGGGAGAAGCCACCGTTGCATCCTGTGTCGTCTTTGATCGCGAAGGCCCCAAAAAATCGGATTACCGCCGCTTCAATATCGACGGCATAACCCCGGGGGATGATTATGCCGCGATGCATCAGGCCCTTACGCGGCGCTATACCCGGGTCAAGAAAGGGGAGGGGGTGCTGCCGGAGCTGCTGATCATCGACGGCGGAAAGGGGCAGGTAGCCCAGGCAATGGATGTGCTTGAAGAGCTCCAGATCAGCGAGATAACCGTTGTCGGAATCGCCAAGGGGCCAACACGCAAGGCCGGATTTGAAATACTCATCAGAGGCGATACTGGTGAGGAGAGCATTCTTGCTTCCGATTCGCCAGCGTTACACTTGCTGCAGCATATCCGTGATGAGTCACACCGCTTTGCGATAGCCGGTCATCGCGCCCAGCGGGGGAAGGCGCGCCGACAATCCAGGCTGGAAGACATCACCGGCGTAGGCCCCAAGCGCAGGCGGGAGCTGCTGCGTCATTTTGGCGGATTGAAAGAGGTTGAGCGCGCCAGTATTGAAGAAATCGCCAAAGTCTCTAGTATAAGTCGGACGCTCGCACAGGAAATATATGCGGCGCTTCACCCCGAAAGCTGACCAGGATGTAACGGGATACTCTTTTGCAAACGATTAAAATACCCAATTTGCTTACGCTACTGCGTATTGTTCTGATACCGGTTTTTATACTGGTTTATTACCTCCCATACGGCTGGGCGCCCTGGCTGGCATCCGGCATCTTTGGGCTTGCGGCAGTCACTGACTGGTTTGACGGCTATCTGGCCCGACGCCTGAATCAGAGCTCTCCCTTTGGTGCTTTTCTGGACCCGGTAGCCGATAAGCTGATGGTGGCAGCGGCTCTGGTTTTGCTGGTTGAAGCGTATGAATCGCCGCTGGTTACTATTCCATCAATCGTGATTATTGGTCGTGAAATTGTGATTTCGGCATTGAGAGAATGGATGGCCGAATTGGGCCAGCGCGCCAGCGTTGCGGTCTCCATGATCGGCAAGATCAAGACCACACTACAGATGCTGTCTATCTTGATTCTGATCGCTGCGCCGCTGCAATCAACCCTGTCCTGTATCGGAATAGTTGCGCTGTACGGCGCTGCCGTGCTGACACTTTGGTCAATGCTGGTTTATTTGCGCGCCGCCTGGCCGCACCTTAGCGAAGATATTTGAGTAAGTGGTTAATATTTAAGCAGTTTTTCGCTATTTTTTCAGTGAAAGAGTTGACACTTAAACGGATATCTATATAATACGCATCATTGTTGAGACGCGGGAATAGCTCAGTTGGTAGAGCACAACCTTGCCAAGGTTGGGGTCGCGAGTTCGAGTCTCGTTTCCCGCTCCAACTCAACAATGGTGAGGCTGGATGGCAGAGTGGTCATGCAGCGGACTGCAACTCCGTGTACGCCGGTTCGATTCCGACTCCAGCCTCCATTCACTCTTCTATTTTTCTTTTACCTTTCCGGTAAATGCTCAAACAAGACGTTTCTCTTATAGCCGATATTTTTATCGGTTTTTTCGTTTATAAAAGCCAGTCATTTTAGCGGTCATTAAAATGATATTTTATGTTGACAGCTGAAAACTGATCCTTATAATACGCACCACTGTTGAGACGCGGGAATAGCTCAGTTGGTAGAGCACAACCTTGCCAAGGTTGGGGTCGCGAGTTCGAGTCTCGTTTCCCGCTCCAATTCAACAGTATGAGGCTGGATGGCAGAGTGGTCATGCAGCGGACTGCAACTCCGTGTACGCCGGTTCGATTCCGACTCCAGCCTCCATTCACTCCCTGCATGATGCAGGCACCCTGCACCCTGCACCCCGCGCAGAGTTCCAAAATCATTACTCATCGGCACAATAGAAAAGCAGATTTTAACTCCGCTTTGATAAAGCTTGGCTCGTAATCCGTATCAACTCCACGCACAAAAAAAGGGCGCCCTGAGGCACCCCGTCAATATTTTCCTGTTTCTAATTCGCTACTTCCAGCGATCAGGCTCATAGCAGAATGTCGGCAGACACCAGCGCCAGTACAGAGAGGCCAGCCGGATCGACAGGCCAAATGCAAAAGACGCAATCAGGTTTATGTCCTGATCAATGCCAAGGGCATGAAGCTGCAGATAGAGCAGGGCAACCAGTAGTGAGACGCTGGCATAGAGCTCATGACGAAAGACCACCGGTACTCGCTGACAGAGTACGTCACGCAGAATGCCGCCAAAGATACCTGTAATCATGCCTGCCATTACGACTACGGCAAAATTGTACTCAAGCTTGAGCGCCACATTGCATCCAATGATCGTGAAGGCGATAAGCCCCATGGCATCGAGCAACAAAAACAGTCGGTGCAAATGATGCATGAAGCGTGCGACCACAATCGTCAGTAGGCCCGCAGAAACGGTCAGGTAAATGTAGGAAGGATGTTGCGTCCAGGACACCGGGAAGTTACCCAGCAGGATGTCACGAATGGTTCCGCCGCCGAGTGCGGTAATGAACGCAATAACACCAACGCCGAAGATATCCATGTTGCGCCGACCAGCAGCCAGAGCGCCTGACATTCCTTCAGCAATAATGGCAATGATATAGATATAGGTGAGCACGAAAGAACCTCCCTTACGGGTGAATTTCGCCTCTCCCCCTGTCCGGTTACCTGAGAGTTTGTGCAGCGACAGCCGCATTGCCCCTTCGGTGGGCTGTACACATGCCAGCCTCTCTCCAGTCGACGTATATCAGTTAAGATCGCAGTACATGGGCCTGAGCGATTATGGGAGTTTGCGCCTTCGGCGGGATGGCTCCAGGAACCAGCCTCTCTCCTGCGATGGCGGGATTATAAAGGGATATTCCTTCTGGACCAACAGACAGGGCAATCAACTGCGCCGTTTAATGTCTTTGATCAATCCGCTAAGGTCGAGGCCGGTGTTGGCAGCGAGGGCGTCAAGGTCGTGGAAAGTAGGAGGGAGCTTGCGTCGGTTGCGCTGTTCTTGCTGCTGTCTTTCGTTTTCTTGCTGCTGCTGTTTTATGATGCTCTCGAGTTTCAACTTAATACTTTCCAGCTGCTTAAGCTCAAGGCTCATTAAAAAAGCAGAGACTTCACAAGTATCTGTCATATTGATTAACCTGACAGCATAGAGCTGTCGACGAGAAAATAGAAAAGACGTTCAGAATGAGTAAAAAGGCGCTGTGCGATACGAGGTGTCAAGTGGTGCCCGGAACCGGACTCGAACCGGTACAGCCATAGGCCGAGGGATTTTAAATCCCTTGTGTCTACCAATTTCACCATCCGGGCTGGGGGGACGCCGTAAAAAAGCAGGCAGCCTTTTTAATCAATGCGTTAAGCGCGCATTGTGACCTTCTGTGAATGGAAAGTCAATAATCAATGCGCGCTCTGGCAATTACAGGCGCGCCATACACGCCGCGGTATCAAGCATCCTGTTGGAAAAGCCCCATTCGTTGTCATACCAGGCAAAGACTTTGACCATACTACCGCTCGCCTGGGTCTGCAGACTGTCGAAAATGCAGGATGCACTGTGGTGATTGAAATCAACGGATACCAGGGGCGTCTCGTTGTACTCGATAATGTCACGCATCTGCCCATCCGCAGCCTGACGCATGAGTGCATTAACCTCTTCGACCGATGTTTCCCGAGCGGCGGTGAAGGTCAGATCAACCAGGGAGACATTGGCAGTAGGGACGCGAACAGCCAGGCCTGACAGACGGCCATTCAATTCAGGCAATACCAACCCAACCGCCTTTGCTGCACCTGTCTTGGTAGGAATCATGGAAAGAGCTGCCGCGCGCGCCCGATAGAGATCCGTATGATACACATCGGTCAAATGCTGATCATTGGTGTAGGCATGAATGGTGGTCATCAGGCCCTGGGTAATTCCAAGTCCATCATTAAGTACCTTGGCCATCGGTGCAAGACAATTGGTCGTACAGGAGGCGTTGGAAACCACGCGATCGCTGGCTGTCAGAGTCGCTTCATTGACGCCATATACCACGGTTGCATCCGCGTTTTTGGCCGGGGCTGACACCAGGACCTTGCGGGCACCCTGCTGCAGATGAATCTCCGCCTGTTCGCGAGAGGTGAATCGCCCGGTGCACTCAAGCACGATATCAACATCATAGTCCCCCCAGGGGAGGGCGTTAGGGTCAGCCTGCTGGAGCATGGGGATACGGTAATCGCCCACCACAAGATGGCCATCAGAGGCGCTGACCGGCCACATGAAACGACCATGTACCGAGTCAAACTGCGTCAGATGTGCGCTGATGGCAGCATCACCCAGATCATTGATGGCAACGATCTGGAACTGCTCCTGACGACCACTTTCAAACAGCGCGCGCAGAATATTGCGGCCAATGCGGCCGTAGCCATTAATTGCGATTCTAATCGGCATCTGTAATTCTCCTTTGCCACTTTACTGTCATATTAGATCAAATCGACCGCTGGAATAGCCAATGCAAAGCATAACTTGCGCGAAGGCAAGTTAGGGCGTTAAATACTAGGACAACACTTTAATACGTATTATCCATACATACTGAATACCATATGGCCAGAAAAAACGACACCCACAGTCGCGCTATCGAGGTTGCCGACAAGCTGTTGGAAGAAGGGATACGACCCACACAACAGAATGTTCGCGAACGCTTGGGTACCGGCAGCCTGACGACTATCAATCGCGCCTTGAATGATTGGTGGCATACTCTCGCAGAGCGCGTGCAACGCCGCAACGAGCATCCGGAGCTGCCAGAACCGGTCGTACAGCTGGCCAACCAGACCTGGAACCGAGCCCTGGCGTATGCCGAACACCGCTTCGACCAGCAACGTGCCGAAATCGAACAGCAAAAAGCCAAGCTGCAACAGGCTGTGGATGCACAACGCACAGGAGGCGAAGCGGCATTGTTGGAAGCACAAAAGCAAAACGCACGCCTGCTTGAGCGTTGTGAGCGACTGGGCGATGAAAAGCACACACTGGAAAAACGTATTCTTGAACTCGAAGAGCAGCACATACGCCTGAGCATGGAGCGCGATCAGGCTCGTCACGAAGTCAAGCAGCTGCACAAACTCAGCAGTCACCAGGGGCTGCATGATGAGGCGATGATAGAGCTGCGTGTGCGTTCACGCATACAGGAAGAAGAGCTGCAGAGGCTGAGGCGTCAGAATGATCAGCTCAGCAAGGAGAATGCGGCCTTCAAGAGCAGAGGCTAAGCCGTCATCAGTTTCATGTAACGCCTTTCATTTTATACGTAAGGTTTTGTTTGTATGGAGTTTTACCTCAAGCCTGACACCAGGGTCAATGACGTAAAGGAACAGCTCAAGGCATGCAGCTATGGCGATGTAGTCAGTTGCACCGATGCCGGCTTGTTCGAGGTTGCCAAAGCCGTACTGGTACGCGAGAAACTGCCCGGTTTGACGATTCAACTGCTGGATGACTCCAATTACGTGTTACGCTCGGTTACCAGCCGAAAACGCGACAACAGCGGACAGTCCGACCGCTTCAGCGATCGCCAGGAAGCTGTTCTCAAGGCCCTGGAAAAGGTATTGGCACATTGCGAAAAAGAGGGGATCCGCCTGGTCGGTTTCAGTGATGACCTGGTCGCGATTCCAGCCCACCTTGATGATGGCAGTGAGCTGTCTGCAGAAGCCGTCGAACTTGACACCTCCGGCGTTTATCGGGGCGCTGAAATTCGACACAACTAGACCAAAGGGTAATAGAACCTGAATGAGGAATTAACACCAATCTGTTAACCTATTCAGCGTTAGCACAAGAGGCCCCACCATGAGCAACAAAATCCGTATCCTGCTGGTAGATGATCACTCGATAGTACGAGCCGGTTTTCAGCACATGCTTCTTAAGGAAGCAGATATGGAGATTGTGGCCGAAGCCGAAAATGGCGGACAGGCCGTTGACCTGTATCGAAGCGTCAAGCCCGATGTTGTGGTCATGGATCTGGCCATGCCGGCTGACCAGGACAACTCCGAAGCCTCATCGACGACAGGCGGCCTGGATGCTATCAAGCGCATCATGCTCAACGACCCCGATGCCCGCATCCTGGTACTCACCATTTGGGAAGCCAGCCCCTATCCGCTACGCGTGGCTGAAGCGGGGGTGAAAGGGTATGTCACCAAGCGCTGCGCTCAGAACGAGCTAGTCCACGCCGTTCGTGAAGTCTATGCCGGGCGCAAATACTTTTCGCCATCCGTCAGTGAACAGATTACTCAGGATGCAGAAGGCAAGACCGAGTGCTCGCCCATCTCCCAACTCACGCGCCGTGAGCTTGAGATCTTCACCCTGCTGGCCGAAGGCCGCAGCGTCAACTCGATCGCTGAAACCGTGTTCCTCAGTCCCAAGACGGTACACGCCCACCGCGCCAATATTCTGCGCAAGCTAAAGCTCAGCAATGGCCATGAAATCATCCACCTTGCACTGCGCAGCGGCATCATCCAGGCCTGACATGGCCCACTGAGCTATACTGAATCAAGACTCGGTAACCTGCAGGTGACATTCCATGTGTGCACTCAGCCCCGACATCATCGACATCGGGACGGAGATGGTATTGGAATCCCATCAGCTATGGATGGCCATTTCGGTTGGCAGCTTGATCCAGATTGAAGCCGACCTGATCGACCACAACCACAAGGTACTGACACGTGGCCGGTTGTATGAGGTGCTGGCCAAAACCGACCAGTCACCCTGTCATCAGATGTTTGTAGTGCAATCCGAACTCACCCGAGAGCTGGTGGAGCTTCATCCGGGGTTGATCTGCAACTACCTGGACAGTCCCGCCCAAGTACATCGCGCCTGACCAACAACAGCGATTGTTTTGATACCCTGCACAGTACTACTGGAGCATCTGGCAACCACCTGCTGTCCGACTTGTACCGACATTCACCTTGATACCGGCAGGCAAGGCAGGGGAGAGTGCTGATGATGAGCCGGCCCGGAAACAACTGTGCAGGTATTTTGGGTAACTTTCCTCATGCCGCAGCTGATATAGTGCTAAACAGCCACGCAGCGCGCCTGTAGTCGAGGATATAACCCCTCAAAGTTCTTCCTGGCAGCGTGACACAAAATCTTGATTTTACTGAATAAATAGATCATAAATATCAGTATCTTATGGCAAAAACATGAGAATTCACGTTACCAAAAAGCTGGCTGACAAACTCACTAAGGCAGGCCATGGAATCTCGACTACGGTCGACGAGCATCCATCTATATTGGGTGAATGGCATGCCAATATCACCACGATTCAGCGTCGCCAATGTATCGTGTTTACCCACGACGAAACGCGTTTCACTGTGGCGCTGACAGGTGTGACCCAGAAAGAGATCAAAGCACTCACATTCTGGTTCAAGGATATGTTGGCCAGCACCTTGTTCAAGCTTGGTTTTCCTGAGGTCCTTGTTGAAGATGCAATTGAGCAGATAGGCGAACTTAGTTTTGATACCCAGTGCAATCGATCCGTTCAGGGTACGCTGAGAACGATGATCGTCGACCTGGAATCCTACACCTGGGACGGCAGCAACATCATGGAGCTGGGTCCATACTCATTGTCCGCATGTCTGTGTGATCGGCCATGCCGCATCAAAGGCATGAAGGAAAGCGAGTACCTCATACCAGCCCGCGAGATGCGCAAACTACTGGAGCGGCTGCAACGCACAAATGAAACGGTTCATTAGCTGACGGGCTAAGTACAAACGTGCACCAGCTTGCAAATAACGACACTCAGCCCACGAAACTCAAATCTTCGCGACTCTCCGCACCAGATTTGCAGGACTTAATCTGCTCATAAGTCAGTAGTGCACAGCAGGAAAGTGCAGCTAGCAAACAGCGCGTATTGTGGGCGATCTCAGGCTTCATTAGATTTTGGCCTTTTGATCAGACACGAAATCGGGCTGTAGGCCAGGTGGCAAGGGCGTTTGGCGAAATCTAACTATGTTGATACCAATCTCATTGATGGTTAGAAGTATCAACAAGAAACCAGCTTCATCGTGCTGATGACATAGTTAATTTAACATAATATACATTATACGAACCTACGCACAGGCGATCTGACACTGCGAAATCACACTGTTAAGAGTGCGCTATCTACACCCTAACATACCGCTCAGTACCGATAACCTGATTTATCGGCACCTCTGTATGGGTCAGGCTTGGTGCTTCAGTTCTGGTATTTACTCGCATGACTTACCAAGTGCCTATACTTGTCACATAAGGAATAAAACGTACCCGGCTACCTTATGTCGATTCTCTGGCGAAGCTGGTTAATTGTCGTGGCCATTCTCGCACTCATACTGAGTATTCTTGCGGTTCTGGTCAGTCTGCAGCACGATTCCATACTGGCATCGCTCGTCAAGCAGCGGCTGTCTGTTGTTGCTCAATCCACGGCGAGCAGTTTTCAGCCTGCGGTTGATATTGGGCTGCCATTATCAATGTTGCGCAACTCCCAGTCACTGCTTGATCGTGCCAGAGGCAAGGATACGAATGCCGCCCGCATATGGGTTATTGACGAGTTTGGCTCTCTGATCAAGAGCTCACCTCAAAGTCATGTTCATTCGCTGGAGCCAACCATGCTGCGCACCATGCACAGTAGCCAGCGTTCTTGGGTGTATGAAACTCCCGAACTGCTGATCAGCGGTACCAATCTTCGCTCATCGGATGGCAGGCTGGCCGGTGCGATTGCCGTGTCCTATTCGAAGCAGCACTTTCAGAACATCAGCCGCTCCCTGATCATCGCGCTGGCCCTGGGCGGCCTTGCTATCTGGATCGTGATGCCTTTCACGGCCTGGCTACTGCTTCGGCTGAAGCTCAAGGATGCGACTCGTGGTTATAACCAAATCATTGAATTACTCAACAGGTTTTCAGTCATACGAGATGACGCGTGCCTTCCTGCCGAGCCTCGAGCCGATAGCTGCGTTTTTTTTGCCGAAGCCATTCCCGGTTTTTATCGCAAATTGGTTCAGGCTCAAATCCGTTATCAGCTGCGCGACTTCATACATTCAACCGAACCCGGTCGCCTGACGCTAACCGTTCAGCTGCCAAGTGGTTCCTTGGCACTATCACTGACACGCCACCTGGTTCCAGGTATTGCTCTGGTGCTACTGGCCGCTGTTCTCATGTTCGCTATCTATGCTTATGAACGCACTCAACAGTCTTTCGAGCCCGAGCAATCCACTCGGCTCGAGTTGATCGCCTCCATTGTGAATGCTGATATCCATCGCGCCGTCAGTGTCGGTATTCCGTTAGAAAAACTGGTTGGAACTGAGCGTTATTTCAATGGCTTACTTCGTTCTTTTCCAGAGGTTTCTTATTTTGCGATTGTGAGTGAACAGCTGGTTGTGCAAGCCGGCAAGCTGCAACAAAACACTTTTTGGGCACGAGACTCACATAACCTCCCTGGCCTGCCGATTACCGACGGTCAAAGTCAGATTGGCCAAATAGTGATCAGAGCCAATCTGCATTACTTTACGCTCCAGCTTCGTGATGTACTGCTGGATCTGGGTGTTCTTATTGTGATTGCCGTACTGCTTGCCTTTCAGGTGCTTGTCGTGACGTTCAGCGCAACTCTTACGGGGCCATTCAACCGACTCGAACACCTGATCAGTCGCCAGGCTGAGGGAGATTTTTCGGTGCGACTGAATACATTCAGGTGCAGCGAAATAGACCAGGCGGGACGTTTTCTGTCCGATCGTGCCGAACAACTGGCATTATCGTCAACCGCTACTGATCCCCCCGCTCGCCCACCGAGGATTCTGCAGTTCGCCTATTTAAATGATATTCGCCTGCCGCTATTCCTGTTTGCCTGTATCGATGCGCTGTCTATTTCGTTTCTTCCCGTACACGCGCAATCACTGCACAATTCATTCCCCTGGCTCGACACGACTGTTGTTACCAGCCTGCCTCTGGCAGGCTATCTGCTCGCGATTACCTTCAGCAGTCCGTTTGTACGCCCCCTGCTCGCCCACACTGGCCACAAACCCTTGCTTCTTTATGCTTCGGGGCTTACCGCACTTGTTCATTTCGGGCTCTGGGCTTCAGGGACAACGGCCGAATTGACGCTGTACCGTACGCTTTCAGGCGCGGGGTTTGCGTTTTTAACCCTTAGCTGCCAAGACTACACTCTGGATATTGCTAAAAGGTCCATGCGCACTCAAGCACTGGGGCTGTTCACCAGCACCCTGTTCGGTGGAATTTTTGCAGGTGCCGCGATCGGTGGGATACTGGCTGATCGCCTGGGGCCTTCCACTGTATTTGCGATTGGTGGGCTGGGATTGCTGATGGCGGCTGCTCTTGTTGGTTCGCTGCTACCGCGCCAGCAACAGACTGATATCCCTTCGCCTGCCTTTCGCCTCGCTCTTTTTCAGCCCTTATGCAACCGCAGCTTTCGTTTACTTGTTCTCTGTATCGCGATTCCTTCCAATGTTCTGATACAGGCTTTTATCGCTTTCCTGCTCGCGCTTCAGATGCATAGTCTGGGTGCATCGGCCGCCGATATCGGACGCGTGCTGATGCTTTTTTACCTGGTCATTTTACTCGTGAGCGCCGTCGGGCCTCGGCTTTTTTCTTTATTTCTTGATGATTGGCACAAGCCATTGGCTGGCTTGGTCATCTCGTCTATGGCACTGGCCGTCACGGCAATATGGCCCACTTATTGGTCAATGCTTACCGCCGTACTGGGGGCCGCTATCGGCCAGGCCATGATTCGAGATCCAACCGTGGCCGTGGCGCTTTCATTGGCAGAACATGAACTTCGGCATCTCGGTAATGACGCGGTTCTGAGCAGCCTTCGGACATTTGAGCGCAGCGGGAGCCTGATTGGGCTTGTGTCCATTGCACTGATAAGCAGTCATTTCGGCTACTCCTGGGCCATCGCCGCTATCAGTATCTGGCTGGCACTGGGAGCGGCTGGCATAACCCTCCTGCACCAATGGACAAGTAACTGACCGTTATTCAGTCATTAACGATTTCAATGAACTGCAGCATCTCGAGTGGCGGGAATATCCCCAGCTGGCGTGCCGTCTCCATATTCACGACATAGGCAAAGTTTTGTATTCGGGCGATCGGAATCTCTCCGGCCGGTATTCCTTCAATCAGTATTTTATGTGCCAACTCCCCTGCCAGCAGCCCTACGTCATAATAACGCGCGGAGACTGACAACAATGCTCCCGATTCCCGCACCAGACGCTCATAGGGGCTGAAAAGCGGTATTCCTTGCGCGAGGGCCGATGCTGCTAGCAGATCACGATTGGTATCAAGAAATGAGCTTGAACCCAGATAAACAAAATCAACCTTGTTGTCCCTGAGCCTCGCCATCTTAACCGGTATGTCAGCGGCCAGCGGCCGCCCTTCTGAATCCAGTTCCAATTCAAGCGCCACCAGTTGTACATCCATTGCCGGCGCTAATTCGGCCAGCTCCTTCATTTTTAACACCGAGTTGGGCTCATTGGTGTTATAGATCAGACCGATACGTTTCAAGGAAGGCAGATAAGTGCGCATCGCATTGATATTCACTCTTTCCGGCACGCGGTTGAGAGTGCCGGTCAGGTTGTGACGGCCAGAATATTCAAGGCTTGCAACGATACCAGCTGCAACAGGATCTGCGACAATGGTAAAGATCTGGGGAATTTCGTGATTGAACCGGTCATCGTGCAGATCATTCATCCGTCCCGCCAGTGCCAGGCTGACACTGGTACCCCACGAAAGGATCAGGTCTGGCTTGTAATGCCCTGGCTTCAGCCAGATAGTTGTGCAGACGCTCAGGCCTGCGACCAGCATCCCGAATGATCAGCTCGGTGTTTGGCAGGTGCTGAGCCATGTAATCCTTTAGCCCCTGGCAGGACTCTTCACACCCGCGCCAATACACTGCATAAATCCGCTGCTCCCGCTTTTCCGCTGCGTGTACCATCAGTGGTGAGAGCAGACTGATAAATAGAGCAAGACAGAATGATTTCAACACCGGCATTGATCGCTCCGCACTTTCCTGACCACTTATCGATAAGCGTAGTATGCAAGCGTCCTTTCAGGGCATCATTCGTGGCTGTCTGCCTCCTGTAAGCGATCGAGCTTCTTGCCGGCAGCCGATTCATGGCGCTCGACACGACTGGTGTGCAAATAGCGGGATGTGGTATCGATGCTGTCATGGCCGGCATCCGCCTGGACATGGGACAAGGGGCGGTGATTGAGATTGATATCATGGGTGATGCCCGTATGCCGCAGGCTGTGCGCCGTCATCTGCCTGATCTCTCCGGCGTCCTCAAAAAAACCGTCAGCCTCGGCGGCTCCTGCCGCCTGAGCGAACAGTCCATCCAGCACCTCCCGAATCTGACGGATCCCCAGGTTCGCATTCTGGATACCCGCGTCCCGCCCTCGACCTGCCGGGCGATGCCGGACGAACAGCGGTGTTTCATCCCCGGGCGGAGGCAATTCACTCAGGCCGAGATGGCGACGGTAGCGTTTTAATGCCCTCAGCAAGGCTTTCGACACGGCGACACTGCGCTGCTTGCCGCCCTTGCTGCGTGGAATCTGATAGCTCCAGATCCCGGTCTGACTGTCACGCCGAAACTGCCCCATGATCGGAGCAAAACCGGGACGGGCCGAAACTTCTGAAATTCGAAGATAACAGCCGTACATCAAGCTGACCAAAAACAGCGTTCTTTCATGCAGTTCCGGCTCTTCCTGCGCCAGCTGCCGCGCGGTGCTCATGACATAAGACCACTGCAGCTCACTGAATGCCTTGAGGTTTTCGTTGTCTTCGCCGCTGGCATGAAACTGACTGCCTGCCTTGAATACACCGTTTTTGAGGATCTGTCGCGCAGGATTGCGCTCGGTTAACTCTTCATCAATTAAATAACTGTAGTAAGCCGAGAGGATTGCCAGCTTGGTTCGCAGCGCCTGATCGCTTAAACGATAAGGTAATACTTCACCATCTTGTCGCCGGCCCAGAAATGGCCGCCAGGCAGGATTCGGATAACGGTCGCCGGTTTCCCGGTCTGTTTTGAACTGCGCAGTATTGAAATAGGCGATTAACGGCTCGGGTGGTTGACGGCAAAATTCCACATACCTGAACAGACTACGCCGGGTAATATCCAGTGGACTGGCCTGTTCGATTTCAAAACACCAGTACAGGAAGGTCGTCAGTTCGGAACGATAGGTTTTGAAGTTATTTTCGCTGGCGCGCTGTTCAAGCAACCAGTCAACCGAATATTCATACACCAGCGCTGCATCGCTCAGCCGGTGCAGCGTCATCCCGGCCAGGTATTCATTGACATGAGCGTTACCATCCTCAAGATGATCGATACCATCAAACAACGGGATCGCATCCGGTATATTTTCCATATTACAAATACTTACAATATATATTTAATGCCATACATTATAGGACAATCAGTCCTGTGACTATCCCGTACAGCCTCTGCTGCTGTTGTTTCGCTCATGCAGACTGAGTAATATATGAGAATAATCTAATAAAGGACTTAAAACCCAATGACGATTGTAAACTTCACACCTCTACCGGCCCTTCTGGGGGGCGCGCTTATCGGTCTTTCTGCCGCTTTTCTGCTCTACGCCAAAGGCAGGGTTGCGGGCATTTCCGGTATTGCCGGCGGCATCATCTACCCGGAATCCAAAGACGATATCAGCTGGCGTCTCGTTTTCGTTATCGGACTTGTTCTGGGGGGCTTCATCTACCAGGCCATTGGCATGGGCGCTGGTGTTGAGCATATCCAGGCAGTTGTCAGCAAGCCCATGCTGGTCCTCGGTGGCCTGTTGGTTGGTATCGGCACACAGATAGGAACCGGCTGCACCAGCGGCCACGGTATCTGCGGCCTGGCTCGCCGTAGTCCCCGCTCATTGGTTGCTACGCTCTGCTTCATGGGCAGTTCAATTGTAACTGTTTATATTATCCGCCACCTGATGGGAGCTGCCTGATATGTCCCCTGCTATTCGTCTACTGGCTGCGCTGTTTGCAGGCACGTTGTTTGGCCTTGGCCTGTCCGTTGCTCAGATGATCGATCCGGCCAAGGTGATCAACTTTCTCGATTTTGCCGGCAATTGGGATCCATCACTTGCCTTTGTCATGGCCGGCGGCCTGATCGTCAACGCGATTATTACGCCGCTCATCCTCAAGCGTGACCGCCCGCTTATGGCTGAGTACTTCCGCTTACCGACCAAAACCGAAATCGACAAGCGAATCGTGATTGGTGGCGTGATCTTTGGGATCGGCTGGGGAGTGGCAGGTTACTGCCCGGGCCCCATGATCACCTCATTGAGCTTTGCAGACAGCGATATTCTGACGGTACTTGCCGCTTTTGTAGCGGGAACCTTCATCAGTCGCTGGGTGCTCGCGCACCGCGCAGCCTGAACCTGACCAGCTAGAACGCAAAAAGGCAGCCTAAGCTGCCTTTTTTATTACCCGGTAACCCGCCTAATTAGCCACGTTGTACCAGGCCACGTTCATCCATCAGAGCTTCGATCTCGGCCAGACTGCTCGGATCATCAATGGTGGACGGTACGGTATAGTCCTGACCATCGGCGATCTGACGCATCAGTTTGCGCAGGATCTTGCCGGAGCGGGTTTTCGGCAGACGCTGTACCACCATCGCCTTGTTGAAGCAGGCGATCGGACCTATCTCCTTTCGCACCATGGCGATCAGCTCTTTTTCCAGCTCTTCTTCATCGATTTCGACACCATCTTTAAGCAGCACCAGACCGACAGGCGCCTGCCCTTTCAGGTTATCGTTGATCCCGATAACCGCACACTCGGCGACAGCCGGGTGATCGGCAACGATCTCTTCCATCTCACCGGTCGACAGACGGTGACCGGCCACGTTGATCACGTCATCGGTACGCCCCATGATGAAGACATAGCCGTCTTCATCCTTGTAGCCCCCGTCTCCGGATGTGTAGTAGCCCGGGAAATCGGCCAGGTAGCCGGTACGGAAGCGCTCATGGTTGTTCCAGATGGTCGGCAGACAGCTCGGCGGCAGCGGCAGTTTGAGGGCGATGGCGCCCTGCTCACCGGCCGGCAGTTCATTGCCGTCCGAATCCAGAATCTGTACGTTGAACCCCGGAATCGGCAGCGTTGCGGAGCCAGGCTTGGGTTCCTTGGCTTCAATACCCATCAGGTTACCGCAGATCGCCCAACCGGTTTCGGTCTGCCACCAGTGATCGATCACCGGCTTGCCGGTCTTCTCGATAGTCCAGTGATAGGTCGGCGGATCCAGACGCTCACCCGCCATGAAGATGATTTCCAGGTTGCTCAGATCGTATTTGCCGATCTCCAGCCCTTCAGGATCTTCCTTCTTGATGGCACGGAAAGCCGTCGGCGCAGCAAACAGCGCCTTGATTTTGTACTCTTCGCACAAGCGCCAGAACGCACCAGCGTCCGGGGTACGCACCGGTTTGCCTTCATAGACGATGGTGGTCGCACCCGCCAAAAGCGGTGCATAGACAATATAGGAATGACCCACAACCCAGCCGACATCGGAAGCGGCCAGGAATACATCTCCGGCCTCGATGTTATAAATGGCCTTCATTGAATAGTGCAGTGCAGTGGCATGACCCCCGTTATCACGCACCACGCCCTTCGGCTTCCCGGTGGTGCCCGATGTGTAGAGGATGTAAAGCGGATCGGTCCCTTTCACCGGTACACAGTCGGCAGGTTCGGCGGTTGCAACCGCTTCAGCCCAGTCCAGGTCGCGACCTTCTACCAGCGTTGCCTTGGCCTGCGGGCGCTGCAGTACAATACAGGCATCCGGCTTGTGTACGGCCTGTTCGATCGCCTCATCCAGCATCGGCTTGTATTCAATAACCTTGGAGACCTCGATACCGCAGGACGCGGTGACGATCACTTTCGGCTCGGCATCCTCGATACGAACGGCCAGCTCGTGGGGCGCAAAGCCACCAAATACAACCGAGTGAATTGCCCCCAGGCGGGCCACGGCATACATGGCGATCAGCGCTTCAGGAACCATCGGCATGTAGATGACAACACGATCACCCTTTTCCACGCCCTGTGCCTTGAGTACACCTGCGAATTTCGCCACCTGGTCGCGCATCTCGCGATAGGTCAGAACTCGCTTGGTATTGGCAACGGGCGAGTCATAAATCACGGCAGGCTGATCGGCACGGCCGTTCTCGACATGGTGGTCAAGGGCCATGTAAGCCGTGTTCATCTCACCGTCGGCGAACCAGCGGTCGATACCGTTCCCGTCCCTGGACAGGATCTGCTCCGGTTTCTTGAACCAGGGCAGCGCGGCAGCCTTCTCCGCCCAGAAGGCTTCAGGGGCTTCAACTGACTTGGCGTACTCTGCATGATATGTCATTGCAGCATCCTCTAACTCTCGGTACGTGGTCTTTTAGAATTCTATTTTTTATTGTCGACACTTCGGGTCTCTATGTACGCACTCTAACGAAAGTTACGGCTCAGGCAACTAAGACAAAAGGCTTACGACCAGTACAGATAAAAATATATACCCTTGTTATTCAAAGACTTAAACAGGAATAGAGGTACTTTAGTATGAGGGTGAAATGCAAACAGCAACACTGAGGTGCAATATGCTGTCAACATCAGACAGGAAAGTCAGGGTAAGCCTTAATAGATGTTGTGGCTCAAAACACAAACAAAAAACCCGCGCGACCGAAGTCGGGCGGGTTTCATGACAACAGCCTGTCAGGCTGTTACATATCGCTGGTCTGCACCGGAATGACAGACTTCATGCCGGTCAGCGTATTGCGCTGGCGCAGCTCATCGTCGGAGACTCCAACGCCGTTATCGGACTTGGCGTTTTCGAAATAGCAGAGTGTCGGCTGATGCTTGTCGGCTTCCTGTTCATCCAGCTGGACGTAGGAGCAGACGATCAACAGGTCACCCTTCTGTGCCTGGTGCGCAGCGGCACCGTTAACAGAGATCACGCCGCTACCGTTTTCTGCCTTGATCGCGTATGTGGTGAAGCGCTTGCCATTGTTGATATTATAGATGTGAATCATTTCGTATTCACGAATGCCGGATTTCTCCAGCAGATCACCATCAATGGCACATGACCCTTCATAATGAAGCTCTGCATGAGTGACAGTCACTCGATGCAGTTTTGCTTTCAGGAATGTCTGCAGCATACTGAAAACCTGCGTCTTCTCTATCTGTATGACCGGCCTGGGCCGGTGCTCATTTACACCGCTCTGTCCATCCAGGATGGGGGACGTCCGTCCGCGGTTACCCTTCACCCATTAGGCACAGTCACCCGTCTGCTTCTGTCGAAGCCAGATTAGTGTACGTTCTGGAGAGTGGACGTCGAATGGTCCCAAGAGACAGCGTCTGAAAAAGTGGATGCATTCTATCACGAATATTCAAAATGATAAGGTCACGGCTACGAAAAATTCTGCAACGCAACAATCTTTAAATATTTTCAATCGTGTATGACCAGCCCTCAGGCAAATCCGGCGCCATTTGGACTACAATGCGTCATCTCTAAAAAGGTCACTAATGGATGTACACGTGAACGACAATAATCTGCACGCACAACTCAGTCACTCTCTGAACCAACGCATTCTGATGCTCGATGGCGGTATGGGCACCATGATCCAGGAGCGTCAGCTGACCGAAGCGGATTATCGTGGTGATCGTTTCGCCGACTGGCACCTGGACGTCAAAGGCAATAATGACCTGTTGGTGCTGACCCAGCCGGAGATGATTCGCGACATCCACACCGCCTATCTGGAAGCGGGTGCCGACATCATCGAGACCAACACTTTCAACGCCACCCGTATCGCCATGGCCGACTACGAGATGGAAACGTTGACCCGCGAGATCAACGTGGAAGCCGCCCGCCTCGCCCGCCAGGCGGCGGATGCGGTTACCGCACAAACGCCGAACCAGCCGCGCTACGTTGCCGGCGTACTGGGGCCGACCAACCGTACCTGCTCCATCTCTCCGGACGTGAATGATCCCGGCTATCGTAACGTTACCTTCGATGAGCTGTTTGAAGCCTATACCGAATCCATCGACGGACTGATTGAGGGTGGTATCGATATCATCCTGATCGAGACCATCTTCGATACCCTGAACGCCAAGGCGGCCATCTACGCGATCGAGCATTACTTCGACCGGCATGATATCCGCCTGCCGGTCATGATCTCCGGCACCATCACCGACGCATCCGGCCGCACCCTGTCCGGCCAGACCACTGAAGCCTTCTGGAACTCCGTGCGTCATGCCCGCCCGATCAGTATCGGTCTGAACTGCGCCCTGGGTCCGAAAGAGCTGCGCCAGTACGTGGAAGAGCTGTCCCGCGTGGCCGATACCTTTGTCTCCGTGCACCCCAACGCTGGTCTGCCGAACGCCTTCGGTGGCTACGATGAAACACCGGAGCAGATGGCTGAAGAGATCCGCGAATGGGCACAGTCCGGTTTCGTTAACATCGTCGGCGGTTGTTGCGGTACTACACCGGATCATATCCGCGTGATCCGTGCTGCCCTGCTTGACCAGCCACCGCGCCAGCTGCCGGAAATTGCCGTCGAATGCCGCCTGTCGGGCCTGGAACCGATGAACATCGGCGCCGAGACGCTGTTCGTCAACGTAGGTGAGCGCACCAACGTGACCGGCTCCGCCAAATTCCGCCGTCTGATCAAGGAAGGCGACTACGAGACCGCCCTGGAAGTCGCTCGTCAGCAGGTGGAAAACGGCGCCCAGATCATCGACATCAACATGGATGAAGGGATGCTGGATGCCGAAGCGGCGATGATCCGCTTCCTCAACCTGATCGCCTCCGAGCCGGACATCTCCCGCGTGCCGATCATGCTCGACTCCTCCAAGTGGAATGTCATGGAAGAAGGCCTTAAGCGCATCCAGGGCAAGGGCGTGGTCAACTCCATCTCCCTGAAGGAAGGTGAAGAAAACTTCATCGCCCAGGCGCGCAAGATCCGTCATTATGGCGCCGCCGTCGTGGTCATGGCGTTCGACGAAACCGGACAGGCCGATACCTACCAGCGCAAGATCGAGATCTGTGAACGCTCCTACCGCGTCCTGGTCGATAAGGTCGGCTTCCCGCCGGAAGACATCATCTTCGACCCCAACATTTTCGCCATTGCGACCGGTATCGAAGAGCATAACAACTACGCCAACGATTTCATTAACGCCACCGGCTGGATCAAGCAGCACCTGCCCTATGCCAAGGTCTCAGGCGGCGTATCCAACGTTTCTTTCTCTTTCCGCGGCAACGACAAGGTGCGTGAGGCGATCCACTGCGTCTTCCTCTACCATGCCATCCAGAAGGGTATGGACATGGGCATCGTCAACGCCGGTCAGCTGGCGATCTACGATGACCTGCCCGAAGAGCTGCGCGAACACGTGGAAGACATCGTGCTGAACCGGCGCGAGGACGGCACCGAACGGATGCTGGAGCTGGCGGAGAAATACCGCGGTGGCGCTTCGGAATCCTCGGTCAAGCAGGATCTTGAATGGCGCAACTGGGACGTCAACAAGCGTCTGGCCCACGCGCTGGTCAAGGGTATTGCCGACTACGTCGATGAAGACGTGGAAGAGTGTCGTCACAACTACGAACGCCCGCTACAGGTGATCGAAGGCCCGTTGATGGACGGCATGGGCATCGTCGGCGACCTTTTCGGTGCCGGCAAGATGTTCCTGCCCCAGGTGGTCAAATCTGCCCGTGTGATGAAAAAGGCCGTAGCCTACCTGATGCCGTTCATCGAAGAGGAAAAAGAGGGCAACGAAAGCAGCTCTGCCGGCAAGGTGATCATGGCCACCGTTAAGGGCGACGTGCACGATATCGGCAAGAATATCGTTGGCGTGGTCCTGCAATGCAATAACTTTGAGATCGTTGATCTGGGCGTTATGGTGCCGGCGGAGAAGATCCTGCAGACCGCACGCGAGGAAAACGCCGACATTATTGGCCTCTCCGGTCTGATTACCCCCTCACTGGACGAGATGGTACACGTCGCCAAGGAGATGCAGCGCCAGGGCTTCGATATACCCCTGTTGATTGGCGGTGCTACCACTTCCAAGGCGCACACGGCGGTCAAGATCGAGCCCAACTACAAGAACAACCAGGTGGTCCACGTGACCAACGCCTCCCGTTCCGTTGGTGTCGCCTCCTCCCTGTTGTCTGCCACCAAAAAAGAAAACTTTATCAAAGAGATACAGGAAGATTATCAGGCCGTACGTGAGCGCCACGCGGCGCGTCAGCACGACCAGCGCCGGGTCACTCTGGAAGCGGCCCGCGCCAACCGTCAGCCGATCGAATGGGAAGACTACCAGGCACCCGTACCGGTGAAGCCGGGCATCCAGGTATTTGAGGATTACGACCTGGAAGAACTTGCCCAGTGCATCGACTGGACCCCCTTCTTCCAGTCCTGGGAACTGGCGGGCCGCTTCCCGCGCATCCTCGATGACGAAGTGGTCGGCACCGAAGCACGCAAGCTGTACGAAGACGCCAGGCTGATGCTGCGTGACATCATCGACAACAAGAAGCTGCGCGCCCGTGGCGTCATTGGCCTCTTCCCGGCCAATAGCATCGGTCATGACGATATCGAGGTCTACAGCGATGACAGTCGTGAACAGGTGCGGATGAAGCTGCATCACCTGCGCCAGCAGACCCAGAAGATCGAAGGCCGATACAACCACTGCCTGAGCGACTATGTGGCACCGAAGGATTCCGGTGTACAAGACTACGTAGGGGCTTTCGCCGTCACCGCCGGTATCGGTATCGACAAGTGGATTGAGCAGTACGAAGCCGATCACGATGATTACAACAGCATCATGATCAAGGCGCTGGCGGACCGTCTGGCCGAAGCCTTTGCCGAACGCCTGCACCAGCGCGTACGCACCGAATTCTGGGGCTACGCCGCGGATGAGAACCTGGACAATGAAGGCCTGATTCGCGAGCAATACCAGGGGATCCGACCGGCTCCGGGCTATCCGGCCTGTCCGGACCACACCGAGAAATCCCAGCTATGGGAGCTGCTGGATGTCGAGCACAACACCGGCATGACCCTGACCGACAGCTTTGCGATGCTGCCGACCGCGGCCGTCAGCGGCTGGTACTTCAGCCACCCGGGCGCACGTTACTTCGGCGTGGCCAAGATCAGTGAAGATCAGGTGGAAAGCTATGCCAAACGCAAGGGCATGAGCATGGATGAGGCCGAGCGCTGGCTGGCGCCAAACCTCGGCTACGAGCCCGAAGAAGGCTGATATTATGGGGACGCAACCACCCGGTTGCGTCCCTCTCGCTTGGCCTGATATAGCGCCGTATCCACGTTTGACCACGCCTGATCAAAGCAACTGGAAGCCGCCATGGAAACGCCAAAGCTGGCCGTCACACTCTGACCATCCGGCAGGACCCCCATACCGGCAATTCTGTTGCGTAACTGCTCTGCCACCGCACACGCCTGCTGCAAGGAGATATCAGCCAAAATCAGCAGGAACTCCTCCCCGCCAATACGCGCCACCAAATCATTATGGCGAATATGGTCCGTCAGACACCTGGCAACAGCCTTGAGCACCTGATCGCCACACTTGTGTCCATAGCGGTCGTTAACATGCTTGAAGTGATCGATATCGAGCATGATAAGCGCCGTGGTGCTATCCAGTGCCTGATCCGCCAGCCAGTCCTGAAGCTGAAACCGATTCCCGACTCCGGTTAACGCATCCTTACGCGCCAGAGACTGTAGCTCCTGGTTCAGGCTTGCCAGTTCAGCGGTGCGTTCGGCCACCTGCCGTTCCAGCTGTTCATTACTGGCCTCAATCAGCCGGTTGGTCTCGGCAAGGCGACGCTCAACCTCCTTGCGCAAGGTTATATCGGAAATGCTGCCCACCATGCGAACAGGCTTGCCTTCATCCGAGTACTCGACGACCCGTCCACGGTCATACACCCAGATTTCACGCCCGTCGTCACACAGCATTCGATGCTCATGACTGTATTCGCCAATATTATCCAGCGCATGTTGAACCGCCGCCATCATGCTGTCTTTATCATCAGGGTGGATCAGTTGTGCCAATACTGCCATATCATGAATGGCAAGCCGGTCATCCAGCCCCAGCAGCTCACACCATTTGGGGTTATGCCTGACCTGGTTATTGGGGATATCCCAGTCCCAAATCCCCTCTCCTGCGGCCTCCATGGCATAGGAATAGCGTTTTTCTTTCTCTTCGATCTGCGTGTAGGCACGCCTTAGTTCGGTTACATCATGGGCAATGACCAGAATCCGGTCACTGCCATCCGGCCCCTTGAGCGGTTTCTTGATCGACTGGAAATAACGCACTTCGCCGGTCTTGGCGTCGGTGGATACTTCTTCAACAACCTGAACCTGCCCACTGCGCATCACCGCCTGGATGTTCTGCTTGAAGAAACGCACCTGTTCAACATCGGGGTTGTAATCGGCATCGCTCTTGCCCACCATCTGTTCTGGCGTGGAGCCATACAACTGGGCCAGAGCACGATTACAGATCAGAAAACGTCCATCCCAGTCCTTCAGCATGATGATGTCCGGAGCCTCATCGATCACGGTCCGCAGGAGGTTATAACTGTTCGCACCCGGGTCAAGCCTGGCCGCTGAGGGTTGAGGTACCAGCGGACCCCGCGCACCACAGTCTTCACAGCCCTGAAAATACTGCCCCCGATTGTTTGCGCGTAAACGAAGCGCCAAAGAACCGCAATAAGGGCATGTCTGGTGGCTCAATTCCATAACGCGATGTCCTACCCTAAAAGGTTCTGGATTGTCTCTTTTCATTATGAAACAAACCCTAAGTGTTATAGTACTACAACACTGCGTTGCGACTAATCGGGCGCGATATTATGCAGCCTTAGCCCTAAGTCGATGCTCCCCGGGTATGAAATCCCCCTTTCAGGCATTATAATTTGTAGCCGTTTTACAAGCGTCAGGCTCTTCTGGACAGCGCAGAGTGGTTATTCATCACTCGAACGAGCCTTTGGCAATCCAGCCATAAATCATTTCGGGGAAAAACATGCCTACAAAATCAAAGATCATCTATACACTAACCGATGAAGCCCCGGCGTTGGCGACTGCATCGCTGCTGCCGATCATCCGCACCTTTGCTTCTACTGCCGATATCGAAGTCGACCAGAGCGACATCTCTCTGGCTGGCCGTATTCTGGCCTCCTTCCCCGAGCGCCTGACCGAAGAGCAGCGTGTTGAAGATGGCCTGACATTCCTGGGCGATCTGACCAAAGATCCTGAAGCCAATATCATCAAGCTGCCGAACATCAGTGCTTCCGTTCCTCAGCTGCGTGCAGCAATCAAGGAATTGCGTGAGCAGGGCTACGATATTCCCGAATATGCCGAAAACCCGCAGAGCGATGAAGAGAAAGACGCCAACGCTCGCTACGCCAAAATTCTGGGCAGCGCAGTAAACCCGGTTCTGCGTCAGGGTAACTCTGACCGCCGCGCACCGGCTGCCGTCAAGGCGTTCGCTCGCAAGTTCCCGCACTCCATGGGCAAATGGAGCAAGGCTTCCCGTTCTCACGCGGATTACATGCGTGATGGCGACTTCTTCTCCAGCGAACAGTCCATCACCATGGCCGAGGCCGGTGATGTGCGCATCGAGTTCGTCGGCAACGACGGCCAGCCGGAAGTGAAAAAAGAGCTGAGCCTGGAAAAAGGCGAAGTTCTGGACGGCATGTTCATGAGCGCCAAGGCGCTGGACGCTTTCTTCGAAGAAACCCTGCAGGATTGCAAAGAATCCGGCGTAATGTGGTCTCTGCACGTTAAAGCGACCATGATGAAAGTGTCTCACCCGATCGTATTCGGTCATGCGGTTCGCGTTTTCTACCGTGAAGTCTTCGAGAAGTACGGTGACCTGTTCGCAGAACTGGGTGTTAACCCGAACAACGGCATGAGCAGCGTCTACGAGAAGATCAAGACTCTGCCGCAGTCCAAGCAGGACGAAATCGAAGAAGCAATTCACGCCTGCTACGAGCACCGTCCGGAAATGGCGATGGTCGATTCCGTCAAGGGTATTACCAACCTGCACATCCCGAGCGATGTTATCGTCGACGCCTCCATGCCGGCCATGATCCGCAACTCTGGCCAGATGTGGGGCCGCGACGGCAAGCAGAAAGACACCAAGGCGGTCATGCCTGAGTCTACCTACGCGCGCATCTACCAGGAAGTGATCAACTTCTGCAAAACCAATGGCGCCTTCGACCCGACCACCATGGGTACTGTACCCAACGTTGGCCTGATGGCAATGAAAGCCGAAGAGTACGGCTCTCACGACAAGACTTTTGAAGTCCAGGCTGATGGCATCATGCGCGTCGTTGACGCAGCCGGCAATGTCCTGATGCAGCACGACGTCGAGAAAGGCGACATCTGGCGTGCCTGCCAGACCAAGGATCCGGCGATCCGCGACTGGGTCAAGCTGGCTGTTACCCGCTCTCGTCAGTCCAACACTCCTGCGGTCTTCTGGCTGGACCAGGAACGTGCCCACGACCTGGAACTGACCAAGAAGGTCAAGGAATACCTGAAAGAGCACGACACCGAAGGTCTGGAAATCCACATCATGTCCTACAACGAAGCGATTCGCTTCACCATGGAGCGCATGATTCGTGGTCAGGACACCATCTCCGTGAGCGGTAACGTGCTGCGTGACTACCTGACCGACCTGTTCCCGATCATGGAACTGGGCACTTCCGCCAAGATGCTGTCAATCGTTCCGATGCTGGCCGGTGGCGGCATGTACGAAACCGGTGCCGGCGGTTCTGCACCGAAACACGTTCAGCAGGTTGAGCAGGAAAACCACCTGCGCTGGGACTCCCTGGGTGAATTCCTGGCACTGGGCGTTTCTCTGGAAGAGCTGGGCATCAAGGAAAACAACGCACGCGCCAAGATTCTGGCCAAGGCACTGGACAAGGCGACCGAGCGCCTGCTGGAAAACGGCAAGTCTCCGTCCCGCAAGGTTGGTGAACTGGACAACCGTGGCAGTCACTTCTACCTGGCCATGTACTGGGCACAGGAAGTGGCCGCTCAGACTGAAGACGCCGCTCTGGCCGCCGAGTTCAAACCGCTGGCAGACGCTCTGACCGAAAACGAACAGAAGATCGTTGAAGAGCTGAACGCCGTACAGGGCAAGCCGGCCGAACTGGATGGTTACTACCATGCAAACCTGGAGACCGTTGCCAAGGTAATGCGTCCGAGCGCTACGTTCAACCAGATCCTGGACGGCTTCAAGAAGTAATTCCTGAAGATCTGCTTCCTGAGACAGACAGTAAAAACCCGGGCAGCGCCCGGGTTTTTTTCTGCGGCACGCTCTTGGCCTGCTGCTAGCCTCTTCCCCTCAACGCCAAAAAACCACCCGCCATAATCAACCCCATCCCGACAAGTGTTAGCACCCCGACCGATTCGTTCCACAACCACCAGCCCGCCAGGGCCGCAAAGGGAATCGACGCATAAGTGAACGGCCCCAGCATGCCCGCCCCGGCCAGCCCATAGGCACGACTCAATAACAGCTGCGCCAGCGTAGAGGCCGCTGCCAGAGCCAACAGCCACAACCAGTCAACCCCCTGAGGCATCACCCAGTTCTGCCAGGCCGGTATGGCCGCCAACAATGAGCCGAAAAGCGCAAAATAGAACACAATCCGCTGTGGCGACTCGGTCGTATGCATGGCTCGAATGCAGACCTTGGCGGTTGCCCCCAGCGCCGCACCGGCCAGCGCGATCAGCACCGCCCAGTCCAGAGCGCCCTCCCCGGGCTGCAAAATCAGCATCACACCCAGAAAGCCGATCATAATTGCCCAGCGCACCGCCCCGTTTATACGCTCGCCCAACCACAGGAATGCAACCAGCGGCATAAAGAAGGGAGCGGTTTGCTTGAGCAGAGCCGCTTGCGCCAGGGGTAGATTTGCCCAGGAATAGTACAGGCAGGACATCGCCGTAATGCCAAGCAGTGCCCGCAGCAAGTGCAGATGGATTCGGCGCGTTGGCAACTCTCGCCGCCCACGACGGATGATCCAGGGCAGAAGCCATACCAGCCCCAGACTGTTACGCAGAAATACCAGGACCTCCGTCGGCAGGCTGTCACTCAGTTGGCGGATGATGATGCCACTGGCAACCAGCATCCATTCCGACAGCAGAATCAGCAACGCACCCTGCAGTAAAGGATTAGCAATCAATCTGTTCTCCAAACACAAAAAGGCCACCTGGTTCTCCAGGTAGCCTTCTGATACTGATGGGGGTTTATCAGATTTCGATACGCTCGAAATCTACCGACAGGGACTCAGCCGTTTTCTGGCTGGTCACGACAGCCACGCTGGCCCGTTCCGGCTGCAGGTAGACCTTGGCAACGCGCTTGAGGTCATCCAGGGTTACCGCCAGTATCTGCTGACGGAACGCCTGACGCACCTCGGGTGTGCGACCAAACAGCGTGCTATGGTAGGTCGATTTGGCTTCACCGGCCGGCGAACCGGGTTTGTCCATGGAGCTGATCACGCCCAGAACAGCTTCCTGCAGGCGCTGCTGCTCATCCTCACAAGCCGCCAGCCAGTCGAGCGCCAGGGCAAAGTCTTCGAGCGTACCCTCGACTCGTGGATCGCGGTAGGAGAAGAAACGGAATACGGCATCGCCGTTATCCTGCCCGGCTCCGGCACCATAGGCACCACCCTTTTCACGAATGGCACGGTGCAGATAACCGTTGCGCAGGAAGCCACCCAATACCGTCAATGCCGCCGCATCCGGATGACCGGTCGGCACGGTCGGGAAGGCAGTGGCACAGAAATTGACCTGGGTATTGGTCAGCCAGAGCTGTTTGACGCCCTGACGAGTTTCCTGCAGTGACAACGGCGAGAAGCCATCGGCAACGGGCAGTGCCCCCCAGTATTGGTTCAGCTGCTCCAGCATCGCCTGTTGATGTTCCTCTTCGGCCACCAGCAGGAAACGGCGCGGTGCCAGCCTGATCCGCTCATGCAGTGCCGCCAGCTCAGTGGCCAGTGCTGACAACGCATCCGCATCCTGCATCTGCTTGTCGAGTGCCTTCACCCGACGCACACCCTCCAGGCCACGGGTCAGGTGACTGAAGCGTGCAACCGGTGCAAACTGAGCTGTCGCCGCCATCATCGCTAGAGAATGGCCCGAACCGGTAATTCCCTGCTCGCGGCGAGCACGCTGCTGCGCGACGATTTCACGAATACGGGACTGCTCATCAAAGCGAGCCTGCTCCAGTGTCTGAGCCATCAGTGCGGTCAGCTTGCCGCTGTTCACGCTTAACGCCTTGCCGGACAGCACCAGGTATGCCGCCACCTGCTGTTCATTATCCACACCGCCACGCAGACTGGTGTAGGCGCTCAAGCCGCCGGTAATCTGGCTTTGATAGGCCTGATTGGCGCGATAGTCACGTTCGCCGCAGCCGAGTTCGGTCAGGCAGTAGGTATACAGCGGCAGCAATGCCTGTTCCTGCTCGCTGAGGTGCGGAAGGTCAACAATCACCTGCTGATATACCAGACCATTGGTACCGGCACTGAACCAGGTTGTGTCGAGCTTACCCTGCGCCAGATCAGCAGCGGTCGGCAGATGCAGTTCCGCCGGCACATCTTCCAGGGTCACACAGGGCAGAATACTGTCGTCATCCACCTGTTGCTGGCGTGCTTCCAGTGCTTCCGCCCGCTCAATGACCATCCGCTTTTGCTCATCATCCAGCGTGGATTTGATCCGTTCCAGACGCACCGCTTCAGCCGCTTCACGACGATCAGCCAGTTCCGCATCCGGCCGCAGCGTCAGGCGCACACGGTGCGGGTTATCGAGCAACCAGCGTCGAATCAGTCCCGGGATGAACTGCGGGTCCTTGACCTGTTCACGCAGCTTTTCCAGTGCCGGGTCAATATCCAGCACATCAATCGGGTTGCCACGATGTATTGCGGCCGGCATCGAGGCCAGAATCAACTGCAGGCCAAAAGGATAGCCGTCACCGGTGATCTCACGCTGACTCAGCTCCAGCTGGTGCAACTGAGCCTCAACCATCTCCTGAGAGACGCCTTCCTCGGCAACGGTGGTCAGAGTGTCGAGCACCAGCTGCTCGAACGCCGCCGCATGCTCCGGTTCACTGCCTTCCAGCCCGCACATGAAGCTCATTTCGCGATTGGAGTCCTCAAGCCCGCACAATGGTGACGGAGCGCTGCCCAGCTCGGTTGATTCGAGTGCCGCACGCAGCGGAGAGCTGGAGTTGTCCAGCAGAACTCGACTGAGCAGGTGAGCCTGCATCAGCTCATCCAGTTCGATAGAATGCGGCAGCAGCCATCCCAGCACATGATGGGTCGATTGGCTCAGATCTTCCTGCGAGAGCGCATAGGCTTCCTCGACCCTTACGGGCGAGAAGTAGCGTTTCTCGTCGTCAACTGCGATCACCTCTTCCCGCCGTTCGAAACGGGACAGTGCATTGTCTTCGAAGCGCTGCTGCAACTCGGTTACCGGCAGGTCACCAAAAGTCATGAACACGGCATTACTGGGGTGATAGTGACTGCGGTAGAACTCGATCAAGTCCTCGTAGGTAAGATCCGGAATGCAGTCAGGCTCGCCACCGCTGTTATGGTGGTAGGTTGTGGTCGGGAACAGGTAGCGTGTCAGCGTCTGCCAGAGCGTGGAGACCGGCGAACTCATCGCGCCTTTCATCTCGTTATACACCACACCCTTGTATACCAACGGCGACTCGGGGTTGTTGGGCTCGGTAAATTCGACCCTATGCCCTTCCTGAGCAAAATCCAGCGGATCAAGACGGGAGAAAAAGGTCGCATCCAGATATACATCCAGCAGGTTGAAAAAGTCCTTGCGGTTCTGGCTGGCAAAGGGATAAGCCGTCCAGTCACTGCTGGTAAACGCGTTCATGAAAGTATTCAGCGAACGTCGCGTCATCATGAAGAAGGGGTCACGCACCGGAAAGCGCTCACTGCCGCACAGAGCCGTATGCTCAAGAATGTGTGCAACGCCACGTGAGTCCTCGGGTACGGTTCGGAAGGCCACCAGAAAGACATTTTCGTCGTGCTCCGAAGCAATATGGTAATGCCGGGCTCCAGTTGCGATGTGTTCATACTCGGCCACTTCGATGTTGAGGGCTTCAACCGCCCTGCTCTGCAGGAAGCGAAATGAGGTGTGACAAAGTTCTGCGTGCATGAGAGGCCTTATCGATTGATATGTTGAGAACCGTTTTATCTCATTGTAACGATTCCGGTCCATCATTGCAGGTCGACACAGCGCACAAAAGCAAGGAACAGGCCTGCACCAGCAGAAGGCTTCTTCTTCACGGCTCACAAGCTTCTACTGCCCCTTAAGACGGGCGTCATTCTTTTTTGTGCATCGCACAAAAAAGTGCTTGACAGTATATTTGTTGAGCAATAGAGTGAACACCATGTTGCAATGCACAAATGAGCAGTACACCACTGTTAACGTCATTGAGAGGTGACCCCCCATGTACGAGAAGATGAAAGATTCCATGAAGCCTGTCATGGATATGGCCGAGATCAACAAGAAGACTACCGAAAAGCTGATCGCACTGCAGTCCGCTTACGTGTCTGATTTCGTCAATGCCAGCCTGAATCAGATGAAGACTCTTTCTGAAGTGCGTGAACCCAAGGCGGCGGTTGAGCTGCAGGTTAAATACCTGAAAGAGATCGAAGCCAAACTGACCGATGTCGCCGAGAAAGAGATGTCCGCTCTGGTTGATGCTCGCGAAGAGCTGACCGGCCTGATTGAGCAGAGCGTTGCCGAAATGGGTGATGTGAAGGACATGCCGTTCATGGCTGAACTACAGAAGTTCATGAAGCCGATGGACATCACGGCCAAAAGCGCCAAGTAAATGCTTTGCCAGCGCTGCTCGCACTTGTTGCGGCAGCGCTTTCCCGCTTCCGGGTTGACCTGCAAAAATGTAACGGCCGATGACGCAAACAACCAAACACCGTGTCATTCAAGCCAACATATCATGCATGACGCAGTTGCCCAGATTATGTGATTGCAATTCCAGGCGGGTACCATTTAGGATAGCGATTGCTGCACCGCAGTAATCACAAGGAACAGTACATACGTTTCAATTGCATGAAAATAAGGTGAGTGATTATGTATGACAACATGCTGAAAGAGATGCAGGACAAAATGAAGCCGGTGACTGACCTGGTTGAACTGAACCGCAAGACTGCGGAAAAAATCTTTGCTCTGCAGTCTGAGCTGTTTACCGATTCAGTCAATGCGAGCCTGGCACAGGTCAAGGCCCTGACCGAGGTAAAAGAGCCCAAGGAAGCTTTCGAGCTGCAGATGGCGTTCTTCAAAGAGCAGGAAGCCAAGTGGAGCAACACAGCCGAGCAGGAATTTGCCGCTCTGAATGAAGTCCGTGAAGAGATCACCTCTCTGATGGAGCAGGGCATCGAGTCCATGAATGAACTGCCCTATCTCGACATGAGCAAATTCGAGATGCCGGCCTTCGATCTAAAAGGTTTCGATTTCGCTTCCTTCATGCCGAAAGCGACAGCAGAAGCCGACAAGGAAGAGAAAAAGCCCGTTGCCAAGCCTGCTGCACGCAAAGCCACCTCCGCCACTTCCAGCAGCGCCGCATCTGCGTAAACTCTGCCACAGGCCAGATATCAAATGACCGCCATCGGCGGTCATTTTCGTTTCAGCGTGCCAGCTCCGGCACCGCTCCTCGAATCCCCATGGCAAACTCCATTACCCGTTTGCGTGCCGGCGGCAGACGCCCCGCCAGCCCCAGTCCCAGGTTACGCACCAGTTTCAGCGGCGCTATATCGTTGCTGAATACATGATAGAAACCATCCATAACCTGCATCATCAGCAAATTGTGGCGCCGCCGCTGCTCTTGGTAGCGTTTCAAAGTCGCCAGAGACTCGATCGCTTCACCCTGGGCATATGCCGCCAGCAGGACTTCCGCCAGCGCTGCAGCATCCAGCAGACCGATATTGACCCCCTGCCCTGCCAGCGGGTGGATCATATGCGCCGCATCACCCACCAGTACCAGTCCTTCCAGCGCATATTTCTGGGCATGCTGGCGTCGGAGCGGAAAACTGCTGCGCCCCTGGATTGCGGTAATTTGACCCAATTCAGCGGGGAAGCGGGCATGCAGTTGTTCGAGGAAGAGATCATCCGGCAACGCTCTCAGCCGCTTCACCTCATTTGGCGTGTTGTACCAGACCAAAGAAGCGTTGTGGCCACTCAACGGCAGGAAGGCCAGCGGCCCCGTGGGCGTAAACTGCTGCCAGGTGATATCTTCCTGGCCATAGGCGGTTGTCACACCCGCCACCAGCGCCTGCTGGTGGTAATCCCACTTGGTGACACCGATGCCGGCAGCCTGGCGCACCATGGAATCACCGCCATCGGCGGCCACCACCAGACGTCCGACCACCTGCTCGCCACTTTCCAGCTCGACCAGTGTTGCACCGGGAGAGTAGTCTATCCGGCGGGTTCGGGCCGGCGAGATCAGATCGACATTGTCCAGCTGCCGCACCCTCTCAAGCAACGCAAGCTGAACGATACGGTTCTCGACGATGTGCCCAAGGTGGCTATAACCACTTTCAGCAGCGTTGAACTCGGTCGCGCCCTGCTGCGCACTGCTTTCCCAGACCTTCATCCGCTTATAGGGGCAGCTACGGCGGGAGCTGATTCCTTCCCAGGCCCCAATATTCTGCAGGAAACGTTCCGAGGCAATGCTCAGGGCCGACACGCGCAGGTCATGGGGCTGCTCCGGCGAGTAGGCTTCCGGCAGGCGGCTCTCCAGCACACCGACCGACAGGCCGCTGCCACCGAGGGCACACGCCAGTGCCGAGCCGACCATACCGCCGCCCACTATCAGAACATCGTAACGCGTTTTCATCGCTGCGCTCCTTTAACCGATGATGCAACCTACAGCGCGCCAGTATACCCGATGGCCCTGGCGGCCGCTTGCCCGAGGTCATTCGATAACGAAAAAGCCCCGCAGATGCGGGGCTTTGATGAATGGTTTCCGGCTTACAGCTCGGTCACGCCACCCATGTAAGGCTGCAGCGCCTCAGGTACACGGACTTTACCGTCAGCGGTCTGGTAGTTTTCCAGCACGGCCACCAGGGTACGGCCAACGGCCAGGCCGGAGCCGTTGAGGGTGTGAACCAGTTCCGGCTTGCCGGTTTCCGGATTGCGCCAGCGCGCCTTCATGCGGCGTGCCTGGAAGTCGCCCATGTTGGAGCAGGATGAAATTTCACGGAACTTGCCCTGACCCGGCAGCCAGACCTCGATATCGTAGGTCTTGGCGGCACTGAAGCCCAGGTCGCCACCACAGAGCGCAACCACACGGTACGGCAGTTCCAGCTTCTGCAGAATCGCTTCAGCATGACCGGTCAGTGCTTCCAACGCATCCCAGGACTTGCTCGGCTCAACCACATGAACCAGCTCGACCTTGTCGAACTGGTGCTGACGAATCATGCCGCGAGTATCACGACCGGAGGCACCGGCTTCTGAGCGGAAGCACGGCGTGTGACAGGTGTACTGCAGCGGCAGGTTGGCCGCATCGACGATTTCGTCACGCACGGTGTTGGTCACCGGCACTTCAGCCGTCGGGATCAGGTAGTAGTCACGCTCGCCGAAGGGGATGCGGAACAGATCTTCCTCGAACTTCGGCAGCTGGCCGGTACCCTGCAGAGAATCGGCGTTGACCATGTAGGGCACGTAGATCTCTTCGTAGCCGTGCTCACCGACATGGGTGTCCAGCATCAGCTGGGTCAGTGCACGGTGCAGGCGTGCCACCTTGCCTTTCATGACGGCGAAACGGGAGCCGGTCAGTTTGGCGGCAGTCTCGAAATCCAGCTCACCGTTCTTCTCGCCCAGGGCAACATGATCCAGAGGTTCAAAATCCAGCTCGGCTGGCGTACCCCAGGTGCGTACTTCAACGTTGTCTTCTTCGTCTGTCCCCTCAGGCACCGACTCATGCGGGATGTTGGGCACACCCAGCAACAGGTCGTCCAGTTGTGCCTGGACATCATTCAGACGTTCCTTGGCGGCATCCAGCTGGTCACCCAAGTTCTGCACTTCGGCCAACAGCGGTTGGATATCTTCACCGGCCGCCTTGGCCTTGCCGATGCCTTTCGATCGGGTATTACGCTCGTTCTGCAGGGTCTCGGTTTCGGTCTGGATAGTCTTGCGCTGGTTATCCAGCTCGACAAATTGCTCCACCGGAAACTCGTAGCCCTTCTTCTTCAGCAGATTGGCCACCTCTTCCGGGTTGGCGCGTACATATTTGGGATCCAGCATGAGATCAAACTTACCTTGTTGTCAGAACAAACGGGTCAACCACAATCCGGCACCGAGTGCCGCAATGCACAATGAAACGCTCAATGATATATAAATCAGGGCCGACATGACATGCCCCTCGCCAATCATCGCCACGGTTTCCAGCGAAAAGGTGGAAAAGGTGGTGAAAGCGCCCATAAAGCCCACCATCAGCAGTGGCCTGAGCTCAGGCGATAGTCTGGCACGCTCCAGGATCAGCACGAAGCAGACCCCCATCAGAAAGGAGCCCAGCACATTCACCGTCAATGTCCCCATCGGCAAGGGGTGCTCGGCATTATTCAGTACACCACTGACCCAATAACGCGCCAGAGCGCCCAATGCCCCCCCGAAGGCCACGGCCACCAAATGCATCATCGACGCCTCCTGTAACGCTGTCGCGGGCTTTGCGCATCCTGTTGGCGCAGGCGCTGAAGCTTTTCACGAATCTTGATTTCAAGACCACGCGGTTCGGGGGCATACCAGTGGCGGTCGGCAATGTCTTCGGGCAGATAGTTCTCGCCTGCCGCGTAGGCATCCGGCTCATCATGGGCGTAGCGGTATTCAGCGCCATAACCCAGATCCTTCATCAGGCTGGTCGGCGCGTTACGCAGGTGCTCAGGCACCGGCAACGAGCCTGCCTGACGCACATCCGCCTGGCACTGACTAAACGCGCGGTATACAGCGTTGCTTTTGGGCGCACAGGCGCAATAGATCGCCGCCTGGGCAATCGCCCGCTCGCCCTCGGCTGGCCCTACCCGTTCAAAGGCATCCCAGGCCGACAGCGCCACCTGCATGGCACGCGGGTCGGCATTGCCGATATCTTCAGACGCGATCGCCACCAGACGTCGGGCGACATAAAGCGGGTCAGCCCCGCCATCGAGCATGCGGCAGTACCAGTAAAGCGCGCCATCCGGCGAGGAGCCGCGTACCGATTTGTGAAAGGCGGAGATCATGTCGTAGAAATGGTCACCGCCCTTGTCGAAACGACGACCTCCGGCCTGGAGTACCTCTTTCAGCACTTCCGGAGTAACCTGACGTGTTCCATCAGGCTGCTCCTGGGCAAGGTCGGCGGCGATCTCCAGCAGGTTCAGCGCCGTACGGGCATCACCATCGGCCGCCTGAGTCAGCTGCTCACGCATGTTGACCGGAATCTGCAGTTGCTGCGCCCCAACTCCCTGTTCCACATCATCCAGCGCCTGCTCAACCACCTGCAGAAGCTCATCCTGGGTCAGTGAACGCAGCAGATAGACACGCGCCCGCGACAGCAGCGCGTTGTTCAACTCAAAAGAAGGGTTCTCTGTGGTAGCACCAATAAAAATGACGGTACCGTCTTCCACATAGGGCAGGAAGGCATCCTGTTGCGACTTGTTGAAGCGGTGCACCTCGTCCACGAACAGAATTGTCTTGCGTCCGCTCTGCGCCTTCACCTGACGCGCCTCGTCCACTGCCTGGCGGATCTCCTTGACGCCGGCCAGTACGGCCGAAACGGTCATGAAGTGCGCATCGACCTGGTGCGCCACCAGTTGTGCCAGCGTAGTCTTGCCAACCCCGGGAGGCCCCCAGAGGATCATCGAGTGGATGGCGCCCTGCTCCAGCGCTTGGCGCAGGGGCTTGCCCGGTGCCAGCAAATGACTCTGGCCGATATACCGATCGAGGCTTGTTGGCCGCATCCGGGCTGCCAGCGGCTGGTAGCCTTTTACCTGATCACTGAACAGATCCTGCATTACTGCCCCGGGTCCAGAATGACGTCAGACCCTTCGGGCGGCACGAATTCGAATACACCTTCGGGCAGCTCGGGATCATATTTCAGCTCATGCAGTACCAGCATGCTGCGCTGCCCAAGGCTGTCCTCCATCGACAGTTCGCTGATCTGCTGCTGCTCGAACAGCAGCCGAATACGGGCGAACGTCGCATTTTCGCTATCGCGCGGCTTAAGCTCATACAGCGCCACACCGCTTTCGTTGCGGTCGATCCGTTCAATACTGAAACGTTCGCTCAACTGCTCGATCTGGCCATTGAGAATCATCGCCGGAGCACTATTGTTCTGCCCGGTCGCCGGCTTGCGGGTAACCTGCTCCAGATCGGGGTCGTGGATCCAGACAAATTCACCGTCGCTCACGATCTCCTGCACGAAGGGGACCTCGGTCACCCAGCGAAAACGATTGGGGCGCGCGACAAAGAAGTGGCCGCTGGAATCCTCGGCCCGATCCCCATCGCTACTGAGCGCAAACTGGGTGAAATCAGCCTGTGCTGACTGGTGCCCAGACAGCAAAGCTGTCAACTCTTCAACGGGGTCCGCGCAGGCCGCCCCAATGCCCAGCATCAGTACAACCGTTGTCAGTGTCTTTGACAATACAGATTTCAACATCGCTTAATCCCTCGGGGGTGGCGGAGCCAGCACTTCACGCTGACCGTTGCTGCCGGCTTCGGATACCACACCGGCGGCTTCCATGGCTTCGATCATCCGGGCGGCACGGTTGTAGCCGATCTTCAGCTTGCGCTGCACGCTGGAGATCGAAGCCTTGCGCGATTCGGTGACGAACGCCACGGCTTCATCATAGAGCGGATCCTGTTCGTCATCGAGACCGCCGCTACCGCCGGACTCACCTCCCCCTTCGGACAGGTTCACATCGATATAGTTCGGCGTTCCCAGCAGCTTCCACTGCTCGACGACACGGTGCACCTCATCATCGCTGACAAAAGCACCGTGGACACGATTGGGGATGCTGGTGCCTGCCGGCACATACAGCATGTCACCATACCCCAGCAGGCTCTCGGCGCCCCCCTGGTCCAGAATGGTGCGTGAGTCGATTTTTGAGGAAACCTGGAAGGCAATGCGTGTCGGCACGTTGGCCTTGATCAAACCGGTAATCACGTCCACCGACGGGCGCTGTGTCGCCAGAATCAGGTGGATACCGGCGGCACGCGCCTTTTGCGCGATACGGGCGATCAGTTCTTCGACCTTCTTGCCCACCATCATCATCATGTCGGCAAATTCGTCGATCACCACCACGATATAGGGCAGCGTCTCCAGAGCCGGAGCCGGCTCATCATCCGGATAGCCATGTTCCTGCGGGTTCCACAGCGGATCGGGGATCGGCTGTCCCGCCTCCTGAGCATTGATCACCTTGTCGTTGAAGCCGGCGAGGTTACGCACACCCATCTTCGCCATCAGGCGATAGCGCCGCTCCATCTCAGCAACACACCAGCGCAGGCCGCCCGCGGCCTCTTTCATATCCGTAATCACTGGGGTCAGCAGGTGAGGCACACCTTCATAAATCGACAGTTCCAGCATCTTCGGATCGACCAGAATCAGCCTCACCTCTTCCGGTGTCGCCTTGAGCAGCAGGCTCAGCAGCATCGCATTGACGCCCACCGATTTGCCCGAGCCGGTGGTACCCGCCACCAGCAGGTGGGGCATCTTGGCCAGATTCGCCACCACCGGGTTACCGGCGATATCGTTACCCAACGCCAGTGTCAGTCGAGACGAGGCTTCCAGGTAAGGCTTGGCATTGAGCACTTCACTCAGATGAACGGTTTGGCGCACCTCATTGGGGATTTCGACCCCGACCACCGACTTGCCCGGAATCACCTCAACCACACGTACGCTGCTGACTGCCATCGAGCGCGCCAGGTCTCGTGACAGATTGGAGATCTTGCTGGCCTTGACGCCAGGGGCCGGCTGCAGTTCGAAGCGCGTAATCACAGGGCCCGGATTGACTTCAACCACCTCGGCCTTGACACCAAAATCGTTCAGCTTGGTTTCCAGCAGGCGCGACATCTGCTCCAGATCGTCTTCACTGTAGCCCTGTTGCTGCTGCAGCGAGGGCGGATCAAGCAGGTCAAGCGACGGCAGGCGCGGCAACTGTTTGCGCTTCTGTGCCGGCACCTGGTCAGACTCTTCTGCCAGGGGCTTGTGCGTCTCGGACAGGGGGACGATTTTCAGGCTTTTCCTGGCCAGGATTTCATCGCTCGTCTGCTTGGCAGCCGTCGGTTTCGTGGCGGGCGCCGGTTGAACAGGAGACTCAGCCGGTTTCACCGCCGGGGCCTCGGGACGGGGTTCCGGCGTTGAGCGCACGGCCACAACCGGTTCAACCGGACGCGGCGGCTCTTTCGAAGCACGCAGAGGGTCAAATGAAGGCTCCACCCTGTCGCGGGCCTCCGTTTGCACAGAATCCGTCATCGCTGGCAGAGGGCGCTTGGGTGCATCCAGCGGGCGTGATTTCGGCTCGGTGGGCTCATGCGGCCAGCGAGGCTCTGTCTCCAGAACGGTCTCCTCTATCCCTGCACCGGAAAAACGATCCCGCAACTGCTCGACCTGGCGCATAATCGTATCGCCCAGTTTCTCCAGGGCATCGCGCCAGGAAATTTCCACAAAGAGTGTCACGCCCAGCAGCAACAGGGTCCAGAGCACCACGGAGCTGCCGGTAACGCTGAACCAGCTGACACTCCAGTCAGACAGCGCCTCCCCCAGGATACCGCCCATGGTAAAGGGATAATGCAGCCCTTCATTGGACAGGTGAATGGAGGCCAGTGCACAGAGACACAACAGAAACAGCAGTGCGCCGCTGGTCCGCAGCATTAGAAATGGCAAACTGTCGATCAGTCCGTACCTGGGACGACGCAGAAAGCGCCAGGCCGGCATCAGCAACAGCACCGGCAACAGGTAGGCACCAATACCGACAGCGGAGATAGCGCCATCCGCCAGCCAGGCACCCGCTGCGCCGGTAAAGTTTTCAACCTGCGGCTGATAGCCAAGATGAGACCAGCCAGGGTCTCTCGGGTCATACCCGATCAGCGCCAGCAGCAGAAAAAGATTGGCGCCCACCAACAGAATAAGGCCACTCTCGCGCACGATACTGAGCAACTGGTCCGCCAGAGGGGGTGGGTTTTTAAGATGCTTATCACTCAATCCGGTTATCCTTACACTCTACAGATCAACAAGCTACGGCAAAAATAACATAATCCGCCTCTGGACGCCGAATATTGCTGCGCAGGTTGCCGCAACATGGACAATCGACCTCTGCGGGTTTAGAGTCAGCTCCATTCTGCCGATGGTTCATTATACTTGAACCAGCTTACGAACATCTTAATGTGGAAACTGAACACTCATGAGTGAAGCACAACACCATCGTCTGATCATTCTGGGTTCCGGTCCTGCCGGCTACACCGCTGCCGTCTACGCAGCCCGAGCCAATTTGAATCCGGTCATCATTACCGGCATGCAGGCCGGCGGTCAGCTGACCACCACCACCGACGTGGACAACTGGCCGGGCGATGTTGATGGCGTTCAGGGACCTGAATTGATGCAACGCATGCAGGCTCACGCCGAACGTTTCAACACTCAGGTTATCTTCGACCACATCAATAAAACCGATCTACAGAACCGCCCCTTCCGCCTCAAGGGCGACATGGGCGAGTACACCTGCGATGCACTGATCATCGCCACCGGCGCCTCTGCCCAGTATTTGGGCCTGGAGTCGGAAGAGGCCTTCATGGGCAAGGGTGTCAGCGCCTGTGCCACCTGTGACGGTTTCTTCTATCGTGGTCAAAAGGTTGCGGTTATCGGCGGCGGCAACACGGCGGTTGAAGAAGCGCTTTACTTGTCCAATATTGCGGCCGAAGTGACCTTGATCCACCGCCGTGACAGCCTGCGTTCCGAGAAGATCCTGCAGGACAAGATCCTGGAGCGCGCCGAGAGCGGCAATATCAACATCCTGTGGAACCACCAGCTCGATGAGGTTCTGGGTGATGATTCTGGCGTAACCGGTGTTCGTGTACGCAGCACCCAGGATGACAGCACTCAGGAACTGGACCTGCAGGGCGTGTTCGTGGCGATCGGCCACAAACCAAATACCGACCTGTTCACCGACCAGCTGGAGATGCAGGACGGATATCTGAAAATTCGCTCCGGCCTGGATGGCAACGCGACTCAGACCAGCATCGAAGGTGTTTTCGCTGCCGGTGACGTCTGTGACCACAACTATCGCCAGGCTATCACCTCGGCTGGTTTCGGCTGCATGGCCGCACTGGATGCCGAGAAGTACCTGGATAGTCTCGAGAAGTAATGATCCCCTGGCTGGCTGATGACAGTCTGGAGTTCCCCCCGCTTGAGCAGGCGCTGGTTGATCCGGATGGCCTGCTCGCGGCGGGTGGCGACCTGAGCGAAGGTCGCCTGCTCAACGCCTACCGCAGCGGCATTTTCCCCTGGTACAACCCCGGCGAGCCCATCCTCTGGTGGAGCCCCGATCCCCGCTGTGTACTTTTCCCCCAGCAACTGTACCTGTCACGCAGCATGCGCAAGCGGCTGCGCAAAAGCGACTATACCGTTACCTTCGACCGCGCCTTCGCCAAGGTCGTGGCTGCCTGTGCGGCCCCCAGGCGCAAGCAGGAAGGCACCTGGATCAGCGACGATATCTTCAAGGCTTACCTCAACCTGCATCGCCGCGGGTATGCCCACTCGGTAGAGGTTTGGGTTGATCAACACCTCGCAGGCGGGCTGTATGGCTTGAGTATCGGCAAGGTGTTCTTTGGCGAATCAATGTTCGCCAACCAGCGTGACTGTTCCAAAATCGCCTTTGCCTGGTTGACCACTCAACTGCAATACTGGGGATATGAGTTGATCGATTGCCAGGTCTACAACGATCATCTGGCCAGTCTGGGCGCCAGCGAAATTCCCCGCATGATCTTTGCCCGGGAACTGGCGCGCCTGCGTGATCAGCCGGTCGAGCACGAGTGGGCATTTTCGATCAGCCGTGATGACATCACGGGAGCACGCCATGAGTAATCTGCGCACGCTGAGGTTCTATGCCACGCCGGAACATGATTGCAGTTACCTGCCTGATCATCAGGCGCGAACGCTGTTTGTCGACCCTCGCGTAACCATCGATCGCCATCTGTACAGCCAGTTGTCAGACCTGGGGTTCCGGCGCAGCGGTGGGCATATCTATCGCCCCCACTGCGATAGCTGCCAGGCCTGCGTCTCCGTGCGCATCCCGATTGAACGCTTTCGCCCTTCCAAAACACAACGCCGGATTGCCAATCGCAATGCGGACCTGGTCGTAAGCTCCGCCCCCTGCATGCTGACGCAGGAGTATTACGCACTTTACGAGCGCTATATCTGCCAGCGCCACGCCGATGGTGATATGTATCCGCCCAGTGAGGAGCAGTTCGTCAATTTTCTTGCCGAAGGCGGTTCAGACAGCTGTTTTTATGAATTTAGAGCCCCGGAAGGTCAGCTTCTGGCCGTCGCGGTATCCGATCGACTCGACCAGGGCCTGTCTGCGCTGTACACCTTCTATGATCCCGACGCGCAAAAGCGCAGCCTTGGGGTCTATGCGGTTCTGTGGCAGATTCGGCAGGCCCAGCGGCTGCAGCTGCCTTTCCTGTACCTGGGGTACTGGGTCAAGGACTGTCGAAAGATGAACTACAAAACGGCCTACTCCCCGCTCGAAATGCTGCTCGATGGAGAGTGGCAAACGATGTAATTACTTGGTAACACGGATAGATTTTGAATTCGGGCGCGATTTCAGGCAAAATATTGCGCTTTCCAAACAGGCAATCCAGCCTAAAGGTAGGTAATGAATGGCTAAAGAAGATTCATTTGAAATGGAAGGGACTGTTGTCGATACCCTTCCGAACACCATGTTCCGTGTCGAGCTCGAAAACGGTCATGTTGTGACTGCACACATCTCCGGCAAGATGCGCAAAAACTATATCCGCATCCTGACCGGCGACAAGGTCAAGGTTGAACTGACCCCTTACGACCTGAGCAAGGGTCGCATCGTATACCGCGCCCGCTGATTCTTCAGGCGCGGCTCCGGTGGATGGCAGCCATCAGGCTGCCACCGCTGCGACCTCCACACTGATCTCCCCGTCTTCACCGATTCCGATTTCCACTTCGCCACCCGACTCAGCCAGGTCGCCAAACAGAATCATCTCGGCCAGCGGCTTCTTCACTTTTTCCTGAATCAGGCGCTGCATCGGGCGGGCCCCCATTTTCTCGTCATAGCCGTTCTCGGCCAGCCAAAGCCGAGCTTCGTCACTGACATTAAGCACCACATGCTTCTCATCCAGCTGCGCCTGCAGCTCGGTGAGGAACTTGTCGACCACGCCCTTGACGATATCCAGCGTCAGCGGCTTGAACTGGATCACGGTATCCAGGCGGTTACGGAATTCCGGCGTGAACAATCGCTTCAGCGCTTCCATCGCATCCGAGCTGTGATCCTGTCGGGTAAAGCCGATCGATGGACGACTCTGCGCCTCGGCACCGGCGTTAGTGGTCATCACCAGAATGACATTGCGGAAATCAGCCTTGCGACCGTTATTATCGGTCAGGGTGCCATTATCCATCACCTGCAACAGCAGGTTGAACACTTCCGGATGCGCTTTCTCGATCTCGTCCAGCAGCAATACACAGTGCGGTGACTTGGTGATTGCCTCGGTCAGCAGACCGCCCTGATCAAAGCCCACATAGCCCGGAGGCGCACCGATCAGGCGTGATACGGTATGACGCTCCATGTACTCGGACATATCGAAGCGCACCAACTCGATCCCCAGAATGCGGGCCAGCTGCTGGGTGACCTCAGTCTTGCCGACACCGGTCGGGCCGGCAAAGAGGAAGCTGCCAACCGGCTTGTTCGGCTCTTTCAGGCCTGCACGTGACAGTTTGATCGCCGAAGCCAGGGAGTCGATCGCCTCATCCTGTCCCAGCACCACCATCTTAAGATTGCTCTCCAGCTTGCGCAGCTGGTCCTTGTCAGATGTCGAGACGCTTTTCGGCGGAATGCGTGCGATCTTGGCCACCACCGCCTCTACATCATCGACATCGATCAGGGTCTTGCGGTGCTCAGGCGTCATCAAACGCTGGTAGGCACCCGCTTCATCGATCACGTCGATCGCCTTGTCCGGCATGTGCTTATCGTTGATGTAGCGCTCAGCCAGCTCGGCTGCGGCTCGCAGTGCCGCATCGGTAAACTCGACTTCATGATGCTCTTCAAAGCGAGACTTGAGGCCGCGGAGGATGCGATAGGTATCCTCAACATTGGGTTCCAGCACATCGATCTTCTGGAAACGACGTGCCAGTGCCCGATCCTTCTCGAAAATGCCACGAAACTCCTGGAAGGTAGTCGAGCCGATGCAACGGATCTCGCCAGAACTGAGCAGCGGCTTAAGCAGGTTAGAGGCATCCATGGAGCCACCTGAAGCCGCACCGGCGCCGATGATAGTATGGATTTCATCGATGAACAGGATCGAATGGGGCTGCTGCTTGATCTCGTTCAACAGCGCCTTGAGCCGTTTCTCGAAATCACCACGGTACTTGGTGCCCGCCAGCAGTGCGCCCAGGTCCAGTGCATACACCACACTGTCGGCAATGATGTCCGGCACCTGCTCCTCGATGATCAGCTTGGCCAGCCCCTCTGCGATCGCCGTCTTGCCCACGCCGGCCTCACCGACCAGCAGAGGGTTGTTCTTGCGCCGACGGGACAGAATCTGTACGACACGCTCGACTTCGGCATCGCGCCCGACCAGCGGATCGATCCGTCCCTGCGCGGCCAGCTGATTCAGGTTGACGGCATACTGGGCCAGTGCGCTCTTGCTGTTGTCACGCCCCTCTTCGCCATCGGTTTCCACCTCATGTTCCGTGGACTCACTCTCGTTGACGCGGGAGATGCCATGGGATATGAAGTTCACCACATCGACACGTTCGATCCCCTGCTGCTGCAGCACAAACACGGCGTGGCTTTCCTGTTCGCTGAAGATGGCGACCAGTACATTGGCTCCGCTGACCTCGGTTTTGCCGGATGACTGCACATGAAAGACCGCACGCTGCAATACACGCTGAAACCCAAGCGTCGGCTGGGTTTCCATGTTGGGGATATTCTCCGGCAACAGCGGTGTGGTTTCGTCGATGAATACTATGAGTTGCTGGCGCAGCCGGTCCATATCCGCTCCGCAGGCATGCAGTACCTCCGCGGCCTGACGGTTGTCGAGCAGCGCCAGCAGCAGGTGCTCGACCGTCATGAATTCATGTCGCTTGTCCCGGGCGGACCGGAACGCAACGCTCAGGGTATCTTCAAGCTCTCGATTCAGCATGGCGTTCGCCTCCGTCAGACCGTTTCAACTTCGCACAGCAATGGATGCTTGTTCTCTCTGGCATATTGATTCACCTGAGCCGCTTTGGTTTCAGCCACATCACGCGTAAATATGCCACAGACGCCCTTGCCTTGAGTATGGACCGCCAACATCACCTGTGTAGCCTTTTCCTGGTCCATACCAAAAAAAATCATCAACACCTCGACAACAAAATCCATCGGCGTGTAGTCATCGTTCATCAATACCACCCTGTACATCGGTGGCCGCTTCAATTGGGGCTTGGCTTCAGCGGTCGCAAGACCGCCACCACCCGGGTGATCCTCATCAGCGTTATGATCGGAACTCATCAACCTGAACTCATGCATCTGTTGCAACAACATCTTTACCTTCGATATTAGTCTAATTCTTGCCGTAAAAGCCTGACTATCCCTAGTGTCATAGGCAGCAAATGCTATACTCGGCCTGTATACAAGGAGAGGTTAAAGGCAGCCTGCCGATAAGTCTACGCCATCGTAGGCCATCAAGCTGACTGCCACGCCTGCAGTCCCTGGTCCATTTGAAAACACAAGGAACACCGCTTTTACGTACAGGCGGGCAATGACCTAAGAGCCAAGCTCTGAATGTCACAGGAGGAAGTAGTGATGCAGTTAGGGACTGTGAAGTGGTTTAACAACGCCAAGGGCTATGGTTTCATCCTCTCGGATGCATGTGAAGAGGAGCTCTTTGCCCACTTCTCGGCCATTGTCATGGAGGGGTACAAAAGCCTCAAGGCTGGCCAGGCCGTCAAGTTCGAAATTCAACAGGGCCCCAAGGGGCTGCATGCCGTCAACATACAGCCGGCGGAACATTCAGCGGAATAACACGCACACCCGATGTCGAAGATCCTGCTATTCAACAAACCGTTCAGAGTACTGACGCAATTCACTGATCAAGAGGATCGCTCGACACTCGCCGAATTCATCAAGGTTCCCGGAGTCTATGCCGCAGGTCGGCTGGATTATGACTCCGAGGGCCTGCTGATCCTGACCGATGACGGTCGCTTGCAGCACCAACTGGCCAACCCCGCCTTCAAGATGCCGAAGACCTACTACGCCCAGATTGAAGGCATCATCTCGGATGAAGCCATGGAACGACTGCGCCGAGGTGTCACCCTCAAGGATGGCCCGACACGCCCGGCACAGGCACAACGCGTCAATGAGCCTGACTGGCTCTGGCCACGCACCCCGCCGGTCCGCTACCGCAAGGAGCAGCCCACCAGTTGGCTGAAGCTGACCATCACCGAGGGCCGCAACCGCCAGGTGCGCCGCATGACCGCAGAAGTGGGCTTCCCGACCCTGCGCCTGATCCGCTGGTCGATCGGTTCCTGGTCACTGGATCAGCTGCCGCCCGGGCAATGGCGCGAAGAGACCGTGCACCTGCCCAATAGCAAGCCAGCCCCCCGCTCAAAACTCGGTCAACGCCAACGCCCAACGGGTGGACGACGGCAACGCCGCTAGGTTTTCTCTTTCCAGCGCTCCGCTGCCGCCTGGTCCGATATCTTCTGTTCCACCCAGTGCTCACCGGCCTGGCTACGCTCTTTTTTCCAGAAAGGCGCATCCCGCTTGAGGTAATCCATCAGGAATGAGGCGGCTTCGAAGCCTTCCGCCCGATGCGGACTGGAAACCCCGACGAAAACGATATTGTCATTGGGCTGCAACCATCCCACCCGGTGACAGATCAGTACTCGCCCCAGTGTCCAGCGCTCCCGGGCCTGGCGCACAATCGCTTCAAGCGCACGCTCGGTCATGCCCGGATAATGTTCAAGATAGAGCCCCTTGAGCTCCCCCGCTGCCAAATCGCGCACAACGCCGGTAAAGGTCAGAATCGAACCGACGCCCCTTCCCGTCGCCTTGAGCCACTCATGAAACTCGCCGGGGTTGAAATCTTCAGTCTGCACCCGTATTAAATCATTCACCCTCTTTGTCCTCCTGTCAGGTACAACAGACAAGGGTTGAACCAAACTGCTATCATTGGCTTCCAGTAAAGCAGAGTATCATGGAGTTGCAATGCGCTGGACACCCCACGCAACGGTCGCCTGCATTATCGAGCAGGACGGTCGTTTTCTGCTGGTTGAAGAGATGGCCAACGGCCAAAAGGTTATCAACCAGCCGGCCGGACACCTGGAGCAGGGCGAACGCTTTCTCGACGCCGCGAAACGAGAAACCCTGGAAGAGACCGGCTGGCTCGTTGAACCCGAAGCGCTGCTCGGCCTCTATACTTATTACGCCCCGGCCAACGGCGTGACCTATCACCGCTTCTGCTTCATCGCACGCGCCGTGAGCTGTCAGCCCGATGCCCATCTCGACGACGGCATTATTGGCCCGCTCTGGCTGACTCGCGAGGAGATCGAAGCGCGCCGCCCCGAGCTGCGCAGCGAACTGGTCACCCGCTGTATTGATGATTACCTGCGCGGCATACGTTATCCGCTGGACTTTATTCAGGAAACCGCTTGAACATGACTGCACCCAATCCCAACGCCCAGACCAAAGTGATCGTCGGCATGTCCGGCGGCGTGGACTCTTCCGTCTCTGCCCTGCTGTTGTTACAACAGGGTTATCAGGTGGAAGGCCTGTTCATGAAGAACTGGGACGAGGATGATGGCACCGAATACTGCACCGCCAAGGAAGATATGGCCGATGCTCAGGCAGTCTGCGACAAGCTGGGCATCCACCTGCACAGCGCCAACTTTGCCGCCGAGTACTGGGACAACGTGTTCGAGCATTTTCTGGAAGAGTACAAGGCAGGCCGCACGCCCAACCCGGATATCCTCTGTAACCGTGAAATCAAGTTCAAGGCGTTCCTGGAATACGCGCAGATGCTCGGTGCCGACATGATCGCCACTGGCCATTATGTTCGCCGCGGCGAGCGCGACGGCCACACTGTGCTGCTGAAAGGTCTGGACCCGAACAAGGACCAGAGCTACTTCCTGCATCAGGTCGGTGAAGAAGAGCTGAAGCTGACGCTGTTCCCCGTTGGCGAACTGGAGAAGCCCGAAGTGCGACGCCTGGCCGAAGAACATGGACTGATCACGCACAACAAGAAGGACAGTACCGGGATCTGTTTCATCGGCGAACGTCGCTTCAGTGACTTCCTCAAGCAGTATCTGCCGGCCCAGCCAGGCAAGATCGAGACACCGAACGGCGACGTGATCGGCGAGCATCAGGGCCTGATGTACTACACCATCGGCCAGCGACAGGGACTGGGTATCGGCGGTCTCAAGGACTACCCCGAAGAACCCTGGTTCGCGGCGGCCAAGGATCTTGATCGTAACGTACTCATCGCCGTACAGGGTCAGCATCCGCTGCTGTACGCCGACTGGCTGCACGCCGGGGACATTTTCTGGATCAGCGGTGAAGCGCCCGAGCTGCCGCTGCGCTGCAAGGCCAAGGTTCGCTACCGCCAGTCCGATCAGGACTGCACCGTGGAAGCCACGCCAGAGGGCGGTTACAAGGTCGTCTTCGACCAGCCTCAGCGCGCCGTGACCCCGGGCCAGTCCGTGGTGCTCTATCTGGATGATCTCTGCCTGGGAGGTGGCGTGATCGAATACACCTCCCGTCACTCGATTGCCGGATCGGCGAAGGAGGTCTGATGTCACGCCAACATGATGAACAAACGGTTGCCCTGGCCGGCATGTTTCAGGCTGCCAGCCTGGTGGACCAGATTGCTCACCGCGGCATGGTGCCGCAGAACAGCTACGAAGCCTGTATCGCCAGCCTCTTCGTGACCGATCCGAAACTGACTGAAGACGTCTTCGGCGGGGTCAGCGAAGTGCCCTATAACCTGAGTCTGGGGCTGCGTCATCTGCAGGACATGGTCGACAAGAACGAGAGCGCCCAGAACAAGCAGATCATCCAGTATGTGCTGGGCATGATCATGCTGGAGCGTCAGCTCGACAAGCATCCGGACATCATGACAAAAGTCGGTGAAGGCATTGATGCCATCGCGGCCAAGGCGCGTTATTTCAACAATCAGGATGAGTCCGCATCAGCGGCACTTGAGCCGGTCGCCTACACCCATCGCAACGTGATTGCAGCACTGGATAACCTCTACCAGGAAACGATCAGTCATTTCAGCTTCCGCATTCAGGTTGGCGGTGACCCGCGCCACCTGCAAAACAGCGAGAACGCGGCCCGCATCCGTGCGCTGCTGCTGGCCGGCATTCGTGCCACCCTGCTCTGGCGTCAGGTCGGCGGCAAACGCTGGCACATGCTGTTTTTCCGCTCGCGCCTCAAACCCTCGCTGCGTCGCATCATTCGGACCTGAAGCACGAGCCTTCCCGAACTCAGGAGCTTTCCGCGTCCATCTTGTACGGATTTTCCGGCATCAACTCCCGGGGCAGCGGCTCACGTCGCGCCCCTTCCTTCACCCCATACTGGGCCGAGAGGTAATCCAGGATGGTCTTCTCGGTCGCCGTGTCGAACTGCCACAAATTCTGGGTCGCCTGCATCCAGCGGATCAGGTTGAGCCAGTAGTTGCGTGAACCACTGTTCTGCGTGACCAGACTGGCGGAGTGGCAGGCGGTGCAGTTATTGCGCACCACCTCCCAGCCGTCGGCCAAGATGAATCCAGTAGCCGGGTCTTTCTCCGCCGCCATGACTGGCAACGGCATGAGCAAAGCCAGCATCAGACCGGCACAAGGTAAGGTTCTCATAACACTTCCTCACTCATGCCACCTGAACCGCGATGCGGTGGCAGGCATTATTCAGATAGCCGCGCGGGTTCCAGCCCGGCACCACCATCGGCTGAGAGTGTCCCTCGCTGTCCACGGCTCGGGCCCAGATCTCGTAATAGCCTCTTTCGGGGAAGGCCACCTCCAGCGACCAATGCTGCCAGGCCAACCGGTTGGCTGGTTCCTGCAACTCTGCTCGCTGCCAGGTTACCCCGAAGTCGATGGACACATACACATCTGTTACGGAGAGATCCCCCGCCCAGGCATGCCCCCTGACTTCAAGCGCCTGCCCCATTGCGTGGCTAACACCGGATTTGGGGAAGCTAACGAGCGATTTAACCGGCATGGATTCGATGGTCACCATGTCAGATTTCGGCACCTCGGTACCCGGTGCCACCGGGTATTTCGGTACTGAATAGGACGGTGCCGACATTTTCGGGCCATCGTGCACCTGGTTGCGGATGACGATCTTCTTCAGCCACTTGCCCGAAACCGAACCCGGCCAGCCACCGCAGACCAGGCGCAACGGGTAGCCGTTAAGCCAGGGGATGTCCTCACCGTTCATCGCCCAGGCGATCAACGATTCCTCCTCCAGCGCCTTGGACATCGGCACACCACGGGAGATCGCGGCCTTGTTGGGATCACGGCTGAGATGCTCGTCCGCACCGTAATAGCCGATATAAACGGCATCGGATTTGATGCCACAGGCTTCCAGCACATCGCGCACACGCACACCGGTAAAACTCGGGCAGGCCACCGCCCCCACCGTCCACTGGTTACCACTGGCGGACGGCACAAACTCGGAGCGCCCATTGCCGCCGCATTCGACCTGCAACTGATAGGTGTAGTGTTTGAACTTTCTCTTCAGCTCCTCAATGGTGAACGTCATCGGTTTCTCACAGGACTCGCCCGCGATCTCCAGCGTCCAGGTCGCCGGGTCGATCGATGCCATTTCCGGCGGCAAACCGTTGTTGCGCACGAACATGCGACTTCCCGGAGTGACCTTGTCGTCGAGCAGGTGAGCCGGCGTCTCGGCATTGATGGGGCGGTCATTGAGCACCGTCAGCCCATCTTTGCCTTCGAGCGTAAAGGGTTCATCAGTATTGGCAAATGCCGCAGGAATCAGCCCGCCCGGCATCTTGTCGCCGAAGGGAATAGCACTGGCGCCCAAAGCCGAGGCCATCGCCAGCAGGCTGGAGCGTTTGAGAAAACCACGTCGAGAGGTCGAGTCCACTTCTCGATCCCAAAGCTGCCGGTCCGCCTTGACCGGATCTTCGGCGTAAAGCTCGTGAATTCCACGGGTATCGGTTTGCCCGGCAGAGGCGGGTGTTTTCTTGCTCATGGCGAAAACTCCTCACGCCCGGCGGCTGCGCAGTCTCGATCTATCTCGAGGAAATCAGTCTGCCAGGCTGTTCTTATTGGTATTTCCATTCAGGCCAGCGCAGCGCACCGGTCTGGGCAGTATCTCGATTTTGAGCCTAGCAGCTTTTTTACAGTTGACTAATTTATGCACTGTACAAACAGCTCCAGAGACACGGAAATGATCCCGCAGTGTAACGGCATACCCAGTTGCGGCCGTTTTCCGTATAATCGCCCCTTTAATGACACAAGCTGATAAGTGAGACTGTGTAACATGGAGCTTTCTGCCCTTACCGCCGTATCCCCGGTTGATGGCCGCTACGGCAGCAAAACTGCTGACCTGCGTGCCGTGTTCAGTGAATTCGGTCTGATCCGTTTCCGCGTACAGGTTGAGATCCGCTGGCTGCAGCAGCTGGCCTCCCACCCGCAGATCCAGGAAGTGCCGGCTCTGAGCGCAGAAGCCAACGCCCTGCTGGACAATCTGGTCGACAACTTCAGTGTCGAGCATGCCGAGCGGATCAAGGAGATCGAACGTACCACCAACCACGACGTGAAAGCGGTTGAGTACTTCATCAAGGAGCAGATCGCCGACAACGCCGAGCTGATGGCGATCAACGAATTCGTTCACTTCGCCTGCACCTCCGAAGACATCAACAACCTGTCTCACGCACTGATGCTGCGTCACGGCGTTGAAGTCACTCGCAACCAGATGCAGCAGGTGGCCGATGCCATCGCCTCACTGGGCCGCGAACACGCCGAGCAGCCGATGCTCTGCCGTACCCACGGCCAGACCGCCTCTCCGAGCACCATGGGCAAGGAGATGGCCAATGTTGCCTACCGTCTGCAGCGTCAACTGAAGCAGATCGACAACATCGAATACCTGGGCAAGATCAACGGTGCCGTGGGCAACTACAACGCCCATCTGTCCGCCTATGCCGATATCGACTGGGAAGCCAACGCCAAGTCCTTCGTCGAAGGTCTGGGCCTGACTTGGAACCCGTACACCACCCAGATCGAGCCGCACGACTACATCGCTGAACTGTTCGATGCCGTATGCCGCTTCAACACCATCCTGATCGACTTCGATCGAGATGTCTGGGGCTACATCTCTCTGGGCTTCTTCAAGCAGAAGACCATCGCCGGCGAAGTGGGTTCTTCCACGATGCCGCACAAGGTCAACCCGATCGACTTCGAAAACTCCGAAGGTAACCTGGGGCTGGCCAACGCCATCATGCAGCACCTGGCCGCCAAACTGCCGATCTCTCGCTGGCAGCGCGACCTGACCGACTCCACCGTACTGCGTAATCTGGGTGTCGGTTTCGGCCACAGCCTGATCGCCTACCAGTCCAGCCTGAAAGGCATCAGCAAACTGGAGATCAATGCGGCACGCCTGGCGGAAGATCTGAACAACGCCTGGGAAGTCCTGGCCGAGCCGATCCAGACCGTGATGCGTCGCTACGGCATCGAAAAACCGTACGAGAAGCTGAAGGACCTGACCCGCGGCAAGGATATGAATCAGGAAACCATCCAGGACTTCATCGACACCCTGGAGATGCCGGAAGCCGCCAAGGCCGAACTCAAGGCGCTGACACCGGCGCTGTATATCGGTAACGCCGCTGACCAGGCGAAGCGCATCTAAGCGATTACACGGGGCCTTCTGGCCCCGTTTTCATTTTTAACCTGGTGAGTTGCGCGCATGGAAACCCTGCTCAGTTCCGACCAGCATCCCATCCGTTACATCAGCCTCGGCCGAGGCCAGGCAATCATTTTCCTGCATGGCTGGACCTCAGGTTCCCGCGAGTGGCTGCCCTTTGCCAGCGAGCTGAGCGACCGACAGCACACCTTCTGCTGGGATGCCCGTGGCCATGGTCAGCATCAGGTTCCCCCTCTGGAAAGCCTGCAGATCAGCCGCATGGCCGATGATCTTGAATGCCTGATGGAGCATCACGGCATTCGTGATGCCGTACTGGTCGGGCATTCAATGGGGGCGCTGATCAGTTGGGAATATATCCGCCACTATGGACTCGGACGTCTGGCCGGCCTCTGCATCGTCGACCAGTCGCCCAAACTGGTGACCGATACAGACTGGCCTCTGGGGATCTATGGTGACTTTGACCACGACCGCAACCAGACTTTTCTCCAGCGACTGAATGAAGACTTCGCCGAAGGCGTACTGGAACTGGCCGCTAACGGCCTCAACGCCCGCAGCCGTGACAACTACGCCCAGAACAGCCGTGGCTTCCAGCAGATGCGTGAATACCTGCGCAGTCTCAATGGCCCTGCCCTGACTCGCTGCTGGGACTCGCTGACACAACAGGACTACCGAGACCTGCTGCCAAAGATCGATCGACCAGCATTGATGATCTATGGCGATACCAGCCAGTTCTACACCCCCGAGGTGCCGGAATGGATTGAAGCCCAACTGCCGCACCCCGAACTGCACATCTACAACCAGGCTGACCACTCGCCGCACCTGTGGCACAAGGAACAGTTTGCCCATCATCTGCGCCAGTGGATGCGCAAGCTGTAGCAACCAGCCCGGATTCATGGCCGCACAGCGACCGCTGTCGGCCTATCCTTGCCCTTGGCGTTTTCCTGCACCCCATTGCCCCCTATAATGCGGCCCATTCCAATCTGCGAGGCCGTTATGCTCGATAATATCCGCATTGTCATGATCAACACCTTCCACCCCGGCAACATCGGCGCGGCCGCCCGGGCGTTGAAGAACATGGGACTGGGCCAACTCTGGCTGGTAGACCCGCGTGAATATCCGCATGAAGAAGCCGAATCCCGTGCCGCCGGCGCCAAGGATCTGCTTGATCAGGCCGTCGTCGTCGGCACGGTGGAAGAAGCCATTGCCGACTGTCAGCTGGTGATCGGCACCAGCGCCCGCCACCGCAGCTTCGATCAGCCCCTGATGGATGCCGAGCAGGCGGCCGGCATGATCACCGACGAAGCCCGCAACGGCCGGGTCGCCATCCTGTTTGGCCGCGAGACCATGGGGCTGACCAACGAAGAGATGATGCTCTGCAACCGCCATCTGTTCATCGATGCCAATGAAGACTACCCGGTACTGAATATCTCCCAGGCAATTCAGCTGGTCTGCTACGAGCTGCGCCGTGCTTCAAAGCAGGCGGATAAACGGCCGGAGCCGGCGCCCTACCCGCGCCAGCAGGAGATGGTGCTGTTCTACGAGCATCTTGAAAAGGTACTCCGTCGCACCAGCTTCATCATTCCGCAGCACGAAGGCCGGGTGATGGACAAGTTGCGCCGCTATTTCAATCGTACCCGACCGGAAAAGGCCGAATTGGGCATGTTGCGTGGCATCCTGACCTCGGTAGAGGAAGTCCTGGCCCGAGAAAAATCTGACCGGGATTAACGGGACATTTGCATCCGCACTGATACAGTAACAATAACGAACCCGATCGGAGAGTAACGGATGAGTCACGCACAATCCCTGCACACCCTGGCCGCCCAGGCGGAAGCCCTGCGCGACCAGTTGAGCCGAACCGCCCGTGACTACGAGCAGTTCGAATTCAATGTTACCGGCGTCCACCAGTGCATGAAGCGAATTCAGAAATGCGTTCGCATGGTCGGCAACGACCGCAAGGCAGCCTTGTCCCAGCGGGATAGCCGCAAGGTGATGGCTGAACTGGAAGACGCCGTCACCGAAATGGCGGAGCTGTTAAACCTTGATGACTGAAATAAACTGGGGCGACCTGAGTGCCGAGCAGTTTCTGCGTGAGTATTGGCAGAAGCAACCCCTGCTGATCCGCAACGCCTTCCCCGGCTTTGATCCCTGTATCAGTGCGGATGAACTGGCGGGTCTGGCCTGCGAAGAAGATGTGGAGTCACGCCTGATCGAGACCGACCCAGCCAGCGGGGACTGGTCGCTGGAGCATGGTCCCTTTGGCGAAGAGCGCTTTGCCACACTGGGCCAGAAACCCTGGACCCTGCTGGTGCAGGCCGTGGATCATTGGGTACCTGAAGTGGCGCCGCTAATGCAGGCGTTCGACTTCATTCCCCAGTGGCGCCGTGACGACCTGATGATCAGTTACGCCAGTGATGGCGGCGGCGTTGGCCCCCACTACGACAATTACGATGTTTTCCTGCTGCAGGCCGAAGGCGTTCGGCGCTGGGAATTCGGTGGCCTGTACGGCGAAGACTCCCCTCGCCGCGAAAACACACCGGTGATGATCCTGCCCGAATGGCAGGCCGAACAGAGCTTCGATCTCCACCCCGGCGATATGCTGTACCTACCGCCTCGTGTGGGTCACAACGGAGTAGGTGTCGGTGACGGCTGCATGACCTGGTCGATCGGTTTTCGTGCCCCCTCGCACAGCGAAATACTGCAGGGACTGACGCAATCCATCTGTGACGAGCTCAGCAGCGACCTGCGTTATGAGGACCCGGATCTTGTCTTGCCAACTCACCCCGGCGAGATCGACACCCGGGCGGTTACCCGAGTACAACAGATCGTTCAGCAGTACCTGAATGACCCCGAGCGTCTGGCGCACTGGCTCGGCCAGTCGATGACCGAACCCAAATACCCGGATCTGGCCGGCAATGACGAACCCTACTCGCTGGATGAGCTACACGAAGCGCTGGACCAGGGCGCCGAACTGCTGGCCAACGAAGGTTCCCGGTTTGCCTTCACGGGCAATGACGAACAGGGACTGACGCTATTTGCCGATGGGCACGCCTTCGTTCTTTACGCACCTGCAGCAATGCAATTTGCACGTCAACTTTGTGCTCGAGAAGTGCTATCTTTCCAGGCCGATGAAACACTGGAAACGCTGATTCTACAACTGCTCAACCAGGGCAGTCTTTACCTGGATCTGTAGTCCGAAAGCCGAACGGACACTGAAAGCCACTCCCGATCGAGTGGCTTTTTTGTTTTTGGTCGACTTTGGTCGTAAGGAAAAATCTCCATAACTCTTTGAAATCGTAAATCTTTAAGAATCTGTAGTGAATATGTTAAGGATTTATTAGGAATAAAGAAAATCTTTTTAATAACCTTGCTGCTGTGTAAAAAGCCAATTATTTCGCTACGACCAAAGTGGCTACAACTTAAGGTTTAGCCCCTCAAAACTGCATGGTTACTTGCCTCCAGCCGTTTGCCACATAAAACACCGCTGTAGTGATTTTACAGTTTTGTCATGCTTGCGAGTGTAGTCTCACTACATCCTTTTTGCTCTGCACAAAATCGCTTTGACTCCTCTGATCGGGAGGACCATCATTCGCTTCAACACATCGGGACTGACCCCAAACGGTTTCGATGCAAGATAAGGGGTAGACGCTCGACGCCCACCCCGACATTACCTAAACACAAACACTGTGAAGGAATGACCATGTCAGATTACAAAACTGAAATCGATGCGCTCTCCAGCCTGCGTGCTGCCAACGGTGAAAACTGGGGTATCGACCCTGAATACGCCGCTCGCATGCGTCTGCAGAACCGTTTCAAGACCGGTCTGGACATCGCTCGTTACACTGCCAAGATCATGCGCCAGGACATGGCTGAGTACGACGCAGACAGCGCTCAGTACACTCAGTCTCTGGGCTGCTGGCATGGTTTCATCGGTCAGCAGAAACTGATCGCCATCAAGAAGCACTTCGGTAACACCAACAAGCGTTACCTGTACCTGTCCGGCTGGATGATCGCTGCGCTGCGTTCCGAGTTCGGTCCGCTGCCCGACCAGTCCATGCATGAAAAGACCTCTGTACCGGCCCTTATCGAAGAGCTGTACACCTTCCTGCGTCAGGCTGACGCCCGCGAACTGGGCGGCCTGTTCCGTCAGCTGGACGACGCCCGCGAAGCCGGCGACGCGGCTAAAGAAGCTGAAGTACAGGGTCAGATCGACAACTTCCAGACTCACGTTGTGCCGATCATCGCCGACATCGACGCCGGTTTCGGTAATGAAGAAGCCACTTACCTGCTGGCCAAGAAAATGATCGAAGCCGGTGCCTGTGCGATCCAGATCGAAAACCAGGTATCCGACGAGAAGCAGTGTGGCCACCAGGACGGTAAAGTAACCGTTCCTCACTCTGACTTCCTGGCCAAGATCCGCGCCGTACGCTACGCGTTCCTGGAGCTGGGTGTTGAAGACGGTGTCATCGTTGCCCGTACCGACTCCCTGGGTGCCGGCCTGACCAAGCAGATCGCTGTTACCAACGAGCCGGGCGACCTGGGCGACCAGTACAACGCCTTCCTGGACGGCGACTACGTTGAAAGCGCTGCCGACATCGACAACGGTGACGTGGTTGTTAAGGCGAACGGCAAGCTGCTGAAGCCTAAGCGTCTGGCCTCTGGCCTGTTCCAGTTCAAGAAAGGTTCTGGCGAAGACCGCGTGGTTCTGGATTGCATCACCTCTCTGCAGAACGGCGCCGACCTGCTGTGGATCGAAACCGAGAAGCCGCACGTTGGTCAGATCGCCGGCATGGTTAACCGCATCCGCGAAGCAGTGCCGAATGCCAAGCTGGTGTACAACAACAGCCCGTCCTTCAACTGGACACTGAACTTCCGCCAGCAGGTATTCGATGCCATGGCTGAAGCCGGTCAGGACGTATCGGCCTACGACCGCGCCAACCTGATGTCTGCCGAGTATGACGAAACTGAACTGGCAGCCGCTGCTGACGAGAAGATCCGTACCTTCCAGGCTGACGCCGCTCGTGAAGCCGGTATCTTCCACCACCTGATCACGCTGCCGACTTACCACACTGCGGCCCTGTCTACCGACAACCTGGCCAAGGAATACTTCGGCGAAGCCGGCATGCTGGGCTACGTGGCTGGCGTACAGCGTAAGGAGATCCGTCAGGGCATCGCTTGCGTCAAGCACCAGAACATGGCGGGTTCCGACATGGGCGACGATCACAAAGAGTACTTCTCTGGTGACGCTGCACTGAAAGCCTCTGGTAAAGACAACACCATGAACCAGTTCTAAGAACCGGTTCCCGGGTGCCCCGGCACCCGGAGCGTGTTAAAGAACCGCGCCATTCTTCCCCGAGATGGCGCGGTTTTTTTATGCCCTTCACTCCCCTTCTGGAAGGCCAACACCGACCAGCCGGCCCCTGGGAGTACACCCATTGTCGCTCTTTCGAACAATGGTAGCCGCATCCGACCACCACCCCGCCTATCCCGCTCCATGGGACCAACTTCCTTAGTACCCACAGGGTTCATTTGCTAGAATCCACGCTTATTTTGGCGACTGCACTGGTTGCCATACTCGGCTGGGTGCCGGGTATTCAAGGCTTTCTACCTAAAGGCTGGCTTAATGACCGTTCTGCTCATGACTCCCCCGATGACCCAGTTGAATACGCCCTACCCGGCGACCGCGTATTTGACCGGATTTTTACGCTCTCGAGGCTATGAGGCGGTTCAGCGAGACCCTGCCATTGAGCTTTTCCTGGAAATGATGACCGCACCCGCGCTGGAGATCATTCGTCAGCATGTGGAAGCCAACTACGAACAGTTTGAAGATGACGAATTGCCGGATGTGATCTTCAACTTTCTGGCCGAGTTTGATCGCTATCAGCAAACGGTTGAACCGGCTATCCGCTTTTTACAGGGCAAGGATCCCAGTCTGGCCCTGCGCATCAACTCCCGCCGTTTTCTACCGGAAGGCCCTGCATTTGAGGCCATTGCACAGATGGAAGCCGTGTCCGGTGACGTGTTAAAAGCGGCCTTTGGCAATCTGGGCGTACAGGATAAGGCCAAATATCTGGCCACCCTGTTTATTAATGATCTATCGGCGGTCATTACCCAGGGGGTTGACCCCTACTTTGAGGTCAGCCGTTACGGCGAGCAGCTGGCGGCGGCCAACCCAAGCTTTGACAACCTTTACGATACCCTGATGGGCGAGCCGAGTTTCAGCTCGGAAATTCTGGAACAGCTGGTCGAGTTGTATCTTGAAGAGGTACAGCCTGACGTAGTCGCGTTAACTGTGCCCTTTCCCGGCAATATGCTGGGCGCCCTGCGCATTGCGCAAACCTGTAAAGCCATCGCCCCTGATCTGCCTGTCGTTATGGGCGGTGGATTTATCAATACCGAGCTGCGTGCATTGAAGGACCCGCGCGTATTCGAGTTTGTCGATTTTATCTGCCTGGACGACGGCGAACGCCCCTTTATCACCTTGCTGGAGTACCTTGACGGGCAACGCGAGATCGACGAGCTGGTGCGTACCTATTTTCTTGCCGAGGATGAAGACGGAGAGGTTTACGTCCATTTCAACGAGAATAAAGAGCTACAGGATATTCCTCAATCCGAAGTCGGTGCGCCGGTCTACGACGGCCTGCCCCTGGGGGATTATCTGTCCTTGTGTGAAATGCTCAACCCCATGCATCGCATATGGAGCGATGGGCGCTGGAACAAGCTCACCATTGCGCACGGCTGCTATTGGCGAAAGTGCAGTTTTTGCGATGTGAGTCTGGACTACATTGACCGCTATGATGCCGCCAGTGCCGATGTGCTGGTGGATAGAATCGAACAACTCATCGCAGAAACCGGAGAGACCGGTTTCCACTTCGTTGATGAGGCCTTGCCGCCAAAGCTCCTGTTTGCACTGGCAACGCGGCTGATTGAACGCAACGTCGTGATCAGCTGGTGGGGCAATATCCGTTTTGAGAAGACCTTTACCCTGGCCCGTTGCCAATTGCTGGCGGATTCCGGCTGTATCGCCGTGAGTGGCGGCCTTGAGGTGGCATCCGATCGTCTGTTGAAGCTGATGAAAAAAGGCGTGAGTGTCGAGCGGGTCGCCCAGGTCACCAAAGCCTTCAGTGACGCCGGAATACTGGTTCACGCTTATTTGATGTATGGATTCCCGACACAAACCGAGCAGGAAACCGTAGATTCGCTGGAGATGGTGCGGCAGATGATGCAACAGGGCTGTTTCCAATCAGCCTACTGGCACCGTTTTGTAGCGACTGTGCACAGCCCTATTGGCATGAACCCCGAACAGTTTGGCATCACGCTGGCTGAGCGCCCCGAGATCCTGTTCGCTGAAAACGATGTTGGCTTCATCGACCCCACTGGCACGGATCATGACATGCTCGGCGAAGGGCTTCGAAAGGCGATTTACAATTTTATGCATGGCATTGGCTTCGAGCAGCCGATGAGCTTCTGGTTTACCCGGCCGGTTGCGCAGACGCGGATAAAGAAAGACTTCATCTCCAAAGCGATTAACAGCCTCATTGCCAGCAGTGAATAATCATCAGGAATCAAGCGGCTGGCCCTTCACAGAGCCAGCCCAGGACTGCATCATTATTCCCGGCATGAAGGATGGTCAACAGCCCTGAAACGCACTCCCCGGTGGCCCTGATGAAACCGGTTTGCGATGTAATTTTCAACCTGGACGGCACCCAGGCCCCCTTCCGCCCTTGATTGCTCGGCTATCAAGCCACTAAACGGCAACAACCGCCAGTTTGAGGCCATAGCCGATAAATGCGGAACCGGCACCGGCTTTCACCACCTTCGTTAAACGGTTTTTCTGCGCCAGACGGCCTTTGAGATATACGGTTGAAAGAATCAATGCGGCAAAAAACGTCTGGGCAATAATTTCAACCATCACCCCCAAAAGCGCAAAAGAAAGCAGCGGTGTATCATAGTTCGGATCAACGAACTGGATGAAGAACGATACATAGAACAGTATCGCTTTCGGATTCAAGACACCGATCATCATCGCAACCCGAAATGGGTTCTGATATTTCAGGTTTGAGGTTTCAACGGTCGGAATATCATCCTGATCACGCCTGAGAACGGATCTCAGCAAGCCTATGCCCAGCCAGACAAGATACAAAGCACCAGCATACTTGATGATATTAAACAGGACCGGTGTTGTCTGAATCAGCGAGGCGACGCCTGCTACGGACAGAACCATCAATACCAAATCACTGCAGAAGATTCCGGCCGCTCCCTTAAAACCGGCCGCTATGCCATCATGGGCTGACACAGCCATGATATAGAGCGTATTCGGTCCGGGCAGCAGCACAATCAGGGTCGTTCCCAGCAGGAACGTCAGGAGATCGACAATACCAAACATGACAGGGGGCCTTTCCATGTATACGTGAAAGCGCGGGACTTTACTCCAGAACCCGGATTTTGCAAGGCCCATCAAAACGGAATCCCACAAAACAGCGAATCGACTTTCGACTCCAGGTTCGGATTCTCCGAGGCAGCCACCCGTTCCGCCGATGCCATGACTGTCCGTACAGATCATTTTGTTACATTATAACAATTAGTGATACCCTCTGCTCCATCCTCCTGAACTTTCCCACTCGACACCAACGGATTGACGCATGAGCAGCTCACTCTCTTTTCAACACTCCCTGCAGAGCAGACACGCCGAACTACTCATCTGTAATGGTCAGGTATTCACGCCCAATGGCGTTGAGCATATCGATATCGCCTGCGGCGATGGCCGCATTCTGGCCCTTGGCGCCCTCAGTAACAGCTGGACGGCTGACCGTCGCATCAATGCGCAGGGTTTGACCATACTACCGGGTGTGATCGACTCCCAGGTTCATTTCAGAGAACCTGGACTGGCCCATAAGGAAACCCTTGAAGCCGGTACGCGCGGCGCTGTACTGGGTGGCGTAACCGCCCTGTTTGAAATGCCCAATACCCAGCCACTCACGCTTACGGCAGCAGACTTGCAAGCGAAGCTCGACCTTGCACAGCAACATGCCTGGTGTGATTACGCGTTTTACATTGGCGGCTCGGCGGCCAATATCGATCAACTGGATTCGTTGGAACATCTACCCGGGTGTGCCGGCGTCAAGGTATTCATGGGCAGCTCTTTTGGCGACTTGCTGGCAGAAGAGGATGAAATCCTGAGGCAGATTCTTGGCAATGGTCAGCGCCGCCTGTCGGTTCATGCCGAGGATGAAGCTCGCCTGCGTGAACGCAAGCACCTGGTAGAAGCGGCCGCCGATGTCCGCCAGCATCCGCTATGGCGTGATGAAATGAGCGCCCTCCTGGCGACCCGTCGTATTGTGAAGATTGCCGCCGAAACCGGCCGACGCCTGCACATTCTGCATGTATCGACCGCCGAGGAAATGGCTTTCCTGCGCCAGCATAAGCGCCGTGTCAGCATCGAAGTCACACCTCACCATCTCACCCTGGTCGCACCTGAGTGTTATGAGCGTCTTGGCACTCTGGCCCAAATGAACCCGCCTGTACGTAGCCAGGATCACCAAAGAGCGCTCTGGCAAGCCATCAATGAAGGTGTCGTTGACGTCATCGGCAGCGATCATGCGCCCCATACGCTCGCCGAGAAAAGCGCCACCTACCCCAACTCTCCCAGTGGCATGACCGGGGTGCAAACCCTACTCCCGATCATGCTGGACCACGTCAACGCTGGCCAACTCAGCCTGCATCGGCTGGTCGATCTGACAAGCGCTGGACCGGCACGGGTGTTCGGCATTCAGGGCAAGGGGCGCATCGCCGTCGGCTACGATGCCGACTTCAGCATCGTCGACATGGGGGCCAAGCGGGTTATCGAAAACCGCTGGATTGCCAGTGTCAGTGGCTGGACCCCCTATGATGGTAAAGCGGTCATCGGTTGGCCGGTTCATACCATTGTTCGAGGTCAAACGGTGGTTCAGGATGAGTCCCTGGTTGATGCTCCACCCTCTGGAAAATCACTGGCCTTTCTGGATAGTCGCGCCAGGGCGGGGTGAAGAAGCATTCACCTTGTATTTGTCCTCACGGGGATCGCACGTCTTTGTTCGCACGATGCCCGTGCACCCTCCCCGTTGTTCCTGTTCACACCTGCTACACCGAAGATAGCCATACCCGCTGGAATTGCTATAATACTGTTTATATATACAGTATATGGATTCATGCTTATGAACGCAGTCATTCTGGCACGCACTGCCATCAACATCCCGCTGGCAATCCCCCTCTTTCTTGACCGTGTGCCTGCCGGCTTTCCCTCTCCCGCCCAGGATTATGTAGAGCAGACACTGGACCTGAACGAACTGTGTATCCGTCACCCCGCCGCCACCTATTTCGTCAGGGCCGAAGGAGACTCCATGATCGAGGCGGGCATTTTCAGTGGCGATATTCTGGTGGTGGACCGATCGCTCACCGCCCAACACGGCGACATTGTGATCGCCAGCATCGGCGGTGAAATGACCGTCAAGCAGTTGGAAACCCGGCCACGAGTACGTCTTCAGCCCCGCAACCCCACATATCGGGAAATCCATGTTCCAGAAGGGTGCGAACTGGAAATTTTCGGTGTTGTCACCAGCGTGATCCATCGTTTCAGGTGCGGGAGCGAACGATGAAGTCCGTTTTTGCGCTTGTCGACTGCAACAACTTCTATGCGTCCTGTGAGCGCCTGTTCCGTCCCGACCTGAACGGGCAGCCGATTGTTGTTCTGTCCAACAACGATGGCTGTATCGTGGCCCGTTCCGCCGAGGCCAAGGCGCTGGGCATCAGGATGGGCACTCCCTTCTATCAGGTTGAGCCTTATCTCCGGCAGAAGAATGTCACCGTATTTTCATCCAACTATGCCCTCTATGCGGATATTTCGGCGCGCGTCATGAGCATCCTGGAGCAACTGTCGCCACGGGTGGAAATCTATTCGATCGATGAGGCTTTTCTGGATCTGACCGGCGTGGAGGCCATCGCCTCGCTGAACGAGTTTGGCAATCAGATCAAGCAGACCGTTGAACGGTCCACCGGTATCCGGGTCTGCGTCGGCATCGCACCAAGCAAAACGCTGGCCAAACTGGCCAATCATGCCGCCAAGCAGTACCCGGCCACCGGTGGTGTGGTCGACCTGACCGACCCGGCACGTCAACGACGTCTGCTGGCTCTGGTGCCAGTCAACGCAGTATGGGGCGTAGGACGACGCCTGAACCAACGCCTGCTGGCAGACGGCATCACAAGCGCACTGGACCTGGCTACAGCCGATCCGAAAAACATTCGCAAACAGTATTCCGTCGTGCTGGAGCGTACAGTGCGTGAGCTGAACGGTGAATCCTGCCTGTCTCTGGAGGAATTGACGCCGGCGAAGCAGCAAATCATCTGCAGCCGATCATTCGGGCAGCGCATTACAGCCTTCCAGGAGATGCGCGAGGCGATCTGTGAATACACGGTCAGAGCTGCCGAAAAGCTTCGTCAGGAACAGCGTATTGCCAGACGTGTGTCGATTTTCCTGAGAACCAACCGTTTCAATGCCTCGGAACCACAGTACATGCCGTCTCCAGGTGCCGAGCTACCCATCCCGACAGATGATACTCGCGAGCTGGTCGCAACCACCATGCGACTGCTGCAAGCCTGCTGGAAAGACGGTTACCGCTATATGAAGGCGGGCGTCATGCTGACCGACTTCTACGCAACAGGCAGCTTTCAGCCCGATCTGTTCAGCACGGGCACCGGCAGCCGCCGCTCAAAAGCATTGATGAACGTGCTGGATGCCATCAACCAGAGTGGTCACGGCCGAGTTTTTCTGGCGAGCCAGGGCATGCAGCAGACGTGGAGCATGCAGCGCCGCAATCTGTCCCCCGCCTACACAACGCGCTGGCAGGATATCCCTGTCGTGAAATAGCGCCGCCAAGCGAGCAGGCCACACGGATTCCACAGACACGCACTCAACACGCCCCTGAATACATCCATATTCACAGCATCTGGTTGCTCAATTTTGATTCACCGGCATTACCCGGGCCCAAGCCGGCGGGCGATGATAGCGTCCCACCACCGAAGCCATAAACATAAATGCGGCCAGCGAGCACAGCACTTTCATCGGTTCAAACAGCCAGAATGCAAGCAGCACGATCAGGATATCCGCCGCCAGCGTAGTCTTGCTGGCGTGAATGCCGTATCGACGTTCCAGGTATACCGACAGAATATTCAGTCCACCCAACGAAGCCTGGTGCCGAAACAGGATGATCAGACCAAAGCCGATCAACATGCCGCCAAGAATGGCAGCCAGTAAGGGCTCGCTGATGGTAAACGCGAACCAGTGGTGCATCATTTCGGACAATAACGTCAATATCGATACCGCCGTAAAAGTACGCAGAGTAAACGCCAGACCCATGCAACGAAGCGAAAGCAGATAGAACGGGAGGTTAAGCAAAAAAAACAGCTGCGCGAAACTTAACCCGGTCAATTGCTGCAGTAGCAACCCCAGCCCTGCTGTACCACCGATCAGCAAATGTGATGTCTCAAGAAAGTAAATGCCCAGTGCGACCAGCAGGCACCCTTCCAGAATGGAAAGCCAACGATGTGTATTTGCCATGATGACAACTCCCCCGCTTGTGGCGGTTTGTTCTGCAGCCATGAAGTGATAGAGGATCTTATGGATCCTGTTTGCACAATATCCGGCACAGGTAAGCACCGGAATCGATATAGAGCTAGCAGCAGATATCATGCCAATCAAAAAGTGGGCGTTTTCGATGGAGAACGCGTTTCTTTGAGTCTTTTGGCGACTTTTTTATAGGCGCGTAGCTTGCATTGCCCCAACAGGCAGCAGGCCGGGCACTTATATGGCCCAATTCAGGTCACTGTTGCTCAACTGAAACGGCAGTTTTTAGCCCGAGCACTTTCACCTGCCACGGCATGGACCTGAATGAAAACAGCGAGCGGGCTGCCTTTCATTCAACACGCTCAATACGCACGTTGATCGCGCCATTCTCCGACAACACAGCCATGTTGCCCTCAATCCGGCCCAGATAAACCAGTCCGCGGGCATAACCAAAATCGCGGTAGAAGATCGCCAGGTTACCCCAAGGCGCGTAATACGTGATATCCCCCACATCCGGGTCCATGCCGGCAGGGGCGCCCTGGGTCGGCAGACGCTCAGGAAGGTCCGCAACTTTCTCAATGGAGTGAAAGTCATCGAGTTTCAGGTCCAGCGGCAACATGCGGGCAAAGGCGAGTGCGGCCTCACTGCCGTCCAGAGTAGCCGGCAATACGTATTTTCATAACAGCCTCCGTTGATTCCTGTTGTGACATCTGTGTATGCGCAGGGGTCGCCCCGAACAGAGCGATCATGCCAAACACAAGGGGCAGTTTGACCTTACCGAGCCACATTCTGGGGCCTGAGGGCATGACAACCATCATATTCGGGCAAATTTCCTATTGCCAAGACCAGCTAACCAACTGATATCATTCCCCCTCTTGGGAATTTGAACGCCTGTATGGCGTCTCTTCTGCAAGCAAAAACGAAGCCTCACCACTAGGAGCATATTGAGTGATTAAAGCCGTAATCGCTTTCCAGGACGGAAACAAAGAGGTTGTCTGCCTGCTGACTCGGCCGGTAGCGGGTGAATATATCGAGCACGCCGGCGACTGTTATCTGGTCAAGTCAGTGACCCAGCATACCGCCACCCAGGGCAGTGACACACCGCCCAAGATGGAAATTGCTGTCGGCATGGGGCGTCGAAAAGGCTCACACGGCCGCGCCATGGAAAACGCGGAGCGCGGCTTCTTTACCGGACTTTAGCCGCCAACTGACGGTTTGCCTCATCAATTTCGCAGCACCAGCCCCGTTATCTCAATTCCCGCTTGCCTGCATCACCTTGGGTTCCACAAACGGATTGGCATGCCCTTGGATGGCGGCAATACGCCGGGCGCGCTGCCGCTCCACCAGATCCACCGGGTCCTGTTTTGACCAGGCTTCAAACAGCTGACGCTGCTTGCGGCTAAGCCTGAGACCATAACGGTCTTCCATATAGAAATAGGTGCGCGCGATATTCCCGCGCACCTGTTCTGGCGGTTCGGCTACACGCTGCTTGAAGTCAACTTCAAAATCACAGGCGCCATAGACCCGGGGTTCACCTGCAATCATGCCGAAACGAAAATTGCTGCGGTCTCCATTCAGCTCACCGACGGCAGGCACCAGATTGTAAAGGTCCGCCTCCATGCGACGAAACAGCGAGTCCTTGCGACAGCCCTTGCGCCCGCCCTCCTGCCAGCACTTCATCTGGTGGCCAAACTCCCAGGCTGGCACCACATGCTCCCATTCAATGCGGGCTGAACGGTTGGCATTCTTGCGCGGCTGCAAGCCACAGCTGTCAGCGGCCGGGGTCAGGCGCGTACGACCGGGCTTATTCGGCACGGGCTGTTCATCAAAGCGGCATCCGCAATAAAAGGTGATACGCTCATCTGACTGATAAATATCACGCGCCAGCACTTTCTTGGCGGAAGAAAAGGATGTAGGCGGCTCAGCTGCTGCTGGAGCCATGACGAGAACGGCGATCAGACCGACAATCAGACGCATGGAAACTACCGTATGCAAAGAGGTGAATACACATCCCTGTACACACATGCGTTCCTTGCTCAGGCCGCATCTTCGTTGGATTATTGCCGAGAATCAACACCCTTTTGCGAATGACTTCTGATATGCTGACTGGCAGAAGAACCGCAGGAACCGATAACAATAATGAAGGGGAACAACTGATCATGGATAACACCCCCACTCTCAGGGACGCCCGCCTGACTCTGGAAGAGCGTGTTGCCGTACTGACGCTGGATCGTGACGATCTGCGTAATGCGCTGACCGGCACGGCCCTGATCGATGACATCGTTGATACGGTGACCTGGGCCAACCGCTCCGCTGACGTGTCAGTCCTGATTATCACCGGCAATGGCAGCGCCTTCTGCGCTGGCGGTAACATCAAGGAGATGCAGTACCGTGACGGTGACCACCGCTCAGGCCCCTTCGGAGGCAGCGCTCTGGAGCTGGAGCACAAGTACCGCCACGGCATTCAGCGTATACCACTGGCCATTCACCAGGCCGAAGTGCCCATCATCGCCGCCATCAACGGCCCTGCCATCGGTGCCGGCTGTGACTTGGCCTGCATGTGTGACATCCGCATCGGTTCCGAGCGCGCCACGTTCGGTGAAACGTTCGTCAATCTCGGCATCATTCCCGGGGACGGCGGCGCCTGGTTTCTGCAACGCCTGATCGGTTATCAGCGTGCGGCCGAGATCACCCTGACCGGCCGCCTGGTACATGCAGAAGAAGCCGTTCAACTGGGCCTGATGATGGAGCAGGTTCCGGCAGACCAACTGCTGCAAAGAGCCCTGACCCTGGCCAGCCAGATGGCCTCGAAACCGCCACACGCCCTGCGCATGAGCAAGCGACTGATGAAGCAGGCACAACGCCAGGAGCTGCCGGACTTTCTTGAACTCTGCGCCGCTTGGCAGGGTATGCTGCATAACACCGATGACCACGCGGAAGCGGTGAATGCCTTCGTCGAAAAGCGGGAAGGCAACTATCGGGGGCGCTGAACAGCGCCTTTTTGTACTGATAATACGCTATACATGCAGAGTATTTTTGATACCAATTCCATTGCATGATCCGTTTCGCTCGCAACCAGCAAAGGCAAGACATCCCCCGCTCACGCTTGAAGCCAGCTCCCTCCCCCTGTCCTCCTGACCGAAAATGTCATTCTGGATACCCATCAAAAAAGATCTATCCAACTGATATAAAACGATTTTGAATCGATGGTCATATTTGTCATAAAGACTGGCCTCTTTTGTCATTGGCCGCCAGCATCGTTTGAACGATCCTTGAAGCATGAACAGCAGGCCTGACAGGGCCTGCCAGCTGCTTGCAGCCCAACCATAACAACAAGAGGGTCAAGTCATGCCCGAGTACAAGGCACCCCTGAAAGACATTCATTTCGTGCTCAACGAGCTGCTGGCATTCGATCAGCATTACAGCCAATTGCCCGGTTCGGACGACGCCACTCCCGATATGGTGAGTGCCATCATTGAGGAAGGCGCGCGTTTTGCGGAACGCATCCTCTCGCCACTGAACCAGGTCGGCGACCGCGAAGGCTGCCGTTTTGACAATGGCCAGGTACATACACCGACCGGTTTCCGCGAAGCCTATCAGCAGTATGTCGAGGGCGGCTGGCCATCCCTGTCGCATGACTCCGAATGGGGTGGCCAGGGACTGCCGGACTCGCTCGGCATGGTCATCAGTGAGATGAACTGCACCGCCAACTGGTCCTGGAGCATGTATCCCGGTCTGAGCCATGGTGCCATGAACACCCTGGAAGCGCACGGAACCGACGAGCAGAAACAGACCTACCTGACCAAGCTGGTGTCCGGCGAATGGACAGGCACCATGTGCCTGACCGAACCGCACTGCGGCACCGATCTCGGCCTGCTGCGTACCAGGGCCGAGCCCAATGCAGACGGCAGCTACGCCATCAGCGGGACCAAGATTTTCATCTCCGCCGGCGAGCATGACATGGCCGAAAACATCGTACATATCGTCCTCGCACGCCTGCCCGATGCCCCCGAAGGCACCCGAGGGATCTCCCTGTTTATCGTCCCCAAATACCTGCCGACGACGGAAGGTGCGGTCGGTGAGCGCAATGCGGTGAGCTGCGGCTCCATCGAGCACAAGATGGGCATTCACGGCAATGCCACCTGCGTGATGAACTTCGACGACGCCACCGGCTACCTGATCGGCCCGGCCAACAAGGGTCTGAACTGCATGTTCACCTTCATGAACACGGCCCGTCTGGGAACCGCAATGCAGGGCCTCGCCCATACCGAATGGGGCCTGCAGAACTCACTGAGCTATGCCCGTGAACGCCTGCAGATGCGTGCCCTCAACGGTCCCGCCGCACCGGACAAGGCGGCTGACCCAATCATCGTACACCCGGAAGTACGCAAACTGCTGCTGACCCAGAAAGCCTTCGCCGAAGGGGGTCGTGCGCTGATTTACTACTGTTCCATGCTGGTGGACAAGGTCAAGCACGCCGACGCCGAGGCGAAAGCCAATGCCGACACCCAACTGGCGCTACTGACGCCAATCGCCAAGGCTTTCCTGACCGAAGTCGGTTTCGAAAGCGCCAACCACGGACTGCAGGTCTACGGTGGCCACGGCTACATCAGCGAATGGGGCATGGAGCAGAACGTTCGTGACTGCCGCATCTCCATGCTGTACGAAGGCACCACTCAGATTCAGGCACTGGACCTGCTGGGCCGCAAGGTCCTGATGACCCAGGGCGAAACACTGAAGAGCTTCACCAAAGTCATCCACAAGTTCTGTCAGGCGGCCGAAGAAGAACCCAAACTGCGCGCCTTTACCGGACCACTGGCCAAGTTGAACCGCGAATGGGGCGACCTGACGCAGCAGATCGGCATGAAAGCGATGATGAACCGCGACGAGGTCGGCGCCGCTTCTGTGGACTACCTGATGTACTCGGGCTACGTCACCCTTGCCTATTTCTGGGCTCGGATGGCACAGGCCGCGCAGCTGAAACTGGCCTCTGGCGAAGGCGACAGCGCGTTCTACCGCGCCAAACTGACCACCGCGCGCTTCTACTTCGAGCGTATTCTGCCGCGCACACGGGGCCTGGTCGAAACCATGCTGTCCGGTGCCGAAAACCTGATGGAACTGCCGGAGGAGCAGTTCGTGCCTGAATAAGCGGATAGGCCATACTGAACAGGCATGGCCTGTACGCACAGGCTCCGGCCGGCGGCAAACGCCGGTCGGGCATGTGAACCCTGAAACAACAATAAGCAGATGGGCAGATCATGAACAGCGATAATCAAAACGGCCAGCGGATACCCGCAAGGCTGAACCCAGAAGGTTATCGGACCATCCCCGATTTCCTTGCCGATACCTGCCGGAAATATGCCGATAAACCGGCCTTTACCAGTTTCGGACGCACGTTGAGCTACGCCGAGCTCGACCGTCTCTCGAGCGCCTTCGCGGTCTACCTGCAGCGAGAAACCGGCCTTGAGCCTGGAGACCGCATCGCCGTTCAGCTCCCTAACCTGATCCAGTACCCGGTCGTGCTCTTTGGCGCCCTCAAGGCTGGCCTGGTGGTCGTCAATACCAATCCCCTGTACACACCGGCTGAAATGGAGCATCAGTTCCGTGACAGTGGAGCCAGGGCCCTGGTGATCCACAAGAGCATGGCACACAACGCCGAGAAAATTCTCGCCAACACCGACATTGAACACCTGTTCCTGACGCAGGTTGGCGATCTACATGGCTTTGTCAAACGCCACCTGCTCAACGCGGCGGTGAAATACATCAAGAAAATGGAGCCCCCCTTCAACCTGCCCGGCGCGACAGGCCTGCGTGAAACCCTGCTCCGCCACCTGGACCAGCAGCCTGAGCCCGTGGAGCGCCAGCCATCCGACCTGGCCGTCCTGCAATACACCGGCGGCACCACCGGTGTGTCCAAGGGAGCCATGCTGACGCACGCCAACCTGATCTCCAACATGCTGCAGGGGACCGCCGTGATCAGGGAGGTGGGCAACGGCTGGGCCGAAAACGTGCTTTCGCCATTGCCGCTGTACCACATCTACGCCTTCACCGTAGCGCAGATTATCATGGCCACGGGTGGACACAGCATCCTCATCCCCAACCCTCGCGATCTGCCCGGACTGGTCAAGGAGATCAGTCACTGGAAGCTCACCACCTTTCTCGGTCTCAACACTCTGTTTGTCGGACTCTGCAACAATGCGGAGTTCCGTGCGCTGGACTTCAGCTCGCTCAAAATGACTCTATCAGGTGGCATGGCCCTGACCCACGCCGCCGCAGACCGCTGGCGCGAGGTAACCGGCTGCCCCATCCTCGAAGCCTACGGGCTGACCGAAACCTCGCCCGCCGTGGCGATCAACCCGCCCGATGCGATCCGTATCGGCACCATCGGCCTGCCTGTGCCCGAAACCGAGATCGCGATCATCGGCCCCCGGGGTGAGCACCTGCAGGAAGGCATTCCAGGTGAGCTATGCGTTCGCGGCCCCCAGGTAATGGCCGGCTACTGGCATAACGAAGCGGCAACAGAGGCCAGTTTCACCGACGATGGCTACCTGATCACCGGTGATATCGCCGTTCGTGAAGAAGGCGGTTACCTGCGCATTGTCGATCGTGCCAAGGACCTGATCATCGTCTCCGGCTTCAATGTCTACCCCAACGAGGTGGAAGATGTTGCCGCCGCCCATCCGGAGATCATCGAGTGCGCCGCGATCGGCATTCCCGATCCGGTCTGCGGTGAAGTGGTCAAGCTATTTGCCGTGCGCGGTGATGACCAACTGGACGAAGCCAGCCTGCGGCACTGGTGCCACGAACGCCTGACCCGCTACAAGGTGCCGAAAATTATCGAGTTCGTTCCGGAACTCCCCAAATCCAATGTGGGCAAGATACTGCGTCGCATGCTGAAACAGCACGACCAGGATGTTGCCTGACAGGAGGTCAAGATGCCGTTGAGCAAACCCGTGCGCCGCACGCTGTTGCATACACGCCAGGTACAGTGCCAGGGCTTCGAACGTGAAGATGGCCTGTGGGACATCGAAGCCCACATGACCGATATCAAGACCCATACTCTGGATAACGATGAGCGAGGGGGGCATGTCGGAGCCGGCGAGCCGTTTCACGATATGTGGATGCGACTGACCATGGACAGGTCGATGATGATCCATCAGGTCGAAGCGAAAATCGATGCCTCCCCCTTCCCCCACTGCCCGGGAATTGCCGGACGTTTTCGCCAGCTGGAAGGCACCCGCATCGGCCCCGGATGGCATCGTCAGGCCAAAGAAATGTTCAGCGGTATCCAGGGATGCACCCACCTGCATGAACTACTGCCCCCTCTGGCCACCACCGCCCTGCAAACGCTTTGGCCAAGCAGCGAGGGCGACATCATGGAGCTGGCCACCAGGCTGTTGCTGGACAGCTGCCACGGCTGGTCACGACACCAGGGCACTGTCCGCAAATACATCCCGCACCTGTACATTCCTGCCGATGAAGCGATCGAAGACCACCAGGCCTAGACGCTGAAAACAAAATCATTAGGAGACACGCATGAGTCTGCCAGAACACTTCCAGAACCGTTTGCGCCTGCCGCTGGTAGCCGCCCCCATGTTCCTGATATCAGGACCGGAGCTGGTGATTGAAACCTGCAAGGCCGGTGTGGTTGGCACCTTTCCGGCCCTGAACCAGCGTACCAGCGAGGGCTTTGAGGCGTGGCTCGAACAGATTGAGCACGCCTTAAACGAAGCGGACAATCCGGCCCCCTTTGGCGTCAACCTTATCGTTCACCCGACCAACCGGCGCCTGCAGGCAGACCTGGAACTGATCGTCAAACACCGGGTACCGCTGGTCATTACCTCTTTGGGAGCCGTGCGCGAAGTGGTCGATGCGGTTCACAGCTATGGCGGGCTCGTGTTTCATGACGTCACCAACATCCGCCATGCCCGCAAGGCAGCCCAGGCCGGCGTAGATGGATTGATCGCGGTCTGTGCCGGCGCCGGTGGCCATGCCGGTACGCTGAGCCCCTTTGCCCTGGTCAACGAGATCCGGCAGTTTTTCAATGGCACCCTGCTGCTGGCTGGCTGCCTGTCCAGCGGACAGGATATTGCCACCGCTCGCATGCTGGGTGCGGACCTTGCCTATCTGGGTACCCGTTTCATCAGCACCCGCGAAAGCCAGGCCAGCGAAGGCTATAAACAGATGATCAGTGAAGCCAGTGCCGCCGATATCGTCTATACCCCCAGGGTTTCCGGCATTCCAGCCAACTTTCTCAAGCCCAGCCTGGTTGAGGCTGGGCTTGATACCGAAACCAAAGCCGCCGAGAAGATCGATCTGGGCGAAGAGCTGACCGCTCCCAAAGAGGGCGCCAGCGCCTGGAAAACCATCTGGTCCGCCGGACAGGGCGTGGGTTCTATCGATGACCAGCCGTCGGTAGCCGAACTGATTACTCGCCTGCAGACAGAATTCAGCGACGCCACACGTCGTTTCGCCACCAACAACCAGCCATATCTGAACCGGGAGGCTTGATCATGGGGATTGATGCCAATATCCACGATGCATCGGTGCTTGAACTGCGCCTGGCGCGTCCAGAGAAGAAAAATGCACTGACGCTGGAGATGTATTCGGCACTGGTCAGTCAGCTGGAATGGGCTGCCCGGTCCGAAGATATTCGTGCCGTCTGCCTGAGCGGTGCCGGCGACAGCTTCTGCGCCGGCAACGATATTGCCGACTTTCTCAATCGTGCCCATGAACCGGATACGCTCGGCGTCGTCGTGCAGTTTCTGCATACCCTGGTTGACTTCCCCAAGCCCCTGCTGGCCGCCGTTCACGGCGATGCCGTTGGTATCGGCGTCACCATGCTGCTGCACTGCGATCTGGTCCTCGCCGCCGACGACTTCAGCGGCCGCTTGCCATTTACCCAACTGGGCCTGGTGCCCGAAGGCGGCAGCTCGCTGCTGCTCCCGCAAGTTATCGGCCAGCGCCAGGCCTTTGAGCTGCTGATCGAAGGCCAGCCTTTTGATGCCCACCGCGCTCAGGCAGCCGGAATGATCAACCAGGTTCTGCCCCGGGCGCAGCTGGAACAGGCCACACTCGCTCGAGCCAAGACCCTGGCACAAGGCCCGGCGGACGCCATGATACTCAGCAAACAGCTGATGCGCAGACCACAACAGGCGCAGCTGCACTCGACAATTGACCAGGAGGCCCGGCTGTTCGCCAAGCGCCTTTCCTCACCCGAAGCCCGCGCCGCCTTCACGGCATTCCTGCAGGCCGGATGACGCCCCTGGAGACGCATCACCCCGCTTCTGGCGCCCTCTTATCCCGGCTTTCGCCGGGATTTTTATTCCGCCTGCACGAAAATGTCACATTTTACGCCGACTGAAAATAGTGAATACAAGGCATGTTGAACGATTACGTCAAACAGCTTGGCGGATCCTGTCATTGCTGCAAACGCACAGTTCACTAGACTGAAGTTCAGAGCGAATAACAACAACACCCGGTCGTCTAACCATACCCGTCGACCGCGATTGCTTTGGAGTCTGACCATGTTGATGGAAGGAAAAACGATACAGATTGCCGCAGTCGAACCCGGGCTCTACGAGCTGATCTTTGCCAACCGGGACGATAGCGTCAATAAACTCAACCAGGCCACTCTGGGCGAGCTACAGCAGGCGATCAGCACACTCTCCTCACAGGATGACCTGCGTGGACTGTTGATCCGCAGCGACAAGGAGAGCTTCATTGTGGGTGCCGATATCACCGAATTCGTGCACCTTTTTACTGCCGGTACCGACGAAATAGCCACCGGCCTGCAGCAGATGAATGCCATCATCAACAGCATCGAGGACCTGCCCTGCCCAACGGTCGCCGCCATCAACGGTGTTGCCCTCGGTGGAGGTTTCGAGCTTTGCCTGGCCTGTGACTATCGCGTGATGGCCACTGGCGCCAAGGTCGGTCTGCCCGAAGTCAAACTGGGCATCTACCCGGGCTGGGGCGGCACCGTCCGCCTGCCGCGGCTGATCGGCGTGGACAACGCCAACGAGTGGATCTGTGGCGGCAGCGAGCAGCGCGCGGATACGGCACTGAAGACCGGTGCCGTAGATGCCGTGGTTACTAGCGAACTGCTGCGTGATGCGGCCCTGGACCTGCTGCGTGGCTGCATCAACGGGGAATTCGACTACCAGGCGCGCCGCGTCGAGAAACAGAGTCCCATTCGACTCAACCAGATCGAGCAGATGATGGCGTTCGAATCCGCCAAGGGAATGATCGGTGCCAAGGCCGGTCCGCATTACCCCGCCCCGATGGCCGCACTGAAAACCATCCAGACCCATGCCAACATGACCCGCGAAGCCGCTCAGGCTGTTGAGGCCAAGGGGTTTGCCAAACTCGCCACCAACGAAGTCACACCGGCACTGGTTGGTCTCTTTCTCAAGGACCAGCAGATCAAGCGTACCAGCAAAGGCTATGAGGCTGATGCCGCACCGGTGCGCCAGGCCGCCGTACTGGGCGCCGGCATCATGGGCGGCGGTATCGCCTACCAAAGCGCCTCGCGCGGCACGCCGATTCTGATGAAGGATATCAACGAAGACGCCCTGCAGCTGGGCCTGAGTGAAGCCTCCAAGCTGTTCAACAAGCAACTGGAGCGCGGCAGGCTGGACGGTGAAAAGATGGCGGCCAGCCTGTCCCGTATCCGCCCGACGCTGAGCTATGGTGACTTCGGCAACGTTGACCTGGTGGTCGAGGCCGTGGTCGAAAACCTCAAAATAAAGCAGAGCGTGCTGGCGGAAGTGGAATCCCGGTTGCCGCAAGGCAGTGTCCTGACCTCCAACACCTCGACCATCTCGATCACCGAGCTGGCACAAGGACTCCAGCATCCGGAAAACTTCTGCGGCATGCACTTCTTCAATCCGGTGCACCGGATGCCGCTGGTCGAAGTGATTCGCGGCGAAAAAAGTTCGGAACAGGCGATCGCCCGCACCGTCGCCTATGCCAAGGCACTGGGCAAGACACCGATCGTGGTCAACGACTGCCCCGGCTTCCTGGTCAACCGCGTACTCTTCCCCTATTTTGCCGGCTTTACTGCCCTGCTGCGTGACGGGGCCGACTACCGCCAGGTCGACCGGGTGATGGAGCGCTTCGGCTGGCCGATGGGACCGGCCCATCTGCTTGACGTGGTTGGCATCGACACCGCCCACCATGCCGGCGCCGTGCTGGCCGACGGCTTCCCAGAACGCATGAGCGCCGACGGTGAAACCGTGATTGACCGCCTCTACCAGCTGCAACGTCTTGGCCAGAAAAACGGCAAGGGTTTCTATCGGTATGAGCAGGACCGCAAGGGCAAACCGAGAAAACAGGTGGACGATGAGCTGCCAACACTGCTGGAAGGCGTGGTCGGTCCGGCCCGCGAGTTCAGCGACGAAGAGATCATTGCCCGCATGATGATTCCGCTTTGCATCGAAGCGGTGCGCTGTCTGGAAGACGGCATCGTCACCCACCCCGCAGAGGTGGACATGGGACTGGTCTACGGTATCGGCTTCCCGCCGTTCCGTGGTGGTGCCCTGTTCTATATCGATCAGATGGGATTACAGGCGTTCTGCGACCTGGCGGATCGCCACGCCGATCTCGGCACACTCTACCAGCCCACCGACAAGATGCGTGCCCTGGCCACAAACGGCCAGACCTACTTTGGATAAGGAGAGCAACCGATGAGTCTTAAACCGAACGATATCGTCATCATCGACGGGGTACGCAGCCCCATGGCCCAGTCCAAAGGAGGCTCCTTTCGCAACCTCCGTGCCGACGACCTGTCCGCTATCCTGATCCATGGCCTGCTGGCACGCAACAGCGCTCTGGACCCCAACAGCATCGACGATGTGATCTGGGGCTGCGTCAACCAGACGCTGGAGCAGGGCTTCAATGTCGCCCGTACCGCTGCGCTGCTGGCGGGACTGCCCCACTCGGTTCCGGGCCAGACCGTCAACCGTCTGTGCGGCTCCTCCATGTCGGCCCTGCATACCGCGGCCCAGGCGATCGCCAGTGGCAATGGCGACACCTTCGTGGTCGGCGGCGTCGAGCACATGGGACACATCCCGATTCTGCATGGCATCGATATCAACCCGGCCGCCTCCAAGGAGATCGCCAAAGCCTCCATGATGATGGGCCTGACGGCCGAGATGCTGGGAAAAATGAACGCCATCACCCGCGAAGAACAGGATGCGTTCTCCGCTCGCTCTCACCAGCGTGCCCACCAGGCTACACTGGAAGGACGCTGGGACACCGAAATCCTGCCGGTGGAAGGTCATGATAGCCGGGGATTCAAGCGACTGGTTACGCAGGACGAAGTGATCCGCCCCGAAACTACTGTCGAGACCCTGGCCGAACTCAAGCCTGCCTTCATGCCCAAGGGAGGCACCGTCACGGCCGGCTCCTCTTCGGCGTTCTCCGATGGCGCATCGGCCATGCTGATGATGTCCGCCGCCCGCGCACAGGAACTTGGCCTGACGCCACGCGCCCGCATCCTCGGCATGGGCGTGGCCGGCTGTGACCCGTCGATCATGGGTTACGGCCCGGTGCCGGCAAGCCAGAAGGCCTTGCAACAGGCAGGCCTGAGCATCAACGACCTGGACGTGGTTGAACTGAACGAAGCCTTTGCTGCCCAGGCACTGGCCGTACTCAAGGGGCTGCGGTTACATGAGGTAATGGATGACAAGGTCAACCTGAATGGCGGCGCCATCGCCCTCGGGCACCCCCTGGGCTGTTCCGGTACCCGCATCTCCACCACCCTGATCAACGTGATGGAACAACAGGATGCCAGCCTTGGCCTGGCGACCATGTGTATCGGCATGGGTCAGGGCATCGCTACGGTGTTCGAGCGTTTGAACTGAGCACCTGTTCACGAGCCCGGCGCTGCCGGGCTTTTGATTACACCCGGCCCCCATATTACCTACACCTGGACTTCAACTTCACCCGCGCCTGCCGAATAGCCAACTTCAAGCAGGCATCGCTCTTCTATCTCAGACAAGCCACCTTCAGCAAAAGCCATCGGAAAGATGATCAGATTGGGCTTTCGTTTGAGGAGGCCGGTTGCCCCGACTTGCTGCAGCCCGTCTTTCATGCAGTTCACCGCAGGCATGAAGGTACCGACCAGTAGACGCGCCGTTGTGAAGGGCTCTTCTGGCGTAACGGATATTCTTTTTTTATCCGTGGTAAGCACCATCATATTTTCAAAGATCTCTGCTTTTACGTCCATGCTTTTCCTGATTCCTTAAAGATTCGTATTCGCCCTGAAAGCGGAAGCAGGGCTAGTGCAGTTTGGCTCATATTCACCGGACTTGCACAACCCGGCACCTGACTACCCGGATCTGGGGTTATGCAATTGCTAAAAGCCAACCTACAGGGCGAGAGCGTGAACAAAAAGCGATCGGGCCCAGCCTCTGAACTTTCCTCCACCAGTGCAAGTATGCTCTGATACAGGCTTTTGTGAGCACAATTATGGCCTCAATATCCTTGCCTAACACCTGTCCGGTATCGCCGATGTACGTCAGGCCGCCAAAGTCACCTACCCGCTGTTCGACATCCTGTTTCTGACGATAACAGCCGTTATTGCAGGCTGTGAAGGCTGGGAGGAGATTGAGGACTTTGGCAATGCCCGGTTCCCCCTCTGTCAGGATTATTCCGCCTATGACTCTCAGTCGCCGCTTCGTACCCCCCCTCTGAACCTTGAAAATAACTCAAGGTATGATATTACTGTTTCCGTAAAGCTACAGACCTAGAATCTGCCGAATATATGAACTGACTGGTGCGATATTCGCCACCTTGATTTTCATAATATTAAAAAACAAGCACATTGGAAACATACGCATATAAATGGACTATCTTACCGGAAGCATTAAAAAAGCTCTCATGGAAGAAAAGAAACTACCTTTTTCTGTTTATTCTTCGATCTACGAACAGAACATTTTAAATATTCCTGTTGCCAAGCCGCTCTTGATAGTAGTCCTGAGTGGGGAAAAGGAATTGGGAGGATCATCAAAAATTGTCTGTCAAAGCAATAGCTTCATTTTTCTTGCGGGTAACAATGCTATTCACATGCGAAATATACCCGGTGACAAGCCTTATAAAGCGTTACTGATCGAATTCGATTATGATGATTTTGATGACATCCCCATCAATTCGAAAAATGAAAAGGACTACTTTATTGGAGAGATGAAAGATAGCCTCAAAAACTGCCTGAATCAATTCATTAATTCTGTATCCTGGGCTCCTGAGAGTGTCTGGGAGCACCGTAGAAAAGAAATACTGTCACTCCTTTACCATGTCGGATATAGCGATGTTGCCTGCATGAAAGGCAAACAAAAAATTAGCCATAAAGTCCACGATATTATGTGCAATGATTTGTGTAATGTATCGATAGATAAAATCTGCACACAAATTGCCATGAGCGAGTCAACCTTACGCAGGAAACTGAAATCAGAAGATAGCAGTATTAAGGAAATCAAAAATAGAGCCCGACTGGGTATGGGACTACATCTTTTACAAACGACTGAAGATCCTATCAGTTTGATTGCTGAACGCTGTGGCTATCAGTCACAATCTCGTTTTACACAGCGCTTTAAAGATCATTTCGGATTGACCCCTACAGAACTAAGAAAGACCAGAATAGTCAATAACAACCAGATATTAACTTGATTTTAATATTCTTCTGCAACACATGAAACGAATAAGTCGTTCACTCTTTTATAATATACGAAAAATTCTCTTTTTCTATTAAATATAGAAGAAAGCCTGGTAATCCTTCCAGATTCAATCTGACATCCGCTATCTGGACACGACCCTCAACCGCACGATGGCTTAACGTACTGGACTTCAGCCACTCCGTTTTTTCCGCAGAAAAATTATTCTCGTGCGGGTAAAATACATTTCCAATCAAACAATTCCTGACCTGGCCTAATATATTCCTGCCGTTTTCAGTCAAAACATTGATTTAATACCCATCAGGCAAATAGATAATTCTTGTTTTAGGTGGGCAGGTTGAGCAAACAAACGCTTCGGAATAAGGCTTGAATCGATCATTGCGCCCAACAAGTGCAGGCTGTTATATTCAGAAGGGTTCTCAACAGGGTCCGGTCCCGCTAAATGTGAATGCTAAACGACGAAGTTGAGGTACTGACAAGGATGCTGCTGAACATGCAAAGCTAGAATCCTCATTCTGGCTGAGTTGCCATCAAATGAGTCCAAAATCATTTTTTCCTCCTGTAAATCAATTGGGTTACAGGAATAAACCGGCATACGAATCAGCCTGAAAGCCAATTCGTAAAGAATGAAAATATAATTTCTATAGTGAATATATTATTAGATAAAGATCTGATTTGAAATCAGATCTAAAAATTCATCCAATCAAGTATTATTTTAAGACATGGAGGATTTTAAAAATGATTACCTCCAATCTATTGAGTCAGGATGACTTCACCTGAACGAGCATCATGCAGGGCTATCGAGAACCATCGGGCATTCGTCTCTTGGCTTAGAATCCCCGATGGCCTGAACGATCAATCTCGCTGGTAAAGCGCTTCGATCGTGCTTGATGCTATTGAATGGGCATTGACCATAAAGCCAATGAGCGCCGCCGAAACGTTTTCCGGCAACTCAAGCTCTTGAGAAAGCGCATGCACCGTGAACTGGTATCGATGTACACCATGGCCGGCAGGAGGACAGGCGCCGCCAAAGCCCTTTACCCCGTAATCATTGTTCAGCTGAAGGCTGCCTTTCGGCATCAGACTCTGGCTCGGGTTTCCTGCGCCAGCTGGAAGACTGGTCACATTAGCCGGGATGTTAACGGCCTGCCAGTGCCACCAGCCACTGCCCGTCGGGGCATCCGGATCATAGGCGAAGATCGCAAACGCTTTGGTACCTTCCGGGATTCCCGACCATGACAACTGTGGCGACAGGTTATCGCCGGAGCAGCCGAAGCCCTGGAACTCCTGGCTCTTGTCCATCGCTTTGCCATGCGTAATGTCAGAGCTGGACAGCTCCAGAGAACCCGCCATGCTGGATGCAGAAGTAAGCAGCAGCAGGGGCAAGGTAAGTTTAATCAGTGAAGTGCGCATGAGTCCCTCCAAATGCGTCAAATGGAAAACGGGGCTATCGTATAGAATTCAGGCGCAGAGGTTTATGCGAAAAACCGCCAGATTTTCGCCCGTTTCGTTCAGTCTGGAAGAAGGCTGAACGAAACGGGCGAAGGAATTACCCTTACGACACGGGTGAAAAGCCTTTGTTCCGAATCGTTTCTACGATTCAACCGGTGACGATGCAGGCCGGAAAAGTTCAGCTGGCGGTCGGAAAATTAGGGACCTAATGCCGACAGGAACAGACGCGAGATTTATACAATAGATGGAATTTGAGTACTCCGAGTACAACCCCAATAGACACATTACAGAATGGATGCGTCCATTTGAGGCTCCACCCGATTCACAGCTCGAGGGAAAACCGGAAGGGTATGGCTCGCGGGCAATCAGCGCCGGATATACTGCCCTTCCCGCTCCAATATCGATTGCAGCCAGTCGCGGAAGGCGATCACCTTGGGCGACGGCGGCTTGTTGGGCAGCACCAGGTAGTGTGCCCCCGAAGCTTTCAGCGTGAAGGGGTGCGCCTGCAGCAAACCGATGCCGTTGCAGGCGGCATCGAAGGCGGCAGTGCTGGTGTCGCATGCCAGTACCGGTATCGCCGATGTACGTCAGGCCGCCAAAGTCACCTACCCGCTGTTCGACATCCTGTTTCTGACGATAACAGCCGTTATTACAGGCTGTGAAGGCTGGGAGGAGATTGAGGACTTTGGCAATGCCCTGTTGGACTGGCTACAGGGCTATGGAAATTTTGAGAACGTCAAGTCATTGCCTTTGATGGAAAGACGCTGAGAGGTTCGTATCCCCGGGTAATCGGCAGTCCGCCATTCACATGGTCAGTGCGTTTGCGACCGCTAATGGTCGTCGTCATGGGACAGCTGAAAACTGAAGAAAAGTTCAATGAAATCAAAGCAATTTCTGAACTATTGTCTCTGCTGGAGTTAGAAGATTGCTTGGTAACGCTGGATGCTATGGGGTGTCAAAAGGCCATTGCACAGACGATTCTCGACCAGAAAGGTGACTATTTGCTGGCGGTAAAAGGCAATCAAAAGACGCTGTATCAATCCATACGTACAGCATTAACATCGCTGTCCGGTGACGAAGGATATCGCCAAATAGAAAGTGGGCATGGTCGCCATGAACATAGCGGGTATCATGTTCGCAGCGCCAGCGAGATTGAAGGCTTGCCCAACTGGTGTGGTTTGAAAACAGTCGGAGTGGCGACGCGCTATAGCCGCAACACCACTGGACACGAGATGCTGGAGCATCGGTACTACATTAGCTCTGCTGTGTTCAGCCCGGAAGACTTTACACAGAGAGTGCGCAGCCACTGGGATGTTGAGAACCGCTTGCGCTGTGTGTTGGATGTTGCGTTTCGAGAAGATGCCTGCAAGATCAGCCGAGACCACAGTGCCAATAACCTGGCGACACTACACCATGTTGCCGCTAACCAACTACGCCGTGAGACCAGCAAAAAGGCCGGTATTCGTCGCAAACAGCGGATGGCCGCCATGGATATTGATTACATGGAAAGGGTGATACATGCTTAAAAAATGTTCATGCTATCGCCCTGAGCTGACGTACAAGAAAACCTATTGCCGGATAATCAGCGAACCTATGATTTTTTATCCTGAATAGATATAAACGTAGGACACCAGCCCCAGCAGCCATGGCCCACACCAAATGGCCATAAACCCCAGAAACGTAACAATTCCTTCCATGCCTCTCGTTACAATAAGGTAGGACGGGAAAGAAATTGGCCAAAGTATGTAGACAAGAAAGCCAAAATCAAATGGCCGGTGAATCTTTTTTTCTTTTGAATCCTGATCAGACCACATAGTGGATAATATGCAGAATATAAAGGCCCAAAGTGTCTGCGTTACGTCAGAGACCACTTCCCCCTTACTGTTCATAATGATTTCATTAATCCCCATTCCCAGGGACATGAGAAGTAGCATTACGACATACATCTCGCCAATTCCTTCTGTGAAGACAACAGTCCATTGATGTGCGCTTATCAGATTCTGTGCAGATAGCGCTTTTCTTCATTTTACGAACATCAAGGAAACATCCAGCGTTCCATCCTATACGGTTGGCGGGGCTTCCCTTTTAATCTTCTGCTGTTTTAATAAAACCACAACCAAAACAGGATAATCAAAAACGCCCTGTCGAGAATCCAATCTCGGACAGGGCGTTCTCAATCTACAGACCGTTTATGAACGCTTACGGCTGCTTGGTCGTACGCAGGTAAGGCAATTTGACATCGATATCGCCAAATTTCGCTTTAGCCTCTTCATCATTCAATGACAGCGCTACGATAACGTCCTGACCGGCAACCCAGTTGGCAGGGGTTGCGATCGGGGTCTGGTAGGTTGCCTGAAGTGCGTCCAGCGCACGCAGAACTTCAGCAAAGTTACGGCCGACAGACATCGGGTACGTCATGGCCAGCTGCAGTTTCTTGTCCGGGCTGAAGATAAATACCACACGTACGCTTGCAGAGTCTGCGGCGGTTCTGCCGTCTGCCAGGTAGGCGTCAGCCGGCAGCATGTCCAGCGCCTTGGATACGGCGAGGTCATCGTCAGCGATGATCGGGAATTTGGCCGGCGCACCCGAGAATTTCTCGATGTCAGCCTTCCATTCTACATGCTCGTCAACGCCATCTACAGACAGGCCGATGACTTTGGTCCCGCGCTTTTCCCATTCAGCGGCAAGCTGAGCAACGGCGCCAAACTCGGTTGTACATACCGGCGTAAAGTCTTTCGGGTGACTGAACAGGATTGTCCAGCTGTCACCAATGAAGTCGTGAAGCTTGAAATCACCCAGATCGGTTTTCAGATCAAGGTTCGGTACGGTGTCATTGATACGAAGCGCCATTTTTCATTTCTCCAGTTTAAGTCCATTGTTGCGCAGCTGAGTCTGTCTGCATCTGCGCTGCACTGAGAACATCATCGACTATGCCTGTAACTTTATGAAATTTAAACTCCCTATGGGGATAATATGAAAACCTTATTACGCGATTGCCCTCCCCTACGACCGTCCCTGAGCAGCAGAGCCCGTCAACATCATAGCGCAAAAGGCCGGGAACCCCAGGGAACCCGGCCTTCACCGATGCTGAATCTGGCTCAGAGCACCGTTTGCGCCACTTCTCGGGGCTGACGCCGGTAGTTAAGCAGACAGGACAGTGCCGGCAGCAGAATCAGGGCGCCGAGCATGTTGAGCAGAAACATGAACGTCAGCAGGATGCCCATGTCGGCCTGAAAGCGGATCGGTGAAAAGGTCCAGAGCACCACGCCGATCGCCAGCGTCAGGCCAGTGAAGGCAACCGATTTGCCGGTGCTGCGCAGCGTGGCCAGATAGGCCTCGGGCAGCGCCATACCCTGCTGCAGATAGGTATTGAGTCGTGACTGGATATAGATCCCGTAATCCACCCCGATACCCACCCCCAGTGCGATCACCGGCAGGGTAGCCACCTTGACGCCAATCCCCAGTTTCGCCATCAGTGCCTGACACAACAATGAAGTGAGAGCCAGCGGCAGGATGACGCAGATCACTGTCCGGATCGAGCGGAACGTCAGCAGGCATAACAGGCTGACCACCGCGTAGACCCACAGCAGCATCTCGTACTGCGCGCCAGCGATCACCTCGTTGGTCGCCGCCTCGAAGCCAGCATTCCCTGCTCCCATCAGGAAGCGAATCTCATCAGAGTTGTGGCGATCCGCAAAGCGATCAACGGCCGCCGACACCCGTTGCAGGGTCGCCGCCTTGTGGTCTTCCAGAAAAACGATCACCGGCAGCAGCGAGCAGTTTGAGTTCATCAGACCCGTCGGAACATATCGCAGCGACGAGTTGATGATGTACTGATTGCGACTGACACTGCGCCACTTCAGGTTGCCCTCATTCAACCCAGCCGTTACCCGCTCGGCCACATCAACCAGCGAGACGCTGCTCTGTACGCCGGGCACATCACTCAGGTAGTACTGAAAACGATCGACCTGTTGCAGGCTTTCAAAGCGACTGCACTGCTCTGCCTGTGTTTTCACCATCACCACGAAAACGTCGCTGGAGTTGCTGTAGTTCGACGTGATGAAAGCGTTATCCCGGTTGTAACGCGAGTCCGCACGCAGCTCAGGTGCGCCGGCGCTGAGGTCACCGATCTGCAGGTCGCGGCTTGCCCCCCATCCATACCAGGCCATCAGCGCGGCCACACCCAGTGCGATCAAGGCACCGCGTGGTCGGGAAAAACGGACCAGGGCACGCCAGATGGCGCCACTGCGCTCCACACCATGACGTGCCCGATGGATCGCCTTCTGCCCCACTCCGGTCCAGGAGATCAGTAGCGGCAGCAACAGCAGGTTGGTCACTACGATCACCAGCACCCCCAGCGATGCGGCTACCGCCAGATCCTGGATCACCTGGATGTCGATCACCATCAGGGTGACAAACCCCAGTCCGTCAGACAGCAGGGCGGTAAAGCCGGCAATAAAGATGGTCTTGAACGCCCGGCGAGCGGCGGTCACCTTGTCGGCGCCGGCAGCAGCCTCGATACGCACGTTATTGACCACCTGCACGCCATGACTGACCCCGATGGCAAAGACCAGAAAGGGCACCAGCATGGAGTAAGGGTCCAGACCATAACCCAGCCAGCGCAATACCCCCAGCTGCCAGACCACGGCGATCAGCGAACAGAACAGAGGGATCAGCGTACCGGCCAGGCTGTGTGAGTAGAGATAGAGCAAAACCAGCGTCACCAGGAAAGCGATACCGAAAAAGGCCGCCACATGAGCGGCTCCGTCGATAAGATCACCCACCACCTTGGCAAAACCGATGATATGGATGTCGATCAGATCCGATTGGTACTTGTCCCGTACCAGGGTTTCCAGCCGCTGTGAGAATTGCTGATAGTCCAGCTTGTTGCCGGTTTCAGGGATGCGTTCAAACAGCGGCACCTGGATCAACACGGAGCGGAAATCATTGGCAACCAGACGGCCCAGCTGCCCGGAACGCAAAATGTTGATGCGCAGCTGCTCCAGCGATGCCGGCGAGCCATCATAATCCTCCGGGATCACCGGGCCGCCGACGAACCCCTCTTCAGTCACTTCGGTCCAGCGCACGTTGGGTGTCCAGATCGACTTCAGGGCCGAACGGTCAACACCCGGCAGAAAGAACAGCTCGTCGGTGATCTCCTTAAGCCGTTGCTGGAATGCCGCCTGCAGAATATCGCCCTCCTTGACGGCCACCACCACGCGGATGCTGTTACCCAGTCCGGCCAAATCATCGCGATGCTCCAGATAGTTAGCCACATAGGGATGAGATGCCGGAATCATCTTGACGAAACTGGCATCGGGACGGATCTGCAGCGCCTGCCAGCCCAGTAACAGCGTCAGCAGCAGAAAAGCCAGCGCCACCGGTAGCCGATAACCGAACAGTACACGCTCAAGCAGCCGTTCGCTGCCCCTGACCGGGGCCAGCAGCAACCTGTCGAGACGGTTCATTGTGCACCTCCCTGCTGCAGCTCAATCGGACGTATCCCGCCTTCGCCGGCCAGCAGCAACTGGTCACCCAGCAACAGACCGGCCGTATAGCTGTAGCGCGGGACCGGTTGTACAGGCACAAACCCCTCCCGCAAGCGACGCAACACCAGCCCGCCCTGTCCCAGCAGAAAAAGCTGCTCATCACTCACCACAGCGGCGTTCAGCGAGGCTTGAGTCGGCACCCGCTCCGTTTGCCAGTGGACCCCGTCATAAGAGCTGAACAGATGACCGCGCAGGCCGAGCAGGTAAAAACGATCGCTCTGCGCCAGTGCAAAGAAGGAGCCTTCATAGGGCGAGACCGCTTCATGCCAGTTGAGCCCCTGGTCATCACTGTAGAGCAGTAGCCCCGCCTCTCCCGCCAGCAGCAGACGGCCGCTGCGACCCTGTAACAGAGCGTTCAGATGCATGCGATCAGGGTTGGGAAGGCGATGCCCCAGGCTCTGCCAGCTCTGTCCACCGTCAACGGTGCGAAACAGCGTGCCATAGGCACCAATGACAAAGCCCAGCTGTCCGTCAAGGAAGTGCAGGTTCAGCAGCGTTGGCATCGCCCCCTCCTCCAGCAGGACCCTGAGGTCATCCAGCTGCCACTGCAACTCGTCTCGGTAGATCGGGTCAGTGGCCAGCTGGGCGTCCCTGAGCGCGTGCTCAAGTGCCGCCTGCTGCCGATGCAAGAGCCTCTGGCCAGAGGCCTGAAGCTGCCAATTTTCACCACCATCATCGGTACGCAGAATCACACCATCATGCCCCACGGCCCAGCCTCTCGTCGCCGAAACCATCTGCACGGCGGTGAGCAACACCGAAACGGGGGTGTTGCCTTGTAACCAGCTTTTACCGCGGTCATCGGAATAGAGAATGCTGCCCTGCTCGCCAACCGTCAGCAGACGGTTACGCCCCGGCACCTCAACCAGGTCAAGCAGGAGCCCTCGCTCGGCGCGGCTGGAGTGGAGTGATGACTGTTGAACACGGTCAAAGGAAGCAGCCGACAGTGGCTGCAGAAGCAGCGGCAGGCAGAGTGCCAGCCAGAGTGCGGATAACAGGATTCTGTGCATGAAGCCCCCGTTTTTGTTGTCATTATGGGGAGGCCGGTGACCCGTTCAGGTCCCGGCATCTGGGTATGCCACAGGATCACCATCTGTCGCTGAAGCCGCAATGGCAAAACTCGCCTGAATCACTGACATTCCACGTCAAGGGATCAGAGCGTCGCGGTTTGTCCAGCCTCAGGCATCGGCTCTTCGGATACCAGCTTATGGCGATAGGCATCACTGCGACGGTACTCACCGGGTGTCATGCCGGTCCAGCGCTTGAAAGAGCGGAAAAAGGCCGAAGGGTCATCAAACCCCATGAGTTCAGCCACATCATTGATCGACAGCTGCGGCGAACCCATGTAATGCAATGCGGCTCGCTTGCGGCATTCATCCTTGATCGTCTGGTAGGAGGTGCTCTCCTCCAGCAGGCGTCGCCTCAGAGTGGACACGGAGAGATTAAGCGCCGAGGCGATCTCTTCGGCACTGGGCAGGGGACGGCTGAAGTCCTTGCCGATCAGTGCCTCCACCTGAGAGGTCAATGAAGCATCATCATTGACCATTGCAATCAGCTGAAAGGGGGCTGTTTTGAGAAAGCTGCGCAGGGTCTGTTCGGTCTGCACCAGCGGCTGGTCCAGGTAGCTTGCGGCAAACACCAGTGCATTATCGTGCTGATTGAAACGCACTTCGGAGCGAAACAGCTTGTGATAAACCTCCAGATCATCCTGTTCTGCAAAGGTGAAATAGGCCGCTTTAAGTTCAACCTGCGCGCCCAGTAGCCAACTGATGAAATGGTGCCACATGGACAATGAAGTCCGAATACGATCCGGCGTTTCCTGCTGCAGCAAGGTATCCAGGTCCAGTTCAGCATGGTCGGTCGGTGCAAAAGAGACCTTGGCATAACGTCCCTTGCGCAGCAGAACCGGTTTTACCTGAGCGCCCCGGCAGATCTCATGAAAAGCGCTGGCGCGGTAGATCGCTTTTTCCAGTGTCGGGCAATGGATGATCGCATGACACATCATACGGAAGGTGCCATTGGGCACCTTGCCTCCACTGATCATGCCGAAGGATTCATCCTGCGCGATATACATCAGCCGCTGGTAAAGCGCGCCGAAACGCTCGGCGCTGAATTCGGTTCGAGTGCCGATTTCCGCCGGGTCTATATCCACCGCCTGCAGCAGTTCGTCGGTATCAACACCCTGTGCACGGGCCTGTTGCAGCAGGTTAAGCACGTAGCCTGATGGCACCATCACTGTGCGCTTAATCACGATATGCTTCCATTTTATTTGTTTTTCTTGTCGTCGAATCTACCCCATCCGGACCACTTTTGTCAGTCATTCTGCACAGCTTTGTCATTGAGAACCCGCACATAGCCGTGGAATATGGGCATCATGGATCAGCTTGGGGTATGCAGGCGCTGACAGAAAAACAACTGTTTGTTCAGCACATTACCTCTTGGCTTGTTTCTGTACGACCGAATCAGGATAAAAATAAAAATGTCTCGGTGAACGAAATGGAAATAAAAAACGGCACATTTTTCCGTAGCTTCAAACAGGTTCCTGGCACACGCCCGACCCTGCTCGCTCTCCTGGTTGCAGCCGCCCCTGCCGCCCAGGCGATTCAATTCAACCTCGGGGACGTCGAGGGGCGTTTCGACTCACAGCTCTCCATAGGCGCCAGCTGGCGTCTGGAGGACCCGGACCAGGCACTTATCTCGCGTCCCAATGGCGGCACCAGTGACGGCTCCGGCAGCTACGATGACGGAAATCAGAACTTCGAGCAGGGAGAAACTTTTTCCAAGGTGTTCAAGGGGATCCACGAGCTGGATCTGCGCTATGACAATGTCGGCTTCTTTGCTCGCGGCAAGTACTGGTTCGATTTCGAGCTGGAACGCGAGGGGCGTCCACACGGCCACTCCCCTAATGGCTATCAGGCCGGCGCTGATCTGAACGATGATGATTTCAATGATTACGCCCAGTTTTCCGGTGCCGAGCTGCTGGATGCCTACCTCTATGCCGGCTTTGATCTGGGCAGCGAGGGCCAGCACCCGCTGGACGTCCGCATTGGCCGACAGGTAGTGAACTGGGGCGAAAGCGCCTTCATTCAGGGCGGCATCAACAGCATCAATATCATTGATGTCAGCGCCATCCGCCGCCCCGGCGCCGAGGTCAGGGATGCCCTGCTGCCGGCGAACCAGGTCTTTGCCTCTATTGGGCTGACCGAAAACCTGAGTGTCGAAGGCTTCTACCAGTTGCAGTGGGAACCGACCGCCATTGACGGATGCGGCACCTACTTCTCCACCAACGATTTTGCTGCAGAAGGCTGTAACGGCATACGCATTCCGTTGCCGCTGACCGACCAGCAGTACTTTAACAGTGCCTTTACGACGGCGGCGATCGGATTCGATCCCGTGGTCTATCGCCATGCGAATGGACGCCGCGAAGCGGATGATGAGGGCCAGTTCGGTGTCGCTTTCCGCTATTTTGCTGAAGAATTGAACAACACCGAATTCGGGGTCTATTTTGCCCGCTACCACAGCCGTTTGCCGATCAGCAGTGCGGTGAACTCCATGGCCAGCTCGGCTGACTATGCCTCTGCATTCGCCAGCACCTATGCGGCGGTTCTTGGCGCCACAGGCAGTGCGGAGGCGGCCCAGCAGGCCGCAACTCTGGCGGCGACCTCCACGGTGATCGATACCACCTATTTCACCGAATACCCGGAAGATATCTTCATGACGGGGCTCAGTTTCAATACAAACCTGGGCAACCTGGCCTGGTCCGGTGAAGTGTCCCACCGCAAGGATGTACCCTTGCAGATCAACGGTCCCTTGCTGGTGGCCGCCGTTCTGAAGCAGCACACGGGAGCGCTGGGAAGCCCTCTACAGTCCGGTAACGCTACGGCCGATGCGCTGGTTGCTGCAGCCGGCCCTGGCGGTGAGGTTCAGGGTTACGAGCTGTTCGATATCACTCAAGTGCAGACTAGCCTGGTCAGTTTCCATGACCGGGTCCTGGGTGCCAGCCGTCTGTCCCTGATTGGTGAGCTGGGCTGGACCCATGTGCATGGTCTGGATGAGGACGTCAATGCTCTCAAATTCGGGCGCGCCGGAAACTTCGGCTATGCTGCCGGTGATGATGAAGGCTTCGTCACTCAGGACTCGCTGGGATATGTCCTGCGTGCCTCGCTGACCTACCCGAACGCCATCGCCGGCGCGAGCCTGACCCCGGAGGTCAGCTTCAAGCATGGCGTACATGGTAACGGACCGGAGCCCGGTGCGGCCTTCCGTGAAGATGAAAAGGCCCTGGGCCTGACACTGACCGCCGATTATCTGAACCAGTACCGTCTGCAACTGGGCTACACCAACTTCTTTGGCGGTGATTACAACGCCATCGAAGACCGCGACTTCCTTTCGCTCAGTGCATCGGTATCCTTCTGATTCAGGGTTGAGGAGACAGAATAATGACAACACGCTTTCCAACCAAACCGCTACTGTTGGCCCTGGCCATCACACTGCCCGCCCACGCCGCCGTATCGCCGGAACAGGCGGCCAAACTGGGTCAAACGCTAACACCTGTCGGAGCCGAGATGCAGGGCAACGCCGATGGCAGCATCCCGGCCTGGAATGGCGGACTTGCTCAAAGCAACGCGCGATATGCCAACCCCTTCGCCGAAGAGCAGCCGCTGTTCGTCATCACCGCCGCCAATGCAGACCAGTATGCCGAGCGGCTGAGTCCGGGCCAGCTCGCGCTGTTCAAGCGTTACCCTGACAGTTTCCGCATGCCGATCTACCCGACTCACCGCACCGCCGCCTATCCCAAGGCCGTGTATGAAAAGGCACGAAACAACGCCCTGAATACCCGGCTGACCGATGACGGCAACGGGCTGAGCAATTTCGATGAAACGCTGGCCTTCCCTATTCCGCAGAACGGGCTGGAGGTCATCTGGAACCATATCACCCGCTACCGTGGCGGAGCACTGGAGCGCACCTTCGTGCAGGTACCGGTCCAGACCAATGGCGCCTTCACGCCCATCCGCATCAACGAGAAAACCAGCTGGCCCGGTTATCTCAAGGACAAGAGCGAGTCTGAGCAGAACAATATCCTGCTCTATTTCGTTCAACAGGTTCAGGCACCGGCCCGCCTGACCGGCGAGGTGCTGCTGGTACATGAAACGCTGAATCAGGTGCAACAGGCCCGTCAGGCCTGGACCTATAACGCCGGTCAGCGCCGTGTCCGCCGCGCCCCGCAGATCGCCTATGATGCGCCCGGCACAGCCTCTGACGGGCAACGCACCACCGACAATCTGGATATTTTCAACGGCGCCCCGGACCGGTATGACTGGAAACTGGCAGGCAAGCAGGAACTGTATATCCCTTACAACAGTTTTACCCTGGCCGATCGGGGGCTCAAATATGACGACATCCTGCAGCCGGGACACCTGAATCCGGAGCATACCCGTTATGAACTGCACCGCGTCTGGAAGGTGGAAGCGACACTGAAAGACAGTGAGCGTCATATCTACGGCAAGCGGGTGTTTTACATTGACGAAGACAGCTGGCAGATCGCCATCGCCGACCACTACGACACCCGGGGTCAGCTGTGGCGTGTCGCCGAGGGGCATGCCTTCCCCTACCGGGACGCTCTGGTCCCCTGGTACAGCGCTGAAGCCTTGTATGACCTGCAATCAGGGCGCTACCTGGTAGGCAGCCTGACCAATGAAGAGGGTCAGGGATTCGACTTCACCCAGCGCTTCAAGTACAGCGACTTCACGCCACAGGCGATCCGTCGCTTGGGTCGCTAGCCCATCAAGGCCGCCTGCCGCAGCACCGGCAGGCGGTCAAACTTCGACAGCCACGATCACTCAGCCTGTCGCGACTTCCACCGCTTTGGCTGCATGGATGGCCGTGGTATCAAACAGCTGCACCGGCGTATCCGACTGGTTGACCAGCATGCCGATTTCGGTGCAACCGAGTATGACGGCTTCAGCCCCTCGGCTTGCCATTTCCTCGATGATCCGCAGATACTCTGCTCGGGAAGCCGCGTTCACCGTGCCAAGACACAACTCCTCGTAGATCACTCGATGCACCAGTGCTCTGTCCTCCTCGTTCGGTACCAATACATTCAGGCCGAAGTGATCGGTCAGCCGTCCCTTATAGAACGCCTGCTCCATGGTGAAGGCGGTACCCAGCAAACCGACCGTTCTGACGCCCGCCTTCACCAGTCGATCGGCCGTGGCATCTGCGATATGCAACAGGGGAATATCAATCGCTTTCTCGACCTCGGGGGCCACCTTGTGCATGGTATTGGTACAGATCAGCAGGAAATCGGCTCCCGCAGCCTGAACCTTCTGCGCCGCATCACACAATATCTCCGAAGTCGCTGTCCAGTTGCCGGCGTGCTGAAACTGTTCAATCGGTTCGAAGTCGACGCTGTATAACGCGATTTTGGCCGAATGCAGACCGCCAAGCGCTTCCTTGACGCCTTCATTGATGCACGGTAATACCCCAGTGTGCTTTCCCAACTCATACCGCCGATCAGGCCGATCGTTTTCATCGTTGCACCTGCTTGAATATCGATTAGACGCTAAATACTTATTGAATCAATCATTGATTCGATTCTGGCAGAGCACCAAAACCGGGAATATTATCCAGCCCTTCCACCCAGCCGGCTTTACTGTCGAGGAATATCCTTGCATCAGGTTTCAATTCGGGCTCTGTGTCCAGACTGCCTGCCGGAACGACCAGAAGCTTCAGGCGTTCACTGTAAGCAGGCAGGGCCGATCCGCAATTCGAGCAGAAACTTTTCACGTGTTCCCTGTCATTCAGTTGATGGGTTTTGACATTTTCCAACCCCTGAAGCCAGGTCAATTTTGCGCTGCGAGAAAACAGATTCGACGCGTGGGCAGAGCCTGTATCTTTCCGACAATGCCCACAGTAGCAAAGATAGAAGGCATCGAAGCCACCTTCAATTTCGAACCGAACTCGGCCGCATAAACATGATCCCCGGTATGTTGGCTCCATAAAATCTCTCCTTATCCGTTACTTGGTTTCAGCTGATTTGTCTCATGACCGATACTCGAGTTCCTGTGTATACTAAATCCCGATTTTCAGGGACAGGAGTACCTATCATGACGCAGGATGCCGAATCCAATCGCCGCCCGCTTGCAGTAAGAAGTCTGGGCATTAGCAATACCTTTGCACGCTGGTTGAGTCGCAAAGCGATCACACCCAACCAGATATCGGTCATGAGTGTCGTCTTTGCCCTCCTCGGCATGGTTGACCTGCTGGCTTATGCCTGTCTGGACCAGGCACCTTTCCTGCTTTTGGTTGCCGCTCTCTGTATCCAGCTCCGCCTGCTATGCAACCTGTTCGACGGCATGGTGGCCGTCGAGGGCGGCAAGCAGACAGCCGCCGGTGAGTTGTTCAACGATCTTCCCGACCGTATCGCTGATCCGCTGTTCATTATCGGCGCAGGCTTCATCACGTACAGTCAGTATGGCATGCACCTGGCCTGGTTGTGTGCGCTGCTTGCAGTCATGACCGCCTACATACGGGTGCTGGGTGTCAGTATGGGAGGGCCTGCAGATTTTCGCGGCCCCATGGCGAAGCAGCACCGGATGGCGCTGCTGACTTTGTCGCTTATCGTACTCTTCGTTCTGGATCTGACGCAGCTGTTACCGGATGTCAGAACCTGGCTGATGGATGCCGTTCTGGTTGTCATGCTGATCGGCCTGCTGGCCACCCTGTGGCGACGCGTTCGCGGGATCTATACCCACCACAGCAATCAGCCGTTTTGATCGGGTAACAAAATGGACTTGTCATTGACCTCCTTTATCCCAGAGCATTCACTGCTCCTGATGGCTGCCGTACTGGCGACACTGATCATTTCCCAACTGATATATTATTGGCTGTCTCTGCGCCATCAGGATCGTGACTATACCGAGCTGCAGCAGCGAATCAGCTCTTGGTGGTGGATGATCGCGATTGTGTTCGTTGTTTTACTGCTGCCACTCAGTTACACGATTTTCTTTATCGGCTTCCTGAGCTTCATGGCGCTCAAGGAGTTTCTGTCGATCGTTCCTACCCGCATGACTGACCGGCGCGTCATATTCTGGGCGTACCTGTCCATTCCGATTCAGTATTACTGGATGTCGATGGGCTGGTACGGCATGTTCATCATCTTCATCCCGGTCTATATTTTCCTGTTTCTGCCAATGGTGCTGGTCATCATTGGAGAAACCAAAGGGTTTATCCGTTCCGCCGGCATCATCCACTGGGGAATGATGCTGACGGTTTTCTGTCTCAGTCACGCCGGTTACCTGTTGTTACTCCCGGTCAAGAATGAACAGGCGGGTGCCATTGGTCTGGTGCTGTTTTTGCTGGTTATGACGCAGTTCAACGATGTCTGTCAGTACGTGTCGGGCAAGCTGTTCGGGCGACGTAAAATCGTCCCCAGAGTCAGCCCCAACAAGACCTGGGCCGGATTCATCGGCGGCATCATCACCGTTACGGCCATCTCGGCATGGCTGGCGCCCTGGCTTACGCCTCTCGACTGGCAACAGGGGCTTGTGGCGGGGTTGATCATTTCGGTCGGCGGTTTTATTGGCGATCTGGTGATTTCCGCAGTGAAGCGAGACCTGCAGATCAAGGACACCGGCCATCTGATTCCCGGGCATGGCGGCATCCTCGACAGAATCGATAGTCTGATGTTCACCTCGCCCCTGTTTTTCCACTATCTCTATTACCTGCACTACTGAGACTCTATGGACAGAATACTCAAAATGCTCTTCGTACTGTTGATCGCGAAGCCGCTGGTCAACATCGCCCTGGGCATCAATCTCCGGCGACTGGAGAAACTGCCCCGCCAGGGTCCCTGCATCCTGGCCGCCAACCATAACAGTCATCTGGATGTGCTGGTGCTGCTCTCCCTTTTCCCCATCAGTAGCGTCCATCGGGTCAGGCCGGTCGCCGCCGCCGACTATTTCCTGTCAAACCGGCTCTTGGCATGGTTTTCGCTCCATGTGCTGGGCATCATCCCGCTGCAGCGCACACCCGACCGAAAAAACCTGGACTCGCTTTTTGGGCAGTGCGCCGAGTCTCTGGACCACGGGGAGATCCTGATCATCTTCCCCGAAGGCAGCCGCGGCAAACCGGAGGTGATGGGAACAATCAAAAAAGGGATCTACAGACTGGTCAAGGACCGTCAGGATTGCGCCGTGATGCCGGTCATGATGCGAGGTCTGGGACGCTCCCTGCCAAGAGGGACGGCACGACTGGTGCCGTTCAATTGCGATGTGGTTATCGGCCAATCGATAAGGGAATTCTCCGATCCTGCAGCGTTCGTAACCCGTTTGCAGGCAGACTTTGACGAGCTGTCCAGCTATTGTCTGACCTCGACCCTGACTGACGAAGGCTAATCCCGCGCAGGGGATATGCAGGGTGCGCCGGGCGCCTCACAGGCACCGGCCTTCTCCTGATCAATGATACTGCGGTAAAAGGCCAGCTCATGTACCAGTACGGCCGCCTGATTGTCCGGCTGACGAAAGCCGTGCGCCTCTTCTTCAAAGTAGTGGGTTTCAACCCGTATCCCGTTCAGAGTCAGGCATTCGGCCATGCGGTGCGTTTGTTCAGGCAAGACCACCTGGTCCCGCTCGCCCTGAAAGAAGATCACCGGCACCCGGATCTGGTGTGCATGATCGAGAGGTGATCGTTGCCGGTAGCGCTTGTGTGCCTTTGCCGGGTCGCCAATCAGCCAGTGCAGATAACGAGACTCAAACTTGTGGGTCAGTTGATTGAGCCTCGCCGGATCACTGACACCATAAAGGCTGGCACCGCCACTGAATACATCCGAATGAGACAGCGCATTGAGGGCCGTGTAACCACCGGCACTGTTGCCGCGGATAAAGACGGCCCCGGCATCGGCCAGTCCCTGCGTTATCAGATCACGTGCAACAGCTTCCACATCACCCACATCCCTGACGCCCCACTGTCCGGCCAGCTGCAGGCGGTAGTCACGCCCATAGCCGGTGCTGCCACGATAATTGACGTCGGCAATCATGAAGCCGTGCTGGGTCCAGTACTGGACAATCGGTTTGAATACGGGGTAGGTCGCGGCTGTCGGGCCTCCATGGGTCCAGATCACCAGTGGCAGGGCCTGGTTCGAATGAACACCCGCCGGACGGTAAAGAAAGTACGGCACCCGAGTGTTCTCAACCTCGGCAAACTGACTGACTGGCAGGCTGGGAGGATAAACGGGCATCTGCCCACCATGAAGCAACGTGCATTGATCAGGGTCATCGGCGGCAAGTTCCGTGTCGATGCTCAACACTGCCGGCAAGCGATCGCTGAATTCGGCGACACACGCAATCCGGTTACCGGCACAGGCCAGCGCATGCAGGCGAGCCGGCATTATCCCCAGCTCAACAGAGTGCCACCCCCGAGCATCATGTCGCCACACGCGGCTATAGCCCTCACTCTGCCCCAGCGCCAGCAGAGCGCCATCAGCACACCAGCCGTAGGTCGCAAGACCAAACTGCCAGGGGGCTGTCGCGAATTCGGTAATCTCGGGCGTATTACCCGACAAGGGCGCAAAGCCGGCAGCGGTATACGTTTCTATCCGCCACCAACCATCCCGGTCGACGACTGCATGCAACTGCCCCTCCGGCGAGAAACGCGGCTGAGCCCAGGCCGCTTCCTGCTCATCCGAGATCCGTTCACACAGCTCGACCCGCCCCTGCCGGTCGAGCTGTGCCAGCATCAGACGGGTGCATAACCAGGGCTGTCGAGGGTGGTCCCATTCAATCCAGGCCAGCTGGCGACCATCTGGGCATAGTGCCGGCGAACTGTAAAAATCGGCCCCTTCGGCGACCACGGCAACACCGCCGGTCTGCAGGTCAATGCTGACCAGCCTGTTAACCGGTTCACACACGGATGAACAGCGCGTTTCGCTCACCGCCAGCAGCCGGTCTCGATAGCGATCATAATGCAGATCAGCGAACCGGGTATCGGCGGCCCTGGTCAAGCGCCTTGGTGTTCCGGCCGCTTCCAGCGGCAACAGCCAGATCTGCTGGTCGATATCGTTGACAAAACAGGCATGACTGCCGGCGATACACCAGGCTCCTCCGCCATATTCATGCACCCGGCTACGCACACTGAATGCTTGCGGCAGCAGGCTTATGGCCCGCCCTCCTTCAAAACGACACAGCTGGTTGAGACCTGTTTCAGCATCAAAGCTGACTCCGATCACCGCCCCGTCATGAACCCTCAGGGCTGCATAATCCTGAATGGAAGCAACCGCTGCCCGAGCACTGATGGGCGGCTCAGCCACGTGCGAATACACGGGAATTTCGCGCGTTGCGGAAGGTAATGGACGCATCCTCGCCGGCCTGCTCAGCCGCTGCACGGGCATCGAGGATCTTCTGATGGTGCGGTGACTTGCTGCAAACAGGGTCGGCGGCGTTCATATCGCCGGCCAGCATATAGGCCTGACAGCGACAGCCGCCCAGATCGTTTTCCTTCTCGTCACAGGAACGGCAGGGCTCCTGCATCCAGTCATCACCTCGGAAATGATTGAAGCCGAAGGAGTCATGCCAGATATGCTGCAGGCTATTGTCTTTCACGTTGGGGAACTCGATCGGCAGCATTCGGGCACTGTGGCACGGCAACGCCGTTCCGTCCGGCGTCACGGTGAGGAAGATCTCGCCCCAGCCGTTCATGCATTTTTTCGGCCGTTCTTCGTAATAGTCGGGGGTCACGAAGATCAGCTTGATCGGGTTGCCTTCGGCTGCCAGTTTTTCACGGTATTCGTTGGTGATACGTTCTGCACGTTCCAGCTGAGCCCGGGTTGGCAGCAGGGCTTCACGATTTTCGTAGGCCCAGCCGTAGTATTGGCAGGTCGCCAACTCCACGTAATCGGCTTCCAGCTCGACGCACAGTTCAATAATACGGTCGATCCGATCAATGTTGTGTCGGTGGGTGACGAAGTTGAGCACCATCGGGTAGCCCTGCGCCTTCACCTCACGCGCCATCTTCAACTTCTGCTGGAATGCCTTGTCGGACCCGGCCAGCATGTTGTTAACCGTCTCATCGGACGCCTGAAAGCTGATCTGGATATGATCCAGGCCGGCTTCACGAAACGCCGCGATGCGTTCAGCGTTGAGCCCTATGCCGGAGGTGATCAGGTTAGTGTAATAGCCCAGCTTACGTCCCTCGGCGATCAACTGCTCCAAGTCGCGGCGTACCAGCGGCTCACCGCCGGAGAAGCCAAGCTGAGCCGCACCCATCTTGCGCGCCTGACGAAAAACATCGATCCACTGCTCAGTGGTCAACTCTTCGCCGTGATCAGCAAAATCGAGCGGATTGCTGCAGTAGGGGCACTGCAACGGACATTTGTAGGTCAGTTCCGCCAGCAGCCAGAGCGGCGGATTCTGGCTGGACGTGGTACCGCTGCCCTCACTCATAGCGAATCCAGTTTTGTTCACGGGCAACCTCCAGGAACTCCAGTACATCCGACCCCAACGCCCCGGCATTCGGGAAGCGGGCCTCCAGAGAACGGATAATGGCGGCACAGTCCTGCTCACCGTTTACTTCAGCCAGAATGGCGCCAGCACTGTCGTTGAGCCTGATCATCCCTTCCGGGTAGAGCAGCACATGACAGTTCTGTGCCTCTTCCCACTGGAAGCGGAACATGGGGTTCAGGCTGGGCTTCTGTATAAGGCTTGGCTTAGTCATTGAACAGCCCCCGGTGATACACCTGCTCGTTGGTGACCGTATGGTACGGCGGGCGCTCCAGCTCATAGGCCAGGGTCATGGCGTCCAGCATGGTCCAGAGTACATCCAGCTTGAATTGCAGAACTTCAAGCATGCGATCCTGCTGTTCACGAGTGGTGTAGTGATCCAGCGTAATCTGCAGACCGTGCTCGACGTCACGGCGCGCTTCTGTCAGGCGGTTGCGGAAGTACTGGTAGCCCTCCTCCTTAATCCAGGGATAGTGCTGCGGCCAGCTGTCCAGACGCGACTGGTGAATATGCGGCGCAAACAGTTCGGTCAGTGAGGAGCTGGCCGCTTCCTGCCAGGTGGCACGGCGAGCGAAGTTGACGTAGGCATCGACAGCGAAACGCACGCCCGGCAGTACATGCTGGTGCGACAGAATCTCGTCGCGGGTCAGGCCCACCGCCTCGCCCAGCTGCAGCCAGGCTTCAATGCCCCCCACCGCACCGTCGTAACCGTCATGGTCCATGATCCGTTGCAGCCATTGACGACGCACGTCGCGGTGCGGGCAGTTGGCCAGAATGGCGGCATCCTTGAGCGGGATGTTGACCTGATAGTAGAAACGGTTGGCAACCCAGCCGCGTATCTGTTCCGGGGTGGACTGACCGGCGTACATGGCCACGTGGTACGGATGGTGAATATGGTAGAGATCGCCCTTGGCACGCAGCGCCTGCTCGAACTCAGTGCGACTCATCGGTTCAGTATTGCTCATGATGGCTCTCCTCAGAGTTCGATGCTCATGCCGTCAAAGGCGACCTCAATCCCGTGCTCGGCCAGCACACCCCGTTCAGGCGAGTCTTCGATCAGGATCGGATTGGTGTTGTTGATATGGATAAGCACCTTGCGTGGCTTATTCAGCGTATCCAGATAGGCGATCATGCCCTCTTCCCCGGACTGCGGCAGATGCCCCATGTGCACGCCCAGCTTGTCGCCGACGCCGGCGTGGATCATCTCGTCTTCACGCCAGAGGGTGCCATCGACCAGCAGACAGTCGGCCTGCTCCATGATCGGACGCAGATGCTCTTCGATCTGCCCCAGGCCCGGAGCATAGAACAGCGAACGACCCGTTGCGTCATCTCTCAGCAGCATGCCGATATTGTCACCCGGGTGCGGGTCGTTGCGGTGCGGCGAGTACGGCGGCGCACTGGAGCGCAGCGGCACGGCGGTCAGGGTGATACCGGGCACCTCGGGGATGGTGAATTCGTTATAGGTGGCATCACTGGGGATCTGGTTCCACACCAGGCCACCGTTCCAGTGTTCCAGCATGTTGAACACCGGGAAGCCGGTACTCAGGTCCTGCTTGACCATATCTGTACAGTACACCTGATGCGGGCAACCTTCGCGCAGCATCAACAGGCCGGTAGTGTGATCGATCTGGCTGTCCATCAACACGACGGCCGCAATACCGGTATCTCGTTTGCCCTGCCTGGGCTGCAGGGGCTCGAAGCTTTCCAGCTGAGCGCGGATATCCGGCGAGGCGTTGAACAGGATCCAGTCACGTCCGTTGAGGCTGGCCGCGATGGAGGATTGGGTACGGGCCTTGGCATTCAAAGTACCGTTGCGCAGGCCTTTGCAGTTGTCGCAGTTGCAGTTCCACTGCGGAAAGCCGCCCCCGGCCGCTGAGCCTAAAATCTGTATTTTCATTATTCTATATCCGCTGGGGGTAGGAATTGCCTGTCGGCAGAAGAAGTGGGCAGTCCTTCAGGACCGCCCGACAGGCTTAGCGGTTGGCGAAGTACATGGTCACTTCGAAGCCGATGCGCAGGTCAGTGTAGGCAGGTTTGGTCCACATGATGCTTTCCTCGTTTTTGTTATCGATATGTCACAAGAGACACCTTGATAGTAGGCAACCGCCCCCCTGCCCCAACATGGTACTTTGGAACGAATTCAGAGCTGATTTGGTATAGCAACTGGCGGTATAAAGCCTGTGGCAGGCAGTACTTCCTGTACATCGCCGCTCCAGTGCATCCATGCACCTGCGGCATACGGTATATCCTGTACATAAAAAAACGGCCCGAAGGCCGTTAAAGTAGTGCTGCAGAGCAAAAGCTGCCAGGGTGAAGCAGCCGTGAATCGCACATCCCTGTGCAGAGCTTCGGAGAACGCGCGACTTAGAAGAAGCCGAGCGGATTGATGTCATAGCTCACCAGCATGTTCTTGGTCTGCTGGTAGTGGTCGAGCATCATCTTGTGGGTTTCGCGGCCAACACCGGACTTCTTGTAACCACCGAAGGCAGCGTGTGCCGGGTACTGGTGGTAACAGTTGGTCCAAACTCGACCGGCCTGGATACCACGACCCATGCGGTAAGAGCGGTTCATGTCGCGGCTCCATACGCCCGCGCCCAGACCGAACTCGGTGTCGTTGGCAATGGCCAGCGCTTCCGCTTCGTCTTTAAAGGTCGTTACGGAGACAACCGGACCAAAGATCTCTTCCTGGAAGACGCGCATGTCGTTGGTGCCTTTCAGCAGGGTCGGCTGGATGTAGTAGCCGCTACTCAGGTCATCGCCCAGCTGCTCCTTGTCACCGCCGATCAGCACTTCAGCGCCTTCATTACGACCGATGTCGAGGTAGCCCAGAATCTTGTTGAACTGCTCCTGAGACGCCTGGGCACCAACCATGGTTTCGGTATCCAGCGGATTGCCACGCTTGATCTTCTTGATACGGTCGATCACACGCTCGATGAACTGGTCGTAGATGGTTTCCTGAACCAGCAGGCGAGACGGGCAGGTGCAGACTTCACCCTGGTTGAAGAACGCCAGTACGGTCCCTTCGACACACTTGTCGATGAAGGCATCTTCATGATCCATGACGTCTTCGAAGTAGATGTTCGGCGACTTGCCGCCCAGCTCAACGGTAGACGGGATGATGTTCTCGGCTGCACATTTGAGGATATGGGAGCCCACCGGGGTGGAACCGGTGAATGCGATCTTGGCGATGCGGGTACTGGTTGCCAGCGCCTGACCCGCTTCGGCACCAAAACCGTTCACCACGTTCAGCACGCCAGCCGGCAGCAGGTCTTCGACCGCTTCAACCAGCTTCAGGATCGACCAGGGAGTCTGCTCAGCCGGTTTCAGTACGATGCAATTGCCTGCCGCCAGCGCCGGAGCAATTTTCCAGGCCGCCATCAGCAGCGGGAAGTTCCACGGAATGATCTGGCCAACGACGCCCAGCGGCTCGTGGAAGTGATAGGCCACGGTGTTTTCGTCGATCTCGCCGATAGAGCCTTCCTGAGCACGGATGCAACCGGCAAAGTAACGGAAGTGGTCGACGGCCAGCGGCACGTCTGCGGCCAGGGTTTCACGAACGGCCTTGCCGTTGTCCCAGGTTTCAGCGACCGCGATCTTCTCGAGGTTGGCCTCAAGACGATCAGCAATTTTCAGCAGAATGTTGGAACGCTCGGCCACCGAGGTACGCCCCCAGGCATCCTTGGCGGCATGGGCGGCGTCCAGCGCCAGTTCGATATCTTCAGCTGTGGAGCGCGGGATTTCACAGAAGGCTTCGCCTGTCACCGGTGAGATGTTCTGGAAGTACTCACCCTTGACCGGGGCCTTCCATTCGCCGCCGATGAAGTTGCCGTAACGCGGCTGCAGAGTGACAATGGAATCCGCCTGTCCTGGCTGTGCGTAGATCATATTCTTAGCCTCTTGTTGTTATTCGCATCACGCTCGAAGAGCAGTAACGATTGACGATTCAATCTTAGCTACCGCTAACGATATCCGAGTATAGTGCCTTGGGCCTGAGAATGTGGCTCTTTAGTCGTAGACAGGAGGATGTTTTGAGCGAGGGCAAAACGAGCAGGAGCCAGAACCCCCACTCGTCTGATTGACATTACCAGTGACCGACCACATAACCCAACTGTTCGGGCAACCAGAGCGCGATACCGGGCACCAGCATCACCAGCAGCAGGCTGCAGGCCATGGCGGCAATGAAAATCAGCGCCCAGCCCATGGTATGTTCCAGGCGGATCTTGGCGATGCGCGTCGTCACCATCAGGTTTACGGCCACCGGGGGCGTGAACTGGCCAATGGCGATATTCATCGCCAGCAGGATACCGAACCAGACCGGGTTCCAGTCGAAGTGGTTCATCAACGGCAACAGGATCGGGATCAGGATCAGGTAGATCGACACCGCATCCAGCAGCATCCCTGCCAACAGCACCAGCAGCATCACCAGCAGTAACAGCACCCAGCCGTTATCGGACAGTGACAACAGCGCCTCCGCCAGATGCTGAAAGGTACCGAGCGTCGTACCCGCCCAGGCGAAAATGCCCGCCAGCGCGATGATCAGCATTACCACACCGGACGTCACCGCCGCCTCGGTGATCAGATTGAACAGATCCTTGAAGCCCAGGTTGCGATAGATCAGGCTACCCACGATCACGCCATAGGTCACGGCAACCACAGCCGCTTCAGTTGGCGTGAACAGCCCCGAGCGCAAGCCGCCCAGGATGATCACCGGCGCAAAAAGTGCTGGCAAGGCGGCCTTGAAGCTCTCCCAGATCGGCGGACGCTCGGATGCCTGCGGATCTTCCCAGCCATGCTTGCGCGCCAGCAACAGGGCCGGCACCAGCAGAGACAAACCGGCCAGTACACCGGGGAAAAGGCCCGCGGCAAAGAGCGCGCGAAGATCAACACCCGGTACCACGATGGAGTACAGGATCAGCGCAATCGAGGGCGGAATCAGTATGGCGGTTGATGACGAGGCCGCGATCAGCGTCGCCGAGAAAGGCTGCGGATAGCCAGCCTTGCGCATGCTGGGCAGCATTACCATGGCCACCGCCGCCGCATCGGCCGGGCCGGAGCCGCTCATGCCGCCCATGATCAGACAGACCAGCACGGCCACCACAGCAAGGCCGCCGTGACGCGGCCCGATCAGCGCCTGAGCAAAACGAACCAGACTGGCGGCCACCCCCGCCCGCTCGAAGATCAGTCCGGTGAGAATGAACAGCGGAATCGCGATCAACGGGTATTTGGCCACGCTGTTGTAGGTGTTGGTACCCAGCGTCGCCAGCATATCGGGCGAAAGCCCGGTGACGATGCCAACCACACCGCCCAACCCCAGGGCAATCGCCACCGGCACCCCCAGCAGCAGCGCAATCAGGAAGCTGGCGATCATCAGCAGATCAGGACTCATGGATCACCTCCTCGTCCTCTTTGCCGCGCAAACGATCGATCAGGTTCTGGGTCATGCGGATCATGATCGCCGCCGCCATCAGCGGTAGCCAGACCACATAGATCCAATTCGGTAGCCCCAGCCCGGGGGACAGGGATTCCCACTGATACTCTTCCAGCGCAAACACCGAGCCATACCAGGCCGTAATGCCCAGTACGATCATGCCGGCGAGCCACTGCAGCACATACACCAGTTTCAACATTCCCTTGGGCAGGTGATGCTCGATCAGCTCGATGCGGATATGCTGATTGTGACGCGCGGCCACGGCCGCTCCGGCAAAGGTCAGCAGGACCAGGAAGAACACCGAAAACTCTTCGGTAAAGGCGAAGGATGCATCGGTCGCATAACGGACGATGACGTTACCAAGGCTGATCAGACAGATGGCGATCAGCGCCAGCGTAGCGAGCCAGGCTTCGGGCCTGAACTTGGGGCGTCGAGTAGACATTGCAGCTCCGTACAAAACAACAACGCCCGCTCGAAAGGCGGGCGTTCAGGCGGTTCAGACAACTTACTTGCGGTTGGCAACCGCGTCTTGAGCCTGCTTGACCAGTTCTTCGCCGATGCGCGGGGTCCATTTTTCGTAAACGGACTGGGTCGCTGCAACGAAAGCGGCGTGCTGCTCTGGTGTCAGGTCGGTAACCTCCACACCACGCTCCTTGATCTTGGCCAGGGTCTCATCCAGCTCGGCACGGGACTTTTCAATCTCCCACTTGCCGGCATCGATCGCCGCCTGCTTCAGCAGCTGCTGATCTTCCGGCGAGAACTGACGCCATACACGGGTGCTGACGGCAAAGACCAGCGGGTCAGCCATATAGCCCCAGCGAGTCAGATGCGTCTGGCCGACCTGGTCGATGCGCGCCACGTCAAACACGGAGATCGGGTTCTCCTGGCCATCAACGGCACCAGTTGTCAGCGCCGGCTTGGCATCCGCCCAGCTCATCTGGGTCGGGTTGGCGCCCAGCGCGGTAAAGGTATCCTGGAACAGCGGCGAGCCGACTACACGGATCTTCAGACCCTTCAGATCGGCCGGCTCATCGACTTTCAGCTTGGAGTTGGACAACTGACGGAAGCCGTTTTCACCCCAGGCCAACGGAGTGACACCACGCTTTTCGATTGCAGCGAACACCGCATCGCCGGCTTCACCCTGCGTGATGGCGTCGATCGCGGCGTGGTCCGGCATCAGGAACGGCAGCGAGAACAGGTTCAGTTCCGGCACCTGCGGCGACCAGTTGATGGTGGAGCCAACCGCCATGTCGATCAGGCCGGAACGCATGGCCGAGAATTCCTTGGTCTGGTCACCGGACACCAGCTGCGCGCTGCTGTAGATCTTCATGTTGATGCGCCCTTCGGAGCGCTCGTTCACCAGTTCGACCCACTTGTCGGCAGCCTGCCCCCAGGGGAAGGCGGACGGAAGCACGGTAGAAACGGTGTATTCAGCCTTGTACTCGGCGTGGGCGATGGGGCTCATCAGCATGCAGGCAGCCGCTGCGGCCATGAATGTACGACGTTTGAGCATCTATCCAATCCTTTATCATTATGATCCAGCAGGCGCGGCAGATGACAGCTCCAAATCGTTTGGATGTTAACGACCGCACGGGAATTATAAGACGTCGATTGAAGCCCACGCAAAACGAAAGTTTCATTTTTGAAACAGATAACAAAAAAATCCCCGCCGAAGCGAGGATTTTTGCAAAGCCGTTAGACTAAAGTTCAGTTATCCGGTGCCGCCTTGGGCGCGTCCTGATTCTCATAGATCAGGATCGGCTCGGAGGTTCCGCTGATCACGCCTTCGTCGATCACCACCTTGGCAACATTCTCCAGTGACGGCAGCTGATACATGATATCCAGCAATGTCGCCTCCAGAATGGAGCGCAGGCCACGAGCACCGGTACGACGCTCAAGCGCCTTGGCAGCAACCGCTTTCAGCGCTTCCTCACGGAAATCGACCTCAACCCCTTCCATCTCGAACAGCGCCTGGTACTGTTTCACCAGACTGTTCTTTGGTTCGGTCAGGATCTGGATCAGCGCTTCCTCATCCAGTTCGGACAGGGTTGCGACCATCGGCAGACGACCAACGAATTCGGGGATCAGGCCGAACTTGACCAGATCTTCCGCTTCGACATCGTGCAGCACTTCGCTCAGACGGCTTTCGTCCTTGCTCTTCACCACGGCGCTGAAGCCGATGGAGCTGCGTTCGCTGCGATCACGGATAATCTTTTCCAGACCCGCGAAAGCACCGCCACAGATGAAGAGAATGTTGGACGTATCCACCTGCAGGAACTCCTGCTGCGGATGCTTGCGGCCACCCTGAGGCGGCACCGATGCCACGGTTCCTTCAATCAGTTTCAGCAGCGCCTGCTGCACACCCTCACCTGACACATCACGGGTGATGGACGGGTTATCGGATTTGCGCGAGATCTTGTCGATCTCATCGATGTAGACGATACCCAGCTGGGCTTTTTCGACATCGTAGTCACATTTTTGCAGCAGCTTCTGGATGATGTTCTCGACATCTTCGCCCACGTAACCGGCTTCGGTCAGCGTGGTTGCATCCGCGATGGTGAAGGGAACGTTCAACAGACGCGCCATGGTTTCGGCCAACAGCGTTTTACCGCTGCCGGTCGGACCGATCAGCAGAATGTTACTCTTGCCCAGCTCCACATCGCCTTTCTGCTGGAAGCGCAGACGCTTGTAGTGGTTGTACACCGCAACGGCCAGCACCTTCTTGGCGCGTTCCTGACCAATCACGTAGTCATCCAGAGTCGCCTTGATCTCTGCCGGTGTCGGCAGGCTCTCACGCGGCTCCTGCTCATCGCTCTCCTGAATCTCCTCGCGGATGATATCGTTACAGAGATCGACACACTCATCACAGATAAAGACAGAGGGACCTGCGATCAATTTACGCACTTCATCCTGGCTTTTGCCACAGAAGGAACAGAACAGTTTGCTGCCCTCGCCCCCTTTGCCGGTCGTCTCGTCTGCCATCTTCTTACCTCAAAAAACCATTTACTCTTTGTATGCGCCCGATACCGGGAAATTTCAACCCCGGACAGTAAACTGACCGGATCATCCCGGAATCGGTGATGACATCAATCGGTGCCCAGGCGGCGTTCCAGAACGCTGTCAATCAGGCCGTATTCGGCTGCAGTCTTCGAATCCATGAAGTTGTCGCGTTCGGTATCACGCGCGATGGTTTCGATATCCTGGCCAGTATGCAGTGCCAGCAGGCGGTTCAGCTTCTCGCGGATGGTCAGGATTTCACGGGTATGGATCTCGATATCCGTTGCCTGGCCCTGGTAACCACCCAGCGGCTGGTGGATCATCATGCGAGCGTTGGGCAGCGCATAACGCTTGCCCTTGGCACCACCTGCCAGCAGGAAAGCCCCCATGCTGGCCGCCTGGCCGATACACATGGTGCTGACATCCGGCTTGATGAACTGCATGGTGTCATAGATCGCCATGCCGGCTGTCACCGAGCCACCCGGAGAGTTGATGTAAAGATGGATATCCTTGTCGGGATTCTCGGCTTCCAGAAACAGCAGCTGAGCCACGATCAGGTTGGCCATGTGGTCTTCGACCTGCCCCACCAGAAAGATTACCCGCTCCTTGAGCAGGCGGGAGTAGATATCGTAGGCCCGCTCACCACGTGAGCTCTGTTCGACAACCATCGGTACCAGACCGGAGTTGCTGATCTCGTTGGCGCGCCCAGTGTAGATATCTGCCATGCACTAATTCTCCTTACCCTGATAAGCGAAAAAACGACAGTCAGCCAAGCCAACTGCCGTTTCCTGTATGGCTTACGCCCTGACCGGGAAGTCCGGATCAGGCTTCGCTTTCTTCTTCGTCAGCAACGTCTGCCTGCTGCTGAGCCGGCTGAATGGCTTCCTCGTAAGGAACCGCCTTTTCAGTGACTTTAGCAGATGCCACCAGATGATCAACTACCTGATCTTCCAGCACCAGGCTCTTGATCTGGTTCAGGATCTGATCGTTTCCGTAGTACCAGTCGATAACCTGCTGTGCATCCTGGTAGGTAGAAGCCATCTCTTCAACGGTTTCACGTACACGATCTTCGTCCGCTTCCAGTTCAGCAGATTTAACCACTTCCTGAACCAGCAGACCAACACTGACGCGACGCTTGGCCTGATCTTCGAACATTTCCTTCGGCAGCATGTTCGGGTCGATGTTGGCATCCTGACCACCGAACTGCTGGATCGCCTGACGACGCAGGTTGTCGATTTCGCTGTCGATCAGTGCCGCCGGCACGTCGATGGCGTTGGCTTTCAGCAGCTCGTTGAAGACCTGATCTTTCAGCTTCATCTTCAGGGCCTGCTTCAGTTCGCGCTCCATGTTCTTGCGCACTTCAGCCTTGAAGCCGTCCAGTTCCTTCTCTTCGATACCGAAACGAGAGAAGAACTCTTCGTTCAGTTCCGGCAGTTCCTGAGCGGAAACGGACTGAACCTTGGTCTTGAATACAGCCGCTTTACCTTTCAGGTTTTCAGCGTGGTAGTCTTCCGGGAAAGATACTTCCAGGTCGAACTCTTCACCGGCCTTCTTGCCTTCCAGACCTGCTTCGAAGCCCGGAATCATGGAACCGGAACCCAGCACCAGGTCGTGACCTTCGGCCTTGCCACCTTCGAACGCTTCACCATCAATGAAACCTTCGAAATCGATTTTTACGCGATCACCTTCAGCCGCCGCACGGTCAACTTCAGACCAGTTCGCCTGCTGTTTCTGCAGGGTCTCGATCATGGTGTCCAGGTCAGCGTCAGTGATCTCGGCAGTCTGTTTTTCCAGCTCAACACCGGCCAGATCCTTGAGTTCGATCTCCGGGTAAACTTCGAAGGTTGCAACGTATTGCAGATCTTCACCTTCTTTGTCGTTCTTGAACTCGATGCTCGGGCCACCCGCCGGCTGCAGTTTTTCCTGCTCAACGGCGCTGTAGAAGGTTTCCTGAACAACCTGGCCCAGTACGTCCTGGCGAATTGCGCTGCCAAACATGCGCTTGATCACCTTGGGCGGTACTTTACCCGGACGGAAGCCATCCAGACGGCGAGTACGTGCCTGCTGGGCAACCAGTTTGTCTACGTCCTGGTCGATGCGCTCAGCCGGAACAGTGATGGTCAGCTGACGCTCAAGGCCGGAAGTCGTTTCAACAGAAACTTGCATGGAGATCCTCACAAATAGTTTTGCAGCATGATGTAGCGACCTGCAGGCTCGTCTTAATATAGAACGACCGACCAGCAGAGCCAAAAATTCTAAAGCGCGAAATTTTCATGCAAGCGTCGCCATTAGTCAAGCAAAACGCCGCATTACAGAACGCAAAAAAAAGCGCAAAAGGGCGCTGGAAGATGAATACAAACAATGAGATATAAGAAAGAAGGGAGATACACTGGGGTGGACGATGGGGCTCGAACCCACGACCACCGGAATCACAATCCGGGGCTCTACCAACTGAGCTACGCCCACCACATTAGTGTATCGGGTGTTCATGGTGCGGACGGAGAGACTCGAACTCTCACACCTTTCGGCACTGGAACCTAAATCCAGCGTGTCTACCAATTCCACCACGTCCGCATCAGCAAACGCCGATGATGTTGCCTGAGGTAATGGGGTGGACGATGGGGCTCGAACCCACGACCACCGGAATCACAATCCGGGGCTCTACCAACTGAGCTACGCCCACCACAACCTCTTTTTACTCAACCATCCAGACGACCTGGCACGCCCGGCAGGACTCGAACCTGCAACCTACGGCTTAGAAGGCCGTTGCTCTATCCGGTTGAGCTACGAGCGCTTAACACGCCGCCTCGCCTTGAGTAACTCCCCGTGTCGAGGAGGTGCGTATATTAGACATCCCCTTTCCCCACGTCAACACCCTTTTTGATTTTTTTTAACAGAAACAACATCCTGTAACCAAAAGCGCGATAAAAGTCCATTGGCTACCGGGCATCAAAGATGAGAAAATCCCCCCATTATCTGCATCTACAATGTACTTAAAGGAAAAGACCTCACTCATGAGCGCTCAGATCATTGATGGCAAACAGATCGCGTCCGAAGTTCGCCAACAGGTTCGTGTCGGTATCGATGCTCGCCTGGCGGCAGGCAAGCGTGCACCCTGTCTCGCCGTAGTCCTGGTTGGCAGCGACCCTGCCTCCCAGGTGTATGTTCGCAACAAGAAAAATGCCTGTGCCGAAGTCGGCATCACATCCAAGGCCTATGACCTGCCTGCCGAGACCTCTCGTGAAGAGCTGTTGCAACTGGTCGATTCACTCAATGAAGACACTGATGTAGACGGTATTCTGGTGCAATTGCCGCTGCCGGCACACCTGGATTCCACCGAGGTACTGGAACGCATCCGTCCCGACAAGGACGTGGACGGCTTCCATGCTTTCAATCTGGGCCGTCTGGCACAGCGTATCCCGGTACTGCGCCCCTGCACGCCCAAAGGGGTCATGACACTGCTGGCCTCTACCGGTGTTGACCTGCATGGCCAGGAAGCCGTGATTGTCGGCGCATCCAACATCGTAGGCCGCCCCATGACTCTTGAGCTGCTGTTGGCTGGCTGCACCACTACCACGACCCACCGTTTCACACGCGACCTTGAAGCGCATGTACGCCGCGCTGATATCGTTGTCGTCGGCGTCGGTATCCCGGGCCTGGTCAAGGGCGATTGGATCAAGCCGGGCGCTATCGTCATCGACGTAGGCATCAACCGCCTGGAAGACGGCCGCCTGGTCGGTGATGTGGAGTACGCTCCCGCTGCCGAACGCGCCGGCTGGATCACGCCGGTTCCGGGTGGTGTCGGCCCGATGACGGTCGCCAGCCTGATGGAAAATACACTGGAAGCCGCCAACCGCCTCAACGCCTGACCCTTCCGCCCGGTTCGCTGATTGGGCGAATCGGGCCTTGTGTTCAACCATTGCCACCCGAACGCGGGCACTTAAGTTTACAGACGTGACAAACAACACGTTTTTTTGACACCAGCAGGATCATGCAGGATGCAACTTGACGCCAAGCTTGATGAAAGCGCCATGGAGCAGACGGGGCGCCACCGGATCTGGCAGAGCCCCTTACTCGCCATACTCATTCTCGTCTTCGGGCTGAGCCTCAGCTTCCATCTGGCCACCAAGGTGGCGGAACAGTCCCGCGAACGCCTGCTTGATCGATTTCAGGCCACCGTACAGCAGACCAGCCGGATCATTAAGGAAAAGACCGATCGCTTTTCATTGATGATGATGACCGGCCGCGGCCTGATCCTCAACAACTCGTCACTCCCGCCTGCCGAGATCAATGCTCGCTGGCATCGAATGTTCGACTCCTTTCAGCTCGATTATGGTGAGCTGGGGGTTGTCGGCCTGAGTTTCACCCGCTTTATTGCTGCACATGAACGCGATGCATTTGTGGCCGACTTCAACCGCCACAACAGCCGCACTCTGAACATCTTTCCGCCACCGGCAGATAAGCAGCCAAGCCTGGCAGTTCTGCACCTGGTCCCGAAAAGCATTGAAGGCCGAATGCTTGGATATGACCTGATGAGCGAGGAAAAACGTCGCCAGGCCATCCTGGAAACCATGCGCACGGGTCAGATAGTACTCAGCCGCCCCTTGTCACTCCTGCCAACCGATATCAATTCGCTGGACTATCTGCTGATTCTGCCGGTACGCACAACCGCAGACGGCGATTCCGAGCGTTTTCTTGGTGTCGTCACCATAGGCTTCAGCATGAGCCTGCTGGTTAAATCGAGCCTGGAAGACCTGCCAACGCCGATGCGCATCCAGCTGATTGATACCCGAGAATCTCTGGACGCACCCAGCTTTGACACCCACCCAACCCTGGGCATACCGGAGAGCCCGCTCAACCTGAGCCGACCCCTCAATATTGGCAAACACCCGCTCACCCTGAAAATATCCAGCCTGGATCCGGGCGCCAACGCCACCTTCAGTCGCCGCTATGACATGGCTATCCTGACATCCGGCATTTCCATCACACTGATGCTGACACTGCTCTCCATATTTTTCATCACGACGCGACAGCAGGCCTTGCAACTGAGTCAGAAGATGGCCGCTCGCGCCGAAGAGATGTACCAGCGCTATAAATCACTTTTTGCACAATCGCCGGAGGCGATCGTAGTCCATGTCAATGGCCGAATCGAACTGGCAAACCTGCACGCGGCACACCTTTTTGGCTGCCATTCGCCGGAAGAGCTTCGCCACCGTCCCATCACCGAACTGGTTCACCCGAGCAGCATGGATTTTGTTCAGCGCAGACGCTCCATGTTGAACATGAATTCACCGCTGGAGCCTGCCGAGCAACTGCTCGTCCGCATTAACGGCCAGCCCTTTATGGCCGAGGTGTCCAGCTCATTGATCAATTATCATGGCCAGAAAGCCATCCAGGTCGTATTCAGGGATATTACTGCCGAAAAGCAGCAGCGACTTGAAGCGAGGATTGCCAACATCTTGATCGAGCACGGCCAGGATGCCCTGATGGTTACCGACAGCAAAGGCCAGATCGAACTGGTCAATCCCGCCTTTCAGCAGCTAACCGGTTACCCGAGCAAGAATGTTATCGGACGCACGCCCGACCTGCTCAATGCCGGCCACCACAGCAGTGACTTCTTTTACCAGCTCTGGTCCTCGGCCAAAAGCAACGGATTCTGGCGCGGGGACATTATCAACCGCCGCAGGAATGGACAGCTGTACATACAGGAAACCGAAATTCACGCACTGCGCAATGAAGAACAGACCATCACCCATTTCGTTTGCTTGATGCGCGATGTAACCACAGAGCGCAATGACCTTGACGCACTATATGAACAGTCACTACACGACTCTCAAACCCGACTGCCAAGCCGACTTCATTTTCAGGCCACCGCCGAAAAGATGCTGCGTGAGGCTGAACATCAACAGCAGGCATTCAGCCTGGCCATTATCCGCACCTGCCACCCCTCCCCGGACGCCGCACAGCCACCCACTGCAGTTGAAGGACCCAACTGGCTGAACACGCTTGCTGAAGCGGCCAAATCGATTGCACTGGACGCGCAAGTCGCTCGTTTCAACGCAACAGAACTGGCTCTTCTGCTTACCCCTGAAGCCGCCTCAATGGATCTGGTGACGCTTAATCAGACTCTTGATCAGCAGTTGACTACACATACCGGCAGCACCGATCATCCGCCACTTTCGATCGGCAACGCGTCCTATCCGGCCGACGGCTCTGATGTGGATACTCTTATAGTGATTGCGGAAAATCGATGTGAGCAGCAATAAAAACGCCGCCTCGGATGGGCGGCGCAAATGTGAGAGGTATCCGAGACCGGTTACTGTTCGCGATACCAGCTGGTTCCCTCTCGACTGTCCTTGAGCACAATGCCATTAGCGGCCAGCAGGTCACGGACTCGGTCAGCTTCTGCAAAATCCTTGTCCTTGCGTGCCTGATTACGTTTCCCGATCAACGCTTCAACCTCTTCCGCACTCAGATCACCCTCACCGGCTTCACCCTGAAGGAACGCCTTGGGTGACTGCTCCAGCAATCCGATCATGCCCGCCAGCTGTTTCAGCTGCGCGGCCAGTGCTGGCGCCTCTGCACCGCCTTCACGAACCGCCTTGTTGAGCTCACTGACCAACTCAAACAATACTGCCAATGCTCGTGGAGTATTGAAATCATCATCCATCGCGTCACAGAAGCGCGCTTCGAAATCATTGTCCAGACCATCTGCCGTTGCAGCAGCCTCTACTGCAGCCAGGGCCTGATAGAAACGCTCGAGTGCGCTCTGCGCTTCCTTCAAGCCATCCTCGGAATAATCGATATAGCTGCGATAGTGCACACTGGAAAGAAAATAGCGCACAACTTCCGGGTTATAGTGCTTGAGCACTTCGCGGATGGTGAAAAAGTTGCCCAGCGACTTGGACATTTTTTCCTTGCCCATCCGCACGGGACCGGCATGCATCCAGTAGTTGGCATAGGTGCAACCATTGGCGGCTTCCGACTGTGCAATTTCGTTTTCATGATGCGGGAAAGGCAGGTCCGGGCCGCCGCCATGGATATCGAAGGTATTACCCAGGCAGCACTTGGACATGGCGGAGCACTCGATGTGCCAGCCAGGACGTCCCGGTCCCCAGGGCGATTCCCAGCTTACTTCGCCGGGCTTGGCGGCTTTCCAGAGTACGAAGTCCAGCGGACTCTCCTTGGCCTCTTCGATCTCAACACGCGCACCAGAGCGCAAATCTTCGATCACCTTGTTGGTCAGACGACCATAGCTCTCGAATTTCTCGACACGGTAGTAAACATCACCGTTATCGGCCGCATACGCATACCCCTTGTCGACCAGCGTCTGCACCATATCGATGATATCGCCGATATGCGCTGTCGCACGCGGCTCCTGGTCAGGACGCAGCACATTCAAACGCGCCTCGTCCTCATGCATGGCCGCAATCATGCGCTGAGTGAGCTGATCTACACTCTCGTCATTTTCCGCAGCCCTGCGAATGATCTTGTCATCCACATCGGTGATGTTGCGCACATAGTCAACATCCCAGCCACGCGCACGCAGGTAACGGGTGATCACGTCGAACGCCACCATGACGCGAGCATGGCCGATATGACAGAGGTCGTACACCGTTACGCCACACACATACATGCGGATCTTGCCCGGTTCGATCGGAGTGAAAATCGTCTTGCTGTTGGTCAGTGTATTGTAGATATGAAGCATTAGGGTCTGCCGAACTCTGTGAAAAGAAAACGCCCGTCCCGGGGCGATATAACAAACATCGCTTGAAATTATGCCTGAAGATTGCGCTGACTGCGATCAGGGCAGCGAGATGAAACCCAGCGCGCCCTGTCCCAGCAGACTGGTCTCGCGAGTCATCAATAGACCCTCCGGCCGCCAGAGTACAGCCTCCCACTGCCCCGCCGGCGAAACCCTGTGCCGACTTGCACGAGACCAGTCAGGCCCGCCCTGCACAACCGGCACCAGCCAGAGAAACGTTGAGGAACTGAAGCGCTTGCGGGTATAACCCAGGAGCACCAGCAGCTTGCGTTCGGGATCATAATCCGCCGCCGTAATCAGCCCACCCACCGGGTATTCATGCTGACTGGTCAGCGCATGGCGCCCACCGTCAACCGGCATTCGATACAGACGCGTCTGCTGGTCCTGCCAGTTCTTGCTGAAGATCCAGAGTTCGCCCTCAACCATCGTGGCCGCTTCACAGTCGTTGTTATGCTCATGCACACCCGTGGAGGGCTCAGCGTCAGCAAAGCTGAACTCTGTCAGGCGCGAGGGAACAGTGGCGCCGTCGTCGCGAGCCAGATCCGCCCAGTGGACCGAGTAGATCTGCATCCATTCTCGTCGCCCTGCATTGTTGCCACAATCGAGGACGTGCAGATCATCCGGGTCATGCGCCAGCTCCTCCCAATCGAAGTTAAGCGCATCCTGCAGGGTTCGGCGTTCAACGACGTCGCCGTTATCGACCGATATGGCATAGAGGTGCGGCCCATCGCCGCTGTCATTATGGGTCCATAAACGCCCGCCCTGTCGGGCAAGGCCGGACGTTTCGGCAACTGCTTGCGCAAGCAAAACCCTGCGTTCGATCGACAGGACTTCATTCGGTGGCGTTACGGGCGCTGAGGAACAGCCGCCCGCCAGCAGCACAGCGGCTACCAGCAGACGGACTGCACAAAGACGCCGAAGCATCCGTTACTTGCCCTGCATTTTCGCCCAGGAGTCACGCAGTGTGACGGTACGGTTGAACACCAGCTTGTTTTCCGTAGTACTGCTGTCGACGCAGAAATAGCCGGTACGCTCGAACTGGAAACGGCTTTCCGCTACGGCATGCTTGAGACCGATCTCGGCGCGCGCTTCGGACATCAGGGTCAGCGATTCCGTGTTCAGGAATTCATGGAAATCACGCGTCTTGTCACCATCCGGATTGGCTTCGGTGAACAGGCGGTCATACAGGCGCACCTCACAAGGAACTGAGTTATCCGCCGACACCCAGTGGATAACGCCGTTGGGCTTGTAATCGGTCGGATTCTGCCCTTTGGTCGCGGCATCATAACTGCAGACCAGCTCAACCACATTACCCTGCTCATTCTTGATCACTTCATCACAACGGATGACGTAAGCCCCACGCAGACGGACCGCATCACCCGGCGCCATTCGCTTCCACTTGCGCGGTTTTTCTTCGGCAAAGTCTTCACGTTCGATCAGCAGGTTGCGAGTGAACGGCACCTTGCGCATGCCCATGGACTCATCTTTGGGGTGCGCCGGCAATTCGAACCACTCTTCATCGCCTTCAGCATAGTTGGAGATGGTCACCTTGATCGGATCAACGACACACATCGCGCGCGGCGCGTTGGTATCCAGGTCGTCACGAATCGCCGCTTCCAGCATTCCCATATCCACAACGCCGTTGGAGCGGGTCACACCAATCATGTCGCAGAAGTTGCGAATCGACGCCGGAGTAAAGCCACGGCGACGCATCCCTGAAATTGTCGGCATGCGCGGATCATCCCAGCCATCCACGTGCCCTTCATCCACCAGCAACTTGAGCTTGCGCTTGCTGGTAACCGTGTAGTTCAGATTCAGGCGCGCAAACTCATACTGACGCGGTTTGGCCGGCACCGGCAGGTTTTCGATAAACCAGTCATACAGGGGACGATGGTCCTCGAACTCCAGGGTACAAATGGAGTGGGTAACGCCTTCCAGAGCATCAGACTGACCATGAGTAAAGTCGTAGGACGGATAGATACACCATTTGTCGCCGGTCTGGTGGTGATGTGCGTGACGGACACGGTAAATCACGGGGTCGCGCAGGTTCATGTTGGGCGCGGCCATGTCGATCCTGGCACGCAGAACACATTCACCCTCTTCGAAGTCGCCCTTGCGCATTTTCTCGAACAACTCAAGGTTTTCTTCAATGCTGCGGTCACGATAGGGACTGTTTTTGCCAGGTTCAGTCAGCGTACCGCGGAATTCGCGCATCTCATGAGCGCTGAGGCTGTCAACATACGCCTTGCCTTCCTTGATCAGGTGTACGGCCCAGTCATGCAGCTGATCGAAATAATCAGAGCTGTAGCGAACGTCTCCGTTCCATTCAAAGCCCAGCCAACGCACGTCTTCGATAATGGAATCGATATACTCCTGGCTCTCTTTTTCCGGATTGGTATCGTCAAAGCGCAGATTACATTGACCATTGAAGCGTTGCGCCGTACCAAAGTTCAGACAGATCGATTTGGCATGACCAATATGCAGGTAGCCATTGGGCTCGGGCGGAAAGCGGGTCACCACCTGGCCTTCATTCAGGCCTTGAGCGAGGTCATCTTCAATAATCTGGTGGATAAAGTTGTTCGGCTTGGTGCTATCGTTTGTGGTCATATCCGTATCTTGTCGAAGCTGAAAAAGGCCGGCCGATACGCCGGATACAGTGGCTGGCATTATAACCGTAGAAGCACCCCGGACGCACCCGGGGCACCATGAAAAGAATAAAGCATCCGCCAGTGGATGCAGCATTCTTATACTTGAGTATAATGGGCCGACACATAAGAGAAACAGGGAAACTGGAAATGATCATCCTGAAAACCAACGTCGGCACCATTACCCTTGAACTGGACCACGAGAAAGCTCCAGTGACCGCTGCCAACTTTGAACAGTATGTCCGTGACGGCTTCTACGACGGCGTCATTTTCCACCGCGTTATCGATGGCTTCATGATTCAGGGCGGCGGCTTTGAACCAGGCATGATCCCCAAGGAAACCCGCGAACCGATCCAAAACGAAGCAGACAACGGCCTGTCCAACCAGGCTGGCACCATTGCAATGGCGCGCACCATGGATCCGCATTCCGCTTCCGCCCAGTTCTTCATCAACGTATCCGACAACACCTTCCTCGACCACACCGCGAAAAGCACCGAGGGCTGGGGCTACGCCGTATTCGGCAAGGTTGTTGAAGGCATGGATGTCGTCAACAAGATCAGGAAGGCCAGCACCACCATGCGCGCCGGCCACCAGGATGTACCGGTCGAAGACATTGTCATCGAGTCCGCCAGCGTCGAACAGCCGGAGGGCTGATGCTGCGCTACTACGTTGCCGACCTTCATCTCGACACCAAACGCCCGGATATCATCCGGGCGTTTGGCATCTTCCTGCGTGAAAAAGCGGCCACTGCCGATGAGCTTTACCTGCTGGGCGACATCTTCGAAGCCTGGATCGGCGATGACGCCGTGCCCGACTACCTGAACCCCATCCTCGACCAGCTTAAAGCACTGAGCCAGTCAGGCGTCCGCATTTTTTTCCAGCATGGCAACCGTGACTTTCTGGCAGGAGTAGCCTTTGCGGAACGCACGGGAGTGCAATTGATCCAGGCGATACACCGGATTGAATCAGTGCATGGCAAGACCCTGCTCTTGCACGGCGACCAGCTCTGTACCGATGACGTGGACTATCAGACGTTCCGCACCCTGGTACGCAATCCTGACTGGCAGGCACAATTTCTGGCCAAACCCGTCAGCGAACGTCTCGATATAGCACGTCAGCTTCGCGCTGCCAGTCGGGAACAAGGGGCACAAAAAACCGCCGAGATCACTGATGTAACCCCGACGGCTGTCAGCGAGCTGATGCAAACGGAGAAGGCTCCTCTGATCATCCATGGACACACCCACAGACCCTGCATCCACCGAAACCAAAGCCCTGACGGGGGCGTGCGCATCGTCCTGGGCGACTGGGACAGCCACGGCTGGTATTTGGAGCAGGACAGCAACGGCAGTCGCCTTTATGCCTTCACACTGCCGACTGAGGCTCCGCTTGCCGCAGAGCAGCAGGATTCTCTAGCAGCGCCGCACTAGGCTTGCCACTGTGGAAGCGGAATTCATCATCATCCGCCATGATCAGTTCCGCCTCCAGGCGACGAAAGTGCTCAACCCGATCATCGATCGGCTCACCCGCATAGGACTCTGCAAGGCTTAGATAATCCTGATAATGACGCCCTTCCGACTTCAGCAGTGAACGATAGAAGCGCGCCAGCTCATCATCCAGATCCGGCGCCAGCGCCGCAAAACGCTCACAGGAGCGCGCCTCAATGAACGCACCGATGATCAGCACATCAATCAAACGCCCGGGCTCCGAGGTACGCACATCCTTACGCAACCCTCCCGCATAGCGCGCGGGGCTCAGATGGTCGTAACTCAGCCCCCTCGCCTCGATGATGCCGAGCACCTGTTCGAAATGAATCAGCTCTTCACGCGCAAGGCGCGACATTTTGTTCAACAGGTCCGACCGGTCGACATAACGAAACATCAGCGTCATCGCCGTTGAGGCTGCCTTTTTTTCACAGTGGGCGTGATCAGTCAGCAACAACTGCATCGCCTCTGGTCGCGAAGCCAGAAGCAGCCACTCCTGAGGAGTTTCACAGCCCAGAAAGCCTTTGATTTCGGCCAGTACATCCATTGGGATCAAACCATCTCTATAAATTGAACAGGCTGTCGCAGATGCGACAGACGCAGGATTCTACAAATTCGGGCTTTTAATTACCAACTCCACCCTGGCCACCACAGACGTGTAGCCCGCCGCGAAGTTTGTTAAACAATGCCGGCAGGTTTGTTAAACAACATCGCCAACAGGCAGCGGGAATCAAAGGCGGTAATTTAACAAAACCGCGACTAATGCGGCCACATGGTTTGTTAAATTGGGTGCTTTCGGCGGCGTTTAAACGCGGTTTCAACGACTCAACCGGGTCGGCAGGTTTGTTAAGTTCAATACAGAATCAGATCATGCCTCGTCAGTGACGGGGCTTTCTGGATGATCTCCCCGCCCTTGATGTAGACCATCTCCCCTGTTGCTGCCCCGATGCCTGGGCGCACATTTAGCCGGTCACCGCTCAAAAGCTCAACGGTAATGCTGCCGGGGTTGACGCTCACCACCTCGACCACCTGCGTTACGTCTTTTTCCAGCAGGCTTTCAAACTGCTTCCAAATGTTCGCCATCAGTTCATCCTCCGCGCGGCACTCAGCTGCTGCCGCACTTTGATCTCGGTGTCGCTGCTGGTGGCAGTGATACTGGTCCCGTCAATGATGACCGGGTAGGTTTCGGCGGTGTCCTGTATCTCCACGATGTGGCCTGGCAGCAGCAGGCCGGGGGCTTGGCCCTGCTGGGTCAGCATGATGGTGATCGACATCTCCTCCCAGGTGCCGCCTTCGGCGATCAGGGTGCGGCCTCGCTGGTATCCGGCGTCGCTGTGGGTGATCAGGTCGTCTGTTGTCATCGGGGCCAGCACGTCGCCGGCGGTACCGTCACAGGTGACCGTCACGATGACACCACCATTCGGCCCGCCGGTGACAATCGCTCGGTTGTACGCTGGACGGGTGGTGAAGCTGCCGCCCTCTTGCGTGATCAGGTCAGCGGGCAGGATCGCGTCCAGTGCGGTGGCCGGGTCGGTCCACTTGTGTGGGTCCACTCGGTACCGGGGGCTGACGATCAGTTGCTTCAGCTCGGGGTGGCTTTGCAGCATGTAGCCAGCAGCCTCCGCCAGGCGTTTGATTGCACCTATCGGTGTCAGGTTTTCGTAACTGTAGGCGCCAGCGGGGATCAGCCAGTCCTGGGCGTTCCACTGAAGGCTGAAACCTGTGTTCTGCAGCTCCTGCTCGGCCAGGGCAGCGGCGCTATACGCGGCGGTCAGGGCTTTGCTGCGCTGGGGTGCGTAGGGGTCTGACAGCCAGGCGGTCCGGCTGCGCCCGCTGATGGTGTAGCGGGTGTTGCCGTGCTGGCGGGTGCGGCCGTAGCTCTCCACCAGGGCGGTGAAGGTGTGGCCGTTGATCTCGCAGCCGATCTCTACGGGTCCGTTGCTGGTCGGCTTGATGATCGCCAGATCGGCGTCCCGTTTCACGTTGGCGGTGAAGGTCCAGCCCCAACTGTCGCGGTCGGTACTCCAGACGCATTGGCTGGCCTCAAACTCGGCGCCGTCCGGCAGCCGGTACAGGGTGATGTTCGGCATGAATAGGTACACCTCTCGGATATCGGGCTGCGGCGGCCGCTCGGCTGGGTCTTCGGTCGGGTCGTTCGGCCAGGGAATGTCCGGCGCGTAGTCGGGGTACGGGCGGGTCCAGCTGCCTGCGCCCCAGGGGACGCGGTTGCCGCGGTCGTGGTGCTGCATCGGGTCGACCGGCGCGGTCCAGCTGCTGTCGCTGGGGCGGCTGGCTTCCACGGGCTTCGGTGGCCAGGGTACCGGTGTCGGCTGCCACTCCTCCCACTGCAGGTCGCCAAAGTCCAGAACGGTGCGGTAAAAGCGGCGCCACTTTCCTCGGTCGGTCCACTCGTCGTAGTAATCCCACTCTGGCGTCTGGTAGCCGCTGGTGCAGTCCAGGTCCACGTTGGTGTAGCCCGGGGCGGTGTAGCTGCCGGGCGGTACCGGCTGTGGCTCCGGGTCTGGTCGCGGCTCTGGATCAGGCGGTGGTTCCCATGCGGTGCGCGGCTGGTACAGCTCGGTGCTGAACCAGGCCTCGGCCTGCTCTGAGTCGGCCGCCGGTGGGTAGATATACGGTTGTTCTGGTGCGGTCGCCGGGTTGAATTCAAACGCATCCCAATGGGCGGCGCGGACCTGGTCGTTGGCCGGTGGCAATCGGTGAGCATGCGCTGTTGCTCGGTCAGCCGTACCAAATGCGCCCCAGGGTGTGCGGCTGCCGGTTTCCTTGGTGGGCGTCGTGCTGTGCGGCAGGGTGTTGGCGCTGTCCTGGTGCTGTGCGCCCTCCCAGCTGCTGCCAGTGTTGGCATCGATCCGCTCGGCATTCTGAAACGCTCCGACCAGCTCGCTCGGTTTGCTCGGCGCGTCATTCCAGCCGATAGCGCGTGATGCGCCTGGAAGCCCTGCGCCCGGTACTACCTGCCCCCATTCGATGGCAACCTGCAGGGTTGCCTCTGGCCCAGTGATGCTGATGCCAATTTCGCTGACCTGCGGGAACGCCTCCAGCTCGATTTGTATTTCTGCCGCTGGTGCACTGATGCTGACACTCAGATCGGTTGCTGGTATCGGTGTTACAGCACCGCCAAAATCCACAGAGGTATAGGGTGGCACCACGTATCCGCTGGGGCTGTCCAAATCGACAGTTGACGGGTGTGGTGCCCGGTATGGCAGATCGAAATCGACGGCTGTGTATGCGGGCGGCGTGTAGCCGCTCGGGCTATCTAGGTCGATGGGGCTGTCTGGCGGGTAGTAGTACCGCATCGCTTATCCACTGATGTTGATCGCAGTCGGGCGCAGTTCTCCCCCGGCGTTAACGGTCAGGGTGTTCATTTCAATAAACGCCCCGCTGCCGGCAGTGCCGCAGTCCCCCTGATATACCATTCCACCGGCCCCATTGACGATACGGCCCCATGCTGCCGTCCCGCCCTGATTTGCGGTTGGCGTCCCAGCTATGGCCAGTGCCAAGTTGTATCCGGTGATTGTGCCGGCGGGCTGCGTGAACGGCAGGGTGCCCAGCAGGGCCGGGGTTTCGCCCATGTCCTGCCATGCGACGCCGCCGTCCATCACGGTACCGCCATCGATCGGCCAGGTCGGTGCAGTGGCGGCGCTGGTCCCGCTGATCTCGGCGCGGTAGTAGTGCAGCCCAGCGGTGACGTAGTCCCCGGCGGTGTAGGTGGTGCTGCTGGCGTGGCCGGGGATGTTGGAAACGTCCCGCCCTTTGTCGGGGTAGCCGCCGCTCCAGACCTCCAACCCTCCGGGGTTGGCAGCGGCATCGATCAGGTTAAGGGTCGCAGCTGAACGTGCCGCCAGCAGTGCGTCGCTTGCTTCATGCATCGGTCAGCCCCTATACCTGAATGTCGTCGGGTTTGGTGATCGGCCCGTGACACATCGGCCGGTGCCCGGCGGGCGGGATCGCCATGACGTATGCGGTGTACCAGCGCGGCAGAGTCAGCGTGTAATTGCCGGCAGCGTCGGATTGGGTTTTGAACAGCAGGCCTCCGGCGTTTGCTTCATGCGCTCGGACCTCCATCGAAACCGGGGTACCGTCGATGCTGGTAATGCCGTTGATGTCGTAGTATTGGCCTATGGAAATGCTCATGCTGCCGGTCTGGATCTGGCCGTAGTTGTCACGCCCCACACCCACCACGGTGCCGTCAGCTCTCAGGCCTACGGTGTGGTTGTAGCCGCAGGCGACCTGCACGATATCGCTCATGCTGCCGGTCTGGATCTGGCCGTAGTTGTCATACCCCACACCCACCACGGTGCCGTCAGCTCTCAGGCCTACGGTGTGGTTGTAGCCGCAGGCGACATGCACGATATCGCTCATGCTGCCGGTCTGGATCTGGCCGTAGTTGTCACGCCCCACACCCACCACGGTGCCGTCGGCTCTCAGGCCTACGGTGTGGTATTGGCCGCAGGCGACCTGCACGATATCGCTCATGCTGCCGGTCTGGATCTGGCCGTAGTTGTCATACCCCACACCCACCACGGTGCCGTCAGCTCTCAGGCCTACGGTGTGGTTGTAGCCGCAGGCGACATGCACGATATCGCTCATGCTGCCGGTCTGGATCTGGCCGTAGCTGTCATACCCCACACCCACCACGGTGCCGTCGGCTCTCAGGCCTACGGTGTGGTATTGGCCGCAGGCGACCTGCACGATATCGCTCATGCTGCCGGTCTGGATCTGGCCGTCGCCGTCATACCCCACACCCACCACGGTGCCGTCGGCTCTCAGGCCTACGGTGTGGTATTGGCCGCAGGCGACCATCCCAAAATTTCGATTATTCCAGTAACTCATCAGTCTGCATCCCCCCTGGCTTCAATCTTGAATGAGTCATCCTCTTTGGTCGCAGCCCCGCTGATGGTGGTCCTGGCTACCCAGATCGGTGCGTGGGCGGCGTCGGTGTTAAAGCGCAGCACGTTGTTGGTGGCCCAGCCGCTGCCCCAGCCGGCGGCCAGAATCGTGAAATAGGGTTCGCCGGTAACAGGGTTCAACGGGGTGCAGTCGGTGCTGGTATTGCCAGTGCCGATCACGCCGCTCACTTCGCCCACGATGTTAAAGCTGGTGCTGCTGGTGAAGATCAGCGCCCAGCGTTCGCGAATGCTGTTCTTGTTGTCCACCTGGATCGGGTAGAGCAGGTCGTTGAACTGGGCGGTGGTCGGGTTGCCGATCCGCTCGTCGGACCAGACGTTCGTCCAGCTTGCCTGGCTGAACTGGTGGTGTACGCGGCTGCCCAGGTCGCCAAAGATCAGGGCGCTGGATACCCAGGTATCGGCCGGGTCGTATGCGTGATCGGTTCCGCCAACCAGCCGCAGCTGGCCATTGATCTGCGCTTCGTTGACAAGCCTCATATCTTCGATGCGATGCCTTGCGATCAGCGGCTGGGTGTAGCCGGTCAGGTCCAGCGGGGCGGTCATGGTCACTGTGCCGGCCTGGCGGTCGCTGGTGTAGAGCGCGGCATCCACTTCGGTGCCATCGGCATCTTGCAGGGTCACGCTGGCGAGCTTGTCGCGGCTCAGGGTGATGGTTTGCCCGGCGCTGACGGGGTTCGGCAGGGTGTCTGTCTGGGTGCTGTGAATCACGACAACGTCGCCGGATCGGATGATGGGCACCCTGCCGTCCATCGGCAAACGCACCGGGTCCAGCCCCAGGATATCGGCTGACAGCGGCATCTGGGTGTAGACCACGGCGTTGTATTTGATCGTGCTTGAGTCGACCGGAATCGCCACGCGGTATTTGCCGTCGTGCTCGCCACCGACAACCAGGGCGTCGTCCACCCAGCCGGGTATGGCCAGCAAGTGTGGCGGCACTTCGGCTTCGGTCAGGTACTCGCGGAACTCAACGTCCACGATGCCGCTTTCGTAGTTAATCTTGCCTTCCATGGCATCGGTGTCGATCAAGCCCGTCAGCGTAGCCGTGGCACTGATGACGCTGCCGTCGAGCCGGACGGCGCGGATGTAGAGGCTCGCCGGGCGCAGCGGTGCGCCGGGGGTGCGGAAGTAGACACGGGTGACGGTCGGGCTTTGCTCATACCGTGTCAGCAGCGTCTGGATCTGCAGGGTGTTGGCATGGCCGCCGGCGTAGCCGTACAGGCTGACGATGCCGGTGCTGTAGTCGATGCTGCCGGCGGCTGTCGCGGCGCCGGTTTCGCGGTTCCACTGGTTGTACAGGGTGCCGTCTCGGTCGATGTAGGTTTCATCGCCCCACTCGAACTCAAGGCTGTTGGGCACGATCAGGCGGCGGATGGTCGGCAGCAGGTCGAGACGTACATCGGGCAGCTCGGCGGTCTCGGTCATATCGTCCGGGATCACGCTGTCGAGCTGATAACGGGCGGTGATAGGGCCAGTTAACTGGGCGCTGTACGTTTCTTCATAGCCGCTCCCGGTCGATGAGGATGATGCATTAACCGGTAGCGTCACCTCACCTGTCGAGTGGTTAATGGTCCCGCCATTTGACAGCGTACCATCGCCATTATCAGTCACGGCAACGGTTGACTGGCCTGTATCATCACGCACAAAGATGTCGCCTGATCCGATGCCTGACGGCAGGTTGCGGCCATCAAGGATGTAGCGAGTCCAGTCCTGTACGAATGTAAAATGTGCGGTACCAGGCCGCATCGGAGCCCCAGGCAGCGTAAACGTTACGCTATCTCCCTGAGTGGCATATTCGCTGCTGGTAATGGTTTCCAGCTGCTGAACACCGCGCTGGTACTGGATGGTCAGCGTTGCGCCACTTGCCGGCACCAGCAGCGGCCGGAAACCGATGTCACCGTTGCCATAGATCACGCGGCCCTCGGCATCGCCTGTCAGGTTACCCATGCCGTCATCGGTGGCGGTTTTTGTCTCGCCGCCGGCCTCCCAGTTCAGGATCAGGCTTCCGGGCAGGATCTCCTGCGCACCCACAGTGACCGCCATGTACGGCAGCTCAACATCCGGATCGGCGGTACGTGATTCATAGTGCGCCGGGGTGGCCCAGCTGAAGATCACGGCACTGTCGACATCGGGCAAGCCACCCAGGGTCGCTACCACTGTGCCGGTGCTGAAGTTGAGGTTACCGGCGCCACCGAATTCGTCGGCCAGGTTGCCGGTACCGTCGTCACGCATGCGGTACCAGCTGCCCTCGCTCATGTAGTCGATCACCAGGGTGCCCGGCTGCGGGATCGGGTACAGGGTCTGGATGTAGTTGTAACCCCGGTTACCCAGGCTGATGTCGATGGCGGCGGTCATCGCTGGTTCGGCAATGCCGGTGGCCGGGGTTGCAGTCAGGATCTGGCCACCACTGAGGGACAGTTCGAACAGCAGGCCGGTGCTGTACTCAATCTCACCACGCTTGGCACCGCCGCCATCGCGCAGTGCGCCCTGGCCGTCGTCGGTATAGCTGCTGATGCTGGCAGTGCCCGGTACGATCGGGCGGCCGAATGCACAGCTGCCGCCGGCAACGGTCACGTTGATGCTGTAGGCCGGGCCGGACGCGACCAGGTTGGCGTTGTTATGCCCTGCTGTGACGTCAGCAATCGGGCTCTCAGCCGTGGCGCTGGGCACCAGCTGGCCGTAAATCGTGTCGCATTTGATGTTCATGTCGCCGGCCTGGATCGGCTGTTCCAGCTTGACGATGCCGTAATAGCGCGAGGCATCGGCGACTGTCGTTTCGCGGAACCGTGTCGGCGAACTTGTGGCCGTTACAACACGCAAGGCACCCGCCGCGCCGGGGTAGGTTCGGCGCAGGGCATCGCTGATGCTCAGCGTGATAACGCGGCGCTGGTAGGTGCCCTTCTCGTCTTCAAACGTCTGCACTTCGCCGTCGGTTTTGGTGATGCGGACGTATTGCTCATCGCCCACAACGTTGCCGTCTTCGTCTTCTTCGGCAAGCAGGTAAACATCACCAATCTTCGGCAGCTCGGCTTCGACCATCGCAAACAGGCGCAGGGTACGCTGGTCCTTAAGCTGGTCGCCATAGAGCGTGTAGCGGGTGGTCGGACCCTTGACGACGTAGCTCTCGATGCGGTCGCGGGCCTGGGTGCGCTCGTCGGTGTAGCTGCCGGTGGTGAACATCAACACAGAGACGTTCGGGTCATCGGGTGCGTCGGTGATGATCGCGTGGCTGCCGTAGTAGATGTCGCGGTTTGCAGTGCGTACTGCCACATACAATTTGCGCAGGGCTACGCGACCGTAGGTGCGGTCCAAGCGGCTGATATCCGGGAACAGGTTGTTGACCACGCCGTCTTGGATCTCGACGGCGCTCATCTGGCCGCCGCCGTCGCTGTTGTCTGTGAGGCGTTCGGAGGCCATCAACTTAATATCGGTACTCAAGATCGTCATGATCAAACCTCGATTAAACGGAGGGTTAACAGGTAATAATCGTTAGAGACTGGGTCGGCTGACGGCTTAATTGGCACTGCTGAGACCGGCTGTTCATTTCGGCGGAACATAACGGTGAAGACGCGGCCGTCGATATTCAGCGAGTGGACCTGGCTGGGCTGGCTGGCCAATGTGTAGAGCTGCTCAACCACGTCACGGGTGGCCCAGTCGCCTTCCAGCGTGATGGGGCGGCCCTTGATCAGGGGAGCCTCTTCAACCAGGAGTTTGCCTGTCAGACTGCGTTCGGATGAGTTGGCGACCGGGAGCCAGTCGAACTCGTCGAGCCAGACCAGGTGATCGGGGAGCGTGATGCCTGCAAGGATGATCATCGGGTGACGGCTCCTTTATCGCGAAGCTGCTGCAGCAAGCGGCTGGCATCTGTTTCGCTGTACTGACCCTCAACAGGCCGACCGGCACCCAAGTCCAGCTGCAGCCGAACAACATTGCCAGCAGGCTGAGGGGCGGACGCGCGAGATGATGGGACTGCTGCAGTTTGCGCATCAGGCGCTGCCTGCTTGGCCTCGACTTGCTTGAGCTTTTCCTGGTTGATTTGCTGCTGCAGGTTCAGGGCACGTTGAGCGGCATTGATGGCATCACGATCTCCGCTGCTGCGGGCGTCTTCGTACTGCTCACGCAGCTTGAGCATTTTGCGCTCCTGGGCGATCTGCTCGGCTTTTAGGGTTTCGCCACGCAGGTTGGCCAACTCTTCCTCAAGACTGGATACAGTACCTTCCAGGCTCTCACGCAGGCGGTCAGACTCATGTCGAGCATCGGCCAGGCCACGCTTGAGCGGGTCCATACGCTGGTTGCCCAGCCGTTCGGCTTCATCGTTGGTGCGCTTGATGGCGCTACGGACATTATCCAAGCGCTGCTGGTCGATCAGATCCAGTCCGGCGAGCATCGATTCGGATACACGGCTGCCACGCTCCAACGCGGCCTCTACCGCCTCAATTTTTTTGACCTGCTTTTCCCATGCGGCAATGGCGCTACGCCCCGCTCGGCCCAGATATTCATCGGCTTGGCGCATTGAGGCGATATAGCCCAAAGTGCCCTCTTTAGAGCTATTCAGGATGTCGCGGGTCTGGAGAGCGATCTCGCGGAAGCGCTCACCCATGCGTTCTCCCATGGCTTGCCATTCAGCCTGGGTTTTTCCTCCTGCACGCATCTCCTGAGTGAGCACGCCAACTGCCTCGGCATTCTCCTGGGTCGCATCCGTGCTCGCCTCAGTTGCACGGGCATTGGCCCATTTGCGATAGGCGTTTTCTGTTGTGGCCTTTGTATTCTCGTTGGTAGCAGCAGTCTGGGATTGTGTGCTGGAGGCGATACCAGACATAGCACCAGCGGCTTTTCTAGCCTCACCCGCCAGCCCTTTCAGGGCTGATTTCTGCCCGAAGATGCTGGACTCAGCGGCCTTCTCCAGATCGGCATACTTGGTTTCAATGGCTTCCAGGCCCTTACGATAATCATCCCAGCCGATGAGGCCTTCCTTGGCCGCCTGAAGCAACTTGGCTTTCAGCTCATCGAGGCCCTTGGTGGTGCTGATTTTGGATAGAGCGCTCTCGAATGCGTCTCTGGTGATCTGGGCGGCTTCTTTACCCTTTGTACCTGTTGCTATCAGCTGATCTTGCACAGAACCAAAATTGTCCAGGGCGTCTCGCCCCAGCTCAGAGAAGCCCGTTTTGATTTTGACAATATCGACATCAAGAGACTGCAACGCGCGATCCAGGGCGGTCGATACTGTATTTGAGAGCTGTTCAACACGCTTTTCAGCTAACAGAAAGCCCGTCGCAACCTGCTCGCCAGCGACCTTCCCGTCGACCCCTAGCTGCCATACCAGATCGGTCAGCGCCTTTACGTCCGCTTTTGTCTTGGCCTGTGCCAATGCCGACGCAAAGGCCAGATCGATCTGGTCTGCGCTGGCCTTGCCGGAGGTCGCAACAGTTTCAAATGCATTCACAGCCGCGCTGCCGCTGTCGGTCAGGGCACCGGTGACTTCGTTGATGTCATGGCCTAGGGTGTCCCAGGCATCTTTCTGTGCCTGTGCCACCTTGGCAGCGGCTTCTGCCGCTTCCTGGTGGGCCTGAGCTTGTTTCTTGGCCGCTTCTTCAGCGGTCAAGGCGGCATCATTGGCAACCTGTGCGGCCTGTTCGGCCTGTTTGCCGCTTTCGTCGGCGGCTTTGCCAGCTTCACGCATACCAAGCTTGACCTTACCTGAGAGCAGATCCCAACCGGCCCCCATGTCTTTGAGGTCTTGCTCAGCCTCATCAACCAACGCCTTAAGCACAGCCTTAGCAGCACCAGCTTGAACTTCGAGACTTGATACAGTCTCATCACTTACCAAATATAAGCGGTTCATCAGCTTAGCAACCTGAAGCTCAGCATCAGCCACCCAGGAAACGATCTGCCCCGCGAAGACTCCAATCGCCTTGGTCGCGAAGGTGGCCGTGTTGTAGATGATCCTTAAACCGCCTGCGGTTTTGTTCAAAGCACCGGCGGTTATCTCACCCCACACTTCGAGGTTGCCGTCATCCTTCATTTCACCGAACTTGGCAGCGAGGTCACGCGCCAGTTCAGTCAGCGGTTTCAGCAAAGGTTTACTAAAGGTTTTAATCAAGCCGTTCCAGGCAGACTCAGCTTGCTTGATGCCACCTGGCAAGTCATCAGTGGCCGTATCGGCCATCTTCTTGGCAGCACCATCCACATCACGCAGCTTGCGTTCATATTCGCCGATACCCTCTGCTCCCGAAGCGATCAGGGCGCGCAAGGCAGGGCCGGCTTCGATGCCAAAAGCGTTGATAGCCTCAGTGGCTTCCGGCCCTTTTTGCTTCAGGCCTTCGATCAGGCCGATGAAGTCATCGGTCGGCAGGTTGAGGCGCTTGATCGCCTGGGAGGCTTTGCTGGCTGGATCCGACAGCTGGCCCAGGATGGCACGCAGACCGGTACCACCACGCTCACCGCGCAGGCTGTTCTTGGCCAACACGTCGAGGATGGCGACCAGCTGCTCCAGGTCGATGTTGGCCGGCTTGGCGTACTGACCGGCATAACTGATGGCCAGGCCCAGATCCGTCATGCTGGTGTTGGCCAGGGAAGAACCCGCCGCCAGAATGTCTGCGACCTTGGCACCTTTGCCGACTTCCAGTTGCATGACGGCAAGGGTGTCAGAGATCATCCCGGCCGCTTCGGCCAGATCAACACCTTCGGCAGCCGCTACGGCCAGCACTGATGGCAGCAGCTCGACAGACTGACGGGCGTTAAAACCGGCACGGCCGAGGATCTCCAATCCCTCAGCCGCCTGGACGGCACTGTATTCCGTGGTGCTGCCCGCTTCCTCAGCGGCCTGCTCCAGTACGGCCATCTCATCAGCCGTGGCATTGGTGACCGCTTCGACGCGGTTCATCTGGCGCTCAAAGCGAGCGGCGCTGGTGATGGACTGTTCAAAGAACCACTTCAGCCCGGCACCGATCGCAGTAGCCGCCACAAGGCCCTTGAGGCGGCCGATCAGAACACCGACACGGCCGGAGAGGCCATCCGCCTTGCGGCCAGCAGAGTCCAGTTCATCGCCAAGCTTATCTGTCTCGGTCCTGGCGCGTTTAGCACCTTTGACGAACTTGCCATTGGCATCGTGCATGCGACCGGCGCTGTCGTAGTAACGCCCGGCGGCTTTGTCCGCTTCGGTCAACTGGTTGACGAAATGGCCAGTCCTCCTGCTGGCTTCACTCGTGGCAGCTTCAAGCTCTTCGATGCCTTCTTCTGCCTGGTCAAGCGAGCGATCCAACTCCTCGGCCGCCCGGCCGGAGTCATCCACCTCCTCCTTGAAGTTGCGCACCACACCGCTGGCCATGTCCTTGGCTTTGATGAGGAGGTTTAGTGCGAGATCTTTGGCACTCATGGCGGCACCCGGTGTGGATTAATGGAGGTTAAACAGGACCGGAGGGCGGGTGCCCTCCGGGTGGGTTGGGTCAGGCGTCTTCTTCATCGAAGTAGTACGGGGCCTTCTCGCCGTCACGCAGGATCACATCGCCCTCAAGTGTGGTACTGACGAACTCGCTGGCGAACAGGTCCACCGCTTCGGTCGGAGCCACAGCCGACTTGGGCACTTCCAACTTGCACGGCTTGCCCGTGGCCAGGTTTTTGCCATCCAGGTAGATCTTCATATCAATTTTGGAGCGAGTACCGGCATTGATCCGAGTGCCACTGATGGCGTTGTAGGTGTAGGTGATCTTGGCTGCCGATTGGGTATCGGAGTCTTTCGCCCCGCCGGGGGTGGTGCGGATCATGCCCAGGGCATAATTGATTTCGAAGGCAGCGCCAGCGATTGGCGTCGTGCCGTCACTTTCGAACAGCTCCAGCCCTTCTGCAGCCAAGTTGCCATGAGGCAGTTTGAGCCATTTGTTGTCGGCCGGCAGGGTGATATCCGACAGCGTCACCGTGCCACCGCTCTGGTTGATCGCTTCGGTGTCACCCAGCATTGCCAGTGCCAGCAGGTCGGCCGGCTGGTCATCGAATGCCAGGGAGATGGTTGTCGGCTGCGGAAGCGTCACGGAGTCCAGTGTCTGACCGTAGGTGTTCTTACGCTTAGACGGGCGCTGCACCTTCTCGGACGGGCTGTTCAGAGCCAGCTTGGTGACGTTGATCGGCCCAATCAGGCCAGTGGATACGCCGGTATCAGTCAAACGGTCGATGTACACATCGCCAGCAAGTAGAAGTCCGCTCATTATCGTGCTCCTTGGGTTCGGAATTTGATTTCAAATGCCAGTGGGTAGTAGCCAAAGCCCGGTCGGAAGCTGGGCTGTGGCGCGTTAACGCGGTTGATGGGTCCTAATGGAGTCACAACGCCTGACAGGTTTTTGACCAGCCGGGCTAGCAGCTCACCGGCTTGTTCCTTCTGACGCAGGTTGATGACCAGGACGACCATCCATGTCTGGGTGACGTGGCCAACGGCTCCGCCCTGGGCCTGCAGCGGTATCCGATCGCCTCGGTAGATCACATGCACCGCCGGGGTGATCTGGCTGCGCTCCTGCATCTCGGCCAGATCGGCGCTGCGGTAGACTTTGCGGATGCCCTCAACCTGTTCCAGAAGTTGAACCAGGTGGGGTTCGACGGCCAGATAGTCATCGGTGAGCGTCAGCATTAGATGAACCCCTTGCTGCTGTTCCTAGCAAAGACACTGCCGGCTGATTGGATCTCGGCGGTGTTGCTACTCGGGCCGGTATCGCTGGCATCGAGCACGCCCAGACTCAGTTCGCCGGTGCCCAGCTTGGTCAGGAACCTGGTGGCCGCTTCGTAGCGCTTCTGCAGCTGCTCGGGGGCTCGCTCATCGTTGAGGAGGTAACGCGCCATATCGCAACAGAGACGCACCAGTACATCGGGCACGGTGACCAGCGGCAGGCGGTAACGGCCACCGATGTAGCCATCGATCTCGGCACTGGCATCGGCCAGCACCTGGTCGAGTACAACATCAACGATGGCCCCGGCACTGTCGTCCCGATCGGTGAGGAGGCGGATCTCCTCTTCACCAAAACGGCTGATCATGTCCTGACGGGTGGCGTACATGGCTTAGGCCTCGCCTTCCGCCGGAACCTGGACCTTTTCTTCGCGGATCTTCTCGATCAGCTTGTCCAGTCCCATGTTGTGGTAGCTGCGAATTCCCAGATCCTTGCCGATCAGGCGGACTTCGTCCTCTTCCATCTCTTCCAGGGACTTCTGAGTGCCGTCCGGCTCGACCACGCCATCGATATGGCCTTCAACCTGGCCATCCGCGTTAGCTTCCGGCTCCTCAGTCCCATCCTGACCGGCACCATCGTCCATTTCGTCCTGGGACGCCTGAGCAAGATCCGGCTCAACCACGTTATCCGGATCGGCATCGCTCACGTCGTCAGAAACACTATCCGGCTCCACGGCACCCTCCTGACCAGCACCCGGATCTGCCGGATCGGCTGTTTCAAAGTCACCAAACTCCACAGCCAGGCGCGGTTCGGCCTTGAGCTGCTTGATTTGTTCGGCTGAGAAAAAATCATCCGCGTAAACAGTCGGCGTACTCGGGTGAGCCACGCCTGCACGACGGAAACCATTGATTGCAGAGCTGATACGAATTGGCATTTCATATGTCCTCTCGCGTTATTCAGAGAGCGGGCCGGGCTGGCCCGCGAAGAATTCAGGCGACTCAGTCGAGCCAGGGCACGACCAGAACTTCCACGGCTTTGTAATTCGGGTTGTCGCCGCCATCCTTCTGCTGCACTTCAACAACTCTCTTCGCAGCAGAGCGATTGGACGGACCAACAACCAGCAGGTCCGGCATAATGCCCAACGGACGCCCCTTGTCAGATTTGAAGGCCCCCATGGCTGCCATGGCCGCGTCAAAGTTGGCGTCGTTCAGATCCGCTTTGGAACCGAACGCCTGCTGCCAAAAGCCAAAGCCGGCATTAACGCGGGCATCTACGCCATACAGATATTCGTCTGTCATGAAGACACGATCGGATGTGCCAGCATCAGTTTTAGCCTGCAGACGGTAGTCACGACGACGTTGGAAGATCAGCGGCTTGAGTGGGCGGCGAGTGTCCAGCAGGAACCAAGCATTACCAGCTCCGGCCTGCGTATTACTGACGCTGATTTCTTTGCCATCCTTGTCAAAGCCCAAGTGGTCCGTGTCAAAGAAATACTGGCCGTCATAGCACGGTGTGGAGAAACCCAGAGCCATAAGCCCATACACCAGTTCATCCGGGTGTGTAGCTGCGGCATAGCCCATATCCTCAAACTTGGGCATCAGCACGCCATAGTTATCGTCCTCGATCCGCTCAGCCGGAATACCTTCAGTACCCTCGAACTTCTCGTTCTTAATCGAGTAGTCGTACATCTTCATGCGGTTGACCTGGCGGTCGCCGATCCATTTACGCAATCGGGTGAACTCACCCAGCCACTCATAGTTTTCCTGGGCCGTGGTGGAGTTCACCAGTGTTGCTACTCGCTCCCAAGTAGGCTGATAGGTCTGGCGCCCCTTACGAAACGCGGAGTTAACCGCCGTATACAACGCCCGCAGTGCGTTCTGTGAAATATCCATCAATCTCTCCTGTTAGAGCTGTTCGGTTTTAACGCCGGGTTAAACGCCGAGGGCGACCCAAACGCCGTCACCATCCACCTGGGTGATAGCGCCGGCGGCGTTACGGCTGCTGGTGGCGGAATCGCTGGATACAGTCGAATCATCGACGAAGTAAGCGGTATCGCCCGCATTGGCCACGGTGATGTCACCGTTGTTGGCAAACTTATGCTCGCCGGCTACGACCTCACCCATCAGCTCGCCACTGACACCGGTGCTGTTGTCCACCTCGAAGGTGGTCACACCGGCACTGATGGCAGCGCCTGAGCCATCGGTAACGTCGGTCAGATAGCCGCCGTCCAGTACGGCCGGCACATTGGCTGCCAGGGATACGCCCGCCTTCATCGGGTAGCCACGCTTGCGGCCGTCACGCTCTGCAATTGCACCCATGTCAGTTCAGCTCCTGTTTGGATTGAATGAACTCCTCGCGGCTCTGGCCTGTAGCCTTGAGAACCGCCAGATCCTCAGCCGTGAGATCGTCGGCCTGATCCTTGCCCTGGTTGTTTGTGGTGTCCTGCTCGGTAGTCTGCTGCCCTTTCAGTGCGGCCACTGCCGGACGGGCAGAGATCAGTGCCTTGAGGGCGGCTACGCCCTGTTGCTTGGCGAACTGGTTGAGGTAATCCTCTTCCGCTGCCAGCACTCGACCTTCCTGGCGCGCATCAGCGATCAGGCGCTCAGCGCTTTCGGTTTCAGTACCTGCTTTCAAGGCAGCGTGTTCAGTAACCAGGGCGTTGTAGGTGGCCACGGGGACATACTTGGAAAGATCGACTCCTTCCTGGGGCGGTTTGGCCTTGAGCGTGGCCAGTTCGGTCTCCAGCTGCTTGGCCTGATCGGCTTTATCAGTCAGTGCCTTCAGAGCGGCAGCCGCCGCTTGGCACTGTTCATCGGTCGGATCGGCATCATTAGCCAAGGTGATGCCGAGACGGGCCAGCAGCTTGCGCATGGCTTCGTTCATGACGGTCTCCTGTCGGTTGGGGGTTCGAGCATTCAGGGCAGCGACCGCCTGCAGGCCATCGATACCAGGGCGATTGACCAGGCCAGCGCTGTGCAGGGACAGCGGCTCACCAGTGGTTTTGTCGTAAGGAAAAACGGCAGAGAGGTAGCGGTATTCGCCGTTCTGGATGAACTCGCGGGCGCGATCGGTCCAGCGCGGACGAATCCAGAGACCGGACTCGCGCCACTGGACATCCTTGAACCAGCCGGCCGCTGGGGCCGGCTGGCCGTTCTGTTCGCTGTTGAGAGTTTGGTGTTCGTAGTCGATGACCAGGTCGTTGGCGGCCGCTTCGGCACGCTCGATCAGTCGACGGGCGATGGTTTCATCCAGGAACCAGTGACCACCCGGCACTTCGGTCGGGCGACCATCAACAGCCTTGAAATGACCGGCCGGCAGCAGCTGCTGCCAGCCGTCGGAGTCGGCGGACAGGTCCAGCGCCATGACCGCAACCGGGTGGTCGCCTGGCTGGCTGGAGAGAACTGCGATGTGGGGGTGGTTGAATGTAGTCATACCGCCATGATGGCGGCATGATCAGGGGGAGTGGTTTAACGTGGGTTTGAGAGGTTTACCAAGAATTAATCGCCACGTTGCTGGGACGATGACCCTCTTTCAGACGAATGTGTTGCCACATTGCCATCAAGCGGTCTATGAATGCGATCAGATAGGTAGTGAAGCCCTAGCAACGTGCCAATTAAGAGGTTGAAAACCCAAAATAGGTACAGAGCTAACGCAAAGGCCTTGACCCACACAGCAAGGGCGGTTGGCACCAAGCCTTTGACCGAGCCTGCCGACATCATCGATATAGTACCAACGATGAACAAAGCAAGACTCAGAAACGCAAGGTAGCCAAAAAGGTAGCTCAGGAACCTTCGCCTTGACAGCGGAATGCTAAGATCACACCCCCGCCTTGTAACTTTCAAAGTAGTTGGTTCGCCTTGTAGCGCTTGATCTAGAACAGCTGACGGAAAGGTAGATACCGCCGCCAAAGCCGCAATGTAAAACCCGATCAACATCTTCAGCAGCTCTGTTATCTGCTGTATGAGGCCACCCTTTCCGAATACATTTAGTTCTATGCCTGCAAGGCATATCAAGGCAACCGTAACAACTGTTAAGCCGCCTGGTATGTACCAGTCATACCAAGGCTTTACTGTTTTCCGTCGAATTCGAAGATAATTCAACGGTGTAAACAGCTGACGAGCACCTGGAATGATCATAAATAGCTCGCAATGTGATCCGCAAAACTAGTTTCTATATGCTCCGAGCATTGAGGTAGCGGGTTAGCGGACTGTACCATTTCCGTCCTCACAACTGCCGCTGATTCCAAATCCTCAGAATCAGTACCCATGATAGCAGTTCTACGTTTTCCTTCTGATTTAGTATATCGGATTTTCATCTCAGCAAAGCCTGCGCGCCTGGCTCTACTTCTCAAATTAGCCAAAGGGGCACCTAATAGGCGACCTTCGAGCACACGAACTTTTACAACATGCTGCTCTTCCACGAAGTGGCCAGGCTCATCAAATTCCCCATGTCCAATCTGAGTGAATTTAACCAACTCGATACGATCCATCGTCCCACCGCGAAGATCCTCTTCAAAGGAAGCAGAAGGATCACCCAGAACCTCGGCAAACGGTCGGTATGTTTTCTCTCGGCCATTTTCAGCTTCATCCCTGAAGATGAACATTCCTTCGGTGATTGTTTTGAACAGTTTGCGCAAAAATTTTTGAACATTTGTACGCCCTATCCCTGGGACTTCTTCAACTAGAAAAGGGTAAGTGCCATCTGCTGCTGCATGGCAACCGATAACTGCATGCCCTGAAACAGCAACACCTTCCCCCTCCAACTTGTGTACAGTACGTAACAGGTGCCGTTCAAAATGCATAAAAACCGGATCTGTTGCGATCTTGTTAGCATATTGGAAAAGCAGCTGGATATGACTTCGGTCAGGAGCAACTCTGATTTCAGCAATCCGAATGGAAGCATCACCGTTATCCATCATATAGATAGCAGATTCATCCTGAACGGCCCGCTCAAGCACACCGATTATAGAGTCCAGCGTAATGACTGGGGCATGCTCGGGCTTGGACTGGATTGAGAGGCTATTAAACTGGATCCAGCGATCGTGAGGGTGAAGCATTGGCATTCCTTCGCAGATTGAATCAAGAATATCAGTGGCACTATAAGACAACACTATCCTTGTTGCCAGACACATCAAAAACCCTGTTTAATCTCCCCCACAATCGTTTAACCCCTCTTCGCCCAACCCGTTACACCCCTCAGGCTAAACACGCCTTAGAACGGCTCTGAGGCGGTCAGAGCACTGACAGGACTTCCTCTTCCAGAATGTCCAGGATCTCACGCTGGTCCTCCTCACCGATGCCCAGGAAGGATCTGGCTGGCAGGTTGCCAATGAAGCTGAACGCATCGAAATTCGCCCAAACCGGGAACGGCAACTCCCGACCAAAGGCATGGGTCACTCGGCGCTGGTGGGCAGGCACCTGAATGGTCATGCCCTCGGTGCCCCACTGCTGGGCGGCCGCATAGGACTCAGTACCTGGCCCGGTACTGACCCCTGCTTCATTCTTGGACCAGAACGGGAAGATGGTGTCGCGCAGGTGCAGGCTCTGGCCGTGAAGGATCTTATCGACCGGCACGCCCAGCTCGGCCTTACGCTTTTTGGTGCTCTCGGCCAGCGGTGCCCAAGGGGTACCATCCGGGGCGGTCTCATTGTCGAAGTGGTCGCGGGTACGCTCGTGCAGGTATTCGGCGATCTCCATCATCACCGGTTCGGTGTTTTCGGTGACCTCCAGCAGGCGGCTGAGTACGTCCTGCACCTGGGCGTCGTCGTAGTCGATCTGGATGTTGGCTCCGGCCATACTGATGTCCTATAGTTAGATGGTGGTGTGGAACCAGACTGGGGAAGGCCTCCGAGGGCTATCCAATGACCTGGTCGGTGGTGCAGGTGGCGGAGCGACTGCGCTGCACACCACTTACTCTTCTGCTCTGCGATACAGCAGCACGCCTTCGCGTTGGTCTTCCAGATATTTGATCTTCTCCGGGATGCGTTCCTTGCCCCGTTTGCGGTGCGGCGTGAATACTGTGCTGCCGGTCCATGCGCCCTGCCCGTATTCAAAGGCACTGAAGCCATGTACTTGCTGGCCGTTTTCTTCCAGCACCCAGCGTTTGATATAACGCCGTTTAACGCGGTATTTACCTGGTGTTTTGAAGTCCGGTTCCAGCAACGCCCAGACTTCATCCGGCTGGATCAGGCTGCGAGCCAACAGCCGCATATAGCGGTGGCGGATCTTGTCCTTGCTGACCTTGAAGTTGCCATCCGCATCACGGAACAGGTAATCGTTGATGGCGATCGGCTCGCCGACTATGTCCATGAATATCTGTTCTTCACCGCCGAACTCATCCAGGAATGCCTGCACGTATTGTTCATCCGGCAAGCCATCTTCCAGCACGGCCGTTGAACTGACCGGCGTAGGGGCTAGCAATTCCGGCTTGGCGACCGGGCCGATCGGGATGGGGTCGACCTTGGGTGTCAGGTCTGTTTGTTGCTGATGCGTCAGGCTGCGCAGCCAGCTCTGACCAGGGCGATGCTCAAACCCCGGATCGATGCCCAAGGGGATCTGCTTGACCTCACCAGTACGCTCGTCGATGAAATCTCGATACTCATCCGATGGGGCTATATCGGGCGCATTGCGGCCGTTACGCTTCATCCAACGGCGTGAGCGCGGGAACTTCTTGCACTTGCAGCCGTAGCCGTTGCTTGGGCTATGTACATTCCACCAGGGGTCATTGGCCAGCAGCACCATACGGTCCCAGGCTTTGTGCTGCGGCCGGTAATTCTCGGCACCGGAGTGGCGGTACTCCATGTAGGGGAAGCGTTCCTGGAACTGGGAGTCCGCCATCTGCGCTTCGCGGCCAGCGTTGTAGGCCTGGCGGATGTTGGTCTCATAGATCAGGCGACTGCGCCAGCCACGGCTGCCTTTATAGTCCCAGCCATGCTTGGTGACGATCTCGTCAAAGCGTTTGCGAAAGTCGGCCAGGGTCTCACCGTTGGCGATCGCGGCCTGGAGAGCACTGGAAAAGGCCTCAACGATGGCGACCTTATTGGCACCGGCCACCATGAAGGCATGGTCATGCTGAGGGCCATAGACATCCCGCCAGCCCGTGGTGGGCAGCGGTGCCTTCTGATTGAAGTAATCGATGGCTTCCTTGAATGGCAGGCTACCGTAACGGGACATTTACTCAGCCTCCTGCAGCAACTCATAGCGGCCCGCCAATGCGGCAGCCTGCAGCGCCTCAGTCATCGCATCAGCCAACTGATCGGTATTCAGATCCAGCGCCAGTAGCCCCTGCTGGATGGCTTCCAGGCTGTCGGCCGTGTCAACCAGGGTGCGGATCTGGTCGATCAGGTTTGTCATGGGCTGCTCGGTTGCCTGCTGCAGCTGGTCGACGTACTGGTTGACCACGTCCTCCGTCTGATCCTGTGCTTTCAAGGCGGCCAGCTGTGCCTGCTCAGTCATGGCCGGCTGTGCCTGCTGCAGACTCAGCACCGGCTCACTTCCAGTGGGCTGTGGAATACGCGTCTTCTCATACACCCAGCTGGTGGGGATCTGCACGCCCAACTCCACCAGACTTTTAAGCGGCTGGGTGAACTGGGCCAGATCTTCGGCCTCGTTCAGGTCGAACTCGAAGCGCGGAATACGGCGCGGGCTTTGATAGCTCTTGCCGTTGAGCACATACAGCGGGTAGACGATGTCGCGGGTAAAAGTGTTGGCCAGCGCCTTGAGGTCGGCGTCACGTATCTCCTGGCGGACTTCGTTATGGACGTTGCCCAGGGCGTTGGTGCTGGTCTTGCCGTCAGCCTGGCTGGTGAGTGTGCCGCCCAGGATCGCTTTGGACTGGCTTTTCTCACACCAGTTAATCATGGCCATGAAGGGATCGCTGGCCCCATCGGCGGCTTTCTCAAACTCTATATCCATGCCACGCGGGATGATGCCGCCGGCGTTGTGTCCGATGCTCATCACTGCCCGCAGCAACGTCAGCTTCTCGCGCTCGCTGGCTCCCTCCGGGTATTTGCCCAGGCGCAACGGCAAGCCGTAGATCTCCAGGAACTCGGCCAGATCGCGCACGGAGTAGTTTTTGAACAGGAAGGGCCATGCCAAAACTCGCACCAAGCCCCGGCGCGACAGGTAACCGGACTTGGCTTTGGCCTGATGGCTGATCCAGCCAAAGGGCCGCAGCTCTGCCCCTTCATAGCTACCGTCACGCAGACGCAGCTGGTTGCGGTTGTGCGGGTGTGTTTGGAACCAGCTCGGATCGCGCCACTCGGTATCGGTGATGTAGTGGGTGTTCTCGGCGTATTCCCAGCGCAGCTCCTGGTTGGCAAAGCTCTTGAGGATGGCATCGCCACTATCGAAGATCGCATCGTCAAGCCAGGTGGCGGAACGCAGCAGCTCTTCAATCATTTCGGCATCACGCTTTTCGGCGGCCCTGGCGTTGGGTGGTGGCACGATGTTCCAGTCGACGCCCTGCATAGCTAGCCGGCGCTTGCCCAGTTCGCTCTGGACGTGGGCGTCTTTCTCTTCCATGTCTTCGGCCAGTTCACACTGGCGGATCAGATCGCCCTGCTCTGCGGCCAGCATGATGGTGGCCAGTTTGGCAGGCGTCAGACCACTGGACGGGTGATCGCCAAAGTGACGATGCAACTGGGCCAGCTTTGAGTCCGCTTCGGTTTGCGGCGCTTCCAGGTCTGGCAGATCAAACGGCTGGCCGTTGATATCGAGGATTGTGCTTTTACGGGTCGCCATTACCAGGCTCCTGAATCATAACTGGGGAGGTCGTCGTCATCGTCGGCGGTGCCGTAGAGGCCGCCTTTACCGGGAAGCGCTGTAAACTCACTGATCCAGTCATCAATGGGATTCAGCGCGGCAAAGTTCATCAGCGCTCCGGCGATCGCGCCGTCACCATGTCGAATGAGTTCTGCATCCTTGAGGTCTTTTCGCTCAATTTTTGGCACCATCGGGATACCATCGACAAACTCGACAGCGCGGTGGTCGTCTTCCAGGGAAACGTCCCGTGGCAGGGTGATAAAGCCATCTTCAAACAGTGAGATGTACTTACCCATCCACTCTCCGTACCAGGGACGGGACAGCGTGATTTCATGAACCGGACCGCCACTGTACTGGTCGGTGTCGGGGTTCAATTCAGCACGACCATAGCGGTCACCGGTGTACTCCATCAGCGTTTGCCCTGGGCCACTGGCATCACCGGCGAAGGTCCAGTTCTTGAGGCCATCAAGCAACGCCCAGAGGATCTGTTCCTGTTGACGGGTCGGTGCGTTCGCCAGTTCGATCAGGAACGGCACCTCGCGCCGCAACTCCTGGTCGATATGTGCAGGCGTGATGACGGAGAAGTGGCGATGACGAGCGAAGTCCATACCGATGGCCCAACGCTTGTTAAAGCGCACTGACACATCCTCAATCAGCGGCAGCAGGCTCTTGGCTATCCAAGTGGCACACCAGACTTCGCGCTCATGCTCAGAGCGGCGTGGGAAGTCGTCATCAAACACGATACGCAAGACGGGCCGGATCTCAGGCATCGCACGCTCAATCCATACGGACGGGATCGCTGACCCGTCACCATCTCGGGGAATGACATCCAGCTCTTCGCGCATGGCCGCTTTGCGGGGGCCATAGGCTGAGCGGATTGCTTCGTACCAGGTACGCTTCCCTTCCAGTGTTGCGTCACGCCCATTCATGAAACAAACACGCTCGTATAGCCCGTTGGCCACGGCATCATCGAAAGTGATACGTATCACGTTGGCACGCTTACCATAGCGCCCCGCCTGAACATCGGTTACAAGCTGATTAAACGCGTTCTTCTTGCCACGGTGGGTAGACCATACCCGGATTCGGCCACCCCAAATCAGTAGGGCAGTGGCTGATTCCAGCACATGGGAAACATTCTTGTGCAGCGCAGCCTCATCGATATTTACGTAACCCTGCAGGCCGTGGATATTCTCTGGCCGGGACGACAATGCGGTGATTCGAAAGCCACTGGCAAACCGGACCCGGAAGGCTTGTATATTGCGGCTGGTCCCATCCTGCAGCTGATCAACGAAAATGTGTTGCTCGATTCTGGTGGCCTGACCATGCGCAACGATCTGCGCGAACTTGCCGCAGTAGCCTATGAATTCCAGCCCTTTCTCGCGGGTGTCCGCCATATACCAGATATCGGCACCACCGGCCTCTTTTGCAGACGCTGCCGTAATGGTGTCAGTCAATGCCTGAGCGAATGTAATACCAGTACGTCGCCCCTTCTCGCAGACAGCGATGTCCAGATCCTGCTGCATCTGTATCCAGCGGCTTTGATGCAACATCAGCACACCATCGGCGAGCGGGTTGAAATTGGCCGGGATCTGGCGTGCTCTTTCGGGCAGTTCATCCCATTCAATGACACGTTCAGTATCGGGCAGAGGTGCGGGCATCCCCATCATCACATCCCCATCAGCACTTTTTCGCGCCAGAATTTGGCATCATCTGCAGACAAGCCTCGTTCCTGGGCCGCTGAATCAACCCGCTCGGCCGCGTCACGCAGAGCCTTTTCACGGGCACGGTTTTCAATCTCTCGCTCTCGCTTCTCATTCACGCTGGAGGCCTCCTCCAGGTGCTTGATCGCCAAGGACAGCTCCTTCAGAAGCTTGGGCGGGATCGGCTCGTCGTCTTCACTCATGTGCAGGGCCGTTTCAAACGCCATCGTGCGCGTGAATTCGTTGAGCAACTTGCCCACCTGCCCCTGCGGCTGGTTGCCCAGCTTGCCGATCCACATATCGGCGATCTGGCGCGACTGGCGCATCTTCTCGCCGATGGCATCCATCCGCTGGCTGTAGCGGTTGACCGATGACTTACTGACGCGCTCGTCGTGGCCTTCCGCTTCCAGCAGGGCGTTGACCTTCTGGGTCGCTTCCAGCTGGCTGATGGCGGGGTCGCGCAGCAGCGCGTGCAGGGCGTCGCGGATCTCGGCAGGCAGCAGGTCGATGGAGGATTTACGCGCCATGATGTTGCTCCTGTGCAGCCCGTTCCTGCCGGGCGAAGTCGCGCATGATAAAGGCACGCATCACGCGGCCTTGCTGTTCAGCTACCCAGCCTTGCCAGCGGTAGCGCAGGTAAACGTGCTGGTTATGCAGAGCCATATCAGGCACCCGGCCCCGGTCGTTTAACGCCCGGCACTTGGGCGCGGCCGTTGGCGACATCGAGGCCGCGCTGGGTCAGCTTGACCACCATGACGGATTGCACCTGTTCGGCGGTGAGCAAGTCCTGTTCGGCCAGCCAGACCAGATCCGTGTGCAGCCGATCGCGGCTGACGTTGAGCCCGTAAAGCTCCAGCCCCTGCTCCAGCATGGAGGAGTTGGTGCGATAGTCGGCGTCTTCGGACAACAGCCGCAGGACAACCAGGCGGCGTTCTTCCTGTTCAAATTGTGCGTATGCCATTTCAGGTCCCCTTGTTGTTCATCAGGTAGTCGTGAATGCGGTCCAGGGTGATCGCCATGCGGTCCACCTTGGAGTTCAGCCCGGAGTACTCTTCGCGCAGCTTGGCGATATCGTCATGGGTCGGGCTGTGTTTGAGGTGTTCCTCGGCGCTGATCAGCCGCTTCTCCAGCGCTTCCTGACGGTCGGCCAGGTTCTTGATCAGATTACGGTTGTCACTACGGCCCCTGTCGATCCAGACGAAGATCATGACGCCGATGGTGAACACCCACTGGGCGACATCGAGCCAGAACTTGAGGGCGTCATAGTTGGTGTAGGTGGCGTCATCCATGACGATGCTCCTTTTCATACAGGCCCTGGCAAACAATGCAGCGGGCGGCATTGGGTTTGGCTTTCAGACGCCCAGGCTGCACCGGTTCGTCGCAGTCGATGCAGAGCACCACGCCGCCGACTACCATCTGTTCCGGCTCTGGCGTCAGGCTGGCCCGGTAGCGGGCTTCGGCCTCCTGCTGGTTTTGCAGCTCACGCGCCTGGGCGCGGTCGTAGATATCAGTCATGTCGCGTTCCTTGTGTCGCCTGCAGGTAATCAATCAGGCTGCTGAGCTGAGCTTCTATGGCCTGACAGCGGGCACCGTATCCGGTGATGTGGTGGAGGATGTCGGGCTGTCGGAGCGGGCTGAGCCCAAGGGGGTCAGCAGTGGCGGCGGTGCCGGTTTTTCCATCAGCTCCGGTGGCAGGATCAGATCGGGGCACTTGCACGGCTGGGGTGATGGCGGCGTTGTACAGGCCGACAAAGCCATGAGTGAAGCGGCAATCAGGCAAAGGCTGCGCAGACGCTTGGGGCTGTTCACGGTAGTGTGAGGTAACACGGTCGATCTCCTGCTCAAGTTCAGAGGCTCGCTGGGTGATGCTGGCCTTCTCGGCCCGCAGGCTGCGCACCGCGTCATGTGCTTCGGCCAGCTGGCGTTCGTACTCGGTGCGCAGCTGCTGTTCCTGGTCGGCCAGCAGTTCGGCAGCGGCTTGGGTGCAGATCGCCTCTTCCCATGTCTGGCCGCGTTGCCAGCCCACGGCATAGGCAAGTCCAGCGACCGCTATCAATGCTGCAGGAATGACGGGGCTTAACTTCATGGACAGACCTCCTCACCCCAACCGGCTGCGGCGTAACGCGGGGCCAGCTCAAGCAGAATGCGCTGAGGGTAGTGGCGGTTCTCGCGAAAATTGGCGACAGAGCGCCCGGCATTGAAGCGTTCGGTATGCCCCCACCAGAGCCAACGGCTGTGGCCGTTCTCTGCCGCCAGCGTCTTGTCACGCAACACCCAGCCCAACCCGCCGTTATAGGCGGCCAGTGTCATGGCCCAGCGGTCGCAGTCGGTATGGGCGCTCAGGCGGCTGTGCAGCCAGTGGTCATAAAGCGCCATGGCACGGAAGGCCCAACGCGGGTTAAACGGCTGTGGGTTGCTCAGGCTGCGGTCGATATCCGGCATCCAATCGGCGGTGGCGGGCATGAACTGTGCCAGCCCCTGTGCCCCAGCCGGGCTGATGGCGCGGGGGTTCCAGTAGCTTTCCTGATGTACCTGCGCGGCCATGACCGCCAGCGGTGCATTCAGTCCCCACACCTGGCGCGCCTGCCGGGTGAGTTCCTGGCGGTATTGGCTGGCTGCGTGAGGCAGTGGTGTACCATGCACCGCTGCAGCCCAAAGCCCCACCATCAGCAGCGACAAGCGCAGGATCAGGAAGCGTCCCATCTCAGGCCCCCAGCGAGATCGCAATGATCACGGCAGCCATGATGATGGCGCGCCGAATAGTGGCGACTGCGGCATTAGCGGAACAGTCATCGGCTGTGACTCGATCGCCTTGATGCCGGGCCAGGTCTGACTCCTGCAGCAACTCATGGGGTCTCAGGTAGTGGAATACCGCCCGATCAATCCAATACCCCAGCACGGCGGCCAGTGTGACCAGCGACAGCTTGTAGAGGGTGACACTCAGCAGGTGCGGTGCCAGCAAGGCGATCGCAGCCGTGAGAATCAGGGTGATGACGGCAAATGAGGTAAGGCGCGGTGCTCGAAGTGTGGACATAAAAAATCCCCGGATTCTGTGGCTTGGGTGTTGTGCCTACAGAATGCCGGGGATCTGAATATGGGTGGTTTAACGTGGGTTTAGCTATGCAGACATCATCCCCTCTACACGATCAATCAGCTCAGAAACTTCCTGGATTAGCTTTTTCCTATCCGGGCCATCGTTTGGAAAGCTGATCAGGTCACCCGCATCAGGGTTTCGAAACAGGTTTACTCTTGCCTTGGGCCACAACCTGGCAATATCAAAGGATATATCTTTGTAACCCGGAACAACTGCGTCAAGTAAGCTCATATGCTGCATTGCTTGGCTGGTGTAACTTTCAAAAAGTTCTCTTTGTGAGACTTCAAGATAGAAACTTGGATACTGAGGATCACATGACAACCTTTGGAACTGGCTTAATAGCCAGACAAGGCTGTTTTTGACATCTAGTAAGTCATTTCGGTACGACGTCACGCGCGTAATGTGGTTTGCTTCCCGAGTAGCTTGCTCCGATTTTTGAGCAGATTTGTACGCTATAATTGCAGCTGCTGCTGCCCCCACCCCGGATAAAGTAGACCCTATCGCTCCAACCCAAGCCGCCCAGTAGCTCATAATTTTATTACCCAAAAACAGAGAAATGAAAGTAAGTACTTCCCAAACAAGATCCAGAGAAAGGCCTACAGCAAGTATTTGTTCCGGCACCATTTAGCGCGCCTCAATCAGCTCAAGCACGTTTCCATCCAACGATGTTTTAGCTTTCGCAAAGTGCTGGACATCCGCCCCGAAGGCATTGGTCGCCTGATAGGTCATATTCACAATCAAGTGGTCGCTCTTGTCCCAATACTCAGTCTTAATGTGCTTATAACTATCAGGGGACAACAGCTGTGATTTTACCAGCTGCTCCAGCCCTTCATGAGCACCATTCCAACCACTGAAGTGCTGCTGGATCTGCTGGGTGCGGACCTGTTCGGGTGTTAGTGGCTCAGGATCGGGCGAAGGTGTAAGCAGTGCGGGCAAGGTCAGTGCGGCCAGAATGACTACGAGCCAGCGGTTCCATGCCGGCCATTCTCGCCACTTTCGAAGGAGTGCGGGTTCTTGTGCGGGTTTCAAGCTGCTCATGAGATCTCCCTGTGATTGGGACATCAGAACAGCTCGGGTTGTACCCTCCGCAGGTGAATGGCACGCTGTTCGTTGATGATCCGGTATACGTGTTGAACGCTGATCTTGTACTTCCCTGCCAGCGTATCGGGCACCATACCGCGATCATGCCAGTCCCGCCAGAGTTCGACATCGCGGATCGCTTGCTTCAGGCGGTCACCCTTGGGGATATAGACGTGGCGGCCGCCGCAGTACAGAGCCTGTTCAGCCAGCAGAGTGTGGGCAATCCGGCGGGCCTCATCCTCATCCTTGCCCATGCGGCGCAGGGCAGCGTTAAAGATGTCGATCAGGGCAGCCAGATCCTTGGGCCACTTGCGCTTGATCTCTTCGGGGATGTCGTCCAGGTGCTCCAGCAGGTCATCGCTGAAGCTGTCGTCTCCCAGCAGGTCCTGCTGTTCTTCAGTTGCCACGGGCTTGCTCCTTGAGCGCTCGCTTGCGCCACTGTTTGAGGTCTTCAAGTACTTTGCTGGCCAGGCGCCAGTCCTGTTCCAGCCACTCCAGGGAGTCGACACCCACCCCGCCATTGCGCTTGGCGCTGGCTCGCTTGGCCCAATGGGTCAGCGCCAGCTCGGAGCCGTCGCGGACGATGCCCTTCTGGTGCATTTCGATCCAGACGGCGCGCATGACGTCGATGATTTTTCCCTGGGATTTGGGACTGTAGTAGTTGTTTCGCGCAGAGGACTGCGCTCCCACAGATTTACCACTTGCTGCATCATCTTTACCAATACGAGCATAATCTTTACCAATCTGACCAGAAGGTTTACCACGGCGCTTGAAGCCGGCGTTCTCCAGCGCCTTGATCACCTGATACAGCTCGCCGATCGCCATGTCGGAACAGCTGCGCTTGCCGGTCACATCAACAAGCATTTGGCGGTAGAGGTCATCATCCAGGCCCAGCTGTTTTTTGGCGATGTGAATCTGGGCCAGGGCGGCTTTGCGGTTGTTGCGAGTTTTGGGGTCTGTCATCCTATGCTCCGGGTAGCGCAAGCGTAACCTGTCACGCTGATCAGTTTTTTAAACTGTGACGGGTCACGCTTCGCCAATTCATCAGCACCGTGGATCAGCAGGGTCAACACTTCTGCTTGTTCTTCAAAGCCACCCACCTTCACCAGGCGTGCCAACGCTTCGGAGGTACCACGGTAGATCTCAAACCTGAATTCATGCGCACCGACAGCCTGCTTATGCGCCCGATCACGCTGGCGTTGGTTACGCTTGCGCTCTCGGGCCTGGCGGCGCTGGCGTTCCTGTTTTGTCTCGGTGGTCATATCTGTCCTCGGCTGCTCATCAGTACCCGACCACCACGCCGGGTAGACCTGATCAATAATCGGTTAGGCGGTAAGCCGCCAACCGGTTATTGACCGGTTTCGCGCTGGGCTCGTGCCTACGAGCCATTCAGGGCGTCTCTCAGCATCTTCGAGGCGGCAAACTTCACCCGCTTGCAGGCCGGGTAGGTGATCATTTGGCCGTTCAGAGGATTGCGGCCTACGCGCTCGCTGCGTTGGGTGATACTGAACCTGCCGATACCTTGCAGGGTGAAGTGGCCATGTTCTTCCAACTGACGCTGGATCAGAGCCGAGAAGGCGTCGACAAAGGCGGTCACCTCGGCTTTGGTGAAGGGGCGGCCTGCTTCGCTATTCATCGCTTGAGTCATGGCGTTCACTTGGTCAGGTTTGCGCATGGTGTTTCTCCTTATGGCTGCTCATCAGTACCGGGCTACCACGCCCGGCAGACCAACCAGGGCATATGGCCCCGGCAGGTTTCGCTTATGCGGGATCGGTGTTGAAGCCGAGGCTGATCAGTTGCATCTCCTTGTTTTTCTGTAATGCCCGGCGCATGGATGTGGCGGTGTTGAAGTCCGCCGTCCAGTACTCCAGTGTTTTATCCAAATCCGGAAATGTCTTTCGTGCCAAGCGCTTGCCGAAGCTTTTGATGAGCCGGGCCTGTTCACTGGGCTTGTAGACTGACAAGGTGCGTTTGCGCCATACCTTCTGTGTGAAGGCATCGAAGCACTTCGTGTTCGGCCAACCACATGAGGGCTGGATCTCGCCGTCGATGAAAACGATGATCGCCAGCTGATTCTCCTTGACGAACATCTTCTTCAGGATCAACTCACGGCCCTCCAGGGACAGTACTGCGCGGCCCAGGGAACCTTTCATCTCCTGTTCAACCTGATCCCACTGCTCTTTGGTCATCGCCATATCAGGCCTCATCCGGTCTTGAGTGGATCAGCCCCAGCATCCACCGGACTGCATCGTTAACGCCTTCCTCATAGGTGGCGCATTCGTGGTCAGTAGTACCGCCATCCACATGCTCTTCACTCCAGGCCAGTAGTTCCTGGACTTCGTTTTCAGTCACTGGCAGTTGCATGCTCATGGGTTCAGTACCTCCTTTACGGCGTTGTGTTGACGGAAGCGGACGGCATGGCTGCCGTCGTCCCGCTGTCCCAGTTCAAACAGTCCAAAACCCTTGAGTTCGACCGCTCGGCCCTGCTGCACTTCAACCAGGATGGTGCTGCTCATGGCGTTGATGGCGGCCAGGGCTTGCTGTTCGGTTAAACGCGCATCGAACACCATTTTCTGCGCCAGTTGTTCGGTGGTTGTCATTCGCATGGCGTCACCTCAGAGCTTGGCCAGATCCAATGGGATGGCTTGCCACTGGTCAGCCTGCCCCACCCGCTCATAGAGGCGAATGTAGGTCTGGCTGCCGGTGACCTGAATACTGTCGGCAATGGCAGTCATGGCCTGCTTCCACTGCTCGTCGTCGATCGACAGGCGGCGCAGGCCCAGAATACGGCCGGTGCTGATGTTGCCTTCTTTGTCGACCTGGAAGGCGTGGTCCACCAGGGCGCGGATCTCGGCGGCGCTGCCTTCGGCCCAGCGGTGGATGCACTGGTCGATCAGCTCCTTGGCGGCCTGCAGGCGTTCGTCAAAGCTGATGCTGTCCTGGATGGCACGCTGCAGCTTGTAGCGACCATCAAAGCTCATCAGGGTGACGTTGCCCTTCTTGCCACCCAGGCTGACGCCGTACTTTTCGGCCGAAAGATCGATGAAGGCACCTACATCACCCAAGGTATTCATCTTGAAATCGCGCATGGCCTGCTGCAGTTCCAGAGCCTTGGCGGTCACTTCTTTCACCAGTTGGTCACGCACCAGATCGATATCGCTGATGGCCTCAACCGGCACCCAACGGCCTTTGCTATCTTGCATGCAGCCTTCGGGAATATTTTGAGGAATATTTTGCTGTACCTGTTGGTTCATGCAGCGGCTCCTTCCTGCTGTGCAGGGGTTGTCCAGCCGACCAGCTCGCGCCAGTCGCCTGTGTGGGTTTCCACAATGTGGGTCAGAATGGCGCGAGTGGTGCGGCCATTGTCATAGCGTTCCAGGTTGGCGTTAACGTGGTCTTCATTGACCACCAGTGCCTTACCATGATCAGTGCTGTTCGGCTGGTAGCCGATACCCCAGAAGATCAGTTGCTGTGCCTGGCGAGTCTCCGGCAGGCTTATGATGTAGTAGGTCACGCACGTTCCTCCCAGGTCACAATGCATCCAGATACGTCAGCCACGCGCTCGGTGATACGGCGACCTGCATGTGTAATCTTTCGAATGTAGCCAGGCTTGAGTTGGTTACAGGCTGCGCCCGCGATGATCTGAATTCGGGGACACTCTCCAATGCCAGTGACGTTCAACACGGTCAGTCCCATCGCCTGCAAAGTACTGGTGGCCATACCGGCCTTGGCCATGTGTTCGTTCACGGTGTCGTTCTGCTTGTTGCGGTTCATGAGCGGTTCTCCTTGTACTGCAGCTGCCACAGCAGCAGGTTGTACTGGGTGGCGAGCTTGTTTAATTCGCGTTCCAGCAGGTCGATGTGGGTGGTGCTGTTGCCCTGGGCCATGCGCCTGAGGTACGCCAGCTGGTCGTCGGCACGGTAAGGGCGCGGTCCGCTTTCCTGCTGTTGCACGTCAATGCGCTGGGCTTTGGCACTGGCTTCCAGTTTCGAGTTGGGGCAGCCGGCCCGGCAGGCGCGATACAGACGCACCCGCTGGGGGTTGGCGGCTCCAAAGGGCCGTTTCTGGTGGGCTTCGCACTGGTGTACCGGGATGGTGCCCAGTACCGGGCACTCCACGGTGCGCTTCATGTAGTGGCCTTCCACCTTGCGGCGCAGGTCGGCCGGATCGGCCGGGTACTTGTCGTTGAGTACCTGGCTGATCATGGTTTTGCTAACACCCAGCTCCGCTGCAACACGGCTTTGCGAGCGGGCCTGCACTTCCTGGCGCAGTACTTCAATCCAGTCGTTCATGGGTCTCTCCCTGCTTGTAGGGGTAGAGGGTGTCGATCGACGGGCAGTAGAGGCCATCGTCCCGCACAATGGGGTGCTCGGGACCGGCGTCTATGTTCAGCCGAAACAGCGCAAGCTCGCCCGGCTGTGCCGCGTGGCGCTTGACCTTGCGCACCATGCCTGCCTTTTCCAGCGGCTTGATGTAACCACCGCAGGTGCCATAAGCGGCCTGGGCGGTGGCAGCCAGCTCCTGCAGGGTAAATACCCGCAGGATGCGACAGCTGTTCCAGATCCGCTGACGGGCGGTGGTGCGCTTGTGGGTCCGTCGTGTCTTAACCCTGTAACCGGCCCGGGCGCCGGGGTGTTCGAACACCAGAGGGCTGTTGTCGATCAGCCGATAGGTGGTCGGTCGCGGTCCGCAGCCGTGCCGGTTAATTTTGATGCGTCCTTTTTCACGCAGAAACTGGATGAAGCGCTTGGCTGTGTGGATGTTCATGCCGGTGGCCTCGGCCACCTGACGGGCGGTAAACGCCTGAGTTTCACCCACTGGCTGCCACCAGCGCCCCACAATCCAGGTCCATGCTTTGCGTCTTGCCTGACTCACGTACCGCTCCTTATTTGGCCGCTTTGCGCAGACCGTGGAACGGCATATCGCCCCAGTGCTCGGGCATGACGTAGTCCAGGTCGTTGGCGCGGGCCAGCTTTTCGATTTGAGCCAGGCCGATGGTGATGCGACGCATCTCGCCGTTGGCGCTCTGGCGCAACTGCTCCAGCAGGTCCGGGTCCACGCGGATGCCGTCTTCGAGCATTTCGTCAGCCATCACCATGACGTCATCGAGGTCGGCCGGTTTGAACTCGACCCATTCGCTTATGCGGTTGAAGAACTGCTTGCGGGTACTGATGCGGCGGGCGATCTGGTCCATACCGATCAGGACCACGGGCACTTCGGTGGCGTCGTACAGGTCACGGATGGTCTCCAGCATTTTGATGTCGCCCATCAGGTAGTCAGCCTCGTCGACGAACAGCGGGCGTTCAAACATGCTCATCTGTTCGATGATGTAGTCGACCATGCGCGAGTTTCGGCCTGAGGGCGTTGAACCCAGTTCCGACATGATCCGGCCCAAGAGGCTGGAGGTGGTGTCGTTGGCACGGGCGCGCACCAGGACGCCGTTGACCTGGTTGAACAGGTAGGCCACGGCGGTGGTTTTGCCACGTCCGGTTTCGCCATGGATCAGGCCGATGCCGGGCACCCCGTAAGAGCGCGTACACAGGGAGTCGAACGCAGTCTGGGTGGCAATGACGTTTTTGACAGGTGCTACTACAGCTTTCATTTGCTATTCTCCTTAACGTGTTTAGCGGGCGGTGCTTGCCGGCGTGTGCCCGCTGGATACAGGGCGCTCAGGCCCCTATTCGTGGTGCGTCTCAGCCGCTTTTTTGCTGACGGCGCGCCATGATTTCTTCGATCTTCTTCCCACCGAACCGGTTGGTTCGCTTGTAGTCAGCCAGGAATTTCTGTTCTTTCTCGGTCAGTTCGCGCTGGAGCGACTGTTCGGCCAGCATGCGTGCTTTGTCGTGCTCATCACGCACCAGCAGGCCCTGCTGCTGAGCCACCGCTTTCTGTTTGGCTTCCATCGCTTCACGCTGGCGGTTCAGATGCTCAATTTCAGCCTCTGAATACTGGGGTTCATGCGGGTTGCGCAGGCGATCGGCCGTTTGGCTCAGGGCGCTGATCGCTTCATTACCGTGGTCGCGGCTCGGCTGCGGGAAAGCCACCAGTCCCTTGGCCTTTTCGGTAAAGTGGTCGATGGCGTCCTGGTGCAGGCCGTCCACTCCGAAGTGTTTGGCCAGGTCGTTCATTTCGCGCTTGAACTTGCGCAGTGCCTTGGCGTCTTCTTTTTTGCGTTCGCGGAACGCGGCCGGGCTGATGCCCTGCCCGATCATGCGGATGTCATGGGCTTCCACACGGCTGCTCCAGTCGCCCAGGCGGTACAGGAAGGCACGGCCCACATCGCTCGGGTCGAGGAACACCGATACACGTTGGCCTTTCCAGGTGTGTTCCATAAGTTCCGGCGCGCTGTATTCGAGGCCACCCGATTTCACCCGGCCCTTGAGCACTCGGGCCTCGCCGCTGTGGTGCAGCAGGATGTCCAGTGCGCCTTCATCGTCGATCGACAGGGGCTTGTAGCCGCTCTCGGTGTACTTCTGGAACGGGGTTTTACCGTTCATGCCTTCGCCACTGTGGGGTTTGTGGTGGTAACGGGCGTCCAGCCAGTCATCCAGAAACTGTTGCAGCTGATCGCGGGTTAAGCGCAGTTCAAACCCTTCTTTTTCCGCTTCAGGCTTGCGCTTTTCGGCCAAACGCTGGGCGAAGTGCTTGGCCGCCTCGATCACTTCACGGTCGGCCACGTTATGGCCGATATAGCCCGGTAGCAGCTCGACAATGCTGTGGCTCAGGGAGCGGAAAAAGCGCTCGATAAAGGGCTTTTCCCAACCGCTGTAGGGGTTGGCCCGCTCCTGGTTGATACCCAGCATGTTGAAAATTCCGGTGGTGCGCCGACTCACGTAGTCGGAGCCGTTGTCTGTCTTGGCTATGCCCCCTTCGTTCAGGGTGCCCCAGTCCAGCAGGGTCTTGCGCAGCAGCAGGCAGATCCCTTCCGAGTCGGAGGTGGGGCTAACCAGCAGCTTGACGCGGCGGGTGTAGCAATCGATCACCGCGATGATGGAGTGACGGCCCTCTTTCAGCATGGCGTCCACCGGTGTGGAGTCGAACTCCCAAACATCGTTGGGCATCTTCATCCAGGGATAGGACTGTTCCACCGCGCTGCGGTACTTGCTGTTGTATTTGTTTGGGTCGGTCACAAAGGCAATGGCGGCCTGGTTGTCCTGGCACCACTTGGATACCCAACGCTTTACCGCTGATGTGCTGGGGACATTCCAACCACAAGCATTTTTAGCGTTGTGGACCTCCAGCAGTTCGTGCAGGTGGCTGGTCTTGCCCGCCAAGTGCGGTTTGCTGGTAATGACGGCCTTTAGAAAGGCTGCCATTTCAGGCTGACTACCAAAGGCGGTAGCCGTCGGGGCTTTGTAACGTCCAGCCAAAGCAGCAGCACCTTCGGTATCCAACGTCTTTTGCCAACGACGCAGGCTCATCCAGGAGACGGTTTTGGCAGCGGTGTAGACCCACTCCGGCAGGTCCAGCTCACGCCGCGTGTACGCCTCTGCAAATGCCTTCTCGCCGACCACTAACTGACGAGCCGCTTTATAGGGCTTGAGGTACGCAGCCGCAGCCTTGAGGATGAGCACCCGTGCTTCGGCTCGCTGGCGTTGCTTTTCGGGCATCACCAACAGCTGCTGTAAGCCTTTTGCCTGGGCGCCTTTGTCGGCTTGAATTTCTGGCTTGGTCAGCTCGACCGCTGCCTTCGCCTGCAGGGCAATCGGGGAAGCAGCGGCTAATTCTGCAGTCTGTTTTGCCATCGCTTGCTGGGTCGCAAGTGGCAGAGTATCAAGGTGGTATTCCACGCCCTTTCCTTTCTCACGCTTGCGACTGATCCAGTCTTCTTTTTTAGCTTTCTGACGGATGCCTTGAACGGTCTTAGGTAAGCCCTCAAAGCCAACCAGCTCGGCAGCTGGAAACCACTGCTTATCCATGTGAATCTCCATTATCCGTACTGGCATCGAGGCCAAGGACAGCATTAAATAGTGCTGCTTTACGGCACTTAAGCGCATCTGCACTAGACTCTTTACTTGAGCTTGGACGCATGGATATACGAACACCCTGCACGTCGTAGCGCGAAGGCCAAATCTCAGATGCCGGCAGCTCTATCGCCCAGCTGATAACAGCCTCGCCGAGGGCGCTGCGTCGCTCGCGGGCGGCCTTAACCAAGGTATGACGGCCCACTTTTCGTCCTGGGTGCTTTGCATTCCAGGCACGGGCCAGACCGGCATAACTGCCGAAGCGTTTTTTTACTTCGCTCTCGATTTCGGCGGGATGCTTGTCGGCGCTGTGAGCGTCTTTTTGTGTGCTGTATAGTGTCTTCATGTAGACAAGGTAGCGTACTATAGTTCGTTAAACAAGTACTTTTGTTTGTTTCCTTTCTCGGCTCGTACTTATTTTCGAACAACAGCCAATAAGTCTTACATAATCAATGAGTTACAGAATGGAAACAGGTGCTTTGCAAAAGAAAGAAGACTTTCCTTACTCCGATCGGGAAAAGAAAGCGTTTACGAAACGAGTTGAACAGCTCATAAAAGCAACTGGAAGCGCCTCATCACTCGCACTAAAGTGCGGAGTATCTGAAGCAACCGTACGAAAGTGGCGCGACGGGAAGTCAGACCCTTCCAGATCGAACTTAATTACGCTCGCAAGGGTCTCGGGTGTCTCAATCGCCTGGCTGGTTGCGGGAGAAGGCCCTATGGAGCCACAAACCTCCCAGATGCAGCAGCCTGTAATGGAATGCGTCCAGCAGGCACCCACCACCAGCACGAGCGGCGATGGCTCCTTAGCCAAGACAGACAAAGAGTTGCTCCAGCGCATCATGCTGGGCATAGAAGAAGGCCTGGAAGCCACAGGCCGTAAGGTATCAGCGGATAAGAAGGTTGAGCTGGCGTTCGCCCTGTACGAGATCTTCAGCAAAAGCGAGGCAGCGCCTGACAGCGCTACGATCCTGCCGTTCCTGAAGCTAGCATAAAGTTTAGTGGGTCATCCGTGCAGACCCACTATCGCACCACTATCGCACCGTGTGATCAATAACAGACACTTGATACAATCCCTGACGTTCCTGCAGTAAGGAGCACCGAACGAAATCAGGGAGCGTTATGGAACAGAACAAAGTAGTCGACGCGATCAAGGCCGTGCTCGGCGAGGATAGCAATACACTTGGCAACAGTAGCGACACCACAAACAGCTACAACATCACAATCAATGGGAACGTCAGCATAACCGTGCAGACCCACCCGGCTTCGGCCTGTTCACAGGCACCCGCGCAGCAGAACCCCTGCTGATGTTGTCGAAGCCCAGAAACAAAAAGGCCGCATGGAATGAACCACACGGCCTTTTTAACAAACCTGCGAACGCAACGCCTTATAACCATTCATTGTTTAACAAAATTGCCGACGCCGTTAAACTCCAGCCCGCCGACGCCTCACTAGCCTGGAACCCCCGCCATCCCTGACTTCCGTCCCACCAAATCCCACTCTAACCCGTCATATCCCGTTTAACAGACTAGATGGTTGGTTACAAGACGACAAAGGCGCCCGTAGGCGCCTTTGAAACAACCCTTCAGGGCAGGACTCAATCGATCAGCGTATCAATCAAGTCGATCATGAATTCCGTTTCTTCGTCTTCCATACGGTCCCAACCATCAAGTCCCATGCTTTTCAGCACCTCACGGCCTTTCGGGTCTTCTTCCATATTCAGCAGACGCTCGGTCAGCAGCGCCAAATGCTCCTGCATGCGCGGCCCGGCGACCAGTGTATGGTGCACCACGCTGATCTGACTGCTGACCAGAGATTTGGTCTGGGTGCGCACCAGCTCGGACAACTCGTCATAGCCCGCCTTCAGGAAGAAGCCAACATCCGCCTGACCATTTAGCAAAGCCTTGGCCACCAGGACATAATTGTCATATTCGCGGAAAGTGACAGTATTCTTATCCAGGTCCGCAGATTCCAGCATGATCATGCCCATGGTATGAACATCAGGATCAGCCGTAGTGGCCACTGTAATACCTGCTTCCAGATCTTCTACGGTATTGCGCTCGTCATCGCTGCGCGCCGCTATAACCGTTTCATCAGCACGGTTACGGGGACGAACCAGAACCTTGAAGCCCAGTTCTCGCACCAGCATGGAGGCATCGTAGGGGTTGGCATAGATCAGATCGATCTTGCCATTACGAATATCTTCGCGCTGCTCCTCGAAACCGTCATACAGTTCCAGATGAACGCCGCTACCCAGCTGACGCTGCAGCCAGGTATTGAAGATAAACCACCCCGAGAGATGAGCTGGCGGAAAATCCGGGCTCACCGATAAAGTTAATGTCATCGCAGTACCTCACCTATCGCAGCGTTGCATACAGAGCTTCGCTCTCCTTGATTTTACTGCGAGATGGCTTGCGGCGTACGGAGGTATATCCGACCAGCTCACCATTACGAATGTTGGGGATGACGGTTGCCTTGACCCAGTAGTAGGCCCCATCCTTGCGCAGGTTCTTGACGTAGCCCTGCCATTTCTTTCCCTGGGTCACTGTATCCCAGAGATCCTTGAAAGCCACAGCAGGCATGTCAGGATGCCGCAGGATATAGTGATTAACTCCGAGAAGCTCCTCACGCGCATACCCAGACATCTCGACAAAGGCACGATTGGCGTGAGTAATGATGCCACTGGGATCTGTACGAGAGACTATCAGCTTGCCATCTGGATAGGGGACCTCTCGGTCAACGACCTTGGCCAGCCGCTCCGTGCCGTCAAAATATTTGATCAGCACCTCTTTAACTGAACCTGTATCTTGTTCGGACATACGTACTCCAAACCCGGAAGAAAGCGTGCAATCGATCGGTCAGAACTCATGCACGCCTGGCATGTAATCGATTCAGAGAATCTTGCCGATTGCGTCGGCCGCGCGTTTAACATCCAGGAAGATAAGACCCAGACGTGCATTGGTCTTGGCAACAACAGTCAGTACAGACTCCTGGTTGGCATGAGTCATCAGGATGTAGCCATCCTTACCCTTGACCAGAACCTGTTCCAGCTCACCACGAGCCAGTTCCTGAGAAGTGCGCTCACCCAGCGAGAGCATCGCGGCACTCATCGCACCTACGCGGTCTTCGTCCATACCGGCCGGCAGGAGCGCATCAATCACCAGACCATCCGTAGAAATCACCGCAGACGCTTCGATTTCAGCAGAGGTACCGTTGAGATCGTTAAGAATAGAAGTCAACATTTCTGAGCGCATGGTAGTCTCCTTTTAGGCCATTAGCGCTGGTTGTAATTCTGCATGAAACGGCCAACCCGTTTCATCAGTAATCCAGGTAGCGTCGGATTAGAACCGACATCAAATCAACAAAAGGCTGCCGGTTCAGATGAGGCATCCCTTCCAGAATCAACAGGAACTTCTGCTCCCCCACGTGCAGAGTCCAGAAACCCAATTCGCTCTGCCCGACTGCATCAATCAAGCCCCAGGATGAGCCATCAATCCCCAGGTGTCGGCCGAGCAGAGCCTGATGACGCTCGTGCATGGAAACCAGGTCGGCCGCCATACCGGCGATCGCTTCAGCTTCGTCATCCTCAAAACCGGATTGCCCCAGACAGAAGCCCTGGTCATCGGCCAACAGCACACGCCCGTCCGCGAGGCTTGGAAGCAGCTTGGGCAGCAGTTCTTCAATAGTGCCCGCCGCAATTGTTTCCGGAGATTCCGGCAGGTCGATAAAGCCGTGCTGGACAGCCTTATCGAGAAGCGTTTCAGCTTCGGCTTCAGGCAGGCCTGTCAGTTTTTGCAGCAGGGAGCTGAGATACGGAATATGAGTGTCCGCACTTAGCAGCTGCAGCAGCAAGGCCCGCAGCGTCTCCGGCTCGGTATTCAGGGTTGCGTAGTACGCACCACTGGGCGTTACCTGAAAATACCGAGGGGTATCATTTTGCTCTTGATTCACGGTTAAACTCCGAAAGATCCATGGTGTGATACACACGTTTCCGGTCAGGGACAGAACAGACCGATGGCGTCCGCTGCCACAAAGAACGAGAACACAAAACGCTGAGGCACACCCAACATAGATGCAATATTCTGTGCCGAGAGACGCTGGCTCTGCCAGAGTTCCGCAATGCTTCTCGCATGCGGTGTTTCCAGCAGGCGCTCAAAATCCGGCATCTCGTCAAGCAATCTCGGCTGTTCGGCCGAGAGCGTATCAGGAATACGACCGCGCGCAGTGAAAAGTGCCAATTGCCACAACAGCTCATCAGCTGCAACCTTGCGACCATGCGGCAGCTCCGCTTCGGCACTGCGTTCCTGCAAGGAAATCTCATCAAAACCGAAGCGCGTACGGGCCAGCTGAAGCAGCAGATCGGCATCGATACCAACAAGGAAGACCTTTTCTGCCGGCAGATAGAAGAGCGCACCGGGTACACCCAGAACCTGCTGTACCTTGCCGCTTTCATCCCCCTGGCGAACACAGCGCTGTACCCAGGGCAGCAACAAGCCATCAAGACTGAAGTAGGCCCGGCGTCGTTCGTGAGCAGCGTCCAGATTGACATCCGGCAGACTGCCGCAACATTGCTGAATCATCTCTGCAGACAATTTCGGGGTTTGCAGCGTTTCTTCAGGCTCGGCTACAGGTTCAACAGGGGGCTTGGGAGGACGATTGGCCTGCTGCTTTTGCAGTTCATGCTGCGCTTCAAGAATCAGGTTATTCAGCTCATTGCGCTCCATACTGAAACGGCTGCGCAACGCCTCTCCTTCACGCTGAGCGCTATCGCCCTTCCAGGCAGACAGCGCCTCGCTGCTGCGCTGCTTGCGCGCCTGCCATTCGGCAAAAACCGCCTCACGTGATTCATCCTGCCCAGTGATTACAACAGCATCCGCCAGCTCATCGGCAGCGGGGACTCCGTTCAGCCGATCCCGAAGTTTGCCAAGCGCATCCTGAAGCCCTCTGAGGGTCAGTGGACGCTGAATCGTAATACTGGTTCTGGGTGCCTGAGAGGCTGTTGACTGGTCCACAACAGCGATAATCGGCCGCGGATGCTCGTCAAGCCACTTTCCGATCTGTACCTGCCCTTCCCTGTCACTAAATCCAACAATCAGCGCTTCCGCCTGATCGGCATCGGAAAGCAGAAAACCCTCCCCTTTATTTCCTTTAAAGAAAATTTCCAGCATCGCCGCCTCATTGGCAGCAAAGCCGATCACTCCAATTGAATGCTTACCACCGGCCGACATATTCGAATCCTTCTACAGGCGGTGTCAGTGTAATTTCTGCCGAGAAAACTGCATGCAACGGCCATTGCTCAACACAGCATGCTCAAGCGGCAATTCCGCCAATCGCGCCAGATCACGTGTATCCACAGCCTTATTCATGGCAATCCGGTAGTCACTTTGCAACAGAGGCCCCGACTGCTGGATCAGGCGATTGACCAGGAACTGCCCACGACCACGCAACACCAGCAAGAGATCGATCAGGGCTCCGGTCAACTGTTCGTTATCGGCGCACTGAATGGCTAGATAAATGCGTCGGATATGGTTACGCAATACACGAGGACGAGCAGCCACCAGACGCGTCAGATAACGCAACGCAACAGTGGGCTGGGCACCTACATAGATCAGTCGTTTGTCGGCCTGCAAATTAAACATGATCTGCAGTTTCGAAAGCTGCAAATCTGCCTTTACAACGCGGTCATCCTGTGCGACTTCAGCCGGACTGTCTGCCGAACTCATCAAGGCCACCTCCTGCCTGAAATAATGTATTCAATTGTTATACGTAGCTTTTCACCGGATTTCAAACACAGCTAATTGAAACTTGACCGGCATCAACAGCGCCCTATTAAGGAGCGCATGCAAAATCTTCCGATCAGGCCTTCACTGCACACACAAAGCCGGCACCACAGTTTAACAAGGAAGAGATTTCAATCTTATTAAACAATAAGTTATCACATATCTTGCACAAATACCGAAGCAACTCCCTGGCCGGAATCGGACCTAACGAGTGATTTCGAACGACAGCCAAAGCAAGCGTCTCCATACCATAACAAACAGGTGTTTTATTGAATCATAACCATGAACTTCAGTGACAACAGGACGACCTCCACGCTGTAAAGTGACTCATTAAAATAATGACGCATGTGCAAGCTCACAAAACCACATGCACCATCGTGCAATTATGAATCGCAAAAATCGTGCAAGCCCTTGTTACCCGTATGATTAGCGGTCTTATACTTTGGTCCGGTAATTGTGTCGACAATCTTAACTTTGCCTCGTCCTTCCGCTAGAATTCGCTCGCCAATCACCATTCGATACCTAGTCGATACGCCGTCGGTGGGGGTTTACCACTCCGGCGTCCGGCGGTGAAAACAGATGAGGGCCATATCGTGCTTGAAGCTTATCGTAAACATGTAGAAGAACGCGCTGCTGAAGGCGTCCCGCCGAAGCCGCTTGATCCGGAACAGACATCCGCTCTGGTCGAACTGCTGAAGAACCCGCCGGCTGGCGAAGAAGAGTTCCTGCTCGACCTGATCACCAACCGTGTACCGGCAGGTGTGGACCAGGCCGCTTATGTTAAGGCTGGCTTCCTGGCAGCCATCGCCAAAGGTGAGGCCTCCTCTCCCCTGATCGACAAGGTGAAGGCTGTTGAACTGCTCGGCACCATGCTGGGTGGCTACAACATCGCACCGCTGATCGAGTGCCTGGATAACGAAGAACTGGCGCCGACCGCTGCCAAAGCGCTGTCTCACACCCTGCTGATGTTCGACGCGTTCCACGACGTGCAGGAAAAGGCTGAAGCTGGCAACGCATTCGCCAAGCAGGTCATGCAGTCCTGGGCTGAAGGTGAATGGTTCACCTCCAAGCCGGAACTGGCCGAGAAAATCACCGTTACCGTATTCAAGGTACCGGGCGAGACCAACACTGACGACCTGTCTCCGGCTCCGGATGCCTGGTCACGTCCTGACATCCCGCTGCACGCCAATGCGATGCTGAAGATGGAACGTGAAGGCATCAACCCGGAAGAGCCGGGTGTGAAAGGCCCGCTGGCCCAGATCGAAGAAGTCAAGGCCAAGGGCTTCCCGGTTGCTTACGTCGGCGACGTCGTCGGCACAGGTTCTTCCCGTAAGTCTGCCACCAACTCCGTACTGTGGTTCTTCGGCGATGATATCCCGAACGTACCGAACAAGCGCGCTGGCGGCTACTGCTTCGGCGGCAAGATCGCTCCGATCTTCTACAACACCATGGAAGATGCCGGTGCCCTGCCGATCGAAATGCCGGTTGATGAACTGAACATGGGCGACGTCATCGACGTTTACCCGTTCGAAGGCAAAGTGTGCAAGCACGGCACCGACGAAGTCATCTCCACTTTCGGTCTGAAAACTCAGGTTCTGATCGACGAAGTACGCGCCGGCGGCCGTATCCCGCTGATCATCGGCCGCGGCCTGACCGAGAAAGCCCGTGAAGCACTGGGTATGGGTCCGTCTGACCTGTTCCGCAAACCGGAACAGCCGGCTGACACCGGTAAGGGCTACACCCTGGCACAGAAAATGGTCGGCAAGGCCTGTGGCATGGACGGCGTCCGTCCGGGCATGTACTGCGAACCGAAGATGACCACCGTGGGTTCTCAGGACACCACCGGTCCGATGACCCGTGACGAACTGAAAGACCTGGCATGCCTGGGCTTCTCTGCCGATCTGGTTATGCAGTCCTTCTGTCACACAGCTGCTTATCCGAAGCCGGTTGACGTCAACACCCACCACACCCTGCCGGACTTCATCATGAACCGCGGCGGCGTGTCCCTGCGTCCGGGTGACGGTGTTATCCATTCCTGGCTGAACCGCATGCTGCTGCCGGACACCGTTGGTACCGGTGGTGACTCTCACACCCGTTTCCCGCTGGGCATCTCTTTCCCGGCCGGCTCAGGTCTGGTCGCTTTCGCAGCCGCTACCGGCGTTATGCCTCTGGACATGCCGGAATCCATCCTGGTTCGCTTCAAAGGCAAGCGCAACCCGGGCATCACCCTGCGTGACCTGGTACACGCCATTCCTTACTACGGCATCAAGCAGGGACTGCTGACTGTAGAAAAGGCTGGCAAGAAGAACGCTTTCTCTGGTCGCGTACTGGAAATCGAAGGTCTGGAAGAACTGACCGTCGAACAGGCATTCGAACTGTCTGATGCGTCTGCCGAGCGTTCTGCTGCAGGCTGCACCATCACCCTGTCCGAAGACTCTGTTGCCGAGTACCTGCGCTCCAACATCGTCATGCTGAAATGGATGCTGGCTGAAGGCTACGGCGATGTCCGTACCATCGAGCGCCGTATCAAGGGCATGGAAGAGTGGCTGGCGAACCCGAGCCTGATGCGTGCAGACGCTGATGCCGAGTACGCCGAAGTGATCGAGATCGATCTGTCCGAAATCAAGGAGCCGATCCTCTGTGCTCCGAACGATCCGGATGACGCTCGCCTGCTGTCTGAAGTCCAGGGCGAGAACATCGATGAAGTGTTCATCGGCTCCTGCATGACCAACATCGGCCACTTCCGCGCAGCCGGTAAACTGCTGGAGTCTTCTGGCAAGTCTATCCCGACGCGCATGTGGATCGCTCCGCCGACCAAGATGGACCAGGCACAGCTGAGTGATGAAGGTTACTACAACATCTTCGGCAAGGCCGGCGCGCGCATGGAAATGCCGGGCTGCTCCCTGTGCATGGGCAACCAGGCACGTGTAGCTGCCAAGTCTACCGTAGTCTCCACTTCTACTCGTAACTTCCCGAACCGTCTGGGTGATGGCGCCAACGTATACCTGGCCTCTGCCGAACTGGCAGCGGTTGCAGCTCTGGAAGGCAAGCTGCCGACCGTAGAAGAGTACATGGAATACGCGCAGAAGATCGACAGCATGTCTGGCGAAATCTACCGCTACCTGAACTTCGACCAGATGGAAAACTACGTCGAAAAGGCCAGCAACGTCATCCCGACTGCTGAAGCCTGATCACTGAGTAGGCCCTGCGCCTTCTTGAAATGACGAAAAACCCCGCTTCGGCGGGGTTTTTGTTTATCCATGGTCGATTACAGTCACAGCCAGACAAACTGGTATACTGCGTAACCGACTCGATACCAACTGCCGCATACAGGTCAAGCAAGATGAAAACACCGACGCCCGACCAGCCGCTGACTCAGGAACAGGAAACCGCCCAGACCAAGAACGGTTTTCTGGTGCTGGTTTCACGCCTGCTGCTCGAGGAAAAACTGCCCATCCGCTTCATGTACAAAACCGTGCCCGAGCACCTCAACGACACCGGATGGCGCATGTACACCGGCTACGAAACCGAAGAGTTTCTGGAAAATGAGCTGATCAATATGATGCCGGTTCCGCTGGAACGCATCTGCCAGCTTGATCCATCACTGACCGAACTGGTGGAATACAATGCCGGCACTGTCTGGGAGCGCACTCCCGAGTCAGATGGCTGGGAACGCGTATATGACTTCCGCATTCCCGCCCCCAAGGTCGAGGTCGATATCACCAATGATGTGGACCGTTTCAGCACAGAGCGCGAAGGCAGTTGAACGCATGCCGGCGTCGTCATTCACACGCCGGCCGCTCTTCCGACTCGGAAAAATACTCACTGCTGTAACGCCAGGCACGAACCTGATCCGACCAGTAATCCGCTGACAATGCCGCCTTACGCTTGAGCGTACGCAGGAAAAGCTCAGGCGTTGACAGCCCCTCCCAGACCACCGGCAGGAAAGTCGCCCGGTTGCGCCCCGCCTGCAGTAAAAGACCATCTTGGCCCGGTCTCAACTGCCTCATCAGATCCTGCTCCGAAGCGAAGCTCATTTCTTGCATTGGCGAAAGGATCGAAACCGAGACCTTTATCGGCTCCGACGCTTGCAAGGGCGCAAAACGGTAATCGTACAGAGCGGCACCACAGGCATTTTGCAACAGATCATGACCCAATGGACGTATGGCCTGCAATGAACCTATACAGCCGCGCAGCTCATCATGACTGTCGAGGGTTACAAAGCAGGCCCTGTGCGCCTGCAGACACGCCTCCATCGCGGCAATATCCGGCAACTCGACACTGCCCATCTCTACCGCTTCACACACGCCCCTGCGCGCCAGCGCCAGAATGATCGCACGCTCTTCCGGCGTATATTCAGTAACAGACATAGGCACCGTACCCCACTACCTGCTGCTTATCACCCGCCGTATCACCCGAGGTCATGCGACTCAAGCAGTCGACCGCCAACTCCCGACGCCTGGCCGCCAGCAACAGGCCATTCAGTGCATGGCAGCCACATGCCTGCTCCGAACCCAGGTGTGGATCAGCCCGACAGATCATTTTACTGGTAATCGCATCAAGACGCCGCGCCTCATGCCAGGCGTGATAGTGACTGAGATCACTGCTGATCAGCACCAGAGTCTGTGTATCCTGCCAGCAATACTCGATCAACTCGGCCACCACCTCGGCATCCGTCGGCCCCACCAGCACCGGAACCAGGCGCAGATCATGTGAAATTTTCTGCAAAAAGGGCAGTTGCACTTCCAGCGAATGCTCAGGCAGATGTACGTCAGGACGTTCCGCCAGCGCAAAGCGCTCGCGCAAATCTGCAATCAATACCCGATCGACTGGCATGGTACCCAGTGGCGTGCGCCAGTCCGCCTCATCCGGAACCGCCATCCCGAGCAGCGGAACCCGGTGATTAGGGCCCAGCAAGACCACACGCTGCCAGCCACACTCCTGCAGATTGCGCTGCAGTAACCGATAGGCGGCAGCAGCAACCGGGCCGGAATAAACCAGCCCGGCATGCGGCACAACGAACGCCCGCGGGCACCTTGGCATCACGGGAGGTTCCGGCGCTTCTTCAAGCATGTCGCTCACCAATTGCTCAAGGGCAGCTCCACCCGCAGGGTAGAACAAGCCTGCAACGGCAGCAGGCCTTAACATGCCAGTCATGACACACCTCCAGCTTTTGCTATGCTTGTAGTATAGAGCTCAACAGGCGTTTTTATCATGAATACTGCCCACAGCGTCAGCACGCGTTACTGGCACAAGCTGGATAACGGCAAGCTTCAGTGTGATCTCTGCCCCCGTTTCTGCAAACTGAACGAAGGGCAACGCGGATTGTGCTTTGTCCGTGGTCGTGTTGATAACGAAATACGCCTGCTGAGCTACGGTCTCTCAAGCGGCTTTTGCATCGACCCGATCGAGAAAAAACCCCTTAACCATTTTTTCCCCGGCACGCCGGTGCTCTCTTTTGGCACCGCTGGCTGCAACCTCGCCTGCCGTTTCTGCCAGAACTGGGATATCAGCAAATCCCGCGAAACTTCACGCCTGTGCGACAGTGCCTCACCTGAACAGCTCGTACGCACCGCTGTCGCGCACAATTGCCGCAGTATCGCGTTTACCTACAACGACCCGGTCATCTTTCATGAATATGCCATCGACGTGGCCAAGGCTTGCCACCAGCACGGATTACAGAGCGTCGCCGTCAGCGCAGGCTATGTCTGTCCCGAGCCTCGGGAAGAGTTTTACCAGCACATGGATGCAGCCAATATTGACCTCAAGGCCTTCACCGAGCGCTTTTATAAAAAAATATGTGGCGGAGAGCTGGCCCCGGTCCTGGATACACTGGAATACATCCATCACCAGACCGACACCTGGCTGGAGATCACCACACTGCTAATCCCAGGAGAAAATGACTCTGACAAGGAGATTGCACAACTGTCCCGATGGATCTGCAACCACCTCAGTGATGAAGTGCCACTTCACTTCACCGCTTTCCACCCTGACTGGAAAATGCTGGATCACCCACCCACACCACTGACAACACTACAACGGGCACGGATGATTGCACGCGAGGAGGGACTTAAATTCGTCTATACCGGCAACCTGCCGGATCCTGAGGGCAATACGACCTACTGTCCCGAGTGTGAGCAGCCCTTGATCAAACGGTCGGGCTACATGATTCTGGACTGGGCACTGACCTCACGCGGCAGCGGCAGCTGCCGCTACTGCGGCCACCGCCTCGCCGGTCACTTTGAGACAACCCCTGGACACTGGGGCTCAAGACGCCTGCCGGTCAGCATCAACCGCTAAGCACCCGATCTCGGCCTGCAAGAGTTCAGCGAAACGCTGCGGATCTCGCTCTGCACGTACTTGATGGAACAATACTTGCGCTTGCGGATAGTGACGCTGCATCATGCGCAGCCACTGCTTGGTACGCCCATTGATATGCCTTGATTCAAGCCGTTCCATCACCATACCGTGATAGATCTGCATCAGCCCGCGCGTCTGCTGCCAGGTTGCGTCGGCATCAAGCCCCGATTCGCCAACGCGTATGGCCTGGGCCAGGAAAGGATTAGCGATCAGGCCGCGACCGATCATGACATCACCACAGCCACTGACCTGCCGACAGCGATGATAATCCTCAACCGTCCAGATGTCGCCATTAGCCACGACGGGGATCGACACGGACTCTCGAATCCGGGCAATCCACTCCCAATGGGCCGGCGGCTTGTAGCCCTCAATCTTGGTACGTGCATGCACCGTCAACTGCATGGCCCCTGCCGCCTCGATCGCCTGAGCATTTTCGATCGCCAGAGACTTGTCCTGGAAGCCCAGTCGCATCTTCGCGCTTAAAGGCACATCAGCAGCCAGCGCACGTCTTACCCCGGCCGTAATATCATGGACTTCATCGGGATCCTTGAGCAGAATCGCACCGCCGCGGCTCTTGTTCACGGTCTTGGCCGGACAGCCGAAGTTCAAATCGATACCCGGCGCCCCCATCTCTGCCGCCCTGACCGCGTTCTCGCCCATGGCAACCGGGTCATTGCCCAACAGCTGCACCAGCACGGGCGTGCCCGATGGGGTGAGACTGCCCTGTGCCAGCTCGGGCGCAAGACGTCGAAACACGGACTCCGGCAACAACTGATCGGTAACACGGATAAACTCCGTGACACAGACATCCACACCGGGAATCCGGGTCAGAATGTCACGCAGGGAATGATCAAGCACGCCCTCCATCGGGGCCAGAAAGATTTTCATCGATATTGGTTTCGGCAGGAAAGTGGCCGCTCAGATCGAGCGGCCGGATGGCATGGGTTAGGCGCGCAGTGCATCAAGCCCACGTTGCAGGTCAGCCTTGATATCAGCCAGGGATTCGAGACCCACGGAGAAGCGGATCAACCCTTCACGAATACCGGCGACTTCACGCTCTGCCGGACTCATGCGCCCATGCGTTGTGGTCGCAGGATGAGTGATGGTGGACTTCACATCCCCCAGGTTGCCGGTGATCGACACCATGCGCGTAGCATCGATGAAGCGCCAGGCCTGCTCCCGCTCGCCGTCGACTTCGAATGCCAGCACGCCCCCGAAGGCTGACTGCTGCTTGCACGCCAGTTCATGCTGAGGATGCTCAGGCAGGCCCGAGTAGTAAACCTTACGGATACCGGGCTGCTGCTGCAACCAGGTTGCGATCTCCAAGGCATTCTCGCTGTGCGCACGCATGCGCAACGGCAGAGTTTCCAATCCCTTGAGGAATACCCAGGCGTTGAACGGGCTCATGCAGGAACCGCCCGTACGGATCAGACCGAAAACTTCTTCCATCTCTTTGGAGCGCCCTACCAGCACTCCCCCGATACACCGCCCCTGGCCATCCAGATACTTGGTCGCGGAGTGCATGACGACGTCCGCACCCAGCGACAAGGGGCGCTGCAGCGCTGGCGTCAGGAAGCAATTATCAACCGCAAGCAAGGCCTCATTACGATGAGCAATCTCGGCAACCGCTTCGATATCGCTCAACTCAGCCAGCGGGTTGGAGGGCGTTTCCATGAAGAACAGGCGTGTATTAGAGGTTACCGCCGACTCCCAGGCCGCCAGATCGGTCGGATCCACAAAGGTAGTCTGAATACCGGCACGACTCAGGTACTTGGTAAACAGAGATACCGTAGAACCGAACACGCTGCGTGAGCAGACCACATGGTCACCCTGCTGCAACAGAGCCAGCCCCAGATTTAGAATGGCCGCCATTCCGGAGGAAGTCGCCACGGCACGTTCTCCGCCTTCCAGCGCCGCTATGCGTTCTTCGAATGCCTGCACGGTCGGATTGGTGAAGCGTGAGTAGATGTTGCCATCCTCATCGCCACCAAAACGCGCCGCAGCCTCACGAGCACTGGAAAAGACGAAACTTGAGGTAGCGAAGATCGCATCGGAATGCTCGCCCTCTGCCGTTCGACTCTGGCCCGCACGCACGGACAGGGTATCGATTTCATACCCATTGCTGGCATCGAACTGGATGCGTTGCTCACGCTCGTAACTGGACTGACTCATAGACTACCTCAGTCGATCTTGTTGTGCAGATCTGCAGATTCGTTGCCATCCTCTGCCGAGCTGTCGGCAGCAGCCTTGGCGCCATCGTTGCGCTTGGCTTCAATGCGCTCCAGGTAGTCTGCATCTACGGTACCGGTCACGTAATGACCATCGAATACACAGGTATCGAACTCCTGAATCTCCGGATTGAAGCAGTTTACGGATGCCTTCAAATCCTCCAGATCCTGATACAGCATCCAGTCACAGCCGATGCACTCACCGACTTCATCCGCCGTACGGCCATGGGCGATCAGTTCACTGGCCGACGGCATATCGATACCGTACACGTTCGGATAACGCACTTCAGGCGCCGCCGATGCAAAGTAGACCTTGCGTGCGCCGGCATCACGCGCCATCTGCACGATCTGCTTGGAGGTTGTACCACGCACGATGGAGTCATCGACCAGCATCACCACCTTGTCACGGAACTCGGCCTGGATCGGGTTGAGCTTCTGACGCACGGACTTCTTGCGCTGGGTCTGTCCGGGCATGATGAAGGTACGACCGATATAGCGGTTCTTGATGAAGCCTTCACGGAAGGTCACGCCCAGCGCATTGGCCATTTCCAGAGCCGCAGTACGGCTGGTATCGGGAATCGGAATAATCACGTCGATATCGTGATTCGGCATCTCGCGCTTGACCTTATCCGCCAGCTTGACGCCCATCTCCATGCGTGAATGATGAACGGAAACACCATCAATGATGGAATCGGGCCGCGCCAGGTACACATATTCAAACAGGCAGGGAGCAATTTTGCTCTCAACGGCACATTGACGGGTAGAAACATGCCCCTCGGGGTCGATGAAAATGGCTTCGCCCGGCTGGAGGTCACGTACCAGCTCAAAACCTGAGGTATCCAACGCCACACTTTCGGACGCCACCATGTATTCCGCTTCACCCTGCTCGGTCACACGCTTGCCATAGACCAGTGGACGAATGCCACACGGATCACGGAAGGCAACAACACCATAGCCGGTGATGATCGCTACCACCGCGTAGCCCCCCTGACAACGACGATGCACCCTCTCAACGGCCTTGAAGATGTCATCCGCTTCAGGGGTCAGCTTGCCGATCTGCTGCAGCTCATGCGCAAAGATGTTCAGCAGTACTTCAGAATCGGATGTGGTATTGATATGGCGCAGATCGGCACGGAAGATCTCATCAGCCAGCTGATCGGCATTGGTCAGGTTGCCGTTGTGAGCCAGTGCAATACCGTAGGGCGAGTTGACGTAGAACGGCTGAGCTTCAGCGGAGCTGGAGCTGCCGGCTGTCGGGTAGCGCACATGGCCTATTCCCATGTTGCCATTCAGCTTTTTCATGTGACGGGTGCGAAACACCTCATTCACCAGGCCGTTGTCCTTGCGCAGAAAAAAACGGTTGCCTTCACAGGTGACCATGCCGGCCGCATCCTGGCCACGGTGCTGCAGCACCGTCAAAGCATCAAAAATAGTCTGGTTTACATAGGACTTGGCAACAATGCCGACGATACCGCACATTCAATCCACCTCAGAAGGATGTCACTAAAAGAGTGGCGCCAAGCGATGCGCTCAGCGTCCGATATTCCAGATTACTTGCCCGACGTCACTGGCTACCTGGCGGCTCCAGTCCTCAAGCAGTACAAAATGGGGAATCAGCTGTGATTCCAGCCACCAGCGGTCCTGTACCGCAGGCGTCATGCCCAGCAGGGCAACGATCACGACGATCACCAGACCTCCACGCACGGCACCAAAGCCCATGCCCAATACTCGGTCAGAGCTGGTCAGTCCGGTTGCATTGACCAGTGCGGAGAACAGAGCACCCACCAGGGTGCCGGCAATCAACGTGATGATAAACAGAATAGCAAAGGCCGATACCAGTCGCAGGGAAGGCGTCTGGATATAGGACTCAAGCAGCACACTCAAAGAGGGCGAAAAAAGGCGTGCCAAAACAAAAGCGGTAACCCAGGTCAGGAGTGATATGGCTTCGCGCACAAAGCCACGTTTAAGGCTCATCAGGCTTGAAATCGCTATGATGGCAAGAATGGTCCAGTCAGCCCAGTTCATCGTCGTTCGCCAGTATCAAAAACAGCGCGCATTCTAACAGAGCCCAAGGGGCAACCCAATGGTGAATTCACTGTGTTGTGAATCGAACGATCATCCCCTCGAGCGAGTAGTCACGCTTGAGACGTGCCTGCAACTGTTCCAGCCGGCTGCGTTGCAGATCGGGGCCTACAAACACGCGCACCATATCCGGGCCATGGCGTATATAGACCTTGTAACCACCTTCAACCAGTTCCTTGCGCAGGGAGCGAGCGTTGGCCTCATCTCGGAAGCTTGCCAGCTGCAGTGTCCATGCAACCGGGACCTGCTGTTCATCCAGAGACGGGGTATCAGCACCAGCATCAATTACAGGTTGTACCCGCGCTATCGCCGGACGCAGTACTGGCGAAGGCACCTTGACAACAGCCGGGGCCGCCGGGTCAGCAGGCTCGGCCGTATCAGGCAACGCCGGATTGGACGCCTGGATATCGACCGGATCGGGCATCGCCGGAGCCGGCGGAATGCGTTCCTGCAAATGGCGTTCACGATAACCGCTGCCATCCAGCAGCAGCGGAAACAGAATGACGGCCGATACAATCACGGCAGCCGCACCTACCAGCCGCTTCTTCTGTTGTTCTGTCATCAGCAGGGCACTCCTGTCTGCAACGCCAGCGCCTCAGTCACGGTAAAAAATGAGCCCGCGATAATCACTCGCCCCTCCGGCTGCTGTCCTTGCAGACGTTCGACCGCCGTTTTCACACTGACAGCCGGATGGATCGATGAGGCGGAGACGCCCACCTTCTCAAGGGCTTCCGTCAAGACACCGGCATCCGTACCACGCGGCACGGCAAGCGTGACCGGATACCATTGATCGACCACCGGCATCAGGGTTTGGATTACCGACTGAATGTCCTTGTCAGCCAGCATGCCAAGCACCAAATGCACCGGCTGGTCTGCACCTTCAAGCCGTGAGGCCAGATAGGCCGCCGCTTCGGGATTGTGCGCCACATCCAGAGTGACGGGCAGCTGACCAAGCCGAACCTCCTGCATGCGACCAGTCAGACTCGCGCTGCCAAGCCCATGGCGGATGGCCGCTGCACTGATATCCCAGGGCAGGAACTGAACAATCTGCATCACCAGTGCCGCGTTCGGTAACGGCAAACCGGGAAGCGGCAGCTGCTCATATCGACAGATCCGGCCATCGGCATCACGCCCTTCCCAGTTCCAGCCCTCATCCAAACGTTCGTAACGATAGTCGACACCGTTGCGATACAGAGGCGCCGCAATGGACTCGGCATGTTCGACCAGGCGACGCGGAGCATCCGGGTCCCCGCACAGCGCCGGCTTGCCGCTGCGAAACACGCCCGCTTTTTCAAAACCGATTGATTCGCGATCAGGACCGAGCCAGTCGGTGTGATCCAGCGCCACCGTAGTGACGACGGCAATGTCCGCGTCAACAATGTTGACCGCATCCAGACGGCCACCCAGCCCTACTTCCAACAGCGCCACATCAACCTGTTCCTGGGTAAACACCAGCAGGGCCGCCAGCGTGCCATACTCGAAATAGGTCAATGGTGTTTCGCCACGAGCCTGCTCAATGGCCTTGAAGGCTGCACACAGCTGTTCATCCGCAATGGGCTCACCATTAATGGCGACACGTTCGTTGTAACGCTGAAAATGCGGCGAGCTGTACATCCCGGTACTGAGCCCCTGCTGGCGCAGAATGGCATTCAGCATGGCAAGCGTCGATCCCTTGCCGTTGGTCCCCGCAACGACGATGCGAGTACTGTGCGACAAGTCGATCGGCAAACGCGCCGCCACTTCGGACAGGCGCGTCAGACCGAGTTCAATCTCGCTGGGGTGGCAGGCCTCAATACGGCTCAGCCAGCCCTCAAGTGTTACCGGGAAAGCATCACCGCTCATTCTTTATCGACACCCTGAGCAGCCGACTCATCCTCGACTACTTCACCTTCGACGACAGGCTCGCTCACCGCTTCCGTATAGCTGTGAGTCAGCTTGCGCAGAATATCAGCCAAACGGGTTGGAAGTTCGTTGCGGCTGATAATCATATCGACCTGGCCATGCTCAAGCAGGAACTCGCTGCGCTGGAAACCTTCAGGCAGTTTTTCGCGTACGGTCTGTTCAATGACGCGCGGACCGGCAAAGCCGATCAAGGCGTTCGGCTCGGCCACATTCAGGTCACCCAGCATCGCCAGAGAGGCCGAAACACCCCCATAGACGGGATCGGTCAGAACAGAAATATATGGCACACCGGCCTGTTTGAGCTTTTCAAGCGCGGCACTGGTCTTCGCCATCTGCATCAACGAGATCAGGGCCTCCTGCATCCGCGCGCCGCCGGAAGCGGAGAAGCAGATCAACGGAATTCGCTCCTCCAGCGCAATGCGTGCTGCACGCACGAAACGCTCACCCACGACAGCACCCATCGAGCCCCCCATGAAGCTGAACTCGAAGGCGACCGCAACCACCGGCAGTCCCTGCAGCGTTCCGCGCATGGCGATCAAGGCGTCTTTTTCGCCGGTCTGTTTCTGTGCCGCACTCAGGCGATCCTTGTATTTCTTCGAATCGCGGAATTTAAGGCGATCCACCGGAGCAACTTCAGCAGCCAGCTCCTGACGACCCTCATCATCCAAAAACAGCTCCAGGCGACGACGCGCGTTGAGGCGCATGTGGTGGTCACACTTGGGACAAACATTCAGATTCTTCTCAAGCTCGGGCCGATAGAGGATGGAATCGCATTTAGGACATTTCTTCCACAGACCCTCGGGAATATTGGTGCGCTTTTTCTCATTGCGCACCAGGGAAGGCACGATTTTTTCCAGCCAGTTACTCATGGTTCACATTCCTGTTGACGCCTGCCAGCCCTGTCGGGCGCAGGCTAATGGAAATCACATACTCTAATTCACATGCTTTAAGGCTGCTGAACGGCAGCCATGAAAGCGTTGATTCTTGCCGGATCCTTGCGTCCCGGAGCCGCTTCGACACCACCCGACACGTCAACGGCATAAGGCGCTACTTGCGTTATCGCCGCGCTTACATTACCGGCGTTCAGGCCGCCCGCCAGTATTACCTGTGATGCCAGTTCCGACGGGATCAGTGCCCAGTCGAAAACAGCTCCAGTCCCGCCAGGAACCCCAGGCCGATAGGCATCCAGCAATACTCCCCGCGCTGTTGGGTAGCCTGCAACTTGCGTCCGAATATCGAGTTCAGGGCGTACCCTGAAGGCCTTGATATAGGGCCGCGTGAAGGCGCGGCAAAAATCTTCCGGCTCGTCACCGTGGAACTGCAGCAGATCGATGTTCGTCTGCTCCAGAACTGTGGTCACATCCGCCCGGGATGCATTAACGAAAAGGCCCACGGTTGTGACAAAGGGAGGCAACTTGCGGATGATTGCGGCAGCCACTTCTGGCGAGACGAATCGCGGACTGGGTTCATAGAAGACAAACCCAAGCGCACTGGCTCCGGCCTCGATCGCGGATAGAGCATCCGCCAGGCACGTAATGCCACAAATTTTCACCCGTGTAGTCATGCATTTCCCCGAAAAATGACGCAAGCCGCTAATATTATCAAAGCCGCCTCAGGGCGTCAGTCGGAAGTACGCAGAAAATGCGGCCCAAGCGGCACCTCGGGCAATTTGAACAGCTCCGGGTAGCGCACATCGACGAAATAAAGCCCATCCGGAGGCGCGGTCACCCCACCTTGACGACGGTCCTTAGCCTTCAGCACTTCAAGCGCCCAGTCAGGCGATCGCTGCCCCGACCCCACGGCCATCAGCACCCCGGCTATGTTTCTCACCATGTGATGCAGAAAAGCATTGGCGCTCACGTCGATCACGATCAACTGACCGCTGCGGTAGACACTCAGATTGCGAATTTCACGTACAGGGCTACGGGCCTGACAGCCCACTGCACGGTATGAAGTAAAATCATGTTCACCAAGCAGATGCTGAGCAGCCAGCTGCATGCGCTCAGTATCCAGTTGACGATGCGTCCAGGTGACACCCCCGGCAAGAATGGCGGGACGGGAGGGTGAGGTATAGATCAGGTAGCGATAGCGACGCTCCCTGGCCGAAAAACGGGCATGGAAGCACCCCGGCACCTTGGTAGCCCACTTGATTGAAATATCATCGGGCAGATGACTATTGGTCCCCAGGACCCATGCTCGTTCATCACGTTCAGCCCAGCTGTCGAAGTGAATCACCTGATGACTGGCATTGACGCCGGCATCGGTACGCCCGGCGCAGACGACCTGAACCGGGTGATTGGCAATCACGGACAGAGCCCGCTCGACTTCAGCCTGAATGGTGGGCACGTTGTCATAGGCCTGAACCTGCCAGCCACGATAAGCCGCGCCGACGTACTCTACACCCAGTGCATAACGAAAAGGGGCGATCGAAATCGCCCCGGAAGAGTTCTCTTTACTCATCAATTATCTTGATCAGACCAGCGTCTCCAGGAGTTTCTGCGCTTCTTCGCGCTGAGAATCGGAGCCTTCGCCGGTAATTTCATTAAGGATATCTCGCGCCCCTTCACTGTCTTCCATTTCGATGTAGGCACGCGCCAGATCCAGCTTGGTTTCAATCTCATCCGCATCGCTGAGCAGGTTCAGCTTGTCCAGCACTTCATCCTGTTCATCGTTGCGCTGTTCTTCCAGCTCGATGTCATCATCGGTACTGCCGAGCAGCTCCTCCACCTCAGTATCCAGATCCATCTCCAGATCATGGGAAATATTGGCGGTAAGCTCTTCTTCAGCCGCGTCGCTGCTCATCGCGACGCTCGGAGCATTGTCTTCAACCACTTCTTCGGGGTCAAAGGAGCTCAGCAGGCTCTCCAGATCATCTTCGGCCGACTCAACCTCGTCGGTCGCGTGCTCATCATCCGCAAAGCCAAGATCGAATTCAAGCCCATCGTCTTCTTCCTCGGCTTCAGACAGATCAACACTGCCCTGCAGCATCGCTTCCAGCGCCGGATCAACTTCAAATTCAACCTCGGATGCCGTCTCCACGGTTTCATGCAGGCTGTTGTCTGCTTCCGGCTCAACGGTATCATCATTTTCAACCGGGGCAGCCGTACTGAAATCAAGACCATCGTCCTCGACTGAATCAACATCCAGATCAAGGTCGAGCACATCCGCTTCATCGGATGAAGCACCTGCCGGAGCAACACTGTCGCTGAGCAGGAAATCCAGGTCTTCATCGACATCCTGATCGGACAGCATTGTGTCCAGCTCGCTGGTGTCTTCTTCCAGTCCGGACTGATCCAGTGCAAAGTCCAGCTCTTCATCATCGGCATTCTCTGCCGGGGACGCGGCTGTCGGCTGATCGACCTCTTCTGCTGGCTCGTCATCCAGACCCAGATCAAACTCGGAAGAATCGATCGCTTCAGGCTTGGCCTCATCCGGTGACTGATCGAGGTCATCAAGGTCCAGATCCATATCAAGATCCAGCTCCTGAAGATCCTGATCAAGATCTTCAATCACTGCTTCGTCAGCAGGCGCCAACGCATCCATTGGAGGGCGAACGAAGTCGGATTCATCCTGAGGCTTTTCATCGTCTGCAACGGCTTCGGCTGCCGCCAGAGCCGCACCACCTGCCACTACCGCAGCCGCGATCTCAGGTGCCGCATCATGATCGTCTTCACGCAGATCATCGGGTACGCTAACCAGATCACGCTTGCCATCTTCATCCGAACGTCTGCGACGCATCAGCAACCAGAGACCGCCCAGGAGTGCAACCGCACCAGCCCCCAGACCTCCCAGCAGGCCGGGATTATCCAGCAGGGAAGCCGTACCCTTGTCGGACGGCTCCGCAGCCGCTGCCTGAGCCGGCTGCGGCTTGCTCAGCTCCGCTTGCAGCGTCGACATCTGCTGTGACTGCAATTCCAGCAATCGGCTTTGAGATTCAAGCTGCTCCAGAACAGAGCTCAACTTTTCATTCAGGTCAGCATTATCACGCTCAAGGCGATCAATCTGTTCCTGAGCCATCAGTACTTCATCTTCCAGACGCTCAGCCGCCGCCGAAATAACCTGTTCACCAGACTTTTCGCCACCGGCCTTCGGCTCCTGCGCATCACTGTCGACGCTGCTGGTTGCCGAGGTAACCTGTTGCGCTTCCGACGCCGCCTTAGGCGGAGCCAGCACGGTCAATTTGCCCTCTGCAGGCGCTTCGACAGCCGCTCCACCCTCTGCAGACTCGGCCTTAACATCTGCAGCATTATCGGTTGTCTTGCTTACATCCAGCGGGGCCTTGGCAGACGGCTTGGGCGAACGACCTTCACGCCACATCTGCATCTGACGCGCCACTTCGGCAACGGCTTCACGATGCGTCAGCTGCTGGACTTCGGCCGCTGACGGGATATCCATCACGGTTCCCGCCTTGAGGTTATTGATATTACCCGAAGGGAAAGCCTGAGGATTCTTGCGCAGCAATGCCAGCATCATCTGGTGCTCGCTGACACCTTGCGGCTTGGACCGCTTGGCGATTTCCCAGAGCGTATCATTAACCCCAACGTAGACCTGAGTCTCAGTGTTGGCGCGAGTGCGGATATTGTTCGCCGGCGCTGTAGACCTGGCGCTGTCCCCCTGTGTCCGAGCGGCGGGCGCGGTCGGCTGAACTCGGGTTGTCGTCAGGCGCTGAGCCACCGGTGAGGGCTCAAAAACGGGCGGATCCAGCAACAGCGTGTACTCACGCACCAGGCGACCGCTCGGCCAGTTCACCTCAACCATGAAATTGAGAAAAGGCTCCTGTACCGGCTCAGACGACTTCAGACGGATACGTCCGGTGCCTTCCGGCGAAACCAGCACCTGAAACTGAATATCACGCAGGTAGCGTGCCTGACCGCCCCCGGTGGAAGTCGCATACTCGTCCAGCGAAGCCATTCTTGGCTGGATCTGCAGCGGAGAGAGATCACGTACCTGCGTCAGTTTAATCTCGGCATCAAGCGGTTCATTCAGGGCCGAATTGACTTGAATCTCCCCAAGCCCAAGGGCATTAACCTGTGACGCCCCCAGAGCTGCTGAGACCGCAAGGCTTAAGGCTAGTTTACGCAGCATCGGTTACTCCCTTTGGTGTAGTATGCGCGCCCTCTCCATTTCTTGATGAATCAGAGGGTTACGGATCCATATTCTGTGCAAGTATTATGTTTAAACAGCAGAGGGTCAACCGTCCTCTCTGCTGCCATTTTGCGACTATTCCTGTAGTGCCAGAGCAATTTCCAGCGCTACCAGGGCGCTGCCCCGGCCCAGATCATCACTCAGGGCATGCAAGCCGAAGCCGCTTTCACCCGAGGCATCTGGTCTAATCCGGTTGACGACAACAACATCCTGTCCGATGACATCATTTACCAGACTGGCCGGTTTCTTCGCTGCCTGGTCAAAGCGCACCCCTTTAGCCTTATCCATCAAAAGCTGAAGGTTTTCGCGTTCCAGCGGCTGGCGCGTTTCTGCCTGCGCCACCACCATATCACCGTAAAATACAGGGACACGGACAGCACTCACATCCAGCTCCAGGTCTTCATCGCCCAGCAACTGACGCAGTTGCTGCAGCACCTGTTCCTCTACCGAGGTATAACCGGAAGGCTGAACATCCCCCACAGCCGGAATCAGGTTGAAAGCGATCTGGCGCTCGAAGCAGTCTGCATCGACATCCCGACCATTCAACAGTCTGGCCGTTTCCGCAGCCAAAGCCTCAACCCCCTTTCTGCCAGCTTCAGAAGCCGCACAGAGCACGGTCAGATTCAGCTTAAGTATCTGATATGCATGGTGCAGTGGTGACAACGCCAGTGCAGCGGTAATAGTAGCCGATCCCGGCACACCGATAATACGACCTGCGTCAATCGAACTGAGCAGCTCGCCATTGATCGCAGGTACAACCAGTGGTGGCTGCTCACTATAGTGTTGCGGATAAAGGTCAATAACGACTGCAGACTTCAGGTTCTCCAGCGTTTTGATCGTATCGGCAGGCAGATCTGCCACACAGACAAACACCAGTGACATGCCTTCACCGCTGAAGGCGTCCAGCGCCCGGGTACGGCAGGCACTGCCTCTGAACATCAGGCTGCGCCCGGCAGTGTCTGCCTCTTCATACAGCGACATTGTCTCGATCTGCAGTGCTGACTCATCCAGCAGCTCCAGCAATTTTTCCCCTTTCAGGGTATCCGGTCCGATTAAAGCGACATGCATTGACATTTCTTCAAGGGTCTCACAAAGCAAAACAGCCCGGACAATCGCCGGGCTGAGGAGGTGTTACATCATCACTGCTTGATTATCGCTCAAGCAGGATGCGCAGGATACGACGCAGCGGTTCAGCCGCACCCCAGAGCAACTGGTCACCCACGCTGAAGGCGTTCAGGTAATCAGGCCCCATTTTCATCTTGCGCAGACGGCCAACCGGAATATTCAGTGTACCGGTTACTTTGGTCGGTGACAGGTCACTGATGGTCGCTTCACGCTCGTTGGGCACCACGCTGACCCAGTCATTGGCCTCAGCAATCATCTGCTCGATCTCATCCATCGGCACATCCTGCTTCAGCTTGACGGTGAACGCCTGGCTGTGACAGCGCATGGCGCCGATGCGAACACAGGTTCCGTCGATCGGAATCGGGCTATCGGACAGACCCAGGATTTTGTTGGTTTCAACCAGGGCCTTCCACTCTTCCTTGCTCTGACCATCAGCCACAGCCTTGTCGATCCAGGGGATCAGCGAGCCGGCCAGCGGCGCACCGAAGTTGTCGGTCGCAAAGGCATCGCCGCGCATGGTTTCCACAACCTGACGATCGATCTCCAGAATCGCGGATGCAGGATCAGCCAGCAAGGCCTCGGAACCCGCATGGATCTGACCCATCTGAGTGATCAGCTCACGCATGTTCTTGGCGCCGGCACCGGATGCCGCCTGATACGTCATGGAAGAGATCCATTCAACATGACCAGCCTTGAACAGACCGCCAAGCCCCATCAACATCAGGGAAACGGTGCAGTTACCGCCGACGAAATTTTTGATACCCGCATCGATACCACGGTCGATAACATCTCGGTTGACCGGGTCCAGCACGATCAGGCTGTCATCAACCATGCGCAGCGTTGAGGCCGCATCGATCCAATAGCCATCCCAGCCGGATTCACGCAGCTTCTGGAACACTTCGGTGGTGTAGTCGCCGCCCTGACAGGAGACGATGGCGTCCATCTGTTTCAGCTCATCGATATTGCGTGCATCTTTCAATGCCGGAATATCCTTGCCGATGTCGGGTCCTGCCGCTCCGGTCTGCGAAGTAGTGAAGAAAATCGGCTCCGCAATATGATTGAAGTCGTTCTCCTCCAGCATACGCTGCATCAGAACCGAGCCGACCATACCACGCCAGCCTACAAAACCTACACGCTTCATTCGTGCCCCCAAATTATAGTTAGCTGTATAACAAGTCTCTGAATACGACAAGGCGGATACCCGGTCAAAACCGGATACCCGCCCGCGCAGGAATCAACTGCGCAATCGAGTGCTCTGCAGATCAGGCGCCCAGGGCTGCAATCACTGCATCACCCATTTCGGCAGTGCTGACCGCACGCATACCTTCGGACATGATGTCCGGCGTACGCAGATTCTGATCCAGCACCTTGCTGACAGCCGACTCGATCTGATCGGCTGCTTCGCCTGCGTTCAGAGAATACCGCAACATCATAGCGACTGAGAGGATCGTTGCCAACGGATTCGCCTTGCCCTGACCTGCGATATCGGGTGCCGAACCGTGGCAGGGTTCATACATGCCCTTGCCCTGTTCATCCAGAGAAGCGGACGGCAGCATACCGATGGAACCGGTCAGCATGGCAGCCGCGTCGGACAGGATGTCACCGAACATATTGCCGGTCACCACCACATCAAACTGTTTTGGCGCGCGAACAAGCTGCATGGCCGCGTTGTCCACATACATATGACTCAGTTCAACGTCCGGGTACTCCTTAGACAGCTCTTCCATGATTTCGCGCCACAGAACGGTCACTTCCAGCACGTTGGCCTTGTCCACCGAGCACAGTCGTTTGTTGCGCGCACGTGCCGCTTCAAAGGCGACACGGCCGATGCGACGAATTTCGTTCTCATCGTACACGTAGGTATTGAAGCCCTCACGGATACCCCCTTCCTTCTCGCGAACACCACGCGGCTGACCGAAGTAGATGCCACCGGTCAACTCTCGTACGATCAGGATATCCAGACCGGACACGACTTCAGGCTTCAGCGTGGACGCATGCGCCAGCTGCGGATACAGAATGGCCGGACGCAGGTTGCCGAACAGGCCCAGCTGAGAACGAATGCCCAACAGACCTTTTTCGGGACGGATGGCAAAGTCCGGGTTGGTATCCCATTTCGGGCCGCCCACGGCACCCAGCAGAATGGCATCGGCCGCCTTGGCGGCTGCCAGGGTTTCATCCGGCAGTGGCACACCGGTCTCATCGATGGCGGCACCACCGACCAGTGCTTCATTGATTTCAAGGCCCAGGCCGTGGCGCTCGTTGACCAGCTCCAGCACCTTGCGTGCTTCTGTTACGATTTCAGGACCGATGCCATCACCCGGCAGTACCAGTACGTTCTTGCCCATGTCGTTAACTTTCCTTTAATCCAATAATCAGTTACTTGATCGCACCAAACAGCCAGGGCGCTTCCTGACGGCGGCGCTCTTCGTAGGCCTTGATTTCATCCGCGTGCTGCAGTGTCAGGCCAATATCGTCCAGACCGTTCAGCAGGCAGTGCTTGCGGAAGGCATCAACCTCGAAGGCAAACTCTTCACCGGCCGGCGTCACCACGACCTGGCGTGCCAGATCAACGGTCAGCTGATACCCTTCGCTCGCCTCGACTTCCTTGAACAGCTGATCCACCTGCGCTTCCGGCAGCACGATCGGCAGAAGACCGTTCTTGAAGCAGTTATTGTAGAAAATGTCGGCAAAGCTCGGCGCGATGATGACACGGATACCGAAGTCATCCAGCGCCCAGGGCGCATGTTCTCGGCTGGAACCGCAACCGAAGTTTTCACGCGCCAGCAGCACACTGGTATCCTGATAACGGGCCTGATTGAGGACAAAGTCCTGGTTCAACGGGCGGCCCGAGCAATCCTGGTCCGGCTGACCTTCATCGAGGTAGCGCAGTTCATCAAACAGGTTGGGACCAAAGCCCGCACGCTTAATCGACTTCAGAAACTGCTTCGGAATGATCATATCGGTATCGACGTTGGCACGATCCAGCGGCGCAGCAATACCGGTGTGTTGGGTAAACTTTCTCATTGCTCTCTCCCGTCTTACTGCATCAGTTCACGTACATCGATGAAGTGGCCGGTAACAGCTGCTGCCGCCGCCATCGCCGGACTCACCAGGTGAGTACGTCCACCGAAGCCCTGACGGCCTTCGAAGTTGCGGTTGGAGGTAGACGCACAGTGCTCGCCCTGGCCCAGCTTGTCCGGGTTCATCGCCAGACACATGGAGCAGCCCGGCTCACGCCATTCAAGACCGGCTTCGGTAAAGATCTTGTCGAGACCTTCTGCTTCCGCCTGCGCCTTGACCAGACCCGAACCCGGCACAACGAGTGCCTGCTTGATATTCGCGGCCACCTTGCGACCCTTCACCACCTCGGCGGCGGCACGCAGGTCTTCGATGCGGGAGTTGGTGCAGGAACCGATGAACACGCGATCCAGCTGGATATCGGTGATTTTCTGATCGGCCTGCAACCCCATGTACTGCAGAGCGCGACGGATACCATCCGCCTTGACCGGGTCGGTTTCGGCTGCCGGATTCGGCACCAGCGCGCTGACCGGAGCAACCATCTCCGGAGAGGTACCCCAGGTCACCTGCGGCTGGATATCTTCCGCCTTGATCTCGATCACGGTATCGAACTGAGCGTCTTCATCGGAGACCAGCTCCTTCCAGGACGCCACAGCTGCATCCCACTGTTCTTCGCTGGGCGAGAACGGACGACCGCGGAAGTATTCGATAGTGGTGTCATCGACCGCCACCAGACCAACACGGGCACCGGCTTCGATCGCCATGTTGCAGATGGTCATGCGACCTTCCATGGAGATGGAACGGATGGCGCTGCCGCCGAACTCGACCGCATAGCCGGTACCGCCAGCCGTGCCGATGACACCGATGATGTGCAGCACCACGTCTTTCGCGGTCACGCCAGCGCCCAACTCACCGTCGACACGCACCAGCATGTTTTTCATTTTCTTGGCGATCAGACACTGGGTTGCCAGCACATGCTCGACCTCGGAGGTGCCGATACCGTGCGCCAGTGCACCGAAGGCACCGTGGGTCGAGGTATGGGAGTCACCACAGACAACGGTGGTGCCCGGCAACGTCATGCCCTGCTCAGGACCAACTACATGCACGATACCCTGACGATGGTCGTTCATCTTGAACTCGATGATGCCAAACTCATCGCAGTTGCTGTCCAGCGTCTTGACCTGAATACGGGAAACCGGATCCGCGATCTGATCGACCCCGGCCGAACGCTCGGTGGTCGGCACGTTGTGGTCCGGGGTCGCCAGGTTGGCGTCGATGCGCCAAGGTTTGCGTCCAGCCAAACGCAGGCCTTCGAACGCCTGCGGCGAAGTGACTTCATGCAGAATCTGACGATCGATGTAGATCAGCGCACTGCCATCATCGTTCTGGCGCACCAGGTGTGCATCCCAGAGCTTGTCGTATAATGTTTTTCCGGCCATGTTGTTCTCCCCTGTAAATTGATCCGGTCTCATGGCGATGTGGACTCATCCTAATCCAGCCCCACCAAACAAACAAATTCATAATTTTTATGATTTGAATTCCACTTGGGAATAGATAAACTACTCTCCGTCTTCACAATCTCGACCCAGATACCTCATGGATACCGCCGGCCTACACGCGTTCGTTACTGTTGCCGATACCGGCTCCTTCTCCCAGGCCGCACAGTTGCTGTTTCTGACTCAGTCAGCGGTCAGCAAGCGGATCGCACTGCTCGAAAGCCAGCTTGATTGCCGTCTGTTTGACCGCATCGGCCGCCAGGTGTTGCTGACCGAGCCCGGCCAGGCCCTGCTGCCCAAGGCCCGTGACATTCTCGCCGCGATGGACGATGCCGAACGCATGCTGGGCAACCTGACCGGGCGCGTCGGCGGCCGCCTGGCCGTGGCCGCCAGCCATCATATCAGCCTGCACCGCCTGCCGCCGCTGCTGAAACGCTTCGTTGATGATTACCCGGACGTTGAACTGGATCTGCAGTTTGCCGCGTCGGAAGTTGCTTACGAAGGCGTTTTGCGTGGCGACCTGGAGCTGGCCCTGATCACCCTGGCCCCTGAACAGGATGAACGCATCTGCGCCTGTACGGTCTGGAGCGACCGGCTGCAATATGTCGTCGGACGCAACCACCCACTGGCCAGCAACCCACACCCCGACCTGACCGAGCTCAATCGCTATCCCGCCATCCTGCCCGGCCCCGACACCTTTACCCACCAGCGTGTACGCCAGCAGCTGGCCCGGCAGGAACTGGAGCTGAATCTGGGCATGAGCACCGACTATCTGGACACCATCCGCATGATGGTCAGCATCGGCCTTGGCTGGAGCCTGCTGCCGGAAACCATGATCGATGACCAGCTGGTTCGACTGGATACCGGTACGGAGCCGATCGTGCGACCACTGGGATATATCCATCACCGAGACCGCACCCTCAGCAACGCGGCCCGGGAGCTGGTGCGACTGCTTGAGACAAACGTTTAACAACACTGCGGCATGGTTTACTATCAACGGCCAATCAGCCTGCGGAGACGTGAAGTGACCGAGCAACTCCTGAACATGATGCGCCAGTGGCTGGAGCAGCTGGAGCAGCAACAGGACGGCACCGACCCGAGCCGTTACCGGCAGACACCGGAGCCGAACGCAAAGCCCGAGGGCATGCCTCCTCTGCAGGCAAACCTGCTGCATCGCCTCACTCGCCAGAGCGAAGAGTTCAATCGCTTTGCCACCGACCTGCTACAGCAGTGTGATGAAGACAAGACGGCCGACCTGCAGCAACTGTTGGACAGCTTCCATCAACATCTGGACCAGCTCAACCTGGATTGGGTGTTATACAGCTGGCCTCTGCCCGAACAGCTGGCTTCAGCACTGAATCTGTTGATCCGCCAGGACTCTCCGGCCACCACCGGCCTGACACAGCTGACTGAACTGCTGCAACAGCTGCTGGGCACTCTGGAGCCCCACCTGCTGCCATCACTGCTGCTACAGTTTCGCACCAGCCTGCAGCTTATGGAAACCTTCGAGCACGCCCGCGCGCAATACCTGGTTCAGCTCGGCCAAATCAACAGCGAAGCCCTGCAGGCATTCCGTCAGCAGCTGACCAACAGCACGATCGACGATCTGGAGCAACTGCACCGGCGCTGGATTCAATGCTACGAGCAAAGCTACCAGCACAGGCTCGGCCAACAGGAATACCTGCACGCCTTCGGAGCACTCTGCAATGCCGCCATGGCACTACGCCAGGACTGGCAGCAGCAACTGGAACAGATTTACGCTCGCTGCGGCCTGGTAACCCTGTCGCAATATGATGAGCTAAGTCGTCAACATCACGAACTGCGCCGTCGCGTGCGGAACCTGGAACGCCTGCAAGGCACACCTCAAAATAGCCCGCCTCTTCAGCCCAGGGACCCGCATGACGCGCATAAAGGTTGATGCCCCCCGAATCCGGCAGCAGGCCCAGCAACAACTGGACGATCTTGCTCAAAGCGGCAAGACGGCTGCCCGACTGTCGTCTACTCACCTGCCAACCCCACACCAGGTTCTGATGCGCAGCGGCAGTCTGCGGCTGCTCAAGTTTACCCCCCGCAACTCCAGCCGGCTGAAAACACCCTTGCTGATCTGCTACGCGCTGGTCAACCGCCCCTGGGTTCTGGACCTGAGTCCTCAGCGCTCCATGATTCGTAATCTGCTGGATGAGGGCATTCCGGTCTATCTGATCGACTGGGGTTATCCGCCCCGCTGCGATCGCTATCTGACACTGGAAGACTACTTGGATGATCTGCTCGACCGCTGCGTTGACGCCGTCATCACGGACAGTGACGGCGATGCGATCAACCTGATGGGAGTGTGCCAGGGCGGTGTGTTGAGCCTTTGCTACAGCATGCTGTTCCCGCACAAGGTGCGCAATCTGATCACGCTGGTCACACCGGCGGACACCGACAGTGACAACTTCACTCTGAGCCGAGTTGCTCGCCAAATCGACGTAGAACTGGCCACCGAGACCTATGGCAACCTTCCGGGCGCGCTACTCAATGAACTGTTTACCACGCTGCAACCGATGCGACTGGGGCTGGAGAAAAGAATAGCGGCCGCGCGCCAGCTCTGTGCCGACGAAGAGACCGTACAGCATTATCTTTTGATGGAACACTGGCTGCAGGACTGCCCCGACCTGACCGGCACAGCCCTGAAGGAGTTTATTCAGCTCTTTTTCCGTGAAAATGCGCTGATGAGGCAGGAGGGGTTCGAGCTGGCAGGCAAGCGTCTGAGGGTCGCCACACTGACCCAGCCCCTGCTCAACATCTATGGCCAGCGAGACCAGCTGGTGCCACCGGAGGCCTCCTCGGCACTGAAACCGATACTGGACGGGAAGGATTACACCGAAGCGACCGTAGATGCCGGCCATATCGGCGTACTGAATGGCAGCAAGGCCCTGGCCATGCTGCCACCACTAATCTACAACTGGCTGCAGGCACGAGAGCCTGAATAATCCGACTACTCTCCAGCCTTGCCCTTGCTGTCACCAACGTCAGACTCGGCATGCTCTGCGGACGTTTCAGATGCGGCCGCTTCCGCCTCATCTCCCTCAGCCGTTCGTGGTGCAAACATATTCCAAACAGCCATGTTCTGATCGGCAATACGCCCCATCATAGTCAGTGGGTTGGCCGCCCCCATCATGGACTGCATCTGTTCTCTAATACGGTCCTGATGCTCCAGGAAAGCCGCGATGCTCTGCTCCAGATACTGGCTCATCATGCCCTGCATGCTGTCACCGTAGAAACGGATCAGCTGTTGCAATACCTGGTTGGTCAACAGGGTTCCGTGCCCTTCGGCTTCCTGCTCACTGATGATCTGCAGCAGGATATTGCGGGTCAGGTCATTGCCGGTCTTGGAGTCCTGAACCTGGAAGTTCTCGCCACTGAGCACCAGCTGCTTAACGTCTTCAAGGGTGACGTAGCAACTGCGCGATGTATCGTACAGGCGTCGGTTGGTATATTTACGCAGAATCCGCACGGCTGATTCTCCTGCTCCACTCTGGCTCATCCACACTTTCCATTCAGTCGGCGTCGCGCTTGTCCTTCCCGTACTGACTCATCATTCCGAACATCAGTTTCTGGAAGGCTTCAATCGAGCCGATACCACTGTTGAGGTAGGGTTTCAGTAATGTCAGCGGGTCATAACCTTCAACCCCTGCATCCATCTGCTCCCTGACCTTCTCGATCATTTCTTGCTGCAACGCGGTAACATCCGGTAACCCCAGCGCCCGGCGCAGCTCTTCGGGCGTCATTTCAATATCGATTCTGAAATTCATCTGTCGTCACCCGATCTTGAGATGTTTACTTCATACTATAACAATAGCCCCTTAAAACAACATTATCCGCCATTTTGCTGCGCTTTATCTGGAAAGATCCAGATTGATGCCAGCACAATTGCCAGCACAGACACCCCTGCCGCCAGCGCAAAAGTGACTACACCCCAGTCGCTCCAGAGCTGACCCGCAACGACGGCCCCAAGCGCGCCCCCTGCCCCGAAACCCACACTGGAAAACAGTGCCTGCCCCCGCCCCTGGGTTGAGGGTGAGAAATAATGCTGCACCAGCGCAATTCCGACCGCATGCAAACTACCGAAGGTTGCAGCATGCAGGCACTGGGCCAGTAACATCACCCACAGCTGCTCCGGCAGCCAGGCCGTCAACGACCAGCGCACTACACACAACCCCAGGCTGACCAGCATAATGCGACGCATGCTGAAACGCACAAGCAGGCTTGGCATCACCGCGAAAAGCACCACTTCGGCAATGACGCCCAGCGCCCAAAGCAACCCGATCTCGACACGGTCATAGCCAAGCCCCTGCATCATCACACTGTAGAAGGTGTAGTAGGGTCCATGACTGAGCTGCACCAAAAAACTGACCAGAAAGAACACGATGACCTGCGGCTGGCGCAGGATCGGCATAAGAGAGCCCGCTCCCCACTCGCCCCGAGTCAGCGTATCAGCCCGTGGATCGATCAACAGGGTGCTCAACCAGATCAACACCATCAGCCCCAACACGATCAACGGCAAGTACTGGATACTGATCCAGTCCAGCAGCCAGCCGATCAGCACCACGGCCAGGATAAAGCCGACCGAGCCCCAAAGCCGGATACGACTGTACTGCGCCCGATTGTCGCCTAGATACCCCAGCGTAATGACCTCAAATTGAGGCAACACCGCATTCCAGAAGAAGCTGAACAGCACCATTACAAGCGCGATGCCCACCGCTTCGGATTGCCAGAAAATCGCCAGAAAGCAGACCCAGCTGGCCAGCGCCCCCAGACGCACGATGGCGACACGCCGCCCGGTTTTATCTGCCAGCCAGCCCCAAAGATTGGGCGCCAGCACTCGGGAAACATGCAGAATACCCATCAACCAACCGATCGTCGCCGCCCCCAGTTCCAGCGACTGGAGGTAGAGCGTCCAGTAAGGCAACAGGGTACCGAGCAGAGCAAAATAGAACAGGTAGAAGCCGGACAGTCTGATATAGGGCATAGCGAACCGATAAATGAAAAAGCCGGCACAGGGCCGGCTTGAGTATCCGCTGGACAGCCCGTGCTTACAAGCTGTCGAGTGCCTTGACTACATACTGCGGCAGCGCAAAGCTCGCCACATGCAGCGCAGCGTTGTAATAGCGCGTCTCGATGCCACTGCGCTCGAAACGCTCACGAATGGTGGCCACATCCAGCTGACGCAACTCGACATTGTCACTGGCCCAGGCAAAGGCCATGACACCGCCGACATAGGTCGGCACCGCCGCGTTGTAGAAGCTCTGGTCGGCGAAGTAAGGCCCCAGGCGACGACAGGTGGTCACCAGCTCATCGGGCTGCATGAGCGCCACGCCGTTCTGAGCCACAAACACGCCACCCGGAGTCAGGCAGCGTTTGCAGCCTTCATAGAAGCGACTGGAGAAAAGCACTTCACCCGGGCCGACCGGATCGGTGCAGTCGGAGATAATGACATCAAAGGTTTCCGTGCATTCGTTGACGAACTCAACACCATCGGCAATGACGATATTGGCACGGGGATCATCGAACGCGCCAGCCGAATGGTTCGGCAGATACTGTTTGCACATATCGATCACGGCCTGGTCGATCTCGACCTGAGTCACATGCTCGACACTCTGGTGACGCAGCACTTCTCGCAGCATGCCACCATCACCGCCACCAATGATCAATACACGCTTGGCATCGCCGTGCGCCAGGATAGGCACGTGCGCCATCATCTCATGGTATACAAACTCGTCGCGCTCAGTGGTCTGAATCACCCCGTCCAGCGCCATTACCGTACCGAACTCGCGATTGCGAAAAATGATCAGTTCCTGGTGCTCAGTGCGATGTTCGAACAGCACTTCATCCAGGGTAAAGCTTTGACCGTAGCCCTGATACAGGCTCTCAAGATAGGTAGTCGTCGTCATCAATGCTCACCTTGCCACGCAAAATTTCTTCGACATTTACTTCAGTCGGTGTAAATGCCGCTTCCAGAACGGGAATCGCCTTGGCAGGCTCTGATTCACCGCACATGAAGACATCGAAAGCCGCAAAATTGCGCTCCGGCCAGGTATGCACACTGATGTGTGATTCGGCCAGCACCGCCACCCCTGAGATACCACCGTTAGGGGTAAAGTGGTGCAGGTGGATATGCAGCAGTGTCGCCTTGGCCGCCTTGATCGAATCACGCAGGGCCTTCTCCATCACTTCCAGGTCGTCCAGTCGGGAAGCCCCGCGCAGGTCGATGATCAGATGGGTACCAGCATAACGGTGACCGTCACGCTCGATGAAGAAATCCAAGCGTTCGTCATCATCGCCCTGAGTATAGGCGGGCCATTCGGCAACACTGCCTGCAGCCTCTTGGTCGTTCACTTCAGACGCCAGGTCTATCGCTTCTTGCATGGGAATGACTCCAAACAAGTCTGTGATTGCACAGAGTTCAAAAAAACAAAACCCAACCTTCCGGGTGATGCCTGGGCGTCATGTAAGCGTTACAGCTACCGGTAAAATGCCGTCATCAGGCAGTCTCCGGATCGCTCCATGAGCCCCGCAAAACCCAAAGGGTTGGGACGTATCAAATTCTGCCGCATTTAAACCGCGTTATGCTCAAAATTCAAGCAAAAAACACCGCACTGTCAGAAAAAAAACATCTATTGCCCGCAAGATCAATCGGTTAAGGTTCAGAGTTGCCTCAGCAGTGGCAGTCCCGAGTCCACATCCGCATTCTGACCACGGTCACGCAGCAGGTGATCCAGCAGTACGATCGCCATCATCGCTTCGGCGATCGGCGTTGCGCGAATACCGACACAAGGGTCGTGACGCCCCTTGGTCACCACCTCGATCTCTTCACCGGAAGCATTGATGCTGCGACCCGGCAAACGCAAGCTGGAGGTCGGCTTGAGTGCGATATGCGCCTCAATGGCCTGGCCGGTCGAGATGCCGCCCAGAATTCCGCCGGCATGGTTGGACAGGAAACCATCCGGCGTCATCTCATCGCGGTGCTCAGTACCCTTCTGGTTGACCACGGCGAAACCATCACCGATCTCGACACCCTTGACCGCATTGATGCTCATCAGCGCATGCGCCAAGTCGGCATCGAGCCGATCGAAGATGGGTTCACCCAAACCGACGGGCACGCCCGTCGCCTGAACGGAGATGCGCGCACCGATGGAGTTGCCTTCCTTGCGCAGCGCATCCATGTATTCTTCCATTTCGGCGGCCGCCTGGGCGTCCGGTGAGAAGAAGGGGTTCTGCTCAACCTGATCCCAGTCGAAGCGACTCATGTCGATGGCGATGGGACCCAGCTGGGACAGATAACCACGCACCTGCACACCCTTTTCAGCCAGCACCTTCTTGGCAATGGCACCGGCGGCCACGCGCATGGCGGTTTCACGCGCCGACGAGCGACCACCGCCGCGGTAGTCACGGAAGCCGTACTTGTGTGAATAGACGTAGTCGGCATGCGCCGGACGGAAAGTCTCGGCAATGTTGGAGTAATCCTTGGAGCGCTGATCGGTATTCTCGATCAGCAGCCCGATCGGCGTGCCGGTGGTCTTGCCCTCAAACACCCCGGACAGAATGCGTACCTGATCCGGTTCGCGACGCTGCGTGGTATGACGGGACGTACCGGGCTTGCGACGATCCAGATCCGCCTGCAGATCGGCTTCGCTCAGCTCGATCCCGGGAGGGCAGCCATCCACGATACAGCCCAGTGCAGGGCCGTGACTTTCACCAAAGGTCGTGACTGTAAACAGTTTACCAAAGCTGTTTCCGGACATAGTGCTCTTACTCTATAACTGTCGGGTGCAGGCCGGAATGGCCGCACCGGAATTCATAACAAGTGACGGTGCGCACGCAACTCAGCTGCGGTAATCACGAATACGCCATTGCCACCCTGCTCAAGTTCGACCCATACCAGCGGCAGCTCCGGCAGACTGGACATCAGATGCACTTCACTGTTGCCAACTTCCACCACCAGCAGTCCGTCTTCAGTCAGGTAGTCCGCCGCCTCGCGCAGAATCCGGCGGGTGATATCCAGACCGTCAGGCCCCGACCCCAGCGCCAGCGACGGCTCATGCGCATATTCAGCCGGCATGCTGGCCAAGTCGTCGGCATCCACGTACGGAGGATTACTGACGATCAAATCGTACCGTTCGCCCGGCACCGCCGCGAACAGGTCGCCCTGACGCGCCCGGACGCGCTCAACCAGTTCGTGTCGTTCGATATTCTGCCGTGCAACATCAAGGGCATCGCTGGAGATATCCGCCAGATCCACTTCCGCTTCGGGAAAAGCGAACGCACAGGCGATGCCGATGCAGCCGCTGCCGGTGCACAGATCGAGAATCCGTTCGACCGGACCGGGACGGAGCCAGGGCTCGAAACCCTGCTCGATCAGTTCCGCGATGGGCGAGCGCGGAATCAGCACTCGCTCGTCCACATGAAACGGCAACCCCATAAACCAGGCCTCGCCGGTAATATAGGGCAACGGCCGGCGCGACTCCGTGCGCTGACGCACATAATCCAACACCTTTTCACGTTCAGCCGGTGTTAGCCGCGCATCAAGAACGGCAGGGTCGGTATCCCAGGGAAGATCCACAGCATTAAGCACCAGCTGACTGGCTTCATCCCACGCCGAAACGTGACCATGACCGAAATAGACCTGATGACGGTGCAATTCGCTCAATGTCCAACGGATGTAATCACGGAGGGTAAACAGATGCTCGCTAATCGCGGCTTGATCCGACTTCATATATCGCCTGATAATAAGTTTCACTGCATAAGGACGATTATGTTAATGAAAACCCCCGTTGAACGCTATGTCTTATCCAACTGATACAGATTCCGACGACAATTTTGATTTCGACAGCGCCATGAAAGGCGTTAAACCCCTGTCACATGATCGTCATGTGGAGCCCGCCGTGCTCAAGCCAACGTTCAGAGCGGCCCGTGACCAGACCTCATCCTACCGACGTGCAGCCGCCGCTCAGGAGATCGAACAGGTGATCGACGGCCTCTCCTCGGAAGCCAGTGAGATCATCGATTCCAATGACGAGCTGCTGTTCGCCGCCCCGGGTGTACAACTGCGCCTGCTCAAGCGCCTGCGCCAGGGACATATCCCCTGGGAGGCGGGGCTGGACCTCCACGGCTACACCGTTGACCAGGCTCGCGACGAACTCAGCACCTTTATCCGCGATGCCGCACGCCAGCAGCTGCGCGCCGTCATCGTGGTACATGGCAAGGCGCATACCCAGGCTGGCCAGCCCGCCCTGCTCAAATCCTGTGTCAATGACTGGCTGCGTCAGCTTGACCCGGTACTGGCGTTCTGCTCCGCGCAACCCAAGGACGGTGGTACAGGAGCCGTTTATGTCCTGTTGCGGCGCGATCGTTAGATGCCCGTCCCGGCCCTTCCAACCGGGCCATCGATACGTCTATGCTTGAGGCAGTCGCTGCGACAGCGGCCGCCCCTCTCAACAGGACAGGAATAGACGATGCTGGAATTGCACAAACACCTACACCTGATGGCCGAAACCGGCGCCTCCGATCTGTTTCTCAGTACAGGGTCACCCGTTCAGATCAAAACCGAAGGCGTGCTCAAGCCTGTTGATGACCAACTCCTGAACGCCGACAGCATCACCCAACTGGCCCGATCATTGATGAGCGCGCACCAGGCACGGCAATTTGATGACGAAATGGAGATGAATTTCGCCTACGACCTGCCGGACATCGGGCGCTTCAGAATCAATATCTACCGCCAGCGGGGTGATGTAGCCCTGGTGATCCGCATGATCCGACACCAGATTCCAAGCATCGAAACGCTTAACCTGCCCGAGGTGCTAAAACAGCTGGTGATGCTGCGCAGCGGTCTGGTCTTGATAGTCGGATCCACCGGCTCAGGGAAATCAACCTCCCTGGCCTCCATGATCGATTATCGCAACCAGCATGCCAGCGGGCATATCCTCACCATTGAGGACCCAATCGAATTTCTGCACAGCAACAAGAAATCTCTGATCAATCAGCGTGAAGTCGGGGTCGACACCCTGTCATATGACAACGCGCTCAAAAACGCACTGCGCGAGGCTCCGGATGTCATCGTCATTGGTGAGATTCGCGACGCGGTCACCACCGAGCATGCCGTGCGCTATTCCGAAACCGGGCACCTCTGCCTGTCCACCCTGCACGCCAACAACAGCGTGCAGGCGATCGAGCATATCGCCAACCTTTTCCATGATGACGACAGGCACAAGATCAACACCGACCTGTCACTGAACCTGAGAGCGATCGTTGCACTGCGCCTGATCCACGATACCGACGGCCATTTCATTCCGGCGACCGAAATCCTGATCAACACCCCCTATATCGCCAAACTGATTGCACGCGGGGAATACTCGCGCATTCGTGAGGCCATTGACCAAAGCAGCAACAGCGCGGCCCACACGTTCGACAGCGATCTATTTGAGCTCTACCGCAAAGGCCGCATCACTCTTGAGGAAGCTCTGCGCAGCGCAGACTCGCGCAATAACGTCGCCCTGAGACTCAAACTGCTGGAGGGACAGTAGGCGGTTATCACGCCCCTGCCCTTTACCCCAGTGTCATATTCAAGTAATTTACGCCGTTTTCCCCAGACGCGTCGAGTAACCGAGGATCCAAGATGGAAACAGCCTACGCCCAAATCATTGAACAGCTTGGAGAGGACCTGAACCGTGACGGGCTCAAGGACACCCCCACCCGAGCGGCCAAGGCGATGCGTTTCCTGACCCGCGGCTACAACCAGAGCCTGGATGAAGTGGTCAATGATGCGCTCTTCCCATCGGACAACAGCGAAATGGTCGTTGTGCAGAACATCGAACTCTACTCGCTGTGTGAGCACCACCTGCTGCCGTTCATCGGCAAGGCGCATGTAGCCTATATCCCCAACGGCAAGGTTCTGGGACTGTCCAAGCTGGCGCGTATTGTCGATATGTACGCACGTCGCCTGCAGATCCAGGAAAACATGACCAAGGAAATTGCCGAAGCGATTCAGAACGTTACCGGCGCCGCCGGTGTTGGCGTGGTGATCGAGGCACAGCATATGTGCATGATGATGAGGGGCGTCGAAAAGCAGAATGCCTCCATGAAGACCTCCATGATGCTGGGCTCCTTCCGCAGCAACCCGGCCACCCGCGCCGAATTCATGGCACTTGTCGGCAAGTAATGGCCTGCCTCGGGAAGGGCATTCAGCCCTCCCCGAGTACGATAACCGCTACCTGTTTGCGCCCGCCCAGCACACTGGGGACCAGAGCACCCACACCCTGCCCTCGGATACGCTCGGCATCCCCGCCCTCGTCTCTGAGCAGACGTATCAAACGTTTGGCCGCTTCTTCTGACTGACGCAGCGTCAGGTCCAGATCTTCACCACGCCAGTGCACAACCAGCCAGAACTCGCGACCAGGAAATGCCTGTTGGAGATCGAGCAGGGCCTGTACGCTGCGATCGGTAGAATCCGGCCAGTCCGGCAGCTCGGCATAACCCTGCTGACGCAGGCGCACGCTTAATTCCGTTGCCGTAGGGGCATCATGTTCAAGCAGGTCCAGATGCAGATACACCCGACCATTTCCCCGACGAACCGCATAAATGGCCAGGTGCGCCTGAGGCAAGGCAAGTGCCGCGTAAAACTGGCTGTTATCAACCCCGTAAAGGCGTGCCTGGCCAAAGATGTCATTGGCCCACAGACTGCTGGGACCACATTGACGACCGGCACACTCGAACAGCACTTCAGCCCCCTTGCCAAGCAACTGCTCACGAAGGTAATTGAACCCTGCCTCGGGCGTATGGCCGGACGGCAGCTGCCAGGTGGTACGGGTCAATTGCGCCTGAAACCGCTGTTCGCGATCACTGCGTATCAAGCCGTTGATCTTGACAATCCCCCCCAGCATCAGGCGATAGTCGGGATCAAGACGCTGGCGCTGGCTGATTATGGTCGACAGCGGAAAAGGCTCCAGCCCCAGCGGCAGTGAAGGCTGTTGCGCCTGCAGCGGCATCGAAAAAAAGAGTACGGACAACAGCGACAGCAGCACAACTTTCATCATTCTCTCCTTGAGCGTTATAACCTCGCATGGAATGCATTGATCGCCATGGCGATCTGCCGGGCCGCCACCTCTTCCATATGCAGATGGTGGTTACCCGTCAATGCAATACGCTCCAGACCGGCAATGAGCTCCGCCCGCTCATCCAGCAGTGGCGTGCCTATACCTTCGCTCCCCATGATCAGCAGTGCCGGCGACAGGATCTTGCGCAGAAAAGCACGCACCTGATCTTCCGACAGTCTCAGCACCGAAGGCAAAACCAGTGCCGGATCACTGCGCCAGCGAAACCCTTGAGTCGTATGTACTATAGACCGTTCGACCAGCCAGCGGGCGGCCTGTTCCGTAACTGGAAACCGCCCTTTCATCCGCGCCTGTACGGCCGCTTCCAGATCCGGATAATATTTCGGACTGCGCTCGCGGCGCTGCCGCCGCCTGATTGCCAATGCCATCTTTTCAGGCAGCTCTTCCGGCTCATCGGCCAGGGGGGCCAGCCCTTCGAGCAGGACCAGGCTCAGCACCCGCTCGGGCATCACTCCGGCCAGCAGCGAGGAAATGCCCGCCCCCATCGAATGCCCAAGCAGATGGAACTGATCCCAGCCCAGCTCGTCGGCTACGGCCAACACATCGGCCACGTTATCCCAGATATAGTAGGGCATCGCTTCGGGGCGGTGTGCAGAAAAACCATGCCCCACCAGGTCCAGCGCAACCAGGCGCACCGAATCGAGATGCGGCTCCAGCGCTCGAAAACTGGCCGCGTTATCAAGCCAGCCATGCAGCGCCAGAACAGGCCGACCATCGGCAGGCCCAATTGCACGAGCCGCCATCAACTGACCGTTAACTTCAAAGCGCAGCTCTTCAGCGATCATGGAGAAAGTCTCATTGTTGTTCAGGAGGGATGAGCGTCCAGCCAGCGCACCAGTCGCGCCATACCGGCTGCCGGCCAGTCCAGTTCAAGCACTGCACCACTGCAGGGCGCTATCGGCAATCCCTGATCACGCCCGTCAGTGAGCCAATGAATCAATCGACCACACAGTGGCTGATGGGTCACCACCACCAGCGGCGTTTCATCAACGAACAGCGGCTCCAGTTGCGCTCCCGCTTCTACCAGTGATGACGAGGGAATAAGATCCAGCGAAGTCTCGAGCAGGTGCGTGCCGCCCGCCAGTTCGGTCGCCGTCATCAGTGCACGCTTCCACGGCGAGCTCAGCAACCGGTAGTTTCCAGCCACAGCCTGCAGCTGTCGCTGCATCGCCCGCGCCTGCAAAACTCCCTGCGACGTCAGCGCACGGTCTGGATCATGGTCGGCACCGTTTTCCGCTTCGGCATGACGCAAAATCACCAGGCGCATCAACACTCCTGGCGCGGTAATACAAATTCAACGTCACTGCTCTGGACATTGAGCATCATGCCGCGCGCAACTTCCTTGACCGGCGCATTGTTGAACACGACTTCATACAAACCGGCTACCAGCGGCATGTAGATACCCAGGCTTTCAGCTTTTTCCTTCACCAGTCGCAGCGTATTCACACCTTCAGCCACTTCACCCAAAGCAGTGACGGCCTGCTCAAGGGTTTTGCCTTCGCCCAGGGCATAACCGACTCGATAGTTGCGGCTCAAAGGCGACATGCAGGTGACGATAAGATCACCGACACCGGCCAGGCCCAGAAAGGTCATCGGATTGGCGCCCAGGCTGACCGCAAAGCGGCTCATCTCCGCAAGGCTGCGAGTCATCAGCATGCTCTTGGTATTTTCACCCATGCCCAGAGCGGCACTCAGCCCTGCTGCAATGGCGTAGATGTTTTTCAGGGTCCCGCCCAGTTCGACACCATAGGTATCGGTGCTGGCATAAACCCGGAAGCAGGAGGTGTGCAGAAGCGCCTGAACCCGCTCACGCAACTCGGCATCGCTGCTTGCTATGACGGTTGCAGTCAGCTGCTTCTGCGCGATCTCTTTCGCCAGGTTAGGGCCACTCAGCACCCCAAGACGTGCCCGGGGGCATTCCTGCTCGATGATTTGGCTCATCAGGCAGAAAGTGCCCGCCTCAATCCCCTTGGTAGTGCTGACCAGCAACTGTTCCGGCTTGAGCCAGACCGCCGCCCGCTTCAGAACGTCACGAAAGGCAATACTGGGAATGGCAATGAACACGGCCTCAGCCCCTGCAAGCGCTTCCTCCAGGTCTGTAGTAGCGGTCAGTGTCGGCGCCAGATCCCGACCGGGCAGGTAACGCTCATTGCGATGTTGCTGATTAACTTCGGCAACGGCAGCCTCATTGCGCATCCAGAGGCGAACCACCAGACCTTTTTCAGCCATCAGACTGGCGAGGACCGTGCCGAAGCTGCCGCCACCCAGGACGGCTACAGGGGACTGGGAATGCATATTTTCTCCCTCAGGTTGAGCCTGAGCCTCAGGAGGCTCGTCAGGATGGGTCGATTTTGTCCAGCAAACGACCGATACCCAAAAACAGAAACTTGACGACCGCAAACGCCAACACAGCCAGTACCAGGAACACCAGCAGCTGCTTGAGGTCCTCGGTGCGTTGATAGCCCGCTATCGCCACAGCGGCAAAAAAGGCGCTGGCGATGATCGCCAGCACCGTACTGATCCGCTGCAGATTGTGCGTATCGCTCATTTTTCTGCTCGAACTGTCTCTTCAACCTGGTCGTTCTTTTCAGCTTGTTCAGCTTGTTCAGCTTGTTCAGCCTGTTCAGCCTGTTCAGCCTGTTCAGCCTGTTCAGCCTGTTCAGCCTGTTCAGCCTGTTCAGCCTGTTCAGCCTGTTCAGCCTGTTCAGAAGATGCTGGCTCTGCCGTTTCAGTTGAAGCAACGGCTTCGGCCTGCTGGCTCTCGGCCTCTGAATCAGCCGCAGTTTCTACCTGCTCGACAACGGGGGTGACGGGAGCATCATCAGACTGTGCGACCATGGCTTCCATCGGCAGATCCTTGATCTCGGCCGGAACGGAGGCCTCACCCGACTCAAGTATGTCAGCCGATTCACCGGAGCGATCCGCCGCATCGGACTGTAAACCGCCAACCTCTGCCTTCTCCTCAGACGTCTGAGAGCCTGTGGACTGATCGCCTTCTTCCTGGACGGCGTCCGGCTCGCTCGTTTCAGGCTGCGCCTGTTCAGATACAACGGCTTCGGCACTATCCTTCTGTTCGGATTTTTCCGTCGGTTTGTCTGCCTTGGATTTGTTCGCCGCCAGCGGCTTGAGCAGCTCGGCTTCCGGATGAATACACTCCAGCTTGACGCCGGTTTCGCGCTCGATATCCGGGATCAGGAAAGAGTCATCTTCGCAGGCAAAGCAGATCGAGGTACCTGTCTGACCGGCACGGCCGGTACGGCCGATACGGTGCACGTAATCATCGGCATCTTCCGGCAGCTGATAGTTGATCACATGGGTAACGCCGTCGATATGGATGCCACGGCCGGCCACATCGGTCGCCACCAGCACTTCGATCTTGCCGCTGCGGAAGTCTTCCAGCGTTTTCAGGCGCTTGTTTTGCGGGATCTCACCGGACATTAACGCCGCCTTGATGCCATCCTTGCTCAGGCGTTCCGCCAGCGCACGAGTTTCATGACGCCGGTTGCCGAACACGATGGCACGCTCGATACCGTTGACCCGCAGGTAATTGCGCAGCAGCTGATACTTCTCGTTACTGGAGACCAGGAATACTTTCTGTGCCACGTTATCGGTGGTCTTGTGCTCGGATTCGATCTCAATGGTAACCGGCTCCAGCGTCCATTGCTCAGCCAAGCGCATCACATCATCGGTGAAGGTCGCGCTGTACAGCAGAGTCTGACGGTCTGCACCCTTGCGTGGTGTCTGACGGATGATGGTACGCACATCCGGTATGAAGCCCATGCTCAACATGCGGTCAGCCTCGTCCAGCACCAGTACTTCGACATGGTACAGATCCACTTCCTTGGAACGGACGAAATCGATCAGACGGCCCGGCGTCGCCACCAGGATATCGACCGGCTTGGCCGCCAGCGCCTTGCGCTGCTTCTCGTAGTCCATGCCGCCCACCAGGGAGACGACAGAGAGATCGGCATACTTGCCCAGACCTTCGGCGTCGGCCGCGATCTGCAGTGCCAGTTCGCGGGTAGGCGCAATGATCAGCACACGCGGCTCGCCGTGCTTGCGCTCGCCATCCAGCGGGTAATCAAGCAGGTCGGTCATGATGCCGATCAGGAAAGCGGCGGTCTTGCCGGTGCCGGTCTGCGCCTTGCCGATCAGGTCGCGCCCCTGCAATGCATGCGGGATGGTAGCGGCCTGAATCGGTGTGCAGTATTCAAAGCCCAGGTCCGCGATGGCGTGCATCAGCACGTCTGGCAAACCGAAATCATGGAAACGTCGCTTGCCTTCAACCACCGGCACCTTGAACATCATCGGGGCCCAGGCACCCTGCTGAGCGCTGGTATCACGCGGCTTGCGCGAACGGCGACGACGGCGCGGACGGTTGGAGTTGGGCTTCTGTTCAGAGCCCGCTGCAGCTGTGGTCTGTTTGTCTTCAGTACTCAAGATCGGATCCATTCAGATTAACGGTTGATTTCGCGCCGAAACGGAGGCAGAGAGTCTAACAGTTGTCGGCCATAGCGTCGCGTTACAACGCGACGGTCCAACAGTACAACTCGCCCGCGGTCCTGCTCTGTTCGCAACAGACGCCCCACGGCCTGAGTCAGACGCATCGATGCCGCCGGGACGGTCCAGTCGGTGAAGGCATTGCCACCGCGCGCTTCAATCCATTCCGCCATGGTAGCATCGACCGGATCATCCGGGACACTGAACGGCAGTTTGGTAATAAATACATCGGTCAAATAGTGACCGGGCAGATCGACCCCCTCGGCGAAGGACGCCAGACCGAAGATAATACTGGGCTTTCCCTCATCAATCGCCTGCCGATGCCGCCTCAGGGTTTCCTGCTTGCTGTACTCACCCTGTGCCAGAACGCTATTTTTAATGGATTCATCCAGACGTTCAAGCACCGAGCGCATCTGCCGCCAGGAACTGAACAGCACCAGCCCGGCCGTCACCGTTTTCAGCTCCTGTTCAAGCAGCTCAAGCACCTCATCGGTATGGGCGTCAGGCTGACCCGGGTCGGTTTTCATCGCCGGCACCTGAAGGACGCCGTGGCGAGCATAATCGAAGGGGCTATCGAGACGAATCGCATCGGTATCCGCCGGCAGTCCCAGAGACGCGAACAGCTGGTCAAAACGCCCCAGCGCCGTCAGTGTCGCCGAGGTCAGAATCGCGGCATGGCATACCTGCCAAAGATGCTCCGACAAGGTATCGGCTGCGGACACTGGCGCGCTGCGCAATTCCAGGTCATCGCCGGAAGGCGATTCATGCCGGTTAATCCAGCGCGCCGTGGGTGACTTTCCTTCGACATCTTCGCGGGCGTAGCTGTGCGCAAGCCAGGCAATATGCTGCACCCTCCCCCAAAGACTGCCAAGCTGAGGAAACCAGCGTTCGGCTGCTGCGCGAGGAACTTCGGCCAGCCCCCCCTCCAGCGCCTCCTTTAGCACATCGACAATCTGCTCCAGGTGCTGCTGCGCACGATCCGCCGCATGCGCCAGCATGGCACTTGGCTCCACCAACGGCGCCGGCACCTTGCCACCGGCAAAACGGTAGCGATCCTTCGGATGTTCATTCATCATCGGGCGCAGCAGGACCTCCAGCTGCTCCAGGGAGACACTCATATCCTCGAAGGGGCGATGAAGGCGCTCCACGGGATCGACCAGCTGTACGGCCGAGCCGGTATCCTGCAGCATCTGCGCAAGCTGTTTCTGAGCCGAACGCAACAGCCGTCGGCTGCTTTCCAGACGTGCCCCAAACGCAAAGTGGCTGCTGGCCTTGTCTGCCAGGTGATGGCCCTCGTCGAAGATGTAGATGGTCTTTTCCGGCTCAGGGAGTATGGCACCACCCCCAAGCGCCAGATCGGCCAGAACCAGGTCGTGGTTCGCTACGATGACATCCGCCTCTTCCAGGCGGTCGCGAGACCGATAAAATGGGCAGGCGCTGAAATTGAGGCAGCGTCGGTTGCTGCACTGCATATGATCACTGGTCAACGGCTGCCAGATCTGGTCGTCCACCTCCTCGCTGAGCGCGTCCCTGTCGCCATCCCAGCGCCCGGAGGCGTATTCGTCCATGAAGGACTGGTAACGGATCAGCACCTCGGGCTCGAGCTGTTCGGCGGCTTCATCTTCATACAGCGCCATCTGTCCCAGCACACCCTGCTGTTCCAGCAGCCCCTCAACCTTGTTAAGGCAGAGATAACGTCCACGCCCCTTGGCCAGACGGTAAGTCATCGGCAGACCGGCATGCTCCTCCACTTCGGGCAGATCCTTGTTGATCAACTGTTCCTGCAGGGCAACCGTTGCCGTCGACAACACCAGCCGGTACTCCTTGGCACGCGCAAGCGGAATCGCCGCCAACAGGTAGGCAATGGTTTTGCCGGTGCCCGTACCAGCTTCGACCACACCAACTGCCGGATGCTCGGCTCGATTGATAGCGGCCGATTCGGCAGCCGCCAGCGTACGTGCCACGGCCGCCACCATCTGCTTCTGAGCCGGGCGCGCCTTCAGCCCTCTGCTCTTCAGAAAGCGGCTATAAGCCCCTTGTATCTCCTGTTTCTGCGCGTCACTCAGCACAGCCTGCCCCCATTCATGTTCACTGGCGCGATTTTAGCAAAATACTGGATATTTAGACATATAATGCTTGACCCTGAACAATCACTGTATAAAATCACAGTAAATCGATTGAGTACGGCCGCTATGAAACTGACCAAACGACAAACCGAAGTACTGGAGTGCATCAAGCAGCATATCGACTCCACCGGCTACCCGCCGACCCGTGCCGACATTGCGCGCGATCTGGGTTTCCGCTCGGCCAATGCAGCCGAGGAACACTTGAAAGCTCTGGCTCGCAAGGGTGCGATCGAGTTGACCAAGGGCACTTCACGTGGCATTCGCCTGCCTGACAACGAGGACACCTCTTCCGCTGCAGGCCTGCCGATCATCGGTCAGGTAGCAGCCGGTGAACCCATCCTTGCCCAGGAGCATGTCGAGGATCAGTGTACGATTTCAGCCGACTTCTTCCGTCCGCGTGCGGACTACCTGCTCAGGGTCAAAGGCATGAGCATGAAGAATATCGGCATCATGGATGGCGACCTGCTGGCCGTCCACCAAACACCCGATGCCAGGGATGGGCAGATTGTTGTTGCCAGGATCGGCGACGATGTGACGGTCAAACGCTTCAAGCGAGATGGCCACAAAGTATTTCTGATTGCCGAGAATGAAGACTTTGCCCCGATCGAAGTCGACCTGTCCGAACAGGAATTGATTATCGAAGGCCTGGGGGTAGGCGTCATTCGGCAAGGTCACTGACGAGGTTGAGCCATGCCTGCCATCAACTATGCACACGTTAGCCGCAGCACACCGTTCCACAACAACATTGATCCGCAAGCGAGCCGCGTCACCGAGATCCTGTTGCACAACAACCGAATCTCTCTGCACCCGGTGCTGCTGCCGATGATCACTCAACTCAGCCGCGACAACCGCTGGCTGACGCTGATCAATCCGCCCGCTGATCTCAATCGTGAACTGTTGATCCAGGCAGGCGCCGCAACCGGGCATATTCTTTCCCTGAACACCCGGGATGGCAGGTACGAGCCTCTCATGCTCTGCCAACAGGCACTATCGGCGGGAACATCGCATACGGTCATCGCCTGGTGCGAGCCAGGCCGTACCACCCCCTTGCACCAGCTTGATCTGGCCGCCTCCCGGGGCGACGCTCAAGCCATTCTGGTCCGCCACTGACGAGCTGACCTCACCACTCCTGCATATTGGCGCGCAGGCGATCCAGCAACTCCCGGAACGCCTGCAACCAGTGGTTGTATTCAGTCAGCACATCCTGATCTTCCGCATGATCCGGATTGATCTGCAAGACATGAATTTCCGACACACTGGCATCTCTGGCTGTCGACTGCAGGGCTCGATCAGAGGCATCCCAGCAGGACTGGTAAGCCTTGAGGACCTTGTGCAACCAACTGCCCTGGTCCTGTTCAAGATTTTCCAGCTCCCGTGCTTCCGGCGACTCCTGACCAGTCGCATCCAGTTGCGCGAGCAGGTCCTCAAACCGATAGATGGATTCGGTTTTCAGATTATAGTTTTCGGCAATTTCCCGCAGCAATGACGTATAGCCACTGGCCATGAAGAACAGCACCGACTCGTGATAGGACTCGATACGAGGATGCTGACTCCACTGCGGCGTTTCCTGCGCCTGCACCAGTGCCTTGATATGCAGCCGGGCGAAATTCAATTTCTGATTGGTACGTACTGCGTAGATATCACTCATCATTATTGCGGCTCTCGTTGAGTCCCTGTATTACGAGCAGATCAGCGCTTGCTGCCCTGCTCTTCCTGCCAGCGTCCGTCACGATAAAACGCTTTCCAGCCGGTAGCCTTGCCTTCGACCTCGGACATCACGTACTGCTCCTTGGTCTTGCGGCTGAAGCGGATGACGGCCGGATTACCCTCAGCGTCCTGCTGGGGCGCATCCATCAGATAGGCGTACTTGGGATCGATCTCATCCTTGTGCGGAATCAGCTCCCTCACCAAAGGCGCACGTGTTTCACGCATTTTCGGGAACTTGCTCGCCGCCAGAAAGAGACCACTGGCGCCGTCGCGCAGTACGTAGGTGTCGTCCACCTTCTGACACTGCAGCTCCGGCATCGGGACCGGGTCCATCTTGGGTGGAGCAGGCTCGCCGTTCTTCAGCAGCTTGCGGGTATTTTTACACTCACTGTTGGTACAGCCGAAGAATTTGCCAAAGCGACCCGTCTTCAGCTGCATCTGTGCGCCACACTTGTCACATTCGATACTGGGGCCATCATAGCCCTTGATGCGAAAACTGCCCGCCTCAACTTCAAAGCCGCTGCAGTCAGGGTTGTTACCACACACATGCAGCTTGCGATTTTCATCGATCAGGTAGGAATCCATCGCCGCATCACAGAGCTTGCAACGATGCTTGTTGCGCAGGATGCGTGACTCCTCTTCGTCATCACCATCGACGCTGACCACTTCATCACCGGGAATCAGGTTGATGGTGGACTTGCAACGCTCCTTCGGTGGCAGGTTATAACCGGAACAGCCCAGGAACACCCCCGTACTGGCGGTGCGAATCATCATCGGGCGGCCACATTCGGGGCAGGCGATATCCGTCAAAGTAGGCGTATTCGGCCGCATGCCGTGCTCTTCACCATGCGCCTCTTCGAGCTTACCGGTGAAACCCTGATAGAAGTCATTCAGCAGGTTCTTCCAGTCCGTGTCGCCCTGGGCCACTTCGTCCAGCTTCTGCTCCATACGCGCAGTAAAGCTGTAATCCATCAGATCGGAGAAGTTCTCGTTCAAACGCTCCGTGACGATATCACCCATTTTGCAGGCGTAGAAGCGGCGCCCCTGCACCTCCACATAGCCACGATCCTGAATGGTAGAGATGATCGACGCATAAGTGGATGGCCGGCCGATGCCGCGCTTTTCCAACTCCTTGACCAGACTCGCTTCGCTGTAACGCGGCGCCGGTTTGGTGAAGTGCTGCCTGGGCTCGAATTCGATCAGGGTCAGGGCCTCACCCTGCTGGATATCGGGCAGAATGATATCTTCGTCACTGCGCCCTTTTGGCGGCAACACACGGGTGTAGCCATCGAAACGCAGAATGCGCCCCTTGGTGGTCAGTTCGTAGTCACCGCAACTGACATGAATACGGGTACTGGTATAACGCGCCGGTGTCATCTGGCAGGCCATGAACTGACGACGGATAAGGTCGTACAGACGCTGCGCATCAGGCTCCATGCCCTTGAGCTGTTCCACCGTCAGCGCCACCTCGGACGGACGGATCGCTTCGTGCGCTTCCTGGGCACCTTCCTTACTGCTGTAGCTGACCGGCTGTTCAGGCAGGTATTCGTCACCGTAGTGTTCCTGAATGAACTCTCGACAGGCGGCAACCGCCTCGGTGCTAAGGTTGGTGGAGTCGGTACGCATGTAGGTGATGTAACCTGCTTCGTACAGACGCTGTGCCAGCATCATGGTTTTCTTGACGCCGAAGCCAAGTCGCGTGCTTGCGGCCTGCTGCAGAGTTGAGGTGATGAAGGGTGCCGATGGCTTGCTGCTGGTTGGCCGATCCTCACGCTTGTCGACGATCAGGTTGCCGGAACGCAGGCGCGCCAGGTGCGCATCGGTCTCTTCGGCGCTGAGCGGACGGAACGCCTTGCCCTCGAAACGGCTCACCTGCAGACGCAGCGCCGCCTCGGTGGCCGTCTGTGCGTCGGCGTGCACTTCCCAGTACTCTTCCGGAATGAATGCACGAATTTCACGTTCGCGCTCGACAATCAGTCGCACGGCCACGGACTGCACACGTCCGGCCGAAAGACCACGGGCGATTTTTTCCCACAACAGCGGTGACAGCATATAGCCGACAATGCGGTCCAGAAAACGACGTGCCTGCTGGGCATTAACCCGGTTCAGATCCAGGTCGCCCGGCTCTTCGAATGCCTGCTGAATCGCCTTCTTGGTGATCTCGTTAAAAACGACACGCCGATAGCGGCCATCATCGCCACCAATCGCTTCACGCAGATGCCAGGCGATCGCTTCCCCTTCGCGGTCCAAGTCCGTTGCGAGGTAGATTTCATCGGCATTCTTGGCCAGCTTGCGCAGCTCTTCAACCACTTTTTCCTTGCCGGGTAGAATCTCGTACTGCGCTTCCCAGTCATGGTCAGGGTCAACCCCCATACGGGCGATCAGCTGCTGATGTGCCTTCTTCTTTTTATACTCAGCCTTCTCTTCCGGCGACATCTTGCGAGTCAGTGCCGCCTGACGAGCGCGCTCCTTGGGATCACTCTTGCTGGCACTACCACTGGTCGGCAGGTCACGAATATGACCGACACTGGATTTGACCACATACTGGCTGCCCAGATACTTGTTGATCGTTTTGGCCTTTGCCGGTGACTCGACAATGACAAGGGTTTTTCCCATAAGATACGGATCCTTTTACGACGGGCAACACAGAAACTGCGAGCATATATAAGGTGTGGTGCGCTCAGCGTCAAGCGAACTCTGCGCCTTTACAAGCCTTGTGAACAGGCGAGTCGCTTACATTTTGCCCGGTATCTGATATAAATAAGTTCTTTTTTCAGAGTGCCAAACACCATGCTCGGAGACAACCTGTATCTTGTAATCATGCTGGCCGGCGTCGGCATCCTTGCACTGGTGGTGAATTTTGTACTGACTACCCGCGAGCAGGAATCGGAAGCCCGGCGCGAACGTCTTGACTGGCTCAAGACCCAGGCCGAACACACCCTGAATGCTCTGGCAGTACTGAAAGAGAGCGGCTGCCGTCAGGATATCGTCGACAAGCTGAACCAGCACGCCATGGCCCTGATCGAAGAGATCAGCCTGCTGGCTCCCGACTCCGAACTGATGACCCAGGTCAGTGACCTCAAGGAAACCACTGACCGCAGCCGCACCGACAAATCCCGCTTCAACAGTGACCGAGCGGTGAAACGCGCTCAGATCTATATCAATTTTGCCGAAAAGCTGATCATCCAGATGGCCAAGGCCGGCAAAATGACCGGACAGTTGGCGCGCACCTACCAACAGGAACTCTACTGGCTGAACGTCTCACTGGTGGCCGATGCTCACCAGCATCAGGCAAGCCGTCTGCTGGAAATGGGCGATCGACATACGGCGCTGAGTCACCTTAAACACGCCAAGGCCGTTCTGGTCCGAGCCAGTGCGCCCCAACGGCAGAAACAGCCGAAACTTGACGCATTGCAGGCATCGATCGACCAGCTACAACCCAAACGCAACTGGGGCGCTGGTGCACTGGCCGAATCGCTCGACGACTACCTGAACGAATCGCCCTGAGCAGGTTATACCTTTTGCGCAAGCAACGGTTTAACCAACGCATGCAGTTTCTCGAGTCGATCCGCTTCACCCTGCTCATGCCAGTAAAGTGACAGGTGTAACGGGGTTGATTCGACACCGACCACATCATCCGGCAGCGCATTGAGCAGCGTCAGCAGTTGCGCCTGCGCCGTTGCCGACAACGCTCCCTGCCCCTTGAGCCAGCTCCAGCCTTCCGGTAGTCCCGTGTTATCAAGGGTATCGAGCCGGTGTACCTGCCAGCTGATCCAGTTGTCACGCTCTCCTCGCTCCAGGTTGTCACGGATGAAACGGTAGGCCGGTACACTCACCGTTTCAGCTTCCATCTCACCCCTTGCCCTGGGCAGGTCTACCCGAGCCAGCTGAACCTGGATACCCAGCTTGCGCGCCCTCATGCGCAGCTCCGCCTGGTAACGTTGACGCGGACTTGGCATGACCCACATCACCGAACCGATCAGAGATGCAATAATAAAGGCGATAATAAGCCATTCCATTCTTTCCCAAACCTCCAGATGACTGCACTGCAGTCGTTTCATATTGCTGCGCACCATTACGGCTCTGTCGACCCGATCCGCATAATGCGCAACGCCTTTTTGTTGATGTTGATAGGGGACGCTACTTAAGGTTGATGCTATCCTGCAATCAAAATCATCACGTCGCATCGGTTGCCAACCGCAACCCAAAGGAAGGATTACGCGCATGAGCATCTACACCCGCATCCTGCTGGCTCTGGATTTGTCAGAAGAGTCAGATCAGCTGGCTGACAAAACAACCCAGATGGCCAAAGCCTTCGGCGCCGAGCTGAACCTGATCCATGTGGTGGAACCGCTCAGCTTCGCCTATGGCGGGGATGTCCCCATGGATTTGACCACCATCCAGGAGCAGCTCGACGATCATGCCCGCAGCAAGCTGGATAAGTACGCTGAAAAGATCGGTTATCCGGTCAACAAGAAGATCATCGTGACCGGCCACACCGAAACCGAAATTCACCGTGCGGCCGAAGAGCTGGGCACCGATCTGGTCATCGTCGGCAGCCACGGTCGCCACGGCTTGGCCCTGCTGCTTGGCTCAACCGCCAACGGCGTGCTGCACGGCGCCAAATGTGACGTGCTGGCGATCCGAGTCAAGGAGGAGGATTAATCCCCCTCCTGCATCGCCTCCAACTCGACCCAGCGTTCCATCAGCGTTTCCAGCTGCTGCTCTTGTTGATGGAGCTGGGCCAGAGTTTCCGCCACCTGCTCGTGGTCGCCCGCATAGAAATCCGGTGCGGCCACGACGGCCTGCAAGGCTTCCAGCGCTTGTTCGGCCTCTTCCAGTTGTGCCGGTAGCTGATCCAGCTCTCGCTGCAGTTTATAACTGAGCTTCTTGCTCTGCTTCCTGGCGGCCCTGTTTTCCGCAGGCTTGCTTGCCGGCTTGCTTTCGGCCTGCTCAACCTTTTTGACCGGACGCTGACGCAGCCAGTCCTGGTAACCGCCAACATATTCGCGCACCTGGCCGCCACCTTCGAACACGACCGAACTGGTCACGACATTATCGAGGAAACGACGGTCATGACTGACCAGCAGGATGGTGCCATCGAAATTGAGCAGGATCTCTTCGAGCAGCTCCAGCGTTTCAATATCCAGGTCATTGGTCGGTTCATCCAGCACCAGCACGTTGGCCGGCTGACTGAACAAGCGTGCCAGCAGCAATCGGTTACACTCACCGCCTGACAGTGCCTTGACCGGTGTCCGCGCACGTTCGGGACTGAACAGGAAATCCTGCAGATAGCCAATGATGTGCTTGTTTTGACCATTGATTTCGATACTCTCGCGGCCGCCTGAGACGTTATCGATAACACTTTTCTCAGGATCGAGCTGACCGCGCAGCTGGTCGAAATAGGCCACTTCCAGCTTGGTTCCCAGACGCACGCTGCCGGACTCCGGCTGCAACTGGCCCAGGATGATTTTCAGCAGGGTACTTTTGCCGCTGCCGTTCGGGCCGATCAGGCCCATACGGTCACCGCGCTGCACCTTCAGCGAGAAGTTCTGCAACAGCGGCTTGCCCTCATAGGACATGGACACGTTTTCCAGCTCCGCAACCAGCTTGCCGGATTTCTGCGCCTCCTCAAGGCCAAAGCTGGCGCCGGACTGCCGCTCCCGCCGTCCTGAACGCTCGCGACGCATCTGTTCAAGCGCACGCACACGCCCTTCGTTACGGGTTCTTCGCGCCTTGATGCCCTGGCGAATCCAGCGCTCTTCCTGCGCCAGTTTCTTGTCGAACTCGGCGTTCTGGCGCTCTTCCTCTTCGAGCAGTTGCTGCTTGAGGACGAGATAGCGGTCATAGCTGCCCGGAAAACTGGTCAAGTTGCCTCGATCCAGCTCCACGATCCGGGTCGCCAGCTTTTCCACCAGCGCACGGTCATGCGAGACAAACAGGATCGCCCCACGGAAATCCAGCATCATCTGCTCAAGCCATTCGATGGTCTCGATATCCAGATGGTTGGTCGGCTCGTCCAGCAGCAGCAGGTCCGGCTTCTGCACCAGCGCTGCACCCAAGGCAGCCCGACGTCGCCAGCCACCGGACAACTCGGCCATGCGTGTATCGGCCTTCAGGCCCAGCCGATCCAATACCGTTTGCACCTGCTGCTCCAGGTGCCAGCCATCTCGGGCCTCCAGCTGGTGTTGCAGGTGTTCCATCTTCTGCAGCGAAGCCGCGTCGGTCTGGTGCGACAAGGCATCGAACGCCTCACGCAGCGCAACCACATCCGCGAGACCTTCGGCCACCACATCGTACACACGCCGTTCATCCGCTGCCGGCAACATCTGCTGCAGCTTGGCAACACGGATGGCCGGATCCTGCCATACAGAGCCATGGTCCACCTGTATTTCACCGGAAACCAGCTTCATCAGGGTCGACTTGCCTGCCCCATTGAGCCCCACCAGCGCGATCCGCTCGCCCGGATCGATCTGGAAATCTACCCTGTCCAGCAGCGGCGCGGCGCTGAAACTGACCGACACGCCTTCTAACTTCACCAATGGCATAAAGACTTGCATCCTGTCCTGTAAAAATCAGTGACTAGTGTACCTGAAATCGCGAATAACATTTAAAAGCAGTGTTCACGGTTATCTTCACACCCAAGTCGAGATAAACTGCCAGATATGCTCCCCCAGGCAACCAGAGAGGACCTCATGTTTACGCCGAGCCGCACACTTCTGATCGGAGCCCTGGTCACCACCTCAATCCAGGCCGCCCCCTCTGCCGCGCAGCCCGACCTGCGCCAGGCCTTTGTTCAGCACTACTCCGCTGCCGTCGATGAGCCCGGCATTCTCAGTGATGCTATCCATCAGGCCCTTTCTGCCTACCCGCTCTATCCCTATCTGGAATACCGGGTACTCCAGTCTTCACTGGAGAGCCAGTCCGAGGCACGCATCAACGATTTCCTTGAGCGCAACCAGTCCACACCACTGTACGGGCGCCTGCTGTTCGCTTGGGCACGCCATACCGGAGAACAGGGCCAGTGGGACAGTTTCAACAGCGCCTGGCAGAAGATTCAGCGACCCAACACCCAGCTCAAGTGCCTGAATGGACAATACCAGCTTGAGCAGGGCAACCTTGCCGAGGCCTGGGGCCAGGCTCGCCAGCTTTGGACCGTTGGCCACTCCCAGCCCGACATCTGCGACCCCCTTTTCGATACCTGGCTGAAGTCTGACGACTTCCGCTCGGCCGATGCACTTAACCGCTACCGGGCCGCACTGATCAAGGGACGCGAAGGCCTGTCTGCCTATGTGAAGCGGTTTATCACCGATCCTGCCCACCAGGCAGAAGCCAAACGCGCCCTGTCGCTGTATCAGAATCCGCAACAGCTGCTTGACGACCCGGCACGCCTGAGCTCCCGGGCTCCAGGTGCCAGCGACCTGCTGGAGATGACCGTACGTCGCCTGGCCCGCCAGGACCTGGAGGCCGCAATCCGGCTCTGGATACGCGACCGTACCCGCCTTGGGATAGCAGCAGAGGATCAGGATGAGCTGACTGAATATCTGGGCGTCTGGTATTCCAAGCGCTTCCCGGATACCAAGGGTCGAGCACTGCTGGCACAACTTGACCCGAACTTTCGCAACGGCGAGCTGACCGGCTGGCGTGCACGACTGGCGCTCAGTGAGCGTAACTGGCCTGAGGTATTAAAGCTGATTGAAAAGCTCCCCGATGACGAACGCCAATCCGATCGTTGGCGCTACTGGTCAGCCATTGCCAAGCAGGGCCAGGGCCAGCAGGACCGGGAAACACTGGCTTCACTTGCCCAGGAACGCAGCTTTTACGGATTCATGGCCGCCCAGATACTGGGACGCACCTATGAGCTGAACAACCAGCCCGCCAGCCTCGACAACGCACAACTTGATGCCCTGGCAGCCCTGCCTGCGTTTACTCGCATCCGCGAGCTGCTGGCACTGGAGCGCTATACCGATGCCCGCTCGGAATGGAATCTGGCAACCGCAGACATGAGCACAGAGCAGATTCATCACGCCGCGCACCTGGTCAGCCGCTGGGGCTGGCATCACCAGGGCATACGCGGAGCCATCAGCAGCCGCCAGTGGGATGACATGCAGTTGCGATTCCCCAACCCCTACCCGGAGCTGTACAGCCGCCACGCCGTTGCGCGCAATATCGATCCTGCCTGGGCGCTCGCCGTCACCCGTCAGGAAAGCGCTTTCTGGATGGGAGCCAAGTCCCGTGTCGGGGCGCGCGGCCTGATGCAACTGATGCCGGCTACGGCCCGTGCCACGGCTCGCCGTCATGGCATCAACCTGCCCGCACTGTCCAAATTGAGCGAGCCCGATACCAATATCCAGCTCGGCACGGCATACCTGAGCGAGGTATCGGAACGGTTCAACGGCAACCAGGCCTATGCCACTGCCGCCTACAACGCAGGCCCCCACAGGGTCAGCCGCTGGCTGGATGCCCGTGGCGCACTGCCACTGGATATCTGGATCGAAACCATCCCCTATGATGAAACACGCAGCTACGTGCAAAACGTGCTTTCATTTCGGGTTATTTACGAACGCCTGTCCGAGCGCCCCGTCGCCCTGTTCAGCGACCAGGAGTTTGCCACCCTGGCATTGAATCAGCAGGGTTGATGCCCTCAGCACTGCGGCAGTGCCTGCAAAAACTGCCGCAGCTGCTGGGCATTGAAGGGCCAGCCAAGCTCCTGACCGGTCGAGCGGTCAACCAGTACCGGTATCCGCACGGCATAGCGCTGCATCAACTCGGGATCGAACACGATATCCACCAGGTCAATTTCAGCCTGTCCAGCAACCAGCACCTGCTGCAGTACCGCCACAGCCTCATCGCACAGATGGCAGCCCTCGGTCGTCATTAAATCCAGATACAACATACAGTCTCCTTAAAACTGCCCGGCATTGTCCTTGATCCCCCCGCAGCGAGCAATGCAAAATCCCCACGCGGCCGCCCCACAACAAAGTTGCAACATACCCGAGTTAGCCTCCGATATTCGCCCCTGACCCGGCTAAGACCTTAGATGGCTTGCCACGGACGGCGCCCCACGTCTATGCTCAACAGAGAGATACAACGACAGGCCCAAGAGGCCAGCAGGAGCATCAGCCCGTAGCAACCGGCAGCCGTGCAGTAGCTGGTACCGATGTCCCAAACAGCAGATTGGAAGCAGGCATTTATGACGGATACAAACGGCAACATCGCAACAGATCCCCAGGAATTCATCAACTACGTCAATAGTGAAACCAGCAAGGTTCTCGAGATGTTCTCCGCCACCGGGGGAGATGACATCCTGCGCCAGTTCACCCAGTCATGGACCGAACTGGCCACCCGATCGCTTGAAGACCCGACCGTATGGGTTCGCGCCATTGCCGATTACCAACAGGCTCAGTTCAACCTGTGGCGCAACCTGCTCAGCGGCAACACCAGTGAAAATCCGGTTGCAGAACCCCCTCCTGGCGACCGCCGCTTCAAGTCCGAAGAATGGTCCAAGAATCCGGTCTTCGACTACATCAAACAGTCCTACCTGCTGACCTCTCGCATGCTGATAGAGATGGCCCAGAACGCCAAGCTGTCGCAGCAGGAGCAGCAGAAGCTGGAATTCTATACCCGGCAATATGTGGATGCCCTGTCACCGACCAACTTTGCCGTCACCAACCCCGAGGTACTGCAACAGGCTCTGGAGACCAAGGGCGCCAGCCTGGTGGATGGTCTCAAGAACCTGCTCGGCGATATCGACAAGGGCCGCATCTCGATGACCGATGAAGATGCGTTTGAACTCGGCACCAATCTGGCCACTACCGAAGGCGCAGTTGTTTTCCAGAACCATATTTTCCAGTTGATCCACTACAAGCCGCTGACCGAACAGACCTATGAGCGCCCGACGCTGATCGTGCCGCCCAGCATCAACAAGTTCTATATTCTTGACCTGCAGCCGGACAACTCCTTTGTCCGCTACTGTCTGGAACAGGGCCAGGACGTCTACCTGATCTCCTGGACCAACCCCTCGCCGGAACAGCGTGATCTGAGCTGGGATGATTACGTGGGTGAAGGCGTACTCAAGGCGATCGAGGTAACCCGGGAAATCAGCCAGCAGGAGAAGCTGAACCTGGTATCCTGGTGCGTTGGCGGCACCCTGACCGCTTCTGCATTGGCCGTGCTGGCCAACCGCAAGGACAACTCCGTCGGCAGCTGCACCTTCCTGACCACACTGATCGATTTCAGCGATCCAGGTGATCTCTGTGTCTACATCGACCAGTACCAGGTCAAGCATCTGGAGAGCAAGGTCAACAACGAGGGCATTCTCCACGGGCGCGAACTGGCCACCTCGTTCAACATGCTGCGTTCGAACGACCTGATCTGGTCCTATGTAGTCAACAACTACCTCAAGGGGCAGACCCCCCCGCCATTCGACATCCTGTACTGGAACAGCGACCCGACCAACCTGCCGGCTGATATGTACACCTACTACATCAACCGCATGTATCTGGAAAACAAACTGGTAGAACCTGATGCCCTGACCATCTGCGGTGAACCGATCGACCTGCGGCGCATCAAGACGCCCTGCTACTTCCTGTCCACCATGGAAGATCACATCGCACCGTGGAAAGGCACCTTCAAGGCGCTGGATCTTTTCGGCGGCACCGTAGAGTTCGTACTGGGCGCCAGCGGCCATGTTGCCGGAGTGATCAACCCGGCAAAGAAAAACCGCCGCAACTACTGGATCAAGGGCGAACTGGGCACCGACCCCGACGCCTGGCTGGAGTCCGCCGAGCGTCAGGAGGGCTCCTGGTGGAACCACTGGAGCGAGTGGCTGCGTCGTCGTGCCGGCAAGAAGGTGGACGCTCCGACCGCATATGGCAACGATCGTTACAAGGTTATTGAAGCCGCGCCGGGCAGTTACGTGCGCAACCGCCTCGACTGACCCTGCACCCAATCAAAACGGGGCCTCTGGCCCCGTTTTCACATCTGCTGATGGCTCAGAGTCCACCCATCAGCATGTATTTGCATTCCAGATATTCCTCCAGCCCCTGGCGCGCCCCTTCACGCCCCAGCCCCGATGCCTTGATGCCGCCAAAGGGAGCGAGCTCGGTCGAAATCACGCCTTCATTGATACCCACCATGCCATACTCCAGCCCTTCGGCTACCCGCCAGCAACGCCCCAGGTCTCGGCTGTAGAAGTAGGCCGCCAGGCCATACTCGGTCGCATTGGCCATCTCGATCGCCTCCGCCTCGTCCTTGAACCTGAACACCGGCGCCAGCGGGCCGAAGGTTTCCTCTCGTGCTACACACATATCCGGGGTTACGTTCTTCAGCACAGTCGGCTCAAACCAGGTACGGCCCAGTGCATGCGGCTTGCCGCCACACACCACTTCGGCACCACCCGCGACCGCATCATCAATATGTGCCTGAATCTTGTCGACGGCGGCCTGATTGATCAGCGGCCCCTGCTGTACACCCGGCTCAACACCGACCCCCACCTTAAGCTGCGCCGTCCGCTCGGCGAGCCCCTCGACAAAGCGATCATAAATTCCCGCCTGCACCAGAAAGCGATTGGTACAGACACAGGTTTGCCCGGCATTGCGGTACTTGGATGCCATGGCACCATCAAGCGCCCGCTCAAGATCGGCATCATCGAATACGATGAACGGTGCATTGCCTCCCAGCTCCAATGACACCCGCTTAACCGTTTCGGCGCACTGAGCCATCAGCAGCTTGCCGACCCCTGTGGAACCGGTAAAGGAGAGCTTGCGCACCCTGCCGCTGCCGGTCAGCACCGAGCCCAGCACCCTGGGGTTGCCGGTAATGATATTGAAGACACCTGCAGGCACCCCGGCGCGCTCGGCCAGTTCGGCCAACGCCAGCGCCGACAGCGGCGTGTCTTCGGCCGGCTTGCAGATAAAAGTACAACCGGCGGCCAACGCGGGTGCCGCCTTTCGAGTGATCATGGCAGACGGGAAATTCCAGGGCGTGATAGCCGCGACCACACCGACCGGCTCCCGGCTCACCAGAATGCGCGCATCAGCCTTGTGGCTCGGCACCAGCTCCCCATAAGCTCGCTTGCCCTCTTCGGCGAACCATTCGATGAAACTGGCCGCGTAAGCCACCTCGCCCTTGGCTTCCGCCAGCGGCTTGCCCTGTTCAAGGGTCATCAGCAGCGCCAGGTCATCGACATTATCAAGCATCAGTTCATACCAGCGACGCAGAATCGCCGCTCGCTCCTTGGCCGTGGTCTTGCGCCACAGGCGGAAAGCGCCTTCCGCCGCCGCAACCGCACGCTCGGTGTCCACCTCCGCCATCCAGGGCACCTGGACGATCTCCTCACCGGTTGCGGGGTTGTGAACCGCGAAGGTCTCACCACTGATCGCATCCGTCCATCGGCCATCCACGTACGCCTGCTGACGCAGCAGACGGGAATCCTTCAGCTTCATCTCGCTTACCTCCAACATGATTCACACACCCTTAACCCTGTCAGCATTGCACTCCCTGCCGCTCAAGCTTATGCTTGGCACAATCAAGGAGAGAACCAACATCATCGCCAATGCAGGGAACCCGCAGGCTTTCTCCCCGCCACCCGCATCGCCTTTCAGAGTACTACAACCCGCCGTGTTCAGTTTAAGTCAGAAACGCAACGCAGAAGTCCGTTATTTGCTTCACCTGGGCTGGCCCATCATGGTGGCACAACTGGCCCAGAATGCGATGGGCTTTGTCGACACCCTGATGGCCGCTCGTGCCGGCACCGAGGATCTGGCCGCCATCGCACTGGGCAGCAGTCTCTGGCTGCCACTGTTTCTCGCCCTCGCTGGCATCCTCATGGCCACGACACCGGTGGTTGCACACCTGATTGGAGGCAACAGGGAGCGTGATTCTCGTCTGCCGCTGCAGCAAGCCTTCTGGGTAGCCGCCGCCCTTGGTCTGATCGGCGTTTTTCTGCTGCGCAACGCCGACCCGGCCTTGAACCTGCTGCAACTCAAGCCTGACTTGCATGCCAAAACCCAGGACTACCTGGACGCCATCAGCTGGGGGTTCCCGGCCTTTCTATGCTTCCAGGTGATCCGCAGCTACTGCGAAGGCTTTGGCAAGACCCACCCGGTGATGCGCATCGCCATACTGGGCGTCGCCTGCAACATCCCGCTCAACTATGTGCTCATCTTCGGCAAGTTTGGCCTGCCTGCACTCGGCGGTGTCGGCTGTGGTTATGCGACCGCTGCGGTGATGTGGATCATGCTGCTTGCTGGCGGCCTCTACCTGCTCAAGAGCCCGCGTTTCAAGCCATTGCGACTGTTCAGCGAATGGCAGCCCCCGCAACTGGAACAGCTTCTGCAGCTGTTGAAACTGGGCATACCGATCGGCTTCTCGCTATTGATCGAAGCCAGCATGTTCTGTGTACTCGCCCTGCTTCTGGCACCAGAAGGTGAAGTCGTGATTGCCGCCAACCAGATCACCATCAGCTATACCGGCATGGTCTTCATGGTGCCGCTGAGCATCGCCATGGCGCTCACCATCAGAGTGGGACAGTTGCTCGGCGGCGGACAGCCTGAAGCCGCTCGCTATGCAGCCAGTACCGGCATCATGATCACCCTGGTCATCGCCCTGTTCAGTTCAATCCTGTCACTGCTGCTGGCCCGACAGATAACCGGGCTCTACACGACAGAGGAGGAGATTGTGACACTGGCCACAACGCTGATCAGCATCGCCGCCGTCTTCCAGTTTTCCGACGCCCTGCAAGTCAGTGCAGCCGGAGCCCTGCGGGGCTACAAGGACACGACCATCCCGCTGATGATGGTATTCATCGCCTACTGGCTGGCCGGTCTGCCGGTCGGCTACATTCTCGGCTTCACCGACTGGATCGTGCAGCCTCTGATCGCTGCCGGACTCTGGTATGGACTGCTGATCGCCCTGAGCGTCGGCGCTGTGTTGCTGACCACACGGCTGAGGCGGATTTCACAACGGGCGATCGATACCGTTGCGCCTTCGGTGATGAATTCACACCCCTAACCCTGTCCTCTGCCAGGGACCGTAAGAAGCGGGCCACTGCACCGGCCGAATCGATGCGCCCTGACAACCAACACCGCTTATCAGGGTTGAGGGAGCCCGTCTTTTCGCCCATCATGGGCGCACAGTTTCCAGGTGGAAAAGGATTTGTCTGCACTCATCACCGTCATGCTCAACCGCACCGGCCTCTGCGTCGCGGCGGCCATGATTCTGACCCTGATCTGTCTTGCCGCCCTGGCTACCGACAGCAGACAACTGCATCTGGACAGCAGCCAAATCGATCACTATCGCCAGCTGTACGGCGATGGTGCTGCCAAGCGCCTGACCGCCTGGCAGCAACTTCTGCAGGAAGCCGCCAACCTGCCCGAATCCGACAAGCTCGACAGGGTTAACCGTTTTTTCAACCAGGTGCGCTTCATCGATGACCGCATTCACTGGGGGCAGGAAGATTACTGGGCCACGCCGGTGGAGTTTCTGATCAGTAACGGCGGCGACTGCGAGGATTTCTCCATCGCCAAGTACTACACACTGAAGGCTCTGGGCGTAGCCGAGGACAAAATGAGTCTGGCCTATGTCAAATCCCTTGAGCTGAACCAGGCACACATGGTGCTCACCTACTACGCCAGCCCAGCAGCCATGCCGGTAGTACTGGACAACCTCATTGGCGAAATCCGCCCCGCCAACCAGCGCCCAGACCTGCTGCACGTCTATACTTTTAACGGCGACAGCCTCTGGCTTAGTAAAAAAGGACGCCGGGCCGAGCTGGTCGGCACCTCAGATCGACTCAAACCCTGGACCAGCGTACAGTCAAGGGTGGAAAGCAATCGCGTCAACCTCAATTCGCAGGAGCGTTAAGGATGTCTCTGACCAACCAGCTGATCGCAACCGTTCTGGCCGTGCTGCTCGGGCTTGTGCTCAGTACACTCTATATTCTGTCAGACAGCTCCAGGGACACACTGCTTACTCAGCTTGAGTCACACGCCGAAGACGGTGCAACACACCTGGGGCTTTACCTCGCCCCCTATATGCAGCAGCATGATCAGGCCACCATCGCCACGGCGGTCAACGCGATCTTCGACAGTGGCTTCTACCAGCAGATAGAAGTCACCGACAGTGACGACAACATCCTGTACAGCAAGATTTATGACCCGACCAGCAACATCAATGCACCCAAGTGGTTTATCCACCTGATGCCGATCACCCCGCCGGAGAAGTCACGCGCGATCACCTATCAGTGGCAACAGGCCGGCAGCATCCACGTGCGCAGCCGAGCAGGCTATGCCTACGAGAAACTCTGGCAGGGTGTGCGCAATGCATTGATCCTGTTTGTCAGCCTGTCCGCCCTGTCCGCTATCCTGCTGTCATGGCTGATGCGGCATCTGCTGCGCCCCCTGCAGGGGGTCGAAGATCAGGCGATGGCACTGGCACGGCGAGAGTACATCGAGCAGCCCTCCCTGCCACATACCCGTGAGCTTCGCCGCGTGGTATCCGCGATGAACCTGATGGTGCGCAAGGTGCACCTCATGTTCGACGAACAGAACCGCAATATCGAATCCCTGCGAAGCACAGCCTATCGGGACAGCCTGACAGGACTGAACAACCGCCGCGCCACGCTGACGCAACTGTCGGAACATCTCGAGTATCGCCAGGACTTCGGTCCCGCCTCACTGCTCATTCTGCACCTGAACGACCTTCAGTCCCTCAACCACTCGCTGGGAGAAGAGGCCACCAACCACCTGATTCGTACCTGCGCCCAAGGCATTCAGGCACTGGGACAAAGCCTTGGCGCTCATGTAGTGGGACGTATTGGCGGTGCCGATCTTGCCCTGCTCGCCCAACGCCGCAGCCTTGACGACTGGCAACTGCTGCTTGAACCACTGATCCGCCAGACCCAGAATCAGCTGCAGCGACAAACTGAGGCAGCACCGTCGACAAACGTCATCAGTATCGGCATCGCCTCCTGCGACAGCCCCACCACGTCCGAACAACTGCTGACTCAGGCTCGACTTGCCCAGCAGGAAGCTGAACAGAGTGGCAACAACCGCATCATGCTCTACCATGCGCATCAGCATCAGCAGGGCTGGTCCGAGCAGTGGCAACGCCATGTGGCCGCTGCCATCCACAATGAACAGATTTTCCTCCAGCAGCAGTCACTGGTTGATGGCGAGAATCGCTGCATTCATGCCGAAGTCTTTGCCCGTATTCTGGATCAGGACAATACACCCTGTCAGGCCGGTGACTTCTTCGGTGTTGCCCGCGATCTGAATCTGCTTGAGAAAATCGATCGAGCCATCGTCAAACATGCTCTGCAGTACCTGCAACAAACCCCTGACAGCCCGCCGCTCAGCTTGAACCTGGCCAACCAAGCATTGGCTGAGCAGTCCTTTATCGACTGGCTGCTGGGCATGCTGGAACGCAGCGGCATCAATGAGCGACTGAGCATCGAGATAAATGAAACCGCCATCCTGACCCACATGGATAGCATCAAGGCGCTACGTCAGGCGCTGGCCGAGCTGAATGTTCGCTTCGGGGTGGACAATTTCGGCACCCACCCGAACGGCTTCAGCTATTTATACGCGCTGCGTCCGGACTACCTGAAAATTGATGGTTCTCTGATCCGTCATATCGACCACAGTGACGAGGACCGCTTCTTCGTCAGAAGCCTGATCAGTGTCGCCCACAGTCTTGAGATCAAGGCCTATGCCGAGCATGTAGAAAGGGAAACACAGCGACTGGAGCTGGAGCAGATGAAGATCGACGGCACCCAGGGCTACCTGCACGGCGTGCCGTCCACCTTGAATTGAACGAATGGTTACAGGTGCTGCCTGACCCAGCGCTGCAGACTGTTCAGATCCATGGCGCCGGCCTGACGCGCAACTTCCTGCCCCTGATGCAACAGAATCAGGGTCGGGATGCTGCGAATCTGGTAGCGTGCCGCAATCGACTGTGCCTGCTCGGTATTAAGTTTGACCAGCCGACATTCCGGCTCCAGTGCAGCCGCTGCCTGGGCAAAAATCGGAGCCATCATCTTGCATGGACCGCACCACTCGGCCCAGAAATCCACCAGTACCGGAATATCGGTATTGGCGACAATACGATCGAACGATTCTGCGTCCGCTTCGATCGGCTGCCCATTGAACAGCGGCGCCTTACAACGACCGCACTGGGGCGAGTGTTGAAGTCGTGATTGCGGGATACGATTGGTCGCCAGACAGGCGGGACAGGAAATATGCAGGGAATCGTTCATCGGAGCCTCCATCATTACGATAAGTGAATAGATGGAGGCAACCGATCAGGTTTTCAATGAATTATCGGCCCTTGAGGTTGACCAGCGCTTCCAGCTTGCGGTTTAAACGCTCTTCTTTCTGGCGCTTGCGCTGCTGATGCTCCTGCTCGCGCTGTTCTTTCTGGCGCTCGCGACGCTGCGCCTGAATTTCCTTGATGCGTCCCTGGGCATGCTCAGCCTCACCGGCCGTTACCGTACCGACAGCCTCTCCCTTGAGATCGATACGCTCAGCCCCTTCCTGTACGCTGCGCAGGTAGGCCAGCGAACGAACATAGGTGGCCAGTGCACGCTTGATCCGGTTACGCGCCAGCTTCTCGTCAGCGATCAGGTCTTCCTGAATGCCAATTTTCAGCGGACGTACGTTCTCGCGACTGAAGGTCTGCGGATAAGCCTCGATCAGCTGCTCCAGTGCGGCCTGGTTAGCGGCGCGATTCTTGGAGCGGGTCTTGCTATTGGCAGTTTGATTCACGGTTCGACTCTCTGTTGTACCCGTTGCTGTCTGCGTACGCTTTTCCACGGCAGACAACCTGTGTTCACACTCCTGCAGCAGTGATTCGACCTCCTGCTGCAGATTGATCAGATCTGACACTCAGCCAGCCCCTTTACGAATAAGATATTCATAGATTTCGTCCTCCAGGACCGCCTGCTGGACAAGCTCATGACCCAGGAAGGTGCAGAATTTCGGAATATCACGCTGCGTTGAAGGATCCGTTGCAATAACCTGCAACACTTCACCGACCGACATTTCTCGCACCTTGTTATGCAGCAGCATAACCGGTTCAGGACAAAGCAGCCCGCTCGCATCGAGCATGTGATCAACACCGGTTTTTTTCATGCAGGCGAACAACTCCTCGACAGCACTTAATGAATTAAAACATTTTAGCCGGTATCACGAATACGGGCTTGCGACCTTTCAGGAAGCAATTATCCTGATATAGAGACCATCTCTCAAGGAGTAAGCCGATGATTCGTGTACTGATTGAACGCCACATCGCCGATGAACTGAGCGAGCATTACGAGCGCGCTTCACGTGAGACCCTGCAGAAAGCCATGCATTTTCCGGGTTTCATCTCCGGTGAAGCTCTGCATAACACAGCCGATCCCAATCACCGGATCATTCTCGCCACGTACCGATCAGAGAACGACTGGCTGCTCTGGCATGCTTCGGAAGAACGCCGCAGCATGATGGACCAGTTGAATCCAATGCTCGAAATGGAAGAAAAGATCACCGTTTTCGAACATTGATTCAGCCTTCAGGGGTCAACGACAGCCAGCAGGTAATCTCTTCCCGGTCGTGATACAAATGACGCGCCTGCAGTCGGTAAGCAATATCGGCTGCAGCCAGTTCCTCACGCAAGTGCCCCAGGCAGCGCTCCACTTCATCGAAACGCTGTTTCATCGGCAGTTTCAGGTTGAAAATGGCGTTGCGACACCAGCCGTTCAGCGCCCAGCTCAGCATCAGCTCGGTTACTCGTGCGGGCTTGTCGACCACATCACAGACCATCCAGTCGACCGGCTTCGTCGGTGCAAAGGTGAAGGCGTCTTCGCGACGATGCTCAACCTGGCCTGACTCCATCAGATCCGCATTCATCGGGCCATTATCAACGGCGATCACAAACATATGCTGATTCACCAGCTGCCATGTCCAGCCACCAGGAGCGGCACCCAGGTCGACAGCAGTCATGCCGCCCCTGAGCAATGTTTCCTTGCGCCGTGCCGGTATAAAATAGTGCCAGGCTTCCTCCAGTTTAAGCGTGGAGCGACTGGGGGCCTGATGCGGAAACTTGAGCCTCAGTACGCCCATCGGCCAGGAAGAACTGTTGCCAACCGGTGCCACACCGACCCAAAGGGTACGTCCATCAACGACAAATACATGCAGTCGCCAGTCCGCACGCTGCTTGCGCGGCAACATCAGTCCGTCTCGACGAAGCGACTGCGCCAGAGCCGAACTGAACTTGCGGGCAAAGCCGTGCAGCTCGCGACCTTCGGTCGTATCGGCCACCTCGACCATCAATTCGCTGGCCCTGGGCAATACCTCTACCTGTTCGCGTATCGGACTGATCCGGTCAGAGGACGACAGATTATCCAGCCGTGGCATACAAGCGATCCACTGACGGGCAAAAACCAGATCCCGAAAACGCACCTTGCGCATGGCCGTCAGGGCCGCATCCGACTCATGACATTTGAACAGCACATAGCCCTGCCCGGATTCAAATTGCGGAAAACCGTACACCCCCACTTCAGCACAACGGGTGGTAATCTCGGCAGCGCACTCCTTCTCAAAGCCGGAACGGCAATACAGCAACAGTGTGTTTACGTCGGACATTGGTTCTCCTCGAATAAGCGCGCACTATAGTAATCCATTGGTCTAATAACAACCGTACTTAAGCCCAAAAGTGATCAAAAAAGGCCAAATTCTCGTCTTGATCCATATCAACCAAAGCCGCATGACCGGTATTTAAATGTGGCCAAAATGCTTCCAAAAGCGCTCAGCAGACACAGAAACAATCATCAACCAACGGCTGTACAGAGCCATATATAATTGAATTCATTATGCATTCCGTTTTTGACCGGTTTTACCTGGCGACCATGAAAATCAAAAACTGTCCTGCGACAATAAACCACAGTTAAAGGTTCCATCAGATTGAAATACAGTGGGTATTCCCAGATAATTGCCGGTGGAACTCTTCTTACTACTATTAGCTTGTTGATGAGAGCCTGACATGAGCACTGCAACTGAACACCCGACTTACAACTACAAAGTCGTGCGCCAGTTCGCCATCATGACGGTGGTCTGGGGCATCGTCGGTATGGGCGTCGGCGTCCTGATCGCCGCCCAGCTGGTGTGGCCTGCACTGAACTTTGATATTCCCTGGCTGACCTACGGACGCATTCGTCCGTTACACACCAACGCAGTAATTTTTGCGTTTGGTGGCTGTGCGCTGTTTGCAACCTCGTACTACGTGGTACAGCGTACCTGTCAGACCCGACTGTTTTCCGATGCCCTGGCATCGTTCACTTTCTGGGGCTGGCAAACCGTAATTCTGGCTGCAGCCATCACCCTGCCGCTGGGCCTGACCAGCACCAAGGAATACGCTGAGCTGGAATGGCCGATCGACATCCTGCTCGCCGTGGTTTGGGTGGCCTACGCCATTGTCTTCATGGGCACGGTTAAGAACCGCAAGACCTCACACATCTACGTGGGTAACTGGTTCTACATGGCGTTCATCATTACCGTTGCGGTACTGCACATCGTCAACAGCCTGGCCATCCCCGTCACCCTGACCAAGTCCTACTCCGTTTATCCGGGTACCGTGGACGCCATGGTTCAGTGGTGGTACGGCCACAACGCGGTAGGCTTCTTCCTGACTGCCGGCTTCCTGGGCATGATGTACTACTTCGTACCCAAGCAGGCCGAGCGTCCGATCTACTCTTACCGTCTGTCCATCGTGCACTTCTGGGCACTGATCGCGACTTACATCTGGGCCGGTGGTCACCACCTGCACTACTCTGCACTGCCTGACTGGACTCAGTCAGTCGGCATGGTAATGTCCCTGATCCTGCTGGCACCGTCCTGGGGCGGCATGATCAACGGCATGATGACCCTGTCCGGCGCATGGCACAAGCTGCGTACCGACCCCATCCTGCGCTTCCTGGTGGTATCCCTGTCCTTCTACGGCATGTCCACCTTCGAAGGCCCGATGATGTCCATCAAGACCGTCAACGCGCTGTCTCACAACACTGACTGGACCGTAGGCCACGTACACGCCGGCGCTCTGGGCTGGGTTGCGATGATCTCCATCGGTGCGGTGTACCACATGATCCCGAAACTGTTCGGCAAGGCTCAGATGTACTCTGTTGGCCTGATCAACACCCACTTCTGGCTGGCCACTATCGGTACCGTTCTGTACATCTGCTCCATGTGGGTCAACGGTATCCTGCAGGGTCTGATGTGGCGTGCAGTTAACGAAGACGGCACTCTGACCTACAGCTTCGTCGAAGCGCTTGAAGCCAGCCACCCAGGTTACCTGGTTCGCTGGATCGGCGGCTGCTTCTTCCTGAGCGGCATGCTGCTGATGGCCTTCAACACTTGGCAGACCGTTCGCAGCGGCAGCTCCGTCAAGGCAGCTGAACCGTCTACCCAGGCGGCCTGATTGAGACGAGGAGCAGAAAGCAATGATCAAACACGAAACGATTGAAAAGAACATCGGCCTCATGATCCTGCTGATCATCATCGTGATCAGCGGTGGTGGCCTGGCGGAGATTGTGCCGCTGTTCTTCCAGAGCTCTACGACCAAGCCGATTGAAGGTCTGCGCACCTACAACGCACTGGAGCTTGAAGGCCGTGACATCTATATCCGTGAGGGCTGCCACGTCTGCCACACTCAGATGATCCGTCCGTTCCGTGCCGAAACCGAGCGCTATGGTCACTACTCCACCGCCAACGAGTTCGTCTGGGAACACCCCTTCCTGTGGGGCTCCAAGCGTACCGGCCCGGACCTGGCCCGTGTCGGCGGTCGCTACTCTGACGACTGGCAGAAAGCCCACCTGTACAACCCGCGTGACGTGGTACCTGAGTCCAAAATGCCGTCCTACCCCTGGCTGTTCGAGAACAAGCTGACCGGTAAGGACACTGCAGCCAAGATGGAAGCACTGCGCAAGCTGGGCGTACCGTACACTGATGAACAGATCAGTACTGCTCGTGACGATGTACAGGGCAAGCCCGAGATCGACGCTCTGGTTGCCTACCTGCAGTCACTGGGCAAAACCCACTCTGTTTATACTAACCAGCGGTAATTTTCAGTGAGTTACGAGGTTTATGGTCCCTATCTGCCGGTTCTGATGCTAATCACCTTCATCGGCCTTTTTGCCTGGGTTTTACTTCCGGGCAACAAGAAAGGTTTCGATGAAGCATCACAGCTTCCCTTCGCTGACGAAGAGAAGCCTGATGACGAACAGCCGCAGGGGCAGCAAGGGACCCATAACAGGAGAGACAACAAATGAGTGCTTTCTGGAGCGCATGGGTAACCGTAATTACCCTGGCAGTTATTTTTGGCTGCGCATGGCTACTCTTCGCGACACGCAAGGGTGAAAAATTCAAGGAAACGACCGACCAGACCGTTGGCCACTCCTTCGACGGTATCGAGGAGTTCGACAACCCGCTGCCACAGTGGTGGTTCTACCTGTTCGTATCCACCGTCATCTTTGGCCTGGGCTACCTGATGCTCTACCCGGGCCTGGGTAACTTCAAGGGTATGCTGGGCTGGACCTCTACCAACCAGTGGGAAGCAGAGATGCAGCATGCGGAAGAGGTATACCGTCCGGTATTTGCCAAATACGCAGCGCTGTCCATCGAAGAACTGCAGAAGCCGGAAAATGAAGCCGGTCTGAAAATGGGTCAGCGCATGTTCGCCAACAACTGCGCTGTCTGCCATGGTTCAGCTGGCACCGGTGCGATCGGCTTCCCGAACCTGACCGACAATGACTGGCTGTACGGCGGCGAACCTGCCACCATCAAGCAGACCATTACCAACGGTCGTAACGGTGGCATGCCGGCCTGGGGCGACGTTCTGGGTGAAGATGGTGTTCGCGACGTCGCGAGCTATGTCATGACCCTGAGCAACCAGGAAGCGGTTCCGGGAACGGATATCGCCAACGGTGAGAAACAGTTCCAGGCACTCTGTACTGCTTGCCACGGCGCTGACGCCAAAGGCATGCATGCACTGGGCGCACCGAACCTGACCGACGACATCTGGCTTTACGGCGGTTCCTTCAAGCAGGTGGCACACACTATCCGTGCTGGCCGTGCAGGTGTCATGCCGGCACAGAAACATCTGCTGTCTGAAGACAAGATCCAACTGATCGCAGCATACGTTTACAGCCTGTCCAACAAGTAATGGCACAAGGCTGAATAAAAGGCGGCATGACCCCGGTCATGTCGCCTTTTTTGTTGCCGGACTAGTATAATATTCAGTATTCCTAATAGATTAGGAATAGACCTGTCGACGTAATCAGCATTAGGTACTGGCATGAATCAGATACCAGTAAAAGACGTAACTCCTCGCAAAGAAGGCAAAGAGCAGGTTGAGTCTTACAACCTCTATGCCAAACGTGAGCATATCTACGTCAAGTTCTACAAAGGCTTGTTCAAGAACTTCCGCATCATCTCCGGCTTCCTGATGCTGGCGATGTTCTACGGCGTCACCTGGATTCAGTATGACGGCCGTCAGGCGGTTCTGTTTGACCTGCCCAATCGCCAATTTCATATCTTTGGCCTGACATTTTGGCCTCAGGATTTCATGCTCCTTTCATGGCTGCTGATCATCCTGGCCTTCACTCTGTTCTTCGTCACCGTGTTTGCCGGGCGCCTCTGGTGCGGCTACTCCTGTCCGCAGTTTGTCTGGACTTGGCTGTTCATGTGGGCGGAACGTATCACCGAAGGTGATCGCAACAAACGCATGCGCCTTGACAAGCAGCCGATGAGCACTGAAAAGGCTGTGCGGAAAACCGCCAAACACCTGATCTGGATTCTCATTGCCATCGCTTCAGCGGTCGCCTTCGTTGGCTACTTTTCGCCCATTCGCGAGCTGATTCCCGATATCATGGCCTGGGACCTGGGTCCCTGGGAAACCTGGTGGCTGGCGTTCTTCACCGTGGCCACCTACGGCAATGCCGGCTGGCTGCGTGAGCAGGTCTGCATTTATATGTGTCCGTATGCCCGCTTCCAGAGCGTCATGTTTGACCAGGACACGCTGATCATCTCCTACGATGAGGTGCGCGGAGAGCCCCGAGGCAGCCGCAAGAAAAGTGCCGACAAGGAAGCCAGCGGCCTTGGCGACTGTATCGATTGCCATGCCTGTGTTCACGTTTGCCCCGTCGGTATCGACATTCGCGATGGCCTGCAGTACGAATGTGTAGCCTGCGGCGCCTGCGTGGATGCCTGTGACGATATGATGGATCGCATGGGCTATGAACGCGGACTGGTTCGCTACACGACCGAGCACGCGCTCAAAGGCAACAAGACCAAACTGCTGCGCCCGCGCCTGATAGGCTACTTCGTGGCATTGATCGTCATGTTTGGTGCCTTTGCCTGGGCGATTGGCGACCGTGTGCCCCTTGAGGTGGACGTCATTCGCGACCGTGGCCAGCTGTATAACAACACGCCTTCCGGCCTGATCGAGAACATCTACACCCTCAAGATCGCCAACAAGGAGCAGGTTGACCATCGTTATAGCATCTCGGTGTCCGGCCTTGATGGACTGGAGATGGCGACAGAACCCGGTATTGTCATTGCCGCCGGCGAGCTGCTGACCTATCCGGTCCGCCTGCAGATCGACCCTGATGCACTGAAGTCCAATAATTCGACCATCCTGTTCAAGGTTGAAGCGTTGGATAATGCAGGCATCAGTATTGAAACTGAAAGCCGTTTCCTCGGTCCTATCCCTCAACGATAGTCCCCGGACAGGTTAATTTAGGTTAGAATGACGGCCGGTTCATCCCGGCCGTCTTTTTATGCAAGGAGTGTCATGAACACGCACGTCAACCCCCCTGCTCCCTGGTTCAAGCAACCCTGGCTCTGGTTTATTCTGGCACCACTGATTGCCGTACTGATTTACTCCAGCGTCTTCATCTATGTCGCAGTGACCACCAGTGATGGTGTCGTCAAGGAAGACTACTACAAGGTTGCCCGCGGTATGAACATCGACACCTCCAAGGCTGATACCGCCCGCACGCTCGCTCTGGATGCCGATCTCCGTCTCGATACGCTGACCGGTGACATCAACCTGCGCCTATCCGGTAATCTTCAGGCGTACCCGGAAGTCCTGCACCTGAACATCATCCATCCGACACACCAGAAGTATGACCAGATTCTTACTTTGCGCAGTGTCGATGGGAACGGCCTTTATGCAGGCAGTCTTGAAGGCCACATCAGCGGCAAGCGTTACCTGTCGCTGGCACCGGATAACGGCAGCTGGCAGCTGCGTCAGGAAATCATTCCCCCATTTACTGAGCAGCTTCAGTACTCCCTGACCCCGCAGTGAGTGTAGACATGACCGTTGAGCGAACTGAGGCTCTGGCACCCTGTTTCCATTGTGGACTGCCCGTGCCTCCGGGGACTGATTACACCACCATCATCAATGGTGAAGCCAAGCCCATGTGCTGCCCGGGCTGCCAGGCCGTAGCCCAGACCATCGTCGATGGCGGGCTTGATGGCTTCTACCGACATCGTGATGCCTCTGCCAGCCCCACTGATACCCGCCTTGCCGCCGAATCACACCTGGCGGACGAGCTGCTGCTGTATGATTCAGCATCGATACAGGCTGAATTTGTGCGTCATATCAGCCCTGAACAGGCCGAAGCGACACTGGTGATTGAAGGCATCACCTGTGCTGCCTGCGTCTGGCTGCTTGAACACCACCTTGGCGAGCAGCCTGGAGTCGAGCAGTTCAGTGTCAACATGACCAACCATCGTGCGCGACTGGTCTGGAACCCTTCCCAAACCAAACTCAGTACCCTCTTCGGTGAAGTACTGCGGATCGGATACAAGGCCCATCCCTTCCACCCCAACCGCGAAGAACAGCTGCTTGAGCAGGAAAACAAGCGCGCCATCCGTCGCCTTGGTGTGGCTGGCGTCGGCATGATGCAGGTGATGATGCTGGCCATTGCACTCTATGCCGGGGCCCTGCAGGACATGGAAGCCCGCTTTGTCGAGTTCATCCGCTGGAGCAGCCTGGTCCTCGCCACCCCCGTCGTCTTCTATTCCGCACGCCCCTTTTTCATTACGGCGTTAAGAGATCTGCGCACGCGCAACCTGAGCATGGATGTACCCGTATCCATCGCCATCGGCTGTGCCTATCTGGCCAGCGTCTGGGCCACCATCATGAACACCGGTGAAGTCTATTTCGATTCCGTCACCATGTTCACCTTTTTCCTGCTGATCGGGCGTTATATCGAGATGCAGGCACGGCACCGCACAGGCAAGGCCGGCAACGCCCTCATGGACCTCCTCCCGGCCAGTGCCACTGTGCTCCAGGACGGACAGGAAAAGATGCTGCCTGCCTCCGAGCTCAAGCCCGGTGATCTGGTACTGGTTCGCCCCGGCCATACACTGCCGGCGGATGGCATCATTATCGAGGGCAGCAGTGCGGTCGACGAATCGGCACTCACCGGCGAATATTTGCCGATCAGCAAGTCCATTGACGACCCGGTCGTCGGTGGCACCATCAACGTTGAGCATCCTCTCAAGGTTCGTATCACCGAAGTCGGGGCCAATACTCGCCTGTCCGCTATTGTCGGCCTGCTTGATCGTGCTCACGCCGAGAAACCGATGACCGCGCGTGTCGCGGACCGGGTTGCCCGCTACTTTGTCATGACTGTACTGCTGACCTCTGCGACGGTCGCGAGCGTCTGGTATTTCATTTCGCCAGACGATGCCTTCTGGGTTACCCTGTCCGTTCTGGTCGTCACCTGCCCCTGTGCCTTGGGACTGGCAACACCAACCGCACTGACAGCCGCCACCGGGACTCTGCGCCAGCAGGGACTGCTGATCACTCGTGGTCATGTCCTTGAGGGCCTGGCAAGCGCCTCTCACATCATTTTCGACAAGACCGGCACATTGACCGAAGGCAACCTCAGCATCCAGCAGATGCAACCTGCCCGCGAGCTGTCTGGCCTTAACCCCTATGCCATCGCTGCCGCGCTTGAACAGGCCTCTGAACACCCGATTGCACGTGCGTTCCACCCCTACTTCCAGCGCTCCGCTACTGATACCCGAGTGCAGATTAATGCCGGCGTTGAAGGTGAGCTGGATGGCGTTCAGTACCGAATCGGCAGACCCGCTTATGCTGCCGAGCTTTTCCCGGATACAGCACCCGAACAACCTGACCGCCAGCGCCAATGGGTATTACTGGCTGATGATCAGGGCCCGATTGCCTGGTTCGCGCTGGACGATCAGATCCGCCAGGATGCCGCTTTTACCATTGCCACGCTCAAGCGACTGGGGCTGCAGGTCGGCATGCTGACCGGTGACGATTCATCCGCCGCGACACGCGTTGCCGCCGAACTCGGGATTGAAACTGTTAAACAGGGCGTTTCACCGGACCAGAAGCTGGCCTACATCAACGAACTGCAGACCTCCGGTGCCAGTGTCATCATGGTAGGGGACGGAATCAATGATATCCCCGTACTCGCCGGCGCGCGCACCTCGGTCGCCATGGGCTCGGCGACCGACCTGGCCAAGACCAGTGCGGATGCGGTTTTGATTTCAAGCGAGCTTGAACGCCTGGCGCTTGCCCTGCTGGTCGCCCGCAAGACGCGCCTGGTGATCCGCGAGAACCTGGCCTGGGCTCTGATGTATAATCTTGTCGCTCTGCCCCTTGCTGCCATGGGCTTCATCGCTCCTTACATGGCGGCCGTGGGCATGTCCGCCAGTTCCCTGATCGTGGTTGGCAACGCCATGCGGCTGTCACGCCTGCCACGCCTTAGTCGCAAGCCCCGGGAGTAGTTTATGGAAATCATCTACCTGCTGATTCCGATCGCCATCATTCTGGTCAGTGTCGCCATCTGGGCATTTTTCTGGAGTGTTAAACAGGGACAATTCGACGATCTCGAGTCGCCGGCTCACCGCATCCTGTTCGAAGATGACGATGACCTCATCCCTGAAGATGCTCGCCCTGACAGGAATGACAAGACAGGCTCACGGGACTGATGGAAGTCTCGCTGATTCTCTCGGCCCTGTTGTTCGGCCTGGCGGGCAGTACGCACTGCGTAGGCATGTGCGGAGGCATTGCCGGCAGTGTCGCCATGAGCCGCGGCTCTTCCGGCCCAGCCGGACTGCCCCTGCTGTTAACCTTTAACGCGGGCCGCATTCTCAGTTATGCCATTGCCGGCTTCTTGATAGGTCTTCTTGGCCATGCGCTGACCAGCACTCCGGAATTGACCCGCTGGTTACGGACCCTGGCAGCACTGATCATGGTCATCTCCGGCCTCTATATCGCCGGCTGGTGGCAAGGCGCCGCCTATCTTGAACGCATGGGTGGCATCCTCTGGCGTCGCGTACAGCCACTGAGCCGCGTCCTGCTTCCCGCGGATACGCTGCCCAAGTCGCTGGCGCTTGGCGGGCTCTGGGGCTGGCTCCCCTGTGGCCTTGTCTATACCACCCTGATCTGGGCCGGCAGCGTCAGCGACCAGCCTGCTACCAGCGCCCTGCTGATGCTGCTGTTTGGCCTGGGCACTCTGCCGGCCATGATGACAACTGCCCTGCTGGCTCGACAACTGCGCCAGGTACTGCAACAGAAAGGGGTTCGCAAGGGCGCCGGCCTGCTGGTCATCCTTTTCGGTCTCGCCACACTTCCCTGGCAGATGTGGCTTCCGCCCGCTTGATACTTATCAATCCCCGCTGATACCACAACGCCTATAATGCCTCTTTGATTGTTATCCAAGAGGTGTAGTCGTGACTCAACAGAGCAATGTCAGCTGGGATCTGGATCTTATTCGCCGTTATGATCTTTCCGGCCCCCGCTATACCTCCTATCCGACCGCCATCCAGTTTGATTCCGACCTGACAGCGGAACAACTGCTTGCAGCCGGTCGCGAGAGCGCTGACCGAAACGCCCCGTTGTCGCTTTACGTGCACATCCCGTTCTGCGCCCATGTGTGTTACTACTGCGCCTGCAACAAGGTCATTACTCGAAACCGCAAGAAGGCCCAGCCCTATCTGGATACCCTGTACCAGGAGATGGCACAGCTGTCCCGATGGTATCGCGAGGAGCGCATCGTCAACCAGCTGCACTGGGGCGGCGGCACCCCGACATTCATCAGCGACGAGCAGATGCGCGAACTGATGCAAGCCCTGCGTCAGCATTTCAACCTCCGCGATGATGATCTTGGTGACTACTCCATCGAGATCGACCCGCGCGAGGCGGGCCATGATACTCTCGGCGTGCTCCGTGATATCGGCTTCAACCGTATCAGCCTCGGTGTTCAGGACGTCAACTCGCAGGTCCAGGAAGCGGTCAATCGGGTACAGCCGACCGAACAAACCCTTGCTGTCCTTGAGCGCTCTCGCGACCTGGGTTTCAAATCGATCAACATGGACCTGATCTACGGCTTGCCTCATCAGACCGAACAGAGCTTTGCCGAGACCCTTGAGACGGTGATCGCCATGAGCCCCGACCGTCTGTCGGTGTTCAACTATGCCCACCTGCCGGACCGCTTCCGATCGCAGAAACATATCCGCGCTGAAGATCTGCCTTCGGCGGAAGAAAAACTCGCCATCCTGCAGAACAGTATCAACCGACTGCTGGATGCCGGTTACGTCTACATCGGCATGGACCATTTCGCCAAACCTGACGACGAGCTTGCCATCGCCCAGGCTAACGGCAAGCTGCATCGCAACTTTCAGGGCTATACCACCCACTCTGATTGCGACCTGGTCGCCATGGGGGTCTCCGCCATCAGCCAGATCGGTAATGTCTACTACCAGAACGAGCATGATATTTCAGCTTACAGCCAGGCCGTGGCCCAACAGCAGCATGCGGTCAAGCGTGGCGTACAGCTCAATGCCGATGATCATATCCGCCGCGCCGTGATCACCGAACTGATCTGCCAGTTCGCCCTGGACAAGCGGGCGATTGAACGGCGTTTTGCCATCGATTTCGAACAGTATTTTGCAAACGAGCAGGATGAGTTGCGGCAATTCGATGCTGACGGACTGATCCGACTGCAGCCGGACTCAATCCAGGTTACCCCTGCCGGCCGCCTACTGATACGGCGCATCTGCATGGCATTTGATGCTTATATCCCCAAAAAGCAACACTCTCATAACTTCTCGCGCATCATCTAAAGTTCAGGCCCGGTTCACGGGCCTTTCACTTCACCCTTGAGGGCAAATGTTACATAATGCGCGACATAGCCATCGTGTGACTAACTAACCAAAGGATGCCCTCATGGCCGACTGTAAAAATCAAGGAAAGCTTCACAGCCTGTCGCAGGTGCACTGCAAGACCTGTAGTCTGAGTACGCTTTGTCTGCCGGTCTCTCTGGAACTGACCGATATTGACCGCCTCGATGACATCATCGAAAAAAGTCGACCTCTGAAGAAAGGTGAGCATCTATTCCACCAGGGCGAGCCCTTCAGCTCTGTCTATGCCATCCGTGCTGGTACCATCAAGAGCTATACCCTGACCAACGAAGGTGAAGAACAGATCACCGGCTTCTATTTTCCGGGAGAACTGGTTGGTCTGAGCGGCTTTGACGCCGAGAACTACCCCATGTCCGCAAAGGTTCTGGAAACCACCACCGTTTGCGAAATCCCGTTTGAACGCCTTGATGAACTGTCTGGCCAGATGCCTGAGCTGCGTCGCCAGATGCTGCGCAGCATGAGCAAGGAGTTGCGCGACGACCAGCAGATGATGCTGCTGCTGTCGAAGAAAAACGCCGAACAGCGCGTTGCCACTTTCCTGCTGAAACTGTCACATCGTTTCAAGACTCGCGGCTACTCGGCTTCCAACTTCCGTTTGTCGATGTCCCGTAATGAAATCGGTAACTACCTCGGTCTGGCCGTGGAAACCGTAAGCCGCATTTTCACCCGCTTCCAGAAGATGGAGCTGATGCGCGTGGATGGCAAAGAGGTGGAGTTGACCAATCTGGAAGAGATGTACCGTCTGTCCGGCGAGTCACGCAACGAAGACAACTCGATTTCGGTACAGCAGGAGCACAAGAACTCCTGATAGATGAGGAGGTTCCTGCTTGATCACACCTGGCCCCCACATAATAAAAAAAGACGTAGCTTCGATGAAGCTACGTCCCAAGTTGCACAATGAAGTAGCCATCTCAATGTGTAACCCAACCCCTGCATTACACCTGTATTCCGTCACTGCGGCATTGAGTTATATCAATTGAGTGCCAACTGGGAGTTACCGCATGTCCTACGATGAATTCTATGTCAAATCCGTCATTCGCTCGCTACAGGACTGGCCGGAACCCGGAGTGGTATTCCGGGATGTCACACCGATCTTCAAGGACCCCAAGGCGATGCGCATGGTTTCGGATGCCTTTATCCAGCGCTATATCGACAGCGATATCACCCATATTGCCTGCATCGACGCCCGCGGTTTTCTGTTCGGTGCCATCATGGCGTACCAGCTCAGCATGCCGCTGGTGCTGGTGCGCAAAAAAGGCAAGCTTCCGGGTGAAACCATTCACCAGGAGTACACCCTCGAATACGGCACTTCCGCTGTCGAAATGCAGACCGACGCATTAACGAGCGGTGACCGTGTCCTGCTGTTTGATGATCTGATCGCGACCGGAGGCACGCTGCTGGCCGCCTGCACCCTGATCAAGAAACTGGGTGCTGAAGTCGTCGAAGCCGCAGCCCTGATTGACCTGCCCGACCTGCAGGGATCCACCCGTATCCAGGAACTGGGTATCCCGGTCTACTCGCTGCTGGCCTACGAGGGACTCTGAGCCCCGCAGCGCAACTTGCGCATACCCCTTGATAACCTATATTCATATGAATATAGGAAAAAGGGTATATCCATGTTGCGCTCTCTTCTGACCAGCCTGCTACTGCTCGCATCAGCCGTTTTCGCGCAAGCCGATACCATCACCACCGACTTGAACGACCAACGGCTCAATGCGCAGTCAAGACAGAGTGATGGCTCCTACCCCCGGACGACCGTGCTGATCACCCATGGCACTCTCGCACACAACCGGATGGAGCTGATTCGCGCACTTCAGGACACCCTGGCCGAAGCCGGACTCAATAGCCTGGCCATCAATCTCAGCCTTGGGATCGATAATCGTGTCGATCCCTACCCCTGTGCCACACCACATACCCATCGCCACACTGATGCCATCGACGAGATCGACCACTGGGTCAACTGGTTGATCGCACAGGGACAGCAACAGATTCTGCTGTTGGGCCATTCGCGTGGCGGCAACCAGACGGCCTGGTATGTGAACACCCGCGAAGTCCTGCCTACTGCCGTCAAGGCACAGGTACTGCTCGCCCCCATGACCTGGCACGCCGACCGGGAATCCGAACGCTATCAGGCACGCTATGACCATCCACTGAGTGATCTGCTGGAGCAGGCGCGCAACGCTGAACAGCCGCTGCTGCACCCTGTCGATTTCCTCTATTGTGAACAGACATCGGCGTCCCCGGCCGCCGTACTCAGCTATTACGCGGACGACCTGCGCCTGCATACACCCAATCTGCTCAAGACCGCCCGTCTGCCGACACTGGTGATTGCCGGTTCCATGGACTCTACTGTACCCGACCTGCCCGCCGCCATGGCCAAACTGGATAACCCACGGGTTCAACTGGCCGTACTCGATGGTGCCGATCACTTCTTCCGCGACCTGTACACCGATGACGTCGTGGAGCAGATAGTCCAACTGCTCGAATCACTGCAGTGAAATACCTTGCTCCCCTGTTGATGCTCCTGTTCAGCCTCCATACCCTCGCGGCTGAGGAGCTGACCCGTTTCGACAACTTTGGCGCCATTCGCGAGCAGAGCCCAGACGCCAGGCTGCTGATACTTCTGTTTTCACAACCTGAATGCGGCTACTGTGATCTTGTCCGCAATGAATTCCTGCTGCCGCTGCAACACCAGCACCGCCCAGAGCTTGTCATCCGTGAGCTCAAAGTGCCAGGTTTCGATGATGTACAGGATCGGCATAATCACAGCCTGAGTGCTGAGGCATTCGCGCATCATTATGCAATTCATTTTTTCCCAAGCGTGCTGATCCTGGACCTTGAAGGCACTCCACGCGCCGAACCGCTGGTCGGCATCAGCTCAAGTGATTTCTACGGCTATTATCTGGAACAGGCCATCGACCAGGCTTTAACCAGCCTGACGCAGTGAACCTGACCGTCAGCCGCGGTAGAATGACGCCTCTGCTCATTTCAATCACAGCTTTCGGGAGACACCATGCTCTGGTTTCGCAATCTAATCTTTTACCGCTTCGAACCACCCGCCGGCCTGACCCAGGAACACCTTGAACAAGCGCTGGCCGGGCATCCGTTCACCCCATGCGGCAGCCAGGAGCTGAGCCGCAGCGGCTGGAGCGAGCCGGTCAGTGAAGCGGAAGAGATGCTGGTATTCAGCAGCAACGGTTTTCTGCTGGTGAATCTGTTGCAGGAGGAGCGCATTCTTCCGGCCACTGTGGTACGCGAGCAGCTGAATGAAAAAGTTTCCCTGATAGAGGCAGAGCAGTCACGTAAGGTCTACCGCAAGGAGAAGTTACAGCTCAAGGATGAGGTGATCATGGACCTGCTGCCACGCAGTTTCACCCGCCGCCGCCGCACCGAGGCGATCCTGATGCCTCAGCAGGGCTGGATTCTGGTCAACGCTTCCAGCCACAAGCGCGCGGAAGAGCTGCTGAATCAGTTGCGCGAAGCCTTGGGTTCACTGGTCGTGAAACTGCCACAAACCCGAGTCTCTGCCGACAAGGTGATGACCTCCTGGCTGCAGGGTGAAGCCATGCCGCAGGGCTGGGCACTGGAAGACGAATGCGAGCTGCGAGACCCGATGACCGAAGGATGCAAGATAAGCGCCAAGGGACAGGACCTGCTCTGTGATGAAATCAGCGCTCACCTTGACGCGGGCATGCTGGTCAAGCGACTGGCCCTGGAATGGCAACAGCAGATCCGCTTCGTTTTGCATGAGGATCTGAGCTTGCACCGCCTGCGCCTCAGTGATGAATACCGTGAGCAGCTGGACGCCGAAACACCGGAAGATGTTCTGGCGGCACGCGATACTGAACTGGCGCGTATGGGACTGGAATTTGCGCGCCTGCTGCCGGAGCTGCTGGACGCCTTTGGAGGCGAGCCCGAGAACTGAACAGGCCCGCCAACCATGGCGCCGATGCAGTTACTCGGCGCCCTCTCCCACGACAGTGAAGCCCAGGCTGGTCCAGGCCTGCATTCCGCCACGGTAATATTTCAGCTTGCGATCCGGATAGCCAACCGCCAGCAGCTTGCGAATCATGGCTGGCGTTTGACCACACCAGTAGCCGTTACAGAACATGACCAGTGTTTTGGCCTGGCTGAAGTCATACCCCCCTTCGGCGGTCCTGGTGACACCGAAATCATCCAGCGCCCAGTCACGATCATCGGCATCATCCATCATCGTGTACGGGTAGCTGCGTGCACCGGGGATGGTCAGGCGGACATGCCAGCCAATGGTGCGGGTATCAACGATCATGACCGAGGCATCTTCCTGCGCTTGCATCATGTACGCCACGAACTCCCGCTCACCCAGCGTGTCGACGTCATGAGGCTTGAACGGCTGCATAGGCTGGGGCATACCACGGCCGGTTGTGGCATAGAGTGAATGGACTCGATGTTCAGGATCCTGGTTACGCAGGATTTCATACTCCTCCCCCTCATGCTGCACGGTAAAGGAATAAAGCCCGGGCGCAATCATCACCCGGGGCATATCGCCCTCTGCCATGGCTGTCGGTACCGCCACCAGAAAGCCGCCGAGTACGGCGCCTGCGAGCCAACGCGTATCCATATTCATCTCCTCCTGCTGATAATCGCTTCAGTATAGATCAGGGGCCCCGCCAGATGCGCGGATCAGCCGGACGCGTACCGCTTGATCATTATGAAATTGCCGATACACTGACGCCTTAATCAGCAGGAGCTTGCATGTACAGCGTTAAAGAGATTTTTTACACCTTGCAGGGCGAAGGTGCCCAGAGCGGCCGCGCCTCGGTTTTCTGCCGTTTCAGCGGCTGCAACCTCTGGTCTGGACGGGAGCAGGACCGCAGTGGCGCCATTTGCGATTTCTGCGACACCGACTTCATCGGGACTGATGGCCAGAATGGAGGCAAGTTCAGTGATGCCGAGGCGCTTGCGGACCGTATCGCCAGCTTCTGGCCAGAAAACAGCGAAGGCAAACGCTACGTCGTCTGCACCGGCGGGGAGCCTGCTCTCCAGCTGGATCATCCGCTGATTGACGCCCTGCATGCACGTGACTTCGAGATCGCCATCGAAACCAACGGCACCAAACCGCTGCCAGCCGGGATCGACTGGATCTGCGTAAGCCCCAAGGGCAACAGCGAGGTCATTATCACCGCCGGCGACGAACTCAAGCTGGTGTATCCACAAAGTGAAGCCCAGCCGGAGCGCTTCGCCCAGCTGAATTTTCGCCATTTCTACCTGCAGCCGCTGGACAGCCCTCTGCAGAACACCCACACCCGCCGCTGCATCGATTACTGCATGGCCCATCCGCAGTGGAAACTGAGCCTGCAGACCCATAAGGTGCTGGGTATCGATTGATACCTCATTAACCCTGGCGTATCTGTACCGGCCGCAGTACCAGATCACGATTACGCCAGCCCAGTATCAGCATCGCCGGCACTTGCATGACCACGCCATAGATCAGCGCACTGGCCGACATCTCGGCATTCTGCAACAGCCCTCCCGTCACCAGCAGCGCAGTGCCGGCATTCTGAATGCCGACTTCGATTGCCAGCGTTACCTGCCGGTCTTCGGACAGGCCCGCCAGCCGCGCCAACAGATAGCCGCACAACAACGCACAAACCGCCAACAACAGCGCCACGGGACCTACCTGCCCGATCAGCTCAGGCAGCCGATCCCAGTTGGCACGCACAATCGCGGCCACAATCACGGTCATGAACATCAGCGAACCGATTTTCACCGACCTGATCATCCGCGCACACCATTGAGGCCTGAGCCCTGCCACGAGCATTCCCAGTGCAACCGGCAACAAGGTCACCAGCATCACCTTCAGAATACTGGTCAGCACCGGAAACGGCGGCAGCTCCCCCGCCAGCCCGTAGATCTGCAATGTCAGCAGGGTCAGCAGCGGCAGACTGAAGGGCGTCACCAGACTGGTGACAGCCGTGAGCGTAATCGACAGGGCCGTATCTCCCCTGGCCAGCAGGGTCAGCATATTGGAGGTTGCCCCACCCGGCGCAAAGGTCAGCACCATCAACCCTACGGCCAGCAAGGGCGGCAACTCGGCCCAGTAAAGCACGAGCCCCCCCAGCAGAGGCAACAGGATCAGTTGTGCCGCCACCCCCAGCAGCACCACGCCCGGCGTACGCCACAAGCGCGCAAAATCAGCCCCTTTCAGCGTCATGCCAACACCCAGCATGATGCTGAACAGCGCCAGCGGCAGAATGAACTGGGTCAGATACGAAGTTTGCATGGTCGTCAGCGCCATCCTGAGCAAACATTAAAGGACCGCTCATGGTATGTGATCAGTCATGAAGGAACAATGTCAGACGCGATGAAGTCCGCATCATGCCTGGCCTGTATCAGGCTACCCACATCTGCTGTGGATAACACTGTGAAAATTTGATTACCAAATGGCGTCAGCACGCATGATTTCTTGCCCGCATACAGATTGTATGTTTTTTAACCATCAGTTTTTTGGCTTTTAAAATCAGCCACTTGACACAGCAATACAGCCCACTGGCAGGTGCACGCTAGTGTGGCGTTTAACAAAAAGGTATCATGCTCTGCTGTTTTCACCGGAGTACTGAACCGATGCAAGAGCAACTTGATAAACGCCGCCGGGCAGCCGAACGCGTAACCATTATCGGCGCCGTCCTGGATACCGTCCTGGGTTTTCTCAAGATTCTGATCGGTGTTGTTGCCAACTCCAGTGCGCTGATTGCGGACGGTATTCATTCGCTCTCCGACCTGCTGACTGACTTCATGGTCGTTGCCGTCCTGCGCCTGTCTCATCGCGCGCCTGACGAGAACCACCCCTGGGGGCACGGGCGTTTTGAAACCGTCGGCACCGTGGCTCTGGGTGGTATTCTGATCGCCGTGGGCGGTGCCATGGCCTACGACAGCATCAGCCAGCTGTTTGCCGAAACGCGCCCCCCCCTGCCGACCTGGCCGGCCCTGGTCGCCGCTGCCCTGTCCATCCTCGGCAAGGAGTGGATTTTCCGATATACACTCAAGATCGGCAAGCAGCTGAAATCTGACCTGATTATCGCCAACGCCTGGCACAGCCGCACCGATGCATTTTCCTCTGTCGTCGTACTGCTGGCCGTAGCCGGCGCCATGGCCGGCGTCTGGTGGCTTGATGCTCTGGCGGCGGTACTGGTTGCGCTGCTGGTCGGCAAGATCGGCTGGGACCTGGTTGCCAAGAGCATCACGGAACTGGTGGATACCGCCCTGCCCGAGGAGCGCGTCGCGGAGCTGCGCGAACAGGTGTTAAACGTTGATGGCGTCATCAATGTCCACAGTTTCAAAAGCCGCCTGATGGGAAGCCAGAGTCTGCTGGAGATGCACCTCCAGGTCGCCCCGCACCTGAGCGCGGCAGAGGGACACTATATCGGTGACAACGTGGTCTGCCAGCTGCAGAACCGGTTCGACAACATTGGCCATGTCATCTTTCATATCGATACCTATGATGACGAGATTCATGGCGATGTTTTCTGTCCGGTCATGCCCTCACGCCGTGAGGTCAATCAGCATCTGGACGCCGCCATGAGCCGTATTCTCGGTGACAACCCGGATTATGAACTGATCCTGTATTACCACCCGGAGTACATTGATCTGGATATCAAGGCCACCCAGCAGATTCATCAGCTGCTGCACCAGACCGGACTGAGCGCACGCGAACTTGAAGAGCAATTACGCGTACAGCTGTCCTCACTGAACTGGTTTCGCAAGCTGGACCTCTGGCTCCCTCCTCGTTAAGACACAAAAAGCCGGCGATCGCCGGCTTTTTTCATACGCTCCAGGCCGTTATCAACGCACCGGCTGACGCATGGTCACGAACTCTTCGGCCGCCGTCGGGTGAATACCGATGGTGCTGTCAAACACGGCCTTGGTAGCACCTGCTTTCAAGGCTACACCCACCCCCTGGATGATCTCACCGGCCTCTGCACCCACCATATGTACCCCCAGTACACGATCGGTTTCGGCATCGACGATCATTTTCATCAGTGTCCGCTCGTCACTGCCACTGAGGGTATGCTTGAGGGCGCGAAATTCTGAACGGAACACCTTGACCTGCGCATGCCGCTCACGAGCCTGCTCTTCCGTCAAACCAACGGTACCGATGTTGGGCTGGCAGAAAACCGCAGTCGGTATCAGCTCGTAATCCACCGCTGGGCTGCCGGCCGCATACAGATGACGCACCAGCGCCACCCCTTCCGCCAGGGCGACAGGGGTCAGCTGCACACGATCGATCACATCACCGATGGCATAGACGGAAGGCACCGAGGTCTGGAAACTGTCATTGACGATAATCGCACCATTCTCTTGCTGGGCCACACCGATCGTCTCCAGGCCCAGCCCCCGGGTATTGGGTACCCGCCCCGTGGCATACAGAATCTGATCCGCTTCGAGCACGCGCCCATCGGTCAACGTCGCCTGCAGCCGGCCAGATGCCAGTTTTTCGATGCGTTCGATATTGCAGTTGAAATTAAGACCGACCCCCTTCTTCGCCACCTCCTGGGCGGTAAACTCGCGCACCTCCTGATCAAACCCGCGCAGGAACAGGTCCCCGCGATAGATCAGCTCGGTCCGCGCACCGAGCCCGGCAAAAATGCCCGCAAATTCCACCGCGATGTAGCCCCCGCCGACTACGATCACGTCATTCGGGAAGCTTTCCAGATCAAACACCTCGTTGGAGCTGATCACATGCTCGCGACCTTCGAATTCAGGAATGAACGGCCAGCCACCGGTGGCGACCAGTATACGCTCGGCCGTGTAGGTCGTATCACCGACGCGTACCTCGTGGTCACCGACAATCTCGGCACGCCCGTTGATAAGATCACAGCCTGCATTTTGCAGCAGCTGGGTATAAATCCCGTTGAGACGGCTGATCTCCTGCTTTTTGTTGTCCCTGAGTCTTGTCCAGTCAAAGGTCACCTCTCCGGCGTTCAGACCATAGCCGGCAGCTTCGTGGAAGGACTCGGCATAGTGCGACGCATAGACGTAGAGTTTTTTGGGTACGCAGCCCACATTGACACAGGTCCCGCCGAGATAGCGATCTTCGGCAACGGCCACCTTCACACCTTCTGCAGCCGCCATGCGTCCCGCCCGCACGCCGCCCGAACCTGCTCCGATGACAAACAGGTCATAATCAAAATCAGCCACTGCGCCTCCTTAAATACAATCAGAGTGATATCTCATGATAGCGATCATCACACAGCTTATCTCAATAGAATAGGGCTGGGGGTAAGATAGCGACAAGCTATCGGTTTCGCGCCCGATATCGGTCACTTTCTGATACCATTGCTCTCCCTTCGATTCGAGCCAGCCTGTAAGGACCCGTATGAAGCTGATCTCCTTCAACACCAACGGCATTCGTGCCCGCATGCACCAGCTTGAGCGTCTCATCGACAAGCACCAGCCTGATGTTATCGGTATTCAGGAAACCAAGGTTGCCGACGACCAGTTCCCGGTTGCCGCTATCGAGGCCCTGGGCTATCAGGTGGTCTACCACGGACAGAAGACCCATTACGGTGTTTGCCTGATCTCCAGGCAGCCTGCGCTCAATGTGCAGTATGGTTTTCCGGGCGATGAAGACGATGCTCAGCGCCGCATGATCATGGCGGACTTTGTCAGCCCGAACGGGCAAACCCTGCGTGTGATCAACGGTTATTTCCCTCAGGGTGAAAATGTCGAGCACCCCGTCAAGTTTCCGGCCAAGCGCCGTTTTTATGCCGACCTTCTGCAGCACTTGCAGTCCGAGTGCCAGCCGGATCAACCGCTGGTCGTGATGGGTGACTTGAACATTTCAGCCGAAGACAAGGACATCGGTATCGGCGAACCGAACCGCAAGCGCTGGCTCAGAACCGGCAAGACCAGCTTCCAGCCGGAAGAGCGGGAATGGCTGGCACGCCTGCATGAATGGGGATTGCAGGACAGTTTCCGTCGCCTGCATCCGGATGAAGACCGACTGTTCAGCTGGTTTGACTATCGCAGTCGCGGCTTTAATGACGAGCCCAAGCGGGGCCTGAGAATTGATGCGATTCTGGCCACCGAAACGCTGCTGGAGCAGTGTATCGACGCCGGTATCGACTATGAAATCAGGGGCATGGAGAAGCCATCCGACCACGCCCCCATCTGGGCTGAGTTCAACGTTTAGAACTCTGTCACCGGGCAGCGAAAGCTGTCCGGTTTCAGTACCAGCAAGTCACAGCTGACCCTGTCCATCAGCCGTTCCGCCGAGCTGCCGAGCAGCAGGCGATCAATAAAGCCACGTGCCAGGCTACCCATCACCAGTACATCTACCTGTGTCTCATCGGCCCAGTTCGGCACCAGATGGTGCAGCTCCCCTTCCAGCAGATGAACGCAAGGATCCTTGACTGAAAGGCCATAGGGTTCGATCAGCTGATCGATACGCGCATGATGTTCACGCTTTACCTTCTTTTGCAGCGATTCATAGTCCACCACCAGATGTTCGTCGAAGATGGCCGAATGTGGCAGCGTATTGAACACATGCAGGACATGCAGTTCGCCCTCCAGTTGCTGCGCCAGCCCGGCCGCATGCTGCAAAAGCCGCCTATCCAGCTCAGCCGCCTCATCATCAAGATGGAAGGGATCGATCGCAGCGGCAATCACTGGCCGATCGTTCCAGTGCGCCTTCTTGCTCAACAGCAGCGGTGTTGGACACTGTCGCAGCAACCGCCAGTCAGGAGCCGACAGCAGCTGCTGCAAGGGATTGGCGTGAGCCTCAGGAGCATGCAGCACCAAGTCAGGCTGGTAACGCAACGTCTTGCGTACCAGGCCTTCCGCCAAATCCCTGTCCCAATAGACATCGGCACCCGCATTAATCTCATGCTGCTTCAACTTGTCGACCTGCGACATCAGCCCTTTTTCAACCTTGCGCAACAGGGCTTGAATCGCATGCTGCCGGTTTTCGCTATCGAACAGATAACTGCTCGCCAGCCCCGCTGAATAGACACAACTGAACAGCTCCACCTCCGATTCAGGGCCGCTCAACCGACGCAACTTTTGCAGCACCTCGCCGCGATGCTCATCTACGGCCAGGCTCACCAGCAAACGTGTGTACTGATTCATAGTATCCTCGATAACCAACCCGTTAGCCTTGAGCATAGCCTCCTGGAATCAGGAAAGTAACCGCGCCCCGTCAAACCGGATTTTCTTTCACTTTCTTTTGACATGCGACGAGGTAGCCCGTCGATGTTAGAATACTGTCTTTAATCTGCTTCAGAGCATTACCCTCGATAATGTGGAAACCGGCCCTGCACCTGTTGCCTTTACTGCTGCTTCCGCTTCCGTTGCTGTTCGCTAGCGTGGCTGTCGATTTGCCACCGGCTCATCGCCTGTTTCTTGACACCCTGCCCTGGCTGGTCGGCCTGGTCGTTATCCTGCTCTCGCTGGGCTTTAAACAAAGCCGTACCTTGCTGGTAGCGCTACATCTGGCCGCATTTTCCGGACTGCTTCACCTGGCCGGTACGGCCGCTCCCGAAAACCCGGCCGGGTTTATTCTTTACATTCTGCTTGGACTGACCTGGCCGCTGCTACAAGGCTGGATCATCCTGATGCCCGAGCGACGCACTCTGTCACGTATCGGGCTAGTGCGCATTGCCGGCGTACTCGGCATCTATATGAGCCTGGCGCTGGTCTGGCAATACCAGCCCATGTCGCTGACGCGACTGCTTCCAGTGCTGCCCAGCCCGTTCATCGAGCAACTTGCTGCTCAGCTGAGTATCAGCCCCGCCGTGTTCTGGTGGCAGTTGGCCGGACTACTCATCATGGCAGGCTTCAGCCTGTGGCAGGCACGCCAGGACAGGCTGATCAACCTCACGCTGAACCTCTGCGTACTTCTGAGTCTGATCGATACGACATCACCCGTGCAGAGCCACCTGTACCATCTGTTTGGACAGCTGGTGCTGTTGACGGCCGTGATCAGAAACGGCTACGACATGGCGTTTGTCGACACCTTGACCGGAATACCGGGTCGTCGCGCGCTGGAGTACTATCTGATCAGCCCCGGCAGGGGCTACAGCATTGCCATGCTCGACATTGATCATTTCAAGCAGTTCAATGACCGCTATGGACATGATATCGGTGACCAGGTGCTACGCATGGTGGCCAGTCAGTTACGCTACGTGGGCGCTGGCGGACGCCTGTTTCGCTATGGCGGCGAAGAATTCACCATTGTCTTCCGACATGGCGCTCGCGACATCGTTCTGGCCGAGCTGGAAAAGGTACGCGAACGCGTCGCTCAGTATCCGATGCGCATCCGCAGTGCGAATCGCCCGGTGAATAATGAGACGGGGCGCTCGCTGCGCAGCCGGGCTAGCGCTGACCAGACGGTGAGTGTCACCCTCAGCATCGGCTTTTCCACCCAGAACAACAATGAAACGACCGAAGCGGTCATCAAGCAGGCCGACCAGGCGCTTTATGCTGCAAAGCGAGCCGGTCGCAACTGCATTCGCTGCGCACAACAACCGGTGCAGAAAAGAAAAAGGCGAAGCCGTACCGACTTCGCCCGTCATGCGCTCGACTGATCGAAAGACGATCAGCGGTTGCCGTACTCTTCTGCCTGCTCTTCTATGTGGATCGGCTCTTCCGCCTCCTCACCAGCATGTTCCTGCAGCGCCTTTTTCGAGCGCTTTTCGAACAGCAGGTACAACAGGATACCCACCGCCAGACCATAGGCGGCGCCATAGACAGACAGCACCACACCCATGGTACCGGCCACACCCATGGAAGTAGCATTGTCGATCTGCTCAACCCCCACACTGATACACAGGTAACCGGTGATCAGCAGCGTCAGGGACAGCGCGATCGGCAGTACCGGCTTGAACACGGTGACCAGTGGCAGCATGAACAGCGCAATGAACCCTACGATCCAGAAGATGCTGGCGCCACTGTAGATGGTATCCATCGCCTTGCGACCGTAGCGGTAGCGCTCTGCAATGGTTGCCATGGCACCCGTGAACAGCGGACCGGCCAGTCCCGGATAGGGCGCCAGCAGAGAGTGCAGCAGGTTGCGGATCGCAGTGATCAGGTGCACACGGTCTACATTGACTTCGATCTTCTCGTCCGGACGCAGATGGTCGACACGATCAAGCAGGCTCTTGCCGACAATGATGTCGCCAAAGGCGATGATGTAGGCGATGATTGCGGTCGGGATCGCCATCCAGATCACCTCCAGTGACGGCAGACCCACACCGAATACGGTGTAATCCAGCATCTTGTCGAAGGCGGGCGACGTCAGGCCGAACTGCACATCCGGAACCGGATATTCACCGGCTACCCAACCGATGGCCATGGCTACAAGAGCCCCCGGAACCATGCCATAGCCTGCAATGATACGGGCCCAGCGATGTTTTTCAGTCCAGTCACGGAATGACAGCGAAAACAGAATGTAGCCGGTCACGGCTCCACCGATAATCAGCGAGATCGGCGTTTGTGCCAGCCGTCCGCCTTCAACGATCTCGCCGGAGATGGCGGCGATACCGGCGCCCATCAAAATGCCGCCCTTGATCGAGGCGGGGAAGAGTTCAACCAGCTTGCTGCCCAGGCGAGTAATGCCAAGAAAGAAAAAGATCAGTGTTACAACCAGCTGCAGGCCGATCAGCGCACGGATGGCATCCGGACCCGGTTCGAAATTGCCCAGATACAGGCCGACCACCGGGATGGCCGGTGTAATCCACCCCGGCACCATGGGTACCCCGAGAATCGTCGGCAACATAAAGCCGAAGCCGCACACGACGACGAATGCCAGTGCCACGTCATATGGCAGTCCCAGGTATTTTTCCAGCAGCGGGATCATCGCCATGCCCACAACGAACATGATCAGGGCCTGGATGGTTTCCGGCCATTCCCAGCGATGATGGATAAAAGGTAAACGAATCTTGAAAGGCCCAAACTTCCAGTACGGATGTTCGGCCCCATGCTCACGCCGATAAAGTCCCATAAGTGCTCCCCATAAGCAGTAGGGTATTTGTTCTTTGAATATTCGGACATTCCCCTATGTCCGGTGCGGGGAGGACAGTACTGGCAGGCGCTGGACAAGTCGAGTTGTCAACAGCCAACTTTAGTCTCTAGTTCAACTAAAGTATACGGGAAAACCATTATTCAAAAGTCTGCCAGGGCAGGCATCAGCGTCCCATTGATATAGTTATCAGGCATAGGGTTATGACTTCTACATATATTAGAAGATTGGGATTCAAGGTGTAAATGGGGTAAAATTGCCGTTAAATAACGAGATCGACGAGGAAATTGTGACCGAATCGCCAACCCTGAACCGCCTGCAGTCTCCCGGCCTGCCCCTGGACAGCCTGGAACTGATGAAAGAGAATGCCGCTGCCGCCGCCAAGCTGATGCGGGTACTGGGCAACGACAGTCGCTTGTTGATTCTCTGCTATCTGGATGGCAAGGAGCTTTCGGTATCTGAACTCAACCGCTGTCTGGACCTGAGCCAGTCCGCCCTGTCCCAGCATTTGGCTGTACTGCGCCGCGACGGCCTGGTACGCACCCGCCGGGAATCCCAGACCATCTACTACTCCCTCAATGGCGATACCGCCATCGCCATGATCAGAACCCTGCACCAGCTATTCTGTCCAGGCAACGCCTGACGCTTACCCGAGCAGGCCGGTCTGGGTCAGAAACATGAACAGCCCGGTCCCCGAGAGAATGCTGATCAGCGGATTGCGCAGCAGCAGATGCAACACCGTCACGACCAGCAGTGCCGCCAGGGATGGCAACAGATCGGTCCCTGTCACCAGCGCATCCTTGAGCGCGTAAATCAGCAACAGCACCATCAGAACCGGGGGCAAATAGCGCCCCAGATGCTTCAACATCGGATGCTCCGCCCAGCGGTACAGCAACAGGAAAGGCAGTGCCCGGGTCAGAAAGGTTGCCACGGCCGCCACCACCACTACACTCAGAAGATACGCAGTCGAGTCCACTCTACCCCTCCTCGCGCCATAATCAACAATGAAACCGCCATGGCGATCGACAGCATCAGCATATTATCGGGACTGATCAGCAACGCCAGCCCCCCGATCGCCAGCGCCAGTACAAACACCCTGGGCCGACGTACAGCTCGATACTGCTCGATCGCCAGTACCAGGAACAGGGCCGGCAAGGTAAATTCAATACCGGCTGTCGAGAACTCGATCTGCCCACCCAGCCAGGCGCCGAGTGTACAGCCCATTATCCAGTACAGATGATTCAGCGCCGCAATCCGGAACTGCAGCCGTGAACGCAACTGATCACAGGCCGTACTCAACATGGTCAGCAATGAGTAGGTTTCATCGGTCAGTGCATAGATCAGGTACCATCGACGGGAACCACTGAGTTTCAGGCTGCTCAGCAGTGACAAGCCATACACCATGTGCCGCGCATTCAGCAGCAATGTTGCCACGAACACTTCAAGCAGTCCGGCATGGTTCGCCAACAGACCCACAGCAAGAAACTGACCCGCACCGGCATAGATCACCACCCCCATCAGGGTCGCGTATAGCCAATGGTAGCCCAGCTCCGAAAACATGACGCCGAATGCAGCGCCCAACGGAATATAGCCAAAAAGCACCGGCAGCGAGAGGCGCAGTGCTGAGGTATTGGATTCGGGATTCATAAAACCGATTCATAAAACAAGAGTGCCGCCCAAAGGCGGCAACTTAACAGGGGGCTAAAATTATTCAGTGTTGCAGACGATAGATCTGCCAGTCCTCGGTGGGCTCGTTCAGTACCATTTTCATGTCAACGACATCCTCTTCCATGTTATAGCTGATCTTGAAGCCCAGCTTGCGCGCCAGTCCTTGCATTCCCTTGTTTGACGGCATGGTGGAACCAACCAGCTGCAGCGTCCCTCGGGCACGACAATAGTCGATCGCCTTTTGCATCAACATCACACCCAGGCCTTCACCCTGCATGTCATCGCGCACAACAATTGAAAACTCACTGCGTACATTATCAGCATCCGTTACGGCACGCACCACTCCGAGCGTCTCAAAACCTGCACCACTGAGTTTTGGTGCCGTGACGATGAACGCCATTTCTCGATCGTAATCAATCTGGGTCCAGGTTGCCAATTCTGCATGGCTGGGAACACCACGGCTATAGAAATAGCGCAGACGGATCGACTCTGGACTCAACCGATTGAAGAACTCCAGGTGCGCAGGCTCATCTTCACCGCGAATGGCCCTCAGAGTGGCACTGCGACCGGAGCGTTTCAGGGTAACCGGCTCAGTGAGGTATTCGGGATAGGGTGAAATCGAAAGCTGTGCGGGCTCACCCAGGGAAACGGCACAATCGACCGCGAGCAGGCCACGCTTATTCAGCAGCATCGGGTTGATCTCCAGACACTTGAGTTCTGGCAGATCAACCGCCATCTCCGAAAGCCGGATCAGCATTTCACAGAGGTGATCGACATCCCGTTCCACTTGGTAGCTGTTCTCGGCAATAATGTTATATACGCGGGAACGCTTCACCAGCTGACGCGCCAGGGCAAAGTTCAGTGGCGGCAGCATGATGTTACGGTCCGCCAGCACATCAATCGTGTAGCCGCCCACCCCGAACAGCATCAGCGGCCCAAACACGGGATCACGGGTAATGCCCACATTGACCTGCATCGACTGGAAGCCGCGCTTCATCTGCTGCACCACGAAGCCGTAGGTTTCTTCCGGTGTGTAGCGCTCTCCGACTCGATACGCGAGCTTGGTGCTGGCATGACGTACTTCGCTGATCGAATAGAGATCCAGTGCCAGGTCACGCCAGCGCTGGTGCGCCATGCTGTCGTAACAGAACGGATAGACATTGTCGCGATGCAGCGCCTTGACCGCAACCGAACCGCCCATCTGACGTGCGATGTCCACGACCCCGGCAATATCCTCGGCATAACCTGTGTTCGGAGTCGGGATTTCATACAGATCAAGCAGCTGACAGGACTCGGCGTGCGTCAGGTAATCACGCCCTTCCGCCTGTGCCTGCTGCAGCATCTGCCGTGCACGCTTGCGGTTTGGCAGGTTGTGCAGATGGAAAGGAGCCGGCGTCTGCCGCATAGCCGCCTGGTTGCGGTGGTATTCGACCATCTGCATGAAGGCATCAACCGCCTCTTCCGGCGTCATGAAAGTCGGAATCCCCGAAGCATTGCAGTGGTTACGGGCTTCAATCGCAGAATAACGCCCCATCCAGCAGGTCAGCACGTTGCGCGGCGTCTTGCGGGCCACCTTGATGACCTCATCGGCGGTGGCAACACTGGCGGCCATGCGAGTCGGTGCGTGGATGGTCAGCACCGCATCCACATTCGGGTCCTTGGTCAGCAGGCGGGTGATTTCAGCAAAGCGTTCCGGCGTCGCGTCCGTATTCAGGTCTACCGGGTTAAGCCCGTTCCAGCTGGGCGGCAGCAACTCGGCAAGCGCCTGACGCGTCTCGTCGGTGATCTCTGCCAGCTTGCCCTGCTTGCGCAGTAGTCGATCGTTTGCCAGTGCATTAGGCCCCATGCCATTACACAGAATAGCCAGGCGCTCGCCGCGCATCGGTTTCATCCGGGACAGGGTTTCCAGCGCATTGAACAGCTGATCCGAGGTCTCTACACGCACGGCACCGGCCCGACGCAGGGCAGCATCATAGACGCGGTCCTCGTCATCAATCCCCGGAGCCAGCTCGACGGTGTAACGACCGTCCTGAACGATATTGGACTTGAGTACCAGCACCAGCTTGTTGCGCGATGCGGCACGCACGGCGGAGACAAAGTTGCGCGAGGAGCCGATAATCCTGTCCATCTGCAGCAGAATGGCCTGGGTCGCCGGCTCCTTGGCCAGGTAATCAATGATGGCCGGCAAGTCCACATCCACGCCATCTCCCAGCGTAAGGAAATGGGAAAAACCGATCTCCTGTCCACTGGCCCAGTCGATCATGGCCGTGCCTATCAACCCGGACTGGCCCACATAGGCCACTTTGCCTTTACGGATATTGACGTGGGAATAGCTGGCATTCATTTTCGAGCCCGGCACCAGGAGCCCCATACACTCGGGGCCAAGAATACGAATACCATAGGGCCGAGCCGCCTCACGCACCTCTTCGCGGAGAGAATGGCTATGGGTTATGTTGGGGTTTAAACCTCCGGTCAGAATCATGGCCGCCTTGACCATGTTGGCACCCAACTTGCGTATGATGCCGGCAACACTCTCCGGCGGCGAGCAGATGATCGCCAAATCCGGCATCTCGGGAAGGTCGGTCACGCTGCGGTAGCACCGAATGCCATATACTTCGTCATACCCCTGCGCATTTACAGCCATCAATTTGCCCGGATACTGGCTTTCGATCAGGTTGTTCAACACCACCCCACCCATGCTGTCATCACGTTCGGAAGCACCGAACACGGCGATGGACTGTGGCTTGAAAAAACGCTTGAGGTATTTTGTCGACACTCAGTGAGTTCCTTTGTTGACAGAGTCAGTTTTTAATTCAGACGTCACGCCTGATAGCGTATTCTATATATTTCGCACTTGCAGCAAAAGACAGTTTCAGGGCAGCATTCAATTGGACTTTGGACAAAGAATCACCCTATCCCGTCCTGACAACGGCTGATATGCTCGAAAGCCAGGACCTCGATACCAGAGCAAGGAGATTCACAAGATGACGCGCATGCCCCTCCCGGACATCAAGAACAGCATAGACCGGGTTATGCACGCAATCGAGGGTCGTTACACTCAAGGACTCTCGCCTGCATCGCTGACACTCGCCTATCTTGACTGGCTCACGCACACCAGCCATTCCCCCGGCAAAATAAACGAGCTACTGGAAAACATGCTGCGCAAGGTCAGCGCCTTCAGCCTCTGGGCAGCACGCGCCAGCCTCGACAGTGAAGCGCCTCCCTTCATTACCCCTCTGCCCGGTGATCGCCGCTTCAAGGATCCCGCCTGGAAGCGTTTTCCCTACAACATCATGTCGCAAAGTTTCCTGTTGCAGGAACAATGGTGGCACTATGCCACCACCGGTATTCCCGGCGTCGCCAAACATCATGAAAACGTGGTCTCTTTTGCCGCCCGTCAGTGGCTTGACCTCGTTTCCCCGACCAACTACCCCGTGACCAATCCGCTAGTGGTCGAAAAAGCGGTCCAGACCGGCGGTCAGAGCCTGGTCAAGGGACTGCAGAATCTGCTCGAAGACATGCAGCACAACCTGCTGGAAGACGTCAGTCCCGAAAACCAGCCCTACTCCGTGGGCAAGAACCTGGCCATGACCCCCGGCAAGGTGATCTTCCGCAACCGACTGATCGAGCTGATCCAGTATGCGCCCACCACCGACAAGGTCGCCGCCGAACCGATCCTGATTACACCGGCCTGGATCATGAAGTACTACATACTCGATCTGTCGGAACACAATTCGATGGTGCGCTATCTGGTCGACAAGGGGCATACGGTATTCATGATCTCCTGGCACAACCCGGATGCCCGCGACCGCGACATGGGCATGGGCGACTACCTTCGCCGCGGTGTCATGGATGCGCTCAAGGTGATCAATACCGTCGTACCGGAACGCAAGATCCATCTGGTCGGTTACTGCCTCGGCGGCACGCTGGCTACGATCGCGGCAGCGGCGATGGCACGGGACAACGACAACCGCCTTCAGTCCCTGACGCTGTTCACGGCCCAGACCGACTTCACCGAGGCCGGCGAACTGATGCTGTTCATCGATGAAAGTCAGCTCAGCTACATGGAAGACATGATGTGGGACAAGGGCTACCTGGATACCCAGCAGATGGCCGGTGCCTTTACCCTGCTGCGCTCCTATGATCTGCTCTGGTCACGCATGGTCAGCGAGTACATGCTGGGCGAAAGCCCGCGCATGAACGACCTCATGGCCTGGAATGCCGACTCCACGCGCATGCCCTACAAGATGCATTCGGAGTATCTGCGCCGCCTGTTCCTCAACAACGACCTCGCCAGCGGCCGCTTCCGTGTCGGCGACCGCCCCATCTCGCTGCGCGACATCCGCGTCCCGGTTTTCTGCGTCGCCACCCAGACCGACCACGTGGCGCCTTGGCACTCGGTATACAAGATCCATGACCTGATGAATACCGAAGTGACCTTCGCTCTGACCAGCGGTGGCCATAATGCCGGTATCGTCAGCGAACCGGGTCATCCGCGACGCAGCTATCAGCTGGGCGTCCAGACCGCCGAAGACAAACACATTCCGGCCGATGACTGGCTGCTGCGCCACGAGAGCCGTGAGGGCTCCTGGTGGGAAGCCTGGAGCGACTGGCTTGGCAAGCACAACTCTGAGCAGGTTACGCCCCCTGCCATCGGCAATACCGATGCCGGCTATCCTCCCATCGCACCCGCCCCCGGCACTTACGTGCTCGAACGCTGACACCCCGCGATCACGCCCGCCCCGGGCGTGATCGATTGACTCTTCTCTCAGTTTTCAAAATTTTAATAGGAATTTTTTATTTTGAAGCCGGCTCGGGGCTGGACTATATTCGCGCTTAGATGAGGGAGTCATCCCGGGGCGCAACACCTCGTGCTCCTGCACCCGCACCCTGCCCCACATCTTCCACTATCGCGGCATCGCCGTTTCCGTAAACTTTTGTGTGAGAGTATTGACGATGGGCACCAAAATTCGTGTCGATCAAGTAGCTGATGACGACCTGGATGATTGGAATGAGCAGTTCAATGAGGAGGAAGAAGTCAGCCGCAGCCGGGTAAAATACAACGGCAAACGCCGCCGTCAGATTGAAGACTTCATGGAAGATCGCCGCCTCAAGCGGCAAATCAGTGAAAGTTACGACGACTTCGATCATCTTCGCGATTGATCGAGCCAGCCGGCAGCGTGTTACGCCTCTCTGCCGGCCGGTTCTCCGTCCTGCTGGGTCAACACGGACATGAAATCCGGTTCCTGAGACAATGACAGCAAGCGCTGTTCCTGACGTGCCTGCTCACGATACTCGTCCGAGATACTGACCGCCTGTTTCAGGTAGTCCAGCGCAATACGACTGGCGCCCAGATCAGCATAGGCACAGGCCAGCTGGAAGTAGGCATGACCGCTGTGCGGCTCCACCGTCAGCGCACGGTTACACAGGGAGATCGCCCATTGGTGCTGATTAATTTCCAGCGCCGCATCCGCCTTGTAGGTCAGCGCTTCAGCATTGTCCGGCCGCAGTTCGAGAATGCGGTCATAGAGACGGATCTTCTGCTCCCATGAGTTTTCCTGGGAAGCCTTGACCCAAAGCGTCTGCACCTCATTCGTGACTTCAAGCTCGTGCTGGTTTTCCTGAATGATACGAGACTTTCTCAGCAGCTCCTTCTCGACCCGCTCCAGTCGCTCCTCATACTCTTCAACCAGACGCCCCACCTTTTCATCCGCTATCGACTGTACTCGATCCCGTATCTCACGAATGGAGTTCCAGCCAACGATCAGCAAGATTGAGGAAGCCGCCGCGATCAGGTAGAAAAAATAGGTGACCGTGTCAGTGGCATAGGAGATCGAGCTGTTCGCCACCTTTAATTCGCGATCGGTGATCTCGCGGATCATCTCCACCTTCTGCTGCTCAAGTTCCGAGCGCAGAACCTTGATCTCGTCGATGATATAGCGCTCGATGAACGGTTTGAACATGGGCTCTTCCAGCTGTTCCACCTGTTCACGCAAGGTCACGCGCTCATCAACCGGTACTGCATCCGCGACCCTAACGGAAGCGGCCCCCGAACCGGGGGCCTCCGTCTGCGCCATCGCCAGGCAGGGAAGTAACAGCAGTAAGGCTACCTTCAGGCAGCGCATATCACGTCCCCGTAGTCTTCCTGTTCAATCAGGGCGTGGTGCAAGGCTCTGACGGCAGCCTCGTAGTCATCCTGATTGACGATACACTGCATCTCGACCTGACGCATGGACTGGTGCAGCGCCTGTACACTGATACCGGCATCCGCCAGGGCAGATACGGTACGTGCAAGAATACCCGGCACTTTCAGGTTAGAGCCGATAGCCGAAACAATCGCTACCTTGTGCAGCTCAATCTCGGCACTGTCGAACTTCTCACCGATCAGGCGTACCGCCCGAGTCACCATCTTGCGACTGCCGGCCACAAAGTAGGTGATACTGTTGGCATCGGAATCACGGTTGACCACGTACAGCCGCAGCTCGCTGAGCAAACGTGACAGCTCGATATCGTAACTTGCCTCACCCAGCATCTCCTGATCGAAGATTTCGAGTGCGAACAGGTTCGGGCGACCGGCAATGATTTCGACACAGGGCTTCTCGCTGCAATAGTCGGTGCTGATCACGGTACCGGCATGCTCGGGCTCGAACGCGTTCTTGATGCGCAGTTCAATCTCCTGCTGGCGTAGCCCCTTGGCGGCCTTGGGATGGATCGCTTCCATGCCCAGGTTGGACAGCTGATCGGCCACATCATAGTTGGTACGACCGATGGTGACCACGTTTTCCAGACCAACGATACCGGGATCGGCGGTACTGAGGTGAAACTCCTTGTGGATGATCGCCTCGCTCGCACCGGTCTTGGTTGCGATCTTGCTGAACGTCATTTCACTATAACCACGGTCGAAGGTACGCATAAGACCTTCCTTACAGTGGGTATAGCCGGTTACGATCGGCATCTCTTTGCTGACATCCACATCGGCAAAGCTCTTCTCGATCATTTCATCAAACGGCAGCGGCTGCTCCTGATCCCAACCGGACAGATCCAGCAAACGGGCATTGACACCGGCCTTGCGCAGCGCAATGACGCTGTTGTTCGCACTGTGTGCTTCACCAATGCCTGCCAGCATCTCACGCACCTTCATCAGATGGTCGTCCAGCTGGAAATGCCCATAGGAACAGAGCGCCTGCAGGTTGGTCATGATGGCTTCAACATCGGCGATACGCCGGGTAATGAACGCATCTGCTGAGGCACGTTCAGCGCTATCACCAAACAGCTCCCGGTTGATATCCAGCATTCGACCGCGAACCTCAGCCAGCGCATCGCCCCAGGCGGCCTCGTTTTCTGCATTGGCAAAGCGGGCGTATACACCAGGCTCGCCGGTCTTCTTGTGCTCCAGAAGCAGATTGGTGATACCGCCGTAAGCGGATACGACGAAGATACGGTTATACAGGTCTTCTCCCTTGCGATTGCCAATGAGGATGGTGTCCATCAGCTCGCTGAAGCGACTCATTGAGGTGCCGCCGATCTTCTCTACAGTATGCATGTTATTTCCTGTTGACTCTCTCGTGTAGTGCTGCCCCTGAATGGCATGGTTTGGTCAATATACAAACATGCCGGCATTCAGCCGGCATGTTTCACGCAGGGTAGCGATCAGGCTTCGACCGGATCGGCTTCCAGCGGGTAAACGCCATTCTCGTCGTGCACCTCTTTACCATTCAGCGGCGGATTGAAAACACACGCCAGCTTCATCTCTTTGGTGGCACGCAGCAGATGCTCATCATGTTCGTTCAGATTATACAGCGTCCCGGGCTTGATCGAATAGATCTTGCCATCGGCAAGTGTTTCGACCTCACCTTCACCGCTGATGCAGTACACCGACTCCAGATGGTTCTGATACCAGATGTGAGTCTCGGTGCCTTCATAGATGGTGGTGATATGGAAAGAGTATCCCATATTGTCATCTTTCAGCAGCATCCGGGTGCTTTCCCAAGTCTTGGATACTACGCGACGTTCCGATTTTTCACACTCTTCCAGTGTTCTAACGATCATTGCAACTACTCTTTTTCAGTGAATATGTTCAGTTCGAATCAGCTCAGACCCATCAAGACGCCTGACGCTCACGCGCCGCCAGCGCATCGGCAAAAGCCTTGTCCAGCACCTTGAGGCCAAACTCGATCTGCTCATCGGTGATTACCAGCGGCACCAGACACTTGACCACCTGGTCATGGGCACCACTGGTTTCGATGACCAGCCCCTGCTTGAATGCACTGCCGGTAACGGCAGAAGCCAGATCACCATCCGGGCACTCGATGCCGCTCATCAGGCCACGGCCTTTAAGCTTCAGTGTTTTGGCACCCTGCGCCTTGATGATGGCGTCCAGGCCGTTGCGCAGCTTCTCAGCCTTGCGACGCACCTCCTTCTCGAACTGATCATCAGACCAGAACGTCTTGAACGCGGTCGCCGCCGTGATGAAGGCGTGGTTATTGCCACGGAAAGTACCGTTGTGTTCACCCGGACTCCACTGATCCAGTTCCGGACGGAAGATGGTGACCGCAAACGGCAGGCCATAACCGCTGATGGACTTGGACAGGGTGACAATATCCGGCTGAATACCCACTTCTTCGAAGCTGAAGAAGCGGCCGGAACGACCACAGCCGGACTGGATGTCATCCACGATCAGCAGCATGTCATGGCGACGACACACCTTCTCCAGGTTACGCAGCCATTCGAAAGAGGCGGCATTAAGCCCCCCTTCACCCTGAATGGTTTCAACAATGACCGCTGCCGGCTGATCGACACCGCTGCTCGGGTCGCTCAGCACTTTATCCAGGTATTCAGTGGTATCCACGCCTTCACCCAGGTAGCCATCAAACGGCATGCGGGTAACATCAGACAGAGAAGTACCCATGCCACCACGGTGGTGCTGGTTACCGGTTGCGGCCAGGGCGCCACCACTGACACCGTGGAAGCCGTTGGTAAAGGAGATAATATTGCTGCGTCCCTTCACCTTGCGCGCCAGCTTCAGCGCAGCTTCAACCGCATTGGTGCCTGTCGGCCCGGTGAACATCACCTTGAAGTCACCCATGCCACGCGGTTTCAGGATCAGGTCACGGAAGGTCTGCAGGAAGCGGGCCTTGGCTTCGGACTGCATGTCCAGACCGTGTGTCAGACCGTCATTGCTGATGTAGTCAATCAGCGCCTGTTTCAGCACATCATTGTTGTGGCCGTAGTTCAGTGTACCTGCACCGGCGAGGAAATCGACATACTCCTTACCGTCTTCGGTTGTCAGTACAGCACCCTTGGCCTTGCTGAAGGTCACCGGGAAGGAACGGCTGTATGTACGAACTTCAGATTCAGTGGACTGGAAAATATTCATCGATCTCTCCTGAGTTATGAATTCGGTTTAACGAGCTTGAAAGGGCCGGCGCGATAAAGCATTTCATCGTCATGCTGGCCTTCAAAGTGCTCTTCGCGTGAAAACAGAACCGAGCGCTCAACAGGCGCTGACAGTGCTGCAAACACACGTGCAAAAAGCGTTTCGGAAGCGATATTGCCCGGAGTAATGGTTGTTTCGATGTATCGCACTCCGACCGGCGCCAGGCGTTCGGTCAATGCCAGCAGCATGCGCTGACCGAGTTTCTGTCCGCGACAGCGGGCATCGACGGCAACCTGCCAAACGAACAGGGTGTCCTGACGTTCCGGCGGCCGATAGCCGGAGATGAACCCGACCAGCTCGCCGTCGGCGTTCTCGGCCGCGATGGCGGTCTCGGCAAAATGACTGCACTGCAGCAAATTGCAGTAAACGGAGTTGGGGTCCAGAGGGGAACAGCGCTCAACGAGCTTGTGAAGGGCAAGGCCGTCAGTGGCCTTAGGCTTACGTAGCGTAAAAATGTCAGAATCCATAGTATTTGATTTATTTCGCTTTGCTATGGTTTTTAGTATAAAACATATCTAAAATGACATTTCAACCCCACAAGCAATCGCAACACTTAGGAGAAATATAACCATATAGCGGCACATTAAGGGTATTTAACCCCTTTTATGCCATATAAAGGTCCAGGATACATTGTTTTGCATTACAAAATACTGAACTCGAGGTAGTAAAGATATTTTGCATTACTCAACAAATCAGGCTAAAAAGCGCCCAGAACCCAAACCTGCACCCGGGAAACTTCCAAGCGCTATGGACAAAAGTCAGGACGCACTGGTTTTACTGCGTCAGATCATTCGAGCCACCGACCTGCACGACAAGCATCTGAGCCGCATGACAGGCCTCACCATGCCTCAGCTGATGACCATGCAGACACTGCGTATTAATGGTCCATTGACAATCGGCATGCTCGCCAAAGAGATGAATCTGGCCCAGGCCACGGTCACCAGCATTCTTGACCGCCTGGAACGCAAGAACCTGGTTCGCCGCGAGCGCAGTCATACCGACAAGCGCAAGGTTCTGGCCTGCCCGACGGAAGAGGGCCTGGAGTTGCTGAAATCGGCACCCGCCACCTTGCAGGACACCTTTATCCGTCAGTTCGAAGATATGCACGACTGGGAACAGTCCATGATCGTGGCAGCGCTTGAGCACGTCTCTCACATACTCGGTGCGCACCACCTGGATGCTGCCCCCATGCTCGACATTGGCGCCCTTGACCGGACCAGCGACACCAATGTGCCCGAGTACCTGAAACCCGAGCAAAATCACCTCAAGAACTGAGCCATCACTCAGTCGCCGCCCCCATGCGGGTCTGCTATGATGTGCGTTTTGCATCTGTAGATGGACTGTTCAACATGAGCCGATTCTGGAGCCCGGCTATTCAGTCACTGGTGCCTTATACCCCGGGCGAACAGCCCAAGGTAGACGGGCTGATCAAACTGAATACCAATGAAAACCCATACCCGCCCGCCCCCGGTGTCGAGGCTGTGCTGCGCAACTTCGACAGCGCGCGCCTGCGCCTCTACCCGGATCCGGACTGCCAGGCCCTCAAGCAGGCCCTGGCCGATGATGCCGGCCTGTCTCGCAACCAGGTTTTTGTCGGTAACGGTTCTGACGAAGTACTTGCGCTGACCTTCATGGCCCTGCTGCGTCAGCCGAAGCCGCTGCTGTTGCCGGAGACCAGCTACAGCTTCTATAACGTCTATATCGATCTGTTTGATATCGAGGCGCGCCACATCCCGCTAACTGACGATTACCGCATCAATCTTGACGACTACTGCGGCGAAAATGGCGGCATCATCTTTGCCAACCCAAACGCTCCTACCAGCGTCAGCCTCGATCTTGATGCCATCAGGTCCCTGCTTGCGCGCAACACCGATTCCGTTGTTGTCGTCGACGAGGCCTATGTGGATTTCGGTGCTGAAAGCGCCTCACGCCTGGTTGATCAGTACCCTAACCTGCTGGTAATCCAGACATTCTCCAAGTCGCGCTCGCTGGCCGGCATGCGCGTGGGCTTTGCCTATGGCCACCCGGATCTGATTGAGGCGCTGGAAAGGGTCAAGAACAGCTTCAACTCCTATCCATTGGACATGCTGGCCCAGCAGACCGCCCTTGCGGCGCTCGAAGACAGGGAATATTTCACCGCCTGCATCAATCAGGTGATGGATACTCGCCACTGGACAACCGAGCAGTTACAGCAACTCGGCTTTGATGTTCTGCCATCCCATACCAACTTTGTGTTTGCCAGCCACCCGAGACTGCCAGCAGCCGAGTTGATGCAGTACCTGCGTGACAACAAGATCCTGGTTCGTCATTTCACCAAACCCGGAATTGACAACCACCTGCGCATCACCATCGGCACTCAGGACGAGATGCAGGCCCTGATCGACTGCCTGCAGGCGCATCCCGCACTTTGATCGAATTCCGAGGCGCTCACAGCGCCTCGCCTTCAACCCGGTTACGTCCGCTCTGCTGAGCGATCGACAGATTCACACGTGCGCGACGCATCATGGTAGCGGCATCATCCTCGATGTTCAGTGCTGACGCCAGCCCCACACTGATGGTCCAGCGCACATTGCCGCTGCGGTATGGCAACTCCAGATTCTCGATCGCCGCACGCATACGTTCGGCCGCCAGCAGAGCCTGCTCATGGTTCGTTTCGGGCAACACAACCACCAGCTGATCATCCGCATAACGCGCCAGAAAGTCCGCAGTACGCTTGAGCGCATGCAGCGTCATCACCGTCTGCTGCAACACCTGGTCACCGGCATCCCAGCCATAGCGATCATTGATGCCACTGAAGTCATCAATGTCGATCAACAGCACACTGGTTGCACCGTCATAGCGCAGCGCCTGCGCCGCCGCCATCTCCAGAACCGGAACAAGCGTGCGGCGATTGTAGGCACCCGTCAACGGATCACGCTGCGCCTGATGGGAGAGTTTTCGCTCCAGATGCTTCTGCGCCGTCATATCGCAGGCACTCCAGATCACCTCCCCCTGCTCCGACATCACCCAGCGACTGCGATACCAGCAGGGCTCGGACAGCCCCAGCGCCCTCAGCGCAGGCAAGTGTTCTGGCCTGAGCTGGTACTCGATCTCCATGACCTCCTCACCTTCGGCCAGCTGCCGGAGCACCTGGCGAAACTGTGCCAGCAGGTCATCTTCAAACAGTTCCGACAGGGTGCGCCCCAGCAGAGCCTTCTTTTGACACCAGGCCTGCCCGGCTTCACTAACCGCCACGATCGTCTCATTATCCAGCACCAGGACAGGGTCCTGGCAGGCATTCAGTATTGCCTGATAACGCGCTTCATATGCATCTGTACTCATCACTCACCTTCCTGCCTAGTTGTCACGTCCCGTATGGTTATAAGGGCGCTTATTAAAAAGTTCTGGGTGGGTTTTGTACCATTCCTTCATCGCCATAATGGGTGGCCTGGACTTCAGCGCGGACTGCGGCAGTTGATGATTATACAAATGCACATAGCGTAGCAGGGTTTGCTCAAGATCTTCACGGCTATCGAAGTGGTGGGTCTTAAGCACATCGGCTATACGCCCGTTGAAACGCTCCACCATGCCATTGGTTTGGGGCGTTCTGGGCTTGGTCAGGCGGTGCTCAATCCCCAAGTCAGCGCAGAGGCGGTCGAACTCATGATTGCCGCTGGGATCTCGCGCTTTTGAGTGAAACAGGCGGTCGGTAAATTCCTTCCCATTGTCCGTTAAGATATGCGTGATCTTGATAGGTGTGGCCTGCTGAAGGCTATCCAGGAAACGCCGAGCCGTCGCGGCCGTTTTGTTCGGATGGATCTGCACAAAGACCCAGCGGGTGGCACGATCAATGGCCACAAACAGGTATCGACGCTTGGTCTCATCCGCCATTTGCGGCAAGTACTTGACGTCGATATGGAAGAACCCGGGCTGATAGGCCTTGAACGTCTTGGGGGCCGGTTTAGGCACCTTGGGCTTGAGGTCATTCAGGTTACTAACCCCATGACGGCGCAGGCAGCGGTCCAGACCGGAACGGGATACCTTGTCGCAGAGAAATTCTTTGACGACCGCCAGCAGGTCATCCAGAGACAGCAACAGCTGTTTGCGCAGATAGACGACGATCGCCTCCTGAGCCGGTGTCAGGTGCGTTTGCAGTCGATGCGGTGTGTGCGAGCGGTCTTCCGTGCTGGATCGGCTGCGCCACTTGCGGACGGTTGCCTCGCTGATGCCATACTGCCGGGCCAGTTCGCGGACAGGCTTGGTACTGGCTGCCAGTTCTTCACGAATGGCAGGGGTGGTGCGTGCCCGTTTATGCAAAGATACCATCATGTCGGCTGATCTCCCTGTGCTTGCTGGATGAAGTGCTCAATGGCGCGCTGCATGACGTCACGAGCAACGAACCAAGGATAACGCTTTTGGCTTATATGATCATCCGGGATGCGACACCTAGTCAGTACTGACGATTACTTATATCGCTACCCTGCGATACAGTCGTGACCCTTTTAAGACTATACTATGTCCCCTTTAAGGGACTATATGTAGTCTTTCCATGGTGATTCTCAGGAGCATTACACATGGCCAACCCGGTATTGATGGCTCGGCAGCCAATTTTCGATGCCAGGCAAAACGTCATTGCATATGAATTGCTGTATCGAAGCGAGGACGGGGTCAACTCTCTGCCACTGATCGACGGCGATACCGCCAGCAGCCGTGTCATTCTGCACTCATATACCAGTATTGCCGATGCCGGCAATCTGCGCACCTTGCCGGCGTTCATCAATTTCAGCCAACAGATGCTGGAGAGTGAAACACTGCCCTCTCTGTCGCCACGGGAAGTGGTCATCGAGATCCTCGAAGACTGCACGGTCACACCAAAGCTGCTCCAGGCGCTGCAACGCCTGCGCGACAACGGATTCAAGCTGGTTCTGGACGATTTTACCTATGATCAGCAGTACGACCCCCTGCTGGAGATGGCCCACATCGTCAAGCTGGATATTCGCGCTCTTTCAACCACAGAGCTGCGCCAACAGATCGAGCGGCTCAGACGGTTCAAGGTCACCCTGCTGGCGGAGAAAGTCGAGACCCAAGAGGAATATCAACGCTGCCGCGAACTGGGCTGCGAGCTGTTTCAAGGCTATTTTTTCAGCCGCCCCGAGCTGTTGAAAGGGCGTAAGACATCCAGCAACAGACTGATCATCAGCCACTTGCTGACCGCACTGAGCCAGCCTGATACCCAGTTCAGCCAACTGAATGACCTCTTGTCACGTGACCCCGCACTGAGTTACAAACTGCTGCGTCTGACCAACTCTGCAGCCTTCGGCATACAGTACAACATCGGCAGCCTGCGGGAGGCGATGGTCTATCTGGGGCTGGATGAATTGAGGAAATGGGCTTCACTGATCATTCTCGCCGATGACTACGGCAAGCCCTGTGAACTGGTGCGTCAGATACTGACGATGGCACGCCTGTGCGAACTGCTTGCGCCAGCATACCCCGGCGTTGACAGGGGCGAAGCCTTCATGACCGGACTGCTGTTGCATATGGACGCCCTGATGAACCAAACGCAAGCGGCGCTGTTACAGCAGGTCAGGGTTACGACAGCCATTCATGCGGCACTGACAGAGCGTCAGGGACCGCTGGGCCAACTGCTGCACCAGGCAGAAGCTTTTGTTCAAGGCAACTGGGCCGGCACTGATCGCTCACTGACCGCCAGGCTGCAGCACTGTTATCTCAACAGCCTGGACTGGTCTCTCGAATCGATGCAGCTGATGGGGCAACATTAATCCTGGCTCAACGGCGCTGTCATCGCCTCGACCGCGGACTTGAGCAAGGCCTCATCACAGCTACCACAGGTCCCTTTGGGTGGCATAGCGCCCTTTCCGGTCAGAACCGTCTGGGTCATCGCATCAGCGCCCTTGGCGACACGCGGAGCCCAGGCAGCCTTGTCTTCCAGCTTGGGCGCGCCCCCCAAGCCAGCCTGATGACAGGCGACACAATGCTTCTGAACAACTTCATCAGCCGTCATCGCCTGTACGGAGAACGGCATGACAACCAAACCGGACAGCGCCAGCACACTACGCAGATTCATACATTTACCTCCATGATTTTGTCTCAGCTTAACGTCACTTTGATTGCGATTGTATGACCTGCAGCAGCCAACCATAAAAAAGGGCGACCCAGTGGCCGCCCTTGCATTCATCACCAGCGAGCAAACTCAGCGGCTCAGTTCAAGCAGCAGCTTGTTCAGACGCTGCACATAGCTGGCCGGATCATCCAGGGTGGCGCCCGCCGCCAGACCCGCCTGATCGAAGAGCACCAGGGCCAGTTCGCCAAAACGATCCTCGTCCGGCTCCTGATCCAGCTTGTCGATCAACGGGTGCTCCGGGTTGATCTCGAAGATCGGCTTGGTATCCGGCACCTGCTGACCCGCCGCTTCCATAATACGGCGCATCTGCAGTCCCATGTCGTAATCACCGATCACCAGGCAGGCGGGAGAATCGGTCAGACGATGCGTAATGCGCACGGAATCAACCCTGTCCTCAAGCACCTTGCTCAGCCGTTCGATCAGCCCCTCGTGCTCCTTGGCCACCTCTTCCAGCTTCTGCTTCTCTTCTTCCGACTCGGTTTCACCCAGGTCCAGCTCACCTTTGGTGACATCCTGGAAACTGTGGCCGTCGAAGTCGAACAGCTGGCTCATCATCCATTCGTCAATACGCTCGGTCAGCAGCAGTACTTCAATACCCTTCTTGCGGAATACTTCCAGGTGCGGGCTGTTCTTGGCGGTATTGAAGGAGTCGGCCACGACATAGTAGATCTTCTTCTGACCTTCCTGCATGCGGCCAATGTAGTCCTCAAGCGAAACGCTCTGCTCCGACGTACCTGTATGGGTAGACGCAAAACGCAGCAGCTTGAGGATCTTGTCGCGGTTGCCCATATCCTCGGCCGGGCCTTCCTTGATCACCTGACCAAAGGTACTCCAGAACTTGGCGTACTTGTCGGCGTCGTTCTTGGCCAGTTTGCTTAGCATGTCGAGCACGCGCTTGGTCAGTGCGGAGCGCAGCTTGTCGACGCTCGGGTCCTTCTGCAGGATTTCACGCGACACGTTCAGCGACAGGTTATTCGTGTCGACCACACCCTTGATGAAACGCAGGTAGAGCGGCAGGAATTGATCCGCCTGATCCATGATGAACACACGCTGCACGTAAAGCTTCAGGCCGCGGGGCGCTTCACGGTTCCACAGGTCGTAGGGAGCGTTCTCCGGCACATACAGCAGACTGGTGTATTCAAGGTTGCCTTCTACCTTGTTGTGCGACCAGGTCAGCGCATCAGCGAAATCGTGGGAGATGTGCTTGTAGAACTCCTGATACTCTTCGTCATTCAGATCAGACTTGGAACGCGTCCAGAGCGCGGTAGCCGAGTTTACGCTTTCCAGCTCAGGCGCTTTCTGCTCTTCCTTGCCCTCTTCCTCGTCACCCGGCAGCTCTTCTTTCAGCATTTTAACCGGAATGGAGATATGGTCGGAGTACTTGCGCACCAGTGAACGCAGGCGGAAACCGTCGGCAAACTCTTCTTCACCTTCCTTCAGCTTGAGTACGATACGCGTACCGCGCTGCGCCTTGTCGATGCCGGCAATGGTAAAGTCACCTTCACCGGTGGATGACCAGTGAACACCGTTCTCGGCCGGTTCGCCGGCACGACGGGTGTACACATCAACGCGCTGAGCCACGATAAACGCGGAGTAGAAACCGACACCGAACTGCCCGATCAACTGGCTGTCTTTGGCCTGATCACCGGTCAGGCTGGACAGGAACCCGGCGGTGCCGGACTTGGCGATGGTGCCCAGATGCTCGATCACATCCTGACGGTTCATGCCGATACCGCGGTCTTCGATGGTAACCGTACCGGCTTCCTTGTCGAATTCGATGCGGATATCGAGGTCAGTATCCCCTTCATACAGTGCATCGTTGTTCAGCGCTTCAAAACGCAGTTTCTCGGATGCATCCGATGCGTTTGAGATCAGCTCACGCAGGAAGATCTCCTTGTTGGAGTACAGTGAGTGGATCATCAGGTGCAGAAGCTGCTTCACTTCTGTCTGGAAACCAAGCGTCTCTTTCTGTGTTTCTGTAGTCATGGCGGGCTAACTAACCTCCGAAAACAAACTTTCAACCTTCCCTGATATAGGGATGCCTCTCAGCTTTTCAAGGGGTTAATGTCGATTTCTGCCGGATTGCCGTTGTCGAGCAGAAAATGCGCCCGCGCCTGAGCGATCGGTCTGCTCTTTCGCTCCTGCCAGGCCAGCACCGAGCAGTTGCCCACACGACGCCCCTGACGGCTGATATGACAGATAGCGAAGGTATCGCGATCCAGCCCCGCCCGCATGTAGTCGAGTGAAAAATCGATAATCTTGGCCAGCCCCGGCTGGGGCAGCTGCAGAGTCAGCTGAAACAGTGCGGTCAGTTCCATGAAGGAGGCGATGACACCACCGTGGATCGCGGGAATGGTCGGGTTGCCGATATTGTCGGCATTGGCCGGCAGACGAAAGATGATCTCTTCACCGTAGCATTCACACTGCACCCCCAGCACCCGGGCGTAGGGAATAAGATCGACCAGTGGCTGATAGTCACCACAGGCATGAGCCTGTTTGACCAGCTCAAGCAGTTTCTGCATCGGAGACTCCTTCGATCATCGCGCGGAAGGCGGAATCGGTCGCCCCTCCTTCGGGACGCATGAAGGTGGCAATCGCATAAGCCAGCGGGCGAGCCGGGTCGTCCTGATACACGGACGCGCGAGTAAAGAGGACGCTGCGCGTCACCCGGTAGCACTCGGCCGCGACATAGAGCGGCTGACTTTGCACCGGCGAACGCATGTGGTCAATACGCAGGTCCAGCGTCGGACAGAGTTCAAACTGGTCCAGTGCGCAGAGCGTGGAGACGCTACTGGCCGCATCGACTAGCGTGGTGAGCACACCACCATGCAGATAGGTATCCAGCACCTCGCTGATCAGCTGGGGCTGAACCGGCAGAACCAGCGTGACCTTATTCCTGTCCGCCTTGATCAGCCGAATACCCAGTTTGCGCATGTGTGGCTGCGCATTGAGAAAACGACTGCAGCGTGCAGTGTAATATTCAGTATCGTGCATTAATCACCTCCCGAACTCATCATCAGGGTCTTGAGCGTCGACGAGGTAAATTCGCGTCGATAGAGTACAACCACCACGGTAAAGGCCAGCAGCATAAATACCCAGGGGTTGATGAACCAGCCCAGCACCGAAATGCTGAAATAGTAGGTACGCAAGCCCAGGTTGAAGTTGTGCGCTGCCATCGAAGCCATCTGTGCGATGCGTTCCGCATGTGCCTTCTGCTGTGCAGAAGAGGGACCTTCCGTTGGCAAAGGTGCGCCACCAATCATCACTGACACGAAGCCGTACTGGCGCAGGCTCCAGGTAAACTTGAAGAAGGCATAGATAAACAGGACCACCAGTACCAGCAACTTCAGTTCCCACTCTTGCTGGGTGGCCACCACCACAAATGGCAGATCCTCGACCAGGTTGATCGCACTCTCGGTGGAGCTCATTACCGTCATCAGGCCGGCCAGCACCAGAATGGTGGTGGATGCAAAAAACGCGACACTGCGCTCAAGGTTGGCGATCGCAGCGGTATCCGCGATGCGTACTTCCCGTGCTAACATCCGCTGCATCCACTCGGTACGGTACAGGTGTAGCATGCTGACCAGACAGGGGGTGGTATGACTCTTGTACGCCGAGTAGTACATATATCCACGAAAGCAGAGCAGGAACCAGGCCAGCGCCAACGCATTTGCCCAGTTACCCTGCAGCAGCAACAGCATCTTTTCCATTGAAAACTCCGGTCATCTGTGTCCGTATCACTATAATCTACAGGGATTAAGTTTCAGTGTCTTCAAGCAGTTACAACCTTTCAGCCGGTGCTGGCTATGCACTGGCAACCACATTGGTGATGAGCATGGCTGCCGTTGTGATCAAACTGGCAGCCGCCATGATCAGTATCGAAATGATCGTGTTTTTCCAGTATTTGCTCTGCGTACTGATCATGATCCCCTGGCTGAAACAGCAAGGAGTGGCAGCCCTTCGCACCCGGCGACCGCTGCTACATCTGGTACGAGGACTCTGTGGCTGGGGCTGCTTCTACGCCTATTATCTGGCACTGGACAAGATACCGCTGGTCGACGCCGCCCTGCTGCGCAACGCCGCTCCCCTGTGCGTACCGCTCTGGTTGCTGGTATGGCAGCGTGTGGGGCTGCACTGGCTAAGCTGGCTGCCATTGCTGATCGGTTTCATCGGCATCGGCCTGATCATGCAGCCGGAAGGCACGGGGCTGAGCAGCTGGCACCTGGTCGGCTTCATCTCGGCACTAACACTCGCCGGCTCCATCGTCACCACCCGCGAGCTAACCCGGACCGAACCGGTCAACCGCATCCTGTTCTACTACTTTCTGATTTCGACTCTCGCCGGGTTACCGCTGGCCCTGACTAACTGGCAGCCACTGCAACTGCCCAGCCTGCCCTACATTCTACTGATTGCAGGCTCCATCTGGCTGACCATGTGGCTCTACACCCGTTCCTACAGCTATGCTCCGGCATCGATCATCGCACCACTGAGTTATTTCGGCGTGGTATTTACCGGGCTCTGGGGCTGGCTGATCTGGGATCAAGTTCCGCTGCCAGTCACCTGGGCCGGCATCTCTCTGGTGATTCTGGGCGGCATCGGTTCGGTCTGGATCGGCTCAAGACTGCAAAGCAGTCACTGAGCTGGCACGAGCAGGCCACTCACGAAGAACAGGTCAAATAGATCGACCCGGCCCAATCGGGGCGAGGACCGGCATAGCGCTCAAACCCCGGATGGCTGTCGCCGGGGTGGCGCAGTAACGGTAACAGGTTCTGTAACGGCCGGTAATCGCCCTGATGCGCCTCCCGAATGACCTCTTCCGCCATATAGTTGCGCAAAATGAAACGCGGATTGACCGAACGCATCTGCTGACGACGAATCGGAGCACTGGCCGCTTCCTCCTGAGTGCGATGCTCATACCGCTCCAGCCAGCGAACCATCGTTTCAGGCCGAGCACAAAACGCCTGCAATACGCGCATTTGCTCTTCATCGCCCGGCTGCCATTCACCCAACTCACGCAGAAAGCGGTTGTGATCGACATGCTGATCCGCCCAGATCGCCTCCAGCTCATCGACAAGCGTCTGGTCTTGACTGTCTACCGACTGCAATCCCAGTCGCGCTTTCATCCTTTCGAGATAAGCCGCCTGATAGAGCCCTTCGAACCGGTCCAGCTCAGCCTCAAGCTCGGCACGCGCCACTAGGGGCAGCATCGCCTGAGCCAGCGCCGCCATATTCCACAACATAATCGACGGCTGCTTGCTGAATGCATATCGCGCCTCATGATCATTTTTATTGGCAACATGATTGGGCTCGTAGTGATCGAGGAAAGTATAAGGGCCGTAATCGAATGTCTCGCCGATCAATGACATATTGTCGGTATTCAGCACCCCGTGAACGAATCCATACGCATGCCAAACAGCAGCCAGTCTTGCTGTGCGCTCAAGCACTTCACGGTACATCGCCCGGTAGGGCTGCTCACTCGCACGCAACTGCGGGAAATAACGCTGTAGACAGTAATCCGCCAGGCGACGCAGATCATCGTGCTGACCACTGTAGAAGAAATACTCGAAGTGGCCAAAGCGGATATGACAAGGGGTGACCCTCAACAGCATGGCACAGGGCTCCATGCCATTGCGCAATGTGTGCTGTTCGCTGCCGAGCAGGCACAGCGCGCGGGTTGTCGGGATACCGATCCCTGCCATCGCTTCGCCGGCCAGGTACTCGCGGATACTGGAACGCAGCACGGCACGCCCGTCACCAAAGCGGGAAAAGGCGGTTTGGCCGGCCCCTTTCAAGTGCAGGTCGAAACGTTGCCGTTTACCATTGAGCACTTCTCCCAGCAACAGCCCGCGGCCATCCCCCAGGTCGGGGTTGTAAACCCCAAACTGGTGACCGGTATACTTCATCGCCAGGGGATCAATACCGGGCCACTCCTTCTCACCGGCACAGCATTGCACCAGCTCATCAGGCGAGATACTGCAGGGATCAAGATCCAGCCAGGTGGCGACTTCGGGGCTGAAGGCGATCAGATGGCAGGCCTTGAGCGGCTGCACCTTTTTGCGCTGGAACCAGTGTGCGGGCAAGCGGGCGTAACTGTTATCGAAATTCAGCTGTTGCAGGGCTCGACCGATATTCATCCAGATCACTCCTCAATCACTATTCTTATACCTTACTATTTTGATCAGGTATTTTCACCCCCCAAGGCACGGGGTTATTTTTCGCAACAAGGCTGTTAAGCTTGCGGCTCGACAAGGAGCAAGCGATGTGGATTGAGTTATCTGACCTCTTCTGGCTGGCGCTGACGGCGCTGGTATGCCTGACCTGGTGGCATAACCTGAAACTGCGTGAATTCGCAACACTGAGAGTCAAGCGCTACTGCGAACAAGAGGACGTGCAGCTGCTGGATGAGAATATCGCGCTGAAAAGCATGAGACCGCTACGCTCAACCCACAGCGGCATGTTGGTCATGGCCCGTCGCTACCAGTTCTATTTCACGTCGACCGGGGATGAGCGTTATCCCGGTACGGTGGAGATGGTGGGCCGGCAGATCACACGGATCGAGCTGGCAGCCCACAAACTGAACTAGCGCGGCTTAAGCGCCCTGGTAATCAGCCGGTCCAGCTGATTGGCAAACTGCTGACGATCGGTGTGATTCAGTGCCGCTGGACCACCGCTCTGCACCCCGCTCGCCCTGAGCGTTTCCATGAAGTCGCGGATATTGAGCCGGGCGCGAATATTTTCAGCCGTGAAGCGCTCGCCCCGAGGCGTCAACGCCATCCCCCCTTTCTCCAGTACCTCGGCCGCCAGCGGGATGTCACTGGTAATCACCAGGTCACCTGCTTGCGCTCGGCGGACGATCTCGTGATCGGCGACATCAAACCCCGCCGCGACCTGCACGGCACGAATATTGGCAGCCGGAGGCACCCTGAGCGGCTGGTTAGCGATCAGGGTCAGTTCCAATCCGCTACGCTCGGCGGCACGAAACAGAATCTCCTTGATCACCACCGGACAGGCATCGGCATCCACCCAGATCTTCATCGCCACTCCTCAGCGCAGTTGACGCACACGACAGCTGCGCCCCTTGACCTTGCCCTTGGACAGCACTCTAACAGCATCACGCGCCACCGGGCGACTTACCGCCACATAGGTGCAGAAATCGAATACACGAATCTTGCCCACCTGATCACCCGTCAGTTCACCACCACTGGTCAGCGCGCCCAGCACATCACCGGGCCGAATTTTCTGCTTCTTGCCCACATCCAGCTGCAGGGTCGCCATCGGCGGCCGGTAGTCGCCCGCCGGCATTCCTTTGGGCAAGGGCTCATCCGATATGATCATATCCATCTGTGCCTCAACGGCGGCCAGTCGGAAACGTTCTCGCTCATTGAACAACGTCACTGCCACGCCACTCTGCCCTGCCCTTCCGGTACGCCCAACGCGGTGCACGTGCACCTGAGCTTCCTTGGACGGGCGATGATTGATGACCAGATCCAATCCTTCAACATCCAGCCCACGCGCCGCCACATCGGTGGCCACCAGCACCGTGGCACTCTGGTTGGCAAAACGCACCAGGGTCTGGTCACGCTGACGCTGGTCCAGATCGCCATGCAGGGCAACCGCCGCGATGCCACTCTGCTGCAGGCTCTGCTCCAGATCCCGAACCTCCTGCTTGGTATTACAGAACACCACGGCTGAAACAGGGCGGTAGTGATGGATCAAGCGGGCGACGGCTTGATCACGCTCGTCGTTGTCCACTTCATGAAAGTGCTGCTCGATACTGGTGTTCTGGTGCAGCGCTTCCACCTCGACCCGTTGCGGCTCGCGCATGATGCGACCGGCAATGGCGGCAATCTCTTTCGGATAGGTCGCGCTGAACAGCAGCGTCTGGCGCTTGCCGGGCGTGGCCGCGACGATGGCATCAACCGCTTCCTGAAATCCCATCTCCAGCATCCGATCCGCTTCGTCCAGTACCAGTGTCTGCAGACGATCCAACCGCAACGTACCCTTGCGCAGGTGCTCCTCGATACGACCGGGCGTCCCTACGACAATATGGGCTCCGTGTTCAAGCGAACCGATCTGAGGCCCCAGCGGCATGCCACCACAAAGTGTCAGCACCTTAACATTGGGAATCAGGCGCGCCAGACGACGCAACTCCTGAGCCACCTGATCAGCCAGCTCACGGGTCGGGCAAAGCACCAGCGACTGTATGTGGAAACGGGTATTGTCCAGCGCCTGCAGCAAGCCCAGACCGAAGGCCGCCGTCTTGCCGGAACCGGTCTTGCCCTGGGCGATCAGATCACGCCCATCCAGAATCACCGGCAGGCTCTCCTGCTGGATCGGTGTCATGTGATGGTATTCAAGCGATTCAAGGTTACGCAGAAGCTCGGGCTTCAGGGCGATCCGGGAAAAAGGTTGTTGGCTCAAGACGGCTACCTGTTGATGGTGCGGTAAAAAAACGCATTCTATCAGAAGCACTTGCACTGGTTTGCAGCAGACACAAAAAAAGGCAGCCGAAGCTGCCTTTTTTACGGATCAGAAGATGCTTACTTCATTTCCCAGCCAGTCACTTCGGACAGAGCCTTGCCGATATCGGCCAGGGAGCGAACAGTCTTCACACCAGCGTCTTCCAGGGCCGCGAATTTCTCGTCCGCAGTACCCTTACCACCGGAGATGATCGCACCGGCGTGGCCCATGCGCTTGCCCGGAGGTGCAGTAACACCAGCGATGTAGGAAACAACCGGCTTGGTCACGTTTGCCTTGATGTAGGCAGCCGCTTCTTCCTCGGCAGAACCACCGATCTCACCGATCATGACGATCGCTTCGGTCTGCGGGTCGTTCTGGAACATTTCCAGGATGTCGATGAAGTTGGAACCCGGGATGGGGTCGCCACCGATGCCAACACAGGTAGACTGACCGAAGCCAGCGTCAGTAGTCTGCTTAACCGCTTCATACGTCAGCGTACCGGAACGGGACACGATACCGACTTTACCCGGCAGGTGGATGTGACCCGGCATGATGCCGATCTTGCACTCACCCGGAGTGATCACGCCCGGGCAGTTCGGGCCGATCAGGCGAACACCCAGCTCATCACACTTCACTTTGCACTGCAGCATGTCCATCACCGGGATGTGCTCGGTGATGCAGACGATCAGCTTGATGCCAGCATTGGCCGCTTCCAGGATGGAATCCTTACAGAAAGGCGCCGGAACGTAGATAACGGAGGCTTCAGCGCCAGTCGCTTCTACCGCTTCCTTAACGGTGTTGAATACCGGCAAACCCAGGTGCTCAGTACCGCCTTTGCCCGGCGTTACACCACCCACCATTTTGGTGCCGTAAGCAATCGCCTGCTCAGAGTGGAAAGTACCCTGGCCACCAGTAAAGCCCTGACAGATGACTTTGGTATCTTTGTTGATCAGAACGGCCATGATTATTTACCCTCCGCTGCTTTGACTGCCTGCTGAGCAGCATCAGTCAGGCTGGTTGCTGCAATGATGTCCAGACCGGACTCAGCCAGCTTCTGCGCACCCAGTTCAGCGTTGTTACCTTCCAGACGTACAACAACCGGTACGTTCACACCCACTTCCTTAACCGCACCGATGATGCCGTCTGCGATCAAGTCGCAGCGAACGATACCACCGAAGATGTTGACCAGTACGGCTTTAACCTTGCTGTCTTCAAGGATGATCTTGAACGCTTCGGTAACACGCTCTTTGGTCGCACCACCACCAACGTCCAGGAAGTTGGCCGGGAAGCCACCGTGCAGGGAAACGATGTCCATGGTCCCCATCGCCAGGCCCGCACCGTTAACCATGCAACCGATAGTGCCGGTCAGAGCAACGTAGTTCAGATCCCACTCTGCCGCGCGTGCTTCACGCTCGTCTTCCTGAGACGGATCCTGCATGGCCTGCAGATCCTTGTGACGGTAAACGGAGTTACCATCGATGACGATCTTGGCATCCAGGCAGTGCAGGTTACCCTGGTCAGTGATGACCAGCGGGTTGATTTCCAGCAGCGCTAGATCCTTTTCTTCGAACATCTTCGCCAGACCCAGGAAGATGTTGACGAACTGCTTGACCTGGTCACCCTGCAGGCCCAGCTGGAACGCCAGTTCGCGACCCTGGTACGGCTGAGCGCCTGTCAGCGGATCGATGGTTGCCTTGAGGATCTTTTCCGGAGTCTCTTCAGCAACTTTCTCGATTTCGACACCGCCTTCGGTGGATGCCATGAACACGATACGACGGCTGGAGCGATCGACTACAGCACCCAGATACAGCTCGTTGGCGATATCGGTGCAGGTCTCAACCAGAATTTTGGAAACAGGCTGACCATTGGCGTCTGTCTGGTAAGTCACCAGACGCTGACCCAACCATTTTTCAGCAAAGGCCTGGGCTTCAGCCGGAGAATCAACCAGCTTAACACCGCCCGCTTTACCACGGCCACCGGCGTGAACCTGGGCTTTTACAACCCACTTGTCACCGCCAATCTTTTCAGCCGCTTCAGCAGCCGCTTCCGGAGTATCTACCGCAATCCCTTTGGAAACCGGCAGACCATATTCAGCAAACAGTTGTTTGCCCTGGTACTCGTGAAGGTTCATGCTCTAATCCGTTGTATTTTTTCAGTTATACAGGTGCCCGAGCCCAAGTGCGCGGACCGGACACACCTTTTGCTCTGCATAATCCGACCGACCGGGATCTCCGGACGGCCGGACCAACCCTTTCAGGTTATCGCTTTTTGCGATTTGCAATATGGATGGCGTGATTGTCCACTGCCAGAGCCGCTTCATGAACGGCTTCGCTGACGGTCGGGTGAGCGAATACCATCAGCTGCAGATCCTCTGCACTGGAGCAGAATTCCATCGCAATCACACCCTGAGCGATCAGTTCGGAAGCGATGCCACCGACCATGTGAACGCCCAGAATACGGTCGGTTTCTTCATCAGCAATGATCTTGACGAAACCGTCAGTCGCATTGGCTGCCATTGCACGACCAGAGGCCGCGAACGGGAATTTACCCACCTTGATCTTCACACCTTCAGCCTTCAGCTCCTGCTCGGTCTTGCCGACCCAGGCCAGTTCAGGGAAGGTGTAAATGATGTTCGGGATGCAGTCGTAGTTCATTGCCGCCTTGTGACCGGCAATGATATCTACGGCCATAATGCCTTCTTCAGATGCCTTGTGTGCCAGCATCGGACCACGTACGGAGTCACCGATGGCGTAAACGCCCGGCGCATCGGTACGGCAGCTTTCATCAACGAAGATGAAGCCACGTTCGTCCAGTTTGACACCGCTGTCTTCAGCCAGCAGGCCCTGAGTCTGGGGACGACGACCAACCGCAACGATCAGTTTGTCGAATACCATCTCCTGCTCACCGTTGGCATCGGTGTACTTAACCTTTACTTCCTTGCCATCGATGATTTCGGTGCCGGTGCAGCGAGCACCCAGTTTGATGTCCAGGCCCTGCTTGGTCAGCAGTTTCTTGGCTTCCTTGGCTACGTCGATATCAGCCAGCGCCAGGAAGTCATCCATGGCTTCGAAAACGGTCACTTCAGAGCCACAGCGTGCCCAGATGGAACCCATTTCCAGACCGATAACGCCCGCACCGATGATGCCCAGACGTTTCGGGGTTTCATCGATTTTCAGCGCGCCTTCGTTGTCAACGATCAGACCTTCAGTCAGCGGAGCCGGCGGGATCTCGACCGGTACGGAACCGGATGCCAGGATCACGTTTTCGGCCGCGTGAACAGAAGTGCTGCCATCCTGGGCAGTCACTTCAACCTGCTTGTTCGCCAGCAGCTTGCCGGTGCCCTGCAGCAGAGTGACACCGTTCGCCTTGAACAGACCGGCAATACCACCGGTCAGGTTTTTGACGATCTGGTCCTTGCGCGCCACCATCTGCTTGGTGTCCATGTGCACATTGTCAGCCACGATGCCCTGAGCAGCGAAACCGTGCTGAGCTTCGTGGAACTTGTGCGTGGTTTCCAGCAGCGCCTTGGACGGGATGCAGCCCACGTTCAGGCAGGTACCGCCAAGAACGGCCGTACCCTTTTCATCAACCCACTTCTCGACACAGGCAGTTTTCAGACCCAGCTGGGCGGCGCGAATTGCAGCCACGTAACCACCAGGGCCAGCACCGATTACAATTAGATCAAATTTATCTGACATTAGTTAATCCTGTCTTTCACTCGTTCGATTGTGGGTCTGATCAAATATCCAGCAGCATGCGTGCCGGATCTTCCAGCAGATCCTTAATGGTGACGAGGAATTGTACCGCCTCTTTACCATCAATCATACGGTGGTCATATGACAGGGCCAGATACATCATCGGCAGGATTTCAACCTGACCGTTCACGGCCATCGGGCGTTCCTGGATCTTGTGCATACCCAGGATAGCGGTCTGCGGCGGGTTCAGGATCGGAGTGGACATCAGGGAACCGAAGACACCACCGTTGGTGATGGTGAAGGTACCACCCTGCATGTCGTCCATGCCCAGTTTGCCTTCACGGCCACGCTTACCGAAGTCAGCGATGGTGGCTTCAACTTCAGCCAGACCCATGGAGTCGGTATCGCGCAGAACCGGTACCATCAGACCACGATCGGTGGATACAGCCACACCGATGTCCTGATAGCCGTGGTAGACCATATCGTTGCCGTCGATGGAAGCGTTTACCGCCGGGAAGCGTTTCAGCGCTTCAGTTGCGGCCTTGACGAAGAAGGACATGAAGCCCAGACGCGCACCGTGAGTCTTCTCGAACAGGTCCTTGTACTGCTTGCGCAGCTCCATGACCGGCTTCATGTTGACTTCGTTGTAGGTGGTCAGCATGGCAGCGTTCTGCTGTGCTTCTACCAGACGCTTGGCGATGGTTGCACGCAGACGTGTCATCGGCACACGCTTCTCGGTGCGCTCACCAACCGGCACATTCAGAACCGGTGCAGCCGGAGCCGGAGCAGCAGCGGCAGGTGCAGCCGGTTTGTTTTTCAGGAAGTTCTGTACATCTTCCTTGGTGATACCGCCGTTTTTGCCGGTACCCGGGATTTTGGAAGCATCCAGACCGTTCTCTTCGATCAGCTTGCGAGCAGCCGGGCCGATCTTGTCAGCGTCGGTAGTGATTTCGGCGGCCGGAGCAGCAGCGGCTTCAGCAGCCGGAGCCGCAGCGGCAGGCGCAGAAGCAGCAGCACCTGCTTCAAACAGCGCGATTACTTCTTCACTCAGTACGGTGTCGCCTTCACCCTTGACGATCTCCTTGATCACGCCGTCAGCCGGCGCAACCACTTCAAGAACGACCTTGTCGGTTTCAATGTCAACAATCAGCTCATCGGCTGAGCAGGCTTCACCCGGCTGCTTGTGCCAGGTTGCAACGGTACCGTCCGCTACGGATTCAGGGAAAGTCGGCGCTTTGATATCGATGGACATGCTGTTTCCTTTAATAATGCTGCACAGGTATTGGTTACAAATACAAACCTGTCATTAACCGTTGATTGCTTCGTTGACCAGCTGTTCTTGCTGTTCAAGGTGAACCGAAATATAGCCTACCGCCGGTGCGGCTGCATGCGGGCGACCCACACCCATCAGATGCAGTTTGGGGTCATGCTGCTGCATGACATTGCGCATGTGATGCTGACTGCAGTACCAGGCACCCTGGTTCATCGGCTCTTCCTGACACCAGACCACAGATTCCAGATTGGTGTACTCGGCAATCGCTTGCTTCAGACCCTCTTCCGGGAACGGATAGAGCTGCTCGATGCGCACGATCGCAACATCGTCTTTTTCAAGCTCGGCACGGCGATTGTACAGATCGTAGTAGACCTTGCCACTACACATCACCAAGCGCTTCACTTTCTTCGGATCCAGTGCATCCACTTCCGGGATGACCGGCTGGAAGGTACCTTCGGACAGGTCTTCCAGGCTACATACGGCCTGCTTGTGGCGCAGCAGAGACTTCGGTGACATTACGACCAGCGGCTTGCGCAGCGGACGTACGACCTGACGACGCAACAGGTGGAAGATCTGTGCAGGCGAAGACGGTACACAAACCTGAATATTGTGTTCCGCGCACATCTGCAGGAAGCGCTCCAGACGAGCTGAAGAGTGTTCCGGACCCTGGCCTTCGAAACCGTGCGGCAACAGCATGGTCAAGCCACACAGGCGACCCCATTTGTGTTCACCCGATGTGATGAACTGGTCGATAACGACCTGGGCACCGTTGGCAAAGTCGCCAAACTGGGCTTCCCAGATAACCAGTGCGTTCGGGGTAGTCGTTGCGTAGCCATATTCGAAGCCCAGTACCGCTTCCTCAGACAGGAAGGAGTCGTAGATATCGAAATCAGGCTGCCCTTCCGCCAGGTTCTGCAGCGGAACATAGATGGAAGCATCTTTCTGGTTGTGTACGACCGCATGACGGTGGGAGAAAGTACCACGACCCACGTCCTGACCGGTCAGGCGAATCGGGTAACCTTCCGCCAGCAGCGTGGCATACGCCATGGTTTCGGCGAAGCCCCAGTTGATCTCCATGGCACCAGCGGCCATTTTCTTGCGATCTTCGTAGATCTTCTGGACCTGGCGCTGAATGGAGAGTCCTTCCGGAAATTCGCAGGTTTTGTTGGCCAGTTCCTGCAGCAGTTTCTGATCAACAGTCGTATCGCAGTCAAACGTCCACTGATGGCCCAGGTACGGACGCCAGTCGACAAACAGTTCCTTGTTGGGTTCCAAGACCAAGGACTTGGCAACATGGTCACCGTTTTCCAGCGCCTTGCGATAGTCCTGATCCAGCACCTTGGCCTCTTCAGCGGTCAGCACGCCTTCTTCAGCCAGACGAGCCGCATACAGCTCCTTGGTGGTTTTCTGAACCTTGATCTGCTTGTACATCAACGGCTGGGTACCGGACGGCTCATCCGCTTCGTTATGACCGCGGCGACGGTAGCAAACCAGGTCGATCACGACATCTTTGTTGAATTCGTTGCGGTAGTCCAGCGCCAGCTGAGTCACAAAGCGAACAGCTTCAGGATCGTCACCATTGACATGGAAGATCGGTGCCTGAACCATCTTGGCCACATCGGTACAATACTCGGTAGAGCGTGCATCTTCCTTTTTGGAAGTGGTAAAGCCCACCTGGTTGTTGATCACGATGTGGATAGTGCCGCCGGTTTTGTAAGCACGGGTCTGGGACATCTGGTAGGTTTCCATCACCACGCCCTGACCTGCAACGGCCGCATCACCGTGGATGGAGACCGGAATCACGCTATTGCCGACGGCATCATTACGACGGTCCTGACGGGCACGGACGGAACCTTCTACCACCGGAGAGACGATTTCCAGGTGAGACGGGTTGAATGCCATCGCCAGATGGACTTCACCACCCGGGGTCATCACGTTGGAAGAGAAGCCCTGGTGATATTTCACGTCACCGGAGGTTTCCAGCAGTTTCTTGCCTTCAAACTCACCAAACAGATCCTGCGGATTCTTGCCAAAGATGTTCACCAGAACATTCAGACGTCCGCGGTGTGCCATGCCGATCACCAGTTCTTTGGCGCCGTCGCGACCGGCACGCTGAACCAGCTCATCCAGACAGGGGATCAGGCTCTCACCACCTTCAAGACCGAAACGCTTGGCACCGGCATAACGTGAGCCCAGATATTTTTCCAGACCTTCTGCGGCGGACAAGCGCTCAAGAATATGCTTGCGCTCCTCGTTGGTCAGGACCGGATGGCTGCGCACCGGCTCCATGCGAGACTGGATCCAGCGTTTTTCCTGGGTATCGACGATGTGCATGTACTCAGCGCCGACAGTAGTGCAATAGGTTTTCTTAAGATCAGCCAGGATCTCTTTGAGCGAGCTTTCTTCCGGACCGAAGAACAGCGAGCCCAGCTGAAAGCGGGTATCGAAATCGGCTTCGGACAGTTCATGAAAACGCGGATCCAGATCAGGAACCTGTTCACGCTGCATCAGATTCAAGGGATCAATATCAGCATGCTGATGTCCACGCACACGGTACGCATTGATCATGCGCAGGACACGAACCTGTTTCTTTTCATGCTCTGAGCTGACACTGCTGCCGGAAACTGGAGTGGCGCGCTTCTGATTCTTGGAGAGGAGAAGGAAGTGATCCCGGATAGTGGAGTGAGGTACATCCTGAGAGATGCTGTCACCAACCTTGGGAAGTCGATCGAATTCATCACGCCATTCTTGTGGAACAGCGTTCGGATCCATCAGATAGGTTTCGTATAGTTGTTCAACATATGAAAGGTTGCCCCCGTACAGGTGGGCATTCTTCCACATCTGCTCCATCATGCCATCTTGCATTATCATCTCACCCTGGCTCTGAGAGGGCGCTGCATCGGTCAGGCTGCACTATTTCCTGGACCGGCAGTCCTGCGACCCTCTGCTGATTACCGTTTTTGTATATAACCCGCACCTACACGGATCACGTGGAGTTGCGGGCATTAATTCTACGCCTTTTGCGACAGCCTTTACACTGTTAGCAGGCACCGATTCTACAAAATATTATTGCTCCAACGACATAGGCCTTTCGGCTAGTAAAATTACACCGAAAAAAATACAAAAAAAAAACGGCACCCTTAACGGATGCCGTTTTTTCAAACCACGAATGGATTTATCAGGTCGCCTGCTGAATCAGCATATTGCGGATTTTGCCGATCGCCTTGGTCGGGTTCAGACCTTTCGGACAAACGCTGACACAGTTCATGATTCCGTGGCAACGGAAGACACTGAACGGGTCATCCAACTCGGACAGACGCTCATTGGTCGCGGTGTCGCGGCTGTCCGCCAGGAAGCGGTAAGCCTGCAACAGACCGGAAGGACCGATGAACTTGTCCGGGTTCCACCAGAAGGACGGACAGGCAGTTGAACAGCATGCACAGAGAATACACTCGTACAGACCATCCAGCTCAGCACGCTCTTCCGGAGACTGCAGACGCTCGATCGCCGGTGCCGGCGTATCATTGATCAGGAACGGCTTGATCTTTTCGTACTGCTTGTAGAACTGAGTCATATCGATGACCAGGTCACGGATAACCGGCAGACCCGGCAGCGGACGCAGTACCAGCTTGTCATTCTCGACAACAGCAGACAGCGGCGTGATGCACGCCAGACCGTTTTTGCCGTTCATATTCATGCCGTCAGAGCCACAAACCCCTTCACGACAGGAACGACGATACGCCAGAGTCGGGTCTTTTTCTTTCAGCAGCTGGAGCAGGTCCAGCACCATGATGTCCTTGCCACCCGGGATGTCGATATGGACATCCTGCATGTACGGCGCATCATCAATTTCAGGATTGTAACGATATACACTTACCAGCATCGCACCAGCCCCTTAATAGGTTCGTACTTTCGGCGGGAACGGATCCATGGTCTTCGGCGCGAAGTTTACAGCGCGCTTGCCAATGGCCTTGGTCTGCGGGAAGAACACGGAGTGGCACAGCCAGTTCTCGTCATCACGCTCGGTGAAGTCGTTGCGCGCGTGCGCACCACGAGACTCCTTACGCTCTTCTGCAGCAATCGCGGTCGCTTCCGCAACTTCCATCAGGTTCTCAAGCTCCAGCGCTTCAATACGAGAGGTATTAAATGCCTGACTCTTGTCTTCCAGATGTACGTTAGCTACACGCTCGCGGATCTCTTTCAGCATACCCAAGCCCTTCTGCATGCTCTCGCCATCGCGGAACACACCGAAGTACAGCTGCATGGTGTCCTGCAGAGTCTTGCGAACGTCAGCAACTTTTTCACCGCCAGTGCTGTTATTCAGACGATTCAGGCGAGCCATGGCTGCTTCGATATCAGCTTCAGTTGCATCCGGCACTTCATAGCCTTCACGCATCTGCTGCTCGATCTGCATACCTGCCGCACGACCGAACACCACCAGGTCAAGCAGAGAGTTACCGCCCAGACGGTTAGCGCCGTGCACAGATACACATGCCGCTTCACCGCACGCGAACAGACCGTTGATGATCTTGTCTTCACCAGTCTCCTGATCCGGAGAGATCGCCTGACCACCGATATTGGTGGCAACACCACCCATCATGTAGTGACAGGTCGGCACAACCGGGATCGGCTCTTTAACCGGATCAGAGGCTGCGAACGTCTTGGACAGCTCACAGATACCCGGCAGACGAGAGTGCAACACTTCCTCGCCCAGGTGATCCAGCTTCAGGAATACGTGATCACCATTCTCGCCACAGCCACGACCAGCCAGGATTTCGAGAATCATGGAACGAGCCACAACGTCACGACCAGCAAGGTCTTTCGCGTTCGGCGCGTAACGCTCCATGAAGCGCTCGCCATCCTTGTTGATCAGATAGCCACCTTCGCCACGGCAACCCTCGGTTACCAGGACGCCCGCACCGGCAATACCGGTCGGGTGGAACTGCCACATCTCCATATCCTGAACAGCCACACCGGCACGCATCGCCATGCCGATACCGTCACCGGTATTGATCAGGGCGTTGGTAGTGGACGCGTAGATACGGCCCGCACCACCAGTCGCCAGAACGGTTGCCTTGGCCTTGATGTAAACGGTCTCGCCGGTTTCGATGCAGATGGCAATACAGCCAACCACGTCATTCTGGGAGTTCTTCACCAGATCAACGGCATACCATTCGTTCAGGAAGGTCGTACCGGCTTTCATGTTGGCCTGATACAGAGTATGAAGCAGCGCGTGACCGGTACGGTCAGCCGCCGCACAAGTACGAGCAGCCTGCCCACCCTCACCGAAGTTCTTGGACTGACCACCAAACGGACGCTGGTAGATACGACCAATTTCAGTACGGGAGAACGGCAGACCCATGTGATCCAGCTCGAATACAGCCTGAGGACCTACAGAGCACATGTACTCAATTGCGTCCTGGTCACCGATATAGTCAGACCCCTTGACGGTGTCGTACATATGCCAGCGCCAATCATCGTTTGGATCCGCACTTGCGATCGCACAGGTGATACCACCCTGAGCCGATACAGTGTGTGAACGAGTCGGGAATACTTTAGTGACACAGGCGGTGTTCAGACCTGACTGTGCAAGCTGCAGCGCGGCGCGCATGCCTGCACCACCACCACCGACAACGATTGCGTCGAAAGTAAGCGTACGCAGTTTAGACATGTTTTAGATACCCCACAGAATCTGGATGCCCCACACGACGTAGATAAACGCCAGCAGGCCGCATACGGACTGGAACACAAAGCGAGCACCGGTCGGCTTGATGTAGTCAGTCGACACAGACCACATACCGATCCAGGCATGAGCGACCATGGACAGCAGCGCCAGCAGGGTATAGATGCGCATTGTCGTACCACTGAACAGCTCTTTCCACTGCGCGTAATCCAGCTCAGGATTCAGCAACAGGTAGCCGATCATGAAAACGGTATAGGTCAGCAGGACCAGTGCAGTAACACGCTGCATCATCCAGTCGTACAGACCGCTACGACCAAAGCTTGTAATACTAGTTACCATATCCAGACTCCTGCCAGCAGAATAGCGATAACCGCTACTACCAAGGTGACTTTTGCAGCCAGTCGACCGCTTTCCAGCTCTTCACAGTGACCTGTATCCATGATCAGGTGTTTAATACCTGCAAAGAAATGGTACAGCAGTGCTGACACCAGTCCCCATGCAATGAGTTTTGCCAGGAAGGACTCCTGGAGCATCTCAGCTGCTTCGTTGAAGCCAGACTGAGACTCCAGCGACAGACTCAAGGCATACATCATGAAGATGGCGCCGAAGAACAGCGCTACACCAGATACACGATGCAGGATTGAAGTAATCGCCGGAAGTGGCTGTTTTATGGTTCGCAGATCTAAATTTACAGGTCTTTTCTTGTTCACGGCTCTAGTTCACACTTTATGCCCAATTGCAGGACAAGAGGACAAGGTTGCTAGGAAGTGCTCAGAGAGTAGTACCTCGAGATGCCAGAACTGACACTAAACCAGTGGGCACGGTGCCAACTCAGGTGCGAGAGTATAGACAGATCACTCTCGGAATACAACGCAACAACAGGGCCTTAAGGCTTAAGTCTAGTGTATGGATCTATTCTTATATTGTTTTCGTAAAGGGATTTTTTACACGATATTAAACTAATTATTTATTCCCTTTCAGCCCCCTCGTTTGCTAGCACTAAAATCCGTTTTGCACCGCAACACTTAAGCGAAAGGCTTAATTGACAATCCTGTTTCAAACTCTATAGTGTTCGAGTCCTTTTTCGGGCCATTTCCTATGACGCGGCGCATGTAGTTTGCCGCAGCAATACAAACAGAATGATAGGAGCCTCTAATGGCTGACAAGAAAGCACGTTTGACAGTCGATGGTCTGGACGAAGCGATCGAATTGCCGGTTTACTCCGGCACTGAAGGTCCCGACGTCATAGATGTACGCCCGTTGACCGGCAATGGTCTGTTTACCTACGACCCCGGCTTCGTGTCCACGGCGGCCTGCGAATCCAAGATCACCTACATCGATGGTGCCAATGGAATTCTGCTGCATCGCGGCTATCCGATTGAACAGCTGGCTGAAAAGTCAGACTATCTGGAAGTCTGCTACCTGCTGCTGAATGGCGAACTGCCGACCGCAGAAGAGAAAGCCAAGTTCGTCAACACCATCTCGAACCACACCATGGTTCATGAGCAGCTGAGCCAGTTCTTCAAAGGCTTCCGTCGCGACGCTCACCCGATGGCCATCATGTGCGGCGTTGTAGGCGCCCTGTCTGCGTTCTACCACGATTCTCTGGATATCAACGACCCGCATCACCGTGAAGTTTGCGCGTATCGCCTGATCGCCAAAATGCCGACCCTGGCAGCGATGTGCTATAAGTACTCCATCGGCCAGCCGTTCATGTACCCACAGAACGACTTGGGCTATGGCGCCAACTTCCTGCGCATGATGTTCGGTACTCCGTGCGCCGAATATGAAGTCAATCCGGTGCTGGCCCGCGCCATGGATCGCATCTTCATCCTGCACGCTGACCACGAACAGAATGCCTCCACCTCGACTGTACGCCTGGCAGGCTCTTCCGGCGCCAACCCGTTCGCCTGTATCGCTGCCGGCATTGCAGCCCTTTGGGGACCGGCTCATGGCGGCGCCAACGAAGCCGTACTGAACATGCTGGATGAAATCGGCGATGAATCCAACATTCCGGAGTTCATCGAGAAAGCCAAGGATCCGAACGATCCGTTCCGCCTGATGGGCTTTGGCCACCGCGTATATCGCAACTTCGATCCGCGCGCCAAGGTCATGAAGAAGACCTGCGACGAAGTCCTGGGACTGCTGGGTATCGAAAACGATCCTCAGCTGCAGATCGCCAAGCGCCTGGAACAGATCGCCCTGGAAGACGAATACTTCGTTAAGCGCAAGCTGTACCCGAACGTCGACTTCTACTCAGGCATCATTCTGAAGGCTATCGGCATTCCGACCAATATGTTCACTGTGATCTTCGCCCTGTCTCGTACAATCGGCTGGATCTCTCACTGGAACGAATTCCACTCCAGCCCGAACAAGATCGGTCGTCCGCGCCAGCTGTACACCGGCGAGCAACAGCGCGATTACCCCGCCTGATAGCTCCACCGATCAAGCCCCGCACATGCGGGGCTTTTTTGTATCCGGGAATTTAGGAAATTCTCCTAGTGATATTTTGACGACACTCCTATAGTCTGCAAGGGATTCAATCGTTCAAAAGGAGTTGAACATGCCCTATAACTGCACCCCATGTCAGCAGCTGCTCAGCACCGGCAGACGCCATACCAACCTGCAGACCATCAGCCACATCAACCACAGCGAGCTGGTCAAATGCCTGACCTGCGCCACCTTCTACCTGCACGAGCACGAACAGTGGGAAGCCCTTTCCGCCTGCTCGGATAATCTTTCTTCACCCACGACAAAACAGCCGCCTTTATATTGCAAAACTGAATTGTCATAATTGCTTCATTATAAAAGCCTTCACAAATACCTCTGTATCGCCTAATGTATATACATTAGATATACTCATTAATTATTATAAGAGAGGCTTATTAAATGTCAGAATGCAAAGAGTGCCGCAGTTTAATGGGGACCAATACCCCGCCGCATAAATCGATGGTCAAAATTTGCCAACACCACACACATCCCATCTATCGCTGCAAACAGTGCGATACTGAACTGGTACGCCTTTTTGACTGCTGGGAACCCTCCTTTCCCGGCTGGCTTCCGCGCCCGACATGATCAATATACGCCCGCCACAAGGCCGACAACAAACCGATTAACCACTCCACCAGAACGGTTACTCATATCGACACCTTCTGTAGCACCAGCGGAAGCTTACCCAACCCCAGGCTCAACACCCGCTCACAGCATAAGCAGACGAACCCTATCCTGCACAACTGATCACCACCCGCCCAGACTCCACCCAACCAGGCCAGCAGCACCCCCCCCTTGCAGACCCAAAACAAAAACAGCCACTCGGCATTACCCGTTAGTGGCTGTTTTTGCTATAGAATTTGGTAGGACTAACTGGATTCGAACCAGCGACCCCCACCATGTCAAGGTGGTGCTCTAACCAACTGAGCTATAGTCCTTCGATGTGCTGCGTATTATATAGATGAACTTTTGGCATGCAAGCCTTTTTTGGTTTTTTTCGTTCCTTTTCATGAAGATGCAACAACTGTGCACTGAATGATCAAACATGATCATCAAATAGCCAGCACGTTTTCCTATCAGGACAGCTGCACCAGGTTGTGCTCGATGGCATAGCGGGTCAAACCTGCCGCCGTATGGATATCAAGCTTGGATTTGATATTCTGCCGATGCGTCTCCACCGTCCGTACCGAAATACCGAGCACCCGTGCGATCTCCTTGTTGTTATGCCCCTCCGCCAACAGCTTGAGTACCGTCTGCTCGCGCTGGGTCAGCTGGGTTTCCTTGCGTGCTTCCACCTGGGATGGTTGACCGAAATTACTGAACAGGGTTTGCGAAGCGCTGGCACTGAAATAGGTGCCGCCGTGATACACCGTTTCAACCGCCTTCACCATCTCGGCGGCGGATACATCCTTGAGAATATACCCCTTGGCACCGGCCTGAATCAGCTGCACCATATATTCGCGATTATCATGCATGCTAAGAATCAATACGCGAATGTCCGGAGACTGCTCACTGAGAATCCGTGTAGCTTCCAGACCGTTCATGACCGGCATCGAAATATCCATCAACACTACGTCCGGCTGCAGCTCCCGACACAGAGCAATGGCTTCCTGACCATTACCGCCGCGCCCTACCACATCAATATCACCCTCATCCTCAAGGCGAGCCTGTATCCCATCTATAACCAGCGGATGGTCATCAACCAGTAATACACGTACCCGTTGTGTCATTTATTCACGCCTTTTGCTGCAAGGACAAACCTACCAAAAGGGTAGCACCCTGCCCCGGCTTGGACAGCAGGCGAAACTCCCCTCCCAGCAGCTCTACCCGCTCGCGCATATTGCGCAGACCGATCCCCTCGAAACGCTCGAGCACATCGGTATCAAAACCACACCCATTATCCTGCAGACGCAGCCAGAGTATCCCGGCCTGCCCCCACAGACTTAATCTCAGCATACTGGCGTCCGCATGTCTTTCCACATTGGTGAGCCCTTCCTGGACCAGCCGATAGAGGGTGATCTCCACGTCCTCCGGCAACACCGTGCCCGGCAGACGGATATCCACCTTCAAGCGAATACCGGTGCGTTCCTCAAAGCGGCTCAGCAACCCCTCCAGCGCCGCCTGCAACCCCAAGTCGTCCAGCAGCGTCGGACGCAGATCATGGGAGATCCTGCGCACCTCCTGAATCGCCTCGTTAAGGACTTCATAGCCCTGATCCAGGTCCTCCAGGCCGCTGGGGTCTCCATGCTTCATCTTGCGCTTGGCGAGCTCAATCCGATAGAGCACCGACACCATCAGCTGGTTGATGCCATCATGCAATTCTCTGGAAAAACGGCGACGATCCGCCACGTTGGCCAGTACCGAGCGGTGCGCCAGCATTCTCAGTCGACTGTCAGCCATACGGCTTTCATGCAGGTTCACGGCAATACCGACCAGCACCACCAGTACCACGGCCACCGACATGATGACCAGAACTGTGAAGAAGGTATTACGGATATTGCGTGTCACCTGGGCCCGAATCTTGGCCACTTCACGACTGATGTCGTCCAGGTAAAGGCCGGTACCGAGCATCCAGTTCCATTTGGGCAACAGCACTACATAGCTTAGCTTGTCGATCTGCTCCTGCCTGGATGGCTTGCGCCACAGATAACGGTGGTATCCTCCCCCTTGCTCGGCCTGCACCAGCAAATTACGAATCACATAGTCGCCACGGCTGTCCTGAAGGTCATAGAGGTTGCGCCCAACCAGTTCCGGCTCGGTGGGATGAACCAGGTTGGTGCCATCCAGCGCATAGACAAAGAAGTAGCCATCCTTGTCCTGACCGAATGTCATATCAGCCAGAATCTTGCGCACTTCAGCCTGTGCCTGTTCGTCGTTGGCACCGGCGCTGTTGACGATATGGGCGATGGATGTCATCGCCAGGCTGACGTAGTTTTTCAGCTCGCGCTTTTTCGAGGCCAGCAGGTTCTCCTCGAATAGCTGAATCTCTTCCTCCGAAAGCTGTCGTGCCTGGTTAAGGCCGATCCAGGTAACGGCCGACGTAACCAGCATCATCGGAACAAGCGTAAGGAGCAGAATCTTGAACTTGAGCGGCATAGAGCTTCACCCGCTTCAACAAAAGCAAGAAAGCCCCATGTCGTTCCATGGGGCCGTTTCAGTCTAAACCAGTCCGTAAAGTTCTGGGAACAGCAGAATCGAGAGCACAATCAATACCTGCAGAATAATGAACGGCACCACGCCCTTGTAGATATCAAGCGTGCGTACCTGAGGGGGAGCCACCCCTTTCAGATAGAACAGACTGAAGCCGAATGGTGGCGTCAGGAAACTGGTCTGCAGATTCATTGCGATCAGGATCGCGAACCACAGCGGAGCGATACCCAGTATTTCGGCCGCTGGCAGCAGGATCGGGACAATGATAAAACTGATCTCGACGAAGTCGATGAAAAAGCCCAGGACCAGGATGGCCAGCATCGACAGCAACAGGAAGCCCATGGCGCCCCCCGGCAGGTTGGACAGGTAATGCTCCACGACTTCCTCACCGCCGGTGTAGCTGAACGCCATTGAAAAGGCCGTGGCCCCCAGCAGGATGGCAAATACCATCGCGGTTACCTTGACGGTTTCACCGGCGGCATCGAACACCATTTTCCAGCTGAACTGGCGATAGATCAACGCCAGCAGAAGCGCACCCACCCCACCCAGCGCAGAGGACTCCGTAGGCGTTGCGATACCGGCAAAGATGGAGCCCAGCACCACGAGGATCAGCGCCAGCGGCGGGATAATCGCTTTCAGCGCCTTGAACACCTGCTGCCTGCGGGTACCGTCGTTCGGATCCATCGGCAGTGCCGGCGCGGCTTCCGGTTTCAGATAGGTATAGATCAGAATGTAGATCACATAGGCACCGATGAGGATCCCGCCCGGCAGAATAGCGGCCTGGAACAGGTCTCCCACCGGAATCCCCATGACATCACCCAGAATGATCAGAATGATCGACGGCGGAATGATCTGCCCCAAGGTACCGGATGCACAGATGGTGCCGCAAGCCAGCTTTTTGTCATAGTTGTACTTGAGCATCACCGGCAGTGAGATCAGACCCATCGCCACGACGGAAGCCCCAACCACACCGGTCGAAGCCGCCAGCAAAGCCCCCACCAGCACCGTTGAAATCGCCAGACCGCCGCGCACACCGCCGAAAAGCTTGCCCATGGACTCCAGCAGCTGCTCAGCCAGACGTGTTTTCTGCAGTACGATCCCCATGAATACGAACAGCGGTACCGCCATCAGCACCGTGTTCTCCATAATGCTCTGGATACGGAACGGCATGAACGCGAACATATCAGGACCTTCGGCATAGACACCGAACCATAGCGCCACGCCGCCAAAAATGAAGGCTACCGGGAAGCCGATCAACAGCATCACCAGCGCCACGAAAAACATTGTAATACCGATCACCGTGAAAGCCCTCGTCAGTGCTGAGTGGGAATATAGTCATCGCTCTTGTGATGACCGTTCAGCGTATTGATCGCCCGCAACATCAGGCCAACGCCGCTGATGAAGGTGCAGAAGAACGCAAAGGGAATAACCGCCTTGATCACCCAGCGGTACGGCAAACCACCCGGGTCCCCTGACCCCTCACCCAGCTCGAACGATTCGCGGGCGAAATCAACGCCATACCAGGCCACCAGCAGACAGAAGGGAAACAGCAGCGAAAGAGTACCGAAAAGATCGATCCAGGCTTTCTTCCTCAGACTGAGACCTTCGTAAATAAGGTCCACCCGAACATGACCACCCGCTTTCAGCGTGAAGGGCACACCCAGCATGAACATGGCGGCAAACAGGTGCCATTCCATCTCCTGCATGCCGATGGAGACATCGTTGAACAGGTAGCGTGTGATCACGTCATAGAAGACGTTAAACAGCATCAGGACGAAGAGTACGGCCGAGATCTTGCCCAACCAGTCGGAGAAAGCATTAATCGTCTGCTCAAGGCGTAACAGAAACATGAGAAGTCCTCGTTTAACAAGGAGGTGCAGACAAATCGTCTGACGGTTGAACGGGGCCCACCTGGCGCGGACCCCGGAGCAGGCTTATTCGAAGCTGTTCAAGTAGGCGCGATCCGCAATGTCGGTCCACTGACGCACAACACCCATGTACTCGGCCTGAGACTCGAGGATCTCCTTAGCCAGCGGGTCGTTGGCAGCATGTTCAGCCAGCAGCTCGTCATTGGCCTTGCGCAGCGCGGCCAGAACTTCCGGCGGGAAGGACTTGACTTCGACATTCGGGAACTCGGCTTTCATTGTGGCCCAGTTCTGACCGGATTCATGATGCGACTGGATGGTCATGTCATAGGCCGCAACACGCATGGCCGCCTTCAGGATCTCCTGCAGGTCGCCCGGCAGCTTGTCGAAGGTACGCTTGTTGACCAGGAACTGCAGTTCAGTCGCAGGCTCATGCCAGCCGGTGTAGTAATAAGGCGCGATCTTGTGGAAACCCATGCGCAGGTCCATGGACGGCCCGACCCATTCCAGCGCATCGATGGTACGACGCTCCAGCGAGGTGTAGAGCTCGCCCGGCGGGATATTGGTCGGGTTCGCACCCAGCTTGGCCAGCACTTCACCGGCGAAACCCGGGATACGCATTTTCAGCCCCTGAAGACCTTCGACGCTGTTGATCTCTTTCTGGAACCAACCGCCCATCTGCACGCCGGTGTTACCACCCGGGAATGACATCAGGTTGAACGGCTCATACACCTTCTGCATCAGCTCCATGCCGCCGCCGTAGTAAAACCAGCCGTACTGCTCGGTTGCCGTCATGCCGAACGGCATGGTGGTGAAATACAGGGTGTTGGGTACCTTGCCCTTCCAGTAATAGGATGCCGAGTGGCCCATGTCGTACTGGCCTGCACGCACCATGTCGAACACGCCGAAGGCGGACTTGTGTTTGTTGGCGGTATCGATGCGGATTTCGAGTCGGCCGTTGGACATGCTGTTGGCCAGATCGGCCATGCGACGCGCAGGCTCACTGAATACGCCGAAGTTGGTCGGCCAGGTTTCAGCCAGTTTCAGCTTGTAGACTTTTTCGGCGGCGTGTGCCGGGCTGATCAGTACGGCTGCACAGGCAGCAGCCGCCATGATTTTACGAGCAAAGGTCAGTTTAAACATTGTTTTTATCTATCCTCTGTTGTCGTTCTGACCGGCACATCGGACATGCTGCCGGTAGCGATCAGTATCGATTCAACAGCGCGATAAAAACATTCGAAATACCCCGCACATGCCCGCTGATACTACGCAGGCAATACAGGTAAAAGCCGCAACCCCCTCAGTATAACTACGTAGAAGCCGACACCTCACTGATCACGTCATCGACATAGGCATACTGCGCCGGGATAAACAGCTCTACGCGCACCCCATCCTCCGAACTGATGTTCAACTGCGCATGCATGTGCTCGGCACGCTCACGAATACCCAGCAGCCCGAAGCCCCCGGTGCGGGTCGTCGATTCCATCCCCCCCAACCCTTCACCATCGTCTTCGATTATCATGCGCAGGCCGTCCCGCTCATCCGTCAGTCTGACCAGTACATAGGTGCCACCGGCATGCTTGATTACGTTGGACAGCGCTTCCTGAGCGATACGATAGAGATTTGACATCAGCTCTTTACGCAAGCATCGGGCCTGGTCGATATCGAACTCAACTGCATAATCCAGTTGCTCCAGCAGCTTGACGGCCGGCAGGGAGGTCAGACTGACGCCCAGGCCGAAATCATTCAGTTCGAACGGACGCAGCATGCGGATACGATTGTAGACCGTGTCGTAGATGGCATTGACCAGTTCGATCGCCTGTTCGAGATTGTCGGGAGATGGGTCACCTTTTTGCAGTTCCTCACGATGCAGCTGCAGATTCATCTTCACCGCCACCAGAAGCTGAGCCATGTCATCGTGAAGTTCATTGGACAGCCTCAGGCGCTCACGTTCCTGGGCCTGAATAAGATGCTGCAGAATTTGCCGCTTCTCGGCATTGTTTTGTGACAGCTGCAAATTAAGCGCCTCCAGCTCGTCCTCGCGCGTCTTCAGGCAATTGACGATACTGACCACCTCTTCGCCAATCTGGTTGAATTCACGGATAAACGCCTGTGGCCAGCGGGTATTGCGGTTGCGATTGGCCAGACGGGTAAAAGTGATCAGCTGCTGCAACTGACGATCCACCGCAGCCGACAGCAGCAGAGCCATCACCAGGGAGACGCCCAGCGCCAGCAGACACCCATAAACCAGCGTCTCGATCAGCACTTCCCGCAACTGGATCTGGGCCTGGTTGGTGGAGATCAGGCCGATACGGATATCACTGCCAAGCTGTGTCGTCCCCTCGGAGAAAGTGATTCCTGTAGCGGGCTGGCGCTCGGTTTCGCTGCTGGCACGTTCCAGTTTCGCCAGTGGCGTGTCGTCACTGAACAGCCCCAGCATCTGCAGTCCGTCAGCCGGCATCAACAGCTGATTGAGCAGGTAGCGATTGTCTTTGAGGCGAAGACCGACCATCAGCTGGCCCACAATCTTGCCACTGTCCTTCAGATCAAGCGGCTCAGAGTAGACCGCAAGCCACTCACCGTTGATCTTGAGCTGACGCCAGCCATGAGTCGTGAAGTAACGGCTGTCCTGTACCAGCTGCTCACAGGGCAGCACACTCAGCTCTGGCACATAGCTGCGCAACAGATAACATTTCTTGTCATCGAACAGGGAAGCCGCGACGAAGTCGTAGTGGATATTTTCATACCCCTCCTCCCAGTGAGTCAGGCTTTTATGGAACTGTAACTGCTCGCCGACATAAAGAGCCTCGACGCGTTCAGCACTAGCGCTGATTGCATGCGCTTCTTCCTCCACCAGCTGGAAATATTCATTCAGCCGCTGCTGGTAGCGTGCCGCCAGGGCGCGGTTATACCCTTCAGCCTGAAGCTCAACGACCTGCTTCGACTCAAAGAATACACTGCCAACAAATACCGCCAGAAAGACCAGTGAAGAGACCAGTGTCAGCAGGAACGTCAGTACCTTGAATCTGGGCTTATTGAGCATCGCCACCTCTCGAGTATCGGTGAGCACGAACGTCAAGACGACGAATCTCTTCCTCCGCCATTTGCCCGTCCAGCACGACGAACCGGCCCGAATACACCCTGGGTACCCGCAGCCCCATCAGATCACGTCGGATCGCCTCCGCGATCGCCATACTGGCCTCATCATTCAAACGCATCAGCACGATCGGCAGCCGCCCCCTGAGCAGCTGCTCGATCTCTTCCGGCCCGCCTCCCCAGCCATTGACCACGACATCCGAACGGCTCAGCTGATCCAGCGCATCCAGCGTCCCCAGAGCCACATCCGTGGAGCAGGCATAGATATAGTCCAGCGTCGGGTAGTCCTTCAGCATACGCAAGGCAGCACTACGCCCCCCTTCACGGCTGGAGTCGGAAAAATAGCTGCTGCGCAGCTGGTGTGCCGCGGGCAGCGCCTGAATGAAGCCGGTGCCCCGCATCTGGCTGACCAGCCCCTTGCTGCGAAAAAGCACACCATAGTCGGCGGCAGGAAAACGACTGGCAAAATGCTGTGCCAGCAGCCGCGCACCTTCGGTATGATCGAAGCCGACATACATGAACGGCTGACGCTGCTCCCAGGCTTTCAGCGGAGTGGTGATATTCTGCAGAATCAGGCGGGTATCGGTATTCTGTATCAGACGCTCGATAAGCAACTTCTGGCGCGGCGAGTCCAGCGTGTAGACCAGATAATCCGGGTCCCAGTCCAGCAGTTCCCGGATCTGGCGAATCTGTTCGTCCAGCTGCGAATTTGGGCTTGTGTAACGTGTCTCCAGCCGGTAATCGATCTTCAGGTCATCCAGGCGTCCCCTAAGCGCTTTTGCACTATCTGACCAGTAGCTGGATTCCTGCAATCCCGGGTAAACCTGCGCGATCCGCACCGGCCGCTGCTGACTACCCGCCGGCAGGGGCACCGCCTCTTCACGTACCGCCTGACCCAGCTCGTCCAGCCAGACGCGTTGTGCCGGATGTCGATCGTAATACTGATCGAAAGTCCAGTAATCGCCGGGGCCTGCAGCCAGGGCCGGCATGACACCCGCACCGGTCAACATGACGACCAACAGCACCAACCACCACTGGCGCCATGCATTCCATCCAGATGGACACACACCCTGTCTCGCTTCTCGCATCCTTAAATACCGGTTCCTTGTTCGGTTTGAATCATCACGCGCGAGCAAAAAAGATCGCCGTCATCACCAGGCCAATCAGCACCACAAAGGCCTTGACCCAATGCGTCGGCAAGCGTCGCGACAGAGCGGCTCCCTGATAGCCCCCCAGAGTCGCGGCCAGCATCATCACCATGGCCTCCAGCCAGAGCACCTTCCCTGCAATGGCAAAGGCCACCACGGAAATCAGTGAGATCACAAAGGAGATCCAGTTTTTCAGGCCATTCATCAGCAGCATGTTCTGCATGCCCGCCGCGGCAAACATCGCCAGCAACATGATGCCAAGCCCACCATTAAAATAGCCGCCATAAATGGCAACGGCAAACAGGCCTGGCAACAGTGGCAGGGGGTGTTCGCTCGTGCGGATTCGCGCCAGCAGCGGTTGACCAAAGGCAAACATCAATGTGGCCAGCAGTAACAACACCGGCACCACTTGGGAAAACAGCTCGGCGGGCGTAACCAGCAGCAGGAGACCACCACAAAGGCCACCGGCCAGGCCGATCAGCGACATCTTCAGGTGCTGCCGCCGGCTCAATTCACGCAACTCCCGACGAAAGCCTGCAGCACCACCAAGGTAGCCCGGCAGCACTGCCACCGCACTGGTGGCATTGGCCATGATCGGCGGCACACCCGCCCAGACCAGCGCCGGGAACGTCAGGAAAGACCCTCCGCCCGCAATGGCATTCAACACGCCTGCCAGATAGCCCGCCACGACCAGCACCACCCACTCCAGCATCTCTCGCTCCTTCTCAGTCAGTTGCTGAATGTCAGCCGCTGTGCTTCAGTCGTTCCAGTTCATCACGATAGGCCGCAGCCTTCTCGAACTCCAGGTTCTTGGCCGCTTCGTACATTCGGTCTTCCAGTCGATTGATCGCCCTGGCCAGCTCTGTTGGTGACAACGACGCCGCATCGACACGATATTCTTCGGCGGGCTCGGCCACCTTGCGTGCGGCACCCCGCCCTTTCCTGCCGGGCACCTGCTGGGCACCTTCCATGATATCCGCCACCGACTTGCGAATGCCCCGCGGCGTGATGCCATGCTCGGCATTGAACGCCATCTGTTTTTCCCGACGGCGCTCGGTTTCGTCCAGTGCACGCTGCATGGAGCCGGTGATCCGGTCGGCATAGAGGATCGCCCGGCCGTTGACGTTACGTGCCGCACGCCCAATCGTCTGAATCATGGAAGTATCCGAGCGCAGGAAGCCCTCCTTGTCGGCATCCAGAATCGCCACCAGCGCCACCTCCGGCATGTCGATCCCCTCACGCAACAGGTTGATTCCGACCAGCACGTCGAACTCGCCGATACGCAGATCGCGGATAATCTCCACCCGCTCAACGGTATCGATGTCCGAATGCAGGTAGCGCACCCGTACATTATGCTCGGCAAGGTATTCCGTCAGGTCTTCGGCCATTCGCTTGGTCAGTACCGTTACCACCACGCGCTCATTGCGTACAACGACCCGGTTGATCTCTTCCAGCAAGTCATCCACCTGGGTGCTGGCCGGACGCACCTCGACAACAGGGTCGACCAGGCCGGTCGGGCGTACCACCTGCTCGACGATCTGCTGAGCATGCTCGGCCTCATACTTGCCGGGTGTCGCGGATACGAAAATCATCTGCGGAGAGATTCGCTCCCACTCCTCGAATTTCATCGGCCGGTTGTCCAGCGCCGACGGCAGGCGGAAGCCGTATTCGACCAGCGTCTCCTTGCGCGAGCGGTCGCCCTTGTACATGGCGCCGATCTGCGGCACCGTCACGTGTGACTCGTCAATCACCAGCAGAGCGGTATCCGGCAGATAGTCGAACAGGGTCGGCGGCGCGGCGCCCGGTTCACGCCCGGAGAGATAGCGGGAGTAGTTCTCGATCCCGGAGCAATACCCCAGCTCAAGAATCATCTCGATGTCATACAGGGTGCGCTGTTCCAGCCGCTGCGCCTCGACCAGCTTGTTGTTGTCCCTGAGCTGCTTGAGCCGTTCTCGCAGCTCCTCCTTGATGTGCTCGGTGGCTTCCACCAGGGTTTCGCGGGGCGTCACATAGTGGGTTTTCGGATAGATGGTGGCGCGCGGCACCTTGCGCAGCACTTCGCCGGTCAGCGGATCGAACCAGGCGATCTGGTCCACCTCATCGCCGAACAGTTCGATGCGCAGCGCTTCCATCTCCGATTCAGCCGGAAAGACATCGATCACGTCGCCACGTACTCGATAGGTGCCACGATGGAATTCGATATCGTTACGGGTGTACTGCAGCTCGGCCAGACGACGCAGCAGATCGCGCTGATCAATCACGTCTCCCCGGTCCAGATGCAGCATCATCGACAGGTAGGACTGGGGATCACCGAGGCCATAGATCGCCGAAACCGTCGCCACAATAATGGCATCATCACGCTCGAGCAGCGCCTTGGTGGCGGACAGGCGCATCTGTTCGATATGGTCGTTGATCGAGGCGTCCTTCTCGATGAAGGTATCCGAGGCCGGCACATAGGCCTCCGGCTGGTAATAGTCGTAATAGGAAACAAAGTATTCCACGGCATTGTCGGGAAAGAACTCGCGGAATTCACCATAAAGCTGTGCGGCCAGCGTTTTGTTGTGCGCCATGATGATGGTGGGCCGCTGCACTGCTGCGACCACATTGGCGATGGTGAACGTCTTGCCCGAGCCGGTCACCCCCAGCAACGTCTGCGCCGCCAGCCCTGACTCCAGGCCATCCACCAGCGTTTCGATCGCTACAGGCTGATCCCCCGCCGGAGCAAATGCCGACTGTACCCTGAACCTCTGTTTCATCACTCCACCACTGTCAAAGAGGACCGCATAGTATACCCTGCCAGCGGCCTCGCAATAAATTGTTCCAGCAATGGCCCTGTCCTTGCGCTCCGGCTTTTTTAACATAGAGGCATTCAGACCCGGTCATTTATGCTGTATGCTCTTTTGGCTATATGCATTGATGGATACCTTGCACCGATTTATAGAGAGGACCAAGGCTTGGACGTGCAACTTTCCAACCGCGTGAACAGCATCAAACCTTCCCCCACACTGGCAGTGACCAACCGTGCTGCCGAGCTGCGTGCAGAAGGCAAAGATATTATCGGCCTGGGTGCCGGCGAACCGGATTTCGACACCCCCGAACACATTAAGGCTGCGGCCACGAAAGCCATTCAGGACGGCTTCACCAAATACACTGCCGTTGACGGTACACCGGCACTGAAGAAAGCGATTATCGCCAAGTTCGAGCGCGAGAACGGCTTCAAGTACGAAGCCAACCAGATTCTGGTCTCCAGCGGTGGCAAGCAGAGCTTCTTCAACCTGTCACTGGCCCTGCTCAACCCTGGCGATGAAGTCGTGATTCCGGCGCCTTACTGGGTGTCCTACCCTGACATGGTACTGGTGGCCGAAGGCAAACCCGTGATCATCACCACCCGTCAGGAACAGCGCTTCAAGATCACTCCGGAGCAGCTGGACGAAGCCATCACCGAGCGGACACGTCTGGTCGTGCTGAACAGCCCGTCCAACCCGTCAGGCGTGGCTTACACCCTGGAAGAGCTGAAGGCACTGGGTGAAGTCCTGAAGCGATACCCGGATGTACTGGTCGCCACCGACGATATGTACGAGCACATCCTGTTTACCGAGCAGCCATTCGTCAACATTCTGAATGCCTGCCCGGAACTGTATGAGCGCACCATCGTACTGAATGGCGTTTCCAAGGCTTATTCCATGACTGGCTGGCGCATCGGCTACGCCGCCGGACCGGCCAAACTGATCGGCGCCATGAAGAAGATTCAGTCGCAGAGCACTTCCAACCCGAACTCCATCGCTCAGGTGGCAGCTCAGGCAGCTCTGGATGGCCCTCAGGACTGTGTCGAGATGATGGTCAACGCGTTCAAACAGCGCCATGACTTCGTCGTTCAATCACTGAACGAGATCGAGGGCGTGAAATGCATCGAAGCGGACGGCACCTTCTACGCCTTCCCGAGCTTCCATCAGGTGATCGAATCCCGCGCTGAATTCGAGGATGACATCGCCCTGGCCGAATATCTGCTGCAGGAAGCAGGCGTCGCTCTGGTGCCGGGCTCCGCATTTGGCGCTCCCGGCAACATGCGCCTCTCCTTCGCTACCAGCTTGAACGTGCTGGAATCGGCTATTAGCCGCATCAAGGCGGCGCTCGAGCAGTAACCCTCCACGCCCCGGCCTGACCGGGGCGTTTTCTTTTCGCCAAAGACATTCCTCTGATGAAAACCCGCGCCCTGACTCAACTCCTTGCTTCGACCTCCGCTCCTGCCTTATTGCTCAAGGAGAGCAAAACTCAGTGGAGCAATGACGCTTTTGACCAACTGCCCAAATCGGACCGTCACCAGATCGAAAACTGGGGGCGCGACAACACCGACGATATCCTGATTTGCGCCGGTACTCTGTTCGAGCGTCTGACCGCAGGCGACCACACACTGGTTATCGCAAGCGGACACCGCGCCGCTACGCAGCAGCGCCAACTGATGCAGGCATTGATTCCACAATTGCAAAAAGGCGCCAACCCCTTTTTTGCACTACCCCAGATTCTGTCGGAACTCCTCGGCTGGCAATCCGCCGCGGCCTGCACCACCCTGAATGCGCAACAGCTGACACTGGTCGGCCACTGGCATCAGAACCGGCAGCAGCCACCACAGACATTAAACCTGACCGACAGCCTGGCAGCGCCGCTCTACACCATCAGACAAAGCGCCACCCAGGTTCAGGAGTGGAGCCAGGCTACCCACGACCCGCTGCTGCCGGCACGAGGGGTCTGGCTGGGACAGCGCATAGAGGATGCCGAGGGCGATATCATTGGACACCTCGCCGTCTGGGATTCACAACCTCAAACCAGCCTGGCGGACAGCATTCACCTGCTGCAACTGTGCGCAGACCTTGTTGGCGCCTGGCTGCCGCCGAAACCGGCAACAGCCGAGGAAAAGACCTTCCCTCTGGACCCTCTGACACAGCTGCCGCAACGTGACGCCCTGGATGATGCACTGCTGCGCAGCGAAAAAGATTACCCCGACCGCGACTACCTGCTGGCGATTGTTGATATCGATGGACTCTCGCGCATCAATGCTGAACACGGGCAACAGGAAGGCGACCGGGTGCTCTGCACCTTTGCCGACAAGCTCAACCATGTGTGCCGACCCAACGACCAGGTGTTCCGCTTTGGCGGTGATGAGTTCGTGCTGTTGATGCCCGTGGATAAGCAGCAGCCCCCGCTGTTGAAACGTCTGGAGCAAATCAACCGCAGTATGGCCGAGCAGCTCGACCGTCCCTTCAAGGCCAGCGCCGGCATCGCCTTGATGAGCGACGTTAATGGCAGCGGTGACGAGCTGATGCTGCTTGCCGACAACCATCTGCAGCAAGCCAAGAAACAGAGTTAACCTGAACAACCGACACAACGAATATTGAACCGATCATTCCAATGCGGCACAATAGCCGCTTTCTGGAATGATTGGTTCAATTTGATGAGCAGAGGCAGACCCCCCACACACAGCCGCGAATCCCTGCTTTCAATCGGCAACTCCCTGTTCCAGCTGCATGGCTATCATGGCACCAGCCTGAGCATGATTCTGGAGGCATGTGGCGTCTCGCGTGGCTCTTTCTATAATTACTTCGGTGGCAAGGAGGCCTATGCCATTGAGGTAATCGAACATTATCATGCACTTGAAATGGACTGCTGGCGGGAAGAGTTCAGCCGGCTCGAAGGCACACACTCGGAAAAGCTCAAGCTGATGATGGCACGTCTGATCGAAGAACTCAGCATGACCAACGAACGTGTCGGTTGCCTGCTGGCCAACCTGTCCGGCGAAATGGCCCTTGCATCGGATGACTTCCGCACCGCCATCAGACAAGCCATCAACCGTGTACTGGACGCCATCAGTGAGGACATGCGCCTGTGCCAGGCCGAAGGCAGCGTCCGCACCGATCTCAGCGCCGAAGAGCTGGCTCAACTGATCTGGGCATACTGGCAGGGCGCATTATTGAGAATGAAAGTCGAAGACAGTCGCGCCCCCCTGCACCAGGCCATCGATATGCTCTGGCAGCATCTGCTGCCACCTAAACACTAACAATAATCACAAGAGCCCAACATGAAAAAAGGACTTCTAGCTCTCTGTTTCGCCAGCCTGCTCAGCACCCTGCCCGTCTGGGCAGAAGAGGGCAAACCCTCCGGCCTGCCCGCTGAAGTGATGCGTGTTCAACCCTCCCTGCTGGAACAGTCGCTAACCGCTGTTGGCGTACTCCAGGCGAACGAGTCAGTCATGATCCGCCCCGAGCAGAGTGGGCGGATCAGTGAAATTCTGTTCAAGGAAGGCGAGCAGGTCAGCGCCGACAGCCCGCTATTCAAGCTCGACAGCGCACTCTACGACGCCTCACTGGCCCAGGCACAGGCGCGCGCGCGCCTCAGCCAGCTGGAATATGAGCGCGCCGCCAGCCTGCTGGAAAAACGCGTGGGCTCACGCACCGAACGCGATACCAAACTGGCACAGTTGCGCGTCGATGAGGCCGAGGTCGCTCTAGCGCGTACCCGGCTGGACAAGATGACCGTGCGCGCACCTTTCTCCGGCACAACAGGGCTGCGGCTGGTGAGCCCGGGGGATTACGTTGCGGTGGGCCAGAACCTGGTCGAGCTGACCGACACCTCCAGCCTGAAGGTGGAGTTCAGCATCCCCGAACGCCACCTGCAGCTGCTGCGCAGCGGCCAGTCGATCAGCCTCACCATCGACGCTCTGGGTAAACAAAACTTCCAAGGCACAGTCTATGCCATCTCCCCCAGCGCCGACCCCGGCAGCCACAATATCAGCGTACGCGCCCGTGTACCCAACCCCGAGGGCCTGATGCGACCCGGCCTTTTTGCCCGCATCAACATCATCACATCACGCAATGAACAGGCGCTGATCGTGCCCGAGCAGGCACTGATTCTGCAGGGCAAGCAAACCCTGATCATGCAGGTCAACGAGGCCAACCAGGTCGAAATGGTCCCGGTCACCACCGGCAGCCGTCGTTACGGTGAGGTACAGATTCTGTCAGGACTGAAACCGGGCGCCGTCGTGGTCACCGCAGGCCACCTGAAACTGCATCCCGGCATGCCGGTCACACCGATCTTCCCTCAGACCGAATCAAACGAGGGTAAGGGCGCATGATCCTGTCCGATATCAGCATTAAGCGCCCGGTGCTGGCCAGTGTGATGAGTCTGCTCATCCTGCTGGTCGGCCTGATCGCTTACGACCGCCTCAGCGTGCGCGAATATCCGAAGATCGATGTTCCCGTGGTTTCCGTGGAAACGGTCTACCCCGGCGCCAGCGCCTCGATCATCGAATCCCAGGTTACCAAGATCATTGAGGACTCCCTGTCCGGAATTGAAGGCATCGACTTTATCAGCTCGATCAGCCGTTCAGAGAAAAGCCAGATCTCAGTGACCTTTCGTCTGGAGCGCGATCCGGATGACGCCGCCAGCGAGGTGCGCGACCGGGTCGGCCGCGTCCGTGGACAACTGCCCGATGATATCGAGGAGCCCGTGGTCGCCAAGTCCGAAGCCGACGCCCAACCGATCATCTGGATTGCCCTCTCTTCCGACAGCCACAGCACCATGGAAGTGACCGATTATGCGGAAAACAGGGTCAAGGACCCGCTGCAAACGGTACCCGGTGTCGCCAGCGTCATGATCGTTGGCGAACGCCGCTATGCCATGCGGATCTGGCTGGACCCGCAAAAAATGGCGGCTTACAAGGTCGCGCCCCTGGACATTGAAGCCGCACTCAGCGCTCAAAACGTTGAAATACCGGCCGGTCGAATCGAAAGCCGTGAGCGCGAATTTACCGTTCTGGCCCAGACCGACCTCAACAGCGTGCCTGAATTCGAGCGCATCATCATCCGCAACGACAACGGCTATCCGGTGCGCATCCGCGACGTGGCCCGAGTCGAGATCGCCCCGGCATCGGAACGCAACACCGCCCGCTTCAACGGCGATAACGCCGTGGCGCTTGGCGTGGTCAAGCAGTCTACCGCCAACCCCCTGGACGTCTCCGCCGGCGTGCGCGAAATGCTTGAACAGATCGAACAGAACCTGCCACCCGGCATGCATGCCCAGGTCGGTTATGACTCATCCCTGTTCATCGAGGAATCCATCGACTCAGTGTTCACGACGCTTTGGCAAGCGGGCATTCTGGTCGTACTGGTTATCTTCTTCTTCCTGCGCAACCTGAAAGCGACGCTGATTCCGGTGGTCACCATTCCGCTGTCACTGGTCGGCGCCTTCGCGATGATGATGCTGATGGATTTTTCCATCAACACCCTGACCCTGCTGGCTCTGGTACTGGCGATCGGCCTGGTGGTGGACGACGCCATCGTCATGCTGGAAAACATCTATCGCCACGTTGAGGCAGGACTTGATCCCATACAAGCCGCCTTCAAGGGGGCGCGGGAGATCGGCTTTGCGGTCATCGCCACCACCGCGACCCTGGTGGCAGTTTTCGTTCCCGTGGCCTTCTCCACGGGCCGCACCGGCAAGCTGTTCACCGAGTTCGCCCTGACCCTGGCGGGCGCCGTTGTGGTTTCCACCTTTATTGCGCTGTCGCTGTCGCCGATGCTCAGCTCCCGCCTGCTGCACCATGAAAAGCGCCACAGCGCCCTTTTCAACCTGATCGAGGGCTGGCTCAATGGCCTCAGTGGCCTCTATCAGCGCCTGCTGACCAAGGTGCTGAGGTCGCGTCTGCTGGCCGTCATACTGCTGGGCGCCAGCGCCGCCGGTGCTGCCTATTTCTACCAGCAGCTGCCTCAGGAACTGGCCCCGACTGAAGATCGCGGCACCATCATGACCTTCTCCATTTCACCTGAAGGCTCATCGGTCGGCTACGTCGACCGCTATGCCCTCCAGGTGGAAAACATCGTCGGCCAGGTACCGGAGGGGATGTATTATTTCGGAGTCGTCGGTTTCCCCAGCGAAACCAATTCACTGAGCTTTCTGCGTCTGCAGGACTGGGAGGCCCGCGAGCGCAAGCAACAGGCGATCACGGAAAGCCTGACACCACAGCTGTACGGCGGCGTGACCGGCAACATGAGTTTCGCCATGAATCCGCCGTCTCTGGGCCAAAGCATCATCTCCCGCCCGGTGGAGTTCATCATCAAAACGACGGCGGACTATGACCAGCTGGCAGTGATCACCGACAAGATGCTGGCCAGGATGGCGCAGAACCCGGGCCTTGCGCAGCCGGATACCGACCTCAAACTGAACAAGCCGGAGCTGGTGGTCACCCTGAACCGCGACAAGGTCTCCGATGTCGGGATCGACGTCAATACGATCGGTCGCAGCCTGGAAACCTTCATGGCCGGCCGCGAACTGACTCGCTACAAACAGCAGGGGGAGCAGTATGATGTCATTCTTCAGGTCGAGGATCGCTATCGCCAGGTGCCGGGTGACCTGACCCGCGCCTATGTGCGTGGTGACAACGGCGAGATGATTCAGCTGGCCAACCTGGTCAACGTCGAGGAAAGCATCACTGCCAAGGAGCTGAACCACTTTGATAAGCTGAAGGCGGTCAAGATCCAGGCGATGCTGGCACCTGGCTACAGTCTTGGAGAAGCGCTCGATTTCATGGAGCAAAGCCTCCGAGAAATCGCACCGGATGCACTCTTCGACTATTCCGGGCAGTCCCGCGAATTCAAGGAATCCAGTAACACCCTGCAGATGACGTTCGGTCTGGCACTGATCTTCATCTTCCTGGTGCTCTCGGCCCAGTTCGAGAGTTTCAAGAACCCGTTGATCATCATGCTGTCGGTCCCTCCGGCACTGGCCGGTGCCCTTCTGGCATTGCACTTCAGCGGGGGGTCATTGAGCATTTACAGTCAGATCGGCCTGATCACCCTGGTGGGACTGGTGACAAAACACGGTATTTTGATCATCGAATTCGCCAACCAGCTTCAGGATCGCGGCACCACATTGCGTGACGCCATTGTTGAAGCGGCAGCCCTGCGCCTGCGTCCGATTCTGATGACCACGGGCGCAACCATACTGGGTGCCTTGCCTCTGGCGGTCGCTTTTGGTGCAGGCGCCGAATCGCGTCAGCAGATTGGTTGGGTCATCGTCGGCGGCATGCTGCTCGGCACGCTGTTGACACTCTTCGTCATCCCAACAGTTTACAGTTATTTAGGAAAACGCAACTTCCGTCAGGTCGAGCCTGATCCCGCACATCGATAAAGGAAGCACGCACGTGAAACAGATGAAAAAACGATTGATTCCCCTGCTGGTTGCGGGCGCCATGGCCAGCTCAACGGCTCAGGCGGGCGCACTGGCAGACCTCTACCAGCTGGCTCTGGATAACGATCCCCAACTGAAAGCCGCGGAAGCTTCCTACCTGGCCGGCCAGGAAGCCGTGCCACAGGGGCGTGCCGCGCTACTGCCCCAGATCAACGCAGGCGGCAGCTACACTCAGGCCGACAGCGGCGCCCTGAATCAGGAAGCCGGTGATCGCGCCTGGCAGGTATCACTGGTACAGCCGGTGTTCGATACCACCAAGTGGTTCAGCTTCCAGAAAAGCAAGGTCATCAGCGAACAGGCAAAACTGCAGTTTGATCTGGCCCAGCAAGAGTTGATCCAGCGCACCGTAGACGCCTACCTGGGTGTACTGCGCGCCATGAGCGCACTGGAAACCGCTCAGGCGCAGGAGCGCGCGCTGCAGCGTCGCCTGGATCAGGTCAACGCCCAGTTTGATGTCGGCCTGATCGCCATCACCGACGTCCAGGAAGCTCAGGCGTCCTTTGATAATGCCGTCGTACAGCGCATCGATGCGGAGGGTGCACTGGCCAACAGCTACGAAGCCCTGGAACGCCTGGCGGGCGAACCGCTGAACCAGGTTGACCCGCTGCGCGAGGATTATCCGATTGAAGCCCTCTCCCCTGCCGATCCTGCCGCCTGGCTGGAGAAAGCCCGTGAAGGCAACCTGGCACTCAAATTGAGCGAGCTGGGCGTCGAGACCAGCCGACGCGACAGTCAGATCGCCCGCTCCGGCCATCACCCCAAGGTCAACCTGGAAGCGGCCTATGGCTACAGCGAGTCCGAGTTCCAGTTCCAACAGTGGGATGAAAGCAGCCAGGTCGCCCTGACCCTGAGCGTACCGATCTTCTCCGGTGGCGCTACCAGCTCCCAGGTACGCGAAGCTGAACAGGGCCTGTACGCTGCCCAGTACAACCGCGAGGATCAGTACCGGGCCGTGACCGAGCAGACCCGTTCACTGCTGCGTGATCTGCAAACCAGTGTACAAAGCGTCAAGGCCCGCCTGCAGAGCATCAAATCCCGCGAGACGGCCCTGCGCGCCACCGAAGAGGGTTTCAACGTGGGTACCCGTAACGTGGTCGACGTGCTTCAGGCCGAACAGGCGCTGTACCAGGCCCGCCTGGATTATGCGACGGCTCGTTTCAATCACGTATCCACGCTGTTCCGCTTCAAGCTTCAGCTGGGCACTCTGAGCCCGGATGACCTGTTGGCGCTGGACGAGTGGCTGCAGACCGAATCGGCCTCCTGAGGCCCGCCAACAAAAAAGGCTGACAATGGTCAGCCTTTTTTATTTCATGCCCGATCCGCTCAATGAACTGTAGGGCTGTCTTCTTCCGAATCCGGCAGGATCGGCTGGCCGGAACCATCCAGCGCCAGGGCCCCCTGTTCATGCGCCAGTTCAAGCAACTGCTGCAGCAGCATTTCGGTCAGGTGAGCGCTGATAATCAGCCCCGCAGGAGGGTCCCCTTCAAACAGGTCCTCGTCAACCAGATCATCTGCCCTCAACCCCAGCAACAGCGGGTTTTCGACGATCAATGGCGCCAGGTCGTCCGGTGCGAACACGACATAATCGGACGAGACCTGCAACGCCAGCTGATAGGCATCATGGGCTGCTTCCGACAACTGCTTGAGGTAGGCCTTTTCAGCGGCATTGAACAGCAGACTCAACTGACTGCTGCCGGACTGCTGCAGATTGGGTCCATCGACATCGCTGTAATCGATGCTCTTGACCGTCGGTACGTTATCCAGCTCCCAGGCATCGACCAGAATCTGATCTTCGGCGTCCACTTCCAGCCATTCACGGTTCACCGCCACGACCAGCAGCCCTTCAAGGGCGGCCGCACAGATGTTACTGGTGACGATCACGCCGACACTGGGATTTTCCATCTCGGCCGGGTCTTCCACCAGCTCACTGGCGCGAGCCGACAGCAGCTTGGGGTCGTCCTCAATCAAGCCTGCCAGTTCAGCGGGAGCCAGATTCAGCATCTGCTGGCACACCCGGTGCGCTGTCAGATAGGGCTCACTTTGCCCGTTATTCTGCATCTGGCGTACGTATTCCTGACGTACCCGATCCATCAGATCAGCCAACTGCTGACTCATGCTTGCCTCCGCGTCCGGCTCCTGGCCGGTCAGTGAATGGTAATGCCCACTGGTTGAACAGCATCCTTTTCACGATCAAATGCCTTACGCAACTGCTGCAATGGAATCAGGCCGAAATCGACCGGATCATTCGGCAATTCGCACCAGTCCAGCGCCCACACCCGGGTCATCAGCTCGTACTCACCGATCAGGGCATCCAGGAAGATCATGACGGCTTCGACACGCGGGTCCATCTCAAGGATCTTCGGCGCATCCTTCAGGTAGATTGCCAGCTGCATCTTGCCGTTAATGACGCGGAGCGAGCACCAGAAATCATCGATCTCGCACAACTCCTCCCCCATATTGACGCAGGACGGAATCGGATCATAGCGATGATTGAACGCACGGAAACTGATACCGTTCAGCTCCGGCGCGGCGCCCACTACGCTCAGCACCGAGTGGATCGATTCGGGGTAGCCATCACAGCCAAATATCATCTCGACCGGTCCCTCTTCGTGCTCACGCTCGAAATGGAAAGTCAGGTTACGGTCAATTTTCTGCAGGCTGTCACGGTAGGTATTCAACAGGCTTTCGGCATCGAACTGCATCTCCTGCTGGCTCTGCAGCAGCTGTTCATGCGTACGTTCGATCTGTTGCCAAAACGCGTGGATCCGTTTCAGATCAGGTTTGGAATTCATGCACACCCAGTATCAAGAGTATCAGGTTCGCGGGACAACAACGCCGGTCTGGCCCTGGTATTTACCGTTACGATCCTTGTACGAAGTCTCGCAGACTTCATCGGCACCGAGAAAGAGCATCTGAGCGACGCCTTCATTGGCATAGATGCGCGCCGGCAGCGGCGTGGTATTGGAGAACTCCAGGGTTACGTGGCCTTCCCATTCGGGTTCAAGCGGAGTGACGTTGACGATAATGCCGCAGCGGGCATAGGTGCTCTTGCCCAGACAGATGGTCAGTACATCACGCGGGATGCGGAAATACTCGACGGTACGGGCCAGCGCAAAGGAGTTGGGGGGGATAATACAAACATCAGACTGAACATCAACAAAACTGCCTTCGTCAAAGCTTTTCGGATCGACGATGGAAGAGTTGATGTTGGTAAAGATCTTGAATTCATCGGCGCAGCGCACATCATAGCCATAGCTTGATGTGCCGTAGGACACGATCGGCTGATCATTGACCCGACGTACCTGACCGGCCTCGAACGGCTCGATCATTCCATGCTTGTCCGCCATCTGACGAATCCAGCGATCTGACTTGATACCCATAACACCCTATTACCTGAGAAGAAGTTCAGCAAATCAACGGGACATTCTACCCGTTTTGCACAAAAAAAACCGCACCGGCTAGCACCGGTGCGGAAAATTTCATCTCGCTGTACTAATCCAGTTCGACTGCAATGTTCGGCACGAAGTTCCGCCCCTGAGCAGGTTTTTCCGCCAGGGCCGCACTGACCCGTCTCGCAATGCTCCGGTAACGTTGCGCATGGGCGCCATCGGGCTCGGCAATCACGGTCGGCTTGCCGGCATCGGTCTGCTCTCGAATTGCCAGCGCCAATGGCAACTGGCCCAGCAGTTCGGTGTGATACTGCTCGGCTATGCGCTCGCCACCGCCGGCACCGAACAGTGCCTCTTCATGACCGCACTGACTGCAGATATGTACGCTCATGTTCTCCACGACGCCAAGCACCGGGATATCGACCTTGCGGAACATTTCGATCCCCTTCTTGGCATCCAGCAGCGCGATATCCTGTGGGGTCGTCACGATCACCGCCGCACTGACCGGGACACGCTGCGCCAGGGTCAGCTGGATATCGCCAGTCCCCGGCGGCATATCGATCAGCAGGTAGTCCAGTTCGTTCCACAGCGTCTGGTTCAACAACTGCTGCATCGCCCCGCTGACCATGGGACCGCGCCACACCATCGGTGTGTTTTCGTCCACCAGGTAGCTCATTGACATCGACTGCAGCCCGTGACGCACAATCGGCTTGAAATACTTTTCTTCGGCGGTTTCCGGCCGCTCTCCCTCAGCCACGCCCAGCATCATGCCCTGGCTGGGACCATAGATATCCGCATCGAGGATACCAACACGCGCCCCTTCGGCAGCCAGCGCCAGCGCCAGGTTCACCGTGGTGGTGGATTTGCCGACGCCGCCCTTGCCCGAGGCCACGGCAATGATGTTCTTGACACCTGCCAGTCCCGGCAGTTTTTTCGGGCTGGGACTGGCCTCGATCTGCTGATCGATGCGGACCGCTACCTGCCGCGTACCGGCCAGCGGCTGCAACCGCTCCTGCAACGCCTGACGCAGCGCTTCATGGCGGCTGGCACAGGCATGTTTAAGCAGCAGCTGGATACCCAGTTGACCCGCTTCGATTTCGACCTGCTGCACACACCCTGCCGCCAGCAGAGACTGTTTCAGATCCGGATCAATATAGGTATCGATCGCCGCTTCGACCTGTTCTCGGGTAATCGCTGTCACTTGGCCTCCTCAACTGCCGTCAGTCCGACAATAACCAACTTAAATACTCGGATATTATGCACCATTTCAGGCCACCAGTTCCAGCACCAGCCGCTTGGCAGCCGCCAGGTCGGTTTTACCGCTGCCCAGCACGGGGATCTGTGCGACCTGGAACACCTCTGTCGGGCGATGCAACGGCAGGATATCCGCCTTGCGCAGTTGAGCCGAAACAGTGCCGGCCTCCTCTTCAACCAGCAGCACGATGCATTCGCCTTTCTTTGCATCCGGCACCGCCACCGCTGCCAGCCGCTGCTCCTCATAGCCCAGCGCCTTGCACAACGAGGCTTCGACGGCGGACAGGGAGATCATCTCGCCGCCGATCTTGGCGAAACGGGAGTAGCGATCGACGATGGTCAGGAAGCCATCCGCATCCAGGTGCCCCTTGTCACCGGTTTTATACCAGCGCAGGCCATCCTGTTCGACCACCACTTCAGCGGTTTTTTCGGGGTTGTTCAGATAGCCCTTCATGATCTGGCCGCCCCCGAGCAGGATCAGACCATCTTCGCCGACCGGCAGCTGCTCGAAGCTGTCAGGATCCACGATACGGAACATGGAGCCCGGCAATGCCATGCCCACGGTTCCCTGGCGTTCGCCAACCTGGACATTCCACCAGCGCGTATCAAGATAATCCGGCAGATTGACGCTGGCGACCGGAGTCGTTTCGGTACAGCCATATCCTTCCAGTACCGGCACCTTGAAACGTGCCTCAAAGCCGGTCTTGATGGCGGGCGCCAGTTTCTCGGCACCGGCCACGACCACGCGCAGACTCTCGAACATCAACGGGTGCAGCCGTTTGTTACGCATGTAGATACCCAGGAAGGTACTGGTCCCACACAGAATGGTCGCCCGGTAACGTGCCGCCGCCTTGCCGATATTGGCCGCATCGGTTGGATCGGGGTGGCACACCAGCGGAATTCCCTCCACCAACGGCAGCATGCAGGTTACAGTCAACCCGAAGGCATGAAACAGCGGCAGTGTCGCCAGAATGCAGTCATCGTTCTGCACGTTGAGCACGGCGGCAATCTGCTTGAGATTGGCCATCATGTTGCGATGACTCAGCATCACTCCCTTGGGTGCTCCTTCACTGCCGGAGGAAAACAGGATTGCGGCTGTATCATCCAGATCCGAATGACCGCCATACATCCACTGTAAAACCGTTCTCGGCAACAGCACAGACTGCATCAGAGTCAGCACCGATTCGAGCTTGCCGATCTTCGCTTTCACGTCCTCCAGCTTGATGACCTTGACGCTTTGCAGCAGCTGATCCAGCTTGACGCCACGCTGTTCAAGTTTGTTGAGGAAACGCTCAGAGGTGATCAGCGTCTTCACCTCAGCCTGCTCGATAGCGCTAAGCAGCGCACTTTCCGCCGCCGTATAGTTGAGGTTGACCACCGTTTTGCCCGCCATCAGCGCCGCCATGTTGGCAATGACACCGCCGGCAGCCGTCGGCAGCAGCAGGCCGACATTCGGTTCACGAATGCGGCGCATGCGGCGGCTGAACAGAATACAAGCGGTCAGCAGGCGACGATGATTCAAGACCGGCCCGTTCAGATCGGTCAGTGCCCACTCGGTCGGAGCCGCCTTGGCAGTACGAATGAACGCAGAGGGCAAGGTTTCCAGTGTATCCGTGTACTCGTTCCAGGCACGCACTGACAGCTCTGCCACCTGCTGCTTGACCACCTCGGCCCTGCTGTCCAGCGCGATCGGCTCGCCAAAGGACACGATGACATCTCGCTTGATGCCCCGGCTTTCGGCGCTTTGCATGCGCTCGCTGGAACGGGAGAAGCGGCTGCCCCAGAGTCCGCGCAGGTAGAACGGCACGATCCTGGCGTCCGGCACCACCTCACCGTCCCCGGCGCTGGACAACCGCTCGAAGCCGCGCTTGAACTCACCCAGCTGCCCGCTGTGACTGATCGCCCCTTCCGGAAACAGACAGACTACCTCACCGCGCGCCAACAGTTCTCTAACCTTTTGTATGGCGCTGCGGCTGGCACCCGATGAGATCGGGATGACACCATACAGATCCAGGAACCAGCGCAGATACCAGCGCTCGTAGATCGAGCGCTCCATGACGAAATAGATATGACGCGGGCACGCCATCTGCAGCATCGCCCAGTCCAGCCAACTGATATGGTTACCCAGCAGCAGGGCACCCTCGCCATTGGCCGGCAGATGTTCAAAGCCAAGCACCTTGAGGTTATAGCGGCGCCGCACCAGTGCCGAAACCAACAGCCGGATCAAAGCCTGCGGCAGCAGCAGAATCGCATAGAGCGCCCCGACCACTCCGATGGCACCCAGCGCCCAAAGCAGTGAGGCCGAAGGGATGGACGCCGTGGCGCTGACAACGGTCAGCACCAGAAAGCCGAGCATCGCCACGTTTTGAATGAAGTTGTTCCCGGCCAGCACCCGCCCCAGACGTGACTCCGGTGCGTTGAACTGGATCAGCGCATTGAGCGGAATCGTCATCAATGAGCCCGCAACGCCGATCAGCAGAAACGCACTGGCACTCAGCCAGATGCTGTCCAGCGTCGGCAAGAACACCAGCCCCGCCGCGACGCCTGCCGCCCCCAGCGGAATCAGTCCAACATTGATGAAGTGATGCGACAGGCGTGCCGCCAGCACCGAACCAATCATGATGCCGATGCCCGCCAGCGCCATCACCGACTGGATTACGAAGGTATTGCCCTGCCCCAGGTGTTCTTCGGCATAGGCGGGGAATACCGCCAGCATCACCTGGCTCACGGACCAGAACAGCGCCAGCCCGATAATCGACAACAAGATCACTTTTGGCTCACCCAGCGCGCGCAAGTTACGCTTGAGGCTGCGACCTGTCAGGTAGTCCTGCATATCGAAGGACTGGGAGCGATCGGTTTCACTCAGGGCCGGCAGGCGGTAGGACAGCACGACCTCCATCACCGCCCCTGCGACCAGCAACCAGCCCAGTGGAGCGATCTGCAGCAGGATGTCAGTCGAATTCATCACTTCAAGCGCGGCAATACGCCATTCAAAGAGCGCTGAAAAGGCCACGATACCGCTGAGGATCGCCACCATGGTGGTCGCCTGTACCCAACCATTGCCCTCGCTCAATCGCTCATTGCCCAGCAGTTCGCGAATAAAGCCGTACTTGGCCGGTGAATAGAGTGCACTTTGCAGGGCAAGAATGAAGGTAAACGCAAAAGCCGGTATGAACCAGCCCTGGTAGTAACAGAAGGTGATCGCCAGGGTGATGCCCACCGCTGACCAGGCTGACAGGCGCATGACCCTGTGCTTGGGGTACTTGTCGGAGATGAAGCCCGCCGGCGTGAACAACAAAATGAATGGCAGCAGAATCAGGCCGTTAACAATCGCCGTCAGCAGGATCTGTGTATCACCGTCGTAGACTTTGAACAGGGTGTTCTGGATGGTGATCTTATGCCCGAGATCGACAAAGGCATTGATGAATGCGATGGCAACGAACGCCAGAAAGCCGCGTACTCTGATCAACTCAAGCATCTGCACTCTCCTCTGCCAACCCGCCGTTGAGATAATGATGGATCAGCTGCTGCAACATCAGCTGGGCCGCCTGTTCGCCATCAACAAAAAGTTTCTGACGCAACGCCAGTACGGCAATGCCATGAACGCCACTCCACAGCGTACGCGCCGCCAGCGCCAGGGCCTCGTCGTCCAGCCCGGGATTAAGCTGACGCAGACACGTCTCGACTCGCGCAAACAGTGACAGAATGCGCTGATTCAGCCAATCCGGTGTCGCCACCTCGTTGGCGGTGCCATGTTCGAACAGCAGGGACCAGCGTTCAGGGTTCTGCTGCGCAAAGGCCAGATAAGCCTGGCCGTAGCCCAGCAGACACGCCTCCGGGTCTGCTGGAGCACTGGCATCCAGCTGTGCCAGCAACTGTGTCAGAGTACGGGCATTGAGCTGCCAACAGAGATCATCAAGGTTGGTGAAGACCGTATACAAGGAACCGGCGGAGTAACCGATCTCGGCCGCCACCCGACGTGCGCTGAGCGCTTTGGAACCTTCTCGTTGCAGCAGTGACTCGGCTGCATTCAGCGCCATCTCCTTCAATTCGTCCCTGGAATGATCGTTGCGTCTTGCCATTGTAAGCATCCTTTTTGAACAGCGTTCATTAACTGGATTCCATTCTAGTGAACAGTGTTCAAAACCGTCAAGCCGTATTTTGAACACTGTTTAATATATTGTATGCAATGAGCCGACAAGCGCAGATCCGTTGCCTCTACCGATGCCTCTCCTATAATGAATTCTTTTTTCGTTCCTAGGAGAGCGTTATGCTCAAACCCTTAATGACCGGCCTGGTACTGGCCACCACCATCAGCACCCCGGTACTGGCGGAAACGGCGCCTCAGATTTTGCTAGAGACCAGCCAGGGCAGCATCGAGCTGCAACTGGATGCCGACAAGGCCCCTGTCACCGTTGCCAACTTCCTCAACTATGTTGAACAGGCCCACTACGATGGCGTGATCTTTCACCGCGTCATTCCCGGTTTCATGATCCAGGGCGGCGGCTTCACCCCCGACATGCAGAAACTGGATACGAGTGCGCCGATCAAGCATGAATCGGACAACGGCTTGAGCAACCTGCGCGGCACCATCGCCATGGCACGCACCCAGAACCCGAACAGCGCCACGGCACAGTTTTTCATTAACACCGTGGACAACCGTCGCCTCGACGGCATGCCGGGTCGCCCCGGTTACACGGTATTCGGCAGAGTAACCGACGGCATGGACGTAGTGGATGCGATCAGCAAGCTGCCGACCGGCAACAGCGGCCGTTACCGGGATGTACCGACCACCCCCGTGGTGATCAACAAGATCAGCGTCATTGCGCCTGAATCCGCCAGTGATGCCGCCGAGTAAGCCATCGAATCACGAAAACAAAAAGCCCTGCAATTGCAGGGCTTTTTTGACAGATCCACGCAGCTCTTATCAGTTGCGCTGATCGAAGTCCAGTACCACCTCATCCGTGATCGGGTGCGCCTGACAGCTGAGCACGTAACCGGCTTCGATTTCATGCGGCTCCAGGCCGTGAGAGATATCCATCTCCACCTTGCCCTTCACCAGCTTGCACTTGCAGGTAGAGCAGACACCGCCCTTACAGGAGTACGGCAGGTCCATACCCACCTCGATACCGGCATCCAGAATGTTCTGACCCACCGTAGCCAGGTCGAACATGACGGAGCGGCCATCGGCCACAACGGTCACCTTGCTCATCTTCTCTTCGCCGTACTGAGCCACACGCGCCTGGGCTTTTTCCAGGGTTGCCTTGGCATCAGCTGAAGAGCTGGCGAACAGTTCATAGTGAATCTGGTCATCGCTCAGGCCTTCCATGCGGAAACCGCGGGACACTTCGGTCATCATCGCTTCAGGACCACAGATGAAGGCTTCATCGGTGTTCTTGATATCGATCAGGCCCGCCTTCTGCAGCGCATAGCCCTTCTTGTTGTCGATACGGCCATTCAGCAGCTCGGCACCCTGGTCCTCGTAGTCCATGATGTTGATCCACTGGAAGCGGTCCATGTAACGGTTCTTGACGAAGTTCAGTTCGTCCTTGAACATCACAGTGTTGGAGCGCTGGTTACCGTAAATCAGGGTCACCTTGCTGTTCGGTTCGATATCCAGCACCGACTTCATGATGGAGATCATCGGCGTGATGCCGGAACCGGCGGCGATGCACATATAGTTCTTGGTATTGCTCGGGTTCAGCTCGGTGTAGAAGCTGCCCTGCGGGGGCATGACGTCCACTTCGACGCCCGGCTTGAAGTGGTCGTTGGCATAGTTGGAGAACTTGCCGCCATCGACACGCTTGATACCGACACGCATGTGACCATCGGTCACACCGGAACAGATGGAATAGGAACGACGCACTTCTTCACCGTCGATCATCGCACGCAGCGTCAGGAACTGACCCTGGATGAACTTGAACTTCTTGGCCAGCTCTTCCGGGACGGCAAAGGTCACGCTGATGGCCGAATCGGTCTCCGGCTGCACATCGGCAATCTTCAGCGTGTAGAAATTGGTGTCAGACATCGCTTCACCTTATATTTTTTTGAAGTAGTCAAAAGGCTCATTGCAGTCGTTGCACTGGAACAGTGCCTTGCAAGCGGTGGAGCCAAACTCACTGACTCTGCGGGTATTGCGTGAGCCACAATGCGGGCACTGCGCATGAGCGTCCGGCGTCAGGCCGTCTTCGTCCAGGTCAGCGTCTTCAGGCGGCGCGATACCGTAGTTACGTAGCTTGCTACGCCCCTCCGGCGACATCCACTCGGAGCTCCAGGCCGGTGACAGACTGGTTTTGACCTCGATCTGGTCATAACCGGCCGCATTCAGCGCTTCGGTAATATCCTCGGTGATGGTGTTCATCGCCGGGCAACCCGAGTAGGTCGGCGTGATGGTGACCACGATACGATCACCGTCACGCTCGACATCACGCAAGATCCCCAGATCCCAAATACTCAGCACCGGTACTTCAGGGTCCATGACTTGATCGAGCAGGTCCCAGAGTCCCTTCACCTCGGCAGCGTTACGCTGCTGCAACCGGCGGTACTGCTCTTCTGGCATCAGTGAGATTTCATTCATGATATTTATCCCTGGCAGCTTAGGCTTACCACTGGCAACCCGGGTAAGAACGATGCACGATCTGCATCTCGGTCAGCATGTGACCCAGATGCTCAGTGTGGTAACCGGTACGACCACCACGCACAGCCCAGCCGTCATCCGGCACGTTCAGAGTCGCATCGGTCAGAATCTCGCTGACCTGCTTGTGCCATGCGCTGTGCAGCTTGGACACATCGACACCGATACCGGCGTCAGCCAGCAGCTGTTCGGTTTCGTCCATGTCGAACAGCTCATGGGTGTAACCCCAGAGCGCATCGACCGCTTTCTGCGTCCGCTTGTGGCTCTCTTCGGTACCGTCCCCCAGGCGCATCACCCATTCGCGGCTGCGACGCAGGTGGTACTTGGTTTCCTTGATCGCCTTGGCGGCGATGGCAGCCAGGGTCTCGTCTTTTGACTGCAGCAGTTCCGGCAGCATTACCGTGTAGTACACATCGGCAAACAGCTGGCGCACCTGCGAGTAGGCGAAGTCACCCTTCGGCATCTCCATCAGCAGCAGGTTGCGGTATTCGCGGTCGCTGCGCATGTAGGCGAAGTCATCTTCAGTACGGCCGTCATTGGCCAGTTCAGCCGCATAGGTGTAGAACATGCGGGCACGACCAATGTAATCCAACGCCACGTTGCCGTAGGCGATATCTTCTTCCAGGAACGGGCCGTAGCTGACCCATTCGGAGATACGGTGACCCAGAACGACGGAGTCATCACCCAGACGGGTCGTGTATTCCAGCGTTGCCGCTTTGATTGCATCACTCATTACATTTCTCCTCACCGATTACATATTGTTGACGGGTTCGGGCAGGACGTAATAAGTCGCATGTCGATACGGCTTGTCATCATTCGGATCGTAGAAGCAGTCCGCATCATCTTCCTGGGAGGCACAGATATCGCTGGACTTGACCACCCAGAGGCTTACGCCTTCACTGCGGCGGGTGTAGCAGTCACGGGCGTATTCCAGCGCCTGTTCGTGATCTTCGGCGTGCAGGCTTCCGACATGCTTGTGATCCAGACCGCGCTTGGAACGCACAAACACTTCAAACAGTTCCAGTTTTTCAGTTGGCTTTGTCATCTCAGTTACCCTCTTACGCCGCATTCTGCGCTTTTTTAGCGCGTTTCTTTTCGTTGTATGCCGCAATGGCGTCACGCACCCATTCACCCTCGTCATGAGCGGCGATATGGTGCTCAATACGTTGACGGTTGCAGTGGCCGTTACCGTTGATCACGCTCCAGAACTCATCCCAGTTCAGGTCGCTGCTGTCATAGTGACCACGTTCTTCATTCCACTGCAGGTTCTTGTCCGGATGTTCCAGACCCAGCACTTCGATCTGCTTGACGGTCTGGTCAACGAATTTCTGCCGCAGGTCGTCATTGGTTTCACGCTTGATCTTCCACTCCATGGACTTCTGCGAGTGGGCTGAGGCGGAGTCGTGCGGACCGAACATCATCAGCGCCGGCCAGTAGAAACGGTTCAGTGCATCCTGAGCCATCGCTTTCTGCTCCGGTGAACCCTTAGCCAGTGCCAGCATGGCTTCATATCCCTGACGCTGATGGAAGCTCTCTTCCTTACAGATACGGATCATGCCGCGAGAGTATGGACCGTAGGAGGTGCGCTGCAGTGATACCTGGTTAACGATGGCCGCGCCGTCCACCAGCCAGCCGATAGCCGCTACATCCGCCCAGGTCAGAGTCGGGTAGTTGAAGATGGAAGAATACTTGGCTTTGCCGGTCTGCAGCTGCTCGATCATTTCGGAACGCGAGATACCCAGCGTCTCGGCTGCGGAGTACAGGTAGAGACCGTGGCCGGCTTCGTCCTGAACCTTGGACAGCAGAACCGCCTTGCGACGCAGGGACGGTGCACGGGTGATCCAGTTACCCTCCGGCTGCATACCGATCACTTCAGAGTGGGCGTGCTGAGAGATCTGACGGATCAGGTTCTTGCGATACTCTTCCGGCATCCAGTCCTTGGGTTCGATCTTCTCTTCCGCTTCAATCTTGCGCATGAAATTTGTTGCTTCGGACGTCATCGTTCTGCTCTCCGATCTTATGTTTCATTCTTTCGCACTGTGTAACTTATTCTTGTAAGACAGAGTGATTTTTTGTATCGCGCCGACCATGCCGGTCCATGAGCAGGATGCAGGCCTGGACAGCTACACCACAAGATAGGGCCACCAGTATGCGATAGGGTAAATGTACACCATCTCTTTCGATTAATGATACATAATTTCAAAAAATAATTTCAATAAGTGTATCACTTGATGAATTTGATCCATCTCAAGTCTTTTCATTCTAGTCCAGCGGCAGGAATCGACACGGCGCAGAAACCGAAACATGAGGATCAAGCGAGACATCAAGACGAACAGCGAGGCACACGCTGCGACAGCGCGTTTACAAGAGAAAACGGGAGGAAGGTTTTGTCCGCAAGCCGAGGCATCCGCTCGCGAGTGACAGCTGCCTGGACGCGGCGGGTTCTGGCTCACGCAGCAGCGCCGAGCGCGTTTGTTAAGGTCAGAACAGGATGGGGAGCACAGGCCGGTATGCAGTGCTGAATCAGCCGCAGCAGGCCATATCCTCTTTTCAGGCGGGCAAGGCATAATCCCCTTCCGGGATTCGAAACAACTCATCCACCGGCAGCGCCGTGATGCAAGGATGGGGAACCTGCTCACTGGCCTTATAGCGACGGTCAAACAGGGCAGCCCCGGTATCGATATAGACCCCGTTGCCGCGCCGGAGGATGCCCGGCACGATCACATGACCATGCACGCACAGATCGATCCCTTCGATGGTGCGAGCGAAACCCGCTGACTTGACCGGCCGCTCCCACAGGATGGCGTCGCGCAACGCCTCCTCGTACGGGAGCCTCAACTGGAGATCCAGCCAGTTCGCATCGGGAAGCGTGCTATGGGAGATTGCCAGTTTACGTCCGTCCGCCAGGCTCAACTCGATGACCCAGGGCATCGACGCCGCTAACGACTCCGCAAGCTGCCTGACCTCGGGGTGCCGGGCAAAGAAATGCTCGGGCCCCTGTCCCAGCCAGGAGCGCCCGCCATAGGACATCCAGGCCTCTACATCAACATTGGCAGGGTCCGACAGCCAGTTGAACAGGATCTGCTCATGATTACCCCGCACGGCATAAAACCAGGGTTCACGCGTCAACTCCAGACAGGCGACCGAATCCGGCCCCCGATTGATCAGATCTCCCACCGAAAACAGGCGATCCACCGCCGGATCAAAGCAGAGCGCATCCAGTTCCGCCTGCAAGGGTTTGCGCCAGCCGTGAATGTCACCGACGACAAAGTCACGTCCATGGTGGTTGGCTGCCACATGCTCAACGACAGACATCCCTGCACCTCCTGATTGATAGAACGCCAATCTGAACCGACTGCTCGATACGAACATTCAGTCAAGACTGCTGCATGACAGATCAAACGATGCTTGCATCATAAGCGAAGATCAAGCGGATTCCGACAAACCCCTGACTCGACAGCAGGATTTGCATCAGATAAGGCAACAGGAAGTATAGGAACAGGAAACAGACAGAGGTAAGGGCCAAGCAAAAGCTTAATCAGCCAGCACGATAGAGAGAGGATTCAGAAAACAGAAGGAATTGGTGGAGCCTAGCGGGATCGAACCGCTGACCTCAACACTGCCAGTGTTGCGCTCTCCCAGCTGAGCTAAGGCCCCACGTGTCAGGAAAAACCTGAAAGGGATGGCGTCCCATAGGGGGTTCGAACCCCTGTTACCGCCGTGAAAGGGCGGTGTCCTAGGCCACTAGACGAATGGGACGCAGTGGTCGGTGACGGGTTTTGGTGGAGCCTAGCGGGATCGAACCGCTGACCTCAACACTGCCAGTGTTGCGCTCTCCCAGCTGAGCTAAGGCCCCTTCGTCACAGGACGGGGCGTATATTAATGGCCCCATCCTGTGCTGTCAAACACTTTTTGCAGATTTCTTACAAGAAATGTTCTGACGAATCATGCGGTTAGCGCACGATACTCCTTCTCCAGACGCTTGGTCTCTTTCTTCGACGGCGAGCCGACTACTTCCAGCGCATGGCGCAGGCGAGCACGGGTCATATCCGCGCCCAGGATCGCCATTGCATCTACGACGGAAACACTCTGCGAGGTACCGGCGATCGCGACGAACAGCGGGAACAGGAAATCGCGGATCTTGATCTCCATTCCATCGGCCAGCCCTTTCAGCTCGGCAAACAGCGAATCGCGATCCCAGTGGCGCTGCTGATCCATATGCCAGACGCTGAACTGGAGGATGCGACGAATTTCGTCCAGTTCCAGTTTCTTGTGTTCAAAATCTGCTTCACTGATCGACAGCATGCCACTGAGGAAGAATCCGGCCAGCGGAGCCACATCGGAGAACTTCTCCACTCGCGGCTGGATCAGCGGTACGATCTGCATCAGGTATTCAGGGTTCAGCGCCCACTTCTGCATCTGCGCCGCGAACTGCTCCGGTGACAGCTCTTCACGGATCCACAGACCGTTCAGCCAGCTCAGTTTTTCCTGGTCAAACACGGGCCCCCCCAGAGAGACACGCTTAATGTCGAAGTTCGCGAACATCTCGTCACGGTTGAACTTCTCGCGCTCATCCGGCATCGACCAGCCCATGCGACCCAGGTAGTTCAGCAGCGCTTCCGGCAGGTAGCCCATGCGCTGGTAGTACAGGATACTGGTCGGGTTCTTGCGCTTGGACAGCTTGGACTTGTCCGGGTTACGCAGCAGCGGCATGTGGCACAGCTGCGGCATGTCCCAGCCGAAGTACTGATACAGCAGCTTGTGCTTGGGTGCCGAGTTGATCCACTCTTCGCCACGAATCACGTGGGTGATCTTCATCAGATGGTCGTCGACCACGTTGGCCAAGTGGTAGGTCGGCATGCCATCGGACTTCAGCAGGATCTGGGCATCAACCTGCCCCCAGTCCAGCTCGATCGGGCCGCGCAGCATGTCATCGATGACGCAGACGCCCTCTTCAGGCACCTTCATGCGCACGACATAGGGCATGCCTGCCGCCATGCGACGTTCGATTTCAGCCTGCGGCAGTTCCAGGTCACTCTGCTTCAGGGCCGTATGCTTGCCTTCGACGCGACGAGTCTCGCGCAGCTCATCCAGTTCTTCAGCGGTACGGAAGCACAGGAATGCCGTGCCCTCTTCCACCAGGCGCATGGCAAAGTCCTTATACATATCCTTGCGTTCGCTCTGGCGATAAGGACCATAGTCCCCCCCGACATCCGGCCCTTCGTCCCACTCCAGGCCCAGCCAGCGCAGGGAATCCAGAATCGCCTGTTCCGATTCATCGGTGCTGCGGGTCTGATCGGTATCCTCGATACGCAGAATGAACTGACCACCATGCTGGCGGGCAAATGCGAGGTTGAACAGTGCAATGTAGGCGGTGCCGACATGCGGATCACCGGTGGGAGACGGCGCTACACGGGTACGAACAGTCATGATTTCCTGTACTCGGTCCTGTTGTGGTTGAGTAAAAAGAAGCGAATTATAGCCTGTCAGCAGGGGCGGCGACCATGCCACCACGCCTGTCTCAGCCGGAAAAGAAGTTGTCGTACAGAATTCCGCCCCAGACCAGCGCGGTAATGAACAACGAAAAAAGCACGGCGGCCGAGCCCAGGTCCTTGGCAAGGCCTGCCAGAGTGTTGAATTCAGTACCGGCACGGTCGACCACGGCTTCGATCGCGGTATTGATCAGCTCCATGATCAGTACAAACAGCAAGGTACTGATCAGCAGCCCCAGTTGCAGCCCAGACTGAGCAACCCAAAAGGCCGCGGGCAACATGGCCAGGGCAGCCCAGCTTTCATAACGAAAGGCGGGCTCGGTGCGGTAGGCCGCTCTGATCCCTTTGATCGAGTAACGTGTTGCATGGTAGAACCGGGCCAATCCGGTCGTTTTCGTTACTATCACTCTACTTCCTCTGGCCGCTTAAGGCGACGGTCAAAAATGGCACGGTATTCGGTATCGAGCTCGACGTATGGTATCACCGTTTTACCATCGGAAAGACGCACGCTGCGACGTTTGAAATCCACCTCATACAGACTTCGATCAGGGAAAATCAGCGCCGCCCTCGGATCATTGTGCAATGTTTTCATGAAAGCGGTCACAACCCGCATACGATCTTCGGGAATCGGCTGCAACAGGCTCAAACCATCAATCTGAGTGACCGGCTCCACCTGCATCAGTTCAAGCATGGTGGCAAAAATATCGGCCTGAGATACGGGTGCGAGCTCCTGTCCACGAATGGTTTCGAGCATCTCCAGGGGCGGAAAGACCAGCAGCGCATTATGGGTCACTTCATCCATGAAGTCGCCATGAAAAGCGCCCCCCTTGCCGGTCACATGCTCACCATGATCCGACGAATAAAATATCCAGGCATCCGGGGACTGGGCTCGCACCACCCTGAACAGTTCATTCAACACCCGATCGGTATACCACACCGTATTATCGTAGGCGTTGACGCTGTTCGGGCTCTCCTCGGGCAGAAACTGCTTCATGTTCGCCGGCACCTGATGCGAAAACGGGGTATGGCTGCCGCTCATCTGCACCACCAGCATAAAGGGCCCATCCTTGCCCCGCTGATACTGCAACCAGGGCTTGATTCCCTGTTCCAGCACAACCAGGTCATCTGCACCTACAGAAACACTGACATCAGGGCTGAAATTGACACCCTGTTCAAAGTGGTCCATATCCTGATCAATAAATATTTTATCCACGTTACGCCACTGAAAATCCTGTGCCGTAATCAAGGCCGTGTTGTAACCCGCGCTTTTGGCGTAATTGAAAATCGTTGGCGCACTGTAGATAACCCCATGTGGGTCAATACCCTGCAGGCCGGTCATCATGTAAGGGACCGAACAGAGGGTTCGAGGGCCAATGCTGACCGCGTTTCTCAGCGCAACCACCTGACCATTTTGCTCCAGGCGCATCAGCCTGGGCGTCGTTTCACGCGGATAGCCGTAGATCTGCATATGACCCACGTTGAGTGACTCACCGATCACCATGACCATTGAGGGAGCACCCGCCGCTGCCGTCTGGCGATCATTCAACACGGGCTTTGGCGGATAATCTTCCCGATTGTAATTGAATTCAATCGCGCCCAGCAGATTCCCCGCATAGGCAATAGGCGCCAACTGGAAATGGGGCGTTCCGTACCAGTTCAGCGTAACCAGCAGAAAGATGGCCGCCCCTGCTCCGCCCTTGGTCCAGCGCAGCCAGCGGCGTGGTGAAGCCGGAAGACACATTGCCCGCCAGAACATGACGCCTGCCAGCAGCGCAACAATCACCGGACGAAGCTTTTCACCGTGCGCCAGCCATAACTCCATTGTCATCATCGGGTCAGCGACGAAAAATCGGAAGTCAAATACCGTGACAAATTTACGATAGATGCCGAAATAGGCACTCTGGGCAAAATAGGCCGCTGCGCAGGCCACCACGATTCCCAGTGCCACCCCGGGATGGCGCTCACGGCAGCCACGCAGATTGAACAGTAGCACCCAAAGCACGAAGGCACTCAATGCGAAATTAACCCAGAAGCGTTTGCCCCGGATGTTTTCCAGCGTCCAGCTGATATCCCGTACGAGCAGCAGATCCATTGCAAGGAAGGAGACGAGCACCCATAGCAAAATGCCCGACTGACGAAGTGCTGTTTTCACACGCCCGCCCTGCAGAACACGAAAAAAGCGGAATTATAAAGGCTTTACCGCGTACAGATAAACAACACCCACAATAGCGTTGCAGGTTGATGAATTGAAGTTTGTGGATCGATTATGCTTTTATTACAATGCGCGCCGTTACAAGCATCTCGCAAAATGCACAATATGAATCTGCTGATTGAAAGCAGATCAATCTGGAGCTGTTTAATGAAATCGCTGTACAAAGCACCTCTGGCACTGGCCATCGCGGCCAGCACCCTGGCTGCTGCACCGACTGCCTTCGCCGCCAACGAACCCAGCCTGAACATCAACCTGCGTACCCTGTACTTCAACCGCGACTTCCGTAGCGGTGCTGAAGACCGCATCGGTGCATCTCAGGCCGTTCGCGTTGACTACGTTTCTCCTTACTACAACGACGTTATCGGTTTCGACGCTTCCGTTTTCGGCGCGCTGAAACTGGATGGTCGCAAGGCTGACGAAGCTATCAACATGCTGAAGGCTGACGGCAATGACACCGACAGCTACGCCAAGCTGGGCCAGGCCTACCTGAAACTGAAACTGGGCGAGAACACCGAACTTCGCGCAGGTCGCATGGTTATGGCAACTCCGCTGCTGCAGGATGACGACGCTCGCTCCACTCCGAGCTCCACCCAGGCAATCACCCTGGACACCAACATCGCGGGTGCCGACCTGTACGCCATCTACAGCGACCGTGCCGTCAGCATGTCCGGCACCAAGTTCAATGAATACAAAGCCGCCAACGGCGAAGACTATGACATCTACCTGGTCGGCGGTGGCTACACCTTCGAGAACGGTCTGAGCGTACACGCTGCTCACGGTGTCGCTGACGATTACCTGCGTCAGACCTACCTGAACGCCTCCTATCCGATCGCACTGGCCAACGGCGACAGCGTCCTGATCGATGCCTACTACTATGATGGTTCCGATGATGGAGACCTGTACGGTAGCGACTACGATTCCAACCTGTTCAACCTGGCCGGCCGCTACACCACCGGCGATCTGGCACTGACCCTGTCCTACCAGAAAGTAGGTGGCGACGATGGCTACGACTACAGCTGGGACGGTTTCAACAACGACAACAACGTGCTGATGGTCTGGAACTCTGTGCAGATTCTGGACTTCAACAGTGCTGACGAAGAGTCTCTGCAGGTACGTGCCGACTACAACGTCGCGGCTGTACCGGGCCTGAGCCTGATGGCTCGCCACACTGAAGGCTGGGATATCGACGGCACCGCTGGTGACGACCTGGAAGAAAGCGAAACCGACCTGGAAGCCAAGTATGTGTTCCAGGGCGGTACTTTTGAAGGTCTGTCCCTGCGCGCTCGCGTTGCTCACGTTGAAAGCGACGAAGGCCAGGATATCGACGAACTGCGCCTGATCGCCAACTACGGTTTCAGCGCACTCTGATCAGCTGATTAGTTCGGCAATCTCAAACGGACCCCCAGGGGTCCGTTTTGCTTTTCGGTATACTGTTCTGCCTGGCTACACCCGGGATATCGGCCCTGGCACTAGGCGCATTACCTGCCCCTCTATGCTCAGGGACCCAGGTTCGCCCGAACCCGCGGTGATCAAACCGCACCTTGCGTCGTCACCGCCGCCACACCCTGCCAGTCCTCCAGCTCCAGCGACGGCTGCTCATGGCGGAAACGCGCATACAGCTCCACTCCCAGCCGATCCTCCAGTATGTCTACCTGTACCCCCTGGCTGCGCAGTAACTCTTCAGTTCCCGATGCACTGGTGACATCACCCACAACCACTCGGTTAAAACCACGCATGTAGAGCAGCGTTGCACACACCTGACAGGGACTGAGCGACGTAAACAGTGTCGTGTTGCTGAAATCCACTCGACCGGCATCACGAATCGCCGAAGTTTCGCCATGGTTATACGGGTGGCTTTCCTGCACCAGCGTATTGTGCCCCTTGCCCAGAACCCGGCGACTGACATTATCAATGATTACGGCCCCGATCGGGCAACCACCCTCGTCGTAACTCTTCTGCGCCAGCAACACCGCAATGCGCATGAAGTCAGCATCGCTCAGGCGCTGAGCAAAGGCATCATCCAGCAATACCGGCAAACTGGCTGTGGGCATATGGGCAATGGTGTTCAGCACCTGGTCGGTAATCGGCGTCGCAGCAGCAAACAGTGGCAAGGTCATGGTGACATCCTGTGTAGTTTTCGGAAATCCTGCCCTGAGCCTAATGCCAAAACCGCGACAGCTCCAGTCGAAATAAAGCCCGTTCCCGTGCACAACCGATCACTTCGCAACACGCGGCAGGATCTTGTTGCTTTCAGTTGGAGCTGGAGCGGGGAAGTGTTAGGGTCATATCATTAGCCAAAGCTAATTAAGTAAAAACTGGCAAAGGAGATGCTAGATGTCCGTTGACCCCCGCAATATTATCCTTGCACGCATTTCAACCGGCTTGTCCGACATGCTCGGGCAGATGGGTGCCCATGCCACCATGCGAGACATGGGAAGCCACAGCAGCCACGAACTCTGGCCGGAATGGCCCACCGACCTGGATGTGAATGAAGCCTGCACTCTACTGAGCGATGCGCTCAGTCATATCGGAACCTTCGCTAGCGTCAGCCTGACTCCGAACGGTGAAAACATTCGCATCAACATCAAGGGGTGTGAGTTCAACCATTTGGGCAAAATAGAAGGCAGCCCGGTCGGTGAGCGTTCCATCTGCTTTTTCGGCTTCGGCCTGATCGAGAAATCACTGGAGCGCCTGACCGGCAGTCAATACCGCGTTGAGCTGCTGCATCACGATGCCGAACAGGACGCCTGCGAAGAAATTGGTCGATTCCGCTGACAGCCAGAACGCTATCCACCTCTTTACAGGCTGCCTTACGGAAGGCAGCCATTTTTTACTCTCACGCCGCTGCACCACAACACCCTGACGCTGCCTTGCGCAACTATCGATGGCATCACGGACGCCACAACAGCGATCGTCATCGCACTCATGCAACCGGGTTTTGGACATGAACCGGCTTGGCTGTGCTTTGGCAACACCGACCCAGTGGGCTTCCAGCGCTGTGCTTCGTCCGCTTTAATCCACCCAACGCTGCCGATCACTGTCCACCACCGTCTGCCCCACCGGGGCCAGGGCGATAATCGCCAGCTTGAGGTGCTGAATGCCGAAGGGAATGCCGATAATGGTGATGAAGCAGGCCACCGCCGACATCAAATGCCCAATGGCCAGCCAGACCCCTGCGAAAACAAACCAGATGATATTGCCGAGCAGACCCAAAGCACCGGTACCGATATCATCCTGACCGGTCAGGTCACGACGGTTAACCGCTTCCTTGCCAAAGGGAAAGAAGGAGAAGCTGCCCAGTACGAAACAGGAGCGCGCCCAGGGGATGCCAACAATGGTTATCAGCGCCAGCAGGCCAAAGAACCACCAGGCCAGCCCCATTACCAGACCGCCCAATAGAAACCAGATGATATTTCCCAATAATCTCAACATCACTATTCACTCCCTGGCTGTACAGCCAACCGTCATTGTTTGGAACTGAACCCACACACACTCATCACCTTTTGGTGAATCGCTCAAACTGCATTTCCCGCAGTCGGCTCAGCGTCCGCCGGAAAGCAAAACTGAGGTGTCCCTCGGGATAGAGCGCCTCCATGGCGACTTCCGCTTCGATCCACAGCGGCACACCACGGTCGTAACATTCATCCACCAGTGCAATAAAACGGCGGACACCGTTATCCCTGGCGGTGAGTTTTGGCAGCCGGCGATCACCGGCTGCAACCTGCCGAGCGGCATCCTCGGTTCCCCTCGCGATATCCTTCAGGTGTTCCTGGCAGGTCAGTACCGGGACAGCTGTCAGCAGCACATGACCAAAGCGGTCACAGAGTTCGATATATTCACCGGCCGCCAGGGGCGCTTCGCACAGCTGGTCATAGGTACACCAGATCTGATGATCGTCGTACGCCAGAGTATCCACCTGCCGGTTATTCAATCGAATCGAGCCAGTCCTGCTCGCGCCCTTTCGCTGGGCTCTGAACAGTTCATCCAGTGGCGAGTCCGCGCCATTTGTCTGCCAGTAACGCCTTTGCACCTTGCCCGGGTGCAGTCGATGGTCCTGCTCACCATCCAGGGCCACCACTTGCATGCGCGCCTGGATCGCCGCTATGGCAGGCTGCAGCCGCTCGCGGTTATGCCCTTGCGAATAGAGCTGGTCCGGTGGCTGGTTGGAGGTCAGCACCAGCACTACACCCTGATCGAACAACCGTTGTACCAGCCCTCCCAGCACTACCGCATCGCCAATATCGTTGACGAAGAATTCGTCCAGACAGAGTACCTTCACTTCGGACGCCAGCTCCCTGGCCACAACGGTCAGCGGGTCTGGCGTTCCGTTCAGACGAAAGAGCCGCTGATGGATGTCACGCATGAAGTGGTGATAGTGTTGCCGCCGAGAGGCACAGGTCAGGTCGGACTGAAACAGATCCATCAGCCAGGTCTTGCCACGCCCCACCCGTCCCCACATATAGAGACCCGCCACATCGCGCCGCCCCTGTTGCAGCGCCTCGAAGCACGTTTGCAGCAGGCCCACGGCATGTGCCTGCGCCGGGTCGCTGACAAATCCATCCTGCAAGGCCTGACGATAACGTTGAATCGGGCTGCTCTGCTGGCTCATTATTGCCGTCCCCTCTGCTGCTCCAATTGACGCTCAATGCGGTCCAGCTGACCTGCCATCAACACCATCTGCTCACGCATCCAGTGCACCTCCGCCGCTTCGCCCTGCCCCGATTCCAGCTGTTCGGCAGCACTTTCCTTCTGCATCACGTCCAGCACGATACCGATCATCATGTTCAGAAACACGAACGCGGTCAGGAAGATGAAGGTGAGGAAAAACAGCCAACTGTAGGGATAGACCTCCATGGTGTCGTACATCACATCGGTCCAGTCCTCGAAGGTGGCGACACGAAACAGGGTCAGCATGGCGATACTGATATTGCCCCAGAGCACCGGGTCAATCGCATTGAACATGAAGCTGCCGATCGCCGCATAGATATAGAAGATGATGAACATCAGCAGGGCCACATAGCCCATGCGCGGAATCGATTTGACCAGTGCTGCCAGCAGCACACGTAACTCGGGGATCAGGGACACCAGTCGCAGTACGCGGAAAACACGCAACAACCGTGCAACCAGCACCATTTCCGAGTCGTTGATCGGCACCAGGCTGGCCACAACGATAATGAAGTCGAACAGGTTCCAGCCGCTGCGGAAGAAGTTCAGCAGCCGTTTTTCAGCCGCCATGCGCACCAGAATCTCGAACAGGAAGAACAGCGTCACCGCGGTATCGAGCCAGACCAGCAGCTGATCGAATTGTGAGGACTCCTCATAGGTTTTGGCACCAATCAGCAGCGCCGAGGCGATGATCACGCCGATTACGAACGCTTCGAATACCTTGTTGGCACGCAGATGCTCCAACCGTGCCTGCAGACGATTCCAGTAGTACTTCATGACAAGGGTGTCTCCGCAACTGAATCAAAAGTGGGGGGATTTCGGCGGCGGATTATACGTCAGCCTCGGGTCAGCCCCAATGCTCCTCTTCATCACTGAGGTCAAAACGGATATCACGCCCATCGGCCCCCAGCTGCCACACCTCTTCCGGTTCACCACTGGCGGCAAAAGACACCAGCCCTATGCCGGCATTGTTGACCAGACGACAGCCTTCCGCCGCGCCTTCGGGCTTGCGTGGAGAGACCTTCATCAAACGGCGACGGGTAAACCAGTTCAGTGGTGAAGACGGCGCGTAAAGCCAGCGGTTGAGTCGGTCGAATATTTTCAGCAGGCGGTGCGGGAACTCGTTCTTCAGGCCACTGCTGGTGATCTGCCAGATTTTGGGGCCGCCCTTGCGGAAACGAATCTCGATATCGTACACAAAGGAGTAATGCACATCTCCGGACAGGATGACAAAGTGCTCCGGGGTGCGGGTATGGCGAAAGATGTTGAGAATGACATTGGCCGCGCCCGGATGTGCCATCCAGTTTTCAGCATCCACCATCAGCGGCTGGCCGAAGGTGGTGAACATTTTCTGAATGGCTTCAATCAGCTTGACGCCAAAAATCGGCGCCGGCGACACCAGGATGACCGCCTTGCGATCCAGCAAATGCTGCTGCAGTTCTGTCAGTGCCTCCCAGTCCATAAGACCGGATGGGCTGCCCAGGTTGCGCTCGGCACGCCAGCGACGGGTGCGGGTGTCCAGCACCAGTACGCCCGGATCGACCGGTATCAGATAATCCCAGCGCTGAAAGGCAAACAGCTCACTGATCAGCGTCCCGTGGTCCTCCTCACGGCGCGTATCCAGCCAACGCTCCACGTATTCGCCCAGATGCTTGCGGATCTTGCGCGGTGCATTACCACTGCCCTGGCAGAGCAGGTAGCCGATCATCGCGTTGCCGATGATCTGGCGCGAGAAGGGATGGCCGTAGGCGGACATCTCCCAGGTCGCCGAGAGGTTCCAGTCATCGGTGACGTCATGGTCATCAAAAATCATATAAGTGGGCAGGTGCGCCATCACCCGGCGTACCTGTGCCAGCTGGGCCTTGAAGCCCAGCACTGCATCCAGTTCATCGTCATACAGCGCTGCATGACGCGCAGACAGAGGTGGAGGCGTCAGCTCAATGCCTTGCCATGACAGGGGCGACCAGACCAGGCAATAACTGGCGATCACTTCGGCAAAGGTCATCAGATGGTTATGCGCCGAATCACTGGTGAAGATCGGTTTGCGCACGCCGGCAAAAAAGCGCTCCCTGACATTCTGACTCAACGGGTCCCTGGGCAGCAGCTGCTCGCGCTGATAGTAACAGTATGGACTGCTGCGCAGTTCAGTGCCGCTGGCGACGCAGCCCCCCTGCAGCGTTTCATCCCAGAGCCCCAAACGGTCACTGAGATGATGCGCCGCCCGCAGCATGGGGCCTGCCACATCATCGGCATAGAGCTGATCGCCACTGAGCATTAACACCGCCGGCAGGTCCGCCGGTGACTCCAGATGCTGCTCAACCCAGGCATCGGCACGTGCCAAACCATCCTTTGAGGGATGATGCGGCTTGCGACAGGAACCATGCAACATCGACTTGAGCTGTGGCTGGATCACGAAACCGGGCAGGGCTTCGCCCGGATAGAGCAGGTCGGCTCCCCAGTCGGTGATCGAGCGCCAGATGGCGGCCTGCTCATGCCGAATGCGCAGGTCATATTCAATCCGCACACCGGTCGGCAGAGGTTCATCCAGACACAGATGCAACAGATGCACCCAGGCCCGCTCACCCACCTGCAGGGACCAGCACTCGGCTTCAGTCACAGGGCGCTCCAGCTGAGTGGTTCCGGAGGACTGCAAACAGAGAGCGAAATTCAGAGGCTCGGTGGTCAGGCACCAGAGGGTCACTTCGTCAACGGTTATCCGGCGCAGAATGGGGCCAACAAGAACAGAGGGCAAGGGAGACGCAGGTGCAAGGGATGAAGATGTGGTCATGGGTCAGGGGGTGACCGGATGAACGACATCCGACCAGATTCTCCGAAAAAAGGCGATGATCAGTGCAAAGGTTCCTCGTATTTTTTACGAATTGCCATTAAAGCAGGCTGAATATCCAGTGGGGCATAGTTCATCGCCTGTTCAAACAGCTCCTTGTTCTCTTCCGATAGCCGTTCCTCTTCGCTCATCGCCGACAGCTGACGCATGGCCTCGATAAATTTGGGATGGGGTGTTGTCTGGCTCATGAAATGCCCTCCTCAATGGACGCAGATCGGAATTGCTCTGCTCACTGCCTATTGTGCCTTCAGCCATCGCCAAGAACCAGCCTGATTCTGCGCGTGGTCATGAGAGTCTGAGAGCGAGCCAGATCAGTATTTGGTCAACTAACTCAAAAGAAAGACGTTTTTCGAATTGTCGTTGTGATGGGAAGAAGCTAGCGTAGGCACATCAATCCGGCTTTACCACCGGAAAACGGATCCCCACCAATGCAAGGAGTCGCATGATGACCGTCGATCCAAGGAATATTATTCTCGCCCGTATTTCAACCGGACTGTCCGACATGCTGGGCCGTATGGGAGCTCATGCCACCATGCGCGACATGGGCACGCACAGCAGCCTCGAACTCTGGCCCGACTGGCCGCAAAACCTGGCAACGGAAGAGGCTTGCACGCTGCTGAGTGAGGCACTGAGCAATATCGGCACTTTTGAGAAAGTTCAGCTCGAACCGGAAGACGAGAGTGTCAAAATTTTCATCAAGGGGTGCGAGTTCAACCACCTGGGCAAGGTTGAATCATCGCCGGTAGGACAGCGCTCGATCTGCTTTTTCGGCTTTGGCCTGATCGAAAAGTCTCTGGAACGCCTGACTGGCAAGCTGTACCGGGTTGAATTGCTGCACCACAATCCGGATGAGGATACCTGCCACGAGATTGCCCGTTTCCGTTAATCCCCTGCCCGGCTCCACCGGGCCCGAACGCACAACAAAAAAGAGGGAATTGCTTCCCTCAAGTCCGAGAGACCTTCCAAGGAAGGGTTTTGCTACAACGAAAGACAACGGATAGACGGGGGAGCAATCTCCCCCGAATGGATCAGGCGACACCTACCTCACGGATCTTCTCTTCGATCTCGGGCAGGATACTCTCATCATCGATGGTGGATGGCATCTTGTACTCCTCGCTGGCCGCGATCTTGCGCAGGATGGCACGCAAAATCTTGCCGGAGCGCGTCTTGGGCAAACGCTGAACCACAACGGCGCGACGGAAGCAGGCCAGGGCTCCCACCTGTTCACGCACCCTGGCGACCAGTTCCTGCTCCAGTTGAGCCTCTTCGATCTCGACACCGGCCTTGAGCACGATCAACCCGACCGGCACCTGGCCTTTCAGCGAGTCGGCGATACCGATCACGGCACATTCGGCCACCGCCGCATGGGCCGACACCACCTCTTCCATCTCACCGGTGGAGAGGCGGTGCCCGGAGACATTGATCACATCGTCGGTGCGACCTGTGATGTAGACGTAGTTGTCCTCATCCTTAAAGCCGCCATCACCGGTGTGGTAGTAACCCGGGAACGCGGTCAGATAGGAACTGACAAAGCGGTCGTTGTTGTTCCAGATGCTCCAGGCCACACCCGGCGGCAACGGCAGCTTGATGCAGATGTTGCCGGCCTCACCCGCCGCAACCGGTTCGCCATCGCCATCCAGCACCTGGATGTCATAACCGGGGATCGGCTTGTTGGTAGACCCCAGACGTGGCTCCGACGGGTTATCCCAGCCCATCATCGGCGCCGTCACAGGCCAGCCGGTCTCGGTCTGCCACCAGTGGTCGACCACTGGTACCTTAAGCAGATCATGCAGCCAGTGATAGGTGGAAGAGTCCAGCTTCTCACCGGCGACGAAGATCCAGCGCAGGCTGCTCAGGTCGTATTTCTTGGCCAGTGCGCCTTCGGCGTCTTCCTTGCGCACGGCACGGAAAGCAGTTGGCGCACAGAACATGGAGTTGACTTTGTACTCCTCGATGATGCGCCAGAAGGCACCGGCATCCGGCGTCTTGATCGGCTTGCCTTCGTAGAAGATGGCGCTGCAGCCACCCATCAGCGGGCCATAGACAATAAAGGAGTGGCCCACGACCCAGCCGATATCGGACGCGCCCCACCAGACATCGCCCGCTTCCATGCCGTAGACGTTGTTCAGTGCGTAACGCAATGCAACGGCATAGCCGCCGTTATCTCGCACGATGCCCTTGGGCTGGCCGGTGGTGCCGGAGGTGTACAGGATATACAGCGGGTCCGAGCCTTTCACCGGTACGCACTCGGCCGGTTCGACACCTTCCTGAGCCTGATACCAGTCCAGGTCGCGGGACGGGTCCATCTCGGCCTTGAGCATCGGGCGCTGGCACACCAGCGTATGCGGCGGTGTGTGCGACGCCAGCTCGACCGCCTTGTCGACCAGCGGCTTGTAAGCGATCTGCTTGTCGAATTCGATACCACAGGATGCGGTCAGGATCACTTTCGGCTTGGCATCATCAATACGGATCGCCAGCTCGTTCGGCGCGAAGCCACCAAACACCACCGAATGCACCGCACCTAGGCGGGCACAGGCCAACATGGCCACGGCGGCTTCAGGGATCATCGGCATATAGATAACGACGGTATCACCCTTTTCCACGCCCAGATTGCGCAGCGTACCGGCGAAACGGCTGACACGTTCCTTTAGATCACTGAAGGTGATCGCTTCCTTGGTGTCGGTAACAGGAGAATCGTAGTAAAGCGCGACCTGAGCACCCCGGCCCTGCTCGACCTGATGGTCAACGGCCAGATAACAGGTGTTCAGCTCACCGTCGGCATACCAGCTGTGGGTACCCCAGTCGGTAGTGGTCAGTATGTTTTTCGGTTCCTTGTACCAGGCGATGTTTTTGGCTTGCTCGGCCCAGTACGCTTCCGGGCTCTCGATTGATGCCCGATATTGCTCGTTGTAATCCATGCTCCACCTCGTTTTATTCTTGTTATACGTGGGCGGCACCCTCGGGTACCGCCCCAAGGTCCGGCGCTGTTGCGGCCGGTTTTATTCAGCGTCCTGGTACAGCTTGATCAAACTGGAGAAGTCCAGGCCGCCGTTACCGGCAGACTTGTGCAGGTTAAACAGTGCGCGCGCAGCAGAACCCATAGGCGTTGCGGCAGCACTCTGTTGGCTCACTTCCATCGCCAGCCCCAGGTCCTTGAACATCAGGTCAACCTGGAAACCGCCTTGGTAGTCACGGGAAGCCGGTACACCATCCATTACACCCGGTACCGGGTTGTAGACCTGCAGCGCCCAGTTGTTGCCGGAGCTCTGCTTCATGATGTCGGACAGCACCGCCGGATCAAGACCATTCTTGATGCCCATGTTCAGCGCTTCACAGGTACCCGCCATCAGAATGCCCAGCAGCATGTTGTTGCATACCTTGGCGATCTGACCCGCGCCGTGGTCACCGGCATGGAAGATGTTCTTGCCCATGCTCTCCAGTACCGGTTTGGCCTGTTCGAACTGGGCAGCGGAACCACCCACGATGAACGTCAGCGTACCGGCCTGGGCTCCGCCAACACCACCGGATACCGGCGCATCGATAAAGCCGATGCCCTTGTCAGCACCCTCAGCGGCGACACGGCGCGCGGTTTCGGCATCGATGGTGGAGCAGTCGATCACCAGCGTGTGCTTATCGACCAGATCGAACAGCGGCTGCTCACCACTGACATAGAGACCTTCCACGTGCTTGCCGGCCGGCAGCATGGAGATGACGAAATCAACACCGGTCGCGGCATGCTGGGCACTGTCAGCGATCTGACAACCCTGTTCAGCTGCAATTTCCAGTGCCTTGGGTGAAAGGTCGAAGGCTTTTACGGTATGACCAGTCTTGGCCAGGTTAGCGGCCATCGGCCCACCCATGTTGCCCAGACCGATAAATGCGATTGTTGCCATGATGCTATTCCTTGTTCTTATTCTGTTATTCGGTTGGCGGCGGGCCTGCCGGCCCGTCGCAGCTAAGGATTAAGGATCAGAGATCCGCCAGCGGATGCACCTGCCAGGGCGATTTGTACATGCCGGCCAGGAACTGCGGGTCCACCTCTTCAACGGAAGCAAAGGTCCACTGCGGCTGGCCATCCTTGTCGATCAGCAGCGCACGCACACCTTCCTGAAGTTCACGGTGACGACAGCACTGCACGGACAGAATCAGTTCCTGCTGGAACACTTCCTTCAGCGACATATGGCGGCAACGATGTAGCTGTTCATGGATCATCTTCAGCGACAGCGGGCTGCCGTGGCTGATCGCCTTCTGCGCCCGCTTAACCCACTTGTCGTCTGACTCAACCGCCAGCAAGGCTTCGACCATCTCCTCGACGGTATCATGGTCGGTCACTTCGCTGATCAGCGCCTCGTGGGCACGAATCGGTGCCGCCATGTTCACGAAGGTGTCGCGACATTCATCTTCCAGCTCACGCAGTACTCGACTGACCACACCGCCGGCATCCTCGCCCCAGTGCTCGTTCTGTAACCGCTCCAGCATGCCTTCACGCATATCCGCGGTCAGTGCACGATCCGCCAGCCCCAGAAACAGGGCATCGGCGGCGTTGATCGGGTTGCCGGTCAAGCCGAGGAACAGGCCCGTACCGCCCGGCATGCGGTTGAGGAACCAGCTGCCGCCCACATCCGGATAAAGGCCGATGGTCACTTCCGGCATCGCCAGGTGGGAGGTTTCGGTCACCACACGATGGCTGCATCCGTTCATCAGCCCCATGCCGCCACCCATGACAATGCCGCTGCCCCAGCAGATGATCGGCTTGGGATAGGTATGCAGGGCGTAATCGAGGCGGTATTCGCGGGTGAAGAACTGCTCCGGGAAATCGGTATCCCCGGCGACCATGGATTTGTACAGGTTGACGATATCGCCACCGGCACAGAACGCCTTGTCACCGGCGCTGTCGAGCAGCACCGCGACCACGTTGGCATCATCACGCCACTCATCCAGTTTAGGCTGGATCAGGTCGATCATCTCCAGTGTCAGCGCGTTCAGTGACTTTTCCGCATTAAGGCGGATCTCACCGATGATCTGACCATCCTTTGTCGCGTGTTCGGTAAAGAGTACACAGCTCATGCTCGGGCTCCCGATGCTTAGCAGTTCTTCCATTCGGCCTTGCGCTTCTCGAGGAAGGCGTTGACCCCTTCACGCTGGTCTTCGGTGTGGAACAGGTCCACAAAGAGTTCGCGCTCGATGATATAGCCCTGGTCCAGCGGACGGCTGCGGCCGGACTGGATCAGCGTCTTGCAGGCAGCAACCGCCGACGGGCTCTGTTCGCCGACCTGCTCGGCCAGCTGCAAGGCACGTTCCAGCGCCTGCCCCTGCTCGACCACTTCCTCGACCAGGCCGATCTCCAGTGCCTTGTCCGCTTTCACGCGCTCACCGCACAGAATCATCTTCTTGGCCCAGCCTTCACCAACCAGCCAGGTCAGGTTCTGGGTGCCACCGGCACAGGGCAGCAGGCCCACTTTCGCTTCCGGCAGTGCCATCTGCGCCTGGGCTTCAGCTACACGCAGGTCACAGGCCAGCGCCACTTCCAGACCGCCGCCCATGGCAAAACCGTTGATCGCCGCGATGGATACGCCACGGAAGCGGCTCAGGGTTTCGAAAGCCTGACCAAAGAGGCGCGCCATATCACCAGCAACGGCACGATCGCCATCGGCAAACAGTTTCAGATCAGCGCCTGCAGAGAAGAATTTCTCGCCTTCACCCGTCAGCACCAGGCTCCAGATATTGCGGTCTTCGTTCAACTCGCCAACAATGCGAGTCAGCGCCTGCAGGCTGTCCGCGGTCCAGGTGTTGGCCGGCGGGTTATTCATGGTCAGCAGCGCCACATGGCCACGTTTTTCAACTCGAATCGGTTCAGACATTTCCCTGCTCTCCGTTTAAACTCGGCTTATAGCTCGGCTGCACCTTCCGCCAGTACACGGCGGGAGATGATCAGGCGCATGACTTCGTTGGTACCTTCCAGGATGCGATGCACGCGGCTATCGCGCAGGTAACGTTCCATGGGATATTCCTTGATGTAGCCGTTACCACCGTACAGCTGCAAGGCTTCGTCACAAATGTTGTAGCACACGTCGGTGGCAAAACGCTTGGCCATGGCGCAGTAGGTCGTCGCGTCCGAATGGCCCTTGTCCAGCTTGCTGGCGGCCAGGCGCACCATCTGACGCGCCGCGACCAGTTCGGTCTGCATGTCGGCAAGACGGAACTGCAGTGCTTGGAAATCGGCCAGACGCTTGCCGAACTGCTTGCGCTCCAGCATGTATTCACGCGCCTTGTTCAACGCCTGCTGGGCGGTACCCACGGAGCAGGTAGCGATATTGATTCGACCGCCGTCCAGCCCCTTCATGGCGATCTTGAAGCCTTCGCCCTCCTGCGCCAACAGGTTCTCGGCGGGCACACGCACGTCCTCGAAGGTGATCATGCGGGTCGGCTGGCAGTTCCAGCCCATCTTGTCTTCCTTGCGACCGTAGCTGATACCATCGCTCTTGGCATCGATGGCGAAGGCAGAGATGCCGGAAGCCCCTTCCCCTCCGGTACGCGCCATCACCACCAGCACGTCGGTGCTGCCGGCGCCGGAGATGAAGATTTTGCTGCCGTTGAGGATGTAGTGATCGCCCTCAAGGCGTGCCGTTGTTTTCAGCGAAGCTGCATCGGAACCGGCGTTGGGTTCGGTCAGGCAATAGGAGCCCAGCAGCTGACCACAGGCGAGCCCTTCGCCCCACTGCTCGATCACGGCGGGGGTACCAAAGCTCGACACCATCCAGCTCACCATATTGTGGATGGTGATATAGGCGGTGGTGGAGGTGCAGCCCATTGCCAGCTGCTCGAAAATGATGCTGGCATCCAGACGGCTCAGCCCCAGCCCGCCCACTTCCTCAGGTGTATAGAGACCGCAAAAGCCCAGCTCTCCGGCTTTTTGCAGCACTTCAACCGGAAAGATCGCTTCCTGGTCCCACTCCCCTGCCCGGGGTTCCAGCTCGTTCTGTGCGAACGCCCGTGCCATGTCGGCAAAGGCGATCTGATCTTCGTTCAGTTCAAAATCCATTCCATACCTCGGACGCACTCTGTTTATTGTTATGGTCATGGCGGCCGGATCAACGGATTGCGCGCCGCCATGACTGAGTTGTTGCAACAGCGTGTTATTTCAACTGGATGGTCATGTTCGGGCCGGAGGCGATATCATCCTCGAACCAGCGTGCGGTTACAGTCTTGGTTTCGGTGTAGAACTTGACCGCCTGCTTGCCGTAGGCATGCTGATCACCATAGAAGGACTTGCGCCAGCCGGTAAAGGAGAACATCGGCAGCGGCACCGGTACGGGTACGTTGATGCCAACCTGACCCACCTTGATTTCGTGCTGGTACTTGCGCGCTGCAGCGCCGGACGAGGTGAAAATGGACGTGCCATTACCGTAAGGATTCTCGTTGATCAGCGCGATCGCCTCTTCAATGGTATCCACTTCCAGCGCGATCAGTACCGGACCAAAAATCTCTTCCTGATAGATCGACATATCACGGCTCACGTTGCGGAACATGGTCGGGCCGACCCAGTTGCCGTCCGGATAACCTTCGACCACGCATTCGGTGCCGTCCAGAATACAGTCCGCACCCGCCTCCTTGCCTTCCTGAATCAGGCGCAACACGCGCTCTTTCGCCTGCGGGTTGATCAGCGGCCCGTAACCGGCGTCCGGATCGTTCCAGGCACCCGGACGTACTTTTGCCAGTGCATCACGCACTTCCGGGATCCACTCGCGGGATTCACCAACGAAAACCGCCACGGATATCGCCATGCAGCGCTGACCACCGGCGCCCACGGACGCACCCGCGATGTTGTTGATCACCTGGTTCCTGGACGCATCCGGCATCACCACCATGTGGTTCTTGGCGCCGGCGAACGCCTGCACGCGCTTCATGTGGTCGGTGCCAGTGCGGTAGATATGCTCGCCGACGTTGACGGAGCCAACGAAGGAGATCGCCGGGGTGTCCTTGTGCGTCAGCAGCTGGTTGACCACATCCTTGGTGCCATGAACAACCTGCAGCACACCCTCGGGGGCACCGGCTTCCCTGAACAGCTCGGCCAGACGCATCGGCGTCAACGGATCCTGCTCCGACGGCTTGAGGACAAAGGTGTTGCCGCAGGCGATCGCCATCGGGAACATCCACAGCGGGATCATCGCCGGGAAGTTGAACGGGGTGATGCCGACACAGACGCCCAACGGCTGGGTGATGCTGTAGCAGTCGATCTTGCGCGCCACGTTCTCGACGGTTTCGCCCATGCTCAGGGACGCGATGTTGCAGGCATGTTCAACCACCTCGATACCACGCCACACATCACCTTTGGCGTCGTCGAAGGTCTTGCCGGTTTCCTGCGCCAGCAGCTCGGCCAGCTCGTCATGATGTTCTTTCAGCAGCGCCTGGTAACGCAGCATCAGGCGGGCGCGGTCACCAACGGACACTTCCTTCCAGGTTTCAAAGGCGTCCTTGGCGGAATCAATGGCACGCTCAACTTCTTCCGAGGTTGCGCAGGGCACCTGGGCCAGCACTTCCTGGGTCGCCGGGTTGGTCACCGGCAACCACTGGCTGGTTTCGCTCTGGACAAATTCACCACCGATCATGAGCGGTACATGCTGAGTCATTCGTTTCACCTTCACTGTCGTCAAGTCAATTTTTGTTGTTATCCGTTTCCGGCGCTGAAGCCGTGTCTTTTACGTCAACGTAAGTTGCATGACCATTTTGTAACACAGCCCTCCCGTGCTCAGGATTGATAATGTTGCTCAGATGATGGACTATATTGCTGCCTATTAGGGGTTTTCACTAAAACCGATTCAACCAAGGTCTAACAGATGAGTACGCCCTCCAGCTGGCCGCTGCCACCGGAAAGTATCCGATTCGTGCTGCCAAGGCGCATGGTTTCGCAATTGGCCGAGCACCCGTTAAGCGAACAGCTCTACCCCCTGGGCATTGGCTACTATCAACTGGCGCGCGGACATGAAATGCGCCGGGACAAACATGATGATTTCCTGCTGATCTACTGTCTTGAGGGCAGCGGACGGGTCGAGTTCGGTACCAAGGCAAAGCGGCGCATTATCAGGCCCGGCGACTTACTGGTATTGCCCAGAGGCACACCTCACCACTACTGGACGGACCAGAAAGACCCCTGGAGCATCTACTGGATTCATTTTGATGGTTCACTGAGTCAGACCTTCGTCGACCAGTTGGCGATCGATCCACATTCGCCACTGTTGAGTCTGGGAACCCATTCCCGCCTGGTCGCTGATTTCGAGGCTCTTCTGGATACACGACAGGCGCGTCACCATCTGGGTTCTTATCTGCACAGTGCTAATCAGTTGCGACAGTTAATGACACATATTGCGCTACTGAGACCCTTGGCCAAACTGCAGCAGGATGAAGCGCTTGACCTGGAAAAGGTCCATAGCCTGATGCAGGCCCGACTGCATGAACAGCTGGATGTGGAAACACTGGCAACGGCGGTCAGCCTGTCGAAATATCACTTCATCAAGAAATACAAGACATTGACCGGCACAACGCCGATCAACCATTTCATCCAGCTGAAGATCGAGCGCGCCTGCCACCTGCTTGATGTGACCAACAAGGGGGTCAAGGAGATCGCCTGGGCGGTGGGATATGAAGATGCCTATTATTTCTCGCGCATGTTTCGCAAGATGATGGGCATTTCACCCACCCAATACCGCGCGATCCGCCTGGGGGGCTCCTCCTACCGGAGCTGAGACGTTACTACTGAACTCAACACGATCCTTGCCCCTGCGCTTGGCCGCGTAGAGTGCCGAGTCGGCACGCGCCATCAGGTTATTCAGATCCGGCGCGTTATCGGGGTAGAGGGAAACGCCAATGCTGATCGTCACCCTGCCGGCGGGGAACAACTCCTGCCAGTCCAGACAGGCGACTCCACGCAACATTTTCTGCATCAACACCTGCATCCCTTCCTTCGATGTATCCGGACAGAGCAGTACGAACTCTTCACCCCCCCAGCGATACAGCAGATCGGAGTGACGGATGAAGCCGTCGATATAACCTGCCAGCCGCCTAAGCACCTCATCACCCGCCAGATGTCCGTGTACATCATTGATCTGCTTGAAGTCGTCAACATCCAGCAAGGCAAATCCCAGAGGACGCCGCTGACGTTGCATCAGGGCGATCATCTGTTCTGCCAACACTTCACCTCGACGCCGATTGAACAGCCCTGTCAGCGCGTCGATTTCCGCCTGATGCTGCAGATTGATCTCCTGTTGTTTCAGGTCGGTAATGTTGTGCACAAGGCCGACCACGCGGCATGGTTTGCCCCTTGCATCACGTTCCCTGACCTGCCCGCTGTCTCGAACCCAAATATAGTGGCCGTTACGGTTGCGCAGGCGATACTCGGCTTCATACAGGTGGCGCTGACCACGCAAATGCTCGTCCAGCACGCTGAGCACCAGAGGAGCATCTTCAGGGTGGATATTGTCTTCCCAGGTCGACAGGCAGGGCTTCATTTCGTCCGGACCATAGCCGAGCAGGCGCTTGAGGCTGGGGCTGAAATAGAGAGCCCCGGTCTGCGGGTGCCAGTCCCAGCATCCGTCTGCCGCATCATGCAATCCCAACCAGCCATCCCGACTGTCGCCACAGCTCTTGCACAAGTGCTCCATCCGACTGCTGATGTCACGCACCACGGAAACAAAGACTTCACGGTCTTCGTGCCAATGTACATGCGTCTTGACTTCGACCGGCAGCAGGCGACCATCGGCACAGCGATGGTGCCCGATGAACAGGTAGGACGGTTGCTGACGAATGACGTCTGCAAGGCGGCTCCAATGCTCAAGGCCGGACAGGTCTGCCTGTAGATCATAGACTTTTTTCGTCAGCAGCTCTTCCAGCGTCAGCCCCAGAGAATCATAGGCCGCCCGGTTGGCGCCCACTATTGAGGCGGTTTCAGGATCGACAATGTAAATGGCGTCGGGAAGGTAGAGGTAGAGCTGTTCCAGGTCCATGGCATCCTCTGCCCCTGCGGTCCTTGGCAGGGGCGATATATGAATATAGTTGACCACTATAATCCAAAATACAGCGTTTTAAATATGCTTTTTTGTCGCACCTTTGGCGGCCGCCAGCGCTTGGCGCTGCTCGGGATCAGTGTCGATGCATGGGTCCCAGCCCTGCAGGTTCAACATCACCAGCTTTTCCAGCATATCAATATGCACAGGATCGGCATTCAACGCCGGGATATACTCATAGCGCTCACCACCGGCTTCGACGAAATAGTCACGGTTTTCCTGACCGATCTCTTCGATGGTTTCCAGACAATCAGCGGAAAAGCCCGGACAGATGACCTGCACCGATTTTACGCCCTGTCCCGGCAGCCCCTTGAGGGTTTCGTCGGTGTAGGGCTTGAGCCACTCCTCACGACCGAAACGGGATTGGAAGGTCGTCATCCACTCCCCGTCCTTGAGCCCAAGGCGTTCGGCCAGCAGTCGGCTGGTCTTGTGACATTCGCAGAAGTAGGGATCGCCTTGCAGCAGGTAACGCTTGGGCACACCGTGATAGGACATGATCAGGCGATCGGCCCGGCCATGTGCTTGCCAGTGACGCTCCACGGACACGGCCAGCGCCTCGATGTAGGCCGGAAAATCATGATAATGGTTGACCATGCGCAGTTCAGGCAGCCAGCGACGCTGACGGAAGTCCTCGGCAACCGCATCAAATGTGGACGCCGTGGTCGCACCGGAATACTGAGGATAAAGCGGCAACACCAGCAAGTGACGCACCCCGGCCTGCTGCATGCGGTCGATCACGCTGCTGATCGACGGGTTACCATAACGCATGGCGAATTCCACCACTACTCGGTCACCAAAGTGACCCTCTAACCGCTGACGAAGCTGCTCTGTCTGTGCCTGGGTATGCAGCATCAACGGAGAACCCGCGTCAGTCCACACTTCACGATAGGCGGCTGCCGAGCGGCGTGGGCGAACATTAAGGATGATGCCATTGAGAATACACCACCAGATCGGGCGCGGCACTTCAACCACACGCGGATCCCAGAGGAATTCCTTCAGATAGCGACGCAATGCCGATGTGGTCGGCTCATCGGGTGTACCCAGATTGGTGATCAATACACCGGTCAAGTCCTGCTGGCTGTGTTTGAAATCGTCGACGCCGCGAAATGCCATTCTCACTCCTTATCCTCGCCGGCCAATGGTGCCCAGTGGGCGCATCCTAGTCGATACGGAGACAAGGGCCAAGCGGTTCAACGGGCATAACCAAAAAACGCCCGCCGGGGGCATCTCCGGCAGGCGAATGGCTCGACGATAAATCCTTAGCCGAAATTGCGTTTCCAGACTTTCTGCAGCTCTCCGACGATACCGCTGCGGAATGCAAGCACACAGAGCACGAAGATGAAGCCCATGATGATATGGATGTAATTACCCAGCTCACCACCGGAGAGGTAGTTCTGCATGGTGACAATCACGCCGGCGCCGACCACCGGCCCGAAGATGGTGCCCACGCCGCCCACCAGTGTCATCAGTACGACTTCACCGGACATATGCCAGTGCACATCGGTCAGTGATGCCAACTGGAATACGAGCGTCTTGGTGGAGCCTGCCAGACCTGCCAGCGCCGCCGAGATGGTGAACGCCACCCACTTGTAATCATTGACGTTGTAGCCCAGCGAGGTTGCGCGCGGTTCATTTTCACGGATCGCCTTCAGTACCTGGCCGAACGGCGAGTGGATGGTGCGATGGACCAGCCAGAAACCGAACAGGAAGATCGCCAGTACGAAGTAGTACATATTCAGGTTGTCGGACAGGTCGATCAGACCAAACAGGTTGCCACGCGGAATGCCCTGCATGCCATCTTCACCGCCGGTAAACGGCGCCTGCAGGTAAATGAAGAACACCAGCTGCGACAGGGCCAGGGTGACCATGGCGAAGTAGATCCCCTCGCGCTTGACCGACAGTTTACCGTAGATGGCCCCCAGGGCACCGGCAGACACCGTGCCCAGCAGGATCGCCAGTTCCGGCGTCAGGCCCGAATTCATCATCAGCCAGCCAGTCACATAGCCACCGGTGCCGAGGAAAGCGGCATGCCCGAAGGAGAGCAGACCCACGTAGCCCAGCATCAGGTTGAATGCGCAGGCAAAAAGTGCGAAGCAGAGCAGCTTGGCCAGGAACACCGGGTACAGGAAGAAAGGTGCCACCAGAGCCAGAAGGAGCAGAGCTAGGTAGAGTTTATTGATTTTCATGAGATCCCCCTCAGGCTTCCTTGCCGAACAGACCTGCCGGCTTGAGCAGCAGTACAATTACCATCACCAGGAAGATCACCGTATTGGAGGCTTCCGGGTAGAAATACTTGGTCAGACCTTCGATCACGCCCATACCGAGACCGGTCAGGATCGCGCCACCGATGGAGCCCATGCCGCCAATCACCACAATGGCGAATACCACGATCAGCAGGTTGGAGCCCATGTCAGGCGATACGGAATAGATCGGTGCCGCCATGACGCCCGCCAGACCCGCCAGACCCACACCGAAACCGAAGGTCAGCGTTACGATCAGCGGCACGTTGATGCCAAACGCCTGCATCAACTGCGGATTTTCGGTACCGGCACGCAGATAGGCACCAAGCTTGGTTTTTTCGATCATCCACCAGGTCAGGCCGCACACCACCACCGACGCGATAATGATCCAGGCGCGGTAATCCGGCAGATACATGAACGGCAGTTTGGTGCCGCCACGCAGGGCTTCCGGAATCGAGTAGGACTGACCAGAAGAGCCGTAGAGATGAGTGAAAAACCCCTGCACCATCAGCGCCAGACCGAAGGTCAACAGCAAGCTGTACAGGTGGTCCTCATTAGCAATGGGACGGATCAGGAAACGTTCCATCAGTACGCCGACGAAACCGACGGCCAGGGGCACGACCACCAGGGCCGCCCAATAGTTGATTCCCATGTATTGCAGTGCCAGCCAGGCCGCGAACGCCCCCAGCATATACATGGCACCCTGCGCGAAGTTGATGATCTTCAACAGACCGAAAATGATCGCCAAACCCAGACTGAGCAGCGCATAGAAAGACCCGTTGATCAGTCCGACCAGCAGCTGGCCAAACAGACCGAACAGATTGATACCAAGAAAAGTCGCCATAGCCTTGTCCCATTCACCCCGCTTAATGCCGAATTTCGGCCGTTCTCACCCGCACCACTGCCGGTAACCGGCAGCAGCGGGCTTGTCAAAGCGGTTTAACTCTTATTGTTATTTGAAGTCGCACTCAGGCAGCATCGGTGCGTACGCCTGGTCGCCCGGGATCACGCTGATAACCTTGAAGATGTCATTGCTGTCATTGCGCTCTTCAGGCTTCTTGATCTCGACATAGTACATATCGTGAACCATGCGGCCATCGGCACGCAGCGTCGCGTTGCGAGCGAAGAAGTCATCCGGCTTCATCTCTTTCATCTTTTTGATGACCGCATCGGACTCATCGGTACCGGCCGCTTCGATCGCCTTCAGGTAGTGCATGGTCATGGAATAGGCACCGGCATGCCCCATCGCAGGGATGGAACCGTGGCGTTCCATGAAACGCTTGCTCCACTCACGGGTCTTGTCGTCCAGGTCCCAGTAGAAGCCTGTTGTCGTGCGCATGCCGCCCGCCACGTTCGGGTCCATCGCCTGGGCGTTCGGGGTAAACACCAGCAGCCCCGCTACATCCATCATCTGGGTCAGGCCAAACTCGGCCGCTGCCTTCAGCGAGTTGACTGTGTCGTTACCAGCATTGGCCAGCGCCACCACATCGGCACCGGAAGACTGTGCCTGGAGAATATAGGAAGAGAAGTCAGTGGTGCTCAGCGGAGCGCGCGCTGCCCCCACCACTTCACCACCATTGTCCTTGATCACCTTGGTTGCAACGCCTTCGAGCGCATGCCCGAAAGCGTAGTCAGCCGTGATGAAGAACCATTTTTTCTTGCCGGCCTCCACCATCGGTTTCACGGTACCGTTAGCCAAAGCCGCCACGTTATAGGTCCAGTGCACATTGTACGGTGAGCAGGACTTGGTGGTGAAGGCGTTCGAAGCAGCGGTGGAAATCAACGCGATCTTCTTGGCGTCGGTCAGCACCTTAGTGGCCGCACCAACAACCGCCGAAGACACCAGACCGCCAACCGCATCGACCTGCTCGTTCTCAATCCACTTGCGTACGATCGCCGAACCCACATCCGGCTTTAGCTGATCATCGGCACTGACCACTTCGATCGGGGCTCCCAGCACCTTGCCGCCAAAGTCCTCAACGGCCATCTCGATGGCGGTCACGCAACCTGGGCCACAGATATCGGCGTAGGTGCCGCCCATGTCCGCCAGCACACCGATCTTGACCTTGCCATCCGAGACATTGGCCATGGCAGCCGAGGACGCGAAAGCAGCAATTGACGCAGCCAGCAGGGTTTTCTTCATCATTTTCATCGTTACTCTCCTGTCGAGCATTTTTATTGTTATTTCTCAAGCAAGGACGTTAGACGCCCAGATAGGTATTCAGGAGCTCCGTCTTGGCTTCAAGCTCATGCGCATGAATTTCCTCGACGATATGACCGTGTTCCATGACATAGTGACGGTCAGCGATGGGGGCTGCAAAACGGAAGTTCTGCTCCACCAGCAGGATGGTCAAGCCACGCTCCTTCAGCTTGACCAGAACTTCGCCCAGTTTCTGAACGATCACGGGCGCCAGGCCTTCGGTGATCTCGTCCAGCAACAGGATATTGGCACCCGAGCGCAGGATACGGGCCAGCGCCAGCATCTGCTGCTCACCACCGGACAACCGCGTTCCCTGGCTGTAACGGCGCTCGTAGAGGTTGGGAAACATCTCGTAGAGTTCCTCGACACCCATGCCGTCCGAGCGGACGGACGGCGGCAGCAAGAGGTTTTCCTCAACATTGAGACTGGAGAAGATACCCCGCTCTTCCGGGCAATAGCCCAGCCCCAGATGGGCGATTTTGTGTGCCGGCATACCAATGGTCTCGTTACCATTGATATTGATGGAGCCGGTGCGCCGTCCCACCATATTCATGATGGCACGCAGGGTCGTGCTCCGGCCCGCACCATTACGTCCCAGCAGGGTAACCAGTTCGCCCTGCATCACATTCATGTCGATGCCATGCAGAATGTGGGATTCACCGTAAAACGCATGCAGATCGTCAATGCGCAGTTTTTCGCGGTGCGTACTCATGCCTCAATCTCCTCCTTGCGCGCTGCCTCGGCTGCCGCTTGCGCATTGATTCGATCCTGCTCTTCGCTGGCCGCGGTCCCCATATAGGCTTCACGAACACGAGGATCGGCTGATACGGTGGCATAGTCGCCTTCCGTCAGGATGGCACCACGCTGCAGTACCGTAATCCTATCGGCCAGTTTGGAGACCACATGGAGGTTGTGCTCCACCATCAGGATGGTACGCCCCTCGGAGACCTTCTTGATCAGGTCTGCCACCAGGCCCACATCTTCATGCCCCATCCCCTGAGTCGGCTCATCGAGCAACATCAGTTCGGGTTCAAGCGCCAGCGTGGTGGCGATCTCCAGCGCACGCTTGCGACCGTAGGACAGATCCACGGTCTGAGCATCGGCAAAGTCGGACAAACCCACGGAATCCAGCAGCTCGACCGCACGATCATTGAGCTTGTTGAGGACCGACTGCGGGCGCCAGAAATGGAAGCTGTTGCCCTCCTTGCGCTGCAGCGCAATACGGACGTTCTCCAGCACCGACAGGTGCGGAAAGACAGCAGAGATCTGGAAGGAACGAACCACACCGGCACGGGCGATGGCGGCAGGTTTCATGGCGGTGATATCCTTGCCGTTGAACAGGATCTGACCCTCGGTAGGCGTCAGGAACTTGGTCAACAGGTTGAATACCGTTGTTTTACCGGCCCCGTTGGGACCGATCAGGGCATGTATATGGCCACGCGTAACCTGGAGGTTAACGTCGTCGACCGCGGTGAAACCCTTGAACGCTTTTACAAGGTTACGGGTTTCGAGAACATAGTCTGCACTCATGTGTAAACCAAGCCTCTTGTTGTTTTTATGCTGGCTTTTCGCACTTGGCGTCGAATTGTTACCTTCACGTAAGGTATGGACGCAAACTAGCAATTTACCTTAGGGGAATACAATTACTACTTTGGTCTATACCCCCTGTTTCAACCCTCACTTCCTTACACATCTTCCTTTCACTTTCAGCAACTTAAGCCGATAAATTTTTTTTTGCATGATCAAAAAAAGCGCAAATGACACTTTACGTTAACGTAAACTTCATTTAGCCTCGGTAGAAACGATTGCATGACAGGACAGCAAAGCCAACATGAGCAAGACCTATTCAATCAGTGAACTCGCCGCCGAGTTCGATGTGACCACTCGCAGCATCCGCTTCTATGAAGACCAGGGCCTGCTGCACCCGTCGCGTCGCGGTCAGACACGGATCTACAGCAGCAAGGATCGGGTCAGGCTGAAACTGATACTGCGTGGCAAGCGCCTGGGGTTCTCACTGGCTGAAACCAAGGAGCTGTTTGACCTCTGGGATGAAACCCCGCATGGCAGTGAAAAGCAGTTGCATTTGCTGCTGAAGACGATCAACGGCAGACGCGCTGCACTGGAACAACAGTTGAAAGACATCGCCATGGCTCAGCTGGAGCTGGACAACGCCGAAGCCCGTTGCCTGGATGCACTGAAAGAACTTGAACAGAAAAAGATGGCTGTCGAATAAGCCCCCCGTGGCGGTCGACACAATAACAATAAAGGTGGACTAGATGATCTCTGCATACTCTGAACTGAATTTTGGACTGGGCGACACCATCGACATGCTGCGCGAGCAGATCAACAGCTTCGCGGCCCAGGAGATCGCCCCGCGCGCGGAAGCGATCGACCAGGAAAACGCCTTTCCCAATGACCTGTGGCGCAAATTTGGTGACATGGGCCTGCTGGGTATTACCGTCAAGGAACAGTGGGGCGGCGTCGAAATGGGCTACCTGGCCCACGTCATCGCCATGGAAGAGATCAGCCGCGCATCCGCATCCGTCGGCCTCTCCTACGGCGCCCACTCCAACCTGTGTGTGAACCAGATTCACCGCAATGGCAACGATGAGCAGCGTGCCAAATATCTGCCCAAACTGATCAGCGGCGAGCATATTGGCGCCCTGGCCATGTCCGAGCCCAACGCGGGCTCCGACGTCGTCTCCATGAAGCTGACCGCCCGCGACGCCGGCGACCACTTCATCCTTAACGGCAACAAGATGTGGATCACCAATGGTCCTGACGCCAACGTCTATGTGATCTACGCCAAGACCGATCCGGCGGCCGGCCCCAAGGGCATCACCGCCTTTATCGTCGAGCGTGACACCGAAGGCTTCACCCAGGCGCAGAAGCTGGACAAGCTGGGCATGCGCGGCTCCAACACCTGCGAACTGGTGTTCCAGGACGCCAAGGTGCCCAAGGAGAACATCCTCGGCGAACTGAACGGTGGCGTGAAGGTTCTGATGAGCGGCCTGGACTACGAGCGTCTGGTGCTGTCCGGCGGCCCGTTGGGCATCATGCAGGCAGCAATGGATATCGTCGTGCCCTACATCCGTGACCGCAAACAATTTGGCCAGTCCATCGGTGAGTTCGAACTGGTGCAGGGCAAGGTGGCTGATATGTACACGCAGATGAATGCCGCCAAGTCCTACGTCTATATGGCCGCGATGGCGGCTGACCGAGGCGAAACCAGCCGCAAGGACACCGCCGGCGCCATCCTCTACTCCGCCGAAATGGCCACCAAGGTCGCTCTGGATGCAATCCAGCTGCTAGGCGGCAATGGCTACATCAATGAATTCCCCACCGGCCGTCTGCTGCGTGACGCCAAGCTGTACGAAATCGGTGCGGGCACCTCCGAAATCCGTCGCATGCTGATCGGCCGCGAGCTGTTCCTCAACAAATAATAACAACCGGATGCAGCCGGGTGACCCGTCCACCCGGCAAGAACGGGGAGCTTTCTGATGACCCAATTGCACACCAAAGTGAATCCGCGTGCGGACGAGTTCCGAGCCAACCATGAAGCCATGGAGGCCGCCGTTGGTGACCTGCGTGACAAGGTTGCCCAGATCGAACTGGGCGGCGGCCCCAAATACCAGGAACGTCATCTGTCCCGCGGCAAGCTGCTGCCGCGCGAACGCATCAACGCCCTGATCGATGAGGGTTCACCCTTCCTCGAGCTGTCCCAGATGGCCGCGTACAACGTCTATGACGAAGTCGTGCCCGCCGCCGGCATTATTACCGGCATCGGCCGAATCAGTGGCGTCGAGTGCATGATCGTGGCCAATGATGCCACCGTAAAGGGCGGCACCTACTTTCCCCTGACCGTGAAAAAGCACCTGCGCGCCCAGGAAATCGCCGAGCAGAACCACCTGCCCTGCATCTACCTGGTGGATTCCGGCGGTGCCAACCTGCCGCGTCAGGATGATGTTTTCCCGGACCGTGACCACTTCGGTCGCATCTTCTTCAACCAGGCGCGCATGTCTTCCAAGGGCATTCCACAGATCGCCGTGGTCATGGGTCTGTGTACCGCAGGCGGTGCTTACGTTCCGGCCATGGCCGACGAGTCCATCATCGTGCGCAACCAGGGCACCATCTTCCTGGCCGGTCCGCCGCTGGTGAAGGCCGCCACCGGTGAAGTAGTCAGCGCCGAAGACCTGGGTGGCGCCGACGTGCACTGCAAGGTGTCCGGCGTAGCCGACCACTATGCCGAGAACGATCAGCATGCACTGCAGATCGCCCGCGACTGCGTGAAGAACCTGAACCACCGCAAGCAGCTGAACGACCTCAACCTGCGCAAACCGGAAGCCCCGCTCTACTCCGCCGAAGAGCTGTACGGCATCGTCGGCACCGACCTGCGCAAGCCGTTCGACGTGCGCGAGGTGATCGCCCGTATCGTCGACGGATCCGAATTCGACGAGTTCAAGAAATACTACGGCACCACACTGGTCACCGGCTTTGCCCATATCCACGGCTACCCGGTCGGCATCGTCGCCAACAACGGCATTCTGTTTGCCGACTCCGCCCAGAAAGGCGCTCACTTCATCGAACTCTGCTGCCAGCGCAAGATCCCGCTGCTGTTCCTGCAGAACATCACGGGGTTCATGGTCGGCCAGAAGGCCGAATCCGAAGGCATCGCCAAGCACGGTGCCAAGATGGTAACCGCCGTGGCCTGCGCCAACGTGCCCAAATTGACCGTTCTGATCGGCGGCAGCTTCGGTGCCGGCAACTACGGCATGTGTGGCCGCGCCTATAGCCCCGACTTCCTGTGGATGTGGCCCAACGCCCGCATTTCGGTGATGGGCGGCGAACAGGCCGCCGGCGTACTGGCGACAGTCAAGCGTGACGGCATGGAGCGTGCCGGCGAGACGTGGTCGGCCGATGACGAGCAGGCGTTCAAGCAGCCGATCATCGACACCTATGAACACCAGGGCCACCCGTACTATGCCAGTGCCCGCCTCTGGGACGACGGCGTCATCGACCCGGCCCAGACCCGTGAGGTGATCGGTATGGGGCTGTCTGCCGCGCTGAACAAGCCGATCGAAGAAACCCGCTTCGGCGTCTTCCGCATGTAAGCCAGCGTTTGCACAGACAGGTATATAAAGGAAAGCGCTATGGAAAATAACAATAACACTTTGCTGCTGGAGATTTCCGCCGAGGGCGTCGCCACGCTGACGCTGAACCGGCCGGAAGTCCACAACGCCTTTGACGACAGCATCATCGCCGCACTGATCGAGGCCCTGGAAACCACCGACCGCAATCCCGAAGTACGGGTGCTGGTACTGCGCTCCAACGGCCGCAACTTCTCCGCCGGGGCCGACCTGGGCTGGATGAAGCGGATGGCTCAGAACAGCCATCAGGAAAACCTTGAGGACGCCGGCCAGCTGGCCCGTCTGATGGAAGTGCTCAACAACCACAGCAAGCCGACCATCGGCCTGGTACAGGGGGCCGCCTACGGTGGCGCCGTGGGCCTCGCCGCCTGCTGCGATATCGTCATCGCCACCGAACAGAGCTCGTTCTGCCTGAGTGAAGTCAAGATCGGCCTGATTCCGGCCGTCATCAGCCCCTATGTGGTCCGCGCCCTGGGTGAGCGTCTGTCACGCCGCTACTTCCTGACCGCCGAACCCTTCAGCGCCAAGATCGCGGCGGATGCCGGGCTGGTCCATGAAGTGGTGCCGCACGCCGACCTGCTTGATGAAGCCTGCAAGCGTTTCATCAAGACACTGCGTCGCAACAGCCCTCAGGCGATGAACGCCGCCAAGGCGCTGATCTTCGCCGTCAGCCAGAAACCCATTGACCCGTCGGTCATTAATGACACGGCCCGCCGCATTGCCGATATCCGTGTCAGCGAAGAGGGCCAGGAAGGACTCAGCGCCTTCCTCGGCAAGCGCACACCGAACTGGATCGAGGAATAATTTGCCATGTTTAATAAAATCCTGATTGCCAACCGTGGCGACCAGCTGCGTCAGCAGCTGGCGGCGAAGCCAAATTGCATGCCGATGCGCGCAGCGCATGCAGGCGATCTCGACACGGAGACCTCCCATGTTTAATAAAATCCTTATTGCGAACCGTGGCGAGATCGCCTGCCGAGTGATCCAGACCGCACACCGCCTGGGTATCCGCTGCGTCGCCGTTTATTCAGAAGCAGACCGTCACGCCCGTCACGTGGCGATGGCTGACGAAGCCTTCCTGCTGGGCCCTGCGCCGAGCAGCGAAAGCTACCTGCGCGCCGACAAGATCATTGAAGTGGCCAAGGCCAGTGGTGCTCAGGCGATCCACCCGGGTTACGGTTTCCTGTCCGAGAACACCGATTTCGCCCAAGCGTGTGAAGCCAACGACATCGTATTCATCGGCCCGCCCGCCTCGGCCATCGCGTCCATGGGCTCCAAGTCCGCCGCCAAGGCGATCATGCAGGATGCCGGCGTACCACTGGTCCCAGGCTACCACGGTGACGACCAGTCCCCTGATCTGCTGCGTGCCGAAGCCGAAAAATGTGGCTTCCCGCTGCTGCTCAAAGCGGTCGCCGGCGGTGGCGGCAAGGGCATGCGTGTCGTTGAAGCCATGTCCGAATTCGACGAGGCACTGGCTGCCGCTCAGCGCGAAGCCAAAAACGCCTTCGGCAACCCAGACATGCTGATCGAGAAATACCTGACCCAGCCGCGCCACGTGGAGATCCAGGTGTTCTGCGACAACCAGGGCAACGGCGTCTACCTGGCCGAGCGCGACTGCTCGGTGCAGCGCCGTCACCAGAAAGTGATCGAGGAAGCCCCGGCGCCGGGCCTGAGCGACGAAACCCGCAAGGCAATGGGTGAAGCCGCCGTGCGTGCGGCCCAGGCGATTGACTACGTCGGTGCCGGGACCGTCGAGTTCCTCTACGACGTGGACGGTTCCTTCTACTTCATGGAGATGAACACCCGTCTGCAGGTGGAACACCCGGTCACCGAACTGATCACCGGCCAGGACCTGGTCGAATGGCAGCTGCGTGTCGCCAACGGCGAAGCCCTGCCACTGCAGCAGGATCAGATTCGTCTACGCGGTCATGCGCTGGAAGCCCGTATCTACGCCGAGGACCCGGATCACGACTTCCTGCCGGCCACCGGCACCCTGCGCTACCTGCGCACTCCGGACGAGAGCGCCCATGTGCGTGTCGATACCGGCGTGGTCGAGGGCGACGAAGTCAGTATCCACTACGACCCGATGATCGCCAAGCTGATCGTCTGGGACGACAACCGCGAGCGTGCCATCAACCGCATGGTGCAGGCACTCGAGGAATACCGCATCAGCGGCGTGAAGACCAATATCCGCTTTCTGCATGCCCTGGCCGACTCCGCCCCCTTCCGCAACGAGGAACTGGACACCGGCTTCATTGGCAAGCATGAAACACTGCTGTTCCCGCCGGCTCAGCTGGACGAGAGCCTGGGACTGGTGCTGAGCGCCTGCTTCTTCCTGCTGCGCAGCAAGGCGGAACAGACACTGCCGGCCGACCCCTACTCGCCGTTCGCCCGTCAGAACAGCTGGCGTCTGAATTCTCAATATGCACGCCCGATGACCCTGCTCAGCGACGATGTCCAGCATCAGCTCAGTATTCTTGAACAGGATGATCGTTACGAGATCCGTATTGGCGACAGCAGCTACGATGTGCGCGCCAGCCTCGATGGCGACCGCCTGCAGGCGACCGTCAATGGTCACCGCTTCAGTATCTGCGGCGACCTGCATCAGGATCAGCTGGTCCTCTTCCATGAAGGCGAGACCTTCCACTGTGCCCAGCACCGTGAGCAGTACGGCCTTGAAGACCAGGCCAGCGAGGGCGGCCTGCAGGCTCCGATGAACGGCTCCGTGGTGGCCGTGCTGGTCAAAGCGGGGGATACCGTTGCAGCAGGCCAGACGCTGGTGATCATGGAAGCGATGAAGATGGAACACTCCATCAAGGCTCCGGCGGCCGGCACCGTCAGCGAAGTATTCTTCGCAGAAGGTGACCTGGTGTCAGAAGGTGCCGAGCTGATCGCCGTCGAATTGGATGCAGAGGAGGCCGCCTGATGGCTTTTCCGCAACAGGTCCGCATCGTTGAGGTCGGCCCGCGTGATGGCCTGCAGAACGAACCGGGCCCGATCATTTCCACCGACACCAAGGTGACGCTGATCAACCGCCTCGCCGCGGCCGGTCTCCGTCATATCGAAGCCGCCAGCTTCGTCTCGCCCAAGTGGGTCCCGCAGATGGGGGATGCCGCCGCCGTAATGGCCGGTATCGACCGCCGCGCCGGTGTCACCTACTCCGCCCTGACACCGAACGTGAAAGGGCTGGAGGGCGCCATCGCCGCCAGGGCATCGGAGGTCGCCGTGTTCAGCGCGGCGTCCGAGGCGTTCACGCAGAAGAACATCAACTGCAGCATCGCCGAAAGCCTGGAACGTTTCGTGCCGCTGATCGAACAGGCGCAGGCCTCCGGTATCCGTGTGCGCGGCTATGTCTCCACGGTGCTGGGCTGCCCCTACCAGGGCGAGATCGATCCCGCTCAGGTGGCGGCGGTCAGCCGTGAGCTGATCGACATGGGCTGCTACGAGGTGTCGCTGGGCGACACCATCGGCACCGGCACCCCGCTGAAGGCGAAGAAAATGCTGGAAGTCGTGGCCAAAACGGTCCCCATGGATCGATTGGCAGCCCATTTTCATGATACCTATGGTCAGGCCCTGGCCAACCTTTATGCCGTACTTGAAGAAGGGATTGCGGTGATCGACAGCTCCACCGCCGGCCTGGGGGGCTGCCCCTACGCCAAGGGCGCTTCCGGCAATGTGGCCACCGAAGATGTCCTTTACCTGCTGCAGGGGCTGGAGATCGAAACCGGTATTGATCTTCAGGCAGTGGTCGATACCGGACACTGGATCACCCGCGAGCTGGGCCGCCACAACGGTTCCAAGGTAGCATTGGCTCTGGGCGAATGCAGCCGTTGAGCTGCCCCCCAGAAACACAGGATAACGATAATAAAAGGTGTTAAAGATGTCTCAGCCCGATCACATCACGGCTCTGGATCTGCCGATTCCAGAACGCCATCAACTGCCCGTCGACGTGCAGAAATACTTTGGCAAGTGCGACGAAAAGCTGGGCCTTATCCCCAATGTCCTCCAGGCCTACAGCCAGAATATGGCGCATTTTGAGGTATTCACCCGCTTCTACAACGAACTGATGTTCGGTGAAAGCGAACTGACCCCGCTGGAGCGGGAGATGATCGCCGTCGTCGTATCCTCCCACAACCAGTGCTACTACTGCCTGACCGCCCATGGTGCCGCCGTGCGCGAGTATTCTGAAGATCCCGCGCTGGGCGAGCTGATGGTGATGAACTACCGCGTTGCCAACCTCAACCAGCGTCAGCGTGCCATGCTTGATTTCGCCCACAAGCTGACGGTCACCCCTGCCGAGATTGGTGACGATGATCGCCAGAACCTGCGTGATGCCGGTTTCAGCGAACGCGGCATCTGGGATATCGCCAATATTGCCGGCTTCTACAACATGACCAACCGCGTAGCCAGCGCGGTCGATATGCAACCGAACCCCGAATACCACGGACGTTTTCGTTAAGGTTAGCTGAGCCGCCTTTCATCTGACCGGATAACAACAAAAAATCGGAGTCATAACGATGAGCAAACCTCTACCTAGCTACACCAGCAGCACTGCCGACAAACCGCTGATCGGCATGACCATCGGCGACAAGTTCGACGAGATCGCGAATCGCTACCCCGACAACGACGCTCTGATCGTGCTGCACCAGAACATTCACTGGACCTATCGTGAACTGCAGCAGCAGGTCAACCAGTGTGCCCGCGCCCTGCTGGCGCTGGGCGTACGCAAGGGCGACCGCGTCGGCGTCTGGTCGCCGAACTGTTCCGAGTGGACCGTGTCCCAGTTCGCCACCGCCAAGATCGGTGCCATTCTGGTCAACATCAACCCGGCCTACCGCACCCATGAACTGGAATATGCGCTGAACCAGTCCGGTGCCCGTTACCTGATCACCGCCGACAGCTTCAAGAGCTCCGACTACCGCGGCATGCTCTACAAACTGGCGCCGGAACTGAAGGCCAGTGCCGAAGGCAAGCTCAAGTCGCAGAAACTGCCGGAGCTGGAGTGCGTCATCAACCTGTCCAGCGAGAAACACGCCGGCATGTGGCGCTGGGCCGACATGATGGAGCAGGCAGGACAGGTCGGCGAACAGGATGTGGCCGATCTGCAGGCCACCCTGCAGTTCGACGAGCCGATCAATATCCAGTACACCTCGGGCACCACCGGCTTCCCCAAAGGCGCCACCCTGTCACACAACAACATCCTCAATAACGGTTTCTTCGTCGCCGAAAGCATGGGCTTCACCAGTGAAGACCGCCTGGTCATCCCGGTGCCGCTGTACCACTGCTTCGGCATGGTGATGGGCAACCTGGGCTGCGTCACCCATGGTGCCACCATGATCTACCCGGATGAAGGTTTCGAACCGACCGCCGTTCTCAAGGCCGTGCACTCGCAGAAGGCTACCGCCCTCTACGGCGTACCGACCATGTTCATCGCCGAGCTGGATCACCCGGAATTCGACAGCTTCGACCTCTCCACCCTGCGCACCGGCATCATGGCCGGCTCCATCTGCCCCACCGAGGTGATGAAGCAGGTGATCAACAAGATGAACATGAAAGAGGTTCAGATCGCCTACGGCATGACCGAAACCAGCCCGGTTTCTACCCAGACCGGCGCCAACGACAGCATCGAGAAGCGCGTGTCTACTGTGGGCCGCACCCAGCCGCATCTGGAGAGCAAGATCGTCGATCCGGGGACCGGTCGCATCGTCCCGCGCGGCGAGATCGGCGAACTCTGTACCCGTGGCTACAGCGTGATGCTGAAGTACTGGAACAACGAGAAAGCCACCGAAGAGGCGATCGACGAGGCAGGCTGGATGCACACCGGCGACCTGGCCACCATGGATGACGAGGGTTATATCCAGATCGTCGGCCGTATCAAGGACATGGTCATTCGCGGTGGCGAGAACGTCTACCCGAAAGAGATCGAGGAGTTCCTCTACACCCATCCGGCCGTCTCCGAGATTCAGGTGACCGGCGTGCCGGACAAGAAATACGGTGAAGAGCTGATCGCCTGGATCAAGCTGCATCCGGAGTCCGATGACGTGACCGCTGACGACCTGCGTGAATTCTGCAAGGGCAAGATCACCCACTTCAAGATTCCGCGCTACTTCAAGTTCGTCGACGCCTTCCCGATGACGGTGACCGGCAAGATCCAGAAGTTTAAAATGCGTGAAATCTCCATCGAGGAGCTGGGTCTGGATGACTGACCCGACACCGTAATACAGGAGCGCAACGCCGGCTCGTGATGCCGGCGTTTTTAGTTATGAACATCGACCAACACTACGACCAGAAGCTCGACACCCACGTCGTTATTGAGCGCGTCCGCCAGCATTACCCTGATGGCGCCAGCCTCTATCAGCTGGCGCCGCTGGACCAACTGCATATTGGCGGCATCAAGGCCTCCGAGCGCCTGCTACGCCATCTGGACCCCAAGTGCCACGCGCAGGTACTGGATATCGGAGCCGGTGCCGGAGGCCTGATGCGCCAGGCAGCCATGCTGGGCATCCGCATGATCGGGCTCGATATCACCCACGATCTGAACCGGCTCAATCAGGGCCTGAACGCCTGCTTCGCCGAACCGGTCGACAACAGCATCCTGACCGGCGATGCGCACCACCTGCCCTTCTCCGACGACAGTATCGATCTGGTGCTGTTTCAGCACAGCTTCCTCAACATGCCCGACGACCGCCAGGTGCTGCAGGAATGCCGACGCGTGCTCAAGCCCGGCGGCCAGTTGATCATGCATGAAGTAGTGCTGGGCCCCAACGCCGGCGCCATGTGTTTCCCCGTCCCCTGGGCGGAAGATGCCCGACACTCCCACCTGTTGAGCCAGCAAGTGCTGGCGTTGCGTTTGCAGGAATCCGGGTTTGACTCAGTAGCGATTGAGGACTGGAGTGACGACGCGCTTGAATGGCGTCGCCGTCAGCTCAACAAGGAGCAGTCCGGTGCACCCACCAAAGCTCCCCTGTCGCCGGCTCTGGTTCTGGGAAAACGCTTCAAAGCCATGGGCGAAAACCTGGTGCTTAATCTGGAACATGGTGCCATCCGCGTGGTTGAAGTGTCGGCAACCCTGTCTTGATCGGTTAACATAGCTGTCCAAAATGACGAACCATAAGGATATGGCAAACACAAATGGAGAATGTAATACTTTTTGTAGACGGTGCGCTGTTGGCGCACGTCTCAATAACCAGTATCACTCTGATGATGTGGTTTTTCGACAGTTTTGATACCTATAAATACCCCGATCGAAACTCCTTTCTTAACCTGTTACTGATGTTAGCATTAACCTTACTAACAGTTATTTTTATATTCATAATACCAACGGCCATATAACTTTTTTTTGGCTTGGCAGCCTCGCTGGATATTAGTCAGTTTGATGGTAAAGCTCTCACATACGTCAGAAACCAAGGGCTTCAGGAATTGCCTGTCCCTAAAATGCCTTTCCTGATCGGTTTCTTGATTACATTTCCTCTGGCGGGTCGCTGGATTCCGCTACTGGCAATTGCTTTTGATAATCGAAAAATGCTGGCATCGGCTACTGACGAAATATCAGACCGGGCTATCAAAGATTTTTTTCTCTCTGATATTCAGAAATTCAATAACCTGGGTCCCATCAATCTTGCCATTGACCTTTGTACCGGAAGTTATGAAATATCGGGTGAAGTCAAGCGTTCGCTAAAGACACCAAACTCCATCCATAAATACTTCACAAGAACCTACCCCTTTCGTGGGGATCTTGCAAAATCAAAAGGTTCTTCCCTCGTATTTAGAATAAATCACACCACAGACAAGCAAACCCAGAGCCGAAATTTCAAGGTAGGAATAACCGGAAAGTTTTGCTATGGATTCTCATCCAAGCGTTTTTCTGATTCAGTCTCTTTTTCAATGCCTTCGTCTGAGTCTCTTGGATATACAAATTTATGCGAGCGCTTGAGCAGCTCCCGTAATAAGAGCTCATAACTTGAACTCGGCTAATCCATCATCATGGAACAGCGAGAAGACCCTTCAATAAAGCTAACTGTCATTCATAATGCAATAGACTGTTCTCACCCGGATAACAAAGCTGCTTGGGCTTCTGTGCCATACTGTCCAAAGTTTCTGGAGCCTTGCCGTTAGACCGGCTCTACAACTAACAGGAATAACGACAGGAAGGAAGCATGAACAAGAAGCTGTTTTCGGGCAATGTCAGTATTTTCTATGGTCAGTTCTATATCGATGTCCTGGAGTTTGACGAGGACGATTATCTTGATATGGAAGCCGCTTTCAAGAATCAGCATAACGGCCTCTGCGGCGCCAGCCATACAGGGAAACTGTTCTTTGTTGCCGGTCCCAGAGACGGCACTGCCAGAGTTACCATTGAACTGCATGCCTCCGAGCCCGAGCTGAACCATGCATGCCAGGATATTGTCGAGTGTGGCTTTTCCGCCACATCCGACGACCTTCATCTCTGTGAATGGGCCAATGAAGAAACCTACCCCTTGAACCTGCCCTGCGGTGATTATGTTGTCCGCTACAGCATCAAGGAGCTGGACCGGGATTACGGTGAGGATGATGACTGGGATAGCCCGATAGACGGGCAGGAATACATGATCCAGCTTTGGCCGGGGTCCATCGCTACCGACCGCGTCATCCGTTCCGATACCGATATTGGCCGCTCCAGGCACCAGGAGATAAGGCTGGCCTGACCAGACCACATCCAGCCCGCCAGCCAACAGAAAGCGCCCGTTGGTGCCGACCCGATCACACCAATTCTGACATTCTGGATGCTATACACCATACTTCGATCAACAGTACCGTATAACTGCGTCAGGAGGTGTCATCATGTCCCGAACCATTACCGTTTCCAATGACGTGTACGCCGCAATTGTGGCACGGCGGCAACGTAAGGATGAATCCGAAAATGCCATTCTCAGCCGCATCCTGCTAACAGCCGGCAATGCTGCAGAAGTCCACGCGCATGCCCATCGGGATACGGACGACGCCCACCTGATTCTGGACAGCGACATGGACCATGTTGTCGAACAGTAAATCAACCGCCTGAAGCTGTGCAGCAGATTGTGATCAGTCCGCCAGGACCAGTTCCACCCGGCGATTTTCACTGCGTCCCGCATCGGTCGCATTGCTCTGTACCGGGCTCACCGGGCCGACGCCCACCGGCACCAAACGCTTGGGGTCGACCCCGTGCTCGTTAACCAGGGTGCGGGCCACCGTTGCGGCACGGCCTTCACTCAATTTCATATTGAAGTTGAAGTCACCCTGGCTATCGGTATGGCCCACCACATAGAACGACTGTGAAGGATTCTGCTGCAGATAATCGGCAATCGTGGCAACCACACCGGCAGACTCAGCCTTCAGTGTGGCCTTGGCAGTATCGAACAGCACCCCGTCCAGCTCCACCTTGCCGGTTTCGGCAATAGCCTTGCTCATGCCATCGAGGTTAATACTGATACGATCATCATCGAGAGATTCGATTTCACCGATATCAAGTACCACCTTGGCAGGGAAATTACCCCCGGTCCATTGGCTAACCAAAAGAGACGCATAGACCTCCTTGCCCTGAACCTCATGTTTGCCGGACCAGTAGAAATATTGATAGCGGTCGCCGTGCATATTGGGCGCATCCAGTCCGTGGTCACGTCCTTTGCGGGCAGTATTGCCATACCAGTAAAGCTGGGTGACAAATTTGCTGCCACATGCAGCATCATTACGACAGGTGAAAACGGGGGTGAAGCCCGCCTGGGTAAAAGCTTTCTCGTAGTTGCGGAAGATCTGCAACGGAGAATATTTCTTCTCATTCGCCTCGTAACCGATCGTCGTCACTTTGCCTTCCAGACGCAACACCGGTGGCAATGCCTCGCCGGACTCGCGTGGTCCTGTGGCCACCAGGAATTCGTCATACTCGCTGGTGTGGTAGCTGTTGATATGGGTATCGGGGAAACGGGAAATCAACGGGTGGTCTTCAGACCCTCTGACATCGCCTTTCGCAGCCAAAGCAGGCATTGCGACCAGGCAACTCAGGACCAGGGGGGACAATTGCTTGAGCATCCAGTAAAACTCCTTATCTATCTGATGCGGAAAGCGGGAAGGCTATTATTATCTTTTTGGACTCTGACAACAGCCTTGAATTGTCACCCTGACAACCTGAGCTCTCCCTGAACCCTCAACCTCTGACGAATGTTCTATGCTGAACTGAAGTTCGGAGGCAAACTCGATGCAAGCAACTCAGGATGCTACCCCCCCCGTTGGCCCGACGCCCGATGCCCTGATGCCGACCTCTCCTCCCATCGGCACCATTGCCGAGGTCCATGGTCCGGTGGTCGTAATTCGTTGCGATCGCCTGCCGCCCCTGCGCCAGGCCCTCTGTGCCCGCTTTGACCATGAAGCCTACCTGTTCGAAGTGCATCAGCATCTGGATCAGCAGCATGTCCGCGCCATTACCCTGCACCGCACCGCCGGTCTGCATCGCGGCTTGCCGGTGCATGATACCGGCGCGCCCCTGCATGTACCGGTCACACCCGATTGTCTGGGGCGGCTGCTCAACATCTTCGGCGAGCCGCTGGATGACAAGCCGCCGCTCAGCACCGATCACTGGCGCAATATTCATACGCCACCGTCTTCCCTGTTTGAAGCGGTCGGCAGCGGCAACCTGCTGCAAACCGGGATCAAGGTGATCGACCTGCTCTGCCCCTTCATTCGCGGCGGCAAGACCGGCCTGTTCGGGGGCGCCGGGGTCGGCAAAACCGTGCTGGTGATGGAGTTCATGCATGCCGTAGCGACCCTGCACAAAGGCGCCTCGGTATTTGCCGGGGTCGGTGAGCGTATCCGTGAAGCGCACGAACTCTGGCATGAGATGCAGTCCGCCGGCGTGATGGATCGCACCCTGATGATGTTCGGCCAGATGGACGAGTCACCCGGCGTGCGCTTTCGCATCGGCCTGTCGGCGCTGACCTATGCCGAATATCTGCGTGACACCCTGAGCAAGGAGGTGCTGTTCGTAATGGACAACATCTTCCGCTTCGTCCAGGCCGGCAGCGAGATCTCCAGCCTGCTCGGGCGCATGCCCGCCACCGTCGGCTATCAGCCCACCCTGATCACCGAAGTCGCCGAACTCCAGGACCGCATCCTGTCGACCCGCGACGGCGCCATCACCTCGGTGCAGGCCGTGTATGTACCGGCGGACGACATGAGCGACCCGGCGGTCAACGCCATCCTCAGTCACCTGGACTCCACCGTGGTGCTGTCCCGCGCCCAGGCCGGCAAGGGGATCTACCCCGCCGTGGAGCCACTGCAGTCAACCAGCCGCCTGATGGACCGCCATACCCTGGGTGACCGCCACTACGCCGTGGCCGAAGGGGTGCGCGAACACCTGGCCCGTTACCATGAGCTGGAAGATATCATCGCCATGCTGGGCCTCGAGGAGCTGTCCGCCGCCGATAGACGGATCGTGCAGCGGGCACGCAGGCTGCAGCGCTACCTGACCCAGCCGTTTCGAGTCACCGCCTCCCATACCGGTGTTGCCGGGGTCAGCGTTCCCCTTGAAACCACGCTCGATGACTGCGAGGCGTTCCTGCTGGGACAGTATGACGAGGTCCCCGAACAACAGTGCTACATGCGCGGCAGCATGCAGGAGAGGCGCGGATGAACAGCTTCAGCCTGCAGCTGCTGGCCACCGAGCAGCAGCACCGGGTCGAAGGGCTTACCTCCTTCGTCGGCGAAGACGGCTCCGGCAGTTTCGGCATTCTGGCCGGCCATCAGCGACTGATCACCTCACTGGTCTTCGGCCTGGCCCGCTACCGCTGCGGCAATGATCCCTGGCAATACCTGGCGGTGCCGGGCGCCCTGCTTTACTTCGTCGACAACCGGTTGCAGATCTGTACGCGCCGCTACCTGATCGACACGGATTACGGCCGTATCTCCGCGCTGTTGCAGGAGCAGCTGGTTGCGGAAGAGGAACGCATGCGTTCGCTAAGAAACAGTGTGCGCCAGATGGAAGACCGGATTCTGCGCCGCCTCTGGGCACTGGGCCGACAGGGCCGGGAGGGAAACTGAACGTGACCAACCGGGACGACAATCAGCTGCGTAAGCGGGTCGAGCAGCAGGCTCGCCGCCTGAAAAAGGCGGAGCGCGAACGGCCCACACTGCTCGCGCAAACCTTTTTCATTGGCCGACTGGGGCTGGTGTTCGTCATCCCGGTGGTCGCCGGCGCCTACCTCGGCCGCTGGCTGGACAGCCTGTTCAGCGGCTATTCGACCCGCTGGACGATCAGCCTGATCCTGATCGGGCTGGTGTGCGGCGGCTTCAACATCTATCTGACCATCAAGGGCAGCGGCAATGACTGACGGCGAGATGTTTGCGCAGATAGTGTTCCGGCTGGGCCCGGTGGAGATCAGCAATACGATGCTGACCACCTGGGGCATCCTGATCCTGCTGGTTGGCGGCAGCGGCTGGCTCAGCCACCACCTGCAGCAGGAGCAACCGGGGCGGATTCAGGTCCTGGCCGAAGGCGTCTGCATCGCTATCGAAGACGCCATTCGAGCGGTCGCGCCCAACCATGTGCAGCTGCTGTTTCCGTTTATCGCCACCCTGTGGGTTTTTCTGGTGATCGCCAACCTGATTGGCCTGATCCCTGGACTTCACTCGCCAACACGCGACCTGTCCGTCACCTCGGCACTGGCGATCATCGTGTTCCTGTCCGTGCACTGGTACGGCATCCGCGATCAGGGATTGAAGCAGTACCTGCGGCACTATCTGAGCCCCACCCCTTTCCTGCTACCCTTTCATATCATCAGCGAGATATCCCGCACCATCGCCCTCGCCGTGCGCCTGTTCGGCAACATCATGAGTCTGGAGATGGCGGCGCTGCTGATTCTGATCGTGGCTGGCTTCCTGGCGCCCATTCCCTTGCTGATGCTGCACATTATCGAAGCCCTGGTGCAGGCCTACATTTTCGGCATGCTGGCCCTGATCTACGTCGCTGGCGGCATGCAAACCCAGCAGCTGCGCCAGCAATCACAACGGAAGCAGCCTCAGCAAGAACCGTCTCAGCAATCGACACGTCAACAGCAGAAGGAATCCGCCCGTGAATGACATCACCTGGTTCACGATCGCCTCGACCGTATTCACCGCCCTGGCCATCGGCATCGGGGTACTGGGGCCAGCCCTGGCCATGGGGCGCGCCATCAGCAGCGCGCTCGACGCCCTGGCACGCCAGCCCGAGGCCGAGAAATCGATCATGCGCACCCTGTTCATCGGGCTGGCGATGATCGAGTCACTGGCGATCTACGTGCTGGTCGTGGTGCTGATCATCCTGTTCCGCAACCCGCTGCTCGAATACCTGTTGCCGACGACCTCCTGACCGAGTTGAGGCTGCCATGGAATTGAACTGGTCCACCTTTCTGCTGGAGATGCTCAACTTCGCCGTGCTGGTCTGGCTGCTGGCGCATTTCCTCTACAAACCGCTGCAGTCCGTGATTGCTCGACGCCAGCAAGAGGTCGCCGATCGGCTGGCAGAAGCCGCCGAACGGGAACACCAGGCCCAGGCACAACAGGCACAGCTGGATAATCGGCTCAAAACGTGGGAACGGGAGCGTCAGCAGGCACGCGAGCAGTTGCAGCAGGAGCTGGCCGTGGAGCGCAGCCGCAAGGAACAGGCCTTACAGCAGCAACTGGAACAGGCCCGCCAGCGCGACCAGGTACTGCAACAACGCCACCGTCAGACCCTGAGCCACCAGCTGGAGCGACAGGCCCTGCAGCAGGGCGCCCGCTTTGCCGGCCGGGTTCTGTCCAGCTGTGCCGATGCCAGTCTGGAGGCACGGCTGATCGAGCTGCTGCTCGCGGGCCTGCCCAAGCTTCCCGAAGAACAGCTGCTGGAGATGCGCCAGCAGGTGGCGGAACAGGATCTGCGTCCCAACATCACTACGGCCTTCGAGCTCCAGCCAACGCAGCATGAAAATGTGGACAAGGCATTACAAACCCTGCTGCAACATCCGGTCAGTTGCCGTTTTGATCGGGATCCAGACCTGATTGCCGGAATCAGGATCACGCTTGGCCCCTGGGTCATGCAAGCCAGCCTGCAGGACGAGTTGGCCAGTCTGGCGGAGTTTGCCCATGAGCAGTGATTTCACGCCCGGCAACGGAAGCCTGCTGAACCGCCAGGCCCAGTGGCTCGACCACTACCGGTTACAACCGCGCATCACCGAGTGTGGTCGCGTGGTATCCGTCGGTGATGGCATCGCCTGGATCTCGGGCCTGCCCACCGCCGCCATTGACGATCTGCTGAACTTTGCCGACAGCAGCCAAGCGCTGGTGTTCGACCTCAACCAGGGACTGATCGGCGCCATCCTGCTGCATGCCACCGAACGACTCACCGCCGGTACCGAAGTCAGCCTGGCCAATCGCAAGCTGAGCCTGCCGGTTGGCCAGGCAATGATAGGCCGCGTGATCGACCCACTGGGCCTGCCACTGGACGGCGAAGAAGTGCCGGAAGCCGAGCTTTGGCAGCCGCTGGAACGGCCATCTGCCGCGATCACCGCGCGCGACTTTGTGCATCAGCCGCTCTACACCGGCAACCGCATCATCGATACCCTGATCCCCATCGGCCGCGGCCAGCGCCAGCTGTTGATCGGCGATGAGGGGCTGGGGCGCAGCTCACTGGCACTGGATACCCTGATCAACCAGCAGGATCAGGACGTACTCTGCATCTATGTGATGATTGGTCAGCGCCGCTCCAACGTGATCGACAACATCGAGCTGCTGCGCCGCTATGGTGCACTCGATTACACCACCGTGATCGTGGCAGAAGGCAGCGCCCTGCCCGGCCTGCAGCACCTGGCACCCTTCGCGGGGTGTGCACTGGCAGAATACTGGATGCAGCAGGGTCGCCATACGCTGGTGGTATACGATGACCTGTCCACCCACGCCAAGACCTACCGTGAACTCTCGCTGCTGCTGCGCCGGCCGCCGGGGCGCGAGGCTTATCCCGGCGATATCTTCTCGGTGCACGCTCGCCTGCTGGAACGGGCCACCTGCCTCAGTGCAGCCCAGGGCGGTGGCAGCATGACAGCCCTGCCGATCGTCGAGACCAACCAGGGCGAGATCGAGGCCTATATCCCTACCAACCTGATCTCGATCACCGATGGCCAGGTCTATCTGGATGCGGCCCTGTTCAGTGGCGGTTTCCGCCCCGCAATCGACATCGGCAAATCGGTCTCCCGAATCGGCGGCAACGCCCAGCACCCGGCGATCAAGCATGAGGCCGGCCGGATGAAGCTGGACTACCTGCAGTTTCTGGAACTGGAAGTGTTCACCCGCTTCGGTTCACGGCTTGAAGCCTCGATGGAGCAGGCGATCCGCCGGGGACGGGTGTTGCGCGAGATACTGAAACAGGAACGGCTGTCCCCTGAACCGATCCGGTTCCAGCTGGCCTGGATGATCGCCTTCAACGAAGGGATGCTGGATGAGGTTGCACCGAACCGGGTTGGCCCACTGCTGCACCAGCTGTCGCAGCAGCTACAATCCTCCTCTGAGCTGGATCTGGAGAGCCCTCGCGAGCAGTGGCAACGTCAGGTTGTCGACTGGGTCCATCAGGCCGGGACCGGTGACCTGTGACGCAAAGGCATGCGCTGGAGCAGCGGCGTCAGCAACTGAGCGAAGCTCAGGAGATCATGGAGTCGATGAAATCGCTGGCGTTCATGGAGGTGCGCAAACTGGAACAGCGCGCGGCCATGCAACGGGAGCTGGTCAATACGCTGGAACGGGTCGCGGCGGATTTTCTGCACTTTCATCCCGAATTCCAGGCCTGGACGCCACCCGATACAACCATTTATCTGCTGCTGGGCTCCGAACGAGGCTTCTGCGGCGCCTTCAACAGCCGCCTGCTGGAACAGCTGGCCGATGAGCAGGGCGCCGAACAGGCGCGACTGATCGCCTGCGGCCACAAGCTGCACAGCCGGCTGAGCGATGACCCTCGCCTGCTGGCCAGCCTTGACGGCCCTTCTGTTCAGGATGAAGTGCCGGGGTTTCTGCTTAATCTGTTGGAGCGAATCAACCAGGAGCAACAGCAGAGAACCCTGTGCATCAAGGTGCTCAGTCACGACCCGGCCAGTGACCAGGTCCGAATTGAGTACCTGCTGCCCCCCTTTCAAACGCCTCTGCACACTGAACGGTCCGACCTGACACCTCCACTGCTGAACCTGGCGCCACGGGATTTCTACGCGGAACTGGTCGATCATTACCTGCTGGCCAGCCTGAACGAGAAGGTGTGCCGCTCGCTACAGGCCGAAAACCACTACCGCATGCTGCATCTTGATGGTGCCGTACGCTATCTGCAGGAACGGCTGGACCGGATGCGACTGAAAAGCAATCAGCTGCGCAAGGAGGAGATCACCGAAGAGATCGAGGTTATTTTGCTTAGTGCGGATGCCATCCGTCCGGGCAACTGAATTCATTCAAAGCAAAGGCTGATACGCGTCTATTTAATATATGGAAACCCAGTTACAAGAAAAGGGCCCGAACTGGGCCCTTATCAGGATAGAAATTCACTACACTGTGGCGGTAGATGAATGCCAGCTGGCAGCAAGCACCGGCTGCAAGTGATCCTTAATGTCCTGAGGAATCACCTCACCAACACCAGACGGGGCGTCAAAAGCCGCCATAGCGGACACCAGGCGTTCAATGTCTTCACCATAGGCGCTGAAGTCCCCTACAACGATTTCATCGACGGCATCACCATAGGCTTGCCAGTCTTCGATCAGTACCTGACCGTTACTGCCCACGAAACTGACCAGCAGGTCGCCACCCTGCTGGCGGAGCCAAACCTGATCAGTTTCGAAGCCATTGAGCAATAAAGTATCGTATCCGCTACTCTCCTTCTTGCCGGTTTCGATCTGATCGCTGCCGTCACCATTGGCATAAGTGAAGGTGTCATTGCCAAGACCGCCGGACAACAGGTCATCACCCTTACCACCTGTCAGGATATCATCACCGTCATCCCCATTCAGCGTATCGTTACCGAGTTCACCCATCAGCAGGTCGGTGCCATTACCGCCGTACAAACTGTCATCCTGACCTCCACCGAACAATGTATCGCTGCCGTTCTCGCCATGCAGAATATCCCGACCGGAGCTGCCATAGAGTTGATCGGCTTCATTGCCACCATAGAGGGTGTCATCCCCTTGTCCACCGTACAGCTGATCCTTGCCCTGCTCGCCAAAGAGCCTGTCATTACCGTTTTCACCAAACAGCAAGTCGTTGCTCTGACCACCAGAGATCAGGTCATCACCGCGACCGCCATAGACAATATCATCGCCCCCATGCGCTGAGATGTTGTCGTCTGATGAATAGCCCTGGATAAAATCCGCGCCCATCGTCGATTCCAGAGTCAGATCGATTACATCCTGCACCGTCAGAATTGAACCACCGGAAAAACGGATCTCATCAAGAGCGGTACTGCTGACCATATCACCGTTGAAATAATTTTTGATTTGAATGCTGTCGGTGTTGCGATCGATACTGACAAACAGGTCATCATCAGCACGCATCAGTCGGACTTTGCCGGGGTTGACGGAGCTATCGAACTCAAGCACATCAACTGAACTACCATCCTGATTATTGATGGTGTCGTGCCCGCCACCGGCAGCAAACCGGTAGATATCATTACCGCTACCACCATCCATAATATCGTTACCGATGCCACCGATTAGAGTGTCGTCACCTGCTTCACCGTAGAGCAGGTCGTCACCCTCATCACCATAAAGGGTATCCTTGCCCCCAGCACCGTGAAGGGTATCGCCACCGGCAAATGCACTGATAGTGTCATCAGACTCGAAACCGTACACCACATCATCAAACTCGCTGACGTTGTAGAGCTTCTCAAGATCATCGAGAGCCAGCGTCTGGACCGTGCCATCCTCAAGGGTAAAGCGGACTTGCTCAATTCTATTCCCGGAGGCAGCGTAGTTTTGGTAAGCCTTGACGATACGAATCGTATCGCCCGTCGCATCACCATCAGTGTCGTAAAGGTGCAAAAGCAGATCCTCACCTTCAGTGCCGATACGCTCGATTTTCACTTGGGTTGCCTGAAGCCCACCCAGAAACTCGATGGTATCGGTTCCCGCATTCTCATAGATGACGTCCTGTCCGTCACCGGCGGAGAACTGATAGAGGTCGTTGCCTGCACCACCGTAAATGGTGTCATTACCCTTCAGCGCATCGAACGTATCATCCAGCTGCGTACCGTATAGAGTGTCATCACCGTCCGTTACGTCCTGTTCAATAAGAGGAATCACTTCGGTCAGTGTCAGAGACGACCCATCAGCGAAACTCAACGTCTCAATAGCGCCTTCACTAACTCTGCCGTCGAAGTCGAACACGTTATCGATTTGAATGCTGTCGCCGGTAGGGTTGCCATCAGAATCCAAAATCAAAACAAAGAGAGATGTGGCGTTACGTGAGTAGCTCAGCATATCAATGGAAATACCCGCCCCAAAAGTGACTGAATCCAGGCCCGACGCATCGTAGATACGATCAGAGCCATCACCGAGGTTGAAGAGGTAAACATCGTTGCCACTCTTTCCGTAGATCGTGTCATTTCCAGCACCGCCAACGAGAAGGTCTCCAGCCGACGTGCCGGAAAGGATATCGTCACCAGAGGTACCTTCGACCAGGTTCTCAGCCAACAAAGGTGCCAAAGTTGCATTGGATTTAAGGTCAGTGGCTGCACTGCTTAACTGAGAATAGAAAGTTCCCAAACCAACCAGCACACCGTATATACGGGTCAACTCTACAACTTCGCTGGCTTCGGCCAGATCGATAAGATAGCCAGTAAAGGCCTCCATATCTGGAGCAAACTTTACTGCGTCCATATCGAATCCGACTTCGATCAGATCGAACGCTTCCTTGTACACCGATCCCGCCATGAGCTGGGCATAGACGAAGCCCTTAAACTCTTCATACTGAGCACTCAACACAGGTGCAGCTCGGCCATGAGGGTTAGGATCACGCTCACCCCAGCACCAGGTACCGAGATAATCTCTGCCGGCCAAAGCCTCTAACGCCTCCAGTTTTCGCGCATCGATGACATGGCCATATATCCGGCTAGGATCCCGGCTATACGGATCCACATCGGCCACGCCCGCCCATTGATAGATCAAGTCGTCGAGTAGCACTCGTCGAGAAGTATCATCCTGTGCATCAACGAATTGCTGCACAAGAGATTGCAGAACCTCATCACGCGCCATAGCCTGGCTCAGATTGTGGAGGTTACCGAAACCTTTAGCTTCCGGGAGGGCATGGATTTCATCGCTCAACTCAAGTTTTTCGACTGTGACCGTATGCCCCGGATCTGTACCAAACCACACATCGGACAACGCGACACTGCTGCCATTGGCAGTACTGGCTGTACTGGTCTGCTTGGTAACGTTACCTTTTCCATCAGATACCGATGTCTCGGCCCAACTGGTAGAAAGCGACGTAATACCGGCATCGGACAGTGAGAGCAGTTCGCCGTTATCTACCTGTCACGTCCCGTATGGTTATAAGGGCGCTTATTAAAAAGTTCTGGGTGGGTTTTGTACCATTCCTTCATCGCCATAATGGGTGGCCTGGACTTCAGCGCGGACTGCGGCAGTTGATGATTATACAAATGCACATAGCGTAGCAGGGTTTGCTCAAGATCTTCACGGCTATCGAAGTGGTGGGTCTTAAGCACATCGGCTATACGCCCGTTGAAACGCTCCACCATGCCATTGGTTTGGGGCGTTCTGGGCTTGGTCAGGCGGTGCTCAATCCCCAAGTCAGCGCAGAGGCGGTCGAACTCATGATTGCCGCTGGGATCTCGCGCTTTTGAGTGAAACAGGCGGTCGGTAAATTCCTTCCCATTGTCCGTTAAGATATGCGTGATCTTGATAGGTGTGGCCTGCTGAAGGCTATCCAGGAAACGCCGAGCCGTCGCGGCCGTTTTGTTCGGATGGATCTGCACAAAGACCCAGCGGGTGGCACGATCAATGGCCACAAACAGGTATCGACGCTTGGTCTCATCCGCCATTTGCGGCAAGTACTTGACGTCGATATGGAAGAACCCGGGCTGATAGGCCTTGAACGTCTTGGGGGCCGGTTTAGGCACCTTGGGCTTGAGGTCATTCAGGTTACTAACCCCATGACGGCGCAGGCAGCGGTCCAGACCGGAACGGGATACCTTGTCGCAGAGAAATTCTTTGACGACCGCCAGCAGGTCATCCAGAGACAGCAACAGCTGTTTGCGCAGATAGACGACGATCGCCTCCTGAGCCGGTGTCAGGTGCGTTTGCAGTCGATGCGGTGTGTGCGAGCGGTCTTCCGTGCTGGATCGGCTGCGCCACTTGCGGACGGTTGCCTCGCTGATGCCATACTGCCGGGCCAGTTCGCGGACAGGCTTGGTACTGGCTGCCAGTTCTTCACGAATGGCAGGGGTGGTGCGTGCCCGTTTATGCAAAGATACCATCATGTCGGCTGATCTCCCTGTGCTTGCTGGATGAAGTGCTCAATGGCGCGCTGCATGACGTCACGAGCAACGAACCAAGGATAACGCTTTTGGCTTATATGATCATCCGGGATGCGACATCTACCTTTCCATCTGAATCCAGGTCCTGCCAGACTTTTATTGTTGAATACGACACATCCTGTTGATCAATCACAGCATCGGCGTTTTCATCATATTCGGACAACGCGACGAAGCCATTTTCTGCTGTGGTGCCACTTTCCAGCTGCGTATTGCTACCTAAAAGTTCGTTGCCACTTGTAATCTGGCCATCACCGTTTCTATCGATTACCAAGAGACCATCATCTGATGAAACCCAGCCGGTACGCTCTGCGAGGCCGTTCCCGTCATGATCGAAATAGATATATTCAGACTGAGACAGTGTTTCAATTCCATCCCCATCCAGATCAACCACTAATGGTGAAGTTATTTTTTCAGCATTCGAAAAATCTACCTTCTTATCAGAGGGGTCATCAGGCAGCCCACAATCTTCGGGATCTTCTTGCTCCGATATATTTTCCAATGTATCAAGCAATGAATCTATTCGGTCATTCCAAACCTGCTCAGTTTGCGAAATCAAAGCTTCTAGTCTAGACTTACGATCTTTATTATCCGATGCTGCTTCAGACTGAGCACTTACAATATCTGCATCATTTACCAGATCAAACTGTTTTCTAATTTCGGACTCCCACGCATATATTTTATCATGTGAGTTTGAACATGATGCTTCCGCAAGTTCTTCTTTCGCCTCATCAGCAGCACGTTGAAGTAGTTCATTAAAGAAATTTTCCAACGCCTGCCTGGCATTAATTTCCAGAACAACTTTAACATCCTGGCTTGCTCGATCAGCCGCAGCTTGAGCAACCTCCTCTGCTTCACGCTGATATGAGGAACGCTCATCGTTTAATTTTTCATTTAATTCGCTATTATCAGTTTTGTTATCAGCGGTATCCTGAGCTTCCTGCTGTTGATCATGCTTCTTTTTATCAAGTTCATCATTAAGGCTTTCTGTATACACTGAAGTATCAGATCCACCAACCAGATCCATCTCACTTTTGATAAAAGAAGATGTATCATAGATGAGAGCATTATTAAATTCATTTAAATCTTCTTCAAACTGATCAAGCAATTCCCCTTCAATATATTTGTCTACAATATTCAGATATTGCTTTTCAAGCAAATCAAATCTTCCTTTTAATTCGCCGTCATATAAACCAAAATCATAGGAGTAACCTGTATAATAATCTATTAAGCTTTGAAAGTCGGCGTTCGACTCGAGTACTTCTAAAGCATCAATTCTTTCTTTTGCCAGAGTTAGTCTCTCGATAGATTCACTTAACACCAAGCCCTGTGCAGTAAAATAATCTTTTTCTAGGCCGTTGATTAAGGCCTCCTCTGAAATAGCCGTCTCCAAATCTTGATAGTTGATACCGATAAGTTCTGCTTCAGACCTTAACTTATTCACATACTCAACAAGACTTTCATTTCTTATGGTAACGGATTCATCCGAAATAAATTCGCTTAAAATCTCTTCCCTTTCTGCAGTGAGTTCTTCCGTCAGCGCTTTCAGTTCAGCAACATTTTGGGCGACATCATCTGCGATAAAAGAGTAAAGTCCAGCAATAGTGTCGATGACTTCTAAGACTGCAATAACGTGCAAAGTAGCAGGATTTTTTACATATTGCAGAGCATTTGATAATGCACTTGCGGTGGCTGAAATAAGACTAGCTAAAGTATTATCACCATATAAACCATAATTTCCTTCCGACTCACTTTCTTTTTTAAGCTTGTCCCATGTCGCCAATATAACTCCAATATCTGCAGCAAGATCAGATTTTTCTAAGAATGGAGAACTTACCAGACTAACTGTAGATGCTAAGGAGGTTGTTCACGCCGGTTAAGTTCGAGATGCTGGTTATCGCCAAACAATCAGCACAGAGCAACCGACATGAACAACCACCACAAGAATGCCCGAACTACGCCTCATATTCGAGCCCTAATCGTTGATCGCGCCCTCCGTAAGCAGCAGCCGGTGCGTGACATCGCCAGCACTTTTGGTATCAGTACGCACACCGTTTACAAATGGCTTTCTCGCTATCAAGAGGCGGGCCTGGCGGGTCTTGAGTCGGCATCCAGTCGTCCCCACGCCTCACCGAGGCAGATGCCGGAACAGTGGGTTGAGCTGATTCGGAAGATGCGCCTGACACTCAAGTGGACCGCCAAGCAGATCGCGCAGGCGCTGAGCTTGGCATATTCCACCGTGACAGCAGTACTGCGTCGGCTGAAGCTCAATCGCGCATCACACCTGGAACCGGTTCAACCTGTGCAGCGCTACGAGTATCCCAGGCCGGGTGACATGCTGCATATGGACATCAAGAAGCTCCCTCGCTTCGACAGACCCGGTCACCGCGTAACGAACAACCGTCGCCAGAACACGCGAGGTGCTGGTTATGAATGCGTCCATATCTGTATCGATGATCACAGTCGCTGGGCTTTTGCTCGGGTGCTGCCTGATGAGCAGCAAGGCACTACAACCCGCTTTCTTGAAAACGCCCTGGCGGCCTATCGCCGTATCGGTGTTGAGGTGAAGCGCTTGATGACCGACAACGGCCCGGCCTATCGATCCCGTCGCTTCAATGAGGTCTTGCAACGAGAAGGGATCAAGCATGTGTACACGCGTCCCTACACACCCAGAACGAACGGCAAGGCCGAGCGCTTTATACAAACCATGACCCGGGAATGGGCGTATGCGGTGCCCTACGCAAACGATATTTCAAGGACCTGGGCGCTGACGGATTGGATTAATCACTACAACAAACAGCGCCCTCATGGCAGTATCGGGAATCTGCCACCGGTGTCTCGAATACCGAAATTGCGTGAACAACGTGTTTAGCATTCACAACTAACGGCAACTTTTGTCAGAAATTTCGCATACCCTGCCAGTTTCCATGAATTTTCAGCATTTGGATCATTGATAGTATCAATTGCAGCCTTAAAACTTATTTCAACATCAATCCAGCTTTTAAAATCCCTTATTTTTATGTCGTCTAAAATAGATAAATATTCATTATATTTCATTTAAAGTTCCTTTTTTTATAGTAAATCCCATAAGCAATAATAATAATAAAAGAAAAAATAATAATTCTTTTGAAAACTAAATTACTACTCTTTATTTCTTTATATTTTTCTATTCCAATTTCAATATTATAATCATTAATAGCCAATATCGTTCTGCAACCAAAATAATCAACAAAAAAATCGAAACAGGAATCAAACCAATATATAGTCGCCATATCTCCCGATTTTAAATTTCTTCTTGCATATCCTATTTGACCAGCAGCACCATCATCTCGTATAAATTCACCATTCTCATCAACGAATACCATGGTTACACGGCCAAAACGACTATTTCCAACAACAGAAGCAGGATCAAAAACACCAACAAATTCAACTTCACTAATTTTTATTCGACCTTCTGGATCATAGAAATACTGAATACCAAAATAAAAATACAACATTAAAAGCAAAAATATCCCAAAAACATCTGGCATGATTTTCATCTTTCTTCCACACTATCCATTTTATATCTAAGAAGCGGTGTTAAAATATATTCAATCAATAATCTTTTACCAGTCTTAACTTCAACACTCACACTCATACCAGAGACAAGTTCGACATCCCTTCCGTCTACATTGATATAATCATTTTGCATTTTTACATTTGCTTTATAAATGAGTCCACCTTGATCATCTGCTATCGCATCCGCAGAAATACCCTGAATAGCTCCATCAATGACACCATATTTAGTAAAAGGAAACGTATGGACTTTAATTTCAGCGGGCTGATAAACTTCTACAAATCCTATATCTTTGTTCTCCAGCCAAGCCTCAACTTCAAGTGTCTGATCTTCTGGTACAATTTTCATAAGCTCCTGTGCAGATGTCACCACTCCGCCTACCGTATGGATAGCCAAGTCCTGAACCACTCCGTCAACAGGCGATCTGAGCAATTGTTTCTGCTTCAAATCTTTCGCCTTTTTAAGCTCTTCCTGCAGACTTGAGTACTCTCGATCCAGCTGTAAGAGCTGTTGAAGGTAGTCCGAATGAGCCTGTGCCTTAAAAGATGCTTGCTGTTGTTTAAGATCATCTATTTGTGCGACAAGTTGTTGCGTCCGGGCCATTGCGCCAGCAAGATCCTGCTGTTGCTCAATTCTCAACTGTTCCAGCTCCAGATACTGGACACGGGCAGCCATTTGCTTGTCCATCAGTGACTTAAGCGCATCGACTCTTTGGGTAATCAGCGGGAGAGTGCCTTTAAGCTTAGCAACAAGCGCTCTATTCGCCTGCTGCTCCGCACGCTTATCTAGTACCTGCTGATCCAGCTGCTGATATTGAGCTCTGAAAGCCTGCTGTTGTTTTGCCAGGAGTATTCGCTGCTGCCGCAGTTGGTGATCACTGAAACCAACAGGAAGATCACTTGTTTCTATACTGACTGGCAAACTCTCATTATGGTCAGGAAAACTCCCCACAAATTCGGCCAGCTGTTCCATGCGAAGGTAGTTAAGTCGGTTCTGGATACTTTCCAGCTGCAGACGGTTTTCGTCGGCTGCTGTCTGGGACTGATCCAGTATGACAAGAGGATCCCCTGCTTTTACAAGCTGCCCCTCGGTTACCAGTATTTGGGAAATAACACCCAGGTCATAGGGTTGAATGGTTTTGACCTGGCCCGATGGCACAATTTTGCCTTCAGCAGTCGCGACAATGTCGACCTCTCCCAAACAGGCCCACACAACGCCGATGGTAAAAAGGGTCAATATCGTCCAGGCGGTAACCCTTGATGCAGGATGAGGTGGACGCTCCCGGATCTCCAACGCTGCGGGAAGGAAGTCGATCTCGTGCTGCCCAACGCGCTTATCGCCCAGCTGATCCCGCGCTTTCCACTTTTCACCTATCCATCTAAACAGATCCATCTGCTGTCGCTCTTCCTGTTATCCGGCCGTAGATTCCTCATTCACTGGAGGCCTCGGTCGGGTGTTTGTCGATCTAAGACCGCTCTGTAACTGATAAAGTGAGCGGTATTGGCCTTGCTGGTTCACCAACTCGTCGTGGCTACCAGTTTCAATAATCCGGCCTTTATCCATGACTATGATGCGATCGCACTGACGTACCGTACTAAGTCGGTGTGCAATGATGAACACCGTACGATTACGACAGATTGAGGCCATGTTTTCCTGGATGATGTGCTCGGACTCGTAGTCAAGCGCACTGGTCGCTTCATCGAAGATCAGAATACGAGGATTGGTGATAAGGGCACGCGCGATGGCAATACGTTGCCGCTGTCCACCGGATAGATTACAGCCATGTTCGCCCACCGAATTATCGTAACCTTCGGGTAGTTCAAGAATAAACTCGTGTGCCCCTGCAAGCTTTGCGGCCTGAACGACTTGCTCCATCGGTATGCCGGGATTGCTTAACGCTATGTTCTCGCGGATGCTACGGTTGAAGAGAAAGTTCTCTTGCAATACCACACCGATATTCCTGCGCAACCAAGCGGTATCTACCATCGCAAGGTCAACTCCATCGACAAGCACCCGCCCTGCTTCCGGCACGTACATGCGCTGAATGAGCTTGGTCAAAGTACTTTTGCCGGAGCCGGAACGACCGACAATACCGATTATCTCGCCCGGTTGTACCTGTAGGGATATGTCATTGAGAATGCGTGGCCCATCCGGGCGATAGCGAAAATGGATATGTTCGAAGCTGACTTTACCTTCCAGTGAGGGCAAGGTGCTGCGATTAGGGTTATAACCGGGTTCTGTTGGGGTATTCAGAATATCGCCCAGCCTTTTGATGGAGATCCCCGCCTGCTGGAACTCCTGCCACAATTGCACCAGTTTCAATATCGGCCCTGAGACACGTCCTGCTATCATGTTGAAAGCGATCAACTGCCCCACCGTCAAAACGCCATCAATCACCAGATGGGCGCCATACCAAATGATGAGCACCGTGGTCATCTTGTTAATGAAGCCGGCGATCTGATTAGCAATATTGTTGAGGTTCTGCGTACGGAAGGAAGCTGTTACATACCTGGAGAGCTGATCTTCCCATTTACGCTGCATCTGTGGCTCCACAGCCATCGCCTTGAGCGTCTCGACCCCGCTGACAGCTTCGACCAGGAAGGCCTGATTTTCCGCACCGTACTGGAACTTCTGATCCAGCCGATGGCGTAGGATCGGCGTAATGAAGATCGACAGGCCGACATAGAAAGGGATGGTCAGCAGCACGATCACTGTTAACGTCGGACTGTACAGCCACATTACGGCAAAGAATACGACGGTGAAAAAGAGGTCAATCACCAGAGTCAGTGCAGTGCCAGTAATAAAGTTGCGGATGGTATCCAGCTCCCGCACCCGTGCCACACTTTGTCCTACCTGACGAGCTTCGAAATAGGACAATGGGAGCGATACCAAGTGGTTGAAAAGCTTGGCTCCCAACTCCACATCTACTCTGTTGGTTGTATGGGAGAACAAGTAGGTTCGCAAGCCACCGAGTATCGCGTCAAACAGTGCAATGGCAACAAACCCAAAAGCGAGTACATCCAGAGTGGTAAACCCCCGATGCACTAACACTTTATCCATTACCACCTGAAAAAACAGCGGTGTAACCAGCGCAAACAGCTGCAAAAAGAACGATATCAAGATCACTTCCCCGAACATCTTGCGGTACTTCAGCAAGGATGGAATAAACCACCGGATATCGAACTCTTTGAACTGTGCAACAAGCCCTCCACGACGGGTAACGAGAATCAAGTCACCACCCCAGATCTCAGACAAATCCGATTCGGAGAGTGACTTTGGCTGACTTAATTCAGCCTCCATCACCAGCACTTTCCCTTCGCCCTGCTCGGAGTGGGAAACGCGGGCAATGATGAAAAAACCTCCCTGTCTATTAATAGCAATGGCAGGTAGAGAGGCATTGTTCAACTGCTGGAAGGCCAGTGAGGATTGCTTGGCTTTCAGCCCCAGTTTTTTGGCAGCACGTAGAATCTCCATGCAACCGAAAGACTGACCGGGAACGGCAAATTGATGATGCAGCTGCTGAGGCTCAGCAGGCATTTGATGAAAGCGGAGAACCGTCGTAAGGCAAAAAAGACCCGTATCCTTGGTCATTATTCAACACATTCCTTGTGTTACATGGACAGGATTTAAGCACTGAATCTAGCACTGATGAAACGTCTATTCCACACAAACTTTAGTGTTATTTACCCGGCGCAAGTTTAACCAGATCTGCACTGTAGATTGCCAAACAAAAGCCCCACCGATGTGCCGGTAGGGCCTGGGGTTTTCTTAGGCGATTGAGCCGGGATTTCAGATACGCCAGCCCATACCAGTGCACCTGAATCGGCGCCAGCGGATCATTATTCTGTATCCAGGTGCAGACTCATCCCAAATTGGAGAAGATGAAACGTCCAGCCACCACAAGCAGAAACACGGCAAAGACCTTTTTCAACATTGGCTGCGACAGCCGGTGAGCCAGACGAGCCCCAACAGGTGCAGTGAGTGAACTGGCCAGCACAATACCGGCAAAGGCCGGCAGGTAGACATATCCCAGACTCCATTGCGGCAACTCGGCTTCGCCCCAGCCCACCCAGACATTGGTTAAGGCTCCCATAACGGCGATGGGTAGACCGCAAGCCGCCGAGGTGGCCACTGCCTGCTGCATCACCACCCGACGCCAGCTCAGGTATGGCACACTGAGGGTGCCGCCACCGATACCAAAAATGGACGACGCCCAGCCGATGAATCCACCCGCAAGCCCCAGCTCAATTTTTGACGCTACCTGATCACCCGCACCCGGTTTCAGGTTGAGTGCCATCTGTACTGCCACCAGCAGGGCAAATACCCCCAATGCAATCTGCAATACCCCACCCGACAGCTGCACGGCCGTATTCACGCCCAGCACAGCCCCCAGCAGAATCCCGGCCGCCAGTGGCTTGAACAACTCCCAGCGCACGGCACCGTGCTTGTGGTGTGCCCGTACCGAGCTAAGTGACGTCACCACGATGGTCGCCAGCGAGGTGGCTACCGCCATATGGGTCAGCACCTCAGGCGCTACGCCCTGGAGCTCGAAAGAAAAGATGAGTACAGGCACGATCAGCAGTCCGCCACCAATGCCGAAGAGACCCGCCACGACGCCCGCAAACGCGCCCAGCACTATATATAGAAGCAGAGTAGTTAACATTTTTTTACCCGTCCACACTGGAAAGCGGAGCATCTTAGAACCTCATAGCGAGAATTAAAACCTCAGATCTCTTTTTTATGACTCATGAATGTCGCTCATATATCAATAAAATTAAATCAATATTTTTCATTTCAACTCTCGCGTATAAATCACCATCTGCTCTTAACTCTAGAGAATAGTAAGTTGATTCATAATCAGTTTATTGGTCTCAAATAAAGAAAATTGTGAATATTTCCGGCTGACAAAATAAGCATAAAGCAATGGAAAGCCCATCAAGAGCAAGGAATAAATTCAAGATTAATTTCAGATAATAGAATACAAGATTACGATGAATAACGACTTTGATTTTACTATTAAGAGCATTTGTTTCGATGAGAATTATAAACCATCGGACAAAACGCGTATTACGACCAACTTTGCCAATTTGGCTCGAGGAAGCAGACGCCAGGAAAACTTGCGCGATACCTTGAAAATGATCGACAATCGTTTCAATTCTCTGGCGCACTGGGACAACCCCAATGCCGATCGTTATTCTGTTGAGCTTGAAATCATTTCCGTTGATATCGATGTGGAAGGCAAGGGTCAAACCTTCCCAACGATTGAAATATTGAAAACGAATATTCTTGATCATAAAACCAACAAACGCATTGAAGGGATGGTAGGGAATAACTTCTCTTCTTATGTTCGCGATTATGATTTTAGCGTACTACTGCTGGACCATAACAGGGATAAAACCAACTTCAGCATTCCCGATAGTTTTGGCGATTTACATGGAAAACTCTTTAAATATTTCGTAAATTCAAATATTTACAAAGAGAATTTCACTAAGCTTCCTGTTATATGCCTCAGTGTTTCGGAAAACAAGATCTATCATCGGACTGGCAATCACCATCCTGTATTGGGGTTTGAATACCAGCCAAATGAACCGTCCTTGACTGAGAATTATTTGAAAAAAATGGGTCTGGATGTTCGGTATTTCATGCCTCCCAATAGTGCTGCGCCTTTGGCTTTTTACTTCTTTGGTGATTTGCTTAACGATTACAGCAATCTTGAGCTCATCAGTACCATTAGTACGATGGAGACCTTCCAAAAGATTTACCGGCCCGAGATTTACAATGCCAATGCAGTAGCAGGGAATTGCTATAAACCCAGCTTGCAGCATCAGGATCACTCGTTAACACAAATTGATTACGATCGAGAAGAACGTGGTCAGTTGGCTGTTAAGCAGGGAAAATTTACTGAAGAGAACTTCATCAAGCCATACCAAAGGCTGCTTGAGCAATGGTCTGCAAATTACGCTCTTTAATTAACCAAAATAGACAAGATTACTTATCATGAAAAAATTATTGCCCACGTCAACTGCAGGCAGCCTACCTAAACCCTCCTGGCTTGCTGAACCTGAGAAACTCTGGTCCCCCTGGAAGCTGCAGGACGGAGCGCTCGTTGAGGGCAAACAGGATGCGTTACGAGTGTCACTGCAGGAACAACAGCTGGCAGGTATTGATATTGTTAGCGATGGTGAGCAAACGCGCCAGCACTTTGTCACGACCTTTATTGAGCATCTCAATGGCGTTGACTTTGAGAATCGTAAGACCGTGAAAATCCGTGATCGCTATGATGCGAGTGTACCGACGGTCGTTGGTGCTGTATCTCGTCAAAAACCGGTTTTTGTTGAAGATGCCAAGTTTTTACGTCAACAGACCAGGCAACCCATCAAATGGGCTCTTCCTGGGCCCATGACGATGATCGACACGCTTTATGATGACCATTATAAAAGTCGTGAAAAACTGGCGTGGGAATTTGCCAAAATACTCAATCAGGAAGCGAAAGAACTGGAGGCAGCGGGTGTTGATATCATCCAGTTTGATGAGCCTGCCTTTAATGTGTTCTTCGATGAAGTCAATGATTGGGGAATTGCCACGTTAGAACGGGCGATTGAAGGGCTCAAGTGTGAAACGGCTGTACACATTTGCTACGGCTATGGCATCAAAGCCAATACAGATTGGAAAAAGACTTTGGGTTCCGAGTGGCGCCAATATGAAGAAGTTTTTCCCAAACTGAAAAATTCCAATATCGATATTATCTCACTGGAATGTCACAATTCTCGGGTGCCCATCGAACTGCTTGAACTTATTCGAGGTAAAAAAGTGATGGTAGGGGCTATTGATGTAGCAACCAATACCATCGAGACGCCAGAGGAAGTCGCCAGTACCCTGCGAAAAGCACTTCAGTATGTTGATGCCGACAAGCTTTATCCCTGTACCAACTGTGGCATGGCGCCCTTGTCTCGTCCGGTCGCAAGAGCCAAGCTGAATGCCTTGAGTGCCGGCGCAGAAATCGTCCGACAAGAACTCTCCGTCTAGTATTCAACGAGTAGACAATATAAAGCCCCGCGCGGTGCACACCGGGCGGGGCTTTACAGAGATCAGCCTGACGATCAGATATCGATCACGTCAAACTGCACGTCCGGGTTCACGTCCGCTTCGTAATCAACGCCGTCGATACCGAAGCCGAACAGCTTCAGGAACTCGTCCTTGTACAGCTGGTAGTCGGTGACGTCGAACAGGTTCTCGCTGGTCACCTGCGGCCAGAGGTCGCGACAGGCTTTCTGCACATCATCACGCAGTTCCCAGTCGTCCATACGGAAGCGGTTGCCATCATCCATCTCGGCGGTGGTGCCGTACAGGCCGGTATTGAACAGGCGGTGTACCTGTTCCATGCAGCCTTCGTGGATGCCCTGCTCGCGCATCACCTTAAATACCATGGACAGGTACAGCGGCATCACCGGAATGGCGGAGCTGGCCTGAGTCACCACGGACTTGAGGACCGCCACGTTGGCCTGGCCCTGGTGAGCGCCGGACAACTTGGCGTTCAACTCGCCAGCGGCACGGTCCAGGTCCTGTTTGGCCTTGCCCAGGGCGCCGTGCCAATAGATCGGCCAGGTGATATCGGTACCGATGTAGCTGTAGGCCACGGTCTTGCAGCCGTCGGCCAGCACGCCGGCGTCTTCCAGTGCGTTGATCCAGAGTTCCCAGTCTTCGCCGCCCATGACGGTAACGGTGTTGGCCACCTCTTCTTCCGTCGCCGGTTCGATCTCGGCTTCGGTAATCACGTCCTTGTTGGTGTCAATGGCGGTGGAACGGTAGGGCTCGCCGATCGGCTTGAGTGCGGAGCGTACCACTTCGCCGGTGTCCGGCATTTTGCGCACCGGAGACGCCAGCGAGTAGACCACCAGGTCCACCTGACCCAGATCTTCCTTGATCAGCTCGATGGTTTTCTGCTTGGCTTCATGGGAGAAAGCATCGCCGTTCAGACTCTTGGCGTACAGGCCCGCTTCCTTGGCGCACTTGTCGAAGGCAGCAGAGTTGTACCAGCCAGCCGTACCCGGCTTGCGCTCGGTGCCAGGTTTTTCGAAAAAGACACCGATGGTGGCAGCATCGCTGCCGAAAGCGGCTGCAATGCGTGAAGACAGACCGTAACCACTGGATGCGCCGATCACCAGCACGCGCTTGGGGCCGTTTTCAATCTTGCCCTGTGCCTGAGTGTATGCGATCTGCTCACGGACATTGGCTTCACAGCCAACTGGATGCGTGGTCGTACAGATAAAGCCACGAATTTTCGGTTTGATAATCATATTCGATTCGGTGCCGTTGTTTTGGAAACAGAAAGTAAAAACAAATTATTCAGGTATGAAATTGCTGCCTAAGATACCGTATTTACGGGCCGGACAACAGCTCTAGCCCGTTGAGAGCCTCCTGACTGACGGGTCATGAACGCGCCATAGCGCCGTACAGGAACAGATCAACCGCCTGATCCACCGCTCGGTTACGCTCTTCATCGCTGATCGAAACCCCCATCAACGCACGCAGCTGGAAATTGCCCTTAACCATTTCCAGAAACTGGAACGCGGCCAGCTCGGTATCTTCAATCTGCATCACTCCCTGCTCCACCTGCAGCGTCAGGTAGGCACTGAGCTTTTCATTGATCCGTCTCGGCCCCTGGGAGTAGAACAGCGACTGGATATGCTCACGCTCGCTGCTGCAATCCATGGATACCAACCGGTAAAGCCCTATGGCTTCAGGACACAACACACGTTCCAGCAGCAGATGACCGTAACGCTTCAGCGCCTGTTCGGGTGAGTCGCCCCGCTTGGCGGCACACTCCACCGCTTCGAAGGCCGCAAACACCCGGTTGGAGGTTTGCGTCATCATCGCCTCAAACAGGCCGAGCTTGTTGCCGAACAGGCGGTAAAGCGTACTCAGTGAACCACCGGCCCGGCACATGATTTCGTTGATACTGGCGTTATCGTAACCCTGCTCCAGAAAGACTTCACGGGCTGCGTCGAGGATTCGTTTCTGTCGCTCCAGCCCCTTGGGGGTCAGGCCACAGGGTTTGGCATTGATTTCTGGTTGCTCGTTACTCATCAGCTTATCTACATCTTTATCTGCACACATTATATCAGTGACATTTGACGAATATATCGGCTTGCATCAATCGATCGCTCAGATTAATGTAATGACTATTACACAATCAACCAGCCCTCGGCTTTCCCGATCATCGTGTTGCTGACACGGGCTTTCAATTCAAACCCATTGGCCACACGAGACATTGCATGACCACGAAACATATTCCCATACCAGGCCTGATCCTGATGTTGGCCGGCCTCACGGCATTGGGCCCACTCTCAACCGACGCTTATCTGCCGGCCATTCCGGCCATTGCCGACAATCTGGACGTTCCCATCCATGATGTGGAGCTGTCTGTCAGCCTGTTCCTGGCCGGGTTTGCCTGTGGTCAATTGACCGGTGGCCCCTTTTCGGACCGTTACGGCCGCCGTCGAGCAATCTTCACGGGCCTGATCCTGTTCTTTCTTGGCGCCCTGGCAGCGATGCTGGCCAACTCGGTTGAATCGCTCTGGACAGCCCGAATCCTTCAGGGCTTTGGAGGCGGCATGAGCGTGGTCAACTCTGCGGCCGTAATCCGTGACCGTCATTCCGGACGTGAAAGCGCCCAGGCGATGAGCCGCATGGCCAGCATCCTGATGACCGCTCCACTACTGGCTCCGGTGCTGGGGACGGTGTTACTGGAAGTGGCCGACTGGCGCACGATCTTTCTCTTTCTGGCCGTCTATGCACTGTTGATGATGCTGGTGCTGGCACTGCGCCTGCCGGAAACGCGTCTGCCCCGGCACGGGCCTCTGCCAAATCCCCTGCACAGTTACCTGGCCATTCTGAAGCACCGTACAGCGCTGGGCTACCTGTTTGCCATCGCCTTCAGTTATGCCGGCATGTTCGCCTTCATTACAGGATCATCCGGCAGTTACATTCACTACTATGGCGCTTCGCCCAGCCTGTACACGATCCTGTTTGGTCTTAACATCATCACGCTGCTGGCGTGCAATCAGCTCAATATCCGCCTGCTGCACCGGTTCAGTTCCCAGCAACTGCTGCAAAGCGCCCAGCGTATCCAGCTGCTGACCGCCAGTGCCCTGTTACTGGCGTTTACACTGACGGATGCGCCACTCTGGCTCGTCGTTGGACTGATCATGCTATATATCGGTGTGCAGGGGTTCGTTATTTCCAACGGCATGGCCGGTACCAGCGAATTTTTCCCACACACAGCCGCGACGGCCACGGCCCTGCTCGGAGCCTGTGGCTTTGCGGCGGGAGCCCTGGCGGGTTCGATCGTCGGCCTGCTGGGCGATGGCACACCGCTGCCAATGATCGCTGTGATGTTCGGTGCGACTCTGATCGGCAACCTGCTGGCTTTCTGGTTGCTGCCCCGTCGCCGCGGGGCTATTCGCCCCTGCCCGAGCGCTGAAAACTGAACTCGATTGAATCGGTATTGCCGCGGGCATCAACGACACTAAGGCGGTAATGCCCGCTGTCATGCAGCGTCAACGCGAGCCCCCGTCCAGGCTGTTCGGGCAGGGGCTCGGCGTTCAGGTACCAGTTTACTCCTCCCCGAGCCCCCCGCACCCGCAGATCAATCTCCAGCTCGGTCCGTCCAGGTGGCAACTGCAGGTGACTTCCCGCCTCGATACCAATAATGCGAACTCTGTCCGGGGGGGATTGCAAGCGGGTACAGCTGTTCGCAGCACCTGGCAGGCGTGCCGCACGCCGCCATTCGGGCTTGAGCCAGGGCTCAGCCTGTAACGGCCAGAGCGCGACCTGCTGCGCCTCCAGACTTTGCCCCTGCACACGGCATCCCGGCGACACGGCCAGTCCTGTTCGGCTGTCGACCCAGACCGAACGCAGCAAGGTGGATTGCAGCAAATCGGGTGCCTGCGACAGTGTTGGCGGTGCAGTATTATCAAGCAACCAAGCCTGATGCCGCTGCAAACAGTTAGCGTCGCGGTTATGCGGCTGCCGCTCCAGTGTTCCCAGAGGCCAACAGATCGTCTGGCGACTGACACTGGCCGGCTGTACCAGTGGTTTTCGACTGTCAGGCAGCAGCTCGTGCACACGAAACAGCAGCGGTGCCGCTGTCCGGCGTCCGTAGCGGCCAGGGCTTGGGCTGCCATCAGGGCGACCCACCCAAACACCAATGCTCCACTGCGGCGACACCCCCACCGCCCAGGCATCGCGGTAGCCGTAACTGGTGCCGGTTTTCCAGGCCAGCCACCAGGGCGTTTCACTGACCTGTCCCAAAGCTCGCCGGGGGTTCTGCGCCAGCATCCGCCAGCTGATCCACGCCGCCCCCGGACTCATCAGCCAGCGATCAATATCCGGCTCTTGTGGTTGCAGACGCACAGCACCGGCCTGACCGCCCCGCGCCAGCGCGGTATAGGCTCCGACCAGCCCCTCCAGAGTCGTGCCTACTCCCCCCAGCACGACAGAGGTGTTGGGCTGGTGAACCCCGGCTCCCCATAACTCAAGACCTGCGTTCTGCATGCCGGCCACAAAGCGATCTGGCCCCAAATGCTCCACAATCTGCACCACTGGCAGATTAAGTGAACGCTGCAAGGATTCAGTTACGCTGACGGGACCACTGAATCCACCAGTGAAATTGTGTGGCCGATAGCGCAGCCCATATCGCGGCGTGTCCAGCAACAGCGAATGGGAATGGATCAGCCCCCGGTCAAGGGCCATGGCATAGGCAAAAGGTTTCAGCGTTGACCCCGGTGAACGCACAGCACGAACCATATCCACATGCCCCAGGCTGACCTGATCGCCAAAGCGCGCACTACCGACATAAGCACGCACCGCCCGATCACTGTTGCGCACCACCATCACCGCCAGTGACTGACGCTGGCCCAGCCTGCTGGAATAGCTCTCCACCAGACCCTGCAGCTGTCGCTGCAGGTCTGCATCGATCAGCGTCGGCAATTCGGTGCAACTCGGACATGCCTGTCGCAACCGACGCGCCAGCAGCGGCGCCAACAATGGCGGCTCCGGCGGCAAGGCCGCGACGGGTTCACGCAAAGCCGCGCTCACCCGCTCCTGTGACCAAAGTCCCAGTGCCCCCATCCTCTTCAGCACCTTGTCTCGCGCCCGACGGGCACGCTGCGGATAACGATCGGGACGCCAGTCACTGGGCCGTTGCGGCAACACGGCCAGCAACGCGGCTTCAGCGTCACTGAGCTGTCGCGCAGGCTTGCCGAAATAGTGACGTGATGCAGATTCGACCCCGGACAACATGCCGCCAAACGGGGCCAGATTCAGGTATAGGGCGAGAATTTCATCCTTGCTGTAGTGCCACTCCAGCTGCAGCGTCCGCAAGGCCTGACGCAGCTTGCCTGCAAGTGTACGAGGATAGGGATCGAGCATGCCGGCGACTTGCATGCTCAGGGTCGAACCGCCGGACACCACCTCACCGGCGCTCAGGTTCTGCCAGACGGCGCGCAGAATGGACAGCGGATTGATTCCGGGATGGTAGTAAAATGCACGGTCCTCATAGGCCAGCAGCACTTCCCGGTACACCAGCGCAACCTGCTCCGGTCTGACCGGGTAGCGCCAGGTCTGGTCCGGTGCCGGAAAAGCACGCAACAGCTCGCCGCCATCGGCCAGCACCCGGGTGGCCGGACCTGGCGGGGTCGGCAACGGAAAGGCCCTGTCCAGCCCCCAGACCAGTGCCAGCAGCACCGCCGGCAGCAGCCATCCTGACCAGCGTTTACCGCGCATCCGCCGTTAGCGCGCCCGGATGCTCAGGTTGCCACTGTCACCCCCCAGGTGACGCAGTTCTGGCCGATACATCGACTCGGCAAACGCCGGCGGAACACGATATTCACCCGGCGTAACGGCCCGAGCCAGGTAGAACAGGCGCTCCTGGCCCCAGTCGAGTTTTACCGCGGCGACATAGCGGTCATCACGAAACTCCTGATGACGCAGATCAACCAGCGACATCAACTCGGTGACGCTCTCCCCGTCGATCTTCAGTTCGGACATATCCAGACTGGTCGCCAGATTCTGGTTCTCCAGCTCCAGCCCCGCCGGCAGAAGATCAACGATCAGTGCATCGGGTATCGCTTCCTCACTGCTCACCACCAGCTCGACCAGCACCTGATCGCCAGTTTTCAGCTGGCTCAGTTCCAGCGGTTGCCCTTCGGCATCATAGTAATGACGTTCGACACTCAGCCCTCGGCTATATGCGGCCGGCGGCTGATCGCTGTAGCCCTGCAGGCGCAGATTCAGCCAGGCCTGGCGGTCGCCCTGGTTATGGATACTCAGCCCGTCCAGCAGTGAAGGGCCAGACAGTTTGACGCGACGTTCGCTCTCGTTGACCGCCTGCGTCAGCGCACCCTCAATCTGCAGCTGCATCGTGCCACCGCTCTGTTTGCTCAGCGCCTGACCCGCCAGGAAAAGTGCATTACGCTCCTGTGTGCTGAACCAGTTCCTCTCCGCGATCGAAGCCTGCAGCGGCTCCAGCAGTGGCAGCCACTGGGCTTCCGGCTGCTCCGCCTCCAGCAGCCAGAACAATGCCAGTGCGCGATCACGCACCAGGCTGCCGTAGTCGGTACGCAGGAATCGGTCCCGATTCATGCCCAACAGGCCGCGCTGCAACGCCTTCTCGGCACGGACGGCATCACCGGCGCTGTGCAGCGCCAGCCCCAACTGAATCATTGCCAGCGAGGTGGACTCCTGCGCACGGTGATCAAACAGGTTGCGCAGCTCCGCCAGCGGTGCCTGTCCGATCCTTGCCAGGACCTGGGCCGCATAGGCACGCACGGCGAAACGGGAACGGCTGTCGTGCAGCAGTTCGCCATTGATGCGACTTGGGTTGCGCAGGTAGCGATTGATCTGCTCCAGCGCCTGCTGCAACGCGGGTTCGGAGACTGCATAGCCGGCTTCGCGGGCGCGCAGCAGGAAGTCGGTGATATAGACCGTCAGCCAGGGCTCTTCAGGGCTGTCATCACTCCACAGCCCGAAACTGCCGTTGTTGCGCTGCATGCCGAACAGGCGGCGGATCGCCAGCTCAACGGCGGCGCGGCGTTCGGCCGGAGGCTCCGCCTCCAGGCCCAGAGTGGCCAGTATATCCGCGCTGACATACAGCTGGGCAAAGACCCCGCTGGTGGTCTGCTCGGCACAGCCATAGGGGTAGGCTCGCAACTCGCTGAAGTGCCGCGCCACGTTGAGCGGTGGCCGGCTGGCCAGGCTCAGCTGTGCATTCAGCGTTTCCGGCAGCAGACCCTGCAGCGCACGCCCCTTGATCTCGAAGGTTGCACCCGGCTGGATCGGCTGTTGCCAGTTCAGGGACTGGGCCGGCCACGCCGGCCTTACGCCCAGTGTCCACTGACGTGCGATATCCGGCTCGCCCTCAATGCCACTGACCTTTAGCAACAGAGGAACTGCACCAGACTGCTGGCCGGCCGTCGCCTGCACGACGAGCGTAGTGCGTGCGCCGGCAGCCAGTTCGACGCTCTGCTGCCAGCGGCCTTCACCGTCGTCAAGACGCATCCCCAGGCCTGCCGCCAGATCCACCTGCAGCGTCTGCGCCTGCTCGGTCCGGTTGTGCAGATCCAGCGTCAGACGGGTGCTGTCGCCGGGGGACAGGAAACGTGGCCGATTCAGTTCGGCTACCACCGGCGCCACGATCTGCAGCTCCCGGTCAGCCGAGCCCAGCGTATCCTCGGAAAAGGCCACCGCCATCAAGCGTACCTTGCCGTTAAAGGCCGGCAGGTCCAGCGGGATACGGACGTGCCCTTCACTGTCCACCGCCAGAGCACCCGAGAACAGTGACAGGATCTGCACCTCGGTTGGCGGCTGGGCGCCACCACGACTCAGATCGGCATCGCCACCAAAACGCAGCCGGGCCATCTCGCCGGTTTCCGCATCGATCAGATCGGCATAGTTGTCACGCACCTCGACCGGATAGGCGCCCGGATCAAAGAACCAGGCCAGAGGATCGGGGGTGTCGAAATCGGTGATCGATAACACGCCCACATCCACCGCCGCCAGCGTTACCTGCACCTGGTCCGGCAAGGGTTGGCCATTGCGGCGGGATACCTGTAGCGGCACCTCGATGCGCTGTTCCGGGCGCACCTGTACGGGCAACTCACCGAATCTGACCTCCAGCGCATGTTCCTCGGTTGCCAGAGGAACAGGTTCGATCCCCAACATGCGCGTCGGCAAGGTTCCCTTATCGGCCTCTCCAGGCTGCAGCAACAGAACACTGATATAAAGGTTCTGCTGCATCCATTCGGGCTTCAGCGTCAATGACAGTTCCTTGCCTTCGGCGGGTATTTGGACCGCTTCCCGGTGCAGCAGACGATCCGATTCGAGCAACAGATAGCCCTTGCCGGCAGCCGGTGGCCGTACCTGCACCTTGAGTTCATCACCGGCTGTATAGGTCTGCTGGTTGAGGCTCAAACCGATGCGATCCGGCCTGCCGGCCATCAGCTGAGCCTCAGGATCCCAACCGGCACGGAAACGGTAGGCCGACACCAGCCCGGTTTCCGGGTCCTTGAGTTCCACCCGATAGTACCCCCACTCCACCGGCAGACTGACTTCAACACGCTCATTCTCGGCCAGGTCCAGCTCCCGCTGCTCAACGGTGTAATGACGCTCGGTAAAGTGACTCTGCCAGCCCTCGGCATCATTCCAGCTCCAGTGATAATCACGGCGCTCGCGAATCAGACTCAGCTGCATCGAGTTCGCGGCCAGCCGAGCCTCACCATCCGTCAGCACAAGTTCGAAGGCGGCGTTACTTTCATAATCGACCTGGTCATCAGCAAACAGTGGACGAATCCCGGGCAGGCGTTCAGCCGGCAACACCACGGAAGCGGCGCGTCGGCTCACCGGGCGACCGCCGGAATCCAGCAGACTGACATACGCCTGCAGGCGCAGCGGGCTGCTCAGCTCCTGCCAAAAGGATTCAACCAACAGTTCGCCACGGCCGTCGGCATCCAGTCGGATCTCCTCGAGATCCTCGCGCCGCTCCAGAGCACTGTCCCCAGGATGGCCAAACCAGAAATCCTTGAAGGCCGCGAAGGGGTGTGGCTCCAGCCGTGCCAGCAGTTGCGACTGCAGACGGGCATCCGCCGCCGGCGCACCATACAGGTAATCCCCCTGTACCTTCACCGTGAAGTCGGCATTCGGTGACAGGCGCTCGGCCGCGTCAAGGTTCAGGGCCATGCGCTCCGGCAGGAAGGTTTCCACCTGAACCGCATACTCACGCTGACTGCCATCGGGCAGCTCAACTTGCCAGTGCCACTCTCCGGTGGCCGCATCTGCCGGCAGCGGCAAGCGGGTTTCGTAGTAGTTGAGGGTTTGCGGCTCAAGGCGCTGACTGACGACAACCCGACCGTCCGGCTGCACCAGCCGTGACGTCAGCGCGATGCCTGGCACCGCCTCGCCCCGATCGGAGCGCAGCAGCGCGCTGAACACCAGGGTCTCGCCCGGGCGATACAGGTCACGCGGACTATAGATGAACACTTCCTGCGGCAGCCGGCTCGGCCCGGTGACCGGGAATTCGGCCAGATCAAGAGCCGGGCCGGACAGGCGAAGCAGTGACGTTTCCGGCCCTTTGCGCAACAGCAGTAATGGCGCGGCCTTCAATTCACCCGGTCGCAGCTGATCCGCCATAAAAGCGGCCCGTCCGTCACGGTCGGTGGCCACTTCCTTCAGCGTGTGCCCCTTGCTGTCCAGCAGCGTCAGCTTCACACCGGCCAGGGGGTCGGCACCGGACAGGGTATTAACCTGCACCTGCAGTTGATCCTTGTACAGCCGTACCTGAGCGCCCAGATCGGTCACCGCAAACCAGGTGGCAGGATAGCGGTAGCTGATATCACCGGTCTCCCGCATTACGGCCAGATACACGCCACTCTGGTTCAGCGCCTCGACATCATGAATCGGCAGGTAGCGTGTGGCCCGGGTGTTGGCATCCAGCTCAAGGTCAAAGCGGCCGGACCAGGTCAGTTCAACCTTGTCCATGTAACGTTCGGCGTCCCAGATGCTCAACTGGGAGGCCTGGCCAAAACGGGTCAGGAAGTCGACCAGCCCGCTCTCCGGAATACGGTAGAAGTCCACATCGATCTGACCCACGTTGACGGCCATCACCGGCAACCCCTGACGCAGACGATGGGCCAGCAGATTGCCGCGCCCGGCAAACCCCAGTGCCGACTGCAGTGCCGGGGTTTCGATCACCACGCTGGACAGGTTGGCGAGGGTGCTGCCGTTGGCGGCGATCAGGCCCGGACGAACACGGACACGGTAACTCTGCTCGGGTTCCAGGCCGGTAAAATAGAGCACTTTGCCGCGTTTATCGGCAACCCAGCCGCCCTCCAGCAGATCACCGGTCTCGGTTTCGATCATCAGCCATGGGTCCAGAGGCTGGTCCAGCGCCACCGGTGTGGACAGGGTAACGGCCGCTGCCTGGCGCCCTTGCCAGCTCTGTACACTGATATCCTGCACCCTCAGCGCTACCTGAGCGGGAGCATTGTGACTGATGCTTTCCGGGGATGCCGCCTGTTCCTCTGCCGACGGCGCAGCCGCTGTACCACTGGGGGTATCGTCGGAACATCCGGTCAGCAGGGTTCCCAGCAGCAGGGGCAGGATAAGCGAACGCTTGAGAGAGGGCATGATCGACTCCATTGCCTTGACGATGGGCCGAATGACGCGCTGATCTGGCGTCCCGACCCTATCCTTGAAACGTTTCCTTGAAACTTTAGTAGCATGATGCCGTCACTGCCTGCCGGAAACAAGCCGATTACTCTGATCCAGCTCAGCCGCGGTCATATCCGTGGCCTTCAGGATCAGGACCAGCAATGCGCCCAAGAGGACAAAACCACCGGCCAGCCAAAGCCCCAGATTGTAGTTGCCGCTCTGCTCCGCCAGCATTCCGGTCAATGCCGGCGCCACGATCTGGGCCACACCGTAGGACAGGGTCATCTTGCCCATTAGTTTGGCAGGCCGGGTCGGGTAGAGGCGCCCGGCCATGGTCAGCACCAGGCTGACGCAACCAATGAAGGTGCCGCCATACAGCACCGCACTGATCAGCACGGCCGCAAGACTGTCACTGAACGTGGGCAATACAATCCCGACCACCTGAACCAGATACGCCAACAGCAATGCGCCCAGATAGCCCATCTGCCGGGCCACCAGGTCCCAGACCATCACCGCCGGCGCCGCTGCCAGGCCAACCACCAGAAATACCAGCTGCCCCATCCCGGCCAGTGCCGGCTCACGCTCGACAATAGTGACGATGAAGGTGGCACTGATCACATACCCATAACCGGCACAGAAATAGGCCGCCATCATCAACCAGAGGAACCGCGACCCGGGCGGCTGATCAACCATCGGCTGGCCACCGTGAGTCACCGCGGTGGTATCCGGCGACGGCAACCAGCGCCAGGCCGGAATGGCCAGCAGCGTGCCCAGTACACCGAACCAGAGCCACTGATCGGCCCAGCCAAGGGCCAGGCGCAGCATCCCTTCGACGACGATGGCGGCAAACATGATGCCCAGCCCAACACCGGCAAAGTGAATCCCCAGTTCACTGCGATGATGGTGGCGAATCAGCCAGTTAAGAATCAGGCCGGAGGCGATCAGCATGGAGCCTGCACTGCTGAGCCCCGACAGAAAGCGCAGGCCGGACCAGATCAGCAGATTGTCGGTCAAGGCCATCCCCATTGTGCTTATCACCGCCATTACCAGGCCTGCGCGGTAGAGCCGGTCCTTGAGGTGCAGATCACTGAGCGATGCGGCGACCAGGGCACCGCACATATAGCCGGCATAGTTGGTTGCGGCCAGCCAGCCGCCTTCGGCGTCACCGATCCAGGTTTGGTCCTGCATGATCGGCAGCAGGGGCGTGTAGGAAAATCGGGCGATCCCGATACACAGAATCTGACTGAAGATACCGGCAAGCAGCACCTTCAGGCGTTGGGCTTGTTGCGACATGGTGGGTCCTTGTCTTTATTGTTAGCTGTCCACGTGTCGTGATTGTGCCTCAGCCCGCCTCTCTCAACCAGTCCGTACGCAAACGACACCGCAAAAGACGACGCATTTGCGGCGAGCAGGCCGTGTGACCTGCAGAGATCCTCGATGATATACAGACCTAACGCAAAAGCCCGGCACGTGGCCGGGCTTGGAGGCAGGTGCAGCGGAGGACTGCTGCTTACTGCCAGGCGCTGGCGAACAGTTCTTCCGGCAGCGCCATGATCGACTGGCTGCCGTCATTGAGCATTTCGGCAAAGCCTTTCCAGCGCGGCAGGATCTGCGCCATGTAGAAACGGGCACTCTCCTGCTTGGCCTGCAGGTAGGGATCATCATCGCCTTCCGCAGCCAGGCGTACCGCTGCATCGGCCTGACGCAGCAGCTGCCAGCCGCCACAGACGAAACCGGCCAGCATCATGAAGTTGTAGGCGATGGCACCCGGCAACAGTTCATCACCCTCGGCGCCCTTGAGCAGCAGTTCACGTGCACTCTCCAAGCCGGCTACCGCCTCTTCCACCGACTTGGCCTGCGAAGTCAAAGACGCATCGCAGCCTTTCAGCGATTCGCGCATCTCGGCAATCAGCGCCGCCAGCGCTGCGCCCTTGTCCATCAGCGTCTTGCGACCCACCAGGTCCAGCGCCTGAATGCCGTTGGTGCCTTCGTAGATCGGCAGGATGCGTGCATCACGGTAATGCTGGGCCGCGCCGGTTTCCTCGATGTAGCCCATGCCGCCATGCACCTGTACGCCCAATGAGGTCACTTCCTGTGCGATTTCGGTACACCAGCCCTTGACGATCGGCGTCAGCAGGGCGACACGCGCCTGCTCAACGGCCTTCTCTTCGGCGTTGTCGGCCTTGGCGGCGAAATCCAGGCTGCCGCAGGCATCATAGGCGATGGCACGACCGGCTTCGGTCAGCGTCTTCATGGTCATCAGCATGCGGCGCACATCGGCATGACGGATGATCGGACCCGCTTCCCTGGTGCCCACAGCCGGGCCCTGAATGCGCTCAAAGGCATACTCCAGCGCCTGCTGGTAGGCACGTTCAGAGATGGACACACCCTGCAGGCCTACGCTCAGACGGGCGTTGTTCATCATGGTGAACATGCAGGCCAGACCACGGTTGGGCTCACCCACCAGGTAACCGACCGCGTTGTCGAAGCCCATGACACAGGTTGCCGACGCGTGGATACCCATCTTGTGCTCAACGGACAGCGGACCGGCCGAGTTGCGCTCGCCAAGAGAACCGTCTTCATTGACCATGAACTTAGGCACCAGGAACAGGGAGATGCCACGCACGCCCGGGGGCGCATCCGGCAGACGCGCCAGCACCAGGTGAATGATGTTCTCGGCCATCTCGTGATCGCCCCAGGTGATGAAGATCTTCTCGCCGCTGATGCGGTAGTGATCGCCCTCGGGCTCAGCCTTGGCACGCACCACGGACAGGTCGGAACCGGCATTGGATTCGGTCAGGTTCATGGTGCCGGTCCATTCGCCGCTGATCAGCTTGGGCAGATACTTGGTTTTCAGCTCTTCACTGCCGTTCAGATCCAGACACTCGACCGCGCCCTGGCTCAGCATCGGGCACAGACCCCAGGCCATATTGGCCGAATGCCACATCTCCATGACCGGGATGGACAGCAGGAACGGCAGGCCCTGACCGCCGAATTCGGGATCAAACTGCAGTGAGCCCCAACCACCTTCGGCATACTGCTGATACACCCCCTTGAACGATTCCGGGCAGATCACGGTGCCATCCTTGAGCTGGACGCCCTGCTCATCACCTTCCACATTGGTCGGCCCCACCACATCACGAGCCACTCGAGCCGCTTCCTCCAGAATCGCATCGACCATATCGGCAGACGCATCTTCAAACCCCGGTTTCTCAGCCAGCTGCGGCATGCGCGCGACATGGTTCAGGGTCAGCTTCATATCCTTCAGAGGAGCATTGTAATCGGCCATACATTACCTTCCAGACGATCAGTGTTCATGGATGAGCACCAGATCATCACCCTCTGGCACTCATAAAAATAAGGGAATACACTTATATTAACACGCAGATTGGATTTGATAAGTAGGGAAACGTTTATTCGTATGATTCACCATCCCCTACTTTGGTTATACTCCCACGAAACCTGACAACAAGAGAGTGATTCAATGCAGGAAATGCACGGTTACTACCTGGAAGACCTGGAAGTCGGCATGAGCGCTTCCTATGCCAAGACCATCACCGATGCGGACGTAGTCCTGTTTGCCGGCCTGTCCGGTGACAACAACCCGATCCACATCAACGACGAATACGCCAAGACCACCCCGTTCAAACAGCGCATCGTCCATGGCATGTTCAGCGCCGCCCTGATCTCCACCGTGGCCGGTACTCGCCTGCCGGGACCGGGCGCCATCTATGTAGACCAGCAGCTGAAGTTCAAGGCACCGGTCCATATCGGTGACACCGCAACCGCCACCCTGACCGTGACCGAGATCGACGAGCGTCGTCGTCGCGTGAAATGCCGCACCGACGTGCATGTCGGCGACAAGCTGGTTGCGACCGGTGAAGGCACCTTCATGGTAGATCGCCGCGAGGCCTGATTCGACATCGCACGTGCAAGAGGCCGGCTTTAACAGTCGGCCAGTCTTTACCTCTCCCCCCAATCCCCACCCCCGGCAGTAAATACAGGGCTCACATCGGCTCGCCCTGACCAACACTTCAGTACCAGGCACTTGCTAAATAAGAATATTTTTTATTAGAGTTCTTGAATACAATAACCGACAATTTCGGCACCACCCTGCCGAACCGGTCATGGGTCAGGCCGCAGCTTCTGCCTGACCGAGGTCTTAAACCATGGATACAGATACTCATTGAGGTTAGGAATGAGCGATAGACACACCGCAAGCAACACTCCAGCCACGGAATTTGATCGTTTCTTGATGATGTGGGATCGATCAATGCACCGTTTCGAAAAGATCATTGGCCAGGTAACGGATGACGCTTACCGAGCCATTCCTGTCGCCGGAGACAGCAACTACCTCGGCAACCGAGTGGGCGAAATCATGATTGATACCCTGGTGCGTCACCTGGTTGTGGCCGAGCGTCACTGGTTTCGCTTCGTGTTGAACGCCGAGGATGGTGCAGAGGTACCCAAGCCGGAGAGCATTGTTGCCAAAGCAGAGCTGACCCACGAAAGTGCCGGGACATTCTACCGAGAAGAAGTTGGTGCCGCCTTTGATGCACTCAAGGGTATTCAACAGGAACAGCTGAGCAAGACGGTTACCTGGGACGGCTCTCGTTACACAGTAATGGGATTCCTCTGGACGGTACTCACCCATCACACCTATCACCTTGGACAAATCGATCTGCTCATGCGCCAGGAAGGCATCTACCCCCATGATATTCTTTCGAAAACGGCAATGGGTCCCGTTGACCTGATCGGCTGAGAAGCTGGCAAAAATCGACGCTTTGGATACAACAGAAACCAAAGCGTCACTTTTACCCTCGGATGTGGCTGTAATTCATGTGCCAATCCGTGACCGTTCCCGGAGCTTTTATATCCGGGCTGCGGCAGAACGCCCAGCATATCCTGATCAACACCGAGCAAGCAGCAACACCCACCCTTAAGGCAGCAGGAACGTTAATCGCATTTCTCCAGTGCCTAAATGATACTTATAGTCTGTCGACTTATAGTCTTCATTTCAAATAATCTCGCATCATGAAAAAGCTTAATGAAATCTTTGGCCTTCAAGTTAAGAGATACCGAAAGAAAAAAGGTATTTCTCAAGAGGAGCTTGCATCACGTGCAAATTTGCACCGTACATATATCGGTTCAATTGAAAGAGGCGAACGAAATGTCAGCCTGAATAATGTTGAAAAGATTGCAAGCTCACTGGATGTCTTAGCTATCAATTTGCTCATTGATCAAGAGGTAGAGTAATGACTGGGCAAGAAAAGGAATTGGAAGTAGCGATCATTGCCGAGTTGCGTCACCACCTTGCCGGCTGGCGGGAAAAGATTCAAAGCGATTTTTCAAAGGCCAACTTTGATGCAGAGCTGGCGGCACTGCGAGGAGACCCGCTCTACCCAAAATTCAATTTTGACACCCCTGACTATGTCAATATTCGATTCATGGGGCGTGTGAGTATCAGCATCGGCAGAAGACTCGGCGAAATTTACGACAAAATACCACGACGACTGGCCATCGAGAAATACGGCATCACCCGGCAACAGGTAGCCCCAAAGTTTGGCGGCCTGGAACTTGACGTAGGGCTGCGTTTTTCCGAAGTTCGGCTGGATGATGCAAGACACATCGCCGATGTATGCAAAAAGTACCTTGGAGAAGAGATCCGCAATGATGGCGTAGGGATTGAAATCCGCTACAACTTCAATCCAAATGACAGCTCCAGGCTTCGCAAGGACTGTGACATGGCCGACAGGCTGCTGGATGCCGACCTCAGACCTGTGTATTTGATTTTCAGTTCCATCAGCCCAAGAAACGAAGCGATAAGCAGACTTGAACGGGCGGGCTGGAAGTTCCTGATCGGACAGGTTGCGCTGGATTTTGCAACAGAACTTTTAGGCATGGATCTGGCCGAGATCTGGGATAGACCCGCGATCAAATCTGAAATCAAGAAGGAAATTGACGGAATGATGTCGGATATAAAGAACTCCCACTCATTCTCTCAATTCATCGAAAAACAATAGGCCCAGCCTATTGTTTTTCAGCGTAAACGATTGATTCGAACAGATCCTTGCCACTGTTCCTTTTTCTGAAACGATCAACAGACTTCAACCTGTAGCCCAACCCTCAAAGATCTCGCCCAAAAGCAGATCCGTTTCGATGTAACGCTTCTTGATTCGGGAGTTTCCAACGACATAGGCACAGCGTAAATTTTCTTGAGGCAGTTTTTCCATCGCCTTGATCTGCTCTGAGAGCAGATTAAAGTACTTCATGACGTAGTTAGCCATGAGGTTATCATCCGTTCTGATGTCCTCAACAACCTTCCATACATCGCCTTTCAGAAAGTCAAAAGCGGGCTCTATGATGCCCTTGCCCAGCATTGAAGTTGCGGTTCCCCAGGTTCCTCCTATCGTCTCTTTATCAAGCGCAGAAGCCTCTCCAGGGGTCGAGAAAAAGTCCAGGAAATAAAGGTGCGGTCTGGTATTCCAAACATAACTATATCGGTTTGGATATGGAGGCGATGTAATGACACAGTTGATCGGCTTGGTAACATTCACACCGGACAGCGTGACTGAGTTTGTATGGAATATTTTTGACTCAGAAGCCAGGTGTAAGGACTTTATGTTCGAAAGATCTTCAAGCATTGAATCCAGATGTCTGATAAATGTTTCTGGCACATTTATCTCGTCATTCTCTCGATCAATAAAATGAAGCTGAAGCTTTCCAAGCGTCACATTGGTCAGATCAGGAACCAGAACACCTGCCAAGCACAACAGGAAGAAATCACGATTTTCTTCTGTCGAGGCACGTTCAATAATGGCTCTCTTCAGTATTAAAAGCTCAGTGATTACATCCCTTCTCCACCACCTGAGTGGATTATGTATGGGAGGAATAAACAAGTTATTTTTTTCTAAATCTTCGAAGCCTATTACTTTAATCTGTTCTTTAAACTGAAGAAGGATATCCTCTTTATCTTTTTCCAGTTTTTCTATGCCAACCCCCCAGTTAGTAGATGCCCTGCCCACCCAGTGTAAAAAAGGATTGATCTCGAAGCCATAGCAGTCATACCCCTCCAATTTGCTTTCAATAAGGGTCGTACTTGCACCACTGAAAGGATCAAGAATCACTTCATCCTTTTGACAGTTCAGCTCTTTGATCATCTCTCTAACCAAGTCGGGACCATAACTTGGTGTAAGCCTGAACCAGCGATGTACATGAGCCGCCAAACCTGCTTTAAAGGTCGATTTTTGTACAGGGATGTGGTTATAGCGTATGAGTTTTTCAGGCATCTAATTTCTTCTAGCGGGTACACGATGATGACTAAAAGTATCATCTAGCCGTCGTTTTTTCAATCAGCGGCATGAACCCGGCGTGGAGCCTGGTTGCAATGGAAAGCAATGACATGCGAAGCAGCAGGACTCCTGACACGCATGGCAGAACGGAAAAGCCGCCACTCAAAGAGTCGCGGCTTTGGCTGTACCGAATCAGGGAAAGGGTTAAGCTGACTCGTTCGCCTGAGTACGCAGCACGAACTTCTGAATCTTGCCGGTAGAGGTCTTCGGCAGATCACAGAACACGACATGCTTGGGAGCCTTGAAGCGCGCCATACTGCCACGGCAGAACTCGATGATGTCGGCCTCAGACACATCGGCCCCGGCTTTCAGGGTCACGAAGGCGCAGGGGACTTCGCCCCACTTCTCATCCTGCTGAGCCACGACCGCGGCTTCCATTACCTGCGGATGGCGGTAGAGCACATCCTCAATCTCGATACTGGAGATGTTCTCGCCACCGGAGATGATGATGTCCTTGGAGCGGTCCTTGATGTCGACGTAACCGTCTTCATGCCATACGGCCAGGTCACCGGAGTGGAACCAGCCGCCTTCGAAGGCTTTGTCGGTGGTCGTCGGGTTTTTCAGGTACCCCTTCATCACCAGGTTTCCGCGCATCATGATCTCGCCGATGGTCTTGCCATCCTGAGGCACCGGCTCCAGCGTTGTCGGGTTAGCCACCATTAGACCTTCCAGCATCGGTGCCTTGACGCCCTGACGGGACTTGAGGCGAGCTTTTTCTTCGATCGGCAGATCGTCCCACTTGTCGTGCCAAGCACAGAGCACGCAGGGACCGTAAGTCTCGGTCAGGCCATAAACGTGAGTCACGCTAAAGCCCATATTCTCCATGCCTTCGATGACGGAAGCAGGCGGCGCAGCACCGGCGGTCATCACCTTGACCTGATGCTCGATACCAGCCTTCAACTCGTCAGAGGCGTTATTGAGCATGTTCAGCACGATCGGCGCACCACAGAAATGGTTGGCCTTCTCTTCCTTGATCAGGTTATAGATGTCGTCGGCACGGACATGACGCAGACAAACACTGACGCCGGCAGCGGCCGCGATCGACCAGGGGAAACACCAGCCGTTGCAGTGGAACATCGGCAGGGTCCACAGGTAAACCGGGCCGTCGCCCATGTTCCAGGAGACGACGTTGCTGATGGCGTTCAGGTAGGCGCCACGGTGGTGATAGACCACACCCTTGGGGTCACCGGTGGTGCCGGAGGTGTAGTTCAGGGTGATGGCGTCCCACTCATCCGCCGGTAGCGACCAGTCGAACTCGGGATCGCCACTGGCGATGAAGGCCTCATAATCCATTTCGCCGATCAGTTCACCGCCTTCGAAGGAGGGATCGTCGATATCAATTACGATTGGGTTGATACGAGCAATCTTGATGGCGCGGGCGATCACATCCGAGAACTCGCGGTCCACGATGATCACCTTGGCTTCACCATGCTGCAGGATGAAGGCGATCGCCTCAGCGTCGAGGCGAATATTCATGGCATTGAGCACGGCACCGGTCATCGGCACACCAAAATGCGCTTCGAACACTTCCGGCAGGTTGGGCGCCATCACGGCGACGGTATCGCCTTTGCCGATACCGCGCTGAGTCAGCGCGCTGGCCAACTGGCGGCAGCGGCTGTAGGTTTCGGCCCAGTTGCGACGTACCTGCTGATGCACAACTGCCGTGCGCTCCGGGTAGACGGCCGCGGTGCGAGCAATAAAACTCAACGGCGACAGCGTCGCATAATTTGCCGGGTTCTGCTCAAGACCCAGCATGTAAGGATTATGGTCATTCATTGTCATTATTTATTCCTCTCCACCGGCAAAAATGGGGGAGCCATCCTCGGTTAGTTTGATTCCATCCAACGGATTTCATCATACGTATTTTCCCTTATTACACAATAGGACCTAATCGTCATACCATTGGCAGCAAACACTGTCCGCAGCCCCACCCGACACAACCTCTTGCCACCCGGGCAGCCGACACAGCACAACAAGGAAAACGGCATGCAACCACTCGAGCAGGAACTTAAAGAATGCCTGCAGGAAGCCGACCGCTACCGTCTGTTGGCCGAGCAATCCACCGACATGATTTCGCGGCATACACCGACTCCCGAGTGGACCTTTATCGACGTCAACCCGGCGATCGAGCGACTGCTCGGCTACAGGGCCGCCGAGATCATCGGAACACCGGGTTATGACCTCTTCCATCCCGATGATGCCGACAACCTGAAGAAACGGGCCGAGTCGGTGCGCTACCGCCGTGGCATGTATACCAATGTCTACCGCTTCCAGCACCGTGACGGTCACTACATCTGGCTGGAAACCACCAGCCGCACCATCCGTGACGATGAGGGCCACCCGCAGGAGATCATCTGCGTATCTCGCGATGTCACGGAACGCGAACTGGCACAGCAGGCCACACGCCGCCTGGCACGAGTGGTCGAGGCCTCGTCGGATCTCATCCTGTTCTGCAATCATCGCACCCTGCAGCTGACCTACATGAACGAGACCGCCTACCGGACGTTCGGGGCCGAGCGGGAAAATCTGGCGGTGTTCTACCTGAACCAGATGTTTCCGCAGGAGATCCTGCACAACCTGGTTGAGCCGGCACTACAACATGCCGCACTCTATGGCACCTGGTATGGCAGTATCCCGCTCTACCCGGCCGGCAACCCTGGACGCATCGCCGAGATACGCGAAATCATCGCCCACCGTAACCGGGCCGAAAACATGCAGGTGGAGTACTACTCGATCATCGCCCGCGACATTACGCTCAAACGCCAGGCCGAGGAGAAAGCCAAGCGCCAGCAGCTGGAGATGGCGCATATGTCGCGACTGTTGTCGGTAGGTGAGATGGCAACCGAGCTGGCCCATGAGGTCAACCAGCCACTGGCTACCATCATCAATTACTGCAACGGCACTTTCCGCCGTCTGGATGAGGGCCAGATCACTGAAATCGGCCAGGTAACCCGGGCCATGGAGCTGATCTCGGCCCAGGCCAAACGCGCCGCCGAGATCATCAAACGGATGCGACGCTTCGTACGCCGCACCGAGTTTCAGCGCGTCAGCTTCCCGATCAATGAAACCTGTATCGAGGTTACCCGCTTCCTCAATCAGGAAGCGATCGACCACGACATCCGTTTCGAATTCGACCTGGATGAGGCGAACCCGATCATTGAGGCCGATCGCTTGCAGATCGAGCAGGTGTTGCTGAACCTGATTCGTAATGCCATTGAGGCTTACAGCGAGTGTCTTCTAAGCCCACGACCGGTTAAAATTCGCACCAGGATCGAGGGACGCCGACTGCAGGTAAGCGTGTCGGACCAGGGGCCGGGTATCCGTGAAGAGCAGCAGAAAACGCTGTTCGAACCCTTCTCCACGACCAAGGATAATGGCCTCGGCATGGGGCTTTCGATTTCACATACAATTATAGAAAGCCATTCAGGTCGTCTCTGGGTCGAGAGCGACGGCAAAAGTGGCACCACTTTCCACTTTCAACTCCCGCTCAAGGGGCAGGCATGAGTATCAGTAACGCAACGGTTTTCATCATCGACGACGACGCCGACTTTCGTGAGTCGGTTCAGTGGCTTCTCGAGTCCACCCCCTACACCATCGAAAGCTACGCTTCGGCACAGGCATTTCTTGACGACTACGACCAGCGTCCGGGTTGCATGCTGCTCGACGTGCGCATGCCGGAGATCAACGGCCTGGCGCTGCAGCAGATCATGCAGGAGCGCGATATCCGCCTGCCGGTGATCATCCTGACCGGCCACGGTGATGTTCCCATGGCGGTTGCAGCAATGAAGAACGGAGCCCTGGATTTCCTCGAAAAACCTTTCGATGATGACGTGCTGCTCAAACTGGTCGATCGTGCCATGCAGGATGCGGAGCAGCGCTTCAGCCAGCAGACCGAAGAACGTGAACTCCGCGAACTTTACGACACCCTTAGCCGTCGTGAGCGCGAGGTAATGGAGCTGGTGGTCACCGGCAACTCCAACCGTGAAATCGCCGAAACCCTGGGCATCAGCCCGAAAACGGTGGAAGTGCACCGTTCACGGGTGATGGGCAAGATGCGGGCCGAAAGCCTGGCCCAGCTGGTACAGATGCACAGCCGGCTGGCGCTTTAACCTCGCGGCGATGCCGCCGGCAATACCTGGATACGGAGCAGAAAATCGGTTGTCTGCGCCAGCACTTCTACCGCCTTTTCCAGATGCGGTACATGCCCGCAATCCTCGATGAAGTGAGGCTCCGCATGTGCACCAATGCTGGCGCAGGCATCGGTTACCTGCTCGGGCACACCGTACTCGTCGCGATCGCCCTGCATGATCAGCGCGGGGCACTGTATCTTCGACAGTTGGGGTGCCAGGTCCAGGTTTTCGTGGCAGGAAGGTCGCAACCAGGTCTCTGACCAGGCACGGAAAATCAGGTCGGTACGCTCACCGTGGTAACGGGCCAGCCGCTGCGGCAGGTCCGTGGTCTGGTAACGCTCCGTCGCTTCACGAATGCCCGCCAGCGTCAGGTGGTCAACGTAGATATGAGCCGCCAGCGTGATGATCGCAACCACCTGATCGGGACAGCTCGCCGCGCCGATCTGAGCCACTGAACCGCCGTCACTGTGACCAAAGAGGATCACCTGCTCCAGACCCAGCCGGTCCAGCAGCTGTGGCAGCCAGACTTCGCCCTCTTCCAGCAGATAATCATCCGGTCGAGGCAAGGTGATCGGCGTCGAGCCGCCATAACCCCGACGTTCAAACACCAACAGATCCAGCCCGGTCGCCTCGGCCAGCTGCTGCGGGAAACGCTTCCACATTTCGATGCAGCCCAGCGCCTCATGCAGCAGCACAATCACCGGTCGGCCCCGCCCTGACGGCTGACGCCCCCAGCGCAGCTGCAGGCTGACACCGTCGTTGAGCTGAATCTGTTCATCCTGCCATGTGATACTGCTCATGCACCCTCCGGAATTGAGTAGGTGATGGTAGCATGAGCCACAGGCTCATCATCACCCGCCGAACGCACATACACCTCACCAACGCCCAGGCGTTTGCCCACCTTGAGCATTTCAGCCCGCGCCAGCAGGTCGGCATCGGAACGCGGCTTGCGCAGGAAATTGATATTAAGATTGATGGTGACCGCCAGAGCAACCGGCCCGATGCGACTGAGCAGAGCAGCGTAGAGCGCCACGTCGGCCAATCCCATCATGGTCGGTCCTGATACGGTGCCGCCTGGACGCAGGTGGTCATCCCCCACCGCCAAACGCATCTCGGCCCAGCCATCCCCCAGTCCTTCCACCTTTCCGTACTGATCCCCCTGCGGAAAGTGGTCCTGCAGGAACGCCTGCATCTCGTCTAAACTCATCACCTGCATCAGGTTCTCCTTGTTTACAGCCCTGTACACAGCCGGAATGCTCTGCATTCGTCGCTTACTGATCGGCTTCTTCACGCGCCTTATTACGCAGGATGAAACGCTGGATCTTGCCGCTTGGCGTCTTGGGCAGCTCCTGCACAAACTCGATCTCGCGCGGGAAGGCATGGGTAGACAAACGATTGCGTACCAGCTCCTTGAGTTCGTCAGCCAGGTTCTCATCCGCATCAAACTGCGGCTTGGTGACCACATAAGCCTTGATGACGGCGCCCCGCGCGCTATCCGGTTTGCCGACCACTCCGGATTCTGCCACGGCGGGGTGCTCAAGCAGGGTACTTTCCACATCGGCCGGACCGACGCGATAACCAGCCGTGGTGATGATATCGTCATCACGGCCGGTGAAAGAGAAGCTGCCATCGCCGTGGCTGATCACCACATCGCCGGTCAGGTAATAGCGATCATGGAAGGGTTCCTTTTCGCCCCAGGTGTAGCCCTGGAAGAAGAACAGCGGCGAGCGTCCCATATCCACGGCCAGCTGGCCGGTTTCACCCGCCCCAACCTCCTTGAAGTCGCCGTCCAGCGCGACCACACGGTGCCCCGGCAGCGAGAAGCCCATGGAGCCAACCCGTACCGGGTGCGACAGTGCATGGTGGTTACAGCAGGTCATGCCGGTTTCGGTCTGACCATAGCTGTCCATGACCGGGCAGCCCAGGCGGCGGTTGACCCAATTGATCACCTCCGGGTTCAACGGTTCGCCGGCACTGTTGGCAACCCTCAGGCCGAGATCTTCCCCTTCCGGCAGCACCTGATCCATCGCCATCAGCAGACGATAGGCGGTCGGCGCGGCAGCCAGGTTGCTGATTCTGTACTTGCGGATCATCGCGTAAGTGCTTTCGGGCGTGAAGCCGTTCTCATTGAAATGCGTGGTCACGCCCAGCAACAGCGGACCCAGCACCGCATAATACAGACCATAAGCCCAGCCCGGATCGGCCACGTTCCAGTAGCGGTCTTCCGGGCGCAGATCAATGGCGTAGCGCATGTAGACATAGAAGGAGAGCAATGCCCGCGCGGGCACGGCAACACCCTTGGACTTGCCCACGGTGCCGGAGGTGAACATCTGCAGGATAGGCTCGTCCGCCTGGATCAGCACCGGCTCGAACCGGTCCGACTGCGCCTGCATCTGCTGGTGAAAATCGAGATCCTGGTGACTGTCGGCACCCCTGGTTGTCACCCGCACGATCGGCGGACACTGCTGGACCGCATCCAGCTTGAAACGGTTCTGGTCGTCGGTCACGACCAGGCGGGTGCCGGCCTTATCCAGCCGATACTCAATGGCACCGGAACCAAAAGCGGTAAACAGCGGCTGGTAGACCGCCCCCGCTCTCAGAGTACCCAGAATCACCACCAGTAACTCCGGGGTGCGCGGCAGGAGGCCTGCCACTCGGTCGCCCTTGCTTACGCCCTGCTGCTTCAACAAATTGGCAAAGCGTGCCGCCGCCTGCTGCAGGCGGGCAAAGCTCCAGCTTTCCGGGGCCCGTTCCACCCCCTCGAAGTTGAGTGCTATACGTTCAGAATCGGAGGCCCACTTATCACAGATCTCCTGACAGGCGTTGATGCCGACGGACAGATCACCTGCGAGCACATCCTGCGCCAGCCGGTCGACATCAAACTGGTCATAGAACGGCTGATAAGCCTGTTTGCTCATGACTTGCTTCCCTCTTTTTATCTTTATTATCGGAACTGAGGAGCTATGGTTTCCCCTTAAGGGATATCCCGAATATATAGCCGCTTTTCCTTTACGTAAACCTCCCCGGAAGATTTCGACAAATGCCGAACGGCTGGATGCAGAAGGAAAGATTGAGCCTACCGCAACCAGGCCGTCATGGTTCAATGCATTGCAGCGGCAGGCCGATCGACATGACTTTGGTTGTATTGCGCTGACGCAACACAGTCGTAAGATATGCGCGATAAAATAACAACAATCGTAACACTGCAAGAGTAAATCATGGCTAAAGTACTGGTCAGCGCCTGTCTTCTGGGCGCTAAAGTGCGTTATGACGGACGCGATAACCTGCTTGATCATCCCGTCCTCAAACGCTGGCACCAACAGGGAAGGCTGGTGGCCGCCTGCCCCGAAACGCTCGGGGGTCTGCCCACGCCAAGAGCACCCGCCGAAATTCAGACCCGCTTTCCAATTCTGATCACCACCAATGCCGATGAGGATGTGACGCCGGAGTTTCTCAGCGGTGCTGAGCAGGCGCTGGAACTGGCCCACACGCATGACTGCTGCTGTGCCCTGATGAAAGCCCGCAGCCCCTCCTGTGGCAACCAGGAGATCTATGACGGTAGTTTTTCAGGCACCCTGACCACTGCCCCCGGCGTCGCCGCCGATGAGCTGCTGCGCAACGGCATTCCCGTCTTCAATGAACACCAATTGGACGAACTGATCGAATTTGTCGAGCAACACTGCCGTGCTGCCTGAGCCCGCCCACTTGTTCGCCTGACGCTGGCCCCCTAAAATGGGGGCCATTTTCATTATTAGACGGACCCTGGTTCTATGCGAGCAAGCCAATTTCTGATTGCGACCCTGAAAGAGACACCTTCCGATGCCGAGGTGATCAGCCACCAGCTTATGCTGCGTGCGGGCATGATCCGCAAGGTAGCGGCCGGCCTCTACAGCTGGTTGCCCCTGGGCCTGCGCACCCTGCGCAAGGTCGAGCGTATCGTGCGCGAAGAGATGGATTCTGCCGGTGCCCAGGAAGTTCTGATGCCGGCCATCCAGCCGGCTGAGCTGTGGCAAGAGTCGGGGCGCTGGGAGCAATACGGTCCCGAGCTGCTGCGCGTCAACGACCGCCACAACCGTGAATTCTGCGTCGGCCCGACTCACGAAGAAGTGATCACCGACCTGGTCCGCCGTGAGATCAAGAGCTACAAGCAGTTGCCGGCCAACTTCTACCAGATCCAGACCAAATTCCGTGATGAAATCCGCCCTCGCTTCGGCGTCATGCGCTCACGCGAGTTCATCATGAAGGACGCCTACTCCTTCCATAGCGATAGCGAATCACTGGTCGAAACCTACCAGGTGATGCACCAGGCCTACACCAACATCTTTACCCGTCTGGGCCTGGATTTCCGCCCCGTACTGGCCGACACCGGCTCCATCGGCGGTGATGCCTCGCATGAATTCCATGTACTGGCCCAGTCCGGTGAAGACGACATCGCCTTCTCCGACAGCAGCGACTACGCGGCCAACGTCGAAATGGCCGAAGCGCTGGCGCTGGGCGAGCGTCAGGCCCCTGTTGAAGAGATGCGCCTGGTCGACACCCCGAACGCCAAGACCATTGCTGAACTGGTGGATCAGTTCGAGCTGCCGATCGACAAAACCGTCAAGACCCTGATCGTTGCCGCCAGCGACGAGATCGAGGCGGACTTCGTCGCCCTGCTGGTGCGTGGCGATCACGAACTGAACGAGATCAAGGCAGAAAAACTGCCGCAGGTGGAAGCACCGCTGCGCTTCGCCACCGATGACGAGATCCGCCAGGTGATCGGCGCCGGTCCCGGCTCGCTGGGTCCGATCAACCTGCCGATTCCCTGCATCATCGATCGCAGTGTCGAAACCCTGTCCGACTTCGGCGCCGGTGCCAACGTCGACGACAAACACTACTTCGGCATCAACTGGGAACGCGACCTGCCGACACCGGAAGTGGCCGACATCCGCAACGTGGTCGAAGGCGATCCCAGCCCCTGCGGTCAGGGCAAAATCCAGATCCGTCGCGGTATTGAGGTAGGCCATATCTTCCAGCTGGGCACCAAGTACTCCGAAGCGATGGATGCCACCGTACTGGACGAGAACGGCAAGTCTACCGTCATGTCCATGGGTTGCTATGGTATCGGCGTGACCCGCGTGGTTGCCGCCGCCATTGAGCAGAACCATGATGACAAGGGCATCATCTGGCCCGCCGCACTGGCGCCGTTCAGCGTGGCACTGGTACCGCTCAACTACGACAAGTCGGAAGAGGTGCGTGCCAAGGCTGACGAACTCCATGCAGCCTTGCAGGCGGCCGGCGTCGACGTACTGATGGATGATCGCAAGGAACGCCCGGGCGTCAAGTTTGCCGATATGGAGCTGATGGGCATTCCGCAGCGCCTGGTGATCTCTGATCGCGGTCTCAAGAACGGTACGCTGGAATACAAGGACCGTCGCGATACCGACTCTCAGGATATCCCGGTCGACACTGCGTTGGAATTCATCCTCAGCCAGGTAAACTGATCCTGCAGGTGTCCGGATGACCTCATCCGGACACCTCTGCCTCCCGCCAAACCCTGATCCTGCTCAGCGACACCCTCTATCTCTGCCACAACCGCTCTCCGCCTTGCCGGAATCCCTGTTACACTCCGTGTCATCACGAGTAACCAGTTTTCGGAGTAGTAATGTCCACACCGGTCCACCAACCACCTGAGTGCCGCACCGCCAACCAATTACGGCACCCACATGACTTTGGCCAGGGGCAGAAACGCAAGGCCGAGCAGCGCGCCACTCTGGTAACCCTGCTGACGCTGGCGACCATGCTGGCAGAGGTGGTGGCAGGCCTGATCACCGGCTCCATGGCCCTGCTGGCCGACGGTATCCATATGGCCGGCCACGCCATGGCACTAGGCCTGGCCGCACTGGCCTATTATCTGTCGCGCCGTCATGCACAGGACCGGCGTCTGAGCCTGGGCAGCGGCAAAATCGCCGATCTGGCCGCCTATACCAGTGCCCTGCTGCTGGGTCTCTCCACGCTCTGGCTGATCTATGAGTCCATTCACCGGATGCTCGCCCCGGCCGACCTCATGCCGCAAGAGGCGATGATCGTTGCCGTCATCGGCCTGGCCATCAACTTGCTCTCGGCCTGGCTGCTGGCGGGCAAGCATGAGCACGGAGGTGGCCAGGGAACACACGACCACCATCACGATTCCAACCTCAGCGCCGCACTGGTTCACGTACTGGCAGATGCCCTGACCTCGGTCGCGGCGATCATCGGCCTGGCGGCCGCCTGGCTGTGGGGCTGGAACTGGCTCGACCCGGCGATCGCCCTGGTAGCATCAATCGTAATCCTGCGCTGGGCCTGGGGCCTGTTGCGGCAGACCACCGGCGTACTACTGGACCGCGAAGGACCGGATGAAATCCGTCGCACCGCCCGCAAGCTGCTGCAGAAAAACGGGGATACCGACATCGTCGACCTGCATATCTGGTCGGTTGGACAGGGTTCCTGGACCCTGGTAGCCGCTGTCGTTGCCCATGGCACCACCACGCCCGAGCAGTACCGGAGCAGCCTGCGCTCAATGAAGAATCTGCATCACCCGATTATCGAGGTGAGCTATTGCCGCCAGTGCTCCAAAGCACGAGGAGAGGGCTGACCCCTCACCACTATCCCCCGACCGCCCCGGCCCCTGGGCCAGCGGTCGGCGGCCCTAGTCCGCCTGGGCACCCGTCTCACCAGAGGGCAACACCCCCTCGCGACAGGCATCCAGCACCTCGCGGATCAGGCCCTGATCATTCAACGCCCTGGCGATGGCCACTCCCCCAACCATCAATACCGCCTTGCGCAGTGCCTCTGCATCAAGTTCCCGAGAAGTCTTGCCACCGATGTGCCCAGCCAGCTTCCTGAATACACGCGTATAGGCATCACGTACCTGTTCATCGCCCTGGCCGATATCGGTCACCAGAAACGCCAGTGGACAGCCCCCATTATCACCCTTCACATGCTCAACGCTCAGATAGCGCCGAATCATCTCGTCCGCTGCCAGTGGCTGATCCCCCACTCGCTCGCGTGCCGCTGCCGGAATCGCTGCAGCATAGAGCTCCTTTTTGGAACGAAAGTGGCTGTAAAAGGCTCCGCGGGTCATACCTGCGGCCTTCATGACCTGATCAATGCTCACACCCGCATAACCCCGTTCGGTAAACAGGCGCCCCGCATTGCTCAGAATTCGTTCGCGACTTGCGTGTCGGTGTTCAGCAGGCCAGGCCATGAACTTATCCTCTTGTTCAAACGATCAATCAACGTTATGTCACAGTATTAAAATATGTTCTTTAACATATTTTAACCGCTCGGCAGACTGGCCTTCCAAACCAACCTGATGGAGTGAGTCTGATGTCCAGCAATCTTTACATCCTTGGCCCGGAATTCAGCAATTTCGTTCGCAGTGTCATGCTGTGCTGCGAGGAAAAGGGGCTGAGCTACCAGTGTGGCATGGCGCCGGAAGGCTCCGAGATCACTTTCAAGAGCCCCGAACACTTTAGCTATCACCCCTATGGCAAGGTGCCGGTTCTGATTCATGACGGCCGCGCCCTGTTCGAAACCACCACTATTTGCCGCTATCTGGACCAGGCATTCGACGGCCCGGCGCTCCAGCCTGAAGATCCGTGGGCACGTGCGCAGGTGGATGAGCGCTGCGCCGAAATCGCGCTCTATATCGACCATGCAATCGTACGAGAAATGCTGCTTGAGTTTGTCTTCCCTCAGGGGCCGGACGGCAGTGTGCGGATGGATGTGGTCGAGCAGAAACTGCCTGCCGTGCGTACGGCATTGACTCGCGTGGAGCAGACACTGGGAGACAATCTGTTTATGTGCGGAGATGCCTACACACTCGCCGATGCATTGATCACACCAATGCTGGATTACGTCGACACAGTCCCCATGGGCAGCGAATTGATCGGTGAGGGTAAGCTGCGCACCTATCTTGAACAGATGCGACAGCGCCCATCCGCTCAGAAAGTGCTGAAATAATGCGAACAGGACCGACCTGCACAGGCCGGTCCTGTCCCTTCAGGCTCAGTCTCGAGCCGAACGTACAGCTGCAGAGAGTTCGCCGGTAAGTGCCAGCACCGCCTGGGTCCCGGCCGCTGGCGTCTCGGCATTGGCGATGCAGTCCACCAGCGCAGACCCCACCACAACACCATCAGCGAAGCCGGCAATACGAGCCGCCTGCTCCGGTGTACGGATACCGAAGCCAACCCCGATCGGGATATCGGTATGAGCCCGGATCGCGTCCACCTCGTTCTGCACTGTCTCCGGGGTCGGTGCCGCCGCACCGGTCACGCCCGTGCTGGAGACGTAATAGAGGAAACCGGATGTATTGTTCAGCACACCGGGCAGACGTCTGGCGTCCGTAGTCGGGGTCGCCAGACGGATGAAGTGGATGCCGGCTTCACGCGCCGGAAGACACAGTTCGTCGTCATGCTCCGGCGGCAGGTCCACCACGATCAGGCCATCAACACCGGCTTCAGCCGCTTCCTGCAGAAATTTCTCTACGCCGTAGCGGTATACCGGGTTGTAGTACCCCATCAGCACCAGCGGCGTCTCCTGATCCTGCTTACGCAGCTCGCGCACCATTTGCAGGGTTTTCACCATATTCTGGCCATTAGCCAGGGCCCGCTGGCTGCCGAGCTGGATGGCGGCACCATCGGCCATGGGATCGGTAAACGGCATGCCCAGCTCGATCACGTCGGCACCCGCCGCCGGTAAACCCAGCAGGGTATTCAAGCTGTTGTCGTAATCCGGATCACCGGCAGTCACGAAGGTGACCAGCGCGGCGCGGTTTTCCTGTTTAAGCGCGGCAAAGCGGCGCTCCATACGACTCATGGTTGCAGTCATTGCTATCCCCTTATTCCGCCAGTTCGGCCGCCAGATGTTCGGTTACGGTCGCCATGTCCTTGTCACCACGACCACTCAGGTTGACCACGATGATGTGATCCTTGGGCAGGGTCGGTGCCAGCTTCAGCACATGAGCGATGGCATGGGAGGACTCCAGCGCCGGAATAATGCCTTCGTACTTGCACAGCGCCTTGAAGCCTTCCAGCGCTTCTTCATCGGTCACGGCAACGTATTCGACGCGCTGGATATCATGCAACCAGGCGTGTTCAGGACCAATCCCCGGATAGTCCAGGCCGGCCGAGATGGAGTGCGCATCCTGAATCTGGCCGTCTTCGGACTGCAGCAGGAAAGTGCGGTTGCCGTGCAGAACACCGGGCTCCCCTCCTTTCAAACTCGCTGCGTGGCGCTTGTCCAGACCTTCTCCACCGGCCTCAACACCGATCATCTTCACTGACGTGTCATCAAGGAAGGGGTGGAAGAGTCCCATGGCATTGGAACCGCCGCCGATACAGGCCACCAGCGTGTCCGGCAGGCGTCCTTCCTTCTCCAGGATTTGTGCTTTGGCCTCTTCACCGATCACCGACTGGAAGTCACGCACCAGAGCCGGATAGGGATGCGGGCCGGCCACGGTACCGATGATGTAGAAGGTGCTATCGACGTTGGTCACCCAGTCACGCAGGGCTTCATTCATCGCATCCTTCAGCGTACCGGTACCACTGGTGACCGGAATCACTTCCGCGCCCAGCAGCTTCATGCGCTGCACGTTGGGCTGCTGACGGTGGATATCGGTGCTGCCCATGTAGACCACACACTCCAGACCGAAACGGGCCGCGACAGTCGCAGTTGCCACTCCGTGCATGCCGGCACCGGTCTCGGCGATAATGCGCTTCTTGCCCATGCGCTTGGCCAGCAGGATCTGGCCCAGACAGTTGTTGATCTTGTGTGCGCCGGTGTGGTTCAGGTCTTCGCGCTTGAGGTAGATTTTGGCGCCGCCCAGCGCCTCGGTCAGGCGCTCAGCCAGATACAGCGGGGTTTGACGCCCGACGTAATCCTTCTGCAGCTTTTCCAGCTCGGCGTGGAATTCAGGGTCCTGCTTGGCCTTCTCATACTCGGCCTGCAGGTCGAGAATCAACGGCATCAGGGTTTCGGCGACAAAACGGCCACCGAAACGGCCAAAGAATCCGCTCGCATCAGGGCCCTGTCGCAGGGAGGTATCGGTGCTCATGGTTGCGACTCCATCATTCGTTTTGATGATTTCAGTCTAGAGCATGCGCCGGGCAGAAAAAATCGATAAAATCACACCAAACTGTGAGAAAAAGTAACACTTAATGAGCTCAAATCTGCCATCGCTGAATGCCCTGCGCGCCTTCGACGCCACCGCCCGTAACCTGAGCATGAGCGCTGCCGCCGAACAGCTGCATGTCACTCATGGAGCGGTCAGCAGACAGGTACGCCAGCTTGAGGAACAGCTTGGCGTACGGCTGTTTGAACGTGCTGGGCGGGGCGTGCGTCTGACTCCGGCAGGTGCTCGTCTGGCCAATACCACTCAACAGGTTTTCTCTCAGTTGGAGCAGGCCTGCGATCAGCTCCGACGGGAAGCGGAAGGATCCCCCTTTGTGCTCAGCTGTTCCGGCAGTTTTCTTGCCCGCTGGTTCATTCCCCGCCTGGATCAGCTCAAGCAGGACTGCCCCGGACTGGAGCTACACCTGACCGCCGCCGACGAAGAGCAGCCGATGCGAACCGGCGTCGATGCCGCGCTGCGCTTCGCCACCCCACCCTGGCCTCCCGGCAGCCAGGTGATCGAGCTGGCTCCGGAGCGCATCGGGCCGGTCCTGCGCCCCGACCTGCTGCCCGATGCCGAAGAGTCCACCGCCGCGACCCTGCGGCAGCTGCCCTTGCTGGAAACCCTGTCCCGCCCCCAGGCCTGGCCCCAATGGTGCAGACAGCAGGGGATCGACCCGGCAGGTCTGAAGGTCGCGCAATCGTTCGAGCACCTGAACTATATGCTGGAAGCGGCACTGGTGGGACTGGGGGTCGCGATCGCGCCCGCCTATCTGGTGGAAGAAGATCTGAGAACAGGACGCCTGCTGGCCCCCTGGGGATTTATCGAGACCGATGCACTGCTGTCGTTATGGCTGCCGGACACGGCGCAAGACCCTCGCGCCCGACAGCTGGCCGAATGGCTCAAGCGAATGCTCAGTCAATAAGCTCGAAGCCGGTCAGGCTGCCGTCACAATCAACATCGGCCGAGGCGACCTCGGCCACATTCGCCAGTTCAGGCCCCCGGCTGAGCCAGGCTTCCACATGACGCACGGCTTTTTCTTCACCGCACAACATCGCTTCGACACGACCGTCCGGAAGGTTGCGCACCCAGCCGGTCAGCCCATTGGCCTCGGCCTGCTCACGGGTAAAGTGGCGGAACCAGACGCCCTGGACCCGCCCGCTGATCAACGCATGTACACAGATTTTCGCCATCGTTAGTCCTGCATCTGTTCGAGGGTTGGAATATGCCCCCGACGATAGAGATCCTGCAAACTGATATTCAGTACCACGCCCCGTTGCCGCTGCAACATCTGCAGCCGGCTGTGCAGCTCTTTCTGCCAGGGTTCTTCCCGATCCGGCATCGGGTCAGGCACCGGCCAGGGCAGCTCACGCTGCAGCTGCAACAGCGTGTAGCGGCTCAGGTCGCGGCTGAGCAGATACTGCCCACCCTCGGTGCGGCGGATCAGGCCGGCATCGATCAACAGCTGCACGTAATCGTCCCAGCGCCCCTGATCCAGCCCAGGCACTTCCTGAAGCAGCACCCGGTCCGGGACCGGTTCGCCATCCTGCTGGGCAATCCAGAGCCGCTGCAGCACCGCCAGCACCGTGTACAGGTGCGGCTCGTTCATGCGGAATTTGCTCACGTGTGACACCGTCAGCAACCGGGTCAGCTCGGCCCCGAGCAGGATGATGGTCCAGCTGATGAAGATCCACACCAGAAACATGGGCACGGCCGCAAAGGCGCCGTAGATCAGTTCATAGGAGGGGAACTGGGTGACAAACAGGGCAAAGCCGCGTTTGGCCAGCTCGAACAGTACCGCCGCAAAAACCCCACCAATCGCCGCACTACGCAGCGGGACTCGGCAATTGGGCACAGCCGCATACAGCAGCATGAACGCCAGCGCCGAGAACAGAGGAGGCAACAGTGACAGCAGTCGAGCGCGCCCCACCATCTCGGTGGCGCTGGAGATGAACGGCAGACTGGCGACATAGGAGGTCAGCAGCAAGCCAAGACCGATCAGAATCGGTCCAAGACTCAGCACCGCCCAATACAGCATAAAGCTGGACAGCCCCTTGCGCGGCTCGGTCACCCGCCAGATGCGGTTGAAGGCGGCTTCGATGTTTTTCATCATCATGATCGAGGTGATCACCAGAAAAACGATACCGATCACGGTCAGCTTCTGTGCCTGGGTCGCGAAGGTGCTCAGATACTCCTGCACCACCATGCCGGTGGCCGGGACAAAATTTTCAAATATCCACCCCTGTACCTGTTCGCCCACTTCCCGAAAATTGGGCACAGCGGCCAGCATTGAGTAGGACACGGTCATCAGCGGCACGACCGCAAACAGCGTGGTATAGGTCAGCGCAGCAGCATTCAGCACGCCCTGATTGGTCTGATATTGACGCGCCAGGGCGCGGAGAAACACCAGCACCGCCGGCAGGCTTCCCTTCAGCATATACTCTCTCTTAACTAATCAATGCTCTGCCCTATACAATAGGGCGCTCATCAGCCTATTGAAAGCCTGAAACGGAGCACTCATGTCGATTACCATTTATCACAACCCGCGCTGCTCGAAGTCTCGTGAAACCCTGAAGCTGCTGCAGGAGCGCGGCATTGAACCCGAGATTCGTGAATATCTCAAGGATGTTCCCAGCAGTGACGAGCTGAAGTCCGTCCTGGCCGCGCTCGGTATCAGCGCGCGTGAGCTGCTGCGCACCAAGGAAGCTGAGTACAAGGAAGCCGGTCTGGATGACCAGAGCCTGAGCGATGAGGCCGTGATCAAGGCGATGACTGAATACCCGAAACTGATCGAGCGCCCGATCGTCATTAACGGTGACCAGGCCCGTATCGGCCGCCCGCCGGAGTCCGTACTGGAGATTCTCGCGTGAGCCAGCCTTACGTCCTGATCCTGTATTACAGCCGCAACGGCGCCACCCGGGCTCTGGCGCGCCAGATCGCCCGCGGTGTCGAAGAAGCCGGCATGGAGGCGCGTTTGCGCACCGTCCCGGCGATCTCCACCGTCTGTGAAGCCACCGAACCCGAGGTCCCCGAATCCGGAGCCGTCTACTGTACCGAAGCCGACCTGGCCAACTGTGCCGGTCTGGCGCTGGGCAGCCCGACCCGCTTCGGCAATATGGCGGCACCGATGAAGTATTTCATCGACTCCACCAGCAGCCTCTGGCTCTCCGGTGCCCTGATCGACAAACCGGCCTGCGTGTTCAGTTCCAGCTCCAGCCTGCACGGTGGACAGGAAAGCACCCTGCTGAGCATGATGCTGCCGCTGCTGCACCACGGCATGCTGATGGCCGGACTGCCCTACAGTGCCACCGAGCTGCTGGAAACCCGCACTGGCGGCACCCCCTATGGCGCCACTCATGTCAGCGGCAGCGATGGCCGATCACAGCTGGATGAGCAGGAAGCCGCACTGGCACTGAAACAGGGCAAGCGCCTGGGCCAACTGGCCCTGAACCTTCTGCCCAAGGAGGCATCCTGATGCAAACACTGGCCATCAAAACCCGCATCAGCCGCGCGCTGGTGCTGCTGAGCTATTCTGGCCTGCTGCTGCTGTTCAGCCTCTGGTACCTGTGGCTGGTCCCTTCACAGGGCGATAACCCTTGGGTGATCTGGCTGGTGCACCTGTTGCCGCTGCTGGCATTCGCGCCGGTGGTGATCATGGGCAAACCGCGCGGCCATGCCTGGCTCTGCTTCGTGCTGCTGCTGTATTTCCTGGAAGCGGTCATCGCGGCCCTGATTCCGCCACCCACTCGCTGGCTGGGCCTGGTGGATTGCGCCCTGCTGGTCACCCTGTTCACCTCGGCAATGCTCTATGCTCGCTGGCGCAGCCAGCTGGACCGCGTACAACCGACCGGTAGCCCCGCGTGAGCCACTCTGACCCTAAACGCTGGCGTCGCGATTTTCCGCTGCTGTCCATGCGCGTGCATGGGCAGCCGCTGGTCTATCTGGACAATGCCGCCACCACCCAAAAGCCGCGCGCGGTGATGGATGCAGTGAACCGCTTCTACAAGACCGGCAATGCCAATGTACATCGCGGCAGTCATGCTCTCTCGGCACAGGCCACCGAAGCGTTCGAGCAGGCCCGTGAGCGGGTGGCGCGCTGGCTGGGGGTAGACGACAGCACCACCCTGATCTGGACCCGTGGTACAACCGAGGCGATCAACCTGGTCGCACAGAGCTGGGGGCGCCAGAACCTGCGCCAGGGTGATCTTATCCTGCTGATGCAGAGCGCCCATCATGCCAATATCGTGCCCTGGCAGATGCTGGCCAGCGCCACCGGCGCCCGCATCGAAGTGATTCCATTGCGAGCCGATGGCGATATCGATCGGGAAGCCTACCGGCAATGCCTGGAACAGAAGCCCGCGCTGGTAGCCCTCGGTCACGTTTCCAATGCATTGGGGACCATTTATCCGGTGGCAGAGCTCTGCCATGAGGCCAAGGCAGCCGGTGCCACTGTGCTGGTCGACGGCGCCCAGGCTCTGCCCCACTTCGATGTGCGCCTGGACAGGCTAAACTGCGACTTCTACGCGTTCTCCGGCCACAAGGTTTTTGGTCCGACCGGCATCGGCGCCCTCTGGGGACGTCGCGAGCTGCTGGATGCCATGCCCCCCTGGCAGGGGGGCGGCGAGATGATTGAACAGGTCAGCTTCAACGGCACACGCTATGCCGGCCTGCCTTTCAAATTCGAGGCAGGCACCCCGAATATCGCCGGCGTCATCGGCCTGGTCGCCGCCATCGATTATCTCGAAGCCCAGGATCGTCTGGCGATGGATGCCCATGAACAGGCCCTGCTGCAACATGCGCTCGACTGCTGCAGCCAGGTCGCCGGGTTCCGCCCCCTTGCGTCGGGTTCGCACCGGGTAAGCCTGGTTTCGTTCGAGCTGGAGGGCCATCATCAGCAGGACGTGGCGCATTGGCTCGACCATCAGGGTATCGCCGTGCGCGCCGGTCACCATTGCGCCATGCCCCTGATGCAGTCACTCGGCCTGCCGGGCACTCTGCGGGCGTCCTTTGCCTTCTACAACACCCTGCAGGAAGCCGAACGGCTGGCGCAGGCGCTGGACCAACTGGCGTGCAGCCAGAAAAACACCCTTCCCGTTGCAGAATTGGAACAAAGCGACTACCAAAACGCGCTAAAAGGCGTATACTCAGCAACAGACTGGACCAGTCGCTATCAAGCCCTGATGCGCCTGGGGCAGGCATCTCCGCCCTTGCCCCCCGCACTCAAGCAGGAGCGTTTCCTGCTGCCGGGCTGTGAATCCCGGGTATGGCTCATCACCGAGCTGGATGCCAACGGACACCTGAACTGTCGCGCCGATGCTGATGCACGTATCCTGCGTGCTCTGCTGACTCTGCTACTGGATCAGGTCAACGGCCTGACACCCACCCAGCTACTGGCCACCGACCTCGAAGACAAACTGAGCCAACTCGATATTCAGCGACACCTGAGCCCATCTCGGGGCAATGGACTGCTGGCGATCATTCGTGGCCTGCAGACATTTGCACGCACACAGGACCACTAAGCCCGGGCGCCGCCGATCAGTTCTGGAGTTATACATGAACCTTAACGACCTGAGTCTTTTTATCCGCGTGGTTGAAACCGGGAGTTTCACCGCCGCGGCTGAAAGCCTCAATGTGCAGAAATCCACCATCAGCCGCCGTATCGCCCAGCTGGAAGATACCCTGGGCATCCGTCTGATTCAGCGCACCACCCGAAAACTCAAGCTGACCCCGGAAGGCGAGGAGCTGTTCTCCCGCGCCCAGCCGCTGGTCGATGACCTTGAAGCGGTACAGGACGACATCAGCGCATCGAAAACCGAACTGCGCGGTCGTCTGCGCCTGACCATGCCGACCGAGATCGGCGTGTTCATGATGAATGAAGTGATCTCCAGCTTCATGGATGCCTACCCGCGCATTGAGGTGGATGTAGAGCTGAGTACACGTACCGTCGACCTGATCGAAGAAGGCGTCGATCTGACCCTGCGACTGGGCCCGCTGCCCAACTCCAGCCTGATCGCACGCCATATCGCCGGCCTGCGTCGTGGTCTTTTCGCAACCCCGGAATACATTGAAAAGCACGGCATGCCGCATACGCCGGACGACCTGGCTCGCCATCAATGCATTACCCTGCTCAAGCCGTTCGACCACCTGCGCTTCATCAACTGGAACAACCATGAGCCGGTTACCATGGGTGGTCGCCTGCGCACCAACAGCCTCAGTTTTGTTCGTGAAATGATCCTTCAAGGCTATGGCATCGGTCGTCTGCCGGAAGTGTTCTGCAGCGAACTGGTACAGCAGGGCACCATCGTCCGCGTACTGGACGACTTTAATCTGGAACCTCTGGAAATCAATGCGCTCTACGCCAGCCGTCGCAACCTGAACCCGCGCGTACGCGCCTTCCTCGATCATATGACCGAGCGCCTGCGCGACCATCCATGGGTACAAAGTCGCCTGGTGCATCTGGCCACGCCGGCCTGAACCCTGCGCCCAAACAGAAGACCCGGCCATATGGCCGGGTCCTGTTGTCTGCCGATCAGCTCCAGCCGGTCACGACCTTCACCTCCAGGTACTCTTCCAGCCCCCAGGGACCGCCTTCACGGCCGTTGCCCGACTGCTTGTAACCACCAAAAGGCGCACCGCCGCCCAGCATTTCACCGTTCATCTGCACCATGCCGGAGCGCAGCTTCCGCGCCACCCGTTTCGCCTTGTCGGCGTCCTGGGTCTGCACATAGTGGGTCAGACCATAGGGGCTGTCGTTGGCGATACGCAGCGCTTCCTCTTCGGAATCGAAAGGGATGATCGACAGCACCGGCCCAAAGATCTCCTCTCGGGCAATGGTCATCTCGTTGGTCACATCGGCGAATACGGTGGGGCGTACGAAATAGCCTTCGGTGATGCCCTCCGGCTTGCCGAGGCCGCCGGCCACCAGGCGTGCGCCCTCGTCGATCCCCTTCTGGATCAGACCCTGGATCTTGTCGAACTGGGCCGTGGAGACCACCGGACCGATATGCTTGCCTTCCAGCGAGGCTTGATTGACCTCGGTCCTGGCTGCCACCTCGATCGCGGCCTGCACAGCCTGCTCATAGATTGAGCGCTCAACCAGCATCCGCGTCGGCGCGTTGCAGGACTGGCCGGAGTTCATGAAACAGTGGCGTACACCGCGTACCACTGCCTTCTCGTCCGCATCGGCGAAAACGATATTAGCCCCCTTGCCACCCAGTTCCAGGCTGACCCGCTTGACGGTATCGGCAGCATTTTTGGAGATGGCAATACCGGCACGGGTCGAGCCGGTGAAGGAGATCATGTCCACCTCCGAGTGGCCGGAGAGCTGAGTCCCCACACCCAGTCCATCCCCGTTGACCAGGTTGAACACGCCGGCCGGGAAACCGGCTTCATCGATCATCTCGGCAAACAGCATTGCCGACAGCGGCGCAATCTCGGACGGTTTGAGCACCATGGTGCAGCCAGCCGCCAAGGCGGCCACGACCTTCAGCGTGACCTGGTTCATCGGCCAGTTCCACGGCGTGATCAGACCACAGACACCGATCGGTTCACGCAGGATCCAGTTACCCGGCGCATGCTCGCCCAGCGCTTCCTCGAATTCGTAGTCGCGCAGCACACGCATGAAATTTTTCAGGTGGTTGGCACCGGTGCCCCATTGCGCGGTCTGCGCCAGCGCGATGGGCGCACCCATCTCCAGCGAAATCGCCTCGGCCATCTCACTGGAGCGCGCCTTGTACAGCGCATAGAGTTTCTCCAGCAGCGCGAGGCGCTCTTCCTTGCTGGTCTGGCTCCAGCTGTCGAACGCCTGGCGAGCGGCCACCACGGCCGCATCGGTATCAGCCTGTCCGCCCAGAGAGATCACGGCGCAAACCGCTTCGGTGGATGGGTCGATGACATCAAAATCATTCGCCTGCGCCGGCGCGACCCACTGGCCGTTGATATAGAATTCGCGTTTTTCCAGCATGTCCCGTGCCTCTTGTGTTATTAGTTCGCGGATATCGGGTTCATTAAGAGTAACCAGTCCTGGGGTTCAGGTCACTGGGCAATCTCAGGGCAAACAGCCAGAGGACTGGCCTCCTGCAAAACCATAGCCGAGTCATAGGCTGCCGGGAACACAGCTTCCCCTGGGCTGCCACCGATCAACGGCTGCTTTTGGCACGCGAGCGCTGACCGCTGGAGGCCTTCTTCTTGCGTCCATAGCTGCGTTTGCGGCCAGCAGAGGGAGCCCTGATACCACTCAGTGCATCCGGCCGGATCTGGCCAATAAGCTGTGGCAATGCCTGCTGCAGTGGCTGCATGAAGCCCTGATAGTTGAACGCCTTGCGACTGATGGCATCGAGCTGGGATTCCCAGTGGGCAGTCATGTCCGGCCGGCTCAGCTCCTCCGGCAGCGCCCCGATCAACGCCTTGCCCGCCTCGGTGGCATGGATCTGCTTACCCTGACGCTGCAGAAAGCCGCGCTTGAACAACAATTCGATGATACCGGCACGGGTCGCCTCGGTGCCCAAGCCATCGGTCTCGCGCAGAACCTTGCGCAATTCCGCATCCTGCACGAATCGGGCGATCCCGGTCATCGCCGCCAGCAGGCTGGCGTCGCTGAACGCTTTGGGCGGCTGAGTCATCTTCTCCAGCAGCTCACCTCGCTCGCAGTGCAGCTGTTCACCCACCTTGAGCGGTGGCAGCTGGCCTTCATCCTCCTCCTGCGCCTCCTTGCCCATCAGCGCCTTCCAGCCCGGATCGGTAATCTGACGCACTTTGGCCAGGAACTGACCACCGGCAATCTCTACCTCGACACGACGATCCGCATAGCGACAGGGTGGATAGAACTGCATCAGATATTGGCGTGCAATCTGGCTGTACACCTGCAGCTCGGCACGACTGAGCCGCTCCGCTGATGCCGCCTTGCTGGTGGGAATGATCGCGTGATGCGCCTCCACCTTCTTGTCATTCCACGCCTTGGATTTAAGGCTCAGATCGGCATTCTGCACCGCACCGGCCAGCTCCGGCTGAGTTCGGGCGATCGCCTGGGAGACCCTCGCCGCTTCGGAAAAGTGCTCGGCAGGCAGATAACGGCAGTCAGAACGTGGATAGGTGATCAGTTGATGCTTCTCATACAACGCCTGAGCGGCATCCAGCACCTGCTGAGCATTAAGGCCAAAACGCTTGGCACAGTCGATCTGCAGGGCCGACAGGTTGTAGGGCAAGGGCACCGCCTGCTGGCCGGTCTTGCGTTCATCCTTGGTGACCACGCCTGGCTGCCCCGTGATGCGCTGCACCACGTTTTCCGCCAGCGGCTTCGACAGCACTCGCCCCTCCTCGTCCTGAAATCGGGCACAGGCTTCACTGGGCTGCCAGCGGGCGCTAAAGCGCTCGCCCCGCTCCGTCAGCAGGTGTGCGTCCACCTCATAATAGGGCTTGGGCACAAAAGCATCGATCTCGGCATCGCGCTGCACCACCAGGCCCAGCACCGGCGTCTGCACCCGCCCCACCGAGAGCACGCCGTCATAGCCGGCGCCACGCCCCTTGACCGTCAACGCCCGGGTCATGTTGATACCGAACAGCCAATCGGCTCGGGAACGTGCCAGCGCCGAGACCGACAGCGGCACAAACTCCTTGTTGGGTTTGAGGCGTGCGATGGCACGGCGCACCGCCTCGGGGTTGAGGTCGGAGATCAGGCAACGCTGTACCTGGGCACGCTTGGTCGCGGGCACCTTGAGGAAATCGATCACCTCGTCCACCAGCAGCTGCCCTTCGCGGTCCGGGTCACCGGCATGGATGATCTGATCGGCACTCTTGACCAGCTTGCGCAGCACGCCCAGCTGTTTGCTGACCCCCTTGCGCGGCTTAAGCTGCCACTCTTCCGGCAGGATCGGCAGATGTTCCAGCCGCCACTGCTTGTAGACCGGATCATAGGCGTCCGGCTCCGCCTGCTCCAGCAGGTGGCCGATGCACCAGCTCACCACCTGATCACCGCCACAGCGGATCAACCCCTCCTCTTTTTTCTGAGGACCGGGCAGGACGGCGGCGATGGCGCGGGCAAGACTGGGCTTTTCGGCGATGTAGAGCTTCATGGATCCAGAGTGACGGTCAGTAAAAGCGATAAGGGTACGCAATCGATCAAAACAAGTCGACAAAATACTGTATGTATCAACAGCAGATAAACACTAATGCCGACGTTTCGCCCGTCACTCCATCCAATACATCAGAAAAACTGATCACTAGTTGCAGATTTACCCGGTGTTTCATCAACCGGCTGCTGACTATAGTGAACCCATCTGAACAACATCGTTTCTGGAGACACACATGAACGCTTCTTTGGTTTCACGCCTGCTGACCACGTCCAACAGCTTCGCCCCTCTGGCCCTTCGCGTGCCGGCCGGCATCATCTTCATGGCTCATGGTGCGCAAAAACTCTTCGGCGCCTTCGGTGGCTATGGCCTCGAAGGGACCGGCCAGTGGATGGCCTCCATCGGTCTGGAGCCCGGTTACCTGATGGCCCTGCTGGCCGGCAGTGGCGAATTCTTTGGTGGCCTGGCGATCCTGATCGGACTGCTGGTACGTCCTGCCGCCGCTGTCCTGGCCTTTGCCATGCTGGTCGCCATCTTCGCCGTTCATATCGGCAACGGCCTGTTCATGAGCAATAACGGCTACGAGTTCGGCCTGGCGCTGCTGGCCATCTCCGTTTCCCTGCTGATCAGTGGCGGCGGTGCACTCTCTGCCGACCGAGTATTGAGCCGGCGCCAGGCCTGAATCCTGGCCGCTCTCACCCTGCACCAATTAACCGGAGGATTTCGACATGGGCTTGCTGATTGATGGCCACTGGGTTGACCAGTGGTATGACACTGAATCAACCCAGGGCCGCTTCGTGCGCTCCGAGTCGCAGTTCCGCAACTGGATCACCGCCGACGGCCAGCCAGGCCCTAGTGGCGAAGGCGGTTTCAAGGCAGAGGCCGGGCGTTACCAGCTCTACGTTTCGCTGGCCTGCCCCTGGGCCCATCGCACCCTGATATTCCGGGGACTGAAAGGGCTGGAGTCGATGATTTCCGTAGCCGTCGTTCACAGTTACATGGGTGATCACGGCTGGACCTTCCAGGCTGAGCCCGGCGCCAGCGGCGATGAGCTGTACGGACTGGACTACCTGTACCAGCTGTATCAGAAGGCCGATCCGGAGTATTCGGGCCGTGTCACCGTACCGGTCCTCTGGGACAAGCAGCGCCAGGTGATCGTCAACAACGAGTCCGCCGAGATCATCCGCATGCTCAACTCGGCCTTCGATCATCTCGGCGCCACACCCGGTGATTACTATCCGTTGCTGCTGCGCAGTGAGATCGACACGCTGAACACCGAGATCTACGAACGCATCAACAACGGCGTCTACAAGGCGGGCTTTGCGACCACTCAGCAGGCATACGAGCAGGCCGTCATGCCACTGTTCGAGGCACTGGAGGCACTGGAGCAACGGTTAGGCAAACAGCGTTATCTGCTCGGCGAGCATGTGACCGAAGCTGACTGGCGGTTGTTTACCACACTGATTCGCTTCGATGCCGTTTATCACGGCCACTTCAAATGCAACCTGAAGCGGGTCGTGGATTATCCGAACCTCTGGGGCTATGTGCGCGAGCTGTACCAGTGGCCCGGCGTTGCCGCCACCGTCAACATGCAACATATCAAGGCTCACTATTACCGCAGTCATCACACGATAAACCCGACCGGCGTGGTGCCGGCGGGTCCGATTCTCGACCTGAACGCACCCCACCGGCGCGAACAGATCAGTCAACAAAACCAGGAGACACGATCATGAGCAAAATTCTCGTCCTGTACTACTCATCCTATGGTCACATTGAAACCCTGGCCCGGGCCATTGCAGAAGGCGCCCAGTCGGTTGAGGGCTCCGAGGTAGTGATCAAGCGCGTTCCCGAACTGATGCCGGAAGAGGTTGCCCGCAACGCCGGCGTCAAGCTGGATCAGGCGGCTCCCATCGCCGATCCCAAGGAGCTGGACCAATATGATGCCATCATCTTCGGCACCCCGACCCGCTTCGGCAACATGGCCAGCCAGATGCGCAACTTCCTGGACCAGACCGGTGGGCTTTGGGCACAGGGAGCGCTGGTCGGCAAGGTGGGCAGCGTGTTTACCAGCACCGGCACCGGTGGCGGCAACGAAACCACCATCCAGTCATTCCACACTACCCTGTTCCATCACGGCATGGTTGTCGTCGGCCTGCCCTATGCACTGCCGGAGATGACCGATATCAGCGCCGTGCATGGCGGTTCACCACTGGGGGCCGCTACCCTTGCCGGCGGCGATGGTTCACGAAGCCCCAGCGAACAGGAGCTGATCATGGCGCATTATCAGGGCGCACACGTTGCCCGCATCTCAGCTAAACTCAGTGCCTGAAGCCGAATCTGCGCGGGTTGCCACGGGCAGCCCGCACCGCCCTTCATCGGCCGGTACATCCTGTGCCGTATCGGCAGACGCCATGCCTTTCCCCTGTACATACCAGGCCCCTGCCAACAACACGGCACCTGAGCTGATCACCGCCAGCGTGATAAGCAAACCACTCTGATAGCTGCCTTCCGACTGTGCCAGATAACCTACCGTCATCGGCGCCAGCATCTGCGCGATGCCATAGCCGAAAGTGAGCCGCCCCATCGGTCGGGAGGGATTATCCGGATAGAGACGCCCCACCATTGCCAGCGTCATGCTGACAATACCGATAAAGCTGACGCCGTAGATGACCGCACTCGTCATCACACCAGCAAGCCCCGTCGTCACCAGCAACAACAGTACACTGATCGCATTGAGACAATACGCCAGCAACAGGGCCAGCCAGTCTCCCTGCCGACGCACCAGCAGGTCCCACAGCCAGCAGGCCGGCGCCGCCGCTATACCGGTCACCAGCCAGATCAGCCAGCCACGACCTGCCAGCAAGGGCGAAGCTTCCGCAATGGCGACCAGAAACGTCGCCGTCACCACATAGCCAACACCGGCACAAAAATAGGCCAGTTGAAGCAGCAGCATGAACGGACTGATCCTTCGTGCACCGGGTGTAGACGCAGCGGCCCTGGCGGGCAGGCAACGGCGGTAATCCGGGCTCCACCACCACACCGGCAACAGCAGAATCAGGGCGGTGAACCCATAGATCGCCCATTGCTGGTCCCAGCTGAAACGGAGTCGAATCATCTCCGCCAGCAGCGCCGTCAGGACAATACCGATCCCCAGGCCCGAGAAGAAAATGCCCAGTTCGGGCTTGTGCCCCTGCCGCAGCAGCCAGCTCATCAACAGGCCCGCACCGATCAGCACACCGGCCGAACTGCTCAACCCCGACAGAAAGCGCAGCAGGTACCAAAGCCACTCCTGGCTGGTGCACCCCATCAGACCGGTGGTCAACACCGCACCCAATAAGCCGGCCTTGTACAGCCATATTTTCAGGCCCGATGAGCGGATAAACGAGATCAGCAAGGCACCGCTGAGGTAACCCGCATAGTTGGCCGTGGCCAGCATACCGGCCAGTGCATTGTTCAGTCCGGCACCTGACATCATTTCCGGAAGCATCGGGGTATAGGCAAAACGTGCGATCCCTACCGTGATGACCACGGCCGTCACGCTGGCAATCAGAACCCTTACTTTCTCGGTCAGCATTCCCCATCCTCCTGTTTTCTGATGTTGACCAGATTAGGGGACAGAGGCCGTCTATTCTTCATATAAAAGGACAGATTACATATGAAACTCGACAAGCATGATCGATTGATGCAACCTTGAACATTCAATACAGGCATGGACCACAAATAAGACCTGATCGATGAATAACGCCATCACTCGACTATCACCGCCCGAGATGCACTCACTGCCACGTCAGGTCTACGTTCGCCAGCAGCTGATGCCGCCTCGACACCTGTTCCCGCCACATACACATGACTGGCACCAGCTGCTCTATGCCACCTCAGGCACCCTGGTGACGAATCTGGAAGAACAGCGCCTTTTCGTGCCTTCCGGCACGGCCGTCTGGCTGCCGGCAGGGGTCGAGCACAGTACCTATACCGAGTTCGGTGCCGAGCTGAAAAGCCTCTATATCGAAACCGGGTTTAACGCACTCGACACAGCGACCCCCCTGGTACTGGAGGTCTCCCCGCTGATGCGTGAACTGATGCTGGCGGCGGCCGACTTTGAGGTGGAGTACCCGCTGCACGGCTATGAGCACAATCTGATCCAGTTGATGCTGCAAACCCTGGGACGCCTGCCACAACGCGGGCACACCCTGCCCTGGCCCGCCGACAGCCGACTGGCCAAACTCTGCACCCAACTGTATGCACGCCCTGGAAAGCGGCCCGGTCTGGAACAGATCGCGGCCGGAATGGCAATGTCGACCCGCACACTGGAGCGCCACTTCCGCCGTGAAACCGGACTCACGCTGCAAGGCTGGTATGCTCGCCTGCGCCTGATGAAGGCCATAGAGATGCTGGGCACAGAGATGAGTGTGACCCGCATTGCGCTGGAGCTGGGTTACAGTGCTCCGGCCCCGTTCATCCTGATGTTTCGAGAGCACCTGGGCGTCAGCCCCAACCGCTACCGCACCAAAATGCAGTCTGACTGACGGCTCTTTGCACACGCCCCGTCACACCGTCACACAATCGAAACCGGTCAGGCGCTATAGTGGCTATTTTGACGATCATCCGTTCCCGACCATGACATCCGAAAAGTCCACTTCCTTTATTTCCATCCTGCTGATTTTCCTGCGCCTCGGGCTGACCAGCTTCGGCGGTCCTGTCGCCCATATCGGTTACTTCCGTGACGAGTTCGTCAACCGGCGCAAATGGCTCAGTGATCAGAGTTATGCCGATCTGGTTGCGCTGTGCCAGTTTCTGCCAGGACCCGCAAGCAGTCAGGTTGGACTGGCACTGGGACTATCGCGCGGCGGTTTCAAGGGGGCGCTGGCCGCCTGGTGCGGCTTCACCCTGCCTTCGGCGCTGGTGCTGATGCTGCTGGCCTATGGCGTGATGAGCCCCGATTCGGGCTTGCCTCCCGGCGTCATTCAGGGGTTGAAGCTGGTCGCAGTCGCCGTGGTAGCGCAGGCCGTCTGGGGAATGGCAAACAGCATGTGCCGGGGGAAAAAGGAGGTCGCACTGATGGTACTGGCGGCCGTCAGCCTGCTGCTGGCGCCTGGTGTCTGGATGCCGCCACTGGTATTGCTGGTGGCGGGGATAGCCGGTGCCGGTCTGTTCAAGGCCACACCCACAGCCGACCACAGCCAGCTGCCGGTACAGGTCTCCGCCCGAACCGGCGCCGGTCTGCTGACGGTATTCTTTCTGTTACTGCTGACACTGCCTGTAGCGGCAACAGCCCTGTCCCTGCCGGCCCTGGACCTGTTCGACCTGTTCTACCGCACCGGCTCGCTGGTCTTTGGCGGTGGCCACGTAGTACTGCCGCTGCTGCAGGCAGAAACCGTGTTACCGGGTCATGTCAGTGAGGACACCTTCCTGGCCGGCTACGGTGCCGCCCAGGCGGTGCCGGGTCCGCTGTTCACCTTTGCCGCCTATCTGGGCACCAGCATGCAGCAACTGCCCGGCTGGCTGGGTGGACTGACCGCCCTGGCGGCCATTTTCACCCCGTCGTTCCTGCTGGTGGCCGGTGTGCTGCCGTTCTGGGACCGGTTAAGCCGCAACCGGCCAATCCGCTCGGCCCTCACCGGCATCAATGCCGCTGTCGTCGGGCTGCTGCTGGCAGCGCTATACGATCCGATCTGGATCAGCAGTGTGCACTCCGGCGTGGATTTCGCGCTGGTGCTGCTGGCCTTTGCCGCCTTGCAGATGTGGAAGCTGCCGGTGTGGCTGCTGGTGCCGCTGTATGCGCTGGGCGGTCTGGCACTTTGAAAACCCTGCGCAGCAGCGCCGCACAGCGCTTGAGACTGCGGCGCAATGCCAGCGCACGCAGCACTCGCCCCCTGCGATGATAGAAATTCATATCGATGCTGCCACTCTCAAGACGGCGAACCTTGCGCGTACACGAATCGATGCTGGCGATCATGCTCAAGCCCTCCCTGATAACCGATGCTGACAGCTTAGGTCGGCTCTTGTATTATTAATAACGATTAATTCAGATCATATTGATCGCCGTTCACGATGGATTATCCCATGCCCCAGCCTAATATCACGACCGAGCTGTTGCGCACCTTCACCACCGTGGTGGATGAGGACGGCTTCATTCGTGCCGCCGAGCGCCTGCACAAGACCCAATCCACCATCAGCCAGCAGGTCCGGCGACTGGAGCAGGAGCTGGGCATAGAACTGTTTCGTACCGAGGGACGCAAACGGGTACTGACGCCGGCGGGCGAAACCATGCTCGGCTATGCCCGGCAGATGCTCTGCCTGCAGGAAGATGCTCTGGCGGCAATCACCGAGCAGAGTACCGAGGGCGAACTGAGGATCGGCGTTTCCCTGTCGCTGACCGAAAGCATGCTGCCCTCCATCCTTGCACGCTTCAAACGCCACAACCCGGGCATCCGCCTTAACGTGCAGACCGATTACAGCAACAGCCTCAGCCAGGACTATGATGACGAGAAGTACGACCTGGCACTGATCCTGCGTCGCGATCGCAGCCAGGTCAAAGGGGAGTTGCTCGGCTATGAACCCCTGATCTGGATCGGCCCTACCGGCTATCAGTGGTCAAGAAACCGGCCGCTGCCACTGGTATTGTTGAATACCCCCTGCCTGTTCCGCGAAGCGACCATGAACGCGCTGGACAGCACCAGCATCAGCTGGCGCACGGTGTACTCGACCACCAGCTTTACCAGCCTGATGGCCGCCGTCCGCGCCAGCCTGGGCGTTACCGTCCGAACCCAGGGCGCGCTGGCCGAAGGCACCGAGAACATCGGCTCGCGACTGGGCTTGCCGGAACTGCCGCCGGTGTATATCGAACTGCGCTACCATCCCAAGGTTCCAGGCTGCGAACAGCTGGCCCAGCTGATCCGCCACGAACCCCTGCAGGCCTGTTAGACTCAGCGCACCTCGGTCGGCACCCCCCGCTCCAGCACCCGCCTGAGCACAAAGCTGGAGTGCACCCCGCTCACCCCATCGATCCGGGTGATCTTGTGCAGCAGCAGGTCGTGATAATCATCCATGTCCTTGACCAGCACCCGCAGCTGGTAATCCGCATCCTGCCCGGTGATGATCAGGCATTCCAGCACCTGTGGCAGTTTGGCGATTTCGTGCTCGAAATTCTCGAATCGCTCGGGGGTATGCCGGTCCATGGAGATATGCAACAGAGCCATCAGGTTCAACCCCAGGCGCTTGGCATCGACCAGCGCACGATAGCCGGTAATCAGACCACTCTCTTCCAGCGCCTTGACCCGACGCAGACAAGGGGACGGTGACAAGCCGATACGGTCAGCCAGCTCCTGGTTACTGATCCGCCCGTCCTGCTGCAGCTGCTGCAGAATGGCACGATCGTAGCGATCCAGTGCCGTACTTTTTTGCTCAATAGGCATAAAATTGCTCAGAAATTAAAAAATGAGATTTTAATTGCCAAAAATAGCGTAAAACATGGCAAATTGGCAATCCTTCACCTGAGCTCTTGCTCTAACATATCTCCATCGTAAAGGTTAAGGCCCGCTGGAGACGTCAGACCGCCTTATCCAGGCCGTCAGCGGCGGTAACAGCCCTTACCCAGGGCTCGACTCAGCGGTCCACCCCACAACAATGGAGAGCAACACCATGGCAAGTGCCACTTTTAACCACCGCAAGTATCAGCCGGTCGAACCCGTGACCGGTTTTACCCGTACCTGGCCCGATCGTCAGGTGACCGAGGCCCCGATCTGGGCCAGCGTCGACCTGCGTGATGGTAACCAGGCCCTGCTGGAGCCGATGAATGTGGCCCAGAAGCAGCGCCTTTGGCACCTGCTGGTGAAGCTCGGCATCAAGGAGATCGAGGTCGGCTTCCCGGCCGCCAGCCAGCCCGACTACGACTTCACCCGCTGGTTGATCGAAGAGAACCAGATTCCGGATGACGTGCGCATTCAGGTACTGGTTCAGGCCCGCGAAGAGCTGATCGCCAAAACCTTTGAAGCCTTGAAAGGTGCCAAACAGGCAGTCGTGCATGTCTACAACTCCACCTCCCGCATCCAGCGCGAGCGCGTGTTCGGCATGAGCCGCGACGAGATCAAGACCATCGCCGTGCAGGGCGCCACCTGGCTGAACGAATATGCCGCCCGATACCCGGAAACCGACTGGACCTTCGAATACTCGCCGGAAAGTTTCACCAGCACCGAAGTGGAGTATGCCGTTGAGGTCTGCGAAGCGGTGATGGATGTGTGGCAGCCGACCCCGGATAAGCGCTGTATCCTCAACCTGCCGACCACCGTGGAAGTCGGGCCGCCGAACCACTTCGCCGACCAGGTGGAGTACTTCTGCCAGCACCTGAGCCGTCGCGACAGCGCCATTATCTCGGTGCACACCCATAACGACCGTGGCGGTGCCGTCGCGTCTGCCGAACTGGCGTTGATGGCGGGTGCCGATCGCGTCGAAGGCACCTTGCTCGGCAACGGTGAGCGCACCGGCAACATGGATATCGTTACCCTGGCGATCAACCTGTACAGCCAGGGCATAGACCCTCAGCTGGATCTGTCCAACCCGGACGAGATCATCCAGACCTGTACCGAGTGCACCGGGCTGCCGATCCACCCGCGCCACCCCTGGATTGGCGAACTGGTCTACACCGCCTTCTCGGGCAGCCACCAGGATGCGATCCGCAAGTCGCTGAAGCAGCAGCAGGAAGACGAACCCTGGCAGGTCGCCTATCTGCCGATCGACCCGACCGACCTGGGCCGCGATTACCAGGCGGTGATTCGCGTCAACAGTCAGTCCGGCAAGGGCGGCATGACCTTCCTGCTGGAGCGTGACTTCGGTATCAGCATCCCGCGCTGGATGCAGCTGGAGCTGGCGCCGATCGTGCAGAAGAAAACCGAGGAACAGGGGGGCGAAGTGGACAGCCAGGTCATTCACGACCTGCTGATCAGCACCTTTGTGCAGGACCGGGTTCCGGCCACCCTGGAAGGCTACCGCATCGAGCGTAGCGGCAATACCGAAACGCTGGCCGCCAACGTCGGCATCGATGGCGAGAAGATCGCTATCGCAGGCGATGGCAAGGGCGCCATGGCGGCCTTCGTGAATGCCTGGCAGGCACGCACCGGCCTTGGCATCCATGTGGTCGACTATGCCGAACACGCCATGGGCGAAGGCTCGGATGTTGCCGCAGCCGCCTATGTGCAGCTCAACGTGGAGGGCCAGCGCGTCAGCGGCATGGCGGTAGACGCCGACACCGTCAGCGCTTCGCTGAAGGCTGTTGTCTCCGGCCTGAACCGTTCCGGCAAGGTCACCCGGATCGCCGCCGCAGAGCAGACGGCACAGGCATGATGACTCAGGGCACCGACGTCCGGTGCCCTGCTCTTTCTTACGCCAGCATCACGCAGGCGGCGCCCGCTACAATCAGTACCAGCCCCTCCAGATCACGCCCACTGAGCTTTTCACGGAACCAGCGTGCAGAGATCATCAGCGTAAACAGCACCTCGATCTGTCCCAGCGTTTTGACCAGCGCCACCGTCTCCAGACTCATCGCCGTAAACCAGCCCAGCGACCCCAGACAACTGAACAGGGAGATCGACACCACCTGGCCGGGACGCTGCCATAACGCCCGGAGCGTACCGGGCTCGCGCCAGATCACCCAGAGTCCCAGCAGCAGCGTCTGCACCGCAATCACCGTCAACAGCACCCAGGCGGCACTGTAGGGAAAGGGCAATCCCAGTACCAGGCTCGCCTCACGTACCCAGAGCGTGGTCAACGCGAACGACAGCCCGCTGCCCAGCCCAACCAGCAAGGTGTTCAGCGATATATCGCGCAGGGCACCGGGGTTGGTCATCAGCCAGAACGCCAAAGCCCCGATGACCACCCCTGTCCAGGCCAGTGCTGACAAGGGCGCACTGAAAAAGATCGCACCCAGCACGGCCGCTATCACGGCCTCGCTCTTGGCCAGCCCGACACCGATAGCGTAGTTACGCTGACGAAAGAGCACCACCATCAGTGCCGTGGCAATGATCTGCGCCACGGCCGCCAACAGGATTAGCAGCGCAAAACGACCACTCAGGGCAGGCAAGGCAACCGGCTCATAGAGGTACAGCCCGCCCAGATAAAGCGCGGCCAGCGGGCTGGCCCAAATGAACCGAGCCAGAGTCACACCGGCGGTACTCACCTCTTTGCTCAGGCGGTTCTGAAAGGCGTTGCGCCAGGCCTGCATGAACGCGGCGAAAATCGTGAAAGGTATCCAGAGCGCCATCAACTCCACCTCGGCTGCGAATGGAGGACGCATTCTAGGCCTTTGCGGCGACGGGACCAACCTCGCCCAGCTGGAGCGGGCACAGAATCGCAGGCATTACCTGGCTGTTATGCCTGCTTGTGTTCTGGTAGAAGACAGCACAGGGCGGTTTTTAGAAACTCGTTTGCCAAGTGTCACCCCTTGGTCCAGACTGTTTTCTATCATTCAGGGACGGAAAGTGGGTTATGGACTATGAAAAACTCATTCGTAAACAAGCCGGAAAGACCTTGGCCTAATCCATATCTAGAGGTTTCTGCGATTGTGGGCCATACGACAACCAACAGCTCACGCCTCTGGTTTCGTACACATGCTCCCGGCAACTTCCGGGTAATGGTTTTTGCGCTTGCAGAAATATCGGAAGAGTCGATTGACAGAGTCTTGGCCGAACCGCACCCAACACTTGAGCTCCTCGATGGACTCAGAGCTGTCTCCGGGGACAGTTTCGCTTTGCAGTCCTACGCGTTACAAACCAGCTTGGATACCGATACAACCAAGGTTGTCGATATCGAAAACCTGAAAGCAGATTCGCGGTATCGATACCTTCTGTGGAATGAAGACACTGACCAACCAACACTTGGTCACCAAAGACCTCTGGAGTTCAAGACGTTTTCGGAAGAAGTTGGCCCTACCTCCTTTGGTTTCTTCTCCTGTCACATGCCTTACAAAACTACCCTTTTCGGTCGTACTAAGGTCGTCAACGAGCAAATGTGGGATTACTTTCGTGAAATGCTCTCGCGACATAATAGAAAAGATTTACGGTTTGTGCTGGCTGGAGGGGACCAGGTATACAGTGATGGTGTCGAGACCCTCAGCATCTGGAACTTCTTGAAAAGAGTCATGCGTAGAGAGGGCGATAATCTGCTCCCTGACATAGAGGAAATGATCACTTGGTACAGAGACATCTATCGCGGCTACTGGGGTTTCCCAGCCTTACGCGAAGTGTTCTCCAGCTTTCCCACTTACATGATTTGGGACGATCATGAGATAGCTGATGGATGGGGTTCTTTTCGCTTTGCTGAAGGCAAGCCCAGAGACGAACTGAATGAAATCTTGCCAAACCGCAAGGATAGTAACTTGAGCTACAAGGACCGCTTTACACTCATGCAAAGGATGGTTCAAGCAGCTAAGTGTAGATGCTAAGGAGGTTGTTCACGCCGGTTAAGTTCGAGATGCTGGTTATCGCCAAACAATCAGCACAGAGCAACCGACATGAACAACCACCACAAGAATGCCCGAACTACGCCTCATATTCGAGCCCTAATCGTTGATCGCGCCCTCCGTAAGCAGCAGCCGGTGCGTGACATCGCCAGCACTTTTGGTATCAGTAAGCACACCGTTTACAAATGGCTTTCTCGCTATCAAGAGGCGGGCCTGGCGGGTCTTGAGTCGGCATCCAGTCGTCCCCACTCCTCACCGAGGCAGATGCCGGAACAGTGGGTTGAACTGATTCGGAAGATGCGCCTGACACTCAAGTGGACCGCCAAGCAGATCGCGCAGGCGCTGAGCTTGGCATATTCCACCGTGACAGCAGTACTGCGTCGGCTGAAGCTCAATCGCGCATCACACCTGGAACCGGTTCAACCTGTGCAGCGCTACGAGTATCCCAGGCCGGGTGACATGCTGCATATGGACATCAAGAAGCTCCCTCGCTTCGACAGACCCGGTCACCGCGTAACGAACAACCGTCGCCAGAACACGCGAGGTGCTGGTTATGAATGCGTCCATATCTGTATCGATGATCACAGTCGCTGGGCTTTTGCTCGGGTGCTGCCTGATGAGCAGCAAGGCACTACAACCCGCTTTCTTGAAAACGCCCTGGCGGCCTATCGCCGTATCGGTGTTGAGGTGAAGCGCTTGATGACCGACAACGGCCCGGCCTATCGATCCCGTCGCTTCAATGAGGTCTTGCAACGAGAAGGGATCAAGCATGTGTACACGCGCGCGAATTCAACTCCGAAGTGCGACACCCGCCTATGCAGCCTGAAGGTATTCTTGGAACACCATTTCGGGCTGCCTGAATCCGAGGCATTTACGCGGCCTCAGGTTTAACCTCTTCTCTGCCCTCCGCACATCTTCATCCGTAATCAGCCTCAGATCCGTACCCTTCGGGATGAACTGCCGCAGCAGCCCATTGAAGTTCTCGTTCAGTCCGCGTTCCCATGAGGAGTACGGGTGAGCGAAGTAGAACTCCGCCCCCAGCGCTTCCGCTATGGCCTTGTGTTCGACGAACTCGCTGCCGTTGTCCGCCGTGATTGTATGCACATGGTCGGCATAGGGCATGAGCATATCGATGATCGCATCCCGCACATCCGTAGCCCGCTTGGCGTCGACCCTGCGGACCAGATACAGGCGACTCTTGCGCTCCGCCAACGTGACCAACGCACCGCTACCATGCCTGCCCAGAACGGTATCGACCTCCCAGTCACCAAAGCGCTCCCGCGTGTCCACGATGGCCGGACGATCGTCGATCGAAATCGGCTCCGGAATGACCGCACGCTTGCTGTTGCTGCCCTTGCGGTACCGTTTGTGTCCTTGGCGCAATGTCTTGTAGAGCTTGCCGCCACGGGCCTTCTCGGCAGCGACATGACGGTATATCCACTCATGGCTCACCGGCAGACCAATGAGCTTGCCGATACCGCTGATCTGTTCCGGACTCCAGTGCCAGGACAACGCCAGCTCCACATACATGACGGTTTGCTCAGGCACTCTGTATTTGCGTGCCATGACTCGACGTGAGCGACTTCTGGCATGCGCCTCCTCAGGCTCATACACCCCGTCATGACTGTTACGCTTCATCTCCCGGTAGACTGTGGAGCGATGAACTTCAACTACAGTAGCGATCGCTGCCGGCGAATAGCCCTGCACAAGGAGAGCCGATATCTGGTATCGTTTCCCCTCGGTCAACTGCTGATAACTCATGGTGATACTTACTTTGACTTTGGCGAGCTGAAGCGTACCACCTTCGGCAGTTGGCCACCTCTCGCCGTTCAACCATGAGTGTCGCACTTATTATCTGAATTCCCGGTATCCTGCAACGGCCAGTCCATAGCTCTCTGATAATGAACGATTTTTCAGCCTGTTACCAGTCGCAAATGAGCACAGGTACGCGACAAAGCGAGCGCGGAGAGCCTGTAGCCATCAATACACTGTATGAAATCACAGAAACTCAGATCGGCTTGTCCACAGATCCCGTGGTGCGCTGAGCGACCAACTAACTCCTGCGAAGGTCTGCTCTGTGCGCTAAACAGACTTTTCCGATAGAAAACTTGGTGATCACCCAATGTTGAAACAGGACCAGCCCTGCTCATGGTCAAGGACCTGAATCCAACCAACTTAACGCGCCAGCCTTACAGCCTCAGTTCAAGCTTTGAACACGCTGTGAACGCGTGTTCCCCCCCTCAAAACCTCCAAATCGGACATCACTGAACAGGAAGGATTTGACGCAGGCACGCTCACCGGCTATGGTATGCTTTGTATATACAAAATACAGAGCGTGTTAAGCATATGTATTCGACTGTTTTTGCTTTAACCTATAACCACAATCTCCGGCTGGAGTCGTGATATGAGTGGCAGGAAGAAAAGCAAGACCAAGAACAGTCAGCTCGTGATTCGTATCAATGACGAAGAGCGAGACCAGTTTGTCGCCCTCTGTGATGAACTGGATACCAGTGCCGCGCGTGAAATTCGGCATTTTATCCGCCGCTTCCTGGCTGAACACCAGCCCGATACGGCGAACAATGACTGACAACTGACAAGGAGCACCATCATGGCCAAGCTGAAAGCAAAAGAAGTCAAAAAACTGATCAAAGCCCGCAAAGCAAAAATCGCCAAGCATCAGGGCAAGGTCAAGAAGCTGAAAAAAATGCTGAAAGCCGCCAAATAAGCGACTTCAGGCAATAAAAAAGACGCCATCTGGCGTCTTTTTTATTGCCCATACGCGAGGCGTTTACTCGCGCACCAGAATCACCCGGATGGCGTCCAGCTTCAGTTCCATGCCCTGCAAGGACGCGACCATCTGCTCAGTTTCTTCCTGCATGGCATCCAGCTCTTCCTGCCGGATCATCGGATTGACCCTGGCCAGGGCCACCAGACGTTCATACTCGGCCGTGCGCTGCAGCTGCAGTTTTTCCAGTGCTTCCTGACGCAGCTTATCAAGGCGCGGAGCGACACTAGTGTCTGCTGCCTTGAGCTGTTCAACGACCTGTTCCCGCGCCAGGCGGACCATCTTCTGGCCAGTCGCCCGACTGACGGTCTGCAGCAGCTGGTTCAGCGGTTCATGTCCCAGGGCACCGGCCAGATCACGCCCTTCGGGATCAACCAGCATACGCACACTGCCGGTCGGCAAATAACGTTCCAGCTGCAGGTAGCGCGGGGCCGTACAGCGCAATTCGTACACCAGCTCCAGCAACAGCGTACCGGCCTGCAACGGCGGCAGCTTCAGGGTGCAAACGGTGCAGTTGCCCAGCTCTCCGGTACTGATCAGCTCCATGGTGCCGGTCAGCAGCGGGTTCTCCCAGCTCATGAACTGGATATCCTCGCGAGACAGGGCGCGCTCGCGATTGAAGGTCAGGGTCACCCCCTCTTCCGGCAGGCCCGGCAGCTGGCACAGCATATGATCGCCCGGATGCAGTACCAGACCATCGGGGCCGTGCGGCTGAATATCGACGCCGAAGCGGTCGAACAGCTTTTCGGCAAACGCCTGCAGCTGCTCGCTGCTTTCCGCCGCAGCGACCTCGTCGAGCAGCTGGCCGGCACGCTGCGGATGACAGCTGCTGATCTCCAGCAGACGGTCACGACCACGGGACAGGTCCAACTCCAGATTTTCCCGCGCCTGCCGCGTCTCGGCAATCAGTGCATCCAGCGCCTCGGTATCTTCCGGTGCATGCAGGCACTGCAGCAGCTGGGGGGCAAAACGACGGTAAAGCGCATCACCCACGGCACACACGCGACTGAACGCATCCAGCCCCTCGTCATACCAGCGCAGCAGCGCCTCGGCGGTACTGCCTTCATAGGCCGGCACATGGATCTGGATATCATCGCGCTGGCCGATGCGGTCCAGGCGTCCGATTCGCTGTTCCAGCAGGTCTGGTGTCAACGGCAGGTCGAACAGCACCAGGTGGTGGGCAAACTGGAAGTTGCGACCTTCACTGCCGATCTCGGAGCAGACCAGCACCTGAGCGCCCAGCTCTTCCTCGGCGAAATAGGCCGCGGCACGGTCACGGTTGACCAGGCTCATGCCCTCGTGGAATACCGCCGAGCGCATCCCTTCGCGCAGGTTCAACTGGTCTTCCAGTGCCACCGCCGTTTCGGCGTGAGCACAGATCACCAGCACCTTCTCGTTGCGATTCTGCTTCAGCCACTCCACCAGCCACTCGACACGCGTATCGGCGTCGATCCAATCATCACCGATGATCTTTTCCGGATGCAGCCAGGCTTCCGGCGCCACCTCTTCATCAAACAGGGCCAGCTCCGGCGGCATCTCCAGCGTCTGCTTGTGCAACTGACGCTGCGGAAAGCCGGAAACGGTATCGCGGGTATTACGGAACAGGACTCGCCCTGTTCCCTGACGGTCGATCAGCTGGCGGATCAGTTCGTCCAGCGCCACGGGCTGGGCATCCGCATCCAGCTTCAGCCAGCGGGCGATGGCCTCATCGCCGAGACGTTCAGCCAGCGCGGACTGCAGATTCACATCGCCACCGAGTACTTCGCTCCCCCGCTCGCCCAGCAGCGGCTCGATCAGACTGTTGAGCTGGAAATAGGCATGTTCCTCATCGAGGAACTGCTGCAGGTTCGGGTAGCGGGCCGGATCGAGCAGACGCAGGCGGGCAAAATGCCCTTCCGGACCCAGCTGCTCCGGCGTTGCCGTCAGCAACAGTACACCGGGGGTTTTCTGCGCCAGCGCCTCGATGCAGAGATAGGCGTGGCTCGGCGCTTCCTCGCTCCAGCCAAGATGGTGGGCTTCATCGACGACCAGGATATCCCAGCCGGCGGCCTCGGCCTGCACCTGACGCGCTTCGGAGCGGGTCAACAGCGACAGCGGGCAGATCACCAGCTGGCTGCTTTCGAAGGGGTTGTCCTGGCCACTGGCCTCGATCTCGGCACAGCGCGCTTCGTCAAGCAGGGTGAACATCAGATTGAAGCGGCGCAGCATCTCTACCAGCCACTGGTGCACCAGCGTATCCGGCACCACCACCAGTGCCCGGCGTGCACGACCGCTGATCAGCCGCTGGTGCAACACCAGACCCGCCTCGATGGTCTTGCCCAGACCCACCTCGTCCGCCAGTAACGCACGCGGGGCCATGCGACTGCTCAGCTCGCCGGCAATGTAAAACTGGTGGGGCAACAGCTGCACACGCGCACCCAGCAGGCCATAGGCCGAAGAGGCACGCAGGCGGTGCTGATGCTCAAGCGCCGCGACACGCAGCTTGAACAGGCCATTACGATCCAGCTGGCCGGCAAAGAGGCGCTCCTGCGGTCGGCTGAAATGCACCGCACTGTCCAGCTCCAGCTCGGGCAGGATGATCTCCTCACCTTCGCCATTCATCCCCCGGTAGATGAAACACTGGTTGTGCTCGAAACGCTCGACCACCTCCATCTCGTCACCCATCAGGTTGCAGATCCGGTCGCCCGGCTCGTAGGCGACCCGGCTCAGCGGCGCATTATCGGCGGCATAGGTGCGTGTTTCTTCGGCCGCTGGAAAGCGGATCTCGACGCGACGGTTTGCATACTCAACCACGATGCCGAGCCCAAGCTCGGCTTCACTGTTACTGATCCAACGTTGTCCGGGTACGAATGGCGTTTGTGACAAAATCTGACTCCCCTAAATACAGGGCGGCAATTTTAGGCGCTCAGCCCTCAAGACTCAAAGCCTTACACGGTTTATGCGTGATATTCGGCACGAATTTGTGCAATTCGCTCGCGCAGGTGCGGCAGCAGCTCCTGCTCAAACCAGGGATTGCGCCGCAGCCAGAGATTGTTACGCGGGCTGGGATGCGGCATGGGCACCTGCCGTGGCCAGAAATCGCGCCAGCACCTGACCCGTTCGGTCAGATTGCTCCCCTTGCCCAGGTGCCATTCCTGGGCGTAACGACCCACCAGCAGGGTCAGCTCGATATTGGGCAGCTGATCGAGCAGCGCCTGACGCCAGGCAGGGGCACATTCCGGCCGAGGCGGGTTATCGCCCGACCGCCCCCGGCCGGGGTAACAGAAGCCCATCGGCAGAATGGCCACCTGTTCAGGATCATAAAATTCCTCCCGGCTCATGCCCAGCCAGTCGCGCAGCCGGTCACCGCTGGGGTCATTGAAGGGGATACCGGTTTCATGCACCTTCAGCCCGGGTGCCTGGCCGGCAATCAGGATACGGGCACCCTCCCCGGCCTGAAGTACCGGCCGAGGCCCCATGGGCAATGATGCTTCGCACTGCCGGCAGGCCCGGACCTCCTGCAGCAAGTCGGGCAAGGTCATCAGAGCGCCCCCTCTTCCTGCAAGACCCGGTGGATGCCTTCCGCCAAAGCACGATAGCCCCGTGCATTGAGGTGCACGGCATCAGATTTCATCGCGGGGTTGCGCAGCAGGCCGGCGAGCAGATCTTCAATAAAGACCAGATCATGCCGTTCCGCCAGTTCGGCATAGAGCGGGGCGGCATCAGAAAACAACCGTTTTTCCGGCACCCCCAGGAGCACGACCGGGATTCCCAGCCCCTGTGCCTGCAGGATCATTGCATCCAGGTTGCGGGCAAGTTCGGCATCGGGCCGGTTGCGCAGGATATCGTTGCCGCCGTGCAACAGGATCAACAGGTCCGGCCGTACACGCGCCAGCTCATCTTTCAGCCGCTCGCGCCCCTGTGCGGAAACCTCTCCGGACACCCCGGAGGCAACCACATTCTTGCCGCTCAGCTGACCCAGTATCGACGGGTAGTTCTGCGCTGTCGAGGCACCAACACCCACCGTCAGGCTGTCACCGAACGCCAGGATAACGGCGCTATCACTCAGCGGTTCCAGCCGAGAGTCACTGCAGCCCTGGAGCAGGAATCCTCCGAGCAACAGCACGGTCCTGATCAGTTTTTTCATTTCGTTTGCGTGCTCCTGTTAGAGGAAATCCATGGCGAAGGCCGCAAGCACCAGGCCGACAACCAGGATGTTGATCAGCTTGAAGAAGAGCCAAAGCCACTTGCCCCTGCCCCGCTGTGCCTGCCGCTGCCGCTGCCGAGACGGATCAGGGCGATCCAGGATACCCGTGATTTCACGCAGTTGTTGCAGCAGCTGCTCCACCGCCTGTTGTCCCTGAATACCATCCCCAAGCCGAACCCGCCGTCCATCCTTGAGCCAGGCCTCAATGGCATACTCGCGCCTGGCATCAACCCCTTGCCCCACCGATCCGGTCACCCGTTCAACCAGACCCTCGATCTCGCTGACCGGGATCTGTTGCCGACGGGTCAAACCCAGTATCGAGCGTGTCGTGATCAGCTGCCGCGCATTCATCTCCAGCGTCAGCCGATTCAGCATCATGTACAGCCCCATGAGCAGCAGGCCCGGCCCGAACAGACCGAACCCGAACAGGATCACCCCCTGTACCATCAGCGCAAAGTAACTGATGCGCGCCGAATTGAACTCCTCATGGATGTTGTAGCCCATGAAGGCCATGACCCCCGTAAAGACCAAACCGACCAGGAGCAATACCCAGGCCATGCCAGCGCTGCGCCCTGCGGGATAGTCGACCCGAACACCGTCGACTGTACCACTGACCTGCCAGGAATCCACCGGCTCACGGGCCGCCTCCAGCGAACGGTGTTTTTCCTGCTCGGTGAAACGGTAGTCGGAGTGCGGTTTACGGGCTTGCTCGCTGACGGGTACCGGGAAGGTCACATCAAGGCCGCTCTCGGGCTCTTCCACATGAACGGCCCACCAGATCTTGCGCTTACCCTCTTCATAGCGGGTTTCCGGTTGTTGCGGTGAAAGCTCGGCACAGAACTCGAGCCGGGTGCCCTTGACCGAAGGCAGCTGGCGAGTAGCCGCCGGCGTCTGCCAGAGCAGTTCATCACGGATGCTGGCGTTCTTGCCATGCGTCACGACGCGACGCATGCAGTTCAGTGTTACCCGAATGGGCGCCCCGTCCGACAGACGGGTCGGCAGGGTGAGACTGCCACCCAGCTGCCCTTCCGGTGAAGCCGGCACTGGGTCCAGAAGCATGATCAGCCCGCGATCACGTTGCCAGCGCCGATATTCTCTGACCAGCCGAGGCAAACCCAGCAGGCCGAGCAGCAACATGCCCGGTATCAGCAGCAGCGGGTCGAATTGGCTGAAATCGGAGGCCTGCAAGCGGTACAGTGCGGCTTCAAGCTCATTCCATTGGGTCAGATTCACCGTCAGCATGATGCCCAGATAGACCAGCGTAGCCCCCGCGGCCATATAGAATCTGAGGTTGACCTGTTCAGGACGGCTTTGTCCCTGCTGCCAGTCCTTGTTCACTGGCCAGTCGTTGTGTCCCTGCATCCCGGTTGACCCTGTCTGCAAATAAAAAAGCCGCTGTCATCACAGCGGCTTTACAATCACTCAGGCTTTTTCGGCATGACCGGCCAACAGCCCGTCCTTGCGGAACATCGACTTGATGCCCCTGACCGCCTGACGGATACGGTCCTTGTTCTCGATCAGCGCGAAGCGCACATAGTCGTCGCCGTAGTCACCGAAGCCGATACCCGGCGATACGCACACCTTGGCGTCAGCCAGCAGTTTTTTGGCAAACTCCAGCGAGCCCATTTCACTGTATTCGTCGGGGATTTTGGCCCAGACATACATCGACGCCTTGGGGTTGTCGACCATCCAGCCCGCTTCATGCAGCCCTTTCACCAGCACGTTGCGCCGCTGACGATACTGCTCGGCGATGTCGCGTACACACTGCTGGTCGCCTTCCAGCGCGGCGATCGCCGCAACCTGCAGCGGGGTAAAGGTGCCGTAGTCGTGGTAACTCTTGATCCGCGCCAGCGCATGCACCAGCTCCTTGTTGCCGACCATGAAACCGATACGCCAGCCCGCCATGTTGTAGCTCTTGGACAGGGTGAAGAACTCTACCGCCACATCCTTGGCGCCCGGCACCTGCATGATCGAAGGTGCGGTCCAGCCGTCATAAACGATATCGGCATAGGCCAAGTCATGCACGACGATGATGTCATGCTCCTTCGCCAGCGCCACCACACGCTCGAAGAAGTCCAGCTCCACGCATTGGGCCGTGGGGTTGGACGGGAAGCCTAGAATCATCATCTTCGGCTTGGGAATAGATTCACGAATCGCCCGCTCAAGCTCGACGAAGAAGTCCACGCCCGGAATCAGCGGCACCGAACGCACCTGGGCGCCGGCAATCACCGCACCGTAAATGTGGATCGGGTAGCTGGGGTTGGGCACCAGCACAGTGTCACCGTGATCCAGGGTGGCCAGCATCAGGTGCGCCAGCCCTTCCTTGGAACCGATGGTGACAATGGCCTCGTCTTCCGGATCGATCTCCACCTGGTAGCGATCTTCGTACCAACGGGAGATGGCACGGCGCAGGCGCGGAATGCCGCGCGAGGTGGAATAGCCGTGGGTATCGTCACGCTGGGCCACGGCACACAATTTCTCAACGATATGCGGCGGCGTGGCGCCATCCGGGTTGCCCATACTGAAATCGATGATGTCCTCGCCACGGCGACGGGCAGCCATCTTCAGCTCAGCGGTGATGTTGAATACGTAAGGGGGGAGGCGATCGATACGGGAAAAATGGCGTACGGGACGCACACCGGTCTTGTCTGTCATGGTAACCTCGATAAAACGTCAGCGCCCGGAACCGTCCGAGCGACGCCGGCCATGTCCTCATGGCCGTGTATCGAGACTAAACCCTATCCCGCCTTTTCGCCAGACTTAATCGGGCGCGTTTTCGGCCAATTTCTGTTTCACAAAGCCTCCCTTGAGCTTGCCATAGGCCTCCTGTTCGGTCACACCTGCCGCCAGAATCTCCCGTTTGCAGGCCTCATAGGCCGCCCTTTCATCGGGATTGGCCAGCATCCGGTCGCGAAAACGCTGCTGGTTGCGATGCTCTTCGCTGCCATGACGAATCAAATGGGCATGGATCATGAAGCGCTCGCCCTCGAACTCAACCGCACCATCCTTGCGGGGCCGCTCCGGCGGAAACGGCTTGTGACTGTGCTGATCCTGAAACCCCAGCGTATAGAGATGCTCAACCGCATCCTGCAAGCGCCCTTCCGGATACAACACGGACAGGTCGATGACACCCTTGCCGCCCACCTGTGCCGAAGTCGAACCGATATGCATCACGTCCAGCCAGTCCTGCTTGATGTGTTCAATCAGTGCGGCGGCGACACGCAGCAACACGGGATTCCAGGGTTTAAAGCTGGCGGGACGCCGTTCATAGGGCAAAACCTGCATCGGGTATTCCTTGTCCGGGACTATACTGATCGACGCCATCATAGCAGACGATCTTCTCTGGCCGGTTGACCGGACACGGAGATTACATGAATATCACCTAATATTGATAACACGCACCCGTCCCAAGGAGCGGCACCCATGACCCTGCTGCGTACCCTGCCCCTGCTACTTTCCCTGCTGGCCTCCCCGCTGTTGGCCGCCGAGATATCCGGTCCCTCAAGCATCGTCGTACAGCGCCAGGCTCTGGAAGAGCATCTGCTGCTGGATGGCGTGATCGAAGCCGTACAGCAAAGCACCGTCTCGGCCCAGACCAGCGGTCGTGTCACCGCCTTACCCTTCGACGTGGACGATTCCGTCCCGGCCGGCGCCCTGATCGTGCAGCTGGAAGACAGCGAACAGCAGGCACGATTCAGCCAGGCACAGGCAGGTCTCGCCGAAGCCCAGGCAGGGCTGACCGACGCGCGCCAGCAGTTCAGCCGCATTCGTTCACTGCATGAACGCAAGCTGGTCGCCAATCAGGCGCTGGATCAGGCGCGCAACCAGCTTAATGCCGCCCAGGCACGCCTGGCTCAGGCACAGGCGGCGCTGGCCGCCGCTCAGCAGCAGCTGGACTACACCCGCATCACCGCGCCCTATGGCGGTATCCTGATCGAGCGCCATGTAGAGCTGGGCGAAAGCGTCAACCCGGGGCAGCCACTGCTGACCGGCCTGTCGCTGCAGCACTTGCGCGTAGTGGTGGACCTGCCGCAGCAATATGCCGGGCTGGCCCGTGAACAGCGTCGTGCACTTGTCAGCCTGCCCGATGGCCGCGAGCTGGAAACCGGCGAGATGACCTTCTACCCCTATGCCGACCCGGCTACCCACACCTTTCGTCTGCGCATGCCGCTGACCGAACCGGACGGCCAGCTTTACCCGGGCATGCTGGTCAAGGTCAGCGTACCGGTAGCCACCCGCGAAGCCCTGTGGATTCCGGCTAATGCCATCCTGCATCGCAGCGAACTGCGCGCCGTCTTCGTCCTTGATGCAAACGACCATCCCCGCCTGCGCCAGATCCGCACCGGTATGCGTAATGGTGATCAGGTTGAAGTGCTGGCCGGCCTGAAAGACAAGGAGCGCATTGTCGCCCGCCCCGTGGATCTCAGCGGTGCAGCCGAACTGCATCCGGTTGAGGAGACTGTCCAGTGAGCCAGCCCCTGCCACCGGTCGGCCCGTCCGGCGCAATCGCCCGCGTATTTCAGGATTCCAAACTCACCCCGCTGCTCACCCTGATCGCCATCCTGCTTGGTGTTCTGGTGCTGGTGTTCACGCCCAAGGAGGAGGAGCCGCAGATCGATGTCACCCTGGCCGATATCGTCGTTGCCCTGCCCGGCGCCAGCGTCACCGAGGTGGAGAGCGTCATCGCTACCCCCGCGGAACAGGTGATGAGCGAGATCGAAGGGGTCAAGCATGTCTACTCCGTCTCCCGCCAGGGGATGGCGGTGATCACGGTGCAGTTCAAGGTCGGCGTGACCCGGCAGGAAGCGCTGGTGCGCCTGTATAACCAGGTCTACTCCAATCAGGACTGGCTGCCCGCCGACCTGGGCGCCACCCAGCCGCTGATCAAGCCTCGCAGCATCGATGACGTGCCGATCATGACGCTGACCCTGTACGATCCGCAACAGCGCTACGCCGGCACCGAGCTGACCCGGATGGCGCACATGCTGGAAGTGGCACTGAAGCGCATCCCCGGCACCCGTGACATCTACACTGTCGGCGGCGTGCCGGACCGGGTCGATATCCGCTTCGACCCGGCCCTGCTGGCCGGCTACAGCCTGACACTGGACGATATCGCCCTGGCTTTGCAGGCCGCCAACGCCAGTTCCCAGGATTTGCGCACGACACAGAACGGCCTGTCGATACCGGTGCAGGCCGGCCAGCTGCTGGAGCAGGTCGATGACGTGCGCAACCTGGTCGTGGGCATGCACCAGGGCGCGGCGGTATTCATGCGTGATATTGCCGAGGTCAGCCGCGGCGAAACCGTGCCGAACCAAAGCGTCATGCTCGGCTTCGGCCCCGGCAAGGCCGATCATCGCGCCGGAGAAGCAGGCCAGACCTACCCGGCGGTCACTCTGGCCATCGCCAAGCAGCCAGGGCAGAACGCCATCAACATCACCACCGCTATCGAGGAACGGCTGGAACTGCTGCGCAACCGTGCCCTGCCGGAAGGCGTGGAGCTGGTGATCACCCGCAACTACGGCGAGACGGCTTCGGCCAAAGCGAAAAAGCTGATCTCCGACCTGATCTCGGCCACCGTCTGCGTGGTACTGCTGGTACTGGCCGCCATGGGCTGGCGTCAGGCCACCATCGTCGGCATCGCCGTGCTGGTGACCCTGCTGCTGACGCTGGTGTTCTCCTGGGCCTGGGGCTTCACCCTGAACCGCGTGTCCCTGTTCGCCCTGATCTTCTCCATCGGCATCCTGGTCGATGACGGCATTGTCATCACTGAGAACATCAACCGCCGCATCCAGAACTCCACCCACCGCATCCGCGACATCATCCCCGTGGCCGTAGACGAGGTAGGCACTCCGACCATCATGGCCAGTCTGACCATCATGGCGGCACTGCTGCCGATGGCGTTCGTTACCGGGTTGATGGGACCCTATATGAGCCCCATCCCGATCAACGCCTCCGCCGGCATGGTGCTGTCGCAGATCGTTGCCTTCGTGGTGGCGCCCTGGCTGGCGATGCGCCTGCTCCATCATCGCACGGGCGAGGTACAGGAAACCGGCAGTTCCGCCGATGGTGTCAGCCCGGTGTCGCTGAAAATCTTCCGTTTCGTACTCACCCCGTTTCTGGGTGACCACAACTGGCGACGCCGCTTGCTCAGTCTGGGTGTCATCGGCCTGATGCTGCTGTCGATGGCCCTGCCGGCCTACCAGTACGTGATCCTCAAGATGCTGCCGTTCGACAACAAGTCCGAGCTGCAGCTGGTGGTCGACATGCCGGAATCGACGCCGATGGAAGAGACCCAGCGCCTGCTGCTGGCGCTCGGCGCCTATCTGGAGAATGTGCCGGAAGTGGCCAACTGGCAGAGCTATGCCGGCACCGCCTCGCCGATCAACTTCAACGGGCTGGTGCGCCAGTACTACCTGCGCGGTGATCCCTGGCACGGTGATCTGCAGGTCAACCTGGTGGCCGACACCGCCCGAGAACAACAATCCCACGACATCGCCGCCTCGCTGCGCGCACCGCTGCAAGCCATTGCCGAGCCCTTTGGCGCCTCGGTGAAGATCGTCGAAATTCCGCCTGGTCCGCCGGTGCTGTCGCCGCTGGTGGCCGAGATCTATGCCGCCGACGAACCACGCCGCACCGAGCTGGCGCAGCAGGTGGCCACGCAGATGCAGCAGGTCGAAGGCCTGGTCGATATCGACACCACGCTGGAAGCACCGGTGCAGCAATGGCAGCTGGTGGTCGACCGTGCCCGCGCCGCCCGCTACGGCGTTGCCCAGGGACAGGTGGTACAGGCGCTGCAGACCGCACTGGGCGGCAGCACCCAGAGCTACCTGCATGACGAGCACGCCAAGTATCCGGTGCCGATTCGGGTGATCCTCAACGAGGGCGACAAGGCACAGGCCTCGGCGCTGCTGTCGCTGCAGGTGCGCAACCGTGACGGGCAGCTGATTCCTCTGGCCAGTATCGCCCGCATCGAGCCGACCGCATGGCCCGGCGCCCGCTACCACAAGGACCTGCTGCCGGTGACCTATGTCACCGCCGATATGGCCGGTGCCATCGACTCGCCCCTGTACGGCATGTTCGCCATGGTCGACCGACTGGATCAGCTGGACGGCGCGCCGGAACAGTTCTTCATTCAGCAACCGCCCCTGCCGGAGCTGGGCACGCTGAAATGGGATGGCGAGTGGCAGATCACCTATGAGACCTTTCGCGACATGGGCTTGGCCTACAGCGTCGGCATCTTCATGATCTTCCTGCTGCTGGTGGCCCAGTTCCGTTCCTACGTGCTGCCGCTGGTGATCATGGCCCCCATACCGCTGACCCTGATCGGCATCCTGCCGGGTCACGCCCTGCTGGGACGGGAATTCACCGCCACCAGTATGATCGGCATGATCGCGCTGGCCGGCATCATCGTGCGCAACTCCATCCTGCTGGTGGTGTTCATCCGCCAGCTGCTGGACGAAGGCACACCGCTGGAAGACGCGGTGGTGCTGGCCGGGGCGGTCAGGATCAAGCCGATTGCCCTGACCGCCATTTCGGCGATGGTAGGGGCTTATTTCATCCTCAACGACCCGATTTTCAATGGCCTGGCGATCTCGCTGATATTCGGACTGGCGATGTCGACACTGCTGACCATCATCGTGGTGCCGCTGCTGTACTACACACTGGCGCGGTGTCGCTGGCTGTGAAATGTTCTCCAATCGACGCGGATTGACCACAAGCCCTCAGCCGTTAAGATGGAGACTGGCTGTCCAAACAAGGAATGGGACAATGAAAAAGGCTATCGCCATTCGCCATCTGGCGTTCGAGGACCTGGGGCTGCTGGCCCCCCTGCTGCAGGAAAAAGGCTATGACGTTCACTATCTGGACGCCGGTGTCGACACCCTGGATGATCGCTTGATCACAGCGGACCTGCTGGTGATTCTGGGTGGCCCGATCAGCGCCAATGACCAGGCAATCTACCCCTTTCTGACCGATGAACTGACGCTGATCCGCCAGCGACTGGCGCAGCAACGGCCGACACTGGGCATCTGTCTGGGAGCTCAGCTGATGGCTCTGGCACTGGGTGCCGAGGTAACACCCATGGCGGGCAAGGAGATCGGTTTTGGCCCGTTGACCCTCACCGCTGCCGGCTTACAGAGCCCTCTGGGGGCGTTGAGTCAGCCAGCCAGAGTGCTGCACTGGCATGGCGAACAATTCAGCCTGCCTGAGGGCGCTACCCGTCTGGCGTACACCGAGCTGTGTGGTTGCCAGGCCTTCGCGCTTGAAGACTACGCACTGGGCCTGCAGTTTCATCTCGAAGCGGACCCCCTCCGGCTGGAGCAGTGGCTGGTCGGCCACTGCTGTGAACTGGAACAGGCCGATATCGCTCCAGACCAGATCCGCCACCAGCGTGACCAGCAGGGGGCGGACCTCGCACAAGCCGGCCAACGGGCCTTTCATCACTGGCTAACCAGGCTCGATCACTTAACACAATAATAGAGATACTTGCATGGATACCCGCACCGAACACAGGCTCTACCTTGAAGACCTCAAGCCTGGCATGCGCTATACCACCGAATCGCTGACCATCAGCGCCGAGGAGATCAAGGCCTTCGCCGATCATTACGATCCCCAGCCGTTTCACCTGGATGAAGCGGCGGCCGAGCAGAGCGTGTTTGGCGGCCTGGCCGCCAGCGGCTGGCATACCGCATCATTGACCATGCGCCTGATGGTGACCAGTGGCATCCCCTTTGCCGAGGGGTCCATCGGCGCCGGCGTGGAACTTGCCTGGCCGACGCCCACCCGTCCGGGTGACGAGTTGCATGTCGTGATGGAGATACAGGAGGTGATCCCGTCACGCTCAAAGCCCGATCGCGGGATCGTCGTCGCCCGCAATGAAACCATCAACCAGCATGGTCAGGTGGTACAGGTGATGATCGCCAAGACAGTCGCGTTCCGACGCCCATCCTGACTTCCAATCTCTGTCACGAGTCGACTATACCGCCATGAAAGCCGTCTTCCTCGATACCCAAGGCCTTGATGATCTGGACCTCTCACCCATTGCCGACTGCGTGGATGAACTGGTGTGCTATCCGACCACCGCCCCGGAGCAGGTCGCCGAGCGTATCGCCGGCTGCGAACTGGTGATCACCAACAAGGTGGTACTGGATGCCGAGATGATCCGTTCGGCAGAAGTGCTGCAACTGATCTGTGTGGTCGCCACCGGGGTCAACAATATCGATCTGGATGCCGCCTCGGCCAGGAGGATCGTCGTTTGCAACTCCCAGGGCTATGGCGTGCACTCGGTGGCCCAGCATGTATTGGGGCTGATGCTGGCACTGCACACCCGGCTGCTGGACTATGACCGTGCTGTCAAGAACGGGGACTGGAACAGCTCCAGCCAGTTCTGCCTGCTGGACTTCCCGATTGTGGAACTCAACGGCCGCACCCTGGGCATCATCGGCTATGGTGCTCTGGGTCATGAGGTCGCGCGACTGGCGCGCTGCTTCGGCATGCAGGTGCTGGTTGCGGCGCGCCCCGGCAGCCGTGAGATCCCCGACGGCCGTGTTGCCTTTGAGGAACTGCTGGAGAAATCCGATGTGGTCAGCCTGCACTGTCCACTGACCGAAGCAACACGCAACCTGATCGATGCCCGAGCCCTGGCCCGGATGAAGCCCGGCAGCTTCCTGATCAACGCCGCGCGGGGCGGCATCGTCGATGAAGAAGCGCTGAGGGACGCCCTGTGCAGCGGCCAGCTCGGCGGTGCTGCCACCGATGTGCTCAGCGAGGAGCCACCACGCAACGGCAACCGGCTGCTGGACCCGGCCATTCCGAACCTGATTGTCACCCCGCACTCGGCCTGGGGCAGCATCCAGGCCCGCACCACCATCATCAATCAGACGGTGGACAATATCCGTGCTTTCGAGCGGGGTGACCCGGTGCGGCAGGTCAACTCGTTTCAACCTTGAACACCCTGCCCTGCTGTTCAAATGGCCTGCACAGCAGGGTGCTTGCGATGCCATTCACTCAACCACTGCGGCAGCTCGGCGGCCGGCATCGGTCGTGCAATGGCATAGCCCTGACCCAGCTCACAGCCCAGCCGCAACAGCTCGCGACAATGCTGTTCGGTTTCCACGCCCTCTGCAATCACCTCGCGCTTGAACGCTGCGGCCAGCTGAATCACGCCATTAAGAATCGCCAGATCGTCCGGGTCGACCAGCATGTCTCGCACAAAGCTGCGATCGATCTTGAGCAGCTGCGCCGGCAGTCGTTTGAGGTAGGTCAGCGATGAGTAACCGGTGCCGAAATCATCCAGCGCAAAGCCAACCCCCTGCGCATCACAGTCACGGATAATACCGGAAACCTGCTCCACATCTCCCAGTGCCGTGGTTTCAAGAATTTCCAGCTCCAGATCGCCCGGCTGGATGCCGGGCCGTTGCTGCAACAGCTCTGACAGGTGCTGAACGAAATCGGGTTGCTGCAGGTGAATGGCATCGATATTGACACTAACCGGCACCACCAGGCCCAGTTTTCGCCACGCCAGAATCTGGTCCATCGCCTCAGCCAGTACCCAGTTGCCCACATCGACCGCCAGCAGCTGGTTCTCGATCACGGGCAGAAAGGCCGCCGGCATCAACAACCCCCGCCGCGGGTGTCGCCAGCGGATCAGTGCTTCACACCCTACCAGTTCACCGGTGCGCATGTTCACCTTGGGTTGATAATGCAGTTCCAGCTCAGACCGGTACAGCGCCAAGCGCACGCGCTCCAGGCTATCGTGCTGACTTCTCACTTCCCGGTCGCGCTCCACGTCGAACAGCTGATATCGGTTTTTGCCGGCCTGCTTGGCGTGATACATCGCCTGATCGGCCTGGCGCAACAGCTGGTCCGCGTCCAGATTCTCCTGCTGCGGGTAAAAGGCCACCCCGATGCTGGCGGATACTTCCAGTACGGCCCCATCAATATTGACCGGCTCAGCGATTGCATCCAGCAAGCGGCGAATGACCGGGATGCTGGCATCGGTGTGGTCAAGACCTACCAGTACCGCAACGAATTCGTCCCCGCCGATGCGCGCCATTGAGTCCTCCTGGCGTATCGCATGCTGCATGCGCTGCGCCAGCCTTACCAGCAGCTGGTCACCCACCGCATGACTGTGGGTGTCATTGACAGCCTTGAACCCGTCAAGGTCGATAAACAATATCGCGATACTGCTCTGCTGGCGTCGTGCCGTGGCCATCGCCTGCTGCAAGCGGTCGGCCAGCAGATTGCGGTTGGGAAGCCCGGTCAGCGCATCGAAATGGGCGATCCGCTCCAGCTGGCGCTGATGCTGTTTAAGCGCCGTAATGTCGGACATCAGGGAAACGTACCCCTGCAACCCCCCCGCTTCGTCATGAAAAGCGTTTATTTTCTGCAAAACGGCATACCTTTCTCCTTCGGCATGCCGATTCCAGGCCTCCCCCTTCCAGTAGCCGAAACGGTCCAGCTGTTGCTGTACCTGATCACGGAATCCGGGCTCCCGGTCGTGCACATTCATGAAGGTCAGCGCCTGCCCCCGTGCTTGATCGGCCGTATAGCCCGTGGTGCGGCTAAACGCATCATTGACGGTGATGATCTGCCCAGCCGCGTCGGTAATCATGATGCTCTCGTCGGCGTTATCGAAGACACTGGCCGACAGGCGCAACTGCCCCTCGACCTGTTGCCGCCGACGAATATTGACCAGCAGGCTCGCAAAGAGCTCCAGCAGTTCCACGGTTTCACTGCCAAACAGGTTTGTCTGCCGGCGCGAGGCGACACCGACAAAGCCGAGGCATTCACCATTGCTCATCAACGGCAGATCAACCAGGCACCTGATCCCCTTGCGTTTGAGAATTTCGGCGACATATTCCTCCCCCAGCTCGTCCGTATTTTCGACAATGACGGGCAGGCCCTTTTCATGGTGTTCGATCCAGCCGGGAAACCGGCTCAGAGGCAGCTGTTGCAGCTGCTCCTTTTCACGCAACATCCCTTCGATACACCATTCATGGGTCATGGAGGCCGTACCGGCTTCCAGATCATAGGTGAACAGGTAACAGCTGTCCGCCTTGATGAAATGGCCGATTTCATGCAGGGCAGCCTGTATCGCCCGATCCACTTCGGGCAGACTGAGGTGCATGAAGCGGTTGGCAAATCCGAGCACAATCTGCCGATAGGTGTCGATCGCTTTTATCCGGCGCTCAGCCGCCGTTCTTTGCATTTCGGCGCTGACCCGATCCACAAAGACGTTGAGCAGTTCCCATGCCAGCTCCTGCTGAAGAAGAGGCTTGCAGCCAAGCCCGACCAGTATTCCCATCGGCTCTTGCTGCTTGTCCAGCAGCGAACTGGCGATATAGGACTCGATGCCCTTCTCGACCAGTATGGCGTCATTGGGATAGGCCCGCGCTATATTGGCCGGATATACCGAGTGAATCGACGTCATCACATCAGCGCAGGGTGTACCTTCCAGGGCGTAGACGAAGGGTTGCATATCACCCTCAGGGGTACAGCCGACAATCGCTTCCACCTCCTGCCGGTCGGCGGACAGCTGGCCGACAAAGACGTAATCCAGCCCGAGCACATCCACCAGATGCCGGCAAACGGCACGATAGAAGTCCTGACCGGAAAGAAGGGCATATTCGGTCGCGAGCGCCGCCAGGGCGGACTGCACCACATATTGCCGGGTGACATCCTGTACCGTACCCACCGTGACCAGTTCCGTGTTGTCTCCGGAACACCGGCTTTCGCCCTTCACATGCACATGCTTGATGCGGCCATCGGGCATCAGCAAGCGGTGGTCCAGCTCAAACGGAAGGTGTTTTTCCATCGAGAGCCGCTGAGCCCTGTCCACCGCCGCCCAATCATCCGGATGAATCCGCTCCCGGGCCCTTTGAATGGGCTGTTCCTCGTCGTCACTTTCCAGCTCCAACATCTGGCACATTTCCGTTGAGCAGGAAATCAGCCCCGTTGAGTGATCCATTTGCCAGCTGCCGACCCTGGCAATACGCTGCGCCTCTTCAAGCTGATAACGGCTGGCTTCCAGCGCCTGATTGGCCGCCTTGCCCTGGCGTTCCAGCTGCCGCCGGCGGTTCATATTGCCAACCAGCAACGTAATCACCAGGGCCTGAGCAAAAAGCGCCCCCGCCAGGGTCCAGAGTTGCCACCGACGCCCCGTTTCAATCTCGCCGACCTGCTCATCCACCATCTGCTCCAGCTGCTGCTGGTAGTACCACAGATCCGAATTCTGATGGCGTCCCGGAGTGATGTCATTGATGATTGAATAGAGTAGGGTTTTACCCTCGAATTCATAGGGTCGAGAATACACCTCTACCCTGCGCATCTCGCCGTTGGCCAGCTGATGCCTGAAGATGAAATAATTACGCCCCTCCGACTCGGCCAGGGCCCGTTCGGAGGCAACCTGCTCCGCGGTAAAGGTGTTGATCTGCTGGATGCGCATCTCGGCCAGCTGCTGCCGGGTATAACCGTAAAACCCGGCAGCCGCCACATTGGCCTCAACGATCGCCCCGCTGTCAGGCTCGATCAGCAACATGGGGATATTGAAATCGTTGAAGATATCTTCGAAACGAGGCCCCTGCGTCAGCTCGGCGACGGCCAATGCTGTACTGGCATTCAACCACATCACCAGACAGAACGCCCAGAGCACCCGGTGAGCCAGTTGAACAAGGGAACATGCTGTACAAACCAAGCAGATAAACTCCGACAGCAAAGCTTTTATCCAGCAGACGCTACCGGATATCAGGTACCCAAACAAGAATCCTTTAACTGCATGACTGGCAGAGTACGCTCAAGTTGACCAGCGTCACGGCTGCCGCACAGGTACACAACGCAGCTCGTCAGCCTGGTAACCCCAACGGATCCTCGCTTCACCCTGATGTTCCCAGAAGCTCTCGTTGCGACCCTGATACCGGGCACCGCTGGCCGCAGGTTGACGGTACATCAGTGACACCCTGTCGCCACGCTCCATGATTGCCGTTTCAGGTTCGGTTTGGAAAAAGGTGACCACAAACTCGTCAGCAGGATTGTCGTTGCAGACAAAACGCACCGCCTCGGAGTACGCAACCAGCCGGTACTGCGCCTGCAGGGCCGCAATGCGATGTCGGTAGGCAACGTCCACGCACTGCGTAATATCACGGCTTTTCCAGCACTCGTCCCGTCCCTTGATCCAGCCACGCTGCTCCGCTTTCAGGGTCGGGCGATCGTGGCGGTCGGTGGCCTCCAGCGCCTGTTGATATACCTGGCTCAACTGGCGGTCCAGCGAGGCCAGTTCTACATCGGAGCAGACCCGTTTTTCGGCTGCTGACAGAGCATCCCCATCGCAGTTGAAAGCAGGCCCCGAGGCCACTGACGGCCGCGACTGCAGTCTCTGTTCGATATGATCGCACCATTGCGCAGTTGCCGGATCGGGGATACCTGTATCACCCCGGATGCCCAGCTTGAATTCAACCACCGACTTCCATTCGGCAGAGCCAATATCCGGCCCGTGGCCCTGGCCATCCCCGGTCCCCAGCCGCTGCTCCACTAAGCGGTACCAGGCATCAGAGCAGACAACCGGCTCCGCATCCGGTTGAGAGGGTGCGGATGCCACACACCCCAGGGTCGAAACAATCGCCAGTGACAGACTTATCCAGCGCAGCATATAAAACTCCTTGTGATCATGATCCATTGGCCCGACCGGCTGTTGTAACACGGCGGCAAAGGGCCTGCCAGTCCTAACGAAAAAAGCCCCACCCGCCAGAAACAGATGAGGCAAAGGATATCCCAGGCAAAGGGAATCGGGGCTTAAGAAACCATACGCTCCGCAACCTGATCAACGATGTGCGCACCGATCGGAATCGCCGAGGTTGCCGCCGGGGACGGTGCGTTACACACCACCAGTGCACGCTCGGTGTTGACGAACAGGAAGTCGTCCACCAGGGAGCCATTCTTCGCCACCGCCTGCGCCCGCACCCCCGCCGGATAGGGCGTGAGATCCTCCAGCGTCAGCTGCGGACAGTACTTGCGCACCTGCTCCAGATAGCCGCGACGGAAAATACTGTTCTTCATCTCCATCAGACCCGGCTTGAGGTTGCGCGCCAGCATCTTCAACAGGCCCGGGTAGGTCAGCATCTCGGCCATGTCCCTGAGGCTGATATCGGTCTTGCGATACCCCTCACGCTTGAACGCCAGCACGGCATTTGGCCCCACGGTGACAGTACCGTCGATCATCCGAGTCAGGTGCACACCCAGGAACGGCAGATCCGGGTCCGGGATCGGGTAGATCAGGTGGTTCACGATGTGGTTGTGCTCCGGTGGCAGCAGGAAGTACTCGCCCCGGAAGGGGATGATCTTGAAGTCAGGCGTCTGACCCAGCATACGCACGACGAGGTCCGACATCAGGCCGGCACAGGACACCAGGAAGTTGCCGGCAAACAGCTCCAGCTCGGTTTCAACCTCAACACTGTCGGCCAGCTCGCGAATATTGCGTACTTCGGCGTTGTATCTCACTTCCCCGCCGTCAGCCGCCACCAGCTCGGCCATCTTCTCGCAGATGCGGGTGTAGCTGACGATACCGGTGGAGGGCACGAAAATGCCGCCCACACCGGTGATGTTGGGTTCCCGCGCCCTGAGCTGTTCGGCATCGAGCACCTCGATCGGCAGCTCATTCTCGGCACAGCGACCGATCAGACCCTGCATCCGCTCCAGCTCCAGTTCATTGGTGGCGACCAGCAGCTTGCCGCACTCGTCGAACGGGATATCGTGCTCGCGACAGAACGCCTTGGTGGCCGCGTTGCCCTCCTTGCAGAAACGCGCTTTCATGCTGCCGGGCTTGTAGTACACCCCGGCGTGGATCACGCCGGAGTTGTGCCCGGTTTGATGCTGCGCCGGACGGCTTTCCTTCTCCAGCACCAGCACGTGTTTGCCGGGAAAACGCTGCTGCAGCTGGCGGGCGGTGGACAGGCCCAGGATGCCGCCACCGATAACGATAAAATCAAAGTTACTTTGCATACTTTGCATCATTCAATCCATTCCAACAGCGGCAGCCGGCGCCAGACGACGGCTATAGACAAACAGCGCGATAAAGGCCACGGCCGCGATCAGGTCATAGGTCAGGTGTCCGTGCGGGTACAACAAACCCGCGGCACACACGCCGCTGAACAGGCGCAGCACGATATTCAACGGCCCTTCCAGGTGGCCTTCCATCAAACCCACGAAAGCGTAGAGCCCCAGAATGCCAAAGATAAACACGGTAATCACCTCTTCGAGACTGCCACCGATAAAACCGGTATAGGCAAACAGCAGCGGCACGATATACAGGCCCTTGGCGATCTTCCATGCGGTAAAACCGGTCATCATCGGTGGCGTGCGCGCAATCGCCGCCGCCGCAAAGGCGGTCAGGCAGACTGGCGGTGTCACGTTGGAATCCTGTGACAACCAGAAGATGATCATGTGCGCCGCCAGCAGGATCATCGCCAGCTTGTCGGCATCGATCGCCTGATCCATCAGCTGGCCCTTGAAATCGGACGGAATCTGATCCACCAGCGCAATGGCCTGCGCCTCGCTCATCGGTGCTGCCAAAGCCGTCAGGCTGTTCGGATCCACCAGCATGAAGATGGCGCGTGCGGTTTCCGGCAGGTTGCCATTGACGATCAGGTCAATCAGTTCGCGCTCGGCCATCAAGCTGTACAAGGCCGGTGCCGACAGGGTTGCCAGTACGATATAGGCCGCCGTCACCGGCAGGCCCATGCCCAGCACCAGTGACGCCAATGCCACCAGAACCAGGGTGATGAACAGGCTGCCACCGGCCCAGTCGGTCACCATCAGCGAAAAGGTGTTGCCGATACCGGTCATCGCTACCACGTTGACTACCAAGCCGACGGCCACCAGCAGCATTGCGGTGGTCGCCATGTTTTTCGAGCCCTGCGCCAGTGCATCGAGGATGTCACGCAGGCCCATCTTGTTCGGCGAAATCCAGGACGCCAGCACCACCGAGATGATAGAGATACCGGCGGCATAGGTCGGCGTGAAACCGTAGATCAGCAGCGCCACCAGTACCACCAGCGGCAGCAGGCAGTGCCAGCCCTCTTTCAGCACCTCTTTCACCGGGCGGGTATGCATCTCCACCGCATGGGCGTGGCTGCGACGCGCTTCAACGCGCACATAGAAACCGACCGACAGGAAGTAAAGCAATGCCGGCAGTGCCGCAATGGCGATGATTTCCACATAGGGAATCTGGGTATAGGACGCCATGATAAAGGCACCCGCGCCCATCACCGGCGGCATCAGCTGACCACCGGTGGAGGCGGCTGCCTCGACACCGGCGGCAAAACGCGCCGGGAAGCCCGCCTTTTGCATCAGCGGAATAGTGATCACACCGGTGGATACGGTGTTGGCCACGGAGGAACCTGAAACGGAGCCCATCAGGCCGGAACCCAGCACGGCCACGAATCCCGGACCGCCGATCATGCGACCGGCCGCGCAGCGGGACAGCTCGATGATAAAGTCACCGGCGCCGGACTTGACCAGAAAGGCACCAAACAGGATGAACATGAAGACATAGGTCCAGGAGATACGGGCAATGGAGCCGAACATCCCCTCGGACGAGAAATAGCTGCGATAGAGCACGGTTTCCAGGCTCAGGCCCGGAAAATTGAACATGCCCTCGACATACTGCCCCCACCAGAACACGTAGGTGAGCGAAAACACGATCAGGGATGGGATGAACCAGCCGGTGGTGCGTCGCGTCATCTCCAGCGCGATCAGAATGGCGATAACCGCCACGATCCAGTCACTGGTGTTGAAATGCACGCCACGCGCATAGAGCGCGTCCTCAAACAGGATCAGATAGGCGGTCGTACCCAGCGCCACCAGGCCGATAACGACATCAATGGCAAGGGTCCAGCGGGCATGACTATGCCTTTTCGACAGCGGCACCATCAACGCACAGATCAGCGCAAAGCCGGAAAAGTGGATCGCCGACACCCAGAGTTCGGACAGGGTGCCCAGCGTATTGAAATAGATATGCGCAAGAGCGAAGAGCACACCCGCCCAGTAGACGAAACGGCCCGTACCGCCCTGCTCGTCCCGCTGGGTCAACTCCATCGCCTTCAGCTGCTCAGCGGTTTGTTGATCGGTTTGGTTGGAAGCAGACATCACTTCATTCCTGATAGCTTGATACAAAAGAGATGCGATCGGCCAAAAATGGCCGATCGCGCCCGAAACTGTTATTCAGCGATCAGGTGATCCGGAATGGTCACGCCCATTTCACGGTAGTAGCGCGCAGCACCCGGGTGCAGCGGTACCGGCAGGCCGGCAATCGCTTTTTCCAGCGCCATCGCCTTGGTGGCCTTGTGGATGCTGTTCAGGAACGGCAGGTTCTCATAGATGGTTTTGGTCAGCAGGTAGACATCTTCTTCGCTGATATCATCACGCACGGCCAGGAAGTTCGGCTGCGCCATGGTGTTGATATCCCGCGTCTGCCCCGGGTAGGTATTGGCCGGAATCACGTAGCGGGTCCATAGCTTGAAATGGCCGTTAGCTTGGGCCATCTGCTCATCGGTGAAGTCCAACACGCGGATATCGTCACCCATGGCCGCATAGGCACGGGTGATGGCGGACGCCGGCACACCCGCCGGAATGTTCATGCCATCGATGGTGCCGTTCTGCAGCGCATCGGCAGAGGGACCATAGCCCATATGCGCCAGGTTGAACTTGTCGACATCAATGCCCAGGTTACCCAGGATGGTACGGCCGGAGCCCTCGGTACCGGAGTTCTTCTTGCCGATGGAGAACTTCTCGCCCTCCAGCGCCTTGAGATCGGAGATGGTGCCGGTCTGAGCGTATTTGCCGCGAACCACGAAGTGTTCCACGTTCTGCCACAGCATGCTGACCGAGCGCAGATTTTCCTGTTTGCCGGAAGCGGCCATCGCGCCTTCACCATTCCAGGCCCAGGCACCGTAGAGACCCTGCAGAATGGCGAACTGGGCTTCGTTCTCACGCAACAGTTTGATGTTTTCACCGGAACCGGCGGAGTTGATGGCGGACATGGAGATGCCCTGCGTCGGCTCCAGCTTCACTTTGGTCAGGGTCGCCAGCGCCACGCCCACCGGATAGTAGGTACCGCCGGTAGACGCCGTCGCCAGGATATAGGAGCGGTTTTCGGCCGCCTGCACCAAAGCGCTGGATGTCGCCAGCGTACCCAGGGTCAGCGTCAGGCCCAGCGCCTTGATCAGCGTGCGTTTGCTTGAATTCATGGTGTATTCCTTATACCTGTTGTCATTTCTGGTTGTTGTAGTGACATAACAGGTATAGCAGAAAACGGGCCAACTCTAAGCAAGGGTATAAGTTACTGATTTATATAAAATCAGGATGCGACGCCCGCCCCTATAAGCAGGATCTTGCCGATCCCACCCGTAAAACGATAAGCAAAAATCCGCCTATTGGGCTGTAAAGTCGCTGCGATTGAGGCCATAACGCTGCATTTTCTGGTTCAGCGTCCGTCGCGGCAGGTCCAGCACTTCCATCACCGCCTTGATGTTGCCCTGGTGCTGCTCAAGCGCTTCACGGATCAGACGCGCTTCGTACTCCGCCACCTGCACCGCCAGCGGCAGCGACTGGCGGTTCATCACCGGCGCACTCTGCAACGGCTGCTGCCGCGACAGCAGTTCTACCAGACTGGCGCGCGGGTCGATGGCATAGCGAATGGCGATATTCTTCAACTCACGCACGTTACCGGGCCAGGCATAGGACTGGAGCGCATCCAGATCATGGTCCGACAGCGGGCGAGCCTCGCGGTCATGGTCCAGGGCACCCCGGCGCACATAATGGGCAAACAGCAGCGGCACATCCTCGATCCGTTCACGCAGCGGCGGAATATGCAGTTCGGAGACACTGAGTCGGTAAAAGAGGTCCTCGCGGAAATTGGGATCTTCACGCAGATCCACCTTGGCCGCCGCCACCACACGCAGATCCACCGGTATCGGTGTATTGGCGCCGAGCCGCTCGATCACGTGTTCCTGCAGCGCCCTCAGCATCTTGATCTGCAGGTGCAGTGGCATGCTCTCGATTTCGTCCAGAAACAGGGTGCCGCCGCTGGCGTATTCGAACTTGCCGACCCGGCGTTTGGCGGCATGGGTAAAGGCCCCCGCTTCATGGCCGAACAGCTCGCTCTCGATCAGGTTTTCGGGAATGGCGCCGCAGTTGATCGGTACAAAAGGCCGTTTGCCACGCTTGCTGTAGTCATGCAGGCACTGGGCCACCAGCTCCTTGCCGGTGCCGGTCTCGCCGTAGATGATCACGTTGGTATCCAGCTCGGCCAGCGACAGAATTTCCCGGCGCAGCCGCTGGATCGCCGGGGAGATGCCGATCATGCGGCTGTCGAGTCCGCTCTGGGTCGCCAGGTTCTGTTGCAGGCGCAGGTTTTCCAGCGTCAGCCGCCGTTTCTCGCAGGCACGATGGATGCGCTCGACCAGGCGGTCCGGCACATAGGGTTTTTCGATAAAGTCGTAGGCGCCATCCCGCATCGCCGCCATGGCCATGTCCACATCGCCGTGGGCGGTGAGCAGAATCACCGGCATGTCCGGTGCTCGTTTCAGCGTCTCCTGCATCAACTGAATACCGTCCATGCCGGGCATGCGCACATCGGTCAGCAGGATACCTTCACAGAAGGGGTCGATCTGCTCCAGCGCCGCTTCGGCGCGGCTGAACGTGCGCACGTCGAAGCCGGACAGCTCAAGCCATTGCGCGGTCGCCTCGCGCACCATCGCCTCATCATCGACCAGCAGTACCTGCCCCTGGGTGCTCATGCATTCACCTCATTGTTGTCTTGCTCGGCCGCCCTGTACAACGGCATGCGTATCTGGAAACAGGCACCGCCGTCCCGGTCGGACACGCGAATGGCTCCACCCAGGTCCCTCAGGATACTGCTGACGATCGCCAGCCCCAGACCCAGCCCCTGCCCTACTTCCTTGGTGGTAAAGAAAGGCTCGAACAACTGGCCCCGCGCCTCCGCCGCGATGCCCGGACCGTTGTCACGGACCTCGAACAGCAGCGACTGTTCACCGACCTCGACCAGCTCCAGCCAAAGTTGATGAGGGCCGGCCTGCTCCGACATGGCATCACAGGCGTTCTTGATCAGGTTGATCAGCACCTGTTCATAGCGGGCGTTATCACCGGCGATCAGCAGCTCGGCCGGGGGCGGCTCATAGTGCAGTTGCAATGACAGCTCTTCGAAGCGGCCGCGAAACATCTGCAGCACCTGGGCTGTCACCTGCTGCAGTGAGACCGGCTCAATCCGCTCCGGCTTGCGATAGGCGAAGGTCTTCAACTGACCGGTGATGAGCGCCATGCGATCAAGCAACTGCTCCTGCAGCTTCAGATTCTTGCGCAGCGCCTCGGGATTCTCCAGCAAACGATCGGCGATCGCCAGATAGGTGCGCATGGCGGTCATCGGCTGATTCAGTTCATGCACCACCGAGGCCGACATCCGTCCCAGCGCCGCCAGCTTGCCGGCCTGCACCAGCTCGGCCTGGGCCGCTTCCAGCGCCTGGGTACGCGCCTCCACCTTCTGTTCCAGCGACTCGTTGGCCTCGCGCAGTGCCTGCTCCAGCCGTTTGCGGCGGCTGATGTCGATCACCGTGACCAGATACCCCAGCTCGGGATGATGCGCCATCTGGCGGATGGAGATCATCATCGGGAAGCCGCTGCCGTCACCGCGCTGGCCCACGACTTCCAGGCCAGTCAGCGAACGGAAACGGTCCGAACCCAACGCGGTCAGCGCCTGCTGCAGCGGCTGAGCGCTGAAACCATCACCGAGCAGCTTGAGCACCGACTGGTTGCGGACCCGCTCGACGGAGACGCCGAAGATCTGCATCGCCATCGGGTTGATCAGCTGCACGCACCCACGCTGATCGATATGCACCAGCCCGACCTGAGCGGTGTTGATGATATCGCGCTGTTGCTCTTCGCTGCGGGCACGTTCATGCATCCGCTCCAGCTGCAATCGGCGCTTCTGACGTGATTCGCGCAGGTAGAGCAACAGCAAGCCCAAAGCCACCCCGACACCCAGCACGCCCCCCATCACCACCCGTGCGCGGTACTGGGCCGGACGGATAGCCGTCAGCACCGACACTGTCCAGCCCAGGTCGTCCAGCTGCACCGACTGCAGCAGCGACAGCTCGCCAGCATCCCGCACCAACTCCAGCACAGTACCGTTACCCAGCTGCAGCGGCACGGTATCCGCCAGTGGCCAGCGCGCCTCGGTCTTGAACACCAGCTGATGATCGGATGAGCGCACGATCAATGGGTATTCGATCGCCAGCTGTTCGCGCAGTCGAGACATATCCAGACGCATCACCGCCACCCCGGCCAGGCGATCGGTGTAGATCGGTGCCGACATGAACAGCCGCGCCTGGTCCGGGCGCTCATGGAACTGCAACTCCAGCCCCTGTTCGCCCGCGATAGCCTGCTGAAAATAGCGCTCATTGCGCTGGGATTCGAGCGGAAATGCCTGCTCCTCCCGCCAGTTGCTGAACGCCAGTGGTCGCCCCTCGGCATCCAGTACGAAGAGCGCGGTCGAGCCCGCAACCAGGTTGATCTGTTCCAGTACCCGGTTGACCGTTGTCTGGTGGGTTGAGCCCGGCTGCAGGAGCCGATGCACGTCGGTGTTTTGGGCCAGCAGGAACGGCAGGTAGCTGTACTGATCCAGCACCAGACGCATCTGGCTGACACTGGCCAGCAGGCGGTCGCCGCCCTGCTCCTGCAAACGGGCCAACGCCCAGTCACGTGACAGACTGCCGACAAACCAGGCGAGCGTGCACACCAGCAGAATATAGATAAGCGCGATGGCGCTGATCGGGTAACGCTGTCGGGACGACCCCTCTGAGCGCATGCGAAGTGCTCCTCGGCGCAGGTTCAGTCGCGGGATGATGGGGGAGCAACCCCTCGGGTGACCTGGTCGTTCCACTCCTGGGGAGAGAGCATTTCGCCCACCTCATCGAATTCAGGATAGGCAAGATTGCGCCGACGGCAGAACTCGGCCACCTTGGGGTGACGCGATTCGAACATCTTGCGGGCGATCCATTCCGGCGGCATGCGGGACTGATTATAGAGCCCGGCCTTGAGACGCTGGTCGATCGCTTCGGCCAGAATAATGCCGGCAGCTGTCGACACGTTGAGCGAGCTGACCACCCCTTGCATGGGGATGATGATGTGCTGGTCGGCGAGTTCGGCCGCCCGTGGACTGATCCCTTCCTTTTCGGCCCCCATGATAATGGCGCAGGGACGGGTATAGTCGACCTCGCGATAGGGCACCGCCTCGTCGGAGAAATGCGCGGCATAGATGGCCATGCCCTGTGCACGCACCGCCAGAATCGCCTGGTCCAGCGTATCGTGCAGCGCCGTATCCACCCAGCGATCCGAACCCAGCGCCGTACCCCGGTAGTTGTGATACCCCTCCTTCGGGCGCACTACCTGCACCTCGGCGATGCCGGCCGCATCGCAGTTACGGATCAGGGCAGAGATGTTGCGCGGCTTGTGCACCTGCTCGGCGATCAGGGTCAGGTCAGGCTGGCGACGCTGCAGAATCGACAGCAGCTTCTGTTCACGTTCCGGGGTCATCATTTTTCTCCATTCAGGCGCGCAGACCTTACCAAAAGAGCAGTTTTTTTTCAGCAGCCCCTGCGGCTGTGCCATAATGTGGCCCTTGTCTCACCTGTGGAATGAATGGATACCATGACCGCCGATACCACCATCGCCTATCAGGGCCAACCGGGCGCCTACTCCCATCTTGCCTGCCGCCGGGTCCATCCCGAGCTGACGCCGAAGGCATGCGAGTCCTTTGTGGAGGCGATGTTTATGGTCGAGCGTGGTGAAGCCAAACTGGCGATGATCCCACTGGAGAACTCCACCGCCGGCCGTGTGGAAGAGATCTATCGACTGATGCCAAAGACCCGCCTGCATGTGATCGGTGAGCACTTCGAACCGGTCAACCACTGCCTGCTGGCACTGCCGGGCACCCAACTGGACGAGATCAAAACCGTCTCGTCTCACCCCCAGGCGCTGGCACAGTGTGCCGAGAACCTGCGCAGCCTGGGCATAGACCCCATCGCTGCACTGGATACCGCCGGGTCAGCGGCAGAACTGGCCGAACAGCAACAGCCTGGCCATGCCGCCATTGCATCCAGTCTGGCCGCCGAGCTCTATGGGCTCGAAATTCTGAAGGAAAACTTCCAGGACAAGACCGGCAACACCACCCGCTTCATGATTTTGTCCAAGGAGCAGATGATCCCGACCCTGGAGCCGGAGGTACGCTACCTCACTTCTCTGATGTTCCGCGTGCGCAACATCCCGGCGGCACTGTATAAAGCGTTGGGCGGCTTTGCCACCAACGGCGTCAACATGATCAAGCTGGAAAGCTACATGGCGTCGGAAACGATGACCGTTTCCAGTTTCCACCTGGACATTGAGGGGCACCCGCATCAGCAGGCGATGAAGTTTGCCATGCAGGAACTGAACTTCTTTGCCGAAGAAGTGCGTGTTATCGGCACCTACGAGGCGCATCCCTTCCGCTTCACGCGCCACGACCTGGAGCTCTGATCCCCTCTACCGCCGGGGACACTGACCCTCAAGGCACCGGTCAGCGCTTTCAGCCGCTGGCCGGGTTCAGTCCCGGCTCATCGCTCACATCGATTGGATTCCAACTCCAGCAACCACCTGAGCACGCCAGGAGCGACGCACTGAAGGCAGGCGCTCGTCGTTGCCTGCTTCACTCTGCAGGATCGCAAGGCCACTATTGCTGCATCGCACAAAAACCAGCCCGTTTAGAATAGATTAATCTAACTACGCCATTGTGCAATGCACAAAAATGGACGATAGTTAAAGCGTCCTGGCAACAGGACGCGAGAGAAACTGCTCTTCCTCAATGTCTCTCGCATTCCCGTTTCCAACTCTGGCCGTTTTGAGTTGTATGCACTTTGTTGCCCCTCTTCTCCGGAAGAGGGGCTTTTTTTATCATTTAATCAGCCTGTTGCTGCCGCTTCTGCGCCTCACGCTGCTCCGCCTTGAGCTGACGGCGCGTCTCGATCACCGCATTGGCATCGGCACCGATATGGGCTTCGCCACGCTCACGCGCCAGCTGCGCCTGTTTTTCGCGCTGCACAAAACGCTCGCGCTGACGTTCGGTCAGACGGTCGTGACAATGCGGACAGCTGACCCCCTTCTGATACTTGTCGCTGGCCTTGTCGTCCTCGGTAATCGGCATGCGGCAGGCGTGGCACTGGTCGTAGTCGCCCTTTTCCAGACTGTGGTTAACCGACACACGGTTGTCGAAGACAAAACACTCGCCCTCCCACATCGTCTGCTCTTCCGGCACCTCTTCGAGGTATTTCAGAATGCCGCCCTCCAGATGGTAGACCTCGTCGAAACCCTGCTCTTTCAGATAGGCGGTGGATTTCTCGCAACGGATGCCGCCGGTGCAGAACATCGCCACCTTCTTGTGCTTCTGCGGATCCAGGTTGTCCTGCACATACTGCGGGAATTCACGGAAAGTATCGGTCTGCGGGTTGACCGCATTCTTGAAGGTGCCAATCTGCACCTCGTAATCGTTTCGGGTGTCGACCAGAATCACGTCGGGATCGGATATCAGAGCATTCCAGTCCTTCGGCTTGACGTAGGTACCGACCACACGCTTGGGATCGATCCCCTCCACACCCATGGTGACAATCTCTTTCTTCAGTTTGACCTTGGTGCGATAGAAAGGGTTGCTGTCGTCGAACGACTCCTTGTAACCCAGCCCCGCAAGGCGTGGATCGGTCTGAAGCCAGGCCAGCACGGCGTCAATGCCTTCGCGGCTGCCGGCGATAGTGCCGTTGATGCCCTCTTTGGCCAGCAAAAGAGTGCCACGCACCCCCTGCTCGACCATCAGGTCGTACAGCGGCTGACGCAGCTGCTCGAAGTTTTCCAGAGTCACGAATTTGTAAAGTGCACAGACGACAGTGCTGGACATGGTATTTTCCTGTTCTTGCGGTCCGGAGCGTAAATCCGGAGCATGAATGATGGAGCGGCCCTGCCTTCAAAGCAGGCCACCCCAGGTGAATCAGAGCGCCTGCTCGCGAGCCGCGCGCTCCTGAAGTTTTTTCAATACCCGCGACACGGCCACAAAGCCGAAAGTCGCGGTAACACAGCTGGCCGCACCGAAACCGCCGGCACAGTCGAGGCGGGTGCCATTTTCCATCACGCTCTTCTGCTGGCAGACACTGCCGTCCGGCTGCGGATAGCGTAGCTGTTCTTCGGAGTAGACACACTCGACGGCGAAACGACGGCCACTGCTGCTGAAACGATAATGACGGCGCAAGAAGGAGCGCACCTTGGCAGCCAGCGGGTCGGTCTGGGTGCGGGTCAGGTCAGCCACGCGGATCAGGGTCGGGTCGACCTGGCCGCCGGCACCGCCGATGGTGATGACCGGAACCTTGTGACGCTTGCACCAGGCGATCACCGCCGCCTTGTCCTTGACGCTGTCGATGGCATCCACCACATAGCTCAAGTCGTCATGCAGCAGCTCGTCCAGGTTGTCACGGCTGGCAAAGGCTTCAACCTCATGCACCAGGCAATCCGGGTTGATGTCGCGCAGCCGCTCTGCCATTACCGCCACCTTGGACTGGCCGATGGTGGAACTCAGCGCATGGATCTGACGATTGGTGTTGGTGACACACACATCGTCCAGATCGATCAGCGTGATCTCGCCAATACCACTGCGCACCAGCCCTTCAGCCACCCAGGAGCCGACACCGCCAATGCCGATCACGGCCACATGAGAACGCTGGAACAACGCCAGGCCGTCCAGACCATAAAGACGGGCCGTGCCGCCAAAACGCTGATCTACCGCTTCACTCATCGTCGAAATCATCCTCGGTCAATTCGGTCAGCACGACCTCGCCGCACTGGCAGCACTTGCCTTCTATAAAGATCATGCCGAACAGTTCGTACTCTTCGGGATCACGCATCCCCAATCCCAGCTGCTGACAGTGGTCGCACCAGGTATCGGTCAGGAACAGCTGCTGCTCTTTGGGATCGCGGGCATAAAAGTCCCGCGGCACACGGTTTTCGTTCATTTTTTGATCAATCATCATAGGGCGCGCATGATAATTCAGTTGGATGCACCATGCCAGCGCAGGGAAAAGGGGTTGGACCAGTCGCCCGCGAGCAACTCGGCCAGTTCGGGCAGCTTAAACAGCTCACCGATGGTGGGATCGGCCCGAAAGACGAAGGTTTCCCCCGCCAACACAAACCTCAATTGCCAGGCGTGTAGGTAGCCCCGGTCTGGCGAGACCCGGTCTGGCGAGACCCGATCTGGATGGCCCCGGTCTGGAGAGATAGGCTCTGGCTGCCGTTCAACCTTTTCGTGATAGATGGGATCACCGATGATCGGCGCGCCGACGCTTTTCAACGCCACGCGGATCTGGTGTGTCTTGCCGGTATAGGGGCGACAGAGAAAGGCGCGCAGCCCGGGCTTCAGGGAGGCGCTGTAAAACTCGGTACGGGCCCGATTGCCAGCGTCGCGGGTCAAACGCCAGCTGCTGCGACGGCTGCGCACCATGCCGCCTTCGATGCGCCCCTGCTTTTTTGACGGTTTGCGATCGCTGAGCGCCAGATACAGCTTGCTGACCAGCTGCTCGGCAAAAGCGGCAGAGAGTTCGGCAGCCACTGTCGATGAAAGCGCAAACACCACCAGGCCAGAGGTCATCTTGTCCAGCCGATGCACCGGCCAGACTTTCTGCCCCAGAGCCTGCTCCAGCAGCATCGCCAGTCCGGCGTCCTGATCATCCTTGTGCATGCTGATACCGGGTGCCTTGTCGATCACGACAAACCGCGGGTTCCGTTCGATGATCGTGAATGCAGGGCCGGTGCCGCTCAGGCTCACCAGTCCATCACCTGCTTGACGAAGGGCACGGTAATCTTGCGCTGGGCACTTAACGAGGCCACATCCAGCTTGTCCAGCGTCACCAGCAGGTGCGCCATATTGCGGCTGCCGTGATGCATCAGATAACGGATCACATCATCGCCCAGCTGCAGACCTCGAGCCCGGGCGCGGGCCTTGAGGGCCACCACCTTGGTATCGTCATCCAGCGGCTGCAGCTGGAACACCATGCCCCAGTTGAGACGTGATTCCAGATCCGCCAGTTTGATGCCCAGCTTGGCCGGCGGCAGGTTGGCCGCGATGATCAGCACATGCCCGTTGGCGCGCATGCGGTTATAAAGATGGAACAGCGCTTCTTCCCAGGTGGCATCTCCGGCAACCTGTTCCAGGTTGTCGATACAGACCAGGTCGAGCTGGTCAAAGTCTTCCAGGATACGCGGGCCGTAGTCTTTCAGCTCGGCCAGGGGGAGATAAACGGCGCTGCGGCGTACCGGATCAGAGGCGTGACAGCAGGATTGCAGCAGATGAGAACAGCCGGTGCCGGCATGCCCCCATACATAAAGATACTGCTCGCCGAAACCGGAGGCAGCCTTTTCCAGCGCAGCACAGACCAATCCGTTGCGACCACGCACGAAGTTCTCGAAGCGGGCATCGTCTCGAAGACTGATACCCAAAGGCAGCTGCATGGGAGCAGCGGTACGGCTTTTGTCTTTCTGTGTCACTGCAAGCGTCTTAAATGGTACAGAAAACCTGGTTTTACGTCCGGCCAATAAATGACGCGCGTAACTCTAACACAGAGCGCCCGCAACCTGATAAACTAGCGTGATAATTTTTTACCGATTATTTCCCGCTTTAAAGGTTGACTCACCCATGTCTACAGGTTCTGAAAAAACTTCCCTGAGCTACAAGGATGCCGGCGTTGATATCGATGCAGGTAACGCCCTGGTCGAACGTATCAAAGGTGTCGCCAAACGTACTGCCCGTCCTGAAGTCATGGGTGGACTGGGTGGTTTCGGCGCGCTGTGCGAACTGCCGGCCGGTTACAAGCAGCCGGTACTGGTCACCGGCACCGACGGCGTCGGCACCAAACTGCGCCTGGCGATGGAACTGAAGAAGCATGACACCATTGGTATCGACCTGGTGGCCATGTGCGTCAACGACCTGGTCGTAGCCGGCGCCGAGCCGCTGCTGTTCCTCGACTACTACGCGACCGGTCACCTGAACGTGGACATGGCCGCTGACGTGGTCACCGGCATCGGCGCAGGCTGTGAGCTGGCGGGCGCGGCCCTGGTCGGCGGCGAAACCGCTGAAATGCCGGGCATGTACGAAGGCGACGACTACGATCTGGCCGGCTTCTGTGTCGGTGTGGTCGAGAAAGAAGCGATCATCGACGGCAGCAAGGTTCAGGTTGGCGACGCCCTGATCGGCCTGGCCTCTTCCGGTCCACACTCCAACGGCTACTCCCTGATCCGCAAGATCCTGGAAGTCACCAACGCCGACCTGCAGCAGCCGATGGGTGACAAGACCCTGGCCGAAGCTTTGCTGGAGCCGACCCGCATCTACGTCAAGCAGCTGCTGAAACTGATTCGCGAATCCCAGGTCAACGCGCTGTCCCACATCACCGGCGGCGGCCTGCTGGAAAACATCCCGCGCGTACTGCCGGAATCCGCCAAGGCCGTAATCGACGTCAAATCCTGGGAAATGCCGCCGGTATTCAAGTGGCTGCAGGAAGGCGGTAATGTGGAAACACGTGAAATGTATCGCACCCTGAACTGCGGTGTGGGCATGGTCATCGCCGTACCGGCCGACAAGGCTGACGAAGCGATCGCTCTGCTGCAAGGTGAAGGCGAAAATGCCTGGCTGATCGGTCAGATCGAAGCCGCCGTTGAAGGCGAAGAGCAGGTCGAGCTGCGCGGCCTGGAGGCCTGAGATGGCGCCGAAACGGATTGTAGTACTGATATCCGGCAGTGGCTCCAACCTGCAGGCGATTCTGGACCAGACTCTTGAGGGTCAGATCAACGGCACAATCGCGGCGGTCATCAGCAACCGCCCCGATGCCTACGGCCTGACCCGGGCCGAGCAGGCGGGCGTCGACGCCCGCCTGCTCGACCACAAGCAGTTTGCCGACCGGGAAAGCTTCGATGCCGCGTTGATCGAGCTGATCGACAGCTATACCCCTGACCTCGTCGTGCTGGCCGGCTTCATGCGTATCCTGACGCCGGAACTGGTCCGTCACTACCAGGGACGCCTGTTCAACATCCACCCCTCCCTGCTGCCCAAATACAAGGGCCTGACCACGCACCAGCGTGCGCTGGAAGCGGGTGATACCGAGCATGGCTGCACCGTTCACTTCGTAACCGAAGAGTTGGACGGCGGCCCACTGATCGTACAGGCTAAAACCGACATCCTCACCGACGATGACGAACAGAGCCTGCAGCAGCGCGTCCACCAGCTCGAACACCAGATTTACCCTCTGGCCGTGCAGTGGTTCTGCGCCGACCGCCTCCGCCTGGGCGAAGATGGTGTGCAGCTCGACGACGAACGTCTGCCCGCTTCCGGTTATCAATACACCACCCGCTGAAACGGAGGTTGTATGCGCCTGACACTTGCCACCCTGCTGACCGGCTGCCTGCTTGGCAGCCTGCCGGCTTATGCCGACACCGCTCAGCTACCGGCCTTCAAGGCTACCTATACCACCGCCTTCGACCTGGGCATCTCGCTCAGCGGCGAAGCGGTCCGCCAACTGCAGCAGACCGAAGACGGCCAATGGCGCTTCAGTTCTGAAGCCGCTGCCATGATGGCCGGCATCAGTGAAGTCACCCGCTTCAACTATCAGCCGTCGCAGCCCATTCAGCCGGTCAGCTACCGCTACCATCGCAAGGTGTTGGGCAAGAGCCGCAAGGCCAGCGTCGACTTTGACTGGGGCAGGCAGTCCGTTACCACCGTGGTCAAGGACAAGCCCTGGAAGATGCAGATTCCCTCTGGCACTCAGGACAAGCTCAGCTATCAGCTGCAGATGCGCCTTGATCTACTTGCCGGCAAAACCGAAATGACCTACGCCGTTGCCGATGGTGGCAAGCTCAAGGAATACCGGTTCAAGGTCACCGGCGAAGAAAAGATCGACACGCCCTACGGACGCTACAATGCCGTGCGCGTCATGCGTGACCGTGGCGAGGACGCTGACCGCGAAACCCTGATCTGGCTTGCACCTGAACTGGACTACCTGATCGTGCGCCTGGAACAGACCGAATCCGATGGCAAGACCTATGCGCTGCTGCTGAAAAACCTGGAGACCCCATGAGTGAAAGTCTGATCGACCTGACCGAATCCCGTTTGCTGGCTCGCGAACAGAACGCGCTGGACAACCCGGATGAGCTGTTCTATTGCAGCTACCTGATCGGCCATTTGAACCTGGCCGCGGCCGAGCTGCCCGAGTCCGATGAAGCCTTCCTGCACAACGTACAGGAAAGCCTCGACAACGCCTTTGCCGTCGACCAGCTCAGCGATCAGGACAAGTCCGGCATCAAGTCACTGTGGAAGGATGTCTGTGGCGATACCGCATCGCCGCTGGCCAGCTGATCCTTCACATCCACCAACAGCACGCGATGCTGGTCCAGCGCCAGCGTCAGCGTGAAACAGCGCTGCCCGCCACTGATATCCATATAAGGCGCCGACCTCAAAATACGGCGGTCATAATCACTGGATGCCACTAGCTGATAGAACCAGGGACGCCAGCTCCAGTTGTGCCCCAGCACCGAACAGTCTTCCCGCCAGCCTTCATCACCATACTCATAGTTTGGCGAGATCTGCAGCCCCTGACGGTCGCAGATAAAGCAGCGCAGCACCGCCGGATCAGGCACATACTGCTGCAGAACCTCGGGACCATCCGCCGCCAGCAGCAGCTCACGCAGGGCCAGCAACTGCCCCTGAAGCCCCTCCAGATGCCACTGACACCGCGCCGACTGCTCAACCATCAACTCCAGATACTGCTGCAGCAAGGTTTGCACCTGCTCACGGTAATGATCTTCCTCAACAAAGCCATCCACGGCCTGCTCGAAAATGAAGCCCTGCACATAGCTGGCGTTACACTGCAGTGCGACAAAAAACTCATCCGCGGTTTCCACGCCCTCGAAAATCAGCTTGCAGCCCAGTCGCGACGCCATATCACCGATCGCATGCAATAATGCACTCTCCTGGTGCCCTGTTGCACTGTTTTGGAACATCCGCATATCGACCTTGAGCAAGTCGGGTGTAAAGGCCAGCAGACGATCCAGGTGCTGAAAACCCGAGCCGAAGTCGTCCAGCGCAATGCGCACTTCCTGGGCACGATAACGACGTGCAAGACGGTGGATACACTCTATATCCCCGACATGCTCGGTGATCTCGATCACCACACGCGAGTGGTCGATGCCGAGACGGTCCATCATCCCCAGGGTTGGCAAGGGGTCACTGGGATCGAGCCCCTCGATCCATTCGGGAGACAGATTAAGGCTCAGAAAAGTGTTGTCTGGCGCGCCGGTAAAAGCCTCAAGCGCTTGATTGCGAACCTTACGGTCCAGTGAAAGTCGATCATCGACAGAAAGACCCGGGTCCTGAAACATCGCCCCCGCAGATACAACCTGGCCCGCTGCATTCTTTTGCCTGGCCAGCGCTTCATACCCTGCTACGCGTCCAGTGGCAATTTCGACGATGGGTTGAAACCAGGGGAAGACGGACTGCTGCATGGGAACCTCGATAACAGATGGAACTGAATTGGTGCAGGGATAAAGCAAAACCCGGGCCAAAATGGCTCACCAATCTTATCGGTGCAGAACCGCCGCTGGCGGCGCAACGCATCAACGCCGGCGAAGACAGTGCCTGCAGCTGACGGCAATCCGCTAGATGCCTGATGACTGAAGAATCTTCTCCATATGGATATGCGGGATGCCCGCATCCATGAATTCCTCTCCATAAAGAGTGAATCCCAGCGTCTGGTAGAACTCGACAGCGTGCAGCTGAGCACCGAGATACACCCGGCTGCAGCCCGCTCGGGCGGCCTCACGAATGAGCGACAACACGATGTTTGAACCTATCCCCTGCCCACGAAAGGTTTTCAGAATCGCAATGCGGCCAATATGGCCATCCTCCAACACACGTCCCGTCCCCACCGGCTGACCGTCAACCAATGCCAGTACATGCAGGGCTGACTCATCCAGGCCATCGAACTCCAGTTCTGCTGGGACCTTTTGTTCATTGATGAATACGGCTTCACGAATGGCACGTATGGATGCTGTACACCTACCACCGAAACGGACGCTTATGACTTCACACATCAGATTCATTATCCATTCTCAGAGTCAGTATATGAGTAATGCAAGTCCCAGCCTACCTGGCTATCGTTCCACAAGAGAGACAACTTCCATATCAGAGACTTTGCTCGTCATTCAATTAACCTTTGCCTTGCGAAAGCTCTATCACCTTCTCAAACCTTTCCTGATCGCTCAACCCGGAATCCCCCAATATCGATAGAACCCATTCACAGTCCGACTTGCTGATATTTTCATAAAACCACCTTTTATCGATAGCCTCTGAAAGAAGAGAGATCTTTTCACCTCCTCCTGCAGCGAAACCACGGCCAATGATTTCCCCTGCTATCATTCGGTAGACGCCATTCATCTTTTCGATATCAAAATAATGAATTTCAGGAGGATTTAATTCATTGTATTCCCTTGATGATATTTTATATCGCACAAGTTCACCTATAGATTTCATATAAAATAATTTTTAGAGCCGAACCATCACCATCTGCAGGAAGTTTTTACCATGGAATCAAACGCTCTTACTGTTTCGGTCTCGTCAGTTAGCTCACAGGTAAGCTGTATGGGATCTCCAGAGAATTCACTGTTTTCTACGGGATTTCGTTTCGCATAAATCCATATCGTATATTCTTCACCCTCATACTGAACAATAATCTTCTGGGATGCAATGAATTCTATTGGAAGGATCTTTATAAAAGAATACTGATGCATTGATGGCAGTTTGCTGCCAGACCATTATCACCAACCATAAAGGTTTCATTCATTTCACTTTTCCAGTTAACGATACGAATAACCTTCGCACCAAAAGCCGGCTGCCCATTAAAGGTTATATTGAGTGATATCTCTGAAAAAGCACAGACCTTAAAAGGACTTAAAATGTCCATTGCATTAGCCGATCTCATCAAAAATATAATAGATAAAAAAGATATATTTTTACAAAAAATAAGTAATATCCTTCTGAATTCATCAACATAAATTCAAATCATTATTTATAATAATTTATATTTAAAAAGTCATACAAGCACCCAAAAAACAGACCTTCTGTATTAGATTAATTAAAGCTTTAAGAGGCCAAATGAAAAGCCAGCAAGCCTGAGCATAAAAACCAATATGATCAGCTACAAACAGGTCATATCTATAATAGTAAATATCAACACATAGACTGACTGGCTAGTAATACTATTTTTTTAGTATTGAACTTATGAACTACTCATTTCCACAATTACACTCTTTGGCTACCAGCTGAAGCTCTTCAATATATTCTTGTGTTGCTTCTCTATAAACAGGCTCGCCCAGTTTTTGAAAATGTAGTGTGAATTCAACAAGAGCACTTTTGCTTGCTTTAACTTCCCTCTGACCAAGAGGTGATGTATAAAATTCAATCAGTGATTCCAGTTCATCCTCGGTAAAATGCTGTCCATAGTATTGTCCCCAAACGCTCACGATCTCTTCAGATTCCCAGGGCGCACTCACCTTTTCCATATACTTATCAAATGCTGCCAAAATGCGTGCCTGGAACGCCTCATTTGGATTTATTTGAGAGAGCACCTGGTCCATCATTTGCCTACCGACTTTTTCGCTTTGAACCTTACCCATTTCCAACTGGCTCTCGAACATGGAGGTAAGCCCCTGTGCGTCCATTAACTGTCTGATCTTATCTTCTTTATTGCCAGCCATTGTAATCGCAGGAAAAAAAGCCAACAAAAACATTAAAATTGCTTTCTTCATAAACCATTCCTTAGTCAAATAATCAAAAACATTATATTCCATTATCCAGAGTTCTTAAGCCACAGGACTCCAGACCCATACAGCTTTCACATCAAACACTGTACTACAGTCTTTCATTAAACATTTTTTCGTAGTCACCCACCTCCATAATTACTATTTTTATGCGAGCAAACCCCTTGTTTAAAACATGATAAACAACCAAAAACATTGCCAAGACCAATAGAACAAATTCCAACAACATCAGCACCCATGAATACTCATAATAATTTATGAACGACTTAATTAAATACTCTGGAATACTCATCACCAATACTAATATTATCCATCGCCACGTAAAAGCCCAGGCTAAAGCAAACGATGCACCTTTATCATAGGTTAATTCTTTTTTTAACTTCATAATATCCAGAAATCTCTTGGCTTTTATACCGAATCAATAATAAAAATAACAAGTTATCATTCAATTAAAACCCTACAATTTTTTTAATTGAAAATATCATAACACCTTCTAAAAATGAAAAATCATTGATGTTTAGTCTTGGCTATATAAATTCTACAATCCGTTATTGTATTTATTCAATATATCATCAAAGTCGGGCCTAACCTGAATAATGCCATTGGTATCAACAACAGGCAGATTGTATCGTCTTGTTGAAATTCCAGCGGCCTCCATTCGTGAATGTAAACTATCAGCAGTAGTCTGTTCGTCAACGATAAAGTATTTGTAATTTATCCCCGATGATTCCAGGTCAGAAATCATTTCTCTCGTAAAACTGCAGGAATTTCTCCCGTATACGACAACATAGGGCTCATCATATAAGGGTTTATTTTCAGGCTGACCATATCTTTCCCATAACTGAAAAGACCCCAGGACAAGAATTGCGAACATTATCAGCTTATTCATGAATTTATACGCTCATAATCTTTATGATATAGCATGATAAAATCAACCCAATTTAATTATTCATTTTTAAAAATCGCTCATTCAGAAAATTAATAAAATCTTTTATGAGATATTTTAATCAATACTGACTATGGTTTATGGATCGTAAAAAATGGTTAATATCAGGAAAGCCCTGCTCATTTGGCCGAGTAGCGAGAACTCAGACACATGGCAAGGTACAGGCACGAAGTGCTCTGGCAGCAGGATCGCGAAAGCATAGAAAGTGAAAGACTGGTAACCATCCCTGTCATCGACCTATCTCCTTTTCCCTGTCATTGTAGCTGTCGGCTTCCTGCCAGCAGGTCTTAAGATTGCCCTAACCATTCTGTATTGGCAACTTGAGCTGATCGGGTGACTCGCGAACGTAATACTCTACAGACACGGCCTCGTCTGGGTGCTTCAAGCTCGCTTTGCCCGCAAGCGAAGGCGAAGTTGCTTCTCTGCTTCTATGACTACCAACAGCATCAGGCCAACGCCGACGATGTTGATACCCTCGTGGAGCGGCACAGCAACGGTGGTAAAGAGTGCCTGCAAAGGCGGCAGGTAGGTGATGGAAAACTGTGCACAGGTCACGATGATAACCGTCAGCCAGACCACACGTGTGCCTCTGACAGCCTTCCAGGTCAGCGATGTGCCATAGAAATTCCGAATGAAGAACAGGTGAAATATTTCCATCACCGCCAGGGTGTTAAGGGCGATGGTGCGCGCCAGCTCAATGGAATACCCCTTGTTGACAGCATTGGCATACATGCCAAGCACCCCGCCAATGAACAGGGCCGACACAAGTACCGTATGCCAGGCCAGATCACCTGTCAGCAGAGGTTCGCCCCGGGGGCGCGGTGGACGGCGCATGCTGTCGGGTTCGGTTGGCTCAAACGCCAGCGCCATCCCCAGTGTGACCGCGGTAATCAGATTGATCCAGAGAATCTGGATCGGCGTGATCGGCAGCGTCATCCCGAACAGCAGTGCCACGATGATGGTCATCGCTTCGCCGGTGCTGGTCGGCAAGGTCCAGCTGATGACCTTCTTGATATTATCGTAGACGGTACGCCCTTCCCTGACGGCAGCGGCCAATGAGGCGAAGTTGTCGTCGGCCAGAACCAGTTTGGCCGCTTCCTTGGCGGCCTCACTGCCTCTCAGCCCCATGGCGATCCCCACATCAGCACGCTTAAGTGCGGGTGCGTCATTGACGCCGTCACCGGTCATCGCAACCGTCATGCCATGCGACTGCAGCGCCATGACCAGTCGCAGTTTGTGCTCCGGGCTGGTTCGAGCGAAGATATCCGTCTCCAGCACGGCCGCCGCCAACGCGCGGTCATCCATGCTATCGAGGTCCACCCCGGTCAGAACCCGGTCAGGGTTTTGCAGCCCGATCTGTTTGCCGATCGCCATGGCGGTGCCCTTGTGGTCACCGGTAATCATTTTCACGCGGATACCGGCACGGTGACATTCCGCGATCGCATCAATGGCTTCACCGCGCGGCGGATCAATCAGCCCAACCAGGCTCACCAGCGTGAGTCCATGTTCTACATCCGAGAATTCAAGAACCGTATGTTTCGGAGTTACAGGCTTAACCGCAAACGCCAACACACGCATGCCCTGCGCGGCAATCGCTTCCGCCTTTTCCTGCCAGTATGCTTTATCAAAAGCCTCATTTTCATTCTCGGCTGTACGCTGCCGGTCGCACATCGCGAATATCCTTTCGGGGGCGCCCTTCACTGACACCCGCGCCTGGCCCCTGTGGTCATGGTTGAGCGTTGCCATGAACCGGTGCTCGGCATCGAAGGGAATCGCATCCGTTCGCGTCCATCCCGCACGCACCCTACATAGATCCAGACCAAGCTTGCCCGATAATGACAGCAGAGCCCCCTCCATCGGGTCCCCTTCCACCTGCCAGACGCTGTTGTGCTCATCCAGGGTTGCATCGTTGCACAGCACCGCTACATGGCCGAGTTCTTCAAGCAGGCCATCCGCCTGTGCGTTCACGGCAACATCGTTAAGCAGGATATCCCCTGTGGGTGTGTACCCCACTCCATCCAGCGCAAATTGCTGTGCAGCCGTCACTACAGACGCCACCATCATTTCGTTGCGCGTCAGGGTACCCGTCTTGTCCGTGCAGATGACCGATACCGACCCCAGGGTTTCGATGGCGGGCAAACGACGGACAATTGCGTTGCGTCGCGCCATCGCCTGCACACCTACTGCCAGCGTGATGGTCAGCACGGCAGGCAACCCCTCAGGAATGGCGGCAACCGAAAGACCGACGACGGCCATGAACATATCGGCAAATTCCAGCCGCTCGACGATGGTGCCAAACACCAGCAGCGCCGCTGCGACCAGCAGGATCAGGATAGTCAGCCAGCGCGAAAAAATGTTCATCTGCCTTGTCAGCGGCGTTGTCAGCGCCTCGATGCTGGACAGCATGCCGCTCATGCGGCCTATCTCGGTGTTTAACCCCGTGGCCACAACCACGCCCCGCGCCATCCCCCGAGTCACCAGCGTACCGCTGTATGCCATGCATGCCCGGTCACCAAGGACGGCGGTTCCATCCACGGGCTGTGTGTGTTTTTCGACGGGCAGGGACTCGCCCGTAAGGATCGCTTCCTGAACCTGCAGCCCACTCACATCAATCAACCGCAGATCCGCCGGCACCTTGTCTCCGGCTTCCAGCAGAACAATATCACCCGGCACCAGCACTTCACCCGCTACCGAGCAGCGCACCCGGTCACGCAGAACCGATGCTTTCAACGCCAGCATGCGACGAATGGCATCCATCGCCTTTTCCGCCTTACCCTCCTGGAAGAACCCGATCGCGGCATTGATCAACACGACCGCCAGGATCACCAGGGTATCTGCAAGGTGCCCCAAAGCGGCCGTGATCACGGCTGAGCCGAGCAGAACGTAGATGAGGATATTGTGAAACTGCAGCAGGAAACGGGTAAGCGGGCTTCGTTTCGCCGGCTTGGGCAAACGGTTCGGACCACAGCCTGCAAAGCGCTCTGCCGCCTCTGCGGAAGACAAGCCGTTTGCATTGCTTTGCAGGGCATCCAAGGCATCGTCTGATGCCATCTGATGCCACATGCTGTCCGCACGCCTTTTCATCTCGTTCGAAGTGACCTGCCTTCATGATGAAGAAAAAACAGTCTGCTGAAGGCAATTTAGACACCAGAACCTGGACAGGCCAGGCAGGCTTAACATTTTTTGTGCGGTCCTGACTAAACCAGCACTCACTGGTGTTAGATAGAGCCTTGGGTCCTTATGTTTCCCTGACTGAAGCAGTAAGCAGCAGACTGATATTCGGGTATGAGAGACCGTTACGAACGTACGGGGGTGAAGCGTTTTGCTTCATCTCCCCCGTCGTCACAGCTTATGGCACTTTCAAGGCCAGAGGCTCAGAGAAAGGCCTCAGAAACGCCAGTCGACCCCCAGACGCAGATTTCGACCTGCCTCCCAGCTGGCAAGTTCGGCACCATTGGTATCCAGGACCCGTACAGTTGAGTGCTCCGCATAGCGTTTATCGAAGATATTCTCGAGTGCAGCGGTCAATTGCAGTTGGCCTTTTGCGACCCGAGGCGTCCACTGCACCTGAACATCATGGACAGTGTAACCCGGCTTTTCAGGTCGATTGGGTCGAACATCAGTCAGTCGATCAACCGCCGTCAGCGTATAGCCAAAACTTACATCAGTAGTGGCCTGCCAGAGAGTATCCAGTACCAGGCGGTCGCCCGTTGAGACGCCAACCCTTGCAGACTCTCCCGTGGTATCGCCCGGCAACCCGTCATATCCACGGAAATGGTTTCGGCTGTAAGCGAGATTGACCAGTACATCCTGAATGCCCCAATGCGCGCTGACTTCTACGCCTCGGCTGTTTACGTCACCATCGGCATTGTAAATCCGATCAGTCACGGCACCAGGCCCCTCGCCATTGGTAATCAGATAATCTTCTATGCGTGTTTTGTAAAAGCTGATATCCAGTCCTGCATGGTCTCCGCTCATCAGCAAATCAAGGGTATGCCAGCGAGCGCCCCATTCATATTGAGTGGCACTTTCGGGGTTGAGTCTTCCGTTGTCACCCAGGACAAAATCAGGGGTATATTTATCCAGCCAACCGGCCTGATTCAGTCGTCCGCCGCGAATGGATTCGCCATAGCCGGCAAAAAGGGTCAGCTGGTTTTCGCCTTGCAGCAGGTCCCATTCAGCACTTACGTTGGGTGATACTTCCTCTCCAGAGGTTTTGTGCTGATCGTTATAATGGGCGCTGTAACGATCATGTCTGATGCCCGTGGACAGGCGCACAGATCCAAAATCCATCCTGTCCTGAATATAAACACCGGTATTGCTGCCATGTTCCGATAGCCTTGCCATCGGCGTTCGGCTGATACCCTTGTCATGAAAGTAATCCACGCCATAGGTCAGGGCATGACTGGCAGATCCCGTTTCGAATCGACTGGTATTGTGAACATCAAACCCTCGACTTTCCGTGAGCCATTCTGTGGTACCTGAATCCAGAAAACGCTTCAGCCCCACTTCTCCGGCATAAAGGTTCAGGCCAAAATCGACCATCGCCTGACCTGCCGGCTGATATTGGTAATTCAAGGTATGAGATTCATTGCTGAGACGCTGTTCGTCACCCCCTCGAATACCCAGGTTGGTCTGCCATGGATAGTTAGCGCGCAGCGCACCACCATAATTCAGACTGCGTGAGGTGCTCAAACGCAAAGAATGTCCGTAATAATCAAGCAAACTGGCTTTCAACAGGTAATTATCATGTTCACCATCCGTTGAAACCATGGAGTCTCCCCCACCCGCACGCACTTCATTATTCGAGTTTTTGCGGGTGTAAGCCAGAATGCCCAAGTGCTCATTGACCTGACCATAGGCGGCAACTATGCCTCCAAAGAGGTCACTTGCACTTTCATACTGTGCCCCGATACGAGCGCCAAATGCCTCGCCCTGCAACAGATCCTGGGCGTCGACTGTCTGGAACTGAACACTACCACCCAGTGCACCCGGCCCCGCGTCGGCCTGAGCCGGACCGGTAAAGACACGCACCTGCTTCATCAGAAACGGGTCAATATCAATACGGCTCTGATGGTGGAATACGTTAGCCCCCTGTCGAGCACCATCAATCTGCACATTCAGATGAAGGTCTTCTACCCCCCTGAGAAACAGTTTCTGTCCATTACGCGACCCTGTACCTACCTGGATGGACGGATCCAGCTTGAAACTGTCCTGAAGGTCCTGGGCCAGGCTGCGTGACAGATAAGTAGTATCAACATCTTGTGAAAAGGGACCCGCATCAGCCTGTCCCTTAATCTCAATGGTCGACTCGGTCAGTACCTGAACTTCAGGTTCTACAAGGCGCTCCTCTTCATGCGCCATGGCGGGGTTAATAACCACATAAGCACCTAAGAGCGGAGTGATACGAAGCAGGTAACGCGTTTTTGACATCATGGAATCTCATGTAAATAACTTTGCGGCCATATTACATAAAGATAAAACGTTATAACATAGCATTATAAATGATTTAATGATTCTCGATTCCAGTTTGCTAAGGTCTCACAACGCATTTTATTCCCCGCCTACCGGATCATGATGACCCGCCACTGGGCTAGCTTCAGATACCCATGCAAGCGAATGTTCAGGGATAGGTACGCAGGCGCTTCAGGTGAGATGACAACGAGAAACCCAACTGCTGGCCGAGCTGGCGGGCGCGCTTGTCAAGCTGGTTCTGGCTGATCTCGTGGTCATCTTCGGAGGCGAAGACCACCCAGTTGCCGCTCTGCGTATGGCAGCCGTAGATGGTGCCGAACTGCTGCAGCAACAATTCCAGGGTATTGGGACCCTGATGCTCCCGCCACAGGTTCATCACCAGCCAGCCGCCCTGCTTCAGGCGTTGAGCACAGAGTTCCAGATACTCTTCGCCCAGCTGCTGGTCACTCAGCCCTTCGGCACCGTAGATGTCACTGAAGATGATATCGGCCTTGCGGGTCTCCACATGACGCAGAAAACCGAGAGCATCAGTGATATGCACCTGAAGACGTTTGCCGTGCGGCAGCTGAAAGTAGCGGTATGCCACTTCAACCACTTCCGGGCGCAGTTCGGCAACCTGCTGCTTGCAGCCGGCAAAACGGCCATGCAGGCAGGTGTTCAGGGCTCCCGCTCCCAGTCCCAAACTGATCACCTGTTTGGGTTCGGCAAACAGTAAGACCAGCAGCATCGCGCGCACATATTCGTGTTCGGGGATCAGCGGCTCATGCTTAAGGCAGCAGCTCTGCTCGTCCTGGTCACCAAAGGCCAGGTAGCGTTTGTCGCCATCATCGAGCACCCGCACGCTGCCAAAGCCATCATGGCCACGGTAGATCTCTCGACACTGCTGATACATGAACTCTCCTGCGCTGAATTGACATATTATCGATATATATTGTGCCAAAAACGGGACAAATCGTCACGACAGCGCCAGACACATGACTGTGTTCGGCACTTCAAAGTTGCTTAAGTTAAAGGTATGCAACAAGAAATTGCACCAATAGGGGAAACCCCATACTATTGGCGCGCCAATATTTTACAAGCCCCGTTCCTGTGTTGAATTGAATCAAATGAGGCCATTTTACGGCATTGATTTCGGTTTGCAGCGCTCTTCTACGGGCCCCTGACCCTGTTCGGGCCGATGAACAGAGTATTAGAGTCAATTTGAACGTTTATTCGAATGAAATGGAGTAATGCCTATGCACAACATGCGTTTAAGCACAATGCTAACAGGCGGATTCACTTCCGTAGCGTTGATACTGTTAGTAGTAGGCTTTTTAAGTATCAGTGCAGCAATGGAAATGAAAGATGATGTCGAAGAGATAGGTCATACACGAATAAATGCAATCGACCTGCTAAGCCAAATCAACAGCGAGCGGCTCGCCATCAGAGTCCAAAGCCTTCAGATTTTACTCTACCCCCACCACTCCTCCGAAGCTCTCAAGTCACACCAAAGCAAATATCAGGAACGCCTTGCCTCCTGGAACAGGCTGGAAAAACTGCTGGCGCAGTACACCGCCATCCCCCGCACCCCTCAGGGCGAAGCCATGTACCAGGAGCTGAGAAGCTCCATCGATCACTGGCAAAAAATGGCGCAGCCCTTGGATAAACTGATAAGCGACTTGGGTAGAGAGCAAGACCCGCAACGTTATGAACTGCTGTTGCAGCAGTACAAGGATCAGTTCAGCAGTATCAGTGGCCCCTCCGAAAGAATGGCTGAACAGCTGCTCACCCTGATTAAGCGGAATAAAGCGCTGACGGCAGAGGTGGTTCAAGAGTCATCAGACAATGCAGAGTCTGCTGTTATCAATACTCTGGCTGCCGTTATCTTTGGTTTTATTCTTGCACTGGGCGCCGGCCTCTACATTACTCGCATCGTGTTGAAACTGCTGGGAGGTGAGCCTGCCCAAGTCAAAGACGTGGTTAATACCGTATCCAAAGGTGACCTGACAGCGGAGATTCCCCTTCGCAACGGCGATGACAGCAGCCTGCTGGCCCATTTTGCCGAAATGGTATCAGCCATGCGCAGCATGATGAAACAGGTTGCAGATGCTTCCGTGCAGGTCTCTGCCGCCGCCGAGGAACTTTCCGCTTCAAGCGCCCAAACCAACGCTCAGGTACAGCTGCAGCAAGCCGAGATTACCCAGGTGGCGACTGCCATGAATGAGATGGCGGCAACCGTACTGGATGTGGCCAAGAATGCTTCGTCAGCTGCTGACGCCGCCAGAACCGCGCAATCCGAAACGGATAATGGACATAAGGTGGTGTCTGATGTTGTCGACGTCATACACCAACTGGCCGCAGATATTGATCGTTCCGCCGCCGACATGATGAAGCTGGTGCATGACAGCCAGGAGATTGGATCGGTCCTGGACGTCATTCAGGGTATTGCCGAACAAACCAACCTGCTGGCGCTGAATGCGGCGATTGAGGCCGCAAGAGCCGGTGACCAGGGCAGAGGGTTCTCGGTTGTGGCTGATGAGGTCCGTTCGTTGGCCAGCCGCACACAGGACTCTACCGAAGATATCCAGAAGCGGATCATCACAGTACAACAAAGCTCCGAGACTACGTCCAACCAAATGGAAGAAGGCAAAGCTCGCGGCTTGCAAACCGTCGAGTATGCCAATGTGGCCGGTGATGCGCTTAAGAGCATCAGTGCGTCGGTCGCCGCTATCAACGACATGAACGCACAAATCGCGACAGCGGCCGAAGAGCAGTCATCCGTCGCGGAAGAGATCAACCAGAATATTACCAACATTTCCCAGTCAGTTGATGAAACCGCCACCTCGGCAGCGCAGGTGACAACCGCCAGTCAGGAGTTGGCGCGCTTGTCGAGCCTGCTTCAGGACAACGTACAGAAATTCAAAATCTCTTAAACCCTGTTTTATTGCCACTCAGTAGCGCTACCTTTGATACCGGTAGCGCCCTTTCCCGTCCTACCACTAAAGCCCAGCCGCCACGCCTGCCGTTTCCCTTTTGCCTGGGGCACACTAGACTGAAACAACAAGCCAATCGACGGAACGAGGAAGTGCCCATGCCGCATGTACTGGTAGTGGATGACGAGCCCAACATTCTGCTGTCACTGGAGTTTCTGATGCAGCAGGCCGGTTTCAGCGTGGCGACTGCCCCCGATGCGGAGCGGGCGCTGGAGCTGATCGGGCAGCAGTGCCCGGACCTGTTGCTGCTTGATATCAGTCTGCCGGGAATGAGCGGCTTCGATCTGCTGGAGCGACTGCGGGCCGACGACGCCACGCGCCACCTCCCGGTGGTCATGCTGACCGCGCATGGCCGTGAAGTGGAAAAGGAGAAAGGGATGGCGCTGGGGGCCAACGATTACGTGACCAAGCCCTTTTCGACCCGCGAACTGGTCAGCCGCGTCCAGACATTGCTGGCCGACCCACAACAGGGAGGTTGAACCATGCCGTCCCGTCAGAACCTGCTTGGGCTCTGGCTGCTGCTGACCGGCACCTGCCTGGTGACCGGGCTGGGTGTACTGCTCTGGCTGGAAAGCGCCCTGCAGCCCTCATCCCCTATCCGTCCCGTTTTGTGGTGCCTCGGCCTTGCGCCCGCCCTGCTCTGTCTCTTGCTCGGTTGGCTGTTGGAGCGCCGCCTGTTCCGCCCGCTGCGTCAGTTTCAGGTGCTGCTCGCCCGGCTGGTCGCCAGTCCCGATGCTCAGGGCGACTACCCGCTGGAGGGCTGGTTACGCCCGCTGCAGCCGGATCTGGATCATATTCGTGATGGTTGGCGGCTGGACCGTGCCCGTATCCATGCGGCCCACACTCAGGGCGCACAGGCGGCGGAGCGCATCCAGCAAGAGCTGGAAGCCCTGCTGCAGGTGCTGGATCTGCCATTGCTGATCTGTGATCGCCACCAGCGCCTGCTGCTGTTCAACCCGGCCGCGGCCGAGATGTTTCATGACCAGCCCGGTCTTGGTCTGGGCCGACCTCTGTCGCAGCTGCTGCCCCACCCCAGTCTGGCCGACGCCCTGCAGCATCTGCCTGAAGACGGCACGCCCCACCAGTTGCTGCTGCCCGGCGAACATCACTGGCTGCGCTGCCAGTTGCGCCGCCTGGGCGCCTACCACGGCGGTGCGCTGATCACCCTGCAGGACACCACCGCCGCGCTGGAACATGACCAGCGCTGGCGACGCACCCTGGCTCAGCTGCTGCCCAGGCTGCGCGGTCATTGCGGCAGCCTTAACAGCGCCACCGAAGCGCTGCTGCAGGTGGCGGGCAACCCCAAGCTCAAGCAGCGGCTGGAACGCGCCATCGAACAGGAGAGCCAGGCGCTGGCCGGCCAGGTGGAACAGCTGACCCATCTGGTCGAGGCGCATCAGCTCAGCCAGTCCTCGCTGGAGGAAACCTGGTCCAATGACCTGTGCGGCGCACTGAAAGCGCAATTGGTACAGCAGAAGGTCAGCCTGACGCCGATCGGCATCCCGGCCTGGATGAAGGTGGACGGTCCCGCCTTGCTGGCGCTGTTACAGCTGCTGATCAAACAGCTGAGCACGGCGCTACAGGTCAATCAGGTGGAATTGGAAGTGCTGCTGGGCAACCGCCGCGTCTACCTAGACCTGAGCTGGCCGGGCGAGGCGCTGAGCGAACAGCAACTGCAGCAGTGGCGCTCACTGCCCCTGTTTGACGAACCGCTGTCGCCGCGCATCGAGGATGTGCTGGAGCAGCACGGCGCCGACCTCTGGTCACTGCCACCTCAGCAGCCCGGCCAGCCGCCGCGTCTGCGTCTGCCTCTGCCGGCATCCCGCCGAGGCATTGAACCCCTGCCGCGTCCGGCGCCACGCCCCGAGTTTCACGACTTCAGCATCGCCGACCTGCCAGCACCGAGCAGTGACCTGGCCGAGATGCCACTGCAGCAGCTGGAGATGGTGGTGTTCGACACCGAGACCACTGGCCTGGACCTGTGCCGAGGCGACAAGATCATCAGCCTGGCCGCCTGCCGTATTCTCAACGGCCGCCTGCTGGCCGACGATGCCTTCGACCAGCGGGTCAACCCGCAACGGCCGATCCCTGCCGAGAGTACCGCAATCCATCACCTGACCGATGCCGATGTAGCACAGTCGCCGCCGATCGAAGTGGTGCTGCCCCGCTTCCGCCATTATGTCGGTAACGGTGTACTGGTGGCGCACAACGCCGTGTTCGACCTGCTCGCCCTGCAGCTGTCCGAAAGCGGTGAGAACAGTGAATTCACCATGCCGGTGCTGGATACCTTGCTGCTCTCCCGCGCCATCGACCCTTCGCTGGAAGGCCACGGACTGGATGCGCTGGCCGAACGCTTTGAACTTGTATTCCCTCCGGGCACCCGACATACCGCCCTGGGCGATGCCCGGGTCACGGCGGAACTGCTGCTGGTACTGCTGCCGCGACTGGCCAGCCGTGGCGTGCATACGCTGGGTGATGTGCTGGCACTGCAGCGCAGGATCGAGCAGGAGCCACACGGATGAAGCGGGCGCTGACCGGCCGCCTGGTCGCCCTCACCCTGCTGGCACTGGCGCTGTTCTCGCCGCCACTGTTGCTGTTGTTTGACCAACCGGCCGCCTTCGGCTTCTCCACCCTGCCGGTGGTGATCTATCTGCTCTGGGCCGGTCTGATCCTACTGGCCGCGTTGATTCTGGAGCACTCGGATGCAGACTAATCTGATGGTGCTGATCGTCGCCTTCAGTTATCTGGCGCTGCTGTTCATCATCGCCGCCTGGGGTGATCGGCGGGCCGAACAGGGTCGCTCGGTGGTCAACTCGCCCACCATCTATGCGCTGTCGATTGCGGTGTACTGCACCGCCTGGACCTTCTACGGCAGCGTTGGCCGTGCCGCTACCACCGGGCTCAGCTTCCTGTTGATCTATCTGGGTCCCACGCTGGCGATGCTGTGCGGCTGGCTGGTGCTGCGCAAGATGATCCGCATCGCTCGCTCGCAACGCATCACTTCGATCGCCGACTTTATCAGTGCTCGCTACGGCAAAAGCGGCGGCCTGGGCATGCTGGTAGCACTGATTGCAGTGATCGCGATCATGCCCTACATCGCTTTGCAACTGAAGGCGATCACCGTCAGCTACGGCATTCTCACTGAATACCCCAACCAGACCCCGCCCGCCTTGTCCCTGAGTAACTTCTGGAACGACAAGGCGTTCTGGGTCGCGCTGGTTCTGGCGGTGTTCATCATCCTGTTCGGCACCCGCCATCTGGATGCCAGTGAACGCCACGAGGGGATGGTGACCGCCATCGCCTTCGAGTCATTGGTCAAACTGTGCGCCTTTATGGCCGTCGGTGCTTTTGCCTGCTTCGTACTCTACCCGGGGCCGGAAACACTGTTCGCCCAGGCTGATTCCGTACTGCCGCAGGCTGCCCGCCATTTCGGCCTTGAACAGATACCCGGCGGGCCGCTGGGCTGGTTTGGTACTCTGGCCCTCGCCACCCTGGCGTTCATCACCCTGCCGCGCCAGTTTCAGGTGCTGGTGGTGGAGAACGTCAACGAACAGCACCTGCGCCGTGCCTGCTGGCTGTTTCCGCTCTATCTGCTGCTGATCAACCTGTTCGTGATTCCGATCGCACTGGCCGGCTTGATGGGCGGCAGCGCCACCGGCGGGCCGGACAACTTCGTGCTCACGCTGCCGTTGTCGGCCGGGTTGAGCTGGCTGCCGCTGCTGGTGTTCATCGGCGGTCTGTCAGCCGCCACCAGCATGATGATCGTCGAGACCATCGCCCTCTCCACCATGGTCAGCAACCAGCTGGTGATGCCGCTGTTGCTGCGCTGGCGTCGCCTGCACCTGGACCGCTCCCGCGACCTGTCCGGCTGGCTGCTGGGCATCCGCCGCATCGCCATCGTGCTGATCCTGATTCTGGGTTACCTCTACCACGCCCTGATCGGTGAAGCCTACAGCCTGGTCACCATCGGCCTGGTGTCCTTTGCAGCCGCGGCACAATTCGCCCCGTCGCTGCTGCTGGGACTTTACTGGCGCGGCGCCAGCCGCAACGGCGCCGCCGCCGGGCTGCTGGCGGGGATTCTGGTCTGGGCCTGGACGCTGCTGATCCCGGGCTTTGCCCTGTCCGGCTGGATGAGCACCGATTTTATCGACCAGGGGCCTTTCGATCTGAAGCTGCTGCGCCCCTATGCACTATTCGGGCTGGAAGGCTGGGATATCTATACCCATGCGCTCTTCTGGAGCATGCTGGTCAATATCGGCCTGCTGGTCGGGGTATCCCTGTTCAGCCGTCAGAGCCATATGGAACAGACCCAGGCCGCGCTGTTCACCAACGCCCTGCGACCGGAGGCAGAGCAGGCCGCAATCTGGCAGGGACAGGCCAACCGCTACGAGCTCTACGGCCTGCTCAAACGCTACCTGGGCCGCCAGGCGACCCTGCGCCTCTTTGGCGGCCAGGTGCCCGATGCCATGGATAACAACCCGGCCCCACCCGCGCTGCTCACCCGCGCCCAGCAGGAACTGACCGGCGCGTTGGGCAGTGCTACCGCGCGTATTCTGATCAACTCGGTAGTGCGTGGCGAAGCGCTGGATATGGCGTCGATCCTGAGCATTCTCGACACCACCTCACAAACGCTGGAGTACAACCGTCGCCTGGAGCAAAAATCGGCCGAGCTGGAGCAGATCGGCAACGAGCTACGCAGCGCCAACGACCGCCTCCGTGAGCTGGACCGACTCAAGGACGAGTTCGTGGCGATGGTCAGCCATGAGCTGCGCACACCGCTGACCTCAATCCGCGCTTTTGCCGAGATTCTCAGCGATACCGAAGCGATGCCCCCGGAACAGCAACAGCACTTCCTGCAGATCATCGTGCGTGAAAGCGAGCGGCTTTCACGGCTGATCGAGGAGATTCTCGACCTGGCCCGGCTGGAGTCCGGCCGCATGACCCTCAGACCTGAGTCTTGTGACCTGGTCGAACTCTGCCAGCAGGCCATGGAGGCGGTTACCCAGCTGTTCCAGCAACGCGCCGTAGAACTGAGGCTGCAGATGCCCGATGCACCCTGCCCGGTGATGGCCGATCCGGATCGCCTGTTGCAGGTGCTGATCAACCTGCTCGACAACGCCAGCAAGTTTGCCGACAACAGCCAACCGCAGGTGCTGCTGTCATTGCGGCCGATCAAGCGTCGCTACCGCGTGGACGTCGAGGACAATGGCCCCGGTATCGTCGAGGCGGAACGGGATAAGGTGTTTGAGAAGTTTCACCAGATCGAGCAAAACACCGACACCGAAGGCAGCGGTAATCGCCCGCGCGGGACCGGACTGGGACTGCCGATCAGCCGGGGCATCATTAACCATCTGGGTGGACGGCTCTGGGTCGATGAGCCGCAACAGCTGTCAGGCGCCTGTCTGGCACTGGAGCTGCCGGCGTCACCGCCGCGACAGGATGAGCAAGACACAGACGGTCATCCCAGCGCTCTGCACTGACTCACCACTCTGGATGAGCATAAAGTCTCATGACAAGTTCAACAGCGGACGGATTGCATTTACCGCGGCGGGTGAACTCGCGCGCAGGGTGACTGCGCAAAAGCCTCAACCAGAAAGTCGATCATGGCTCTTATCTTTACCGGCTGGCGGCGGTCCGGCGCGAACAGGAGATGAATTCCGCCCAGCTCCAGCAATGGCTGATCCAGCTCGATCGCCACCAACTCCCCGCTGACAAGGGCATCGCCGACGATAAAGTTCGGCTGGTAGATGATTCCCTGCCCGCCCACGGCCGCCGCCAGCAAGGCATGACCGTTATCGGCCTTGAGATTCCCCCGCACGGGCACCTTGATCTCGCCCTCAAGGCCGAAAGACCAGTCCCGGCCGTTTTGAAAGGGTGACAGGGAGTAGCTGAGACAGTTATGAGCCGACAGATCACTGGCCCGCCGCGGGGTTCCGCAGCGTTCAAGATACTCTGGCGAGGCGCAGAGTTTCATCCCGCAGTCCGCCAATCGTCGCGCTTTCAACGAGCTGTCACCAAGACGGCCAATACGAACGACCAGATCCCAGCCACCTCTGTGGTCGCGATGATGTCAGCGGAATAGTCGCGGATGCAGGCACGGCAGAGGGCTGCAGGGCGATTATCACAGCCCGTCCTGACGTTGATATTCTGATCAACAACCTGGGCATCTATGGTGGCTGCCCGTTTTTTGAAATTGATGACGACACCTGGGAAGAAATTTTTCAGGTCAATGTGATGAGCGGGGTTCGCCTTGCGCGTCATTATGCCCGGGGCATGCAGACAAGAGGCTGGGGGCGCATCCAGTTCATCTCCAGCGAGTCCGCTTTGAACATCCCGGCTGAAATGGTGCACTACGGCGTCAGCAAGGCGGCGCTGCAGGGCGTATCCCGCGGCCTCGCCAAGGTGCTGGCCGGGTCAGGCGTAACCGTCAACACCATTCTGCCCGGGCCGACCCGCACCGAGGGCGCCATCGCCATGCTTCAGGCACTGGCGGATGAGCGTGGCGTATCGGTTGAACAGATGGAAGCGATCTTCCTGGAGGAAAATCGTCCCTCTACGCTGATCAAGCGCTTCGCCAGTCCTCAAGAGGTGGCCAATCTGTGCGTATATGCCGTCTCCCCCCAGGCCAGCGCCACCACCGGTGCCGCACTGCGTGTTGAAGGCGGCATTGTCGAGAGCATTGCCTGAGTTCGACTACAACCCCTGACTGACCAGGCGCTGAAAGGCTCGAACCTGTTGCAGATCCCACTGCAGTTGACGCAGCTCAGCGTCACAGAAGGTTCTCAGATCGACCCAGTTGTCAGGTGTCCCGCCTGCAGCCAGCGTTGCCAGTTGTGTACGCAAAATCAGTTCCATCAGGTGGTCGAAGGCCTGGCGCAAGCGCCAGGCCTGATCTGCCGAGAGCGCACCCTCCCGCCGCAAGCGATCGATCCTCTCGTGGGAAGCGACTTCGGGACAGCCTGACGTCAGTGCCAGCAACCGCAAGGCGGCCGTTAGCGGCAACAGTCCCTGACGCTTGAGATTGACGGCATTGGGATGTGGCGCTTCACGCCCATCCCCCTGCAAACGCTCAAAACGATCCAGTGCCACCGGCGCCTCGTCGAAGAGTGAGGCCATTTCGTGCAGGAAGAGTCCGGCTTCCGGCAGCTGTTGCTGGATGCAGGCACGCAGTCGATCGGCCAGGGTCGCATCGCCATAGATCGGTGCAAAGTCGAACAGGATATTGCACATCTGCACCAGCTTGACCCGCCGCTTGCCCATCCACAGACGCATCTGTTCGCACCATTCGCTGATCGGCTTGCGCCACAGCGGGCGCGAGGCCATGACCTCTCCGCGACAGAAGGGAATGCCGGCCTCATCCAGCAGGGCCGTAAAGCGCTCGGCCAGACTCAGAAACCAGCTATCGATCTCGGCATGGCGCTCGGGCGGATAGTCGTCGAGGATCAGCGCGTTGTCCTGGTCCGGGTGCAGCAGGCTTTCATGACGCCCACCGGAGCCCATCACCAGTACACAGAATCCCACTGGTGGTTCGCCCCAGCCCTGTTCGCGCATGCTGGCCAGCGCATGCTCTATGGCACGCCGGTAGATAAGGTCGTTATGGTCGCTGATCAACTCGCACACCTGCCAGGCCGGCAGCTGCAACTGCAGCAGCGCTCGCGCCAGTTCAGGCTGGCGGGCACGCTGCTCCGGCAGGGGCTGAACTCCCGAACCCAGCACCTGCTGCAAGGGCGCAAGCACCCGGTCGATATTGACGGCATCCCCGGCAAACAACTCTCGCCAGCTCGATCGCATCTCTCCTCTCCCTGTCCGATACAACCTTCAGCATAGAGGGGCCTGCCGGCAAGTCCAGCGGAAGAAAGTCGAATGACTGATCACCGGGCCAGCGGCGGCGGCTCAGCTCAACAGCTGGCAACCCGGTCCTGTAATTCGACTGCGCCCCCCGCTGACCGGCTGTACCTCGATGCGGGTGCTGATTCTGTCCTTCAGTGCCTGTACATGGGAGATGACGCCGATCAACTTGCCTTCCTGCTGCAGCCCGGACAGGGTATCCAGTGCCGTTTCCAGCGCTTCTTCGTCCAGCGTGCCGAAACCTTCGTCAAGGAACAGGGAGTCCACCCGCACGTTGCGGCTGGCCATGCCGGACAGCCCCAGCGCCAGTGCAAGGCTGATCAGGAAACTTTCGCCGCCGGACAGGTTCTTGGTGGAGCGAACCTCACCGGCCTGATAGTTGTCGATCACGTTCAGCTCCAGGGGCTGATCGGCATCGCGCACCAGCAGGTAGCGATCCGACATCTTCTGCAGCTGGCGGTTGGCATGACCCACCATCAGCTCGAAGGTGAGCCCCTGGGCAAAATTGCGGAATTTCTTGCCATCGGCGGAGCCGATCAGCTCGTGCAGCTGCTCCCAGCGACTCAGCTCGCGTTGTTGCGCCTCGATCGCCTGCTGCTGTTCACCGAACTGCTGCTTGAGTGAGGCATTGCGGCGCAACTGCTGCTGCAGGCTGCCACGCTGTTCCAGCAGCTGTGCCTGACGCGCTTTAAGCTGCTGCAGTTCTTCGGCCAGCTGGGTGGCACTGTCCGTGCTCAGTGCCTGCTGCTTAAGCACTCCCAGCGCCTGCTCGCTACGCTCGCGCAGGGTTTTCAACTCGGCCGTTTTCGCCTTCAGCGCGTCGGCCTGTTGCTGTAACTGCTGCAAGGCTTCACGGGGCTGCAAGGCCGCCTGCAACCGTGCTTCATCGGCAAAGGGGCTTTGTGCCAGCGCCTGGCTGAAGTCAGCCTGCATCTGCTCAGTTTCAGTCTGCAGGCGCTGAATGGCGGCCTCGCTGTCGCAAATCTGCTGGCGTCGATGATTGAGCGTCTGCTCGCTGCGCTGGGCCTCGACCTGTGCCCGCTCCTGCGCCTTGCGCGCCAGCTCAACAGCCGTCTTCAGACGTGTTTCCCAGGCCTCAGTATCCGGCTCCGCTGAAAGGGCGGCCCGCTGCTGCTGCAACCGAGCCAGCTCCTCCTCGGCCGCAGCGACCGCCAGGCGCTGCTGCTGACGCTGGTATTCCTGCTGCTGCCGTTGCCGTTCGGCTTCCAGAAGATCGAGACGGTCCAGCCGCTGTTTCAGCTGCTTCCACTGCTCGCCGGTTTCCCGGTAGGCCTGCTCCAGCGCATCCTGGCCAGGGCATTCAGTCCAGCCCAGCTGCTCCAGACAGCGGCTGATGGGCGGCTCAAGCGTGGCCAGTTTCTGCTGGATGCTCTGCTCCCGCTGCTGCTGGCTGCGCACCTGTGTAGCCAGTTCAGCCAGGCGGATCTCCCGCTGCTGCACCTGCGCCTGCCGCTCGCCCAGTTGTTGCTCTACAGCCTGCAGCCGCGCCTTTTCCTCGCTCAGTTCAGGCGGTTGCTCGCTGCGCCAGGGATGTTCCTCGGAGCCACAGAGCGGACAGGGCTTGCCCGCTTCCAGTTCGTGGCGCTGTTGCTCCAGATTGGCGATCCGTTCCGCCAGCCGCTGCAGTTTTTGCAGGTCCTGCTGCTCCCGCTGCAGGGCTGAGACCTGTGCTTGTTCCTGCTCAATCTGCGCACGCAGCTGGGCCTGCTGCCTGCCCAGCGCTTCCAGCCCTTGCGCCAGGGTTTGGCGTTCCTGTGTCAGCTCGTCCGACTGGCGCACCAGCCCACGCAGTTCACCCAGGCTCTCGCCCCGGGTGCGCACCTGCTCCTGCTGCTGCTTGAGCTCCGACCGGCTGCCAGCGCTCAGGGCGTTACTCAACTCGGTTTCGGTCTTCTGCATGGCCGCCTGCAGCACCGCCGGATCGGGAGCCGGCTCCTGCAGCAGTTCGGCGGGCAGTTGCGCACCCAGTTGCTGCAGTTCATTGCGTTTGAGGCTGATGCCGTAGTCCTGCTCGCGCAGCTGCTTGAGCAACGGCTGCTGCTGCTCAAGCTCGGTGATCGCCAGCTGCTGGTGCTGCTGTGCCTGGTTCAGCTGCTCACCGGCGTGCCGATGCGCCTGTTCCAGGGCCGGCAACTCCGCCTGCAGCCGGCTCAGGCCCTGTTGCGCCTCGGTCAGATCGCGGCGACGCTGACACAGCGGTGCATATTCAGGGCGCAGGGCCTCTGCCTGCCGCGCCTGCTCCAACATCTGCTGCTGGGGCGCAAAGGCATCCAGGGTCTGATCAAGCTGCTGCTGGTCCTGCTGCAGGCGCTGCAGCTGTTCGTGTTCCCGGTCCAGCTGCTGACGCCAGTTAACCAGTCCCTGCTGATGCTCGATTCGCTGTTGCTGCTCATGAACCTGTTCATTGATGCCGGCCAGTTCACGGCTCAGCATCGCCTCATCCTCCTCGTCCAGCAGCTGCAGACCTGACTGAGCCGCCCTCAACTGCTCCAGCTTCTGCTTCTCTTCGCTGCGCCGCTGATGCACGGCGATGGAGATGTCGGAATAGATGGAGGTGCCGGTGATCTGCTCCAGAATCGGCGCACGCGCATCGGGATCGGCCTGCAGGAAGGCGGCAAAGCCTCCCTGAGCCAGCAGCATGGAGCGGGTAAAGCGGTCGAAATCCATGCCGGTCAGGCGCTCAATGGTCTCGGCCACATCCCGAATTTTGGTGACCAGCACCTTGCCGCTGTCCGCATCCGATACTTCATGCTTGGGCGGCTGCAGGCCACCGTCTGCCTTCTTGCGGCTGCGATGCTGGCTCCAGTGACAACACCAGCGCCCCTGTGGCGTTTCGAATACCACCTCGGCGAAGCACTCGCCGGTCTGACGCGACATCACTTCGTTCTGGCTGGCATTAACCCGGTCCTGCCGTGGTGTACGTCCGTACAATGCCAGGCAGATGGCATCCAGCAGGGTCGATTTGCCCGCCCCTGTCGGCCCCGTGATGGCGAAGATGCCATCGGCAGTGTAGGCCGGATCGGTGAGGTCGATCTGCCATTCGCCAGCCAGTGAGTTGAGGTTTTTGAAGCGGATCTGGAGTATACGCATGAGGGTCCGGCTCGGTTGCTGTCGGTTGGTCTGTTACCATGTTCGGTCTTTCTGATCATTTATCCGCGAGGACGCATGCTGCAACGGCTACGCCATCACACCCACGGCCTGTCATCCACCGAGAAGGGCATGGGCATCATTACCCTGGCCATGTTACTCATTCCCGGCATGGATGCCATCGCCAAGTTGCTGGCGCCGGCCCTGTCCCCGGCGCAGATCGGTTGCCTGCGCTTTGCCATGCAGACGCTGCTGCTGGCCGGTTTCATGATGCGTGACCGCACCGGCCTTGCCATTCGGCCAGTGCTTGGTCAACTGATGTTGTCAGGGCTGTGGATCGCCACCGCCCTGACCTTTCTGTTCTGGGGGCTGACCTATCTTCCACTGGCCAACAATATTGCCATCTTTTTCGTTGAGCCTCTGCTCCTGATGCTGATGTCGGCCTGGTTTCTGGGCGAAAAGGTCGGCCGTCACCAGTATGGTGCGGTGTTTGTCGGCCTGCTCGGGGCACTGATCGTGATCCGCCCCAACTGGGAAGCCTACGGCTGGGTCACCGTGCTGCCGCTGCTGGCTGCCACCTTCTATGCCGCTCATATGGCAACGCTCAGGCATCTGTCCGGTCGCATCAGCGGACTGGCCTCCCAGTTCTGGAGCGGCGTTTTCGCCTGCCTGTTTCTGGTGCTGGCCATGCTGGTCGGCAACATGAGCGGTTTCGAACAGCTGGAGTGGCGACCGAATATTGCTGCACACTGGCAGCTGCTGCTGTTGCTGGGCGTCCTCTCGGCCCTGGCGTTCGGTCTGATCAATGCCGCCTTCAAGCGCGCTCCGGCCAGCCTGCTTGCGCCCTTCCAGTATCTGGAAATCATCAGCGCCACGGCGCTGGGTTACCTGCTGTTCGGTGATTACCCCGACGCCATTACCTGGCTGGGTACCGCGATCATCCTCGGCTCAGGCCTCTACCTGTTCCAGCGTGAACGCCGTACCCGCCAGCGCCTGACGGCCGCGGGCGTGGAGCGGGGCTGATCATTCGGCACGGTGATCCTGTTCCGCCATCTGCTGCAGCAGGCCGTTGAACAGCAGCTTGAGTTCGGCCTGCTGGTCATCAGGCACCTGATGCGCTGCCAGCGCCCGCTCGAACACCTCGGCAGGCTGAAGATCATCCAGGGTTTCCTCTTCGCCGCTGCGGGACAGGATACGATCCACCACCCGGTTGTTGCGCACCCTCAGCAGGGTCAGCCGCGTGCCGTCCACCCGATGCTCCAGCCACTGGCGCAGATCAGCCGCGACCTGATCGCCCTCATACAACACTTCCAGCCAGATCGGCTCGTCTTCAGCGGCCAGTCGATCCAGCGCGACTTCCAGCGCCGCCTGGTCGCCCTTGATCCGCTCCAGGCGCTGAAACCGGGGAATATTCACCAGTTTGAGGCCAGGATTGCGTCCATCAAACTCGATCAGGCAAAGGCTTTTCTGCTGCCTGGCTTCACCAAAGCCCATCGCCAGCGGCGAACCGCTGTAACGGATCTGTTCACAGCCGCCCACGGCCTGAGGCACATGCAGATGCCCCAGCGCCACATAATCGAGGGCCTCGGGAAAGGCATCAACTCCCACCTGAGCCAGTGAACCCACATAAAGATCACGTACCCCATCCCCTTCGAGCGTTTTGCCGCCAGCGGCGAAGAGATGCCCCATACCGATCAGCGGCACTTCGACCGCCAGCTCGGCTCTCAGCTGTTCGGCCGCCGCACAGACCTGGGCATAATGCTCGCGGATACCGATCACCAGCTTGCGGTCCTTGTCTTCCAGGCTCTCGCCCGCCTCGGCCTGACGGATATCGCGATCACGCAGGTAGGGCACCGCGCAGATAATCGCCTCCGGCTGGCCGTCGCCATCACGCAGCAGCACCACTTCGTCGGCCGGATCATCACAGGCGGCCCCGACCACGTGTACGTCCAGCGCCCTGAGCAGCTGCGCCGGTGCGTTAAGGAAACTGGGCGAATCGTGGTTGCCGCCGATAATCACCACATGGCGACAGCTGGACGCAGCCACCTGGTTGAGGAAACGGTAGTACAGCAACTGCGCCCGGTTACTCGGTGTGGTGGTATCGAACAGGTCACCGGCGATCAGCAGCACATCGATTTCCTGTTCCACAATCAGCGCCTGCATCCAGTCCAGGAAGGCTGCAAACTCCTCGTAGCGTTTCTGGCCATAGAGCAGACGCCCCAGGTGCCAGTCGGAGCTGTGCAGCACACGCAGTGAACGCCCGGAGGCCTTGGCGGCAGGTGTTGCTGCGACGGTTTCCGTCTCGGCAACGACCTCTTCCGTGGTTTGAGGGGCTTCGAATAATGAAGGCTGTTGCGGCACGTTATTCTCCCTGCAGGGTGGCAATGATGCGACGACGACCGCCGTGGTTACGGTGCTCGCCCAGATAGATCCCCTGCCAGGTACCCAGATTGATACGACCACCGGTCACCGGCAGCATCAGACTGACACCGAGCAGGCTGCTTTTGAAATGGGCCGGAAGATCATCCGGGCCTTCATAGGTATGCTGATAGCCAGACGCGTTCTCCGGTACCGAACGGTTGAAGAAGGTCTCGAAGTCCGAACGTACCGTTGGATCGGCGTTTTCGTTCAAGCTCAGGCTGGCCGAAGTGTGCTGCAGTAACAGGTGCAGCAGGCCTGTGCTCACCTGACGCAGCTCGGGCAGGGCCTGCTCGATCTCGTCGGTGATCAGGTGAAACCCGCGCGGGCGCGACTGGAGTCGGATGGTTGTCTGGTACCACATATCGGTCTCCTGCTCAGACCGGCCAGTGTAACGCAAAACCAACTTGCGCTGGAGTCGGTCAGGCTATAGGTCGAACAAAGTACCATTGATGTGCCATCGCTCCAGTAACCGGGCGGCAATCCATGAAGACCGTCGCCACGATAACCGATAACCGATAACCGATAACCGATAACCGATAACCGGCTCGAAGCTACCGGACGGCATGAATTCGACACAGGCACCCAGTGCATCACCTACGTTCAAACCGACCAGTATTCCCGTCAACTTGTCCTGAATGCCCTTTTGTCGATTAATTGGTCGCTTGATAACGTCGCTGCAAGATCGCGATGCGCTGAACATAGGCCTGTGTTTCGGCATAGGGCGGCACACCACCATATTCCTGTACAGCACCGGGACCGGCGTTATAGGCCGCCGTGGCCAGGCGTATATCCTTGTTGTAGCGCTTCATCAGCATCGCCAGATAACGCACCCCGCCATCAATATTCTGTTCGGGATCAAAGGGATTACCGACCCCCAGCTCAGCGGCGGTCTGCGGCATCAGCTGCATCAGCCCCTGGGCACCAACGCGGGAGAGGGCCTGTGGGTTAAACGCAGACTCGGCATGAATCACTGCACGCACCAGAGCTGCATCCACGCCATGAAGCGCAGCAACACGATCGATGGTCTGACGGTAACGGTCAGTAAACAGCGGTGTCGTTTCCCAGTTGACACCGGAATCAACCTTACAGGCAAAGCAGTCGAACCGGACGACTTCGTATTTGACGCCGCTGGGCTTCTCATCACTGAAGGAGAGCACCCCCTTGGGGTTACGGTACTTGTAATAGGTACTGACAACCTCGGCGCCCTGCCTGGGGGCGATATTGGTGTATTCCACCCGGCCATCGGGATGCTCGATTCGGCGCACATCGGCCTGGGCTGCCGGCATCAGCAACCCGGCGAGAATGAAAGGGATAAAATGTCGGTACATGATAACAGGTCGGCTTTCAAATCCATTTGACGAACCATTCTAGAGATCTGGCGCCAGAAATGCTGCCATGCATGGGAACTTTGTGATGGATTATTGACTGAATGCAAACAAACATCGGGGCGGCCAACCGCCCCGATATCCACTTCAATCAGTCGAAGAGGTCGCGGTGCATCACGCCCCGATCACTCCAGCTTGCCAGTTCGGACTGAGCTTCTGTCAATGTCATGCCCCGTTCCTGGAGCAACCGCAGCAGCACCTTATCGATTCCCTTACCCAGGGTAGAGGCGCGACCGCAGATATACAGCGAGGCCCCCTGGTTAATCCATTCCAGCAGCTTATCGCCCCTCTGCTCCAGACGCTCCGTAATATAGCGCTGCGCCCCCCCATCCCGTGAGAAAACGGTATCCAGGTCGGTAATGATGTTCTTCTCGACCAGGTTTTCGATCTGCTCCCGATACAGGTAGTCACCTTCCTCATAACGGTTGCCGAAGAGCAGCCATACAGGCCCCTTCCGGCCGACTGCAGCCCGTTCTTCAAGGAAGCCCATGAAAGGCGCTATACCGCAACCGGTCGCCACCATGATCAAAGGCTGCTCCCTGTCTTGCGGCGGGTTGAAGCCAGGGTGTGACATCAGTTCAACTTCACGCCCTTCACCCAAGGGCCAGTTGAGGCACAGCTCACTGCTGCCCAGGCCGAGCACTTCTTGCCCATGCTCATTCTCGTAGCGCAGCAGGCCAACGGTTAACCGCACCCGACCAGGGCTGACTGCTGACGCCGACCCGATGGAATAGGTCCGCGGCTCCGTACCCGGAGCGGGCTGAAACTGGAACAGATCTCCGGGTGCAAATGTCACCTGCTCGGGCACCTCGAACACAAGACTGTAACTCTGAGGGCTGTTTTCATCCATTGGCAGATCCAGACGTACGCGTTCAACCAGCCGGGCCTGACAACGCTGACGTTGCGCCGCCATCTCTGTAGTCTGTAACGACCAGTTCTGTTGCTGCGCCAGCTGTTGCAGCCACTGGGCCCAGTCCCCGGCGGGATCACCATCCACTTCGCGCAACGGCAACTGTTCAGTTGCACCAGCCGCCAGCATGGCTTCACGCAACTGATGTCCTCCGGCGCAGAAATTGGCATAACGGCGATCACCCAATGCAAGCAGGCTGAACGAGACGCCCTCCAAGGCTCCGGCCTGCAACCCTTGGATCCAGCTCCGAGCCATTTCAGGCACTTCACCTTCACCCGTTGTCGATGCAATCACCAGAACCTGCTTGTACCTGCTCCAGTCAGCCGGCTTGAATGCCGCAATTGCGCCCTGATCCACCGGAATGCCTGCCAGTTCCAGGGAGCCTGCGGTTGCCGACGCCAGCCCCTGGGCAGAGCCGGTCTGACTGGCATACACCACCAGTACCTGTGCCCCTTCGCTCATCTGGCTTGCGCTGGCGGCACGCTGGCGACGCAGCCAGTTGAGCCCCCCGGTAAGGGTCAGACCCAGCACGAGTCCACCTGCCAGAATATTGAACGCCCCGGAAATCCAGCCGGCCCACAGTCCCTCATGCAACTGTTTGGGCAGGTTGGTGCTCAGATCGATCGATGTCACCTGAGAACCACTGACCACCAGCGCCTGCTCTTCCGGCATCTGAATCAGCACGGAACCGGCCTTGAAGCGTCGGGCACTGATCATCCCGGACAGATCATATTCATCGTCAGCCTGACGGATGCCCTGCACCAGCGCCGTCGGTTCGGCACCCTTCTGCAGACCCAGATCAGGAAGTCCGATATGCAATGACATCAGCACCCCGGTCAGAGGCAGCATGATCGCCAGCGGCAACAGCCACACCCCCAACCACTGATGCCAGCCGATCAGCGAGCGGCTGAATTTGGGCCAGCCAAGCAGCACGCCAACAACCATGATGGCAAGCATGGCGTAGGTTACCCACTCCACCAGCCAGCCGGCATCAAGCAGAAGTCGCTTGTGCAAATCCTCGACCCAGGCAAATAGATCCGCCGTGGCATTTTCGCCCGCACCAACCCGCATCGAGTCTGACAGGCGGTATTCTCCCACACCGGGCACAAGCCACTGCCCAGCGGTAGCACCACGCTCAACCGATGCCACCTGCTGGCCTGCTGACACCTGCTCAAGCAGCGAGGTCAGCCGGACAACATCGACCTCTCCGGAATACGGTTGCGCGCCCAGATCGGCAACGACCGGCTTGAACGCCAGAACCATGCCTGTCAGCGCGATCAAAAGAAAAAGCGGAGTCAGAAGCAGCGCCAGCCAGCGGTGCACTTTCAATAGATAAGATCTCATACAACAACCATCCTTAGCCCAGTGGCCGTAATTCGGTAAAACCTGTCACAATTTTACTCCGGCTTTACTTAAACATGCGTTAAAACAGCGTAAATAAATGTAAAGCTGACTCAGTGCTCTATACATACAAACAACGATGTATAGATGTTCTTTCGCCCTTCGATGCGATAGACTAACCCTGTTTTTTGTACCAGATTTCACGGGGCTTTGAAGGAATGGCAAGACGCACCAAGGCTGAAGCCGCGGCTACACGCGAAGCATTGATCGATGCCGCTGAAGAGATGTTCATGGAACACGGTGTTGCCCGTACGTCCCTTGAACAGATTGCACGCCACGCCGGCATGACCCGCGGTGCCGTCTACTGGCACTTCAAGAACAAGGCCGATCTCTTTCACGCCATGCTCGAACGCGTCCACTTACCCTTTCAGAACCTGTTCGATGAAGTCGACGACTCCGTGGCGGATAACTGCCCCCTGGAAGCCATTCGGCAGGCCTGCATCAAGGGATTCGTTCGCGCTGACCTGCCGCGTAACAAGCGTGTCCACTTTATCATGATGTACCGTTGTGAGTTTTTCAGCGATATCGACCCCCAGGCGATGCAGGAAGAGATCTCCAAGGATGTCTCCACCGTCCTGCTGAAGTATTTCCAGCTGGCTGCCGAACGCCAGCAGCTGACCGGCCTGAGCCCTGAAGCGGCAACCGACCTCTTTCATGCTGCGCTTTCCGGGCTGTTTTACGCATGGCTGCGCAACCCGGAGGGCGACTCAATCGAAGTTCAAGGCACCATCATGATCGAAAATCTGCTGCGCCTGATCAGCAACGCTTGACACATCCTTCAACCGGACACCCACGCAAGATCGGCGTCTGCTCTGACAACCGCCACAACGAAAAAGGGCCGATCAGTGATCGGCCCTTTTGGTTTATTGCAGCATTTTTCAATGCGCTTCAGTCACGCCCCGCTTGTGCCTGATCCAATCAGCTACGCTGGCAATCATCGCGTAGAAACTGGGCACGAAGCAGCTGGAAATAATCGCCACTGACGCCATGCCCACGGATACCGCCGTACCGATATGATGACTGCTGACATCACTGGCACCTGTCGCCAATGCCAACGGCAGTGTACCCAGGATAAAGGCAAACGAAGTCATCACGATCGGCCTGAAACGCAGGGCCGCAGCGGTTACCGCCGCTTCGCGAATGGATTTGCCCAGCTCCTTACGCTGCAATTCGGCAAATTCGACGATCAGGATGGCGTTCTTGGCGGCCAGACCTACCACCACGAGCAGGCCGATTTCCACGTAGACGGAGACATCCAGTCCACGCAAGACAATGCCGCCAATGGCACCAAAGAAGGCAAAGGGTGTTGCGGTCATGACGGCCAGAGGCAACGACCAGCTCTCATACTGAGCCGCCAGGATCAGGAACATCATGAGAATGCCGAAAATGATCGCCAGTGAGGCCGTATTGCCCAGTGTCGTCTCCTGGTAAGCCGTACCGGTCCAGCCCATGCCCCAGTTGTCACCCAGCTCCTGCTGGACAATCTCATTCATTGCCGCAACGGCTTCAGCAGAGCTGTAGCCAGGGGCTGGACCACCCTGGAACTGGGCACCGAGGTAAACACCAAAACGGGAAACGACGGCAGGCCCGACATGCTGCTCCAGTGTGACGAACTCCGACAACGGGATTCGTTCGCCACTGGCCGCACGCACGAAGATGTTGCTGACATCATCCGGCTCGTCGCGGTATTCGTCTTCGTTCTGCAAATACACCTGGAAGTTGCGGTTCTGGTAGTTGAAATAGTTTACAAAACCGTTCCCCAGCGTGTTTGACAGGGTCGCGTTCAAGTCGGTCAGCGGCACCCCGTAACTGAGCGCCTTTTGCTGATCGATATGCGCCCGGAAGGACGGCACATTGACGTTGAACGTGGTGAACACCCGCTGCAAGGCAGGATGCTGAGCCGCCGCCTGCATTACCTTCACCGATGCCATGTACAGCTCTTCGGAGCTGGCACCACCAAAGGACTGCAGATAGCCCGTAAAGCCACCCGTAGTCGACAGCCCCATGATCGGCGGCATGTTGAACGCAATTGCACTGCCGCCCGGTGTTTGCGCACCGAGCTGCATCATTTGGCCGATCAGCTGATCAACGGTCAGGTCACGCTCTTCCCAGGGCACCAGACTGACGAACATGATGCCACGGGCCGTATTAACGGCGCTGGACAGAATGTCATAGCCGGCTACCGCCACAACGTGATTGACGCCGGGAATCGCCTCTATCTTTTCACTGAGTTGATCCATGTAACTGCGCGTCCGATTCAGCGATGCGGCATCGGGCAGCTGCACACTGACCAGTGCTATCCCCTGATCGGTTTCCGGCACCAGCGACGTTGGCGTCGTGCTGAACATCCACCAGGAACTGGCACCAAAGGCGCCGGTCAGTACCAGTGCCAGCAGCCAGCGATGCACCAGCACCCGGGTAATCCAGACATAAACCGCCGTTGTGGCTTCAAATGCACGATCAAACCAGCGCAGGGGCGCATGCAGCACGTGCATCAGCCCCGAGCCTTCGAAACGCGGTTTATGCTTGATGAAAATCGCCGACAGTGCAGGGGTAAATGTCAGTGCCATCAGCGCCGAGAACGCTACCGAGATGGCAACCGTCAACGCAAACTGCTGATAAATCTGCCCCGTGAAGCCGCCCAGAAAAGCGACCGGCACGAAGACCGCCGCCATGATTAACGAAGTGGCGATCACGGGGCCGCCCACCTCTTTCATCGCCCGGATGGTGGCATCACGGACGCTGATCTCGTCATGCTCACTCAGCACGCGCTCCACGTTCTCCACCACCAGAATGGCATCATCCACCACAATGCCGATGGAAAGTACCAGAGCAAACAGCGTCAGCAGGTTGATCGAGAAGCCGAACAAATAAAAGCCGGCAAAGGTTGCGATAACGGAAACCGGAACCACCGACATGGCAATGACGGTAAAACGCCAGTTCTGCAGAAACACAAACAGAATGACGCCTACGATCAAGAATGCCTCAATGAAGGTTTTGACCACCGTATCGACCGACGCGGTGATAAACAGTGTGGTGTCGTAAGGCACCACATATTCCAGCCCGGGCGGGAAACGACCGGACAGCTCTTCCATTTTGTCCTTGACGGCCTGCGCGGTTTCCAGGGCATTGGCACCTGGCTGCTGGTTAATGATGATGGGTGTCATCACACCGCCATCAAGCTTGGCTTCCACGCCGTAGAAGGAAGCACCCAACTCGATACGCGCCACATCCTTGAGCAGCAAAGCCGAGCCATCGGGGTTGGTCCGCAGGAAAATGCTGCGGAAATCGTCCGCACTGCTCAACCGTCCGCCAGCCGTCACCGTGTAGGTATAGGCGCGCGGGTCACTGTTGGGCGTGGCCGCCAGACTGCCGGCCGGCACTTCAGTATTCTGCGCTCTGATCGCCGCCGCCACCTCGGTGGGGGTGAGGTCATATTGCGCCAGCTTTTCCGGATCCATCCAGATCCGCATGGCAAACTTGCCGCCCCCCAGCACATCGGCTTCACCAACACCCTTCACCTGACGCAGCTCATCGAGCACATTCAGGGTGGCGTAGTTCTGCATGTAAATGTTGTTGTAATCGCCGTCAGGTGCAGTCAGCGCAACGACCATCAGGATAGAGCTTGAGCGCTGCTTGACCGTCACGCCCTGCGCCTGAACCTGCTCCGGCAGCTGTGACAGCGCCCCCTGAACACGGTTGTTAACATTGATGGTGTTGGTATCGCCATCCGTGCCTATATCAAATGCCACTTCCAGCGACATCATGCCGTTATCGGCACTGGTCGAGGTCATGTACAGCATGTTCTCGACCCCGTTGATCGCCTCGGCCAGCGGAGCCGCAACCGTCTGGGCTACCGTTTCAGCATTGGCTCCCGGGAAGGTGGCCCGCACGGACACCGTCGGCGGTACGACACTCGGGTACTGCTCGATCGGCAGTACGCGCAGACTGACCACCCCGACCAGCGTCAGGATGATCGCCAGCACCGTGGCGAAAATAGGCCGCTTGATGAAGAAGTTAGCGAAATTCATGCGTCGCCACCCTGTGCGGCTGCAGCCTGGGAATCACGAACCTGGATCGGTGTGCCCGGCTTGATGCCGGAAGGATCACCGATCACCACGGTTTCCCCTTCTTCCAGCCCGCTGAGGATCACCTGCATCTCACCGGCCATCTCACCCCGCTCGACTGTCCGGGCACGCGCCTTGTTTTCCTCATCAACGACGAACACCTGCGGCCCCATCAGGCCCTGGGTCACGGCGATCTCCGGCACGGCGATCACGTTGTAACGCTTGAGGCCCTCAATGCTGACGCGCGCAAACTGGCCGGGCAGCACCCTGGCTTCCGGGTTGGCGAAACTGGCTGAAGCCTGCACGGTACTGGTGCGCTCGTCCACACGCACACCCAGGAAGTCCAGCGCGCCCGTCAGGCGAGTTGCCGGCTGACCTTCGCGACCATCGACTTCCAGGCTTGCGTAAATCTGGTCAATATTGTCACCTTCCAGCTGCCTGCGCAGCTCCAGTGCATCCTTGAGCGGCATCTGGAAGCGCACTTCCAGCGGGTCCAGTGGTGTAATCGTTACCAGCTCGGTACCCGGGTTGACCAGGTTGCCCAGATTGACCTGGCTCAGGCCAATACGCCCGCTCACCGGGGCCGTCACCTGAGTGTAGCCAAGGTCGATTCGGGCACTCGCCAGTGCCGCTTCAACCTGAGCCACCTGTGCCCGTGCAACCTGCTGGTCAGCCAGCGCCTGATCATACTGCTGGCGGCTGACCGAGCTGCGCTTGAGCAGGGATTCGTATCGCACCGCATCACGCCCGGCACGCGCCAGCTCTGCCTTGGCACTCTGCAGGTCTGCTTCACGCTGCTTGACCAGCGCCTGATACTGCTCCGGCTCGATGGTATAGAGCACCTGACCCTTGCTGACCTGATCACCCTGCTCGAACTGGCGTGCTTCCAGCGTGCCGGTTACACGAGCCACCAGCGTGACCTCATTATCACTGCGCAGCAGAGAGGAATAGGTTTTATCCAGCGAAATGTCCTGACGCTCAATGCGGGCCACATCCGTCACGACCGGCGGCAGCGGACGCGCACCGGCTGCCGACTCCGTGGTTTCTTCACTGCAGGCGCTCAGCACCAGGGCCATGCAGCCCAGAAAGAGTAAACGCCCCTGGGTAACGAGTGTCTTCATCACAATAATCCCGATGATTGAAAGCCAAACCGCGATCTTACATCCATGCATGTATGCATGTAAATTAGACCGCTGATCTATTAATACACTTTATTCAACCTTGCTTCCGACCCGCTCCAACGTTCAGACCCTGATCTGAAACAATGCATCCGTTTTCCGCTTCATGGATGCTAGCTGATCCCTAATGGTGACACTTTGGCAACTTGGACGCTCAATGACCTGCATGGAACCTGATACCCTTAAACACTCCCTGACCGGCCTCGAACTCAGAGTCGGTACACGCCTGCCCTGGTCGCTCTACAGCCCGCAAGGCACACTGCTGCTGACCGAAGGAACCCTGATCCGCAGCGAAAAGCAGATCGAAAGCCTGCTCAATATAAAAGCGCACTATTACCGTTCGACCCATCCCGGTATATACACCTCCACCACCGAGCAAAAGACGGGGCCTCGCAAGGTCAGCACCTTCGTCATAGTACATACGCTGCTGGAACGGCTGGAAGAAGCGCTGGAGTTCAAGGGTCAGGCGGACACCGGCAGTGCGTTTATCCGCCGCATCATGCAGCTGGTGTTCGATATCCAGGGACTGTGCGAGGAGAACCCGGATGCCATGCTCGGCACCATGCAGTTGATCGTCGAAGCGCCGCATGGGCTGGTCCACCCTCTGCATGCGGCGCTGATGTGCGAGATTGCCTGCTGTCGCATGGGGCGCGGACCACTCGATCGCTTCCCGCTGGTCGCGGCCGCCCTGACTCATGATCTGGGCATGTATGAGATCCAGCAGGAGCTGTTCGAGCAATCATCCCCCCTGACGGACCGTCAGCGCCGAATCATCGACGCCCACCCACAACGATGCCACGACCTGCTGCAGCAGCGAGGCGTGACCGAACCGCGCTGGCTGCTACCGGTATTGCAACATCATGAACGGATTGATGGCAGTGGCTATCCATCCGGGCTGAGCGGCAGCGGCATCTGCCGGGATGCCCGCCTGCTGGCCATCACCGACTGCTACTCGGCCATGATCCGTCCCCGCGCGTATCGCGAGCAGGTATTGCCCCGGGATGCCCTGCGCGAAATATTCCAGCAGCGCGGCAGCACCATCGATGCCGAACTGGCCCGCCTGTTTGTCGAGGTCATGGGCGTGTTCGCCCCGGGAACGCTGGTACGCTTACACCCCGGCGAGATGGCCCTGGTAACCGGGCGCGGAAACAATCTGAATCAGCCCAGGCTGGCTCTGATCACCGACCGGCATGGCAATCGGCTGGAGCAGCCCCAATCCATCACGCTGGAAGACAGCCGGGAGATCAAGTCGGTCCTGTGCATTCAGGATCACGCCGAACTGATCGCCCTGCTCGGTCACATCTGGCCCGAGATGACACCGATCCCTTCAGCCTTTTGAGGGCACCCCTGGCCAGCAGGTCGGTACCACAAAAAGGCGCTCGACTTCACTCCAACCATTCGGCGTCGCCATCAGCCGCGCCAACAGGCGGGCGCGCCCGGAACGTTCAACCTCGGCTGCAGCTTGCCGCAGTGTGCCCGGCTCTGGCGCCCGAGCCTGATGCCAATCCGCCAGCCAATGCGGCTTGTGCAGTACGACCCAGCCTTCGGACTCCAGTGTCGAGACGTTATCAGCGTAACACCAGCGCCCCCGGCCATGATCCGGGTCCGCCTGCTCCGGCGGCGACAGCGTTTGCTGCGTCGGGTAAAACAGATAGCCCGGCATGAAAATGCGCGGTGTCGGCGGCTTATCCAGCCCCAGTGACTCAAGCGCCGTCCGTGTCGCCGACTGACGGCCCAGACGGGTTTGATGCTGCAACAGATGGTCGGTTTTAAGATCCAGCCGGTCACGACTGTTGGGGCCATACCAGCGCACCAGCCCGGATTCTGCATCCTGATGCCCGAGGTAAAACTTGACCGCGATTTCGTGATGCTCGACTTCGCCGGTATGTGGATTGCGCACCAGGAAGTCCAGTTCTCCCAGGGTACGCTGTTCGTCCCGGATCTGCAGGTTGCGCACCAGCAGCGGCCAGCCCAGCAGATCGGTCAGCAGAGAAGCATAGAGCTGCTCGAAATACAGCCCCAGGCGACGGGAGGACGGCTGTTGCAGAATCAGGGGCATCGTATCGGGATTTTGATCCCAGCCGCGCAGCTGCTGGTGGAAGTCGGACGCCAGCCAGGCGGATGGATCAAAGGTCAGCGCCCCGCGATACAGCTGCGGGGCACGACACAACCAGGCCAGATGGCGGATAACCGGTTGTTGAAAGGTGTCGATTTCAGCGCTGGCGTTCATAGACACTGAGGCTGACCGCCGTGCCCAGATTGAGCGATTCGATCAGTCCCGCCCCCGGAATGGTGAAGGCCTGGGCATTCAGCTGCTCCAGTCTCTCACGCGGCACGCCTCGGGCTTCGTTGCCAAACAGGTAACAGTCACAAGCCTTGAAAGCCTCGGAGCTGATCGCTTCGCCCTGCATGTCAAGACAGCCGATCTGCCCGAAGCGCTCGCGCAGACTGTCCAGCGGCACATCCAGCTCCAGCGGCACATGAAAGATCGCCCCCATGCTGGCACGGATCACCTTGGGGTTGAACGGATCGACGCTGCCGGGGCTGAGCAGGCAACGGTAGCCTCCGAACCAGGCCAGGGTACGCAGGATAGTGCCCAGATTGCCCGGGTCCTGGATCTCGTGCAGATAGACCGCCACCTCCTGCTCCGCGGCGCGGGGCTGTATCGCTCCCATCGGCAGCACCGCAACGATGCCCTGAGGACTTTTGGTCGCACTGATGGCACTCATCTGTTTGCCGGTGACTTCATGAACATTAAGTTCAGTCTCCCAGCCGGCATACTGCTCGGTCAGATAGAGCTCGGCGGCCTTGAGACCGGGCTGCTGCTTCGCCGCCTTCTGCAACTCCAGCACCAGGTGCTCCCCTTCCACCAGGCAACATCCGGTTTCGGTGCGATATTTCTTCTGTTGCAGCTTTTTGATCAGATCCAGTTTCATGCCCGTCTCGCCTGTGTTCGATGGGCCGCATTATAGCGATGAGCCCGGTTGAAGTCAGTCGACCCTTGGCGCTTGGTCGGCCCAGCACGTACAATACGCGGTTTAGTCACAATGATGGTTTTTGCACACTATGGCCCGTTCCAAAAGCAGCGCCCGTTGGCTCAAAGAGCATGTCAACGACCCCTTCGTCAAACAGGCACAGAAGGACGGTTACCGCTCCCGTGCCAGCTACAAGCTGCTGGCGCTGAACGACAAGGACAAGCTGATCAAGCCCGGCATGCTGGTGATCGATCTGGGCTCGGCTCCGGGGGGCTGGTCACAGATCGCAACCCAGCTGGTGGGCGAGCAAGGTAAGGTCATCGCCTCCGACATCCTGCCAATGGATGCCCTGCCCGATGTGGACTTTATTCAGGGCGACTTTACCGAAAAGAGCGTGTTCGACGAGATCATGGGTGTGATCGACGGTCGCCCGGTGGATGTGGTGATCTCCGACATGGCGCCCAACCTGAGTGGCGTGGCCGCAGCCGACCAGGCCGGCTCCATCTACCTGATCGAGTTGGCGCTGGATATGGCACAGCAGGTGCTCAAGCCCAAGGGCAGCTTCGTTGCCAAGGCATTCCAGGGCGAAGGCTACGAGGCTTTCGTCAAGCAGGTCCGCGAACACTTCGATACCGTGCTGATCCGCAAACCGGAAGCCTCCCGTGCCCGTTCACGGGAAGTCTACGTGGTCGGCAAGGGATTCAAGGGCTGACGTCTTCAGTTCCAGCATACACAAAAATGCCGCAGGGACACTGCGGCATTTTCAGCAACTGACCCAGCTTACCCAGACTCAGTCCACTCGACGCATCAGCACCTTGGCGAAACCGTTACCCTTCTCCAGCGTCTTGTCATCAATGATTTTCCAGGCCTCTTCTTCGCCTTTTTCCTTGAATACCAGATAGCGGCTGCCACCGCTCTCACGGACGAAGATCTTATCCATCTCGGTACGCTCACCGTCAGACTCAAGATAGTCACTGCCGATAACGAGACGGTTGTCAGGGATCAAATCGCCCAGGTTTACACCCACGCTGGATACCTCAACCTTGTAGGTCCCCTCGTAGCCATGACCACAGCCCACCAGCACCAGTGCAAGCAGAGAGATCAGCAGTAAACGCAATTTTTTCATCGTTTATTTCCTTGTTGAGAAGTCGCTCGCCTCGGACGCGCCGCCCGGAGCAGGATTATGCATCAATACATCCGGATCAGCAGCACACCGGCCAGCAGACAGAGCACACCGAGGATACGGCCCAGGTTGATATCATGCTGCGGAAAGGTAGCCCAGCCAAAATGGTCCAGAATCACCGACATGATCAGCTGGCCGGCCACCAGCAGCGCCATCAGCGTCGCCGCGCCGATGCGCGGGGCCAGAAAGGCCCCGGTGGCGACGAACAGCGCGCCCATGAAGCCACCGCTCCAGGCCCACCAGGGGGCCTGTTTGAGCCCGTCCATGACGGGCCAGTCGTAGCGCATCGCCAGCACAACACCAAAGAGCACCGTCGTGCCCACGGCAAAGGAGATCAGGGAGGCCCAGAGCGCGCCGTTGCTTTGCAGCGCCAGGGTGCTGTTCACCCCCGCCTGCATCGGCATCATCATGCCGGCGACGAATGCCAGCGACAGCCAGAAATAGAGCATGGGGCCTCCCTTCATGATCCATATGCTCAGCGGCGGGTCAGGTAGACGCCGCACTCCAGGTGATCGGTATAGGGGAACTGGTCGAAGATAGCGAACCGTTCCAGCTTGTGCGTCTTGCTGATCTGCTTGAGGTTGTCATGCAGGGTATCAGGATTGCATGAGATATAGAGGATATGCGGGTATTCGCAGATCTGCGCCACCGTATGCTCATCCAGACCGCAACGTGGCGGATCGACAAACACGGTGCTGAACTCGCACTCGTCCAGCGCCAGCCCCTGTACCTTGCGGCTGGTCTTTTCGCCCTTGAGGATCAGTGACAGGTCTTCCGACGGCATGCGCAGCACGTCGATGTTGTCGATGCCGTTTGCCTCGATATTCCACTCGGCCGAGCGCACCGACACCTTGGAGATCTCGGTGGCCACCACGCGACGGAAGTTCTGCGCCAGCGGCAGGGTAAAGTTGCCGTTACCGCAGTAGAACTCAACCAGGTCACCACCGGCATGGGAGGAGGCATCAATCGCCCACTCGATCATCTTCTCGCAGACATGACCGTTGGGCTGGGTGAAACCGTTTTCGGTCTGCTGATAGCGGTAGGCACGGCCCTTGATGTTCAGTTCTTCCACGACGAAATCCCGGTCCAGCAGGATCTTCTGCTTGCGGGCGCGGCCGATGATATCGATGTTGAACTGCTCGCGCAGTGGCTTGACCCGCTCGACCCACTCATCATCCAGCTGACGATGGTAGAGCAGGCTCACCAGCAACTCGCCGGATAGTGTGCTGAGGAAATCCACCTGGAACAGCTTGAAGCGCAGCACCGGATCGGGGCGGATCACGTCCAGCAGCTTGAACATCACGTCATGGATACGCTCGGACACCATCGGACAGCTGTCCAGGCGCACGGGGGTACGCTTGTCGCCGTCGAACATGACGTAATAGAGATCATCCCCTTCGTGCCAGGTCCGAAACTCGGCGCGCAGGCGGTAATGCTCCGGTTGCGAGGTAAACACCTCGATCTCGGGCAGGTCGAATTCGGCAAACTGCGCGGCGATACGGGCTTTCTTGGCCGCCAGCAAGGCGTCGTACTGTTCAGGCTCCACGCGGGGAAGGGCCATCGGTTAACCTCTGTGTTCTCTAGGTAAATCGGCAAGGATCGTTCGGGCGGCGGATTTTAGCACAGCCGCTGTCAGCCTTCATTCGGCGATCAATCAGGCGTAGAATGATCCACTTTATTTTTCAACCGACTCAGAGCCAACGATGTCCGACAGCAAGCGCAAGATTCTCGTCACCAGTGCCCTGCCCTATGCCAATGGCCCCATCCATCTGGGCCATCTGGTCGAGTATATCCAGACCGATATCTGGGTTCGTTTCCAGAAACAGCGTGGTCATCAGTGTACCTACGTCTGTGCCGACGACGCCCACGGTACGCCGATCATGCTCAAGGCCAATCAGATGGGCAAGAACCCGCAGGAACTGATCGATCAGGTCAGCGCCGAGCATCAGCGCGACTTCGCCGGCTTCATGGTCAACTTTGACAACTACTACTCCACTCACTCGAAAGAGAACCGCCACTTCTCGGCGCTGATCTACGAGCGCCTGCGTGACGCCGGCCATATCACCCGCCGCACCATCACCCAGGCCTTCGACCCCGAGAAGAAAATGTTCCTGCCGGACCGTTTCATCAAGGGCGAATGTCCCAAGTGCGGCGCCAAGGACCAGTATGGCGATTCCTGTGAAGCCTGTGGCGCCACCTACCAGCCCACCGAGCTGAAGAACGCCTACTCCGCCATCTCCGGCGCGGCCCCGATCGAGAAGGAGTCCGAACACTTTTTCTTCAAGCTGGGCGATTTCGAGGAGTTTCTGCGCACCTGGGTCAACGAACACGTGCAGAGCCAGATGATCCACAAGCTCAACGAGTGGTTCGAATCCGGCCTGCAGGAGTGGGACATCTCCCGCGACGCCCCCTACTGGGGCTTCGAGATTCCGGATGCACCGGGCAAATACTTCTACGTCTGGATGGACGCACCGATCGGCTACATGGCCAGCTTCAAGAACTGGTGCGACAAGAACGGCGTCGACTTTGACGAATACTGGCAGGAAGGCTCCGATGCCGAGCTGTACCACTTCATCGGCAAGGACATCGCCTACTTCCATACCCTGTTCTGGCCGGCCGAGCTGAAAGGCGCGGGCTTCCGTACTCCGACCGGCGTGTTCTGCCACGGCTTCCTGACCGTCAACGGCCAGAAGATGTCCAAGTCACGCGGCACCTTCATCATGGCCGAGACCTACCTGAACCACCTGCAGCCGGAATACCTGCGCTACTACTTCGCCGCCAAGCTGGGTTCCGGCATCGACGATATCGACCTGAGCCTGGACGACTTCCGCCTGCGCGTGAACGCCGACCTGGTCAACAAGGTGGTCAACATCGCCAGCCGTTGCGCCGGTTTCATCAAGAAGAAGTTCGACGGCAAGCTGGGTGCCGAGCTGACCTACGCCTCGCTGTACCATGAAGCCGTGGCCGCCGGTCACAGCATCGCCGAAGCCTACGAGAAGCGCGAATACGGCCGTGCCATGCGCGAGATCATGCACATCGCCGACAAGGCCAACCAGTACATCGACAGCGCCGAGCCCTGGGCCATCGCCAAGGATGAATCCCGCGCGCAGGAAGTTCAGGACTGCTGCACCCTGGGCATCAACCTGTTCCGCGTCATCATCAGCTACCTGGCGCCGGTACTGCCGGAAGTGGCCGAGAAAGCGTGCGAGTTCCTCAATATCGACACTCTGGCCTGGGATGCGATCGAACAGCCGCTGCTGGACCACGAGATCAACAAGTTCAAGCCGCTGATGCAGCGCGTGGACGAGAAAGTGATTGAGCAGCTGATCGAGGACTCCAAACAGAGCCTTCAGGCTCAGCCGCAGGTGGCCACAACACAGCCTACTGCTGAAGAGACGGAACTGAGCAAGGCGCCGATCGCCGATACCATCGAGTTCCCGGACTTTGCCAAGGTCGATCTGCGTGTGGTCAAAATTGCCAAGGCCGAGCATGTGGAAGGTGCCGACAAGCTGCTGCGCCTGACGCTGGATCTGGGCGGCGAGACCCGCAACGTCTTCGCCGGTATCAAGTCCGCCTACAAGCCGGAAGACCTGGAAGGCAAGTTGACCGTAATGGTGGCCAACCTGGCACCACGTAAGATGAAGTTTGGCGTCTCCGAAGGCATGGTGCTGGCCGCCGGGCCGGGCGGTCAGGATCTGTGGATTCTGGAGCCACATGAAGGTGCGAAGCCGGGCATGCGGATCAGCTGACAGCCTCACGGGCTTTAGCCATATCCGAGAGGCTGATCACGGTGTGAAGTCGTGATCAGCCTCTCGGAACCGCTCCCCATGAGCGGTGAAACGCGCTGAGAAGGTGGAAGCAGCGCGATCACCTGACGTGAAGCCGGTTCATGCTTACAGGCTATCCACCACGTTAGGTGTTAACTTCATGAATCCCTCGGCATACTCGATATTACGCGCCGCCGTGATGCCAATGTTGCGCTTGGCCTGAACACCGCGCTGCTGTGCCACGCGGGTATAGTAGTGCCACAGATGCTCCTGACCGGCCATACACTCGATGGCTTTGCGCTTGGTCTCCCACACATCGGTGATATCCAGAAACGTATTGGGTTCCCAGCCACACTGTTCGGGCTGGTGAGGCTCAAAGGCATACACGGGGGGAGCCCCCACCACTTTCTGCCCGGGGTTATGCCCCTCGGCCTGAGCGATAATCCGCGCCTCCTGGGTCACATGCATCGCCAGTGGGTGGTCGAAGTTGTAAGGATCCTTGACCGAATGGCTCAGCACAAACTCCGGCTGCAGCTCACGGTAGAGGTCAACCAGCCTAAACAGGGTTTCATCCGTAACCCGCATCGGATAGTCGCTGATGTCCCAAAACTCAATATCACCGCCCAGAATATCCGCAGCACGCTGGGCTTCTTCTTGACGCGCGGCCTTAACCTTCTCCAGCGTCATGCCGGACTGACGCCAAAGCTTCGCGGATTCACCACGCTCGCCGAATGACAGGCAGACAATCTTGACGTTCCAGCCCTGCTTGACGTGATGGGCAATAGCACCACCTGCACGCCATACGAAATCGGCAGAGTGGGCGCTGACAACAAGCGCATTTTTAGTCGTTGTAGACATGAGAATTACCTTTCTTGTAGAGGTTAAAGCCTGTTTGAATATAGCGCGTGTGCCCTTGAAGGGTTAAAGGCATTCAGGGAAACACGCGCACATTGAATCCAGGTGGATGTTTGCGCCGGTAGATTCGGTGGATTGCATGCTCGTTCTTATTTTCTTATATGTTATAACATAACAACATGCCAATACAAAACGTCCTCTCCAGGTCACTCCCCGAGGGTATGGCCCGCCCTGACGTGGGGCCGGCCGAGGCTCGGCCAGGCACGCCCGACCACATCAGGCAGATTCAGGAATAATCATCATCCGGATTCGCCAGCTTGACCTCCAACGGGGCCGGCTTATCCCCTGTCGGCATGCCGATCATTTCATTGTAGGGGCTTTCATGAATCAGAACCGTGTTCTCTATACCCAGCCCCTTGAACGGGAATTTTGCCGCCAGCTGACTGGTAAAACGCAGAATAACGCCCTCGTCATCACACACGCTCAGCAAATCGCCGCCCGGCTTAAGTTTCACCTGAACCAGATAAAGACTGCTTTCAAACGCTCTCAGGACAAGGCTTTCAATCTGGCTTGACCGCTGTTTTACATCGCTAAGTGAAATTTTCATATCATGATCTCCCGTTGCATACATGCATTTACGCTGTCCTGCGGTTTCCGGTTTAACTGCCGAGGATTTTGCGGTACAACAGGCCTCCCGCTTGATGGAGGTACAGGATGAAGTTTCTGATTATCGGGGCCGGAGGTATCGGCTGTTATTACGGGGCACGCCTGCTGGAAGCGGGTCATGCCGTGACCTTTGTTGCCCGCGGCGCCCATCTGGAAGCGATGCAGCAGCAAGGACTGACCGTCGAACATGAAGCCCTGCTGTTCAACGCGCCCGTTGAGGCACTGTCCATGGATACGTTAATGACCCGGCAGAGCTGCGCCGATTACGACCTGATCATGCTGGCTCTCAAGTCGGGCGCAACCGTCGACTGGCTGACAGAGTGCCAACAGTGGCTGCAACAGGCACAGACACCGGTGCTGTCGCTGCAGAACGGTGTCGACAACGAGCCCCTCATTGCCCAGGCGATTGGCCAGGAACGCACCCTCGGCGGCCTGGCCGTGCGTATTGGCGGCCATATCATCGCACCAGGTCATATCGAAGCCAAAGGCCCCGCACAGGTGGTGATGGGGCGCTGGCCCCGAATCAACGAAAACGCCCCGAAACTGGACCGGCTGGCCGAGATGCTGAACGCCGCCCAGATCCCCACCCGCGTCACCGACAACATCCGTTACGAGCTCTGGAAGAAGCTGCTGATCAACAACGGCGTCAACCCGCTCAGCGCCCTCACCGGCCTGGATACCCGCAGCCTGACGGCCGATCCGGCGCTGGGCAAGACGGTGTATGCCATGATGCAGGAAACGGCGGTCGCGGCTCGCGCGGATGAAGTCGAACTGACGCAGGCAGACGTGGATGAGATGTTCGAGCTGATCAGCCACTTCGATGCCATCAAGACTTCGATGCTGGTGGATCGTGAAAAAGGGCGGCCACTGGAACTGGACGACATCAGCGGTGCCGTGATCCGGCGCTGTCAGCAGCTGGGCGAGGCCGCTCCGAATACCGAGCTGGTGCAACGGCTGCTGCAACTCGATATCCGCCCTGTGCAATGGCAACCGCTGACGGCATAATGCCCGACCCTAATACAGTGACCCGACAACCTGAAGAGGATAACGACATGACTCCGGAAGCCTTTGCCGCCCGAATCGGCCAGGATGACAGCCTGGACTTCGAAGACACCCAGGCCGTGATCAGCGAATACTTCGACTACGCCCCCTGCGCCTTCAACAACGGCGACGTATTTAACGAAGCCGGCCAGAACGAAGGCTCCTGCAAGATCTTCGGTTTCGGTCAACTGATGCAACTGAACAAGGAGCAAACCCTGGCCTGCTTCGGTCGCTTCTACCGCGATGTGCTGAACACGCCGGACGGCACCGATCACGCCAATATCCGCAACTTCATGGTGAGCGGCTGGGACGGTATCAAGTTCGAAGGTCAGCCGCTGCAGCGCAAGGCCGACTGATCAGAACAGCGGAAGCTGCTCGGCTTCCGCTTCCCCCTCTTTCGGCCCCAAGCGGTAGCCAACACCCAGCAGGCGCACCGGCCTTGCGCCACGGTGCCAGGCCTCCTCCATCAGGGATGCAAAGAGCCCTTGGTGAGGATGCTCAGAGCGACATTCGGCCGTGGTCTGGTTGAAATCGTTGAACTTGACCTTCACTACCGCTCCCAGAACCTGGCGGGATTCGCGATGACGCTCATAGCGTCGCTCCAGATCCGCCATCAGTGGCTCCAACTGGTCGAGACAACTGGCCAGATCGGGCAGATCCTGGCTGAAGGTGTGCTCCACACTGACCGATTTGCGCTCACGGTGGGTACGCACCTCGCGTGCATCTTCCCCGCGCGCCAACTGCCAAAGGCGCTCGCCGAAACGGCCGAAGTGATTCTGCAACTCGACCAGAGACAGGGACTGCAACTCGGCACAGGTGCCCACGCCCAGGCCCATCAACTTTTCCTGGGTACGCGGTCCAACCCCCGGGATCTTCTTCACCGGCAACCGGGCCACGAACTCGCTCTGCTGCTCGGGGGTGATCACGCAGAGGCCATCCGGCTTGTTCCAGTCACTGGCCACCTTGGCCAGAAATTTGTTCTGCGCAACACCCGCCGACACCGTGATCCCGGTTTCCTCACGTACCTGCTGCCGTATCGCCTCGGCAATACGGGTCGCACTGCCGTCCAGCAGCGGACTGCTGGTCACATCCAGATAGGCTTCGTCGATGGAGACCGGCTCGATCAGGTCGGTAAAGCGGCGATAGATCGCAAAGATCTGCTCCGCCACCTCACGGTAGCGAGCCATATTACCGGAGACCAGCTTCAGCTGCGGACACAGCTGCAATGCCCGAGCACTGGGCATGGCGGAATGAACGCCAAACTCGCGCGCCGGGTAGTTGCAGGTAGAGATCACGCCGCGCCGCTCGGCAGCACCGCCAACGGCGAGGGGAATATCCCGCCATTCAGGATGCTCAAGCATCTCCACGGCAGCAAAGAAGCAGTCGCAATCCAGGTGGATGATTTTGCGAGCGGAAACGTGTGGATCAACAGCGGGGTTTGCAGCTTTCATCGGAGCACTTCTGTTATACAGTCTATATATTCACGCATGAAACTCAGCCAGGAGCAAGCCGACTGTCATTGGCCAGTCATGTTTCAGTCACCCCCCTGTCACCTCATCGCCATAGTGTATGGCTTCAGTTGATAGAGGTGACTGAACATGCAAATCGATGTAGAACAGGTACTGGTCAATAAATACCCCGCGTTTGCGCACAAACCCGCGCCGGTTCGTCGCTCCACCCTTTTCTGCCTGCGCCGCCTGGTGCGCGAACAGGAGATCAATCGCTTCCTGGAAACCCACAAGGGCAGTCGCGGGTTCGAGTTTGTCGACGAGGTTCTGGACTACTTCAACTTCAGCTACACCATCAGTCACAAGGAACGGATGAACATTCCGTCCTCGGGACGTGTCGTCATCATCGCCAACCACCCGCTGGGCGCTTTGGATGGCCTGGCCCTGCTCAAGCTGGTCGGCGAGGTCCGTCGCGACGTGCGCATCATCGCCAACGACGTGCTGATGAACTTCGATGCCCTGCAAAACCTCTTCCTGCCGGTCGACAACCTGGGTAAAAGCACCCGTAAGGCCAATATTGCCCGCATCGTCGACGCCCTGCAGAATGATGAAGCGGTCATCGTTTTTCCGGCCGGCGAGGTGTCACGCGCCGGTTTCACCGGCATCAAGGATGGCAAGTGGAACAGCGGCTTCATCCATTTCGCCCGCAAGGCCAACGCCCCCATTCTGCCGGTTTACCTGGGTGGCAAGAACTCGCCACTGTTTTACGGCCTCTCCTACATCAACAAATCGGTATCGACCCTGATGCTGGCGCGGGAGATGTTCAACAAGCACTCGGTGACCCTGCCGGTACGCGTCGGGGAACCGATCGCCTTCAGCCAGCTCGACGCATTGCCGGTCTCCAACCGCGACAAGGCCAAACTACTGAAAAAGCACCTTTACCGCATCGCCCGTAACAAGGCGCCGCTGTTTCTGACCGAAAAAACCATTGCTCACCCTCAGGACCGGCAGGCCCTTAAGCAGGAACTGAAACAGGCGGAACTGCTGGGCGAAACCTCCGACGGCAAAAAGATCTACCTGTTCGACTATCACCCCGATTCAGTAGTCATGCAGGAGATCGGTCGACTGCGCGAGGTGGCCTTTCGTACCGTCGGCGAAGGCACCGGCGAAAAGCGCGACCTGGACCGCTACGACCAGTATTACCGTCATCTGATTCTCTGGGACGATGAAGATCTGGAGATCGCCGGCGCCTACCGTATCGGGGAAGGTCGACAACGCATGCAGAACAGCAGCTATCAGCTGTACAGCGAGTCGCTGTTCAACTATAGCGAACAGATGGATGAGATCTTCGAACAGGGTATCGAACTGGGCCGCAGTTTTGTGCAGCCACGTTACTGGGGCAAACGCTCTCTGGATTACCTCTGGTACGGCATCGGCGCCTACCTGCGCCGCCACCCCGAAGTGCGCTATATGTTCGGCCCGGTCAGCCTGAGCAACAGCTACCCCAAGCGCGCCCGCGACCTGCTGGTCTGGTTCTACCGCCACTATTTTCCCGACAGTGCCTGGCTGGCACGCTCACGCAGCCCCTATCAACTGGATGCGGATGCCGAAGCAACCATCCGCCAGCTGTTCACGGGCGATGACTACAGGGAAGATTTCAGCCGCCTGCGCGAACAGCTCGACTTTCTGGGCGCATCGGTACCCACACTCTACAAGCAATACAGTGAACTCTGTGAACCCGGCGGGGTCAGTTTCCTTGACTTCGGCGTTGACGCCGATTTCAACTACTGTATCGACGGGCTGGTACTGGTGGACACTCACAAGGTAAAGGCGCGCAAGCGTGACCGCTATATCGGCAGCCATGGCTAATTCTGCCGACTGAGGTAAAGTACCTGTCCGTCGCTGAATACTGGAGACAGGATGCACCCTTTAGGACTGGTACTTTTCGCGATTATTGCTCTGGGCAGCTGGTACTGGTGGCAGGCCCAGCCGGTCGAGCAGCGCCGCAGCGCCAGCTGGAAGATCATTCTGCTGCTGGTCACCATCGGCCTGCTCTTTCTGGCAATCACCGGCCGACTGCCCTGGCTGGGTGCACTGATCGCCCTGGTATTACCCTTTCTCAAAAAGCTGCTGCCCCTGTTGCTGCGCCTTTTCCCGGCTCTGGCTCGCTGGTGGCAATCACAGCAGCAACAAAAACAGCGCAATCGTTCCAGCCACCAGCAGCGCCGCCCCGCAAGCAAAAGCAGCATGACGCGCACCGAAGCCCTGGAGATTCTTGGACTTCAGGCCAGTGCCAGCCGCGAGGAGATTATCCGGGCTCATCGACACCTGATCCAGAAGCTGCATCCGGACCGTCAGGGCAGTGCCTGGTTGGCAGCCCGAGTCAACGAAGCCCGGGACCGGTTGCTGGAAGACCAGGCGCCATGATCATCGCCACCAGTCAAGCTCGCCGCTGGCGATACGCAACATGGCGCCCGCCGCTTGCAGCTCCAGCGAGCGTCCATAGGCCGGATGGAACCCTTCAAGCGTGAGGCGGCCGTCCGTGTGCAGCTGAAAATCGATCGGCGTCAACTCCCGATCATCCGGGTAAAGTCGAACACGCTCCGCTGAAAGCCGTTCCCAGCGCCCCTGATACTCAATCACCGGCTGGTTGTTCAGATAGTCTTCGACCAGACGAAAACGCCCGTCACGCGCAAAGGCAAGACTCAAACGACGAGTATCGATACTGTCCGGCGTCACGTAAAGCGCACGCAGCGGCCAGTGTTCCAGATCACCAAGACGGGCACAACCGCGGTAGTAGCTGCCATTGACTTCAGCTTCCATGCTCAGAGCATACCAGGCCCCCGACTTGCCACGACAAGCGCGAGGCTCTACCTCAAGCAGTAACTTGTGCTCCTTGCGGCCACCGCCGACCGACATCACCTGCTGCCAGCGACGCTCGCCTGCCAGCCGCTCGACTTCAGGCCGGTCGAAACCCAATTGCAGCAAGCGCCCCGGGTAGTGCACGCGGATATAGCGATCCCGCAGATCGATAATCACCTTGCCGTCCTCGGATACCGCCCTGAGCTCGATACCGGGCAGCGTATACTCACAGGCCGCCAGAGAGCCACCAACGACCAGAGGCTCTTTCAGCACCAGCGGGTTAGCCCCCGAAGCCGCTCGGGCTTCCACGTAAACGGGCCAACCCTCACCAATGCTTTGCGCCGCATACTCCTGTTTCAGCAGATCTGAGACCACCTCCACATCCAGGGTGTCCGTCCCACCACAGCCAGAAAACCGATACCCGTCCCCTTCCTTGCTCAACGTACCGCGCACCAACTGGTCAGCCTCACCCGGCTTGAGAGACTGCAGCCCGCAACCTGCCGTCAGCAAAGGAATTATGACAACCAATGCCGACATCCATTTAAACCGCATCCACTCTCACCCCGTTATTTAAAACATCCGTTTTGATGTCCTGATATTCTGCGTCGCATTTTACCGGCTTGATACCCAAATCCAAATGCCAGCACCTCAGTTATGAAAATCATCCGTCGAGCGTGACCGCTTTTTCTTGACTAGACTCAATGGACTCACCCCGGACAGAGGAGAAACGCCATGAGTGATCACATTTATAAAATTGTCGAAGTTGCCGGCTCTTCGACAACAAGCCATGATGACGCCATTCGACAAGCGATTAGCAAGGCCGCTGAAAGTATCCAGCACCTGAATTGGTATGAAGTTAAAGAGATGCGCGGACATATTAGTGACGGTCATATCGCCCACTACCAGGTTGTGGTCAGATTGGGGTTCCGTCTGGACTGAGCGAGTATCTAAATAGAGACACTATAAGTTATTGATATTATTGGTTTTTGAAATAAATACTCTTTTTGTGTCGTCATTATACCGACAGCTCAATCCACTCCTCGACTAATCAAACCCTTCACCAAAACATAAGATATTGATATATATAAATTTATTTGGTTAGGCATGGTATTTGCTAAGAATCCAGTCGCTCAGACACCGCGCCTCATGCGAATAGGCTTACGGCTGCCTCTGCCTGACGGAGAGTCTGTTTAATGGAATAATCACGTCCTACCTGGCTGAACGATACAGACACTGATGATCCGTTTGAAATGGCATACTCACTCCCTCAAGCAGCTTGTACTGCTCGCGTTCTTTTTGGCCGCCGTTCCCCTTGCCGTACTGATTTTTCAGTCCGGCAATGCACTCGTTGACCAGTCCGAACGAGCCCGCAACCTGGCCCGAGAGATGCTGCAGAGCAGTCAGCAAACCGAAGAACTGCGCATCCTGACCGAAGATATCACCCGTGCAGCCCGTCAATACGAAATCGTCAAGCGCCCGGAACTGCGCAGCCGCCTGGAGCACCAGTTGCAGGCCTGCACCACGTTGCTGCAACAGCTCAGACTGCCGAATGCACTCTCTCCTGCAGCCAGCCGCATACACACCCTGCTGGACAGTATCGGGGAACAGGCACGAAACGCGGCAGCACCACACTTTGAACCGACCGACCTGGACCGTCTGATCACCACCACCCAGACACTGATCCAGGCTATCGACCGAGCCTTCAACGCCCGCCTGGCCGATCTGGAGCAACAAGTAAAAGCCGAACAGCAGCGAACGGCCTGGCAGGCAACGGCCTTGATGCTGGCCTCCACGATCCTGATCCTGTTTTTCAGTGCCCGGATCAACCGCCCTGTACAACATCTGATCAGACACATTCGGGAACTGGGTGAAGGCGAACGTAAACCCTCTCCGGAACTGTCCGGGCCGGTGGAACTGGTGCAGGTCAATGAGCAACTGAACTGGCTGGCCGAGCGCCTGACGGCCCTGGAAGAAGACAAGGCCCGTTTTTTGCGCCATATATCGCATGAGTTAAAAACGCCGCTCACCACCCTGCGTGAAGGCGCTGATATTTTATCGGAAGAGCTGGCGGGGCCGTTGACTAAAAATCAGCACGAGATCGTTAACCTGCTGCAACAAAATAGCATTACCTTGCAGGAGTTAATCGAACAACTGTTAGATTACAATCGCTTACAGCAGCCGCACCGACTCCAGATAGAAACAATTGCAATACCCTCTCTGTTGGAGCGTATAATCGCGCCCTTCCAGTTGCAGATCGAGCAAAAACAATTGCAGCTGGAGCTGGAACTTAATAACATCAATAGCTGGGACACCGATGCGCATATGTTGCAGCGCATTCTGGCAAATCTGATTTCGAACGCGGTACATTATTCGAATCAGGGCGGCACCATATGTATCAAAACATGCCCAGCCGGATCTGTACTGGAGATCGAGGTAGCCAACACGGGCCCTCAAATCCCGGACACTGATATCCCGCAGTTGTTCGAACCCTTTTATCAGGGCCAGAACCGCCGCCGTGGCCCACTGAAAGGGTCGGGAATCGGTTTAAGCATTGCGGCCCAGGCGAGCAGCGCACTGAACGCCAGACTGCATGTCAGCCGCAACAGCGACGGCTGGGTAGCATTCAGCCTTTTTTTACCATCTCTGGAACACTGAAGCGATGCGTCAGCTACTACTCTGTACCTTGATGATGCTGTTGGCAGGCTGCCAGCTGCTGGAGCGCTCAGTTCTGCGCCCGTCAGGCAGCAGCGGCGATCAAACTCAATCCTGTGATATTGACGACGCGCAGGTGATTGAGTGGTTAAATTATGAACATCGTTATATTTCGTCTACACTCGATGTTAAGCGAAAGCTGCTTATTGACGCAGAAAGCAGACAGCAGATAATTCTGCATGCACTCTTGCTGAGCACACCAGGACAGTCACCTGAACAATTGAAGCGGGCACTGGAATATCTGAGCACTCTCGACACAAGCTCCTCCTGTAGCTCCAGCCGATATATCGAGGTGCGCTCCCGCCAGCTTCAATTGCAGCTGGATCTGCTGGATCAGCGCCAGGCGCTCGAACAGCAGACAGAGGAATTACAGCGTCAGGTAGACGCCCTAACCGATTTAGAACGACAGATAACGCGACAGCGTGAGGAGCACTGACAGATGACGTCACCCCCCAATATTCTGCTGGTCGATGACGATACCGCATTGCTGAGGCTGCTGGAGATGCGGCTTCAAGCATCCGGGTACGAGATCAGCTGTGCCGAAAGCGGTGAAGAAGCACTTGGACTTATCCGCCAACACAGCTTTGACCTGGTATTGACAGACCTGAGAATGGATGGCATGGATGGCCTGACGCTCTTTTCCCGCATTCAACAGGAACAGCCCGACCTGCCCGTGATCATTATGACTGCGCACGGTTCCATTCCTGAAGCGGTGGAAGCAACGCAAAAGGGAGTCTTCGGCTTCCTGTCCAAGCCGATCGACAAGCAACACCTGCTGGATACGGTTCGAGCCGCACTGAAAAACTCGCAGCGCAGCCAGGATCAAAGCTGGCGCGCCGGTATCATCAGCCACAGCGATCGTATGGAGCATGTACTGGATCAGGCGCAACGCGTGGCGGCATCTGACGTCAGCGTCCTGATCACCGGCCCCAGCGGCAGTGGCAAGGAACTGGTCGCCAAGGCGATCCACAAGGCCAGCGCACGTGGCAATCAGCCCTTCGTGGCGATCAACTGCGGCGCCTTACCGGAACAGCTGCTTGAATCCGAGCTGTTCGGTCACACCAAGGGCGCGTTCACCGGTGCAGTCAACCAGCACGAAGGCCTGTTCCGCGCGGCTCAGGGCGGCACCCTGTTCCTGGACGAAATCGGCGACATGCCGATCACCCTGCAGGTCAAGCTGCTGCGCGCCCTGCAGGAACGGACCATCCGCCCGGTAGGCTCCACCCAGAGCGTGCCAATTGATGTACGCATCATTTCGGCCACCCACCGCAACCTGGAATCAGCCATGCTGAGCCAGGAGTTCCGTGAAGACCTCTACTACCGCCTGAACGTGGTCAACCTGGAACTGCCACCCCTGCGTGAGCGACCGGAGGATATTCCGCTGCTGGCACGGCACTTCCTGTCGCAGGCCGCCCAGAAACACAACCGCAAGGTGCGCGGCATCTCACCAGGAGCTTTGCACCTGCTGGCTCAGGCCGCCTGGCCCGGTAACGTGCGTCAGCTGGAAAACGTGATGGAACAGGTGGTTGCACTCAGCCCCTCACCAATCATTCCTGAAGGGCTGGTTTCCAAGGCACTGACCAATCAGGAGCGGGTAATCCCCTCCTTCAACGAGGCCCGTGCCGATTTCGAACGCCGCTACCTGATCAAGGTACTGCAGATCACCGAAGGCAACGTGACTCATGCGGCGCGCATCGCCCAGCGTAACCGCACAGACTTCTACAAACTGCTCAACAAGCACGACCTGGAAGCGGCGCAGTTCAAAGCCAGCGCCAAGGCAGCTCTGGCGGCGCAGCAGGAAGCACTCAAAGAGGCCGAGAAAAAGAGAAAGGCAGGCTGAATAACCTGCCTCTCTCGGGTAACCGGGCGGTGCGCCGCTCAGTTACCCAACATATCCAGTGCCTTGTCGGTCAATTCAATCACATCCAGCACGGTTCCCCGCCCTTCAGCGACACGCACGATCCGATCACCCAGCACAATCAGCTCAGCCGCTTCAGACCCATGCCCCAGTCGCTCCAGATACCGGCGCGGCAGGCGATCGGCATAACGGTACAGGTCGTCATCCAGCACTTCGCCTCGACGCACCTTGTCCTGCCAGCCCGGCGGCAACTCTCCCCCTCGTGCCAGTTTTTTCTGCAACCCTGGCGGCAATGACTTGTATTTTCCGCCTTCCGGTTGCAGACCGTAGTGTTCTTCCAGCACCAGGTCACGCAACTGACGGCGCTCACGGTCACTCAGCGGCAGAAAGCGGTCTTCATCCCGGTCGCGCGTGTCACGATAGCGATCATCGCGGTCATAACGCTCATCCCGGTCCCGCACTTCACGCCGATCGCGTTCCCGATCCTCACGCAGGTCAGCCTTCACCGGTGATGTGTCCCGCATTTCTTTCGGCTGACCGACCCATTCCGGCTTCTCTGCCATTACCGGCATTGCCAGCAGGCTCAGCGCCAGCCCGATAATCGGTGCTTTCATATCAAACCTTCCTCTGTTGATTCGGGAGTTTCAGTTTCGCCTGGCATTGGCATTTGAGCTCGGCTTGACTAGTATCTCCCTGTTTTCGTGTTATGTTCGATGAGTCCATCATGTCAGTACCCAGCCTTAACGAAGCACTCGCGCTGATGAACCAGGGCGCCTTTAGCGCTGCTCGCGCCATCTGCCAGCAACATCTAGCCCAACGGCCCGATGATTTCAACGCTCGCCATCTATTCGGACTGGTCCAGTTCAAGGCCGGCAACCTGCTCGGCGCCACCAAGGAACTGACCAAAGCCGCCAGACTAAACCCCGCCCCGCGTTTCAAGGCCCAGGCCCTGAACAACCTGGCACTGGTACTTCAAGCCAGAAACAGACGGGAGCAGGCTATCGACGCCTGCCAGACGGCCCTGCAACTCCAGCCACAGGAGGTCGCTTTCCACCTGAACCTGCTGGGGTTGCTGGAGCAGCTGCAGCGCTGGCACGACATCGTCGACCACCTGCAAGCCTACCCGGACCTGACTCATAACGCTGAAGCCCAGCTTGGTCATGCCGTGGCCGTTCGCCATCTGGGCCAGCACGAAAAAGCCCTCGACATTCTGGCCAGACTGACTGCCAGTGTAGAAGTTGAGTCTGAACGGACGTTGAACCTCTGCCTGCTTGGTAACAGCCAGGCGGCCATTGCCAACTGGAAGGCAGCTGGCGCGCGCCCCGAGCGCCTGATTCAACTGGCCGAATATATCGCCGAAGAGGGCTTCGCCGAAGCGGCTACACCGCTGTACCAGGAGGCGGCCCTGGCCGAACCTGACAATCTGAGCATTCGCCACATGCTGGATGCCGCCCAGGGCCAATGTACCCCCGAAGCACCCTCGGAGTACGTGCGCAACCTGTATGACACCCATGCCGATCAGTTTGAAGACCGCTTGCAGGGTCGATTGGACTACAACGCGCCGGAACGCTTGTGCCGTCACCTGGCAGGCCTGATTAAACCGGACACTCCCATTGATGCGGTCGACCTCGGCTGCGGTACCGGCCTGTGCGGAGTTGAGCTGCACAAACAGTTGCCGATCGCCCATCTGAGCGGCTGCGACCTGTCACCGCGGATGCTCCAGCTGGCCGCCAGCAAGGATGTGTACAATTCATTGAGCTGCAGCGCCCTGCTGGATTATCTTTCCACGCTGAAACCGGTTCAACTGATTACGGCAACCGACGTCCTGATCTACACCGGCAGCCTGCAGCCGGTGATTGCAGCCCTGCCCGGGGTACTCAAGCCTGGCGGCTTCTTTGCCTTCACGGTGGAGCGCAGCGAGCATGATGAGGATGTCAGCCTGCATCCGTCCGGGCGCTACCGTCACAGTCCCCGCCATATCGAAACCCTGGCGGCCCGACACGGCCTCTTGGTACGTCTGCTGGAGCCCTTCCCGCTGCGACTGGAAAACGCCATCAGCATCGAAGGGCTGATGGTGATTCTGCAGCGAGATTAGTCATCAGCAGAGCACACAGTCGGCGCAGCCGTTCCAGCTGCGCCCGCTTGCCGGCGGGTTCGCAAACCGCCGCAGAGGGCAGCTGGCGCAGAATGCGATCGCACATCAGGCGCTGATCCGTTACCGACAACTGCCAGGCATCCCAGCGGTGCACACTGGCTTCAAGCAGTTCGCTCAGCGGCAACAGGCTGCTCTCCAGGCTGCGCTGGGCGTCGGCAAAGCCGCGCAGACGCCGGATAATCATGGGCGACAACGGCAGCGAGTCGACCGGTTCGCACAACAGGGCCGGAAGCCGTTCCGCTTCCAGGTCTTTCAGCCCCCCCGGCAAACGCTGCAGCAGACTGCGCCTATACCAGTCCCGCGCCTGCGGCAGCCAGCTCTGAACCCTCGCCGTCAGCGGCTTGAGCACCAGCAACGCATGGGTTCCGGCCACGGGGTCTCGCTGCTCACCCAGACGCAACGGCACAAAGCCGTTACCCTGCCAGAACCGCAGCAGCTCATCACTGGCCGCAAAGCTGGCCCCCAGATAGTCGATCCGTTCGGCCTGTACATCCTGCTCGATCCACTGCAGCAATCGGCTGCCGATCCCTTTCTGCTGAGCGTCAGGATGTACGGCGATGCGCACAATGCGCAGTGACCGCCAGGGCGCGGCTTCCAGCCAGCCTTCCTGCGCAATCAGCGTCTGTGGCAACAGATGCCCTCGGGGCCGCCGACGCCCTTCCCAAACGGCCTGTGCCAGCTCGTTCGACAAGGGCCCCTCTTCGGCCAATAACGCACAGCCCAGGGGTATCCCCCCCGCCCGTGCCAGATAGATCCGCACATTCGGACTGTCCAGCAGAATGCGCAGGTCACCCGGCGTCGTGCGGTAGTGTGCCAGCACCAGCAGCCCGAAGAGGCTGCGCAACAGTGCAACATCCTGTGCCAACTCAGCCTGACCAATACGCAGGATCTCCAGGCTTGATTCCATGCCTCCCGGATCACCGGCATCCACATCCAGCAACAGCATGCGGTTGCTCAGTTGCTCCAGGGGATCGGGGGCTGCCCAGCGAATCGGAGCATTCAGCCGGTATTCTCGACAGCGCGGGTAACGACTGCGCAGCTGCTGCATGAAACGCAGCGCAAACCCCTGACCATTACCCTCGTAACCATGCAGGGTGGTCGCAAAAACCGCTTTTGGGAAGGCTTCCAGCAGTCGCAGCAACAGCGGTGTCGGGATCGCCGCCGCCTCATCCACCAGCAATAGATCCGCGGCCAACTCTGTATGCAAGAGCGCGTCGGGACGGGCGTAAATCAAGCGATGAGCATGCTCGGGGGCCAGCGCCTCAACCCGCTCCAGCAGGGAGGCAATCGCCCCTCGGGAAAACGCCGTCACCACCAGTGTCTTGCCCTCCTGCAGCAATTGAGCGGCCGCAATCCCCAGGGCCGCACTCTTGCCCCGTCCACGGTCGGCACTGAGCACCAGCGGCGGCTGCCGCTTGCTGGCGGTTTTAAGGATCAACGTTACCGCCTCCATCTGGTCAGCACTGCGACAGGGGGCGTCAACTTCGGGCACGCACTCGACGGGAGGCAGCGCCGGAATAAACGGCTCCTGCCCCTGCGTCCAATGCACTCGCTGATCGGACGCGCTGAGCACCTGTATCAGATGGGAGAGGTAGTAGCCGCGCAGCTGTTCGGGCCGATAGGGTTCAACACAGAGAGAAGCATATTCGGGATCGGCATAGCAGCCCCATTCACGGGCCGGCGGGGTCAGCAGCACAACGCAGCCACCACCGTCCACCGTGCCGCAAAGCTGGCCGAAAGTATTGGGATTGAAACCGGCAAAGGCATCCAGCACGGCAAAATCGAGCGTCTGGCCCAGCAGTTCCGTCACCCGGCGCGCACTGACCGGGGACAAACCCGCTGCAGCCTGATCGCCCACCAGCACGCCCTGCCCCTGCAGCCAGGCCGACAGGGGACCGGCAAGCTGTTCACGACACCAGCCTTCATCGCCACATACCCAGATCAGCATGCGCTGACGGGAGAGGCGCAGCTGACGGTGCAGCTGCGCCAGGGAGGATGTGCTCATTGATTGTTGTACATCATGCCGGGACCGGCCGGTTCACTGCTCTCTTCGGCCTGAAAGAAGATGCCCGGCTTGTGCTGCCGGGACTCTTGCAGCATCTGATCCAGCTGCTGCTGCACCTTGCCAAGACTGAGATCACCCCGTGGCTGGAAAGTCTTGGCCAGGATACGCAAGGGTACCGCCGCGGTCAGCTCGTGTGCCTGAATCCGCGCATAACAGCGCTCGACCAATATGCGGGCGTTCTCATTGGTGGACGGCAGCACCGCACCGATCACCTGCCCAGGCTCCCAGCCGATCAGATCACCGGGGCGTGAGAACTCTTCACCGAGTACCCGCACCAGCTCCAGCAGGTGCTCACGCTTCACCTGCTCACCAAGGTGAATACGCAATACGGTCAGCGGTGCGAACTCGCGGACTGAACGCCGACACTCCAGCGCCAGCATGTGCCGATACCAGCTTTCGGTAGCAATCCCCGTATTCGGGTCCAGTGCCAAGACCGGCTCCTGAGCCCGCGTAACCGCCCAGGTCATGCTGCGACTGCGCAGAACCACCATTAACAGCGTTGTGGCCAGCAACAGCGCAATCAGGAGCACCACAAGCGCCACACTGGAACCGTTGGCTGCCGCCAGCGCCAGCGCCACCACGTTCAACGATAACAGGAAGGCGGTCAGATAGCGGATGCGTTTCAACTGCTCGACGAACACCGAGTCCATAATAGGTCTTTCCTTTACCCTTTTTCCGCTTCAGTAAAGCGGCTTTTATAGTGCAATGCAATTGGCACGCAATGGCATCCTGCGCGACACCTTGCATCAGCGGCGTTTCTGGTGTTTCTCCCAGTTATCCTGGCGCGCCTGCTCGCTCTTGCGCAGCATCACATAGATCGCTCCGGTACCACCATGCTGAGGTTGGGCGGAATGGAACGCCAGCACCTGATCCAGCAGCGGCAGCCATTCGTTGAGATAGGTTTTCAGCTGGTTGCCATGACCATCCGGGCGATTGCTGCGGCCATGCTGTATCAGCACGGTACGGATGTTCAGTTCACAGCTCTGTCGCACAAAGCTCGCCACTTCATCACGGGACTGGGCCAGCGTACAATGCTGCAGATTAAGGCAGGCATCGGTGTTGTAGCGACCCAGACGCAGGTTGCGAAAAACGCCGTCCTGAACGCCATCACGCTTCCAGCTGATCGGGTCAGCCGGATGCAGCCATGCCACCGGATTCAGCGTCAACCCCTCGGGCGACCCCTGCGCCAGACGCCGACGAATGCTTTTACCCGGATCTGCCTTGAGAGGTCGACGCGATACGGATTCCTCAACCGGCCGGGCCCTGGGATTGCGCCGAACCCCTTCGGCCTGCATCAAGGTACTGAAATCGGTATCTTTGTCAGATCGCATTTTGCTCTCCCGGTGCAACAGTCATACAACGTCTACGCAGCCATTTTGGCATTCGTACTGATTGAATTGAACGCTTTTCGCCTGCGGAGTTCTCATCTAAGGTATCCATAGCCCTCAACCATTCAGGTAGCGCCTCGATGCAACGACTGATTTTACTGCTCACCGTGATTGTCGCCGCTCTGGCCATTTACCTGTTCATTGCGCCTGAACAGGCACCACTGAACACCCCATCCCCGACGCCGGTATCCGAAAGCAGCCGACAGGAGGCGCGCCAGCATATCAAAAGCCTGACTCAACAGGCCGCTGAAGAGACCCTTGATGTCGCTGACGCGGATCACTTCGTGACCGGCAGCCAGTTACTGCAACTGCCACAGCCGGATAGTCAGACCCAACAGCCCGTTGCACTGGATGAAGCCGGTGCAGATAGCGCTACCAGCTTTGCCGTTGACCTGCCGACGAATCCTGATGCCCGCGACGGCATCACCGACCCGTCACCGCTGCTGACCGGACAGGACCGCCTGCGCCTTCAGGAACTGCTCAACAACCCCGACCAGGCGGCCGACGAGATCTTCTATGTTCATTCAGTGCGCAACTCGGACCAGCAGGGGCTATGGGGCATCATCCACCAGGGCCTGATCGAAACCTTCACCCGGGGGGTTCGCATCGAAGATCGCTCCCGCCTGCTCAGCGTCCATATTCCCGAAGATGCCGATGAACCCCTCTCTGATCAGCGCAGCTCATGGCTGGGCCACTTGCTCAAGCGCAAGGTGGAAGAGACCTGGGTATTCAACTACCGACAGGGGCTGCTGGGCCGCAACCCGAATGTGATTAATCCCGGTCAGCAACTGGTCATCGTCCGTTTCAGCGAGAATGAGCTGATCGATATCTATAATCACTTTATCCAGTCCAGGGCTCAGTGACCCCTGCGCCACAGCGCTTTATGTGGACGCCGTCAACCAAGGCGCGTATACTTGGGTCCTTATTTTAAGAAAGTGTTGCTCCCGATCAGTATTGTTCCTGGTCAAAGTGTAGGCAGCCTTTCTCCTCCTCTTAAGACCCAGGTAATACTCACAGCATGTCCAACACTGATACCAGCCCCGCCAACTTTGGCGATTTGGGACTGTCCGCCCCTATTCTTAATGCACTGACCGACGTTGGTTACGAGACTCCCTCGCCGATCCAGGCCCGGAGTATCCCGCCACTGCTTGAAGGACAGGACCTGCTGGGCATGGCTCAAACCGGTACCGGTAAAACCGCTGCATTCGCACTGCCGCTGCTGCAGCGCATCGATACCGCCGCGACCCACCCGCAACTGCTGATTCTGGCACCGACCCGAGAACTGGCACTGCAGGTGGCGACCGCCTGTGAGAAATACTCCAAGCACCTGCCGGGGCTGCGCACCCTGTCGATCTACGGTGGCCAGGGATATGACAGCCAGATCCGAGGCCTGCGCCGTGGTGCCCAGGTGATCATCGGCACCCCAGGCCGCGTCATGGACCATATCCGTCGCGGCACCCTGCAACTGGATCGTCTGCAGGCCCTGGTACTGGACGAAGCCGACGAAATGCTGCGCATGGGCTTCATCGATGATGTCGAGTGGATCCTGCAGCACACCCCGGCCCAGCGTCAGATAGCCCTGTTCTCGGCCACCATGCCGCAGGCAATCCGTCACATCGCCGAAAACTATCTGCAGGACCCGGCAGTCATCAAGATTCAGGCGCAGACCGCTACCGCCAGCACCATTCGCCAGCGTGCCTGGGTGGTACGCGGCATGAGCAAGACCCAGGCACTGACCCGCATCCTGGAGCTGCACGAACATGAAGCCGCGCTGGTGTTCGTGCGCACCAAGACCGCCACCGAAACCCTGGCGGAAGAGCTGAACCAGGCCGGCTTCCCGGCTGCCGCCCTGCACGGCGATATCGCCCAAGTGCAACGTGAACGCATCGTCAGCAAGCTGAAGAAGGGTGAGCTGGACGTGGTGATCGCCACCGACGTCGTCGCCCGCGGCCTGGACGTGGAACGCATCAGTCACGTGGTCAACTACGACATCCCGTATGACACCGAATCCTACATCCACCGTATCGGCCGTACCGGTCGCGCCGGTCGCCAGGGTGACGCCATCCTGTTCGTAGCCCCGCGTGAACAGCGCCTGCTGAAGCAGATCGAGCGCACGACTCGTCAGCCGCTGGAAACCCTGAAGCTGCCGACCGCCAAGGAGATCAACGTCCTGCGCGCCGAACGCCTGCAGGCCCAGATCCTGGCCGCTGCCGAAAAGGCCAACCTGGACGAGTACATGCCGCTGATCAGCAAGCTGCAGGAAAGCTCCGAGCTGAGCGCCGAGCAGCTGGTGGCCGCCACCATCGCGCTGATGCACAGCGACAAGCCGCTGTGGATGAACGAGAACGAGCCCGATCCCAACACCCGTCCGGCACCGCGTGAACGCCAGGATCGTGGTGAACGTGGCGAGCGTCCGCGCCGCAATCAGCGCAACGAGCCGGTATCCGACGGCATGGAGCGCTACTGGATCGGTGTCGGCCACCTGCACGGCGTCAAGCCGGGTAACATCGTCGGCGCCATCGCCAACGAAGCCGGCATTGAAAGCCGCCTGATCGGTCGCATCAACATCGCTGACGAATTCAGCTGTGTCGACCTGCCGGCCGGACTGGAGCAGGGCCAGCTGCAGACCCTGAAGCGCGCCCGCGTGTGTGGTCAGCGCCTGGATATCCGCCCCTGGCAGGAGAACGGAAACGGCGCCCAGCGCCGCCCGCGTGGCAAGGCCCCGGTACGCCGCCAGCCGCGCCACTGATCCCGTCAGCCATTGCTGATACCCTTTCAGGCCAGGCACTACCTCGGGTGGTGCCTGGCCTGACTGTTTCTGCCCCCGCCGACTCATCCTGGCCTGCCACTTGCAACATTGCCCCCATGCCGGCGGCGCGGCAACAACAGGCGTAAAAAAGGCTGCCCAAAATGGGCAGCCTGACCGGGCCGACTGGGCCCTTTCAAGACCATACCTGAGGGTATGGAGCGAAGAACACCGTTTACCACCCCAGTATAGCCAGCCCGGTGGCCTTTACCGCCCGCACAGCCCTATAATGCGTGAAACATTTTCAATTTGGAGCTGACGGGCCATGACTACACTGGGCACACCTCTTTCAGCCAGCGCGACCCGCGTCCTCATGTGTGGCGGCGGCGAACTGGGCAAGGAAGTTGTTATCGAACTGCAACGACTGGGGGTTGAGGTAATCGTCGTCGACCGCTATGCCAACTCTCCCGCCATGCAGGTCGCCCATCGCTCCCACGTAATCTCCATGCTGGATGGTGATGCCCTGCGTGCCGTCATTGAGCAGGAAAAACCGCACTATATCGTGCCTGAAATCGAAGCGATCGCCACGGATACCCTGGCCGAACTCGAAGAGGAAGGCTTCACGGTCATCCCCACCGCACGCGCCACCCAACTCACCATGAACCGCGAAGGCATCCGCCGCCTGGCCGCCGAAGAACTGGGCCTGAACACCTCCCCCTACCGCTTTGCCGGCGACCTGGATGAGTTCAAACAGGCCGTGGACGCAATCGGCATGCCCTGCGTGGTCAAGCCGATCATGAGCTCTTCCGGCAAGGGACAGAGCACCATCAAGCAGGCGGACCAGATCGAGGCCGCATGGGAATATGCTCAGGAAGGAGGTCGCGCTGGCGGTGGCCGCGTCATCGTCGAAGGCTTTGTCGAGTTCGACTACGAGATCACCCTGCTGACCGTACGTCATATCGGCGGCACCAGCTTCTGTGAGCCGATCGGTCATATCCAGGTAGACGGGGATTACCGCGAATCCTGGCAGCCGCAAGTGATGAGCCCGGCGGCCCGCCAGGCCGCCCAGAAGATCGCCGAGAAGGTCACCCACGCACTGGGCGGCCACGGCCTGTTCGGTGTGGAACTGTTTGTCCGAGGTGACGAGGTCATTTTCAGCGAAGTGTCACCCCGTCCGCATGACACCGGCATGGTAACGCTGATCTCTCAGGATCTGTCGGAATTTGCCCTGCACGCCCGAGCCATCCTGAACCTGCCAATCCCGCTGATTCGCCAGCACGGCCCCTCCGCCTCGGCGGTGATCCTGCCAACCGGCGAATCTACGCAAACCAGCTTCGGCCACCTGCAGGCAGCGCTGGCTGCCCCCGATACCGATCTTCGCCTGTTCGGCAAGCCCGAAATCCATGGCCGCCGTCGCATGGGGGTTGCTCTGGCGCGGGGCGAGGATACCGACGACGCCCGTGAAAAAGCACGCCAGTGCGCACAAACGGTTCGCGTGGAACTCTGATCAATCGCGGATCAGTCGCGCACTTCAAACCAGGGCAGGCGGCTATCCCCTTCGGGATGGCCGTAGCCCGGATAAAAACGCTTATCCCGCTCAACATACCAGGGCGCTCCCGGCAGCTCCTCATTACGCCGCTGCAAGGGGATCAGCTTGCCCTGCTGCACGATAAACTCGGCGCTATTTGAAACCCCGTCCGGGTGGCCGTAACTGCGAAAGACTTTCTCTCCAATCTGTTCATACCAGGGCAAGACACCTCGACCTTGAGGATGGCTGCTGGTCGGGAACAGTTTGAGCCGTTTGATCTTAAACATACTGAACCAAAACCTGCGCTAAACAATCGTTTCAGTGCCATCCTATATTAACTGTCGCAGAATTGATACGAATAAATTCTGATCAGTTGTTCCTTGTCAGATTTGCGCATCTGTTTCAGTGCGTACTCACGCCTGAGTGCCGAACTGCGATCATGCCCCGCCTCCTGCCAGACCAGCTCCACCGGACGCCGCACACGGGTGTAACGGGCGCCTTTGCCGGCACCCGTGCCATTGTGTTCGGCCAGACGACGAGCCGTATCCGTGGTTACCCCGGTATAGAGGCTGCCATCGGCACACCTGAGCATGTAAACCGACCAGTACTTTTCCACTGTTTTAGTACCATCTCCCTTTAAGCCCCTGTAACTGTTGGCAGCAGAGGCGTAAAATTCTGCTTTCCAACAATTCTGGGGGCTCGGTCAGACCGATGCAAACGCTATTACTCACGATCGCAGGGCTCGCCTTCCTGATGATCGTGCTGGAAGATGTGATTCACATCAATAAGGCGAAAACGACGCTCTTCCTCGGCACCCTTGCCTGGTTACTACTGTTTCTCTTCCCGCCTCTCGGCACTGACAGCCACCTGATTCAGGAAAAGCTTAACGAGAATATTCTCGAGATCGCCAGCCTGTGGCTGTTCCTGATGGCCGCCATGACCTTCGTGGCTTTTCTTAACCATCAGGGCCTGATCGAAACACTGATCTACAAGGTGCTCCCCAAACGGCTCAGCGAACGCAAGCTGATGTTCCTGGTAGCGGGCTTCGCCTTCTTCTTCTCGTCACTATCGGACAATATTACCGCCACGCTGATCTCCATTGCGCTGGTTCTGTCTCTGAAAATGGACGCGAAGAAAACGGTTCGTTTTGCGGTTCTGGTCGTCTTTGCGGTCAACTCGGGAGGCGTCGCCCTGATCACCGGTGATGTCACCACGCTGATGATCTTCATGCAGAAAAAGGTCGCTATCGATGATCTGCTTTGGCTCAGTCTGCCGGCCCTGGCCAGCGTCATGCTGCTGGCAGGCCTGCTGTCCATGAAACTCAAGGGCGAGGTCGTCATCAGCCCCAGCCCTCGCCGGGACGACAAGGTAGGCATGATGATCGCCTTCATCTTCCTGCTGACCATCATCTCCACCATCATTCTCAACATCATCGCCTCGGTTCCGCCACTGCTGACCTTCCTGTTCGGCCTGTCGATCATGTTTCTGGTCGGGCGACTCTGCTACAAGGATGACGAGCGCGAGAACCTGCTCGACTATATCCGCGTGATTGAGTTCGATACCCTGCTGTTCTTCCTCGGCATCCTACTGCTGGTAGGCATGATGAAGGAGATCGGCGTGCTGGATTCACTGGTGCGTATCTACGAGGTGCTGCCGACAACCGGAGCCAATTTCGCCATGGGCCTGCTCTCCTCACTGGTGGACAACGTGCCGCTGACGGCCGCCCTGCTGAAATCCGATATCGGCATGGATGCCGCCAGCTGGCTGACCCTGACCTACGCCGTCGGCGTCGGCGGTTCACTGCTGGTCATCGGCTCAGCCGCCGGCATCGTCGCCATGAGCAAAGTTGAAGCGATCACCTTCATCAGTTTCATGCGCTATTCGGGCATCATCCTGATCGCCTACGGCGTCGGCTTCGCCGGCAGCTATCTGGTCGGACATACCCTGCACTGAGCACAGGCTCACCGGTCATGCACTGGCCGGTGAGCTCTCCCTGCCAAACCAGGACAGCTGCGACTGCAGCTGAACTACCTCCCCCACGATGACAATCGCCGGCGCCGGCAACCGGGCCTCTGCCTGCAGCCTCGGCAGACTTGCCAGCGTTCCCACCAATACCTGCTGATCATCCGCCGTCCCCCGCGAAACGATTGCCGCCGGAGTATCGGACGGCTTGCCGTGGGCAATCAGGCCGCTACAGAGGCGCTCCAGGGTGTGCAGCCCCATATAGAACACGATGGTCTGATTGGGCTGAATCAGCTCGGCATAATTGAGTTCAGTGGTACGGTTTTTGAGCTGCCCGGTCACAAACTTCACCGACTGGGCATAGTCCCGGTGCGTCAACGGAATACCGGCATACGTGGAACAGGCGCTGGCCGCCGTGATGCCCGGCACGACCTGGAAGGGAATGCCCGCCTGCTTGAGCTGCTCCAGCTCCTCGCCGCCGCGCCCAAAGATGAAAGGATCTCCGCCCTTGAGGCGCACCACCCGCTTGCCCTGACGAGCATAATCGATCAGCAGCTGGTTGATTCCCTCCTGGGGCACCGCATGATTGTCACGCTGCTTGCCGACATACACCAGATCCGCATCCCGACGGCACAGATCCAGCACTTCCGCCGACACCAGGCGGTCATACAGCACCACATCGGCCTGCTGCATCAATCGCAGCGCCTTGAACGTCAGCAGCTCGGGATCTCCGGGCCCCGCCCCCACCAGATACACTTCACCGGTCTGGTGCGACGCATTGCCGGCCTTGATCTGCGCCTCCAGCAGGGCTTCCGCATCCGTCTCCCGGCCGGCAAAGACCCGCTCGGCCACCTGTCCCTGGAGCACGGACTCCCAGAAAATTCGCCGCTCGTTAACGGAGCCAAACCGCGCCTTCACCTGGTCACGAAAACGCCCCACCAGCTGCCCCAGACGGCTGTATCCGCCGGGAATCCAGGTTTCAAGCCGAGCCCGCAACAGCCGCGCCAGCACGGGCGACTGACCACCGGAGCTGATCCCGATAACGATCGGCGAGCGGTCTACGATAGCCGGGAACACGAAAGTACAGAGCCTGGGATTATCCACCACATTGACCGGCACATTGCGCGCCTGGGCATCGTAGTGAACCCGTTCATTGAGGGAATCGTCATCCGTTGCAGCCAGTACCAGCACCTTGTCATCCAGCAATTCAGGATGGTATTCCCCGATCAACACCACACCCTGATGCAGTTCCAGCATCTCGTGCAGTTCAGGCAATACATGGTGGGCGACAAGGGTAATCCGGGCACCGGCGCGGATCAGCAGGCGCGCCTTGCGCAGGGCAACATCGCCGCCGCCCACCAGCAGGACGGGGCGTTGTCTGAGATCAAAAAAAAGCGGCAGGTAATCCATCGTCGTGGCTCCAGTGCGGTACAGCTTGATACTGACACACTATAGCCACTTTAATGGTAATAAAAAATATTTTGATGATAACTTATGGATATATGAGTAGTTACTTCTGCAACGGGAAGCGCCCTTCCAGGAAGGCCACGATATCGCTGGACTCATACATCCATTCACTGTGACCATCAGCATGGTCGATGCGCAGGCAAGGCACTTTCATCTTGCCGCCACCACTGACCAGGTCCTGGCGATGACGACCATCGGCACGCACATCCCTCAGCTCGATCGGCAGGTTCAACCGACGCATGGCACGACGCACCTTGACGCAGAAGGGACAAGTCGGCAACTGATAGAGGGCATAGCCATTCAATGCCTCTTCCACTTGCTGTTGCGCCTGAGGCGAACGCTTGCCGCGGCGTGGCAGTGTCAGATAGTGCAGGCCCATGACGATCAGACCCAGAACCCAGCGAACAGCTTTCATGGTGACTTCAGCTCCCGTTCAAAAAAGATGGCGCAGTGTACTACAATGACCGGGATCAAAAAACTGAGCCGCGCCTGATGACGCCTGTCAGCGTCCCGCCGTTACATGATATGGTTAGCCCCAAACAACTTTCAGGAAGTTCAGCCACAAGGACTTACCGTGAGCAAGACAACTCCGATGGCCCAAGCCGTGAACCAGGAATCCGAGACCCGCTGTTTTCAGTTCAAGAGTACCCGTGCGGCGCTGAACGAACTGATTCTGACCACCAGCGATACCCAGCTGCTGAAGCCGCAACTGGCCGCCCATGCCGCCAGGGTTCCCATGCTGTTCAGTAACATGCCGGTGATCCTGAACCTGCAACAACTGCCTTCAGCGCCCACCCTTGAAGCGCTGCAGTCACTGCTGGCCCTGTGCCGCGAACTGTCACTGGTGCCGGTTGGCCTCAAGGCGGCGCCGGAGAGTGCCACCGAGCTCTGCACTACTCTGCAGCTGGCCGATTTCAGTCATCAGCGTCGTAGTACCAGGGACAGTGAACCGGCAAAAACCGCTCCCGAGCCGGCCGAACCAGCACCTGCCCCTCAACCCGCGACGGCTGCCGCCAAGGTGATCACCACCCCGGTGCGCTCCGGTCAGCAGGTCTACGCCCGCGGCAGCGATCTGGTTATTCTGGCCCCGGTCAGTGCTGGCGCAGAGGTGATGGCCGACGGCCATATTCACGTCTACGGTCCCCTGCGAGGACGCGCCATGGCGGGCGTCAACGGCAATACCGATGCGCGCATATTCTGCCAGTCGATGGAGGCCGAACTGATCTCCATCGCCGGGTACTTCAAGACCAGCGAAGACCTGCACGCCGAGTGCTGGCAACAGCCCATTCAGGCATTGCTACGCGGCTCGCGACTGGATACAGTTTCACTTTAATTAACCGCTTCTTCAGATTGATGGATACAGATGCATGGCTGAAATAATCGTTGTCACTTCCGGTAAGGGGGGTGTTGGCAAAACCACCAGCAGCGCCGCGATCGGTACCGGTCTGGCCCTGAGAGGGTTCAAAACCGTCCTTATCGACTTTGACGTGGGCCTGCGCAACCTGGACCTGATCATGGGCTGTGAGCGCCGTGTGGTCTATGATTTCGTCAACGTCATCAACAAGGAAGCGACGCTGAACCAGGCGCTGATCCGTGACAAGCGCACCGAAAACCTCTACATCCTGCCGGCCTCCCAGACCCGCGACAAGGATGCCCTGAGTGTTGAAGGCGTTGAAGCGGTGCTCAACGAACTGGCTGAAAGTTTCGACTATATCGTCTGCGACTCCCCGGCCGGCATCGAAAAGGGCGCCCAGCTGGCCCTCTACTTTGCCGACACGGCCGTTGTCGTCACTAACCCCGAAGTCAGCTCGGTCCGCGACTCCGACCGTATCCTCGGCGTGCTGCAAAGCAAGTCGCGCAAGGCGGAACAGGGTGAAACGGTCAAGGAGCACCTGCTGCTGACCCGCTATAGTCCGAGCCGCGTGGATGCCGGCGAGATGCTGAGCGTCGATGACGTCAAGGAGATTCTGGCGATCCCGCTGCTGGGCGTGATTCCCGAGTCTGAAGCCGTACTCAAGGCCTCTAACCAGGGCGTCCCGGTCATCATGGATGGCGACAGCGACGCCGGTCAGGCCTATGACGACGCTATCGCCCGCTTTCTGGGCGAAGACCGTGAACATCGTTTCCTGAATGTGGAGCGCAAAGGCTTCCTGAGCCGGGTATTTGGACGGAAGGGCTAATGGGTATTCTGAGTTATTTTCGATCGAAGCAGCAAACCTCGGCCAGCGTTGCCAAGGAGCGCCTGCAGGTCCTGGTGGCCTACGAGCGCAACCAGCGCACCCAACCGGACTACCTGCCTCAGATGCAGCAGGAGATTCTGGCGGTCATCGCCAAGTATGTTGATGTATCCACCGACGACATCCAGATCAACCTGGACGAAGACTGCTCCATCCTGGAGTTGAACGTCACCCTGCCGGAAAAGGGCTGATACCTGAAGAAACGGGGATTCCAGGATCTCCGTTTCTGCTGGCATCCCAACGTCCCCTGCCCCGTTACGCCCGACCCGCGATCGCTACAGGCCCGTCCCGTGGCTCGCCTCACAATAAAAAACATTAAATAAAGCTTTGACGCGACGGATAACTGCTGTATTCTGAACAGGCTTAAGAGTAACACAAGCATTTATGCACCATTTCGACGTCCTGCCTAAAAGTAAGTACCTCGTTCTGTTTTCATAAGTACCAACATTACCTAAGCATTACCTGACCTCACTGGCAAAGACGCCTCGGGGTTAAAAATTTCACTCAGATCGAGTTAATTATTATGTCTACTACTACCGGCACAGTTAAATGGTTCAACGAAACTAAAGGTTTCGGTTTCATCGCTCAGGAAAACGGTCCTGACGTATTCGCTCACTTCAGCGCCATCTCCGGCAGCGGTTTCAAAACCCTGGAAGAAGGCCAGAAGGTTGAGTTCACAGTGACTCAGGGCCAGAAAGGTCCTCAGGCTGAGAACATCGTCGCTATCTAAGTCTTACGCTTAGTTACTGACAAAAAGAACGGGCCCCTGCGGCCCGTTTTTTTATGCTTGCACCGATACCAATATGACTGCACCGGCATTGCAACCGGCCAGGCATATCTCTTCACTTCACAGCATGCACGCTTCGTTACGAGCGCCGTCCGTGTACATCGCGACCAGCGAGTAGTCCATAAACCCGGTACAGGTGGACAGGTAATCCTTGGCGTAAAAATTGATCTTGTCCGAGCAGGCTTCTGCAGCGGATTCATCTTCCGTCTGCAACCGCTGATGCAACGACGTAAAGCGGCAGGTCACGACATCAGCCGCATCCTGTTGCTTGCGATCATCGGTTACTGCCAGCCGTAGCACCGCATTCGCCCGATCCCACTCAACCAGAAAATAGCGCGACTCGTTTTTGACATTGGCATTAAGCAGGGCCATCGCCTTCTCCAGCGCCTCTTCCATGTCATCCTTAAGCGCCCTATCCTCAGAGGCCGGGGATTCCGCATAGTGAAAACGGCAGACAGCCGCCCCTTGCTGTTCCGCTGCGAAGGGGTTTTCACCCTCGCTCATATTCCAGTTCAGACTCATTTTTTCCTCAAATCGTCTTGATAGTGTATTCAGTTTGCTTTCCGGCCGGTCGAAACGGGCGACATGGTATCGAGCATTGCCCGCCCACTTGAAGTCTTCTGCCGATCAGCCCGTTATCGCATATTCGTTACAACGCTGCTCCAGCAACTCGACAAGGATGCGCTCCACATGGCTGCCCCCGATACTGATACGCGCAGCCCTGGAAAGCCCCGAGAGCGTCTTTGCGGCACGCGGGTAATCCGCCCCGACATAATCCCGAAGAGCCGACACCAGCGCCAGCGCCAAGTCGCGATCGGCACCTTCCGGCTTGGCCGAGATTACATCCTGACACTGCTCAAGCGCGGCAGCATCACCGGCTGACGCATACAGCCCCGCCACATGCAGTGCGATAAACGGATGACCGATCATCGACCAGACCTGCTCGATCTGCCTGACCACATCCGGCGTCAAGGGGTTCGCCTGACCGCTTTTCAGGTAATCCCGCAGCAAAAAGCCACCGCAATCGGCCAGTGTCAGCACGGGGCCGCATGTAGTCGTGGCAGGCGCGCAGTAGGTCAGGTATCGCTGCATCGCGGCATCACGCTCGCCCGCTTGCCATTCAGACAGGGCCAGGTGCCACTGGACATGCCCATACATCTGCCCTTCCCGAGCCCCGTCGCCATATCGGCCAAGCCAGTCCTGAAGCAACTGCGCCGACTCTTCGGCCGCGCCTTCATCGTGCAACAGATGCGCCAGCGCATGAATGGAGTAAAGCGCCTGCGGACGCATATCCAGTGCACGTTCAATAAGCTTGCGGCCACGTTCGCGCTGACCGGCCTCACTGGCGGCAAAGCCAAGCCGGGCCAGCAGGGCCCAGTCATCCTTGAGCGCCGCCTCAACGGACTCGAAGATATTCAGCACAGTCTCCAGCTTGGTCGAACCACCGTAAAAAAACAGGTTACCCGCCAGTTTGGAGACCACCAGCAGGTCAGCAGGCGAGCTTTCGATATAGGCATGCGCCCGCTCACGGGTCGCCTGAAAGCGATCGATCAACCCGATCAGGATCTCGACATGCTCACGTTCCCATTTGGTTGCACGCTTGACGGAACGCTCGGCCAGCTCTCGAAAGACATCTGCACCGGGCTCACCCACATCCTGCGCCACGAAATAGCGGGCAGCAGCCGCCAGCGCGAACTCCCCGTCCAGTTCAAGCGCCCTGTCCAGCGCTTCAGCCGCGCCGGATTCAGACCCCAGAATCAGGTCGATCGCGGCCTGGTACAGGCTGACAGCCTCAGCAGACCGGGACGATAGCCTGTTGCCGGTTCGTCGTTCAAACATCGCACCTTGCACCGTCATGAGAAGCCCTCTTGTGGTTGTCGATGCCGTTAGGCCGCCGGCGGCGTGTCAAGCAGCCGCACTTCCCGCTGCGGGAAGGGAATCTCGACGCCCGCCTCCTTCAACGCATTGAACAGCGCCAGGTTGACGCGATACAGCAGGTCATAGTAACGCTCGGTCGGCAGCCAGACACGCACCCCCAGAGTGATGCCGCTCTCGCCGAAGGCCTCGATGCCAACCTGTGGCGCCGGCTCCTGGCAGATCTCGTCACCAAAGCTCGCCAGCACCGACTTGAGCAGCGCGCTGGCCTGTTCCGGGTCAGCACTGTAGGCGATATCGATGGCGACTTCCGCCAGTGTATTGGCATGTGAATTATGGATGATTTCGCCCACCACATGCTTGTTGGGGATCGAGATCTCGACACCGTCTTCGTTGGTCAGCAGGGTATGTGACAGATGCACCTCCTTCACCAGCCCGCTCACACCCTGCACCTGAATGGTGTCGCCCACCACATAGGGCCGCGTCAGCACGATGGTCAGGCCGGCACTGTAGTTGGACAGCAGCCCCTGGATCGCCAGTCCGGCACCCAGGCCGACGGCACCGATCATGGCGATGAGTGGCGTCACACTGATGCCCAGCTTGCCCAGCGCCACGATCGCTACCATGGCGACAATCAGTATCCTGACACAGCTGGCAATGAAGCGGCTCAGCGTGACATCCAGATTGTGCCGCTGCATCAGCGCCAATGACCAGTTGGATACCTTGCCCGCCACCAAAAGTCCCAGCATCAGGATGATCAATGCCCCGATGATCTGGAAACTGTAGTTGACGAAAAACTCCACTACCAGGTTGTAGATCTCCTGGAACTGGACCAGCTCCTGCTTGACCGACTCTTCCATTACTGACTCCCTTGCAAACATGAAATTGGGGCACCCGTACCCGGCTGCCGGGCCGACTCGACCTGTGCCAGCCGGCGCATGCGACGGGACAGGCTATCGACCAGCACATTCAACAGTGCCGTGACCGCAATCAACAGAAAGGCGCGGTCATAACGAATCTCCTCAAATGCCGAGTCGATATAGAACCCCAGTGTGGCGATACCCAGTATCCCCATGATGGCACTTTCTCGCAGGATCACCTCCCAACGATAGAACAGGAACGCCAGCATCGCCGGGAAGCGCCGCGGCGTTTCGATATAGGCGAAGCGCAGCAGCCCCCTGGGCTCATCCGGTCGCGCCAGCCGCGAACCCCGTTCGGCATCACTGGCATTGGCGACCAGAAAGGCGATCAGGCCGCCGTTGTGCAGCGCCAGCGCCAGCACCGCCGGCAACCCCGAAGGACCGCACAGCAGCATGAACACGAACGCGAGGATCATCTCCGGAGTCGAGCGCAACACCAGCAGCAGGAAACGCCCCGGCCAGCGCATCACCTTCCCCGCCATCGAACGGGTGGCCAACGGGTAGACCAGCAGAATAATGATGCCGGTCAGCACCAGGGCGATCTGGGTCAGCAGTAGCGTCTGTACCAGGCCGGGCCAGACCTGCTCGCTGAACATCCGCCCATACCACGCCCATGCGCCAGCGAGGTCTCCTTCACGCAACGCACGGGGCCAGATATCCTGACTGATGAACTGCCAGAAATAGCCGCTGTTACTGAAGCCGATCGTCTCCGGCAGCAGCCAGACCGCCAGCAGCAGATAAAGCGGAATCAAACGCGGCCGCACCCAGAAGCGGATGGTCGCGATCAGCAACAAAAATGCCCAGAGCAGTGCCCCCGCCTCGGCGTACTGCCCCTGCTTGAACGCGGTTTCCAGATGAAACCCCAGCGTCGGCAGGCCGATAAAGCCCAGAATCGCACTGGAGCGCAGGGCGCACTCGAAGCGATAGCGGGTATAGCTGCGCAGTGCAGGCCAGGCCTGAGGAATCAGGGTGTACAGATAGCGCTTGAGCGGGTTCAGTCCGGCGGCAAGCGTCAGCGCGGGGTCGCGTGACTGCTGCTCGAATATCTCGGCAAACACCTTGGCGAACACCCCGGCGAAGGGCACCAGAATCGCCAGCAGACCGGTGGTGGCGCTGAGCCCGTAGAGCTGCATGAAGATCAGCCCCCAGAACAGCTCATGCACCGAGCGTACCGAGGCGCAGAGGATACGCACCAGCCGCCAGCGAAACATCATTGCCAGCAGCAGCCCCAAGGGGGCCGAGATCGCCACCGCCAGCAGTGCAAAGGCGACCGTCTGCCCCACCGACTCAAGCAGCACCATCGGCTCATCCCAGCGCGGCAGCAACAGCCCCTGCCCTATCCGCCCCAGCTCCTGCCAGGGATCGACCGGATAGATGGCAAGATCAGCTCCCCACAACGCGAGCAGCGCCAGTACCAACAGCAGGCCACATACTCCGTTCAGGGCTCTGGCACTGGAACGGGATGACGAAAACGACACGCCGGAGATCATGACTGAGCCATCGTCCAGGTATCCGGCGTCGGCAGCGGGCTGCCCGGCTGCGCCGCCTCATCCTGCTGATACCAGCTGTCCAGCGCCTGCTCCGACAGCTTACTGGCCGGACAGTCACAGCAGATACGCCCCTCGCGCATGACGATGATGCGTTCAAAATGATTCAGCGCCAGCTGGCGATTATGCAGGCTAACCACCGCCGTCTCATGCTGATCGAGCAGATGCTCAAGCAGCAACTCGGCCTGCAGCGGGTCCACTGACGATACCGGCTCGTCACCGAGAAATACCGGCTGCCGACGATAAAGTGCACGCCCGATGGCCACGCGCTGCCGCTGCCCACCGGAGAGCCGATCCACCGACTGCCAGAGCTTGTCCTCCAGCCCCAGCGTTTGCACCAGTTCGCCAATGGCACGGCGGTGCCCGGCAAGCGGCCGCAGTAGATTCCACAACGCCGGCAGGGTGCCGACCCGCTCCAGCCCACCGATGAAGATGTTCTGGTACACCGACAGCAGATCCACCAGCCCGCCGGACTGCGGCTGCAGCGCCACCTGCTCCCGCTGCTGCTGGTGCAACAGATGCAGCAGCGTAGTCTTGCCCGCGCCCGAGGGACCGAGCAGGGCAACCTTCTCGCCACGACAAATCTGCAGGCTGATATTGTCCAGCACCCGATGATCGCCATAGGCCAGCGACTGGCTGGAAAGCTGGAACAGAACGGGAGACTGACTCATGCGATATCAGTCGTCCAGCAGACCGATCGCCCTGGCGGTCTCTTCAATCGGACCGTAATCATCATTGCCGGCCGGTACGAAGCTCTGGCGCGGGAAGCTGGCCAGCAGGTCCGGATCGGTCATATCCAGCAGCGCGGCGCGCACCTTCTCCTTGAAACCGGCACCAAAGTGCTCATTCACATCACCGCGCAGGGTCCACTGGTAATCCGGGTAGGTCGGCGTGGTCCAGATCACCTTCACCTTGGAAGTGTCGATCTTGCCCTCTTCCAGCTCCTTCTCCCAGACCGCAAAGTTCACTGCGCCGACCTGCCAGGCACCGGCCTGCACCTGAGCAATGGTACGGCTGTGATCGCCGGAGAAGCCAACACGGTCGAAGATCGCTTTAGGCGCAGCACCAAAACGCTCACGCAGGTAGAACTCCGGCATCAGACGGCCCGAAGTGGAGCCCTTGGAACCGAAGGTGAACGTCTTGCCCTTGAGGGCATCGCTCAGGCTGTCGACAGGTTCCAGCCCGGTGCGGGTGTTGGCGATGATATAGCTCTTGAAGAACTGGTCTTCATAGCCCTGCGCCAGCGCCTCGGAACCCGGTACCAGACGGCGCGCCTGCACCCCGGACAAACCGCCAAACCAGGCCAGCTGCACCTGGTTGTTACGAAACGCGGTGATGGCCGCTGCATAAGACTTCACCGGGATGTACTTCACGTCTACGCCCAACTGCTCGGTCAGGTAATCGGCCACCTTGCCGAAACGCTGCTGCAGACGGGATTCGTCGGCATCGGGAATCGCGGTGAATACAAAGGTTTCAGCCTGAGACAGGGCCGGCAACGCCAGCAGGACCAGCGTCATCATTCGACGGATAAAGGACATGGGGATTCCTCGTCAGATTCGGTTGGATGCGCATCACTGCGCCCGGAAGGCGTGAATAATACGAAGTGACGGGGCATTTGTCAGTGACATTATCGTCTTCACACCACCAGAGAAGCCTTGCGCAACTTGCCGCACCAACTACATTACATAAGTTGGGGGATGGAGATAGAGCCCTATTCCGCTGCCCACATTTTTTCAAACAAAGGATGCTGCGTGATGAAAAAATTGATCCCTGTCGTTGCTGTTTCTGCGCTTCTGCTGAATGCCGCGCCTGTGCAAGCGGCTGGAACCTATGCCTTCATAGGTGTTGGGCAAGCAGAATACGATGACGTAGGCGTGCCGTCCGGTACCGGCATCAAGGTTGACGACAACGACCTGACCTACAGCTTCGGTATTGGTTACCGTTTCAACGATAATTTCGGCTTGGAAGGCGGGTATACGGATCTGGGTGAGTTCAGCGCCTCAACACCTGGGGGTCCAGTCAGCTTTACGGACGGCGTCGATACGGTCACTATCGATGGCAAGCTCAGTGCCGATGCCGCCGGTTTCTTTCTGGGCGTCAGAGGCATGATGCCCCTGAATGAGAAATTTGGCATCTACGGCCGGGCCGGGTTCATCAACTGGGAGTCTGACGCCAGCCTGTCAGGTACGGTAACGCTCAATGGGACCAGTGCGTCGGGCTCATACAGCGGTGAAGTCGCCGATGGGACCGACCCTTACCTCGGACTGGGCCTTGAGTACAAGTTCGCCAAAGTCGCTTCGGTTCATGCCGACTGGTCACGCTACATGCTCGACTACGAAGGTGAGGACCTGGATGTCGACGCCCTAACGCTGGGCGTTACGCTGTACTACTGATGGATCACAGACTGGCAGAGGCTACGCCAAAGGCTTCCTCTGCCAAGTGAGTTACTCAATGAAGGGAGCGACCAGCAAACGCATTCCGCTGGAGTGCAACTGCTCGACAATAACGGCCTTGTCCTGCACACCCAGCACAAACACCTGATGGTACATGAAAGCCGTAAACCCAAGAAAACCGGTCACTGCAAAGATGAGCGACCCAATGAGCGTTCCCTTAATAGCTGTTTTCACTCTTTCCTCCCTGAAAAAACAACAATGGCCGCTGGCTATGCCGTTTTAACTTCAATAAACCACTTGGGGCGCATCTCACCGAAATCCGTTCGGATATTGGCCGGCAGATAGCTGGCCGAGTCCAACACAACCTCCAGGCCCTCCGTACGCTTGAACACAACCCAATGCCAGAAATGCTTGCCACCCTCCTGGTGGTACTTGATAGCCAGCAGGGCCAGATCAGGCAGCCCACCCCAGGACTCGAAAGGAATTTCGTCGATTGATGTTTCGACACCCGCCCAGGAAAGCATTTTGCGGACATGCTGTGTATCACTCCAAAGTGATTTATCCTCCGCATGAATACCCATCGCATTGGCAATTGCCTTCATCTCTGCATATGACTTGCCCAGAATGTTGGCAACGGACGCTATGCCGCACCCTGTAGCTTCTTCCTGTACCACCGGCTTCAGCATTACTTCCTCCTTGATACCGCGTGCGCTTATATTTTCTTCATCTGCCGGGCTGCCACTCTTCATAGGCAGGCAGATCCTCATAATCCAGCCACTCCACATCATGCCCAGTCCAGATATGCGCCTCGGGGCGGACGCCAGGATCTTCGTCGAGAGTAGCGACTCGCAGTATGATATGAGGCTGGCCGGGCCTTTCTGCCACCAGATGCGTTCCACACACCGAGCAGAAATGTCTGACCTTTCCCGGACTGGACTCAAAACTGGTAAGCCTGTTTTCACCCTGCAGCCACTGAAAATTCTCTCTCAGCACCCCTGCCGTTGGTGCAAAAGGCGCCGCATGCGCTTTTCTGCAGGTGTGGCAGTGACAAAAAATGATTGGCATATCCAGTGTAGACACCGCGTACTGAACGGCCCCACACAGGCAGCTTCCTTTCATAACGAACTCCCTGTTTAGCTGACCGACTGACTACCTGTCAGACGGGATATCCGCCCCAGACTCAGCCGGAACCCTTGAGAATACACCCAGGGCAGTAACGGTCAACAGAATCAAGGCCATACCGACAACCTGTACAACAGCCAGACGCTCATCCAACAACATGACACCAAACAACGAAGCCGTGACAGGCTCGATCATGGCCGCGACCGAAGCCACAACCGGCGACGTTCTATTGAGACCGACAATATAGAGGATGAACGACAGCCCCGCGCCAAGCACCCCTAATATGACAAACAGAGGCAACCTTGGCGCACTGAACACAGCCTGTATCTGTTTGATATCGTTAAGGCCGGCCAATATGAGCACGAGCACTGAAAAAGCAATCGTGAGGATCGACTGAGGCGAGCCCTGAGCGGCCGCATATTTGAATGCAAAGATAAATACGGCATAAAACAGCGCGGAACAGAGTCCGTCAATTACCCCTGTCAGCGTAAGCCCCCCTGATCCCGGGTCATAGACACGCGTCAGTAACAGGATTCCCACAATAACCATCGCAATAGCCGCCCACTTGAGCAGGCTAAAGCGTTCAAGCTTCAGTGTGAAAGAAACAAGACAGACAAACACGGGGGCGCAGTACATCAGTGTCACGGCAACCGCAACACTCCCCTCGGCGATGCTCATGAAATAGAAAACGAAATTGCCCGCAACGCCGATGCCAGCGACCACCGACCAGAACCACATCCGACAACTGGCCAGCCCGCTGCCGTGCGGGCTCAACGCAAGCCACACGAATACGAACAACAGCCCGATCAAGCCCCGAAAGAACGACACCACGAACGGACTCCAGCCTTCGGCCATAAGCAGTCCGCCAATCCCGCCTGAAAGCCCCCAGCACAAAGCTGCAAGTACCACGAACACCGTACTCATAACCGCCTGCACACCGCTTCACATCAAGGTTCACCATGCAGCATAGCTTCTGCTGCCTTTGGAGGAGTGAAAACCAGCTGTTCGGGCAAAGCCCACAAGCGATAATGCAGCAAGTTATTGCTTGGGCGGAGGAGCTTCACCACTTATGAGCCATACGAGCTCATGCCCTGGCGCCCCATACCTGTATGGCAAAAGTGTGAGAGGGAACGTATGAACAAGTCCCTCCAGCGCCATTAAAATTGCATTTTCTCTGTGCTGGGGCTCATAAAATGCGCACGTCCGCCTCTTTTAACCAACTGCAACCGCCTTTTCAGGCAGTGCAGACGGATTAACCCTGTGCTCTCAACATCTGGTCCACCCGCACAACATTAGCCAGCGCGAACAGCATGGCCAGCTTGCTGTCGTTTTTCTTCAGGCCACGGTAACGGGCTTTCACGAAGCCGAACTGGCACTTGATGATCCGAAACGGATGCTCAACTTTCGCACGGATGCTGGCTTTCAGATACTCGGTGCGGATTCTGACCTTATTGATCCGAGGGTGTTTTTTCAGGGTCTTCAGCTTCCCTGGCTGTTCAGCGATGTACCAGTCCGCACTGACATCTTTCAGCTCATCTCGCTTTTCGGCGCCCCGGTAACCCGCATCAGCAAAGATGAATGCTTCTTCACCGTGCAGTAGCTGTAGATGCTAAGGAGGTTGTTCACACCGGTTAAGTTCGAGATGCTGGTTATCGCCAAACAAACAGCACAGAGCAACCGACATGAACAACCACCACAAGAATGCCCGAACTACGCCTCATATTCGAGCCCTAATCGTTGATCGCGCCCTCCGTAAGCAGCAGCCGGTGCGTGACATCGCCAGCACTTTTGGTATCAGTACGCACACCGTTTACAAATGGCTTTCTCGCTATCAAGAGGCGGGCCTGGCGGGCCTTGAGTCGGCATCCAGTCGTCCCCACTCCTCACCGAGGCAGATGCCGGAACAGTGGGTTGAACTGATTCGGAAGATGCGCCTGACACTCAAGTGGACCGCCAAGCAGATCGCGCAGGCGCTGAGCTTGGCATATTCCACCGTGACAGCAGTACTGCGTCGGCTGAAGCTCAATCGCGCATCACACCTGGAACCGGTTCAACCTGTGCAGCGCTACGAGTATCCCAGGCCGGGTGACATGCTGCATATGGACATCAAGAAGCTCCCTCGCTTCGACAGACCCGGTCACCGCGTAACGAACAACCGTCGCCAGAACACGCGAGGTGCTGGTTATGAATGCGTCCATATCTGTATCGATGATCACAGTCGCTGGGCTTTTGCTCGGGTGCTGCCTGATGAGCAGCAAGGCACTACAACCCGCTTTCTTGAAAACGCCCTGGCGGCCTATCGCCGTATCGGTGTTGAGGTGAAGCGCTTGATGACCGACAACGGCCCAGCCTACCGATCCCGTCGCTTCAATGAGGTCTTGCAACGAGAAGGGATCAAGCATGTGTACACGCGTCCCTACACACCCAGAACGAACGGCAAGGCCGAGCGCTTTATACAAACCATGATCCGGGAATGGGCGTATGCGGTGCCTTACGCAAACGATATTTCAAGGACCTGGGCGCTGACGGATTGGATTAATCACTACAACAAACAACGCCCTCATGGCAGTATCGGGAATCTGCCACCGGTGTCTCGAATACCGAAATTGCGTGAACAACGTGTTTAGCATTCACAAGTAGCTGGTCAGCCTGATTGAGATCGTGCTCGTTTGCGGCAGTTGTACTGAAACTGTGTGTGATACCGGTGCGGGCATCCACACCTATGTGAGCTTTCAAGCCGAAATGCCACTGGTTGCCTTTTTTGGTCTGATACATCTCCGGATCTCGCTCGCCCGTTTTGTTCTTGGTGGAGCTGGGGGCTTCGATGATAGTAGCATCAACCAGCGAGCCTTCTTTAAGAAGGACACCGGCCTCAGACAGCCATTGGTTCACTTCTTCAAAAACCTGTCGGGCCAGGCCTTGGCGTTCGAGCAAGTGCCGGAACTTCAGAATGGTGGTGTGATCGGGAATGGCTTTATCCAGTGACAAGCCTGCAAACAGCCGCATTGAGGCAATCTCGTACAGTGCATCTTCCATCGCTGGGTCACTGAGGTTATACCACTGCTGCATGCAGTGAATGCGCAACATGGTGGACAACGGGTAAGGCCGACGGCCGTTTCCAGCCTTGGGATAGTGGGGCTCGATAACGGCTTCGAGACGCGCCCATGGAATCAGCTTGTCCATTCGGCCCAGGAATTTCTCCTTGCGGGTCTGACGGCGCTTGTTGCTGAACTCGCTGTCCGAGAATGTAAGTTGCTGATCCATCTGATGCGTCCTCGATCATGTGCAGTCAGCATTATCCCATGTGGCGAACTTGATCACACCTTCCTTAATGAAGGCAGCTATTTCATCCGCCATTTCATCCGCCATTTCATCAAAAAGTACATGAATTCTTTCCTTATGACTCATGACTTCCTCTCATTTCATAACGCCTTGCTCACCGGAAAATCAGGAGCACAGCGAGTGATTTTTCCGCGTGCAGCAATTTGTTAGGCATGCCCGCTATGATCCGCTTTATTTTTAAGCTGTGATAGCAAATCTAATACCGCAGTAAGGCTTGCATCGTCTTTAGTGCATATTCTTTTCGAATACCCTGTTAGATCGGGCAGACACATCTTTTCAGGATCAGGCTTGCCTGCAAAGAATTTGGGTTTTTCTGCAGGAAGCCTTGCGAGCTGCTCGATGAATTCAGCTTCCTTGCTGTCTATCATTCGGAGGTAGTGGTCAATTGAAACTCCTGCCTCATTGCCTGTGATACCAGCGAAACATTGTCCATCCAAAGAGCCGAGACCGAAACAATTTATGCTATGCGTGAGCAAACCTAATGAGTTTGGCCAAATCGCGGAAATTTCCTTAAGCGCCTCTTCTTTTGAGTGCATAGACCATATACAGAAACGCCCCTCAACCAACACCTCCCAAATTGGAGCGTCCTTTGATTTTGGTCGTCCTGACCAATAATTGACTGCTGCAGTTTCCCAACCCGGAAGAAGTTGTCCCTGATTATTGATGATGTCGTCTATCCAGGCCGCATCAACCCTAGTTGATTTTTTTGCCCAAACGCCAACATCAGCCAAGTACTCATCTATAAAGTGACCTCCCCATTTATTGGAATCCCAAATTCTGGAGATGCTCTCGATATCATCGAAAACGAAGACGCCGCGAAGCCTAGAAACACTATTAGGTGTAGTTGCCAGACGTACTTGCTCCAAGGAGAGTTCCGCCTCCAATCTGCTGACCGACGAATTCTGGAGCATCGACGCAAGAGAGACAGATATAGCAAAGTCTTTTTCTCCGTCTGGCAGTAGATCAACAGAGTCAAATCCACCACGCACTATGTTCCAAAGCACTGGTGGGTAATGGTGATCCAGATAGACGTGACCTTCAAAAGTGCGCATTTTGTTTACTGCCTAACGTTTAGTTAACGTGCCGCCGAAAGCGCAAAAAAATATACGTCGGCACATAATTTATGATGTATCACCGATACTTCCCCTTTCAAGGTCACGTTCAACGCCTTGTTGGACATAATCGCTTACTGCCAGTGCCCCGTCTTCTTTTATAAAGGAAATTCCTTTTGCTTCCCTTCGCCAACGTCGTGCCAGCAACTCAGCGTGTGCACCACAGGCCTTACAACACAACAACACCTGCTCTACAGATGCAGTACATCGAACCTTCACCCCCGCCAGGTTGCCGTGCTGCGCCAGTACCTGCTGGTGCCGCTTCCTGGCGGCCGGGGCGTATAGCCCGTAGTACCGCACCGTATGCACGCCTTTGGCCGGGACATGCTGCAACAGCCTCTGGATCATATGCCACGGCGTCAATTTCTGCTGCTTGATCCGTTTGTCCCGGTGATCCAGGTAGCTCATCTCCAGCCGTTGCCCGTCCCAACGCTTGATCTGTTCAGGCCTCAACGGCCCTCCTTTACAGTATCTGGCCAGGTACAGCATGACCCCACGTCCATGCGTGTAGCGCTCCTCGATTCGAACGCTCCACTCTTTCCTGTACAGACTTCGGTGCTGTCGCCAGAAAGCCTCGGCACTCAGATCTGGCGGTAAGACCAGACGCTTGTCATCAGCTGCGTCCTTGAGCAGGGCCTGCACCTTGCCACGGTAATAGCGCCTCAATACCGCACTTGGGAGCAGGTAGTCACCAACATCTTTCCACTCACCAGACTTCATCAGGCCACCGGCCGTCACCAGACAGTGCGTATGCGGGTGCAGCGTCAGTTGTCGCCCCCAGGTATGCAGGGCCATCAAAATACCGGGGCGAATGCCGCCATACTTCTTATCCGCCAGCAACTCCTGCAAGGCTTCCTGACTGGCTCGGAACAGTAGCCGTGCAAATAGTCCTTCGTTATACCGCCACAGCGGCAAATACTCATGCGGCAACGTAAAGATCACGTGAAAGTGCGGCACGTCCAACAGGCGCTGCTTCTGTGCCTCTATCCATTCCTTACGATGCTTCTGTGCGCATACATAACAGCTGCGGTGGCGGCAGGAGTGATACTGCTCCCATTGCTCCTGACAGTCCGGGCAGGCGTAATAACTCACCCCCATATCCCGCGTTCTGCAATATGTAATGGATGTGATCGCCCGCCGGTTTTTCAGTGGCTGACGCGACTCATCCAGCGCCGCTTTGTACGACTGAAATAGCCGTTGTATCGCTCTGTTCGGCATGTCCCTATGCCTCTTTTAAATCTCGCACTGCACCGCGAAGCGGTTATGTCCAACGCCGCGTTAAAGGGCCGAAAAAAGCGGAGCTTTTGAGGTCCCAGAGAGCGCAGCGAACGTTTTTGAACGCTTTGTTAGCGTGACTCATTTACAGACCTCCTTGGTTTTATAATTGTTACAATCACACTTACCACAAGAAATATAATATTAAAAGCTGGAGTTGCAAAGAATATCAGCCCTGCAGCTATTGGCGGAATAAAAAGTCCTTCCTTACCAAAATATAGGAACCCGAAAGCTACTATTGGTGTTACCGATAAGTACATTGAAACTCTTGAGAGTATCTTTAAATTTTTCTTCTTTTGCCAATAGGCCAGCACCCACCACGCTAAAGGAAAGAGAAATAAACCAATCATGGCAAATACTAAAAACGCTGCAATTGGGTAGGCCGATGCCACTTGTAACTCCTTTCACGCTAACGCTTCGTTAAAGGGCCGAAAAAGCGTAGCTTTTGAGGTCCCAGTGAGCAAAGCGAACGATTTTCAACGCTTTGTTATATTTTTTACCCAACACCTAACCCAGATAATACGGCTGCAATTAAGATTACGACTAGTAGTGCCATTGCATACATTGCAATGAATTGAAATGCGACAGCACTGATACCCAATGCTGCAGCACCACCGACAACACGTTTAGGCTCATGCCTGGCAAAGCCAACGATACTCAGGATGAATGCTAACCCACCTAACACAGCTGTTATGACCTCAGTTGCCCTATCTAAATCCCAGCTTGAGGTTTGGTACTCCTGGATCGGCTCCTCACCCTTCAATGCACTTAGAGCCGCACTACGAATAGATGCAGCCTTCTCTGCTACTACAGTTTCGATAGTTGGTTGTGGAGAAAAAGGACCTGCCCAGAAATGAGTAAGTGAGAGTAATAAAGCAATGCTCCCCAAGAGGATACCGACTATTCCAAATATTGAGTTTTTTCGTTCCATGATAATCTCTCAAAAAATATAACGTTTAGTTAACGTGCCGCCGAAAGCGCAAAAAAATATACGTCGGCACATAATTTATGATGTATCACCGATACTTCCCCTTTCAAGGTCACGTTCAACGCCTTGTTGGACATAATCGCTTACTGCCAGTGCCCCGTCTTCTTTTATAAAGGAAATTCCTTTTGCTTCCCTTCGCCAACGTCGTGCCAGCAACTCAGCGTGTGCACCACAGGCCTTACAACACAACAACACCTGCTCTACAGATGCAGTACATCGAACCTTCACCCCCGCCAGGTTGCCGTGCTGCGCCAGTACCTGCTGGTGCCGCTTCCTGGCGGCCGGGGCGTATAGCCCGTAGTACCGCACCGTATGCACGCCTTTGGCCGGGACATGCTGCAACAGCCTCTGGATCATATGCCACGGCGTCAATTTCTGCTGCTTGATCCGTTTGTCCCGGTGATCCAGGTAGCTCATCTCCAGCCGTTGCCCGTCCCAACGCTTGATCTGTTCAGGCCTCAACGGCCCACCTTTACAGTATCTGGCCAGGTACAGCATGACCCCACGTCCATGCGCGTAGCGCTCCTCGATTCGAACGCTCCACTCTTTCCGGTACAGACTTCGGTGCTGTCGCCAGAAAGCCTCGGCACTCAGATCTGGCGGTAAGACCAGACGCTTGTCATCAGCTGCGTCCTTGAGCAGGGCCTGCACCTTGCCACAGTAATAGCGCCTCAATACCGCACTTGGGAGCAGGTAGTCACCAACATCTTTCCACTCACCAGACTTCATCAGGCCACCAGCCGTCACCAAACAGTGCGTATGCGGATGCAGCGTCAGTTGCCGCCCCCAGGTATGCAGGGCAATCAAAATACCGGGGCGAATGCCGCCATACTTCTTATCCGCCAGCAACTCCTGCAAGGCTTCCTGACTGGCTCGGAACAGTAGCCGTGCAAACAACCCTTCGTTATACCGCCACAGCGGCAAATACTCATGCGGCAACGTAAAGATCACGTGAAAGTGCGGCACGTCCAACAGGCGCTGCTTCTGTGCCTCTATCCATTCTTTACGATGCTTCTGCGCGCACACATAACAGCTGCGGTGGCGGCAAGAGTGATACTGCTCCCATTGCTCCTGGCAGTCCGGGCAGGCGTAATAACTCACCCCCATATCCCGCGTTCTGCAATATGTAATGGATGTGATCGCCCGCCGGTTTTTCAGTGGCTGACGCGACTCATCCAGCGCCGCTTTATACGACTGAAATAGCCGTTGTATCGCTCTGTTCGGCATGTCCCTATGCCTCTTTTAAATCTCGCACTCCACCGCGAAGCGGTTATGTCCAACGTCGCAATAAACGGACCTAAAAGCGTAGCTTTTTGGGTCCGGTGGAGGCCCAAAGGGCCGGAACGAATTTAATTGCCTTGTTATCACGGATTCAATCATATTCTGTGTATTGAGGTAAATCGTCTGTAATCTCAAACCAAGCGGCCTTACTACCTACGAATACATGGCGCTCAGCCTGTACGCCGGGGTCAGTATCAAGTGTCCCTAGAGGGAAACCATAAACCTCTGGGTGTGCATCGAATTTCGTGTAGAGGCTGGAACCACAGTTAGAGCAAAAGCCTTTATGCTCACCCGGTGATGATTCATAAAACTTTATCAACTCTTGGCCCTGTATGGTATGCCAATCCGAGGAGTTGACCCTAGCACGGGTTCTGAAGGCAGATGCATGAAGCTTCCTGCACATTGAGCAATGACAGTGCAGAACATCTGTCAATGGCCCGTTGATTTCGTATTGAACACCCCCACAGAGGCAACTTCCTGTTTGTTTCATGGATTCATTCCCTTGATTGATAACAGCCTGTTAATGAGGTCTTCGACCTCATAATAATTATTAGCGGGTATACCTTTTAATTCTGGTCACCGCTTCATAACTCGTTGAAAAATAATGGGTTGACACCAGAGCGCACGGACAAAAAGGTACTTTTCTCGACATCACGCCACCCAGCGGGTATAACGATCTGCATACATTTCATGGATGAGGTGTTGCTCATGTCGAAATCTCCCTTTCTCAAGTCCGTTGAGGACTTTATGCTGGTCCAGCGCTACAGCCGGCGGACGATCAGCACATATCTTTACTGGATCAAGTATTTCATTCTGTACAGCGGCAAGCGCCATCCGAGCCACCTGCATGATGAAGACATCATCCGCTTTCTGACCTTTCTTGCCGTTGAGCGCAATGTTGCGGCGGGTACCCAGGCGCTTGCCCTGAACGCAATTGTCTTTCTCAAAACAAAATTTCTGGGCCAAACAGTGGGTGATTTGTCCGGCTACAGCACGGCCTCCAAGCCGCGCAAGCTGCCTGTCGTGCTGACCAATCAGGAGGTATCCGCTCTTCTCAGACAGCTGACTGGCGTCCACTATCTGATGGCGGCCATGTTGTACGGTTCTGGATTGCGGCGTATTGAACTGGTGCGCCTGAGAGCCAAGGATATCGATTTCGACTACAGGCAGATTCGGGTCGTTAACGGCAAAGGCGGCAAACACCGACTGGTGACGCTGGCGGAGGAACTGTTGCCCCTGCTGAGTCAGCAGGTAGAGCGGGTAGAGAATTATCTCAAGCAGGATTTGATGTGCGAAGGTTATGCGGGCGTTTGGCTGCCTGATGCACTTGCTCGCAAGTATCCCACTGCGCCGCTTGAATCTGGCTGGCATTATCTCTTCCCTGCTTCTCGCCTGAGTATTGACCCTGCCGGCAAACTCCTGCGCCGGCACCATTACGATGAGAGTAACCTGAACAAGCTGATAAAAAAAGCGGCACGGGATGCCAACATTCGTAAGCCGGTGTCCTGTCATACCTTGCGACATTCATTCGCAACACATTTGTTGCAGTCGGGCGTGGATATACGGACGGTACAACAGCAGCTTGGCCATGCCGATGTGAAGACCACCGAGATCTATACGCATGTGTTGAAACAGGGGGCCCAGGGCGTCAAAAGCCCGTTAAGCACCCTGTGAAGGCCTCGCCCGTCAAACGAGACCGAGAGCTGCATGCCTCCCCGCCTCCCTTGAGCTGCTAAGCTTGTGTCAGATGCCTAACCCTTTAACCAGGAGAGAAGCAATGAGCTATCAACACGTCCTGGTCACCGTGGACTTGTCTGAAGCAAGTAAAACACTTATCGATAAAGCCATCGAGCAAGCCAAACCGGCTCACAGCAAGCTTTCGATTGTTTATGTCGAAACAGACCGTCTGAGGGAAGACCCAAAAGAGGAGCAACGCATACAGACGCAACTGCAAAGGCTTGCTGATGACTGTGGCTATCCTGTGACGGACACTTTGTCGGTCATCGGTGATTTACATATGAAGGTGGCCGGTTTGGTTGAGACCAATGATTTTGACCTGGTCGTATGTGGCCATCACCACAACCTGATTAGCCGCATATTCAGCTCAGTCCCCAAACTCGTCAACAAGGTGAAGGCTGACTTGCTGATCGTCGATCTCGGTTCATAACCGGCTCGATGAATAGCCGAGGAGGGTTATAACCATAAAAACCCGCACGCGGCGGGTTTTACAAGACAACGACAGAGTGCGATTACAGCTGCGTATGCAGCCCGCACTCGCGGGTTTCAAGCGCCTTAGTCGGGTCGAAGTAGTCGTGTTCGTTGGGCAGGTTATGCTCGGCCAGGTAGGCGTCCATGTCCGCTTCGGTCCAGTTGAACAGCGGTGCCACCTTGATGATGCCGTCCTTGCTGGCAGAGACGATATCCAGTGACTGACGGAACTCGGTCTGGTCCTTGCGGATGGCGTTCAGCCAGAGATCCGGCTTCAGCTCGGCCAGTGCGCGCTGGAACGGCTCCAGTTTTACCTGACGAGTGAACTCCTCGTGCTGAGGATCGTCCACGTCCGGGATGCCGCCCATCAGCACGTTGCGACGTGCGGCGCTCATCTCTGGAATGTAGGTGACGATGTTCAGGTTCAGGTCCTTGATCAACTTCTCCGCAAAACGGTAAGTCGCCGAGGTGTTGTAACCGGAGTCCACCCACAGCACCTGGATGTCAGGCTTGGCCTGCACCGCCATGTGCAGGATGACCGACTCGTAGGGACGGAAGTTGGTGGTCACCAGCGGCTGGTCGCTGTTGGCGATCGCCCAGGCGACGATTTCCTGGGGAGTCTTGCCTGCCAGTTCGGCGTTGGCGGCTGCCAAATCGATGCTCATTCCTGTTCTCCTTGTCAGCTTTGCGGGTAGGCCGGACGGGTTATGGAGGCGCCACCCTGGTAGCGAACGCTCACTTCTTCGAAGGCGTTCAGCACGTCCGGCGTGTAGCGGTCTTCCGGCACCAGCAGGGCGTCGAAGCCGCAGCGTTCCAGATGAGCCAGACGGTCGCGGGTGACATCACCCACGGCGCGAATCTGGCCCTTGTAACCGGCACGACGCAGCAGACGCGCGATGCTGAAGCCACGGCCATCGGTGAAGGCCGGGAATTCCACGGCGATCAGTTCCACCTGTCCGTTCAGCGTCAGCACCTGCTCCAGGTCGTCGTCGCCGTTGACCTGAACGCCCACTTCACGGCCGGCCAGAGTTTCACGGTTTTCCAGCCACTGCGCCAGCGGCAGGATGACAGCACCGTCAGCGGGGATCGCCTGATCCTCCTCCAGGGTGATCCACTTGTCTTCAGCTACCGGGGTGCGATCAATGATCAGCGGCATATACGGCCTCCTTGAACGGCTCGACTCCAACACGACGGACCACTTCCAGGAAGCTTTCCGCTTCGGAGTCGCGCTGGTCGATGTACGTCAGCAAAATCGTTTCGATGGTGTTGGCCACTTCGTCAGCGGCGATCGCCTTGCCCAGCACCTTGCCCAGGGACGCTTCCGCTTCGGATGAGCCGCCCAGAGTGAACTGGTACCAGTCCTCGCCCTTCTTGTCGACGCCGAGGATACCGATATGGCCCACGTGGTGGTGCGCACAGGCGTTGATGCAGCCTGACATATTCAGGCGCACTTCGCCCACGTCGTGCAGGTAGTCCACGTTCTCGAACTTCTCGTTGATCTGCTCGGCGATATTCAGCGTCTTGGCGTTGGCCAGACCGCAGAAGTCGAAACCGGGGCAGACGATCATGTCGGTCAGGGTGCCGATGTTCGGGCGCGCCAGGTTGTTGGCATTGAGGCTGTTCCACACTTCGTGCAGGTCACTCTGCTTCACGTCGGCCAGCACCAGGTTCTGGTGGTGAGTGGCGCGAATCTCGCCGAAGGAGTAACGATCCGCCAGATCGGCCACGGCTTCCATCTGCAGGTCGGTGATATCGCCCGGCGCCTTCAGGTACGGCTTCAGCGAAACGACGACAATGCGGTAACCCGGCACCTTGTGTTCGACGGTGTTGCGCTCGTACCAGGCACGGAAGTCATCGTTCTGAGCCAGCAGTGCGTCCAGATTGCTGTCGGCGGCATCGGCTGCATACGCCGGTGGTGCAAACTGCGCCTTAACCTTGTCGATCTCGTCCTGTGACAGACGCAGGTCGGACTCGCGAATCTCGGCCCACTCGGCTTCTACCTGCTCGCGGAAGGTGTCGATCCCCATGGTGTTCACCAGGATCTTGATACGCGCCTTGTACTTGTTGTCGCGACGACCGTTCAGGTTGTACACGCGGATGATCGCTTCCAGGTAGGAGAGCAGATCCTGCGGGTTGAGGAACGGATTGATCTGCTTGCCAATCACCGGGGTACGACCCAGGCCGCCACCAACCAGTACTTCGAAACCGGTTTCGCCGGCGTCGTTCTTGACCAGGTGCAGGCCGATGTCGTGTACCTGGGACGCGGCACGGTCTTCCGGACCGCCGGTGACGGCGATCTTGAACTTGCGTGGCAGGTAGGCGAATTCCGGGTGCAGCGTCGACCACTGACGGATGATCTCGCACCAGGGGCGCGGGTCTTCCAGTTCGCTGGCGATCACGCCGGCGTAGGGATCGGTGGTGGTGTTACGGATACAGTTGCCGGAGGTCTGGATGGCGTGCATCTGCACTTCGGCCAGCTCGGCCAGAATGTCCGGCACCGACTCCAGTGTCGGCCAGTTGTACTGGATGTTGGTACGCGTGGTGAAGTGGCCGTAGCCCTTGTCGTAGGTACGGGCAATATGGGCCAGCTTGCGCAACTGGGTTGAAGACAGCAGACCGTAGGGAACGGCTACTCTCAGCATCGGGGCCTGACGCTGTATATAGAGGCCATTCATCAGGCGCAGTGCACGGAACTCCTCGTCGGGCAGTTCGCCTGCCAGATAGCGACGGGTCTGGTCGCGATACTGCGCCACCCGTTCGTCTACCAGCTTCTGGTCCACTTCGGTGTACTGGTACATTTCAGGTCAACCTTGTTTATAAGGATCATTAAAACAGGTTGCCATGCTACCCACCCACTTTTATAACGTAAAATACTAATTAATAATTTTGTTATTCCTTTATGGAACTTAGACCTTGTGCGCCACCGGAATGAATGGGCAGCCATCTTATATCTTTAAGACATATAAGAATGCATATATATTCTTTTTTATTTTATAACCTCTTCGCCATAATGCCGTTCAGTTATGAGCCCACCTCAAGTTCGGGCTTTGTGTACCAACCAAGTGAAAGAGTCGCACGATGAATCTGTTGCCGGAACACCGCCTGACCCATCTGAAACAGCTCGAAGCTGAAAGCATTCACATCATCCGCGAGGTGGCTGCCGAGTTCGATAATCCGGTCATGCTCTACTCCATCGGCAAGGACTCATCGGTGATGCTGCACCTTGCCCGCAAGGCGTTCTATCCGGGCAAGCCGCCCTTCCCGCTGCTGCACGTGGACACCACCTGGAAGTTCAAGGAGATGATCCAGTTCCGTGACAGGATGGCCGAGGAAGCCGGCATGGACCTGATCGTGCACATTAACCCGGAAGGCGTGGAAATGGGCATCAGCCCGTTCGAACACGGCTCGGCCAAGCATACCGATATCATGAAGACTCAGGGCCTGAAGCAGGCGCTGAATCAGTACAAGTTCGATGCAGCCTTCGGTGGTGCCCGCCGCGACGAGGAGAAGTCCCGCGCCAAGGAGCGTGTATTCTCCTTCCGTGACAAGCACCACCGCTGGGACCCGAAAAACCAGCGCCCGGAGCTGTGGAACACCTACAACACCCGTGTCGACAAGGGCGAGAGCATCCGTGTGTTCCCGCTGTCGAACTGGACCGAGCTGGATATCTGGCAGTACATCCACCTGGAGCAGATCCCGATCGTGCCGCTGTACTTCTCGGCGGTGCGCCCGGTGGTTGAACGCGACGGCATGCTGATCATGGTCGATGACGAGCGCCTGCCGCTGGCCGATGGCGAAACGCCGATGATGAAGAACATCCGCTTCCGTACCCTGGGCTGCTATCCGCTGACCGGTGCCGTGGAATCCGACGCCGATACGCTGCCGGAGATCATTCAGGAGATGCTGCTGACCACCACGTCAGAGCGCCAGGGCCGCGCCATCGACCACGACAGCTCTGGCTCCATGGAGCAGAAGAAGATCGAAGGTTACTTCTGATCTGCAGCTGAACATACATAGATAATGTGGAAGCTCATTTGTGAGCAAGCCAGCGAAGCATTGAAATTTGTGGGAGCTCACTCTGTGAGCGAAGTGGGATTAAAGATACAGGGTATTCGCGCACAGAGTGCGCTCCCACAACAGGCTCCTGCAAAGCCCTTCCAAAGCATTTAGCCCAGGCAGCTTCCACATACAGACAGAACACGGGAAGAGAGAACAATGTCACACCAATCCGATCTGATCGCCACCGACATCGACGCCTATCTGGATCAGCACGAGAACAAGGAACTGCTGCGCTTTCTGACCTGCGGCAGCGTGGACGACGGCAAGTCGACCCTGATCGGCCGCCTGCTGCACGACTCCAAGATGATCTACGAAGATCAGCTGGCCGCCATTCAGAGCGACAGCAAAAAGGTCGGCACCACCGGTGAGGAGATCGACCTGGCCTTGCTGGTGGACGGCCTGCAGGCGGAGCGCGAACAGGGCATCACCATCGACGTGGCTTACCGCTACTTCTCCACCGCCAAGCGCAAGTTCATCATCGCCGACACCCCGGGACACGAGCAGTACACGCGCAACATGGCCACCGGCGCCTCCACCTGTGACCTGGCAATCATCCTGATCGACGCCCGTCACGGCGTTCAGGTTCAGACCCGCCGCCACAGTTTCATCGTTTCCCTGCTGGGCATCAAGCACACCCTGGTGGCCATCAACAAGATGGACCTGGTGGACTTCAGCGAAGAACGCTTTGAAGAGATCAAGCGGGACTACCTGAAATTCGCTGGCGGCCTGGGGCTGAAGGACATTCACTTCGCGCCGATCTCCGCGCTCAAGGGCGACAACGTGGTCAACCCGTCCGAGCACATGCCCTGGTACACCGGCGAGTCACTGATGCAGACGCTGGAAAGCGTCGAAATATCCGGCGACGCCAACTTCGACGAGCTGCGCTTCCCGGTGCAGTACGTCAATCGTCCGCACCTGAACTTCCGCGGCTACTGCGGCACTCTGAGCGCCGGTATCGTGCGCCCGGGCGACGAAGTCACCGTGCTGCCGTCCGGCAAGTCGAGCAAGGTAAAGTCCATCGTCACCTTCGACGGCGACCTGCCGGAAGCCTTCGCGCCGATGTCCGTCACCCTGACGCTGGAAGACGAGATCGACATCTCCCGTGGCGACATCATCGTGCACAGCAACCAGGTGCCGGAATCCACCGCCAAGTTCGGCGCCCACCTGGTGTGGATGTCCGAACAGGAGCTGGTGCCGGGCCGAAACTACGAAATCAAGCTGGCCAGTACCCGCACCGCCGGTCGCATCAGCGCCATCCGCCACCGTATCGACGTCAATACGCTGGAACAGACGCCGGCCGCCACCCTGAGCCTGAACGAGATCGCCCAGGTGGAAGTGACCCTGGAACGCCCGGTGGTCGCCGATGACTACCGCCGTCACAAGGGCACCGGCTCGTTCATCGTCGTAGACCGCCTGACCAACGCCACCGTAGCGGCGGGCATGATTGAAGCCGCCGGCACCGATGACGCCCTGATCGAGCTGCAGGACCGGTCGGTGGTTACCACCGAACTGCGCGCCCGGCGCTGCGGCCAGACCGCCGCCCTGATCCGCCTGGAAGGCGGCAGCGACGAACGGCGCAGCACCCTGATGTTCACGCTGGAGCAGCAGCTGTTCAACCGTGGCCGCCTGCCGGTGGCACTGACCGGGCAGAACGCGGTCCAAGTGGAAGCGCTGAAAGCCGCCGGCCTGCTGCTGCTAACCGACCGCGCCGAGCAGGAGGCCGATCTGGTGCTGGCACTGGATGACCTTCAGGGCCAGGCACCGGCGGCTCAGGTCAAGGTGCTGCTGCAGCAAATTGAACACGCCGGACTGATCTGATCGGTCACCTGCAGGAAGAAAAACCGGCCCTCTGGGCCGGTTTCCGACTCAGCGGTTGCCAGACGTCAACCGGCTGATCTATACCCTGAGGTTATAAATCCGGTAAAATTCAGCAGAATCTAATACGCCTTGCAGGGCTTTTCCTGCAGGGGTCGAGGCAATGACAGGGGCTATGACTGATTTTCTGCTCATCCTGATCAGCACCGTACTGGTGAACAACTTCGTTCTGGTACAGTTTCTGGGGCTCTGTCCCTTTATGGGTGTGTCCAACAAGCTGGAAACAGCCATGGGCATGTCACTGGCCACCACTTTCGTGCTGACGCTGTCGTCGGTATGCAGTTACCTGGTCTACTCGGCGCTGCTGAAGCCCTTCGGCCTGGAATACCTGCAGACGATCGCCTTCATTCTGGTGATCGCCGTGGTGGTGCAGTTCACCGAGATGGTCGTGCACAAGACCAGTCCCATGCTGTACAAGCTGCTGGGCATCTTCCTGCCGCTGATCACCACCAACTGCGCCGTGCTCGGTGTCGCCCTGCTCAACATCAAGAAGCAGAACGGCTTCGTCGAGTCGATCGCCTATGGCTTCGGGGCTGCGGTCGGCTTTTCGCTGGCGCTGGTGCTGTTCTCGGCCATCCGCGAGCGCATCGCCGTGGCGGATGTACCCGTACCCTTCCGTGGTGCCGCGATCGGCATGGTGACGGCGGGCCTGATGTCGCTGGCGTTCATGGGTTTTGCCGGCCTCGTGCAGTTCTGAGGCGGAGTGAGCAATGACCACTGTTATTACTGCAATCCTGATCCTTTTTGGCCTGGCGGTGGTGTTCGGCATCATCCTCGGCTACGCCTCGATCCGCTTCCGGGTTGAGGGCAACCCGATCGTCGACCAGATCGACGCCTTGCTGCCGCAGACCCAGTGCGGCCAGTGCGGCTACCCGGGCTGCCGTCCCTATGCCGAAGCGATCGCCAACGGCGATGCGATCAACAAGTGCCCACCCGGCGGTCAGAGCACCATTGAGGCGCTGGCCGACCTGCTCGATGTGGAAGCGGTCCCGCTCGACGCCGAGCACGGCGAAGAACAAGCCAAAACCGTCGCCTTCATCCGCGAGGATGAATGTATCGGCTGCACCAAGTGCATCCAGGCCTGCCCGGTGGATGCGATCCTCGGCGCGGCCAAACAGATGCACACCGTTATCTCCAGCGAGTGCACCGGCTGCGACCTCTGTGTAGAACCCTGCCCCGTGGACTGTATCGATATGATTCCGGTGGAAACCACCATCGCCAACTGGAAATGGCCGGCCCCGGCCGAGTCGCGCAATCTGATCGCCACCGATCGCGGTCGTGGCGCGCTGCAACAGCAGGAGGCGCACTGATGGGCAAGGTATTCGCCTTCCACGGCGGCATCCATCCGCCGGAGAACAAGAAGCAGTCAACCCGCACGCCGATCCGCACGGCGCCGCTGCCGAAACAGCTGTACCTGCCGCTGCAGCAGCATATCGGCATGGCCGCCAGTCCATTGGTCAACGTCGGCGACCGCGTGCTCAAGGGTCAGATGATCGCCGAGCCGGTGGGCCGCATCAGCGCCGCGCTGCACGCGCCCACGTCGGGCACCATTCGTTCCATTGGTCCGCACCCGGTGCCCCATGCTTCGGGCCTGGAGTCCGACTGCATCGTGATCGAGAGCGATGGCCAGGATGAGTGGATCGAGCACCCGGGGCTGGAGGACTTCACCCAGCTGGAACCCGGCGCGCTGATCGAACATATCCGCCGCTGCGGCATCGCCGGCATGGGCGGCGCCGGTTTCCCGACCGACGTCAAACTGCATCTGGGTGACGACCATATCGTCAACACGCTGATCATCAACGCGGCCGAATGCGAGCCCTACATCACCGCCGACGACATGCTGATGCGCGAGCGCGCCCACGAGATTCTCGGCGGCATCCGTATCATCAGTCACCTGCTCAAGCCCAGCCACATCATGATCGGCATCGAGGACAACAAGTCCCACGCCATTCACACGCTGGAATCGGTGCTCAAGGGGTGCGACCTCAATATCGATATTCGCGTGGTGCCGACCAAGTACCCCTCCGGCGGCGAGCGCCAGCTGATCCAGCTGCTCACCGGTCTGGAAGTGCCCAGCGGCCGCATACCGGCCGATATCGGTATCGTCTGTCAGAACGTTGGCACCACGGCGGCGATCTACCGAGCCGTGCACTTTGGTGAACCGCTGATTTCACGCATCGTCACCGTCACCGGTGATGCCGTGGCCCAGCCACAGAACCTGGACGCGCTGATCGGCACGCCGTTCGCCGACCTGCTCGAGGCGGCCCATGTCTACGAGAACAAGCTCTACCGACTGGTGATGGGCGGCCCGATGATGGGCGTGACCGTCGAGCATGATCAGATTCCGGTGATCAAGACCACCAACTGCATCATCGCCGCCACCGTCGACGAAATGCCGCCGGCCCCGCCGGAACAGCCCTGCATCCGCTGCAACATGTGTGAGCAGGTGTGCCCGGTGACCCTGCTGCCGCAGCAGCTGTACTGGTTCGCCAAGGGCCGCGAGTTCGACAAGGCCAAGCACCACAACCTGTTCGACTGCATCGAGTGCGGCGCCTGCGCCTATGTCTGCCCGAGCAGCATTCCGCTGGTGCAGTACTACCGTTTCGCCAAGTCGGAGATCCGTACCGAGGAAGCCGAGCAGCGCAAGGCCGACCATGCCCGCGAGCGTTTCGAGGCACGCCAGGCGCGCCTGGAACGCGAGCAGGAAGAGAAGGAAGCCCGTCGCAAGGCCCGTGCCGAGGAAGCCGCCCGCGCCCAACAGGCTCGCAAGAACGGTGAAGTCGTGGCGACCGCCACGGCCGCTGCAGCCGAACCCGCAGCGGATATCAACGCATTGAAAACTGCGGCGGCGGTGGCCCGCACCAAGCTGAAGAAGGCGCAGAAGGCGCTGGAAGCGGCCCGGAACAGCGGCGAAGGCGATCTGCAGGCGCTGGAAGCGGCCGTTCAGGCCACCCAAGCCAGTTCTGATCAGGCGCAACAGGCGCTGGAGAAGGCCTCGACCGGCTCCGCGCCTGCGACGGCCACCGGCGCGGATGTGAAACAGCTGAAGACCGCCGCCGCCGTCGCACGCACCAAGCTGAAAAAGGCCCGCGATGCGCTGAAAAACGCCGAAGACAAGGGCCTGGAAGGCCTCGACAAGCTGCGCGCTACCGTCACCACGCTGGAGCAGAAGGCCGACGAAGCCGATAAGGCCTACAAGGACGCCGAAGCCGCGGCCGGTTCAGCCGAGACACCCATGAGCCAACCCGCACCGGTCGACATGAAGGCGCTGAAACAGCAGGTATCGATCATGCGTACCAAGCTGAAAAAAGCCGAGGCCGCCCTGGAAGAAGTCGAAGGCGATGCGCGCACTCAGGCCGAACAGGCCCTTGAGGCGCTGCGCCAGCGGCATACCGAAGCCGACAAGGCGTTCAAGGCCGCCGAACAGGCACAGATCGCTGCCGCTGCCGCCCAGGGCGTCGACCTCAAGCAGCTGAAAATCGATGCCGCTCTGGCCCGTGCCGCTGTCACCAAGCTGGAGCGCGCGCTCGCCAAGACCGAAGAGGCGCAGGAGCGTACCTCTCTGGAAGCGGAGCTGGCAACCGCCCGTGACAAGGCGGAACAGCTGAACCAAACCCTGAAGCAGCATGAGCCGGCCTGACGCTATGCTGACCGCACCCACTATCGTTAACAGGATCGAACCGTCATGTCTCTGATCCGGATGAGTTCACCTCATGTCTACAAGGCCAACAGCACCTCCAACGTTATGCGTCTGGTGCTGCTGGCTACCCTGCCCGGCATCATTGCCCTGACCGTTTTCTTCGGCTGGGGCACCCTGATCCAGATCGTTTGGGCCGGACTGCTGGCGCTCGCCTTCGAGGCCGCCATTCTGAAACTGCGTCGCCGCCCGCTGGGCTTCTACCTCAGTGATGGCAGCGCACTGGTCACCGCCCTGCTGCTGGCGGTTGCCATTCCGCCTTTCGCGCCCTGGTGGGTGACCGCCGTCGGCGTCTTCGTGGCGATCGTCATTGCCAAGCATCTTTACGGCGGCCTGGGACAGAACCCGTTCAACCCGGCGATGGTTGCCTATGCGCTGCTGCTGATCTCCTTTCCGGTGGAGATGACCCGCTGGACCTCACCCTTCGTGCTCAATGGCGAGGGCTGGCCGATAGCCTCCTTCATCGACACCCTGGGGGCGATCTTTGGCTCGGCCGAGCACCTCTGGTACGACAGCTTCACCGGCGCGACGCCGCTGGATGAGCTGCGCCACCGGGGCGGCCTGACCACCGAAGAAACCTGGCGTCAGTCGCTGGTGCTGTCACAGGGTATTGGCGCCTGGCACGCCGTCAGCGCCGCCTGGTTCATGGGCGGCATTTTCCTGCTCTACCGCAAGATCATCACCTGGCACGCCCCGATCTCCATGCTGCTGGCACTGGCGCTGTGCTCCGCCATGTTCTATGGCTTTGACCCGGACAACTATGCCGATCCCTTCTTCCACCTGAGCACCGGGGCCACCATGCTGGCGGCGTTTTTCATCATCACCGACCCGGTGTCCAGCGCCACCAGCAATCGCGGCCGCATCATTTTCGGCGCCAGCATCGGCATCCTGGTCTTCATCATCCGCACCTGGGGCAATTACCCGGATGGCGTAGCCTTTGCCGTACTGCTGATGAACCTGGCGGCACCGTTCATCGACCTTTACTCCCAGCCACGCAGCTACGGCCATACCCAGGCCAACAAGGGACGTGGAGGCAAGGCATGAACGAGATCATCAGCGCCATCCGCAGCAATGCCGTCGCGATCGGCCTGTTTGCCATCGTCACCTCGGCGGTGATCGCCTTCACTCAGCTGGCGACCAGCAAGCAGATCGCCCACAACAAGGCCGAGTACCAGGCTCGGGCACTGTTCGAAATCGTCCCCAAATCGGTGGACCCCGAGCTGGTCAACCATAAGGTGCTGATGCAGGCGCCGGAACTGGGTCAGGAAGCACCGATCGAACTCTATCAGGCGATCCAGAATGGCAAGGTCGTGACCGTACTGATGCCGGTCATCGCCCCTGAAGGCTACAGCGGTAACATTGAACTGCTGGTGGGCGTTAATGCCGACAGTTCTCTGGCGGGGGTGCGAGTCCTCAGCCACAAGGAAACCCCAGGGTTGGGTGACAAAGTCGAATTGAGCAAATCCGACTGGATTCTGTCATTTGACGGCCAGCAGATGGCGATGGGCGGCGATGACAGCTGGGCCGTGAAGAAGGATGGCGGTCGCTTCGACCAGTTCACCGGCGCCACCATCACCCCACGCGCCATCGTGGGCGCCACCGCCCGCGCGATCGAATTTTTCCGTGCCCACCGCGAGCGTCTGCTGACGCCGGTGACGGCGCAAGCGCAGCCCCGGGCTGCAGGAGTAGCAGAATGAGCGTCGATTATCGCAAGATCACGCTGGATGGCCTCTGGCACAACAACCCCGCGCTGGTGCAGCTGCTGGGCCTCTGCCCGCTGCTGGCGGTCACCGCTTCGGTGGTCAACGCCCTCGGTCTGGGGATCGCCAGTACGCTGGTGCTGGTCAGCTCCAACCTGACCGTATCCCTGTTCCGCAAACTGGTCCCGGAAACAGTGCGCCTGCCGATCTTCGTCATGATCATTGCCTCCTTCGTGACCGCCATCGAACTGGTGATGCAGGCGCTGACCTATGAGCTCTACCTGATCCTCGGCATCTTCATCCCGCTGATCGTCACCAACTGCGCGATCATGGGCCGCGCCGACGCCTTCGCGGTGAAAAACCCGGTGCGCGCCTCTGTCCTTGACGGCCTGATGATGGGGCTGGGTTTCACCATCGTGCTGGTGCTGCTGGGCGGCCTGCGTGAGGTACTGGGCACCGGCCTGCTGTTCAGCAACATGCACCTGCTGTTCGGCGAAGCCGCGCGCAGCTGGGAGCTGACCGTTTTTGCCGACTATCCCGGCTTCCTGTTCGCCATCCTGCCACCCGGTGCCTTCGTCGGCCTGGGCCTGATGATCGCGCTGAAAAACGTCATCGATGCCCGCATCGAGAAACGCCGCCAGCTGCAACAGAAGCCCACGGAATTGACCCGCAGCAAGCGTGTGCGGGTAACCGGCTAACCGGACACCCGAGCTGTTGTAACACCTGTTTGTTTTGATTACTCTCGATTGTTAACACATTCATGAGTATCAGGAGCCAAGGTGGGCACCTCTCTTCCAGTCATCATCTGTGATGACTCACGACTGGCACGCAAGCAGATGGAACGCGCACTGGCTCCGTGGGACCTGGCGATTACTCACGCCAGCCACGGGCTGGAGGCACTGGAAGCGATCCGCGCCGGCAAGGGCGAGCTACTGTTCCTTGATCTGAACATGCCGTTGATGGACGGTTACGAGGTGCTGCAGCGGATTCGCAGCCAGGACCTGCCGGTTCTTACTATCGTTGTCTCCGGCGATATCCAGCCCGAAGCCCGCGAACGCGTACGCCAGCTCGGCGCACTGGACTTCATCCGGAAGCCGATTGATATCAAACATCTTGGCGACTCTCTGCGCGCCTTCGGCCTGCTCGAAGCGATGACACCGGCCCTTGCCTCCACCGAGCCCAACCCCGTGCAGACCGGCACCTACAACTCCCCGATCGAACAGGCACTGGCCCTGAGCGGCCATTACCAGGAGCTGGCCAACGTTGCCATGGGCCAGGCCGCCTCTCTGCTGGCCGAGCTGATGCATACCTTCATCGAGCTACCCATCCCCAGCGTCAAACTGGTCGAAGCCGGCGAGCTGGAAATGACGATGCAGCAGTCGATCAGCCAGTCCGCCTTCACGACCGTCTGCCAGGGATTCATCGCTCCCGGCATATCCGGCGAGGCCCTGCTGATTCTGAACGGCACTCAGGTTGATCAGCTGGCCCAACTGCTCAACCATCAGGGCGACATCAACGCTCAGGTTGAACGCGAGCTGACCATGGAGATTGCCACCATCCTGATCGGCGCCTTCCTCAACGGCCTTGGGCAGCAGCTGGACCTGAACTTCAGTCCAAGTTCGCCGCAGATCCTCGACACGCTGCCACGACGGAACAACCTGCCCCGCTCCAGTCAGCCCGACCGCATCCTGAGCATCGATATCAGCTACCGCATCGAGGGATTAAGCCTCAGCTGCGACCTGCTCCTGCTGTTTACCGAAGACTCCCTCCCCACCTTGAACCAACTGGCGAGCCACCTGTCATGATCAACCCGCCCGAACACCTGCTGACCACCAGCGAATTTCACTGGCAACTGGGCTTGCTGCAGAATCTGGACGTGGGCCTGGTGGTACTGGATGCCGATCACCGGGTGGTGATCTGGAACGGCTTTATGAGCAACCATTCGGGGATCAGCGACCCAAACGCCTGCGGCAAACGCCTCAATGAGCTTTTCCCCCGGTTTCCGGACGGCTGGTTTAGGCGCAAGCTGGACAGCGTCTTCCTGCTGCGCAGCCGGGCGTTCATCACCTGGGAAGAACGCCCCTGCCTGTTCCGCTTCAAACCCCACCACCCGATCACCGGTGTGGCCGAGTTCATGTACCAGAATGTGACCCTGATCCCGCTGTCCTCGCCCAACGGCCAGATCGAGCATGTCGGCATCATGGTCTATGACATGACCGATGTAGCGATCAGCCAGCAGGCCCTGCGCACGGCCAATGAGGAGCTGGCCCGGCTGAGCCGCACCGACAAGCTCAGCGGGCTGGCCAACCGCGGCCACTGGGAAGAATGCCTACACCGGGAATATGAACGCTTTTGCCGTACTCAAAGCCCGTCCAGTCTGGTCATGCTGGACGTCGATCACTTCAAAAGAGTCAACGACACCTATGGCCACCAGGCCGGTGATGAAGTGATTCGCACCCTGTCCCACCTGCTCAAGCGCCACGCGCGCAGCAGCGATATTCCCGGTCGCTACGGTGGTGAAGAGTTTGGTGTCCTGCTGGTCAACACCAATGAAGACAATGCCCTGATATTTGCTGAACGCGTTCGCAATGCGGTCGAGGCCCTGACCCTCCGCCACGGCCCTCGGCAGATCCGTTTTACCATCAGCCTCGGCATCGCCCAGGTCGACAACAGCTGCCAGTCTCATGAAGAGTGGATTCAGGCAGCCGACCGGGCGCTCTATGCTTCCAAGAACAACGGTCGCAACCGTACCACCCTGGCCGGCGATCTGGAATAATGAGCGTTTTCAGCCAACCGACCGCCTGACACCAGAGACATGAACGCCGACAAGCGATACCAGATTTTCAGCCGCCTGCAGGAACAGAACCCCAACCCCGAAACCGAACTGGAGTACGACTCTCCTTTCGAACTGCTGATCGCCGTCATGCTGTCGGCACAGGCCACCGACGTCAGCGTCAACAAGGCCACCCGCAAGCTGTTTCCCGTCGCCAATACGCCCGAGAGCCTCCTGGCCCTGGGCGTCGAAGGCGTGAAGGAATACATCAAGACCATCGGCCTGTTCAACACCAAGGCGGAAAATGTCATCAAGACCTGCCGCATCCTGATCGAGCAGCACAACAGCGAAGTCCCGCAGACGCGTGAAGCGCTGGAGAAACTGCCCGGCGTCGGCCGCAAGACCGCCAATGTGGTCCTGAACACCGCATTTGGCCAGCCGGCCATGGCCGTGGATACCCATATCTTCCGGGTCGCCAACCGCACCCGTATCGCGCCGGGTAAAACGGTACTGGAGGTCGAGAAGAAACTGCTGCGCTTCGTACCCAAGCCTTTTCTGATCGATGCCCACCACTGGCTGATTCTGCACGGTCGCTACGTTTGTACCGCCCGCAAGCCACGTTGCGGCGCCTGCATCATCGAAGACCTGTGTGAATTCAAGGATAAAACCGAAGACTGAATCCGGCCTCGGTTACTCACAGAAACTGTGGATAAAACAGTGGATACATATGGGAAGAATGGCCCTAGCCAGCGTATTTCAAGGCCTTCAGCAAATTGGTAAGAAAATCGTCAATTTTTGATTAATACCTTACAAATCAATAAGTTAAATATGTCAATACTGTTTCATCAAGTTTACAGCCCGGGTTATGCACCGGCCTGAGGCACCTCCTGCCCAGCATGTGTACAATTCAAAAAAAAAGCGCCCTGTCAAGGCGCTTTTTTCAAGTCTCAATACGTCTTTGCAAGCCCGCTCAGTCGTCGGGCAGCTCAATCTCGATATGCGTACGCGGGCGGCAGCAGCAGGTCAGAATCTCATCTTCCTTAAGATCCACCAGACTGTCCTGTACCTGATCCACATTACCTTCAAGCAACTTCACCTTGCAGCAGCCGCAATAGCCTCCACGGCAGTTATAGGGTGCCGGGATGTTCTGCGCTTCCAGGGCATCCAGCAACGAAAACTCGTACTGGTAATAGAAGGTATGGTAGTTGTTGACCTTGATACGTGGAATGCCCGACATGGTCACCTCAATTACAGATCGAATCCATCAAAATCACCGGTATCGACTTCATTGTCGATCTGGCCAACCAGGTAGGAGCTGATCTCGGCTTCCTGGGGTGCCACCTGAACATTGTCACTGACCAGCCAGCTGTTCATCCACGGCAACGGGTTCTGGTGTGCCGGGAAGATCTCGTTCAGACCCAGCGCCTTCATGCGTACGTTAGTGATGTACTCGACATAGTCACCCAGAATACGCGCATTCAGGCCAATCATCGAGCCTTCGCTGAACAGGTATTCCGCCCAGTCCTTCTCCTGCTGCGCCGCCTCACGGAAGATGGCGTAGACCTGCTCTTCACACTCAACCGCAATCTGCTTGAACTCGGGATCATCCGCGCCAGAGGCCATCAGGTTGAGCATGTGCTGAGTACCGGTCAGGTGCAGTGCCTCGTCACGGGCGATCAGCTTGATGATCTTGGCATTGCCTTCCATCAAGGCTCGCTCGGCGAAGGCAAAGGAGCAGGCAAAGCTGACATAGAAACGGATCGCTTCCAGCACATTCACCGACACCAGTGTCAGGTAGAGCTTCTTCTTCAAGTTGTACAGGGTTGCATCGCAGCTTTCACCCTCGATCCGGTGTACGCCCGCGCCATGCACGGTGTAAACGTTGACCAGGTGGATAAACTCGTCATACAGACGGGTCACCGCCTCAGCGCGCTTGATGATCTCCGGGTTGGTGACGATCTGGTCGAACACCTCCGACGGCTCGGTCACGATGTTGCGGATGATGTGGGTGTAAGAACGGCTGTGAATGGTCTCACTGAACGCCCAGGTCTCGAACCAGGTCTCCAGCTCCGGCAGGGAAACCACCGGCAGGAAGGCCACGTTGGGCGAACGCCCCTGCACCGAGTCCAGCAGGGTCTGATATTTCAGGTTGCTCAGGAAGATATGCTTTTCATGGTCCGGCATATCCATGAAGTCCTTGCGATCGTTGGTCAGATCGACCTCTTCCGGACGCCAGAAGAACGACAGCTGCTTCTCGATCAGCTTTTCGAAGATCGGGTACTTCTGCTTGTCATAACGGGCCACGTTCACTGAACGGCCGAAGAACATCGGCTCACGGGTTGCATCGTGGTTACTCGGGCTGAAAGTGGAGTATGACATGAGTTCCTTTTTCCTGAACGAAACATACCGACCACCCCCCGGCGGGCACCGGGGAGCAGTGTTAGAAAGAAGACGGGGCGCTCGGATCAGAGCTTGCAGGCGCCGCCTTCACAGCCGTCATCGCCCTTGTCGGACGAACCGGCACCATCGCGGGTGTTGTGGTAGTACAGCGTCTTCACGCCGTACTTGTACGCCGTCAGCAGATCCTGGAGCAGCTGTTTCATCGGCACCTTGTCACCCGTGAACTTGCTCGGGTCATAGTTGGTATTGGCCGAGATCGACTGATCGACAAACTTCTGCATGATACCGACCAGCTGCAGATAACCGGTGTTGTTCGGGATATTCCACAGCAGCTCGTACTGATCCTTCAGTTCCAGGTATTCCGGCACCACCTGCTTCATGATGCCGTCCTTGCTCGCCTTCACCGAAACGAAGCCACGCGGCGGCTCGATACCGTTGGTGGAGTTGGTGATCTGCGAAGAAGTTTCGCACGGCATCAGCGCGGTCAGAGTGCTGTTGCGCAGACCGAACTCGCGGATATCCTCGCGCAGGGTTTCCCAGAAGTAGTGCAGCGGCTCTTCACAGTAGCTGTCGACATCACGCTTGTAGGTGTCGATCGGCAGCAGGCCTTTCGCGTACGTGGTTTCGTTGAATTTCGGGCAGGCGCCCAGCTCCTTGGCCAGGTTGTTGGAGGCCTTGAGCAGGTAATACTGAATCGCCTCGAAAGTTCGGTGCACCAGGCCGTTGGCGCTGCCATCAGAGTATTTCGCGCCGTTTTTAGCCAGGTAGTAGGCAAAGTTGGTGACGCCCACGCCCAGGGTACGACGGGACATGGTGGCAGTGCGCGCCGCCGGGATCGGATAATCCTGATAGTCCAGCAGGCTGTCCAGTGCGCGCACGATCAGATCGGCCAGACCTTCCAGCTCATCCAGGTTTTCCAGCGCACCCAGGTTGAACGCCGACAGGGTGCAGAGCGCGATCTCACCTTCAGGATCGTTGACATCATTCAGCGGTTTGGTCGGCAGCGCAATCTCCAGACAGAGGTTGGACTGTTTCACCGGCGCAACCGCAGGATCAAACGGGCTGTGGGTGTTGCAGTGGTCCACGTTCTGCACGTAGATACGCCCGGTGGACGCACGCTCGGACATCAGCAGACCGAACAGCTCGACCGCCTTGATGGTCTTCTTGCGGATCGATTCGTCCTGCTCATACTGCTCGTACAGGCGCTCGAATTCGTTCTGATCGGCGAAGAAGGCGTCGTACAACCCCGGCACTTCGTGCGGGCTGAACAGGGTGATGTTGCCGCCCTTGATCAAACGCTGATACATCAGCTTGTTGATCTGCACGCCGTAGTCGATGTGACGCACGCGGTTCTCTTCCACGCCGCGGTTGTTCTTCAGCACCAGCAGCGATTCGACCTCCAGATGCCACATCGGGTAGAACAGCGTGGCGGCACCGCCTCGCACACCACCCTGCGAGCAGGATTTTACGGCCGTCTGGAAATGCTTGTAGAACGGGATACAACCGGTGTGGAACGCCTCACCATTGCGAATCGGGCTACCGATGGCACGAATACGGCCAGCGTTGATACCGATACCGGCACGCTGGGACACGTACTTGACGATGGCGGACGCCGTGGCGTTGATGGAGTCCAGGCTGTCACCGGTCTCGATCAGTACGCAGGAGCTGAACTGGCGGGTCGGCGTACGCACACCGGCCATGATCGGCGTCGGCAATGACAGTTTGAACAGGGACACCGCGTCATAGAAACGCTTGACGTAATCCAGACGGGTGTTTCGCGGATAATTGGAAAACAGGCAGGCCGCTACCAGCATGTACAGCTGCTGCGGGCTTTCGTAGATGTCACCGGTGACACGGTTCTGCACCAGGTACTTGCCTTCCAGCTGCTTCACGGCCGCATAGCTGAAGTTCATGTCACGGCTGTGATCCAGATAAGCGTTCAGTTCATCGAACTCTTCGCGACTGTAGTCAGTCAACAGATGATGGTCGTAACGCTTGTTTTCGACCATGCGCGCCACGTGGTCATACAGATGCGGCGGTTCAAAATCATTGAACGCGCGCTTGCGCAGATGGAACACCGCCAGGCGCGCCGCCAGGTACTGGTAGTCCGGCGCTTCTTCGGAGATCAGGTCCGCAGCAGACTTGATCAGCGTCTCGTGGATATCGGATGTCTTGATGCCATCATAGAACTGCAGATGTGCGCTGAGTTCGACCTGTGATACCGATACATTTTCCAGCCCTTCGGCGGCCCAGATAATTACACGATGGATTTTTTCCAGATCGATCTGTTCACGCCGACCATCGCGTTTGGTAACCATCAGATCTTGCTGCATTGTGCACGCTCTTCCAGTAGTCATTGATGAAACATTCGGCCCCTGTGGACCATGCCCTACTGCGGTCGCTATCTGTCAGAAACGCCCATAGCCAATGCACTGGCTCTGCGCCAGGGAAGGCAACACCAGAAATTGGTCATTAGTTGGGCAGAAACACAAGATATAGTACAGCACCGCGTCTAGGGCACTAAATATAGATGTTAGCCTGAGGATTTCAATATTGATTTATCCGGCCATCAAGTGTAATCCGGCAGGCCGTTATCGCTGAAAGCCGCGCATTATGAGGGCTCGAGAGCGCTTTTACCATCCCCGCTATCGAAAGACTTTTTTTCATAAAGCTTTTTCACTTCGCGAAAATTTCGCATAGAAAAAAACTGCCTTCCGTCCGCTCTTTTCCCCTTTACAACCCCCGTCATCATGTCTATCATGCGCAACCGCTGGTGGGGTTCCCGAGTGGCCAAAGGGATCAGACTGTAAATCTGACGCGCGAGCTTCGGTGGTTCGAATCCACCTCCCACCACCATCAAATTGTACGAAAGAGCCCTGCCCATCCGGCGGGGTTTTTTTGTATCTGCCAAGTCTACTGGTGGATGAGAATGTAGCCGCTGTAGCCGCGCGATTTTTTTGGCAACGATTAGCGCATGATTTGCGCACAGCCAGGCACATCAACTGTAAGTGCCAGAAACATTCCAGTACCTTTCCTTGATTCACTCCCTAATCCTTGCGCCCTCCTGGCATTTGTCGCAAGCTAGCATCAATGCCAAGCATGGTGCGAGAGGATGCTGTACTCACATGCTTAGCGATGGACACAGCGCAACATGGAGTAGATTATGGAAATCAGCAGCGCCCTGGCATCACTTGCCAAAAAAATTGAACAACGTGGTAGTGTCATCGAAACTGAAGAAGCAACAAAGAACGCCTTTGTGATGCCTTTCCTCAACAATGTCTTGGGTTACGACGTCTTCGACCCTTCTGAAGTCATACCCGAATTCACCGCCGACACAGGCACAAAGAAGGGCGAGAAGGTCGATTACGCCATCATCAAGGATGGTGTCGTTCAAGTTCTCATTGAGTGTAAGAAATTTGGTGAGCAGCTCTCACTGAAGCACGCATCTCAGCTGTACCGTTACTTCTCTGTTACCAATGCCCGCATAGCCATCCTGACCAATGGTGTCGTGTACCAGTTCTTTACCGACCTGGACGCACCCAACAAAATGGATGAGAAGCCCTTCCTGGAGTTGGATCTTTCCAATATTGATGAACACATCGTCCCTGAGGTTGCCAAGCTGACCAAGGAGGATTTCGATGTAAACTCTGTCATCAACTCAGCCGGTGAGCTGAAGTACATGAACCAGATCCGTAAGGTAATCGCTGCTCAATTGGCAGAGCCTGACGATGACTTCATCCGATTCTTCGCATCTCGCGTCTATGATGGAGTGATTACACAGAAAGTTCGTGAACTGTTTGCTGACCTCACTGTAAAAGCCTTCAAACAGTACCTCAATGACAAGGTAAATGAACGCCTCAAGTCAGCTCTTCAACGTGACTCTGAATCTATTTCTCCGACAAACGAGGTAGAAAGTAAGGCCGACGAAGAGGGTGAGGAAGACAACAAGATTGTCACGACCGAGGAAGAGATCGCGGGCTTCAACATCGTACGTGCCATCATGTGTCAAGACGTTGATATTGAGAGAGTAACTCCACGAGATACTCAAAGTTATTTCGGTGTATTGTTCGACGACAATAACCGCAAACCCATCTGCCGCCTTCACTTTAATCGCTCTCAGAAGTACCTTGGCATTTTTGACCAAGAGAAGAAAGAAACCCGCCATCCCATTGATCGGGTTGAAGATATCTTCCAGTTTGCAGACCAACTGAAAGCGACACACGCCTACTACGATTGACAGAGCCACCTACTGCTGGATCAATGCAAAATCAAATCATGCCTCGTCAATGACGGGGCTTTTTGTATGATTTCCATTAACCAGGATAAAGCCCTGCAGATGAGTGAGCCCCTTCCCCTATCCTTAGTTCTATGCCCTATCCAGACCCAATCATGGTAGTCTTGGCCTCCTACAGGCTTCAGCACGGTTAAACGTTTTGTTATACCGGTAAACCCGCTCAATAATAAAAACAAATGATCGCATGACACATGGACTGGCTTTGCCCTCTCGCGGGGAACTGCAACTACTCAAAGAGCAACAGGTCATTCTGGAGAATGCCGGCGTCGGCATCTGCTTCATTCGTGACCGACTCATCCATCGCTGTAACCGGCAATTTGCCCATATCTATGGCTTTGACACCCCTGATCAACTGATCGGCACCAGCAGCGAGCGGTTGTACCCCGACTCTGTCAACTTTCGCCAGCTGGGCGTCAAGGCCTATCCCAGGATGCTGCGCGGGGAGCGCTATACGGCCGAGCTGCAAATGGTTCGCCGCGACGGCAGCCCCTTCTGGTGCCGGATTACCGGCAATCTGATCAGCGCCGATACGCCCGCTCTCGGCTCCATCTGGATTATCGAAGATATCGACCGACAGCGTCGGGCCAGTGACGCGCTCGATTCTTTGCATCACCAACAGCAGCTGATTTTCGACCATGCCATGGTGGGCATCGCGTTCATGCGTCAGCGCAAAATCAGTCGTTGCAACCAGCGCATGGCCGATATGCTCGGTTACACACTGGAGGAGCTGACTGGCCTGAGTACCCGCGCCTTCTACCCCACGTCAGCAGACTGGGAGGCCGCTGGTCGCCAACATCGGGAAGTCCTCGGCCAGGGCGAAGCCTTCAGCACCGAGATCGAGCTGCTGCGCAAGGACGGTCAACGCCTCTGGTGTGACCTGCGCAGCAAAGCGATCAACCCGGCTAACCTCGACGAGGGCAGCATCTGGATTCTGATGGACATTTCCGAGCGCAAGGCTCACGAACGCGCACTGCTGCGTGCTCATGAGGCACTTGAGCAGCGCGTGGCCGAACGCACCCATGAACTGGAAAACGTGGTTGCCAGTCTACACCGTGAAATCGAGGAGCGTCGTCTGGCCGAGGAGCATATACGGCATCTGGCACAGCATGACAGCCTCACCGGGCTGCCCAACCGCTCTCTCTTCGAGCAGCGACTGGAGTCACAGCTGAACCAGAACACTCTGACCAGCCGCAAGCTGGCCGTGCTGTTCATCGACCTGGACCACTTCAAGCACATCAACGACTCTCTGGGTCATCACGAGGGTGATCTTTTGCTGCATGCACTGGCGGAGCGCCTGCACCAGGCAACCGATCATGAAAACACCCTCGCCCGCATCGGCGGGGATGAGTTTGTCGCCCTGCTCAACAACGTGGAACCCTATGAACGCATCGATCAGCTGATTCATCGCATGCAGAGTGCGCTCCAGCCTGCGGTGCATGTCGGCCGGCAGAACTTCAATATCTCGGCCAGTATCGGCGTGGCTATTTCCCCCCACGACGGCAGCGACATTCAGACTCTGATCAAGCACGCCAAGACCGCCATGTACCGCGCCAAGGCCAACGGCGGCAACCGTTACCACTTCTACAACCACCATATGGACCGGGAAGTCGTGGAGCGCATGGAGCTTCGCAACGCGCTTTACCACGCCCTGCGCAATCAGGAGTTCGAGCTGCACTACCAGCCCCAGGTTTCGGTTGCAGACGCACGGATTATCGGTGTGGAGGCCCTGATTCGCTGGCAGCGTCCCGGCAAGGGCATGATCTCGCCAGCCCGCTTTATACCACTGGCCGAGGAGTGTGGGCTGATCAACGAGATTGGGCTCTGGGTACTGGAAAGCGCCTGTTCGCACCTCAGCGAATGGCAACAGGCCGGCATGGACCTGAGGGTCGCGGTCAATCTGTCAGCGGCGCAGCTGGACGATCCCGGTTTTTATGACCAGCTTGAAAGCTGTCTTGAGCGTCACGGGCTGCAGCCACAGCATCTGGAGCTGGAACTGACCGAAAGCATTCTGATGAAGCACGTCGGCCACACCGTCGAGCTGCTCAACCGGCTGGACCGACTGGGCGTCCACCTCAGTATCGATGACTTCGGCACCGGCTACTCCAGCCTCAGTTATCTGAAACGATTCCCACTGGACACCCTGAAAATCGACCAGTCCTTCGTGCGTGATCTCTGCACCGACCCGGATGATGCCGTGATCTGCCGCACGATCATCTCCATGGCCAACAACCTGAACCTGACGGTCACGGCGGAGGGCGTCGAACAACCGGAGCAGCTTAACAAGCTGGCCGAATTCGGCTGCGATCTCTACCAGGGCTACCTGTTCAGTCGCCCCCTGCCGGCTGACGACATCACCCGACTCTGGCAGGCGTTCACGCCCCCAGAGACCGGGCAATACGCCATTTAAACCTACTTGGTCAGGCCGCCCATAAGGCCCCGGACCGCAGCAGGAATATCACCCGGCAGCAGCACGATCTTGGCATTTTCGCCCTGCGACATCTCCTTGATCGACTCGACGTATTTCTCACCCAGCAGGTACATCACCGGCAGCTCATTGCCCTGAATGGCCGAGGTCACCTTCTCGATCGCCTCCTGGCTTGCCTGCGCCAGCACAACCTTCGCCTCGGCATCACGACGGGACGCTTCCAGACGGCCTTCCGCCTCCAGAATTGCGGCCGCCTTTTCACCATCGGCCCGGGTCACGGTCGCACGACGCTGACGCTCGGCCGCCGCCTGTTCTTCCATCGCCATCTGCATGGTCTGTGACGGGTTGATATCCTGGATCTCGACGGTCTTCAGCGTAATCCCCCAGTCAGAGATATCGTCCGAGATCGCGCCCTTGAGCTTGGCCTTGATCGTATCTCGATTGGACAACGCCTCGTCCAGGTTCATTTCACCCACGATGGAGCGCAATGAAGTCTGTACCAGATTCTGAATGGCGATACCGTAATCCTCAACACCGTAAACCGCCTTCTCCGGCGAGACGATGTTGATATAGGCCACCGCGTTGGCAATGATCACCGCGTTATCGAGGGTAATCACCTCCTGGGAGGGGATATCCAGCACGATATCCTTGGTGGTCACCTTGTAGGCCACGGAATCGATGTAGGGAATGATGACGTTCAGGCCCGGGCCCAGTGTCTTGTGATATTTCCCCAGTCGCTGCACCACGTGTTTGCTGCCCTGAGGGACGGTTCTGACCCCCAGAAACAGGGTAACGATGACCAGCACGAGGAACACCCCTGCCATCATCAGTCCATCGATCGTAAACATCGTTCTCTCCTTTCATGTATCGGGAATGGCAACAGCCTAGCCCCGTTTTTTGACAATCAGAGTGTTGCCCGAGATCTCGGTGATGATCACCCGGTCCCCCACTGCAACGGATTCATCACAGATAAACTCCCATTCATCGTCCCCCAGCACCGGGGTCGCAAAGCGCACCTGACCACGCCGTGGTGGCTGGGGCGCCTGAATCACCTGCCCGGTTTCGCCCAGCACCGCCTCACGGGCGATACCAGCCTTGGTGCGATCCACCATCAGCGGCCGCAGCAGCTTGAACCAGGCCAGTGCAAACAGGCTCGAGCCGATCGCCCAGGCAACCAGCTGCAGACTGAGGCTCAAGTCGGGCACCAGCCAGACCAGCACCGCCATCAACAGCCCGCCCAGGCCAAACCAGAAAATAGTGAAGCTCGGCACCACCAGCTCAGCCATGATCAGCAGCATGCCGAACACGACCCAGTGCCAATACTCTATTTGAAACGTCATCTTCCATCCCTGTGCCAGTATCGAATGGCATCGATTATGGAGCAGTTTGATGCTTCGGTCGACTCCAGCCGATCCGCTACTTGCGATCCCTGTCCCAAAGCCTCACCGATATCGTTCGCAGGTGCAGCATTATTTTATGGAAGGGTTATCCAACCCTGTGCTAAAGTCCTGTCCACTCCGGTACGGGCTGAAGGACAATCGGCACACTCGTTCTCCGGTCGAGCCTGTCTCATCTACTCATCCAGCTGTTCGCATGCGGCAAGCTCCCGGCCCACACCCTCTTCTGCCCGTAACCACTGGAACATGCTTGCCGATGGTTGCTCCCTGCGCGGTCGCAGCAGCCATGGGACCGGTTTTGTTTAACCCGGCTGCCACGGTGGCCAAACCGAGAAACCCATCATGCCAGTCAATCAATTCGGTGCCTTTGCGCACAACTTCCTGGGCAATGCCCCGGCCTGGTACAAACAGGTCATTGTACTCTTCCTGATCATCAACCCCCTTGCACTCACCAGCATCGGTCCCCAGGCCACGGGATGGCTGTTGATCGGCGAATTCATCTTCACGCTGGCAATGGCACTCAAATGCTACCCGCTGTTACCCGGCGGCCTGCTCGCCATCGAAGCATTGCTGATGGGCATGACCAGCCCCGAATCGCTCTACCATGAAGTGGAGGGCAACTTGCCCGTGATCCTGCTGCTGATGTTCATGGTCGCCGGTATCTATTTCATGAAAAGCCTGCTGCTGGTGACCTTTACCAACATCCTGCTGCACGTACGCTCCAAATACCTGCTTGCCCTGCTGTTCAGCATGACTGCGGCCCTGCTCTCCGCCTTTCTGGATGCCCTGACCGTAACCGCCGTCATTATCAGCGTGGCGGTCGGCTTCTACTCCGTGTACCACAAGGTCGCTTCCGGCAAGGGCCATCAGCACAAGGATCACGACCACGTATCCGACCATGAAGTGGTCGACCTGCACCGTGACGATCTGGAAGGCTTTCGCGCCTTTCTGCGCAGCCTGTTGATGCACAGTGCCGTGGGCACCGCGCTCGGCGGTGTCTGCACCCTCGTGGGCGAACCGCAGAACCTGCTGATCGCCAAGACCGCGGGCTGGAACTTCGGTGAGTTTTTCATGCTGATGGCACCGGTTTCCATGCCGGTTCTGGCCGCCGGCCTGTTCACCTGTGTCGCACTGGAGAAACTGCGGCTGTTCGGTTACGGCGTTAAACTGCCACGCCCGGTACTGCGTGTTCTCAATGAGTTTGCCGAAGCGGAACGGGCCAAGCGAACCCCGGCCCAGAAGGCGGCACTGATCATTCAGGCAATCGCGGCAGTGGTACTCGTGCTGGGCCTGGCCTTCCATGTCGCCGAGGTCGGCCTGATCGGCCTGCTGGTAATCATCCTGATCACTTCGTTCAACGGTGTGACCGACGAACACCAGATCGGCAAGGCGTTCGAGGAAGCCCTGCCCTTTACCGCCCTTCTGGTGGTGTTTTTCGCCATCGTCGCGATGATCCACGAGCAGCATCTGTTCACCCCGATCATCCACTGGGTACTGGCACTGCCGCCGGAACAGCAGCCGGGCATGTTCTTCCTGGCCAACGGTGTGCTGTCGATGATTTCGGATAATGTCTTTGTAGCAACGGTTTATATCAGTGAGGTTAAGCAGGCGCTGGACGCCGGCGAGATCACCCGCGCTCATTTCGACCAGCTGGCCGTCGCGATCAACACCGGTACCAATCTGCCCAGCGTGGCGACGCCGAACGGCCAGGCCGCTTTCCTGTTCCTGCTGACCTCGGCCATCGCCCCACTGGTGCGCCTGTCCTACGGCCGCATGGTGCTCATGGCCCTGCCCTATACCCTGGTGTTGGGCGGCGTGGGCCTGTTGTCGGTGATCCTGTTCACCTGATCCATTCCGGACGGGGCCTCTGCCCCGTCATCACGCCACCAGCGGCCAGCCGATCAACAGCGTGGTGATCGTCACGGCCGCCACCAGCAGGTTCATCGGCACCCCTACCTTGAGAAAGTCGGTGAACCTGTATCCCCCCGGACCGTAAACCATCAGGTTGGTTTGATAGCCCAGCGGCGTGGCAAAGCTTGCCGAAGCCGCGATCATGATCGCGAAGATGAAGGGCTCATGACTCAACTGCGCCTTCTCGGTCACCTCCAGCACGATCGGCAACATCAACACTGCCGCCGCATTGTTGGTGATCACCTCAGTCAGCACGGACACCGCCAGGTAGGTCAGAACCAGCAGCAGCCAGGGGGTGCCGCTGCTGAGATCGACAATGCTGCCCGCCAACAGGGCGGCCACCCCGGTTTTCTGCAACGCCGCCCCCAGTGCAAAAGAGGCCGCGATGGTCAGAATGACGGTCAGATCCAGACTTTTTTCGGCCTGAGCCACATTACAGCAACCCGTCATTACCATCAGGCCGGCCCCCACCAGTGCCGCATTGAGCATGCTGGTCAGGCCAGTGCCCGCCGCCAGCACGATGGCGGCCAGAATACCCCAGGCCAGCCAGGCCCGCTCATGACGCGGCTGGGTCTTGTCCAGGTCGTTGATCAGCAGAAAGTCCTTGTTGTAGCGCTGACGACTGACAAAAGCAGGACGCGCCTCCAGCAACAGGGTATCGCCCGCTTCCAGGCGGATGTTGCCCAGGTTGCCCTGCACCCGCTCGCCGCTGCGCGCCACCGCCAGCACCACGGCGCCGTAACGGTCGCGAAAACGGGCGTCACGGATCGCATGGCCCACCGCATCGCAGTGGGTCGACACCACCGCCTCAACCAGACAGCGCTCGGCCCGGTCTTGATTCAGCGTATCGGAATGACCGTTTTCCGGTGAGGGCACGACCCCATTGATGCGCAACAGGTCGGATATCGCCTCGGTATCGCCGGCAAATACCAGACGATCGCCGCCCTGAAGCTTTTCCTCCGAGGATACGGCGGTGACGATATTGCCCTTGCGCTCGATCTCCACCAGGTAGACGCGATCCAGGCTACGCAGCCCGGCCTGCTCAACGCTCTGCCCGACCAGCGGCCCGTCAGAGGCCACAGCCACTTCAAGGGTGAATTCACGCAGATTGCCAAAGGCTCGCTTGTCACTGCGATCCGGCAGCAAACGCGGAAACACCAGCCAGATGAACAGTACACCGACCAGCACCACCGGCAACGCCACGGCGGTAATCGAGAACAGGGAGAGGCCCGTCCCCCCGGTCAGCTGCTGATACTGGCCATTGACCACCAGGTTGGTGCTGGTACCGATCAGCGTCAGGGTACCGCCGAGGATGGCGCTGTAGCTGAGCGGAATCATCAGCTTGGAAGCGGGGATATTGATCTTGCGCGACCAGGCATGAATCGCCGGGATCATGGTTGCAACGACAGGCGTGTTATTGAGAAAACCGCTGAGCAGCACCACCGGCGCGAAGATGCGTCCCAGCGCGCCTCGAACCCCTTCGGGACGCCCCAGCACCTTGTGCACCAGCAGGTCGACTCCGCCCGATGAATGAATACCGGCCGCCACCACAAACATGCAGGCCACGGTAATCAGGCCGGAGTTGGCGAACCCGGCCAGCGCTTCACCGGGCGTCAGGACACCGCCGATACTCAACATTGCCAGTACCGCCATCATGACGATATGCGGCCCTATCCTTGTCAGCACCAGAACCGCCAGCGCAGCTACCATCAACCCCAGTGCGAACCAGCCTTGCCACTCCACAGCATTAACCCGTATCCGTTAAAAACCACTAAGATACAGGGTTATTTTGATTCCATAAAAGAATAAATATTAACAAATTTATACCTATTCGAAATATAAAACCCTAGACTGGAGAGCGCCCAGAAGCCTTCACCCGTGCGGTCGATGGCAGGCCAAGGGAGATGATCAGGGTCAGCACCAGCATCAGCGCACTGATCCAAAGACAGGCCTGCAGGCCCTCGCTACCCTGACCGGCCAACTGGAACACCCAGCCCGAGAGTAGCGTGCCCATCAGCCGCCCCATAGCATTGGCCATATAATAGAAGCCCACATCCAGGGACACACCGTCACGGCCGGCATAGCTGACAATCAGATAGCTGTGCAACGAGGAGTTGATCGCAAACACCGCACCAAACACCAGCAGCCCGCCAATCAGCGTCCAGGCTGGATCGAACCCGGCCATCAATCCCAGCGTGATCAGCACCGGTAGCACGGCCAGCACCGCCACCCAGGCCGTCGCCGCGCGGCCATCAGGTACCCGCCCGGCCGCCTTGCCGGTGATGCGTGGCGCCACGGCCTGCACCATGCCATAGCCGATCACCCAGAGCGCGAGGAAAGCGCCGGTTTGACCGTGGCTCCAGTCCAGCGTTTGCGACAGAAACACCGGCAGCGCCACCACGAACCAGACGTCACGGGCGCCAAAGAGGAACATGCGGGCCGCGGATAGGATATTGATCGCCCGGCTCTTGGAGCAGATGTCACGGAATTTCGGCTTGTTTTTCGCCTTGCCCAGATCCTTTTTCAGCAACACCAGACTGAGCAGCCAGACCAGTGCCAGTACTGCGGCCATCGCGGCCACCGCACCGGCAAAACCCAACGCCATCAGCAACGCCCCGCCAAGGAAAAAGCCGGCCCCCTTGAGCGCATTCTTGGACCCGGTCAGGATCGCCACCCATTTGTACAGCGTCCCCTCGGCATTTTCCGGCACCAGCAGCTTGATCGAGCTTTTGGCGCTCATCTTGTTCAGATCCTTGGCGATCCCCGACAACGCCTGCGCTGCCATTACCCAGGGCACGGTGAGCCAGGCCGACGGCACCAGTAGCATCGCCAACGCCACCACTTGCAGGCCAAGGCCGATATTCATGGTGCGATTCAGCCCCAGATGAGCACCAAGCCAGCCACCGACCAGGTTGGTCACCACACCGAAGATCTCGTAGAACAGGAACAGCAACGCTATCTCCAGCGGCGAGTAGCCCAGCCCGTGGAAATGCAGCACCACCAGCATGCGCAGCGCCCCGTCAGTCAGGGTAAAGGCCCAGTAGTTGCCGGTCACCACCAGATACTGACGGATGGCGGGGGAAAGCTGGCTCAGCATGGTCTGTCGTTTTCCTGTTCAAAGATGACTGTTACTGGCAAAGATGTTGGCACCTAACTATCAGAGGCTGAAGGCAGGTCTACCGGTGACCGTCGGCGCCAGGGACGGCGCCGTCGAGCGGCATGGATGCCAATTGCGTGTCACCGGAAGGCCTGCCTTTGGCCAGCAACCAGCATGATTAGGCCAGATCCAGCCGTCCAACTTTCAGCGCCAGTTCCGCCGTACGGTTGGCATAGCCCCACTCGTTGTCATACCAGAGGTACAGCTTCACCTGAGTGCCGTTCACCACCATGGTGGACAGCGCATCGACCACGCTGGAGCGCGGATCAGTACGGTAATCGATGGAGACCAGCGGGCGCTCTTCATAACCCAGAATCCCCTTCAGCTCACCCTCGGCCGCCTGCTTCAGCAGAGCATTGACCTCGTCTGCCGAGGTTTCGCGCTCGACCTCGAATACACAGTCGGTGATCGAGGCATTAGCCAGCGGCACGCGGATCGCATGGCCGTTCAGTTTGCCCTTCAGCTCCGGGAAGATGTGGGTGATCGCCGTCGCCGAACCAGTCGTGGTCGGGATCAGACTCATGCCACAAGCACGGGCACGGCGCAGGTCCTTGTGCGGCGCATCCAGAATGGTCTGGGTGTTGGTGATATCGTGAATGGTGGTCATGGAGCCGTGCTTTATACCCAGCTGCTCGTGGATCACCTTGACCACCGGCGCCAGGCAGTTGGTGGTGCAGGAAGCAGCCGTCACGATCGGATACTGCGCTGGATCGTACAGGTCATCATTCACGCCCATGACGATATTGAGCACCCCCTCTTCCTTCACCGGCGCGGTTACCACCACCCGCTTCACACCCTGATCCAGATAGGCCTGCAGCAACGCCTTGGTCTTCATCTTGCCGGAGGCTTCGATCACCAGATCACAGCCGGACCAGTCGGTATCGTTGATCGCCCTGTTGGCCGTTACCGCGATGCACTGATTGCCAACGGTCATGGTGCTGTCTTCGGCGGCCGCCTCATGGCCCCAGCGTCCGTGTACCGAGTCGAAGTTCATCAGGTGCGCCAGCGTGGCCGCATCGCCAGCCGGATCATTGATCTGCACGATTTCGATCTCGGGCTGATCGTAAATCGCCCGCAGGGTCAGACGCCCCATGCGCCCGAAACCGTTAATGCCTACTTTAATTTTGGCCATGACATCTACTCGTCTTTGAATTGGAGCCGAAAAGGTTTCGTCAGGACAACCAGCCGCGAATCGCATCCTGAGTCGGAATGCTGCCGCTGTGCACAACCTGCTCGTCGATCACTACAGCAGGGGTACTCATCACGCCGTAATTCATGATCGCTTCCGGATCCGTTTCTTTAATGACATTCACGTCGGCACCCACTTCAGCGGCCACTTTACTGATGATCTCGGCCGTTTTGATGCACTTGCTGCAACCGCTGCCCAACACTTTGATCTGTTTCATAATCCTACCTCGTCAGAGTTTGCCGCTGGCGCTCAAATAAACGGCGTCAGCACATTGAAAATCCATCCCACCAGCGTAAACGCCGCCAGCAGCACCGCAAACAGAATCGCCAACAGACGCCACTGCATCACCTGCTTGAGCAGAATAAATTCGGGAAAACTCGCAGCCACGGTACTCATGCAAAACGCCAGCGTAGTACCGATCGGCAGGCCGTTAACGATCAGGCTCTCCATCACCGGAATCACCCCCGTTGCATTGGAATAAAGCGGAATGCCCAGTGCGACCGCCGCCGGCACCGACCACCACTGGCCATCACCCAGGTGCGCCTCGATCCAGCCGTCCGGTACAAAACCGTGCAGCGCGGCGCCCAATCCCACACCGATAATGACCCACTTCCACACCCGGCCGAAGATTTCACCGGTTTCGCCTTTGGCGAACTGGTGACGCTCGGCGAATGAAAGCCTGGCCGCCGGACCACTCTCGGTCGGCGACTGCTGCTGGCCTCGCTCCAGTGCCTTGCGTGCAAACGATTGCAGCCAACGCTCGGCACGAATCTGGTCCAGGAAAACGCCACCGAGAATCCCGACGGCCATGCCGACCAGCACGTAGAGCAGGGTGAACTTCCACCCCAATAGACTCAGCAGCAGCAATACGGCCACCTCGTTGATCAAGGGCGAGGTGAGCAGAAACGCCATGGTGATGCCCACCGGAATACCCGCCGAGGTAAAACCAAGAAACACGGGAATACTCGAGCAGGAGCAAAAGGGCGTGATGGCACCGAAACCGGAAGCCAACAGGTAACCGACCCCACGGTGGCGACCGGCCAGAAAGTCACGCACCCGCTCCACATTCAAGGAGGCGCGGGCCAGTGCAATCAGATAGATCATCACTACCAGCAGGACGTAGATTTTGCTGACATCCTCGACAAAAAAGTGCAGCGCATCGCCCAGTTTGGTCTCTGGCGAAAGCCCCATTATCCGGTACACCAGCCAGTCCGCGAGGCGGGTAAAGATATCAAACATGATTTACTCCTCAAACCAGTGCCGGGTGCGATTGGCGATCGCCACCAGCGACAACATCACGGGCACCTCCACCAGCACACCAACCACCGTTGCCAATGCTGCACCGGAATGCAGTCCGAACAGAGAAATCGCCACCGCGACCGCCAGCTCAAAAAAGTTGGAAGTGCCGATCATGCAGGCAGGCGCTGCCACGTTATGGGGCAGGCGCAACCAGCAGGCGGCGGCATAGGCGATGATAAAAATACCGTAAGTCTGGATCAGCAACGGGATGGCGATCAGACCAATGGTTTGCGGCTGGGCAATGATGGTTTCAGCCTGAAAACCGAACAGCAGAACAACCGTCGCCAACAGTCCCAGAATTGACCAGGGTTTGAGTTGATGCAACAAACGCCCCAACTTCTCACCATCGCCACGGCGCTCCAGCCGGTGTCGCGTCCACACCCCTGCCACCAGCGGCAGCACCACATAGAGCACTACCGACAGCAGCAGCGTTTCCCAAGGCACATGAATATCGCTGACACCCAGCAGAAAGGCCGCGATGGGGGCAAAGGCAAACACCATGATGATGTCATTTACCGACACCTGTACCAGCGTATAGTTGGGGTCGCCCTTGGTCAGCTGACTCCAGACAAATACCATCGCCGTACAGGGCGCCACGCCCAACAGAATCATGCCGGCGATATATTCACCGGCACTCTGAGGATCGACCCAGTCGGCAAACAGCACCCGGAAGAACAGCCAGCCCAGCGCGGCCATGGTGAACGGCTTGATCAGCCAGTTGATGATCAGGGTCAGCACCAGCCCCTTGGGTTTCTTGCCCACATCCTTGATGGCACTGAAATCGATCTGCACCATCATCGGATAGATCATCACCCAGATGAACAGCGCCACCACCAGATTAACGTGCGCATATTCCAGGCCGGCAACGGCAGTAAAGACCCCCGGCATCAGGTTGCCCAGCATCACACCCGCCAGAATGCACAACCCCACCCACAGGGTCAGATAACGTTCGAAAATACCCATCATTGCCCCTCATTAAGACATTCAGCAGGCCGTGCCACAAGCACTGCCGCCTGCGGATGGACGCGAATCCATTGTTTCCAGTCGAGCCAGCGGCGCTTTCAACTGGGCTCCGGCATGCGCCGACGCGCTATTCACCACTTCGACCACCCACTCAGGCAGGTCTGGATGAAGGCGATAAAACACCCATTGCCCCTGACGGCGATCAGCCAGCAACCCGAGCGCACGCAACTGTGCCAGATGCCGTGAAATTTTGGGTTGGGACTCTTGCAATGCAGCCATCAGCTCGCATACGCACAGTTCTCCCTCTCGCTGAATCAACAGGGTACTGAGTAGCCGCGTTTCATCCGCCAACGCCTTGAACAGCTCCAGTGGTGTCATTCTGCTCTCCCGCAATATACATATGAAAAATCATATATATGTTTTTCCATATATTCAATTAAGCCGAGGTTACATTTGAGTTTCAGGCTGCATGAATAAACCCTTTTCTGTATAATTTTGCGCCTTTATCGCTACAGGAGCCCGATCCACAGCGCTTCTGCCTCCATGTTCCTGTACTGACTGTCACCGAACAGCCATAAGCTATTTCCGGCTCCGCCGAGCGCGGGCAGCCTTCGAACAACATCCAACTCAAGCAAGAGACTGTAGATGCTGCAACGAATGAAACAGGAGTGGTTCTCCAACGTCCGCAACGACCTGTTGTCCGGCACGGTGGTCGCCCTGGCCCTGATCCCCGAAGCGATCGCCTTCTCCATCATCGCCGGTGTCGACCCCAAGGTCGGCCTGTATGCCTCCTTCTGCATCGCCGTGATCATCGCCTTTGTCGGTGGCCGCCCGGGCATGATTTCCGCCGCGACCGGTGCCATGGCACTGCTGATGGTGACACTGGTCAAGGAACACGGCCTGCAATATCTGCTGGCCGCAACCCTGCTCACGGGGGTGTTTCAGATACTGGCCGGGTTCCTCAAGCTCGGTGACCTGATGCGCTTTGTCTCGCGATCGGTGGTCACCGGCTTCGTCAACGCGCTGGCGATCCTGATCTTCATGGCCCAGCTGCCGGAGCTGACCAACGTCACCTGGCACGTTTACGCCATGACTGCTGCGGGGCTGGGGATCATCTATCTGTTCCCCTATGTGCCGGTCGTCGGCAAGAACCTGCCCTCGCCGCTGATCTGCATCATCGGCCTGACCATCGTCTCCATGCTGCTGGGTCTGGATATCCGCACCGTGGGTGACATGGGCGAGCTGCCGGACACCCTGCCGATCTTCCTCTGGCCGGACGTCCCGCTGAACCTGGAAACCCTGATGATCATCCTGCCCTACTCGCTGGGCCTGGCGGTGGTCGGCCTGCTGGAGTCGATGATGACGGCCAATATCGTCGATGAGCTGACCGACACCAGCAGTGACCGGAACCGCGAGTGCAAGGGCCAGGGTGTCGCCAACATCGGGGCCGGTCTGCTTGGCGGCATGGCCGGTTGCGCCATGATCGGCCAGTCGATCATCAACGTGAAATCCGGCGGTCGCGGTCGCCTGTCCACCTTCATTGCCGGTCTCTTCCTGATCATTCTGGTGGTGTTCCTCGACGAGTGGATTCGCCAGATCCCGATGGCCGCGCTGGTCGCCGTGATGATCATGGTGTCCATCGGTACCTTCTCCTGGGAGTCGATCCGTGACCTGCGCAAGCACCCGCTGTCCACCAACATCGTCATGATCGCGACCGTGGCCGTGGTTGTCGCCACCCACAACCTGGCGCTCGGCGTATTCGTCGGCGTGCTGCTGGCGTCCCTGTTCTTCGCCAACAAGGTGGGCCAGTACATGAGCATCCGCAGCGAGAAAGACAGTGCCAGCGAAACCCGCACCTACGTCGTCAGCGGCCAGGTGTTCTTCGCCGCCTGTGAAAAATTCACGACTGCCTTTGATTTCAAGGAAGTGCTTGATAAGGTCGTGATTGACCTGAGCCACGCCCATTTCTGGGATATCAGCGCCGTGTCGGCACTGGACAAGGTGGTGATCAAGTTCCGCCGTGAAGGCGTCGATGTGGATGTAATTGGCCTCAACGAAGCCAGCCGCACTATCGTCGACAAGCTGGCCGTTCACGACAAGCCGGAACAGGTCGACAACATCATGGCCGGGCACTAAGGAGCGAAAATGAGCAAGATCATTGCCTGTATCGACGGATCTCAAGCCGCACTGGCCGTCTGTTCTGCCGCCGCCTGGGCACAGCAACAGCTGAACGCCCCGCTGCAGCTGCTGCATGTGCTGGAAAAGAGCGATTACCCGACCGAGAGCGACATGAGCGGCAATATCGGTCTGGGCACCCGTGAGCATCTGCTTGAGGAGCTGTCCGAGCTGGACAGCCAGCGCAGTCGCCTGATGCTGGAACAGGGCCGTTTCATGCTGCAGGAAGCCCAGCATCAGATCGAGGCCGCCGGCGTCCAGACTGAACAGATCGATCGCCTGCAGCGCCATGACAACCTGGTCGACACCCTGCAGGAAAGCGAAGCCGATATGCGCCTGCTGATCATGGGCCGCCAGGGCGAAGCGCACGGCAGCACGACAGCAGCCGTCGGCAGCCACCTGGAGAACGTGACCCGCACCCTGCAGCAGCCGATTCTGGTGGCGCTGGACGGTTTCACTCCGCCTGAGCGCTTCATGCTCGCCTACGATGGCAGCGCCACCGCCAACAAGGCTCTGGAAATGGTCGCCCACAGCCCACTGTTCAACGGCGTCACCTGCCACCTGGTGATGGCCGGCAAGAGCAGTGAACGCCAGCACGAACAACTGGCCAACGCGGAAAAAATGCTGGTCGGCAACGGCTTCGACGTGGTCGTTGCTCAACCGGCAGGCGAAGACGTGGTTACGACTCTGCTGAACTACATCGAAGAACAGCAGATCGGCGCACTGGTCATGGGTGCCTGGGGTCATTCACGCATTCGTCAGTTTCTGGTTGGCAGCACAACCCATGCCCTGCTGCACAAAAGCCCGGTGCCCCTGTTGCTGCTGCGCTGACCCGCTGTTGGACCTCTGTTACACCCACCAGGATGGCCGCTTCAATATTCGGCTATCCTGGCGCAAGAGAACATGCCAATATACCCCTCATATTTCAGCGTCCTCGGGCGGCATGAATGCACGGAAAACAGCCGCCCGAGAAAAAATAAGCTAAAATATGATGCCATACAGCGACATCAAGGAACGACTGGTTGAGGCCTTATGCTCAAGTTCAATGGAATCCCCCTGTTCGGCAGCGTTGACTCCCTTACCGACCGGCTGGAGCAGCTTCATAACCGTATTCTGGAAAGCATCCCCAGCATCAGCAGGATCGCCTGCGCACTCCATGATCCAGACACCGATCTACTGAAAACTTTCATCAACAGCACTCACCAGGGGCACGCCATCGTCTCCTATGAGTACCCGCTCTCGGAGAGCGAGTCACTGCTGGAAATGTCGAAAAGCGGTGCCTGTCGCATTGTCGACGACATCTCCCGGGAGATTTCTCCTCACACACCCCACTCGGACTGGCTGCTGAAACAGGGCTACAACTCCTCTTTCACCCTCCCCATGTTCAGTGGTCAACGATTCCTGGGCTTCGTCTTCGTCGACAGCAGCCGACAGGATACATTTACCGATGCTGTACAGCGGGACCTGGCCATGTTCTGCAGCATGATCACCATGACCATCGAGGCTGAGATTTCCGCTGTGCGGGCTCTTCTGGCCACGGCTCAAGCGGCACGCGAGTTTGCCGACCTGCGCGACTTTGAAACGGGCAAGCACCTGACCCGCATGGCCCAATTCTCAAGATTGATTGCCAAAGGCGTCGCCGAGCACTACGAACTGAAAGACGAGCAGATAGAACACATCTATCTGTTCGCCTCCCTGTATGACATCGGCAAAATCGGCATCCCCGACAAGATCCTGCTCAAGCCCGGCCGCCTCGACGATGAAGAGCGCGAGATCATGAAAGGGCATGTCAACAAAGGCGTACAGATTATCGAGAAGGTGCTGGGAGATTACCAGCTGGACCACCTGAGCGACGCCCGGCTCATGCTCAACATCGTGGCCTTTCACCATGAATTTCTGGACGGCACCGGCTACCCCAATGGGCTGAAGGCTGAACAGATCCCGGTTGAAGCCCGCATCGTGACCGTTGCCGATATCTTCGACGCCCTGACCAGCACACGCCCCTACAAGACACCCTGGGAGGTGCCCGAGGCGATCGCCGAACTGGAACGGATGGCAAAGGCAGGCAAACTGGACCCCTTCTGCGTTGCGGCATTGAGAACCCAGCAGGAAAAAGCCACCCAAATCGTGACCGAATTCAGGGATGAAGAAGTAGAGCCGGCCGAATCCCGGTCCGCCTCGGCCCTGTCCGGCTGAAAACAGGCAGGCGCGCGCCCTCAACGGTCGCCGGCTTGCGCCTCGCTAGCGTTCCAGCGTATAGAGAATATCCGCCCCGCTGCCCAGCTCGCTGCTCTGCCCCTCGATCCGCCACTTGTCGCTGAGCTTGTATTTCAGGCTCAGGGTATTGACCGCATCCAGCACGCCGATGCCATAGCGCAGATAAAGACGTGGCGACAGATATTTGCCGATGAAGAAGGCCGACTCATCACTGGCGCTGCTGTCGAAGCCGAACTCATCCAGCGCCAGTGTCTCGCGCAACTTGCCCGTAATTCTGTTGCCCTGCCCCATGCCCATCGCCAGTGCCACCTGCATCAGCATCTGTTGCTCACCCGCCGAGCTTTCACCCGGGGCCTTGCCCAGCAGCAGATAGGACAGCACACTGCTGTCCGGCATGGCGGGCTCGCCATAGAGATCCATGCGTGGATCACGCAGAGTCCCGCTGACATTGGCCCCCACGACCACATCCTCGATCTGCCGACCGATGCGCAGATCCAGCCCCGGATTGTCCACCGGGCCTGCGGCATAGACCAGACTGCCGCGACGGATCTCCAGATCCTGACCATAGAGGCGATACTCACCACTTTCGACCTGAATGCTGCCGGTCGCCCGGGTGGTCTGGCCCGGTGTTTCCTCGATCTGCAAAGCACCCAGCAAGCGGCCCTTGAAGCCCAGCGCATCCACTCGCACATCATCGCCCAGCTCGATGCGCAGATCGGCATAGACCGGCACCACCGGTTCTTTTTCAACCACCTCGCCCCCTTCCACCCGCACCACATCGGACGAAGGCTGTACCGCGCTCTCACGGCTTTTCGGCGGTGAAATGTGAGCCATTGGCACCCTTAGCGTGCCGCCCAGACGAATCTCCCGCGTGCCCAGAGCCAGTTGCAGATCAGGACTGATCAGCGCCTGAATCTCCGCCGTATCCATGGCGGTAAAATTCTCACCGGCCAGCGTCACTTGCCCCGCCCGCTCGGCCAGATCATAGTCGCCGGCCAGCTTAAGTGTCCCCTCGCCGGAGGTTGCGGCTGCGGTAAAGCGTACCTGCCCCGGCAGGCCACTCTGGTTCAGGCGGAACTCCAGCGGGGTGATCACCAGGCCCAGCGTGGGCAGCTCCAGGCCGCCATCCAGGTAGTTCAATTCACCACTCAGCTCTGGAGCCGCCAGAGTGCCGCCCAGCATCAGCTGCCCCCCCACCTGCCCCTGCAGATTCTGCAGGTCCGGCACCAGCACCGACACCAGGCTCAGGTCGTCCGCCTGCAGCATCAATCCGCCGCGCAACTGCTGCTGTTGGCTCAGTCCCCGAATATCCAGGGTGAGATCCAGTTCGCCAGAGAGAAACTCCAGCAACGTCTGCGCCTGCAGCTTCAGGTTATCATCCGCCAGCGCAACGCTGGCCTTGAGCGGTGCCAGCGGCAGGTTCTGATCCGCCTGTGCCGGGGTCAGCTTGCCGGCACTGGTATCCAGGGTGGCATTCAGCACCGGTTTGCCGCCGGGCTCCTGACGAAATGCAACCTCGGCGGACAGGGTCGGCGTCAGGCGCATGCCGTTGAGCAGCGGCGTCAGCAACTCCAGCGCCAGCTGGTTCAGTGTCGCCTCGGCTCGGGTGCGGCCGGCAAAGCTGCCATCTGCCTGCAGGCACAAGGTGCCGCCGGCGCTCAATTCATCCAGACAGAAACGCGCCAGCTGATAACCTTCCGGCGACACTTCCAGCCCTGCCGCGGCCGACGAACGCCAGTGGCTGAGCGGCTGGGGTTGCAGCTCAAGCCTCTGCACCTGGCCGCTCCAGCGCTGCGTCGCAGGAGTCCAGCCCCCAGCCGCGGCCAGCTCAATCTGTCCAGGAGAACCGTTCGCATCCAGTGTCAGCTGATGCCGCTCAGGCGTTCCTGTCAGCTTCAGCCGCACCTTTTCAAGCGTTTGCCCGGAGGCTTCAGCATTGCTCAGCTGCAGGTCTGCCGACCAGTCGCTGTTGCCTGACAGGTCCAGAGCGACATCACCGCTGAGCTTCTCCAGCCGCACCTGATCCGCATAGACCAGGTTCCCGGCCCTTATCCGTGCCTGAATCGCAGGCTGCTGCAGCGGGCCGTTCACTTGACCGCTCAGTTCCAGCTGACCACTGGCCTCGGGCAGCAAGCGCGTCAGGTTCGGTGCATCCAGCATCCACTTGAGCGCCAGCCGGTCGCTGACGGTACCGCTGGCCTCGGCCCGTGCACCGGCATGGCGCAGCTTCAATGCATCGATCTGCCACTGACGGGTATCGCCGGCCAGACTGGCACTCGCACTGATCGGCTGCTGCTTCAGCTGCCCCTGAAGGCTGGTCAGTTCCAGTGACAACTGCGGCAGTTCGTCCCCCAGCTCGACCCGGCCATTGGCATCCAGCGCCAGCTGCCCCGGCCAGTCCGGTGCCAACAGCGCCGGGTCTACCTGCTGGGCATTGAGCTGATAATCGATGACAATCCCCTCGGCACCTTCGATCTGCGACTGCAGACTGAGCCGGGTATCGTCCTGATCAACACTCAGCGAAAGCGTGGCGCGGCGGGCGGCGCCATCAACATCCACCACCAGATCGGCGTTGAGCGGCAGCGTCTTCGGCCAGTGCTCAAGTCGCATCCAGCGGGCCAGATCGGTCCCGCCCTGCACCTCCAGGTGCGTCAGAAACTGCCGTGACGGCTCGGTCCAGCCCTTGAGGGTCAGTCGGCTGCCGGGCTGTTCCAGCTGCAGCGGTTCGATCAGCACCAGCCCCTCCTGAGTACGCAGGACCAGGCTCAGACTCAACTCTTCCACCAGCACCTGCTCGGCCTGCGCGACACGCACATGGCCCAGCGCCAGTCGATCCACCTCGATGGCCAGAGGCAGCTCCACGGCGGGCAGTTGCGGCAGCTGCAGAGGCGCGCCATCGGCAGCCGGTTCGGCCTGAGCGACCGCTGGCGGCAAACTGACATCCACGCTGGCGGCACTGAGTTCGTTCACTTTCAACAGCGGCTGAGTCAGCGACCAGGGGTGCCAATGCAGACGCAATGTGGCCAGCTCGATCACCAGCCCGTTCTGCTCGAAGCGCAGGCGATCGATATGCAGGTCCGAGGTCAGGGTTCCGTCGACGCCCTCAAGTTCCAGTTGCGGCAGCAGGGAGGCGGTAAAATTGAGCGCAAAACGGGTTCCGGACGGCAAAAACAACACGGCGGCCAGCAGCAGCAAAATGGCCAACAGCAGAGCCAGAACCGTGCCCAGCCCCCAACGTAACAGCGGTCTCACAAATCAGGCCCCAAAGTGAAGTGTATCTGCCAACCGTCCTCATCAAGGGGCACGGCAAAGTCGAGCCGCACCGGCCCGACGGGAGACTGCCAGCGCGCACCGATGCCGGCACCGGTTTTCAGGTTCATGTCGGTATCATCGAAGGCGTTGCCGGTATCGACAAAAGCGGCCACCCGCCATTTGTCCTTGATCAGGTAATCCATCTCAACGCTGCCGGTCACCAGGTAGCGGCCACCGATCACCTCGCCGTCGCTGCCTTCAGGCCCCAATGACTGATAATCATAGCCGCGCACGCTGTTATCGCCGCCGGCATAGAAACGCATGCTGGCCGGCAGGTCATCGACAGAGTCGATCAGGGTCAGCCCCAATTCGGCACGAGTCAGCAGACGCCAGCGCTCCGACAGGCTGTCTACGCGCTTGCCGCGCAGGTCCAGCTGGAGCAGGTCGGTATCGGACAAGAGGGTTTCGGCCGCGGCGGCCACACCGAGACTGATCTGATGCCCTCGGCGGGTATTGAGGCGGTCGTCGGCTCGTGTCCGGCTGAAGCGGGCGCTGGGGATCAGCAGGGTCGAGTCCTGCTCTTCATCTTCAAAGGTCCAGGTTTCCTGCTGCCAGTCCAGCGCCAGGCGTCGCTCCCACTCGCCCAGCTGCTTCTGCCAGCTGCCGCCGATACTGTAGGTACGGGCGTCGATGGTGTCCGACTGCTCATCCTCAAGCAGCAGATTGAGGGCAAAGCGGTCGGTTGTCGGGTTTTCACCCGGAATCTGGTAGCTGCTGGTGAGCTGTTGACGAATCTGGGACAGACGCAAACGGGTATCCAGCGTATGCCCGCGTTTGTTGAGCCAGCGCCGGGTCAGGCCCAGCTGCATGCGCGCGCCGGTATCGGTGCCATAGCCGAAACCGGCCTGATAGAGGCTGCGCTTCTGCGGAGTTAATTTCACCTCCACCGGCAGCTCGGCCTCGGCCAGCTCGTCCAGCCGGGGACGTACCTCAACATCCGCGAAGTAGTCGCTGTTGATCAGATTACGCTGAAGCTCCACCAGCTTGGCCGTTTCCACCGGGTCACCGGATGCGAACGGCATATAGCGGCGCAGCAGCGACTCGGATACCGGAGCCTCATCAAAGCGGATATCACCGATGCGGGCGCGGGGACCGGTGACGTAGACCAGCTCGATATCAGCCGTATTGGCCGCCACGTCTACCCGGATCTCGCTGACCCTGAAGCCCGCCTCATAATAGCCGCGCTCGGCGGCATGTGACTGCAGCTGACTCTTCAACGCGGCATAATACTCATGCACCAAGGGAGCCCCGGCCTTGACCGGCGAGTCGGCAATCACCTGCAGCAGGACAGGGTCATCAGCGCCTTCGCCCTCGAGCTGCAGCCTGGCACTGCCGATTTTCATCTGCGGCCCGGCCTCGACCCGGTAATGGGCGAGCCACTGCGCACTGTCCCCCTCAACCTGCAGTTTCAGATTCAGCTGCGGGTGGTAGTATCCGTAGGGCTCCAGTGCGGTACGAATCTCACCTTCGGCCTGGCGGTGCAGGTAGCGCAGGCGACTGGCAGTCGGCAAGGCTCCCTCGGCCGTCATGACATCGTCGATGCGCAGCAGGGCTCGGATATTGTCCGCCGGTTCGCCATCGATCCCTTCCAGCAGGAACTGGGCCGCCAGCAGCGGCCCGCTGCCAGACAACAGAAATAACAGGACCAGTAAACGCGGGAAAAACAGATGCACTCAGACGGCTCCATCGATTGAGTCAGAACTCATTCTAACCTGCCCGCTTCAGGAAATCCCTTGGCTGCCGGCACGGGATTAAACATTAGCTATTCCTAATCCTGTACGGGTAGAAACGATTTCGTTATGTAGTAACATTAGCTTTTTTATACCTGTCGAAAAAGAGGCCTGTATGCGTCTGCCAACCACGTTTCTGTTGACCGCCCTGCTTCCCGTGCAGACTCTGATGGCCGCTGGCATTCATCAGCACGGTGTGGCTCGCCTGGACATGGTCATCGAACCCCCACTGGTCGCGATCGCATTCAGCTCTCCGCTGGCAAACCTGGCCGGATTCGAACACCGACCCGCCACTGACCAGGAGCAGCAGCAATGGGAGCAGACGCTGGCACAGCTTCGACGCGCCGACGAGATGATTCAACTGCCAGCCGAGGCGGACTGCAGCCTGAGCCGGGCGGATCTTCACCTGCCCTTTACGACCGGGACCGACAAACAGAGCCATGGGCATGACCACAGTCAGGCGCATGATCATGAGGCCGAGACCAGCCACGCCGACCTGATGGCCGAATACCAGTACCTGTGCGCCAACAGCCCGGCGCTGAAGACATTTGAACTGCCATTGATGCAGAGGTTCCCGGCCATTGAGCGCCTGGAGGTTCAGCTGATCACGCCTTCCGGGCAGCACCAGCGTACGCTGACCGCCGAACAGAACGGTTTGCAGCTGCCATGAGCCCCGTGTTGCGCCTGGAGTCCCTGTGTTTTGCCTGGCCCGGCAGCGAGCCTGTGCTGCAACTGGACAGACTCGAGCTCAAGGCCGGCGAGCACCTGTTTATCCAGGGGCCGTCCGGCAGTGGCAAGACCACCCTGCTCAACCTGATCACCGGACTGCAACCGGGCTACAACGGCACGCTGGATGTTGCGGGACAGGCGTTGGCCGGATTGTCTTCGCGGGCGCTTGATCGTCTCCGGGCCGATCACATCGGCCTGCTGTTCCAGCAATTCAATCTGCTGCCCTACCTGAACCTGATCGATAATGTCTGCCTGCCCTGCAAGCTGTCCCGGGAACGCCGTGATGCAGCCACCCGCAGCGGCGGCTCTGTCGAACAGGAAGCCGAACGCCTGCTGACTCGATTACAGCTGGATCCCGCGCTGTTCCGTCAGCGCCGGGTCGCCGAGCTGTCGATCGGCCAGCAGCAGCGTGTCGCGGCGGCGCGTGCCCTGATCGGCGGTCCGACCTTGATCATCGCGGATGAACCCACCTCGGCACTGGATGCCGTCACCCGTGACCACTTCATGCGCCTGTTGTTCGAAGAACTGGAACAAAGCGACAGCACCCTGCTGATGGTCAGCCATGACCCCAGCCTGGCACCGCATTTCCCGCGACAACTTCACCTGGGAGATACAGTCTCATGCTGATCCGCCTGGCCTGGAACAGTCTGCTGAGCCGGCGCGCCACTGTGCTGCTGACGCTGTTCACCATCGCCCTGAGCACCGCACTGCTGCTGGGCGTACAGCAGATCCGCGAGCAGAGCCGACAGAATTTCATGGCCACCGTCGCCGGTACCGATCTGATTGTCGGCGCCCGCTCCGGGCCGGTACAGCTGCTGCTCTACTCGCTGTTCCATATCGGCTCCGCTACCAGCAATATCCGCTGGAACAGCCATGAAGCCCTGGCGGCCGACCCGCGTGTCGACTGGACTATTCCGCTGTCGCTGGGCGACTCTCATCGCGGTTACCGGGTGGTCGGGACCCATAACAGCCTGTTCCGGCATTACCGCTATGCGGACCAGCGTATGCTGACATTCGCCAAGGGCGGCGAGTTCAATGATCTGTTTTCGGTTGTGCTGGGTGCCGAAGTAGCGCGCAAGCTGGGTTATCACATCGGTGACCCGATCGTCATCGCCCACGGCAGCGGCAACACCAGCTTCATGCAGCACAAACAGATGCCGTTCAGTGTCAGTGGCATTCTGGAACCGACCGGTACGCCACTGGATCGGGCCCTGCTGGTATCGCTGGAAGGGCTGGAAGCGGTACATCTGGGCTGGCGTGCGGGTGTCCCCTTGCCGGGTCTTGAGGTCACGCCCGAACAGGCACGGCAACGAAACCTGACCCCGCGCGAGGTCACGGCCGTACTGGTTGGCCTTAAATCACGCCTGCAAACCTTCCACCTGCAGAGGGAACTGAACAGTCGCCGGGACGAGCCGCTGACCGCCGTGCTGCCCGGCGTTGCCCTGCAGGAACTCTGGCAGCTGGTCGGCGTGGCCGAGAACGCCCTGCTCGCCGTCTCCGGCGCCGCGCTGCTGATCGGCCTGGCCGGCATGCTGGCGGTACTGCTGGCCGGCATGCAGCAGCGGCACCACGAGATCGCGGTCCTGCGCGCACTGGGCTGTGCTCCTTTCCGGATTGCGCTACTGCTGTTGCTGGAAAGCCTGCTGCTGACCCTGGGCGGCATTCTGATCGGCACCCTGCTGCTGCAAGCCGGTCTGGCCCTGCTGCAGACCCCACTGCTGGAACGGTTTGGGCTGCTGCTTTCTCTCGGTACCCTGAGCCCAGTGCAGTGGCAACTCTGTGCGCTGATCCTGCTGCTTGGACTGCTGAGCGGGCTGCTGCCGGCACTTATGGCCTGGCGCATGGCCTCAGCCCGCCGCCTGATTCGACGAAACTGACCGAGTAACCTGATAATGCGAACACTGACCCTTATGCTGGCGGCCCTGTTGAGCCTTGCCTCCGTCAATGCCGAAGAGATCCTGATTAACGGCGAAGCCGCACCCGAGATTGACTGGGAAGCGCTGATGCCCGACGACTATGTACTGTCGCTGGAGAAGATGTACAACAACCCCGAACTGGACCTGCTGGATGATTACAGCGACAAGGCCCAGCGCCTGTACGACGAGCTGATGCAGTCATTGGCTTCAGCTCCAGTGGTGGACGCCATGAACGGGCGCATGGTGAGCATCCCCGGTTTCGTCGTCCCACTGGAGGGTGAAGGCGACCAGATTGATCGTTTTTTTCTGGTGCCCTACTTCGGTGCCTGCATCCATGTGCCACCACCGCCATCCAACCAGATTGTCGATGTGCACTACGAACCAGGCACCCGGGTAGACAGTCTCTATGACGCGGTACTGATCAGCGGCCGCCTGACCACTGAGGTGTTCAGCCATGAGATGGGAACGGCAGGCTACCGACTGGAAGCCTACCGTATTGAGCCCTATGAACTGCCGGAAGAAACGTTCGAGGAAACGCCGGCCGAGTGATGGCCGGCCAGCCGGCTCAGGCCAATTTCGATAGCGCAGGTGGCCAGCAGCGCCAGTACCAGCGTGGCACCGGCAGGCCAGTCCAGCAGCCAGGCTATGCTCAGTCCAAACAGATAGCCCACACTGGCGCTGAGCATGGCGGCCATACGTCCACCTCCCAGCTGTACCACCAGTGCCGGTGCAATCAGGGTGACGAACACCAGATAGACGCCCAGCAGCGGTACCGACAAGCTCACCAATAGGGCAAAACAGGGATAGAAGGCGACGCCCCTGAGCCACTGCCCCTGCCAGCGCCAGAGCAACAGAAATACGGGAGTCAGCAGCGCCAACGGCAGCATATCGGGCCAGCTGACCCAAAGAATATCGCCATTCAGGCTTCTGGACAGGCGATGACCGGCATGGGGATCTGCCGCCAACGCCAACAGCAGGACCGAAGCCGCGCCGGCATACACCAAACCGATAATCGCTTCACGCTGGCGAGGATAGCTGCGGACCCAATGCCCGATCAGCAGCGCACCCGACACCGCCAGCAGCATGCCGGCCAATACCGACGCACTGGCACTCGCCCCCCACTGTTGAGCCAGCAGGCTGCCCAGTGCCGCCAGCTGCGCCACCGCCAGATCGATGAACAGGATACCCCGCTTGAGCACCTGCTCACCGAGCAGCAAGTGGCTCGCCAGAACCAGTAGCCCTGCCACAAGGGGAGGCAGCAGGACGTCCAGTTCAGCGAGCACCTGGCAGGCCCAGCAACTGATCCAGCAGGTAATCGAACAGCTGCTCCGGTGCCACTAGCCCCTTATCGGGCTCGGTCGTTGACGGCAGAGCAAGCACCGGGATACCGGTGCGCTGCGCCAGCCATTGTGCACTTTGCGGATCCTGATACCAGCTGTGTACGATCGCCAGCGGCTGTTCGGCTTCGACCTTGCTGACCAGTGATGCGAGATGCCCCGGTGTCGGCGGCACGCCAGGCTTGGGCTCCAGATCAGCGATCACCTCGACCCCCAGCCAGCGCCACAGATAGTCAAAGGTACTGTGCTGAACAACGATTTTTTGCCCACGCAGAGGTTCGGCCCGCTGCCGCCAGTCCTCCAGACGCTGCTGCCAAGCCAGCGACCAGCGCAGGTAATCAGCGCGGTATTCACCAGCCCGCTCCGGGTCGACCTGAGCCAGGCGCTGGCTCAGTGCAGCCCCGGCCTGGCGCAGCCGTTCAGGGTCCAGGTGCAGATGCGGGTTGCCTTCCGGGTGCACGTCGCCGGCGCCGAAGGGCACCGCCTCCAGTTGACCGATGGTTTCCACCACCTCTGCCACGAACAGCATGCCCGCCTGACCAGACTGCACATCCGGATTGGCCGCACGCTGCTGCAGGGCCGGCAGCCAGCCAGCTTCCAGCGCAGCACCACTGCAGATCGCCAGATCGGCACGACGAAGCCGTGCGATCAGGCTGGGGCGCGCCTCGATATAGTGCGGATCCTGATAGGCATGGGTCGCACTGGTCACCTTGGCATCAGGTGCCAGCACCTGCCCCAATGCCGCCCACTCGGGTTCACAGGCAAAAATATTGACCGCTTCAGCCTGCAATGGCAGGCAGGCTGACAACAGCAACGCCCCCAGCTTAGAACGCATGTGCATCATGGGCACCAAAGCTGATGATGTATTGCAGCGTCACCGCATTATCAGCACCCTCAAAGGTATCGTTCCAGTCTTCAATCACATCCTGATGGGTATATTGCAGACGCAGGGTTTGGGTGTGCGTGGGGTTCCAGGCCACCATGGCCGTGGTTTCCTCGAGCTTGCCGTCATGGAAATGGTCATCGTGGCCCAGCATCAGGTCGACACGCCCGTAACGTACACCGGCACTCCACTGAGGCGCGAAGCGATACACGGCTGAACCATACCAGCCCTGATGGTAGTCATCGCTGGACGCGTATTCGTTCAGATCCGTAACCCGCGCGTACTCGGCGGACAGGGTCAGCTGCTGATTTCGGTTATTGCCGCGCGGCGCCCATTTCCATACCAGGTCGGCCATATACATATGTTTACCGGCATATTCCGCGCCATGACTGTGTCCATGATGCTCATCTGCATGATCGTGGTCGTGGTCATGATCATGACCACTCTCTTCTTCCCCCTGTTCCAGCATACGGTTACGCAGGTAGCTGAAGCCGGCCTGCCAGCTCTGGGACTGGGACAGGTCACCACCGAAGGTTGTGGAAAGTGCCCAGGTACCGACGGTCGGATCGCCTTCGAATTCACCCAGCTCTTCGCCATCAAAGGCCTCGGCGCTGATGCGCCAATACAGATCTGTCGGCATTACCACGCTCAGGCCCAGACCATCATCGTAATAATGACCACCGAGAAAAGCCCTGTACATGAGGGGACGTTCGGAGAAACTGTCCGCATGCGGGTGCTGACCGTTCAGGTAGCCAATATCGGACAGGAAGCGACCACCCCGCAGAGTCATGCCCGCCGGCAATGACAGAGTCTGAAGATACACCTCTTCGAAATTGAAATCGGTTTCTTCTTCGTTGGACTCAACCACGCCCGTAATCTTGCCGGTAGCAAAGTTGCCAAACTGCTGACTGATCGCCAGTTCGGTGTGACTCAGCCCCCAGCCTTCCATGCGTCCGCCCAGAGCCGTGTTGTCGGACTTGTGGTAGGCATCGACCGTCAGGCTGATATCCGGTGCCTGGAGCTCAGCCTGGACCTGGGTGCTGGCGATAAACGTCAGAGGGAGAAGCCAGCGGAGAGAGGGTGATGTCATGGTTTTCTACTACCTTTAATGTTACGTTGTAACAAATATGTTACTTTTGTTATAACGTAACATCAACTACAGATATCAAAATCTCATCCGCTGTACAGTAGTCTGCCTTCCAGCAGCTGCCCGGCAGGCTGAGGGTATCCGAACAGGTACCCCTGAACACTGTCACACTGCTGCTTTAACAGGAAAGCGCTCTGTTCAGCCGTTTCCACGCCTTCCGCCAGCACTTCGACACCCAGGCTGTGCCCCAGAGCAATGGTACTGATGACAACGGCTTCATCCTTGGGGTTGCGACCAATGTCACGAATGAAACTCTTGTCGATCTTGATTCGGTTCAGCGGCAGGTACTTGATTCGGTCCAGTGACGAGTAGCCGGTGCCAAAATCATCCAGCGCCAGGTGATAACCCGACAGGCGCAAACGCTGCAGTTGCTGAATGACAAAATCCGGGTCCTGGAGGATCATTGACTCGGTAATTTCCAGCTCGATAAAGCACCTCTCGAGGCCGTGCTCGGCTACGATCTGGTTCAACCGCTGGATAAAATCCGCCTGCAACAACTGCTGCGGCGATATGTTAATCGCGACCAGCGGCACACTAATCCCTTCATCACGCCAGACGGCCAACTGCCGGCACACCAGCTCAATCACTTGCCACCCCAGTGGCACGATCAATTGCGTTTCTTCCGCCAGAGGAATAAACCGATCCGGCCCCAGCAGCCCCTGCTCAGGATGCTGCCAGCGCACCAGCGCCTCAAAGCCGCACAAGGAACGATCTGCCAGCTGATACTGAGGCTGGTAATGGATCACCAATTGCCACTTGTTCAGCGCCTGACGCAAGTCTTGCTCTAGCGAGAAGTGATTGACCACATCCGCGGTCTGCTCGGATGAATAGAGTTCGTAACGGTTCTTGCCCCGCCCCTTGGCCCTGTACATGGCCGTGTCCGCGTTCTTGATCAGGTGGTTGACGTTGTCGCCATGATCAGGAAAAAGGCTGATGCCGATACTGGCGGTCAGCTGCAGTCGGTGGCCGGCCACGGGAAAAGAGCGATCCAGCACTTCAAGCACCCGCCGCGCCTCGGCTTCGGCACGCGCCTGAGCACCGGGGACCAGCAGGATGAACTCATCGCCCCCCATGCGGAACAGTTTCAGGTCGTCTGGCATATTTTGATTCAGCGCCGCCGCCAGCGTCTGCAGCAGAGCGTCCCCCACCTGGTGTCCCAGGCTGTCATTGACACGCTTGAAGCGATCCAGGTCGATGAACAGCAGTGCAAAGGAAGCCCTGGGGTCTTGCAGCAACCGCGCCAGGGTCTCATGCAACCCCTTGCGATTTTGCAGCCGTGTCAGATCGTCATGCCGCGCCTGCCAGGCCAGGTCATCGGTTTTCTGCTGCACCCGATCTTCCAGCTGCTGCTCACGGTTATGCATCGACAGCACCAGCAGCCCGCCCAGGCACCCGATGCCAACCAGCAGAGCCTGCAGGGACCGAGACTGACTGATCGGGTGAGCCGCCAGATAATCAGGCCCGGCCACGGCCTCGACTTGCCAGGTCTGCTGCGCCAGCCGAACCTCAAACGCTTGTCTCAAGCGCCCCTGCTGCTGAGATGCGGCCGAAGATGTTGCGTAGAACGGCGGCTTGCCGACCTCACTGACCTGCAATTCGATATTCTGCACACTGCTGCCTGCCAACACCGCCTCCAACAGGCGAGACACCGTAAACACCCCCACGACAAATCCCTGCAGCTCTCGCTGGCTCTGCAGCAACTCCTGCCCGAGCAGACGATACACCGGCTGCAATATCAGAAGCCCGGGCTCATCCGTGGCCTGGGTCAGGTACAGGACCTCCGTCGCAACCGCTTCCCCTCGTGTTTGCGCCAGACCTACCCAGCGCCGCCGATCTTCAAGGGAGTAGAGATTGAATCCCAGTGCCGCCCGGTTAGCCGCCAGGGGCTCTACAAACTGCACGGGGATCAGCACACCCTCGGTATCGGGGGACTCGCCATAAATACGATAATCCGGCCACTGCAGCTGCTCGCGGGTCCAGCGCTCAAATGCGTCACGCTGCTCCCGGGCCACCAGCGGGTCCCAGGAGTAGGCACGCAACGCCTGATTACCCACCAGCAGAGGCTTCACCAGCGCCTGGAAGTCATCTCGGGTCACACGAGGCTTTTTGTTCAGGGCCTGACCCAGAAGAGACAGGTCCCGAAGGTTCTGCTGAATGACCGTCTGGATACGAGCCTCAACCAGTTGCACATCCCGCGCAAAGCCTTGCTGCAGAAAACTGGACAGGTTGGAGAGATAGTATTGATTGATCAACACGACCGCGACCAGCGTACCGGTCAACCGCAGTGGCAACAGCCATCGGCGGCGCCAGCTGCCCTGCTTCAGGACACCGGCAAGCGCAATAAACAGGGGCGTGCCCAGAATCACCCCAAAACTGTCACCCAGCCACCAGGTAGTCAGGTCAGGCAGCAGTGCCGGGTCGCCGGACGTACGGTTGAAGAACGTAACGGCCCAGGTGCCGATACCGGCATTCATCAGACAGACCAGCAGCCCGCTGAATAATACATAACGCAGCATCCACTGCTCGCGTGCCGGGCGTAGTGGGTCGGCACCAAAGCGCTTCAGCAGGCAGGCGCCCAGGGCCGTCTGCAGCATGGCACCCGTGGCGATCAGCAGCGCGCTCCAGAAGTGATTGAGGACCAGGGGGGCATTCAGGGAGGGTAAAATCAGGTTGACCAGCAAGCTGCCCAGCCCGATACCGGGCAGAAAACGCAGCCCGCCACGCAGAACCGCCGCCAGGCCCAGCCCGGCCGGCAGCCAGAGCGGCACAATCTGCTCATGCAGCCCTGTGGACATGAACAGCAGCCCCAAGAGTACATATCCCGCCGCCAGCCCCAGATTGGCGCCAATGGTTCCGAAGGATATGTTTTGAGGGGATACTTTCACGGTGGTGAGACTTCCCTGCCAGCTCAGCCGATACTATGACTTTGTCAGATCCTGCAGGAACCTTTCCTGCTCCCGACAAAACCCGACTATCTGTCTGCCATTAATAACTACTGTTCGCTTCAGGTCAAGCACTGTTCTCCCGCAACAAGGCTTCCAGCGCCTCGGCCGGCAACGGTCTGCTCTTCAAAAAACCCTGAAACTGATGACACCCCAGCCGCTCAAGCTCAGCGCGCTGCGGCTCCTCCTCGACCCCTTCCGCCAGCACATCCAGCCCCAGCTTGTGTCCCAGCATGATGATCGTTTCCACGATCGCCTGCGCTTCATCACTCGCCAGCAGGTCATCGGTAAATGACTTGTCGATCTTGAGCAGGTTCAGCGGAAAGCGCTTGAGGTAGGCCAGTGACGAATAACCGGTACCAAAGTCATCAATCGCCAGGCTGATTCCGAGCGCACGAAGCGCATTGAGCATCTCCACCGCTTCCAGTCCCGGCGACATCAAGGCGCCTTCGGTGAGTTCCAGCTCCAGCAGGCTCGGGTTGATCCGGGTCTGCTGCAACACGCTCGCCACTTCCCGCGGAAGATCATTGCGATGCAGCTGCTGCGGTGAAACGTTGACCGCCACGCGCGGCGTCTGAACTCCCCGCGCCTGCCAATCAGAGATCTGTTCGCAGGCCCGACGCAGCACCCAGCTGCCGATCTGGCTGATCAATGCACTCTGCTCCGCCACCGGAATGAACTCGGCTGGCGAAATCAGCCCCTTTTCAGGGTCCTGCCAGCGCACCAGCGCTTCTACCCCGGTCATCCTCAGACCATCGATGGACCACTGTGGCTGGTAGTACAGACAGAGTTCATCCTGCTCGAGTGCTCGCCTCAACCGCTGCTCCAACTGCAGGCGATGGTGGACAGCGGCGGTAAGATCATCACTGAAGAAGCTCAGACTGCCCCGCTGCTCCTTGGCCTTGAACAGGGCAGCATCCGCCTGTTGCAACACCACCTCCGGCGACCGCTGCTGATCATCAATCAGGCTGATACCACAGCACTGGCACGGACTTCGGCACTGTCACTGAGCCTGAACACGGGCTGCAGGGATTGCATCAACGTGGTTGCGATGCTGGCCGCTTCATTGCTGTCGGCCACTTCTTCCAGCAGAATGGCAAATTCGTCCCCGCCAAGGCGGTACAGGTGCTCCCCTTCACGCAGCACCCCTTTCAATCGCTCGACCACCTGCAGCAACAGGCGATCGCCCTCTGTGTGGCCAAAGCTGTCGTTGATATCACGGAAATTATCCAGGTCCGCCATCAGCAGCGCCGACAGGCGCTCATGATGGCGGTTGTAACCTTTGCACACGGCCAACTGCCGGAACAGGGCCTTGCGATTGGGCAGACCGGTCAGTGCATCATGGGTCGCCAGATGCTCGATCCGCGACTCGCTGTTCTTGAGCTGCGTCAGGTCGGTAAAAACGCCAATGTAATGGCTGACTTCACTGCTGTCCTGCCGGATTCGACTGACACTCAACAGCGCCGGAAACACCTCTCCCTGGCAGCGCCGACAGACAATTTCTCCCTGCCAATGCCCCTCTTCACCCACCCGCTGCCACAACGCCTGATAGAAACTCTCGGGGTGGTGTTCGGAGCGCAGAATGGAAGGGGTCTGTCCCTGCAGGTCCTGTTCGCTCCAGCCGAAGATATCACTGAACGCCGGATTGACCTGAATCACCTGCTTATGCGCATCCGTGATCAGTACCGCCTCCCGGGTGTTCTGGAGCACGGCGGCAGCCTGCTGCAAACGGCTTTCCTGATGACGACGTTCGGTGATATCGGTCAGCACGCCCTCGATCCCCACGACCTGGCCCTCACCATCACGCATCACGTGCGTTTGATCCTCAACCCAGCGCACCTCATCATCATCCATGCTGCCAAGCCGATAGGTCTGGGTAAAGGAGGCCCGCCCCTGCTGCAGATACTGCTCCGCTTCCGCCATTACGCGGGCACGATCCTGGTGGTGAATGAGCGTGTCAAACCGGCTCGCCGTACGCTGAAGCGAATCGGGTTCTATACCCAGATTGCGGATATTGTCCGACACGTATTCGATGGGCCAACCCCGCTCATGACGCCAGCGAACCAGAACAAAGGGGCTTGAAGTGATCACCTGGTTGGCCGCTTCCAGCGCCTGGTCACGGTTGATCGAGTCCAGTGCAAAACTGATATCATGCGCCAGCTCTTCCAGCGTTTTCACCAGCATCGGTGAGAAGAAGTCGACCGTATCCGCATAGAGCGTCAGGTTGGCAAAAATCTGTCCCTTCAGGTGCAACGGCAGGGCTATCGCAGACCGACAGTTATAGTGGCGGGAAAAGTCGTGCCAGGGCTCATACTCAGTCGCGGCAAGGCTGTCGTTGACCACTACCGTCCGATCATGCAGCACGGCTCGTTCACTCAGTCCCCGCCCGGGATAGCGGGCAAATATCTGCAGCAGCTGCTCAACGCCGGTGGCCATGGCCAGATCCCCGGCTCGTGTGCGCAAGCCGGTAATGCGCCGCTGTTCATCACAATCGCCTATCCAGGCAAAGCTCATCTGGCCTTCCTCGACGGCAATACGGCAGGCCGCCTGCAGTACCTCATCAACGGAGCGGCTATACAGAATCACCTGGTTAATCCGCGACAGCATGTTGTAGAGGTTCGACTGACGCTGTAACGCTCGCTGGTTTCCCCGCTCCCGGGTCAGGTCCTGAATCATGCAGATAACCTTGTCGGGCGCGCCGGCGCGATCACGCAGCAGCTTGATGTAGATCCGTACGGGCACCTGCTTGCCACTGGCGGCAATAAAGCGTTTTTCCAGCTGATACGCTTCGGTTTCGCCTGACAGCAGTCGACCGAAGACACGTTCGTCAGCAGCCAGGTCGTCGGGATGCGTCAGGTCCTGCCAGGTCCTGCTTCTCAGCTCTTCGGCGCTGTACCCAAGCAACGTTTCCAGGCAGACGTTGGCCTTGGTCCAGTAGCCGGTCCGGGGATCGGTCAGGCCCATACCGATAAAGGGCATGTCGAAAAAGCCCCCCAGCAGCTGTTCACGCCGAGAGGCTTCAGACTCAACCAGCCGGGATAACGTTCGATTAAGCTGGCGGCGATACATAAAGATCAGCAGCGCAGACAGGCTCATTGCCGTCAGACCAGCCAGCAACCACCATTTTAGGGCTCCGCTGACAAAGGCTTTTTCGGCATCCAGCCAGCGCGTCAGCACGCCGCCCACAGACGGCAAGGCAAGTGCGATCAACATCAGCGCCGCGAATATCAGCCATTGTCCCCGGCCATGAGGCACTGACTGAGGGTTCGAGGCTGATGCCCAGGACGCCAGTGCGATATACAGACAGCCGCCACTGATGGCGACAAAAGCCGTTCCCTTGTAACGGCTGATCAATTCGAACATCCCCATACTGGGTGCCATCAGGCCGATCAGCGAATCAGACCCGTGAACCCACAGCAACCCGAACAGCAAGTACAGAGCAACATAGCCGAGCGGTCGCAACTCTCTTCGGTGCATCATCCCAATCCACCTCTTGGTGCATACCATCCATAGATACTGTCACTCTACTGCAGTAGGGCGGCCAGCACTACCAATCGATCACGGCCCCATCATAGTTCAAAAATTCACCACTGCGGCCGATCTCCAGCTGCTGCAGCAGCTTACGCAGAGCCGTCACACTCTCCTCCGGCGTGAGCAGTGCCTTTTCACCTCCCATATCGGTCTGTACCCAGCCGGGATGAAGTGCCACCACCTTGATCCCGGCGCCCTCCAGGTCAATTGAGAGGCTTTTGACCACCTGGTTCAGCGCCGTCTTGGAACTGCGATAGTAGTAACCACCACCGGACTGGTTATCACTGATGCTGCCCACCTTGCTGCTGAGAAAGGCAACAGTTTTCAACTTGCTGGTGGCAATACGGGGATACAGCGCTTGAGTCAGCATTAACGGGCTCAACGTGTTGGTTTCCAGTACCTGGCGCCAGAGTTCACGCTCAACCTTGCCAAAACAGACGCCCTTGGGGCCGTAATATCCCGCGTTATTGATCAGCAGGTCGATGGTTTCATCACCCAGCACTCGATCCAGCGCTTTGATCTGGCCATCCTTGTTGACGTCCAGGGTATGCAGCTGTACCTGCTCAGGAAAGCGTGCCTCCAGAGCCAGCAAATCCTCGGCACGGACCAGATCACGTGCGCAGGCGTGAACACGCCAGCCGTCGCGGGCATACTGATAGGCGAACTCGAGCCCCAAGCCCCGGTTACAACCGGTAATCAAAACAGTTGCTGACATCTGACGTCCTCCAAGTGAGACTACCTCTCAGTCAAGCAGCCCGTCCGGCATCTGACAAGTACCCCGTTCTCTGGCAAAATCCGCCCCTTGTCCTTTGGCCACTGATCTTTGGAGAACCGGGATGCGCATTCTGCTTTTATCGGCCTATGACGCGGTGAGTCACCGCTACTGGAGGCATGGCCTGGTAACCGCCTTCCCGGAGCACGACTGGACCACGCTGTCATTGCCTCCCCGCTATTTTGCCTGGCGCATCCGCGGTAACAGCCTGAGCTGGGCGTTCAACGAACGTGATCGCCTGCAGCAACCCTATGATCTGCTGATTGCAACCTCGATGGTCGACCTGACCGGCCTGCGCGGGCTGGTGCCTGAGCTGGCAAGCATCCCGACCCTGGTGTACTTCCACGAGAATCAGTTCGCCTATCCGGAATCCGGCCGAGAGTTCAACAGCGTAGAGCCTCAGATCCTCAACCTTTATAACGCCCTGGCGGCCGACCGGGTGCTGTTCAACTCGGAATTCAACCGCCGCACCCTGCTTGACGGCGCCGACAAGCTGTTGCGCAAGCTGCCCGACCAGGTACCGGCCGGACTGCCAGAACGGATTGCCGCCCGTTCCGAGGTCGTGCCCGTCCCCTTGCCTGACTCGGTATTCCTTCCCGCCGCGCCGGAGCCCGGCACCCTGCAACTGGTATGGAATCACCGATGGGAGTTCGACAAGGGCCCCGAGCTTCTGCTGGCCGCGATCAAGGCGATGCAGGCCCGTGGCACCGACTTCCGTCTGCACGTGGTGGGACAGCAGTTTCGTCATACGCCGCAGGTGTTCGACAGCATCCATCAGCAGCTTAAAGACAACGGCAACCTGGGCTATTGGGGCCATGTCGACTCGGTCAAGGAATATCGTCGGCTGCTGCAGAAGTCGGATGTTGTGCTGTCCACGGCACTGCATGACTACCAGGGCATCGCCGTACTGGAGGGGGGGGCCGCCGGCTGCACACCGGTGGTACCGGACCGGCTTGCCTACCGGGAGCTGTTTGAGCCCTGCTATCGCTACGGCGGCGATGATGAAGCGGCGATGCTGGCAGCCCGGGTCGAACATCTGGCCTCGACCAAGACCAGTGGCCAACCGCTGCCCTGCCCCGATATCCGACCACTGAGCTGGACACAGCTTAAGCCCGTCTATCAGGCGGCAATCACACACACGCTCGAATTCCGGCGACAGGACTAGTCCTTGTCCGATTCAGGGTCGTGCGACCGGGCCTGTGCCAGTTGATGCAGCACCTTGAACTGGGCATCACACTTGCGGCAGTGGCGGCACATCGCCAGATGCACCCTGAGGCTGAACTTCTCACTTGTCGACAGCGGCCGGTCGAGCTGCTGCGACATCAGCGCCGTGGCACGTTTACAGGACTGCATTGTTTTCCCCCTTGCTGAACCAGCCGTTCTCCAGGCAGGCGCGCAGCTTCAGCCTGGCCCGGTGCAGAATCACCCAGCAGTTCTGCTCGCTGATACCCAGCGACTCACAGATCTCCGTCGTATCCAGCCCCATCAGCTCCCGCATCGAGAATACCCGTGCCGTGCTTTCAGGCAGGTGCAAGACGCAGAAATCGAACACCTGCCAGAACCCTTCCTGCAGACAGGCCCGCTCCGGCTCATGCCACTGTTGTGGCCGTGCAGCCGGCAACCAGTGCGCACGCTGATTGAACAGGCTGTCGATCTCCGGCATATCGTCGGGATTGAAGCCCGTCGTCGGCTCACGCCTTCTGTGACGGATTTCATCCACCAGCTTGTGTTTGAGAATGCCGAACACCCAGGTCTCCAGCCGGGCCGAGCCGCTAAAAGTATCCCGTCCCTCCCAGGCCGAGGTCAGTGCTTCCTGCACCAGGTCTTCCGCCTGAACCGGATCTCCCAGTTGCAGGCGCGCAAAGGCGAGCAAGCGGGGCCGAACCGCTTCCAGGCGCTGCTGAATGTCCTCTGATCGCTGTTGCGTTCGCCCTTCTGTACCCTTCAATCGCGTTCCCCCATCCAACGACGCATGAGTCATACCCCAATATTCGCACTGTATAAGCATAGTCGCTCAGGGCCGGTGATCCTTACAGCCTCAACCCGCCGATTCGCATTCGGGAAAGGTTTTATCGCACTCCCAAAGCGATTGCCCTCATGGCGTTTGATCAACACTGGTCGTATCATGCCGGGTTCGCCGTACCGACAGAGGATCATGACCCAGGCATGAGCCAGCCTACCCCTCCCGCCTTCACCCTGCGTGACTACCAGCAGGATGCCGTGGACGCCACCCTGAAGCACTTTCGGGCCAGCGATGATCCGGCGGTCATCGTGCTGCCGACCGGTGCCGGCAAAAGCCTGGTCATCGCCGAGCTGGCCCGGCTGGCGCGACGTCGCATACTGGTGATCACCCATGTGCGCGAGCTGGTGGAGCAGAACCACGCCAAGTATGCGGCACTGGGCCTGGAAGCCGGCATCTTTTCGGCGGGGCTGGGCCGGCGAGAGTTCAGCCACCAGGTCACCTTTGCCAGCGTGCAGTCGATCGCCCGCAACCTGGAGCGCTTTGCCGACGCCTTTTCACTGCTGATCATCGACGAATGCCACCGTGTCGGCGAGGATGAGGACAGCCAGTACCAGCAGGTGATCAGTCATCTGCGCGCGCATAACCCGGGCCTCAAGGTGCTGGGACTGACCGCCACGCCCTACCGTCTCGGCTACGGCTGGATCTATCGCAGCCACTACCGCGGCTTCGTGCGCAGCGAGGAGCCACGGGTATTCGAGCGGTGCATCTTCGAGCTACCACTGAGTCACATGATCCGCAACGGCTATCTGACGCCGCCCGAAGTGATCGACGCGGCGATCGCCCACTACGATTTCTCGTCGCTGACACCCTCGGACAGCGGCCACTATCCAGAGCGGGAGCTAAACAGTCTGCTGGCCAAGCACCCGCGCGTGACCCGCGCCATCTGCGAACAGATCGAAGAGCTGGCCCAGCCTCGTCAGGGCGTAATGGTGTTTGCGGCCACCGTCGAACATGCCCACGAGATCGGCGGTTACCTGCCCGCCGAGCAGACCGCCGTGATCACCGGCGAAACCCCGGGAGATGAACGCGAACGGCTGATCCAGCGGTTCAAGGCGCGTGAAATCAAGTACCTGGTCAACGTCGCGGTGCTGACCACCGGCTTCGATGCGCCGCATGTGGACCTGATCGCCATTCTGCGCCCCACCGCCTCGGTCAGTCTCTACCAGCAGATCGTCGGACGCGGCCTGCGCCTGAGCGACGGCAAGGACAACTGTCTGGTGATCGACTACGCCGGCAACGGTTTCAACCTGCACCACCCCGAGGTGGGCACGCCCAAGCCCTCCGCCGACTCCGAGCCGGTACAGGTGTTCTGTCCCGGCTGCGGCTTCGCCAACATCTTCTGGGGCAAGACCGACGGCAAGGGTCAGGTGATCGAACATTACGGCCGCCGCTGCCAGGGGTTGCTGGAGATGGAGGGTGAAAAGCCGCAGCAATGCGACTATCGCTTCCGTTTCAAGGAGTGCCCGCACTGCGGTGCCGAAAACGATATCGCCGCGCGGTACTGCCAGACCTGCAGTGAGGCGATCATCGACCCGGACGATCTGCTCAAGCGGGCACTGCAGTTGAAGGATGCACGGGTAATCCGGTGTGCCGGCATCAGCCTCGCGGCCAGCGGCGAATGCCTGACGGTGACCTACCACGAGGAACAGGGCGAGGAGCTGCGCGAACGTTTCCATCTGGACCGACCCGCGCAACGCGCGCTGTTCAACAAGTTGTTCGGCCGCCGCTGTGGCAACGGCGAATCGCCTCGCCAGTTCAAGTCGGCCGCCGAGGCACTGGCCGCCGAGCCGCTACTGCCCGCTCCCGACTTTGTCATCGCCAGACAGGCCGGCAAGAAAGGTCGCCAGGGCGGTTACTGGCAGGTGCGCGAGCGCCTGTTTGATTATCAGGGCGCCTACCGCAAGGCCAACGAAATGTAACGCGGCGTTACCGTCCCGGCTGCCGCTTCAGCCGTTCGCTGAAACTGATCGAAGGCCCAAGCAGAATCGGCAGGTAACGCCAGGCAAACAGCGCAAATGCCAGCAGCCATAACACCGCGGAGACGATGATCAGGCTCATCATCGCCGCGGGCCAAAGCGCCGCCAACACCCGCACCAGCGCCGCCAGATGCAGGGCCAGAAACGCCAGGACCAGCAGCGAACCTGCCTGGAGCTCGCGCCCGGTATGGCCCAGTGCCGCACGCGAGGCTACCGCCATGATCATGCCGCCCATCGCTCCCACCGTCAGCGCATGCAGTCCGGCACTCGACAGCCAGAGCCCGGTACTGCTGCCCGCCAGCAACAGCAGGCCGATCGCCAGCCAGGCATAGCCGACGTGCAGGACCAGCAGCAGCGGTTCGGTGCGGGTTTGCCAGCCGTGCCAGCGGATCAGTCTCACCAGCTGGGCACCACCCGCCAGCAACAGCAGCAGCGCCGTAACCTGATGATTGGGCCAGAATACCCAACTCACACCGGCAACCGGCGTCAAAATGGCAGCGGCAATATCCACAGGACCAAAGGCCGCAGGCATGCGGGCACCCTCTCGCGACTGCCGGGCCAGCCAGTTGCGGGTAAACGCCGGAGTGATCCGCCCGCCGATCAGGGTCAACAGCACCAGTACCAGCACCACCGCCAGATGCAGCACTTCCAGCGCATCAAGCCAATGGAGGTGAAATGCCAGCGTCAGCAGAGCGAAAAGTCCCAGAATCACCAGCACCTTGAGGTTGCGCCGGTTGCCGGCGAGGATCAGTTCTCGACCGAACAGGAACGCCAGCACTATCCAGTAGCTGACCGAAGCCAATGCACTGATAGCCGCGGGCCAGCCCTCCCCGGCCAACGCCACAGCCCGCGCCAGCAGCCAGGCCAGGGCCAGCCACACCAACGGCATGCCCGCAACAGGCCGGCGTCCGGTCCAGTTGGCTACCGCCGCCAGCAGGAAGCCGCCAATCGCGGCACCGACAAAACCGAACAACATCTCATGGCCATGCCAGAGCAGTGACGGCAACATGCGGACCGGCGGATTCACCCAGCCGTTCCAGAACGCCAGCCAGCTTGCCAGGGCCAACAAGGCCTGAAGACTCGCCAGCGTGAACATCGGTCTGAAAGCGTTACTCAGGATCCAGCCATGCCAGCTGCCGGGAGTCTGTTCCAGGTTGATCACAGGCATTGGAGCCACCCTTATTAGATGTATATTTTATCCATTTTAATGGCGTAAAGGATTCTCCTCCCTTTCCCTGACCGATGTCTATAGTCTTGAATAAATTTGATAATAGGGCGATTTCACTATAGCAATGAGTCTCTGACACGCTACACTTTGCACCTTTAAACGGCTGTATACCTGACCTGAAGAACTGATGAGCCATTCCTCCACCCGCAAGTTGAAGCTGATCCTGCTGTTGACAGGCGTCAACCTGTGCATGCTCTTCTTTACCCTGATGCAAGGCGGCGCAGGCGTTGGTGACACCAGTATCAACAGCCGCGTTATCGGAGTCGTCATGGCGATCCTGTTTGTACTGATCCTCCTGCTGATGGGCGACCTGATGCGCCGCTTTGTCATCCTGCGACGCCAGTCGGAGTCGGCCCGCGAGCGCATGCATGATGCCGTTGAAAGCCTGTCCGAAGCCTTTGCGCTCTACAGTCCAAAAGGCAAGCTGCTGCTGTGCAACAGCCGTTGGCGACAGGTCTATCCCTGGCTGGATACTCTGGATATGGACCGCTGGGAGGTCTTCAAGGAACAGCTGAAGCCTCACATCCTTCATCATGAATCGGTCGCAAGCGAGCAGCCAGGCAGCAGCAGTTATGTCGAGCACCTCGACAGCGGCCACGCCATTCTCGCCAGCGACAGCCGCACCCGGGAAGGTGGTCTGGCCTGTGTGCGCACCGACATTACCCATACCCAAAGAATCGAACAGAAGCTGCGCAACCTGGGGCGTGCGCTGGAACAGAGCCCGGCCTCGGTGATGATTACCGATACCCGAGGCACCATCGAGTACGTCAACCCCAAGTTCAGCGAGGTCTCGGGCTACAGTCGCGATGAAGCCATCGGCCAGAGCGCTGGCATGTTACGTTCAGGCGATATGCCAGACGACGTCTACCGTGACCTCTGGAAAACCCTGGAACAGGGCAAGGAGTGGCACGGCCAGCTGCTGAACCGGCGCAAGGACGGCAGCCTGTTCTGGGAACAGGCCTCGATTTCAGCCGTGCGCTGTGAAAACGGACAGTGCCAAAGCTATATCGCCGTCAAGGAAAACATCACTCAGCAGAAGGAGATGGAAGAGCAGCTGAAAATGATCGAAGCGGTGTTCAGCACCAGTAATGAAGCGATCATGGTGGCTGACCGCGATGGCCTGATCAAGACCATCAACCCCGCCTTCAGCCGCATCACCGGCTACAGCCTGGAAGATGTTCAGGGTCGCAACCCCAGCATTCTCAGCTCAGGTCGCCACGAGGCAGGCTTTTATCAGGATATGTGGCACGAAATCATGCTGCAGGGTTCCTGGAGCGGCGAGATCTGGAACCGGCGCAAGAACGGTACCATCTACCCTGAGTGGCTATCGCTGTCGGTGGTGTATGACAGCGACGGCGAGCCCAGCGAATATGTAGCCGTATTCTCGGACATCACCAAGCGCAAGGACGATGAAGCCCAGATCGTGCGTCAGGCCTACTATGACGAACTGACTGAACTGCCCAACCGCACCCTGCTCTCCGACCGTCTGAACCTGGCCATCGCGACGGCCGACCGTGACGAGCAGGTGATTGCGCTGCTGTTTGTCGACCTGGACAGGTTCAAGTACGTCAATGACTCCATGGGCCACGAGTACGGTGACGACCTGCTCAAGCAGGTGGCGCACCGACTCAACCACTGCGTACGTGACACCGATACCGTGGCCCGCTTCGGAGGGGACGAGTTTGTCATTCTGCTGCACAACATCAAATCAGAGTCGGATGCGTCCCATGTCGCTCACAAGCTGATTGATACCCTCAGCAGCCCGTTCATTCTGGCCGAGCGCGAAATCATCATCGGCGCCAGCATCGGTATTGCGATGCATCCGGGCGATGCCGACACGGCGGAAACCCTGATCCGCAATGCCGACCTGGCGATGTACAAGGCCAAACAGTCCGGCCGCAACCAGGCCCACTTTTTCACTGGCGCCATGCAGGAGCATGCCAACCAGCGCATGACGCTGGAGCAGGACCTGCGCCATGCACTGGAGCGCAACCAGCTGGAAGTGTACTACCAGCCCATCATCGCCGGCCAAAGCGGCCAGGTACAGGGGCTGGAAGCTTTGCTGCGCTGGCATCACCCTGAACGCGGCCGCATTCCGCCCGACCAGTTTATTCCGATGGCGGAGGAAACCGGCCTGATCGGCAGCATTGGCGAGTGGGTTCTGGAAACTGCCTGCCAAGAGATTCAGCAACTGTCGGCGACAGGCCAGGATCTGTACCTGTCGGTCAACATCTCCGAGCGCCAGCGAGACCTTGGACTGAACGCCGCTGCGGTCCGCAACGTCCTGGAGCGCCACCGAATCCCCTCTTCGCGCCTGATTCTGGAAATCACCGAAGGCCTGCTGCTGCAGGACAGCGAGGAGACCGTCGCCTGGCTGCAGGGCTTCAAGGATCTGGGGGTTTCACTGGCAATCGATGACTTTGGAACCGGCTACTCATCGCTGAGCTATCTGAAGCGTTTCCCGGTCGATACTCTCAAGATCGACCGCGAGTTCATTCGTGACCTGAACAGCGACCGCTATGCCGATTCGCTGGTCAGCGCGATCATCTCCATGGCCGCCAGCCTGGAGTTGCGCCTGATCGCCGAGGGCGTCGAGACCGAACAGCAGCGCCTGACCCTGATCGGTCAGGGCTGCAATTACATGCAGGGGTATCTGTTCTGTCCACCGCTGCCGACCGATGAGCTTGCGCAGTGGCTGGCCAGCTACCAGCCGGCCCCCTGCATGCCCCTGCATGATGGAGCCCTGAATTAACGCCTGTCTTCTGCGTCCAGCAGCGGCTGCAGGGCTTCGGCCAGTGTCGGGGTAAACTTCAGCGCTCCTTCCACCGGTGCCATCCCGGCGCGGGCCAGAGCTCGCAACGGCTGGAACTGCAGGTCAGCAATGATCAATTCCACTTCCTGCTCACGACATACCTGCATAAAGTGACTCAGTGCACTCAGCCCCCCTGCATCCAGCAGCGGTACCGCATCCATGTACAGCACCACCCCACGCGCCTCGCCCAGCTCCGCCTGCAGTTCATCGAACACCCGGTCAGCGGCGGCAAAGAACAGCGGACCACTCAGCTTGAACACCTTCCAGCCTGATGCCAGCTCACCCGGCACATGCTTGGTCTGGCGACTGATATCGGTAAACCGGGTCATGCCGGCCAGGTCTCGCATGAACAGCAGTGATGCCAGCAGGATGCCCGCAAAGATGGCGATCACCATATCGAACAGTACCGTCAGCATCAGACAGGTCAGCAGCACCAGAACATCACCTCGCGGCGCACGGCGCAGCAGGCGCACGACCTTGGGCGCTTCGCTCATGTTCCAGGCCACCATCATCAGCAACGCAGCCATGCTGGCCATCGGCAACCAGGCCAGCGCCGGCGCCAGCACCAGCAGACCTGCCAACACCACCAGCGCATGCACCATACTGGCGATGGGTGAACGTGCACCCGCGCGGTAGTTGGCGGCAGAGCGTGCAAGTGCCGCCGTAGCGGTAAAGCCGCCGAAGAAAGGCGCCAGCAGGTTGCCCAGTCCCTGCCCCAGCAACTCACCATTGGCATGATGGCGTTTGCCGCTCATGCCATCGAGCACCACGGCACAGAGCAGGGATTCGATGGCCCCCAGCACGGCGATGGAAAAAGCGGCCGGTAACAGCTCCCGCACCAGCGACCAGCTCAATTCGAGCGGCTCGCCGCCAGGACCGGGGCGATCCCAGGGCCAGGCCAGCTCCGGAAAGAAAGGAGGAATACCGGCGCCAAGCGTACCGTCAGGCAGCAGGTAACTGAAACGGCTGCCGATGGTTTCCACCTCATGCCCCTGCAGCCCCATCAACCAGGCCACGCCCAGACCGATCATCAGGGCCGGCAAGTGCCCCGGGACCGGCAGCCGCAAACGGGGCCAGAGGATCAGCACCAGCAAGGTCGCGACCGCCACAGCCGTGGCGGCCGGGTCAAGCGCCGGCATGGCATCGGCCAGCGCCATCACTTTCTGCCACCAGTGCTCCGGCAGGCTCTCCAGGCTCAGGCCAAAGAAGTCCTTGACCTGCAAGGTAGCGATGACAATGGCAATCCCCGAGGTAAAGCCCAGTGTGACCGACTCGGGTATGTACTCGATCAGTCGGCCCAGGCGGGCGAAGGCAAGTCCAAGCAGAATAACCGCCGACATCAGCGTAGCGATCAACAGGCCCGCCAGCCCGTATGTCTGGGCCACGGGGTAGAGAATCACCACGAACGCAGCGGTGGGACCGGAGACGCTGTAGCGGGAACCACCGGTCAGGGCAATAACAAAACCGGCAATGATTGCAGTATAGAGGCCATACTCCGGCTTGACGCCGCTGGCGATCGCCAGGGCCATCGACAGGGGAATGGCGATGATACCGACACTGAGGCCGGCCATCAGGTCCTGAATCAATGCTCGGCGCTCATACCCCTCCTTCAGTGTTTCACGCAGTGCGCTGGAAAACGAAAGAGAGTGAAGCCGGGCCTGCCTGGACATGGGAAACCATCCTTCTCTGATCACGAATTGTCTATATACATTAACTGTTCATTATATATGATTCAATGTTAATATCATTAACATACTATTCACCCCACCAACATAATGAGGCCCAACGATGGAAAACCGCACCGCCCGCCTGACGCTGCTGATCGACCCGAAGAAAAAAGCCGTCTTCGAGCAGTTGTGCAGCCAGCAGGACGTCACCCCTTCGCAGATGGTCCGCAAGTTCATCCGTGACTTTATCGAGCAGGAGTTGGGCCCTGACTGGCAGGACCAGGTGTTTGGCAAGGACGACACCCTCGGCTAACCCCCAGTATCCATCCGTATTTGCAACCGGCAAATTGATGTATCATCCGCTCATTATTTAATCAGGAGGTTCTTGCATGCGTCTCGCCGAGATCGAAGCCATCATGCTTAACGTAGGTCTACTTGTCTTTGCCGGTGCCGTTTTCTTCATCATTTACGACCTGGCCAAAAAGTCGAATGCGGGCCGATTCGGCACCTTCATCCTGTTCTTTGCCCTGGGCCTCGGCCTGGCCGCCTTCCTGATCAAGACCGTTGTCGTGGAAATGATCGGCGGCGGCGGCATCTGATTCCCCTGTTTCGCCAACGGATAAACGCGGTATAGTGTCGGAAAGGATTTCTGGCAAGGTACTTTCGCAACATGGATATCACATTCATTACGCTGCTGGCGGTTATCGTTGTTGCCGCACTCTACTTTATTTCGCTGTACAACCACCTGGTTCGCCTCAAGCATGGCGTTTCTCGCGCCTGGGCCAATATCGACGTTCTGCTGAAGCAGCGTCATGACGAGCTGCCCAAGCTGGTTGAAACCTGCAAACAGCATATGGGCTATGAACAGGCCACGCTGACCGCCGTTATCGAAGCCCGCTCCGCCGTCGCCAGTGCCCGCGAACAGGGTGATATCGGCGCCCTGGGCCAAGCCGAAACCCAACTCAGACTGGGACTGGGCAACCTGTTCGCCGTTGCCGAGGACTATCCGGAGCTGACCGCCAGCGACAGTTTCCACCACCTGCGCAGCCGCATCACCGGGCTGGAATCCGGCATCGCCGACCGTCGCGAGTACTACAACGACTCGGTCAACCACCTCAACGTGCGCATCGAGCAGTTTCCGGACGTCATCATCGCCCGCCGCTTCGGCTTTCAACCGGCCCAGTTGCTGGAGTTCGATGAAGCCGAAAAGGCCGATGTGAACCTGCAACAGCTGTTCAGCTGACCCTGCATGTTTCTCGACCTTGCCCCCCTGGAGGCCGGCGAACAGCTGCTGTTCCTGCTGATCTGCACAGTCGGTGTCCTGGCATCATTGTGGTTCGTATTCAGTCGCATGACCCGCTACCGGCTGATCGCCGACACCCCGACTGCCCGGGTACGCTCGGCCCCCCAGGGCTATGTAGAGCTGATCGGCCATGTGATCGCCGGCGAGGACGGCATGTTGCATGCGCCCCTGTCCGGTCGCCCCTGTGTCTGGTATGACTACAAGGTCGAGGAACTCGATGATGACAATGACCGCAAGCGCTGGCGCCACGTTCGCAGCGGTCGTTCCAGCCACTGGTTCCAGATCAATGACGGCACCGGCACCTGCCTGATCGATCCGGAAGGGGCCGAGGTCAGCCCCCGGCACAAGCATACCTGGCGAGGACACAGCGCCTTTCCCGGAGGCCAGAACCTGCCGCCCCAGGCCGTGGCCGCCTTTTTCAGCACCCAGGTAAGCGGCGGACAGTACCGCTTTACCGAACGGCTGATTTTCGAGCATGAACGACTCTACGCGCTGGGTCACTTCCACACCGTCGGCGGCGGCCGCGACCAATTGAACATGAATGCCACGGTGCGCGACCTGCTGCGCAGCTGGAAAGGCAACCCCGAGCAACTGCTGCAGCGTTTCGACACCAACGGCGACGGCAGGATCAGCCCCGACGAGTGGCAGGCGGCACGTCAGGCCGCCCAACAGGAGGCCCAGCAACAGCAGCAGTCACTGCATCAGCTGCCCAGCATGAACGTGCTCACGGACCCCCAGACCTCTCGCATGCCGTACCTGCTATCGACCCATGACGAAGCACAGTTGATCCAGCGCTATCGCTGGCTGTCGGCCGGCTGTTTTATCGGTGCACTGACTTTTTTCTGGCTTTTCCTCGAAATCCTGCTGGCAAATTGAGCCAATTATGCTCAAGCTGTTAGTAGAAACGCCGATAAGTTAACTGTCATCTGCGTTTGAGGTTGGGATTATGATTGGCCCACAACGCTATCTGCGTCACCCAGAGCAGATCGAACTCGAATTAAGCCCCCTTCTCCAGGCACCCGACGCCTCCGGCTCCTCTTTACCTCTTGGACTTCTGCTGCACTGCCACCATTACTACCCCAGTGGCAAGTGGCTGCGTATCCAGGCCCCCGCCCTGACCGAAGAGCTGAGCATCGACGCCCGTGTCATCGACTGCGATCGCGACCAGCAAGGAAATTACCTGCTGAAGCTGGCCTTTCCGGACCAGGAACAGCTGTTCCGTGCTCGCATGCTGGAACAGCTGTGTCAGATCTGTATCCATCAACGACACTCAACGGACAAGGACCTGGATCAACAAGCCCTTGAGTGGATCGCGGCGGAAGCGGCACATTTCCCGTCGAATGGCTTATAATCACGTTTTTGCCAAGCCAGTGACGAGAGGTTGATATGCAACAGAAGGTCGTACGTGCCGGATCCATCGAAATCGGCAACGACAAGCCGATGGTATTGTTTGGCGGTATGAACGTACTGGAGTCGCGGGATCTGGCCCTGAGTATTGCCGAACACTATGTCGAGGTTACTCAGCGCCTGGGCATTCCCTATGTATTCAAGGCCTCATTCGACAAGGCCAACCGCTCCTCGCTGACCTCCTTTCGCGGTCCGGGCCTGGACGAAGGCCTGAAGATCCTGGAAGAGGTGAAGACTACCTTCAATGTGCCGCTGATCACTGATGTCCACGAGCCCTACCAGGCCGCTCCGGCAGCCGAGGTCTGTGACATCATTCAGCTGCCGGCCTTTCTGTCACGCCAGACCGACCTGGTCACGGCCATGGCTGCCACCGGCGCCGTGATCAACATCAAGAAGGCCCAGTTCCTCGCACCGCAGGAGATGAAACACATCCTGCACAAGTGTGAAGAGGCCGGCAACGATCGCCTGATTCTGTGTGAGCGCGGCACCAGCTTCGGCTACAACAACCTGGTCGTGGACATGCTGGGCTTCAGCATCATGAAGGAGTTCGGTTATCCGGTGATGTTTGACGCCACGCATGCATTGCAGATGCCGGGCGGACGCGCCGATTCCGCCGGAGGCCGTCGCGCGCTGGCCGCGCAGTTGTCACGCGCCGGCCTGTCCCAGGGAATTGCAGGGCTCTTCCTCGAAGCCCACCCGAACCCCGAAGAAGCCAAGTGCGACGGCCCCTGCGCTCTGCCACTGGCACAACTTGAGCCTTACCTGGCCCAGATGAAGGCTGTCGACGAACTGGTCAAATCCTTACCGCCACTGGATACCAGCGCCTGATCAGACCCGCATCCTGACGTCCTGTCCGCCACCGATGCCTGGCAGCGGACAGGACAGCACTATGGTCCTGGTTCAGGTTAGAAGGAAACAAAGGACTGATGAACACCCCGACAGATTCCGCCTTTGCCGCCCTCAAGGAAGAGCTGGTTATCGGCCCCAGTCACCACCGCTTTCAGCTGGTACGCCATCTGCGCGACCACTTTCTGGGGGCTCTCTGGCTGGCTGAAGATATCTCCACGGCGTCACGTACCGAAGTCAGCCTGCTGATCCTGCGCCCGGAACTGGTCCGTCAGCCGGAGTTTTCCGACAAGTTGCGCAAGCGCATCACGCGCCTGCGACCGGCGCTGGAACATCCGCATATCGCGACCTGTTACGGCTACTTCAGCTGGCGCGGTCTGGAGTTTCTCTCCTACGAGCAGCTGCACGGCCAAACCCTGTCAGACCTGCTGGCACGCAAGCAGGCCATAAAACTCAGCCCCCAACAAAAACAGGGTCTGCTGACGCAACTGGCCAAGGCCGTGGACCACAGCCAGGCTCGCGCCCGCATCCCTCACGGACTGCTGGCACCGGACCTGCTGTTTCTCAACACCGGCGGCGGTGTCAAACTGCTTGGTCAGGGGGTACGGGAGCTGATCGAGCCCCTGCATACCCTGTTGCCGCAAGCGCCCGAGTACCCGCGTTACCAGCCGCCGGAAGCATTCCACCAGCAGGCACCCAGTGCCCGGCAGGATGTGTACGCCCTGGCTGTAATCGCCTGGGAGGTCTACAGCGGCAAGCGGGCGTTCCAGGCAGGAGACCCCGAGTCTTCACGCTTCCAGCGCGAATTCAAGGCGCCCCCGGGGCTGAACAAGCAACAGTGGCACGCCCTTTCCCGTGCCCTCAGTCCTGATCCTGAACAGCGCTACGCCAATTGCTCGGAGCTGATACGTGCGCTTTATGCGCCCCAGGAAGAGCCCGCAACCGATACGGATACCAGTGCGCTGGCCAGCGCGTCGGCAACAGAAGCACCGCCGGTTGAGGCACCTGGCGAACTGGCAACACCCGCCACGACCGAATCATCCGCAGCAGAGGCCACAGGGAAGCGCCGGCGTCTGCGCAATCCTTGGCACGCTCTTAAGCCAAACGCCAGGCGTGCGCTGTTGGCAGCCCTGATCTTCGGTGCCGGTTTCGCGACGGGGATCTGGACCGCCCTGCTGTTGATGCAGAACCAACTGGACTCGATCAGCACCCAGGCGCTGAACCAGATGAAAAGCAATCGGGAACTGAGGGCCGCCTTCGAGTCACTGGAACAGGCCCATGAACAGCTTCAGCAAGCCCACGAAGCCAGCCTGAGCGCGAACACGGCCGAGCCCTCCGCCGGGCCTGACAACAGCATCGAGTCTGCCTCCGACCTGCGCGAAGCACAGCAGCCAGCAGCCAACCTGACCCTGTTTCAGGATGAACTGAGTGATGGCGGTCGAGGCCCGCAGATGGTCATCATCCCTGCGGGGCGTTTCCGTATGGGCGACCTGCACGGCCAGGGGGATGATAATGAATACCCCGTACATGAGGTAGTGATTGCCCACAGCTTTGCACTGGCCCGCCATGAAGTGACCTTTGCCGAGTATGACCGCTTTGCTCAGGCCACCGGCCGCCCCCTGCCTGACGACGAGGGCTGGGGGCGCGACCAGCATCCGGTCATCAATGTCAGCTGGCTCGATGCCCAGGCGTATGCCCATTGGCTCAGCGAACAGACCGGACAGCCCTACCGTCTGCCGACCGAAGCGGAATGGGAGTACAGCGCCCGTGCCGGTACCGAGTCGGTATACTGGTGGGGTGACAAGGTCATGAAGGGCTTCGCCGTCTGCGACGGCTGTGGCTCGCAATGGGATGGTCAGAGCACCGCACCGGTGGGCAGCACCCGAGCCAACCCCTGGGGAGTGCATGATCTGAGCGGTAACGTGGATGAGTGGGTACAGGACTGCTACCAGCCCGATTACCAGAATGCCCCCGGGGATGGCAGCGCCGAGCAGGCAACCGGATGCCATCAGCGCGTCATGCGTGGTGGCTCCTGGTTCGATATACCGCGATTGACCCGGCCGGCCAGCCGCTACCGGCACCCGGCGGATACTTCTCGTAACAGCTGGGGATTCAGGGTCGCACTCGACCTGCCCGCCAGCATGCACTAAGGAGAGACTCATATGCTGAACCGCCGACTCACGCGCTCCCTGCACCTGCCTCTGGGGCTTGGCCTGACTCTGCTGGCAGCCCCCGGCTGGGCTGCCGGCACGGGAGCACATCATCTGGACGAGACAACCCGCAACCAGCTGAGCCTGACGCTCTACCAGCAGAACCTGGCCCTGGTCGAGGAGCAACGCGCGATCCCCAAACTGGCAGCCGGCAGCCGTGTCATACTCCAGGGTGTCAGTCCACAGATGCAGGCGGAGACCTTGCAGATTGCCGGTGCAGGAGTGGTCACCGAGCAGAACCTGGAACAGAATCTGCTAAGCCTGAGACAACTGCTGCAGCGCCACAGCGGTCAGCCGATCACCCTGGCCCGCTTTAACAGCGTGACCGGCGCCGAGACACATCAGCAGGTCCGCCTGTTGAAGGCGGAAGGCAACCAGGCCCTGGTAGAGAACGATAAAGGCCAGATCGAAACCCTGCCACTCAACCACAGCGGCTGGCGGATCATCTTCCCGGCACCGCCCGAAGGCTACCAGCTCAAGCCTCAACTCTCCTTTGTCAGTCAAGGGCTGAGCCAGCCCGGCAACGCGCGGCTGCGCTATTTGACCCAGGGCCTCAGCTGGAGCATGGACTATGTCGTCAACCTTAATGAAGGGGGCGATATGCTCGCCCTGCAGGGACTGGCCACGCTGAGCAACCAAAGTGGTCAAACCTGGCCCGAGGCCAGCATCAAACTGCTGGCCGGCACCGTCAACCAGCCGTCCAACTACCCACTTCCCGAGTCCTCGGGCCTCATGCGTGCGGCCGTCATGGACAAGGCCGGCGGCCAGGCGGCCCCCGGCAGTGTTCAGGACTACCACCTTTACTCCCTGCCGCAGGCACTGACCCTGAACGACCAGCAGCAGAAGCAGATTCCGCTGATCAGCCGCGAACAGATACCGGCCGAGATTCGCTACCACCACCAGATCCAGGTCAGCGCCCATCAGCAACTGCCGTCACAGCAACACAAGGCCAGTATCCAGCTGACCTTTGATGCCCCAAAAATGGAAGCCGAGAAGACCCCTCTGCCGACAGGACAGGTACGGGTGTTTCGCCCCGATCCGGCGGGCCAGCTGCAGTTCATCGGCGGCAGCCACTTGAGTGCCACGGCCCCGGGCGATACCGCCCGCCTGCAGCTGGGGGAAGCCTTTGATGTGGGCGTTGAATATACCCAGACCGCCTTCAGAAAGGTGTTTGACGGTTATGAGCTCAGCTATGAAGTGCGGCTGACCAACCGCTCGGATAAGGACAAGCCGTTTAACCTGAACGCCCTGATGCCGATGCCGTTCAGCCTGCAGCAGTCCAGTCTGAAACCGGCGGAGGAAACTGCCGCCCGGGTTGAATGGGTATTCGACCTGAAGGCCGGTGAAGAGAAAACGCTGACCTTCAGCGCCAAGCTGATCAGGTCCTGACAGCGGACTCGGGCAGGGGTGCCTGGCGCTTGCGCCAGCACTCTGCCCGTGCCGGATCGATCACGGCGCCCAGCGCGCCTTCATCATAGACATCAATCATCCGCTTGACCGCCAGCGGATGATTCTGTTCGCCCGCCAGCCGGTAGTAGGCCAGCGCCTTGACCGGATCGGGCCGGAAATAGTGCTCGAAGCCCTGCTCGTAGATGCGCCCCATCTGGTACTGAGCCTTGGCATCACCCAGATCTGCAGCCCGCTCCAGGTAGATCCCCCCCTGAATGCGACTGGCGATATCCTCGCCACGAAAATGCAGCAGGTGCCCATAGGTGGCCAGCGCCGCGCGATTACCCTGTTCGGCGGCCCAGCGGTAGAGGCGCATTGCCACACGGTGACGCCGACGCGAACCGCGCAGGAAAGGAAGATGAAACAACTGTCCGGCCAAGCCATTGATCAAAGGCGCTGTTTGCCGCATCAGCCAGCTCATATATATCCCCTGGAAATAGATTCTGTTATTTTTATAACAACATGATAAAAATATCTGACATCGTCACGCATAGACCGATACACTGAACTATACCTGTTGTCAGCCAGGATGCTGAAGTCCGTTCTGACACCTGAGTGTTTCAACAATCAACCGAGCAGCTTTGGAGTTCTCCCGCTGATGAACATCTTCGAAGACAACGCCCTTACCATCGGCAACACCCCGCTGGTACGCCTGAAACATCTGTGGCCGGCAGGCAACCTTTTTGCCAAGGTCGAGTCCCGTAATCCGGCCGGATCGGTCAAGTGCCGCATCGGCGCCAACATGATCTGGGCCGCCGAAGAGGAAGGTCGCCTCAAGCCGGGCATGACTCTGATCGAGCCAACCAGCGGTAATACCGGCATTGCGCTGGCCTTCGTCGCAGCGGCCAAGGGTTACAAGCTGATCCTGACCATGCCCTCCTCGATGTCGCTGGAGCGTCGCAAACTGATGAAAGCGCTGGGCGCCGAGATCGAGCTCACTGAGCCTGCCAAAGGCATGAAGGGTGCCATCGACAAGGCGCAGCAACTGGTCGATGAGAATCCCGATACTTACCTGATGCTGCAACAGTTCGAGAACCCGGCCAATCCGGCGATTCATGAACAGACCACCGGCCCGGAAATCTGGCGCGATACCGACGGGGGCGTTGATATCTTTGTTGCCGGTGTAGGCACCGGCGGCACCCTGACCGGCGTGTCCCGTTACCTCAAGCGCACCCAGGGCAAGGCGATCACCAGCGTAGCCGTAGAACCGGAAGACTCCGCGGTCATTTCCCAGACCCTGGCCGGTGAAGAGGTTAAGCCCGCGCCACACAAGATTCAGGGCATTGGTGCCGGGTTCGTACCCGGGAACCTGGACCTGGAGCTGGTCGACAAGGTGGAGCAGGTCAGCAACGATGAAGCGATCGCTACTGCCCGTGAGCTGATGCAGAAAGAGGGTATTCTGGCTGGCATTTCCTGCGGCGCCGCACTGACCGCTGCTCTGCGCCAGGCCCGGCTGCCGGAAAATGCGGACAAGCAGATCGTGGTGCTGTTGCCGGACTCCGGTGAGCGCTACCTGTCATCCGTACTGTTCGAGGGCATGTTCACTGCAAACGAGATGGAGCAGTAAGCCTGCGTTCGCGACTGATGAAACAAAAACAGCCGCTGAATGCGGCTGTTTTTATTGCTGCGTAGTTGACCGGCTGTCAGCCCATCAATTCGCGGACCTGCTGGTGGCTCGGAAAGCTGTTCAGATCACGGACTTCCGCCTTGTCGCCACTGCGGGTCAGGATGTAGGAACTCGGCTTGCGCGCGCAGCCCTGGTAGACACCGCTGACTTCGAAGTTTTCGCCGTCCACGCCCAGAATTGCAATCGTACGCTCTTGCTTGACCTGTAGATCCATTTTCTGCACCTCGCCCGCTAACTTTGTAGTTTTATTACAATAAGGATAGCCTAAAAGCAGAATTTGACAAGTCCGTGAGCGTTTTTTTGTCGTTTGATGACAAGAACGTCTAAGCTTATTGCTCAATTCCCAGGCATTCTTCCGCTTTCCTGTAACCCAGGTCGATCATTTCAGCGGCTCGATTGAATTCCAGCAGCTGACAGGCGTTGCGTGCCACTTCAATAACCTGATCCGGAGGATAAACGGCCAGCTTCTGCCGGGCGATGCTGCTCTGCATCGTATCGAATGCCTGGATCGCCACCTCATAAGCATCCCAGTCACCCTGCCGGCTGTCCGCCATACTCTGTTGCCAGCGCTGAATGAAGCGATTGATACGATCCCGTATCGGCGACGCGGACTCCTCGTCGACCTCCATTGCCACCGCCACAGGCTCCTCTCGGCGGGACACCGGGGCGTTGAGATTGACCGCAAGCGTCAGGTCGGTGTCGTCATGAAAGGAAGGTGCAATGGGTACAGGATTCAACACCCCGCCATCCACCAGCACGTGCCCCCTGTATTTGAACGGGGTGAACAGCAGGGGAATGGCAATCGATGCCCGAATGGCATCGAACAGCTTGCCGGAATTGATCCACACCTCCTTCTGACTGTGCAGATCGGTTGCGACCGCCGTGAAGTGGATGGGCAGATCTTCGATATGAGCATCCCCCACCAGGTCGATGAGGGTATCGATCAGCTTGTCGCCACGTACCAGCCCCCCCTTGTCCCAGGTCAGATCCAGCAGCGCCATGATATCCCGGCGGGTAACCGAGCGGACCCACTCTTCATACTGGTTCAGCTTGCCGGCCGCATAGATCCCCCCAATCAGGGCGCCCATCGAACAGCCGGAAATGGATTCAATTCGGTAGCCGTGCTCCTCCAGCCAGTGAATTACACCGATATGGGCCAATCCCCGGGCACCACCACTGCCCAGTACCAGCGAAACGGTCTTGTCTGCGGACGTCATGTTCACCTCTTGCGATCCATCATGCTCAATGCTGCCCTGCCGGATATCCATGCTGATACGCACCGGCCCCCGGAAGGACAGCGACTGATAGCCAACATACAACAGGAGAACACCGCGTCCAAATCCACCTAGCATTGGCCTTTTTCCCTCTTCTTGGGTGGACAGTTGCCCCCTCCTCCGCTGTTACCACCGCCATCGGAAGAAACACTGCCGCTGAGAGTCTGATTGGGGCGTTTCAGGTTAAGGCTCAGGGACACCGTGGCTTCATGGCTGTCATCCGCCACCGTCAGCGTAACGCTGTAACTGCCCTTGCTGCCGAAGTCATGCATTACGACCGCACCGGCATCCATGCCACCATCGCCAAACTGCCAGGCATAACTCAGCGCCCCTGATCCAGCGCTCGCCCCGGCATCAAAGATGCACACGTAGCCTTCACAGCTGTAGCTGAAAGTTGCAACCAGAACTTGGGGGGGAGGCTCGGGAGGCGGAGCCTGGTTCAGCAGCGCCGCTGCCAGATCCAGCCGACCGTAGCGCGTCCAGTCACGCAGATTCTGCCCGCGCGCACCGACGGCTGCCGCATTGTTCTGCAGGCGTTCACGCACGACCTGGTTGCAGGGCTGGGCATCGACCTCGCAGCCGCCCTCACTATTGAGCGCGGCGCTGCCCTGCTCAAACAGCTCTGCCCAGACCAGTGCCGCGCCTCCGGCTACGAGGGAAGCCGCCATGGAGGTACCATCCCACCAGTCCACGCAGCTGTCGGTGCCGGGCACCACGCCACAATGGGCATCCGGCAGAATGCCAATAATGCTTTCGCCGGGAGCCGACAGGGATACCCAGGGGTCCGTGGGCCAGCTGAAGGTCGTGAAGGCGGTACGATCATCGTTGTGGTCGGTTGCCGCAACAGCAATCACCGTTGATTGATCATCGCATCGGTGCAAGCGGCCGGATAGACGCGGCTGGTATCGCCGTTGTTGCCGGCTGCTGCGACAACCAGCACCCCCATGCGCCAGGCCGTTTCGATGGCATCACACTCGGCGTTGGACGGCCCCGTCGGGAAGATATTGCCATCGCCATCGATAAAGTCACTGCCGTAACTCATGGTGATGATGGAATAACGGCTGCGCTCCAGCTGGCCAGTACCGTCGAGCTGATCCCGGGAGGCGTTTTCGATGGCCGCAATAGAGCCCGAGACCGGGCACAGCCCTACCAGGAAATAGCCGATACTGCTGTCGTATACCAGCTCCTGATAGCAGACCTTGAAGATCCCCAGGCGGGTCTGCCAGCCGATGCCGGCGATCCCTTCACCGTTATCGGTGTTGGCGGCCACCTCGGACGCGACGAAGGTGCCGTGCCCAAGATTGTCACAGGCCGGATCGTCAGCGGCACAGTTGTCCCCCCAGTAACCGGCATTCAGGCCGACCAGGTTGACCTGCTCGAGGCATTTGCCCTGCAACTCCAGACTATTGCAATCGGCACCGCTGTCCAGCACCGCCACCTTGGGGGTATCTCTTGCAGCGGGGTTCGGCGCTGCCAGGCCGGTGCTGATGTCCCAGGCCTCGGGCGCATTGATATCGGCCCCGGGGCTGCCCTGGGTCGTCGCCAGCTGGCTACCTAAAATCGTCGTGCGTACATAGGTGTGTTTCTGGCCTTCGTTATGCAGATACCACTGCTCGGTAAAGTAATCGAAGCCACCCGCCAGCGTGGGACCAGGCTCCTCGCTGGGTACCCGCGACAGCCGGTAATAATCCGGCTCGGCATAGACCACATCAGGGTTGGATTCATAGACTTTGACCGCCGCGAGAACAGCGCCTGACGGCACCTGTATCAGCTGCACACCAACGGAGTCGAACACCTTCACCGGCTGGCCGCCAGCCGCCCGGTGGGCTCCAGATCGGCTTTCGGCCGCCGTGCCGGGCCGGAACTTCACCAGCACACGGTCAGGAACGTAAGGTGCCGCCATCAGTTCATTCAGCACCGGAGGGCTGGCATGTACGGGGCTGAACAGCGCCCCAAGGCAAAGTACCAGCAACGTTGCGTACAATCGGTAAAACATCAGGCGCCCTCCTGTCCTGCGTGTTCGGCCAAGGTGGAGGCGTACGGCTCAAGGCCAGAAATGTCATTTGCTCGGAGTGATCAACTTCAGATATAGGTCAGTGACTCATCTGCTGCACACCGGCTCCGCGACTGTAAACTGTCACGCAGGCTTAACAATTGAGGAAAAATAATCTTGCAAATCAAGGCATTGAAAAATGCCTGACCAGACAATGCGGGAAGGTGAAATTTTTTAAAGTTTACTGGCCGGATCAGGAAATTCTGTCATCCTGACCCGTCCATTCTGTCAACAGAAGGTCGACAGGTACAGCTGCTCCACCTTGTCCCGCGCCCAGGGCGTCCGACGCAGGAACTTCAGCGACGACTTGATGGAGGGGTCGTTCTTGAAGCAGTTGATATTGATCATCAGCGACAGCTCATACCAGCCGTAGTGTTCCACCAGCCGCGTGAGGATGGTCTCCAGTTTGAGGCCGTGCAGCGGGTTGTTCGGTTGTTCAATGCTCATCATGGCTACCTGTGCGGCCCGGGTGCCTCTGGTTCACTTCAGCATATGCGCGGCATAGGCAACAGTAAATGCCGGCTCCTGAAACACCTTCAGCCCGGTTTCGGCAAAGGGAATCGGCAGCGGGTGCTCCGACAGCACGGTCTTGATCTGCGCCGCAGACAGCAACTGCACATCGACGTCCGCGATCAGCTGGATGGCGGCTTCCAGCTTGAAGCTGATGGCGCCGCCGGCAAACTTGCCCTTGTGCATGCGTTCACGAATCACCACCTTGTCGACGCTGTAGTCACTCATCAGCTTGGCAAAGGCAAACTGGAACTGCTGCAGATCCTGGCGGGTATGCCCTTTTTTCAGGGTGATCTTGCGCACCCGACATTCCGGTATCAGAAACTGCCCCTGATCCAGATTCAGCAGACACACCACGGCATCGCTGCCGGTCAACTCCACACCACAGATGTTCATCGTTATTCAGTCTCTATTGCAGGCTCAACAGCCGGTGCCCGGGCACCGGTTTCGAGGAGAGGGTATCACAGACACCTGCGCAATTGGCGCAATTGACGCAGGTGTCTGTTGCCGTCAGGCCAGCTGCGCCAGCCAGGCGTTGGAGGGCAGGAAGAATGCGGCACCGGTCACGGCACGGGTGAACTCAAGCAGGCGGTCGGCCTGGCCTTCCTCGTCACCTTCGACCATGCTCTTGAGCATCAGCTCGAAATGCTCCGGCGTGCGACAGGTGCTGACGAATACCAGTCCCTTACGCTGGCTGTCGCCATAGGGCATGCTGTGACGCAGAATCTCCATGGAACGGCCGTCAGGACGCTTCAGCGAGGTGCGTTTGGTGTGCGCATGCGGCGACTTCTTCTCCCCGGGGTACTCGACGTTATCCGCCTTGGTACGCCCGTAGGTATCCTCCTGCTGTTTCAGCGACAAGCGCTGCCAGGCCGCCAGATCATGCTCGTAGCGCTGCAGGTGCAGGTAGCTGCCACCGGCAAACTCCGGATCTTCATCCCCGACCAGCGCCACCTCCAGGCGATCATCGCCCTCGGGGTTTTCGGTGCCGTCGACGAAACCGGTCAGGTCACGCATGTCCTGGTAACGGAAGCCATGCACCTCTTCGACCAGCTCGGCGGCATCGCTAAGCGCTTCGGTGATCTCCTGACCCAGCTCGAACACGGCATCATGCTGATCGGCACGGACGATGAACAGCAGGTCGACCGGGGTAGAGGGCGCGACGCGCTCGCCGTTCTCCAGTGCCGGAAATCCGCGCAGCTGTGCCGGGCGTTCTTCCGGGTTGAGGCGGTCCCAGTAGGCCGAGCCGATGCCGACGACCAGATGCAGGCCCGCATCAGGATAGTGCTCACGGAAGCGCGCCAGGCGCTCCGGCATGCCGGCCAGCTCCTGGCGAACCACCTCGGTGGCACCGGGCTCATGGCTCTGATTGAAGGTCAGGAACAGCGCATCCTTGCTGGCTTCAGCAATCACGCCGGACTGGTAGGTATCACGCATGACTCTCTCCTATGCCAGTGGCCGGTTACAGAAAGGCGGCCAACTCTTCGGTCAGCAGGTCCAGTTCATTCTGGGCCTTCTGACGTGCTTTCTTCTTCAGGGCTTCCACTTCCGCGGTCTTCTCGGCCACAACAGCCTGAGCGGCCGCGGCCTTGTCTTCCGCCTGCTCCACCTGTTCCAGCAGCGGGCGAAGCTGCATCAGAATTGCCCGACGACGGCCCTCTTCGGCGCGCGCAACTTCCTCAGCGGATTTTTCCTTCTCCTTCACCTCCGCTTTCTGTTTAACCGTGCTGGTATCCGTCAGCGAGCGGATGCCGACTGCATGACGCACTTTCTCCAGGAAGGGCGCGGAGTATTCGCGGGCACGCTCGGCGCCCTTGTCCAGAATCGCTTCCACGGCACCCAGGTCATTCATCAGTTCGTTGTAGCGGGCTCGTGGTCCGCTCAACTGAGCATCGATGAACTCGAACAGCTCCTTCTTGGCGTCGCCCCAGCCAATGCCCTCGACGAAGCGCTGACGCATGGCGGCACTCTCGGCCTCGCTGGCGAAGCAGCGGTACAGGTGCATCAGGGTGTTGTCCGGATCCTTGGGTTCGCCCGGTGCGCGGGTATCGGTGACGATCTGGTTGATCAGCTTGCGCAGCTCGTCGGAGGAGCTGAACAGCGGGATGGTGTTGTTGTAGCTCTTCGACATCTTGCGGCCGTCCAGCCCCGGAATCAGCTGGGTCTCTTCATCCACCTGCGCTTCCGGCAGGGTGAACAGCGGTTCGAAGTTGTGATTGAAACGGCCGGCGATGTCACGGGCCATCTCGATATGCTGAATCTGGTCCTTGCCAACCGGAATGATGTCGGCGTTGAACATCAGGATATCCGCCGCCATCAGAATCGGGTAGTTGAACAGGCCCATGGTGACGCCATCATCCAAATCGTCCTTGCCCGCGTCGCGGTTGGCATCCAGCGCTGCCTTGTAGGCATGGGCACGGTTCATCAGCCCCTTGGAGGTCTGGCAGGTCAGAATCCAGGTCAGTTCGGTGATTTCGGGAATATCGGTCTGACGGTAGAAGGTCGCCTTGTCGGTATCCAGCCCCAAAGCCAGCCAGGTCGCTGCGATTTCACGGGTTGAGCGCGCTACGCGTTCGGGCTCCTGACATTTGATCAGGGCGTGAAAATCGGCCAGAAAGAAGTAGCTGTTGAAGGCCGGGTTCTCGCTGGCTTCAATAGCAGGCTTGATGGCGCCGAGGTAGTTGCCGATATGCGGCGTACCGGTGGTCGTAATACCGGTCAGAACGGTTTTCTTACTCATCATTCACTCGTCAGTCGTTGCATCCTGCCGGGGTTCCTGGCTAATGGATGACCCCGCTTGGCTTAACAGGGTGTTGAAAGGCTATGATACAGCTTGTACCACTGCTGTCCCAGTGTAATGGCCAACTGATACACCGGGAAGCACTCATGGCAAAAAAGGAGAGACGATATCATGGACGAACTGCTGCCCTCGTGGATTACCCTGTCCGGCTTTATCCTGCCGGCACTCATCCTGATACTGAAGGAACATCCCCGTGACCTGGCCACAGTCAGCTGCCTGATGGTGATCGCCGGCCTGTGCCTGCTGGGCGGACTGCTGTTTTCAGCCGCCCTGATACACTGGCAGCCGACAGTCGGGCAACCCTTGCTGAGTTCAACACTGGTGGTCGTTGGAGCTCTGATCAGCCTGGGGCTGAGAGCACTCTGGTTACGCTGGCTAAAAGTTGACTAAAACCATAGGTTTTTGACAAGCGGACGTCCTCAGCCATAATAGAACCGAACCAAGTGCATGATTGCAGATTACAAGGAGGATCATATGGATACATCCACGCATACCTTCTCGGCGCTGTTTCAGCAGCTGGGCCTGGCCAGTGACAAGGATTCCATCGAGCAATTCATCCGTACCCACCAGCTGTTCAGCACTGAAGTCCCGCTGCACGAGGCCTCCTTCTGGAATGAATCCCAGGCAACCTTCCTGCGTGATGCCATCAGCAGTGATTCCGACTGGGCCGAAGTGGTCGATGAGCTGAATAACAGCCTGCACGCCTGACACAACGCGCTTTTAATGGGCGGGTCTTCACTACCCGCTCCTTTCACTTGTCTCCAGACCAAGGGGCTCACCCAGATGCTGACACTGGTTTCACCAGCCAAGACCCTCGATTACGACTCGCCTCTGGCGACCCAGGTATACTCTCAACCACGTTTTCTCGAGCACTCCCAGGAGCTGATCGACACCCTGCGCCAACTTTCCGTACAGGATATCGCCGAGCTGATGAAGCTGAGCGACAAGCTGGCCAGCCTGAACGTGGCCCGCTACGAAAGCTGGCAAAGCGAGCACTCGCTGGATAACGCCCGTCAGGCGATTCTGGCGTTCAAGGGCGATGTCTACACCGGCCTGGAAGCCAAGACGTTCACGGCGGCGGAATTCGAGTTTGCCCAGCAACATCTGCGCATTCTGTCCGGCCTGTACGGCGTGCTGCGTCCGCTGGACCTGTTGGAACCCTACCGACTGGAAATGGGCACCCGGCTGAAGAACCCCCGCGGCGACAACCTTTACCAGTTCTGGGGCGAACGCATCACCGAGTCGCTGAACGAAGAGCTGGCCGAACAGGGTGCCGACGTGGTGATCAATCTGGCATCCAACGAGTACTTCAAGGCGGTCAAACCCAAGTCCCTGAACGCTCGCCTGATCACGCCGGTATTCAAGGATTGCAAAAACGGCCAGTACAAGATCATCAGCTTCTACGCCAAGAAGGCGCGCGGCCTGATGAGCCGTTATCTGATCCAGAACCGAATCGAGACCCCCGAAGCGCTCAAGCAGTTTGACCTGGAGGGCTACTACTTCAGCCCCGAACAGAGCAAGGGAGACACCTGGGTCTTCCTGCGCGACGAGCCGCCGGCCAAGTAAAACCTTTCCCATCAGGCCCGGTCATCGACCGGGCCTGCAGCCTCATTTGGCGGCGCTGACCTCAAACGCACCGACCAGCTGCTCAAGCTTGGCTGCGGTTCCTTTCACCTGATCCGAACTCAGCTGCAGCTCCCCCACCGCCAGATTCATCCGGGCGGTGATCACGGCCACGGAGCGCGCCTGTCCCCCATGGTCCTGGCTGTGCTGATCGAGGTGCTTGATGATATCGAACATCTCCGCGACGGAGTCATGCAGTGCGGAGTTGTCCGAGGTGGACTGTTCGGCCAGGGTCAGGCTGCGATCCACATCCTCGACACCTGATTCCATGAAACGCACGGCTTCTTCACTTTCCGCCTGGATTCGACCGACCCGCTCACCGATCTCCCGGGCCGCCTGCTCGGTACGTGCTGCCAGACCACGGACCTCATCAGCAACGACCGAGAAGCCCCGGCCGTGTTCACCGGCCCGCGCAGCCTCGATCGCCGCATTCAATGCCAGCAGGTTGGTCCGGGCGGTGATATCTGTGATCAGCGTAACGATCTCGTCGATTTCGGTCGTACGCGTATTCAGTGCCTGGACCCGCTGGGCTGACGTCTGCACGATATCGCGAATCGCCTGGGTACCCGAACGTACCGATTCATACTGGTCACGCGCCTGCTCGACTACCTGCTCCATCGCCAACTTCATCACCTCGGCGGTGGATGAGGCACGCCCAATGCTTTCCAGTTGCGCCTCAACCAGTCCCAGCATGCGCTCCGCTGCGTTATCGACCGAGGTCGCAGCTTCCAGTGCCACCTGGTTGCGGGTCTGCATCAGCTGGCTGTTCTCTCCCACATCTCCGGCGGCTCGAATCACCTGAGCAACGATATTGTCCAGGTTATCGACGAAGCTGTTGATCCAGCGGGCCAGGTCACCGGTTTCATCCGCCACGATCCCCTCCCTGTCCAGCCGCTGGCTCAGGTTGCCCTCGCCTTCAGCCAGGTTACGGATCACGTCGGTCATATCCCCCAGCCGGCGTGACAACGGCCGAATACCGATACGCCAGAACAGCAGAACGGACAGGGTCACGAACAGGAAGTTGAGCAGCATGCCAGGCAGGACTTCCAGAGCCAGCCAGTACTGCAGGCCGTAACTGGCGCCCAGACCTATGGCCAGGGAACCGGCCAGGCTGGTGAACATGCGTACACTGAGCGAACGACGCCGATACACCTCCTCCAGGTCCGATTCGCACATCATGCCCCAGCGATCCCGGGAGCCCGGCATGGTGAAGGTCACCCCCTTGCCGATCACCGGAATGTGCCGATAGTCGGAATAACCCGGATAGGTGACGAACAGGTTCTCTCCCTTGCGGATCGTCTCCCGAACCCCTGGATGCAGCTGACCGGTGGCCGGATCGGTGAAACGGATCTCGAATTCGGTATGCTGACTGACTCTGACCGTTCCCCAGTGGGTATGGATGCCGCTTTTCAGGTTTTCGCCGTGGGAGAAGGTATCGTCCTCGAAGCGGGAGCGGGACAGGGCTACCCCCTGCTCGATACCCGGCTCAAAACGGGACTCCACCATGAACAGATAGTTATCGCCGGACTCAGGGTAGATATGTCCGGCCTCACGTTGAATCAGGTCGCCCAGCACATCGTTGGGCACCCGGGCGCACAGCAGGCCAAGGGTTCGCCCCTCGTGCTGTACCGGCTGATAGAACATCAAGGTCACGGCATCATGAAAGCGGGAGGAGCTCGCTCCCAGCTGCAGGGTCACCGGGTCCACATAAGGCCCATGCAGAAAAGGGGCCTGACAGCCCTCCCGCACAGCGGCGGGGTTCAGGTCATTGAGGCCGATCCGTGAGGCGGCGGTTGAATAAAGCACCCGGCCCTCGGTATCGAGGCAGGCCAGTTCTGACCAGTCCGCCGCCTGACGCAGCTTGTAGTCGAACAGGGTCGCCGACTCGGCGGGCGACGCCATATCGACCTGCTCTGCCAGTGCAGCCAGCAGCTCCCATTGCGCCTGTGCCCACTGGGTCAGCAGGCGTACCCGGATTTCAGCGATACTCTCGAAGGTCTGCTCGACCAGCGGTACCGTTCTGCGGTTCAACCAGCAGGACTTGCGCATGGCCAGCTTGCCGGTTGCACCCCACCAGGGCAACCAGTGGCGTTCCGTGCTGGACAGCTGCATCTGAGGACTTTTCAACACCGACATCAACTCTCTCCATTCATGGGTCGAGAGAGTCAAAGCAATAAGTGCGCCAATTCAGTGCAGAATAAAGAAAATGCTTCCGGATAGCGACATCTGCAATGAGGCCGCACCAAGTGTGTGCAAAATTACGACCTTGATAGCCCGATTGCACCAGAAAGGGGCGCAGCAGCTGTACCGGAGCCCAGCCACTACGGGAGGCATCAGCTGGTCTGCTCGATGCCGACGATTTTCCAGTCCGCTCCGGCAACCTGCATGTCACGACTCAAGTGCCAGATCTCGCTGAACTCACTGGTCGGCTGACCGGATTCGGCGATCCAGCCGTAGAAGTGAATACTCGCCACCACGTGATCGCCTTCATCGATGAAGTTGACCAGCTCGGCCATGACCGAATCGACTTCGGTATGCTGCTGCGCCGGCAGCTTGGCACGTTCCTGCTGCAGAGCCTCGAACATTTCATCGGACATATAGTCGCGGATCTCGCTCCAGTCCTGAGTATCCCAGGCTTTCTGCAGATGGATGAAATGCTGTTGAGCACCGTCAACAAATGCCTTCTCGTTGAACCATTCCGGCAGGTTCAGCTTATTGGCCGCCAGGCCGGCATTGCCCGCGCCGCCAAAGGCCGGTGCCGGCTGCCCGGCCGGCTGAGGTTCCGGCTGCTGGCGCATCATGCCGCCATCAGGAGTGGCATAGGCCGGTTGCGGCTGCTGAACCTTGCGGCGCGCAAACAGCTTGAACAGTACAAAACCGATGACGGCGATCAGCAGAATATCCATGAACTGGATGCCTTCGAAGGCACCGCCCATGAACAGCGCCGCCAGCAGACCACCGGCCAGCAGGCCGCCCAGCAGGCCACCGAACCCCTTGGAGCGGGTACCGGTAGTGGTGCCGGTTTTACCGGTCGGGGTAGTCGCCGTCTGCTCCTTGCTGGGTGCCGGTGCAACCCGCTTGGGGGTGGTATAGCTCTTGCCGAAGCTGGAGCCACCGCCCAGGCGCTTGGCTTCCGCCATATCCGGCATCATGACCAGGCCCAGCAGCAGGGCAAAACAGGTAGTGATCAACGTTCGCATTTTTTCTCCTCAAGTGGTTTTGCCTAACCGGCGCAGGGATTGCGCCAGTATTGCGATATAGAGTCCGGTAAAGATCAACAGGATCCCGACCAGGTGATACAGCCCCAGGCGTTCGCCCAGAAAAACGGTTGCCAGCAGCAGCCCGAACATCGGCATCAAGTGAATGAAAAGACCGGCCGTCGCGGCTCCCAGCCGCTCGACTCCGAGGTTCCAGAACAGAAACGACAGAATCGACGGAAATATTGCCATATAGAGCACGGTCAGCAGGAAGGGTTCCGTTGATGGAATAACCAAGTGACCACCCTGCTCCCACAGCATCAGCGGGAAGAGCACCAGCACGCCAACCAGTACCGAAAAGCCGAAGAACGTCAACCCATCGAGCCCTGCCGGGCGCCAGCGCAGGCTGATGGTATAGAAAGACCAGCTTAGCATGGCCAGGAAGATCCACAGGTCCCCCTCGTTGAACGCGAAACCGGTCAGAACCTCCAGCTGGCCTCGACTGATCAGCACCATGACGCCCGCCAAAGACAAGATCACACCCAGCCATTGGCGCCCGCTGGCACGTTCACCAAACATCAGCGCGCCCAGCAACAGGATCATCAACGGCACTGCCGACTGCATCAGCATGGCATTGGACGCCTGGGTGTACTGTACGCCGAAATAGACCAGGGTATTAAAGCAGGCCACACCGAGGAAACCCTGCAGAAACAGGATCGGCAGATTGTCTTTAAGCACCTGCCGCAGGCGCCAGGCTCGAGGCAGCCACCAGGGTGCGATAATCAGCAGCGCCAGCACCCAGCGCAGAAACGCCAGGGTGAAGGGCTGCATATCCAGATGGATGGCTCGGGCCAGCACAAAGTTGCCGGCCCAGAACAGGGTCGTCAGAATCAAAAGCAGGTAGGGCATCAGGCAGATTCCTGGTCGTGGCGGCGCAGCAACCTGGCCAGCACCGTATGGGGAGGATCTTCTCCGGTCAGCAGGTAATGCAGCACGTTGTAGTTGTTGATGCTCCATTCCATCTGACGCTTGGCCGAACTCAGGCCACAAAACAGCAACGCGTCTCCATCCTGAAGCTGATGCAGCTCGCCCGGCAGCAGATGCTCGCCTTCGGCGGTTTTCAGCAGCAGCGGGAAGCAGGGCAACATCCGGTCACGTTGACGCGGGTCCTTGTTCAGGTAACGCAGGGCCACCGGACGCTGCACCATCATAGTGCTCAGCGCGGGAGCCGTTTCAGGCGACACTTGCACCGCCCAGCTGTCCAGCTCCTGGTCGCCGACCACGCTGCTCATCCGGTTGATCAGGGTATGCGCCCAGACATCATCCTGCTGCTGCAGCTGCTCGAGGAACAGCGGCAGCAGCGGCGTTTTCAGCTGCGCCAGGATGCGGTTGGCGATGATCCGACCCGGCTCCATGACGAAGTCACAACGACTGTTGCGAAAAATCAGCGCATTCTGGTGCAGGTTCTGGCGTACGACCGTGGTCAGTTTCGGGTTCAGCTCACGAGCGGTCATGATGATCGACAGGTTGTCCGCGTCATTGGCGGTACCGGCGATGATGCCCACCGCAGACTCCACCCCGGCGTCCAGCAGCGTATGCGCTTCGGTGCCGACCCCGACCACTCCGTTCTCCAGTGGCGCCAGGTTGCCCGGGCTGGGGTCGATGATCGTCATCGCCATCTCCTCGGCCGAGAAGGCGGTCGCCAGCGCACGCCCAAAGCGCCCATAGCCGCAGATGATCCAGCGCCCCGGAACGTGCTTGTAGACGCTGGACAGGGTACGGTGGTGCGGGTTCATCAGCCAGTCATAGGCCAGCAGCTTGTGCGGCGAGCGCGCTGCCAGCGCCATGTAATCGGCATAGGCTCGGAAAGGGTCGACAATCATGTCGGTGCCGAAGGACGCCATGTTGGAGGTGGTCACTTCCGAGTTGGTCCGGGTGATCACCTGACGCTTGGGCGCCAGCAGTTTGCTGGCGATCGCGATCGACAGATTGACGTTATCGTTATTGGTCAGCGCCAGCACACCGATACACTGTTTGTGCTGCAGGCCGGCATGATCGAGGATGTCCGGCAGGGAGGCATCGGCGCACAGTGCCGGGACCGGAATCACCAGGTTATCCAGCTCCAGTGCATCGATGCGGTCCTGATCGATATCCACCACCACCACGCGAATGCCACGATCGATCAGCCGCCTGACCACGATGCTGCCGGTAACGCCATAACCGCAGACCAGGTAAAAAGGCTCGCGCAGGTTACGCACGTGTGAGGTAAACCCCCGCAGTCGCATCAACCGGCCGAACATCGGCTCCTGCAGCACGGCCAGGGTCTGGCCGATACCATAGAGCCAGCTGACCACCGTCGCATAGATCGACAGCGTCACCCACAGGCGCTGGGCATCCGTGAACTCGTAGGGGACTTCACCAAAGCCGATGGTGGTCCCCATGAAGGAGACGAAATAGAAGGCGTGGAAGAAGTCCATGTACCAGAGATTGCCATCGGCATCGCGCCCGGGGATCAGCGTCATGCCGAACACCGTGATCGCGTAGACCGTGATCAGTGTGATCAGCGGCGCCCGCAGACGCCGCATGAGCAGAAATACCAGATGGTTCATGCGCTCAGCGCCGCATCAGTGCCGTTTCCACCACCAGCAGGATGACGGAAATCAGGTTGGCGACCAAGGCCCCGGCAGCAAAGGAAACGACGCTGGCCATCAATCGGGGCGTCATGCCGGTGGCTGCCACCTGTTCACCATACCCCCAGAATACCGCCGCAATGATCAGCTGCAGATCCGCGACAAGGCTGGTTGCCAGCATCAGTGCGCCCAGGTGTGTGCGATCACCGAACTTGAGTACGGTACAGATCAGGCTGACCACCAGCGCCGCAAAGAGCTCGAAGACATCGTGATGATCGGCCTTGTCCAGATCCCCCAGCACAAAACCGAAGTTCAGCGTCAGTGCCAATACAATGAAAAACGCAAAGATCACCTTTTCACGGTTCATCCGTCAGTTTCCTATCCTGTAAACTCTGACTGATTGTATCGACTGTCCGCGCCCTCTGCACCCACGACAGCAGAATCAGGCCAACTCTCCGAACGGCCTTGATGGAACTGCTGGCGTTCATGGTAGTCCCATGTTGTCTTGAGGCCGAACAACATCAAGTGAGGGAATATGCTCCGTCTACATCGCCCGTTGGCTTTCATGCTGCTGTTTCTGCTGTCCTGGCTGGCTCTGCCGCTGCGGGCCGAGATTATCACCGGCCCCCTGGATACCCGTGAATACCGCTATCTGCAGCTGGATAACGGCCTGCGTGCCGTGGTGGTATCCGACCCGCGCACTGACAAGGCCGCCGTCTCCATGAACGTGAAGGTGGGGTCCAATGCCAACCCCGCACAGCGCCCCGGCCTGTCCCACTTTCTCGAACACATGCTGTTTCTGGGCACCGAGAAATACCCCCAGGCCGACAGTTACCAGCAGTTCATCAGTTCACACGGCGGCAGCCACAACGCCTTCACCGCCTATGAGAACACCAACTACTTTTTCGATGTAGAGGCCGGCGCCCTGCCGGAAGCAGTCGACCGCTTTGCCCAGTTTTTTATCGCCCCTCTGTTTACCGCCAAATATGTGGATCGCGAACGCCACGCGGTACATTCTGAATACCAGGCCAAACGACGGGATGACGGACGACGCAGCTTCGAAGCGCAAAAGCAGGTACTCAACCCGGAGCACCACTACAGCCGTTTTGCCGTCGGCAACCTGCAGAGCCTGTCCAATTCGGATGACAGCCTCATTCGCGAGGAGCTGATCCGTTTCTACCAGCGCTACTATTCCGCCAATCTGATGACCCTGGCGGTGATCGGACCACAGTCGCTGGACCAGCTGGAAGCCCTGGTACGCCAAGCGTTCGGCCCGGTTGAAAATCGCAACGCTACACCTTATGAAGACCAGGCCCCCCTGTTTGTCGAAGGCCGCCTGCCCGCCCAGCTCAATATCGAGACGCTGCGCGAAACCCGGATGCTGAGCCTGAGTTTCCCGATGCCGCCGCTACGCGAGCACTGGCAACAGAAACCCTTGTACTACCTGAGCAGCCTGATCGGTTACGAGGGACATGGCAGCCTGCTCTCTCTGCTCAAGGACAAGGGCTGGGTGCGCAGCCTGGCAGCCTCTCCGGCGCTGGACCTGCCTGAGCAGGCGATGTTCCGCATCCAGATGGAATTGACCGAAGCCGGCTGGAACGCCATCGATCAGATCGTGGCGGATAGCTTCGCCTTTATCGAAACCCTGCGCCTGGAAGGCATCAACGCCGAGCTGTTCGCCGAGGAGCGCCAACTGTCTGAAGTGCAGTTCCGCTACCGTATGCCCAGCGACCCCACGCACGAGGTGATGCGCCTGTCCCAGGCCCTGCAGACCTACCCGGTCCCCTATCTGCTCAAGGCTGACTATTTCTTTGGCGAGTTCGATGCCGAACTGATCCAGCGCTACCTGGACCGGATGCGCCCGGATAACCTGCTGCTGACGCTGGAAGGACAGGAGCTGCCAACCGACCAGGTCGAGCCGCGTTACCAGACCGCGTACTCGATTCAGCCGATCGATAAGGAGCGCCTGACCCAGTGGCAGGCACCGGCAATCGACACTCGCCTGCATGTCCGCCGGCACAACCCCTTTATCGCAGAAAACCTCGAGCTGGTCAGCGCCGAGGGTTATTCACGCCCTCAGGCGATCTGGTCCAAACCCGGCTCGGTGCTCTGGTACCTGCCGGACAATGAGTTCCAGCGCCCCAAAGCCGATTTCTACTTCAGTCTGCTGTCGCCGGTGGCCAACCAGTCCGCTCGCAACACCATGCTGGCCAATATCTATACCCGCATGGTGCTGGACCAGCTCAACGAACCGCTGTACGACGCGGCTCTGGCAGGACTGGGAGTCAACCTCTACCCGCACATGCAGGGCCTTAGCCTGAAACTCAGCGGCTTCAGCGACAAACAGCCGCTGCTGCTGGAAACGCTGATCACGGCCATGCGTAGCCCCGAGTTCAACGAGGAGCGTTTCAAGCGCATCCGCGACCAGCTGCGCGAAGAGCTGGAGAACAGCGCCCAGGAAAAACCCTATAACCAGGCCTTCACCCACCTGTACAACAACCTGATGGGCAGCTGGACACGGGAGCAGAAGCTGGCAGCGCTGGACCGGATACGTCTGGCAGACCTGAAAGCCTTCTATCCCGGACTGCTGGAACCCGCCGGCTTGCGCCTGCTGGCCCATGGCAACCTGACAACCGAGGCCGCCATCGCCATGGCGCAGCGGGTCAGCGACACCCTGCAACCGGCACAGCTGGGCTGGCTGGCGGAACCGCCCCATGTGCTGTCACTGCCGGCCAACGAACCGATGATCGACACCTTCCTGACCGAGCACAATGATGCGTCCACCCTGCTCTACCTGCAGGGCCCTGACGAAGACCTGCGCACCCGGGCCGCCGTGGCGCTGATCAGCGAGATCATCTCCACCCCCTTCTATTCACGCCTGCGCACGGAGAAGCAGTACGGCTATATCGTATTCGCCAGCTTCATGCCGATTCGGGAGCGGGCCGGTCTGGCACTGGTGGTGCAATCCCCCAATACCGACCCCTTCGTGCTCGCCAGCGAATACAACCGTTTTCTGGAGGACAGCTCGGCCCGGCTGGCCAGGCTCAGTGACGACGAACTGGAACGCTACAAACAGAGTCTGCTGTCACGCATCAACCAGCGCGATACGGACCTGAACGCCCGTACCGGCCGTTACTGGCGTGAGCTGGATCGCGATAACCTGGCGTTCGACACCCGTGATCGTCTCAGCGAATACACCCGTGAGCTGAGCCGTGATGACCTGAGTGCGATGATGGACAACCTGATGGCGCGCCAGCTGCTGATTCGCAACTTCGGCGCATCCGTGGAACAAGCGGTCAAGCAGCAGGCGCTGCAGGATGATGATGCGCGCCTGAACAGGCTCAAGCAGGAACAGCTGGGCCTTCCCGCCGGCTAAGCTCTCTCAGGGCGAGGCCTGGGCGGGCTCTTCGACGAAGACCCGCCCCGGCGCCCGGGCGCCCGGTTCCGTCGGCGGGCTGTCGTCGGCACGACGGTCTTCACTGATCGCCTGCAGAGCATCGTCCGCACGGCCGCTCCAGTCGTCATCACCCAGCTGCTCTTCCCCCAGATAAACCCCCGGAATCGCCTTCACCTCGTCCGTACAGATGTTCTGGAAGATGCAGCGCTGGATATCCAGGTCCAGGCGCACCTGATCGAAAACCTTGTCTTCGCCCACCAGTACAATCTGCGGCTCGGGCCGCACCACTACCTGCTGCACCGGCGGCGGTGCCGACGGGTAGACGACCTGTACCGGAGGCGGCAGTCGCCGGTGGTCGGCAAAACGAACCTCGGGCATCGGTTCCCAGTCCGGGTCGCCTCGCCCCTTGCCTTCATAGGCATCCCGACCGTGCACCCGGCCAGCGGAGAACTGATCGACACTCGTCACCTCATAGGGGATCATCTCTGCCGCGCTCAGCCCTGCGGCCATGGACACCGCCAGCAGGCAGACCAGGACCTGGCACCGTCTCCTGCTAGTAGTACTCTCCGGGGTAGATCGACTCGGCATAGAGTGCCAGTTCCTCCAGTATGTGGCGGTCACGATCCGGCAACTGCGGATCCTGGGCAAGCTCGTTCAGATCCTTGAACAGCTGGGGCAGACTGTAACTGCCCCCCTCTCCCTGTAGCAATTTGCGGCTGCGGTATTCTTCCCAGCGCTGGGCTTCGTCTTCGCTCAGCGTATATTCAAAGTTGCGCGCCTTGTAGCGCAACAGCATCTCTTCCAGACGCGCGTCCTGAAACGGCAGGTCCAGCTCGGCCAGCGCCATCGGCTCGGCGGCCCGCACCTGCTCCATCAGCGCCCGGTCGTGGTCGGAGAAAAAGCCACCGCTGTACAACATATGATCCGGATCACCGTCCGACCGGGGTCCCCCATCATTGAATATATCGGCCACTTTGGCCGCCACTCCAGCCTCATTACGCAACATCTGCAGATGGCGACGACAGGTCTCGCCGTCGATCGACAGCCGATCCGCCTCCACCCTGGTCAGCATGCCGGCCGGCGCGATGATCGGGCACTTGTTGGCCAGCACCTGCTTGAGCGCGATGCGCGGCGCCCCGGTCGGCAGTTCATCGTGGCGGGTATAGATCAGCTTGCGCAGCTCCTCCACACCCAGCTCGAACAGCGGCGTCGGGTCTTCGCGCAGATCCCAGACCAGGGTGCTGTTGCGGTTGCTCGGGTGGCTGGCCACCGGGGCGACGATGGCGGCATTGCCCCACTCGGTCGGATATTTGGACGAGACATGCAGCACCGGCTTCATCCGCACCACATCGAGCTGAGCCTGCACCGCCCGCTTGCCACGGTTGCGCAGTACGAAGTCGAACAGCTTGGGCTGACGCTCCTTGATCAGCCTGGCCACGGCGATCGTCGCGTAGACATCGGACAGGGCATCATGCGCGTGGCCGTGATCGATGCCGTTGGCCTTGGTCAGATCCTCCAGGCGCAGGCTGGGACGGCCATCCTCGTACTCGGGCCACTCGATGCCTTCCGGGCGCAGCGCCCGGGTCAGGCGCAGCATGTCGATGATGTCCCAGCGCGAGCAGCCGTTCTGCCACTCGCGGGCATAGGGATCGTAGAAGTTGCGGTACAGAGTATAACGCGTGATTTCGTCGTCGAATCGAAGGCTGTTGTAGCCCACGCCACAGGTGCCCGGTGTCGCCAGTTCGGCATGTACCCGGGCGATGAACTCCGCTTCACTGACCCCTTCCTGCAACGCGGTCTGCGGCGTAATCCCGGTCACCAGGCAGGCCTGGGGGTGCGGCAGCACGTCTTCCGAGGGGCGGCAATACAGCATCAGGGGTTCGCCGATGATGTTGAAGTCGGCGTCGGTGCGAATACCGGCAAACTGCAGCGGGCGGTCCCGGGCCGGATCGATACCGGTGGTTTCGTAATCGTGCCAGTAAAAGGTTTCGTTCTGCTTGCCCGCCATCGGTTTTCTGTCTCGACTTTTCGTAAGGGGAATGGTTAGATCGGTCTCAACGTCTCAGATTAACATTTCACCCTCTGTGGATCATCCGTATGCTGACCGATAACAAGGATTTGGACACCCGCTGCCCCTGCGGCTCGGGCAAGCCCTTCAGTTTCTGCTGCGAGCCGGCCATCTCCGGGCGCAAGCCGGCAGCCACCGCCGAGGCGCTGATGCGCTCGCGCTATACCGCCTTTGCCCTGGGCGCCGTGGATTACCTGATCAACACCACGGCAACCCGCAAACGCGGTCCCCGCGACGCCGAACTGCTGTCCGAACAGACCCAGGTGACCACCTGGATCGGGCTAAAAATTCTCGACACCCAAGCAGGCTCCGCCAGCGATCAGACCGGGATCGTCGAGTTCGAGGCCGCCTTCGACAGCCCGGAAGGCAGCGCCATCCTGCACGAACGCTCAAACTTCGAGCGGGAACAGGGCCTCTGGGTCTATACCGATGGCGATGTAGAGCTGCTGCCCGCCTGATCGACATCAAATTCTATCGATCATCAAAAACGGTCTCCCGGGTGATCCACTTCGCCAAAAGATCCGTATGAAGTTCTGAAATATCAAAGAGATAGCCACTGATTCCATGCGCTTGTAAAAGAGGCAACCCCCTACCCCATAGGGCACCTGTACTCCGTTTGCGCCCCTGTCAAGGCTTTCCCTTGTGCTCCACGGACCGTTAGAATAGCGGCCCCCCGTTCATCTCCGATACATGATGTCGGGACTCTCCTCTGGTAGTGGTGACTGATGTTTGCAAACCTGTTCAAGCCCAAGTGGCGTCATTCAAATCCGGAAGTGCGCGCTTCTGCGGTCAGCAAGCTGAGCCCGGAACACCCTGAGCAGGCTGGTATTCTGTGCCAGTTGGCCCTGAGCGACAGCAGCCGTCAGGTACGCTTGCAAGCCGTCCGCCGGCTGAACGACACCGACTCACTGATGACCATCTTGCGCCAGTCTGATGATGCCGAGATCCGTGAACAGGCCGGTATCCGTGTCAGCGAGTGCCTCAGCGGCGATGAAGATCCGAACAGCCTCAGCCAGCTGCTGAAGCTGATCAACGACGACTCCGCTCGCACCCAGATCATTATCAATTATGCCCGGCTGGAACCCCAGACGCTCAACGACATCGACGATGAATCCGTGCTGCTGCAGATCGCTCTGCATGCCCGCCTGGCCAATACTCGCAAGGAAGCCGTGCAGCGCATCGGAGATGCCGAGCTGCTGGAACAGATTCAGCGCGCTACCCGTGGACGCGACAAAACGGTTCACCGGATCAGCCGCGACAAGCTGAACAGCCTGCGTGAGCAATCTCGACGTCAGGTGGAAGCCAGCCTGCGCCGCCAGCAACTGCTGACTCAGCTGCACCAGCTGGCGACGACCGAAGACACCCAGTTTCTCCAGGCCCGAGCTCAGGCGCTCTACCAGGAATGGCAACAACTGCCCGATATCGGTACCGACGAGCAAGACACATTTGATAGCCTGCATCGGACCATTGAACAACGCCTGCAGCAGCAGGCCGAGGCGGAAGCCGCCGAAGCACAGCGCCAGGCACAGCAGCAGGCTCGCGAAGACCAGGCCAGGAGCCTGTTGGCCCGACTGGAAACGGCTTGCGCCCTGCCGGGCGTTCAGGTTGCCGATGAGCTGACCGCGCTGCAGGCACAATGGCAGCCCCTGGCGGACAGCGTGCCGAAGCCGCTGCAGCACCAGTGGCAGATCGCCCTGACCCGTGCCGAATCTCTGAGCGCGGCCCAGGCGCGCCTGCAAGACAACATGACATCTCTGCAAACGCTACTGGAACAGCAGACACAGCTGCTGCCCGAACGTCTGCGCAAGGCACGCCAGCTAGTCGCGCTGATCGACTGGCCCTCCAAAGAGCCCCAGCCCAAAATACTGCAGCAACTGCAGGCACTGACGGAGCAGCTGAAACAGCAGCAGACCGAGCTCAGTCAGGAAGCCCGCCAGCAGGAAAGCGAGCTTCGCCAGCAACTGGACCAGCTTGAGCAGGCACTCGACAGCGGCAACCTGAGCGAAGCCAACCAACTGCACCAGGCGTTGAACCGGCGGCTGGAAAAACTCACGGCAGTACTGTCCGATACACTGGAAAATCGTTATCGCCAACTGCATGCCCGTCTGGCCGAACTGCATGACTGGCAAGGCTTTGCGGCTGCCGGCAAGAAGGACTCCCTGTGCGAGCGGATGGAGGCCTTGATCAATGCCGAACTGCCGCCACAGGAACTGGCCGATCAGGTCCGGGCGCTGCAGCAGGAATGGAAGCAGATCGATGCGACCGATTCGGTGCACTCGCAGAAACTGTGGAAACGCTTCCAGGAAGCGGGCGAAAAGGCCTACGCGCCCTGCCAGGCCTGGTTCAAGGCACAGCGTCAGCAGCGTGAGTTCAACCTGACTCAGCGCCAGCAGATCTGCAGCCAACTCAGTGCCTATCTGCAGCAGATGGACTGGAGCCAGGCCGATTGGCCGGCCGTAGAGGCCGTTAGCCGCACCGCCCGGGAAGAGTGGCGACGCTATACACCGGTCGACCGCGCACCGGGCAAGCCCCTGCAGCAGGAGTTCAATACCCTGTTGCGCGAGCTGGACCACCAGATCAAGGAACACCGTCAGCACTGTGCCGACGTCAAGGAACAACTGATCGTCCGCGCCGCGGAGCTGGCCGAAGCCGAGGATATTCTGGCGGCCGCCGACGAGGCCAAGCAACTGCAGAAGCAGTGGAAAGCCGCCGGGCCGACCTTCCGCAGCCGTGAACGCGCTCTTTGGCAGGCGTTCCGTGAGCACTGCGACAGCATTTTTGCTCGCCTCAAGGAGGCACGCAAGACCCAGGCACGAGAGGAGCGACAGCACGCCGCGGAGCAGGCTCGCCCGCCGCTGGCCGATACTGCCGTTGATGCCCTCCAGCGTCTCGCGCTGCTGGCCGAGCAGGCCGAGGAAGAACTGGCGGCCAACGGCAGCAGCGATACCCTGTCGATCCTGCTGACCGAAGCCATTACCGGCCCCTCCCCCGGCGAACACTGGCGCGAACGCATCGGTCAACGTCTGGAGGCGATCCGCCTGATCAGTGCCGGCACCCGCAGTATTGAGCAGCAACTCATCCTGTCGGAACGCCTGGCGCGTGAACTCTGCATCCGCCTGGAAATTCTGCTGGGCATTCCGTCACCGGAAAGCGATGAAGCACTGCGTATGGAATACCAGATGGAGCGTCTGAATCAGGCCCTGGCACAGCAGGACGACGAGCCCACCCCGGCCGCACTGCAGGCACTGGAACTGGAATGGCTGACCCTGCCATTCGCCTGGCAGTTCAGCGAGCTGCACGAACGTTTCGTTCATCAGCTGCAGGATGCCTGACAGCAAACGTCATAAAAAAAACCGGATGGCGAAAGCATCCGGTTTTTTTATGCCTGACTGACGATCATCAAGCGGCATGATGCACCAGGCTGGGCTTCTTCTGACGACGACTCGCCGTTTCAACCCGGAACAGGTGGTACGCTTTGGGGCCAAAGGGATCAAGCGCCGTGTCCAGATACTCGTAGTCCATCGCGACCGGCTTGCCGGTCATGGCAACCCTGAAGCGGGCCTCACATACGGGCACATCGGCGCGCAACGGCTCTTCGACCCACATGAAGAGTCCCTTTTCAGCAACCATATACTCGAATCGCACCACTCGATAGCCCTCTTTCAGGTGTAGGGTGTGAGCGCTGTCTGATACTTCCAGATGGTATTTATGGATCGCTTTCATGGCGGACTCCTCGTCTCTTTTGATCACAATTCCATCATGGACAAGGATCATGAAAGAAAAAAGCAGATTTATTGGTTTTCTGAATCAGATTTTATCGATGTATTATCCACCCGCCCCCGGCAGATCGCCTGAACCGCGGCATGCTGGGACTGAACTCCCCGCGTGATCGCATACAGCTGATCACGAACCTCTGCCACCTGGCCGATCATCTCCACCTGATACTGCCGACAGACCTCATCGGCAATCACGGCTGGTGCCGCAAAAAAACCCATTCCATGGTGTCCGAACACCTTGATCAGCGCACTGTCATCCACCTGAGCCTTGATTGAGACCTCAACCCCTACATCGTCGAACCATTGCATCAGTCGGCTGACATAAGGCGCATCCACCGCATTGGCCAGAAAAGGCTGCCGGTCGAGACTGGCGGGAAAACCATCTCTGAGACGCCCGGCCAGTTCAGGTGCGGCAAAGAGGGTCATTGGCGAGCTGCCAAGATCATGCAGATGAAAGCGAGAGCCCGGCTCCAGCGTCGGAGGCCGGTCGGTCAAAATCAGATCCAGGTCGCGCCGCTTGAGATCATGGAGCAAATTGCGCGTACGTCCGGTTTCACTGGTCAGGCTGATCTCCCGGTTGAGATGAAACGCGGGCTCAATCAAACGCCAGGCGATCAGCTTGTGGATTGAGGCGGAAATACCGACGGCCAGGCGCAACGGACGCTCATTGAGCGGTGATTGCAGTACCTGCTGCAAGGCTTCGGCTGCCTCGAAGATTTCGTCGGCATGGGCCTGCACGGTAAGGCCGAGATCGGTCAGCCTGAGCCCTCGTCCCTCGCGACGAAACAGCAAGCCACCGATATCACTTTCCAGAGACGCCACCTGACTACTGAGCGTCTGCGGCGCCAGGCTCAGAACCTGACTGGCCCGCGCCATGCTGCCTTCACGGGCCACGATCCAAAAGTGGTACAGGTGACGAAAATTGAGCTTATTCAGCATTCGACGTCCTCTTATACGCCTGTCATGCCCCCCTCCGGCGCCAGCTACACCCTATCCGGTACGGAGCTCTCTGCGCAAACGCTCAGTCCTGAGCAGATGCCAGGGACTGTCGCCGCAACTGTTCGATATCTCGCCGGGGAGGTGCCCCGAACGCTCGACTGTATTCACGGCTGAACTGAGACGGGCTCTCATACCCAACCCGAAAGGCGGCACTGGCCGCATCCTGGCCATCGTTGAGCATCAAGCGCCTTGCTTCCGTCAAACGCAACCATTTCTGGTACTGAAGCGGGCTTTTCGCAGTCAGTTGACGAAAATAGTGATGCAGGCTCGACTGGCTCATCTGTACGCATGCCGCCAGCTCATCGATCCGTAGCGGCTGGTCATAATTGTTTTTCAACCAGTGGATCGCACGAGCGATTCTCCGACTTTGACTGCTCGTCGATACAATATTCCAGAGGCGAGCCGCCAGGTCACTTTTCAGCAGACGATAATGGATTTCACGCCGGATCAGCGGTTCAAGCACGGCGATATCATCGGGAGCATCGAGCAGATTGAGCAAGCGCACGAAGGGTTCCAGCAACTCCGGGGTAAGCATGCCGATATAGGCCCCCGCTTCACTTACCCGCTCACGGGGTGGCGGCAAACGGTTATGGGAGATCAATTCGGCAATGATATTCAGATCCAGATTGAACACCAGCCCCAGAGAGGGAGCTTCCGCAGAGGCCTCCAGGACCTGTGACCTGGCGGGCAGATCCAGCGAAGTAAGCAGAAAACGGGAGGGGTCATACCGATAGGCGCTGTCACCAATCAACAGCTGTTTCACCCCCTGCACCACGAGCACGATACTTGGCTCCACAACACAGTCACAGGGCTCTGTCGTCATCTCGCGCCTGAACAGAGCAAGGCTGGAAATCGGGGTCTGTACATCCTCCTGAGCCACTGTCCACTGCTCAATAACACCGGTCAACTGCCGATGCAGGGCATCCAGGGGAGGATTGGCCTGCTGTTCAGGCTGATGCAGCTTGGGCATGACGCTTTCCCATTGTTATCTATACTGATGTTCATCCAGCCCCCACCCTCTTGTCGACCCGAAATCCAGTCTCCTGGAGTATCAGGCAAGAAATGGGGGGAATCATTATAGCACCTGCTGATTTCCACCGATCAAAATGGCAATTGTCATCAGCACCTTCAATCGGCATCCAGAGATTCCTGCGGTGGCGGCAGGCGCGCTCCATACGATTGTCAGCATGTATGACCTTTACGGCCGGACCATCCGTACCTTCGACAAGCTGCACCTTTTTTGCAAGCTTGCGAGTACGAGGCATCGGGATACTGAAACCTGGCAGGGAGCGTCCTGCCAGCTTCTGAGTGCATTTTCATCTGGCCCGCTCTCCAGGCGGGCATGCAAGGAGGTTCCTGTGAAATTTGAACGCAAACGTCTCAGCACCATGCTCCTGACGCTTACCGGCTGCATGCACAGTCTCTGCGCACATGCAGACCAACCGGCGGCATCACAGACACACTACCCCCTTGGCTCCCAGAGCTCATTCAAGGGACCGGACAACCTGTTTACCGGCGACGTACAGGTCGACATGCTGTTTCCGAGCCATGATCAGGCCCATTTTTCAGGGGCCTATGTGAGCTTCGCCCCCGGTGCCCGGACCGCCTGGCATACCCACCCCGCTGGGCAACACATGATCGTGACCAAAGGAACCGCCGTCACAGGCACCCGTGATGGCAAGGTCATAGCGTTCACCGAGGGTGAAACGGTCTGGTGCCCGCCCGATATTGATCACTGGCATGGCGCAACGCCATGGGCCTCCATGCAGCACCTGGTCATTACCGGTAGCCTGGATGGAGAGAACGTCACCTGGAAGGAAAAGGTCACCGATGCCGAGTACAGTGCGGTCGACTCTGCCACCTCTCGCCCTGTATTTGAGGCCTTGAGCCTGCAGCAGCAGTCCATGATCCCGATCGCAGCCTATACCGCCAATGGTGATCAGGCGTCCCTGAGGGCCGCCATCGTCACAGGCCTGGATGCCGGATTGACCATCAATGAAATCAAGGAAACCCAGACCCACCTTTACGCCTACACAGGCTTTCCCCGCGCCCTGAATGCGCTGTCGACGTTGATGGCGGTTGTGAATGAGCGCAAGGCAAACGGCATCGACGATGAAGAGGGTGAACAGCCAACCGCCATACCTGCACACAAAAACAGCCGCGAGGTCGGTGAGCAGGTTCAGACCGAGCTTGTTGGCGCCCCGGTAACAGGACCGCTATTCGACTTTGCCCCCGCCATGAATACGTTTCTTCAAAGCCACCTGTTCGGCGATATCTTCGCACGCGGGGTACTTGACTATAAACAGCGCGAACTGGTGACGGTTGCAGCGCTGGCCAGTATGGAAGGTACTGAATCTCAGCTCGGCTCACATATTCGCATGGCCACCAATGTCGGCATCACCGAGCCACAGCTGACCGAACTGTCCACGCTACTGAGCATGACCCTTGGCAAGGCTGAAGGCTCACGTGTGGAACAGGCGGTTCAACACGTACTGCATGCAGACAATACGGAAGGCTGACCACAGAGCCCACGATTGATGAGTGCAGCAACAGCCATCTTTACAGGAATGCCCCATGTGTAACAACCACGACGATTCACCCAAGGATACACACCCGACAAATCACTCCAATCAACCCACGGCTTCTGCGACGATGAATATCAGCGCCAGAGGCTATGCCGCCGTCGATACCAGCGGCCAGTTGCAGCCCTGGGAATTCGAGCGCAGACCCGTAGGTGATAACGATGTGTTAATCGAGATCAAATACGCCAGCATCTGTCACTCCGATATCCATCAGATGAAAGGGCATTGGGGAGCACAGCAATACCCGCAGGTGCCGGGCCACGAGATCGTGGGGGTTGTCACGGCGGTTGGCAAGCATGTCACCCGATTCAAGGTGGGAGACAGAGCAGGCGTCGGCTGCATGGTGGACAGCTGCCTGGAGTGTGAAGAGTGCAGAAGCGATGAAGAGCAATACTGCCCTCATACCACTTTCACCTACGGCTACCCTGAAAAAAGCTCTCCGACCGGGATTTCTCAGGGCGGCTATTCAACCAATATCGTGGTGAGGGAACATTTTGCTGTCCACATCCCGGATCACATCAGTTTTCAGGAAGCGGCTCCTCTGCTGTGCGCGGGCATTACGACCTACTCCCCTCTTATGAAGTTTGATCTCAAAAAGGGCGATAAAGTGGGTGTCGCCGGGATTGGAGGGCTGGGACACATGGCGATCAAACTGGCGGTCTCCAAGGGGGCGGAGGTATATGCCTTCACAACTTCGGCTGACAAGGTCGACGACATTCTCGCCTTTGGTGCCAAAGACGCCATCGTCGTGGACGACCTCGGTAAACTCTCCGCGTATCGGGGAACACTGGACTGCATGATCTGCACCATCCCCGACCGCTATGATGTGGCCGCTTATGCCTCAGTGGTAAAGCCCTTTGGCTTTTATACCCAGGTCGGCATGCCCGAGAAATTTGAACTGACACTGAGCGCCATCGGGCTTTCAATCAGTCGTGTCAATTTCAACGTCTCGTTGATCGGTGGGATAAAGGAGACCCAGGACGTCATCAACTACTGTGCCGACCATAAAGTCTATCCGCAGGTGCAGGTCATTCAGGCGGAACAGATCAACCAGGCATGGCAGGATGTCGTCAACAAAAAGGCGCGCTACCGCTATGTCATCGATGCCGCCACATTCTGAATGAAAACTCGCCCGAGACCCGCTGCCCCTGGATATGCCTGAGTGGATTCCACGCATCCAGGCGCAGCGGCCTGATCATCGAGTCACGGAAGGCAGCTGGGCATTTAACCAGTCGAGCCTGCCTGACACTTGGGAAGAGTCACCGTAGGCGGCCGGTCTGCACCATCACAGATCAACGCTTGATGAAAGTCTCTTTCTGGTCATGCAGATCATGACCTGCCGCGCGCGCCGCCATCAGTAACGGTTCCAGGTCACAGGATGCCTGTTGGTGCACCTGATTGTGAATCCACAAAGAGACCGCACGACGACCACTCCTGCAAAAACCCAGAACAGGGGTTGGCAGTGTTTCGATCGCGGCACCGAAGGCGTCAACGACTTCCGGCGTATATTCGCCTGGCGTGACGGGAATTTCGACCCACTCTATTCCGACCGCTTCCGCTGCCTCCCGAAGTTCGGTGTCGTCAACATGATCTTCCGCTTCACCCGGCCTGCGGTTGCAGATAATCGAACGAAACCCGCGCGCCTTGACTTCCGCAATATCACTCGGATAGATCGCATGACTAATGTAGAAGCCGGGTTCCAGCTGTTTAATGTCCACAGAATACCTCACACGCTCAAAACAGGTTGATCGGAACTTTCAAGTACACCTGATCATTGTCTTCTGCGGGCGGCATCTCCCCGGCTCGCATGTTGACCTGAACCGATGGCAGGATTAACCGTGGCATATCCAGAGTAGCGTCCCGCTCAGTCCGCATGCGAACAAACTCTTCTTCGCTGATACCCTCATGTACATGAACGTTTTGCTGACGCTGTTCGGCCACGGTGGTTTCGTGACAGTACTCATCCCGTTCCGGTGCCTTGTAGTCATGACAGAGGAAAATCCGTGTTTCTCCGGGCAGACTGAGGACCTTCTGAATGGAATGATACAGGGTGCGTGCATCACCACCGGGAAAGTCGCAGCGGGCCGTGCCATAGTCCGGCATAAACAGGGTGTCACCCACGAACGCCGCATCACCGATCACATAGGTGAGACAGGCAGGCGTATGCCCTGGAGTATGCAATACATGACCTTCCAGTCCCCCTATCGAGAACCGATCACCCTCTTCGAACAGCCGGTCAAACTGGCTGCCGTCGCGAGCGAATTCGGTACCGGCGTTAAACGCCTTGCCGAACGTATCCTGTACGACTGTGATCATTACACCAATGCCGGTTTTGCCACCCAGTGCCTGATGCAAATAAGGGGCGGCAGAGAGGTGGTCGGCATGAACATGCGTTTCGAGAATCCACTCCACCTCCAGGTCGTTGTCATTCACATAGGCAATGATCTCATCCGCCGAGCGCACGTCGGTACGGCCACTGGCGTAATCAAAATCCAGCACCGAGTCTAGAATCGCGCAGGCATTGGAATCAGGGTCTCGCACCACGTAACTGAAGGTGTTGGTCGGCTCATCAAAGAAGGCCTTCACTTGAGGTACACGGAGTGAAATATTCTGTTCGCTCATGGTCAATCTCCCACAGGCTATATATTAGATAAACCTAATGTTACAGGATAACATTATCGCTGTCTGCGCGACGATGTTTGATTCTGACTATGAGGCCAATAGCCAAAACCTCTTAGTCCATCGATGCGATCTCGACCTGCTTGTGTCGGAGCAGACGACTGCTCAGGCGCAACAGAGCGGCCAGTGTCAAAAATTGAACAACAGCCAGAGCCGCAATGCCCACCCAATAGACAGGTCCAAATGCCGCTATGATTCCGCCTTTCACCCACACCAGGTGCCACCAGAACATGCCCATCACAAACACCGCCACACCGGGGCAGATCAGCCCGAAACTTACCGGGTTCCGCTGATCGCCATGGAAGTGGGCCTTGAGATAGCCGTTCAACTGCATGACGCGATAGCCCAACAGCATGATCCCCAGCTGAAACATGAAGATGGCCGAGAGGACGACAAACAGCCTGCCCTGCTCAACTGAAGCCGAAAAATGATGACTCAGCCCATGCTGCATCCGCACCCATTCGATGCCAAGCAAGGTCATGATGGGCACCAGCATCCAGATACTGGGGGTGGATTCTGATTGCAGGCCGTGCTGCAACATCGCCTGCAGCCCCGAAATCATCACCAGCAGACCGGTAACAACCGCTACAACCAGAAACAGTATGGAAAAAGTGCCGGCCAGGGCGGTCACAACCTGTGAATGAGACATGGCGGCAGGCGCGGCAAAGCCGACCGATACCATGGCAAAAGCGAATACGGCAATCAGGGGAGACAGATGGTTGTGCTCTTCACTCCGGTAACCGCCGTTAACCAGCATTTTGCTCAGGTAGGCACCGTAGAGCTTCAGTGACCAGAGTCCGATAGCCGCGTAAGCCACTAATGCCGGAGGAAACAGGTATTCAACTACTGACCAGAGTCCGGGTACCAGTACGGCCCCCAGTACAAAACAGACATTGACTGTCATTGCCAGAGTCAAAGGCTGGGTCATCAACTGCACTTCGGATGGTGAATCAAAAAGCTGTGTAAAAGCCTCTGTTCTTCTGGCTGCCTTCTGCTCCCGAAAATTCCAGATCAACAGTACAAAGTGCAAGAATGCCAACAGCAACATGAAACAGGTGGCGGCAAGTACCAGGTAACGCACGCCCCCCGGCAGATTGAGAGTGCCGTTGATAGCGGGCTGCAGGTGCTGCCAGGTCGGCATGGGAGCCCCCTTGTGGGGCAACAGCCACATCAGATACATGAAGAAGGATATTGAAAGTCCCCCCGCTCCAAGAGACGCCAGCCAGTAACTGGGGTGCCAGGATTGCTCGGGATCACGCCTCAACATCAGCAACCTCCTTTTGCATGAAATCAGGTTTCATTTGAATTTGAACAAAAACACACCGCTCCCCGGATAAGGGAAGCAGTGTGCGATTTGGCCAGCTTGAACAGACCCTGGTTCAATACCCGCTAGCGAGTATCAGAGCTGTTTGGTGCAGAAGTAGAAGTCAACGCAGTCGTACTCGTCAGATTCCATACGCTCGTTGGCGCCCTCGGCGGTGGCAGACGGCGGCACGATGACACGGTCGCCCGGCTGCCAGCCTTCCGGTGTGGCCACGCCGTTTTCATCGCTGGTCTGCAGCGCATCCAGCAGACGCAGGAATTCCGGGATAGAGCGGCCGTTGCTCATCGGGTAGTAGACCATGGCACGCAGAATGCCGTTCGGGTCGATGATGAAGGTCGCACGTACGGCAGAGGTATCGGCCGCCCCAGGGTGAATCATGCCGTAGGCACGGGCCACATCCATTTTCAGGTCGGCGATGATCGGGAAAGGAATCTCGACACCGAACTTTTCCTTGATGTTGCGCATCCAGGCGATGTGCGAGTGGTGGCTGTCGATGGACAGGCCCAGCAGTTCGCAATTGCGCTTGTTGAATTCAGGTGCCATCTTGGCAAACGCCATGAACTCGGTGGTGCAGACCGGGGTAAAGTCCGCCGGGTGGGAGAACAGCACCAGCCACTTGCCCTTGTAGTCATCCAGACACTTCACACCATCGGTGGTCGGTGCATTGAACTCGGGAGCGCGCTCGTTCAGACGCGGCAGGCCGGATACTGCAGTTTCAACGTTTTCCATGGTGGTGCTCCTGGGTTGTTTGCTTTGGTTGTTTGCTTCAACTGTCACTCAATATAACAGACAAATAATTAAATGGAATAACTATATATCTATGAGCTCTATAGTGATTTTTTATGGCGCCTTAACACCAACAACACCAACTCTGCCTTTCACACTCTGATAAGACCAAAAATCAAGATCAGCCTTACTTACGCTGGCCTGCTGCTTCCTCACCTCCCTCTGGAGGCTCATAACCCGTAATCATCGGCTTGATAAGGCTAAAGACAGTCTTACCCATAGTCGCCATATAGACATGGGCGATGATGAAAATCAGCATCAGGAATGCAGCACCGGTATGAACCCAGGCCACCCATTCAAGTTGCAGAAAGCCCAGCCCCACTGCCTCCCAGTCATTGTAGAAAAGGTACAGTAAGCCGCTGATCCAGATCAGCGGTGAAATCATGAGCTTGAACCAGAGATAGGCCAGGCGCTGCAAGGGGTTGTGCTTGGCCTGAGTGGTTTTACGGAAGGGATGGGAGGCACCGGTAAAGGTGCCAACAGCATAGTAATACATGACGGCGCCCAGCTTGTCGGTCGTAGGCAGATACTGTCGCCACTCTCCCGTAGTGAAATGCCAGAAAATGGCCAGTACCCACAGGCCAATCAGCAACCAGGCCGCCGTGGCATGCAGGCTAACAGCCTGACCAAAGCCAAACAGGTGGTAATTGCCATGAATTTCAAACCCCGTGGTCAACAGGAAAAAAATCAGTGCTGCCTGTGACCAGTGCCAGAAACGTTCAAAACGCTTGAAGACCATTTCCTGCTTCATTTCGTTTTCCTCCTGCGCGTTTTAGCCACGATGCGTCCTCCCGCATGCAGCAGGCTGCCGGCCAATACCAGAAAGGCCGCTCCCCAACCAAGCGTATCCAGCATGACCGCTTTATCACGGCCCGGTATGTAGATACCTTCAATATCAGACAGCCGGCCATCCTCAGCATGACAGGCCTGGCACTCCAGGGCATCGCCCGCCGGTGCAACCATATGAGTAACCGGCCAGTGCATTTCTGTTTCAATGAATCCAAAATCACCGCTGTACGGCTGCCCAGCCCGTTCCGTACCTGCTTTCAGCGCCTTGGGCCAATCGAAGTTTGACCAAAGTGCCGAATCATCATCAGGACTGAATACATGCGTCACGAGCAGGGTTTGATTCACCCGATCATAAGGCTGCTTGCCCTGCATGATCTTGAAGGGCCAGATTCGAGCGTCCGGATCAGCCGCACTGCCGTCGATGGTATTGATCTGAACAGGAGGGTGCTCGGTGTCCAGCTTGTCGGACTGCAAGGTGTAATGCACAACCCCATTGAACCACCGATACTTGGGCACGACATTTTCACCGTGATGGAAATTGCCCTTGATACTCAGGTAGGAGACATGGCCGTTTTCGTCATACTCCGTAATCGGCTTTCCATCCTCACCCAGGCGCCCGGCCGTAGACCAGTCCCACCAGGTTTTGGTTGCAACGCCCCCCCGCGCAAAGGCCGGTATATGGCAGGTCTGGCAGGCAACACGGTCAACATGCTCGTTGAGCTTCTGTTCCGCGTGGGGGGTAAAACCGTGACAGGATTCACAGGATGCACGGCTCATATCCGTATGTCCGGGCACATCCACCCCCAGGCTGTCACGGGCATTGGTCAGGTAACGACTGCCGGTCACGCTGTGAGCCGTTGTCGTATGACAATCAGCACAAGTGAAGTCCGCACCGTCCGGGGACATATGCACATCCAGGGCATGAGCAGGATTGATCAGGGAAGAGTCCAGGTCACCATGCTTGACGCCATCCGCGCCACCACCACTGAAATGACAGGCCCCGCAGTTTGTACGACCGCTGTTGCCAACCTGCCTGGCAATGGAGGCCAGATCTGGCGGGAGCTGGGTTACGCCACTGCCGGCAGGTACTTCACGCGGAGTGTAAGCAGGATGACCCGCCGCATCCGGCAGTTTCGTATATTGCCCGGTCGTATCGTGGCACACGAGGCAATCAACCTTGTTACCGGCCTGCGGAGGTGGCTGTTTCATGTCTTTCCAGTCATAGCCGACATGACAGCTGGTACAGCGTGGTTCATTGGAGGTCACGGAGCCACAAAAACTGTTCATGACATGGCGCTTGCCCAACATCTGACCTGTGACCGGGTGCTCGTATTCCCAGGTCCAGTGCAGGCTTTGCTGGATCTGCTCAGCCGCTTCCGTATGGCATTTCAGGCAGGCTTCTGTAACCTCTGGTCCGGAGTCGAAAGGCCCCTGCAGGGATTTGAATTGAGAATGGTCGGCGGTGGATGGGTTTGGCTCCAGCTGAAGCTGTGCGTTGGCTGACGACGTCAGCACCATCATCAGCAAGGCCCAAAAACCCATACATCCCCTGAAAGTCATACCGTGCATACACATCTCCCCTGTGAATGACCACTAAGCTGTCAGGAACAAGCCTTGAAGCAGGCTTCAGTATAGAGTTGAAGCGTTCATACTGACAACCTACCCCTAAATGACCTGAAAGGATATCGGGAAGTGCTGTTTAAGCGGTGTTATTGACATTCTTCCAGCGGAGAAATGACGCTAGGGGTTAGCGTGAGAAGAAAAAACGATTGGCCGGTGGACAGCCACATGAACACTCAGACGCTCGCCTTCGGGATAACGGTGAAGTCCCTGCTCCAGCACTTCGATTTCACGCCCGGAGCCCAGCCGAACGCGATAGAGTGTCTGGCCGCCCTGGAATTCGGACCCGACAATTTCCCCCGGCACGCCGCCATCATGGCTCAGGTAGAGATCGCCCGGGCGCAGGAACAGCTGCACCTCACAGCCACTGCCGACACCCAGAGGTTCGGCAAATTCCAGCAGTCCCAGCTCGGTCTCGACCGCCATCGCCTCGTTAACCCGGCCAGCGAACAGCTCACCCTTGCCGACGAACGATGCCACTCCAGGCGTCGCCGGCTGGTAGTAGAGCGCTTCGGGTGTGCCCCACTGCTGTACCCGGCCTGCCGACAGGATGCCAATCTTGTCACTGATCGTGAAGGCTTCCTGCTGGTCGTGGGTCACCATGATCGCGGCGATGCCGCGCTGTTTGAGGATATCACGCACTTCCTGCGACAGCTGCCGACGCAGGTCGGTGTCCAGGTTGGAGAAAGGTTCGTCCATCAGCAGCAGGCGGGGATTGGGGGCCAGCGCCCGGGCCAGCGCCACACGTTGCTGCTGACCGCCAGAGAGTTCATGCGGATAGCGGGCGCTCAGGTCCGGCAGCTCCACCAAATCAAGTACTTCCTGAATCCGCTTGCGCTTGTCGGCACGCCCCAGGCCGCTGAGGCCGAAGGCGATATTGTCGGCGATACTCAGGTGTGGAAAAAGTGCATAGTCCTGAAACACCATGCCCATGCCGCGCTTTTCCGGCGGCACCACCTGATCGGGACTGCTGATCACCTGCTCGCCAAGGCGCACCTGACCCGCCAGAGGGCTGATAAAGCCCGCGATCGCTCTCAATACCGTGGTCTTGCCGCAGCCGCTGGGCCCCAGCAGGCAGGCGATCTCGCCCTGTTCCATCGACAGAGCCACGCCATCCAGCACCGTCTGCGCCTGGTACGCACATTTGAGACCTTCAATACTGAGCAAAGCGGCCATGCTGTCCTCGGAACGCCAGAAAATCGGGGCTCATATAATAATTGAAAACCATTCTCAAATCATCCAAGCGCCGCAAGAAAACGCGTCCAGTCGAACGCCGGACCGGGGTCGGTCTTGCGCCCCGGCGCGATGTCGCTATGGCCGGTAATCCGATCACGATTCAGTTCAGGATAGGCTTGCATCAGGCCACGGCTGACAGCGGCCAGTGCCTGGTACTGCGCATCGGTATAGGGGGTATCGTCGGTCCCTTCCAGCTCTATGCCAATGGAAAAATCATTACACGCCTCACGCCCCTGAAAACAGGACCTGCCCGCGTGCCAGGCTCGGCGATCGAAGGGAACGAACTGGATCATGCGGCCGTCACGCTCAATCAGCAGATGCGCCGACACCTCCAGTCCTTCGATCTCTTCAAAGAAGGGATGCCCGCTCGGTTCCAGCCGGTTGGTAAACAGCTCGGCAATATGACCACCGCCAAACTGCCCGGGCGGCAGGCTGATATTGTGGATCACCAGCAACGAGATCTCACCGTCGGGACGCTCATTGCAATTGGGCGAAGGAATGTACCGCGCAGCGGCGATGCGGTGGTCCGTGATGGTGAAGTGCGTCTGGTCCAAAAGCTGTACTCCGACAGCATACTCAGGCTGCCCTGTTTCCGGTAAAATACGCGCTCCATAGTACATCATAGGGACAGGCCCGCCACCATGCTGACGCTGACCGAGCTCAAACCGATCATTGAAGAGAATGTTCGCACCGCCCTCAACGAGGATGTAGGCAACGGCGATATTACCGCCGAACTGATTCCGGCCAGCGACCAGAAAAAGGCCCGGGTGATCTCACGCCAGACCGCCGTGGTCTGCGGCCAGGCCTGGGTGGATGAGGTGTTCCGTCAGGTGGACCCAAGCGTCAGGGTTGAGTGGCTGGTCAAGGATGGCGACCTGGTTGAACGCGACCAGGTCCTGTTCCGCCTGGAGGGCTCTGCCCGCTCCCTGCTGACCGGCGAACGTGCCGCGCTGAACTTCCTGCAGACCCTGTCCGGCACCGCCACCGTCAGTCACGAGTACGCCCAGCGTGTCGCCGGCACACCGGTCACTCTGCTGGATACCCGCAAGACCATTCCCGGCCTGCGCATGGGGCAGAAGTATGCGGTCAGTTGCGGCGGCTGCTCCAACCACCGCATCGGCCTCTATGACGCCTTCCTGATCAAGGAAAACCACATCATGGCCTGTGGTGGTATCGAGCAGGCGATCGGAACCGCGCGCCAGAACCATCCGGGCAAGCCGGTGGAGATCGAGGTGGAAACCGAGGAGCAGCTGGAGCGTGCACTGGTGGCCGGAGCGGATATCGTCATGCTGGACAACTTCAGTCCGGAACGGATGGTCGCCGCCGTCGCCCAGACCGCCGGCCGCGCCAAGCTGGAGGCCTCCGGCAATATCACCGATGAAACCCTGCTCGACTACGCCAGCACCGGTGTGGACTACATCTCCATCGGCGCGCTGACCAAACACTGCCGCGCCGTGGACCTGTCGATGCGGATTGTGGACGAGTAAGGGCTGCAGAATACGCCCGATAACCAGAATACCGGTGAGCGAAGACAGTCAATTGTGGGAGGCCAGCCCCCTGGCCGAACGGAATGCATCCCCATCGTCGGCGTCTGTCACAGGCTCTGGTTTGCCCTGGCCTTGCTAACGAAAACGGCACCTCGGATGAGGGTGCCGTTTTTTATGGAAGGCTTACCACCAGGCCGAGATAGCCGCGATTCCCTGCGCCCCATGCCGGCGAGCACTGGCCAAATCACTTTCACCCAGCCCGCCCAGGGCATAGACCGGCAGGGTACATGCCGCGACCAGCTCCGCAAATTGCGCCCAGCCCAGCACAGGTTCACCCGGATGGGATGATGTAGGCTGCACTGGTGACAGGGTGATGAAATCGACGCCCTTCGCCTCGGCCATGCGGATCTGCTCAACGCTGTGGCAGGAGGCACTGAGCCAGCGACCGTTGAATTCTCGGCGATTCTTCAGCGCCTGCAGTCGTGCCGACGTCAGATGCAGGTGTTCGGCACCCAGCGCGTTGGCCTGCTCGACCGAGGTATTCACCCCCAGTACGGCCCCCTGCTGCCGGCACAGCGGCAAAAGCTGAGTATAGAGGTCAGAGAATGCGTCGGTATCCAGCGATTTGGCTCGCAACAGCACCTGATCGATACCCTTGGCCAACGCGACCTGCAGACGCTCGGCGTACTCGGCAGGCGTGGATGCCGCCCCGGTAATCAGCAGACGTTCCGGCAGTCGAGCCGCCGCCACTATCGGCGTATTGGCCGCCGGAAAGGCGTAGTCATCAAGCGCCTCCGGCGCGACCCAACATACCGGCTGACCTTCGGCGCCATGCGCCTCACCGTCGAAGCCGTCTACTTCCCAGACATCCAGAAGCACGGACTTGTCGGGGTAGTGATGGGGAATCAGGATCAGGGGACAGGCAGAGGTCACGCGGATGCCCAGCTCTTCGTGCAGCTCACGCGCCAGCGCATCGGCCACCGGCTCATCGGGCTCGACCTTGCCGCCGGGAAACTCCCAGAGGCCCCCCTGGTGTTTATCGTCAGGACGACGGGCGATCAGAATATGACCGCGGCGGTCACGAATGACGGCCGCGGCAACGTGGATCAGTTTGGACATATCAGTTGGGGCAGATCAGCTACGGTAGTCTGCGTTGATGCTGACGTAGTCGTGGGACAGGTCGGTGGTCCAGACGCGCTCGATCACCTGACCGCGATTCAGCACCACACGAATCAGGATCTCTTCGCCGTCCATCACCGCCTGACCGGCCTCTTCGGTGTAGCTGGCGGCGCGGCCACCATTCTCGACGATGCAGACATCGTTGAGGTAGATCTGCAGCGCATCCAGGTCCAGATTGTCGATACCGGCACGGCCGACGCAGGCCAGGATACGTCCCCAGTTGGGATCGCTGGCGAACAGTGCCGTTTTGACCAGCGGCGAGTGCGCGATGGTATAGGCCACGTCCAGCGCTTCCTGGCTGGTGCCTGCAGACTCGACGCAGACTTCGACGAACTTGGTCGCCCCCTCTCCGTCACGAACGATCGCCTGCGCCAATGTCAGCATGACGCGCTCCAGCGCTTCGGTGAACAGCGCTGCCAGCTCATAGTCGGAACCATCGATGCGCACGCCACTGGCACCGGTCGCCACCAGCATGCAGGAATCGTTGGTGGAAGTGTCGCCGTCAACCGTGATGCGGTTGAAGGAACGATCCGCCACCTTGCTCAGCCACTGCTGCAGCAATTCCTGGGGTACTTCGGCATCGGTCGCCACATAGCCCAGCATGGTGGCCATGTTGGGCATGATCATGCCGGAGCCCTTGGAGATGCCGGTCAGGGTAATGGTCTTGCCCTGATACTCGATCTGCTCGCTGGCGGCCTTGGGACGGGTATCGGTGGTCATGATGCCCCAGGCAGCCGGCTCCCAGTTGCTCTCGGACAGGTCCGCCTTGGCATCATTCAACGCGTCGACGATCTTGCCGACCGGCAGCGGTTCGCCGATGACACCGGTGGAGAACGGCAGCACCGCTTCGACCGGTACATCACAGCGTTCGGCCACGGCCTGACAGCAGGTCATGGCATCGGTCATACCCTGCTCGCCGGTACCGGCGTTGGCGTTGCCGGTGTTGACCAGCAGGTAGCGTGCCGGCGCTTCCGCCAGATGCTGCTTGCAGATGCGCACCGGTGCCGCACAGAAGGCGTTCAGGGTGAACACGCCTGCAACCGAGCTGCCTTCGGCCAGCTCCATCAGCACCACATCACGTCGGCCCGGTTTCTTGATCCCCGCCGATGCAATACCGAGACGAAACCCGCTTACCGGATGTAATTGAGGCAAAGTAGCCGGACCAACTGCCATGATGCTGTTTTCCTTAATTGACTGACAATGTTTAACTGAGTTTACCGTGACACTGCTTGTATTTCTTGCCGGAACCGCACGGACAGGGGTCGTTACGACCGACCTTCGGCGTCTGGCGCTTGAAGGGTTCGGCGTTTTCGGCCTGTTCGCCAGTGTCGGCGGTCTCCTGCTCTTCGCTCATGCCGTCACTTTGGGCATGTTCGTAATTCATCTGTTGACGCTCGGCCTGGGCGCGACGCTCCTCTTCCATGCGCTCCACCTCTTCCGGCTGGCGCACCTGAACGTGACTCAGAATCCGCACCACATCACGCTTGATGTTCTCCAGCAGATCCTGGAACAGAGCAAAGGCTTCACGCTTGTATTCCTGCTTGGGGTTCTTCTGCGCATAGCCACGCAGATGAATACCCTGACGCAACAGATCCATGGTCTGCAGATGTTCTTTCCACAGAGTATCGAGCACCTGCAGCATCACCTGCTTCTCGAACATGCGCAGGGTTTCTGCACCCACCGCATCCTCTTTCGCCTGGTAGGCTGTCAGGATCTCGCCACGGATCTTCTCGCGCAGGTTATCCTCATGCAGGGAGTCATCTTCATCCAGCCACTGCTGCACCGGCAGCTTGAGCGCAAATTCGCTTTCCAGCGCCTTCTCCAGTCCCGCCACATCCCACATCTCTTCCAGGCTCTGCGGCGGAACATGTTCGCTGATGGCATTATCGATCACTTCGTCACGGATCGACTCGATGGTTTCAGAAATATCGTTCGAGGCCATCACTTCATTACGCTGATCATAGATCACGCTGCGCTGATCGTTGGCGACGTCATCATATTCCAGCAGCGCCTTACGAATATCGAAGTTGCGGCCTTCCACCTTGCGCTGCGCCTTTTCGATGGCGTTGGTCACCATCTTGTGCTCGATCGCCTCACCTTTCTCCATACCCAGCGCCTGCATGAATGAACGCACACGCTCGGATGCGAAGATACGCATCAGGTCGTCTTCCAGCGACAGGAAGAAGCGGGATGAACCCGGATCACCCTGACGACCGGCACGGCCACGCAACTGGTTGTCGATACGGCGAGACTCATGGCGCTCGGTACCGATGATGTGCAGACCACCAGCTTCCAGCACCTGTTCGTGACGCTGACGCCACTCTTCCTGACCCTGCTCAACCTGTGCGTCGGTCGCATCCGCTCCCAGGGCTTCAAGCTCTGCTTCCAGCTTGCCGCCAAGCATGATGTCGGTACCACGACCGGCCATGTTGGTGGCGATGGTTACCGCTCCAGGACGACCCGCTTCGGCAATGATCTCCGCCTCACGGCCATGGTTCTTGGCGTTCAATACGTTATGCGGAATCTTTTCCTTGTTCAGCAGCGCGGACAACAGCTCCGAAGACTCCACCGAGGCGGTACCCACCAGTACCGGACGGTTATGTTCGCGGCAGTAGCGGATCTCCTTGACGATCGCCTGATATTTTTCCTCCATGGTGAGGAAAACGATATCGTTGTAGTCCTTGCGCTGTACCGGGCGATTGGTCGGGATCACGACCACGTCCAGACCGTAGATCTGGCGCAGCTCGTAGGCCTCGGTATCGGCGGTACCGGTCATACCGGACAGCTTGTCATACAGGCGGAAGTAGTTCTGGAAGGTGGTGGACGCCAGGGTCTGGCTTTCCATCTGGATCTGCACGCCTTCCTTCGCTTCCACGGCCTGGTGCAGGCCTTCGGACCAGCGACGGCCCGGCATGATACGGCCGGTATGCTCGTCAACGATGACGATCTGGCCGTTCTGGACAATATAGTCCTTGTCACGCTGGAACAGGTAGTGCGCACGCAACGCAGCCAAGACGTGGTGCAACAGGTTCAGGTTCTGCGGCGCATAGAGGCTTTCACCTTCCTGCAGCATGCCATGCTCGATCAGCAGATCTTCCACCAGCTGGTGACCGGCTTCGGTCAGCTCGACACTGCGGTTTTTCTCATCAACCACGAAATGCTCGTCGATCACCTGAGTCGTGTCCTTGGGATCAATCTCGCCGTGGAACTGTTGCAGGCTCGGAATCAGCTGGTTGATCTTGTGGTAGGTCGCCGAACTGTCTTCGGCCGGACCGGAGATGATCAGCGGCGTCCGTGCTTCATCGATCAGGATGGAGTCGACCTCGTCGACCACGGCAAAATGGAAATCACGCTGCACCTTGTCGGTGATGCTGAACGCCATGTTGTCGCGCAGGTAATCGAAACCGAATTCGTTGTTGGTGCCGTAGGTGATATCGGCGGCATAGGCTGCGCGCTTGGACTCGGAATCCTGGCCGGAAAACACAACACCCACACTCAGTCCCAGTGATTCATACAGCGGGCGCATCCACTCAGCGTCACGCTGAGCCAGGTAATCGTTCACGGTAACGACATGAACGCCCTTGGCCGGCAGCGCATTCAGATACACGGCCAGTGTCGCCACCAGGGTTTTACCCTCACCGGTCTTCATCTCGGAGACCTTGCCGTCGTGCAGCACCATGCCACCGATCAGCTGTACATCGAAGTGACGCATGCCCATGACACGCTTGGACGCTTCGCGGACAGCGGCAAAGGCTTCCGGCAACAGCTTGTCCAGTGGCTCGCCCTGCTCAAGCCGTTCACGGAAAGCAACCGTCTGTCCCTTGAGGTCGGCATCGGAGAGCGCTTCGAAATTCGCCTCCAGCTCGTTGATCTGCTTGACGACCTTACCCAGCCGCTTCAGCTCACGATCGTTTTTACTTCCCAGTATCTTCTTGAACAGTGACAGCATAATTCGACTTTTAACCGATTGAATGCAAAGACCTGCATCTGCACTGCAGAGCCCTTTGCCAGAAAAATGGATACGACATTCTACCTGTATTGGGGCAGATAGTAGAATGTCAACGGCGCTGAATTTTGATCTGCCTTACCCTGAGCGTAACAGGCGGGCCAGAAACGCAAAAGCCGGCTTTGGCAGGCCGGCTTTTGAAGTAGAGGTCAACCCGCCGCGACAGGGCGGTGATAGGAGATGGGCACGGGCGTTTCCTGATCCTCGAAGGTCACGGTTTCCCAGGCGCCTTCCGTCGCCAGCAGCTTGCGCAACAGCAGGTTGTTCAAATAATGCCCTGACTTGTGACCATAGAACTCACCGATCAGGCTCTTGCCCAGCAGGTAGAGGTCACCGATGGCATCCAGCACCTTGTGCTTGACGAACTCGTCTTCGTAACGCAGGCCGTCTTCGTTGAGAATCTTGAAGTCGTCGACCACGATGGCGTTCTCGAAGCTGCCGCCGAGTACCAGGTTCTGTGAGCGCAGATACTCGATATCACGCATGAAACCGAAGGTGCGCGCACGGCTTACTTCCTTGACGAAGGAGGTGCTGGAGAAATCCAGAACCGCTTCCATGTTGCGGTTGGCGAATGCCGGGTGATCAAACTCGATGCAGAAGCCGACCTTAAAGCCGTTGAACGGCTTGAACGTCGCGGTCTTGCCTTCGTGGCTGACACTTACTTCCTGCTTGATGCGAATGAACTCCTTCAGCGCGCTCTGCTCCGCGATACCCGCGGACTGGATCAGGAACACGAACGGCGCGGCACTGCCGTCCATGATCGGCACTTCTTCGGCGCTCAACTCCACGTAGGCGTTGTCGATGCCCAGGCCAGCCAGTGCGGACAGCAGGTGCTCTACGGTCGCCACGCGGACACCATCACGTGCCAGGTTGGTCGACAGCGTGGTATCGGCGACATTGTCGGCGCGGGCCTCGATCTCGAAAACAGGATCCAGGTCCACTCGGCGGAACACGATACCGGTATTGACCGGTGCCGGTTTCAGCGTCAAGTACACCTTCTGGCCTGTATGAAGACCGACGCCAGTGGCCTTGATGCTGTTTTTGAGTGTGCGCTGTTTGATCATCCGCTATGCCAACCTGAATTTACAAAAATATCTTGAAATTTTAACAAACCCTACGCCATTTTTTCAATCTGCGTACGCCCATTGGGCTGACTATTTATCAGTCAGCCTGGCGGCGCAGAAAAGTCGGAATATCCAGATTGCCGTAATCATCCTTGCGGCCTGACACATCGCCTGAGGCCTCCTGTTTCGGCTTCTCCACCAGCGCTTCCTCGCGCTGACGGCGCAGGATGGTCGGCAGTTCGATCTCGTCCAGGTTCAGGGAACCGTCCGGCTTGCGGCTGTTGCCGCTTTTGCCCTGGACCACAGTCATTTCCGGCTCGCGAGCACGGTCCAGACCCGTGGCCACGACAGTCACCTTCAGCTCTTCACCCAGTGTCGGGTCGATCACGGTACCGACCACAATGGTGGCGTCCTCGTCGGCGTACTGCTCGACGATGTTACCCACCTCGGTGAATTCACCCAGACTGAGGTCCTCACCGGCCGCAATGTTGACCAGAATGCCGCTGGCGCCACGCAGGTCGATATCTTCCAGCAGCGGGCTGCGGATGGCCGCTTCAGCCGCCTCTTCGGCACGGCTGTCGCCACGGGCGATCGCGGTGCCCATCATCGCCATGCCCATCTCCGACATCACGGTGCGCACGTCGGCAAAGTCGACGTTGATCATGCCCGGGCGGGTGATCAGGTCGGCAATTCCCTGTACCGCGCCCTTAAGCACGTCGTTGGCCGCACTAAAGGCATTGACCAGGCTGCAGTTCTTGCCCAGCACCTGCATCAGTTTTTCGTTCGGGATGATGATCAGCGAGTCCACCGCATCGCGCAGTTCGGCAATACCGGATTCGGCAATCTTCATCCGCTTGCGACCTTCGAACGGGAAAGGACGGGTTACCACGGCCACGGTCAGGATACCCAGCTCGCGCGCCACTTCAGCCACGATCGGTGCCGCACCGGTGCCTGTACCACCGCCCATGCCGGCCGTGATGAACACCATGTCCGCACCGGCCAGTGTTTCGGCGATCCGCTCACGATCTTCCAGTGCAGCCTGACGACCGATTTCGGGGTTGGCTCCGGCCCCAAGCCCCTTGGTCAGCTCACCACCAATGTGCAGCGCCGTCCGTGCAGCATTGCGGCTCAACGCCTGGGCATCAGTATTGGCGCAGATGAACTCCACCCCTTCGACTTCGGTATCGACCATGTACTGTACGGCGTTACCACCGCCACCACCGACACCGATCACCTTGATCAAGGCGCTCTGAGTTACGCTTTCGACCAGTTCAAACATTTTCCCCTCCTCTCCGGACGCCTGTTACTACCTTCCGGCTTTTCCGGCATTAACTTGAAAATTGAGTACTTAAAAATTGCCCTGTAGCCAGGCCTTGAACCGCTTCAGATAATCACCGACTCCCGGGCGTGGTTCTCGCTCCATGATCGGCACCAGCTCCTGCGTCGACTCCGCCGCGACCGGAGCCATGGGGACTTCATGCTCCTGGTGACGGGCGTAGTGCAATAAACCGATACTGGTGGCATAGATCGGGTTGCTCAGCTGGGTCTCCATTCCGCGAATGCCTTGCGGCTTGGCCAGTCGAACCGGCATATGGAAGATCTCTTCCGCCAGCTCAACGGCCCCTTCCATCTTGGAGGTGCCGCCGGTCAATACGATGCCGGCAGCCACCAGATCCTCGAAACCGCTGCGGCGCAGTTCCGCCTGCACCAGGGTAAACAGCTCTTCGTAACGCGGCTCGACCACTTCAGCCAGCGCCTGACGCGACAGGTCTCGTGCCGGGCGGTCCCCCACACTGGGGACCTTGATCATCTCATCGGCCTGCGCCAGCTGAGCCAGCGCACAGGCATACTTGATCTTGATCTGCTCTGCATGTTGTGTCGGTGTACGCAGCGCCATGGCAATATCGTTGGTCACCTGATCACCGGCGATCGGAATCACCGCGGTATGACGGATGGAACCGGCGGTAAAGACCGCAATATCGGTGGTACCGCCACCGATATCGACGATGCAGACGCCCAGGTCCTTCTCGTCCTCGGTCAGCACCGAATAGCTGGAGGCCAGCTGCTCCAGCACCACGGCATCGACCTCCAGGCCGGTGCGACGGATGCACTTCTCGATATTCTGGATCGCATTGGTCGCACCGGTGACCAGATGCACCTTGGCCTCAAGGCGGACACCTGACATGCCCAGCGGTTCCTTGATCCCTTCCTGGTTATCGATCAGATATTCCTGCGGCAGGATGTGCAGGATTTTCTGATCCGCCGGGATCGCCACGGCACGGGCCGCATCGATCACCCGTTCCAGGTCATAGTCGGAGACCTCACGATCACGCACCGCCACGATACCGTGGGAATTGAGACTGCTGATGTGGCTGCCGGCGATGCCGACGGTCACGCCGTGCACCTTGCAACCGGCCATCAGCTCGGCCTCTTCCACCGCCCGTTGAATCGAGCTTACGGTAGATTCAATATTGACCACGACCCCGCGCTTCAAACCGCGCGACGGGTGGGAGCCCACACCGACAATCTCGATCGTTCCCTGGGGGGTCACTTCACCCACCAGGCACACCACTTTCGAGGTGCCAATATCGAGCGCAACAATCATGTTGCCTGCCATGTCGCCCTTAACCTGCATTATTATTTCCTGCTCCTGCGCGCCAACTCACGGCCACGCCATTGGTATAGCGAATATCAACCTGTTCTATCTGCGCCGCCCGGCCCGCCAGGCTCAGCTGATAGATGCGAATAAATCGTTTCAGGCGCGGCACCAGCTCCTCGCGGCCCGCCACCACCCGAATTCCGTTGTCCAGCTCCAGCGTCCAGGCCCCGCGCGATTCCAGCATCAGTCCGGTCAAGCGCAGCCCCGCTGCCGAAAACATCCGGTTCAGGTCATGGTATTGCTGCATGATCCTGACCGTTTCATGCGCCGGGCCGGTCAACCTTGGCAGCGCCTCATACTCGGGCTTCAGCTCAGGCCAGAAGATATCCCCCTGATGATTGAGCAGGCCCTTATCGCCCCAGCGGGCGACCGGCACTTCTTCTTCCAGCTGCACTTCGACAGCCGGCGGCCACTGCCGGCGCACGCTGGCGCTATGCACCCAGGGATTCTGCACCAGCTGTTCCTGCAGCGCCTTCAAGTCCAGCTGCAGCAGGGGGCGGTCCAGCCCGACTGCCAACGCTTGCGCCAGGGCGGTCTTGTCCAGATGACGGGTCGCTCCCCCTATGCGTATTTCCCCGACCGGCTGGTTGAGCCAGTGCCAGAGTTCACGCAGCAGCGAACTGCCTACACCCACGAAGACAACCAGCAGAGTCAGGATGACCACGGCCCGCCAGTGACGGTCCAGGCCAGTATCCGTTGAGTCCTGAAGCTCTGCCCGGGTCATGCTCACGCCTCGGCCATACTCAGTATTTTGACCACCAGCTGCTCGAAGCCGATGCCGGCTTCACGCGCGGCCATGGGCACCAGGCTATGGTCGGTCATGCCCGGCGCCGTATTGACCTCCAGCAACTGGAAATGACCATCGGCATCCATCATTGCATCGATACGCCCCCAGCCGCGGCAGCCCGCCACATTGAACGCCTGCAGCGCCAGCTGCTGCAGGCGTTCGGTCTGTGTCTCGGTGAGTCGGGTATCGAAATGGTAATGGGTGTCCGCGGCCGCATACTTGGCGTCAAAATCATAGAAATCGTGCGGCGTTTCCAGACGAATCACCGGCAGCGCCTGGCCGTTCAACAGGGCGATGGTGAATTCGGGACCGTTGACCCACTGCTCGGCAAGGACGCAGCTGTCATATTCGCTGGCGGCGGCGAACGCACGTTCCAGCTCGGCCCGATTACGCACCTTGCTCATGCCGATGCTGGAGCCTTCGTGTGCCGGCTTGACCATCATCGGATAGCCCAGCCGAGCTTCTACAGCCTGCAGATCGGTCGCGGCGTCCAGCACGGCAAACGCCGGCGTCGGCAATCCCGCCCCCTGCCACAGCTGCTTGCAGCGCAACTTGTCCATGCCCAGTGCCGAGGCCGCCACACCACTGCCGGTGTAGGGCTTACCCATCATTTCCAGCACGCCCTGAATGGTACCGTCTTCACCGCCGCGGCCATGCAGAATCAGGAAGGCGCGATCAAATTCACTGTCCAGCAGCTGGGCCACCGGGTCGATACCGGCCCCGCCAAGGTCGATGGCAAAGGCATCGACACCGGCGCTCAGCAGCCCCTTGAGCACCTCGTTCCCGCTGCGCAGGGAGATCTCGCGCTCGGCGGAGGTGCCGCCCATGATTACCGCAACCCGCCCGAAGGCAGCCATGTCTGTTGCTTGCATCTGCTCACTCATGATTCTGCTTCCTTGGCCTCCAGCACCAGCGACTCATTGATCAACTGATGGGCCAGACTGGTGATATTGCCCGCCCCCTGAGTCAGCAGCAGGTCCCCCGGCTGCAACAGGTTACGCAGGATTTCGGCGACCCCTTCCGGCCCTTCGACGTAGACGGGTTCAACGCCCCGCTGACGAATGCTGCGACACAGACTGCGCGAGTCGGCCCCCGGAATCGGCTCCTCGCCGGCCGGATAGACCTCCATCAACAGCAACAAATCCACGTCCGACAGCACCTTGACGAAGTCCTCATAGAGATCACGCGTGCGGGTATAGCGGTGTGGCTGATGGATCATCACCAGACGCCGCTCTGGCCAGCCCTCGCGGATTGCCCTGATCACCGCCTGTACCTCGGTGGGGTGATGGCCGTAATCGTCCACCAGGGTGACCTCGCCACCGGCGACGGGCAGCTCGCCCAGCACCTGGAAACGACGTCCCACGCCTTCGAAGCGGTCCAGCGCACGGATGATGGCACCTTCGTCGATGCCCTCGTCCAGCGCCACGACGATGCAGGCCAGCGCGTTGAGCACGTTATGCCGGCCCGGCATATTGACACAGACGTCCAGCGGCGCCTGGTTACCCGGACGCTGCACCGTGAAACAGGTTCTCATCCCCTGCTGGCGGATATCGACGGCACGGTAGTCGGCACCTTCATGGAAGCCGTAGGTCAGCACCGGTCGACTGATCTCGGGCAGAATCTCACGCACCACCGGGTCTTCGGTGCACAGCACCGCCAGTCCATAAAACGGCAGGTTGTGCAGGAAGCTGACAAAGGTCTGCTTCAGCTTGCCGAAATCGCCGCCATAGGTGTCCATATGGTCGGCATCGATGTTGGTGACGATCGCAACCATCGGCTGCAGATGCAGGAAGGAGGCGTCGCTTTCGTCCGCTTCGGCCACCAGGTAACGGCTGCCGCCCAGCTGGGCGTTGGTACCCGCACTGTTCAAGCGGCCACCTATCACGAAGGTAGGGTCCAGCCCCGCTTCCGCCATGATCGACGCCATCAGGCTGGTCGTCGTGGTCTTGCCATGCGTACCGGCAACGGCGATGCCATGACGGTAGCGCATCAGCTCGGCCAGCATCTCGGCACGGCGCACGATCGGTATGCGCAGCTCACGGGCCGCCGCCACTTCAGGGTTGTCGACCTTGACCGCCGTTGAGGTCACCACCACATCGGCGCGGCTGACATTGCTTTCAGCGTGGCCGATGAAGATCTCGGCACCCAGCGCCTGCAGACGCTGGGTCGTCGCAGAAGGGCGAATATCGGAGCCGCTGATCTCGTACCCCTGGTTCAACAGCACCTCGGCGATACCACACATGCCGACGCCACCGATACCGACGAAGTGAATCCGGCGGATACGGCGCATCTCGGGCACTTCATACACTTTTACACTGCGGTTTACCGCTTTCACTGCATTACCTCCAGGCAGACCGCTGCTACCCTGTCGCTGGCATCGGGGCGCGCCTGCTGTCGCGCACGTCTGGCCATATCCAATAATCTGTTTCGTTCGTTCAGTTCGGTCAGCAACCCCGCCAGGCGGTCGGCATCCAGCGCTGACTGCTGCACCACTCGTGCAGCCCCCGCTTCCTGCAGGTGCAGGGCATTGGCGGTCTGGTGATCATCCACCGCGTGCGGATAAGGCACGAACACCGCCGCCAGGCCGGCAATCTCGATCTCGCTGACCGTCAGTGCGCCGGCGCGGCAGAGTACCAGATCCGCCCAGCCGTAGGCCTTGTCCATACGGTCAATGAACGGCACCACGCTGGCCTCGACACCGGCATCCGCGTAAGCCTGCTGAGTGACCTCCAGGTGACGCTTGCCGGTCTGGTGCCATACCTGCGGACGCTGCTCGGGCGGCAATTTGGCCAGCGCCTGCGGCAGCACCTGGTTGATCGCCAGCGCGCCCAGGCTGCCACCCACGACCAGCAAGTGCAGCGGCCCGTCCCGCTCAGCCATCCGCTGCTCCGGCGTCGCCAGCTCAAGAATGGGACCGCGCACCGGATTACCGGTGGTTTCAACCCCCTTGCGGCCGGCGAAGGCCTTGGGGAACGCCTGCAATACGCGCCTGGCGAAGCGGGCGAGCGTCTTGTTGGTCATACCCGGAATGGCGTTCTGTTCATGCACCACCAGCGGTGTGCGCAGCAGCCAGGCCGCCAGCCCGCCCGGGCCTGAAGCAAAACCGCCCATGCCCAGCACGGCATCGGGGCGCACCCGACGCAACACGGCCAGCGCCTGTCCCAACGCATTGGCGAGGCGGAAGGGTGCCAGCAGCAAGCTTAACCGCCCCTTGCCACGCAGCCCGGTCACTGAAATTCGATGCAGCGGAATGCCGGCCGCCGGCACGATCTCGTTCTCGATCCCGGTGCGACTGCCCAGCCATTCGACCTCGACACCCTGCTGCTGCAGCTTCTCGGCCGTGGCCAGTGCCGGGAACACATGACCACCGGTGCCGCCGGCCATGATCAGCACTTTGCGTGCCCGGGTGCTCATTCCGCTTTCTCCTCAAGTCTCAATAGCCGCCGCAACCAGGGCAGCTCTCGCGGCTGCATGTTCAACCGCTGGCATTTCAGTTCATAATCCACGCGCAGCACGATAGCGATCATGGTCGCGCATACCAGCAGACTGGAGCCGCCATAACTGAGCAGCGGCAGCGTCAGCCCCTTGGTCGGCAGCGCACCGACGTTAACGCCGATATTAATCAGTGCCTGACCGGCGATGATGAAACCGAAGCCGTAGGTCAGGTAGGCCATATAGAAGCGCTGCTGCTTCTCGGCCTGGCGACCGATACGGAACATGCGCGCCACCATCAATACATAGAGCCCGATAATCAGCAACGCACCGACCAGGCCCAGCTCCTCGGCCAACACCGAGTAAACGAAATCCGTGTGCGCCTCGGGCAGGTAAAACAGCTTCTGTACGCTGTTGCCCAGGCCGGTGCCGAACCAGTCCCCACGGCCAAAGGCGATCTGCGCCTGCGACAGCTGGTAACCGGCGCCATAGGGATCGGCCCAGGGATCGGTAAAGCTCTTCAGGCGCTCCAGTCGATAGGACTGGGAGAATGCCAGCGCCGCGATCAGGCCGCCGCCGCCGAGCACCACAACCACCAGCTGGGCGAACTGCATGCCGCCCAGAAAGACGATGCCGGCCACGGTGCCCACCATTACCACCAGGGCGCCGTAGTCAGGCTCGGCCAACAGCAGCGCACCATAGATCCCCATGGGAATCACCGGCTTGATCACGCCCCACCAGCTGTTGCGCACCTCATCCAGGCGACGCATCAGGTAGCCGCTGACGAAGATCACCATGCACGCCTTGGCGATTTCCGAGGCCTGCAGGTTGACCGGCCCCAGCCCGATCCAGCGACGGGAACCGTTGACCTCACGGCCGATGCCGGGCACCAACACCAGTATCAGCAGCAGCAGGCCGAACACCAGCAGCGGCACGCTGTATTTCTCCCAGGTGCGGACCGGAACAAAGGCCGCAGCGGTAGCGCAGAGCAGCGCCAGCAGCACGAAGCTGCCATGGCGAACAATGAAATGGGCAGGCGAGCCAAAATCGCGCGCCGCCACATCCATGGACGCCGAGGTGATCATCACCAGGCCGGTCAGCATCAATGCCAGCGCACAGCTCAGCAGCAGCGGGTCCATCGGGGCTACCCCCTCTGGCACGCGCATTCGTGCCGGCAGTGCCGGTATTGGCAACCTCAGGCCCAGTTTCACGTCAGCGCCTCCACGGCCTGAACGAAGCGCTCGCCCCGTTCGGCATAACCGGTGAACATATCGAAGCTGGCGCAGGCCGGTGACAAGAGCACGATATCGCCTTCATCCGCCAGCTCGCGCGCCAGCGTAACAGCGGATTGCAGCGAAGCGGCAAAGTGGGTCTGCGCCGGCGATACTTCGGCGGCAATCAGCTCGGCATCACGCCCGATCAGCACCAGGTCCCGACTGTAGCGCTGCAAGGGCGCATCCAGCTCGGCGAAGGATTGCTCCTTGCCAACACCGCCAGCAATCAGAATCAGCTGCGCACCTTCCGCCAGGGTTGCCCCCAGCCCTTCCAGGGCCGCCAGGGTTGCCCCCACATTGGTACCCTTGGAATCGTTGAAGTAGCTGACGCCATCAATCTCGGCCACCCACTGGCAACGGTGCTGCAGACCGGCAAAACGCTGCAGCGCTTCCAGCGCCGCGGCACGTGGAATGGCAACCGCATCCGCCAGCGCCAGTGCCGCCAGGGCGTTGGCCAGGTTATGGCGGCCACGGATTTTCAGTGCCGACTCCGGCAACAGGCATTCCAGGCCACAGGCCAGCCAGACTTCACCACCCTGCTCGCGCAGCCCGTACTGTTTCAGATCCGGCTCGTTCAGACCAAAGCTGCGCAGCTCGACGCCTTGCGCCAGCAGCGGCTGAGTCAGCGCGTCCTGGCGATTGGCCACCACCACCGACGCGCCACGATAGATGCGCTGCTTGGTCAGGGTGTAGTCCTGCATGCCGTTGTAGCGGTCCAGGTGATCGGGGCTGACATTGAGCACCGTGGCCGCCGCTGCGCGCAGTTCATGCGTGGTTTCCAGCTGGAAGCTGGACAGCTCCAGTACGTAAAGCTCGGCGGGCTGCAGCAGCAGGTCCAGTGTCGGCGTACCGATATTGCCGCCCACGCCGACCCTGATGCCGGCCTGTTCGGCCATCAGTCCAACCAGCGTCGTCACGGTGCTCTTGGCATTGGAACCGGTGATCGCTACGATCGGCGCACGGGCTTCGCGACAGAAGAGGTCGATATCGCCGATCAGTGTGGCACCGGCAGCGGTTGCCGCCTGGATCGCCGGGTGGCGCTTGTCGACCCCGGGGCTGATGACCAGCTCCTGAGCCTGACCAAGCCAGTCGCTGTCCAGCTCGCCAAGACGCAGCTCCACATCCGGGAATTCGATGCGAAACGCCTCCGCTGCGGCCGGCGTTTCACGGGTGTCACAGACCGCAAAGGGAACCCCCTTGCGCTGGAAATAGCGCGCACAGGAAAGCCCGGTCTGGCCCAGACCGATAATGATGCGCTGCCTGTCGGTGGTGATCAGCCCCACTCTGCTCTCCTGTTTAACGAATCTTCAGTGTGGCCAGCCCGACCAGCACCAGTACTACGGTGATAATCCAGAAGCGCACGATCACGCGCGGCTCCGGCCAGCCCTTGAGTTCGAAATGGTGATGAATCGGTGCCATGCGGAAAATACGGCGTCCCGTCAGCTTGAACGACGCCACCTGCAGGATCACCGAGATGGTCTCCATCACAAACACCCCACCCATGATCACCAGCACCAGTTCCTGGCGCACGATCACAGCGACAACGCCCAGCGCTGCGCCCAGCGACAGGGCACCCACATCACCCATGAACACCTGGGCCGGATAGGTGTTGAACCAGAGGAAACCGAGCCCTGCCCCGACGATGGCACCGCAAAAGATGATCAGCTCACCGGAACCGGCCACATAGGGAATATGCAGATAGCTGGCAAACTGCACATGGCCGCTCAGGTAGGCGAAAACCGCCAGCGCGCCCGCCACCATCACCGTTGGCATGATCGCCAGGCCATCAAGACCATCGGTCAGGTTGACCGCATTGGAGCTGCCGACGATGACGAAGTAGGTAAACACGATGAAGAAGATGCCCAGGTCGATCGCCACGTCCTTGAAGAACGGCAGGATCAGCTGGGTTTCCACCGGTGATTGAGCCGTCACATAAAGCACCACCGCGGCACCGATACCGCCGATCGACTGCCAGAAATATTTCCAGCGTGCCGGCAAGCCACGCGGATTCTTTTCCACCACCTTGCGCCAGTCGTCGACCCAGCCCACGGCGCCGAAGATCAGGGTCACGATCAGCGTTACCCAGACATACCGGCTGCTCAGGTCACTCCACAGCAAGGTACTGATGGCGATCGACAGCAGGATCAGCGCCCCCCCCATGGTCGGGGTACCGGCCTTGCTCAGGTGCGACTGGGGACCATCATCACGTACGGCCTGGCCGATCTGTTTCTCTTTCAGGCGTCGGATCAACCAGGGGCCCAGCGACAGCGAAATGCCCAGCGCCGTCAGAATACCCAGAATGCCGCGCAGGGTGATATAGCGGAATACCCCGAAACCGGTATAGAACTGGGACAGGTAGTCAGCAAGTAGCAAAAGCATGGTGTCAGTGTTCCCCTTCCAGCAGGGCTGCAACGACCCTGTCCATCTGCGCGCTGCGCGATCCTTTGACCAGCAGAGTGGTCTCCGGTGCCAGCAGTGTTTTCAATCGTTCAATCAATGTCGCCTGCTCCGTGAAGTGTTCCGCGCCCACTTTCAGCGCTGTAAAGGCATCCGCAGCGGCCTGCATCTTCGGCCCGGTCACCAGCAGGCGCTCGATGCCTCGTTCCGCGGCATAGTGGCCCACTTCCGCGTGCAGCCGTGGTGAGTCCTCGCCCAGCTCGGCCATGTCGCCCAGCACCAGAATGCGCTCACCGGGCAGCTGTGCCAGCAGGTCGGTCGCCGCCTTGATCGCATCGGCATTGGCGTTATAACTGTCATCAATCACCAGGGAACCGCTGTTCAGGCGGTGCGGACTGAGCCGTCCGGCCACCGGGGTAAACCTGTCCAGCACACCGGCGATCTGCGGCAGCGGCTGACCGGCCGCCACCCAGGCCGCAGCAGCGGCCGTGGCGTTGGCCACGTTGTGGCGACCAAGAATCTGCAGGTTGACCGGCAGCTGATCAGTGCCATCATCCAGCACGAAACGCCAGCTGCCATCGGCGTTCATCTGCAACCGACTGGCACTGATATCCGCCGCACCGTTTTCCACCCCGAAGGTAAAGACCCGGCGCTTGAGGCGATGCAGGCGCTCGATCCAGGCCGACGCATGAGGCGAGTCAAGATTAACCACGCCGACACCGCCTTCACGCAGCCCGCCAAAAATCTCGCCCTTGGCGCGAACCACCCCTTCGAGACCACCAAAGCCTTCCAGGTGCGCCCCCATGGCGTTGTTCAGCACGGCCACGTCCGGCTGGGCAAACGCGGCCGTCCGCGCAATTTCGCCCTGGGCGCTGGCACCCAGCTCGATCACCGCCGAGCGGTGTTCCGGCGTCAGGCGCAGCAGGGTCAGCGGCGCGCCGATTTCATTGTTGAGGTTGCCTTCTGTCGCCAGCACTTCGCCCTTCGTGGCCAGCAGGCCCGCGAGCATCTCCTTGACCGTGGTCTTGCCGCCACTGCCGGTAACGGCAAAAACCGGCGCGTGGAACAGCGAGCGGTTGTAACCGCCCAGCTGCCCCAACGCCTTGAGGGTGTCGGTGACAACCAACTGGGGCAGCCGCGTATCGATCTCATGGTCGACCACGACCGCCTCAGCCCCCTTCAACTCGGCAGCACCGACAAAATCGTGCCCGTCAAAATTCGGGCCTTTCAGCGCCACAAACAGGTCTCCCGGCGCCAGAATACGGCTATCGGTCACAACCCTCTGCAACGCACAATTCTCACCCAGCTGCCGCGCATCCAGCACCTGCTGGAGCTCATTCAGCTCGAAGGCGCGCATCATACATCAGCTCCTTCCTGCAATACATGCCAAGCCTGTTGACAGTCATCAAAAGGCTCCCTGACTCCCTTTATCTCCTGGTAGCGTTCATGCCCCTTGCCGGCAATCAGCACCAGATCTTCGGCCTCCGCGTGATCGATCGCCCAGCGAATCGCCGCCGCCCGGTCCACTTCCACATGGGCTGCGGCATCCGGCTGCACTCCTGCCAAAATGTCGGCGATAATCGCCTGCGGCGACTCGGAACGGGGGTTATCACTGGTAATGACCAGCTGGTCGGCCAACTCGGCAGCGATGCGCCCCATCTCCGGACGCTTGCCGGCATCACGATCACCGCCACAACCAAACACGCAGACCAGCCGACCCCGTGTCGGACGGTGCAGGCGCAATGCACGCAGCGCCTGCGCCAGCGCATCGGGAGTGTGAGCAAAATCGACAACGACCGCCGGCGCATGAGGTACGACCGGCAGCGCCTGCATGCGACCGGCCACCGGCCGCACCCGACCCAGCACATCAGCAATCCGCGCCAGCGGGTAGCCCATCAGCTGCAGCAGCGTGGCGCAAAGCAGCAGGTTACTGACGTTGAAACTGCCCATCAGTGAGGTTGTCACCTGGACGCACGCCTGCTCGCTGGCCAGCGTAAACTCGACCCCGGCTGGGGTAAAAGCCGGATTTTCAACCCTCAGGTCGGCACCGGGCTCGCTCAGCGCGAAGCCATGCACCCGTGCACTGGCCGGTTGCAGGCGCTGCCACAGCGTGCGGCCGAACACATCGTCCAGATTGATCGCCTGCAGCGCCGGCATATGATCGATGAACAGCTTCGCCTTGGCGTCACCATAGGCCGCCATGTCACCGTGGTAATCCAGATGATCGCGAGTCAGGTTGGTAAACCCGGCGGCGGCAAAACGCAGGCCGGCAACCCGCTGCTGATCCAGTGCATGGCTGGATACCTCCATCACCACAGAGTCCGCCCCCGCCTGCTTCAATTCGGCCAGCAGCGCCTGTATGGCAATAGCATCCGGCGTGGTATGAGTTGCGGGTTTGAGATCATCGAGGAAGCCGTTGCCCAGGGTGCCGATGACGGCTGCACGCTGCCCCAGCTGCTCCAGCGCCTGGGCCAGATAGTTGCTGCATGAGGTCTTGCCGTTGGTGCCGGTGATACCGATCACGTTGATGTGATGGCTGGGGTTACCGTAAAAACGGCTGGCCACTTCACCCACCACCCTGTCCAGGCCTTTCACCTCCAGCAATGGCACACAGATCTGCGCACGCTCTGCCGTGCTCAGTTCATCACGCTCCACAACAACAGCCACCGCTCCCTGTTGCTGCGCATCGGCGATAAAATCCGCGCCACGATAGGATACGCCATTGCGGGCAAAGAACAGATCGCCCGGCTTGACCTTACGGCTGTCCAGCGCCAGACCGGATACCACCACAGGCTTATCAACCGGCAAGGCCGCAAGCGTCGCAGACGCTTGCGGCAGCAGAGTCAACAGTGACTGGGAATAAATACTCATTGCAACGCCACCTGTGAGGATGCGGGTTCAGGCCACTTGTCCGGCGGTACATTGAGCAACCTCAGTGCCCCGCCCGCGATGCGTGAAAAGATCGGCGCCGCCACCAGGCCGCCGAAGTATTCCTGCCCCTTGGGATTGTCCACCATGACGGCAATGACCAGACGCGGATTACTGATCGGCACCACGCCGGTAAACACGGAAACATACTTGTCATCGGCATAGCCGCCGCCGCTGGCCTTGTGCACCGTGCCGGTTTTGCCACCCACGCGGTAGCCTTCAACGGCGGCTCGGCGTCCTGTGCCACGCGGACCGATCACCGTTTCCATCATCTCCAACACCTGAGGCGCAATGCCCGGCGGCATCACCCGCGTACCGGCGGTAGGCTGCATCTGCTTGAGCAACGTTACCGGACGAAACACGCCGTCCGCTGCCAGCGGGATATAGGACTGCGCCAGCTGCAGCAGCGTAGTGGACAGGCCATAGCCGTAGGACATGGTGGCCCGCTCAACGCGCTGACGTTCGCTCAGATAGGGCAGCACCCCCGTGCGCTCGCCGGGAAAACCGGTACCGGTATCCTTGCCCAGCCCCACATTGGCCAGCAGGTTGCGAACGGTGTCCGGCTGCATATCCAGGGCCAGCTTGGTCACCCCCACGTTGCTGGACTTGGTGATGATGCCGGTCAGGCTCAGCTCACCGTAGTCGCGATGATCCTTGATCGTCGCCCCGGACACGCGGATATAGCCCGGCGAGGTATCGACAATGCTGTCACGAGTGTACCCGCCACTCATCATCGCCGCCGCGACGGTAAAGGGCTTGATGGTCGAGCCCGGCTCGAACAGGTCGGTCAGCGCCCGGTTGCGCAGCGCAGAAGTATTCAGGCCGGAACGGTCATTGGGGTTATAGGAGGGCTGGTTAACCAGCGCCAGCACTTCACCGGTGTGTGCGTCAAGCACCACCGCCGAGCCGGAGTCCGCCTTGTGCACCTCCACCGCCGCCTTCATTTCGCGGTAGGCCATGTACTGCACACGCAGATCGATGCTCAGCTGCAGGTCATCACCGGGATCGGCATCCTGCAGCGAGCGGATATGCTTGACGGTACGGCCGACCCGGTCCTTGAGCACCAGCTTGCGCCCCGGCTCCCCCCTCAGACTGTGGTTGTAGGCCAGCTCAAGCCCCTCCTGCCCCTCGCCATCCACATTGGTGAATCCCACCAGATGGGTGCTGACTTCGCCGGAGGGGTAGTAACGCTTGTATTCGCGATCGACGTGAATGCCGGTCACGCCGAGCGCTTCGACCTTTTCGGCCAACTCCGGTGTTACCTGACGCTTGAGATAGAGGAAACGGCGCTCGCGATTGGCGGACAGCTCCGCCTTGAGGTCATGGGGACGCTTGCCCAGCAGCTGCGCCAGGCGCGTCAGGCCGGCGTGCTGCAGATCCGCCTTGAGCGGGTCAGCCCAGACGGTCGCGACCGGCGCACTGACCGCCAGCGGCTCGCCGTTACGGTCGCTGATCAGGCCGCGGTGCGCCGGGATCAGCATGGTGCGCAGTGAGCGGGCATCGCCCTGACTGCGCAGAAAGTCCTGGTCATTGGTGTAGAGCGAGAACAGCTTGGACGTGATCGCCGCCACGATCAGGGCGAGCAGCGCCACGACTAGCCAGATGCGCCAGCCTCGTGCCGCTTGGTTCTGAATGTCACTCGCTTTATCGCTGCTCATAGCGCACGATCTCGATCGCTTCGGTTGCAGGCACAACCATGTTCATCTTCTCCGCCGCCAGCGCTTCGACGCGGTGATGGGCGGACCAGACGCTCTGTTCCAGCAGGTACTGCCCCCATTCGACCTGCAACTCATCCCACTGCTGCACCAGAACCTGGTGCTGGTTAAACAGGCGGCGGTATTCATACGCCGAGAAAATCACCGCCATGGCGCAGCTCATCACGGCCAGGGTCAACACCAGAATGATCGTCGCGGGCACAAACAGTTCGCCGCCGCTGAGCATACGACCCGGCTGAGCCGCTGTCTGGCGCGCCACTCCACCCTGTGGCAGGCGCGACTTCAGCGCCTGCACCCAGCGCCCGAAGTCGGGGCGCCCGATGTCGAGCCGGGGCAGTTTCATGCCAACTTGATCGCCGCTCGCATGACAGCACTGCGCGCGCGCGGGTTCTGGTTCAGCTCATCCTTGCCTGCTTTTATCGCCTTGCCTGCGGACTTCAGCCGCCGCTTCAGCATCTCGTCGGTCACCGGCACGCCCGGCGGCAGATGCTCATCTCCTTTCACATGACGACGGATAAAACGCTTGACGATGCGATCTTCCAGCGAGTGGAAACTGATGACCACCAGCCTGCCGCCGGGGGCCAGCACTTCCAGCGCCTGATCCAGACAGGCTTCCACGTCCGCCAGTTCGCGGTTGATATGGATGCGAATACCCTGGAAGGCACGCGTGGCCGGGTGCTTGCCCTTTTCCCAGCGCGGGTTGGCTTCAGAGATGATCCTGGCCAGACGGGCCGTCGTGGTGATCGGCTCCTCTTCGCGTTCGGCCACGATTGCCCGCGCCATGCGGCGGGAGAAACGCTCTTCGCCGTATTGGTACAGCACATCGGCGATCTCGGTTTCGGAGGCACGGTTGATCCAGTCGGCGGCACTTTCACCCGAGGTGGTATCCATGCGCATGTCCAGGGGACCGTCGTTGAGGAAGCTGAAACCGCGTTCGGGGTCATCCAGCTGGGGCGAGCTGACGCCAAGATCCAGCAAAACTCCGCTGACCTTGCCCATCATGCCGCGCTGCTCAACAAAGGACTGCAGCTGGGCAAAGGAGCCATGTTCGATACTGAAACGCGCCTCATCGGCGAAGCGTTCGTGGGCATGACGGATCGCTTCCGGATCCTTGTCGATCGCCATCAGATGCCCCTGCTCGGACAGCTGCTCGAGCACCAGCGCACTGTGGCCGCCCCGCCCAAAGGTGCCATCGATGTAGAAACCGTCGGGATCCTGAACCAGTTCCTTGACTGCTTCATTGAGCAGCACGGTAATATGACTGAATGTCTGACTCATGTTGTTCCGTTGCTATGTCCGTTAGAGCGACAAGCTCTGCAGTTCGGGCGGGATCTCGTCCTCGTCATCCAGCTGCAGATATTCATCGCGCGTACTGTTCCAGAGCGCCTCACTCCAGATTTCGAATTTGTTCCCCTGGCCAAGCAGAATGATCTTCTTGTCCAGATCGGCGTAGTCACGCAGAGGCGCCGGCAATAACATGCGTCCATTCGCATCCAGCTCCAGGTCTGTCGCGTGCCCGGTCAGCAACCGCTGAATCCGCCGCACCGCCTTGTTGAAACTGGGCAGCGCGTCGATCTTGGCCTGGATCTCGTCCCATTCAGGCTGTGGATAAAGCAGCAGGCACTGATCTTCGGTATCAATCGTCACCACCATCCGGCCTTCACAATGGCCTCGCACCGCCTCGCGATAGCGAGCCGGCAGGGCCATTCGGCCTTTGGTGTCGAGATTGATCGGATTGACTCCGCGGAACATGACGCCCACCGCAACCCCCAAATTAACCCACTTTTATCCACTTTTTCCCACTACGCGACACTATAGGTAGTAAGCCCAGTAGATGCAAGGTGATGTAAAGCTGACATAACAGTTTGGGGCCGCTGGCGGGCACTGCAGGTTAAAACAACAATATTCCTTGTTTAACAAATACTTAACAAAATGAAAACAAGGACAAAAAAGGTTCATCGCAGATCAGCGGGAAAGTGAGGAGTGCGGCGGCGAGAAGGGTTAAGGTGGTGTTCGCCAAAACATTACCCACAACCCGACCACCGCCGACGCCATGGATGCTAATCTGCTAAGCCTTTTCTGGGAAGGCTTCGAACTGGAAAGTTACGAAGTCTGTGCCCTCAACACCCTTTCCCTTCGCTTACAACCTCGACCCTCGCAGCCTCCCTTTTGTAGTGGCTGTGGCCAAACCGCGCCAAGGGTCCATGATGTCAGCAGACGGCTCGTACGTGAACGCGACCTGTTCGACTACCGTGTCTGGCTGGATGTGCCGGTACGCCGCGTGCGTTGCATTGACTGTGGTATCCGGCGTGAGCAGATACGCTGGTTGCCAGATCGTCGAGCGCTGACACAAACCATGATCCGTCAGGTAGAGGTCTTAGCCGCCCTGTTGCCGATCAAGCAGGTAGCAGACTTACTCGGACTGCATTGGCATACAGTGAAAGCAATTGATCATAAGCGTTTGGCACGTGATGTGAAGGCGCCAGATCTGAGCCGGGTTCGGAGGTTGATCATGGATGAGTTTGCGCTCTTCAAAGGCCACCGTTATGCCACGGTGGCGATCTGTGCCGATACCCAGCAAGTGCTGTGGATCGGCGAAGGGAGGAGTCGTAAAGCCGTGAGACCGTTTTTTACATGGATGGGCAGGCAGGTTTGCCGACGGATTGAGGCGGTCGCCATGGACATGAATACGGCCATGGATCTGGAAGTGCAGAAGCACTGCCCTAATGCACGTGTGGTCTACGATCTGTTCCATGTTGTCGCCAAATTTGGCCGTGAGGTAATCGACCGGGTCCGCGTCGATCAAGCTAACCTGCTACGTGCAAGCCCTGCCGATCGAAAGGTCATCAAGCGCAGCCGTTGGTTGTTATTACGCAACCGGGGCAACCTGTCCTCTGAGCAGAGCATCAAGCTGGATGAACTGTTGTCCGCTAATGCTCCGCTCGCAACCGTCTATCTGCTGAAAACCAACCTGAAAGAACTGTGGTATGCCCCGAGTGAAGAAGAGGCTCACATGCGTTGGAATGAGTGGTTCAACATGGCCATGGAAAGCGGCATCAAGCCTCTCATGCTCTTCGCGAAACGCCTGAGCAGTTATCTGCCAGGCATTGTTTCAAGTGCGATATACCAGCTCAATACAAGTGTGCTGGAGGGGATGAATAACCGCATCAAAGTGATCAAGCGAATGGCCTACGGATACAGGGACAGCGACTACTTCTTCCTGAAGATTAAAGCCGCGTTTCCCGGTAAAGTGCGATGAACCACAAAAAAGCCCGTAAGCGGTTATCTTTTACGGGCCTCGGACTTGAGTTTCATTAATGCAACAGGGAAGCGTTTCACCGTTGAATCAGACCGGTTCTTGATAAATCAACTGTTTAAAAAAACGCCCTGTAAAAGTGAACGGCAAAATACCCCATAAAATTCATAAAGGGCATCAAGCCGGAAAAATCATGCCCGCTCTAACATAAGAAAAACCTGAAATAAGCCTTCACAATATAATGGGGAGTGTTACCTTAGGTTTGGGTTGTTTACCCTCAAGACCCTTGAAACAAGGAGAGGCTTAATGCGACACGTAGACGTTGCCATCATTGGCGCAGGTTCGGCAGGCCTGACGGCTTACCGGCAGGCCAAGCAGCATGCACATTCCGTCATTCTGATCGACCCCGGCCCCCTGGGCACCACCTGTGCACGGGTGGGCTGCATGCCCAGCAAACTGCTGATCGCGGCGGCCGATACCGCCTGGCATGCTCAACATGCCGACACCTTCGGCATCGACATCCCCCAGGTGCGTGTCGATGACAAGGCGGTGATGAGCCGGGTGCGTCGCCTGCGCGACCGTTTCGTTGGCAAGGTACTCAAGGGCATGGAAGGCATCCCGGAAGAGGACCGGCTCAGCAGCCGCGTGCGCTTCACCTCCGACCAGGAGCTGCAAACGGACACCGGTGACATTATCCGGGCAGAGCGCATCGTCATCGCCACCGGCTCCCGCCCCAGCATACCGGGCTTTCTGCACGCGGCGGGTGATCGTCTGCTGGTCAATGATGACCTTTTCGAATGGCAGGAGTTGCCCAACTCCATTGCCGTATTCGGGCCTGGCGTGATCGGCCTCGAGCTGGGCCAGGCGTTGAGCCGTTTGGGCGTGCGTATCCGCATGTTCGGTGTCGGTGGCGCCATCGGCCCCATTGAGGATACCGAGATCCGCCAGCAGGCCCACGACTGCTTCAACGCTGAATTCCCGCTGGATGCGGACGCTTCGGTAACCGCTATCCGCCCGGTCGACCAGGGTATCGAGATCGACTTTGTCGATACCGATGGTACCGCCAGGACCGAGTCGTTCGACTACCTGCTGGCCGCCACCGGTCGACGCCCGAACGTGGACGACCTGGGGCTGGAAAATACGACGCTGGAGCTGGATGAGCGCGGCATTCCGGTCTTCGACACCACCACGCTGCAGTGCTCAGTACCCCATATCTTTATCGCCGGCGATGCCAACAACCACCTGCCGCTGCTACACGAGGCGTCCGATGAGGGCGCCATTGCCGGTCGCAATGCGGCACGCCTGCCGGAAGTGACCTCCGGCCACCGCACCACGCCACTGGCCGTGGTCTTCTCCGACCCGCAGATCGCGACCGTCGGCCTGCGCCCGTCACAGATTCAGCAGCAGTATGCCAACCGCTGTGTTCAGGCCAGCTTCGACTTCAGCGAGCAAGCCCGCGCCAAGGTACTGGCCAGGGATCGGGGGATGATGAAGATCTGGGCCGAGAAGGACAGCGGTCGCATCCTGGGCGCTGAAATACTGGGGCCGGATGCCGAACACTTGGCCCACCTGCTGGCCTGGTCGATGGAACAGCAGCTCGGTGTTGAACAGCTGCTGGCGATGCCCTATTACCACCCGGTCATCGAGGAAGGACTGCGCAGCCTGCTGCGCGGGCTGAAGCCCCTGCTATAAACCCAAAGGGGGCTGCTGATGCCATGGTCGGCGCCCCGACCTGCGCCTGAAAGAACCTCAATCATCACCTCCCTCCAGGAGCTTATCTGTGGCTCATTATCAGGAGGGAGGTACAGCATCTCACTATCCATTGGAGCTGAACAGAGTCGAGAAAAATGAATGGGAATAAGGCCGAAGCCGGATTCCCGTGTCCCCATTTTCAGGTGACAGGCGTGCCTGATCGATCCAAGTAGGCTTTAACCATCAGTAAGCACAAAAAACACACTAGAGTAATAGTGATCCTGATAATAAGGCCAAGAGGATTCTGTGATGCAATATCATCTCAACGGTTTCAAACCCGGCAACTACGAGACTCCGGATGCCGCCCGTGAGCCCTACCCCGTGCCGCCCATGGTGGACCTGCCCAAGGAAGTCGATGTCCTGATTGTTGGCTGTGGTCCTGCCGGCCTGGCGCTGGCGCGTCAGCTGTCCGAGTTTGCCGATATCACAACCTGCATTGTTGATCAGAAAGACGGCCCCCTGCTGTTCGGGCAGGCCGATGGCATCTCCTGCCGCACCATGGAGATCATGGAAGCCTTCAACTGCAGCGAGATGATGGTGAAAGAGTGCTACCAGCTGCGCCAGAACGCCTTTTGGGAGCCGGATGCCGAACAGCCCGAAAACATCAAACGTACACACAAGGTACGCGATGCACGACTGGGACTGTCAGAATTTGTCCACGGGGTCGTCAACCAGGCACGTCTTCACGAGCTTCTGCTCGAAGGGATGGAGCGTTCAGTCACCCACCTGGTGCCCCATTACAGCCGCCGCCTGCTCGAACTGGAAGTAGACCAGAGCCTGACCCAGGACCTGAGTGCTCACCCGATCACCGCCACCTTCGAGCGTATCGACTCACCCCAGTCTGCCAAGGTCGAAACCATCAAGGCACGTTATGTGGTTGGCTGTGACGGCGCCCGCAGTGCAGTGCGCAAAAACCTGGGCATTCAGCTTGAAGGTGACTCCGCCAACAAGGCCTGGGGCGTGATGGATGTTCTTCTGGTCACCGACTTCCCCGACATCCGGGTGAAGAGTTTCATCCAGTCGAGGGATAACGGTGCCGTCATGATCATTCCTCGCGAGGGTGGCTACCTGGTCCGTCTCTATGTCGAACTCGACCTGCTGGACAAGGATCAGCGTGCCTCGCAGCTGGACCTGACCGCCGATGACATCATCGCCAAGGCCCAGCTCATCATGAGTCCCTACAAACTGGATGTGAAGGAAGTGGCCTGGTGGTCCATCTATGAGGTGGGACAACGCATCGCCGAGCGCTTTGACGACACCCCGGCGGGCAATCCACAGGGCCTGATCCCGCGTGCGTTCGTGGCCGGTGATGCCTGCCATACACACAGCCCCAAAGGGGGCTGGGGTTTGAATACCTCCCTGCCCGACACCTTCAACCTGGGCTGGAAGCTGGCGGCCGTATTGCAGGGCAAGGCTGATGCCAAGCTGCTGCAGACCTATGAAGCTGAGCGTCGCAAAGTCGCGTTCATGCTGATCAATGCCGACCGTGAAATGTCCAAGCTGGTGGCCACACGTCCTACGGCCGATCAGGATGAACAGCCGGTGAAGAAGAGCACCGCCGATATCGAGAAGTTCGTCGCCCGCCAGAACGGATTCATCGCCGGCACCTCCATCGGCTACGATGAATCCTACCTCTGTACCGGCCACGAAAATCAGGGGCTGGCTACCGGTTTCCATATAGGTGAGCGATTCCATTCCGCCGAAGCCGTACGTTTGGGCGATGGCTGCCCGGTGCATCTGGGGCACCTGGTGAAAGCCGATGGTCGCTGGCGTATCTTTATCTTCGGCAACCAGCAGAGCCCTCTGGATGCGACCTCCGAGTCCAGCAAACTGGTCGACTTCCTGGCCAACGCTGAAACCTCGCCGGTGAATAAATACACCCCTGCCGGTGCCGATATCGACTCCGTCATCGATACCTATGCGGTTTTCCAGCAGCAGGATCTGGCAATCGAAGAAATGCCGCAGTACCTGTGGCCAGCCAAGGGCAAGTTCGGTCTGAGGGATTATGAGAAGGTATTCCGTACCGAAGATGGCATGGATATTTTCGAGCAGCGTGGTATCGATCGCGCCAACGGCTGCATGGTCGTGGTTCGCCCTGACCAGCATATTGCCACTATTTTGCCGCTCAATGCGCATGCTGAACTGAGTGCGTTCTTTGATGCGTTTATGATCTGATCAAGCCACTATGAAAGCGTGAGCGCCTCGAGAAACAGCAAGTTCATGAGGCGCTTGTTCACCTTTACGTATACTCTGCCTTCAGGCGGAGTTTATTTATCGGAAGCCCAGGCTTTCAGTGCGGCCTGAACCTCGATTTCAGGCAAGTACTCCTGCTCAAGGCGCCCTTTTTCCCTACTCATCAAACGTCGATAAAACACCTTTTCAGACGCACTTAAGCCCTCTGGTGGCACCTGTTGTGCACAAACCGGCTCAACTACAGCCGCTGCATGTGCCTGACGATCAAACAGATCACTATTCATTAACAGTGGTATCAGCTGTGGACGGTATTCTCTAGCACGGGCCAGCATCAATAAACCCCATGTATCCATATCACCCCAATAGCCAATAATTTTATCGTCAAAGCAGTCAGATTGTAGCCATTGCAGGTCCAGCCCAGCTCCCAAGATTGCAACCGTATCAGGGAGATGTGGTAGCAGATGCTCACAGCGCTCATTCTCAACCACCAAAATGCGACTGTGTGGTAATTTCGCTTCACTCAGTTCCCGGGTCGTCAGCCGTAAACGTCTGAACGGCAATAGCTGCTGCTCCAGCGGAACGACCAATACCCAATGATCATTCTCATCAAACGCATCCAGAAAGTTAACCAGACCTTCTTCACTAACTGCACCTTCGTAGCGCTCATCCAACAGCTTGGTCACCAGGTTGGCATTACGCTCAAAGAACTTGGTATCAACTCCATGCCCTGCCAGCAACCGTAACGGCCGTCCCTTCGCACAGCCTGGCGTGAGGGCATCCGCCAATTGGGTTGCAGCCACGACCTCGCCAAGATCCTTTTTACGCCATAGTGATCGCTCACTGATCAGCAGCTCCCAATAAGCGGGATCTGACTGGGGTATCAGGTATTCAAGAGCTTTATATTCCGACTTAATCCCAGTATCAGCAGTCGCAGTCACCCAATCGGAAGGCGTTTCCAGCCTCCATTGAACTGGCATCAAAACAGCATCTGCACCGGTTCGGTACTTCACTTCTTGCCATTCGACAAGCCCTGCCCGCACGGCTTTCCATTGCTCCACATACGCCTGAACTGCCGCTGACTGCTTGGCAAATTCTGCTGCTGTCGGCTTACCTATTGGCAATGTCCACGGCCAGCTATCTGCTGACAGCAATCGCTCCAACCGAAACGACGACTTATGCCATTGTCTCGCCAGATACTTAGCCAGGTCAGCCGGTGACTTCATCAGCCTTTACCCTGGTCTGAGGCTTCAGAGCATCCAGCTCCTGCCAACTTAGTGTTATCAGCGTGGAACTTAGCCCACGCCGGTGCACAACGATGGCCGAGCGAGTGTGGTTGCGCAGCAGGCGCATCTCCTTGTTTGGTGTAATGAACAGGGCATGCAAGCCAAACTCTTTTAACGCCGCTATTATCCGCCCTGCCACTGCGTGAGAACTGCGTGAGAAGGCTTCATCCAATACAATGGTCCCAAACAGGGGGCGACTGCTTCCATCTGGACAAAGTGCATAGCTCAGTGAGGCGGTCAATACATAGGACGCAATGATTTCCTTTTCACCACCACTGCCACTTTGCGATCCCTTGAAAGTACTGATGGTCGCGCCCGACTCACGGTCCAATACCGATACTTTGAACTCGATTCGAAAACGAGGGTCCAGCAGTGCCTTTGCCGCCAGAGTACGATGACGCTCACAAGCATCACGTAATTGTTCCACAATGCTTTGTAGAGCCTTGTACTGACTTTCTCCTTCATCCTCAATGAAGCGTGCAGATGCTAGTCGTTTTTGGGCCGTATGCAGGCTACGCAGGCTTTCGTGTACCACCTTGGACGCCACCAGCTGCAGATAACGCCCCGACTGGAAATCTGTACGTCGTAAAGTGTTGTTCACATCTTCGAGACGCTCCTCAATCATCGCAACTTCGTTGTCAATGTAGGTCAGTAACTGGGTGACGCCTTCATCAGATGAGCGGTTAAGATACTCCTTGAAACGCTTCCGTTTATCCGGCAAGGCTTCTTCGATTAGTACTTTAAGACGTTCCAAATAAAGCGGCACATCCTCCAGCTCGGTCCCAACCTCCGTCAAATCGCCACGGTCTTCCCGTTTTGCATTCGCCATGACCCGAACCAGCTGCTGAGAGATGTCACTGTTTTTCCGGCCAAGTTCGTCCAGATCTTTTTGCAGCTCGGCTGACAGGCGGCGCTCAATATCAATCAGTTCAGGCAACTGTTCTGCGGTTACCGCTGGTAGTGCGTCTTTTGCCAACCGGCGATTCGCGTCACTCAATCCTACCCCGATTCTTGCCTCGGCCCTGGCTTGCTGTTTTTCTGCCTCTTCGAGCTTGAGCTTCAGCCCAATACTTGCTTTTTGGCAAGCTTGAAAAGCATTAGCCAGTTTTTCCAGCTCGACCTCAGCTTGTTCCAAACGCTGTTTGGCAGCGGCCACATTTGAGTCAGGTGAAGTCAGTCGCTCTAGCTTCTCTTGCTGCATTTGCAGCTGACGATGAGCATCTTCAACATCAATTTGCTCAAACGTCAGCTCTTGCAACTGTTGAATCAGTGTCTGCCGGGCGCCGAGTACTTCCACCTCACTTTTGGCCTTTTGTAGCTTCACGAGAAGTACTTTCTGCTTTTCTTGCGCTTCAGTAATTTGAGCAGCCAGCGCCGCTAACCGATCACGGTTGTCAAACCCGGTTTGCCAGTCATCCTGCAAGCGCTTCTGGTCCTGCTTGTCAAACAGTCGCGAACGCCCCGACATCAATCCCTGCGGGGTCATAGCATGTTCGGTATAACGCAGCTGTTCGGGAGTATCGACGCAATGGCGATCATTACCAGCCAGCAGAGCCTTAACAGCTTCTCGATAGGGATGGGTTTTATATTCCAGCTTTCGCGTGAACCCATCATCTAGGAAACGCGGCGGTGTATCCGGTGACTTAACCTCTAGAATACGGACATGAAGCTTGTTATGGCGCTGATTGACCCAACGTAAAGCGGCTTCTAAAGACTCGGGCGGTACCAGTATTCGCAACCGATGGGCACCAATAGCCCGCTCAATGGCACCACGCCACAGATGCTCTTCTGGCTTAACTTGAACCAGCTCAGCCACAAAGGGTAACTGACTAATGTCCAGCCCCAGTTGCTCCGCCAGATCTGCACGAAAGTGCTGGTAATCACCGCGAATATTTGAGTCTGGACGCTCTTTAACCGCCTCGTACTCAGCCCCAAGTTCTTTAAGCTCCGTGTCGACTTGCTGTTTCTCCACACCACGGTCAAAGGCAAGCTCTTTGGCACACTCTATTTCATGAGCCACCTGTTTTGCATATTCCTGCAGGGGTAACTGGTTTGCTTCAAATATTGATCTGTCGATACTGTCCGGCAATGCAAACTGCCTGGTTAGGCGCTGATACTGGCCTGCATGACGCTCACATTCATGGAGATTAAAGCGTTTCACTCGGATCAGCTCTTCCAAAAGCTCTACATCCGAGCCGCCCAGTTGCAGGTATGCTTCTTTGAGGTTATCCCTGCGCTCAAGTTGGTTTTGATATCGCCTCTCCGCCCCGTGTTTGTTACTTTCAGCATCCTTGAGCGCAACATCCAGTCTTTCACATTCCTGGCGCCAGAGCCTGAGCGCTTGCTCACCAAACCAGACAGGCACAATTCGTGTCAGGGTTTCCTGCCTTGCGAGCTGCTGCACGTTACTCTGATATTTTTCCCAAACTGTTCTCACCGGCTCAAGGGAACGCTGCTGACGGCGGGCCACCTCCAGCTCTTCATGGATCTCACTGAGATCATCGAAACTGTCAGCCACTTCAGCAGCCCTGCCAAACGCCGAGGTGTCATCCAATACCAGTTCACGAAAGATTTCATCAATGCTATTTAACTGTTTCAGGCCCGCCGCACGATTAAGCAGGTTGAATGCGTTGTCGCGAACTTCAAAGAAATCACGCACTCTGGCCAGATAGTCTTTCTTGGCAGGATAGGTCCAGATTCCCGAGTCTTCCTTATCCAAATGGCGTAATGCACGCATTCCGCCTTCATGATGTACGGTTAACCAGTGCGCCAGCGTCTGTGCCGGCGCAGTTGCAAAGAACCATAACCTCTTCAGATCAGTGGTCGCCGAGCTGGTACTGTCAAACCAGAGTAAAACGCCAAGGCGCACCAGCTCTTCATCATGTTTCAAAGTAGCAGCCAGACCTGTGACCGTTTTGCCCGGTCGCGCGATATGTGATTGCTCGGTACCGCCGTCACCGGGCCCTGATACTCCACGGACATAGGATACGAGATCGCGGTCACTTTCATGACCACCGGTGGAGGCGAGGTTGTATTTGGGATTGGTGCAAAGCAAGGTCATTAACGCATCGACCAGCGTTGTTTTGCCGCTGCCGGTGGGGCCGATCACCGCTGTGCCTTCGGTATGAATTTGCGCTTGATGATGACCGCCAAAACCGCCCCAATTGAACAACTCAAGTTCAGTCAGAGTATAGGTGGCGTCCTGATGCCAGAATGCAGCTTGAGTCATGCTTCGTGCTCCTCTTCCATGAAGGTACGATCTGCAGCCGTACGCTGCCGCAACCAGTTGAGCAACGCCTGCAGGTTTTCAGGGTTAGCCAAGTGAGCAATGATAGGACGAATCGTGACCCGCTCATTTTTATCTGGCGCTGATACAAGCCCATGATCCTTCAACTGATCCAGCAGGTTGAACATCCGGTTACGCTCCCGCGCTTCGCTGCCCTGCTCCCCCAGATATATCTGTAACTGTGGAAGCAATTCATCGACTGAAACCAATGCCTGGGAAGCTCCGGCGCCAGCCTCTTGCTCATAAGCAACGAAATACTGGCGCAGTATCGCCACCAGCAATGACTGCTCCAGCGTCAGGCGCTGCTTGCGAACCAACGGATGCGCCCACTCTTGCTCCGGGTCATCCAGAACCTCGGCTTTCAGTACCTTGAGAAAGACAAGCCCGCGCACCTCATCGACCTCTGCAATCAGATCAAGCGGCTCCAGTATCTCATTCAGTGCCTGCAGCTCACGGGCAGCCGTTTTGTAGAGGTTGGGCTTTTGGCTTTCTTCCAATAGACCAAAACGCAAAAGATCTTGCGATACTTCACGCAAGCGTTTTTCCGTGCGCACCTTCTCGTTTTCGTCCCCACCACTTCCGTCCTCATGCTTAAACTCTTCCGGAGGTGGACTCATCCGCCTTTCGTCCTCATCCGGATTCGGCATATGCCCTGCTATCCGGTCAAATATGCCTTCCATGATCACATCTCCCAGTCAATGCCTGTAAGGTCTTCTGCACTCAGGGTGAGGTAAGGTAAAGCGAACAACCAACGGCGCTGCTGATCATCAATCAGCTCAAATGGTTGAACATGCCTGGTATCAATATCGACCCCTGCTTCACGCGCCATGCCCAGCCAGAGCGCAAAGGTTTCTAAGTCATGTACCGGTGGCAAGTGCTGCGCCAGCTCTACGAGGTTCAATGGTCGCCCCTGTTCAGCTAGAAGCTGGAGCGTTTGCCGAACCATCGCTTCACGATCCAGCCCATCCAGTGCATCCCAGAACTCATCGTCCAGATCACTTAGGTCAGCCTCGGTCGCAGCCAAGTCCAACTCATCCTGTTCAGCATTTTCCAACGCTTTAAAGCGTAGGCGCTCCGGTACCGGAACCTTACCCAGCACAACACCTACAGGTGGTAATGGCGCTAACTCGCGACGTGTGGACTGACGCTGCCAGTCCAGCTCCAATGCCTGATTCATGATCTCACTGAGTAGTTGTCCAACTCTGTGATGCTCAGCCGCCAAACCGGTTTTCAGAAAGCCTTTAACATCCCTTTCGCTACGAGCCCGTGCCTGATGGACAGACTGGCTCTCTTTAACCAGACGCGACGGCAACCGCTTAAGGTCGTTCATCTGCCCACGGTGTAACGCCTTGTCCGCGGCGGGGTGTAACAAAATCGTGCGCAAACGCTCTCGCATGATCTCCAGCTCTGTGCTTTGCTGTAACTGCTGCTGGAAACTGTCAAATACACGCCCTTCAGGAGTGTTCAGTAGAGCCTCCTGGCCATCCAGCAAACAGTCGAGAATCTGCCCTCGGTGCAACTGTTCCGCCATAATAGACTGCCGTAACTGACGATCTGCTTCACGCCAGGAATCTTCGACTCGACGAAAATCAGCACTCAGGCCGGTAGCCAAGCCATATACTTCACGGATGCCTTCGATGGCTTCTGAATCAGACAATATGGGGATATCACCAGCTTCGGCATTTGCCAATTCCTGCTCCAGTGCTTTAATACGCCCTTTCAAAGAAGCTATGCGGCTGGCCGGATTTGGGTTCAGGCCTAACTCCAGGCTTTCGATTTCACGCTGCACTACCGACAAGCGCGAAGCAGTGGAGGTCATGATGCGGTTATCCAGGGAGTCCACAAACCGAATCGCCGCCGAGAGTGCGTCGGTAGCATAGAGGCGTTGCGCCCGCTCTATCACCAGCCCCCGCTTGATCCACTCGCGCAAATCACGCCCAGCCTGTAACCGGACATTACTTGGATCAATGCCATATTCATCCTGTACGGCATATTCCGCCAGCATTTCCGAGAGCGACTGTAGCGCATCCTCTTCTGCGATGCCGTCATCGGCATGTTCAAAGAGGACACTAAGACAACCCAGTAATAATGGCGCACGGTGTGATGCGAGCAATACCCAAGCAGGGTGCTGCTGACGAGCAGAAACGTATTTTTGCGTGCGTTGGTGAGCGGTCTCGTCCATGTTTGACTCATGATTAAGAAGTATTAGCAATCATTGCAGCACTCTGTGCACTTGATCCTATTGAACCACTACGGACAAACCAAAAAAAGCCCAGGATCAGGCAAGACACGATGCGCTCAGCCAAGTTTTACAGATTTAAATTACCGACGGCTCAACCTCCCGTCCGTATCCTCCCCGCCGAAATATTGCACCCCTGTATTTCTGTAAGATATTGGGAACACCCTCTGAAATATGGCATGCTTTCCGCAACTCAGGACCTCACTCAAGGTTCAGTTTACAACGGATGTTACGGAGAAAAGGATTTTGCAGGCACGACAGGCAACCGAAACCGCCAACTTCAGCTTTCTGGCTGAGCATGACGAACTTTTTGTTGAACTGGCCTCAGCAGCCGAGCAAGTCTTTGCCCGTGACCCCAACACCACACTGATCAAGCTGCGTCAGCTGGGCGAAGCGCTGGCACAACACATCGCGGCCCTTTCCGGCATCGACTTCGATGAGCAGACCAGCCAGTCCGACCTGCTTTACCGCTTGAATCGTGACCTGCGCCTGGAACCTCAAGTCAAGGAGCTGTTCCACACGCTCCGCATTGAAGGCAACAAGGCGACCCATCAGTTCAGAACCCGTCACAAGGAAGCCATGGATGGGTTGAAACTGGCACGCGAGCTGGCCATCTGGTTTCACCGCTCCTTCGGCAAGGCTGGAGCAGATTTCAAACCCGGCCCCTTCGTACCACCCGCTGATCCCAGCACCCAGTTGCGCCAGCTACAATTCGACATCGACAAGCTGCGCCATGAGCTTCAGCGAGCCAACATGGAGCTGGACAACAGCCAACAGCTCAGCCAGCTGATTGAGCAGGAAAAAACCGAGTATGAAGCGCTGGCTCTGGCGATGGATGAAGAGTCCCGGACACTGGCCGAACAGGCCAGCCGGCATGAGCAGGCACTGGCTCAGCAACAGCGAGCGTACGAGCAAAAGATAAAAGACCTGCAACAACAACTCATCAGCCAGGACGACCAGGCGCAAAGCGAACAGCGCCGACAGATCAGCCGACAGACTCAGGCTGCCAGCGGCACCATGGTGCTCAACGAAGAGCTGACCCGCATACTGATTGACCAGCAGCTCAATGAAGCCGGCTGGGAAACCGACAGCCAGGAAATCACCTGGAAACAGGGCGCCCGGCCGCAGGAAGGTGTCAATCGCGCCATCGCCGAATGGCCGACCGAATACCAGGGCGAAAAGGGTTGGGCGGATTATGTCCTCTTCGCAGGACTCACTCCCATCGCGGTCGTGGAAGCGAAGAAAGAGAACATCAACGTGGCGGGCAAAGTGCCCCAGGCAGAACGTTACAGCAAGGGCTTCAAGGTGACGCCACCGCTGTCGGGTGCCTGGGAGATCAACGGCCGCACCGTCGCCTGGCCGGTCCCCCATGAAGAGGGGCATTTCAAGGTGCCCTTCGTCTACTCCTGCAACGGGCGCCCCTACGTTCAGCAACTCGCTGAACAGTCAGGCACCTGGTTCCGAGATGTTCGCGAACCCAGCAATACGCGCCGCGCACTCCCCGGTTTCCATACTCCGAAGGGCCTGAGCGACCTGCTCGAACACGACCGTGCTCAAGCCGAGCAACACCTGAAAAACGAACCCTTCGGCTACCTGAAGCTGCGTCCCTACCAGCAAAAAGCCATTCAGGCTACCGAAGATGCCCTCGCCAGGGGAGTACGCACCGCCCTGCTGGCAATGGCCACAGGGACCGGCAAGACCCATACGATCATCGGCCTGATGTACCGCTTCCTCAAAAGCAACCGATTCCGCCGCATCCTCTTTCTGGTGGACCGAACGGCGTTGGGTAACCAGGCCATCGGCGACTTCAACGACACCACGCTGGAACAGAACCAGAACCTCTGTCAGATCTACAACCACCCATCTCTGGGGGCCATTTCGGCCAACGCCAATGACAGAGTTCAGGTCGCGACCGTCCAGGCCATGGTCAAGCGTATTTTCATGAGCGACCAGCCACCGCCCATCGACCTGTTCGACTGCATCATCATCGATGAAGCCCACCGAGGCTATACCCTCGATCAGGAGATGAGCGAGGGTGAACTGGCCACTCGGGACACCAGCCAATACTTGTCCAGCTATCGTCGCGTGCTGGACTACTTCGATGCTGCCAAGATTGGCCTCACCGCCACCCCGGCCAAACACACTACCGAGATCTTCGGCAAACCGGTGTACACCTACTCCTATCGTGAAGCGGTGGCCGACGACTGGCTGATCGACCATGAACCCCCGATCCGCTACCAGACCCTGCTGTCCAAAAACGGCATCCGTTTCGAGAAAGGCGATTCGGTCGACATCATCAACACCCAGACCGGTGAAGTAGACACTACAGAGCTGGAAGACGAGTTGAATTTCGAGGTGGACGCATTCAACCGCCGCGTAATCAATGAAGACTTCAACCGGGTGATCTGCGAACAGCTGGCACAGGAGCTGGACCCCTTCGGTGACGAAAAGACCATGATATTTTGCACCACCGATCTGCACGCCGATATGGTCAAACGCCTGCTGGACGATGCCTTCAAGGCCGTGCACAACGGCAGCTACAACGAAGCCGCCGTTGCCAAGATCACGGGCAAAAGCGACAAGGTAGACAACCTGATCAGCCGTTACAAGAACGAGCGCTACCCCAACATTGCGATCACGGTGGACCTGCTGACCACCGGGATCAACGTCAAACCCATCTGCAACCTGGTGTTCATGCGCCGGGTACGTTCCCGCATCCTCTATGAACAGATGATCGGTCGGGCCACCCGCCGTTGCGACGAAATAGGCAAGACCGTATTCCGCATCTATGACCCGGTCGATATCTATGCTGCTCTGCAGGATGTCAGCACCATGAAACCGCTGGTGAAAGACCCCGGCATCACGCTGGAGCAGTTGGTTGGCGAACTGACCAACGAGACGCAACTGGAACAGGCGCTCAACACGCCCGGCGAAGTCCCGGATGAAACCCAGGCCGATAGCGTGCTCAACCAGCTCGGCCAGAAGCTGATGCGGGTCATGCGCAAGGCCGACAAGAAGGCTGAAAACCACCCGGCTCTGAAGCAGAAGCTGGACCAGCTGCAGGATGCCTGGGGCGTGGAGCCCAAGTTGCTTCACCAGCACCTGCACCAGCTCGGCCCCCGTCAGGCCGCCGACTTCATGCGCCGACACAGCAACCTGCTGAACCAGTTGGATGCCGTGCAAACTCTGCTGGGCAGCGAATACATGCCCGTCATTTCAGAACACACCGACAGAATCGAGGAACGCAGCCAAAGTTACGGCGCTCACCAGCGTCCGGAAGACTACCTCGACAGTTTCACCCAGTTCATCAAGGACCAGCTCAACCAGTCAGCGGCGCTGGCGGTGGTCGTCAACAAGCCGCGCGACCTCACCCGCGAGCAACTGCGAGAGGTCAAGCTGCTGCTGGACAATAACGGCTATTCAGAAGCCCACCTGCAAAGCGCCGAGCGCAACCGCAGCAATAAGGATATCGCCGCGAGCATCATCGGTCACATCCGGCGCGCCGCCTTTGGCGAGCCGCTGATCCCCTTCGAACAGCGTGTAGCCCAGGCCATGGATATCATCTACACCCGGCACGACTGGACCCCGATGCAGCGCAAATGGCTCGAACGCCTGGCCAAGCAGCTGGTACACGAGGTCATTATCGATCAGGCGTTCATCAATAACCGCTTCGCCGACGATGGCGGCGCTCACCGGCTGAACACCCTGTTGAATGATCAGCTGGACGTGGTGCTGGATGAACTCAACGAAGCGATCTGGCCGCAGCAGAGCGCCTGACGGTTCCGGGCAAGCCATGTCGATCGTATCGACTTCGGGCCCAAGCAGTGTCGATTTTTTGGCGTTTTTTCGACATGGATGTTTGCCATGTTGATCGCATCGACATAGACTGCCTCAAACACCAACCTGTGTCGAAATTTTCAAGGAATTTGAACATGCCCTGGCGGCCGGATCAGCCTTACAACCAGTTACCTCCGCTTCCGCCGACCACAGAAGCGATTGAAACGCTCGACATCCTCAGGGCCTGCATTCCGGCCCGCGCGGCCCTGGCTGAGCTGAAGCAGGCCGGAGAGCTTATTCCCAACCAGTCGTTGCTGATCAATCTGTTGCCCCTGCTGGAGGCCCGAGACAGCTCTGAAATCGAGAATATCGTCACCACCACCGACAAACTGTTTCAGTATTCACAGGAAGATCAGGGCGCCGACCCGGCGACGAAAGAAGCTCTGCGATACCGTACCGCCTTGTATGAGGGCTTCGTACACCTCCAGCAGAAGCCCTTGTGCGCCAGCACTGCCATCGAAATATGCAACACCCTGAAGGGTGTGGAAATGGATGTCCGCAAAGTGCCCGGCACCATTATTGGCAATCAGATGACCGGTGAAACCATCTACACGCCGCCCAACGGAGAAGCGGTTATCCGCAACCTGCTCACTAACTGGGAGAATTATTTACACGCGGAAGACAGCACCGATCCGCTGATAAAAATGGCCATCAGCCATTACCAGTTTGAAGCCATCCACCCCTTCCATGACGGCAATGGCCGTACAGGCAGAATCGTCAACGCCCTGTACCTGATCGAACAACAGTTGCTGACACTCCCGATCCTCTACCTGAGCCGCTACATCGTTCAGCACAAAAGCGATTATTATCGCTTGCTGACACAGGTGACCCGCACGGGTGATTGGCAGGAATGGATTATCTTCATGCTCAACGGGGTGGAGCAGGTATCCTCCTGGACCTGTGCCAAGATCGCCGCCATGCGCGCACTCATCACCCAGACCGAAGCGCATGTCCGGCAGCAACTGCCCAAGATCTACAGCCACGAACTGGTACAGATCATTTTTGAACAACCCTATTGCCGCATCAGCAACCTGGTCGAAAAAGAGATCGCCAAACGCCAAACGGCGTCCAACTACCTGAAACAGCTCGTTGAAATTGGCGTTCTACAGGAAAAAACCGCCGGTAACGAAAAACTCTTCCTGAACCCGCGCCTGTTGCAGCTCATGACCAGCGACAGCAACGACCTGCAGCCTTATAACTGAATTCCGCCACACTGAGACAACCATGACCCACAACGATATCGTTCAAAAACTCTGGAACCTCTGCGACGTCCTGCGTGACGACGGCATCAACTACTCCGACTACGTCACCGAGCTGGTTCTGCTGTTGTTCATCAAGATGGTGCACGAGAACACCGAAGCCGGTACCCTCAAGGAACACCCGCTGCCGGAAGGCTGCCGCTGGGAAGACCTGAACGGCAAGTCCGGCATTCAGCTGCTGAACGATTACAAGCGCATTCTGCTCAGCCTCTCCACCGGCAGCGATGGCGACGGCAACCGGGTGCATGACGACCCGCTGATCAGCGCCATCTACGCCGATGCCCAGACCCGTTTGCGCGAACCCCGTCACCTGGCGCAAATGGTGAGCACCCTGGACCAGATCGACTGGTTCAGTGCGCAGAAGGATGGCCTGGGCGACCTCTACGAAGGCCTGCTGGAGAAGAACGCCAACGAGACCAAGTCCGGTGCCGGCCAATATTTCACGCCCCGCGCCCTGATCAACTCCATGGTGCGTTGCATTCGGCCCCAGCCGGGCGAGCGGATTCAAGACCCGTCCGCGGGTACGGCCGGCTTCCTGATCGCGGCCCACGAGTACATCAAAAGCCAGACCGACGACCTCTACGACCTGAGCGCCTCCGAGAAGCTGTTCCAGACCCACCACGCCTATGTCGGCATCGAGCTGGTGCCCGGCACCCGTCGACTGGCGCTGATGAACTGCCTACTGCACGGCATGGAAGGCGACGATGAGGGCGTGGTGCACCTGGGCAACGCCCTGGGCCAGGCCGGTGCCGGCCTTGAGCGCGCCGATATCATCCTGGCCAACCCGCCCTTCGGTACTTCCAAAGGCGGCGACGCCAGCATCACCCGCGATGACCTCACCTTCAAGACCAGCAACAAGCAGCTGGCCTTTTTGCAGCATATCTATCGCAACCTCAAGCCCGGAGGTCGCGCCGCCGTGGTGCTGCCGGACAACGTCCTGTTCGAGTCCGGCATCGGCACCGATATCCGCCGCGACCTGATGCACAAGTGCAATCTGCACACCATCCTGCGCCTGCCCACCGGCATCTTCTACGCCCAGGGCGTGAAGACCAACGTGCTCTTCTTCACCAAGGGCAGCACGACGGACAAGCATCAGGACCAAAACTGTACTGAAAACGTCTGGGTGTACGACCTGCGCACCAACATGCCCAGCTTCGGCAAGCGTACCCCCTTTACCGAGCAGCATCTGCAGCCATTCGAGAAAGTCTTCAACCCGCTGGCAACCGATGCCTCCCATGCGGGAGCCCACTCCGCGGACAAAATAACCTCACCTGTGGGAGCCCACTCCGCAGACGAAATAACCTCACCTGTGGGAGCCCACTCCGTGGGCGAATGTCTGTCCCAACGCACCGAAGGCGAATGGTCCTTCAACGCCGAACAGATCGACGTAGACAAGGCCGCCAGCGAAGAGAACCAGGGTATCGACGATCGCCTGACCCACTCGCGCTGGCGCTGCTTCTCGCGCCAGTGGATCGCCGACACCAAGGGCGACTCCCTGGATATCAGCTGGCTGAAGGACAAGGACAGCATCAACGCCGCCAACCTGCCGGAACCGAGCGTACTGGCCGGCGAAGCGATGAGCGAGCTGGTACAGGCGCTGGGCGAACTGGATGGTCTGATGCGCGAGCTGGGTGCCGGTGATGAAGCGGATGGGCAGAGGGTGTTGCTGAATGAAGTGTTGGGTGGGGTTAAGTGATGCCTGAGAAAACACTTCCTCAGACGTGGGTGACTGTACCGTTAGAAGAAGTACTGCTGAATATCGTCGGAGGGGGAACTCCAAGCAAATCAAAGCCAGAATATTATCAGGGAGATATTCCGTGGATGAGTGTCAAGGACATGAATAAGCATGTTCTGGATGACACTATCGACCACATTTCTCAGGAGGCCGTTGATAACAGTAGTACTAATGTCATTCCTGCAGGAACTCCAATAATCGCAACCAGAATGAGTCTAGGCAAAGTCATTGTTGCCAGGTTCGACTCAGCAATCAATCAGGATTTGAAAGCCCTCTTTCTACCAACTGATATTTCAAAAGACTATCTGGTGTATTGGTATCGCTCGATGGCACGAGCAATAGAGCAGATGGGTACTGGCACAACGGTCAAGGGGATAAGGCTTGAAGTCCTGAAACAACTGGAGTTTGCACTACCTCCCCTCGCCGAACAAAAAGTCATCGCCGACAAGCTCGATGCACTGCTGGCACAGGTGGAAAGCACCAAGGCACGCCTTGACCGTATTCCGCAGATTCTCAAACGCTTCCGCCAGTCTATTCTGGCTGCTGCGGTGAGTGGGCGATTGACGGAGGAGTGGCGTAGGTGCAACCCACATTATTGCAAACCCGACCTGAGTGCCATTCAAGAGTACTGGTCAGAGAATAACCGAAGTGAAGGAAAGAAATACTCCGCACCTAAACCGATAGCCACTAGCTCTCAAGGAAATACCCCAGAGAGTTGGCTTGAAACAAACATAGGACAAATTTTCCAAGTATTCGTTGGTTCCACACCACGCCGCTCTCAAGAAGAGTATTGGGGTGGACAGATACCCTGGGTAAGTAGTTCAGAAGTTGCTTTTTGCCGGATAAACTCCACCAAAGAGGCTATCACGGAAACTGGACTCGCAAATGCGTCCACAACGGTGCACCCTGTGGGAACAGTAATGCTCGCGATGATAGGTCAAGGACGAACGCGGGGCCAGGTAGCCATATTGGATATACCGGCTTGTCATAACCAGAATACTGCCGCGCTGCGCGCGCCCGAAGGGTTCGCCGTTCCAGAGTATCTGTATTATTACCTTGCAAAGCAGTACGAGGAAACGCGACGAATTGGCGGAGGTAATAACCAAAAGGCCCTGAACAAACGAGTTGTCCAATCGATGGGCTTCCCAATGCCACCCATCGCAGAACAAACCGAAATAGTCCGCCGTGTCGATCAGCTCTTCGCCTATGCCGACCGGGTCGAACAGCAGGTCAACAACGCCCTTGAGCGCGTCAACAACCTGACCCAGTCCATCCTGGCCAAGGCGTTCCGAGGCGAGCTGACCGAACAGTGGCGCAAGGACAACCCGGATCTGATCAGCGGCGACAACAGCGCCGAAGCCCTGCTGGAACGGATCAAGGCGGAACGGGCGGCGATGAAACCGGCCAAGCGGAGCCGAAAGAAAACCAGCGCCTGATCGCGTCGAATGACAGGTTAACCCGCCATCGAACACCGGGAGCCACCTGGCTCCCGTTCTGCACCCGGTCAGCAAACCGCTATTCACCCCGTGCAGAAACCGCCGGCCTGTACCAAGCTTCCATAACACCTCCGCCATAAGGAAGCGCAATCATGTCGTGCCGATCTGTTTTTGCCCTGGTTCCTCTGCTGCTTGTCATGTTGCTGGGCGGCTGCGCCAGCGTCCCCATGGACTCGATGGACAATGACCGCGCGTCCAAACAGTTCGACACGCCGCCTGACAAGTCCAGCATCTATCTGTATCGCAATGAAAACTTCGGCGGCGCCGTGCTGATGACCGTCACTCTGGACGGGCGCGTTGCCGGTCAGACCGGCCCCAAAACCTATTTCCACTGGCTGGTCGACCCTGGCCAGCATGAAATCAGTTCGGTGGCCGAAAACACCTCGACCCTGATCCTGAATACGCGCCCTGGACAGGCCTATTACATCTGGCAAGAGGTCAAGATGGGGTTCTGGATGGCCCGTTCGCTGCTGCAGGAAATGGATACCGCGACCGGACAGGCCGGTGTGCTCGAGTGCAAGAAGGCACGCTCCAGCCTGTAAGTTGCCAAAAAGAAACATTTTTTCGGCAGATTGGTGGTTAACCGTCAGGTTTTCACTATACATAAAAGGGCTCCCTATACTTTTTGTGAGTGGTTTACATGACAGACCTGTTTTCGACACCCGCCGTCAGCGTATCGGGCCACCTGCATTTGGGACGTCTGCTTAGCGGACACAACACCAGGCTGCGCAACAGGATTCTGCTGCTGTGGATCGCCAGCGGGCTGCTGTCCATGCTGCTGGGCATCGCCGTCGTTGAATTCGACTGGAGCGCCCTGCCTGTCACCTGGGGTCCATACACCTTTCATGTCACCCTCTATCCGCCACTGATTCTGGCCATGTTCTGGCTGCTCTGGTTCGGTTTCTGGTGGGCCGCCATCCCGACCTGGCTGACCACGTTCGTACTGGCCATCTATTACGGCATGCCCTACCAGTGGGCGCTGCTGTTCGCCTGTGCGGACCCTCTGGGGCTGGCCCTGATCAACATCATCTACAGGGCTCATCCCCAGGCCACTTATATCCGCCGTCCGGGTAATATCGCCCTGTTCATCCTGATCAGCTTTGCGGCGGCCGTGCTCAGCTCTATAGGAGCCTTTATCTGGAGCCATGCCACCAACGCCTACATTTCCAGCCTTTACCCGATCTGGGAAGGCTGGTGGCTTGGTTTCCTGCTGCAGAACCTGCTGATCGTTCTGCCGATCCTGCTGCTCAGCGACACCCGCATCCGGGACTGGCAGCAGAGCACCCGGCTATGGTCCGGCCTGCGGCCAAATGCCAACGGCCCGCGCATGACGCTGATCATCGCCTCGACGCTGATGGTCACCGCCATGCTGTTCACCTGGCTCAGCGCCCATCTGACCAAGAGCGCGATCCAGACAGCCGCCTACAGCCGCGAACCCTACCTGTGGCAGCCGGTCGCCCGGATGGTCCAGGACTCGGTTGATGCCCTGATGACCGTTCTGCTGATCCTGATGCTGGCGATGTCGCTGTTCGGGGTTTACCTGTTTCGCTACTGGTCCAGCCGCCTGACCTACTCGAACCAGATGCTGACGCGCAGCAACCGCCGGCTCAGCGCTGAAATAAAGGAGAGAAAAAGCGTCCAGGTCGAGCTGCAGGAGCGTTATCAAATGATCAACCTGATGGCCCAGCTGGACGCCCGTCTGCACGCTGCCAAATCGACGCAGGAGATCATTTCGGCTCTGGAAGAATACCTGCCCCGCCAACTGCCGCAGCTGGAGGGGGTGCTCTGCCGCTTTACCCGAGACCGCAAACTGGAGGTGCTCACCTACTGGGGGCGTTTTGCACTGATTGGCGAGCACTACGCCGCCAGTCTGGAACTGCCAGAGGAGTCCGAACACTGGGAGCAGGTGAAACTTTACGATCCCGAAGGGCTGCGCAACATTCACCGCGTCCTGCCCCTGAAATCCGGGCGCAAGCTGCTGGGCGTCATCCTGCTGGGTCCGGAGCCAACCGACAATACCGCCATTGGCTCAGTGCTGCAGATGCTGTCTGAGCACCTTTCGCTCGCCATGACCAACCTGCAACTGCGGGAGCAGCTGATAGCGGAAGCCAGCCATGATCCGCTGACCGGCCTGTACAACCGCCGTTACCTGCACAACTGGCTGGCACCTGAGCTGGCACGCTGCGATCGCCATCACCGGCCACTGAGCCTGATGATGATCGACATCGACCACTTCAAACGACTCAACGACAGCCTCGGGCACGAGGCCGGTGACCAGGCCCTGCAGGGAATCGCTCACTTTATCACCGAGCAGGTCCGCGAAAGCGACATTGCCTGTCGCTTTGGCGGCGAAGAGATCATTGTCGCGCTGCCCGAAGCCAGCCTCATCCACGCACGGGAGCGTGCCTGCGACCTGCTGCAGGGGATCCGTCAGTTGAAGCTTTATACCCATGCGGGGGATCGCCTCCCCCGCCTGACCGTCTCCATCGGGCTGGCCGCCTATCCGCAACATGCCGGCACTGTCGATGCGCTGATACGTGCCGCCGACCAGGCGATGTACTGCGCCAAATCGGAGGGGCGAAACCGTCTCGCGGTTGCTGAAGAGCCGGCCAGGCTTGAGTTCTCACCGCCCTCAACCTAACGTAAGGGAAACAGCCAAGTGGATATGCCTCATGCCAGCCGCGGATTTTCTGCCCCGTTCATGTCTGCCCGCCCTGTTCGACCTGCTCCAGCAGCAGGGCTATACACTGGTCGGCCCCCAGGCGATTGATGGCGCTATTCTCTACCGCCCGCTGCGCCACCCCGATCAGCTGCCCGCCGGTATCGAGCAAATCCAGCAGCCCGGCCAATATCGGCTGATCCGAACCGACAGCCCGCGCCTGTTCAGCTGGGCCAACGGCCCCCAGGCACTGAAACCGCTGACCTTTACCCCGCGCGAAACCCTGTGGCGCTCCGAGCTCAACGCCGACGGCAGCATCCGTTTTCATGAGGTGATCGCCTCGCCCAGCCCCACCGCCGTGATCGGCGTGCGCGGCTGCGACCTGGCGGCTCTGGCGCTGCAGGACCGGCACTTTGCAGATGACCCTTACTACCAGACACGACGCGCCTCTCTGCTGCTGATCGCCGTGGACTGCTCCCACCCGGCGGACACCTGCTTCTGCGCCAGCACCGGTGACGGCCCTGATGCCAAAACCGGGCATGACCTGGCCCTGATCGAACTGGATCACGGCTACCGGGTACGGGCAGGCAGTGAACGTGGACAGGCGTTGATGGAGCATCTCCCGCTGGAGCGTTCAACGCAGCGCCACCGAGAGCAGGCTGTCTCCCAGCATCAGCTGGCCTGTCGCCAACAACGCCAACTGCCCGCCTTCGAGCCGGCCAAGCTGATCCATCAAGGCCAGCATCCGGCCTGGGACGAAGTCGCCGACGCCTGCCTCAGCTGCGGCAACTGCACCTCGGTCTGTCCCAGCTGTTTCTGTTTCAGTGAAAGCGAGGTGCCGGAGCTGGACGGAAAACGCTCCGACCATCAGCGCCAGTGGGACTCCTGCTTCAGCGAAGGCCACAGCTACATCCACGGCCATCGCTTCCGTCCCGACACCAAAGGCCGCTACCGCCAATGGCTGACTCACAAGTTCGGCAGCTGGGTCGAACAGTATGGCCGCAGCGGCTGTACCGGTTGCGGCCGCTGCATCAGCTGGTGCCCGGTGGGTATCGATCCGCTGCAAGTGCTGGCACAAATGGGACACACGCCAACGGACACTAACTGAACAGATATCCCGTGTATTCCGGCGTCCGGCGCTGGTACTTTTCATGCAACTCTGTAATGTCTCGTTTTGGATGGCTCCTTCCCATATCCGAGGAAACCATCCACCTCCCCCGAGGTCGCAATCAGAAGCGGAACGGTGCAAGCAGCGCCGTCCCCAACCAAGGAGAGTGATCATGGCTATTGAAGCGTTTTTCGTCCCCAATGTGTCCCTGATGGGTGAAGGCTGTCTCGCCTCACTGGCAGAACGAGTACAGATGCTCAACGGCAAGAAGCCGCTGCTGGTCGCCGATGGCGGCATGACCCAGCTCGGCTATACCGCCCGCATCGTCAAATTGCTGGAAGAAGCCGGTATTCCCTGCGCGGTCTATGACGGCACCGTGCCCAACCCCACCGACCACAACGTGGAGGAAGGCACCGCCCTTTACCGCAGTGAAGGCTGTGACATGCTGATCTCTCTGGGTGGCGGCAGTGCCCATGACTGCTGCAAGGGGGTCGGTATCCTGGCGACGAACGGTGGCCAGATTCAGGATTACGAGGGCCTGGACCAGCTGACTCAGCCGCTGCCGCCCTATATCGCCATCAACACCACCGCCGGCACCGCCAGCGAGATGACCCGCTTCACCATCATCACCAACAGCTCCAGCCATGTGAAGATGGCGATCGTGGACTGGCGCGTTACCCCTGACGTGGCGATCAACGACCCCGAACTGATGGTCGACATGCCGCCCTCCCTGACCGCGGCTACCGGCATGGATGCGCTGACCCACGCCATCGAGGCCTATGTCTCCACCGCGGCGACGCCGATCACCGATGCCTGCGCCCTGCAGGCGATCAGCCTGATCGGCCAGTACCTGCGCAAGGCCGTGGCCCGCGGCGATGACATGGAGGCCCGTGACAAGATGGCCTACGCGGAATACCTGGCCGGCATGGCGTTCAACAACGCCAGCCTGGGATACGTGCATGCCATGTCGCACCAGCTGGGCGGCTTCTACAACCTGCCGCATGGCGTCTGCAACGCGCTGCTGCTGCCGCATGTCTGCCGCGTCAACCTGATGGCCAGCACCGAGCGCTTCGCCGACATCGCCGCAGCCCTGGGTGAGGTGACCGACGGCCTGTCCGAGCGCGATGCCGCCTATATGGCAATCGATGCCATCGAGGAGCTGTCCAATGACGTGGGTATTCCGCAGACCCTGAGCGAACTGGGCGTGAAGGAAGAGGATATTCCGACCATGGTAGGCAACGCCCAGAAGGATGTTTGCTGCCTGACCAACCCGCGCAAGCTGACCGACGACGAGGTCGCCGCCATCTACCTCGCCGCCCTCTGAGGCCACAAGCAGGGAGAAGACTCGCACCTATCCCTGCTCTATGCCTCTTGACCGAGCGCGGGCACTGTTACCTGCGCTCGATCACTTGCCACCACATTCCCGACTGCTCGAACTTGTCCCCTGCCGCATCCGCATCTAACGTGTAAGACAGATGCCGCTGCGGAGCCTGCCATGCTCGAACCGTCCCTTTCTGTCTGTTTCCTTTCGCCAGGAAACCGGCCATGACCAACCCGGCCCTGCCCACCGAGGCCCTGATCCTGCACCGGATTCAGGAAACAGAGGACATCTTCACCCTGCAGCTGCGCCTGACCGATCCTGAACAGCAGTGGCGCCTTGGCATCCAGCCCGGCCAGTTCAACATGCTCTACCGCTTCGGCGTGGGCGAGATTCCGATCTCGTTCAAGGCGATCAGCGCAGATAAGCAGGGTCTGCCGGTGCTGGAACATACCATTCGCAAGGTGGGACGCATCAGCGGCGCCCTGGCCGCACTGATGCCCGGCGACCGAATCGGCCTGCGCGGCCCCTTCGGCCGGGGCTGGCCACTGCAGCAGGCCGAAGGTCAGGATCTGTGCGTCGTGACCGGCGGGCTGGGCTGCGCGCCGGCGGTCTCAATCATTGAGCACGCCTTTGCCAACCGGCACAAATACGGCCACATCCATATCATTCAGGGGGTCAAGCACTCCGCCGACCTGCTCTGGCGCAGCCGTTACGAGTTCTGGGCACAGCAGCCCAACACCACGGTGCTGATGGCCGCCGATGTGGCCGCCCCGGGCTGGCCCTGGTACAGCGGCCGGGTCACCGAGCTGATCAAGCGCCTGCCGCTCAAGCCGGAACAGACCCTGGTCTGCTGCTGTGGCCCCGAGCCGATGATGCAGGCCAGCGCCGAACAGCTGATCCGCCAACAGGTGCCCGCCGAGGCGATCTGGCTCAGTATGGAACGCAACATGCAGTGCGCCAGCGGTCACTGTGGCCACTGTCAGTTCGGTGCCGATTTCATCTGCCGCGACGGCCCGGTGATGCCCTACCCCCGGCTGCGCGACCGCCTGGGGCTGGAGGGCGTTTAATGAAGAAGCTGATGAACAGGCCCCGTATCGCCGTACACAAGTTCAGCTCCTGCGACGGCTGCCAGCTCGCCTTTCTCAATCTGGGTGAAGCGCTGTTGCAGCTGAACGAGCAGGTCGAGATTCTGCACTTTCTTGAAGCGGGCATGAGCGATGCCACCGCCGATGTGGATATCGCCTTTGTCGAGGGCAGCCTGTCGACCCCCGACGAGCGGGAGCGTATCCGCCAGGTGCGCGCCCACAGCCGTTATCTGGTGTCCATCGGCGCCTGCGCCACCAGTGGCGGGCTGCAGGCGCTGCGTAACCTGGACGGCAACCATGATGAGTGGCGCGACGCCCTCTATGCCCGCCCCGAATTCATCCACACGCTGAAGGATGTGAAACCGATCGCCGCCGAAGTGAAAGTGGATCTGGAGCTCTGGGGCTGCCCGGTCAGCAGCGCCCAGATACTGGCGGCGGTGCGCGCCCTGCTGTTCGGGGTGGCACCGGTGGACGACCGCGACCGGGTCTGCCTGGAGTGCAAGCGCCAGCAGGCGGTCTGCGTCATGGTCACCCAGGGCCTGCCCTGCATGGGGCCGGTGACCCGCACCGGCTGCGGCGCCCTCTGTCCCCGCTTCGGCCGCGACTGCTACGGCTGCTATGGCCCCAGCGAAACGGCGCAGACCGACACCCTGGCCCGTCGCTTCGCCGGTCTTGGCCTTCTGCCCGACGCCATCGCCCGCCGTTTTCTGCTGATCAACTCCCAGGCGCCGGCGTTTCTGCAGGCCGGACGCGTCTTTTACCGTTCGACAGCTAAAGATCAATCGGCAGGAGATCAGGATGACTAGCCGCCGTATCCGCATCGATGTTCCAGCCCTGACCCGCGTCGAGGGCGAGGGTTCGCTTCGGCTGGAGATCAACGATGGTCAGCTGGTCGAGCTGGGGCTGTCGATTTTCGAGCCGCCGCGCTATTTCGAGAAGTTCCTGGAAGGACGAGAGGCGAAAGAAGTGGTCGATATCGTCGCCCGCATCTGCGGCATCTGCCCGGTGGCCTATCAGGTCAGCGCGCTCAACGCGCTGGAGTCGCTGTCACGGCAAACGGCCTCGCCCTGGGTGCAACGAATGCGCCGCCTCTTCTACTGCGGCGAGTGGCTGCAGAGTCATGCGCTGCATATCCACCTGCTGGCGCTGCCGGACTTTCTCGGTTTCGACAATGCCATCGCCATGGCAGAACAGCACCCTGACGAGGTCAAGCGCGGCCTGAAGCTGCAGGGACTGGGCAACGCCCTGATCCGGCTGTTCGGCGGCCGCTCGGTCCACCCGGTGGGCGCCCGTCTCGGCGGCTTCCATCATGCACCGGCCCTCGATGAGGTCGCGGAACTGGTCGACAGGCTGAAAGCGGCCCAACAGGATGCCGGCGAACTGACCCGGTTCTGCGCCGGCCTGCCGCTGCCGGACGATCCCCAGACCTTCATCTGCGTCGCCCTGCATCACCCGGACAGCTACGCCATGGAAAGCGGCGAGATCCGCACCAGCACAGGGTTGAGCCTCAGCGCCGACCAGTTCGAGCAGCATTTCCATGAAAGCCACAAGCCGGACTCCACCGCACTCTGGTCCGATCTCGATGGCCAGCCCTACCTCACCGGACCGCTGGCGCGGCTGAATATCAACCACCCCCAGCTGCCCGACTTTCTGCAGCAACGTATCAGCGAGATCGGCCTGGCACTGCCGTCCAGCAATATGTTCCACAGTTTGATCGCCCGAGCACTGGAAATTGAACTGGTGCTGCATGAGGCGATTCAGCGGCTGGAGGCCTACGACTACCCGGAAGCCCCCTATACCGCCCTGCCGCTCGAGCCCGGCACCGGCTGCGGCATGAGCGAAGCCCCGCGTGGTCTGCTCTGGCACCGCTATCAGCTGGATGAGAAAGGGCTGATCAAAGCCGCCCGTATCGTCCCGCCCACCAGCCAGAACCAGGCCCGCATTGAGGCCGACCTGCACCGCTCGCTGACCGCATTCGGGCTGGACCATGACGAAGAGGCCCTGAGACTCAGGGCCGAGCAGGTGATCCGCAATTACGACCCCTGCATCTCCTGCGCCACCCACTTTCTGACGCTGGAGAAGGTGGAATCATGAGCGCTTGCCCGCCATCTGAACAGGCGCTGCTGATTATCGGTATCGGCTCGCCCTTTGGCGATGACCGCATAGGCTGGGAGGTGATCGAGCAGCTGCAACGAATGACGCTTCCATCCGGGGTACAGCTGCTGAGCCTGGACCGGCCCGGCGTGGAGCTGATCGAGCGGATGCAGGGCCATGCGCAGGTCATCCTGATCGATGCCGTGCACAGCGAAGAGCACCCGCTCGGAACCTGCCTGGAGCTGACGTCCGGATCGCTGCGTCGGCATGACAACGCCTCCACACATGGCTTCGGCCTGGCCGAGACCCTGCGCCTGGGGCAGAGCCTCAACGCCCTGCCCCCTCGGCTTCAGCTGTACGGCATCTGCATCAGACCGCCGCAGGCGTCGCCGGACGCGATGCTCAGCCCGACGGTCAAAGCTGCGGCCGCTCAGCTTGCCCGGCAACTGGCACTGCTGGTTCACCCCTCGGGCACATACACCATGGAGCCGTCCTGCAGCCGGTAGGTGATGCCGGCCTTCACCCCCTCACCTTCGCCCACCTCGCCGGAAGAGGTGTAGTGCTTGAGCGTTTCGCCCTCCTTGACGATCATCTCCATGTTGTCCTGCCCCGGGTTCTTCACCACCACCACCGAATCGCTGGTCAGCGGATTGAGCGGGTTCTGAATAATGACGATCAGCAGCACGGCGATGATCACCAGAAACACGTCGATCAGATTAACCACGCTGGTGATCGGATCTTCCTCGTCGTCATTCAGAATCGACAGGGGGCGGCGCTGCGTCGTCATGCGGCCTCCTTGAGCGGCACCGATGCCGTCTCCTGCTGGCTCAGCAGCTGGTGCAACTCCTCCAGCAGCCAGCGCTTGCGTACCGACAGAATCCAGTAGCTGACCGACGCTGCCAGCAGCGCGATGATCACCGCCGAGAAGGCCACCACCAGATTGTCGGCCATGCTCTGGGTGTTGCCGGCCGCCACCGCCATCAGCGCAGGCCCCATCGGGATCATGGTGGCGATCAACCCCAGCATGGGCGCGATGCGGTTGATCAGCCGCGGCCACTCGGTCTGCTTCAGCAGCGCCAGCTCCAGCTGTTCCTGATCCACCCGGCCATGCCGCCGGGCCACCCGTGTCAGCGGCCCGGTGCGTTCGGGCCGGGTGCGACGCTGCAGGTACTCCATCAGGAACTGCCCGAGCATGAACAGGGCATAGACAAACATCAGTATCAGCACCAGCAACACCGGGGTCAGGAAGATGCCGGTGATGCTGTACAGCCATTGTTCCAGTTGATTCATCTCATTCGATTCCTTTGATCATGTTCTCGTCAGGCTCACATCAGGCACGGGCGCGGCGGCCCTGATGCCAGAATCCGGCCGCAATCGGCAGCAGCAGCACAAACAGCCAGTAGTCCAGCGGACTGTCCCGCACCTCCTGGTTCACCTCTTCCAGTTTCTGGCCGCTGACCTGTTCGCCCTGAGGCTGGGGTTCATTGGCGCCTTCCGGCGGTGGCGTAGCGGCACTGCTGGCCTGATCCGGCGCCGGTGCGGCACTGATGCCATAGCCCGCCGCCTTGTCGGCCACGAACTGAGCAAAGGTGCGGTTTTCGGTGTAGACGTCATGTTTGGCCGCAATCTCGGTATACACCTCGACCAGCTCACGCAGGGTTTCATCACTGGCCTCCCAGTAACCCTTGCGGATCGCTTCGATCATGCGTTCGCTGATCTGCGCCAGCGCCGTGGGGTTGGACTGTTCGAACCACTCGCGCAGCCCCAGTTCGTACTTGTCCTTGACGTACACCTCATGGAAGGCCTGCCACTGGTCGTCCCTGACCACATTGCGATCCATCACCTGCCAGCCCCAGAAGTTGTTGATCGTCTTCAGCATGTTCAGGGTGCCGGCATAGTCCTCCTGCATCATCTCCTTGACCCAGTTCGGATGCTGGTAGACCGACCTCAGCTCCATCGCCATGAAATTGGCCGCATCCTGCAACCGTGCCTTGCGCGGGTCGCGCATGTTGGAGATGTACAGCTGGGGTGCCTCGCCATCCAGGTATTTCACCGCCATGGAGATGCCGCCCAGATACTCGAACGGATGATCGGTATCCAGCAGTCCGCGCAGGTTGGAGGAGCGCGAGAAGACCGCCGCGTCGGTGCCTTTCAGGTGCTGAGCGTAGGTGTTGACCACCTTGCCTTCGGCGTCGGTCAGCTTGCGGCTCCACTGGCTGGTGTCGGGGCCGTAGGCCCAGGACATGCGCGACAGATAGAGTTCCTCCAGCTTGCCGTCGCCCTCCTCCCACTGGTCCGATCCCAGCGTGGCCTCGGGCAGCTTGGTGCCGTAGTCGCCGCTTTCGGTGCCGAACACCCGGGTCAGCGCATGATTTTCCGCCTGCTCGGCTGGAATGCCCTGCGCCAGCAGCTCCGCACGGATACGCTCGGTGTTGGCACGGACGAAGTTGAGTTCTTTCGGCTCCTTCAGCGCCGCCACCAGCGTCACTGCTTCATTAAAACGCTCCATCACCACCGGGAACTGGTCACGGTAGAGCCCGGTCAGGGAAATCACAGTGTCGATGCGCGGACGTCCCAGCTCCTGCTGCGGAATCGCCTCAATAGCGATCACCCGGCCACCGCGATCCCAAACCGGCTTCACCCCCAATGCCCAGAAGATCTGCGCCTCCAGCATGCCCAGATGACGCATGGTCTCGGTACTCCAGAGCGTGAAGGTCAGCTTCTGCGGATAACGTCCGTGCTGCGCCTTGTAGTTGTCGATCAGCTCCTGCATCGCCTTCACCCCGGCATCATAGGCGGCCTTGGTGGGCACCCGATTGGGATCGAAACCGTAGATGTTGCGCCCGGTCGGCAGCGCATCGGGGTTGCGGATCGGATCGCCACCATAGCTCGGATCGATGAATCCGCTGGACAGACCGGTGATCAGCGCCCGGGTTTCCGCTTCAGCGGCGTAGTTGTCCGCCAGCTGACGTGCTTCCCTGACCAGCTGCTGCTGCGTCGGCGGCAGGGCATCCGTTGCGGCCTGCTGTACCACATACGTGAGTACGAAGCGGTAGGGCTCGGTCTGCTTGATCTGCTCATAGTCCGCCACGAACAGGGCATCCGGGTTGTCGATCCCCAGCTCGGCGGCCAGTGGCTTGAGCAGGATCAGCATCAGGTTCATCGCCCGATGTTCGTCCGTCATGGTGTCGCCGAAGGTGTGTAGTCCCAGGGGCTGCAGGGCTCCGGCCAGCAGCTCGATATGGTCCTCGACCCGGCGCAGGTGAGTTTCGAAATCCTGCCGCCAGGCCTGCTCATCCAGCCCCACGTCCTTGTGCAGGTTCTGCTCGATCACCGCTTCGATGATGTTGGCCTTGGCCGTTTCCTTGACCATGCCCTCATCCACGCCGTGATATTCCCGCAGCAGGTCATTCAAAGCCGTCAGCTCCGGTGCCAGTCCGGCCGGGGAAAAGGCCGGCGTCTGGTGCGAGATCACCACACCGCGACCACGGCGCTTGACGTGGATCGCTTCGCCGATGTTGTCGACGATATAGGGGTAGAGCACCGGCGTATTGCCCACCAGCAGGTTGGGATAATCATAGGCCCAGAGTCCGCGCTCCTTGCCCGGCGTCCACTCCTGGGAGCCGTGGGTACCGAAGTGGATGATGGCATCGCTGCCAAAGCCTTCGCGCAACCACAGGTAGGTGGCCAGATAGCCATGGTGCAGCGGCACCTTGGTGTCGTGGAACAGGTCCTTCTCGCGTTCGTCGCCGGGCCGGTCGCTGCGCTTGGGCTGCGGCAGGATCACCAGATTGCCGGCCTCAATGCGCGGGATGGCAAAGCCCTTTTCCCCGTCCTTTTCCACCAGCCAGCCACTGCTGTCCGCATCGCCCCAGAACCCGGTGATCTCGCTGCGCACACTGGCCGGCAGCGCCTCAAACCAGCGCTGATAGTCCGCCAGCGGCATAAAGGCCCAGTGTTCGGTCGCCGTCAGTTCCTGTAACGCTTCTTTACGGTAGAAAGGCCGCAACAGCGTACCGAAGCTGTCGATCAGCGCCTGTTCGTCACGGCTCTCCAGCCGATAGCCCTCGGCTTTGAGGTCTTCGATCAGCTTGGCCACCGAACGCGGCACGTTCATGTTGGACGCACTGATATTCTGCTCCCCGGCCGGGGTGTTCCAGAACACCAGGGCCAGCCGCTTGTCGGCATTGGCCTTGCGTTTCAGCTGTGCCAGCTTGACCGCCTTGCCCAACAGCAGATCGAGCTGCTCCGGCATCGGCACCATCTCGCCGCCCTCATTGGTCGACAGTACTACCGGGTCCTGAATGCCGATGTACTCCGCCACCGACAGCCGGAACGGGATGTAGAAGGTACTGATACCGGCCAGATCGGCCTGGTACTCTTCGCGGTTGCCGTTGCGGTAGTTGATCACGTTCAGTACCGGCATATTCTGCGCCCGGTAGCGCGCCAGCCGCTGGTCCGGCCCTACACCGAGAAAGGTGTTGACGGTCATCACGTCGACGATCAGGTTCTCGTCCAACGTGATCAGCGGCTCGTCCAGCTGGTGCGGCGCCAGTTCCTTTGGATTGGGGAAATCGCCCGGATTGCGCTCGATGACCGGCTCGCCCTGCTCGGCCACAGCCGTCGGCTTGCCGGCTCCCGGTCGACCAGCTTCCGGACGCCCACCGCCGGAACGACCTTCACGGCGTGGCGGCGTCAGGCTGCGTGCATCGCGGTAGTAGACGATGGGCACGGCGCTACGTGCTTCAGCACCCAGAATGAATTCATCCAGCATGCGGTTCTGCGCATCGGCGATATAGCTTGAGCTGGTTTCCATGCCGATCACCGGCAACCCTTGCCACTCCTTGCCCATGCGCGCTTGCCACCATGACAGGTAGCTGGCCAGGTCGGTAAACAGCTCACCCGGCGCATCCGGGTGGTAGATGGCGCCCTCCGGCATCGGCACGGCATCGGGCACCTGCGTCCAGTCTTCGCCCTTGAGCCAGAGCGCCAGGAACTGAGCCAGGTAGGCCCTGTTCTGCTCGCGTCCGCCCAGATAATAGGCGTAGAGGCGCTCGGCAAAGTCTGACTCGATCCGTTCGGCCCTCAGCCGGCTCATCCAGTTCATCCGGTTGATATGCACCACCGGCCTGGCAAAGCGACGCCAGTATTCACCGGCTCGGCTCTCGACCTCGGCGATATCCTCCTGACGGGGCGCATCCACGACAATCAGTCTGGCCGCCTGTATGGCCGCCGCCAGCCCCTCGGCGTCTGTATTACTGACATCAAGCCAGTGCAGAGACACCCCTTCGGCATCGGCCGCCCGGGCTACCTGATCCAGCTTTTTGCCCAGTACAAAGTCGGTGGTCAGCAGCACCACATCGGCCGCACTGGCCGCCGTTGCCCACAGACACAGCATCAGGCCGGTCAATACTCTCGACAACATGCTCAGGTTCCTCAGAAGCGATAGCGCACACCGGCCTGCCAGCGGCGACCGGTGGACGGAACGATGGACAGGTCTTCGGCGTTGTAGACGCCGTCATATTCCATACCGGTGGCCGGGCTGCCGTTGCTGTCGTTAACACCGCGGGCGATGACCCAATACTCCTTGTCGAACAGGTTATCGATGCGCATGAACAGCTGAATGTTGTCCTGCTCACCGCTGCCAACCCTGAGGTTGTACTCGGCCATCAGGTTCACCAGCGTGCGTCCGGCCCACTTCTCCTGATTGATCTCATCGGCCCAGGCGGTGGAACGGTAATCGACCTCGGTGGTCAGTTTCAGGTTATCGATGCCGAACCAATGCAGCCGCGCATTGATCTGGTGAGGGGATACCCGCGGCACCCGGTTGCCCGTGTTGTCATAGTGCACCAGAGTGTAGCTGTTGGCCGGATCATTGAAGCTGGCCGGGTCGACATAGCCGAAGCGCCCGTAGGGGTTGCCCAGCGCCTGATAGAAATCGTCGTAGCGGGTAAAGACGGAGTGCAGCCAGGTATAGGACAGGTCGAGCGCAAAGTCCTGATGCGGCTCGGTGGTCAGCTGGAGCTCGAAACCGCGTGTTCGTGTGCCGCCGATATTATCGTAAATGGCCGCTTCGCCCGTCACGTCATAACTGGCGCTGTTCGGACTGTACTGACCACTGGTGTCGAGAATGAAGTCATCACGTTCGACCTGGAACACTGACGCACTGAGCGCACTGGGCCAGCCCCCCAGATTGAAGAGATGACGCAGACCCAGCTCGTAGGTCAGCGACTCTTCGGGTTCCAGGTCCGGATTGTTGGCGACCGCCTGGTCGCCGCTGAGATCGGTGCGGTACAGCTGCGACAGCGTCGGTGTTCTGAAACCGGTGGAAGCACTGGCAAACAGCGTAGAACTGGGGGTCAGGTCGTGGGTCAGCCCCAGACGCCAGGAATTGACATTGAAGGCCTTGTCGGCACGGGTATCGCTCAGGTGATCCCGGTAATCAACCTCAATCCGGTCATGGCGGGCATTGGCAGTCAGCGTGGTGTCCTGCGCCAGTTGATACTTGAGCTCCACGAACAGCGCCCGGGTGTCGGTTTGGCCTTCATCCTCGCTGAGCAGGGTGCCCGCGGCCGTGGTCGCGCCCCGCGAAAAGTTGCGATAGTCCCTCAGCGCGCGCACTTCATTGTCCGTGCGGTCCCGGCGCAGATCCAGCCCCAGCAGTGTCCCCAGGCGGTCGCCGCTGTGGTTGAGCTCCAGTTTCAGGCCACGCTGGGTCTGGGCATAATCGGAATCATACTTGTAATCATCCGCCGCCGTGGTGCGCGCCCCCGTGCCATCATAGCTCATCGGGCCTGACCAGTAGCTGGTGTCGTCGGTGTACTGATAGACCAGGCCACGCAGGCTCAGGTTATCGTTCAACTCTCGTGAATACGCCAGATTGAGACGTTCAAGGTCCACATCGAAGTTGCGGGTGTAGTCACGCGACGCGGTATTCCCCTCGGGGTCGGTGTCTGCCTGGGTTTCGCCCTTGACCGAGCCGTTGCGGTCCCGATAGCGATCCGATTTTTCGAAGCCGAAACTCAGGTCGCTGACCTCATCCGGATACCAGGTGATGTTGCCCGACAGGGTTTCTGCCCAGCTGTCACCGAGCGCATAGAAGCCATCGCTGCTGCGGTCGGCGTACTGAACATGCGCCTGCAGGTTGTCGGTCCCGCCGCCGGCCCTCAGCACGGAGCGCTCATAGCCGAAACTGCCGCGCTCATGCTCCAGCGAAACGCCTTGCTGCGCATAACCACGCTTGGTCTTGATGATGACGGCACCGGCCAGCGCATCCTCCCCAAACAGATAGGAGGCCCCGCCCTTGACCACATCGATGGACTCGATGTTATCCAGGTCGATATTGACCTTGCCGGTCCGCTCGAACACCGGCACACCGTCAATCACGATCACCACGCCCGGCGGCTCACCCATGTAGCGCTGATTCTCGACCCCCCGGATCTTGATCTTGATATCCTCGCCGCCGGACTGATCCGTGGTGATGCCGGGGATCGCCTGCAATACCTGCTGAAGGTTCTGGGCATGCTGCTGCTCGATCTCTTCCCGCGACAGCGACACCGTGGAACTGGGCTGGGTTCTGTCTTCGCCGAAGCGATCTTCGATGGTCGACGAGTACACCCGGATCACCTGCTCTTCGGCGTGTACAGCGGTCGCCGTCATCCCGGCCAGCAACATGGCAGCCCACAGCTTGTTGGTTCCTTTCATGCTTATATCCTGTCCTGAAGCGAATAGATCATGCGAATTTGAATACTGACCGGCGCCTGCCCCGCGTCCGGCGGATAGGGCAAGGCGCGACGTACCGCCTGCAGCGTCGAGCGGCGAAATGCCTGATGCCCCTCCAGCCAGTGGAACGCCAGCATCTCGCCCGCGTCATCCACCCGGACGCTGAAACGCACTTCACCGGACAGCCCCCGTTCCCGGGCGCGTCGCGGATAGGTCTTGTACTGTTCGATTCGTCGGGTCAGACGCTGCGCGTAGCTGGGCCTGGAAGGAGCCGCAGGTCTGATAACGGCGGCTGTAGCGGCGACGGCGGTTCCCTGGCCGGCCGCAGCATCGGGGGATGTCGGCCGTATTGCCTGAGGCTCGGCTCGACCCGCCCCGGTGCCGGAAGCCGTCGTGACCGGTTGCTGTACGGGGGCTGGAGAGGGCTCGGCGCGCCTGACCGGTGTATGCCGTGACTGAGGAACGGCCCGTGCCTTGGGCACAGGAACTGATACGGCGGCAGCGACCGGGGCCGGGTCTGCCACTACCGCTGCAGGCGCGGGCTCCGGTTCGGGCGGCAGAGGAGCCTTCGCCACGGGCGGCGTATCCGCCTGTCGCGCGTTCACGGGCGTAGCCGTCTGAAACAGGGCAACAAAGACCGCCTCCTTCATCCCGGAAGAAGGCCCGACAGGGTCGGCCATCCACTCGCCCTGCCAAAGCCCCCAGGCCAGCACCAAATGTGCCAGACAGGAGAGCAGCAGGCCGCGCACGAACATGGTCAACGACTGCCTGTCGGTTCTTGCACGGCAAAGCCGATGGCCGGCACGCCCAGCTGTCGCGCCTGATCCATCAACGCCATGACCGGTGCGAAGCTTGCCCTCTCGTCAACTCTCAGCAGCAGTGGCTGCTCATCCTGGGCCATGCGCACCAACAGGGCCTGCAGCTGCTCGGCAGCGAGGAGCTGCTCCCCCCTAAATACGTCACCACCGGGTTTTATAGTGATCAACTCCGTCTGATCTGTATTTTTTTCCTGACCGCTTTCCGCATCGGGAAGCGCTATTTCAAACTGTTTCTCATTCATGAAATGAGAAGTCAGCATGAAGAACACAAGCAACAGGAAAACGATATCGATCAACGGTGTTATATTGACACTCTGGTTTGAATACTGCTTGCGGGGATAATATTGCATGGCGACAACCAGAGTCAGACGTTTTCGTTTTCAACCGGTTCGTGAATCACCTCGGAAACGGCCACATAAAGCTGCCAGTGGCGTTTTTCGATCAGCGCCTCCAGAGAATGCAGGAACAGCAGCAGCGGCAGAGCAACCGCCAGACCAACGCCGGTGGTCAGCATCGCTTCCCAGATTCCACCCGCCAGCAGCTGCGGATCAACACCCGCCCCTTCAGCCTCGATGACTCTAAATGCTGAAATCATGCCGATAATGGTGCCCAAAAGCCCCATTAATGGCGCCGTATTGGCCAGCAGGCTCAGGGTTTTAAGACCTTTTTCAAAGTAACGGATATGAGCATCGATCAGACGCAGAGCCAGCGCACGCAGAGAGGCCTGATCCATACCGGCCTGCTGCGCCGACATCAGACGACTGAAAATACGGCCGTATTCACAGGCCGGGTCCTGGGGAAGAGCACGATTAAAATCGGGTTGGCGTCGAGTAATAAAGCGCAGATAGCCGGATACAACAATAGCCAGACCGATGACCGAATACGCCAGCAGTATCCATATAACTGCACCACCTTTTTGTAATAACTCCATGGCGCCACTCCCTGATTTTGAAGTGGCGCCATTTTATTTAAAAAAGTTCCCTCAAGGGATGTGGCATAGTGTCACAGTTTAAATGACAACCGATATTGAGCCTTTGGCGATCTCATCATGCTCGACCTGTCGTTCAAAGCCGCCGGGGGATTTATGTGAAGCATGGATCAGGACGTAAGGCAGGTCGAGCAACTGTGCATGGGAAAGGATCAGATGCAAATGGACCGGACTGACTGTAACATTGATTACACTTATAAAAATACCTGTCAGGAACCCCCATGCACCCTCAACGACGTCACCTCGATCTCTTTGCCGTCAGCATACTGCTGATACTTTGCCTTGGCTGGGGATTCCAGCAAATCGCCATCAAGCTGGCCGCCAACGATATCGCGCCAACCCTGCAGATTGGTCTCAGGTCGGCGTTTGCCGCCACCGTGCTGCTGTTGCTGATGCTGCGCAGCGAAGGCCTGAAGCTGTTCAGCGACGGCACCCTGAAGGCCGGCTTGCTGGCCGGTCTGATGTTCGGCATCGAGTTTCTGTTTGTCGGTGAAGGACTGGTCCACACCAGCGCCTCACACATGGTGGTCTTTCTCTACACATCACCGATCTTCACCGCGCTGGGGATGCACTTTATTCACCCGGACGAGCGCCTGAGCCGCATTCAGTGGGGCGGCATCGCTCTCGCCTTCACCGGTGTCTGTATCGCCTTCCTGGGCGGTTCAGGCAACAACGAGGGTACCAGCCTGCTGGGGGATGCCTATGCATTGGCGGCCGGGGCGACCTGGGGCTTTACCACGGTGGTCATTCGCGGCTCGAAACTGTCGGAGGCCCCTGCCGTAAAAACCCTGTTCTACCAGATGGCGATAGCGGCCCTGCTGCTGATCAGCGCCGCCTTCCTGATGGGTAACGGCACAATGAACTGGACACCGGAAACCAGCCTCAACATGGCGTTCCAGGCCGTACTGATCGCGCTGGCCAGCTACCTGACCTGGTTCTGGCTGCTCAAGCGCTACCTGGCCTCACGCATGGCCACTTTCGTGTTCATCACCCCGCTGCTGGGGGTGGTATTCGGCGTGCTGATTCTGGATGAGGTGCTCACCGCCAACTTCATCACGGGCGGCAGCCTGGTGCTGCTGGGCATCTTTCTGGTCAGCGCCAGGGACCTGCTCGACCGGCGCAAGGCGAAACGGGTCAGTGAGGCTGTGGAAGGCCGCCCGAGCCGCTGAGCGGATCTATTCGTACCTGGAGCAGTCGAGCGGCTGCTCTATAAGACGATGCCATGTATCATCGCTTGACGGGTCAAAATAAGGAGTACCAAAGTATGTTGGCTGGCGGCTACAACAGCCAGCACCGTCACCATTCATATTGAAACCAGGCGCAAGCCTTGTCAGGCTCTCAACCCCAATGGCTGCCAATTCGCCCTGTATACGTCATGATGTCACCACAGCCCATAGATTCGTGTTCCCAAACACCTGAGCATCGGGTGTTCACAACAGACATTGCTGTATCCTTTTAAAGGACTGCTCCTGATACCATCACAAGCAGTGATGCTATGCCTCCTGAGGCTCCCCCATCTCTCTGTGAATATGGATATGAACCAGAAATACCGCATTTATTTGATACTGATGACAGCCTTGACCGCCGCACTGCTGGGATTCTGGATATTCTGCAGTGAACAACTGCGTGAGCAGCAACGTGAAGGCCTCCTTCAGTGCATTACCCTCTCGTTGGCAGAACGCCTGTCGGACAGAATCCATAATTCAACGATTGCCCTGTACGGCATTGGTGAGCTGGCTTTACAGCAAGATGGCTACATCGAAGGCTTGCCCTCTTTGATCCAGAATATACGTGCCAGTAACACCAGTATTCTGAACGTTGCCATCATGCCCGATGGAGTTGTACAGCAGATTGAGCCGCTGATATACAATGCCGACGCCATAGGCCATAACATGTTTCTGGATCCACTACGGGTGGAGGATGCCGAATTGGCACGTGACAGCCGACAGCTGACCGTGACCGGCCCTTATAATCTGATTCAAGGGGGTCAAGGCGTTATTGCACGCCTGCCCTTGTATGAGCAAGGACGCTTCTGGGGGTTCGTTTCGATTGTCTATCAGTTCCCGAAACTGGTCGAGTCGCTGCTCGAGCGCTACCAGGACTTCGACATTCTGTTCCAGGTCCAGACTGATGCTCAGACGCCCGCCATACTCAGCAATACCGAGCGTTTGCCTGCTCAACATGCTCAGGCGCGTATTGACCTGCCCAATAATCAGTGGCTTGTTAAACTGGCCTATCACCCAACATTCAACTGGATACTGACACTCAAGCTGGCCGGCGCCGCTCTCGCACTGTTACTCGCGACCTATTTCTACCACCGCATTCTGACAGCAATAGCCAGCCAGCGTTATCTCCGGCGTACCCTTGGCCACAACGGGCAACTGAAAGCACGACTGTCTGCTTATAGACAACTCCTGGCACAAATCAGCCATGATCTGCGTTCCCCCATGCAGCATATTTTGAATGAGGTCAGACAGATCGGAAGTGGCAACGCCGGAAAACAAGCGCCCCAACAGACTATCGAGCTCAACGTGCGCTACCAGTTGGCGCTGGTGGACCAGCTACTGGATTACGCCACCCATCAGGACCGTGAACAGAGCCTCCACCCCGAGCCAGGTTATACCTACCACTTTTTGCAGCAGCTGAGCGAGCAGGCCAAGTCCCTGGCCGATGCACAGGGGAACCGATTGCAGCTGAACCTGGAGCCGGACCTGCCCACCATCATCCAGGCTGACTTCAACCAATTACAACGTGTACTGATCAACCTGCTGAGCAACGCCGCCAAGTTCACCCGGCAAGGCACTATCACCCTGAGTGTAGGCAAGCTGCCCTCTGAAAAAGCCCGGCACCACCGACTCAGGTTTCGGGTACAGGACGATGGCCCTGGCATGCCGGACATGCGCACCCAAGGTCAACATGCCAACAGTGGTCACGGCTTAGGCTTTATGATCATTAGCGAGCTGTTGCGCCAGATGGGCAGCCACTTGGAATATCAACCGAACCTCGGTGGCGGGGCTGATTTCCACTTCGATATAGATCTGCAGTTACCGGCTGAAGCCCCCGAGCCATACCTTGAGTGCCATACACTGGACTGGGATGGAGAAGGCTTGAACGTCCTGCTGGTTGACCCAAACCCGGCCAGCGCAGAAGGCATAGCGGAATTGTTGCTGGGCTATGGTGTAGATGTACTCATCAGTGCCGACATCCAGGAGGCTCGTCAAATGCTGCGGCAGGCCACTTTTGACCTGGTGATCACCGAAATGGATCTGCCGGACGGCAACGGTTGGGACCTGCTCAAGGCCGTAGTCATTTGCTCCACTCCGGCGCCAGTCATACTCTATGCATCACGACCGGCACAACCTGGCCACCAGTTTTGCTTTGCGGCTGAACTGCTGCGCCCGGCGGGCAGTGACCAGCTGCTGGCACTGATCCGACAGCTGACCAGCACGGATTTACATCAGCAAAGCCTTGCAGCAAGCAGTTGATAGCCAAGTAAACTGAAGCATTAAGCGCAAATTTCAATCAAGCGGAATATGCTTCAGTTTTCCTTGAACGGATAGGAATTTTGCCGTTGGATATCAAATGAACTTAATGGCTGTGAGTCGCTGCTGAAGATAAGTCGATATCAGCATCCGTTCGGCTTCTGCATCATCGACCACCAGTATTCTTTTGTCCTTGAGTAAATCCATACAACACGTCCGGTGAGATTTTTCCAGCCACTATTGTCGCCAAAAAACATTATCGGAAAACACACTCAAGACTCCTGATCATATTTTTACTCTAGAGCAAACCTCTCCTCCTTGAGGCAAAGACATCGCCCGACTTAAAAAAGCTTCGGGTGCATATACGATCATTTCCCAAACAAGCACAGCCTGCACAAGACTGACCCCGCCCACCAGGACTGAGGGCGGGATCAGCACGACACCGGTTAATCGATCAGCAAAGCGGTCTGTACCTCAAGCACGACCGTATCGTTGCCTAAGGTACCGGTATAAAGGGTGTAGTTACCATTAACACTACCGGCACTCCATTCCCCTCCGGTTAGAGCTACCGAATCACCAGCATCTCCCCCGATGGTAAGCTTGTTATTGCCATCCGTCATATCCAGCACATCCTGAACACCGAGATCAACAATGGTATTAGTGCCCATACCGGTCAGATCGATAGACTCGATGTTGCGTGCGTAATTGCCCAAATCGGTGCCATCGACCGACTCGTTGAAACGCAGCTGGATAGTGTCCTCGCCACTACGACCATTGACCAGCGATCCGGTCCACAGCAATTGATCATCTTCCGTCGTACCGTACTGCGTCGAGATGTTGGTGCTGATGGATGCCCAAGTAGCGGACTCATCGTGGGTCCACTCAGACGCATCGCCATTCGCACTTTCGACCGTGCGCCCTCTCACCTCAACATTGCCAAGGGCATCGGCACTCTGCACAAAACCGAGGCTGTCGACCTGCTCCTGCGTTAGCCCTTCAATGGTGTAAATGCCGCCGGCGTAGCTGACGTTGGGGCCGCCACTGATCAGCACATCATCCAGATAGAAAGCCGCATGTTCACCCATCCCCTTGAATTGCAGGGTGATTGTTTCAACCGAAGAGTCGTCAGCACCGGCCTGAACAATGTCGTTCATCTCCGTGTTCAGGTTCAGTTTGATGATATCGCCCTCGGCGCCGAAGCTGGGTGTCGGCGTCAACTCCAGCCCCTCAGCCACGGCCTCGACGGTCAGGGAGAACTCCCGTTCAGTCGCAGCGACCTGACTAAGGGCCGCTTCCTGGCTATTCACGATCAGGCGCAGTTCGTCCAGCGTACCGCTCCAGTGGGCCGGGGGCATGATGCCGATATACGCAGGCAGCTCACCCTCACCCAGCAACCAGGTGTTGCTGCCGTCAGCACTGGCACCGGCGTTGCTGCCCAGGCTGGCCAGGGTCGCGTCCGCCGCACTGCTGCCGACATACACGAGGAACCCGTTTGGCAGCCCATTGAGCAGGATGGTCCCTACACTCTCGGAGCCGTCCGCGTCTACCAGGCCGCCGTCGGTCACCTGCAGTTGGATGACGTTCGACTTATCCGTCTGCGCCTGCGCAAAGGTATTCTCACTGCCGGTGGTATCCGTCACGGTGAAGTCGTAGCCGCTGTTCACCGGTTCAATGGTGGCCGTTGCCGTCGTAGTGGTCGTCTTGACCAGGCTTGAGTCCAGCTCCTGCCCACGGGCCACCACGTCAAGGCTGATGGACCCGCTGACATGCTGGTTCACCGGGGTGTAGCGCAGGTTCGCGCTGTTCCCGCTGGCGGAAACATCCAGCACGTAGTAGCTGCCATCCGGCACCCCCTCGATACCCGACACAGCCGTGAGAGACAGGGGGTTACCGGACTCGTCCTGCAACACACCACCCTGCATATCAACCGGCTCGTCGAGCGTAACGTAGAGCAGGCCGTCAATCAGCGTCCAGTTGGGGTCATCTGCCGCATTGGACAGATCAATGCTGATTTCGAGATCACTTCCCTCCGCTACCGCCGGTGCAGTAATCAGGATGCCGGCATCATCGGTAACCGGAGCGACCGTCTGCTGCAGCGTTATCTCGGCTTCCGCACGATCTCCGGAGGGGATATAGGTGGTCAGCTCCGCGTTGTAAACAAAGTCGCCATCGTGCTTGTTCCAGTTCGCAGGCGGGGTCACAGCAATGCTATTGAGCAACGTCTGCAGCTCTGCATCACCACCCACACCCGAGGCAGTCCACACCTGCTGCCCGTCGATCACCGTCAGACGCATGCCGCTGACTACAGTCCCGGCTGGCAGGTCAGTCAGCGTCACCGTAAAGCCATTGTCGGTAACACCACTTTCGATCTCAGCATTAATGCCTTGGCCCAGGGTAAACGCCGTATCCTCGGTGGGTTCAAAGCTGCTCTGCTCCCACTGCAGGATCTCGGCCGGCGGGGTTGCCTCACCTTCGGCAAAGGTGGTGCTCAAATTGATGGTGGTGCTGTCACTTAGCTGTTGACCGTTGGCGCTATCCTCGGTCATCACCGTGACCTGGATCGGGTGATCCTCCAATCCGCCTGCGCGGGCCTGCACCTTGAGCGTGACGCTCGGTGTCAATGCGCTGCTGAAAACGGTTTCCGGCGCCAACAGCCACTGACCGTTACCCAGGTATTCACCACCCTCGACGATGACGCCATCCGGCACATTGTCGAGAATGATGCGGTTCAGTTGTTCGCTGCCATCATAGTCGCCGCCCTGGTTGGCAATATTCAACTCAACCACTACGTCGCCCGGCGCGGTCAGACTGGAGTTCTCACCCGCAGTGACCGACAGCGCTGGCTGGTCGGTGACCGGGTTGACGGTGAGGGTGTAGGTGCCGCCGGTCTCACTCTGGACGTCGCTCACCGTGACATCGGCGGCCAGGTCGGTGATCAGGTATCTAACATCCAAATCGGCCGTACCGCTCCAGTTCTCACGTCCCTGTGCGTGAATGCTGTTGAGCGCCGCCCCCGACAGTTTGTACCAGCCGTCCTCCAAGGCGATCCCCGGTAGCCCGTCCAACACGGCTTGCGCCAACGAGACACCGCCAGCACCGTAGGTGAGCGTAAAGTCGATAGCACCATCCACATCCGACGCGCTCAGCCAGACCTCATCCAACTGCTCGTCGGTATCTCCATTCTGATGCTGAATGCCGAATGACAGCGCAGTGCTGACATCTTCATCCATGGACGCGGACAGATTGATCGTGGCTTCCGGCGACGGCTGCACCCGCACATTCACTTCATGAAGCTCCGTCAGCGAGTCGCCGTCGTTCTCGGTGGTCACCGCATAGAAGTTGAACGACGCCGTCCCGTTGAAATTGGCCGGAGTGACCAGTTTCGCCGTCTGCAACTGTTCTTCGGTCAGAGACCAAACACCATCACCAATCAAGGTGCCGCCGAGCAGCGAGAAGCCCTCCGGCAGGTTGCTCACTCTGAAGCTCAACACTTCGGAGCCATCGTCATCTGTCAGCGCCGCGCTGGTAATCAGTTCGTTGAGGGCGACCCCACCGTTGGCATCGACGGTACTTTCCTCGAAAGTCTGATCAGCCGGGTCGACAATGGTCAGCTCAGCCTGATCGGCGACACCCTTGGGCGAGATCAGAATATCCAGGCTGTAAGCCGACGATTCACTGACGTAGGGAGAGTCCGGGTCACCTGCAACCTCCAGCGTATCAACCGACACGGTATCCACCGTCAGGGTGAACGGCTCGTTACTGTCTTCAGGTGCCTGGATAGTCATGTCGGCACCCAGCGCCGACTCAAAGCCTTCAATGGTGAGCGACCAGGTGCCGCCAGACGAGACAATTCTATAGCCTGGCGGTAGCACGGTGGTGTCTGCGGTGAGCGTCACACCATCGTAGACCAGCGTTGCGCCATCCGGAATGGCCGAAATGGTGACGTTGAAGGTTTCTGACGGGTCAGAGCTGCTCGGACGAATCGACAGCGGCATGACCTCGTCTTCGTTGCCTCGCACGTGTGCTGTCACTGTGGTTGTCGCAGTGTCGGCAACAGGCTCGATCAGCACATTGGTCAGCACGGCGGTGCCGCTGATCGCCTCATTGTAGCTTAGCGCCGCCAGCTCCGCGGGCGTCAAGGCATCAACCGTGCGGCCGTTCAGATCATCCTCGTCGTAGTCACGAGTGACCGCCTCCACCTTAATAGAGAAAGCCCCCGAGAAGTTCGGAGCGGCCTTGAATTGCAGGGTATCCAGGTATTCAACGGGCACCTCGATGGGATCGCCACCGTAGGTCTGGACGATCCAGTCAGTACCATCGAAGTACTGGAAACTGGAGCCGAGGGCGTCAGCCGCAGAACCGTCGCCGGCCACCAGGTTCGGGGTCAGCAGCGCAAAGGTTTTCTCGCTGGCGCTATCCTCGTTGGCCCACCCACCGGACAGGTCAAATCCCGGCTCCGCTCCGAGGGTGAACCACGCATCCTCTTCGCCGGAGGTTGTGTAATCATGGCCAGGGGTGAGGGTCAGGTCAGGCTGCCCGTTAGCATCGGTATCCCGATCGGGGTTGCCAATATCCTCGACCCGTTCCCCTTTGGGTGTTACCTCCACCCCGATGGTCAGATCGCGATAATCCGTATCAGACACCTGGCCGCCATCAACAGTATTGGTATCCGTACTGGTTACCCGGACGACGATGTCTTCATCCTTGCTGCTGTGGGCAGGTGGCAAGGCAGTGAAGTCGCCCAGCACCCCTTCCAGGTCTGTGCCGTTCGGAGAGGTGATGATGTAAGGATCGGCCGTTGTGCCGGTGCCTGTCAGCGCCCAGTCAGAACCCTCGCCCGCAGCTGGTTGGTCAACCAGCGTCCAACCATCGGGCAGGCTGAACTGAACCTCGGTGATGATTTCACTACCGGTGCCGGTATCAGTAACGCGAACATGCTCCAGGAAGGCCACCGCCGTATCTTCTTCGGTGGTGACATCACCGGCTGTCACATCACCGCCCAGTGGATTGATGCGCAGATTGAGGTAAACCGAATCCGAAATCTGAGTTCCTTCCTCCGGACTCCCCTTCCGATCCTGCGCATGCAGGGTAACCTGTACACCGCTAAGATCACCACTGAAGTCCGCCGGCGGCTTGATCACGATATCCGGCAGGCTGGGGGATGCACCATTGTAGGCATCGGGAATGGTGACCAGCACCGACTGGCCAGGTGCCGTGATCAATACGCCATCGACGGTCCAGCCCTCCGGCACTCCCGATACCTCGAACCAGCGCTGCTCGCTGCCATCGGTATCAGCACCACTGTTGCCATCCCCTGTCTCATCAAGGGTGATCTGCAAATAGTCCTTCAGGTTGATGTCGGCATCTTCATCGAAAGCAGGCAGCGTCACGGCGCCAGCTGTCGAATCCGCATCCACATAATTGTCATCGCCATTGTGGATTGTCAGGTCGATGCCATCGGTCACGGCCTGAACGTTGACGGTCACACTGACGTTCGACTCGGCGCCATCGATCGGGTCGCCATTCACATCCATAGTCAATGGATTACCTGACTCGCCCACCTCATAGCTGGTCACGCTGACGTCAACGGTGAAATTGACATGGTTTTCCGCCGGCGGCAGTACCTTCAGTGCCTCATATTGTGCGGTGGTAAGCGTCAATGTGCCGGTAGCGCCATTGATGTGCGGGCCATCCACGTTATTAGAGATGATGATGGTGACCGAACCGGTACCATCAAAGGTATGCAGGAAACTATCGCTGGTAGTGCCGTCCAGCAATTGCGCACCCGCCGGGAAGCCGCTGAGGGTGATTGGCCCCAGGCGTTCGGGGTTGTCGCCTGCCGCGCCAGCAGTATTCTGATCGGAGTCATCAGTCGTCTTCGGCACATTCAGTCCCAGACTGACAGCAACGTCTTCGTCCGTGCTCACCGCAGACGCATCCACGGTCAGCTCAGGCGCATCTGCCACCGGTATGACGTTCGTGGTTACCCTGATGGTCTGCTGTGCACCGTTGTCTTCAGTCACGGTGACGTAAAACTCGTCTGAGCCGCCGTGATTACTGTAGTCAGGGTTCGGCGTGTAGGTGAGACGGCCGTCGTCATGGACGGTTACAGTGCCGTGCCCAACGTCATAGTCCTTGCCCTCAGGGCCATCGGTGCCGACGATTGGAGCTCCACCACTGGTGGTGCTGATGCTGGTGTTGTCCTGCGTCGCGTCCGCAGAGGTAGTAAAGGGGCCCTCAGAGCCATCTTCGTCAACCTCGATGGCGATATCACTGCGCGGCTCGTCGTCCTTCACATCAACCCGGAAGGTGCCGGAAACGCTGTCGTCATCGGCGTCCAGCGCATCGTAGCTGAAGGTCAGCTCGTGATCCTGCGCGGGGCTCCTGTGCAACATGGCGCCCTTGAGCTCGAAGCTGTATTTCGCCTGGCCGCTGCCATCAACCGTAAGCGTGACAGTGAATATCTCCTGCCCCCCACGGGTACCGGTCAGTACACTGGTGCCAGTACCCACAATGCTGATATCCGTGTTGCCGCTGGCATCCAGCCAGTTACGCAGCGCCACCTGGTCGTCGGAGAACACCAGCGAGCCTTGCCCGTCAGCGCCAAAATCAACATTCAGGTCAGCCTCAGTCATGGTGCTGAGGGCGGGGTTGCCATCACCACTGCCGGTGGTCAACCAGGCTTCATCCACGGTGCCAACCGCTGGCGAGGCACCAATGCTCGGGCCATCATCCCGGAAGCTCAAGCGCCCGCCAATATCGACCGAGTTTGAGGTCGTATCATTGTCACCATCGGTTGCGCTGGCCGTCAGCGACAGGCTGCCGGCAGGCAGACTGACGACATCATCATGGTCGCTCGCGTTGCCATGCTGCACGGGCCGACTCTGAGTGAGCGTGACCTCACCACTGGCATCAACCGAAACGGTAAACACCACTTTTCCGTCTTCATTGCGACCTTCAATCACACCCGCATTGTCCACCAGTGCAATGTCCTGACCGGTCAGGGTGTCCACCAGGCCAGTCGCCGCAGCGTCGACTTCCAGTGTAAAGACCAATCCATCGCCATTGTCGCCATCGGCGCCGAAGTGGTGACTGAAAGCACCGGAGAAGTCAGCCGAGTCGGCGACACCCATGCTGGCTTCATCCACCTGCAATTGATCCAGTGCACTGCCGGTCAGCGTGACGCTGGGCACATCGTCGATGATGGTGATAGTGACAGTGTTGGTCACCGTATTACCGAACTGGTCGACCGCCACATAGCTGAAGGTGTCGGTTTCCGTCACGCCTGCCACATCGGTGGTTTCACTGTTCAGGGTATAGCTGTAACTGCCGTCGGCGTTGATCCTGAGCGTGCCGACGCTACTGCCCTGAGTACCTACGCTACCGGGCGCTACCGCCCAGCCACTGTCAAGGTTCAGACTGCCTTCAGCAACTTCCTTGTCAGAAGCCGAATCGGTTCCGGCGCTCAGCCCCGCCTCGTCCACACTATCAGCGGTATCGCGCGGCGTACCGGTCACGTCGTTGACGTTGATAGTCAGCGTCGCCGTGGTCTCATCACCATCGGCATCGCGGACGGTGTAGGTAAACACATCCACGGCATCGGCAGTAACCGCGTTGGCGGTCGAGACATAGGTGTAGCTACCATCCGCGTTGAGGGTCAGCGTGCCGTAGGCCCCGTTGATCACTGTGGCAACGCCAGATGCGCTGGTCGTTCCGGTATTACCCGCCTCGACACCCACCACGGCGCCGGCGCCATTCCATCCGTCTGCCCCGGCGTTATCGTTGCCGAGCACACCGTCGGTCGCATTCACTGACAGGCTGTCACCCTCGGTGACCGTACCTTGATCATTTACCGCTCTGGGCCGGTCATCGACTATCGCGATCATCAGGTTGCCCCCCGGCGAAGAGTCACCATCCTGATCAGTGACCACCAGCGGGAAACTGGCCGAGGTGTCATCGCCGGTTGTCGTTTCCTTCAGCGTGTAGCTGTAGTGGATGACACCCTCACCAGTAGCCGGGTCATACTCGTAGCGGGCCGTAAGGCTACCATCGGGGCTGGAGGTCGCGAAGGTCTGATCGACCGTGCTCAAGGTATTGCCACCCAGGCTGACTGTAAGGAGCCCATCGGCCGAGGTGAACTCGATGGTGCCACTGGTCGTCGCCCGGTCAGGAATATTGTCCGACCCGTCGGGCAGACCGGATTCATATACCCTGGTAGAGGCTCCCCCGGCGGAGGGAATGTCGGCAGCGGGGGTATCATCAGCAATGTGGATCGTCAGTTCGGCATTCGCCGTATCCTCATCACCATCAGTGATGGTGTAGGTGAACACGTCCTGGACGCCCCCGGGTGTGCCGGCATTGCGCTGATAACTATAGCTGCCATCGGAGTGAATTGTCAGCTTGCCGTAATCGCCGTCGATAACCAGATTACCCGTGCCAGGCACGGCTGTTTCACTGGCGTCATCCTCATGGCCAACGCCGGTGACCCGGGCGCCGTCAGCGCCCTGCGTATCGTTATCGAGCACGTTGCCGTCGGTCACCAACTGGAACTCTCCAGCTGCAACGCTAGCGCTATCATTCACCGCGGTCGGCACATCGTCCACCACTTCGATGGTCAGACTGCCGTTGGCGGTGGCCTTGCCCGCGTCAGTCACGCTCAGCGGGATGCTCAGTTGGATATCATCGTTACCGGTACTGCTGTGCGTGCGCTCACCAATCAGGGTGTAGGTGTATGCCAGGGTGCCGCTGGTCGGCACACCGCCGACGCTGCTGCTGGCGGTGAAGCCGGTCAGCACCAGGGTGCCGCCTTCCACGCTGATGGCGGCAGACGGACTGCCAGCGCTCAGGGCCTGCAGCTCGGCCAGGGTGAAGCCCTGACCACCGATAGTGATGCTGGCCAGGCCGTCACCGGCACTGATCTGGATGCTGCCGCTGGTGATCTGGCTGTCATCACCGGCGCTGGAGCCACCAGCCAGGCCGCTCTCCCTTACGGTGTTGTCGCCGTCAATGGCACCGTTGCCGTTGTCATCGGCGGGCGTGATGCTCGGCGCGCCGTCGGTGTTGCCATCGATGGTGATGGTCAACGTCGCGGTATCGGCATCGCCATCGGCGTCGGTCAGGGTATAGGTGAACACCTCGCTCAGGGTCTCACCGTCTTTCAGGGCGTTGACCCCGGCGCTGTCGTTATTCAGCACATATTCGTAGCTGCCATCGGGCTGGATGGTCAGGGTGCCGTACTCGCCCACAACTACCAGTTCACCCGCCGGGTCGCTGTCATCAACCGGGTTGCCGCTGGTGCTGCTGATATCGGTCACGGTCGCGCCATCGGCGCCTTCGGTGTCCGCAACATCACCGCTCGCGCCGTTGGCAATGACGTTGCCGCTGACCGACGTCGTATCTTCATCGAGGCGATTGCTGTCGTTGTTGGCCTGAGGCTCATCATCGACGATACGCACCGACAGGGTATCGCTGGCGGACTGGCCATCCTGATCCAGCAGGCTGATACCAATATCATCGAACAGCTCGTTGTCGCTGACGCTCTGGTCGTGGTTCTCTCGACCCGTCAGCGTGTACTCGTAGCTGACAACACCGGTCAGCGGGTCGAACCCGGTCACTTCCAGGGTATGCCCCTGAGGGGTTGTAACGGTGGTGGTCGCGGTCAGCGCACCATCACTGATAACGGTCACGCCGCCTACAACCAGGCTAGCGATACCGTCGGGAGAACTGACGGTGAAGCTGCCGACCTTGCTCAACTGGCTGCTGTCAGGTGCGCTGCCATCGGCCAGGTGGCGCTCTTCAAAGAACAGCTCGCCACCACTGGTGCTCGGCGTCAAGCCGCTGATACTTGGCACAGCGTTGCCAATATCGATGGTCAGTGTGGCCGTATCCGTGTCGTTGTCACTGTCGGTAAGGGTGTACTCAAACACATCCTGCACACCGCCCGGCGTACCGGGGTTGCGCTGGTAGCTGTAGCTGCCGTCCGCCTCGATGGTCAGCACACCGTACTGGCCATTGATGGTGATGCTGCTGCCATCGCTCGGCACGGTCTCTGAGGTGCTGGCAGCGCTGTTGGTAACAGCAGTCACCGTCGCGCCGTCGGCACCTTCGGTGTCCTGCCCTGCACCGCCCAGACCACCGTCGATCAGCTCACCGGTGACCGCCGCGTAACTGCCGGACGGAATGCTGTTGGTGTCATCTACCGCAACCGGTACATCATTGACGATATCAACGGTGACGGTGTTGGTGACCGTGTTGCCGTTCGCGTCTTTGGTGACATAACTGAAGCTATCACTGGTGGCATCGCCGCTGGTGGTCTCGGTCAGGGTGTAGGTGTAGTTGCCATCTTCGTCGATGGTGAAGGTGCCGTGGGTGGTGGTGCCGCTGCCCGGCACAACCTCAAGGCCCGGCGGGACAGTCACCTGGCTGCTGGTGCTGTGGCTGCCGTCACCTTCGCTGGAGCCACCGCTCAGGCCGCTCTCGTTGACGCTGTCGCTCTCGTTGACCGGCGACAGGGTCACGTCGGCCACGTTGATGCTCAGGGTGGTGCTGCTCAGATCACCGTCACCGTCGCGGACGGTGTAGGTAAACACCTCAACCTCATCACCGGTGATGGCGTTTGCCGTGGAGACGTAGACGTAGCTGCCATCGGCATTCAGGGTCAGATAACCATAGTTGCCGTCGATTCGGCCGCCTACGCCACCGCTGCTGGTGGTGCCGGTATCACCGGCAACAACACCCACAACGGCGCCGCTGTCAGCCCAGCCGTCAGCTCCGGCCACGTCATTGCTCAGCACGCCTCTGGCAGCATCGACACTCAGGGTGGCGCCTTCGCCAACACTGGCGGTATCGGCGACAGCCGTCGGTACATCATCGATCACTTCGATGGTCAGACTGCCGTTGGCGGTGGCATTGCCCGCATCAGTCACGCTCAGCGGAATGTTCAGTTGCACGTCGTCGTTACCCGCACCGCTGTGCGTGCGCTCGCCGCTCAGGGTGTAGGTGTACGTCAGGGTGCCGGCAGTCGGCACGCCGCCGACGCTGGTGCCCGGCGTAAAGCGGTCAGCACCAAGGTGCCGCCCTCAACGCTGATGGGCGCAGACGGACTGCCGGCGCTGAGTGCCTGCAGCTGGCTCAGAGTGAAGCCCTGGCCGCCGACGGTAACGCTAGCCAGACCATCGGCTGCGCTGATCTCGATACTGCCGCTGGTGATATGGCTGTCATCACCGGCGCTGGAGCCACCGGTCAGACCGCTCTCATGCACGCTGTTGTCGCCGTCAATGGCACCGTTACCGTTGTCGGCGCCCAGTTCATCCTGGCCTGCGCCGCTGTCGCTGATCACATTGCCGGTGGCCGGTGTGGCGCTGTCTTCGGTAACGCTGTTGCTATCGGCATTGGCCTCAGGCGCTGTATCGGTGATCAGGATATCCAGATCCGCCGGCAGCGAAGTCTCCCCGCCCAGGTCCGTCACGGTAATGGCGAAACGATCGATAACGCTGTCATCACCCGCGCTGTGATCCTTGGCACTGCCGCTTTGCTCGTAGCTGTAAGCAACCTTGCCCGTGGCCGGGTCATAACCGGTCAGGGTCAGAGTGCCTTCCGCGCCGACAACACTGATCGGGTTGGCGGACAGATCCGCCAGCTCGTCAGCGCTGATGTTCTGCGCGCCAACACTGATGCCTTGTAAACCGTCTGGGGCGTTGATGCTGAACTCTCCGATCACCGACGCAGTCGCATCCTCGGCAATGCTGTTATGGCCAACATCCAGGCCGTTGTGGTCGGTCACTGCCACAACCGGTGAGCCATCCGTACCGTGTTGCCGTTGGCGTCACGGGTGACGTAGGTGAAGCTGTCACTGGTGGCGTCACCACTGGTGGTCTCGGTCAGCGTGTAGGTGTAGTTGCCATCTTCGTCGATGGTAAAGGTGCCGTGGGTGGTGGTACCGCTGCCCGGCACAACCTCAAGGCCCGACGGTACAGTCACCTGGCTGGTGGTGCTGTGGCTGCCGTCGCCTTCGCTGGAGCCGCCACTCAGGCCGCTCTCATTGACGCTGTCGCTCTCGTTGACCGGCGACAGGGTCACATCGGCCACGTTGATGCTCAGGGTGGTGCTGCTCAGGTCTCCGTCACCGTCGCGAACGGTGTAGGTGAACACCTCAACTTCATCACCGGTGATGGCGTTTGCCGTGGATACATAGACGTAGCTGCCGTCGGCATTCAGGGTCAGATAACCATAGTTGCCGTCGATTCGGCCGCCTACGCCACCGCTGCTGGTGGTGCCGGTATCACCGGCAACAACACCCACGACTGCGCCGCTGTCAGCCCAGCCGTCAGCTCCGGCCACGTCATTGCTCAGCACGCCGCTGGCAGCATCGACACTCAGGGTGGCGCCTTCGCCAACACTGGCGGTATCGGCGACAGCCGTCGGTACATCATCGATCACTTCGATGGTCAGACTGCCGTTGGCGGTGGCATTGCCCGCATCAGTCACGCTCAGCGGAATGTTCAGTTGCACGTCGTCGTTACCCGCACCGCTGTGCGTGCGCTCGCCGCTCAGGGTGTAGGTGTACGTCAGGGTGCCGGCAGTCGGCACGCCGCCGACGCTGGCTTGCGGTATATCATCCACCACCTGGATGGCTAGTGTGCCGTTGGCGGTGCCGTTACCCGCATCGGTGACGCTCAGCGGGATATCCAGCAGCAGCGATTGGTCCTCGCTACCACTATGGGTGCGTCCACCGGTCAGGGTGTAGGTGTATGCCAGGCTGCCGCTGGTCGGTACGCCACCTACGCTGCTGCTGGTTACGGTGAAGTCGGTCAGTACTAGCGTACCGCGGGATCCACCGGGATGGCGTCCAGCCGACGGTGTACTGTTCAACGCCTGCAGAGCAGCCTGGTCGAAGGCCTGTCCAGCAATGGTGATGCTGTCCAGACCGTCATCGGCGCTGATCTGGATGGTGCCATCAACGCTATTGCTGCCATCACCTTCAGTAGAACCGCCCACCAAGCCACTTTCATGCACGGTGTTGTGGCCGTCGATAGCTCCATTACCGTCATCCGGTGTGATGCTCGGACTGCCATCGGTACGACCGTTAATAGTAATGGTCAGATCAGCAATATCGAAGTCACCGTCACCATCGGCCAGGGTGTAGGTGAATACTTCCTGCAGATCGACACCATCCTTCAGGGCATTGACGTCCGGGTTGCTGTTGTCCAGTTCATAGGTATAGAAGCCATCCGAGCGGATGGTCAGAGTACCGTACTGGCCCTCGATCACCAGATCACCGCTGGGCAGCGTGGTCATGCTGCTGCCAGACACGGCGTTGCCGATCTCGGTGACCGTGGCACCGTCAGCCCCCTCGGTATCAACCTCATCGCCTGCCGAAGCACTGGGGCCACCAATGACGTTGCCGGTAACGGACACTGCATCTTCGGCGATACTATTGGCATCATCTACTGCGACAGGCACATCGTTGACGATATCCACGGTGACCGTGTTGGTGACCGTGTTACCGTTGGCATCACGGGTGACATAGGTGAAGCTGTCAGTGGTGGCATCACCACTGGTGGTCTCGGTCAGCGTGTAGGTGTAGTTGCCATCTTCGTCGATGGTAAAGGTGCCGTGGGTGGTGGTACCGCTGCCCGGCACAACCTCTAGCCCCGGCGGCACAGCCACCTGGCTGGTGGTGCTGTGGCTGCCGTCGCCTTCGCTGGAGCCGCCGCTCAGGCCGCTCTCATTGACGCTGTCGCTCTCGTTGACCGGCGACAGGGTCACATCGGCCACGTTGATGCTCAGGGTGGTGCTGCTCAGGTCTCCGTCACCGTCGCGAACGGTGTAGGTAAACACCTCAACTTCATCACCGGTGATCGCATTCGCCGTGGACACATAAACGTAGCTGCCGTCGGCATTCAGGGTCAGGTAACCGTAATCGCCATCGATTCGGCCGCCTACGCCACCGCTGCTGGTGCTGCCGGTAGCACCGGCAACAACACCCACAACGGCGCCGCTGTCGGCCCAGCCGTCGGCACTGGCCACGTCATTGCTCAGCACACCGCTGGCGGCATCAACACTCAGAGTGGCGCCTTCGCCAACACTGGCGGTATCGGCGGTGACGGTCGGCACATCATCGATGACTTCGATGGTCAGACTGCCGCTGGCGGTGACGTTGCCGGCATCGGTGACGCTCAGCGCAATGTTCAGCTGCACGTCGTCGTTACCCGCACTGCTGTGCGTGCGCTCGCCGCTCAGGGTGTAGGTATAGGTCAGGGTGCCTGCGGTCGGCACGCCGCCTACGCTGGTGCCCGGCGTAAAGCCGGTCAGCACCAGGGTGCCGCCTTCGACGCTGATGGCGGCAGACGGACTGCCTGCGCTCAGGGCCTGCAGCTCGGCCAGGGTGAAGCTATGGCCACCGATGGTGATGCTAGCCAGGCCATCGCCGGCACTGATCTGGATGCTGCCGCTGGTGATATGGCTGTCATCACCGGCGCTGGAGCCACCGGTCAGACCGCTCTCATGCACGGTGTTATCGCCGTCGGCGGCGCCGTTGCCGTTGTCATCGGCGGGCGTGATGCTCGGCGCGCCGTCAGTGTTGCCATCGATGGTGATGGTCAGAGTGGTGGTGCTCCAGTCACCATCGGCGTCCCTTGATGGTGTAGCTTGAAGGTATCGGTCAGGGTCTCACCGTCCTTCAGGGCATTAACGTCTGCGTTGCTGTCATCCAGCACGTAGCTGTACTTGCCGTCACGGCCCAGCACCAGGGTGCCATAGCTGCCGACCACGCTGCTGCCCACCGAGCCAGTCAGTTCGGTAACCAGACTGCCGCTGGACACACCCGTGACCGTGGTGGCATCGGCGCCCAGTTCATCCTGGCCTGTGCCGCTGTCGCTGATCACATTGCCGGTGGCCGGTGTTCCGCTGTCCTCGGTGACGCTGTTGGTATCAGCGTTAGCTTCAGGCGCGGTGTCGGTAATCAAGATGTCCAGCGATTCCGCAGCGGATACAACATTGGCATTGTCGGTCACGGTAATGGCGAAGCTGTCGGTGACACTGTTGTCACCACCGCTGTGATCCTTGTTGCTGCCGCTCTGCTGGTAGGTGTAACTCAACTCGCCGGTACGCACATCGTAGCCGGTCAGGGTCAGGACGCCTTCGCTGCCGGTAATAGATTTGGATGTGTCGTTCAGCGCAGCCAGGTCGGTAACCGTCAGCGTCTCACCGCCGATGTTAATGCTCTTGAGCCCATCCGGGGCGCTTACCGAGAAGGTGCCGCTCATCGGACTGGTCGCGTCTTCAGCAATACTGTGATCACCGACATCGGCACCGTTGTGATCCACAACCGTCGCCGCCGGAGCACCGTCGGTGTTGCCATTAATGGTAATGGTCAGGGTAGTGCTGGACCGGTCACCATCTGCATCGGTGAGAGTGTAGCTGAACACCTCTTTCAGGATATCGCCGTCTTTGAGGGCGTTCACCATCGGGTTATTATTGTTCAGCTGGTAGCTGTAGCTGCCATCCGGCTGCAGGACCAGGCTGCCGTATTGGCCACTGATCGCCGTCGACAGGTTGCCGTCGGCAACATGCTCGCCTGCGACAATGCTGCCGGCCTGAACACCGCTCACCCGGGCACCGTCGGCACCCTGAGTGTCGGCCCGATCGCCAGCTGACTCACCGCTCAGCACATTGCCAGTTACCGGGTTCGGGACGGCGTCTTCGGTGACACTGTTCTCATCAGCAACGGCTACCGGAACGTCGTCGACAATGGTGATAGTCACACTGTTGCTGACGGTATTACCATCTTCATCCTGACTGGTGTAGGTGAAGCTGTCCGTAACCTCATCGCCGGTGGTTATATCCGTCAGGGTGTAGCTATAGTTCCCCTCTTCATCGATGGTGAAGATGCCATACTCCGTCGGAACATCCGTAACCGGCACGGCGCTCACCCCCTCTGGCAGGGTTACCTTGCCGGTGGTGGTATGACCGCCATTGCCTTCATCGGAACCATCAGGTAACCCGCTTTCAGTCACCGTATCAGTGATCGGTGTATCTGGTAGACTCACATCAGCCACATTAATGGTCAACGTGGTGCTGGTTTCATCTCCGTCGTCATCACGAACGGTATAGGTAAATATGTCTTGGGCGTCTGCGGCAATGGCATCCGCTGTGGAAACGTACTCATAGCTGCCATCGGCGTTCAGCGTCAGGTAGCCATACTGGCCGTCGATCCGGCCACCCACACCACCGCTGCTGGTCGTACCGCTGTTGCCGGCAACAACGCCAACCACCGCGCCGCTGTCTGCCCAGCCATCGGCACCGGCCACGTCATTGGCCAGCACACCGCTGGCGGCATCGACAGTGAGTGTCGCGCCTTCGGCGAGGCTGTTGGCATCGTCCGCGGCCTGCGGCGCATCGTCGACGATCTTGATATTCAGATCGTCGCTGTGACGGTCACCATCACGGTCTGTGGCGGTAATAGTAACGGTATCGTTGATATCAGTACCGCTCACGCCCGGGGCCGTTGTCAGGGTGTAGTCATAATCCAGAGTCAGGGTGCCATCGGCCGCCTGGCTGTAGCCGTTCAACACCAGCTCGCCATATGAGGTGGTGATGGCCTGAGGAGCAGTGCCCAGCTCCTCGAGCTGCGTTTTGCTCAGCGTCAGGGTCACTGGCTGGCCATTGGCATCGGTATAGACCAGGGTCACCGCATTGGTGTCGGCCAGGCCGTCCAACGCGGTCAGGGTGAACTGGCTGTGCACCTGAGTATCGGCCAGGCTCGGATCCGATCCGCTGGCCAGCCCGCTTTCGAACACCACCTGGTCGGTGTTGTCGGCATCCGGGGTGGTGACCGTGGTGTCGCTGGGCACGTCCACGGTCACGCCGTCATCAGCGCCGCTGATGGTGATGGTCAGAGCCGCATCGGCGCTGTCGCCATCGCCGTCGGTCAGGGTGTAGGTAAACACCTCGTCCAGGGTCTCACCGACGATCAACCCCTGCACCTCCAGGTAGCTGCTGTCCAGCACATAGCTGTAACGGCCATCCGCCTGGATGGTCAGGGTGCCGTACTGGCCTTCGATCACCAGCTCAGTGTTTACTTCGGTGGCGGCATTGCTCGGGACATTGTCACTGATAACACCGCCCACGCGGGCACCGTCGGCCCCCTGGGTATCGGCCACATCACCGGCGGAGCCCTGGGCGATCACGTTGCCGCTCACCGACACCACATCTTCAGTGATGCTGTTGCGGTCATCATTGGCCAGGGGCGCATCGTCAACGATCTTGATACTCAGATCGTCACTGTGACTGCCACCATCACGGTCTGTGGCGGTAATGGTGAAGGTGTCGTTGGTATCGCTGCCGGCCACCTCAGGCGCATGGGTCAGGGTGTAGTCATAATCCAGGGTCAGGGTGCCATCAGCCGCCTGGCTGTAGCCGTTCAACACCAGCTCGCCATATGAGGTGGTGATGGCCTGAGGGGCAGTGCCCAGCTCCTCGACCTGCGTTTTGCTCAGCGTCAGAGTCGCCGGTTGGCCACTGGCATCGGTGTAGGCCAGGGTCAACGCATTGGAGTCGGCCAGGCCGTCCAGCGCGGTCAGGGTGAACTGGCTGTGCACCTGGGTATCGGCCAGGCTCGGATCCGATCCGCTGGCCAGCCCGCGCTCGAACACCACCTGGTCGGTATTCATACCATCCGGAGTGGTGGCATCCTGATCGCTTGGTATATCAACTGTGACCTGCCAGTCGACTGGTTTGCTGTCCGTATCCTGGCCGCTGTTGCCCACAGGGTCGGTGATGCTAGCGTTGACGGTCACATCGCGGTCGCCCGGGCTGACCGGCACTTCCACCCGAATGCCCTGGGTCAGATCGTCTTCAGTCACCGAGCGTTCCAGCAGAACATTGCCATCCTTATCGGTCACCACGAGCAGGTCGCCCTTTTCAGTACCCGGCTGCAGCGTGACTTCTGCAGTCACCGTGCCATCCGGGCCGATCTCAACGTCGTTGTAGGTGCCGTCAGGGCCGCTGCCCTGCAGCTCGACGCTGACCCCAGGTGCGACGTTATCGACGAATACCATGCCGTCATCTCCGCCGCGGTTGTAACGCTCTTCGTCCAACTCTTCCTCAGGATCGGGCCACCCCATTGCCAAGGGGTCGAGGAGTTCGCGGATGGCGGCCACGGTCAGAGGGGTAATGCCGTCGGCTTCCACGATTTCGCCAATTTTGACCAGCTGCACGAAGCCATGCCCCTCCTCCACCGGGACCTTGCCACTACCGTCCGGACTGGTCGCAGGCTTTTCACCCGCGGCGGGTGCTGGCAACAGGATCACAGGAATATCGGCGGTCTGTGCTACCTCTTCCGTGCCCGGCTCGGCACCGACGAAGGCCAGGGGGCGCTGGCCGCCAAAGTCCAGAACCACACGGGTACTTGCCGTAGTCACCAACGACTCGCCAGGCTGTATCTGATCGCCTGGTGTCAGCAAACGTCGTTCACCGGATGCATCTTGCACCCATGCCAGACCACTCACAGAGATCACAGTCGCTACAGTATTCATATCCGCCTCTTTACTGTTTGGTATGCCTTCCGGGATAACTGCCGGTTCCATCCGGTCAGCGTTCACCCAGAGCATTGGCTTTGGCACGTAAAATGGGTTTGAGCAGGTAGGAGAGCACCGTGCGCTCCCCGGTAATGATGTCGAGCTGCGCGGTCATGCCCGGCATGACGGCCAGCGCGTCGGACAGCGCCTTTTCATCGGTGATGGCCCGTACCAGGTAATAGGTGTTGTCCCGTTTGTCGGTGATGGTGTCGGCACTGATATGCTGAACACGCGCCGGGATGCCACCGTAGATGGAGAAATCGTAGGCGTGCAGCTTGATCATGGCTGGCAGCCCAGGGCGCAGGAAGGCGATATCGCGGGGCGCAATCTTGGCTTCGACCAACAGACGATCATCCGCCGGCACGATCTCGATCACGGCATCACCCTGACCAATCACCCCGCCGGTGGTGTTGTAGAGTACCCGCTGCACGGTGCCGCTGACCGGCGCACGCAACTCCGATGCCCTGACCCTGTCCGCCAGCGCCACGGCACCCTCTTTCAAGCCACTCAGTTCGGCCGTGGCATCACTGAGTTCGGTCCGCCAGCGGTTGCGTGCCGCATGGCGAGCTTCGCCGATCCGCGCTTCCGCTTCCTCCACGGCGGCACGCTGACGCCCCGTCTCGGCCTCCGCCCGGCGCAGCTCACCCGAAGCTGCCGCCAGGTCACGTTCCAGCCGCAGCAGATCCACTTCCGATACGGCACCGGATTCCAGCAACGGGCGTGTCACCCTCAGCTCCTGAGCCGAAAGGCGTACCGCCTGGCGGGCGGCCCGCATTTTGGCCTGGGCTTCCTGCAGGCCGCGCTGCTGCTGGCTCAGCTGCTCCCGCACCACAGCCAAACGTTGTTGGTATTCGCTGAGGCTTTCGGCAAAAAAGGCTTGCTCACGGCTGATCACCGCTTGCTGTTCCGGCGTTTCGGCCGCAGCCGGCAACCAGGCTTCATCGTTGAGCAGAGCATTCAACCGCGCCACCTTGGCCTGGAGGGCAAAGATGCGCACTTCGGTTTCCTGAAAGCTGGCGACAAAACGGGTCGGGTCGATCTTGACCAGCAGATCCCCCGCGGTCACTCGATCACCTTCACGTACATGCAGCTCTCGCACCACGCCACCATCGGTGGACTGCACGATCTGCAGCTGACTGGCCGGAATCACCTTGCCTTCACCACGGGTCACCTCTTCCACGGTCGCCAGCGCCGACCAGACCAGCAGGGATACGAAGGCGAGGAGGATGGTATACAGCAGGCCCCGCGCACCGGGTTCGCGGGCTTCAACGATGCTGAACTCCGCCTCCTGCGCCCAGTCTTCCTGCTCTTGTGGCAACCGGGTCAGCAGCGGGTTCAGCAACGTATTGGCGAAACGGCCAGAGCCCTGTTGCGACGCCGTCAGCCGCTCCAGGCCTGCAAAGCCCTTTTGCTCCAGATGATCAGGCCGCTTGCTCATGCTGCCGCCCTCTTCAATTTGCCCTGCGCCAAGGCTTCCAACACCTGCTGCTTGGACCCATCAGCCACCAGGCGGCCCTTATCCAACACCACTAGACGATCAACCAGCTGCAACAGGCTGGTACGATGGGTGATCAGCAGCAGTGTCTTGTCCTGACAATGGCGCTTGAGCTGCTGGCAGATATGCTGCTCCATCATGCTGTCCATGGCACTGGCCGGTTCATCCAGCAGCAGCACCGGTGCATCCGCCAGTACAGCCCGCGCCAGCGCCACCGTTTGCCGTTGCCCGCCCGACAATGCCCTCCCCTGCTCACCGACCTGACGCGACCAGCCATCGGCCTGAGGACCGATCAGGGTATCCAGGCCGGACACACGCACCGCCTGCTGCAGCTGATGTGGCTCGACCCCGTCCATACCCAAGGTCACGTTGTCATACACGCTGCCGTTGATCAGCTGAAGATCCTGCGGCAGGTAACCGATCCCCCGGCGCAATTCAGCCGGGTCCAATTGCGCCAGATTGATGCCATCCAGCAGCAGACTGCCCTCACTGGGTTGATAGAGGCCAAGAATCAGTTTTTCCAGGGTACTTTTACCGGAACCGGCGGCGCCGATAATGCCCACCTTTTCGCCGGCCTGAATGCGCAGGGAAATGCCGCTGAGCGCCGCACGCTCTTCGCCCGGGTAGGTGAAGCTCAGGTTGCACAATTCGATATCGCCACGCAGCCCATCGCGGCTGACCGGCTGCTGGCCGCTGGCGCGCTCCTGTGGCGTTGCCATGACCTCGTCCAGCACCTGCAACGCCGATGCGGCCTGGTGGTACTGGGTCAGCAGTGCGGCGGTCTGGGATACCGGCGCCATGGCTCGCGAACTGAGCATATAGGCGGCAATCAGCGCGCCCTGGCTCATCTGACCATCGATCACCAGATAGACACCGATAATGATCATGCTGACGGCAACGGTCTGCTGCACCCAGGCCGCCCCCATGCTGACCGAAGCACCCAGCAGCCGCTGACGGCTGCCCGAGCCGGACAGGAAACGGGTCGCCTGCTCCCACTGACGCTGCATGCGTCCGGTGGCATTGAGGCTTTTCAGCACCGGCAGACAGCTCAGGCTTTCAATGACACCGGCGCTACGCTGGGAGGAGGCCTGCCCGGACACATCCGCCAGACGGCGCATCTGCTGCTGCACCGACAGGGCATAGAGCAACAGCAGCAGGGCCCCGACGGCGACGGGCAGCGCCATCAGCGGCGCGATGATCAGGATGATCAACAGAAACAGCAGGAAGAACGGCAGGTCGATCAGGGCCGTGACCACCATGCTGCCACAGAAGGCCCGCACGCTTTCAAAGCCCTGGATACTACCTGCCAGCGCGCCTATGGATGACGGCAGGTGCTCCAGGCGCATGCCCAGTACCCGCTCCATCAGTCGTGCCGACAGACGGTTATCTGCCCGCCCGGCGGCCAGCTCGACAAACCAGCTGCGCAGCATGCGCAGGACCAGGTCAGCCAGGATGACGATGCCAACACCGGCGGCCAGCACCCACAGGGTCGCCGTGGTCTGGTTGGGCACCACCCGGTCGTAGACATTCATCACGAACAGCGGCAGGGCCAGGGCAAAGAGGTTGATGCACAGCGAAGCCAGGAGCACATCGCGGTAGATCCGCCGATTGCCGCGGATCACTGACCAGAACCAGTGACCGCTATCGGCACTGGCGGCGACTTCGGCGGCGACTTCACCCAACTGCAGTAGTGGACGACAATAGGCCACCACACCGGCGTAATCCGCCTGCAGCTCCGCCAACGTCAGAGATTGCTCTTCCAGGCCCAGTTCGGGCACGCGCACCCGGACCTGATCCCCATCCAGTCGGGTCAGGACACAGGCACGATTGTCTCTCAGCAGCAGAATGCAGGGTAGCCAGCGGCCATTGAGGCGGCCCAGCGACTGACGCAGCAGACGGGCGCGCATGCCGGCACGTTCGGCGGCCCGTGGCAGCAGGGCCGGCGTCAACTGGCCCTGCTTCAGCGGCAATCCCTCGGTCAGCGCATCCCGGGTATGCGGCTGCCCCTGCTCACGAGCCAGCCACAGCAGGCATTGGCTCAAGGGGTCATCATGTATGGTGGCAGTATCAGTGACCATGCTCAGCGCGTTTTAAGCTGCACCAGCGCATCGGACACCGCCACGCAATACTGCGCCGGCAACGTCCGGGCCTGCTGTTCGGGAACCAGATCGGTCAACCCTTCCATAGCCGGCGCCATCTGCAGGGTGTCCAGCAGCTCACCCATCGTGTTGAGCACCTGCAGCCGATTCAACAGCAGGTCGTACTCCGCCTGAATGTAATTACGCTCAGCCTGAAAGGCTTCGTTTTCGGAATCCAGCACATCCAGCAGCGAACGCCGGCCAATGTCGTACTGGTGACGGTAGGCTTTCACCACGTTGAAGGAGGAGGAGCGGTGTTGTGCCAGCAGTTCCAGCTTTTGCTCCAGGTTACCCTGCTCTGACCAGGCAATGGTCGCAGTCTGTCGCAGATCGACACAGGCCTTGTCCCTCAGGCTCTCGGCCTGACCGATGCGGTGATGTGCCGCACGCTGGGCGGCACGATCGCTGCCACCACGGTAAAGGTTATAGCGCAGACGCAGTTCGACCAGGCTCTCGTCACCATAGCTGTCCGGATCACTGCGCTTATCGAAGCCGTTGTTGTTCTGGTACAGGCCATGACGCAGCCCCAGCTCCAGCGTCGGATAGTTGTCGGACTTGGCCACTGTCAACGCGGAGCGGGCCGCATCGATATTGGCAAAGGCAGCATGGATCGAGGGGTTGTTGGCAAAGGCGCTGTCCAGTACCGGCTTAAGTACCTGAGGCAGGCTGACGTTCAATTCATCTACCGGCTGCAGCTCATCGGCGGGCGCCCGGCCCACCAGACGCTGGAAGCGGGCGGTGACACTTTGCAGGTTGCTGATTTCGGTCCGCAGGTTGGAACGTGCCAGCGCGACACGTCCTTCCGCCTGATAGAGGTCGGCACGGTTGCCCACACCACGATCGGTCCGCTCCCGGACCTGGTCACGCACACGCAGGTGGTCGTCCACATTGGTCTGGGCCAGCTCGACCAGATGGCGATAGCGCACCACATCCAGATAGACACGCGCCACGTCCAGAGCCTTATCTTCCGCTTCGCCACGCAGGCGGTAGTACTGCTCGCGCACCTGATGCTCAGCTTCATCCACACGGCCACGCACCTTGAAACCGTCAAACAGCATCTGGGTCACCGACAGTTCGGCATAACTGCGATCAAAGGCACCGCGGTTATCGAAATCACGTTTCGCCTGGCCGACGGACATGTCCAGATCCACTCGGGGCAGGAAACCACCCTGGTCCTGCCGCTTTTCCGCCTGCAGGACGTTCAGTGCCTCAGCCTGAAAACGTACTTCCGGGTTTCTGTCGAGCGCTTCCGCCACCACCGTTTGTAAACTCTCGGCGGCCGCCGAGGTGCCAAACAGCAGCAACAAACCGGTTGCCACCGAACTGGATAAAAAACCTGATTTAAACTGCGTGTGTACCGCGTCCATATATCGCCTCTCCTTGTCAGACCCAGCAACATTTGTAGAGGAGTCACTCAGCGACCGGCGCCATCCCTGCGAGAGATCCACGATGGCAGGCAAGATGAACGTCAGCACGCTGACCTGTGTGAAAAGTCAGGGAGGAAGTTTAAGGACCTGAAAGAATTAAACTTATGCGGGCAAGGATAAAAGTTTTGCTGAAGAGAAGGATTTATACGAGAGCGGAATACTGTTTCCTGAACCCTTATGACTGCTTCAGATACTTCTGCCGATATTGCCTGGGCGAGACACCTTCAGCTCGCCGAAAGGCAGTGGAAAAATTACCGGTGTTACTGAAACCGACTTGAGCCGCAATTTCTTCAATACTGATCAAGTCAGTACGCAACAACTGTCGCGCACGCTCTATCCGGACCTGACGAATAAAAGCAGTGACTGTTGTACCAAAATGAGTCCGAAAAATACGCAGCAAGCGTTTCTCATAGGTACCGACTGCTCGCGCCAGCTGTGCAACACTCAGCGGATCAGAAAGATTCTCGTTGATTAGTTTGAGTGCTGCTTGCAAAACGACTTCATCCTGACCGATGAACGAAGCGGGTTCAACTGCAGGCTGACGATCGTCAGCGTGGCGCCTACGAATGTTGATACGAATACGCGCCAAAACTTCTTCGGCTGTGTAAGGCTTGAGGATGAAATCCATCGCACCCAGATCGAAGCCCCGTAGTCGATCTTCCACCGCCCCAGATGAAGACAGAAAAATAACCGGGATGTGTTGTGTACGCGGCGACTCACGCAGCAGACGACAAACAGTAAATCCATCCACATCCGGCATACACAGATCCAACAGAATGAGATCCGGCTGTAGTGCCTGGGCACGCTGAAAACCAATACGGGCGGAACTGGCTTGAGACACCCGAAAGTCATGACTCTCCAGGAGCCTTACCAGAATACTGAGCTCCTCGGGCTGATCATCAATCATCAAAACACGCGGTAGGACTGGCTTCATGCCACTCTCCATCCTTGAACAAACTGAACTTCAGATAATGAACGCGAAATTCATGTTTAAACGCCCTGGGCGTGGTCCACCACTTCCACCTGTTGCGCTTCATTCATAAACCGAGTCTATCACGGCAAGCTGTTAACCGCTGAATGCGGGAGGGGGGAGCATACCTGACCTGGTTCTGGCTGCTCAAGCGCTACCTGGCCTCACGCATGGCCACCTTCGTATTCATCACCCCGATGCTGGGAGTGGTATTCGGCGTGCTGATTCTGGATGAGGTGCTAACCGCCAACTTCGTCACGGGCGGCAGCCTGGTGCTGCTGGGCATCTTTCTGGTCAGCGCCAGGGACCTGCTCGACCGGCGCAAGGCGAAACGGGTCAGTGAGGCGCTGGACTCCTGACCGCTCGGGCTCCTGGCTTGATTTGCACGCATCCAGGCCACCGTGTACTGAAAGTAGGCCTCAGCGCACTATCGGCGGTCGCCCGACGGACGGAGTTATTGTTGTGTCAGGCGTATGGCTGCCGCCAGGAAGATGCTGGAAAAGAGACATTTTTGCGTCAGAACCGCGGTAGGGCTGCTCCTGAAACGACCGGAAAGCCTGCTTGCCAGAACCGCAAACAGGGCATCAAACGCCACCCCGACCCAGACCAGAACGGCTCCCAGCAACAGGTACTGCACCCACAGGCTGTCGCTCTCCTGGTGCACGAACTGTGGCAACAGCAGTGAGCAGAACAGAAGCGCTTTGGGGTTAAGCAGATTGGTGAGTAACCCCTGAAGGCACACCCGCTTGGCATTGATGGCGCCGGTGTCGGCAACGTCGAGCGACAGTTTGCTTGTGATGATGACCCAGGCCATCCAGACCATATAGCCGCCTCCCAGCCAGCGCACATAGCCAAGGAGGTCCGGGTGAGAAGCAAGCAGCGCCGCCAGTCCCAACGCCGACAGGAGCACATGAATGGCACGGGCACAGGATAACCCCAGCGACACCAGCATTCCCCGACGAAAGCCGCCACGGCTGGAAACGGACATCACCAGCGCCACGTCCGGGCCCGGCAGAAGATAAGCCGCTGACAAGGACGCGATATAGATCCAGAGTTCGGAGGTGCTGAGCATGATAATTCCGGCCATGTGATGTTGGCTGAAATTATCCGCCTGTCAGCGGAGAATCATCTTGCTTTGTGATTACAACAATGCTCTTTTTAAGGCAGATTCTTTCAGATTTGGCAGCATGGTTGGATGACTACTTCAGAAAGCAAACTCGATACAACAGATCGCCGTATTCTCAAGGTATTACAGGAGGATGGACGAATCCCCAACTCTCGCCTGGCCGAGCGCGTCAATCTCAGCGAGACACCCTGCTGGCGCAGGATCAAGCGTCTGGAGCAGGAGGGCTACATCCTGGGCTATGGCGCACACCTGAACCGTCCCAAACTGGGGCTGGGCGTCATCGGTTTTGCTCAAATAACCCTGGGCGACCACTCCGGCGACAACCCCCGACTCTTTGAACAGCAGATTCAGGACATGCCCGAGGTGCTGTCATGCCACAACGTTTCGGGAGAATGTGACTATATATTGCAGGTTGTTGCGCAGGACCTGGAAGCATATGGCGACCTGGTCCGTGACCGGCTGAGGACCCTGCCGGGCGTGACCTCGGTTCAGACCAGTCTTTCACTGAGAGAGATCAAGGCCGATGGGCGTTTGCCGATCATCTTATGATGGCGCTACACCCATGCCCCCATGTCGAATAGGTAGCTTTTGGCCACACTCTCCAATGAGTCAGGCTGACTCAATGCGTCACTACATTGTTTATTGCTAAAATGAGCGAATTGATATTCGATCAAATGAACGGAAGGCAACATGGCGACAGCGGCGGCACTGCACATCCTGGTAAAGACCGAGAAAGAAGCACTGGATATTCTGGACCAGTTGAAGCGGGGCAAAAAGTTTGATGCCCTGGCCAAGAAACATTCCATCTGCCCATCCGGCAAGCGCGGCGGCGACTTGGGCGAGTTTCATCGTGGCGACATGGTAAAGGCGTTCGATGACGTTGTATTCAAACGCCCTTTGCTCAAGGTGCATGGCCCGGTCAAAACCCGCTTCGGCTACCACCTGATCAAAACGCTGTATCGTAATTGATCACCCGCAAGCCCTCTCGGTCACTCCATCCCCATACGTCGCCTTGCGCGCCGTGAAACACCATTGCGCAGCGCCCAGCGCAGGGTCGGGGCGAGCAGCCGCATGCCCGACTGGATCAGCAGGCGCTGAGGCCGGCTGAGCCTGATACCGGCTATCTCCCGGCCCCATTCCGGCAAAAGATCAACCCCGGCTCTGGCCATCAGATAGCCCACCGGCTGAGTCATTCGATTGGGAGCCGGTGCGGCAAGCAACAGCTGCAGCACCTCCGCCGTTCGACTGTCGAAGCAGAGTTGCGGCCGCATCCGCTCGATATAGGTATCGATCTGCTGACGATTACGGGGGACACTCTCGGCGCCAAGGGCTTCGGCAATCCTGGCGACCTCGTCGAAGTAGCGATCCTGATCTTCGACACTTAAATCGGGATCGCCATATCGCAGGTAACCTGCCATAAAGCTTCTGACTTCGGCCACATGCACCCAGGTGAGCAGTTCCGGATCACTGGCCGCATAGGCACGCCCATCCGGTGCATGACCTGTCACCCCGGTGTGGATGGCTCTGACCCGTTCAATCAGCCACTGAGCATCGGCCGTCGCGGCGAAGGTGGTGCCGGCGATGAACTGACTGGTCCGGCGCAGGCGGCCAATCATATCCTCTCGAAAACTGGAGTGATCCCAGACGCCGGCCAAGGCCAAGGGATGCAGCATCTGCAGCATCAACGCGCCGATCCCGCCACAGAGCATGGACGGAAAATCCGCATGCACTTTCCAGCAGATGCTGTCAGGCCCGAACAGGCCGGGATCGCCCTTGGGGTTTTCGTAGTCGATCTGATTCAGCGACAGCCCGGTGAGACTGAACACCTGCTGTTCGATACGCCGTCTGATAAATTCCATGGATATTCGGCTTTTCCTTTTCGTTCGAACAAGGCCGTCAGCTGCCGCTGTCCAGCTCCAGCCGGGCCTTGTCGACCAGCTCGGCGGGCAGTTCCTTCTGCACCGACACGCCCAGATCCTTGAACTCGGCGGCCTGCTTGATCAGATTGCCGCGCCCCGAATAGAGCTGGCCGAAGGCGCGGTCGTAGCTGGCCCGCGCGCCGTCCAGCTTCTTGCCCACGTCCTGCATGCTGGTCAGGAAACTGTTGAGCTTGGTGTAGAACTTCTCCGCCCGGTCGGCCAGCTCGGCAGTATGCTTGCTCTGGTCCTCGAAGCGCCACAACTGACGCACGATGTTGAGGCTGGTCAGCAGCGTGGTCGGCGTCGCCACCAGCACGTTCTGTTCCAGTGCGCGTTGATACAGGGTTTCGTCCGCCTTCAGCGCTTCCACATAGGCGGACTCCACCGGGATGAACATGATCACGATCTCCGGTGAGTTCAGCCCCGGCAAACGGTCATAGCGCCGTTCGGCCAGCTCCTTGATGCGATCGGAGACGGCGCGGGCATGTTCGCGCAGCGCCTGCTGTCGCGTGCTGTCCTGCTCGGCGTTGACGTAGCGGGTGTAGGCGGCCAGCGAGGTCTTGGCGTCGATGATCAGGTGCTTGTTGCCGGGCAGGTAGACGATCGCATCCGGGCGCTGGCGCCCCTCCTCGGTGTTGATGCTGACCTCACGCCTGTAGTCCTGCCCCAGGCGCAGGCCGGCGTTGTCGAGCACGTTCTCCAGCATCAGCTCGCCCCAGTTGCCCTGCACCTTCTTCTGTCCCTGCAGCGCAGTGGTCAGCTTCTCAGCCTGGTCGGTGATCGCCTGGTTCAGCTGTTGCAGGTTCTGCAGCTCGGTTCTCAGCTGCACCCGCTGCTCGGTCTCGCGCAAATGGATATGTTCCACCTTCTCGCGAAACCCCTTCATCTCGTGCTGGATCGGGTTGAGCAGCTGGTTCAGGCTGTTCTGGCTCATCTCGGTGAACGCCTTGCCCTTGCGCTCCAGAATCTCGCTGGCCAGCTGTTCAAACTCCTTCTTCAGCTGCTCACGGCTCTGCTCCAGCTGGCGCAGCTGTTCACGAAAATGCAGCTCCTGCTGCTCGCGACGCGAGGTCAACGCGCTGTGCTCGGACTGCAGTTGCTGGTGCTCCGCCTGCAGCTGCTGATGACGCTGCTGTTCCTGCTGCCACCAGTGCTGGTACTGCTGCAGCGTCTGCTCCCGCTCTTCAGCGCGGGTCTGCAGCCGCCCCAGCTCCACCTGCAACTGGCCCTGTTCCTGCTGCAGCGACAGGCTCTGGTCACGCAGCATATCGGCCTCGTCCTGCAGCTGTTCGGCCTGGCGTTGCAGCTGTTCATTGGCGGACTGCAACTGCTGCAGCGCTGTGGACGCTTGCCAGCGGGTCAACGCCCAGACCGACAGGGCAACCAGGCAGGAGGCGACAAGGACGGGAAGCAGGATTTCAGGCGTCATCGGTTCTTAATTCACGGCAAGTTTTTCAAGGTATTAGCCGCATGTTAGCAGACCCGGTGCCGCTGTCTCACCCGTAGCGAGTTGATTCTGGAGTACAATCGGCCTTTTGAACCGCAGATACGAGCCCCGCGATGCAAGCCGTGATCCTGGCCGGTGGTACCGGCAGCCGCCTCTGGCCCCTTTCCCGCCAGCACTACCCCAAGCAGTTTCTGTCACTGGACGGTCAGGAGTCGCTGCTGCAACAGAGCCTGCACAGAGCCGCCCGGCTGTGCCGACGGCCGTCACTGCTGATCGGCCAGGACGAACACCGATTTCTGCTCGCTCAGCAGCTGCAGGAAAGCGGCCTTGAGGGTCAGATCATTCTGGAACCTGAAGGCCGCAACACCGCTGCGTCGCTGACGCTAGCGGCCCTGGCCTGCATTGAAGACACGCCTGACGAGCTGCTGCTGGTGCTGCCCGCCGATCAGCGCATCACCCCGATAGAGGCTCTGCAGCAGGCTGTGGATAAGGCCCGGGCCGCCGCACAGCAGGGCTGCTTCTGTGTCTTTGGCCTGCCCCCCAGCCGCCCGGAAAGCGGCTACGGTTATATCCTGGCGCAACAAGACGGCCAGGTAGAGCGCTTCGTGGAAAAGCCGTCTGTGGACAAGGCCGCACAACTGATCGCCGCGGGTGCCCTGTGGAACTCCGGCCTGCTGCTGTGCCGGGCAGACGCCTGGCTGCACGCCGTCGAGCGGCAACAGCCCGAACTGCTGGAAGCCTGCTGCCGCGCCTGGGATCAGCGCCAGCGGGACCTGGATTTCATCCGCGTGCAGCCCGATGCCTTCCGCCAGTCGCCCTCGATCTCCATCGACTATGCCGTGCTGGAACATGAACCGCAGCGCCACTGTACTCGCCTGGAGGCCGATTGGCAGGACCTGGGCAGCTGGGAGGCATTGGCCAAACTGGAAGCCGACCAGGTCGACGAACACGGCTGCCTGGCACAGGGTGATACGCTGCTTGAAAACTGCATCGACACGGTAGTGTTCGGCGAGCAGCGCCTGATCGCCGGTGTCGGGCTGGAGCGGCTGCTGGTGGTCGACACGCCGGACGCTCTGCTGCTGGCCAACCGCGACCGGATGGACAGCTTCATCCCGCTGCTGCGCCGCCTGGCCGAACAGCAGCGCAGTGAACTCAAACTGCATCCCCGCGTCTACCGTCCCTGGGGCTGGCACGAGACTCTGACAGAAGGAGCGGGGTTCAAGGTCAAGACGCTGAGCATCAAGCCCGGCGAATCCCTTTCTCTGCAGCGCCATCACTACCGGACCGAGCACTGGATCGTACTGTCCGGCACGGCGCGTATTACCCGTGGTAATCAGTGCTTCGAGCTGAGCGCCAACGCCTCAACCTTTATTGCACGCGGTGAAAAACATCGGCTGCAAAACGCCTCCGATGAGGCGCTGCTGGTACTGGAAGTACAGTCCGGTGAACGGCTGGATGAAGAGGATATCGAGCGCTTCGAAGACCGGTATGGTCGGGCATAAGGGCTTTACCTTGGCTGAGATCGTGGTAATCTGGGGCCTTCGCGGGTGTAGCTCAATGGTAGAGCAGAAGCTTCCCAAGCTTAAGACGAGGGTTCGATTCCCTTCACCCGCTCCAACCACTGCAGTGCTCTCTGCGACTCGCTCTGGAACTACGGCAAGAACCATATCACCAATGCTTAAGGCATTACCTTAAACCGCCGAGACTACCTCTATTGGCAGTACCGTTCGTTTAGCCCATTCGAATCCCTCATTTCTTTCCAGGACGGTTTAAGCGATTCAATACCTTGTATAAGCTTATTCATGCTGTCACGTCCCGTATGGTTATAAGGGACGTGATGACTAACTTACCTTACTCTCCTCGGCAAATCAGACCGGCAAGTCATAGAACGCGCCCCTATTTAGTAATGAGCCGGTGCCTGAGATCGGTAAATATTCCCATCCCCGGGTATAGTCATAACCTGAGGGGAAGCACATGGCTACACACTGTAGGCACTGGTCTCGAGTGCCCACCCTTTTGACCAAGTGTGAATTCAAGATGGGTGCTATTTGATAGCCGATCCTTCTGCATTTGATGATGTGGGGCAATGTTCTTTGGTTATTCACCAAAGAACATTGAAGGCCTCAGATTAAAACGCTCAGACAGTTTCTCGATGGCTTGGCGACTCAGGACTCGCTTTCCGTTCAGAACTTTCGAGACCATTGTCTTGTCACCAATCTCCGGCAGATCGCTGCCGGTCAGATGGTGCTGGCTCATCAGGGTACGCAGCAGTGCGATATCGGCGGGCAGTGAATTAGCTTCCTCGATAAACGCCACCAGTTCTTCATCCTGGGACTCATACCGCTCAATGGCATGACTAAGCATGTCGATGAGTGGATTCATCGGATCGTCCAAGGTATCACTGGCCGATTCCAGTACCTGCTCCAGCGTTTCCAGCGTCGCTTCGTACTGTTCGTCGGTCTCAATGTTAATGAGCGGCTGTGCAGTCGTCATAAATGACTGATATGCATCGACAATTGCTAGCTGTCCCATGTTATCGCCTCTAATCTTGATCTTTCATGTATCGCTTTGTCAGCTTGTCGTAGTCCGCATGATTAACGATGTGTTTGATATACATGCGTTTATTCACAAACTGGATGAATGCAAGCACACGAAGATTGTTACCACCTACATCCAGCACCCACCATTTGTCCTTGTACTTGAAGTTATCCAGCGTTGGAAAAACCTCCTTTAACTCATCCGGGGTACTGAAAGCCGTCTTGTGTAGTACCTTGTACATATCCAACAGCGCAGCCTCATCATTCGGGTATTTCTTGGCTGCATCGTTGAACGGCTTCTTCGAGATTACATTCATCGGCTATCCTTGGTTGACCACACGTCAACTATAGTCTCGAGTTGACTTGTGGTCAACCTATGACCGTTCTCTTCGCTACCGGATGAGACACCTATCCAACTTCCACACTCCAGCTCGCCCCTATAAGCTCATGATGATGACCTCCTCGCTGTGGGGTCGATTCTGCACTCTCTTTGATATAAAACCAGTCGCCCCCTGACAGCGTTACTCCGGAAGCGACAACGCGTTTTAAGCATCACCTCAGTAGCGATACTGCCAGGCGACACCCAGAATATTCTGGCTCATTTTAAGATCGGCTTCGCCATCGCCAAAACCAGACATGGAGTTCTGCCCTTTAACTTCTTCTTCCAGCGCGCGAGTGTAGGAAAAGGTTACCGACTGTTCCGGGCTCAGCTGCCAGCTGGCACCAACGCTGGCGTGGTCCTGAATCACACCGGGGGCCAGGATATTGAGCAGTGTCTGACTGGCCGGAATCGGCTGGTCGCTGTGACTGATGCCGGCACGCAGGGTCAGTTTCGGGCTGGCGGCATAGATCACGCCCAGTTTGTAGACATCAATATCCTGCCAGCCAAAGCCTGCGCCCTGATCCGCTCCCAACGGCGCATCGAAAGCCAGCGGATTACCGATTGACTTTACATCGCCGTACTCGATCCGCTCCCAGTCACCGGCCAGCGTCCAGCGCGGGTTGACCTGCCAGGCGAAGCCGATACCGTAGCTTTCCGGTACATCAAAACCGCCCTGCTCGGCGAACAGACCACTGTATTTCTCGAAGCGGTCGGTTTCAATACGGGAAGACCAGCTGACCCCCAGGGTCAGGCTATCCGTGACCTGCCCCTGCCAGCCCAGTTTCAGACCCCAGCCATCGGCGCTGTCATAGCCGTTGTTGCTGACGGCATTGGAATTTGCGCTCATGCCGGCAAAGCTCCCCAAGCCTTCAGCCATAAAGCGCTGATACACGTAGGTCACGCCGGCACCGATGCTGTGGCGCTCGTTCAGCTTCCAGGCCACCGAGCCGGTGACAAACATCTGGCTCAGATCTACGCCAGCGGAGCCCGTGCCACCAGGATAAGGATTCTGGGCATAGGAGGTATTCATGCCACCGTTGGCGTACATCGCCACGCCATAGGCCAGACGGTCGGAGTGGCGGCGAGCAAAACCGACCTCGGGAATCCAGAAGGGACCGTCTTCGTTGCCATCGTAATGACCGTCCAGGCCAAAACCGTTGCCGTTGATGTCAGCACTGCGGTTCGGATCGAAAAAGGTCAGACCCGCGTCATACTGGCTGCCCAGGGCGATCAGCGACGCCGGGTTGCTGGCGGACTTGATGCTGTCGTGGGCCAGCGCCAGGCTGACACCCGCCATGCCCTGGGCCTTGACGCTGCTGCCGTGCATGAAATAGCCGTTGGTCGCCTGAGCAGACAGCGGCAGAGTGGCCAGGGTCAGTACCAGAGTGGAACGAAGCGCGGGTGTCATTTCGATCTCCTTGGATCTTGGTTATTAAGACCCGCGCATTTTAGATCTTTACGTTATAAAAAATAAATATCTTTTGGTTATTAGAGTATATCCAGTCAACAGGCTTTCAATCGGCCTTCTCTTGTCCATGCGAACCTCCCCCAGGTTCTGCCGACAACACTCAAACTTCCGGCAAACGGTCGATTCTGGCCGCCAGCACAAAGTCGTTTTCATGCAGCCCTCCGATCTTGTGTGTCCAGATCTCGACGCGGGCATAGCCCCAGCCAAAACAGATTTCCGGGTGATGCCCCATCTCCTCCGCCAGATGGCCGACATGGTTCACAAAGGTCAATGCCGTATTGAAATCCGGGAAGCTGAACTCACGCCGAATCCGGCTGGCGTTTTCCGACAGCTCCCAATGCTCGACCTGCTCCAGGTATGGTGCTATTTCCTCCCGCGTCAGTGTCGGAACGCCACCTCGGCAGGGCACACAACGTTTCTCGGCGAGCGACATGGGTTACCTCCTTCATCTCATGGGTTACAGACAGTCTAGCCGCTTTAACCGCTGCTCCTGAGGCTGAGACACAAATAGTTGTTCCAACCGCCGGCGAGGTTTGGAGGAGTGGTTTTGTTCAACTAGGCTGAAACCAGATCGACGGACCCTGGAGGTGACATGAACCACAGATGGCAACAGATCATGCAGCAGGCGGTACGCTTCCGTCATCAGCTGCACCGCCGGCCGGAACTGACCTGGCAGGAGGAGAACACCAGCCAGTTGATTCGCGAGCAGCTGGATGCACTGAAGATCCCCTGGCGCAGCTGTGCCCGTTACGGCACGGTGGCGACCCTGGCACCAGGTGCCAGTGGCACGCACATCGCCCTGCGTGGCGATATCGATGCCCTGCCGATCGAAGAACTGACCGACCTGCCCTATCGCTCCGAGCACTCGGGCTGCATGCACGCCTGCGGGCATGACGGCCATACCGCCGTGCTCTGGGCGGCAGCAGCCTGGCTGAAAGCCCATGAAGACCAACTGCAGGGGCCGGTAACGCTGCTGTTTCAGCCCGCCGAAGAGGGCGGCCACGGGGCTCGCAGCATGATCGAGGACGGTGCTCTGGAAGGAGTCGAGCGGATCTATGGCTGGCACAACTGGCCCGCCATTCCTTACGGTCAGGCCGTATGCCCGGACGGTCCGGTGATGTCCGGCAATGGCACCTTCGAGATCGAGCTGCATGGCAAGGGGGGCCACGCCAGCCAGCCGGAACTGTGCCGCGACCCGGTACTGGCCGCTGCCGCGATCACACTCAACCTGCAGCAGATCGTCAGCCGACGCCTGCCACCGCAGTCGGCCAGTGTCGTCAGTGTGACCCGGATTGAGGCGATCAGCGCACCAACCGTGACGCCGGAACGCGTGATGGTGGGTGGCAGTATCCGTTTGGCCCAACCGGAATTGCGTGCCCCGATCAACCAGCTGATCGAAGAGATCGCCCAGGATACGGCACGCAGCTACGGCGTGTCGGCGCATGTGGAAACCGTGAAACGGTACGAGGCCACAATCAACCAGGCCGATGCGGCTGCCACCTGCCGAGAGGCTCTGGCCGCCAGCCTCGGGCCGAACTGGCAGTGCAGTAATATTCACCTGCCGATCATGGCGTCGGAAGACTTCAGCTACTACCTGAACGAGGTGCCCGGTGCCTTCGCCCTGATCGGGATGGCACGGGACGACAACTACCAGTTTCCCTGCCACAGCCCCCACTACATTTTCAACGACGACCTCATCCCCAGAGTAGTAGAGGTGTTCGCACGCCTGGTCGGCGCACCTTTACCCGAGTGATGGGTGGCTAACCACCGGAAGCAGAAAGTATTTTTGCTTCCGGCTTGCTGCCCCGCTTTTTGTCTCCTACGTTGAAGGAGCAACAACGTCAAACCGGCCTCAGGGCCACTACTGTATTTTCAGCTGTACATCTTCCGGTGGCACACCGGCCCACACACCCAGATCACGACTGCAGGCACAGCCTGCGGATGCCGAGCCACAACCTGATGCAGAAGGAGATCTGTATGGAACTGTTTGAACGCTGGGAATCCGAAATTCGCGGTTACTCCCGTGCCTATCCGACGGTATTCACCAGGGCCTCCAACGCCCGCCAGTTCGACGAACAGGGGCGCAGCTATATCGACTTTTTTGCCGGTGCCGGCGTCCTCAACTTCGGCCACAACAACCCGCGCATGAAAGAGGCCCTGATCCGCTTCATCGAAACCGATGGCGTGGCGCACAGCCTGGACATGGCCACCGACGTCAAGCGCGACTTCATCCAGGCCTTCGTCGACACCATCCTTACGCCGCGCCACTGGGAATACAAACTGCAGTTCATGGGTCCCACCGGCACCAACGCCGTGGAAGCGGCACTGAAGCTGGCCCGCCGAGTGACCGGCCGCAGCCACGTGATCGCCTTCAGTCAGGGCTTTCATGGCATGACACTGGGCTCGCTGGCCTGTACCGCCAACCAGTACTTTCGCAATGCTGCCGGGGTACCGCTGAACCATGTCAGCCATGCCCCCTTCGAAACCACGTCCGGCTGCGGCATGGGCTGTCTGAACACCCTGCATGAAGCGCTGGAAAACAGCTCCAGCGGGGTCGATGCCCCCGCCGCCTTCATCGTCGAACCGATCCAGGCCGAGGGCGGCGTCAACATCGCCAGCCGCGAATGGCTGCTGGAGCTGCAGCAGCTGGCGTGTGACAGCGGCGCCCTGCTGATCTTTGACGACATCCAGGCCGGTTGCGGCCGCACCGGCCAGTATTTCAGCTTCGACGGCATGGGGCTGGAGCCGGACATCATCTGTCTGGCCAAGGGGATCGGCGGCTTTGGCACCCCGCTGGCGATGAATCTGGTCAAGCCCGAGCACGACGCCCACTGGCAACCCGGCGAGCATACCGGCACCTTCCGTGGCCAGGGGTTCTCCTTCGTCGCCGGTCGCGAGGCGCTGCGCTATTTCGAAGACGATGAGCTGATGCGTCAGACCCGCGAGCGCGGCGAGCAGGTTCATGCCCGCCTGCAGGCACTGGCCGACCTCTACCGGGATGCCGGCTTCGAAGTCCGTGGCAAGGGCATGATGCAGGCGCTGGACGTGGTCGACGGCACCCGCGCCAAGGCGATCGCCCGCCAGTGCTTCGAGGGCGGGCTGCTGGTCGGCCCCTGCGGTATCGGCGGCCGGGTGGTCAAGCTGATCCCGCCATTGACCATTGAAGATGACGACCTGGAACAGGGGCTGCGCCTGCTGGAGGCCGCCGTCAGCCATGTGATGGGGGCCGAACATGCGTGAACGTGACGACATGACCTTCCCGGTCGAAGAGTATCAGCGCCGCCTGGGTGAACTGCGCCAGCGCATGGAGAAACGCCTGCTCGACGCGGTAATCATCACCGACCCGGAAAACCTGATGTACCTGACCGACTATCAGACCACCGGCTACTCCTACTTTCAGGCGCTGGTGGTGCCGATCGATGACGAGCCGTTCATGGTCACACGGATGATGGAGGAGTCCAACGTCCATGCCCGTACCTGGGTGGACAAGACCCGCCCCTACTCCGATACCGGCGACGCCATTCAGATGCTGATCGAAGCGCTGCGCGAGTTCGGTCTGTCCGACAAGGTACTCGGCTATGAGCGCAACAGCTACTTCTTCCCCGCCTACCACCAGGACTACTTCAAGACTGCGTTCAAGGACGGCCGCCTGATGGACTGCTTCGGTATCGTCGAAGAGGGCCGCAAATGCAAATCGGCCGCCGAGCTGGAGGTGATGCGTATCGCTGCGCGCGCCGCACGCGCCGGCATGGAAGCCGGCATTGAGGTCTGCCAGGCCGGGGTCACCGAAAACGAGATCGGCGGCGCCATCAGCGCCGCCATGTTCCGTGCCGGGGGCGACTTTCCGGCGGTGATGCCCTATGTGACCTCCGGTCCGCGCACCATGATCGGCCACGCCACTTGGGAAGGTCGCACCGTGCAGCCGGGCGAGCATGTGTTTCTGGAAGTAGGCGGATGCTACCGGCGCTACCACACGGCACTGATGCGAACCGTGATCTGCGGCGAATTGAGCGAGTCCATGTACAGGGCACAGGAAACGATGAAAAACGCCCTGCAGCAGATTCGTCATGAACTGCGTCCCGGCCTGACCGTCTCCGACGCCGACCATATCGTACGCTCGATCATCACCGACAATGATGTCGGCGCCCGCCTGATTACCCGGTCGGGCTACTCCATCGGCATCGCCTTCCCGCCCAGCTGGGACGAGGGCTATATCATCAGCCTTAAAGGGGGGGATAGCTCGGTACTGGAGCCGGGGATGACCTTCCATATCATCCCCTGGATGTGGGGCGTGGATGGCGACAAGACCTGTGGCATCTCCGACACCTTCTACATCACCGAGCGCGGCTGCGGCTCCTTCTTCGAGGATGTGCCTCAGGACTTCACCCTCAAGCCCGAGACGAATAGCCGCAGCCAAAGCCCCCAGGCGCCGGACGATCAAAAAGCGCCAGTCCCCATCACCTCAGCCAGCCGTGACAAGCGCAGGCAGAAACGTAAACAGGGAGGATCCAAATCATGTTGAAAGCGATCAACCCCACCAACGGCCAGTGGCTGCATGAGTACCCTGCCCTGGACCCGGCCGGCATGGAAACCCGAATTGGCGCATCGGATGAGGCCTTCGCCTGTTGGCGCAGGCAACCGATTGCGCAGCGCGCCGAAGTGCTGAATCGTGTGGCCACCCTGATGCGGGAGCAGGAAACGGAGCTTGCGCGCCTGATGACCCTGGAGATGGGCAAGCCGGTCAGGGAAGCGCGAGGCGAAGTACAGAAGGCCGCCTGGTGTGCCGAGCACTATGCGGCCCATGCCGCCGACTACCTGGCCTCCCTGACACTGCACTCCGATGCCAGCAGCAGTTACGTTCAACATCTGCCACTGGGACCGGTACTCGGCATTCTGCCGTGGAACGCTCCCTTCTGGCTGGCATTTCGCTTCTGCGCACCGGCGTTGATGGCCGGCAACACCTGCCTGATGAAGCATGATCCCCATGTCCCGGCCTGTGCCGAGGCGATCGCCGACCTGTTTGTACAGGCCAAAGCGCCCGAAGGCATCCTGCAGAACCTGCCGCTGGCCACGACGGCGGTTGAGCATGCGATCCAACACCCGCTGGTTCGGGCGGTCTCCTTTACCGGCTCCAGCGCCGCCGGCAGCCGGGTCGCCGCCCTGGCTGCGGCCCGGCTCAAGCCGGCGGTACTGGAACTGGGCGGTTCCGATCCGGCCATCGTGCTCAAGGATGCCGATCTGGAGCAGGCCGCCGACGCCATTGTGCTGTCACGCATCATCAATGCCGGCCAGTCCTGTATCGCCGCCAAGCGCATTATCGTGGAGGCCCCGGTACATGACCGCTTTGTCGAAATGTTGAAAGTACGACTGGAAAAACTGCGCATGGGCGATCCCGCCGACCCGGCAACGGATATCGGCCCCATCGCCCGGGAAAACCTGCGGGAAGAGCTGGCTCGTCAGGTGGATGAAACCCTGGCCGCGGGCGCGCAATGTCGGCTGGGGGGCCAGATCCCCGAAGGCGAAGGCTTCTTCTATCCGGTCACCCTGCTCACCGATGTCAGCAACGACATGACCGCCTGCCGCGAGGAAACCTTCGGCCCGGTGGCCGTGGTGCTGAAAGCGGACAGTGCCGAACAGGCGCTGCAAATCGCCAACGACACCGAGTACGGGCTGGCGTCCTCGATCTGGACCGAGCGGGCGCGCGGTGAAGCGATGGCAAAAGAGATCGAAGCCGGTCAGGTGGTCATCAACGGACTGGTGAAAACCGACCCGCGCTTGCCCAGCGGCGGCATCAAGCGTTCAGGCTATGGCCGCGAGCTGGGACCGCACGGAATCCTGGCGTTCGTCAACGTGCAGCAGGTCTGGATAGGCCCCAAGCAGGCCTGAATCCGGCAGGCCGGGCTCACCCCCCCAGACGCATCAACAGTATGGCGAGGATCAGCAGACTGATCCCCAGCCAGCTGATCCAGTTCAGGCGCTGGCCGAAGACCGCCCAGGTGGCCAGCGCCGTACCGGTGATCGACAGTACCCCCCAGACCGCATAGGCGATGAACAGGTCGAGGGTCTGAACCGCCAGAGCCAGCAGCACGAACGCCAGCATGATCGCGATCACGGCCAGCACACCCCAGCGGCGCTGCCGGAAGCCATCTGAGCGCTCCAGCGACAGGTTGGCAAGGATATCCAGCACAACCGACCCCATCAGCCAGGCCAGACCAATACTCATGACACAGACTCCTGCTGCTGGCGGAAGTATCCATAATGGGTCACACCGACGCCAACAAGCGCCAGCGCCAGCCCGGCCACCTGATACTCAGTGATCTGCTCTCCCAGCCACAGCAGGGACACCAGAGCGATGAGCACCATTCCCATGCCTTCCCAGAAGGCATTAGCAAGCGTAATCGGGATACGCAGAGTCGCCCGACTCAACAGCAGATAGGACAGCCCGATCATCGCTACGGCGACCAGCGAGCCATACAGCAGGTAGCCCTCACCAACAATCAGTTTCATCAGGGTTGTGCCCAGCACCTCCCCGACAACCGCCAGAATCAAAAAAATCCAATGCATATGCTCCTCAACCTGTACCTGAAAACGGTACCTGACCCGTGAGCTGTCACCTTAACGGCCAAAAATGACAAGCACGAATCGCTCAGCGTCAACTATAATGACGCTCATCTTCTCAATGGAATGATCCTTCATGCGTACCGAGCACCTGCTCTACTTCGTCACCGTCGCTGAAAAAGGCTCCATTGCGGCCGCAGCCGCCGAGCTGGGACGCAACCGCAGCACCATCAGCATGGCGATCAGTGCGCTGGAAGATGAACTGGATACCCGGCTTTTTCTGCGTCGGGGCAATAGCCTGACGCTGTCGCCGGTCGGCGAACTGATCCTGGATGACTGTCAACGCCTGCTGACGTTGCAGGAGAAGATCCTCTATCGCTGCAGCAACCCGCCGGGCCATGAGCTGTGCGAGCTGAGCATCGGCCGCGACGACGTCCTGACCGAGTCCTTCTGGCGTCGGGTGATCAGCCGCATCCGCACCTCTCTGCCCGGCGTTCGCCTGAGCATGCGTTTCGCGGGTTCTGACGAACTGCCGGAGCTGGTACGCCAGGGCCAGCTGGACCTGGCCTATGCCATGGCCTTTCATCCCGCCTATTCGGGCGACAGCCTTTACCAGCAGATCATCACCAAGATCCGCATGCAGATGATGGCCGCCGAGCAGCACCGCCTGGCCAGACTTGCCCACCTGAATAATACTGACCTCTCGGGCTCAACCCAGATCACCTACCTGGACAGTGACCAGCAGGAGCGCTTCCGACTCGCCAACATGGATACCGAAACCCTGGCGCTGAGCAGCTTCGAACTGATCCGGGACAGCATCAAGGACGGACTGGGCTGGGGCTATGTCCCCGAGCCTCTGCTGATCATGGAGGAGGAAGATTCCGCCGGATTGCGCCTGCTCAATCACGGCTTGAACACCGCCTGGTATCCTTACCTGGCCTACAGCCGCGACCCATTGGCATCACCGAGCAAAACAAGCAGCCATACCGACCGGGCCCTGCAACAGGTTCACCGCATTGTCATTGAAGAGATGCAGTTGTCCGGTATTCTCTAACCGAGCCTCAGCATGAAAACAAAACTGTTTATAACCTTTCCCTATTTGGCAGTCTGCCCAATCCATATTAGGATATCTAAATAAGTTATAAGCATATAATAAAAAGCAATTTAACCCTGGAGGCGTTATGCAACCGACCGTTACAGCTTTTTTCGACGAGCCAACCTTTACCTACAGTTACGTGATTCAGGACCCTGAATCGAACCACTGCGCCATTATCGACTCGGTGCTCGATTTCAACTATGCCGCCGGCAAGACAGCCACCGACTCGGCCGAGGCTATCCTGACATTCATCACCGAACAGGGCCTGACCGTGGACTGGATCCTGGAAACCCACGTCCATGCCGACCATCTGTCCGCTGCGCCCTGGCTGCAGGAAAAAACCGGCGCCAAAACAGGCATCGGCGCGCACATCACCACCGTTCAGGAAACCTTCGGCAAGGCATTCAACGCCGGCACCGAATTCGCCCGCGATGGCAGCCAGTTCGATGCCCTGTTCAACGATGGCGACAGCATTCGTATCGGCAACCTGGAAGGCAAGGCGATACACACCCCGGGCCACACGCCGGCCTGCATGACCTACGTCTTCGGTGATGCCGCTTTTGTCGGCGACACCCTGTTCATGCCGGACTACGGTACCGCCCGCTGCGACTTCCCCGGCGGCGATGCCCGTACCCTGTACAGCTCGATCCAGAAGGTGTTCACCCTGCCGGATGAAACCCGCCTGTTCATGTGCCACGACTACAAGGCACCGGGCCGTGACGAGTACGCCTATGAAACCACCGTGGGCGCAGAACGCGAGCACAATGTTCACGTCAAGACCGGAATCAGCGAGGAAGACTTCGTGCGCATGCGTACCGAGCGTGACGCCACCCTCGACATGCCGCGCCTGATCTTGCCCTCCGTGCAGGTCAACATGCGCGCCGGCCACATGCCCCCGGAAGAGGATAACGGCCAGGTCTATCTGAAAGTGCCGATCAACCTGTTCTAAGTCGACACGGACATACAATAACAAGGCAGGAGCAGCCAGAATGGAAATACATCAGTTAACACCGTTTCTCAGTGTCAGCCCGCAGATCACCGCCGCCGATGTGGGCGTCGCCGCCTCGAAGGGATTCAAGGCGATTATCTGCAACCGTCCTGAAAAGGAGAGCCAGGATCAACCCGACCTGCAGGAAATCCGCGAGGCCGCCGAGCGTCATGGTCTGGACTGGCACTATCAGCCGGTCATCTCGGGCCAGATAACCGATGCCGATGTCACCCGCTTCGGTGAACTGATGAGCCAGCTGCGAGGGCCGGTACTGGCCTTCTGCCGTACCGGTACCCGTTGCAGCACACTCTGGGCCCTGTCCGAAGCCCCGCACCTGGACGTGGACGCGATCCTGAACACGACGGCTGCCGCCGGATATGACCTTAGCGCCCAGCGTGAACGTCTGGAGCAGCTGGCCACCCGTTCACAGCCGGCAGGCAAGGCCGCCCCCGCCGCCACCAAACGTCATGATGTGCTGATCATCGGCGGTGGCGCCGCAGGCCAGGCCGTTACCGGCAGCCTGCTCAAGCGTCGCCCGGACCTGGATATCGCCATCGTCGAGCCTCGCCAGGAGCACTACTACCAACCGGGCTGGACACTGGTCGGGGGCGGCGTGTTCGAACGCAGCCAGACCGTCCGTCCCATGGCCGAAGTGATGCCGAAGCAGGTCAAATGGTATCAGGCCGCCGCTGCCACCTTCCTGCCCGAACAGCAGCAGGTCGTACTGGAGGACGGCGAGCATCTGGGCTATCGCATACTGATCGTCGCACCGGGGCTGACCCTGGACTGGGACGCCATTCCCGGCCTGCGCGAAACCCTGGGCCGCAACGGCGTTACTTCCAACTACCACTTCGACCTCGCCCCCTACACCTGGGAGCTGGTTCAAAGTACCCGCAAGGGCAAGGCGCTGTTCACTCAGCCGCCGATGCCGATCAAGTGTGCCGGGGCACCGCAAAAGGCGATGTATCTTGCCTGCGACCAGTGGTTGCGCACGGGCGTCATCAAGGATCTCGATATCGAGTTCTGTACCGCAGGTGCCGCCCTGTTCGGTGTCGCCGACTATGTGCCGGCGCTGATGGAATACGTCGAACGCTACGGCATCAACCTTGCCTTCCAGCACACGCTGATCGCCGTGGATGGCGATAATCGCCTGGCACGCTTCAAGGTGACCCGCAGTGATGGTGAAACCGAGGAAGTGGAAAAGACGTTCGATATGCTCCATGTCTGCCCGCCGCAGCGCGCCCCGCAGTTCATCAGCAACAGTCCACTGGCGGATGCCGCCGGCTGGATCGAGCTGAACCCTGAAACCCTGCAGCACAGCCGCTATGGCGACATTTTCGGGCTCGGCGATGCCGGCAATACGCCCAACGCCAAAACCGCTGCGGCCGTACGCAAGCAGGCCCCCGTGGTCGCCGAGAACGTGCTCCTGGCCCTGGACGGCAAGGCACCGCTTGCCATCTACGACGGCTACGGCTCCTGCCCGCTGACCGTTGAGCGGGGCAAGATCGTCCTGGCCGAATTCGGCTACGGCGGTAAGCTGCTGCCCAGCTTCCCGACCTGGCTGGTCGACGGTACACGCCCCAGTCGCTTCTCCTGGCTGCTCAAGGAAAAAATGCTGCCGTGGATCTACTGGAACGCCATGCTCAAAGGCAAGGAGTGGCTGGCGGAACCTGAGATTCTGCGCCATCGTCCAGCCGAACATGAAGCCTCGGCGGCCTGTGATTTTGGCGACAAGAAATAATCAACTGAAACGCCCCGAACAGGATGCGAATCCATGCTAGAACGTTACCTCCCAATACTGCAGTGGCTAAAGGTCTATAACCGCAGCACGCTGACCAGCGACCTCATCGCGGCCATGATCGTTACGATCATGCTGATTCCGCAGTCTCTGGCCTACGCCCTGCTCGCCGGCTTGCCGGCCGAGGTAGGGCTCTACGCCAGTATCCTGCCATTGTTCGCCTATGCGATCTTTGGTTCAAGCCGTACCCTTGCCGTCGGACCCGTAGCGGTCGTCTCGCTGATGACCGCAGCGGCTGTGGGTAACCTGGCCCTGCAGGGTACGGCCGAATACCTGGCTGCCGCGATGGTGCTGGCGTTTCTGTCCGGGGTCATCCTGATTTTGATGGGCTTGTTGCGCCTGGGCATTCTGGCGAACTTTCTCAGCCACCCGGTCATTTCAGGCTTTATCACGGCTTCAGGGATCATCATCGCGGCCAGCCAGCTCAAGCATATCCTCGGTGTTGATGCCAGCGGTCACAACCTGCTGGAGATCCTGATGTCGATCGGTGCCAATCTGGATCAGCTCAACCTGCCAACGTTGGTTATTGGTGTTAGCGCCACCGCCTTCCTGTTTTGGGTGCGTAAGCAGCTGAAACCGCTGCTGATGCGCCTGGGCCTGTCGGCACGCCTGGCGGATATCGTCGCCAAGGCCGGCCCGGTACTGGCCGTCGCGGCAACAACGCTGGCCACCTGGGGCATGGATCTGCAAAGCAGCGGCGTCAAGGTCGTCGGCGAAGTGCCCAGCGGGCTGCCCGGTCTGCAGCTGCCGAGTTTCGATGCTGATCTCTGGCAGCAGCTGTTCGTATCCGCCCTGCTGATCAGCATTGTCGGCTTTGTCGAGTCCGTTTCCGTGGCCCAGACGCTGGCCGCCAAACGTCGCCAGCGAATCTCACCGGACCAGGAGTTGATCGGCCTTGGCACGTCCAATATCGCGTCATCCGTATCGGGCGGCTTCCCGGTAACCGGCGGCTTCTCACGCTCGGTGGTCAACTTTGACGCCGGTGCCGAAACCCCGGCCGCCGGTGCCTTTACCGCCGTGGGCATTGCCATCGCGACACTGGTGCTGACCCCGCTGATCTTCTTCCTGCCCAAGGCAACGCTGGCGGCGACCATTATCGTAGCGGTGCTGTCTCTGGTGGATCTGGGCGCTCTGAAGCGCACTTGGGACTACTCACGCAGTGATTTTGCCGCCATGCTGGCCACCATCCTGCTGACCCTGGCAGAAGGTGTGGAACTGGGCATTATCGCCGGTGTTGGCCTGTCGGTTCTGCTTTACCTGTACCGCACCAGCAAACCGCACAGCGCCATCGTGGGCCGGGTGCCGGGCACCGAGCACTTCCGTAATGTGGACCGGTTCCAGGTGGAAACCTGCAGCAAGGTGCTGACCCTGCGCGTAGATGAAAGCCTCTACTTCGCCAATGCCCGCTATCTGGAAGACCTGGTCTACGACCTGGTGGCACAGAAGCCTGACCTGAAACACCTGGTCCTGATGTGCCCGGCGGTCAACCTGGTGGATGCCTCGGCGCTGGAAAGCCTCGAAGCGATCAATCACCGCCTGCAGGACAGCGGCGTTACCTTCCACCTGTCCGAGGTCAAAGGACCGGTCATGGATCGCCTCAAGCGAACTCACTTCCTTGACGAGCTGAGTGGTCAGGTCTTCCTGAGCCAATACGAAGCCTGGGAAACCCTGGGACGCCTGACCGACTGTGAACATAGCCTCAAGGCTAAATCCAGCGCCTGACACGGCGACAGTAATCCCGGTATTCATCCTCGAAAATGCGTTCCAGTATCCGCTCTTCCGGGCGGATCTGGAAACGCGTTATCCACAAGACAAACAGCCCCCACCCCAGCGGGGACAGAACCCAGCCCAGATACAGCGACCAGGCTACCAGCACCAGCAGCAAGGCCAGATACATGGGGTTGCGGCTGTAGCGGTAAATTCCGTGCGCCACCAGGCAACTGCTTTTTTCCGGGCAGTGCGGATGGGGCGTGGTTCCCGCCTTAAAGAAATGCCCCACCGCCATCAGGCCTACCAGCAGGGCCATCCCAAGAACCACCAAAACCCAGACCACGTCAATACTGACGCTAAGGCCAGCAGGCGAAAACCGGTCGCCACCGTAAATCAGCAACGCCGCCAGTGCGGTGATCACCGGGGGCGGCAGTTTCAATTCCAGTGATGACATCACCCTATACTCCTCTGTCGGACTGGCAGTCGCGCAGTCGGTCTGAATCAGGCCCGACGCCAACTGCTACGCAGTCTATACCATATACAGCCAGACCCGCCTGCCAGCATCTCACAGGCATCAAGGCTGAACCTTTATCATCTCGGCCGACAGCCGCGGCATAATGTCGACTCAACAGCCACGCCGATACAACCGGACCACCCATAGAACAAACAACTGTGTATCTTGATAACTAGCCCCTAAAGCAACGCCAGCAGGTCAACTTGAATAATATTTATCTGTATACTGGTGCGGACTGATTTATATATGGAGTGATACCACTAATTATGGCTACCAAACGCCTGTCACGTGCCGACTGGATAAATGCGGCCACTCAAGTACTGGCCACCAGTGGTATTGATATGGTCCGCGTTGATAATCTGGCCAAGAAGCTGAAAATTACGCGTGGCAGTTTCTATTATCATTTCGACAGCCGTAAAGACCTGCTGCAGGCCATTCTGGACAGCTGGCGCCTCAAAGCCACGGAAGCGGTGATTGAAAGCCTCAAGCAGCGGTCATCCGACAGCAAGGAGCAACTGCTCGAATTGATGTCCCTGCCGCTCAAGGGCGACAAGGCCCACCAGGCCGCCTCCATCGAGATTTCTCTGCGCGCCTGGGCTCGACGCGATGAGATTGCCCGCGCCACCGTGGACGAAGTCGACAGCTACCGTATCAGCTTCATCGAGGATCTGTTCAAAAGTATGGGACACTCGCCTCAGCAGGCCGATGACCTGGCCCACCTGGTCTACTCTTTCCTGATCACATCGTCACTGGTAGAGCCGAAGGCGTCCGAAGAAGCACGCAGACAGCGTTCACAACGTATCGCCAACTTTCTGGCTGACAACTGCCCGTTATCCGACTGCAAATTCAGGGGCCAAGCATAAAAAAACGGCTACCCCCGATCAAGAAGGGTAGCCGCCGTTAAAACCCCTGATCACATCATGTCGACGAGCACCAGGGACAACGCAGGGAACGCGATAATCAGCATCAGGCGGAAGATATCCGCGATCAGAAAGGGAAATACCCCTTTGAAGATCACTTTCAGATCCACGTCGGGTACCACCGATTTCAGTACGAACACGTTAAGCCCGACCGGAGGCGTAATCAGGCTGATCTCGGTGGCGATCACCACGATAATGCCGAACCAGATCAGATCCATCCCCATCCCCTGCACCACCGGATAAAACACCGGCACGGTCAGCAACAGCATGGAGATTGACTCCAGCACGGCCCCCAGGATGAAGTAGATCAGGATGATCACCATCAGGACACCGATCAGCCCCAGATTGAGGCCTTCAAGCCACTCCACGATGGTGAACGGCAGATTGGAGACGTTGACCAGGTTGGCAAAGATCAGCGAGCCGATCAGGATCGCGACCAGAGAAACAGTGGTCGCCGCCGAATCTTCCAGTGCTTCCTGCATCTTCTGCATGCACAGCTTGCCGCGAATGAGCGTGATCAGAATCGCACCGACGGAGCCCACACCAGCGGCTTCGGTCGGCGAGAAAAAGCCGAAGTAAATGCCGCCCAGCACAATGAAGATCAGCAGGGTAAAGGCCCACAGCTGACGAATAGCCAGCAGCTTGTCCTTGAAGCTGGCTTCGTCACTGTCGGTACACTTGTCCTTGAGCACATGCACAGTGAACAGGACCGCTGCGATATAGAACAGCACACCGATGATGCCCGGAATGACCCCGGCCACGAACAGCTTGCCAATGTCCGTTTCCGTGATGATGCCGTAAAACACCAGCGCGATAGAGGGCGGTATCAGAATCCCCAGAGTACCGCCCGCCGCAATGGAGCCGGTGGCCAGGCCGTCGCTGTAGCCGAATTTTTTCATCGACGGATAGGCGATGCGGGTCATGGTCGCCGCCGTTGCAAAACTGGAACCGCAAAACGTACTGAAGCCCCCGGAAGCCCCAATCGTGGTAATCGCCAGCCCGCCCTTGTGGTGACCAACCAGCGCATGGGTCGCGTTATACAGCTCTTCCGCCAGGCCTGAGCGGCTGATGATGTTGCCCATCAGGATGAACAGCGGAATGACGGCAAACTCATAGGATAGTACGGTCTCCGTGGCAATCATGCCCAGCTGGCTCAGTGCCGCACTCCAGCCCTGATAGTGTGACAGGCCAATGATGCCCACCAGACCGGTTGCGATGGCGATGGGTACGCGAAGAAACAGCAGTATCAGCAGTACTGCAAAAGCAATCAGCATTTCCATGGGTAATCCTCAGACCTCAACCTTTTCTCTGTCCGGGTAGGTCACGGCCAGGCTCACCAGCGCGATGATCGCAAAGACCGACATGGCAGCAATTACAAACCATTTCTCCAGTCCCAAAAACATGAAAATATCACCAAACTGTTTGGACTCTTCCATCTGCTTGTAGACCATGTAAACAAGCGTTGAGAAAAAGCCGAGTTCGATTAAATAGCCGAACCAGGCAATAACGACGCCAGCCTTGCCCTTGAAAAGCTTTTCCAGCAAATCGATTCGGACATGCTTGCGTTTTTTGTGCACGTGATAAAGGCCGGAATAGAAACAGATACCCAAACAGATACCGACAACTTCATAGGAAAAGCCGATGGGACTGTTGAAAACAATCCGTCCAAATACATCCATGAATGTAATACCGGACATGACGATCAGTGCCAGAATAGAAATCTTGGCACACAGGTATTCCATCAGGTTAAGCAGTGAGATACGCATAACAACCTCGCAGGGACAGTGCCGCCCCCCGGGACCCGGAGCGCGACGCCAGGTCTTTATTGGGCGATCTTGTCGATCTCTTGACGGTAGAAGTCGATCGCTTCCTGCCCGTCGACCCCCTCTTCTCCGGCTTTTGCCAGCCAGCTCACACGAATGGGCTCGAATGCCTGATCGATCGCTTCGTTCAGCTGGGCATCCGCCAGGATATAGTCATCCCCCAGACGTTCTTTCAGCTGCTGGCGTGCCATAACGTCATTCTCATGCCAGAGGCTGCCCATGCGCACCGCCAGCTTCTCACCCGAGATCGCCATGATCGCCTCGCGGTCAGCTGCGCTGATCTGGTTCCACTTGGCCTTGTTCATGATGACAAAGGTACTGTTGGTAAAGATGCCGCCGGGGATCTGGGTGATCTTTTCGACATAGTTGTCCACCTTGAAACCGGTCAGCAGCTCATCGGACAGCGTCGTACCATCAATGATGCCGCGCGACAGAAACTCGCGCAGCTCGGACAGTGAACCTGCGATGGGCACCGCCCCCAGCGTCTTCAAGGCATCGCCCACGACACTGGTCTGGACGCGGATTTTCTTGCCGCTGAAGTCTTCCGGTGCGGCGATGGCGTCCTCTTTCATGTGGATGTTGCCACCGGAGGTCACATGCACCGCCAGCGTCACGACATCATCATGCATGCCGGCCGGCTTGAAATATTTCTCAAACAGGCGCCAGTAGGCGGCCGAACTGATCCCGGCGTTTTCATTGGTAAATGGCAGCTCCACCATTTCCGTCAGCGGGAAGGCACCCGGCGCATAGCCATGCGGCCCCCAGGCGATATCGGCAATGCCGTTCACCACCGCCTGATAGTTGCGTGTGGGTGGCGCCAACGGCTTGGCTGAAGGCATCACCTTGACGCGGCCTTCGGTCACTTTTTCGATTTCGTCGAAGTACTTGTACAGGCCGTCTTTTTGCGACCAGTGCTGAGAGGGGAACCACTGGTTGTACCGAAGCGTCACGTCAGCGGCCCAGCTGGTGGTAGTAGTGAGGAGAGCGCCGGTCAGAACGAGTCCGGCCTTGAGTACCTTGCTTGTCTTCATCGACATGGCTATGGCTCCGTTTGTTATTATCTTTTTTACATACAGTACAGTACTGTATTTTCAACACACAGAACTGATATTGCAACAGTCCATTGCTAGAACTTAAGTCGGTAGGCTTTTTTCCAGGGAGACTTCCCAAGGAGACAAAACACCGGGACAGGCCTGCCCCGGTGAAGGCGATCAATCAGACAAAGGCATCCGCGAAGAAGTTGCCTTCATTAAGGCCGCATTCGGCGGTAAAGTCACGCCGTGCCGAGTCGATCACGATGGGGGCACCGCAGGCATATACCTGATGCCAGGACAGATCGGCATGGTCTTCCATGACGGCTGCGTGTACAAAACCCGTCCGCCCTTCCCAGCCTGAAAGCTCATCAGAAAGTACAGGTGTGTATTCAAACCAGTCCAGATCCTGCTGCCACTGACGGCAGAGCTCATCCATGTACAGATCCTGCGCAGCGCGCCCCCCCCAGTACAGATGAACCCTGCGGCCATTACCAGTGGCGATCAGCTGTTCCATCAACGCCTTGATCGGCGCAAAGCCGGTGCCGCTGGCCAGGAAGATCGCTGGTGCCTCGCTGTCTCGCAGATAGAAGGTGCCGAACGGCCCCTCGATCGTCACCACGTTCTTGAGCTGAACCTCATCGAAGATCATCGGCGTGGCCTGGCCGCCCGGTACCAGACGGATATGCAGCTCGATACAGCCATTCACGGCTTCGGCTGTCGCCATGGAATAACTGCGGGTCACCACATTCTTGATGGTCAGGTCGACATACTGGCCCGGCACATAATTGAAGACGGTGCCCGGCGCCAGCTTGCAGGTCAGCTTGACCACATCCTCAGCCAGCTGCTCCTTGCCCATCACCCGAGCCGCCACCTTCTGCACCGTTACACCTTCAAAGCTGGTCACTTCCGGCGAGTAGAGTACAACGTCACTCATGGCACGCGCCTGACAGGTCAGCACAGTGGCACCGGCACGATCGGAGTCGCTCAACTCCACACCCTCCGGGTATTCCACCTGTCCGGACTTCAGTTCGGTTCGGCAGTCACCACACTGGCCATCACGACAGCCGTGCTTGAGTACGACCCCCGCCTTCAGGCCGGCATCCAGAATGCTGTCGGCTGCGTCGCTGTCGAACGCCTTGCCGACCGGGTCAACGGTTACGACATGGTTCATCAGATCAGCCCCTTCTCTTTCGCCATGGTCAGCGCCAGGTCTTCAATCATGTCTTCCTGACCGCCCACGGTGCCGCGGCGACCCAATTCCACCAGGATGTCACGCGCCTGGATGCCGTATTTCTTCTCCGCGCGCTGAGCAAACAGCAGGAAGGAGGAGTAGACACCGGCGTAGCCCAGGGTCAGCGCATCGCGGTCGACGCGGATCGGCTGGTCCATGATCGGGAACACCTTGTCCTCGGCTACGTCCATGATCTTGTACAGATCGATGCCGGTCTCAACGCCCATGCGGTCCAGTACGGCGCAGAACACTTCCAGCGGCGTGTTGCCGGCACCGGCGCCCAGGCCCGCCACGGAGCCGTCGATGCGGGAGGCGCCCGCTTCGATCGCCGCCAGCGAGTTGGCGATCGCCATGCCCATGTTGTGGTGGCCGTGGAAGCCGACTTCGACGTTGCTCGGCAGTTCGGCGCGCAGCAGGCCGATGCGGGCGCTGACATCATCCGGCAGCATGTAGCCGGCGGAGTCGGTGGCGTAGATGCAGTTGGCGCCGTAGCTGACCATCAGTTTGGCCTGCTCGAGGATCTTCTCGGGGCTGACCATGTGCGCCATCATCAAAAAGCCGACGGTGTCCATCTCCATCTTGGCGGCCATGCCGATGTGCTGCTCGGACACGTCCGCTTCGCTGCAGTGGGTGGCCACGCGGATGGTGGAGACGCCGCAGTCTTTGGCCATCTTCAGGTGATCGACGGTACCGATCCCCGGCAGCAGCAGCGCGGAGATTTTGGCGTTCTTCATCTGCGGCACCACGGCGTTGAGGTATTCCTCGTCGCTGTGCGCCGGGAAGCCGTAGTTGACGGACGCGCCGCCCAGGCCATCGCCGTGGGTGACTTCGATCAGCGGCATGCCGGCCTCGTCCATCGCGCAGGCGACGTCGACCATCTGTTCCAGGCTGATCTGGTGACGCTTGGCGTGCATGCCGTCACGCAGAGACATATCGTGCAGCGTGACTTTCTTACCGTTCAGGTTCATCTCGTTATCCTCCGTTAGCCACGCTCAGGCAGGGTGATGGTGCCGTTGGCCGCTTCTTCAGCGAACATCTCGGCGGTGCGCAGACCGGCCGCGGTCATGATGTCCAGGTTGCCGGCGTACTTGGGCAGGAAGTCGCCCAGGCCTTCCACTTCCATGAAGCAGGAGACGCGGTTGCCGTCGAACACGGGGCCGTTGACCAGGCGGTAGCCCGGCACGTACTTCTGCACCTCCTTCACCATGGCATGCACGGATTCGGTGATGGCGGCCTGATCCGGCTCGCCTTCGGTCAGGCAGTGCACGGTGTCGCGCATGATCAACGGCGGCTCGGCCGGGTTGATGATGATGATCGCCTTACCCTGCTTGGCACCGCCGACCTTCTCCACGGCACCGGCGGTGGTGCGGGTGAATTCGTCGATGTTCTGGCGTGTGCCCGGACCGACAGAGCGGGACGACACGGTAGCGATGATTTCGCCGTATTCCACCGGCTGCACGCGGCTCACTGCGGCAACCATCGGGATGGTCGCCTGGCCACCGCAGGTGACCATGTTGACGTTCATCTCCAGGTTCTTGGCGTGGTCAGCCAGGTTCACCGGCGGCACGCAGTAGGGACCGATGGCCGCCGGGGTCAGGTCAACCATGATCACGCCCAGCTCGTTCAGCTTGCGGCTGTTCTCGGCGTGGACGTAGGCGGAGGTGGCGTCGAAGGCGACACGGATATCGTCTTCAATCACGTGCGGCAGCAGACCGTCGACGCCGGTGGCGCAGGTCTTGATGCCCATCGCTTCGGCACGCTTGAGGCCTTCGGAGGTTGGGTCGATACCCACCATCCAGACCGGTTCAATCCACTCGGAGCGCTGCATTTTCATCAGCAAATCGGTGCCGATGTTACCCGGGCCAATGATGGCCGCTTTCAATTTCTTGCTCATTGATTCTCACCCAATCAAATAATGCTCAGAACCAGATCATCCGGTTTGTCGACATAGAGACGTTCCACATCGGCCTGCCGTGTCTCCAGCATCCGTCTCTGGTTCAGGTTGCCCTTGTCGGTCACTTCGCCCTTCTCGATCTCGGCGGGCGTATCAAGCACCAGCAAACGACAGATTTTCTGTGCCGAGCCCTTGGCCACCTGCGCCATCAGCGTCATGGCCGTATTCAGCTCTTCACGCACATGAGGCTCCTGCATCAGTTCCGAACCGGTCATGCTGCCGTCCCGGTCTTCAGCCAGCTTGCGCATGCGCGGCCCCGGAATGACCAGCAGGCCCAGGCAATCCCGGTCATGCCCGGTGACCACCACATCGGTTACCAGATCGCCAAAGAACTTGTGTACGTTGGCACGGATACTGGCAACGCATACCCAGGTGCCCGTACTCAGCTTGAAGTCTTCGGAGACGCGGCCATCAAAGCGGATACCGGCAGAGGCATCGCTCGGGTCCTGCAGCTGCCCGGCATCACCGATGCAGTAGAAGCCTTCGTCATCAAAGGCCTCGGCGGTCTTTTCAGGGTCTCGCAGATATTCGCTGAAGACGATGGGTCCCTTGATCCGCATCTCCAGCTTGGAACCGTTGGGCACGAACTTCATCTCGACCCCGGGGAAAGGCACCCCGATGTTGCCCGGCCGATCCAGACGCCAGTGCACATTGGTAATGGCAGGGGCCGTTTCGGTTGCCCCCCACTCGGTGGTAAAGAAGACATCATTGCCGGTGGCTTCACACAGCTGCTTCAGCTCATCCCAGACCGGGACGGGAAGCGCGGCAGCGGCATAAAACAGCATGTCCAGGTTGGAAAAGAATGTGCGGCACAGCTCTTCATCATCCCGCATGTGCTCCAGCAGCACCTCGTACCCCTTGGGCACATTGAAGAACAGGTTCGGTTTCACATGACGAAGGTTACGAATGGTTTCGCCGATCAGCCCCGGCAACGGCTTGCCGCTGTCGATATAGAGAGAGCCGCCGTTACGCAGCACCAGGTTAAAGTTGTGGTTGGTGCCGAAAATATGACTCCAGGGCAGCCAGTCCAGTACACGCGGCGCCTTGCTTTCCACAAAGGGCCAGTACTGTGCAATCATCTGCTGGTTGGCACACATCATGCGCTGGGTATTGACCACCACCTTCGGCACACCGGTCGAGCCCGAAGTCAGCAGGTACTTGGCGTGGGTGTCTGGCCCGACAGAGGCAAAACGGCTATCCACCGCTGCGGATACCTCTTTTTCCAGCATCTCCTTGAGGCAGTGAACCTGGCCGCCCTCTGCAATATTGCGCGACGCGATAAATACCTCAGTGCCCGCACAGGCCTCAAAGGAGGTGCGGAAGAGTTCGGCATCGTCGGCAAAGATCGCACAGGGATTCAGCTTGTCGATGATGGTCTGAAGACGCTCATGCGAGCGCGACATCAACGAGTAGGCGACGGAGACAGGTGTTACCGGCAGACCGATATACATCGCGGCCATCTGGACCAGCGCATGATCCACCGAGTTGCCGGACAGGATCACCAGCGGTCGTTGCTCATCGTTGGGCAGCCCCAGGTCGATCAATCCCTGAGCGACGGCTCGGGTCCGGTTACGGAACTCGGCATAGCTCACCTCATCCCAGGTACTGCCATGACGCTCGGCAATAAAGACCTGGCCCGGACGCTCTTCCGCCCACCTTTCCAGCCAGTCACCGACACAACGATCATAGGTTTCCAGTTCTGTTTCTGATTTGACGATAAAGGCACCGTCAGCGCGTGTTTCGACGGCCACACGCGTGCTCGGCAGCTGTGAAAAAACATCAGCACCCATAATAAAAACCTTTTTTATCTCTTATTGTTATCCGCTAGTTAGCCGGCATTCAGCAGCAACTCGCCCAACTGGTCAAAACGGAACCTCAACTGCGTGCCAGGCTTGATATTCACCATGGGCGCCATGGCACCCGACAGCACCAGGTGACCTTTCCTGATCGGCGTCCCCAGCTCGACCAGTTTTCGCGCCAGCCAGTACGTCGCATTCAGCGGATTGCCCAGACAGGCGGCACCGGTACCGCTAAGGGTATCCATGCCTTGCGCCTCAATGGCAACACCCAGTCGGGTAAAGTCCACGCCTGCGGGGTCGAAACGCCGCTCACCCACCAGATACAGGGCTGAGGAAGCATTATCGGCAACCGTATCGACGATATTGATCTTCCAGTCCCGCACCACGGAATCGACAATTTCCACCACCGGCATGAAGCAGTCGATTTCCGCCAGCATCTCGGTGAAGGTCAGATCCCTGAGGTCCAGGTCATTCTTGAATACAAAGCCGATTTCACCCTCGGCCTTGGGCGCAATCAGCTGTGAACAGTCGATCTGCTCGCCCGAACGGCGCTCCATATCGGCAAAGAGAACACCATAGTCGGGCTGATCTACACCCAGCTGCTGCTGCACGGCTTCAGAGGTCAGACCGATTTTGTAGCCGGTGATCCGTCCCCCCTTTTCCAGCCGGTCACGGTTGACCAGTTGCTGGACCGCATAGGCATCGTCCATACCAAAGTGAGGGTAATCTGCCGAGATGGGTCCGGTCGCACAAGCGTCTGTTCTGGATTTAATTATGCGCTGTGCTACAGCATTGAACACTTCCTGACTCATTTACAGGTATCCCTCTGACAAGTATTTCGTTTTTCTCAGAGCCGCTGCATATTCCGCATGCAACTCATCCATGATTTGACCGGTCGAAGCCACCGCATGGGTTGCCCCCACCCCTTGCCCGGCCGACCAGACATCTTTCCACGCCTTGTTGGCGGTCGAGATATTGCCGGAGAAGTCGATGGCCGCCGTACCCCCCTGCTCTGGCTGAATCCCCGCCTGTTCAAGGCTGGCCCTCATCCAGGTGGCGTTGACGCCGCTGACCGCCGTGGTCTCGACGATGTCTTCCAGACCCGATGCCACCAGCATGTCGCGGTATTCATCACTGGCGAAGCTCTCTCGTGCGGCGATGAAGCGCGTCCCGGCCACCACGAAATCCGCCCCGGCGACTTGCATCGCCAGCACGTCCTCGCCACGGGACACACAACCGGCCACGCCCAGCGGGCCCTTCCAGAATTCACGTACTTCACGAATGAAGGCCAGCGGGTTGTAGCGCCCGGTATGGCCACCGGCACCGCTGCAGACCAGAATCAGGCCGTCCACGCCGGCGGCGATGGACTTCTTCGCCATCGCCGGGGTAATGACATCGGCAAACACCTGGCCGCCATAGGCCTTGACCGTTTCGGTGACCCGGGCCGGAGATCCCAATGCGGTGGAGACAATGGCCGGCTGATAGCGGCGCACCAGCTCCAGTTCTGACTCGAAACGGTCATAGGAGGAGTGCACGATCATGTTCAGCAGCCAGGGCAACCGCTCCGACTGCAATTCGGCATGAATCTGTGCCAGCCACTCATCCAGCGTCTCAATCGTGCGTGCATTGGCGGCCGGCAGAGCCCCAACCGCACCCGCCTGGGCGCTGGCAATCACCAGCTCCGGTGACGACACCAGAAACATCGGCGCGACCAGCAGAGGCAGGCGCGTACGTTCGAAGATATTCATTATTGTTATGCTCCAGTTGTATGGCGGGTCGGCGCCTTACCTGGCGACCCAGCCACCATCGCTGTGGATCACGCATCCGGTCGTCATCGGTGACTGTTCGCTGGACGCCAGCACCACGTAGAGCGCGGCGTGATCAGCGGGAGAAGCGATGCGCTTCAGCGGCACGGCATTGGCCGCGTTTTCGTGGAAACCCTGAATATGATTAAGCGGCTGAGCACGACCGGAGATCCCTTCCACCGATTTCATCTCGGTATCGGTGGCCCCCGGCGAGACGCCGTTGACCCGCACATCCGGCGCCATCTCGTAGGCCAGCTGCTTGATCATCCCCACCACGGCGTGCTTGGAGGTGACATAGAGAATGCCGCCGCCACCGGGGTAGAAACCGGAGTTGGACACCGTCAGAATCACACTGCCGCCACTGGCTTTCAGTGCTTCCTGCGCCGCACGCACACCGTTCAGGTAGCCCATCACGTTGACGTGGAACAGGCGGTCGAAATTCTCGGCCAGATTGTCCGGCGCGATCTTGCGCAGCGGCACGAAGTAATCGAACAGCGCCGCGTTGCCGACGAAGATATCGAGCTTGCCGAAGGCGGCGACCGTTTCGGCCACCGCACGCTCGTTATCTTCGTACCGGGTCACATCGCCCTGCACCGTGATCAGCCCCTTGGGGAAGTCACGCTTGAGCGCATCCAGCTTGTCGGCATTGATATCGAACACCGCCACCCGGGCGCCTTCGGCCAGGTAACGTTCGACCACGGCCCGACCGATGCCATCGGCACCGCCTGATACCAGGGCCACCTTGGAATCCAGTACTGTCATGCGGCACCTCAGAGGAAGGTGTTGATGTTTTTGCAGGTCAGGGTCGCGTTCGGAATCAGAATCAGACGCTTCTTGATCTTGAAGCTGTCGCCATCCTGCACGATCAGATCCTCGCGACGACCATAGATGACATACTCTTCATCCAGGCCACGGCTGCGCACACTCTGGAAGGTGGAATGCACGATGTATTCGCCATCGGTTTCGCCGTAGTAGACTTCCACGTTGGTCAACTGGTGCACATTGCGGGTGGCCGGGTTTTCGGCCCAGGCGGACGGCTGCTGGAAGCGCGCCACGCGGCGGCCCAGATCGCGCAGGCTGTCATCGAAATACGCCATATGATCAGCGGCATAGAAACCGTGCTCCAGCCGATTTTCGCGGCGGCGGTTTTCAATGCCCGGCATCCAGTAATGCACCTCTTCATGCATCAGCGCCAGCCAGTCATCGAAGCGCTCATCATCGAGCAGGCGGTATTCGTAGTTCAGAAAATGGCTGACCCGGTAGTGCTGCTCAGCCGAAACAGGACGCAGTTCATCGTAGAGAGCGGTCATTATTCGGCCTCCTTCTTGCCAAGGTTACGATCAGGGACTTCGCTCCAGCTTTTCGCATTGAGCATATCGAACCAGTACTGGTAGAACGCACGGGAATTGGCTTCGTTGAGCTGGCCTTCATAGACATTCGCCGGCAGCGGCGTATCGGTCAGCAGAGTATCCATGCCCAGACCCACGAACAGATCCTGCTGAGAGGTGACACGGCCCCTGGCGGTCTTGGTGCAGTACTCCCAGTTTTCACCATCGTCCATCTCGAACACGCCGGTCGGCGAGAAGGTCATCATTGCGCCCTTGCGCCATTTTTCCTTCACCTCTTCCGGTGCGCTCTTGTTCACCACCACCCAGGTGAACAGCTCGATCTTGTTCGGCCCGCGCGGCTGCCATACACGCACGGTGTTCTGGCCCGGCAGGAAGGAGAAGTTCGGGAAGATGGTGCAGGAGGACACCGAACCGATCATGTTGGAACGGAAGTCACCCAGACGCTCGGCCACGGACGGCTTGATAGTGTGCAGGTACTTGTTCAGCGCACTTTCGCCCAGTACCGCCACGTTGCCCACGGTATCCAGGGCGAACTCGTAGCCGTGGCCGTTCCAGTTGACCGAGTAGGATTCTTCGAAATCGCTGACCTTGGCCACGGCACCGCCCAGCATGGCGCGGGCGGCGGAATCATGCGTCCAGCCGGCATGCAGGATATCGCCGACAAAGTTCTCGGCCGCGATTTTCCAGTTGCACTCATAGGTGGAGCGGATGCAGCCGCCGACAAATTCGGTGCCGCCTTCCTGGTTGTCGAACAGGGCGTCCAGATACCAGGTCATCGGCCCCAGATATTCCTGCAGCGACGGACTTTCCGGATCGAAGGTGGCGAACACCAGCCCTTTCCAGGAATCGACCTTGGCCACTTCCTTCAGGCCCCACTGGGACTTGTCGAAGTCGCTGTCTTCGTAAACGCCGGATTCGTGCTGGCCGACCAGGTTACCTTCAACGTTGAAGGACCAGCCATGATAGTTGCAGATAAAACCACGGGTACTGCCGGACTCGGCAAAGCAGACCTTGTTGCCACGGTGCGGACAGGCGTTCAGGAACACCTTGATGCCACCACTCTTCTGGCGGATCACGATAACTTCATCTTCGCCCATGGTGGTAGTGATGTAGTCACCGGTTTTCGGAATCTGGGACTCGTGCGCCACGAACAGCCAGCAGCGTGCAAATACCTTTTCCAGTTCCTGCTCGTAGATCGTCTTGTCGTAGAAGATCTTGCCCGAGATACGCCCGTTTTCCAGATCGCACGCATCCTTCAGATTGGTCAGCGAGTCCGTTACATCTATTGTTTTAATCATGTTACCCATGGTCTGACACCTTTCAGCTTTAGCCTTTCGCAATTAACGCCTGATCCACCGCTATCAGGGCAAAAATCTCGTCACCCTCGACTTCGACCGGGTAGGTCTGCAGATCGATTTCGCAGGGAAAGCCCTGCGCCTTGCCGGTGGGAATGTGGAACTGACCCCAGTGCACGGGACAGGTGATCAGGTCGTCTTCGATATCACCCTCGGCCAGGGATGCCGTAGCGTGGGTGCACAGGTCAGCCGTGGCATAGTACTGACCACCCAGGTTGTAGACTGCGATATCGCCGTACTCGGCGTTCTCGATTTTCTTGACCTGGTTTTCGGCAAGGTCCGACACCTTGCACAGAAGTACCTTTTCAATGACTTCCATAACTGCTTCAGCCTTTCTTCAATTCAATAAAGCCCAGTCCGGTCACCCACTCCGGTACCGGCTGATACTCGATCAGCTCTCCGCGCGACGCATTCATTGCCGCCATCGCACAGATGAAATTGCGGATTTCCATCGCCCCGTTGCCGCCGTTTTCCAACACCTGCTCATCGGTAAAGGCCACCAGCCCGTCGATATCGGCGTTGCAGCACAGATCGATGATCTGACGATCGAACGCCTCGTTGACCTTGCCGGTTTCCTTGACACCCACCCAGTGGCTGATGCCGCCACTGCCGATCACGAACACCTGCTCGTCGCTGTCAAAGGATGCGACCGCGTCGCGGATCTGCTCACCCAACTGACGCGCCCGCGCCTTGCTGATGAACGGATCGACGGCACTGGCCAGATACACCGGAATGGCGCTGATACGGCGACCGCTGATCTCTTCGGCCCGGCGCACGATCACCTTGTAGGGGATGGAGAAGGCGTGATCGGTGGTAAAGGAGCGGGCCACGGCCCAGTCGAAACCGGTTTCAGAACCCTGCTGGGCGATGTGCTTAGCCAGCGCCTCGTTGTTCTGCACCTGCTCTTTTTTCAGTCCCGGCAGCTGATCCAGCGGGCCTTCTACATGCCCGGTGGCGATGCAGTACTTGGGCAGGCAGGTGGTACCGAACAGCATGTAATGGTCGTTGCCGACGATGATGACGCTGGTGGCAGCACTGTCCGCCAGACGCTGTGCGCAGGCTTCATAGGCATCCCACACCTTTTTTGCCTTGTCGGCATCGGGCGCATCCGGGGCTACGAACATGACCGGGTCGTGCGGTACCAGAAAACCGCCAGTAATCTCTGCCATAGTGTTTATCCCTTGATCGATGCGGAGTGGGCCGATTCTGAGCCCAGCTTGCGGTTGTAGGAGGAGACCCGACGGTCCGGCGACATCTCGATCCAGTAGCCCAGGGTCAGCATCGGGTTAACCCCTGCTTCCTGCATCGCCTTGACGTCAAATTCCAGAATCATGCGCACGCCTTCTTCATCGATCGGAAAACGGCTGAGGAACTTCTGCGAGTCCTCGCGGAATTTTTCCTTCGAGAAGCGATCCACGGAGAGGCTCCAGAGGATGCGCTCCATCACGTCCCGGCTCATGCCAGCCCCCCGCCGATGAAGCTGTTCAGGATGCTGAGGAACTTCTGTTTCTGCTCGGTCTGCACCCAGTGACCGCACTGACCAAACACGTACAGATCGCTGTTGGGAATGTTTTCGGACAGCACGCGACCACACTGCACCGGCACCACGTTGTCTTCACGGCCGTGCAGCACCAGCGTCGGTGCCTGAATGTTCTTCACCGCCTTTTCCGGGAATCCCTTCACCAGGGTTTCACCCTCGGTGTTCGGCTGCGGAATCAGTTTGCGCAGCGCATCCTGGGCACCGGCGCGGGCGCTGGCTTCGTAGCGGGACTGCACCAGCTCATCGGTGATCAGTGATTTGTCGTACGGGAACAGCTCCATCAGGGAGCGCATGTTGTCGACCGAGGGCTCATACAGCCAGGCGCCCGCCAGACCTCGGGTCTGGACGAAAGTGCCTGCCGGCGTACCCAGCAGCACCAGCTTGTCGAGGCGCTCAGGATTGAACAGTGCCAGACCGATACCAACAGCGCCGCCGAAGGAGTTGCCGACCAGCGAAGCCTTGTCGAGACCGATCGCGTCCATGAACTCAACCAGATGGTTGACCCAGAACTTGATGTCGTAGTGGGTATCGTCCTTGAACTCGGTAAAACCGAAACCGGCGATATCCGGCACGATGACGTGAAAGTTCTCCGCCAGCTGGTCCATGACACCGCCCCAGTTGGTCCAGCCGGATACGCCGGGACCCGAACCGTGCAGCAGCAGCAGAGGTGCACCGGCACCGCATTCAAAGTAAGCCGTCTCATGACCGGCCGCCTGAACAAACTTGCGATCTGACTCTTTCATCACACCTCCGAACATACAGTTGTGTATCCGGATACTAGTGACAACCCACATGACCGTCAACAACGCCGGGCACAAAAAGCGCCTGACAAACACGCAACGACCCGCTCAGATAAAAAATAAACTATTGATATTTATGCATTAAAAGTCGTCATGTAATACTTTTGACTAATGCCTAATCCCGGGATGACTTATCGGCAAGGATGGTTCAGAATCGAACCACAAAAGATACATAGGTGTATTTATGAAAAACACGCAACAGACTGTTGAACAGGCCCTTCAGGGACAGGTCCACCGCCACGAGTGGTTTCGGCTGGATAACGCCGACCACTGCGTGCTGGTCTACCCGACCTGGGCCGGCATTACGGATTTTGAACGGACAATCGCGAAACGCCTGAACGCATCCGGGCTGGAGGCGATCGTTGTCGACTTCTTTGGCAGCGGTCACGACCTGTCGACTTTCGAGTCACGGCACGACGCCATGCTCAGCCATACGCGTGATTTCGCTGGCATGACGACTCATCTGCAGGTGTTGAATGACGGGATTCGAAACCGGCTGCAAGATCGGCCGGGGGGAGACCTGAACACCCTGTCACTGCTGGGCTTCTGCCTGGGCGGGATGTGCACCCTGATATCGGGACAATCCCAAAAGGGGTTTGCCAATGCCATCAGCTTCCACGGCCTGCTCTCCTTTCCCAAGGATGCGCCCCCAAAAGATCCCGCCACGCGCTTCATGATCCTGAATGGACAGTCCGACCCCATGGTGCCGGTCACGGACATTCGCGAAACTCAGGACTACTTTGAAACGCATCAACAGGAGCTGACGTTCATCAACTTCAGCCGCACGCTTCACTCCTTCACCATCCCGGGTAGCGACAACCCGGACAACGGCGTGCAGTACAAGCGCGAGGTCGCCGAACGCAGCTGGCGCTATGCTCTTGATTTGCTGGAACACAGCGTGTGACCGGGGCTTTCAGACCTGTGCCTTACACTCAGCAAAACGTGGCACGACTATCGATAGCCGTGCCACCACCACCCGAGCCTTGGGCTCCAGATGCCGCATCAATGCCCGCCCTCCTCGGTACCGTAGCGCTGGACAATGAAGTAAGCGATGCTCATGGCGACTACGATCAGTGCAATGCCCCACAGGTACTCCGGCGGGGTGGTTTCCAGATCCAGAATGATCACCTTTCGAGCGATAGCCATCAACGCCGTGGCGATCACGATCTTGACGTGAATAACGTTTTCACGCAGATAAATGGTGATATTGATGAAGATTTCGATAGCGATCAGTACCGCCATGAACGCGCCAAAGGTCGCCAGCATATCCGATATGGTCAGTATGTAATGCGGCGGTGTAATCAACTTTCCGTAGAGCGTCCAGCCCACATCGACCACTCCCATCATGATCACGAATACCATCAAAATGGCGAGTGCACGTACAGACCACTTGATCAGGCGACCGAGCAGCTGCAGCAGCTTTTCATCGTTCGGTGTGTTTTCCATAAAACTCCCCGGAGTCTGGTGTCCTGTTCAGCATAATACATCCCGGCTGTCGGGCGAGCCGACCACGCCCCCATCCGTGTATTACGACAGGGATTGTTTATAATCTCCGTCCCGTTCCCATCCAGCCCGGAGCCTGATCATGCCAGCCACCGCCGCCATCGCCCACCGCCTGACCCGTCGTACCGGTGAACAGTCCTACAACCTGCGGGAAACCCCCTTCGACCGAGAGGGGCTGAACAACCGCCTGCTGGCGGAGGTAAAGCCACTGTTTACCCGCCGCGCCAGCAAACGCTATGGCCGTTTCGCGGAGGAAGCCACCGTCTTCAAGGGACTGCTGCTGAACTGGCGTGACCAGACCCTGGGCTTTACCCAGTTCAGCGCCAAGGTGATCGAAAACCTGGCCATGCTGATGGAGCAGGAAGACCTGGAGACAGACGGCCACTGGCTGTTTGTCGAGGAGGAGCTTGAAGCGGCTCATCGCCTCTGGATCGTTCAACTCAAGCAGAAGGACGGCCTGCTGCTGAACGCGGACAATGACCTGCAGGAAACCGGCTACATCGATTTCGCCAAGACCGGGCTCTGCGCCTGTATCGACCTGCATGAGATCGACAACCCGGATGCCAAACGCTATTTGACACTGAGCTTCGGCTTTGGCGACCGTCCTCTGCAGCAACCGCTGATGGGCTTCTTCGGTTTTACCGACACCGTGGATACTCAGGCCGATACCGAGCGCTTCATGGAGGTGGTCAACGACTATGCCGAAGCGATGCCGGAAGATAACGCCAGGCGCTACCAGAAAGAGGTCGCGCAATTCTGCATGGAACAGTCCAAGGAGGGCGCCGCGGTCAACTATCACGAACTGGCAGACAGTGTGGATTCAGTGGCCGAAGTATCACTTGATGACTTCATCGCCGAACGTGCGCCCGAGCTGAAAGAGGAATTCATCCCGGATCGCAGCAGCCTGAAGAAATACATCCGTTACACCGGGCGCACCAAGGAAGTTTCGATCAGCTTCAGCAACGAGTCTCTGGGCAAGTCGATCACGTTCGACCCCTCGACCGAAACCCTGACGCTCAAGGACCTGCCAGCGGCACTGATCAAGCAGCTCAAGGGGGAGTAATCCCTTGCTGCCTGCCGCCACCTGATTAAACAGACCGGACAAGACCGACGTGCGCCTGGACCGCTTCATCTGCAAACACACCGAGCACAGCCACCAGACCTCAAGGCAACTGGTGGCCTCCGGCCGCGTCGATGTTGATGGCCAGGTGGTGACCGACCCGCGTCATGCGGTCAGCGCCTTCAGCACCATTCGGCTCGACAGCCTGCTGCTGCAACAGCAGCAGGCCCACTACCTGATGCTGTACAAGCCGGCCGGCTACCTCAGCGCCACATCCGACCCCGAGCATCCCACCGTGCTGGAACTGCTGCCTGAAGCCCTGCGCTCTCAGCTGCATATTGCCGGACGCCTGGATCGCGCCACCACCGGGCTGCTGCTGTTGACCAATGATGGCACCTGGTCTCGCCGCATCACAGCCCCGGAAGAGAAGATTCCCAAAGTCTACCGGGTCACCACTGCCGAGCCGATCAGCGCCGAGGCCGAACCCCGTTTCCACCAGGGTATCTGGCTTGCACGTGAAGGCGTCATGACCTCAGCCGCACAGATTGAGCGTCTGTCCAGTTGCTGCTGCCGCCTGACCATCTATGAAGGACGCCACCATCAGGTGAAGCGGATGTTTGCCGCCATCGGCAACGTGGTGATCGCCCTGCACCGCGAAAGCATGGGGCTCATCCAGCTGGATGAGCAACTCCCGCCCGGCGGCCATCGCGCCCTGACCGAAGCCGAATACAGCTCGGTCTGACCCTGGAACTCATGCGCAAAATCAAAAGATGCCATCGATCACGCTGGACGCATTCAGACCGGTCGCTTAGGCTGATCTAAATCGGATGCAACGGACCCTCGCCACCGCCATGCCGCATTACGCCCAGGAACGTTCCCACACCATTGAAGGCCTGCATCAGGTCGCCGAGCGAACCGTCGAGACAGCCAGGCGTGACAGCCTGAATTTGCTCAGTTTCAACATCCAGGTCGGCATCAGGACTCAGGCCTATCACCACTATCTGACCCGGGGCTGGCAACACCTGTTGCCCCATCGCCAGCGCAACCAGACACTGGACCAGATCGGCCGCCTGCTGCGCCAGTACGACCTGGTCGCCCTGCAGGAAGCCGATGGCGGCAGCATCCGCAGCGGTTTCGTCAATCAGGTGGAGTACCTGGCCGATGCCGGCCGGTTTCCCTACTGGTATCAGCAGCTCAATCGCAACCTTGGCAAGCTGGCGCAGCACAGCAACGGCGTGCTCAGCCGCCTCGAGCCCAGCTTCGTCGAAGACCACCCACTGCCCGGGCTGATCCCCGGGCGCGGCGCCATTCTGGTCCGCTTCGGCGAAGGCGCCAACGCCCTGCTGATCATCGTCCTGCATCTGGCCCTGGGCGCACGCACTCAGGATCGGCAGCTGCGCTACATCCGTGAGCTGATCGAGGAGCACCCCCATGTGGTCCTGATGGGCGATATGAACAACCCGCTGGAACACCTGCGCAGTCGTCCGGCCCTGCGTGGCCTGGACCTGATTTCGGCCGAAGAGACCCTGCCCACCTACCCCAGCTGGCAACCCCGACAGGCCCTTGACCACATTCTGATCTCACCCAGCCTGGAAGTTCGCAGCGCCCGCGTGCTGGACTGCACCCTGTCCGACCACCGCCCCATCGCTATGGAGATCGGGTTACCGGCCTGCCTGCAACACCTCTGAGCCGGACCGATACGGTTTTTTGCCAGCCGAGCATCCGTGTTCATACTTGAACTGTACCCACTGGCGTAGAGGCACGCGCCCATGCCCACACAGCACCCCCTCTTCGAGCAGGGCCAGGTCGCCCTGCTGCAGATTCTGATTCAGCCCCGGTCCCGCCTGATGCGCTATGGCCGGCCCGGCAGCGGCAAGAGCTTGTTCGCCGCTGCGCTCCCACTTCGGCCACAGCCATGACCCATCCGGTCGATAGTGGCCCCCGAGACCCTCTCCCCAGAATCGTGCGGGGCGACATCATCGCCGAGATGGTCAACGGCCTGTTCGACGACCCGCTGCTGCTGATCAAGACCCAGTGGAGTCGGCGCTGCATCTTGTTCGATCTCGGACACACCAGCCGCCTGCCAGTACGCCTGGCACACAATGTCACCGATGTGTTCATCAGCCACGCTCATCTTGATCATATTGGCGGTTTCATGGGACTGCTGCGTACCCGTCTCGGCGCTCCAGCGCCCTGCCGGCTCTACGGTCCCCCGGGACTGGCACGGCACATTGCCGGCATGCTCAGCGGCGTGCTCTGGGACAGAATCGGCGATCGCGGGCCGGTGTTTAGGGTGTTTGAACTGCACGGCGCGACCCTCAAGCCGTATCGTTTGCAACCGGGCAAAGCCGACATCAAGCCACTGCCGGAGCAACAGATCGAAGCTGGCATAATCCTCGCCGAGGAACGCTTTCAGATACGGGCCGTCGAGCTGGACCACCATACTCCGGTGCTGGCCTATGCCTATATTCCCTGCTCGGCGCTGACTGTGGATACGCAGGCGATGCGGCGGCTGAGTCTGGCGGAAGGCCCCTGGCTCGCCGAGCTGATTTCGGCACTGAAGAACGAACAATCATCACGGCCGATCAAGCTGCCCAACGGTGAAACCGCCTCGGCCGATACGTTGGCGGAACAGCTGCTGCACCGAAAGCCGGGGGACACGCTGGTCTACGCCGCCGATCTGGCCGACACGGCCGACAATCGCCGCAGGCTGATCGAACTGGCGCAGGGCGCGCAGACGCTGATCTGCGAAGCCGCGTTCAGTCACGCGGACCGGGAGCGGGCGGATGAGCATGGCCATCTGACCACAACCGCCTGTGCCGAGATTGCAGCCGCTGCGAACGTTCAGCAGCTGATGCCCTTCCACTTTTCACGTCGCTATGAGGATCACGCGGATATGATGTATGGGGAGATTGAAGCGGTGTTCAGCAGGATTATCCGGTAAACGAAAGCTTTGCTGAAACAAAGCTTGCCTGAACAGTAAGAGGGAGAAGTGAGAGTCTGCCGATAAGCCGGGTTTTGTCGTGGACAATCATTCATCTAGGACCAGCGTCGCCACTGGTCTCAAGCGACCTACCCGGACCCGGCGCGGGCCACGCCTTAATGGGTCCCTATTTGGTCTTGCTCCGGGTGGGGTTTACCATCGCCGTGGAGTGTTGCCACCCACGCGGTGCGCTCTTACCGCACCATTTCAACCTTACCGGCATCCGAAGATGCTTAGGCGGTATACTTTCTGTTGCACTTTCCGTCGGCTCGCGCCGCCCAGACGTTATCTGGCACCTTGCCCAATGGAGCCCGGACTTTCCTCCCCTGCGCGAACGCAGCGACGATTGCCTGGCAGACTCTCGGCGCGAAGTATATAGGTCTGCGCCGGTTACGCAAGTAATTCAGTCGATCAGCAGCTGATAGAGGCGGTTTTTCTTGTAACCGGTGATCTCGGCCGCCACGCCCGCCGCCTTTTTCGGCGGCAGCTCCTTGGCCAGGATGCGCAGAATGCGCTCGGATTCGGGGTCGATCGCATCCTCATCCTGAGACTTCTCGGCGCCCTGCACCAACACCACGAACTCCCCGCGCTGCTGGTTGGCATCCGCTTCCATCCATTCGATCAGATTGTCCAGACGGTCACCATGAATGGTTTCGAAGGTTTTGGTCAGCTCGCGCGCTACCACGGCGTAACGGTCAGCACCGAAGGTTTCTTGCATCGCCTTGAGGCTGTCGAGAATCCGATGGGTGGATTCGTAGAACACCAGCGTTTCGGTATTATCCGCCAGCGCCTCCAGGGCCTGGCTGCGGGCACCACTCCTGGCCGGCAGAAAGCCGATGAACTGAAAACGGTCAGATGGCAACCCTGAAGCCGACAGGGCGGCAATGAAGGCGCAACTGCCCGGCACTGGTGATACCCGGAATCCCGCTTCGCGCACCGCCCGAACCAGATGGAACCCCGGGTCGGAGATCAGCGGCGTTCCCGCATCGCTGACCAGTGCAACCGAGTGGCCGCTGCCCAGCAGGTTGATAATGTGCTCACAACGTTGACGCTCGTTGTGGTCATGCACTGAAATCATCTGGCCTTTAATGTTAAAGTGGCTCAGCAAGCGCCCGCTGTGACGGGTATCCTCGGCAGCAATGTAGTCTACGCTGGCCAGTACCTCCTGCGCGCGCTCCGACAGGTCCGCCAGATTACCGATCGGCGTAGCTACGATATAGAGAACTGGTTCTGACATTAGGATATCCATCTGTTGGCAAGGATTGGGATTATATGACGAATTTACACCGGCTGTCTTTCAGCCTCCTGCTGGCAACCGCACTGCTGGCAGGGTGTTCCAGCCAGACCACGCCGCCTCAGGTTGTGGACAAGAGCGCCACGCCCTCGCAAGGCATTGACAGTCTGCTGCGTCAGGCCAGCGCCCAGCCGGCCACACCTGCCGCCAAGCTGCGTCTGCAGGCTGCCCGCATGCTGGCCCAGAGTGGTGACGAACAGCGAGCCATCGAGATTCTCGATGGCATCGACCTAACACGCATCCCCCCCACCCTCGCATTCGAAGTCGCCAAGCTCAAAACACTGCTGGTTTCCGGTTCGGAAAATCCCGCCGAAGCGCTCAAGCTGCTCGACCTGAGCCGCTTCAGTTCTCTACCGGCAGATCAACAGGCCGAGCTGGGGCAGCTGCGAGCTGACGTCTGGCTGCAGCAGGATGACCCCATCGCCGCCGTACGCGAATTGATCGTCAGCAGCCTGCTGACCCTGGACCCGATGGAGCAGCAGCGCTACCACGACCAGATCTGGCGTCTGCTGCAACAGGCCCCGCTGGCCAAGATCAAGTCCGCCGCCATCGCCAACAATGATTATCAGGAACAGGGCTGGTTTGAACTGGCCCTTATGCTGCGCGCCAGCCCCGACCTGGCAAGCCGCGAGCAAGCTCTGGAACAGTGGCGCACCCTGTGGGAATCGCACCCGGCCCTGACGCTCCCCCCAGCCGGTCTGGTTGGGCTTGAGCTGAGCGGTGAGCAGCTGATCGCCCAGCGCATCGGCCTGATCCTGCCACTCAGTGGCGAGCTGGCCAAGCCCGCAGCCGCCATCCGCAAGGGCATGGAAGCTCAGCTGGAGATCATGCGCCGGGAAGGCAAAGCCGTTCCCCAACTGGTACTGCTGGATTCAACCGGTCTGAACGATGTGGCTCCGCTGTTGATGCAGGCCCGCCAGCAAGGCGTAGATCTGCTGATCGGCCCCCTGCAGCCGAATCTGGTCAACCAGCTGTCTGCCCAGCCACTGCTGGAAATCCCGACCCTGGCGCTGAACCCCGCTGAACCGGGCCCCTCGCGCCCCTGGCAGCTGGAGCTGTCTTCCGAGCATGAAGCCCGCATGGTGGCGCGTCGTGCGCTGAGCGCGGGACATCAGCGCGTACTGGTGATCACGCCGGCTGCCGAATGGGGTGATCGGGTCGCCAGCGTCATGCAGGATGAGCTGGAAATGGCCGGCGGCCAGGTTGTGGGCGCCTTGCGTTATGCGCCCGCCGACAACTATAGCGATCAGGTCGCCGAGCTTTTGCTGACTCGACAAAGCGCCGAACGTGAACAGCAGCTGCGCGGGAAGTTACGCCATCGCCTGGAGTTCCAGGAACGTCGCCGCCAGGATGCCGATGCCATTTTGATGACCGCCCTGCCGGATGCCGCACGCCTGATCAAGCCGATGCTGGACTACCATTTCGCCGCGGATCTGCCGGTTTATGCTACCTCACACGTCTACCCGGGCTACCCCAATGCCACCCGGGACGTGGACCTGAACGGCATTACCTTCTGTGACCTGCCCTGGCTGCTTCAGCCTCCAAGTGAAACCCACCGGCTGCTGAGCGGAAACGGTGAAGAAACCCTGTCCCGTTTCGGCCGCCTGTTTGCACTGGGGGTCGACGCCATCAAGGTTTACCCCTGGCTGCCCCAGCTGGAACAGCGCCCTGGCAGCTTCCTGCTCGGCGAGACCGGCCAGCTGGTCATGGATAGCAACAAACGCCTGCAGCGTGAATTGAGCTGCACCACTTTCACCGATGGAGAGCCGGCCAGCCTGAGCCCACCCCAGGCCGCCACCACCAACAATTGAGAGGACAATGCGATGGATCGCAACCGTATCGGCATGGATGCCGAACAGCGGGCCGAATTATGGCTTCGTCAGCAGGGACTGACTCTGTTACAGCGCAATGCCCAGTGCAGACTGGGCGAGATCGATCTGATCATGCAGGAAGGCGATCAGATCGTATTCATCGAGGTACGCGCCCGCGCCAGCCAACGTTTTGGCGGTGCAGCTGCCTCAGTGGACTGGCGCAAGCAACAGAAACTGATTCGAGCTGCCCGCTTCATGCTCAGCCGCAACCCTCACTGGAGCCAGCTGCCCTGCCGCTTTGATGTGCTTGCCTTTGAAGGAGACTCGGAGAGCACCCCTCCAATATGGTATAAAGACGCTTTTCGTCCCTGAACACCGGAAACGCTTTTAAATGGAACTCGAAGACCGCATTGTCAGTCAGTTTCACAACACCATGGAGATCAATGCGCTCACCATCGAGCAGCATACTCCACTGATCGCTGAAGCCGGTGAACTCCTGCTGCAATGCCTTGTCAGTGAACAGAAGATCTTGTGTGTCGGCAACGGAGGCTCGGCTGCGCTGGCGCAGCATTTCGCCTCTCTGCTGCTGAACCGCTTTCACCATGAGCGTCCGGGACTTCCCGCGATGGCGCTCAACGACGCGGCCGCCATGAGCGGTATCAGCGAGGAAACCGGGTTCGCCGATGTCTACTCCAAGCAGATACGTGCCCTGGGGCAGCCCGGTGATATCCTGCTGCTGATCTCCACCCACGGCCGTGCCAACAGCCTGGTGCAGGCTATCCAGGCCGCTCATGACCGGGAGATGATGGTGATCGCCCTGAGTGGTGGTGACGGCGGCAACATGGCAGCGCTGCTGCTGCCCGACGAGATCGAGATCTGCATTCCGGGCACCGAAGACGCCCTGATCCACGGTGCCCATCTACTGGTCCTGCACTGCTTGTGCGACCTGATTGAATATCAACTCTTTGGAGGCTGATCAACATGCTCAAACGCCCCCTGATCGCAATGGTTCTGGCATCCACCGTTCTGACCGGCTGCTCCAGCATCATCAGTGCCACCCGGGAAGAACCGATCCAGGAAGACCAGAGCAGCCGCACGCTGGGCCGATATCTGGAAGACGAGTCGATCGAGACCAAAACCCTGGTCAACATCAGCAAGGGCTCACAGGCGCTGGCACAATCCCATATCAACGTGGTCAGCTACAACGGCCAGGTGCTGCTGATCGGCCAGGTCCCCGATGAGCAGGTCAAGCAGGAGGCGGAAAATATTACCCGCCAGGTGCGCCATGTTCGCAAGGTACATAATGAACTGAACATCGCCGGCCCGACCTCGGCCATCGTGCGCACCAACGATGTCTACCTGACCAGTCGCATCAAGGTGCAGATGCTGGCCGACAAGCGCGTGTCCGGTGGGCGTATCAAGGTGGTCACCGAAAATGGTGTGGTCTATCTGATGGGGCTGGTCACACCAGCCGAAGCTGACCTAGCGGTCGAGATCACCCGTTCCGTCACGGGGGTACGCAAGATCGTCAAGGTGTTTGAATACGTCGGCGCCTGACACACCGGGCCAGGCTGCTGAAGGCAGCCCGGCCCGCACACGTCAAAGCACTTACTTCACAACCCGTAAGGTTGGCTTCTTGCCAGTGCTACGCGGACGCGAACCCTCTTCCTCGGTAGACGCATCGGCCTGAACCTCTTCCGGCGCCACAGTGCCCCGCTCGGCCTGTTCCAGCAATGCCTCGATCCCAGGCTCCATACCGAATCCCATCCCCATGCCGTTTTCGCGCGTGAAAATGGCCATCACCGCAATAATCGGTACATAGACATTCATCGGCACGCCGCCAAAGCGAGCACTGAAACTGACGCCCTGATCATCGATCAGCAGTCCCTGCACTGCACCCGGTGCAATATTCAGGGTGATCTGGCCATCCTGCACAAACTGTTCCGGCACCTGCACGCCCTGCAGAGTCGCATCCACCGCGATATGGGGCGTCATGTCATTGTCCTGCACCCACTCATACAAAGCCTTGAGCAGGTAAGGACGGCTGGGTTTGATATCGCTCATAACAGCTCCTGAATCCCTCGCTTCAGCCTGGGCTGAAGGACGGGGGTTTTACTCGGGCACGCAGCACCATATCGCCTGCAGCAGCCCTGAATTCTGTCTATAAAAAAGGGACGAAGTTGCCTTCATCCCTGTTTGGATCAACACGCCAGAGCGGTTGTTCAGTCGCGAAGCTCGCGCTCGTATTCCGACAGGCTCGCCTGGAAGGATTCACGCTCAAACAGACGCTGCATATAAGCCTGCAACGGTTTGGTCTGCGCTTCCGGCAGTTCGATTCCCAGCTGAGGCAGACGCCAGAGGATCGGAGCCAGGCAGCAGTCCACCAGTGTAAATTCGTCGCTCATGAAGAACGGCTTTTCAGCAAAGATCGGCGAAATGGTGACCAGACTGTCACGCAGGTCCTTGCGGGCAGCGTCCAGCTCAGCATCAGTGCCTTCGTCAGCCAGAATGCGGTCGACCAGCACACACCAGTCGCGCTGGATACGGTGCATGAACAAGCGGCTTTCAGCACGGGCCACCGGATAGACCGGCAGCAGGGGCGGATGCGGGAAACGCTCATCGAGGTATTCCATCATCACGTTGGGTTCATACAACACCAGCTCACGATCCAGCAGGGTCGGCAGGCTGTTGTAGGGGTTCTGCGCCGCTACATCCTCCGGCAGCTCGTTTGCTTTACACTCGACAATATCAACTGCCACGCCCTTTTCACAGAGCACGATACGCACCCGGTGGCTGTAATGGTCTGAACCATCAGAGTAAAAGGTCATGGAAGAACGCTTGGCTACTACGCCCATCGAACTATCCCCATCAAAAGTATGCTGCTGAAAACAAAAAATCTACGCGGCCTCGCGACCGCGTAGTTTCGGACTCAATCACCCAACGGCAATCAGTGAACGTCTTTCCAGTACTCTTTCTTCAGAGCAAAGGCAAATACGAACAGGATCGCCAGGAAGATCAGAACCTTGGTACCCAGGCTTTCAGACTCCAGGCGAGACGGCTCACCCATATAGGTCATGAAATTAACCAGGTCATGGACAGTCTGGTCGAACTCTTCAACAGACTGGCTACCGGCTTCCTGAACCTTCAGGCAGCCGCCCATAACCTTGCCGGTCAGCGGGTCGATCTCTTCCTGACCACCATGCGCCAGTTCTGCCGGCGTGCAGTAGTTAACAACCTTGCCCTGCAGGTCTTCGAGCACGTTCGGCATGCCCACATCCGGGAAGACAGTGTTGTTTACGCCCCAAGGACGGTTTTCATCCTTGTAGAAGCTGCGCAGGTAAGTATACACCCAGTCAGAACCACGCAGGCGCGTTTCCAGCGACAGGTCCGGCGGCGGCGCACCAAACCAGCCTTCAGCGTCGCCCTTCACCATGGCGCTCTTCATGTGCTCGCCAATCTTGGCTTCCGGGTTGAGGATCAGGTACTGCTCAACCAGCTCATTGGGAATGCCCAGGTCCTGAGCGGCGCGCTCAAAACGCTGGTAACCCGCTTCGTGGCACCCCATGCAACGGTTCACGAACGTCTGCATACCGCGCTGCAAAGACGCCTTGTCAGTCAGGTCGCCGTCGAACGCGTCCAGCGGCACACCGGCACCGCCGGCTGCACTGGCGGTCATCGGCGCCAGCGCCATCATCAATGTGATAAGGAACTTTTTCATTAGCCTGTTACCCTCTCCGGAACCGGTTTAGTGCGCTCCATGCGTGTGTAGAACGGCATCAGCAGGAAGAACAAGAAGTACAGAACGGTGCAGACCTGAGACAGGATGGTGCGACCTTCTGTTGCCGGCAGTACACCCAGTACACCCAGGATCACAAAGCTCACGGCAAAGACAACCAGCCAGATTTTGCTCAGCCAGCCCTTGTAACGGATGGACTTGACCGGGCTGCGATCCAGCCAGGGCAGTACGAACAGGATAGCGATCGCCGCACCCATGACCACGACACCCCAGAACTTGGCATCCAGACCGAACAGCGGGAAGGTCACCGCACGCAGCATGGCGTAGAAGGGTGTGAAGTACCATACCGGAGCGATATGTGCCGGTGTTTTCAGAGCGTTAGCCGGTTCGAAGTTCGGCTTCTCGAGGAAGTAACCACCGCCTTCAGGGAAGAAGAACACCACGGTACAGAACACGAACAGGAAGACTACGACACCGACGATGTCTTTAACGGTGTAGTACGGGTGGAAGGGGATGCCGTCCAGCGGTACGCCGTTTTCGTCTTTCTTCTCCTTGATCTCGACACCATCCGGGTTGTTGGAACCCACTTCGTGCAGGGCGATGATGTGCAGTACCACCAGCGCCAGGATCACGATCGGCAGTGCGATGACGTGCAGGGCGAAGAAGCGGTTCAGGGTAATACCGGAGATCAGGAAGTCACCACGGATCCACTGCTGCAGATCAGGACCGATGACCGGAATCGCACCGAACAGGGAGATGATTACCTGAGCACCCCAGTAGGACATCTGACCCCAGGGAAGCAAGTAGCCCATGAAGGCTTCAGCCATCAGCGCCAGATAGATGGTCATACCGAAGATCCACACCAGTTCGCGCGGCTTGCGGTAAGAACCATACATGATGCCACGCAGCATGTGCAGGTAAACCACAACGAAGAAGGCGGATGCACCTGTAGAGTGCATATAACGCAATAACCAGCCGTATTCCACATCACGCATGATGTATTCAACGGATGCGAAGGCACCTTCGGCGCTCGGGTTATAGCTCATGGTCAGCCAGATACCGGTCAGGATCTGGTTAACCAGCACCAGCAGTGCCAGAGAACCGAAGAAATACCAGAAGTTGAAGTTCTTCGGTGCGTAGTATTTGGACAGGTGGTCTTCCCACATGGCGGTTGCCGGGAAGCGGTCGTCAATCCAGCCCATCAGGCCCGGATTACCTTTATTTCGTGAACCAGCCATTATGCAGTCTCCGGATCGACACCAATAATCAGTGTGTTGTCATCTTCATACTTGTGCGGCGGGATAACCAGGTTGGTCGGTGCCGGCACAGACTTGAATACACGACCAGAGAGATCGAAGCGGGAACCGTGACAGGGGCAGAAGAAGCCGCCCAGCCAGTCCTCGCCCAGGTCTTCCGGCGCCACTTCAGGGCGATAGGTCGGAGAACAGCCCAAGTGAGTACAGATACCGACCATTACAGCGATTTCCGGACGGATTGCACGGGCTGCAGTTTTCGGAATGTAATCCGGCTGCTGAGGCTTCTCGGACATCGGGTCAGCGACACGATCGTTCAGCTTTTCCAGGTTGGCCAGCGCTTCTTCGCCGCGACGGACAACCCATACCGGTTTGCCTCGCCATTCAACGATCATCTGCTGACCTGGCTCCAGCTTGCTGATATCCGCCTTGGCAGGCGCGCCGGCGGCTTTCGCCTTGGCACTCGGATTCCAGGAAGCCACGAACGGGACGGCCGCTCCGACAGCACCCACTGCACCTACTGCAGATGTGGCACCGATCAGGAGACGACGTCGACCCTTATTCACGCCGTCATTGCTCATTAACTTCATCTCCCCTCAATCGACCCGCCGCTTTTTGCACCAGCACAAAAGGCTGACTGGCCGCTCAGTCATGAAAAAACACAAAACCGGTTTGTTCAAATGCGCCGAATGGTAAAGAAAATACCCTTTTTTTACAAGGTATAAAGCCCTCTCCATTAGGCGAAGACCGCTTTTATTGACCTGACTCCATAAACAAAAAAAGCCCGCAACCACGGGGGCTGCAGGCTTTTTTTTGCATCGCTGTATGGCGGCCAGGCCGCCAGCAATTAACGCTTGGAGAACTGCGGACGCTTACGGGCTTTACGCAGACCCACTTTCTTACGCTCAACCATACGAGCGTCACGGGTAACGTAGCCAGCTTCACGCAGAGCACCGCGCAGAGTTTCGTCGTATTCCATCAGGGCACGAGTGATACCGTGACGAATAGCACCAGCCTGACCGAAGCCACCACCACCTTTAACGGTGATGTGCGCGTCGAATTTTTCAACGTTGTCGGTCAGTTCCAGCGGCTGCATCACGATCATGCGCGCAGTTACGCGACCGAAGTACTCTTCCAGAGTGCGGTTGTTGATGGTGATCTTGCCAGTACCCGGGCGCAGGAAAACACGAGCAGTAGAGGTTTTACGACGGCCGGTACCGTAATACTGAGTAGTAGACATATTCGCCTTCCCCTTAGATGTTCAGTTCTTTCGGTTGCTGAGCCTGGTGCGGATGTTCGGCACCGGCGTACACTTTCAGCTTGGTGTACATGGCGCGACCCAGCGGACCCTTCGGCAGCATGCCTTTAACAGCCAGCTCGATAGTGCGCTCAGGGAAGGTCTGTACCATCTTGTTGAAGTTAGCTTCCTTCAGACCACCCGGGAAACCGGAGTGACGATAGTACATCTTGTCGTTGCGCTTGTTGCCGGTCACGTTTACTTTCTCGGCGTTAACTACAACGATGTAGTCACCGGTATCAACGTGCGGAGTGTATTCCGGCTTGTGCTTGCCGCGCAGACGACGGGCAATTTCAGTAGCCAGGCGACCCAGAGTTTTACCCTCTGCGTCCACAACATACCAGTCGCGTTTTACTTCGGCCGGTTTGGCGGTAAAAGTTTTCATGGATTTTTCACCTTACAATTTAAGTCTCGAATACGAGATTCCGACTTACCTTATAGTTATTGGTTAGCGGCATGATGCACCACTAACGTACACTTTTTCGGCACCCTGAATTCAGGGAGCGCGCATTATACCCGCCCCACTGGCAATTGAAAAGTCCAAAATACCGACTTCCGCTTTCAGGAACGGTGCTCACGCGCCAGGTATTCGTGCGACTGCATCTCCAGCAGACGGCTCTGGGTACGCTCGATCTCGAAGTTCAGCCGCCCCTCAGTATAGATCTGATGAATCGGCACCTCCGCCGAGATGATCAGTTTGACACCTGAATCATAAAACTCATCGACCAGGTTGATGAAACGTCGAGCCGCATCATCGTTTTGGCGTCCCAGCTGCGGCACATTGCTCAGCAGTACGGCATGATAGACCTTGCCCAGCTCGATGTAGTCATTCTGTGAGCGCGCGCCTTCACACAAGGCACTGAAATCAAACCAGGCCACATCTTCACAGACTCGACGTGCGCGGATGCCTCGGCCATTGACCTCGACCAGCACGTCATGCTCCTCCGCTTCACAGTCGGGCAGCAATCCCTCGAAGCTGCGCGCCAGGCTTTTGTCCGCTTCCGCATCCAGCGGCCAGTGATAGAGTTCAGCCTGTTCCAGGGTGCGCAGACGGTAATCGATGCCACCATCCACATTGACCACTTCGGTATAGCGCTTGAGCATGTCGATCGCCGGCAGGAAACGCTGACGCTGCAGACCATCCTTGTACAGCCCGTCCGGAACGATGTTGGACGTCGCCACCAGCGAGACGCCGTTATTGAACAGTTCCTGCATCAAGCCGCCCAGAATCATCGCATCGGTGATATCGGAGACGAAAAACTCGTCGAAGCAGATGATGCGTGTTTCATCGGCATATTTGCGACCGATTTCCACCAACGGGTTCTTGGTGCCGTCCAGTGCCTTCAGCTCCTGGTGCACCCGCTGCATGAAGCGGTGAAAGTGGGTGCGCATCTTGCGTTCGAACGGCAGGCTGTCGTAGAAGGTGTCCATCAGGTAGGTCTTGCCACGACCAACACCCCCCCAGAAATACAGCCCCTGAATCGGTTCCTGCTTCTGCCGCTTGATCCGGCCGCCCAGGCGCTGCATGAAACCGGGCTTGGGCGCTCGCTCGGCCGCCACCAGATCATCATACAGGCGCTGCAGGTGCCCTACAGCCATCTCCTGAGTCGGATCATAGGAGAAATCATCACGTTTCAGATCCTGCTGGTATCGCTCAAGCGGAGTCATCTTCAGTCTGTACCTCTGGTCGGTTCATGCACACCATATCGGGGGCGAACTTTACTGCTGAACCCCCTTTTGCGCAAATCCGACCGCTGCAAAAGGGACTCAACACTTTGTATCAGAAGCTTATAAACCGACCAGCCGTATCAGCACAGGTACCAGGAAAGCCGTCAACAGCCCGGTCAACCCCATCGCCAGACCGGCAAAAGCCCCTGCCAGAGTACTGAACTCGAATGCAAATGCGGTTCCGAAACCGTGCGATGAAAGCCCAAGCGTAAAGCCCTTGACCGCATCATCCTCGATCTTCAGCCAACGAAACAGTGGCGGTGCCGTCAGACAGCCAATGGCGCCTGTAATCAACACCAGCCCCGCCGCCAGTGACGGGTAACCGCCGATTTTCTCCGCGATACCGATGGCGATCGGCGAAGTCACCGACTTGGGCGCCAGGGACAGCAGCGTTCCCTCGGAGGCTCCCAGCCACCAGGCGACAGCGATGACCGACAGCGCCGCAGTCACCGCCCCACAGGTGCAGGCCACCAACAACGGCAGCAGCATCTTCTTGACCCGCTCGAAGTGATCATACAAGGGGACGGCCAGCGCCACCGTTGCCGGCCCCAGCAGAAAATGAATGAACTGGGCACCCTCGAAGTAGGTGTCATAATCCGTGCCGGTCAGCTTCAGCAGCACGATGATCAGCGACAGCGCAACCAGCACCGGATGCAACAGGGGCGTTCCCCCTACCCGACGGTTGAGCCAGGAGGTAAACAGAAATGTGGCAATCGTCACAATGATCCACCATAGGGGCTTGGCGGCAAAGTAGACCCAGAAACTGGTCATTGCTGGTCCTCCCGCGCATCCAGATCGAGATTACGGGTCAAGCGCTTGAGCACCAGCGCCGTTACCAGAATCGTCACCACCGTACTGACGACCAGTGCCGTCAGGATCACCAGCCATTCCGCCGCAATCAGTTCCGCGTGCACCATCAGGCCCACACCCGCCGGAACGAACAACAGCGCCAGATGACGCAACAGTCCTTCGGCAGGCACACGCACCCTATCCGGAACGCGCTTCGTCACAATCAATCCCGCCAGCAGCAACACCATCCCCATGACCGGCCCTGGCACCGGCAACGCCAGGGCCAGCACGATCCATTCGCCCAGCAGCTGGCACAGCAATAACAGCAATAGACCCGCCAACATCCTTCACCTCCTGTGGTTATTATTTTTTGGCAAGAATCGGAGTGTACTTATTTTCTTAACATTTTTCTCTTCAACTCTTGGCAAACGCTCTCGGTCTCTCTATAATGCGCTCCGTTCCTGATTGAGGCGCTCAACACGCCAAACCACCAATCAGAACAACAACTTAGCTTTCAGCTTTGTCGGGGTGTAGCTCAGCCTGGTAGAGCACTGTCTTCGGGAGGCAGGGGTCGTAGGTTCAAATCCTGTCACCCCGACCACTTGCTGAAATCTAAGTATTGCGTCGGGGTGTAGCTCAGCCTGGTAGAGCACTGTCTTCGGGAGGCAGGGGTCGTAGGTTCAAATCCTGTCACCCCGACCAATTTCTCTTTCCCGCTTTTCTGTTTTTCTGTTTTCAACTGATCGATCCACAAGGCTGGGGTAAAATACCGCCTTTCCTGTAATCAGTGGACCGCTTCAATGCTGGACAAGCTCTTCAAGCTCTCCGAGCACCAAACCAACATCAAGACAGAAGTCATTGCAGGCCTGACCACCTTCCTGACGATGGCCTACATCATTTTCATCAACCCCTCCATGCTGGAAGCTGCCGGTATGGATTCCGGTGCCGTGTTCGTTGCCACCTGCCTGGCCGCTGCCATCGGCTGCTTCGTCATGGGGTTCGGTGCCAACTACCCGATCGCCCTTGCCCCCGGAATGGGACTGAATGCCTTCTTCAGCTTCACCGTGGTCGGCCAGATGGGATACAGCTGGGAAACCGCACTGGGCGCGGTCTTCATCTCCGGCGTCTGCTTTTTCCTGCTGTCGATCTTCCGCATTCGCGAATGGATCATCAACAGCATCCCTCTGTCACTCAAGGGCGGCATTGGGGCCGGTATCGGCCTGTTCCTTGGCTTTATCGGCCTGAAGAACGCCGGCATCGTGACCGACAACTCCGCAACACTGGTGACTCTGGGCGACATGAGCCAGTGGGGGGCGGTCATGGCCTGCCTGGGCTTCGTCATCATCGCCGCCCTGTATCACAAGAAAGTCACCGGCTCGGTCATGATCGGCATTCTCGCCATCACCCTGATCAGCCTGGCCTTCGGCGAGGTCAAGTTCAGCGGTATCGCTTCCCCTCCACCCTCCCTGGCCCCCACGCTGGGCCAACTGGACATTGTCGGCGCGCTCAATATCGGCCTGATCAGTGTTGTCTTTTCCTTCCTGTTTGTTGACCTGTTCGACACCTCGGGAACGCTGATCGCCGTTGCTCAAAAAGGCAAGATGCTGACTCCGGATGGCAAGCTGCCTCGTCTGGGTCGCGCACTGATGGCCGATTCCACCGCCACCATGGCGGGTTCGGTGATGGGCACCTCCACCACGACCAGCTATATCGAGTCCGGTGCCGGTATCGCTGCCGGGGGCCGCACCGGCCTGACCGCCGTGGTCGTCGGTATCCTTTTTCTGGCCTGCCTGTTTCTGTCTCCGCTGGCCAGCACGATTCCGGCCTATGCCACCGCTCCAGCCCTGCTGTTCGTGGCGGTGCTGATGACCCACAGCCTGGTACAGATCGACTGGGACGACATCACCGAGGCCGCCCCCGTGGTGATTGCAGCGGTCAGCATGCCGCTGACCTTTTCCATCACCACCGGCATTGCCTTCGGCATGATCTCCTACACGGCGATCAAGGCACTGAGCGGCCGCAGCCGCGAGCTCAACCCCGCCCTCTGGATCCTGTCAGCCCTGTTCATCGTCAAGATGGCCTATTACGGATAGGCCCTTCTCCAGTGGCGCACCCCTCCGGAGCTGCGCCCCCAGGGCCAGGACATCTATCCCCGTAAAATACAGACACAAAAAAAGGGTGAAGGCTTGGCCTTCACCCTTTTTCGTATGACTCAGATGCTCAGAGCACCAGGCGACGGATATCGCTGAGCAGACCGTTCAAGTCGGTCAGGAACCGACCCGCATCACCGCCGTTAATGGCACGGTGATCGTAGGACAGGCACAGCGGCAGCATCATGCGCGGCTCAAACTCCTTGCCATTCCAGCGCGGCTTGATGTCCGCCTTGGAGATACCCAGGATCGCCACTTCCGGCGCATTGACGATCGGCGTAAAGCCGGTACCGCCGATTCCACCGAGACTGGAGATGGTGAAGCAGGCGCCCTGCATCTCGTTCGGCTTCAGCTTGCGATCCTTGGCCTTGCCGGCCAGCTCGATCGCTTCACGCGCCAGCTCATAAATGCTCTTCTGATCGGCATCCTTGATCACCGGCACCATCAGGCCGTTCGGTGTATCCACCGCGATGCCGATGTTGACGTACTTCTTGTACACGATGTGCTCGCCATCGTGGTGCAGAGACGCATTGAATTTCTGATGACGCTTGAGCGCAATCGCGGCTGCCTTGATCATGAACGGCAGCGGAGTCAGCCTGACGCCCTCTTTTGCCGCCGCATCCTTCATCTCCTTGCGGAAGGCTTCCAGCTCGGTGATGTCAGCCTCGTCGAACTGGGTCACGTGCGGGATGTTCAGCCAGCAGCGGGACATATTGTCGCGCGTGATCTTGTCGACCTTGCTCAGCTTGACCATCTCGGTTTCGCCGAACTTGCTGAAGTCCACCGCCGGAATCGCCGGAATGCCGCTGCCACCGGTTACGGTCGCCGGACCCTTCTCGGCCAGCTGCTTGAGCGCCGACTTCACGTAGGCCTGAACGTCTTCCTTCAGAATACGCCCCTTGCGACCGGTGCCGGATACGCTGGCCAGCTCGACACCGAATTCACGCGCCAGAGCACGCACGGCCGGGCCGGCATGCACCTTGCGGTTTTTCTTCTCCAGCGCCCCCAGATCGACGGACTTGTCCGCCGCCGGTGCCGCCTTGACCGGCGCAGTCGGTGCCGGTGCAGCCGCCTTGGGTGCTTCTGCAACCGGTGCCGGTGCCGCCGCTGCAGCCGGCGCGCCCGCCACTTCAAGTTCCAGGATCAGGTCGCCTTCATTGACCTGATCACCTTCCTTGATCTTCAGAGATACAACCTTGCCACCCTTGGGTGCCGGCACCTCCATGGAGGCCTTGTCGGTTTCCAGCGTGATCAGGCTGTCACCTTCGGCGATCTCGTCACCGACAGACACCAGCACCTCGATCACGTCCACATCGCTGGCGCCGGACAGGTCCGGTACGGTCACCGGCTCGATGCCACCCGCCTGAACCGGTGCCGCAGCAGGTGCAGGCGTGGCTTCGGCGACAGGTGCTGCGGCCGGCGTTTCAGCCGCCGCCGGTGCAGACACCGCCGCGCCACCGCTGACTTCCAGCTCCAGCAGCAGATCGCCTTCATTGACCTGGTCGCCTTCCTTGATCTTCATGGACACAACCTTGCCACCCTTGGGTGCGGGTACTTCCATGGAGGCCTTGTCGGTTTCCAGCGTGATCAGGCTGTCACCTTCGGCGATTTCGTCACCCTCCTTGACCAGCACTTCGATCACATCCACATTGTCGGCGCCGGACAGATCAGGCACCAGCACCTGCTCAACCGTTGTCGCAGCAGCAACAGGTGCCGCCGGCGCAGGCTCAACCGCGGGTGCCTCGGGTGCCGCTTCAGCCGGAGCCTGAGCAGCCGGAGCCGCTTCAGCCGCACCTTCAACGTCCAGCTCCAGAATGGCATCGCCTTCGCTGCAGGTATCGCCTTCAGCCAGAATGATGTTTTTCACCACCCCCGCATGAGTAGACGGTACTTCCATGGACGCCTTATCGGTTTCCAGTACGATCAGGGAGTCGCCTTCAGCGATGGTGTCACCAACACTGACACATACTTCAACGATGTCGACGTTTTCGCTACCGCCGATATCGGGCACTGTAATGGTAGTCGTAGTCACAATAAATCCTCTCGCAATAAACCAGTCAGATGTTCACTCGCCTGTCACTTACAGTGTCCAGGGGGCCGGTTTTTCCGGGTTGATGTTGAACTTCTGAATGGCCTTGGCGACAACCGAAGCCTCCAGCTTGCCCTCTTCCTGCAGCGCTTTCAGCGCAGCAACGGTGACGTAGTAACGATTCACCTCGAAGAACTCGCGCAGCTTGCTGCGGCTGTCGGAGCGACCGAAACCGTCGGTGCCCAGCACCTTGTAGCGACGCGGGATGTATTCACGCAGCTGGTCGGCATACAGGCGGATGTAGTCGGTAGAAGCCACAACCGGACCTTCACGACCTTCCAGGCACTCTTCAACGTAGGATTTACGCGCTTCCTGCTCAGGGTTCAGCAGGTTCCAGCGGCTAACGCTCTGCGCATCACGACGCAGTTCGTTGATGGAAGTAGTGCTCCAGACGTCCGCTTCAACGCCGAACTCATCACGCAGAATATTGGCCGCTTCACGCACTTCACGCAGGATGGAGCCACAGCCCATCAGCTGCACCTTGAGGTCGGAATCCTTGCCCTCTTCCAGCAGGTACATGCCTTTGATGATGCCCTCTTCGGCACCCTGCGGCATCTCCGGATGCTGGTAGTTCTCGTTCAGCGTGGTGATGTAGTAGAACTTGTTTTCCTGATCCTGGTACATGCGCTTCAGACCGTCCTGCACGATCACGGCCAGCTCGTAGCCGTAGGTCGGGTCGTAGGACACACAGTTCGGGATCATCTGCGCCATCAGGTGGCTGTGACCATCCTGGTGCTGCAGACCCTCTCCGTTCAGCGTGGTACGGCCGGAAGTCGCACCGATCAGGAAGCCGCGCGCCTGGGAGTCACCGGCCGCCCAGGCCAGGTCCATGATGCGCTGGAAGCCGAACATGGAGTAGAAGATGTAGAACGGCACCATGGTGCAGCCGTTGTTGGCATAGGAAGTCGCCGCCGCGATCCACGCCGACATGGCGCCCGCCTCGTTGATCCCTTCCTGCAGGATCTGACCGTTCTTGGACTCCTTGTAGTACATGATCTGATCAGAGTCATGCGGTACGTAGCGCTGCCCTTCGGAGGAGTAGATGCTCAGCTGGCGGAACATACCTTCCATACCGAAGGTACGCGCCTCGTCCGGCACGATCGGCACCACACGCTCACCCATCTGCTTGTCCTTCACCAGAGTGCTAAGCACGCGGTTCAGCGCCATCTGGGTTGACAGGGTACGCTCGCCACTGGACTTGAGCTGGCCCTTGAAGGCCTCCAGTTCAGGTACCTGCAGCTGTTCGAACTCGGTACGACGCGCCGGGTAGAAACCACCCAGCTGCTTGCGACGTTCGAACATATACTTCATCTCCGCCGAATCCGGAGACGGACGGTAGTAAGGCACGCTCTTGAGCTGATCGTCGGACAGCGGAATGTTGAAGTTGTCGCGGAACGCCTTGAGGTCGTCCATCGCCACTTTCTTCATCGAGTGGGTGTCGTTCTTCGCCTGACCGGACTGACCGGTACCGTAACCCTTGACGGTCTGCGCCAGAATCACGGTCGGCTGACCCTTGTGATGGAACGCCTGATGGTAAGCAGCGTACACCTTGTACGGGTCGTGACCACCGCGGTTCAGGTTCATGATCTCGTCATCGGACATATCCTTGACCATCTCGGCCAGTTCCGGATATTTGCCGAAGAAGTGCTCACGGGTGTAGGCGCCGCCATTAGCCTTGTAGTTCTGCAGCTCACCGTCGCAGACTTCGTCCATGCGCTTGCGCAGCAGGCCTTTCTCGTCTTTCTCGAACAGCGGATCCCAGTGACGACCCCAGAGGACCTTGATCACGTTCCAGCCGGCGCCCTTGAAGACACCTTCCAGTTCCTGAACGATCTTGCCGTTGCCGCGTACCGGACCATCCAGACGCTGCAGGTTACAGTTGATCACGAAGATCAGGTTTTCCAGCTGTTCACGACCGGCCAGGGAGATGGCACCCAGGGTTTCCGGCTCGTCACACTCACCATCGCCGAGGAATGCCCAAACCTTGCGATCGCCGCGCTTGACCAGATCACGCGCGGACAGGTAACGCATCACGTGCGCCTGGTAGATCGCCTGAATCGGCCCCAGACCCATGGATACGGTCGGGAACTGCCAGAAGTCCGGCATCAGCCAGGGGTGCGGATAGGAGGAGAGACCATTGCCATCCACTTCACGACGGAAATTGTCCAGCTGCTCTTCGGTCAAACGGCCTTCCAGATAGGCGCGGGCATAGATCCCCGGGGAGATATGCCCCTGGAAGAACACCATGTCGGACTCGCGACCTTCGGGGCCGTGGAAGAAGTAGTTGAAGCCGATATCGTACAGTGTAGCGGAGGAAGAGAAGCTGGAGATATGACCACCGAGTGCGTCCTCGTTGTCATTGGCGCGCATCACCATCGCCATGGCGTTCCAGCGGATGAAAGAGCGGATACGACGCTCCATGAACAGGTCGCCAGGCATGCGGATTTCATCACGCGGCGAAATAGTGTTCACATAGGATGTATTGATGGTGGCGCCCGCATCAACCCCCATTGTAGACGCCTTGGCGCCCAGTTCGCGCAGCAGGTAGCGCGCGCGCTCATCTCCATCGTTTTTGGCGACGGATTCAAGAGCATCCATCCATTCCTGAGTTTCGATTGGATCGATATCTTCAATCATGTCTCGCACTTTGCCTTCTCCGATCACTTGTAAGCGTGGATGTGCCAAGACAAGCCAGCCCCCTGCATGGATTGCACGCTGAGCACTACGAGCCGTCTCGGTTATTGTGGTTTTATATGTAGTAATACTACATTTGCACTATACTTTTGTCTATTGCCAACCCTCGAGTAGGGGATAACACGTATAGAAACCCTTTATACTGTAGTATTTTGACACTCCTGCCATCCCTCATCTCGATTCAAGATTAGACCGCCTCAGCGCCCTTTCCAGTCGAGTGCGCTCCCGCCCCTGCTCGAGCAATACCTCCTCGACGAAGGCAAGGTGATCATGCGCCGCCTGGCGGGCCGCTTCCGGCTTCGCGTCGAGTATCGCCTGCAGCAGCAGCCGGTGCTGTTCATGGATCCGGCTGCGCATCTCACCCTCGGGATAGATCTGTTCGAGGTTGTCCCAAATATGCTGACGCAACAGGGTGAACAGTGCACGCATCATGTGCAGCAGCACGACATTGTGAGTCGCGGCGGCGATCGCCAGATGAAACTCCACATCCGCGGCCACCTCCCTGTCGAACGCCTTCTCCTGATGAAATTTCTGTAACCGATCGTAACAGGCCTGAATCGAGGCCTTGTCAGCCGGCGTTGAACGCAGCGCCGCATAATAGGCACTGACCCCCTCCAGGGCATGGCGGAATTCGAGCAGGTCATACTGGGATTCCGGGTGCGACTTGAACAGCTCCAGCAGCGGATCGGACAAGCCCGCCCCCAGGTCCTCGGCAACAAAGGTCCCGCCTCCCTGACGGCTGACCAGCAGACCTCGGGCCGCCAGTTTCTGCATCGCTTCACGCACCGATGGCCTGGAGACTTCGAACTGAGCCGCCAGCTCCCGCTCCGGTGGCAGCCGCTGCCCCGGCTTGAGCGCGCCCTCCAGAATCATGGTTTCCAATTGCTGCATGATCACATCGGAAATTCGAGGCTGCTTGACGCGTTTATATACCATACTGCACTGATTACCTGCTTGTGGATAAGGGAACTCCAACGAAAAACTAAATTGGTTTGACCAATTTTACAAGTTCGGCATAGAGAAATGCTCGATATCCAGCATTGACAGCCGGCATGTTCAGGCCATAAAGTCCACCAAACCATCATGGTTAATTGGTCTTACCAATTATGGTGCATTTATGAAATCCGAATTCCACGCCTTCCACGCACAGTTACAAAGCTTCATCCCCAGCGAGCGGCTGTTGACCGACCCACTCCGCACCCTGGCCTACGGCACGGACGCCAGCTTCTATCGGCTGATCCCGCAAATCGTGGTCCGGGTTGAAAACGAACAGGAAGTTGTACGCCTGATCAACCTGGCCCATGAACATGAGCTGCCACTGACCTTCCGTGCCGCTGGAACAAGCTTGTCAGGTCAGGCGATCACCGACTCGGTACTGGTACAGCTCGGTAACGGCTGGAAAGGCTACGAGATCAGTGAAGACGGCCATACCATTCGTCTGCAGCCCGGTGTCATTGGTGCGCATGCCAACCACTATCTGGCCCCCTTCCAGCGCAAGATCGGCCCGGATCCAGCGTCCATCAACGCCGCCAAGATCGGGGGCATCGCCGCGAATAACGCCAGCGGCATGTGCTGCGGCACGGCACAAAACAGCTACCGCACCCTGCACAGCATGCGTATGCTGCTGTCTGATGGCACCGCGCTGGACACGGCCGACCCCGCGTCGGTGCAGCAGTTCCGCCAGCAGCACACGGCCCTGCTCGACAGCCTGGACTCACTGGCGAAGTTGACGCGCAGCAATACCGAACTCAGGCAAAAAATCGAGCACAAGTACCGACTTAAAAACACCACGGGTTACGCACTGAATGCCCTGATCGATTTCGACGATCCTGTCGACATCCTCCAGCATTTGATGATCGGCTCCGAGGGAACGCTCGGGTTTATCTCGGCCATCACCTACAACACCGTGCCCGATCACGCCCACAAGGCATCGGCACTGGTCTTTTTCGATCAGGTGCGGACCACCTGCGAAGCGGTTGCCCTGCTCAAGCCCACCCCCGTCGCGGCCGTTGAACTGATGGACAGGGCCGGACTGCGTTCGGTTGAAAACAAACCCGGCATGCCTGACTTCATCCGCTCATTGCCGGAAGACGCAGCCGCCCTGCTGATCGAAACCCGCGCCGAAAGTGAAGAAGAGCTGCAACAGCAGATCGCTGCCATCAGCGCCAGCATTGCACACCTGAAGACCAACCAGCCTTACCGTTTCAGTACCGATCCTGACGAATGTGCCCGCTACTGGGCGATCCGCAAGGGCCTGTTCCCGGCTGTCGGGGCCGTTCGAGAGACCGGCACCACGGTGATCATCGAGGACGTTGCCTTCCCGGTCGAACAGCTGGCCGATGCCGTTGCCGACCTGCACGAACTGTTCCTCCGCTGGGACTACCCGGAAGCCCTGATCTTCGGCCATGCCCTGGAAGGCAACCTGCATTTTGTGTTCACCCAGTCGTTCGAGACACAAGCTGCCCTGCAGCGGTATGAGGGACTGATGGATGATGTGGCTGACCTGGTAGTCAACCGCTATGGCGGCTCCCTGAAGGCCGAACACGGTACCGGCCGCAACATGGCTCCCTACGTGGAGCTGGAGTGGGGACAGGACGGCTACCGACTGATGCAGGAGATCAAGGCGTTGCTGGATCCGGCCGGGATCTTCAATCCGGGCGTCATCCTCAATGAGGATGCCAAGGTGCACCTGAAAAATCTAAAGCCGATGCCGGCCGCCGACCCGCTGGTCGACAAATGCATTGAGTGCGGCTTCTGCGAACCAGCCTGCCCGTCACGGGATCTGACCCTCACTCCGCGCCAGCGCATCGTGCTCTGGCGTGAAATCAGTGAGCTGGAGCGTACCGGCAATGCCCCCAAACGCCTGCAGCAGCTGAAAAGGGACTATGCCTATCAGGGCGATGAAACCTGTGCCGCCTGCGGTCTCTGTTCTACCAGCTGCCCGGTCGGCATCAATACCGGCGATCTGACCCGACAAATCCGTCATCATAACCATGAGCATCAGGAGTACCTGGCGAACTGGCTGGCCGAACATTATGGCGGCGTGATGAAAACCAGCCGCACGCTGCTCAAGGCGGCCGACGGCGCACACAAGCTGCTGGGCAGTGACCGCATGAACCGACTGACCCGAGGGATCCGCCAGTTCAGTGGCAACCGGGTACAGCAGTGGACACCCGCAATGCCCACCGCAGCCAGAACACCAGAGGTAGCCCCCCAGGCAGGTACTCATCCAGCCGCCGGCAAGGTGGTTTATCTGCCCAGTTGTGCCAGCCGCACCATGGGCCCCATGCGAGGCGGCGAAGAGGCGGTTCCACTGACAGACAAAACCATCCAGCTGCTGCAGAAAGCCGGCTTCGAGGTTATCCTGCCCGACGCCCTTGAAGGCCTCTGCTGCGGCATGCCCTTTCAGTCGAAAGGGATGTTCAGCGCGGCCAACCACAAGCGTCGCCAGCTTGGCGATCAACTGATGAACGCCAGCGACCAGGGACGCATCCCGATCTACTCCGACACCAGCCCATGCAGTCTGCGGCTGCAGGAAGGGCTGCCAGTCGACCTGAAGATATACGACAGCATCGAATTCCTGGAACGCTTCGTACTGCCCAGGCTTGAAATCACCCCATCCGACGAGCCGGTAGCTCTGCACGTCACCTGCAGCAGTCAGCGCCAGGGGCTGGATGACGCACTCAAGCGCATTCTCTCCGCCTGCAGCCGCGAGGTCGTGATTCCTGACCAGATTACCTGCTGCGGCTTTGCCGGTGACAAGGGATTCTCTACCCCCGAGCTGAACGCGAGCGCCCTGCGTACACTGAAATCTCAGGTTCAGCACTGCAGCGGCGGCTACTCCACCAGCCGCACCTGCGAAATCGGACTGAGCCATCACAGCGGGATCGAGTACCGCTCCGTGGTCTACCTGCTTGACCGCTGCTCACGTCCCAAGCCAGCCGAGGAGACTCATCATGTCGCTTCCTGATATACAGACCATTCTCTATACCACTCCACTGGATGACTATTCCCGTCCGGTTTTCCGTCATGCCGTCCAGCTCGCACGGCTGACCGGTGCCCGCATTCACATGCTGCATGTGATCGAGCCCGTGGGCGAAATGGGTCATGCCCTGATCAGCAACTATTTACCCGAGGAGATGGTGCGCAGAATGCACGAAGAAGGTATCCACAAGGTGCTCGATCAGATGCGCGAACGGGTCGACAGGTTCATTGCCGACGAGCTGGCGAGCCTTGCGGATTACGGAACGCTCAAGATCACACCGGTGGTCGCGCAGGGACCACACGCCGAGGTCATTCTCGAACAGGCGGAAAAACTGGACGCGGATGTTATCATCATGGGCTCAGAAAACCGGTTCGGCCACCACAGCCACACGGCAAGTCAGGTCATTCGCTACGCCAGAGTGCCCGTGTATGTCGTGCCAACCGGTAAAGATTATCTCTGACCCGATGGGCGGGCTGGCCCGAGCGGGCCAGCCAAAGGAACTTTCATGGACAGTACTTCCCTCGCGCTGCTGGAACGCATCTTTTTAACGGTTTTTCCTCTGGTCGCCATCGTCAGCGTCGGTTTTTTTTATGCCAAGGCACGACACACCGACATGGCAATCGCCAACCGCATAAACATTGATGTTTTCTGTCCGGCACTGATTTTTTCAGTCATGTCAGCCGAATCTTTCGACCTGCCCACCTATTCCGGCCTCGCCATCGCGGGCCTGCTCGTGATCCTCGGCTCAGGTCTGCTGCTCTGGCCACTGTGCCGCCTGCTGGGGGTTCAGCTCAAGACATTCCTGCCGCCGATGATGTTCAACAACAGTGGCAACCTGGGCATACCGCTGCTGGTCCTGGCCTTTGGTGAACAGGCCCTGCCCGCCGCCGTGGTATTGTTTCTGGTGGAGAACCTGCTGCACTTTACCGTTGGCATCTACATGCTGGACCACCGCACGAACCCGTTTAACGTCCTGCGCATGCCGATGATTATTGCCACCATCGCCGGCCTGCTGGTCAGCAGCTTCGACTGGACCCTGCCCAATGTCGTCCAGGTACCGATTGACATGCTCGGCCAGATCGCCATTCCGCTGATGTTGTTCGCGCTTGGGGTCCGCATGACCAGTGTCGATTTTTCCCACTGGAAGGTCGGCCTCTGGGGCAGCTTGCTGGCACCGCTCAGTGGTGTGCTCATCGCCCTGGCCCTGCAGCCGCTGCTGCAGCTTGACCCCCTCCAGTTCAGCTACCTGCTGATTTTTGGTGCCTTGCCCCCTGCGGTGCTCAACTACATGATGGCCGAACGCTACAACCAGGAACCGCAACAGGTTGCGTCGATCGTCCTGCTGGGCAATATCAGCAGCCTGCTGGTCATCCCCATCGCACTGGCGTTTGCGCTGCAGACAGGCGGCGCCTGAATGAAAAAAGGGCCGGCAAATGCCGGCCCTGTGCTGAACGTCCTACTCCGCCGTCCCTGCCGATTGCAGCAGCACCAGCTCCCGGTTCTTTTCCACAGTCGCCGGCCCTATGCCTTTCACATCGGCCAATTGCTCAACCGCAATAAAGGGACCATTGGCTTCACGGTAGGCCACGATGGCTGCAGCCTTTGCAGGCCCTATGCCGTTGAGTGCCGAGGCGATTTCGGTCGCACTGGCGGTATTGATATCCACCGGCTCGGCGGCCAGTGACAGAGGAGCAAACATCAGGGTGGAGGAGAGCAGGATACTGCTCAGTAGACGCTTCATCATCATCGCTTCCTTTCATTGGCGGGGAAACGCCGGCCATCCTTGACCGACGCTAATCATCATAGGCAGCCCCGCTGCGAACCTGAAGCCTTGTCCGCCCTGCCCTTGATCCTGATCAGTTATGGCCCGCCAGAAGCGCGACTGACACTTCCTGCTGTATGCGCGCCGCGACATCCGCTGGAGATTGCGCCTGAGTGATCGGACGCCCGATTACCAGATAGTCACTGCCGGTCTCAATCGCCTTGGCCGGTGTCATGATACGACGCTGGTCACCCTGTTCGGCATCTGCCGGGCGAATACCCGGCGTCACCAGGGCAAACGGCTGCTCAATGGCGGCCCGGATCGCGGATACTTCCTGCGCCGAGCACACCACACCGTCCAGTCCGGATGACTGTGTCAGTCGAGCAAGGCGCACAACCTGCTCCATCGGGTCCAGGTCCAGGCCGATCTCGGCCAGATCGCTGCGCTCCATACTGGTCAGCACCGTTACGGCGATCAACTGGGTCCGGTTATCCTTGACCTGCTCCAGCTGTTCACGCGCGGCTTCCATCATCCGACGGCCGCCGGAAGCGTGTACATTGACCATCCAGACGCCCATTTCCGCTGCCGCACGCACGGCTCGCGCAGTGGTGTTGGGAATGTCATGGAATTTCAGATCCAGAAAGACCTCAAAGCCCAGTCCGTGCAAGGCTTCGACCACGGCAGGACCACAGCGGGTAAACAGCTCCTTGCCCACTTTGACCCGGCACAGGGATGGGTCCAACTGCCGTGCCATCTGCAGAGCAGCCTCCTGATCCGGGTAATCGAGAGCGACAATGATTCGGTTGGTATCGGTGGTCATCTTTAAAATCTCTTACTCGCCTTCAAGGCCCTGTATCGGGCCGGTCGTGCCCCACTGCTTGCAGGAAGGACATTGCCAATGCAGTGTCCGCCCGGCAAAGCCGCAATGGTTACACTGGTAAATGGGTTTGCTTTGCTCCAACTGCCCGGTTAGCCCTCGCAAAACGCTGAGACTCTGCCGGGCACTGCGGGAACCATAGTCGATATGCATATCGATCAGGCGATTGAATCCCCTGATCGAGGGACGTTTTTTCAGCTCTTCCGTGAGGAACTTGCCAGCTGCATACACGTCCTTGCGCTGCCAGATCATCTCGGCCAGGGCCATGATAACGGTTGCCGATGGCGCTTCCTTCAGGCACTGGCGCAGATAGGCCTCAAACTCATCTTCAGCCCCCAAAGCCTGATAACACTGAGCCAGGGGCGCAACGGTTTCAGGCACGAACAGCACATTCTGTTGCAATACCTGCTTCAGGGTCTTGATCGCCGGACGCCAGCGGGACTGTGCCATCTGCATCCGAGCCCGGATCAGGCTGGCGCGATAACAGACGCTGTCATACGCCAATGCCCGGCGCAGATACTGATCCGCAGCCGTGAGATCTCCTTCACGCTGAACCGCTTCTGCCCGTTCACAGCAGTAATGAGCCAGCTCGTGCTGAACCTCAACCAGATCAACCGCCTGTAACTGGCGTGCGGCATCCAGCGCCTGCTGCCACTCCCTTTCTTTTTCGTACAGCTTGATCAGCAGCAGCAAGGCCTTGCGACGGGCCTCGGCGTCGGTCGCCCGCTGGATAATATCCAGCAACAGGTTTTCCGCCCGATCCAGCAGCCCCAGAGCATCATAATCACGGGCCAGCGCCATCTGGATACGCAGAAAGTCCGCTTCCTGCAGATCGGGACGGGCCAGCAGCTTCTGATGGATACCGACCGCGCGGTCAACCTCACCCTTGCGCCGAAACAGCTTGGCCAGGGCCAGGTGGGCCGGAATCGTATCAGAGTTGATCTCCAGGGCACGAATAAAACTTTCGATCGCTTCATCGGTGTTTTCATTGATCAAGTGATCAAGCCCGATGAAATACTCCCGGCTCAAATCGGCCACCGTGGGAACTGCCGCTTGCCGGCTCAGGATCTGGGTCCGACCCAGCCACCAGCCGGCACCCACTGCGAGAAACAGCGGGATAATCAGCAGGTAGTCCGACAGCATTTCAGTTGGAATTTTTCAAGCCGGCCGTGCGCAGCTGATCAAGCTCCTTGCGGAACGCCTGCTCCTTGCGACGCGCCGAGCGGAGACGGGTTTTCAATGCCAGCAGCGCTAGGCTGCTCAACAGCATGCCGCAGATCCCCCCCAGCACGAAAACGGCGATCAGCCAGAGAGAGAGACTGGCCTCCGGCAGGGTAAAGAACACCAGATCGATGCCCACCGGTTGAGTGTTGTGGATGGTAAACAGAATGCCGATGCCGATCACGATCAGCGCCAGCAGGGTCAGAATCAGTTTTTTCAGCCAGTTCACGCGTTCTTCCTCTGCAGTTGACCGGCATTATTATGACAGGGAACTCAATAGCCGGCTTTTAGCCCTTCGTTCACCTGGTCACGCAGTTCCTTACCGGGTTTGAAGTGAGGAACATATTTGGCCACCAGGGGAACGGCCTCGCCCGTTTTGGGATTACGCCCCATCCGGGGGGCACGATAGTGTAACGAGAAGCTGCCAAAACCGCGAATCTCGATGCGTTCACCCGTCGACAACGCATCGGTCATATGGTCAAGCATGGTCTTTACGGCCAGCTCCACGTCCTTGACTGACAACTCGGGGTGGGCATCAATCAAACGCTCGATTAACTCTGACTTGGTCATAACACCTCCGGTTCAGACCGAAGGCCCTGCGACGACAGGGCCTCAGACTAGAGCGATGCGGAACTCAGGAGTCCTGCTTTTTCATCTGCTGCTTGATCAGGTCACCGATGGTCGTCGGCCCCTGCTCCTGGTGCGGCTGTTCCTGGACCGCCTTCATCGCCTGCTTGACCTGCGCCCGCTCCATTTGACGCACAGACAGGTTCAGCGCTCGGTTGCGGCGGTCGACACTCAGTATGGCGGCTTCCAGTTCATCACCAGCCCTGAGCTCGGTCGTCAGGTCGTCCACATGCGCTTCGGACAGTTCCGAAACCTTGAGGATACCGTCCACGCCCTCGGACAGTGCAACGGTCGCCTGACGCGGATTCACGTCCTGAATGACCCCTGTCACGATACTGCCTTTCGGGTGTTGATCGGCATACTGGGCAAAGGGGTCGGAGTTCAGCTGCTTGATCCCAAGGGCAATACGCTCACGCTCAGGGTCAACGGACAGGACCAGCGCCTCAACCTCGTCCCCCTTGCTGTAGGCTTTCATCGCCTCCTCTCCGGGCAGATCCCAGGACAGGTCAGACAGGTGCACCAGGCCATCAATACCACCGTCCAGGCCAATGAACACACCAAAATCGGTGATTGAGCGTACACGCCCCTTGAGCACGTCGCCCTTGGCGTGCTGACTGGAGAACTGCTCCCAGGGGTTGGCCCGACACTGCTTCATGCCCAGGGAGATGCGACGGCGCTGCTGGTCGATATCAAGGATCATCACCTCGACTTCATCGCCCACCTGCACCACCTTGGAGGGGTGAATATTCTTATTGGTCCAGTCCATTTCAGAGACATGGACAAGACCCTCGATGCCCGGCGCAATTTCGGCAAAACAGCCATAGTCGGTCAGGTTGGTTACCTTTGCTTTGACCTTGCTGCCCACGGCATATTCAGCGGTCAGCTTGCTCCAGGGGTCTTCCTGCAGCTGCTTGAGGCCCAGCGAGACCCGTTTGCGTTCGGCGTCATACTTCAGCACCTTGACGTCGATTTCATCACCGACGTTGAGCACTTCGCTCGGATGCTTGACCCGCTTCCAGGCAATATCGGTAATATGCAGCAGGCCATCGATACCGCCGAGATCGATAAAGGCACCGTAATCGGTCAGGTTCTTGACGACCCCCTTGGTCACCAGCCCCTCTTCCATCTTCTCCAGCAGCTTCTCGCGCTCCTGGCTGTAGGCTTCTTCAAGCACGGCCCGGCGGGAAACCACCAGGTTATTGCTGCGCGCATCAAGCTTGACGATGCGCATCTCCAGCTCCTGGCCTTCGAGGTGGGAGGTATCACGCAGCGGACGGATATCCACAAGTGAACCGGGCAGGAAAGCGTTGAGACCATTGACATTGACGGTCAGGCCGCCACGGACGCGACCAATGATATGGCCGTGTACATTGCTGCCGGCCTCGTAGGCCTCTTCGAGCACCGCCCAGGCCTCAATACGCTTGGCGCGCTCACGGGAGAGAACGGTCGAGCCAAAGCCATCTTCAAGGGATTCCAGCGCGACGCGGACTTCGTCGCCAACCTGAAGATTGCATTCGCCCTTATCATCACGGAACTGCTCCAGAGGGATCACCCCCTCCGACTTGAGTCCTGCATTGACGATCACAAAGTCGTTATCAATCGCCACCACGGTACCGGTCACGATCGACCCGGGTGCCATGTCCAGCTCTTTCAAACTCTCTTCAAACAGCTCCGCAAAACTTTCGCTCATTACCGTTCCTTCCCAAGTTTGGCTACATTAACGCAGCCCTCTATGCCTGGCTTCGTCCAGTACGGCCTGCAACACCTCATCAATGCTCATCGTCGTGGTGTCGAGCCTCACTGCATCCGGCGCTGGTTTCAGCGGCGCAATCGCGCGATTCATATCACGCGCATCACGGGCCTTTATATCGTTCAATATATCATCAAGGCTAGCACCGGGTTCCTTGCTAATCAACTGCTTATAACGGCGCTGTGCACGCTCTTCGGCACTGGCATCAAGATAGATCTTCAATTCTGCCGACGGGAAGACAACGGTCCCCATATCGCGGCCATCGGCCACCAGGCCCGGCGCCCGCGCAAAATCACGTTGCCGGTTGAGCAGCGCTTCACGCACCGGCCCCAGCGCCGCAATCACGGACGCGTCCTCACCGACCCGCTCATTGCGGATCGCATGAGTCACCTCTTCACCTTCCAGAATGATCTGCACGCCCTTGCCGTTATCGGATGCCTTGAACTGTACATCCAAATGCGCGGCCAGCACCTCCAGCGCTTCGACATCATCCAGCTCAACGCCATGATGACGCGCTGCCAGCGCGGTCAGACGGTAAAGCGCCCCGCTGTCGAGCAGGTGCCAGCCCAGCTCTTTTGCCAGCAACTGACAGATCGTGCCCTTACCTGATCCACTGGGGCCATCAACCGCGATGACCGCTACCTGTTTTCCCTCGGTGGACATCAGTCCTCCTCCTTATGAACGTTCAGACCAACCCGCTGCGCCTGCTCGACAAAGTCGGGATAGGTCGCCAGCAGGGTCCCACTCTGGATAACGGTTATCGTTTCCGCGCAACACAGGCCGGCAGCCAGTGCGGCCATCGCCAGGCGTAAACTGTCTTTGGCCTCGATACTGCCACCCTTCAGCCCGCCACCGGTTACCCGGATGCCGTCTGCATCCTGATCTACCAGGACACCAAGATCGGCCAGCATGGCCACGGTTTTCTGTACCGGGTCATCTTCCTTGTGTTTCAGTCGCGCCAGGCCACTGAAACGGCTCTCCCCCTCCGCCACGGCAGCCGCGACCAGCAGCAGTGGCAGTTCATCCATGGCCGAAGCCAATTGCTCCGCATCGGCGGTAACCCCCTTGAGCCTGCGCCCCGCCGTCACGACCAGATCGGCAACCGGCTCGCCCAGCTGTTCATGACGCTGCTCCAGCTGAATATCGGCACCCATCCGCTGCAGCAGCTGCAAGGCACCGATACGACTGGGGTTAATGCCGATCGAGCACAATCGGTAATGGCCGTGGCTGTGTTCGGCGCCCGCCACCAGCATGAACAGGGTGGCCCAGGAAATATCACCCGGCACCACGATGTCGGTTGCGTTCAGCACGCGGCCCGGCATCAGGCGGACGCTGGTATCCGTACAGCGGATCTCCGCTCCCAGCGCCGCCAGCATGCGCTCCGTGTGATCACGGGTCGCCACCGGCTCCCGAATGCAGGTTTCACCCTCCGCCCAGAGACTGGCCAGCAACAGGGATGATTTGACCTGCGCACTGGGCACCAACAGTTGATAGTCGATCCCCCGTAACCGTTGCCCGCCCTTGATACGCAGCGGCGCGCCGCCGCTTTCACCGGTTTCGATCTGTGCGCCCATCTGGCGCAGCGGCTCGGCCACCCGGGTCATATCGCGCTGACACAGGGCTTCATCACCGAACAGCTCGGTGTCAAACGGCTGGGCTGCCAGCACACCGGCCAGCAGCCGCATCGCCGTGGCCGAACGCCCCAGATACAGCGGTCCGGCGGGCGGCTTGAGCCCCTGCAGACCAACGCCAAACACCCGTACCTGCCCCTGATGCGGCCCCTCGATGACAACCCCCATGTCTCGCAACGCCTGCAGGGTCGCCAGGCTGTCTTCATTTTCCAGAAAACCGCTGATATCGGTGACGCCCTCGGCGATCGCCGCCAGAATAATGGCGCGGTGCGAAATCGATTTATCGCCGGGCAGGTTGAACGCGCCCTTGAGCTCGGCACCTCCACGGGCGCGCAAGTTTACCGCTCGCGTATGATCATTCGATGAATAGGCCGCCTTGTTCAACAGGCGGGTAAAGTGGTCGCGCGCCGCCTTGGCCCGGGTAAAAATCCCCAGCATGCCCTCGCTGTCACCCTGATCGATGGCGTTTCGCAAGCGCGCCACACCTGAGGTGTAGCGATCGATCTGGGCGAGGATGGCGTCACGGTTGGCAACGCAGATGTCATGCCACATGGTGGGATCACTGGCTGCAATGCGGGTGAAGTCGCGAAAGCCGCCGGCGGCGTAGCGGAAAATATCGAGGTTTTCCTCTTCCCGCGCCAGTGTATCGACCAGCGAGAACGCCAACAGATGCGGCAGGTGGCTGGTCGCGGCCAGCACTTCGTCATGTCGCCCCACTTCCATCTGCAGTACTTCAGCGCCCACCGACTGCCACAGACGTGCCAGCTCCAGCGTGGCATTGGGATCGGTTTCCGGCAGCGGCGTCAGAATCACCTTATGACGTTCAAACAGATCCGCATCCGAAGCGCGCACACCGCTTTTCTCGGCGCCCGCAATCGGGTGCCCCGGGATAAAGGTTCCGGGCAGATGGCCGAAAATGCGCCGCGCCGCCTGTACCAGGTTGCCCTTGGTGCTGCCGACGTCCGTCACCAGAGTCTGCAGTTTCAGGTAGGGACGAATCTGTTCCAGCACGGTTTCCATCGCCTTGACCGGCACGGCCAGAACGATCAGGTCGGCCGCTGCCACCTCGGCGGGCAGATCATCGGCAACCCGGTCGATCACGCCCAACTGCAACCCCAGACGACACTCGTCCTGGCTGCGATCGGCGCCAACAACTTCGCCCACACAGGAACGGGTTTTCAGCGCCTTGGCCAGAGAGCCGCCAATCAGCCCCAGCCCGATAACCAGAACGCGATCAAGGCGGTATTGCGAAGCAGGGGTATAGTTCAGCACGCGAGTACCTGTCTCAGAGCACGCAGGAAGCGATCATTTTCTTCCGGCAGGCCAATACTGATGCGCAGGTGCTGCGGCATGTGATAGGGCCCCAGTGGCCGCACGATCACCCCCTCGCGCAGCAAGGCTTCGAACACAGGCTGCGCCGGACGTGCCACGTCGACAGTGATGAAGTTGCCCGAAGACGGGATGAAGCCCAACCCCTGCAGCTTGAACCCCTCTTCCAGCTGCTGCATCCCGGCCCGGTTGAGCGCAATACTGCGCTCCAGATAGTCGCGATCCGAGAGCACGGCTTCCGCCGCCACCAGAGCCAGATGAGAAACATTGAATGGCTGACGCACCCGGTTCAGAAGATCGGTGATCACGGGGTTGGCGGCCGCGAAGCCGACACGGAGCCCCGCCAGTCCCCAGGCCTTGGAAAAGGTGCGTGTGACGATCAGGTTCGGGTAGTGCGGCAGCAGTTCCAGACCGTCAGGGAAATCGCCCTGTTCCACATATTCGGTATAGGCCTCGTCCAGAACGACAATGACCTGTTCCGGTACCGAGTCCAGAAAACCTGCCAGTTCGTCGCGCATCAGCACCGTACCGGTAGGATTATTCGGGTTGGCAATGAACAGCAACCGTGTCCGCTCTGTAATCGCCTCGGCCATCGCCTGCAGGTTGTGCCCATAATCATGAGCCGGGGTCACCACGGCGCGGGCACCACAGGCCTGGGTCACGATCGGGTAGACCGCAAAGGCGTACTCGGAGAAAACAACCTCATCCCCCGGGTTGAGGAAGGTCCGCGCGATCAGCTCCAGCACATCGTTGGAACCGTTACCCAGAGTCAACTGACTGGACGCCAACCCGAAATGCCGCTGCAGAGCACGCTTGAGGCCGAAACCGTTACTGTCCGGGTAGCGCGTCGAGTCGGCCAGTGCCGCCTCGACCGCAGCCATCGCCCTGGCACTGGGACCGAGGGGGTTTTCATTACTGGCCAGCTTGACGATATTACTGATGCCCAGTTCACGTTCCAGCTCTTCAACCGGCTTACCGGCTTCGTAGGGGTGCAGCCCCTGCACGCCCGATGTTGCCAGTGCCCTAAAATCACATGCCATGTGTGGCGTCCTTTTGATCGGATAAGAGTTACAAAACGGCTTTCGGGTAGGACCCCAGATGCTTGACCTCTACATGCAGGTTATTCAACTCCGCCAGCAGCTCAACAACCCGGCCGTCATTCACATGCCCTTCAAAGTCAATATAGAACAGCATCTTCCAGTCATGCTCCCCACTGCTGCGGGTTTCCAGACGGGTCAGGCTGATCTTGCGGCGATGAAAGGGAGCCAGCAGGTCATGCAGGGCGCCCGGCTCGTCACCACAGATCAGCAGCAGCGAAGTCTTGTCCTCACCACTGGGGCCGATGGCATCACGCCCGATGACCAGGTAGCGCGGACAGCGACCGAGCTGGCTGGACGCGGCTTCCGGGGTCAGCTCCACTTCACCGCAGATATAGAGATTGAAACGGCGGAACAGATCCAGCGTGTGTCGGATCAGACCAGCATCTTCGCTTTCGATCGGCACCACCGCATAGTGCGCTTCACCCTGCTCGACGCGCGTGAACACCTGCTCCAGGCTGTCCAGCGCATGGCATTCGGCCGCCTGACCGAAGTGTTTCAGGGCGGCCTGCTGGGTAAAGGTGCCTTCCGGACCGAGAAAAACGACCTTGAGCGGTTCTTCCAGCGCCAGGCAGACCGACATCACTTCGCGAAACAGACGCGCAACGGTCTCATTCGCCAACGGCCCCTCGTTGCGTGCCATGACGGCACGCAACACCTGGGCTTCACGCTCGGGACGGTAGAACACCGGCGTCTCGTCACCCTGACGATAACGCTCCTTTACGTCGGCAACCTGCTGCGCCAGGCGTGCCCGGTCATTCAGCAGCTGATGGATCTGACGATCTACACTGTCGATCCGGTCACGCAGAACCCGCAGTTCCGCTTCCTGCGCATCGCTTGCCGGCGGCTGGTTCTCACTCATCTCAGGCCTGCTCTTTCTCGAAACGCTGCATGAAGTCGATCAGGGCGTCGACTGCGGCTTCCGGCACGGCGTTGTAGATGCTGGCACGCATGCCACCCACGGAGCGATGTCCTTTCAGGTTCAGCAGCCCCTCGGCCTCGGCCAGCTCGAGGAAGCGTTTTTCCAGAGCGGTATCCGCCAGGGTGAACGGCACGTTCATGATCGAGCGGTTGTTGATCGCCACCGGGTTGGCGTAGAAGTTGCTGCCGTCGATCGCCGCATACAGCTTGGCCGCCTTGCGACGGTTGATCTCCGCAATCGCCTCGACACCGCCCTGACGCTTGAGCCACTGGAATACCAGGCCTGCCAGGTACCAGCCGAAGGTCGGCGGCGTGTTGTTCATGGAATCGGCATCGGCATGAATCTTGTAGTCATACATGCTCGGCGTACCGGCCAGCGGCTGCCCGATTAGATCATCGCGCACGATCACGACGGTCAGGCCGGCGGGACCGATGTTTTTCTGCGCACCGGCATAGATCAGGCCGAAGCGACTGACATCGACCGGAGCGGAGAGGATATCGGATGACATATCGGCTACCAGCGGCACATCACCAGAGTCCGGAATATAGTCGAATTCGACGCCACCGATCGTCTCATTGGTGGTGTAGTGCAGATACGCGGCGTTCGGGTCCAGCTGCAGTTCAGACTGCAGGGGCGCCGACGTGAAATTGTTCGCCTCGACACTGGCCGCGATGTTGACGCGACCATAACGCTGGGCTTCCTTGATCGCCTTCTTGGACCAGATACCGGTATTGATATAGTCGGCCGACTCGGCACCGCGCAGCAGGTTCATCGGCACCATGGCGAACTGGGCACTGGCTCCGCCCTGCAGGAACAGCACCTTGTAGTTATCCGGAATCCCCATCAGGTCACGCAGATCCTGTTCGGCCTGGGCCGCGACACCGACATACTCGGCACTGCGGTGGCTCATTTCCATGATGGAGAGGCCCTTGTCATGCCAGTCCAACAGCTCTGCTTGTGCCTGCAGCAGGACCTCCTCCGGCAACGCGGCGGGACCTGCACTGAAATTGAATTTGCGTGTCATATCAGCTCTTGCTTCCACACTATAAACGGAATTATTCGTCACCAGTATCAGGCGTGGTTTCGCCCGCAGGTGAACTCGGCTCGGCGTCAGCGGACGCCTCCTGGGCATGCTCTTCGCCCTCGGCTTCGGCCTCTTCTTCTTCAGGCTCTTCGATGCGGGCGATGCCAACCAGCGCTTCCTCATCAGCCAATCGGATCAGCATCACACCCTGAGTGTTTCGACCCAGGCTGGAAATCTCGGCACAACGGGTGCGCACCAGAGTCCCCCGGTTGCTGATCAGCATGACATCGTCGCCGTCAAGCACCTGCACGGCACCGGCCAGCTGGCCATTGCGCTCGGTACACTGCATGGCAATCACGCCCTGGCCACCTCGGCCGCGCAGCGGGAACTCGGTCACACAGGTCTTCTTGCCGTAACCGTTCTCGGAAGCGGTCAGTACTTCGCCACCTTCCTGAGGTACGATCAGGGCGATGACCCGCGCATCGTCGTCCATCTTCACGCCCCGGACACCGCGAGCCGTACGACCCATGGCACGCACGTCATTCTCGTTGAAGCGGATCGCCTTGCCGGCACTGGTCACCAGCATGACATCATCCTGACCGCTGGTCAGGGTCGCGCCGATCAGGCGGTCACCATCAACGATATCGAGCGCGATCAGGCCGGTACTGCGCGGCCGCGAGAAGGCATCCAGCGGCGTCTTCTTCACGGTACCGTTGGCCGTCGCCATGAAAATGAAGCGCTCGGGGTCAAACTCCTGCACCGGCAGGATAGTACTGATGTGCTCGTCTTCAGCCAGCGGCAGAATATTGACCACCGGACGACCACGAGAGGTGCGGGAGGCGGCCGGAATTTCGTATACCTTGAGCCAGTACACCTTGCCCAGGTTGGTAAAGCAGAGCACGGTATCATGGGTGTTGGCGATCAGCATGTGTTCGATGAAGTCTTCATCCTTCATCGACGTCGCCGACTTGCCCTTGCCGCCACGGTGCTGCGCCTGATAATCAGACAGCGGCTGAGTCTTGGCGTAACCGGCATGGGAGATGGTCACAACCATATCCTCTTCGGTGATCAGATCGGCGACCGTCAGATCCTGCATGGACGCCTGGATCTCGGTGCGGCGCTCGTCGGCATACTCGGCGACCAGGGCATCCAGCTCCTCGCGAATCACCTCCATCAGGCGCTCGTAGGACCCCAGGATGTGCAGCAGCTCGGCGATTTTCTCCAGCAGCTCGCGGTATTCGGCGATCAGCTTTTCGTGTTCCAGGCCGGTCAGGCGGTGCAGACGCAGATCCAGAATGGCCTGCGCCTGTACCGGCGACAGATAGTAGTGACCGTCGCGCATGCCATACTGGGGATCAAGATCTTCCGGACGGCATGCGGTTTCACCGGCACGCTCCAGCATGTCGGTGACATTGCCCGGTGCCCAGGCCGTGGCGACCAGGCGCTCCTTGGCCTCCGCCGGGGTCGGCGACTGCTTGATCAATTCGATCACCGGATCGATATTGGCCAGGGCGATCGCCAGGCCTTCCAGCACATGGCCACGTTCACGCGCCTTGCGCAGCTCATAGAGGGTGCGACGGGTCACGACCTCTCGGCGGTGGCGAACGAAGCATTCCAGAATCGTTTTCAGATCCAGAATCTTCGGCTGGCCATCGACCAGCGCCACCATATTGATGCCGAATACGCTCTGTAGTTGTGTCTGAGCGAAGAGGTTGTTGATGATCACCTCAGGCACTTCACCGCGACGCAGTTCGATCACGATGCGCATGCCGTCCTTGTCGGACTCGTCACGCAGCTCGCTGATGCCTTCGATCTTCTTCTCTTTGACCAGGTCAGCGATCTTCTCGATCAGACGTGCCTTGTTAAGCTGATACGGCAGCTCGGTGATCACCAGCATCGGACGACCGTTTTTGGGGTGGTCTTCAATGTGATGACGGGCGCGTACATAAATACGACCACGACCGGTGCGATAGGCCTGCAGAATGCCGGCACGGCCGTTGATGATACCGCCGGTGGGGAAATCAGGACCCGGTATGAACTCCATCAGTTCGTCGATGCTGATGTCCGGGTTATCGATCAGCGCAATACAGCCCTTGACCACCTCGCCGAGGTTGTGCGGCGGGATGTTGGTCGCCATGCCGACGGCGATACCGGCCGAACCGTTGACCAACAGGTTGGGCACCCGGGTTGGCAGTACGGCTGGAATCTTCTCGGTGCCGTCGTAGTTGTCGACGAAATCCACCGTTTCCTTATCCAGGTCAGCCAGCAGCTCGTGCGAGATCTTGGCCATGCGGATTTCGGTATAACGCATCGCCGCGGCCGAGTCGCCGTCTACGGAACCGAAGTTCCCCTGACCGTCGACCAGCATGTAGCGCATGGAAAAGTCCTGCGCCATACGCACGATGGTGTCGTACACCGCACTGTCACCGTGCGGGTGGTATTTACCGATAACGTCACCGACCACACGCGCCGACTTCTTGTACGGCTTGTTCCAGTCGTTGTTCAGTTCGTTCATGGCGAACAACACGCGCCGATGAACCGGTTTCAGGCCGTCACGCACATCCGGCAGAGCTCGGCCCACGATTACGCTCATGGCGTAATCGAGGTAGGACTGTTTCAGCTCGTCTTCAATGTTGACTGGCAGAACTTCTTTGGCTAAATCACCCATTCGCACAGCTTTCCTTGATCCGGTACCCGAGCACGCCCTGATGGCGCGCTTATAAACTTCGGAAGTATACCACAGCACAGATCAATTCACGCCTATCACAACCGCCTCGACACCCGCTATCAGGATGCTCAACGAGGCAATGCTCTCGACACAGACGACGCAGCTCCTGCACAGTCTCCGCTTTCAGACTGGAGCCCCGACTGCCGGCAGGCGGCCGTTATCCGTACAAGCCAGGAAGCTGTGCAGACAACGGTGTTCAAGCTCCTGATTTCCGCGCCTGACACCATGATGCTAGAATGCGCCCAACTGGAATCTGAGCAAGGGTATTGAGCATGAAAGAGGATCGCGGGTTGAACCTGGACCCGGCTGAAATCGCCAAATTTGAGGAGCTCGCCAGCCGCTGGTGGGATCGCGACAGCGAATTCAAGCCTCTGCATGACATCAACCCGCTGCGGGTGGATTTCATCGATCGTATCGGACAGCTGGCCGGCAAGCAGGTCCTGGATGTCGGCTGCGGCGGCGGCATTCTGTCAGAAGCCATGGCTCACCGAGGCGCTGACGTCAGCGGAATCGACATGGGCGAGGCGCCACTCAAGGTTGCCAAGCTGCATGGTCTGGAAAGCGGTACCAAGGTCAACTACCGACGCATCACCGTCGAGGACCTGGCCGATGAGCAGCCGGAACAATACGACATCGTCACCTGCATGGAGATGCTGGAGCACGTGCCCGACCCGGCATCCGTGGTCAGCGCCTGCGCCCGCCTGGTAAAACCCGGCGGCAAGGTATTCCTGTCCACCCTGAACCGCAACCCGAAAAGCTACCTGTTCGCCATTCTGGGTGCTGAACGGGTGCTCAAGCTGGTGCCGGCCGGCACCCACGACTTCAACAAGTTCCTGCAGCCCGCCGAGCTGGGACAGATGGTTCGCAGCGCAAAGCTGGAGATCGACGAAATAACGGGACTGGTCTATAACCCGCTGACCAAGACCTACCGCCTGGACGCCTCAGACGTGGATGTGAACTATATGCTGGCCTGTCACAAAGAGGCCCAGTGATGCAGGTCCCCGCCGCCGTACTCTTCGACCTGGATGGCACCCTGCTCGATACCGCGCAGGACTTTCACCGTGTCATCAATCGCATGCTGACCGAGGCCGGGCGGGATGAGATCGACTACGACTCCCTGCGCACCCAGGTCTCCAACGGCGCGCGCGCCATGGTCTGCCACGCCTTCGAGCTGGATACCAACGCCGAGAGCTTCCCTCGCCTGCACCAGCAGCTGCTGGACTACTATGCCGAACAGCTGCTGGTCAGCAGCACTCTTTTTCCCGGCATGGCCGAACTGCTGATCTGGCTGGAGCAACAGGGCATTCACTGGGGGATCGTAACCAACAAGCCGCAGCGCTTCACCCTGCCCCTACTGCAGGCGCTAAAGCTGGATGAACGCTGCGGCAGCGTAATCTGCCCGGAAGATGTCAGCCGCGCCAAGCCAGACCCCGAGGGGCTGCTGCTGGCCTGTCGCCAGCTTGGCGTACAGCCCGAACAGAGCATCTACGTCGGCGACCATGTTCGTGATATAGAAGCGGGTCGCGCCGCCCGCATGCGCACCATCGCGGCCGGCTGGGGCTACCTGAATCCGGGAGAGAGGGCGGAAGAGTGGTGCAGCGACCATATCAGCCAGCGCTCTACCGATCTGCAGCCCCTGCTACACTCAATAATGCAGGCAATCTGATTACTGCCTTTGCCAGACTTTTTTACCAAGGAGCCTAGGATGTTTCATTACAACGCCCCTGCCGACCTGCTGCATGACCGCGTCATTCTGGTGACAGGTGCCGGTGAAGGCATTGGCCGCGCCGCCGCCTGGCAGTACGCGGCGCATGGCGCCACCGTCGTGCTGCTGGGACGTACGCTGGAAAAGCTGGAGTCCCTCTACGACGAAATTGAAAGCGCCGGCTACCCCCAGCCCGCCATCGTGCCGATGAACCTGGACTCCGCCAGCGAACACGACTACATAGAGCTCAGCAACCAGCTGTTCGACGAATTCGGTCGTCTGGACGGCGTCCTGCACAACGCAGGCCTGCTCGGAATGCGCACCCCGATCGAGAACTACGACCCCATCACTTGGGAACAGGTGATGCGCGTCAACGTGCACGCCCCCTTCCTGATGACGCAGGCGCTGCTGCCTTTGCTGCAGCGCTCCGGTGATGCCTCCATCGTTTTCACCTCATCTGGCGTGGGCCGCAAGGGACGCGCCTACTGGGGGGCCTATGCGGTGTCGAAATTTGCCACCGAGGGCATGATGCAGGTACTCGCGGATGAGCTGGAGAACAGCCCGAACATCCGGGTCAACGCCATCAACCCGGGCGCAACCCGCACCCAGATGCGTGCCTACGCCTATCCGGCCGAGCCGCCGGAAAACAATCCGACACCGGCAGAAATCATGCCGGTTTATCTGTATCTGATGGGGGCCGACAGCCGCCAGGTCAACGGCCAGTCTCTGGACGCCCAGGGCAATGAATCAGCCTGAGCGGCGACTGAAGCCAGATACACGAAGGGGGCTTAAAGCCCCCTTTTTCATGCCCGCAGGCCTGGTTCAAGCACGACGGCCGCGCTTGCTGACATTACGCCGACCGACCGAGCGCGCCTTGGTACGTTTCTTTTCGGTAGTGCGCGGCTTCTCGTCGTCGCCCTGCCCCTTGATCACTTCCTGGCGGATACGCTGACGCTTGTAGAGGCGTTTCTCTTTCTCCGATTCCATAGGAGTCGGACGGTGTGTACGCGCCGTTTCCAGCTCCAGCTCTGTTGACAGATGATCCACCTCTTTGGGGGACAGCTCACGCCAGGTACCCACCTTGATATCGCTGGGCAGGAAAACCGGCCCGAAACGCACCCGCTTAAGACGGTTCACCTGCGCACCCTGGGATTCCCACAGGCGTCGTACTTCGCGGTTACGCCCTTCCATCACCACACAGTGATACCACTTGTTGGCGCCTTCGCCATCGAAGTAACGCACATCACTGAAGCGCGCCATGCCATCGTCCAGCAGCACACCCTGTTTCAGGCGCTCCAGCACCGCCTCATCCACAGCACCCAATACACGCACGGCATACTCACGGTCGATCTGCATGGACGGATGCATCATGCGGTTGGCCAGCTCGCCGTCGGTGGTGAAGATCAGCAGGCCGCTGGTGTTGATATCCAGGCGGCCAATCGCCACCCAGCGCCCCTGCTTCAATGGCGGCAGGTTATCGAATACCGTTGGACGCCCCTCGGGATCATGACGGGTACAGACCTCGCCCAGCGGCTTGTTGTATACCAGCACTCGGCGCTCGGCGGTCGCTGAGAAGGTCAGTTCAACCTCCTTGCCATCCACACTGACACGATCCTCGGCCGAGACTCGATCGCCGAGAGTCGCTGGATGGTCGTTCAGAATAATGCGACCACTTTCAATCCAACGCTCCATCTCACGACGTGAGCCAAAACCGGAACGCGCCAAAACCTTTTGCAATTTTTCATCATGCATTTTGACGTCTCCTGAGGCCTCCCTGTTGCGGGCTGCCCTTAAATGCTTTGGTGAATCAAAAAAGCCCCTTCAGGTATTCCCGAAGAGGCTTCGAACTGTTCAGCATAATGCCTGATCATTCAACAGTCGGCAACTGTTCCTTGGTCAGGTTGTGCTGTTCCATGTATTCACGGAATGCGATCGGGGTACGGCCACGGCCAGACCAGCTGTGCTCCTGCCCTTCGCTATCGGTAATAACATATTTGGCCTTAACCGATTTGCGTGCAACAGGCTCAACACCCTGCTTGAGTTCATCCAGGCCGATGCCCGCTTCCTTCATCAGGCGCTGAATCTCTTCAACCTGCTGCTTCTTGGCCTGTTCCATTTCCGCTTCACGCTGAGCGGCTTCCTCAATTTCAGCACGAATATCGTTCAGGTCTGCAATTACTTTATCGATATCCGCCAGGCTCATCTCCTGGCATTGTTTACGTAAAGAGTTCTTGCGAGTCAGTGTCTTAATGAAGTCAGTCATTTTAAAGCGCCATTATCAGTCGTTAATTAGCTTTAATTATCGCTATAAAAGACTTTTTTTCAATAATAAACAAGGTATTTATTTAAAATATTCGGTATTCCCGGCCCCTTCTCGAACCACTTCCGGAGTTTCATCCACCATATTGATGACACTGGTTGCTTCCATACCGCAATAACCGCCATCAATAATCAGATCAACCTGGTGTTGCAGAAGGTCGCGCATTTCATACGGGTCGGTCAACGGCAACGCCTCATCCGGCATTATCAGCGAAGTACTCATAATGGGTTCGCCCAATTGCGACAGGAGCGCTGCCACTATTGCATTATCGGGAACCCTAATTCCGATAGTGCGACGCTTGGGATGCAGCAGCCTGCGCGGCACCTCCGTTGTTGCCGGTAATATAAAGGTATAGGCCCCTGGCGTGTGCGCCTTCAATAAACGGAACTGCTGATTATCCACTTTGGCATAGGTGCCAATAGACGATAAATCGTCACAAACCAGAGTAAAGTTGTGCTTTTCATCCAGGCGACGAATTCGCTTGATACGGTCGACCGCTTTTTTATCGCCCAAGTGACATCCAAGGGCGTAGGCACAATCGGTCGGATAGATGATGACGCCCCCCTGACGCAGAATTTCAACCGCTTGCTGAATCAGTCGCTGCTGAGGGTTATCCGGGTGGATCTGAAAAAACTGGCTCATAAAGCCTCCTGTCTGTATGCGAGCCCCATTCAGGCTCAAAGGGGCATATCCGTATAAAACTGATGTATCAGATGTCGAGGTGTCTCAACCCGTGGGAAGCGCCCCAGCCCGGTCCAGTGATGCTCGGGATTATGAAAATCACTGCCGGATGAAACTTGCAGATCCAGTACTTCCGCCTGTTTAAGCAACAACCGTATATAGTCCTGACTGATCCCCGGGTAGCCAATTTCAAAACCATCGACACCCGCTTCCGCCAGTGACGACAGCAACAGTCTCAACCGGGAAAAGGTCATCCTGTATTTGGTCGGGTGCGCCAGGATAGCCCGGCCGCCGCTGGCCTGTACGATGGCGATAGCCTCGCTGACATCCGGCCACTCGGCCTTGACATCGCCCACCTTGCCCTGGCCCAGATAGCGATCAAAGGCTTCATTCTCGCTACTGACCACACCAGCCTCCAGCAGAGCCCTGGCAAAGTGAGGGCGCCCTATCTGACCGCTACCCGCATGGGCGCGAGCCCGCTCAAGAATATCATCCGGCGCGCGTTTGCCACGCAATTTGGCCGCGATGGTTTCTGCGCGCTTTTCACGCAATAGCTGCAGGCGCGTTTCGTACTCACGCCAGCCGGTGTAATTCGGATCTATCCCCAGCCCCAACAGATGAAGCGTACGCTTACCCCAGAGACAGGTCAGCTCTACTCCGGGAATAAACCGGATACCATGACGAGTCGCTGCGGCCTGAGCTTCACTCAAGCCCGACAGCGTATCGTGGTCGGTCAGCGCCAGGTAACGTATGGACGAGTCGGCAGCCCGCGCAACCAGTTCAGTCGGGGACAGAGCACCATCCGATGCTGTACTATGCATGTGCAGATCAAACTTGGGCTGTTCCGCAGGATTCAGGTTGGTCACGATAAGGGGCACACCTCCGTATTCACTTACTTATCAGATTAGCAGGACGATGAAACTATTACTCGACTTTCTCCCCGTCATTATATTCTTTGCCGTCTATAAATTCAGTGGCGATATCATCCTGGCCACCGCCGTCCTGATTCCTGCAACCCTGTTGCAGATGGCTTACACCTGGCTCAAAACCCACCGCATCGAAAAAATGCAGCTGGTCACCCTCGGTCTTGTTGTCGTACTCGGGGGCGCTACCGTTTTATTGGATAACAAGGCCTTCATCCAGTGGAAACCGACGGTCGTTAACTGGCTATTTGCCCTGGCATTTCTCGGCAGTCACTTTATCGGTCAGAAAACCATTGTCCAGCGAATGATGGAAAGCAGCATAGAGCTTCCAGCCAGGATCTGGCGCCAGCTGAATATGGGCTGGAGCGCCTTCTTCGTCGTGATGGGAATACTGAACCTTGCCGTCGTCTATACAATGAGTGAAGACGCCTGGGTCAATTTCAAACTGTTCGGCATGCTCGGCTGCACACTGGTATTTATCATCGCCCAGGGGGTGTATATCTCCCGCCATATGCCGCAGCAGGATCAACATAACGGAGAACAATAATGTATTACGCCATCATCGCTGAAGATAAGGCCGATGTACTTGATAAGCGCATGGCCGCCCGCCCCGACCACCTGGCGCGACTCGAGCAGCTCAAGCAGCAGGGTCGACTGCTCGTTGCCGGTCCTCATCCGGCTATTGACAGTGAAGACCCCGGCCCGGCAGGCTTTACCGGCAGTCTCGTCATTGCAGAATTTGACTCTCTCGACGCCGCCCGGCAATGGGCAGATGCCGACCCCTATTGCGCCGCGGGCGTGTACCAGAAAGTCACGGTAAAACCATATAAAAAAGTCCTACCTTAAGTTAATATAGTCGGTAGCTGACGCAGCCTTGGCACAAGCGCCCGTTAGGAAGCACGGGCGTTCGGCTGCTGTTAAGGCGAAAATTGATGTAATGTACTAAACTGTTTGCAAATTAAAACATCCACCTGGCACAAGGATATGATGATGAAAAAGATTGCAATTGCTGCTGGATTGGCGATGGCTCTGGGTGCTTCTGCCGCTCAGGCTGCAGTACCGGGTTATGCCGTAAACTCCAGCGACACCATCTGGCGCACCAGCTTCGGCGAATGCTGGCACACTGGCTTCTGGACTCAGGAGCAGGCGGTTGAAGGTTGCGACAATGTAATGGCCAAAGTGGAAGAACCGGCAGCTCCGGCTCCGGCTCCGGTAGCGGCTGCAACCATGGCTGACGTCGAGAAGAAGTTTGCGCTGTACTTCGATTTCGACAGCACCAAAGTGGATGACGTAAGCAACGTCGTTAACTACATCGGTTCCCTGGCCAGCCTGCAGAGCGTCAAGCTGGTAGGTTACGCTGACTTCATCGGTTCTGCTGCTTACAACGAGAAGCTGTCCGAGCGTCGCGCACAGGCCGTGGCTGCCAAACTGGAACAGGCTGGTGTTGACGCCAGCAAAATGTCCATCGGCTTCATGGGCGAGTCCGCTCCGGTCGCAAACTGCACCGGTCGTGGCGCTGAGCTGATCGCATGCCTGCGTCCGGACCGTCGTGTAGACGTAGAAATCATGGGTCAGAAGCGCGTTCAGCAGTAATCTGCTCAACCGCTTTATGCTCAAGGAAGCCGGCCTAGCGCCGGCTTTTTTTATGGCTGCTTTTATATAGCCACTTTTATACAGCTACGGAGGGTCTGTCATGCTCAAACCCTTTTTCCTTGCATGGGCGCTACTCCTCACCGCCCTTCCCGCACACGCCGGCGACTATCCGCCGCAGAAGGTTGTCTACCACATCAACTACGGTGAACCTTCACGCCTGTCGGCGACCTTCACCAATATCAGCAATCACATTCAGGCCGTGGGTGAAGAGAATATCGACTTGAGAGCCGTCATCCATGGCAAGGCTATCGAGTACTTTATCGCCGCCAAAGAGGATACCGACAAACAGGTCACCCTGGACACCCTTCGACTCAGCGGTGCCCGCTTCATCATCTGTGGCAATACCCTGGATGGCTACCATATCGGACGCGAAGCACTCTATGAAGTCGAGGCTGAAGACGTGGTTCAGGCCGGACTGCCGGAGATCATCCGCCTGCAGCAACAGGGGTTCAGCTACGTCAGACCCTGACTTCCCTGCAAACAGACACAAAAAAACGGCAGCCGAGGCTGCCGTTTTTCATGATCCCGGGAAAGCCTGATCAGCCGACCCAGACACGCGCATTGCGGAACATGCGCATCCAGGCACCATCCTCGGCCCACTCATCCGGCGCCCAGGAGTTCTGCACCGCACGGAAGACACGCTCCGGGTGCGGCATCATGATGGTGACGCGGCCATCCGGGGTGGTCAGGCCGGTGATACCCAGCGGCGAACCGTTCGGGTTGGCCGGGTAGACAGTGGTCGCATCGCCACGATTATCCACATAGCGCAGGGAAACCGTACCGGACTCGTTCAGCATGCGCAGCTGCGCATCATCTTCGAACTCGGCACGGCCTTCACCGTGGGCAACCGCGATCGGCATGCGGGAACCCGCCATGCCCTGCAGGAAGACAGACGGGCTGTCTTGCACTTCCACCATGGCAACGCGGGCCTCGAACTGCTCGGACTGGTTGCGCACGAAGTGCGGCCAGAGGTCGGCACCCGGAATCAGCTCGTGCAGGTTGGACAGCATCTGGCAGCCGTTGCACACGCCCAGCGCGAAGGTATCTTCACGCTCGAAGAAGGCGGAGAACTGCTCACGCGCCACCGCGTTGAACAGGATCGACTTGGCCCAGCCCTCACCGGCACCCAGAACGTCACCGTAGGAGAAGCCGCCACAGGCAACCAGACCACGGAACTGATCCAGAGTGATACGACCGGACAGGATGTCGCTCATGTGAACGTCGATCGCTTCGAAACCGGCACGATCAAAGGCGGCCGCCATTTCCACCTGACCGTTGACGCCCTGCTCACGCAGGATCGCCACTTTCGGGCGCACACCGGAGGCGATCAGCTCAGCCGCCACATCATCGTTCTGGTCGAAGCTCAGGCTGGCGTTCAGACCCGGATCTTCACGATCCAGCAGGCGGTCGAACTCCTGCTGCGCACACTCGGAGTTGTCACGCAGTGACTGGATACGGAAGGAGGTCTCGGCCCACCAGCGTTGCAGCTGGATCAGGTCAGCGCTGTAGACTTCTTCGTCGTCGAAGAAGCAGTTCAGCTGCAGATCCGGGTTCAGGGTACCGACCACCTTGGCCACATCACCCAGGCCTGCCGCGTTCAGTTCGTTGAGGACAGTTTCCATATCCTCGCGACGGATCTGGATCACCGCGCCCAGCTCTTCGTTGAACAGCGCCGCCGCCAGCTCGGAGCTGTCTTCGGCCAGCAGATCCAGGTTCAGGTCGACACCGGTACGACCGGCAAAGCCCATCTCGGCAACAGTGGCCAGCAGACCGCCATCGGCACGGTCGTGGTAGGCCAGGATCAGACCCTGCTCGTTCAGCTCCTGAACGGCGGCGAAGAAGTTGGCCAGCAGTTCGGCGTTATCCACGTCCGGTACCTTCTGACCCACTTCGTTGTAAACCTGCGCCAGCGCAGACAGACCCATGCGGTTCTGACCGTTGCCCAGATCCAGTAGGATCAGGTCGGTCTCGCCCTTGTCGGTACGCAGCTGCGGCGTCAGCGTCTTGCGTGCATCCAGCACCGGCGCAAAGCCGGAGATGATCAGCGACATCGGCGCGGTTACGCTCTTCTGCTCGCCGTTGTCATCCCAGACGGTACGCATGGACATGGAGTCCTTGCCCACCGGAATGGTGATGCCCAGTTCCGGACAGAGTTCCATACCTACCGCCTTGACGGTCTCGTACAGCTTCTCGTCTTCACCGGCATGACCGGCGGCGCACATCCAGTTGGCGGACAGCTTGATGTCGGCCAGCTGGCCGATACGCGCCGCTGCCAGGTTGGTGATGGTCTCACCGATCGCCATACGGCCGGAGGCCGGGGAATCGATCAGCGCCAGCGGAGTACGCTCGCCCATCGCCATGGCTTCACCGGCATAGGTGTCATAGGATGCAGTCGTCACGGCACAGTCGGCAACCGGCACCTGCCAGGGACCCACCATCTGGTCACGAGCCACTTGACCGGTAATGGAACGGTCGCCAATGGTGATCAGGAAGGACTTGGACGCCACCGCCGGCAGCTTGAGTACACGCTCGGCCGCATCGGCCAGTTCGATCTTGGTGGTATCGAATTCCGGCACTTCGCAGGTCTTGCGCTCGACGCTGCGGTGCATCTTCGGCGGCTTGCCGAACAGCACGCTCATCGGCAGATCCACCGGCTTGTTGTCGAAGTGGGTATCGCCCAGGGTCAGGTGATGCTCTTCAGTGGCTTCACCAACGACGGCGAACGGGCAGCGCTCGCGTTCACAGATCGCTTCGAAGCGAGCCAGATCTTCCGGCTTCACCGCCATCACGTAGCGTTCCTGGGCTTCGTTACACCAGATCTCCAGCGGAGACATGCCCGGCTCGTCGTTGTTGACGTTGCGCAGCGCGAAGTTGCCGCCACGACCGCCATCTTTCACCAGCTCAGGGAAAGCGTTGGACAGGCCACCGGCACCGACGTCATGAATGAAGGCGATCGGGTTGTCATCGCCCAGCTGCCAGCAGCGGTCGATCACTTCCTGACAGCGACGCTCGATCTCCGGGTTGCCACGCTGTACCGAAGCGAAGTCCAGATCAGCAGAAGAGCTGCCAGAGGACATGGAAGACGCCGCACCGCCGCCGAGGCCGATCAGCATCGCCGGGCCACCCAGGCAGATCAGTTTGGCACCGACGGTGATCTCGCCCTTCTCGACGTGATCTTCACGGATGTTACCCAAACCACCGGCGATCATGATCGGCTTGTGGTAGCCGCGCACTTCGTCACCGTTGGCACCCGGTACCTGCTGTTCGAAGGTACGGAAGTAACCTGTCAGGTTGGGACGACCGAATTCGTTGTTGAACGCGGCGCCACCGATGGGGCCTTCGATCATGATATCCAGCGCAGAGGCGATGCGCTCCGGCTTGCCGTAACCGGACTCCCAGGGCTGCTCGAAGCTCGGGATGTTCAGATCGGAGACGGTGAAACCGGTCAGGCCCGCCTTCGGCTTGGAACCGCGGCCGGTGGCGCCTTCATCACGGATCTCGCCGCCCGAACCGGTGGCGGCACCGGAGAACGGAGCAATGGCGGTCGGGTGGTTGTGAGTTTCCACCTTCATCAGGATGTGGATCGCTTCCTGGTTGTAACCGTACTGGCCGGTGGCTGCATCCGGATAGAAACGCCCGGCCTTGCTGCCGACGATGACGGAGGCGTTGTCCTTGTACGCGGACAGCACATTCTCGCCACCCTGGTTGTAGGTGTTGCGGATCATCGCGAACAGGGAGTGCTCCTGGCGCACGCCATCGATATCCCAGCTGGCGTTGAAGATCTTGTGACGGCAGTGCTCGGAGTTCGCCTGGGCGAACATCATCAGCTCGACGTCGTTGGGATTGCGACCCAGACCGTTGAAACTTTCGACCAGATAATCGATCTCATCTTCCGCCAGCGCCAGACCCAGCTCGACGTTGGCCTTGGCCAGGGCATCGCGACCACCACCCAGAATGTCGACCTGAGTCATCGGGCTCGGCTGCTCATGGCGGAACAACGCCTGAGCCTGATCCAGGTCAGTCATAACCGCCTCAACCATGCGATCATGCAGCAGCTCGGCAACCTGTTCGCGTTGCTCGGCGGTCAGCGTCTGTTCACTGCGCAGGTAGTAGGCAACACCACGCTCCAGCCGCTCGATTGCATTCAGGCTGCAGTTATGGGCAATATCGGTCGCCTTGCTGGACCAGGGTGAAATGGTACCCGGGCGCGGCACGACCAGGAACAGCTCACCGCTCGGCTCTTCGGCACTGGCCTTGGGGCCATAGCGCAGGATACGATCAAGAACCTGAGACTCCTGTGCTTCCAGATCGCGCTGCAGATCTGCAAAATGGGTGTATTCTGCGTACAGGCCAGTCACGGCAGGCAGCCGGGACTGAATCTGGGACAGCAGTTTTGCATGACGAAAAGACGAAAGAGCGGGAGCTCCACGCAGTACGAGCATGTTGATATCGAGCCTCTTGGTTCTACCTGCGAATCAGGCGTTGGAGAGCAAAAAATTAAATGTGGATTTTACCCGATCAGGCCATCGAGATACAGAATAGCAGAGCCTATGTTTAAACTGCGTCAGTCCCCCCATTTTCGTGAACTGATCTACTTCTGTTCACTGGTCGCCATCACCTTCGGTCTGGCCATGCTCAGCCTCAACACCCCGACCCAACTCGAGGCAATCAAGCAGAACGGCGTCATCCGCTTTGCTACCACCAACACACCGATGACCTATTACATCCGCAAGGGCAAGCCCGCCGGTTTCGAATATGAGCTGGCCAGGGCCTTCGCGGACCATCTGGGAGTCAAGCTTGAACTGGCCCTGCCCGACAGTTTTGCCGGCCTGTTCCAGGTCCTCCAGGCCCGCAACGCCCATATCGCCGCTGCCAGCCTGACCGCTACTCCTGAAAGGCGTCAGCAGTTCGACTTTTCGCCCGCCTATCGCAGTAGCGCTCCGGTATTGATCTACCGTGTACGCCGAGGCAACCCGGCCCCCAAAGGACTTGAAGACCTCTACGGCCGCAGCATTCGTGTCCTCGCGGGCTCCAGTTATGCCGAGTTGCTGCAGCAACTGCAGTCTGAACACGCCGAACTCCAGTGGTCCAGCAGCGAAGACGATTCGGTCACCGATCTGCTGGACCAGGTGCACGATGGCAGCCTGGACTACACCATCCTGGACTCCACCGTTTTCGATGCCCAGAAATCCTTCTATCCCGGCCTCAAGACCGCATTTGAGCTGCAGACGCCCCAACCCATCGCCTGGATGCTGAATCGCCACCATGACGGCACACTCAAGGCCGAATTGAACCGCTGGTTCCAGCTCGACAGTACCCAAAAGCTGATCCAGACCCTGGAAGAGCGCTATTTCTCACGCACCAATCCGCTCAACTTCTTCGACACCATCACCTTTCGCCGAGACCTGCAGGAACGCTTCCTGCCACTCTACCCCTGGTTCAAGCAGGCCGAAGAAGAAAGCGGAATCAGCTGGCTGCTGCTGGCGGCGGTCGCCTATCAGGAATCCCACTGGAAAGCGGATGCCGTCTCACCCACGGGTGTGCGCGGCATCATGATGCTGACCCAGGCCGCGGCCGATGAAGTCGGCGTCAGCGACCGCACCGACCCCAAACAGAGCATTCTGGGCGGCGCCCAGTATCTGGTGAACGTGAAGAAAAAGATCCCCGAGCGCATCGCTGACCCCGACCACACCTGGTTTGCATTGGCCGGTTACAATATCGGCTTTGGCCATCTGGAAGACGCCCGCATCCTGACCCAGAAGGCAGGCAAGAACCCCGACAAGTGGCAACACGTCAGAGAGTTTCTGCCGCGACTGAGCAACCCCAAATATTATCCACAGACTCGCTATGGCTATGCCCGCGGCCATGAACCGGTGCAGTATGTCAGCAATATCCGCAAGTATATGGAGCTGCTGCGCTGGGAAGTGGATACCGCCAGCGCCCGCGACCTGATCCCCACCACCGAATCCGACAGCGATGCGGCGGAAGCCGAACAGGACGAACAGGTACTTCCCTTGAGCAACCTGCCCAGCTCACTTTAGGGCGGTCAGTCCGGGGAGGACTCGCGCCGCAGCTGTTTCAGGCGTTTCTGCTCCTCGCGGCGGCGCTTGAAGAAATCGCTGATCACTGCGGCGCACTCATCCGCCATCACCCCGCCTTCATACGCCGGGTGGTGGTTGAGCCAAGGCTGATCAAACAGCTGCTGATTACTCACCAGCGCCCCCGCCTTGGGCTCGGTAGTACCGAACACCACCCGTGCGATGCGCGCATGCACTATGGCGCCGGCACACATGGTACAAGGCTCGATAGTGACATAAAGGGTCGCCCCCACCAGGCGATAGTTGCCCACACGCGCCGCCGCTTCGCGCAGCGCCATGATCTCGGCATGGGCCGTGGGATCATGGCCACTGATCGGGCGGTTCCAGCCCTCGCCGATCACGTCGCCGTCCAGCACCACCAGCGCCCCCACCGGCACCTCATCCAAATCGGCAGCCCGTTGCGCCAGTCGCAGCGCCTGCTGCATGTAAAGCCGATCCTGCTCCATTCTCTACTGCCCCGCTTCCACACACGAAAAAGCCCGCATATGCGGGCTTTTCAGACTGTTCATCAAGACTGACCGATCATTCCCACTCGATGGTGGCCGGCGGCTTGCTGGATACGTCGTAGGTCACGCGCGAAACCTGAGCGATTTCGTTGATGATGCGACCGGATACCTTCTCCAGCAGCTCGTATGGCAGGTGCGCCCAGCGAGCGGTCATGAAGTCGATGGTTTCCACCGCACGCAGCGCGATCACGTATTCGTAGCGACGGCCATCGCCGACCACGCCCACGGATTTCACCGGCAGGAACACGGCAAACGCCTGGCTGGTCTTGTGGTACCAGTCGGCGTTGTGCAGCTCTTCGATGAAGATGGCGTCGGCTTCACGCAGGATGTCCGCGTATTCCTTCTTCACTTCACCAAGGATACGCACACCCAGACCCGGACCCGGGAACGGATGACGGTAGACCATGTCATACGGCAGGCCCAGCTCCAGACCGATCTTGCGCACTTCGTCCTTGAACAGCTCGCGCAGCGGCTCGACCAGTTCGAACTTCATGTCTTCCGGCAGGCCACCCACGTTGTGGTGCGACTTGATCACGTGCGCCTTGCCGGTCTTGGAAGCGGCAGACTCGATCACGTCCGGGTAGATGGTACCCTGCGCCAGGAAACGGCAGTCCTTCAGCTTTTCAGCTTCGTCATCGAACACTTCAATGAAGGTGTTGCCGATGATCTTGCGCTTGGCTTCAGGATCGGCTTCGCCTTTCAGGCGACCGAGGAACTGGTCTTCGGCATTGGCACGGATCACGTTGACACCCATGTTGCGGGCGAACATCTCCATCACCTGATCACCCTCACCCTTGCGCAGCAGACCGTTGTCCACGAACACGCAGGTCAGCTTGTCGCCGATCGCCTTGTGCAGCAGAGCCGCCACAACGGAGGAGTCGACACCGCCGGACAGACCCAGCAGAACCTTCTCGTCACCGACCTGCTGCTGAACCTTCTCGACCAGGTCCTGAATGATGTTGGCCGCGGTCCACAGCGCCTCGGTACCACAGATTTCGCGTACGAAACGCTCCAGAATACGCAGGCCCTGCTTGGTGTGGGTCACTTCCGGGTGGAACTGTACACCATAAAGGTTGCGCTGCGGATCACACATGGCGGCGATCGGAGCAGAATCGGTGCCCGCAATCACATGGAAGCCAGCCGGCAGCTCGCTAACCTTGTCACCGTGACTCATCCAGACGTCCAGCGACAGGTTGCCGTTGTTGGCGATATGATCCTCGATGCCTTCCAGCAGACGGCTAGGGCTGTCTGCCAGGCGCACACGTGCATAACCGAATTCACGCTGATCAGAGCTGCTGACCTTGCCGCCCAGCTGCTCAGCCATAGTCTGCATGCCGTAGCAGATACCCAGAACCGGCAGCCCCATGTTGAAGACACACTCGGGCGCGCGCGGAGAATCCAGCTCGGTGACGGACTCAGGACCGCCGGCCAGAATGATACCCTTGGGGGCAAATTCACGAATCGCTGCCTCATCCATATCGAAGGCATGGATCTCGCAGTAAACCCCGATTTCACGTACGCGACGTGCGATCAGCTGGGTGTACTGGGAACCGAAGTCCAGAATCAGGATGCGTTGCGCGTGAATGTCTTTGCTCATACTCAGTGACTCCACCGAATGCTGGCCGCCAGGCGGCGCAAACAAAAAGTGGGGCAGTCTTACGCCCCACTTACTGGTTAGTATTAAATCTGCTTAGCCCACACGGTAGTTGGGCGCTTCCTTGGTGATGCTGACGTCGTGCACGTGGCTCTCGGTGATGCCGGCGCTGGTGATGCGCACGAACTTCGGCTTGTTGCGCATCTCTTCGATGGTGGCACAACCTGTGTAGCCCATGGAGGCACGCAGGCCGCCCATCAGCTGGTGCAGCACACCGCCCATCGGCCCCTTACAGGCTACACGGCCCTCGATACCTTCCGGCACCAGCTTCTCGGCGCCTTCTTTGGCATCCTGGAAGTAACGGTCGGATGAGCCGGTCAGACCGGACATGGCACCCAGGGAGCCCATGCCACGGTAGGACTTGAATGCACGGCCCTGGAACAACTCGACTTCGCCCGGCGCTTCATCCGTACCCGCCAGCATGGAACCAACCATGACGGCAGAAGCCCCTGCAGCAATCGCCTTGGCGAAATCACCGGAGAAACGAATGCCTCCGTCCGCGATCAACGGCACACCGTGCTCGCGCAGCGCTGCGGCCACATTGGCAACAGCGGAGATCTGCGGTACACCAACGCCCGCCACGATACGTGTTGTACAGATGGAACCCGGACCGATACCAACCTTAACGCCGTCTGCACCCGCTTCCGCCAGCGCAACCGCCGCTTCTGCGGTCGCGATATTGCCGCCCACAACCTGCACCTGCGGGAAGTTCTGCTTAACCCAGGCCACACGGTCGATCACGCCCTTGGAGTGGCCGTGGGCAGTGTCCACTACGATCAGATCAACACCGGCGGCTACCAGCGCAGCCACACGGTCAGGGGTTTCCGGCCCGGTACCGACTGCGGCACCGACGATCAGGCGGCCCTGGCTGTCTTTGGCGGCACGCGGGAAGGCCTGCGCCTTGCTCATGTCCTTCACGGTCATCATGCCGCGCAGCGCAAAGTTGTCGTCGACCAGCAGGATTTTTTCGATACGATGACGACGCAGCAGTTCGCGAATCACATCCTGGTCTTCGCCTTCTTTGGCAGTGACCAGACGATCCTTCGGCGTCATGATAGTGGAAACCTTTGCATCCAGGTCGTGTTCGAAGCGCACATCACGGCTGGTCACGATACCGACCAGCTCACCGTTATCCACGACCGGGAAACCGGAGAAGTTCAACTCGTTCGACAGATCGATGATTTCACGCACGGTCGTTTCGGAACTGCAGGTCACCGGATCGGTTACCACACCGGCTTCGAATTTCTTCACCCGACGCACTTCGTCGGCCTGCTGTTCGATGGTGAGGTTCTTGTGGATAATGCCGATACCGCCTTCCTGAGCCATGGCGATTGCCAGGCGCGACTCGGTTACCGTATCCATAGCCGCCGAGACCAGCGGAATATTCAGCTCGATACCCTTGGTCAGGCGGGTCTTCAGCGAGACGTCTTTCGGGAGTACTTCAGAGTATCCCGGAACCAGCAAAACATCATCAAAAGTAAGCGCTTCTTCAACGATTCGCAACATACTGAACCAGCCCGTTTTTCCGTGAAAATTAAACCAGAAATCATACACCAAAACTGCCTGCACAACAATCAGCAATGATGTTGGCTGCGATCGACGGGGTCGTTTAAGATGTCCGCATGAATAGAAGCATGCCGCCCCGTAACCGCAGCGCAATCAGCGTCAGCGAACTCAACCGCCAGGTCAAATCCCTGCTGGAGCACTCCTTCATGAGCCTGCAGGTCGAAGGCGAGATCAGCAACCTGGCCCGACCCTCTTCCGGACACTGGTACTTCACCCTCAAGGATGACCGTGCTCAGGTGCGTTGCGCCATGTTTCGCGGCCGCAACCAGCAGGTCCGCTTCCGCCCCAAGGAGGGCGACCAGGTGGTGGTGATGGCCAAGGTCAGCCTTTACGAAGGCCGCGGCGACTTCCAGCTAATCTGCGAACAGATGCAGGAAAGCGGCCAGGGGCGCCTGCAACAGGCGTTCGAGCACCTCAAACTGCAGCTCAGCCAGGAAGGCCTGTTTGATGCTGCGCGCAAGCGCCCCCTGCCCAGTCCGGCGCGCCATATCGGCGTGATCACCTCACCCACCGGGGCCGCCATTCACGATATTCTGCAGGTGCTGCGGCGCCGCTGTCCGTCGCTGCCGGTCGCCCTCTACCCAACCGCCGTCCAGGGCAACGAGGCGGCCTCCCAGATTGTACGCGCCATCGAACTGGCCAATCGCGACGGCCGCTGCGATGCCCTGATCGTCGGCCGTGGAGGCGGCTCGCTGGAGGACCTGTGGCCCTTCAACGAGGAACGCGTGGCGCGCGCCATCGCCGCGTCCGGCATCCCTGTGGTCTCGGCGGTCGGTCATGAGGTCGATATTTCGATCAGTGATCTGGTCGCCGACCTGCGCGCGCCCACGCCATCGGCGGCGGCGGAACTGCTCAGCCCCGACCAGGCACAGCTGCAGCAACAGCTGCTTCGGCTGCGTCAGCGCCTGAGTCGTCAGGCATTGAGCTACCTGGCCCGACACCATAACCGGCTGGAACATCTGCGCGCTCGGCTGCGCCACCCGGGTGAACGCCTGCGTGAACAGTCACAGCGCCTCGACCAGCTGGAACTGCGTCTGCAGCGAGCGCTGTCACTGCACCTGCAACAGAGCGACCAGCGTCTGGAAGAACTGCACCAGCGACTGCAACGCAGTTCACCGGCTCGATTGCTAGTGCGCAAGCAGCAGCAACTGGCCCCACTGCGGCAACGCTTGCAGCATGGCATCGAACTGCTGCTGCGCCAGCGTCGCCAGCAACTGCACTTCCAGGCACGCCAGCTGCAGGGCGTCAGCCCGCTGGCCACTCTGGAGCGCGGCTATGCGATCGTGCAGGACCGGAATGGCCAGGCGGTCACCCGACAGGAAGCGGTCAGCCCCGGTGATCAGATCAGCGCCCGACTGCATGAAGGCACCCTGATCTGCACCGTCGACGGCTATGCGGACTGATCCACCACGCCAGCTGTGGTAGGATCACGCCCCTTTTGTGAACAACCCAACCAAACAGGCAAACACTATGTCAGAACAGGTTTTGGAAACCACTGAACAACATGCCAGCTACGGCATCGGCCGTCAGATGGGCGACCAGCTGGCTCAGGGCAGCTTCGACGGCGTCGATATCGAAGCGGTCGTGACCGGTCTGCGCGACTCCTTCACCGGTGAAGCTCTGCGCGTACCGGCCGAGCAGATCCAGGCGGCTTTCAACGAAATCACCCAGCGTCTGCGTGCGGCTCAGGAAGCCCAGGCCAAGGAAGCAGCGGCTGCCGGCGAGCAGTTCCTGGCCGACAACGCCAAGCGTGATGGCGTCATTACTCTGGAATCCGGCCTGCAGTACGAAGTGATAACCGCCGGTGATGAGAACGGCGAAAAGCCGACCGCCCAGAGCAAGGTGCGCACGCACTACCACGGCACTTTCATCGACGGCAAGGTATTCGACAGCTCCTACGACCGTGGCCAGCCGGCCGAATTCCCGGTCGGCGGCGTCATTGCCGGCTGGACTGAAGCACTGCAGCTGATGACCAAGGGCGCCAAGTGGCGTCTGTACGTACCTTTCGAGCTGGCCTATGGCGCTCAGGGTTCTCCGGGTGGTATCCCGCCCTACTCCACCCTGGTCTTCGATGTCGAGCTGCTCGATATCCTCTGACCTGCCCGGGGGTGTCCGCTGGACACCCCTCCTGCCGACCAAGAGACCTTTATCATGTTGCTGCACTTCCAACGCCACGGCCAGGGCGAACCCCTGGTGATTCTGCACGGCCTGTTCGGCACCCTGGACAACTGGGGCGCCCAGATCAAGACGCTCAGCGAACACTTCGACGTGATCGCGGCCGATCTGCGCAACCACGGCCGCTCGCCGCACAGCGACGAGATGACATACCGGGCGATGAGCAACGATCTGCTGGAGCTGCTGGATCACCTGCAGCTGGAGCGCATCAACCTGATGGGTCACTCCATGGGCGGCAAGGCCGCGATGCAGTTCGCACTGGACCATCCGGAACGAGTGCAGCGTCTGATCGTGGTCGATATCGCCCCGGTTCGCTACCCCTCACGCCACAACGAGGTGATTGAGGGACTCAAACAGATCGATCTGCCCCAGTTAAAAAGCCGCAGCGAGGCGGACAGCACGCTGAGCGAATACGTGGATTCGACCGCGACCCGCGCCTTCCTGTTGAAGAACCTCTATCGCAACGAGCAGAAGCAGTTTGCCTGGCGCATGAACCTGCCCGTACTGGAGCAACAGTATTCCAGCATCGGCGATGCCCCGGAAGGCAAGGCGTATACCGGCCCGGTGCTGTTTCTCAAGGGTGGCGACTCCGACTATCTGCTGGCGGAACACCAGCAGCCGATCCAGCAGCTGTTTCCCAATGCCGGTTTCAAGATCATCGCCGGAGCGGGCCATCTGCCCCATGTGGAAAAGCCGGCCATTTTCACCCGGCTGGTGGATAACTTTCTCAACAGTTGAGCCGGGTCAGGCCTGAAGGTTGACCAGCGAGCCCGAAGGATAGAGAGAAGCGTAGACACCGCTGTCGACCAGTTGCTGCTGGACAGCATTCAGCGGTTGAGAGGCACTGCCCGGTGAAAAGGCCGGTGATCCGGAATCAGTAGCAGAAGACCCGGCTTTTTCGGCAGCCCCCGCCGACTCAGCGTCGGTATTTTCACCAGACGCCACTGCATCAGACTTCGCCGCATCAGCCTGCTCGGCCTCATCCATGCGCGCCAGTTCTGCACGGGCTTCTGCCGCCATGGCACGGGCGCTTGCGGCGACCCGATGATCCTGAGATGAGGGCTCCGCCGGTGCCATGGCTGCCCGGATGATCGCCTCGGCCTTTTCCAGTGTAGCCCCGGGATCTCCGCTGACTGACGAAGTATCGATACTGACTTCACCACCAACCGCGTACATCCTTCCGTCCGGCCCGCGCTCATAGCTGTAGGAGGCTGCGCCCGTATGCGCCCCGCCTGCGGCCTGATGCGCCAACTCATGCTGGCGGACTTCACGATCACGGGCGCCGAGCTGGCGAAGTACCTGCTGATCCTGCCGCTGCTGGGCACGCTCGCCGGAAGACTCCTGTGCCGAGGAAGACGTGGTGCCGTCTCCCGACAGCATGCTCGAGCCACTCTTCCGTTCCTGCTCCTCAACCGGGGCCCTGATACCTTCGTCCGGGGTCTCACCGGCACGGGAAACAGGAGCAAGCCCACTGCCAGGCGTGGCAATGGGCACCAAGGGGGGCGAAATACTGGAAAGGGATGTACTCATGACGGACAAGCAGGCAACGGGATCCCGCTGCAGACTCAGGCGCGGGTATCGATCAGGTTACCCAATACCTCATCGGCCTGGTTGACCACCTTGGTTGCTGCTGCTTCGGCGGTACGATCCACAGCGGTGTCGGCAATCGCCGGATTCTGATCACGTCCCGAGGCCATCTCCGCATTTTCCGCGCGGCCACTGCCCTGGATATCACTGGATGCCTTGGGCACGTTATCCAGAGTACGAGTGACATTGAACAGGCTGTTAGCAGTAGTGATGTTCATGCCGCACCTTCCTTTGTTCCTTGCAGCCAGCGAAGTGTTGCCCTGTGATGGGAGGTAGTGGACGTCTCCCGGCAACCCGGTTGAGGCCAGTATAGATCAACCGGGCTCGCTGGTCACATTTTACTCACTCAGAATCGGCTTCAGATCAATATGATCGGCCACCGCCTCGGCGGAGGGTGATGCCAGCCAGGGCACCCGCCCCAGCAGAGGCGCACGGAAGAGGCGCTCCAGCGTCGCCAGGTTTTCGTCCGGGCAGCTCATGTCGGGGTCCACATGGTTGGCGACCCACCCCGCCAGACGCAGGCCATCACGGGCGATCGCCTCGGCGGTCAGGATGGCGTGGTTGATGCAGCCCAGCTTCATCCCCACCACCAGAATCACGTCCAGCTGCAGCAGCTGCGGCAGCCGCGCCAGGTTTTCGCGCATGCTCAGGGGAACGCGCCAGCCACCGGCGCCTTCCACCAGCACCAGATCCGCCGGCTGCATCATCGCGCCACGACAGTAGGCCGCCAGACGGTCGGCACTCAGCGCCCGCCCTTCCCGCTCGGCGGCAATATGCGGTGCGATCGGCGGCTCAAACGCCACCGGGTTGACCTGCTCGTAACTCAGTTTGATGCTGGCAGCCTGTTGCAGCTGCAGGGCATCCGCATTGCGCAGACCCTCCGGGGTCTGCTCGCAACCCGCCGCCACCGGCTTCAGGCCAATAGTCCTGAGGCCCTGACGGTTGGCTGCGGTCAGCAGGCCGGTGGTGACCAGAGTCTTGCCGGCGTCGGTGTCGGTGCCGGCGATAAAGAAACGCTTTTTCACTGGGGCTCCTTGAGCAGTTCCAGATAATAAACTTCATAGGTGGCCGGCAGGGTACCATCCGCCTGCCGCTGCTGTTCATAGGCCTCCAGCAGACGGATCAGGCGCTGGCGACTGCTCAGCCCCTGCTCACGGCGGCTGTTGACGTTATGGGCACCCAGTGCCTTGAGCTCATGCATCAGTTCCTGCAGGCGATTGTAGCGAAGCACTTTATATTCGGTTTCGCAACGCGCCAACTGCAGGCGGCTATTGTATGCCAGCAACTGCGCCAGAGGCGTGAAGCTGTTCACATGGACATCATTATCCACCGCCGCCCAGGCACGCTTGAGCTCATGCAGAGTGTCCGGCCCCAGTGTCGCCAGCAGACAGCGCCCGCCCGGCTTGAGTACTCGCGCCAGCTCGGCCAGCAAACGCTCGGGCTGCTCGCACCACTGCACCGCCAGACTGGACCAGATCAGCGCCACGCTGGCATCGGCCAGCGGCAACTGCTCGGCATCGCCGCACAGATAGTGGGCATCAGGCACAGGGCGCTGTTCGCGGGCAAAGGTGAGCATGCCGTGGGCCAGATCCAGATGCAGCAACGGTGCCCGTGGATAACACTCACGCAGGAGAGGCGCTGCATAGCCTGTGCCGCACCCCAGATCAAGCAGCTTGCCATCAACCTGTTGCGGCAGCCACTCCAGCAGGCGGTCGGCGATATCGCGCTGCAGCTGGGCCACGGAGTCGTAACTCTCGGCCGCACGGCTGAACGCCTGGGCAACCCTGCGCTTATCCCGCTGCATCGGCACCGTCCACCTGCCGCACCTGTGCATTCAGCATGATCAGCACTTCATCGGCATGACTGATAAAGGGCAGGTGCGCGCCCTGCTCCAGCAGCTGAACATTCAGGCGGTTGTTCAGTGCCTTGGCCTCTGCGGCCAGCGCCTGAGGCACCAGCTGATCCTCGGTTCCCAGTATCAGCTGGGCCGGGCAGCTTAAACCGGCCAGCGCCGGACGCAGATCGGACTCCAGCAACATCAGCGCCGACGCCAGTGCCTGCGGTTCGGCCGCCCCTATCACGGACTTGAGCCGCTTAAGCTCATCACGGGCGCTGGCCGAGCCGCGTGTTTGCAAAGCTGCAAAGCGCTGCAGGGTTTTGGTTTCATTGTCGGCCAGCGACTCGACAAAGGCTTTGAACACCTCCGGCGCCATGGCGCAGGGCCAGTCGTCACGCGCCACGAAACAGGGGTTGGCGGCGATCAGACTCAGGCTTTTCACCCGCTCCGGCGCTCTTTCGGCTACTGCCAGTGCCAGCTGACCGCCCAGAGACCAGCCCACCCAGTGGGCGCTTTCGGGAGCCGCTTCCAGCAGAGCAGCGACCGCCGCATCCAGCGACATATCACCTGCGGGAGCGGAACGTCCCAGCCCCGGCAGGTCGATCAATGTCACCCGGTAGCGCTCGGCCAGACGGTCGGCAAAGTCACCCCAGATTTCGGAACTCAGCCCCCAGCCGTGCAGCAGCACCAGATCCGGACCACTGCCTCGGGTCTCGCTCCCCAGGCTCACGCAGCACCTCCTGCACGTACGGCATTCAGCGCATCCAGCAGGCGGTCCACCTGCTCCTCGCTGTGGGCGGCACTGAGCGTGACGCGCAGACGAGAGCTGCCCGCCGGCACGGTGGGCGGGCGGATGGCGCTGATGAAGATGCCGCGCGCTTCCAGCTCGGCACTGATGCGCATCGCTTCACCGGCATCACCGATCATGATCGGCTGGATCGGCGTCGGCGAATCCATCAGTTCATAGCCCAGCTGTTCGCAGCCGTGGCGGAAGCGCTTGATCAGCTGCGCCAGCTTGTCACGACGCCAGCTTTCGGCCTGTACCAGTTTCAGGCTGGCGCGGGTGGCCTGCGCCAGCGCCGGCGACATGCTGGTGGTATAGATGTAGGTGCGGGCGAACTGGATCAGGGTTTCGATCAGCACTTCGGAACCGGCGACAAAGGCACCGGAGGTACCGAAGCCCTTACCCAGGGTGCCGATCAGTATCGGTACGTCCTCATTGCTCAGACCAAAGTGCTCGACACAACCCGCGCCGGTCGCACCCAGACAGCCAAAACCGTGGGCGTCATCCACCATCAGCCAGCCGTTCCGTTCGCGGGTGACACGGCTCAACTTCGGCAGGTCGGCGATATCGCCATCCATGCTGAACACGCCATCGGTGACCACCAGCTTGCGACGGGCCTCGGAACGGCCCAGGCGCTGGGCCAGGCTGTCGGGATCGTTGTGCAGGTAACGCTGGAAACGGGCACCGCTGAGCAGGCCCGCATCAAGCAGAGAAGCGTGGTTGAGGCGGTCCTGAAACACCGCGTCCTGTTTGTCGATCAGGGCATTGATAGCGCCGATGTTGGCCATGTAACCGGTGGAGAACAGCAACACCCGCTCGCGGCCGGTGAATTCAGCCAGCTCCTCTTCCAGCGCGTGATGCGCTTTTGAGTGACCATTGACCAGATGGGAGGCACCGCCCCCCACGCCGTAGGTGTCGGCGCCCTGCTTGAGTGCCGCAATCACTTCGGGATGGTTGGCCAGGCCCAGGTAGTCGTTGGAGCAGAACGCCAGATAGCGCTGGCCATCGACGCTGACTTCCGGCCCCTGGGCCGACTCCAGCACCCGGCGCTGGCGGTAGAGGTTCTCCTGCCGCCGCGACTCGAGCGCGGCCGCCAGATCATTGAAGGACATGGGCGCGCCTCAGTGCGTGGCGGTGGCGTCGACGAACAGCTCGGCGTCCTGCTGCGCCTGAATCTCGGCCGCCAGCTTCTGCTCCTGGTCGGCATCGGAGTCTTCGATGCGCTGCTCCGGACGGATACCCAGGCGCTTGAACAGCTGCAGGTCGCGGTTGGTTTCCGGGTTCGGCGTCGTCAGCAGGCACTCGCCGTAGAAGATGGAGTTGGCACCGGCGAAGAACGCCATGGACTGCAGCTCGTCGGACATCTGCTCGCGACCGGCCGACAGGCGCACGTGGGATTTCGGCATCATGATGCGCGCCACGGCGATGGTGCGAATGAACTCCAGCGGGTCCAGATCGTCGACGTTTTCCAGCGGCGTGCCCTGCACCTTCACCAGCATGTTGATCGGCACGGATTCCGGCTGCTGCGGCAGGTTGGCCAGCTGCATCAGCAGGCCGTAGCGGTCCTTGGCGGTCTCGCCCATGCCGAGGATGCCGCCGCTGCAGATTTTCATGCCGGAATCGCGTACATGCTGCAGGGTGTTGAGACGATCCTCGTAGGTGCGGGTGGTGATGATCTTGTCGTAGAACTCCGGAGAGGTGTCCAGATTGTGGTTGTAATAATCCAGCCCCGCCTCGGACAGCTGCTCGGCCTGAGATTCCTTCAGCATCCCCAGTGTCATGCAGGTTTCCAGCCCCATCGCCTTCACGCCCTTGATCATTTCGATCACGTAGGGCATGTCACGATCGGTCGGGTGCTTCCAGGCCGCGCCCATGCAGAAGCGGGTGGAACCGGACGCCTTGGCCTGCTTCGCCTTGTTCAGTACCGCTTCCACTTCCATCAGGCGCTGCTTTTCCAGGCCGGTGTTGTAGTGCGCGCTCTGCGGGCAGTACTTGCAGTCTTCCGGGCAGGAGCCGGTCTTGATCGACAGCAGGGTGCTGACCTGAACCTCATTGGGATTGAAGTGCTGGCGGTGCACGCTCTGTGCCTGAAACAGCAGATCGTTCATCGGCAGTTCGAACAGTGCACGTACTTCCTGTTCGGTCCAGTCGTGACGCACCTCAGCGTTGCTTTCGGCAACAGTCAGCATAACTCCAATCCCCTTGTGACATAATCGGTGTGTGCACCCAAGGATCGGGTGCCGGCAGTATGCTGTTGATCATAAAGCGACAGAAGGAGCTGTCAACCTATGTTTATACACAAGATAAACAAGTGGTTAAATCTTAATCAAACTTGTTCGCTCTGCGGATCAAGCGACGAGGTCTACCAGGGTATCTGTACCGCTTGCCATGCCGACCTGCCCTGGCTGCTGGGTGGCTGCCGACGCTGTGCACTTCCCCTGCCGCCCACCGCGCCACCCGGCAGTCTTTGCAGCCACTGCATCCAGACGCCACCCGCGTTTGACCGGACACTGGCCGCCTTTCACTATGATTTCCCGCTGAGCCAGCTGCTGCCTCGTATCAAATATCAGCGCCAGCCGGCCCACCTCGGCTGGCTGGCCCGCGTGTTCGCCGCCTTTTTGCAGCAACAGTACGAAAAAGACTGGCCTCAGGCTCTGTGCGCCGTTCCCATGCACCCGTTAAGCGAGTTCAGGCGCGGCTTCAACCAGGCACAGCTGCTGGCCGAAGTGCTGGCCCGACAGCTGCAATTACCGTTAACGCCCTGCCTGAGCAAAAACCGGCATACACCCCACCAGATGTCGCTGGGACTCGACGAGCGCCGCCGCAATCTGCATCAGGCCTTCAGGGTTGTCCGCCCACCGGCACGCCATGTTGCGCTGATCGATGATGTGATGACCACCGGCACCACGGTCAATACACTGGCCAGACAGCTCAAGTCAGCCGGCGCGGAACGAGTGGATATCTGGGTACTGGCCAGAACGCCAGAGGTTCGATAAATTGAGAGATTCGTTAAATTAAAATAATGAAAATTGCGACGACAGGGATGCACATGCGTACACGACTGCTCTGCACGCTTTGCCTGATACTGCCGAATCTTGCTGCAGCCGGCAGTCTGAATCTGGCCGTGGCCGCCAACTTCAAGCGCCCATTGGAACAGCTGGTCGCTCAATTTGACCCCGAACGGCAGCACGCCATCGCGATCAGCAGTGCGTCCACCGGCGTGCTCTATACCCAGATCCGACAGGGTGCCCCTTTCGATCTCTTTCTGGCTGCCGACAGGGCCCGCCCCGAACGTCTGGAGCAGGAAGGCCCGGGTATTGCCAATAGCCGTTTTACCTATGCCATCGGCCAGCTGGCCCTGTGGCAACCCCAGGGGCACCCCGAATCGTTGGCGGACCTGTTCGACGCACCCGTCGCCATCGCCAATCCCCGTACCGCGCCCTACGGCCTGGCGGCTCAGCAGGCGCTGACGGCGATTGGACGCTGGCAGCCCGAGCGACAGGTACAGGGCAGCAACATCGCCCAGACCTTCCAGTTTATCCACAGCGGCAATGCACCTCAGGGGCTGGTCGCCCGTGCTCAGCTGGTTCAGCAGTCCATTCCAACGGATCAGTGGGTTCAGCTGGGGCCCGAACTCTATCAACCGATCGAACAGCAGTTGATCCGACTGCGGCGCAGTGCCGACAACCCGCTGGCCGATGCCTTCATCAACTTCCTGCATTCAGCCGAAGCTCGCCAGTTGATTGAGCAGAGCGGTTATACCCCCGGCAACGGAGTTGCCCATGCTGCCCAGTGAACAGGATCTGGCTGCGCTCTGGCTGACCCTGCAGCTGGCCAGCCTGACGACGATCATCCTGCTGTTATTGGGGACCCCTTTCGCCTGGTGGCTGGCCCACACCCGCCGCCGCTGGAAAGTGATTCCCGAAGCACTGGTGGCCCTGCCGCTGATCCTGCCGCCCACGGTGCTGGGGTTCTACCTGCTGCTGGCGTTCGCGCCCGATGGTGTTCTGGGCGCTCCCTGGCTGTGGCTGACCGGTTCCGGGCTGGCCTTTACCTTCGCCGGGTTGCTGATCGGCTCCATCCTGTATTCTCTGCCGTTTGTGGTCCAGCCACTGCAGGGCGGTTTCGAGCAGCTGGATCAGGGACTGCTGCAGGCGGCGCGCTCGCTCGGTGCCAGCCGCTGGTCCTGCTTCCGGCGGATCGTGATCCCCCTGTGCCGACGCAGCTTTCTGACCGCGATCACCCTCGGCTTTGCCCATACGGTCGGCGAGTTTGGCGTCGTCCTGATGATCGGCGGCAACATCCCGGGCAGTACCCAGGTGTTGTCGATCGCCCTCTATGATCACGTCGAAACCCTCGACTACGCCCGCGCCCACGGGCTGGCCGGCGGCCTGCTGCTGTTTTCCGTCAGCCTGCTGCTGCTACTCTACAGCCTCAACCGGCGCCAGCAAGCGGAGGTCATTCGATGAGCCTGACACTTGCCGTGCAACATCGCTATCACGGCTTCGCACTGGATGTCGAGCTGCAGCTTGAAGCCGCAGGGATTACCGCGCTGTTCGGCCCATCCGGCTGCGGCAAGTCCACCCTGCTGCGCCTGCTGGCCGGGCTGGAGCCGGCTCAGCAGGGCCGGATCCACTTTCATAATGAATGCTGGCAGGACAGCCAAACCGGAGCCTTTATTCCCTCTAATCGGCGTGATATCGGGCTGGTGTTTCAGGACGCCCGCCTCTTCCCCCACCTCAGCGTGCGCGACAACCTGAGTTTCGCCGCCCCCTATCGGCGCGGTGGCGAGGCGCTGGACGCGGCCCAGCTGATCGAGCAGCTGCAGCTGACCCCGCTGCTGCAACAAAAACCCGACACCCTGTCCGGTGGCCAGAAGCAGCGCGTCGCCCTGGCCCGAGCCCTGCTCAGCCGACCCAGGCTGCTGCTGCTGGACGAACCGCTGAGTGCCCTGGATCGTGAGTCCCGCCAATTGATCATGGACCTGATCGAACAGCTGCAGCAACGCCACGCCCTGCCGATCATCCATGTCACCCACGCTGTCGATGAGGTACTGCGGCTGGCGGATCATCTGGTCTGCCTGCAGCAGGGCCGAGTCGTGGCCGAAGGGGAGCCTGCCCGGCTGTTCGGCCAGCCGGGCATCATGCCGTCACTGGGTGAGCGGGCGTTACTGCGCGGCCAGGTTACTCACGTGGATCGCCGCGACCGGATGAGCGCCGTGTGCTGCGCTCCCGAGCTGCCCCCCATTTGGATTGCCGGAACCGGACATGCCCAGGGTACCAGCCTGACACTGAGCCTGCAGGCTGAGGATATCGCTCTGTCATTGCAGCCACTGAGCGGCACCAGCCTGCAGAACCAGCTGCCGGTTGAGGTCGTTTCGATCGAACACACCGACAGCGACCGGCCGAGGGTCCAGGTACGTTTCGGCAGCAGTCACTTGCCGGTCAGCATCAGCCATCGCGCACTGACCGAGCTGAAACTGCATCCGGGTCAGCAACTCTGGGCGCTGATCAAGTCGGTCGCCGTTGAGTACTGATCCGGTAAAACTTTCGCGGATACAGCTAGTTACTCGACCTGACTCCCACCCTCTGCTAATTTTGAGGCAAAGACACAGGGAGATGACTGGGGAATGACACTGGAAATGCTAGGGCAGCTGTTTGGCGGCATAGGACTGTTTCTGCTGGGAATGCAGCTGTTGACCAACGGCCTTAAGCAGGCGGCCGGCCGATCACTGAAAGCCGCGCTTGAACACGCCACCGGATCGCGCCTAAAGGGGGTGGTCTCCGGTGCCCTGATAACCGCCCTGGTCCAGTCATCCAGCGCCGTCACTGTGGCAACGCTTGGCTTCGTCAACGCCGGGCTGCTGTCACTGGGTCAGTCGGTGTCCATCATTTACGGCAGCAACATCGGCACCACCATGGTGGGCTGGCTGGTGGCACTGATCGGTTTCAAGTTCAAGATCAGCGCCTTTGCTTTGCCGTTGATCGGTGCGGGCATGGTGCTTCGCGTCAGCGGCGGCAACAGTCGACGTGCCCATATCGGCACCGCCATTGCCGGGTTCGGCATCTTCTTCATCGGCCTGGACTTCCTGCGCGCCAGCTTCGACGGCTTAAGCAACTCCGTGCCCCTGGCCGAACTCGGCGCAGGGCCACTGGCTCTGGCCCTTTTTGTCATCGCCGGCATCACACTGACCTTCCTGATGCAGGCCTCGGCGGCGGTCATCGCCATCGCCCTGTCACTGGTGCATACCGAAAGCATCTCCCTGGCCGCCGCCGCGGCGCTGGTGATCGGCGCCAACGTGGGCACCACGACCACCGCGCTGCTGGCCGCCATCGGTGCGACCCCCAACGCCAAGCGGATCTCGGCGGCCCATGTGCTGTTCAACCTGCTCACCGGACTGGTCGGGCTGCTCTTGCTGGTTGCCCTTGGCGGACTGCTCAACCAACTGGACCCGGCGGCATTCGATCTGGTCTTCCTGCTGGCCCTTTTCCACACCCTGTTCAACATTGCCGGCGTGCTACTGATGTGGCCGCTGACCGACCGCATGGTGCATTTCCTGAAAAGGCGTTTTCGTACCCTGGAAGAGAGCGAGACCAAGCCCCGTTATCTGGACAACAACATTCTGACCACTCCTTCGCTCGCCGTTGAAGCGATCAACATGGAGCTGGCCCGAGTCAGCCGCATCTGCAGCCGCATGTCACGGGAAGCGATCAGTGCCGAACGGGGTGCAGCCGACCGGCTGCAGCAGCAATATGAGAGCCTTACCCAGTTGATCGGCCGGATCGGTGAATTCAACCAGGAACTGGCGCGGCAGAACCTGAATATCGAGATCAGTGAAACCCTGCCGATCTCTCTGCGCGTGGCCCGCTATTTCAACGAGATGGCCCGACTGGCCGCCAGGCTGCCCGAATACTACCCGGTCTTCGAACAGCTGCAAGACTCCGGCATCCGCTCCAACGTACATGATTATCAACAGGCGGTCATTCACCTGATCGACGCCTGCGAGGTACGTGAAGACATGGCCACCCAGGGCTATGAGACCCACCAGATGAAGCACGAGATGGAACGCGAGTATCAGCACCTCAAAAGCGGCCTGCTCAACCAAACCCTCTCCCGGCAGCTGACGCCGGCCGACTCGGTAGTGCTGCTCGACGCCCTCAGCCATATCCACCGCCTGGCGGAGCAGGCAGAGAAGGCATCACGCTACTGGAGCAGCACCACCCCGGTACAGCACAGGGCAGCCCTGCTGGAGCAGGACTGACCTGGCTCCGGTCAATTTTCCGCTCTGCATGCACATCAGACTCCATAACGGGAGAGCCACCCGGTAACAATCACGGTAACCATGGGTATACTAGTTGCAAAATGCATCTGTACACGGGAAGCCCATGACCCCCATCGGTTATATCCACAGCCCTTTCGACGAGAAATTCGGCATCCCGCGCCAGCCGGGGCTGGCCTCCATTCGTGCCGAGGTCGAACTGGTCCCCCCCTATGCAAGCGCGGATGCCGTGCGGGGGCTGGAGCACTGCACCCACATCTGGCTGGTGTTTCTGTTCAGCGCCACCGCTGACAAGGGCTGGAGCCCCACGGTGCGACCGCCACGCCTGGGCGGAAATCAGCGTCTGGGGGTGTTCGCCACCCGTTCGCCTTTTCGCCCCAACCCCATAGGGCTGTCCTGTGTCCGACTGACCGGCATTCGTTGTGAAGGTGACAGTGTGCGACTGGAGATCGAAGGAGCAGACCTGCTCGATGGCACACCCATTCTCGACATCAAGCCCTATCTGCCCTACTCGGACAGCCTGCCGGATGCCGAATTTGCGCTGGCCTCGAAGATCGAGCGTCTGCAGCTGCCGGTGGTGTTCCGCCCCGAAGCAGAGCGGGCCTGCGCGCAACTGAGCCGGGACCTGAATCAGCCCCTGGCCCGCCAGATCGGAGAAATTCTCAGCTGCGATCCACGCCCCGCCTACAAGAAAGCGGACAGCGAGCGGGTCTACGGCATCAGCCTCTACGGCCAGAACATCCGTTTTCGCATCGGCGATGAGCAGATCGACGTTCTCAGCATCGAACCCAACCCGGAGCCCTGAATCATGTCCATACGGAACGGTCTCTACCCGCTCGCCGGTCTCTTGAGCCTGGCAGCCATGCTGCTGAGCGGCTGCGAACCAGCCCCTGAAGCTCGGCCGGTTCGGGAGCTGTCCCGTCCGGCCAGCCTGTACACCATCCCCGCAATCGATGCCGGGCTGCAGCGACAGTTCCCTGCCACCGTGGAGGCCTGGCGCAGCGCCACCCTGGCCTTCAGAGTACCCGGCACGCTGGAACAGCTGCCCGCCCAGGCCGGGATGGAAATCGACAAGGGTGAACTGCTGGCGCAGCTGGACAGTACCGATTACCGCCGCATCCTGGCCGAGCGTGAAGCCCGTTTTGAGCTGGCCCGGATCCGCTTCGACCAGCAACAATCCCTGCTCGCACGGAACTACACCTCCGAGGTCAATCTTGATGAAGCCAGGGCCGAGCTCAAGGCTGCTCGCGCCGCCCTGGATATCGCTCGGGACAATCTTGGCTACACCCGGCTGCATGCACCTTTTGGCGGTACCGTTTCACGCCTGCAGACGGAAAATTTCCAGCAGGTTCAGGCGCAACAGCCGGTTCTGCTGCTGCAGGATGAAAGCCAACTGGATATCCGCTTCGCCGTACCCGAATCGATCATCAGCCGCCTGCGTACCGACCTTGAACCCAACGGCGATATCTGTGGCCAGGTCCGCTTTACCGCTCACCCGACACACGAATTCACCGCCTGCTACGCCGAGCACGAATCGGTTTCCGATGCCTACACCCGCACCTACGAAGTGGTGTTTCGCATGCCCCGCCCGGAAGCCTTCCCCACGCATACGGGCATGAGTGTCGAATTCAGCGTCGATCTGGTCCCCCTGCTACAGCCGCTGGCCAGTGAGGGGCTGCCGGTGCCGGTTGGTGCCGTGTTCATGCGCGACAGCAAACACTGGGTGTGGCGGCTGGATGCCGACAGCCGGGCCCGTCGTCTGGAAGTCACTCCAGTGCAGATTCGCGGTGCGCACATGCTGGTCAGCGGGGACCTGACCCCCGGCGACCAACTGGTGGCCGCCGGGGTCAGTCAGGTACGGGAGGGCATGAAACTGCATCCGATCCCACAGGAACGCGGACTCTAAAACGGAGACAGGGATGAATCTGACCGAATATGCCATTCGCCAGCGGGTGGTCAGCTGGATGTGCGTACTGCTGTTACTGGCCGGGGGCGTTATCTCCTTTTTTGGCCTCGGCCAGCTGGAAGACCCCGAATTTACCGTCAAGGAAGCGATCATTGCCGTGCCCTATCCGGGCGCCTCGGCACAGGAGGTGGAAGAGGAGGTCACCCTGCCGGTCGAAATGGCGCTCCAGCAGCTCGCCCAGGTGGATACCGTGGAATCGATCTCCGCCGCCGGGCTGGCCCAGATCACGGTGGAAATGAAGCCGACTTACCGTGAGCAGGAGCTGCGCCAGATCTGGGATGAGATGCGACGCAAGTTGAACGACCTGTCGCCGAGCCTGCCGCCCGGCGTCGGGCCGATGCAGATCAATGATGACTTCGGGGATGTCTACGGCATTTTCCTGGCCCTGACCGGCGAGGGGTTCGATTACCGTGCGCTGGCCGACTACGCCGACTTTCTGCGCCGCGAGCTTATCCTCGTCGACGGCGTCAGCAAGGTCAGCATCGGCGGTCGGCGCCAGCAGCAGATCATTGTCGAGGTCGATCGCAATCGTATGGCCGCCATGCAGGTTTCACCACAGATGATCCAGCTGGCTATCAACGCCCAGAGCCTGATCAGCAATGCCGGCAGTATTCGCCTCAACGGTGAACGCCTGCGAATCGCCCCGCAAGGTGCCGCCACCTCCGCCGAGCAGCTCAACGACCTGCTGCTGGGCCAGACCGGCGGCCGACTGGTCTATCTGAGCGATGTGGCGGATGTCTATCTGGACTACGCCGAGCCGCCCTCCCACCTCTACCGTTTCAACGGCCAGCCGGCGCTGACGCTGGGCGTTTCCTTCACTTCCGGCGTCAATGTGGTTGATGTAGGCAAGGCGATCCTGGCGCGACTGGACGAACTGGATTACCGTCGTCCGGTCGGCATGTCGCTCGATATCATCTATGACCAGCCGCGCCAGGTGGAAACCTCGGTCAATGATTTCCTGATCAGTCTGGCCCAGGCGATCAGTATCGTGGTCGTCGTACTGCTGGTCACCATGGGTGCCCGCTCCGGCCTGCTGATGAGTCTCGTACTGCTGCTGGCGATCCTCGGCACCTTCATCATCATGAACATCGCCTCCATCAGCCTGCACCGGGTCTCGCTGGGCGCGTTGATCATTGCCCTCGGCATGCTGGTGGACAATGCCATCGTGATCACCGAGGGCATCCTGATCAACCTGCAGCGAGGCTACTCTCGCCTGGAGGCCGCAGTCCGCATCGTCAGCCATACTCGCTGGCCGTTGCTCGGCGCCACGCTGATCTCAATCACCGCCTTCGCCCCGATCGGCCTGTCACCCGATGCAACCGGCGAATTCACCGGCAGCCTGTTCTGGGTGCTGTTCATTTCACTGCTGCTCAGCTGGGTGCTGGCGATCACCATTACCCCCTTCCTGGCTGCGATCCTGTTTCGTGAACAGCCGGCCGGAAGTGCCGCCATGGTTCCCTACCAGAGCCTGTTTTACAGCCTGTTCCGCCGTGCGCTGCATCTGGCCCTGCGTTGGCGCTGGCTCACGCTGCTGCTGGCCGCCAGCCTGCTGGCCGGCTCGCTGGTCAGCTTCAAGCATGTGCGCCAGGGCTTCTTTCCCGATGCCACGTTGCCGATGGTGCAGCTGGACTACTGGCTGCCCCAGGGCAGTGACATCCGTACCACCGAAGCGGATATTGCCCGGATCGAGCAGGATCTGCTCAAGATGGACGGCATACGCCAGGTTACCAGCACGCTTGGCCGGGGTGCTGAGCGCTTCATGCTGACCTATGCACCCGAACGTCAGTATGCCAGTTATGCACAGCTGCTGATCGAGGCGGATAACCGGGATCAACTGGAACGTCTGTTACCGAAACTGGATGCCTACCTGAACAATGGCTATCCACAGGCCCAGAGCAAACTGACCCGCATCTCCATCGGCCCGACGACCAAATCCAAGATCGAGGCCCGGATCAGCGGCCCCGACGCCGAGGTGCTGCGTCAGCTGGGCCAGCAGATGATTACCCAAGTGTTCGATCAGGTCGAGGGGGCCGTCAACGTCCGCCATGACTGGCGTGAACGGACTCCGGTCATCATGCCGCGTTTTGATGAGGCCGAGGGACGACGCCTGGGCATCACCCAGGCCGACCTGGCCAGAGCCATCGCCCGCAACGTGGAAGGCCAGTACACGGGCCTTATCCGTGACGGCAGCCAGCTGCTGCCGGTCATCCTGCGGCCACCCGCCGAACAGCGCCAGCGCCCTGAACAGCTGGAATCCCTGCCGATCTTTAGTCAGACGCTGCAGCAATGGGTCGATGCCGGTCAGGTGCTGCAGGGTATCGGGGTCGGCTGGGAAGACCCGCTGATCATGCGACGCGACCGCAAGCGCACCCTGACCGTGCTGGCCGACCCGGACCCTGCCAGTGGGCTCACCGCCGCCGCCCTTTTCAGCGAAGTCCGCTCACGTGCGGAAGCGCTGCCACTGCCACCCGGCTACAGCCTGAGCTGGGGCGGGGAATATGAGGCGCAGCAGGATGCGAACAAGGCCCTGTTCGCCTTTGTACCGGTAGGGCTTCTGGTGATGGTCGTGATTACGGTGCTCCTGTTCGGCTCGGTGCGTCAGACGCTGGTGGTCTGGCTGACCGTCCCCATGGCCATCATCGGCGTCACCATCGGTCTGCTCAGCATGAAGACCGCCTTCGCCTTTACCGCGCTGCTGGGCATCCTCAGCCTCAGCGGCATGCTGATCAAAAACAGCATTGTGCTCGTGGAGGAGATCAAGCGTCTCTATGATGAAGAAGACCATAACTGGCATGACGCCATTTTGCAGGCGACCGTCAGCCGCTTGCGGCCGGTTTCCATGGCCGCATTGACTACCATTCTGGGCATGCTGCCCCTGCTGCCGGATGCCTTTTTCCGCCCCCTGGCCGTCACGATCATGTTCGGCCTGGGCTTTGCCACTCTGCTGACACTGATTGTCGTGCCAGTCCTCTATGCCCTGATTTACAGGATCAAATACTAGTTGTCACCGAGGACAAAGCAGCGTCATAATATATAAGCATTCCCTAATCTAAAGGAGAGCCCACCATGTCGGACCGATCCACCGCCGCCAGCGGAGTCGCCACTTGGCTGCCTTTTTTTCCCGTCGCCTTTTTCGCCAGCGTCATGGGCCTGAGTGGCTTGACGCTGTCCTGGCAGAAGGCCGCCCACAGCCTTGGTCTTGAGCCACTGGTCAGCCGCGTACTGCTGGTGTTCACCGCCTGCGTCCTGCTCAGCCTGACCTGCATTTATCTGTTCAAGGTACTACGCTTCCGTGAGCAGGTACTGACCGAGTTCAACCATCCGATCCAGATGAGTTTTTTCCCGGCTTTCTCCATCAGCCTGCTATTGCTGTCGGTGGCCACACTGGAAGTGTCCATGGCCCTGTCCCACTACCTCTGGATCTGCGGTACAGCGCTGCACCTGATGCTGACGTTGAACGTGATGACTCAATGGATTCATCATTCACGCTTTAAGGTCCAGCACAGCACACCCGCCTGGTTCATCCCCGTCGTCGGTAATATTCTCGTACCGATCGCCGGGGTTCAGCACGGCTATATCGAAGCCAGCTGGTTTTTTTTCTCCATCGGCCTGCTCTACTGGCTGGTGCTGAAGACCCTGATTTTCAACCGTATTCTGTTTCACGACCCGCTGCCGGAAAAGCTGCTGCCGACTCTGTTCATCATGATTGCCCCCCCCGCCGTCGGCTTCATTTCCTATCTGCAGCTTAACAATGGCGTGGTGGACAATTTTGCCCGTATCCTCTACTACACCGCGATGTTCATCACCCTGCTGCTGTTCACCCAGCTGCCCCGCTTCTCGCGCATCCAGTTCTACTTGTCCTGGTGGGCCTACAGTTTCCCGCTGGCCGCGTTCTCGATCGCAAGCCAGAGCATGTGGATCAATACCCGCAACGAGTTCTTCCTGCTGCTGAGCTGGATTTCACTGATCGTTGTCACTTTTGTTGTTATTCTGCTCTTGATCAAGACGACACGCGCTGTAGTCAGTGGCAAGCTGTTTCAACCGGACTAAACTGCCACCAGGCATTCGCCGACCAAAACTGAATCAGGAAAACGTCCGCCTATGTCGAAGGAAAGCCCCAAAATCAGAAGACTCAGTTATATTCTGGTTCTGGCGGGGCTGTTCTTCGGCGTAGTGCTTTTCCTGAACAATACCCGCAAGGACAAAGAGCAACAGTACCTGCATCACACGGTCACGCTGCTGGATACCGTCTATCACGCCAGTCTGGATCGCTATGCACTGGCGATGGATACCTTCTACACCGGCCTGCTGCGGCGTCCCGATCTGCTGCCACTGCTGAAAGCCGGCATGAGCACCGAAGGCATGGAGCAGCAGGCGCTGCGGGAAGCCCTCTATCAGCAGCTACTGCCCGATTATTATGACCTCCAGGCCCGGGGTATCCAGCTGTGGCAGTTTCATCGGGCCGATGGCAGCAGTTATCTGCGCTTTCACGCACCCGCCATTCATGGCGACAACCTGCTGCGCGTCCGCCCCTCCCTGCAACAGATACAGACCCAGCCGGCCCCCCGTTACGGCTTCGAAGTCGGACGGCTGTTCATCGGCTTTCGCTTTGTCCACCCGCTGACCGAGCAGGGCAAGCTGATCGGCAGCATGGAAACCGCGGTTTCCTTCCAGCAGATCAGCCAAACCCTGTCAAACTTGACAGCGGGTCAGGCTTTTCTGTTTCTGCTGCAACGGCAGACCGTAGAAGACGTCAGTTTTACCAACCTGCGCCACCAGCTGCGGCCGGCCATCATCAGCGACGACTTCCTGCTCGATGACCGCAACCTGGCCCAGTCGGATAATGTTCCGCTACCCCTGGACGCCCTGCTGGCGCAACTGGCCCAGGATGACCTGTCTTCCCAACTCGCCGAAGGGCGTTATTTCGCCCAGGCAATTTATCACCAAAGCCTGGGCTACAGTGCGTCCTTCATCCCGATCTACAGTTTTGACCACAGCCTGGGAGGCTACATCCTCGCCCTTCATCCCGAACCCCTGCTGACCAGCATTCAATGGGAGTTCTACAGCTCTATGGGCATCAGTTTCCTGGCCATCCTGCTGCTGGGTTGGCTGCTGCTGAGCCTGCATCAACAGCGCCAGCGGGTGCTGCAGCAGAAACAACGGCTGGATGCGATCGGCCAGGCCGTTGGCGAGGGCATCTACGTAGTCGATCCCGAGGGCCGTACCCTGTACGTGAATAGCGCCACCAGCCGCCTGACCGGTTTCAACGCCGAGAAACTGTACAGCGGTAACATTCATCATCTGATTCACTCGCACAAGGACAACGAAGACTTGCCCTTTCAGCAGTGCCCGATCTTTGCCGCCGCCCTGCACGGAAAAGGATACGAAAGCGACGAGCTGTTTCGTACCCGCACCGGAAACCTGCTGCCGGTGGTGGTCACAAGTCGGCCGATGATCGAGAACAACACCATCACGGGTGTGGTCACGGTTTTCCGGGATATTTCGGAACGCAAGGAAAACGAGCGCAAGCTAGAACAGCTGGCAACCACCGACCCGCTGACCGGATTATGCAACCGCCGCGCCTTTATCGAGCGCCTGCACGAGGAGCAGCGCCTGAGTCGACGCCTCCAGCATGAAAGCGCATTGATGATGATCGATTTCGATCACTTCAAGGTGATCAATGACCGTTATGGTCATCAGGCCGGGGACGAGGTGCTGCAACACTTTGCCCAGCTGGCAACTGACTGTCTGCGTGAAACCGACCTCCTGGGTCGCCTTGGTGGCGAGGAGTTCGCGCTCCTGCTGCCCGGCACCGACCTGCAGGGGGCGCACCACCTGGCCGAACGCATACGTCAATGCCTGGAGCAACACCCGACCCGTACCGCAGATCGCCAGATACCAATGACGCTGTCGATCGGGCTGACACTGCTGCACAACGATGATGCAGACACCTCCGCCGCCCTGAGTCGCGCCGACAAGGCGCTGTATCAGGCCAAGCACAAGGGGCGCAACCGGGTCGAGACCGCCTGACCCGGGCTTGCGTCTGCCCACAAAGACCGCTCTAATGAGGCCCCTCACCCACCCACGAGGAGTCAGCACCCATGATGAACGGCCCCAATGCAGAGCAGCTGGCCTTTGATTCCCAGCATATCTGGCACCCCTATTCGTCGATGATCAACCCGCCGGCCATGTATCCGGTCGAGTCGGCGTCCGGGGTGCGCATCAGGCTAAGCGACGGCCGCGAGCTGATCGACGGCATGGCCTCCTGGTGGTCGGTGGTACACGGCTACAACCATCCACGCCTGAACGCCGCCGCCAAAGAGCAGCTCGATCGCACTGCCCATGTGATGTTCGGCGGTCTGACGCACACGCCGGCAATCGAGCTGTCGCGCAAGCTGGTCGAGATGACACCGGAGCCGCTGCAGCGGGTATTCATCGCCGACTCGGGCTCCGTTGCCGTGGAAGTGGCGCTGAAGATGGCGATCCAGTACTGGCACGCCCGCGGCAAGCCCGGGAAACATCGCATGATCAGTATCCGTAACGGCTACCACGGCGATACCTTTGGCGCCATGTCAGTGTGCGACCCGGTCAACGGCATGCACGAGCTGTTCAGCGGTGTACTGAGCAAGCAGCTGTTTGCCCCACGCCCGGAAACAGCCTTCGATGGCCCGTTCGACCCCAGCGATATTGCTGAACTGGAGCGACTCCTGACCGAGCACCAGGATGAGCTGGCGGCACTGATTCTGGAGCCCATCGTCCAGGGTGCCGGCGGCATGCGCTTTTACTCGCCGGAATGGTTGCGCCAGGCCCGTGCGCTTTGCGACCGCTACGATGTCCTGCTGATCGCTGACGAGATCGCCACCGGCTTCGGCCGCAGCGGCGAACTGTTCGCCTGTAATCACGCAGGTGTCAGCCCGGATATCCTCTGTGTCGGCAAGGCCCTGACCGGCGGCTACATGACGCTGGCCGCGACCCTGGCGACCGCCGAGATCGCCGAAACCATCTCCTCCGGCGGCGCCGGCTGTTTCATGCACGGCCCAACCTTCATGGCCAACCCGCTGGCCTGCGCCGTGGCACTGGAAAGCCTGACCCTGCTGGAAGAGATGGACTGGCGCAGACAGGTGAAACGGCTGGAAGCGGGCCTGGAGCGCGGCCTGGCACCGGCACGCGCACTCAGGTCAGTGGCCGACGTTCGGGTATTGGGCGCGATCGGCGTGATCGAACGCCATGAGCCGGTCAATCTGGCCGAGGTACAGCCGATGTTCGTCGAACGCGGTATCTGGGTACGTCCCTTCGGCAAGCTTGTCTATGTGATGCCACCGTATATCATGAGTGATGAGGACCTGGCGATCCTGACCGGCGCCATGGTCGATGTGATCGAAGCCCTGGATCAAAACCAGGCCTGAGTGGCAAGTAATCGGAAGGAGCCTGAAACAATGGCACGAATCAAACTGGAGATGCCGGACAACTATCTGTTCAGCACCGAACTGGCGGTTCGGATCAGCGATATCAACTATGGCGGCCATCTGAGCAACGATGCCGTACTGTCGATGGTACACGAAGCCCGGCTGCGCTTTCTCAAGCACTATCACTACACCGAGTTTGATGTGGAGGGAGCCAGCATCATCATGTCCGACTCCGCCATCGTCTACAAGGCGGAAGGTTTTCATGGTGACCGCGTTCAGGTCGACGTAACCGTGACAGATTTCAACAAGTACGGTTGCGATCTCTACTATCTGCTCAGCAACAAGGATACGGCGGTTGAGATCGCCCATGCCAAGACCGGCATCGTGTTCTTCGACTACGACGAGCGCAAGGTGCAAAGCGTGCCCGAGGGCTTTCGCAACAAGATGCTCAGGGAGTCCTGAGCATCAGTTTTCTCTACTCATCCGAACTGTAGTCATAGGCCCCGTGGGCCAGGTTCTCGAAGCGGGTGTACTTGCCGATAAACGCCAGCCGCACCGAGCCGATGGGGCCGTTACGCTGTTTACCGATGATGATCTCGGCCACGCCCTTGTCCGGACTGTCCTCGTTGTACACCTCATCACGGTAGATGAACATGATCACGTCGGCATCCTGCTCGATGGCGCCCGATTCACGCAAATCCGAGTTCACCGGGCGTTTGTTGGGCCGCTGCTCCAGGCTTCGGTTCAGCTGTGACAGCGCCACCACCGGACAGCCCATCTCCTTGGCCAGCGCCTTCAATGAGCGCGAGATCTCGGAAATTTCCTGGGTACGGCCTTCGCTTTTACCCGTTTTCAACGTCATCAGCTGCAGGTAGTCGACCATGATCATCGCCAGGTCGCCGTGCTCACGTACGATACGACGGGCGCGGGTGCGCATCTCGTTGGGACTGATACCCGGCTGATCATCGATGAACAGTGGCTTGTTCTTGAGCATGTTGACCGCCGTGGTCAGCTTGGGCCAGTCATCCTCTTCGAGCTGACCGTTACGCACCTTGGTCTGGTTGATCCGCCCCAGCGACGACAGCATACGCGTCACCAGCTGGTCGGCGGGCATCTCCAGCGAGAACACCAGCACCGGCCGCTCAGTGGCCATCAGGGCGTTTTCCACCAGGTTCATGGCAAAGGTGGTTTTACCCATGGAAGGACGTGCCGCCACGATCACCAAGTCCGACTTCTGCAGGCCGCCGGTGCGATCGTCCAGGTCATCAAAGCCGGTGGTCACACCGGTCAGGGCATCAGCGTTGTTGAACAGCTCGTCGATGCGGTCCACCGCTCTTTTCAGCAGCGGATTGACCGACTCAGGCCCTCCCTGGTTGGGCCGGTTTTCGGCGATCTGAAAGATCTTCTGTTCGGCTTCATTGAGGATCTCATCCGACGCCCTGCCTCCGGGGTGAAAAGCGCTGTCGGCGATCTCGTTGGCCACACCGATCATCTGCCGCAACAGCGAACGGTCACGCACGATCTCGGAATAGGCGCGGATGTTGGAGGTGCTCGGCGTGTTGCGCGCCAGCGAGACCAGGTATTCCAGACCACCGGCCTGCTCCAGCTCGGCGGTGCGATCCAGCTCCTCGGACAGGGTCACCACATCGATCGGACGTCCATCATCGATCAGCTTCTGCATGGTGCGGAAGATCATGCGATGGGTCGGCCGGTAGAACTGCTCCTCCAGCAACACCTCGGACACCGTATCCCAGGTATTGTTGTCCAGCATCAGGCCACCCAGTACCGACTGCTCGGCTTCAATCGAGTGCGGCGGCTGCTTGATCGCATCCAGGGCATCATCATTCAGGTCGGCCATTTCCATCGCTGAACTACCTCTTGCTGAACTGTTGGAGGGAAAGTGTGGCGCAGAGCCCTACATCCTGTGCATAACCGCTATTTTGCGTCCATGCAATCGCGGAATACCGTACATCCTGTACATAAAAAAAGCACCGCGCAGTATACCACGCGGTGCTTTTTCTGACCGGTTGTTCGGGCGGGAATTACTCGCCAGCGATAACCAGTTTGATAGTAGCGGTGACTTCCGGGTGAACCTGGATGTCAACGTCGAACTCACCGATGTGGCGAATCGCGCCTTCCGGCAGACGAACTTCGCTCTTGTCGGCTTCAACACCGGCAGAAGTCAGTGCTTCAGCGATGTCGCGAGTACCGATTGAACCGAACAGTTTGCCTTCGTCACCGGCCTTGGTGACCAGAGACAGTTCCAGTTCGTTCAGCTGTTCAGCACGTGCTTCAGCTTTAGCCAGCTTGTCAGCAGCGGCTTTTTCCAGTTCAGCACGACGCTCTTCGAACTGCGCTACGTTGGTAGCGGTCGCCGGAACGGCTTTACCCTGAGGGATCAGGTAGTTACGACCAAAGCCTGACTTAACAGCTACCTTGTCGCCCAGCTGACCCAGCTTACCGATATTTTCGAGCAGAATAACTTCCATCTCGTAAAACCTCTTGTTCTGCAAAGGCTGCAGTTTGAATCCTGGCCGTGAATATTCTCTACGTATCAGGTACGGAATATCCACAGCATTAAACTTGATCGGGCCGCGCAACAATCAGCGCGGCCTCCGGCTGTATCAGCCGACGCTTAAACGTCGTGGCTGTCGGTGTACGGCAGCAGAGCCAGGTAACGAGCGCGCTTGATAGCGGTCGCCAGCTGACGCTGGTAGCGTGCCTTGGTACCGGTGATACGGCTCGGAACGATTTTGCCGGTTTCAGTAACGTAGCCTTTCAGGGTGTCCAGATCTTTGTAATCGATCTGCTTGACGCCTTCAGCGGTGAAACGGCAGAACTTGCGACGACGGAAAAAACGTGCCATCTGAATTTCTCCAAAAATAGGTTAGTGATTACTCTGCAGCTTCAGACTTGGCTTCAGCAGGCTTGTCCTGCTTCTGCTCTGAACGCTCTTCGCGACGCGGCTTGCGCTCTTCGCGAGATTCTGCAGCCTTGATCGGAGAATCTTCAGTGACCGCTTCGTTGCAACGGATCACCATGTTACGCAGAACAGCGTCGTTGTAGCGGAACATGCTGGACAGTTCGTCCATTACGTCCTGAGTCGCTTCAACGTTCATCAGCACGTAGTGTGCCTTGTGTGCGTTGTTGATCGGGTAAGCCAGCTGACGACGGCCCCAGTCTTCCAGACGGTGGATAGTACCTTCAGCACCTTCGATCAGCGCCTTGTAACGCTCGATCATCGCCGGAACCTGCTCGCTCTGGTTCGGGTGAACCAGGAATACGATTTCGTAATGACGCATTTTTGCTCCTTACGGTTTCACAGCCTCCAAGTCACCTGCCGTATGCAGATGGTTGAAAGCAAGGAGTTGAACAAATAAAAGGACGCAACATTTTACGGTTGCACCCTGACAATTACAAGCAAAAGCCTGCAAAAAACATCCGACTCAGTCGACTTCGACAATCTCGAAGCTGTGGCTGATCTTGACTCCGCCGCGCTCCAGCATCAGCGATGCCGAACAGTACTGTTCCGCCGACAGGCGGACCGCACGCTCAACCGCCGCTTCACGCAGCTTGCGGCCGCTGACGATGAACTTGACGTGGATTTCGGTAAACACCGAAGGCACTTCATCGGAACGCTCGGCATTGATCTCGGCCACGCAGTTGACCACGTCCTGGCGCGCCTTGCGCAGGATGCCCACCACATCGACACTGGTGCAGCCACCCAGGCCGGCCAGCATCAGTTCCATCGGGCGCGGGCCCTGCTTCAGTTCCTTGTCGATCATGATGTCGAAACCGGAACCGGTGGTCGCCTTGAAGCGATCATCGCCGTCCCAGTTGACGCTGACACTCATACTCATTCGTGTATCTCTAATCAGGTTAGTTGGCCGTCTGCGCCGCTGCAAAAAATTCCGCCAGGGTACGCCCCGGCTCTTCGGTGCGCATGAAGGCTTCGCCGATCAGGAAAGCATTGACCTGGCGCGCCTGCATGGCAGCGACATCTTCGGGCGTAAGGATACCACTTTCGGTGACCACGATGCGGTCTTCGGGAATCTGGTCCAGCAGCCTGAAAGTGTTGTCCAGGCTGACCTCGAAGGTGTGCAGATCACGGTTATTGATGCCGATCAGACGGGTGTTGAGCGGCAGGATACGCTGCAGCTCCTCCTCGTTGTGCACCTCGATCAGCACATCCATGCCCAGTTCATGGGTCAGTGCCGTCAAGTCTGCAAGCTGCTGATCATTGAGCGCGGCCACAATCAGCAGGATGCAGTCCGCGCCCAGGGCGCGCGCTTCATAGATCTGATAGGGATCAACAATGAAGTCCTTGCGGATCACCGGCAGCGAACAGGCGGCACGCGCCTGCTGCAGGTATTCATCAGAACCCTGAAAAAAGTCCACATCGGTCAGCACCGACAGACAGCTGGCACCGCCCGCTTCATAGCCCGGCGCGATCTCGGCCGGCACAAAAGGATCACGGATCACGCCCTTTGACGGGCTGGCCTTTTTGATCTCGGCAATCACCGCGGCACGGCCTTCGGACAGGGCTCGCTCCAGGCTCGCGACAAACCCCCGCGGATCGGTGTCACCGCCCTGCTGGCGGGCAATCCGCGCCTTCAGGTCGTCAATGGAGACCTGCGCACTGCGCGCGGCTACTTCTTCGTGTTTGCGCGCGATGATTTTTTTCAGAATGGTTGGCGTATCACTCATCAGTTGCCTGCTCCAGTTGCTGACTGAATGCGGCCAGCTGTTCCATTTTCTTCAGTGCGGCACCGGATGCGATCGCCTCCTGAGCTCGCTCGACTCCGGCCTTGTGGCTGTCCGCCTGGCCGCCAAGGTAGATGGCGGCACCGGCATTCAATGCCACCATCGCCGCCGCCTTGCGCGCCGCCGGCTCGTCGCTGTTGCTCAGGGCCGCCTTGATCAGCGCCAGCGATTCATCCGAGCTGTCGACGACCAGGCCGATCAGGCTCTGACTGTCGATGCCCAGCTCCTCCGGTGAAACCCGGTATTCGCGGATCTCGCCATCCTTCAGTTCGGCCACATGGGTATGGGTCGCCAGGCTGATCTCGTCCAGGCCATCATCGGCATGTACCACCATGATGTGCTCGGCACCCAGCTGTTGCATCACTTCGGCCATGGGACGGCAGAGTTTTTTGCTGAATACGCCGATCACTTCACGCTTGGCGCCGGCCGGGTTGGTCATCGGCCCGAGGATGTTGAACAGCGTCCGCATCCCCAGCGCACGCCGGGCACCAATCGCATGCTTCATGGCGCCGTGATAGCCGGGCGCGAACATGAAACCGACGCCCACCTCATCAATGCAACGGGCCACATCGTCGGCGCCCAGGTCCAGGTTGATACCGGCCTTTTCCAGCAGATCGGCACTGCCGCTCTTCGAGGACACACCGCGATTGCCGTGCTTGGCGACATGCACGCCGCAGGCCGCCGCCACGAAGGAGCTGGCGGAGGAAACGTTAAACAGGTTGGCGCCATCGCCGCCAGTGCCGACGATATCCACCAGAGGACCTTTTTCGGGACGTACAGGCGTGGCCAGTTCTCGCATCACCTGGGCTGCACCGGTGATCTCTTCGATCGATTCACTCTTCATCCGCAGGCCAACCAGGAAACCCGCCACCTGTGATTCGCTGCACTGCCCGGTCATCACCTGACGCATGACATCAACCATCTCTTCACGACTGAGATCTATATGGTCGACCACCCGGGCCAACGCTTGCTGAATATTCATTCCGTGTCTCCTCTGAGTAAGGGATTAGGCCTGCTGCAAAAAGTTGTCCAGCAGCTGGTGGCCCTGCCGAGTCAATACTGATTCAGGATGGAACTGCACCCCCTGGATCGCCAGCTCCCGGTGCCGAATCGCCATGATTTCGTCCGGCTGCCCCTGCTCGTCCAGCGTCCAGGCGGTTGCCTCCAGACAATCGGGCAGAGAGTTCGGGCGCAGGACCAGCGAGTGGTAACGGGTCACTTCCAGCGGCTGCTCCAGCCCCGTGAACACGCCGCTGCCGTTGTGCTGGATCATCGAGGTCTTGCCATGCATCACCTGACGGGCTCGCACGACTTCGGCACCGAACGCCTGGCCGATGCTCTGATGCCCCAGACAGACCCCGAGAATCGGCAGCTTGCCGGCAAAGTATTCAATCGCCGGCACCGAAATGCCGGCCTCGTTCGGGGTGCAGGGCCCGGGCGAGATCACCAGATGGGTCGGTTGCAGGGATTCGATCTGTTCCAGTGTGATGGCGTTGTTGCGATATACCTGAACCTCGGACCCCAGCTCCTGAAAGTAACGCACCAGATTCCAGGTAAAGCTGTCAAAGTTATCGATCATCAGCAGCATGACACCCCCCTCGCTGCCGGTTTCTCATGTCCGAATTGCAACCTTCATCCACCTTTAGTAACTGCATTGATTAACAGCCGATCATCTGGAGCCGTTTGTCGTCATCATACAGCAAGCGAATGTAATAGCGAACTGATACACACGACGAAAAATACACTGCTTCTGAGCCAGCGAACAGAGCCGCTTTCTGCTAGAGTTCGTGCTTTTCCTGCTCCAGCCAAAAGACCGATGATCACGCCTCAAGCCCTGCCGATCGACTCCCTGCTGCCCTCCATATGCCAGGCTCTAGGCCAGAACGACGAACTGATTCTGGAAGCGCCGCCAGGTGCCGGCAAAACCACCCGCGTGCCGCTGGCACTGCTGGACCAACCCTGGCTGGACGAACAGAAAATTCTGCTGCTGGAACCACGGCGGCTGGCGGCCAAAGCGGCCGCACAACGACTGGCCGAGCAGTTGAGTGAGCCGGTCGGGCAGCGGATCGGCTACCGCATCCGCCTGGAAAGCCGGATCAGCGCCGCCACCCGCATCGAGGTGATCACCGAAGGCATCCTCACCCGTATGCTGCAGGACGACCCAGGCCTCGAAGGCGTCGGTCTGATCATCTTCGATGAATTCCACGAACGCAGCCTGGATGCGGATACCGGCCTGGCATTGGTCCTGCAGGGACGCGAGCTACTGCGCGAAGGCCCGCCGCTAAAGCTGCTGCTGATGTCAGCCACGCTGGACGGCGCCGCCCTGTCAGCCCTGCTCGACGACGCACCGGTACTGCGCAGCGAGGGTCGCGCCCACCCGGTCGAACTGATCTACTCGGCCCCCAGCCGCACTGACAGCCCGATCGAGGAACGGGTGGCCAGCCGTATCCGTCAGGCACTGGACCAGCACAGCGGCAGCCAGCTGGTGTTCCTGCCCGGACAGCGCGAGATCCGCCGCGTCATGCAGCTGCTGGACGACAGCCTGCCGACCGACCCGGACCGACTGATCACCCCGCTCTACGGCGACCTGCCGCTGAGTGAGCAGCAGCGCGCCATCACCGCGCCCGCACCCGGCCAGCGCAAGGTGGTGCTGGCTACGGCGATTGCCGAAACCAGCCTGACCATCGAAGGGATAGAAGTGGTGATCGACGCCGGCCTCAGCCGTCAGGCCCGTTTCGATCCGGGCAGCGGCATGACCCGCCTGCTGACCACGCGGGTATCAGCGGCCGCAGCCATTCAGCGTGCCGGCCGTGCCGGACGCCTGGGTCCCGGCACCTGCTACCGCCTCTGGTCGGAACAACAGCAGGCCCAGCTGGAACCACAGACTCCGGCCGAGATCCTGCATGCCGACCTGGCGCCACTGGCACTACAACTGCTGCAATGGGGTGTCAACGACCCAACCGAACTCTGCTGGCTGAACCCGCCACCGTCCGCCGCCTACAACCAGGCACTGGATCTGCTGCAGCAACTGGATGCCCTGGAATCACCGGCCCCGGGCCAATTCCGGCTGACGCCCAGGGGCGAACAGATGGCCGCTCTGCCAGCCCATCCGCGCCTCGCCCATATGCTGTTGTGTGGTGCGGAACAGGGGCTGGCCGAACTGGCCGCTGATCTGGCGGCGCTGCTGTCGGAGCGTGACCCGCTGAACACGCAACAGGCTGACCTGCAACAGCGACTGGAATGGCTGCAGAAACAGGGGGGACGCGGACAGGGCAGCCGACTGCACCGACTGGCGAAGCAATATCAACAGTTGTGCCCCGGTATGCCGGGAACCGAAGCGCCGACACTACCGACAGAAACCGCCCCCGGCTACCTGATCGCCTGTGCCTACCCCGACCGTATCGCGCGCCAGCGTGACGGCCAAGGTGATCGCCAGCCAGGCCAGTACCGCCTCAGCCAGGGGCGCGGCGCCAAGCTGTCCGCGCAGGACCGGCTGAACCGCTACCACTGGCTTGCCGTGGCGTCACTGAGCAGCCGCCAGGACAACGCCACCGACCAGATCCGCCTGGCGGCCCCTCTGGACCCGGAGCTGTTCGACACCCTGCTGGCAGATCTCAGGCAAACGGAACCGGTCGTCGAATGGGATGAGCAACAGGACCGACTGGTCGCCGAGCAGCGCACCCGGATCGGCCAGCTGATCCTGCGCAGGACGCCCACAACCAACCTCGATCCCGAACGCAAGACAACCGCCCTGATCGACCGGGTACGCCGCAAGGGGCTGACACTGCTGCCTCTGGATGACGCCGCCGAGCGGCTGCGCCAGCGGCTGGCGTTTGTACGCCGTCATGACTCCGAACCGCACCGCTGGCCCGATCTGTCGGATGAGACCCTGCTGGGATCACTGGAGGAGTGGCTGACACCCTGGCTGGACGGAGTCAACAAGGGCAGCGACTTCGCCCGCCTGGATATGACGGCCATCCTGCGCAGCCGTCTGGACTGGGCGCTGCAGCAGGAGCTGGACCGCCTGGCGCCGGAACGCATCCAGGTACCGTCCGGGTCTCGCATCAGCATCGACTACAGCCAGACGCCACCCGTGCTGGCGGTTAAACTGCAGGAGATGTTCGGCTGCACCGACACGCCAACGCTAGGCTTCAACGCACCGGTTACCCTTCATCTGCTGTCACCGGCACAACGTCCGCTGCAGGTGACCCAGGACCTGGCCGGTTTCTGGCGCGGCAGCTATGCCGAAGTGCGCAAGGAGATGAAGGGGCGCTATCCCAAGCACCCCTGGCCTGAAGACCCCACCAGCGCACCGGCAACAGCACGCACCAAGCGAGCTTCTCGGCCCTGAACCTCAGTGCTGAGCAGCCCCCTGGGGCAGCTCGACCCAGAAGGTCGAGCCCTGCCCCGGTCGGCTGACACAACCGATGCTGCCGCCCATCAACTCCACCAGCTGCTTGCTGATGCTCAGACCGATGCCGGTCCCCGGAATGTTGCTGTTTTCGTAGCCGAGACGGTTGAACGCCAGGAAAAGCTCCGACTGCCTGTCCGGGCTGATGCCGATGCCGGTGTCGATGACACTGATCCGTACCCGGCCATCCCGCACCACACACTCCACTCGTACCTGTCCGCCCATGCGATTGTATTTGATCGCGTTGGACAACAGGTTCAGCAGTATCTGACTCAGCCGGTTGGCATCCGCCATGACCCTCAATTGCCGCCCCTGACGAAACGCCTCCAGCTGGACGGCGCTTTCCGCCGCCTGAGGCTCGACCATGCGCAAGCAGGCATCGACCAGCTCAGCCAGACACAAGGACTCGGGCTGTACCTGGATATTCTCCGCCTGCACCTGGGCCAGATCGAGCACATCGTTGATCAGGCGCAGCAGGTGATCGGATGCCCGCAGAATTTCATCCACGCAGGCGCGCTCATCCCCGCCGAGATGCTCACTGGCCTGAGCCAGTTGCGCAAAACCGATAATCGAGGTCAGCGGCGTTCTCAGTTCATGACTGATACTGGACAGGAAACGGTTCTTGGCCCGATTGGCACGCCCCAGCGCGGCCCCCATCTTGATCACCGCATCGGCACTCTGCTGAAGCTCCTGCAGCCTGAAGCGCAGGTGCGGCTGATCGTAGCGCTCCTGACCGATCTCAGACAACACTCGATTGAGCGTTGCCAGCGGCGCCGAGATCGAGCGGCTGAGCCAGACAGAACGACGCCAGGTGTAGGCAAAGAACAGCAGATAGAAGAGCACCAGCCCGAGAATCAACAGGTAGCCGATGATACGAAAATGTCGCGCCAGCTCATCCGCCGAACGGTAGATGGCCGCTTCATCGACGATGGTCAGCAGTTTCCATCCGGCCGTATCGACCTCACGCCAGGCGACACGCTTCGGCTCGCCCTTCAGCACCAGCACCCCCTGGCCTTCGGGGTTTGCCTGCATCTGCCTGGCAAGCTCTGCCGTATCCGGCCGCTGCCGGATATTGAAGCGCTCCGGCTTGAAGCTTTCATCCTGCACGCCCTCGCTGTAGCTGAAAGCGCTCAGCTCTTCCAGACCGAAGTCCCTTTCGCCTCGTGGTGGCAAAGCCATGATCATTCCCTTGCGGTTGATCAATACGGCATACCCATGCCAGGGAATATTCAGCTGCTGGATCTGTTGCACGGTTGTCGCCACCGTAATATCGACGCCAACCACACCCTCGAGCACATCCCCCCGATAGACCGGCGCCACCGCCGACGTCATCCAGCCCAGTCCGGACGGGTCGACATAGACATCGGTCCATACCACCCTGCGTTCCGGGTTGCGTTCGGCATCCGCCGAATAGTAGAACGGGTAATCCGCCGCCATGTAATCGGGCGCATACTGAGCAGGGGTATCAAACCAGGGGTAATTGCGGATATAGCCATCCTGGCTGGTGAAATAGATGGCATTGACCATGGAATGAGCGCCCATGATATCCAGCATCAGTGGATCCAGCGCTTCCAGCCGGTAAACCTTGGCCATATCCTGGCGCTCCGGCGGTGTTATCGCCGAATAAAAGGACGCGGCCATGCCGTCATTGACCGGGCTGTACAGCACGCCGTCGGCGTTGCGACGATACAACCCCTTGCCGCGTTCAGGAGCAGGCGTCGCCAGAGCGCGGACCACCGACTGACGGTAGATCTCCACCATGCCGGTGACGGCCCGCACCTGTTCATTGATCACATTGACTTCAAGTCGTGCCGTGTTGACCAACTGCTCATCCGCCTGATTACGCAGCAGGTCAATATTGGCTTCACGGATATAGCCGCTGGAAAACAGGTAAACCCCAACCAGCAGGGTTTCCACCAGCAACAATGGAATCAGGGCCGAGCGCACCAGCGCCCGCCAGACCCAGCGCTGGGTACTGAGCAGGCCTGCCGCCTCGCCCCCTGTTTGTCTGCCTGACATCAGCTGTTTCCGGCGTGGATCTCCACTTCGTGCATTTCCAGACCGCCACCGGCACCGAAGGCCTCCTTGGGCAGGGACTGCTCACGGTGCGCCGCCTTGAAATCATCAGACGCCACCCAGGCCTCGAAGGCTCCCTTGTCACGCCAGTGGGTCATTACCACCCAGGGGGTTCCCTCGTTCGTCGGTCGCATCACTTCCAGGCGTACAAAGCCGGGCTGCTGTTCAACCTGGCCGGCGCGCTGACGAAAACGTTCCGCGAACGCCTCTTCATACCCAGGGTTTACCATGATTCTGTTTGCAACAACGAACATATCCATCTCCCGTTTTTAAACAGTATCAGTCTATCAAAGATTCGGGAGATCAAGGCAGGCAAAGTCGTGCAGAGAAGAAGGGAAAATCGGCCGGCACAGGGTGTGCCGGCCGGGAGGGTCAGCTGCGAACGATGGATACGTCCTCGGCCTGAAGCCCCTTGTCGCTTTCACGAACACTGAAGCGCACCTGCTGACCTTCGTTCAGAGAACGATGGCCACGGCCGCGAATATTACGGAAGTGAACAAAGACGTCATCGCCATTATCACGGGTGATGAAACCGAAGCCCTTGGAGACATTGAACCACTTGACGACTCCAAGTTCACGGGTGTCATTGGCATCATCGGTCTCGACATCAACCGCCGGCTGAGCAGGCGCAGGCTTGGCTGCCGCTGCAGCGCCGCTCGGCTGCCAGGCCGCGGCCAGGGTGACAATGAAAACCACCACGGCTACTACAGCCAAAACCAGCGGATCAAACCCGATTTCGATGGAAGCGACTTTTTGCAGCAGGAAAGGAACAATAAACGCGGCCAGCACACTGGCCAGTACACTCTTGATTAACTGATTACCACTCATGGACATTCTCTGTTATTAACGAAGATATTGATGGTGAAGGTGCGCACATGGTCGATCAACCGCGCACTAACTGAGCAGATATACTGTATTCATCATTTTTTTTCAATGGCTTAACCCTGGAGTGTCTTTTCGTCGCCGGCGCGATCGTCTATGCTTCAGGCACACACCCCAACTGGAAGGAGACTGACATGGCTGATCACGAGACCCTGGCGGAGCTGGAATCCCGTATTGCCTTCCAGGAGGACGCCATCGACAAGCTCAGCGACATGGTCGCCCGACAGGAGATGGACATTGAAAAACTGACCCGGATGGTCAAAATTCTCAACACGCAACTGCGTGAAATGGGGACAGAGGGTGACGCCCCGGCCGCCGATGAGGCTCCGCCCCACTACTGAAGCCGGATGACAAGATCAGCCTCAGATACAGCCCTGCCCATATACAGTCCTGAGCCAGCCCGCAAATCAGTCACTGCCCAGCGCTTTCAGCGCATAGATATCGTAACGGCTGGACTTTCCATCGACGGTGTAGGTCGGTGCCGGGCCTTCAATGGCCGGAGCTTTGCGCGCACGCTTCACAACCACTCGATAGCGTGCAATCTTCAAGGCAGCAGCCAGCAATTCCCGGTCATCACTGTCATAACCGACCAGTTCACGAAACGCCAGCATCTCCTTTTTCACCAGCGCCTTTTTGTCGGTGTGCGGGAACATCGGATCCAGATAGACCAGGTCCGGCGCACGCTCGGCTGAACACTGTTCCAGCCACTGACGTCCATCCGCCAGTTCCAGCGTCATCCGCTCCAGAATATCACCCAACTCGCCATCGGACTGCGCCTGCTCCAGGCCCGCTTCCAGCAGCGCATGCACCACTGGCGAGCGTTCCAGCATGTGCACCCGACATCCCAGGGTAGCCAGAACAAAGGCATCTCGTCCCAGCCCTGCCGTCGCATCCAGGATACGGGGACGAATCCCCCCCTTGATACCGCACGCCTTGGCGATCAGCTGCCCGGTACCACCACCGAACTGGCGCCGGTGCGCCACGGCCCCTCCAGTAAAATCGGCTCTGACGGGACCGGGACGCTGGCGCCCTGTCGCACAAAGGGAAACGTCTCCATCCGAAACCAGCAACACCTGGTCCCAGGGCTCCGTCTGAGACAGGTCAGGCTGTGCGACCAACGGCAGTTGAAGACGCTGCGCCAGCATGCAGGCACGCGCTTCATCGCCGGGCTGTTGCCACCCCACTGCAATGCTCACAAGGTACTCCCCGGGCCCATGAAATAGACCGCCAGCAGCAACACACCCAACAGCAGGCGGTAGATCACGAAGGGTTTCATCCCCACACGATCCAGCCATTTCAGGAACAGGTGGATACAGGCCAGGGCGCTCAATCCCGCAATCAGAGTGCCAACCCCCACCTGCAGCCAGTGGGCGCCACTCCCCTCCTGATACAGCTCCAGCCCTTTCAATGATCCGGCGCCCAGAATGACCGGGATCGACAGCAGAAACGAGAAACGCGCAGCCGTCTGCCGATCAAAGCCGAGCATTAGGGCCGCCGTAATCGTGATACCGGAACGAGACGTACCGGGAATCAGCGCCACCGCCTGTGCCAGTCCAATCATGCAGGCATCACGAACGCCAAGGTTTTCCGTTCGACGCTGCTCGGTTCGCTTCTCATCGGCCCACCCCAGCAGTACGCCGAAAATCAACGTGGTCGCGGCAATCACCAGAATGGAACGGCCATAGTGATCAACCAGGCCGCCAAACAGGAAGCCAGCTGCCAAAGCCGGCAAGGTCGCCAGAATCACCAGCCAGGCCAAACGCCCCTCGGCGTCGGTATGACCGCTCAGCGAACGCCCCCAGGCAAGCGCCATAACCGTTACTTCACGACGAAAATAGAAAATCACGGCCATCAGCGTACCGACATGAACCCCCACATCGAAGGCTAGCCCCTGGTCTGGCCACCCCAGCAACTGGGACGGCAAGATCAAGTGTGCCGAGCTGGAAATCGGCAGAAACTCGGTCAATCCCTGTATAACGGCCAGAAGTGCCGTCTGGAGCCATTCACTTAAATTCACTGCTGATCCTTTTTCTTCCAGGCTACCTGATCCCGCAGATAGACCGGTCGCGCCTCATCCGGCGCCATGATTTCGCCTCGAGCCACCGCCGCTGCCGCCAGGTGAGCCATCGCTTCAGCCTGGGGATAGATATCTGTGCGATACCGCTTGATACGCTGACGCAAGACAGGATCCACTTGCTCACGGTAACACCAGCCGCTGCCCAGCGCGGTAAACGCATCGGCCTTTATCGATTCCGGCAGCCGAACGGCCGAAGGCGCACAGACCTGTTCATCGACCAGGCGCTCCAGCCCCCCCCCCGTTCGCTGCCAGGCACACCAGTAAACCTCATCCATCCGCGCGTCCAGCGCCGTCAACAGGTACTCCCCGTCCTCTTCATTAGCCGCAGAGGCGATCGCCTCCAGCGTAGAGACAGGCACCACCGGCAGATCGGCGGCCAACGCCAGCCCCTGAGCCGCCCCGGTTGCGATACGGATACCGGCAAAGGAGCCAGGGCCACGCCCGAACGCAATGGCATCCAGCGCACCCAGCGCGATATCGGCTTCAGCCAGCAACTCTTCTACCATGGGTAATAGCAAATGAGTGTGACGACGAGGTTCAACCTTGAAGCGCTGAATCAGTTTTCCATCCAGCAGCAGGGCAGCGGAACAGGCATCGGTGGAAGTATCCAGGGCGAGAATATTGGACATGGGACTCTCGGTCAGAATGAAAACGCGGCTATTGTAATAACTGGACGTGGACAATGCATCTGGCCTGGCCACCGCGTGGACAGCAAGGCTTCAACATCTTCGCGCACGGAGTGCGCTCCCACAATCTACACAATCTAAAGTAAGGCTGGTTTAGAGCATCGCTTCGCCCCAGCGTGGCAGCAGCGTCTGCTCGAAACCCAGCTGGGCCAGCAGACGGGCAACAATAAAGTCAACCATCTCCTCGACCGTCTGCGGGCGCTGATAGAACCCCGGGCTGGCCGGCACGACCACCGCGCCCATCCGCGTCAGTTTGAGCATGTGCTCCAGGTGGATCTCGGAATAAGGAGCCTCACGAGGCACCAGCAACAGCTGGCGTCGCTCCTTCAAGGCCACATCGGCCGCCCGTTCGATCAGGTTGTTGCTGGCGCCACAGGCGATCGCCGACAGGGTACCCGTGCTGCAGGGACATACCACCATGGCACTGGGCGCCCCGGAACCGGACGCCACCGGCGCCATCCACTGCTCACGGCCATAGACCTTGAGCTGACCCGGCTGAGCACTGAAATGTTCCGTCAAAAAGGCTTCCATCGCTTCCGGCGCACCGGGCAGCTTGAGGTCGGTCTCGGTCGCGATCACTACCTGAGCCGCTCTGGATACCATCAAGAACACCTGGGTATCCAGCTCCAGCAGGCACTGCAGCAAACGCAGGCCATACTGGACACCGGAAGCCCCGGTAATCGCCAACGTGACCCGGCGGGAGAACGGCGCTTCCACGTGTGTCAGATCAGAGGACATGAATCGACTCCCGCTGCTCCAGTGCCTTCAACAATTTCTGGTGGATACCGCCAAAACCGCCATTACTCATGATCACGACCTGTGCCCCGCGCGGCAGCTCACCGACCAGGCGATTGACCAATTCGTCGATCCGGGTTTCCAGCCGCGCGGGAACCGGACTCTGCTCGACTACCTCGTCCAGCGACCAGTCCAGCCCCTCGGGCTGATACCAGTAGACGCGATCAGCCGCCGCTGTCGATTGTGCCAGCGCCGCTTTATGCCCTCCCAGCCGCATGGTGTTGGAGCGCGGCTCAATGACTGCAACCACCTCTGCACGTCCGCTTACACGGGCCTTGATGCCTTCCAGCGTAGTCTGAATAGCAGTGGGGTGGTGGGCAAAGTCGTCATAAACGGTGATACCCGCCACTTCCCCCAAACGCTCCATGCGCCGTTTAACGCCACCAAAACGGCTCAAGGCGTCAAGGGCATATTCAACCTGTACACCGACATGGCGGGCCGCCACCAGCGCATTGATGGCGTTGCTGACGTTGTGCAGCCCGGTCAGTTGCCAGCAGACCTCGCCCAGCGTTTCGCCCTCGTGCTGCACGGCGAAATGACTGCCATCTTCACTGAGCAGCTGCGCCGACCAGGCGGCTCGACGATCGAAACCGGTCAGTACCTGCTCACTCCAGCAGCCCATCTCGATCACATCAGCCAGGGCCTCGGAATCCGCAGGCATGATGATCTGGCCGTTATCCGGCACCAGACGAATCAGATGATGGAACTGACGCTGAATCGCAGCCAGGTCCGGGAAGATATCGGCGTGGTCAAATTCCAGGTTGTTCAAAATCAGCGTGCGCGGGTTGTAATGCACGAACTTGGAGCGCTTGTCGAAGAAGGCGGTATCGTACTCGTCCGCCTCGATAACGAAGAATGGCGTCTCGCCCAGACGCGCCGATGTATCGAACCCCAGCGGAATACCGCCAATCAGGTACCCCGGCGCCATGCCCGCCTGCTCCAGAATCCAGGCCAGCATGGTGGCCGTGGTGGTCTTGCCGTGGGTACCGGCGACCGCCAGTACCCAGCGGTCCGCCAGCAGGTGGTCATGCAGCCATTGAGGACCGGAGGTATAGCGCATATTACGCTGCAGCATATACTCGACACAGGGGTTGCCGCGGGACATGGCATTACCGACCACGATCAGGTCCGGCTGCGGCTCCAGTTGTGCCGGATCATACCCCTCAATCAGCTCGATTCCCTGCTGCTCCAGCTGGGTGCTCATCGGCGGATAAACGTTGGCATCCGAACCTGTCACCCGGTGACCGAGCTGTTTCGCCAGCACCGCCAGCGAGCCCATGAAGGTTCCACAGATTCCGAGAATATGAATATGCACCCCGGTACTCCTTTCGATTTGGGTATCGGCCCATCATATCAGGTCATTGGAACGAAAACCGCACCACTGCGGACCATGCAAAGTACCCGCTGATAGCGTACAATCCTATTGTCTTTTTCCATCGGATCAACCAAAGGCCGAACTCACCCATGCAGCTGCTCAGCAACTACCTGAAACACCACAAAACCGACCCCGAACTCGTTGAACTTATCGACACCCTGATGATCGCCTGCAAGGAGATCGCCCTGCAGCTGCGTGAAGGCGCTCTGGCCGGTGTACTGGGCACCACCGAAGACACCAATGTTCAAGGTGAAACCCAGAAAAAACTGGACGTCATCTCCAACGATGTATTGAAGAAGGTACTGCTGGACAACCCGCTGGTACGCGGCCTCGCCTCCGAGGAAGAAGATGACCCCGTATTCGGTAACCCCGAAGGTCGCTTTCTGGTCACCTTCGACCCGCTGGACGGCTCTTCCAACATCGATATCAACGTCTCCGTAGGTACCATCTTCTCGATTCTGGAAGTGCCCGAAGGCTGCACCGAGGATTCCGTCGAGATGTTCCTGCAGCCCGGCCGTAAACAGGTTGCATCCGGCTATGTACTCTATGGCCCCTCTGCCGTACTGGCACTGACCACCGGCCGGGGCGTGAGCATGTTTACCCTGGCACATACCGGTGATTTCCTGCTGACCCGCGAAAACGTCCGGATACCGGAGCAGACCAAAGAGTTCGCCATCAATATGTCGAACCATCGCTTCTGGGAACCGCAGATGCGCAGCTACATCGACGACCTGCTGAAGGGCGCCGAAGGCCCGCGTGGCAAGAACTACAACATGCGCTGGATCGCCTCCATGGTGGCCGAAGTGCACCGTGTGCTGACTCGCGGCGGCCTCTTCACCTACCCTTGGGACTCCCGCGATCCGGCCAAGCCGGGCAAGTTGCGTCTGATGTATGAAGGCAACCCGATGAGCCTGCTGATCGAACAGGCCGGTGGTCTGTCTACCACCTGCTACAGCGACATCCTCGATGTGCAGCCGGAACACATTCACCAGCGCGTCTCCGTCGCCCTGGGTTCCAAAGAAGAAGTGGAAGCCCTGCATTCGTACCACTGCGAATAACATTTTCACCGGTAAGTCGTATTCCAGCGGGTCGCAGCGAGGTTTATACTGCGGTCCGCTATCCGATCTGTCCTTGTAACCGATAACAGGAAAACAGCTCATGAGCTTTGAGAAAGTCCCTGCCGGCAAAGAACTGCCGAATGACATCTACGTGATCATCGAAATTCCGGCGGAAAGCTCCCCGGTGAAGTACGAAATCGACAAAGACGCGGATGCGATCTTCGTTGACCGCTTCATGGCTGCGCCGATGTTCTACCCGGCCAACTACGGCTACATCAACAACACCCTGGCAGACGATGGCGATCCCCTGGACGTACTGGTTCTGACCCCGCACCCGGTGATGACCGGTTCCGTGATCCGCTGCCGCCCGGTCGGCATCCTGAACATGACCGACGAAGCCGGCGGCGACGCCAAGCTGGTTGCGGTACCGCATGAGAAGCTGAGCCAGGCGTACAACGACATCCAGGACGTGAACGACATCCCTCAGCTGACCCGCGACCAGATCTCCCACTTCTTCGAGAACTACAAAACGCTCGAGAAAGGCAAGTGGGTCAAGGTCGAAGGCTGGGCCGACGCTGCCGCTGCCCGCGCCGAGATCGAGAAATCTGCTGCTGCATACGAAGCCGCCAAATAAGGCTCGCTTCCCGGGAGATGTACCTTAGTACATCTCCCTGCTTTCCTCTGAATAGCCTCTCTTTCCTGCCCTCCCCGATCTGATACACTGCCCTCTGTCTTATAAGAACCGACAGAGAAGCCGATGAAGTTTTCAGGTACCGATCGTTACGTTGCCACCGACGACCTGCAGATGGCCGTCAATGCCGCCATCACCCTGCAGCGCCCGCTGCTGGTCAAGGGCGAACCCGGCACCGGCAAAACCATGCTGGCCGAAGAACTGGCTGCCGCCCTGGGCAAACCGCTGCTGCGCTGGCACGTCAAGTCCACCACCAAGGCCCAGCAGGGGCTGTACGAATACGACGCCGTCTCCCGCCTGCGCGATTCCCAGCTCGGCGACGACCGCGTTCACGACATCGCCAACTACATCCGCAAGGGCATGCTCTGGCAGGCATTCGACGCCGACGAGCAGGTGGTGCTGCTGATCGACGAGATCGACAAGGCCGATATCGAGTTCCCCAACGACCTGCTGACCGAACTCGATAAGATGGAGTTCGATGTCTACGAAACCGGCGAGCGCATTGCTGCCCGACAGCGCCCGATCGTGATCATCACCAGCAACAACGAGAAGGAACTGCCGGACGCCTTCCTGCGCCGCTGCTTCTTCCACTACATCGCCTTCCCGGACAAGGACACCCTGGAGTCGATCGTCGATGTGCACTTCCCACAGATCGAGCAGAAACTGGTGCGCGAAGCCCTGGAGATATTCTTCCGCCTGCGCGACGTACCGGGCCTGAAAAAGAAACCGTCCACCTCGGAACTGATCGACTGGCTCAAGCTGCTGCTGGCCGACCGCATTCCGCCTGACGTACTGGCCGACCAGGATCCGTCCAGCGCCATGCCGCCACTGTACGGAGCCCTGTTGAAGAACGAGCAGGATGTACACATGCTGCAGCGTCTGGCCTTCATGACCCGGCGCGGAGCCCGCTGATGCTGATCGACCTGTTCACCCGGCTGCGTCAGGGACAGGTACCGGTCTCTGTACGCGAGCTGCTCGACCTGATCGCTGCGCTGGAGCAGCGCGTGGCCAGCCTGGATGTGAACGACTTCTACCTGCTGGCGCGCGCCTGCATGGTCAAGGACGAAAAATACTACGACCGCTTCGACCGCGCCTTCGGCCAGTACTTCGCCGGCCTTCAGGCCCAGGGCGATATCACCGATGCGCTGATCCCCTCGCACTGGCTGGAGAGCGACTTTCTCAAGCAGCTCAGTGACGAGGACAAAGCCAGGATCGAAGCGCTCGGCGGGCTGGACAAGCTGCTGGATACGCTGAAACAGCGACTGGAGGAACAGCAGGAACGCCATGCCGGCGGCAACAAATGGGTCGGCACCGGCGGTACCTCCCCCTTCGGCCACAGCGGCTACAATCCGGAAGGGATTCGCATCGGCGGCGAGAGCAAGCACAAGCGTGCGGTGAAGGTGTGGGAGCAGCGCCAGTTTCGCAACCTGGACGACAGCATCGAACTGGGCACCCGCAACATCAAGGTCGCTTTGCGCAAGCTGCGCAAGTTCGCCCGCACCGGCGCCGCCGACCAGCTGGACCTGGATGACACCATCCGTTCAACGGCCCGCAATGCCGGCCTTTTGGATTTGAAGATGGTGCCTGAGCGCCACAACGCGGCCAAGGTCCTTCTGTTTCTCGATGTAGGCGGTTCCATGGACCCGTTCATCCGCACCTGCGAAGAGCTTTTCTCCGCCGCGCGCACCGAATTCAAGCACCTGGAGTACTTCTACTTCCACAACTGCGTCTACGAGAAGGTCTGGCGCGACAACCGCCGCCGCTACGACGAGGCGATCCCGACGCTGGACGTGCTGCACACCTATGGCCGCGACTATCGGGTGATCTTCGTGGGCGATGCCGCCATGTCACCCTACGAGTTGACCGACCGCTACGGCAGCGTCGAGCACATGAACGAGGAGCCGGGTCAGCTCTGGCTGCAGCGCATTCTGGACACCTGGGACAAGGTCATCTGGCTCAACCCCTCATCCGAGCGCTACTGGCAGTACACCCACAGCACCCAAATGATCCAGCAGCAGCTGGACAATCATATGTACCCGCTGACCCTGGAGGGTATAGAGGCCGGTATTCGCCACCTGTCACGCTGAGCGGATACCGGCCCTTTTCCAGTCACAGACGTGAGAACCGCTTTATCGACCAACCTGCTGGCGGGCGGACTCTTCCAGCCGCTCGACATAGGTCAGATTTTCCTTGGCCTTGGGATAAAACGTCGGCGACAGGGTCAGGGCCTTTTCGAAGTACTGCTTGGCCAAAGCATAACGACCATCCAGCATGCAGATATAACCGATATCGTTGTGCGCCTTGGCCGTATCCATCACCCGCTCCAGCGCATTCAGTGCCGCCAGGTAACGCTGCTGGCGGGCATACACCAGCCCAAGGTTTCGCCAGGCCTGCTCGTATTCCGGCGCAATATCCAGCGCCTTGCGGAACTGTTTCTCGGCATCGCGCCAGCGCGAGTCCAGATAGTAGGAGTAGCCCAGATTGTTCAGCGTATCGGTCGCCTCAGGCCGAATGCTCAGGGAGATCTGGTACAACCGCTGCGCTTCTGCCGTGTTACCATCCAGGTCAGCCAGCACGCCCAGCCCATTGTAGGCACGTGACGGTGAGCGGGCATCGTAGTCCTGCGCCGCCCCTGCATCGAAGCGCTTGCGATCCATCGCCACCGCCTTATCCAAATGCTCCCGTGCCTCGGCATAACGATTATGTTTCAGGTGCAGCACCCCCAGCGCCGTCAAGGCCCCTATATGTTCGGGCTCGATGCCCAGAGCACTGCGCAGAGCGAGAGACGCCAGTTTCTCGTTATCACGCCCCATATGGACCTGACCGATACGCAAATAGGCGGTCGCACTCTCGGCATCCAGATCCAGCACCTGCACATAGTGGTAGAGCGCCTCGTCCGTATCCCCCCGCGCCAGCGCCTGGTCACCCATAATGATGCCCTGTTTCACGGTCTGTGCCTGAGGCAAGCCCGAGTAGGCCAGGGTTGGCTTGCCTTCGTAGAAGGCCTGGTTAGCGCTGGCCTGATCCTTGCCCATCTGTGAATTGGTGGCACAGCCGCCGAGCAGCAGCAATGCCACTACCAAAAGGCCGGTGCCTGTTCGACGATATCCTGTTCGTGGAAACATGGTCATTTCCCCTTTGATGATTGGATTCAAACTCGTCTTTCTATAACTAGCGCCCCAACGCTTCCAATACACCAAGAATAGCCGGGCCTATGGCAACCACAAAGAAACCGGGCCATATGCAGAAGGTCAGCGGAAAAATCATCTTGGTACCAATCTTGGCCGCCTGCTCTTCTGCTGCCTGCATCCGCTTGTCACGGAACTCCTCGGAATACACACGCAGGGTATCGGCGATACTGCTGCCGAAACGTACGCTCTGGTCCAGCAAGGCCACCAGCCCTCGGATATCCTCGACCCCGGTGCGCTGTGCCATTTCTTTCAGGGCTTCTATTCGGTTGACCCCGGCACGAATCTCAACATTAACCAGGTTCAGCTCCTCGGACAGTTCCGGATGACTAACCTCAAGCTCCTGCCCGACGCGCTGAAGTGCGGCGGTAAGCCCCAAGCCGGACTCGACACAAACAACCAGCAGGTCAAGAGCATCGGGAAACGCATTGCGGATGGCCCGCATACGTCGCTTCGCCAGATGGTCCAGTACCATATTGGGCAAGATAAATCCGATATAGGCTGCACCAGCACAAAACATCAATACCTTATCGGAGCTTAGCTTGGGATTGAACGTAGTACCCAACCAGACGACCAACAGCAAACCAATTGCCAACATCACCTTCAACGCATAAAGCGAACTCATCGAACTGGAGGCCCGGAAGCCTGCATGTACCAGTTGCGCATGCAGTTTGTTTTTGTCCCAATCCTTGCCTGGCAACAGGTGTTTGGTAAGCGGGTCTAACGACGAAAGCACCTTGCTACGATGCCCCCCTGATTCTGATTTAGCTCCTGAATGCCCTGTCAGAGCACGTACACGTTGACGAAAAGGTGCGGCCAAACCGTTAACCAACACCGTCAGACTCAGCCCAAAAGCTAGTGCTGCAGCTGCCACAAGGCCAATGACGATATAACGGGCATATGTCTCGTTCCCGACTTGCTGATTGATCAATTCAAGTAAAGCGTCCATGGTTCACACCTCGATTCTCAACAATCTACGAATCCAAAGAGCCCCTGTCACCATCAACACAAAACAGATCGCAACCAGTTTTCTCCCCTCGGGCGACTTCACCAAAACTTCCAGATACCCAGGTGTCGTCAGGTAGATCATCACGAACATTGCAAAGGGCACTAGCATTAAAATCCAGGCCGATAGCCGTCCCTCGGCCGACAGGGTTTTGACCCGTCGCTGGAAACGAAAACGGCCACGGATCACCTTGCCTATATTTTCCAGAATCTCGGCCAGGTTACCGCCCGTTTCCTTCTGCACCAGAATAGCGGTGACAAAAGCCATAAGGGTTACACTGGGCACCCGCTCCAGCAGCCCCAGCATCGCCCGACGCAAATCAGAACCATAACTGAGATCCGAATAGGTGATGCCAAACTCTACCGATACAGGCCCTTCCAACCCTTCTGATACAAGGTTGAGCGATTCGCTGAATGGATGGCCCGTAAGCAATGCCCGCTTGATAATGTCGATCGCCTCCGGCAGCTGCGCTTCGAATTCCTGCATCCGCTTGCCTCTCAGCTGCATCAGCCGCAGATAAGGCGCCAGGAGCAGCACCAGTCCAACCACCAGCGCCACCGGCATCATCCGAAACATCAATAGCGTCAGCACAAAACCGCCCACAGCCAGCAGCAGCGAAAGCAGCACTACCTTGTAGGCCATGTTTTGGCTACCTGACTGCTCAATCAGTCGTGCCAGCCGTTCCATGCCCGGCAGGGATTCCAGCTGTCGCTCCAGCGGATTGAGCTTTTTCAGGTAACGGGAGCGCAACAGAGTACTGATGGAAGGCTGGTCAGAATCGGATGAAATCTCGCCTAGTCGCTGCTGCAGCCGCTTTTTGACCTGACGCTGTTCACCAAACGTCGGTATCGACAAACTTGCCAGCAATATAAAGACCGAGATGAACACCATTGCCAGGATGACGATTGTTTGGCTGGATTCCAGTGCAAAGTTCATCCTTTTATCCTCCCGCTATTCCGGTTCGAACAGCGATGTGGGTATATCAATACCGCGCTGGGCCAGCCGCTTGTGGAAGCCCGGAACGATGCCAGTTGCCTTGAACTTGCCCAACACATTGCCCTTGGCGTCGAGCCCCTGGCGCTCGAAGGTAAACAGCTCGGACATGGTGATGATGTCGCCCTCCATGCCATTGATCTCCTGAATACTGACCAGCTTGCGGCGGCCATCTTCAAGCCGCGTCACCTGCAGCACCACATTGATCGCCGAGGCGATCTGTGCGCGTAGCGCCTTGGTCGGGAAGCTGATGCCGGTCATCGCCACCATGTTTTCGATACGTCCCAGGGCATCACGGGCGCTGTTGGCGTGGATGGTGGTCAGCGAGCCGTCGTGCCCGGTGTTCATCGCCTGCAGCATGTCCAGGGTCTCGCCGCCACGCACCTCGCCCAGCACGATACGATCCGGCCGCATCCTCAGGCTGTTCTTGACCAGATCCCTCTGGGTCACCTCGCCACGCCCTTCAATGTTGGGAGGGCGCGTTTCCAGGCGGACCACGTGGGGCTGCTGCAGCTGCAGTTCCGCCGAGTCCTCGATGGTGACAATGCGCTCATCATGCGGAATGTAGCCAGAGAGGATGTTCAGCATGGTGGTTTTACCCGAACCGGTACCACCTGAGATCAGAATATTGAGCCGCGCCTTGACGATCCCTTCCAGTACCGGCGCCACCTTTGCATCCACCGACCCCAGCTCGACCAGGTTCTGCATCGACAGCAGTTCCACCATGAAACGACGGATCGAGATCTGCGGCCCATCCAGCGCCAACGGCGGTATGATCACGTTGACACGGGAACCATCCTTGAGGCGAGCGTCCACCATCGGCGATGACTCGTCGATATGACGGCCAACACTGGACACGATGCGGTCGATGGTGTTCATCAAATGCCCGGTACTACTGAAACTGACCGGGCAGTGTTCCAGCTTGCCGAAACGCTCCACATAGATGGAATCGGGACCGTTGACCAGGATATCGGAGATGGTCGTGTCTTCCAGCAGAGGCTCCAGCGGACCCAACCCCATGATCTCGTCTTCGATCAGTTTCATGATTTTCTGACGAGACTGGGAGCTGAAAGGTACCGAGAGTTCTTCCATCAGTTGACGGCACAAATCACCGATCTGATGTCTGGCTTCTGTCTCCTCCAGGCTGTCGATCAGCGACAGGTCCATTCGCTTGAGCAGTTCGGCATGCAGCTGCTGCTTGCATTCAAGTTCAGCGGCCGACAGGGTTTCGATCAGCAGAGGTGGGCGTTCCTGTATCGATTCAGGGGCTTCTGCTTCTTCTGCCTGTGCCAGTTCCGTCACTTCGGCAACACGCAGACGGTTCAGTCGGTTACTTAATAAAGACATGACTCAGTCCCCCTTGACCAGATGCAACAATTTGCCCAAAAGACCGGGACTGGACCGGTCCTTGCCGCCAGTGACCTCTTCGCTGAGCTCATGCAGGGCACGGCTGATAGGCGCCCGCCTTGCTACTTCCATCAACGGCATGCCGTTGTTCAGAGACTCACTGACATGCTTGAAATCGTTTGGTACCGTCAGGATCGGCTGGTGTTTCAGCGCCTTGGCCACTTCGGCCAGGGTGATGGGCGAAGACTTGTCATAACGGTTCACCACGACCAATATGCGGTGATCGGGAATATCCAGATCACGGCGCATGACATCGATCAAACGTGCAGCGTCACGCAGATAGGTGACCCCCTGCTGCAGCGTCAACACCACCTGATCGGCCTGCTCCAGTACCGTGGTGGTAATCAGATCGATCTGGCGCGGCAAGTCCACCACCAGATGCTGATGATCCTTTGCCAAAAGCCTGAACAGTTGCAACAGTTGCTCACTGGATACCTCATCACTCAGCAGCAGTCGGTCCGACTCTGAGCTCAGCACCTTGAGCCCGCTGACATGGCGAGCCAGATAGCCATCCAGTGCCAAATTATCCAGATCCTCGACATTCTCCAGCGCCTGTTTGATTCCTCGCTGCGGATTGAGATCCAGATAATGCGACAGGGAGCCAAACTGCAGATCCAGATCCACCAGCACCACCTTGCGTTTGCCTTCTGAAGCCAGCTGGTGCGCCAGATTCGTCGCAATCAGGCTGGCACCTGAGCCCCCCTTGGCATTCATGACTACTGTCAGATGGGTATTCAGCGCGCTCTGCTGATCCCTGGTTTCGCGGTAGAGCTGGTCCACCACTCGCAGCAACTCACCATCCTCCAGGGGCTCCGAGAAGAAGTCCCGGGCACCGGCCTTCATCGACAGGCGCATTGCCTGAGCCGGTGTCTCGGCACTGACCACCAGCATCGGCACCCGGGCTTCCAGAGGGCGTGCACAGAGTGATTCCAGCTCAGCCTGCCAGCATTCCCCCACACGGAAAATCAACAAGTCAGGCAATTTTTCCAGGCCATTCAAGGGATCGGAGTGTCCATTACTAATGAGCCGACAGTTTATTCTTACTCCCACCGGCATCAGGCTGAGTGAGGTCTTCAGTTGAGTCAGCGCATCGGCCGAACGGCTGGCGATCAGGATTGAGAACTCCTTGCCACTGCTGACGCTCGGCGGCGTTTTCACTTCATAGAGGTGGTTTTGTTTCATCATGGCTATTCTCCCGTCCACTGCTACCAGCGGTTCAAGGCTGACTCAAGGATTACACGGCGCTGCGCCAGCAGCTGATGGGTGTACGCCCAGGCTTTCAGCAGGCAAGGTGGTTTCAAATGCCAATGCATTCAGATTGATGTCAAAAAATGGAATCAACATCTGGTGTTGATACCCCGTGATCTCAGCTCGTACGTAATAGGTGTTCTCGATTGCTGTAGCGGAAGTCGTGCCATCCTGCTGCCAGTAGCTCAACTCGATATTGTCGGCCGTAAAATCGGGTAATATATCGCCCCCAAAGGCTCCCGCATCACGGATAAAATCTTGTGACGCCTCTGTTATCGGACAGACAGCGGCCAGTCGCGCAGCCCTCCTGGTTGCCTCATCCAATACATTCCAGGTAAACAGAAGGCGGCCAAACTCGATCAGGCCGAAAAGCACCAGGAACAGCACCATGCCGACAATAGAGAACTCGACGGTGGTCATACCCTGCTGACGATGCAGTCCACGCAAAGAAGTCATCTTCAACCTCCAGCCAACACTTTCATGTTGATGGCACTGTTCAATGAGAAGTTGATCGGCACGGGATCCCCCAAACCAAAGCTGGGCAGTTCATCAAAGAGCATGGGGGTAAAGTCATACTGAACCTGTACCTGAACCTCTTGGGTACCTGACACCTTGCAGAAACCCACGTCGGAGGTAGTTAAACTTGGCAACAGCGGCACAGCATCAGCTGGTACGCCTTCAGTTCCATATACCACCAGGTTGGATGCTCGAGTCATAAGGTTGTTGGGCAACTCCCCGCCGGTGGTGGGACACTCAAGGAGGTTGGATTGCTGATTGTATTTAAGACTCGCCGCGATCAGTCGCACCCCATCACGCTGCGCCTTGGTAAGCGTGTTGTATTGATACAACATCCGGCCGATTTCGGCGGTCGCAAGGAACAACAGCAACAGCAGTGGCAAGACCAGCGTCATTTCTACAGCGGCTAGCCCTCGCTGATATTTCCGTGACTTGGGCGCCCTGGTATTCATCACGAATCTCCACTATCCGAGTTTCGAAAAAGCACAATCTTGGTCGGCGCAGGACCTGTAACTTCATCGCCGGAAAAGGTGCCATTTGAGCTACACCCTGGGGCACTGTCACCAATAAACTGACCAAATATTTCGGCACTTTCCCCCTGATGGGTCGCCTTTTGCATCAGGAAAAAACACCCTACGCCGTAAATTGAGATGTTTTCACTGGATCCGTTTGTCTCTGTGGAACACTCACCGATCGGCAAGGCAACGACTCGCCGCCAGCAGCCGCTTACATTGGAATCACAATCGATATTGCTGTTCTCATACGTGCTCAGGTAGGTTGAGTAGTCAACAAGATCGTGAACCTGGTCCACGTCAGCGACATCCTGGCGCTTGATCATGCCTGACTCATCCACCGTGAGGGGGGGAGGATCAGCCTCTTCCAGACTGTAGGCGTCGGCATCGCAACTGGAAGAGCACAAGGTCTCAGGCACAGGGTCACCCACAACTCCCAAGTCTTTCAGGTTGGCAGGAATATCACCAAAACGAGTATTGAGACCATCGAATACAGGACCGATTTTGTTACCTGGTGCCGTCCCGGTGGTATCTTCACCTATATCCACCTCATACGTCGCTGAACCGGCAAGCGCATCACGGATATCATTACCCCCAGTGATGACACTTCCTTCGTCATCTTCTAACTGCAACAGACGGAAGTTCCCGGGCCCTACGTCACTTTCCGTACCTGATGCGAGTTTTAGTACCGTGAGATCCTGCAGACTGGCAAGATCTTCATCCATCCCTTCTACAAAGGGATAGCCCAGATGGTGATCATCAATGCCGTCACCGTCCGTATCTCCGTGCAAGCAACCTGCATCATCAGAACTGCAACCACAGGCCAGTATCGGCAACACATTATCGATGTTGCTATCAAGTTTAATCGTTCCCGCCACGGCACTGGCAGATACAGGCAAGTTATCAACACCGACCACTTTTACCAGCCAACTGGCCAAGCTGAGGTCTGTCGCTATTACACGGATATACCCCGGCTCAGATGCACCTGGAGTGAAAGGATTCAACGTCTCGGAAAACTGGACAGTAAAAGCTCCGCCTTCCGAATAGGCTTCGTTTAGCTCCTGATTCCCGGCCAAGCCCAGGTTACTCAGAAAAGTAACCAGCGCCGCCGCTTCAGCCGCTGATTGAGCACCTGGGGCACCCTTGGAATAATCCGCCAGAGTTCTGGCACCACTCAGTGCGGCACTATCCACCGCATTCTGTAACCGGGTCTTATTCAACATCAGATGCCCGCCATCGAGCGCCAGACCTGCCATGGCGATCAGGGCCAGCATGGCGATGGTGACCAGCACCAACACCGCGCCCCGTTGTTTCTTGAATGATGTATGTTTGATTGAGCGCTTCATGCTCGCCTCCCTTCAGGGCCTTTAAACCGCTGGCCCCGAATGATTATCAACGGCGGCTTACTGCTCAGTTGCCGATATTGATTTCGATATCACCTGCAATGCCGGACGCACTTTCGGCTTGTCCCCGGTACCCGGTGATGACCTTGTGAGCCTTTTCGCCATCCAGACGCATAGGGCCATGCTGGTCAGCTGCATCCGGATTCTGCGTTTGCGCCTGCCTCATATCCTCTACCGCCAGCCCCATAGGTTCATGCGGCGGATTGATGCTACAGCCTGGCAACAACAGTATTCCGGTGGCCAACAGGTTCAATGTCCATAGTTTGCTGTTCATGGCTTTTCTCCTCTCGGTACCGGCGCTATTCAATGCTGTGGCCAAAGGTGGATTCGCTGCCATCCGTCACTGGGTACACCCGAACATCCTCATCCACGGCAACCCCATCTGGCTGGGCCTCCATACCCTCAGACATCCGGGATTCCTCTGCAGCAGAAGCCAGTACAACTTCATTGGAGTGAGCTTGTCCGCGGGTACGTCCCAACAGGTAGAACTCGGCATCGTTCGGCTCGACAAAGCCATCACCCGGCAAGCTTAGCCCTTCGTTCTTGAACGGCTTCGCCAGTGTAGGCGTCACCAGGATCACAAGCTCGGTTTCGCCTTTTTCAAACTGGGAACTGCGGAACAGGTGACCCAGTACCGGCACGTCTCCCAGGCCCGGGAACTTGTTGACGGCTTCACGAGTGCTTTCACTGATCAGGCCTGCAATCCCTATCGTCTGGCCATCACCCAGCTCAACAGTGGAACGGGCGCTGCGTTTGGTCAGTGCCGGGATAAAGTAGGCACTATCGGAACCGACCGTGTTACGCACCGAGTTCAGTCCGGTGAGTTCGGTGACAGCCACATTCAGGCTGAGGTTGATGGTGCCTGAGTCCAGAACCACGGGGATGAATTTCAGCCCTACGCCGAACTCCTTGAATTCGATAGTGATGCCGTCTTCATCCGGCACCGGAATGGGAAATTCGCCCCCGGAGAGAAACTCGGCTTCCTGGCCGGTGAGCGTAGTCAAGGTAGGCTCAGCCAAAACCCGGGCACTGCCGTTTTCCTTGGCGGCATCAAAAGCCAGCTGGAAGAGCAAGTTGTCATCCAGGTATTGGGCAAACAGCCCCTTGCCGGCAAATTCCAGCGGAGACTTTCCGATATCGGTAATCACGTTATAGCCATCGAGTGAATAGTCCAGCGACCCAGGCTCACTGCTGCCACCCGCTAACCATTTCCCGCTTTCACTACCGGTCAATGTATGGAACTTGACCCCCATGCGTTTGAGAACACTCCTCGACAGCTCCGCAACGGTGACCTTCAACATCACCTGCTGGGACCCCCCCACCTTGAGCAGGTTGACCACTTCTCCGGTCTGGGATGCCCCTTCCTTGGACGGTTTCTGCAAAAAGCTGTCTGCCAGACGCACGGCCATATCCATGGTGCCTACGTTGGATACTTCTCCGCTGAGCAAAATGGAGCCTTGTGATGAATTGACTCGGATACCTTCACTCGGCGCCATCTCGTAGAGTTTCGCCTTCAGGCTGTTAACATCCGGGGTCACTTCAACATCGATGGATGCCGTCAGACGGTTGCTTTTGTCCCACAACAACACGTTGGTAGTGCCGATCCCCTTGCCCAGTACGTAGATCTGCTGGGAGCGCATGACCAGAATGTCGGCGATCTCCTGGTTACCGATCGAGACCTTGTGTACAGGCCCCTTAAGCTGCACCACCTTGGATTTGTACAAAGGCACCGTCAGCCGTTCAACCATTGAGTCCGCACCTGTATCAACCGCTTCAGCCCGAGCCTCGCCCACCATTATCGCCAGCATCATTACCAGCAGGAGTGTCGGCACAATGCCTTCGAGCCAGTAATCCACTTGTCTGTGCGTGGCCATATATCGTTCTTGTTGCTTAGCCATAATCCTGTCTCCTGTTCCGATCACCCCTACATGGGCACCCGTTTACGCTCCCAATCCACCCCCTTGATGACGATCACCGAAGGAGGGGCACTGTAGCGACGTACCGGGGCCTTTTTCGCCGGTTCTGGCGCAGCTGCCGGTGCGGGTTCGCTGACAGGCTCGACCTCTGCAACCATCTGCGGTTCTTCTTCAGTCAACGGGTTTCTCAGCGTCAGCTGAATCCGTCCTTCTTCCCGCGCCTTGGCCAGCTCTTCCGACTCCCTGGGGGTCAGTTCAAGCGTCACCGCACGCACGACAACAGGGTCGTTTTTGTCGGTTCGTGCCTTCTGATCCACGGCCAATACTTTGATATCCCTAAGCACGGTTCGGGCCTTGATCGTGTCCTTGCCCTCCTTCTTGGTCGCAATGATGTCGACATGGTTGCCCGGTAACAGGAACCCTGCCACCCCGACCACGTCATCCACACGCACGGTAAAAGCCCGCTTTTCAGGATCGATCAGGGCCGCCAGAGTTGCGCCCTCCTGGTGATCACTAAGCCGCTCTCTGCGCAGGGCATCACCGGCCAGAATGTCCTGCAACGGAATCATCCCCTCGACTTCAGCCGGGTCGCTAATACCGTTAGCCGGTACAAGGTCTTCAGGCATCACCTTGATCTTCAGATGACGCCGTTCAATGGTCTGGCCATAGGGAATATCCATCGCCGCATAAACTACTGGCGTTCCTTCAGCCGCGACAGCTGTACTGCCCGGCAACTGCTGCTTGAGCCAGGCATTGGTATAGATCGCTGCCCCTGCGGCCAACAGCACCGACAGCGTCAGCAGTAGCAGTGTTCTGCCCTTAAACATGGTCATTCCTCCTGTTCAGGGTGGTCGAGGACATCTCCACTTCTGCATCCAGACGGACAAAGTAGCTGTCCCAGGCCCAGGTCAGGGACTCGTTATTGAGCACAGCGGCATCGCCGCCAAGGTAACGCACACGGTCCTGCGCCATCCCCAGAAGGTCCCGTGGATGACAGGGGCGCAACCCAACCTTGTGCTTGGCATGCAGCTGGGTCAGTGCGAATTCGAGCAGATCAGAATTGAAGCTGATCCCTTTTTCAGCGCAGACCTGTTGCCAGATCCGACTGTATTCATCCGGCTGCAGGAAGCCGAAATAAATCTTGTAGCCAATACGACGCAGGAAGGCTTCGTCAGCCAGTTCCAGCGGGTTGATATTGGAGGAGAACACCAGAATCTGATCGAAGGGGGTCTGGAAATGACGCCCGGCCCCCAATGTGAGGTAGTCCTGCTTCTCCTCCATGGGAACGATCCAGCGGTTGAAGATCTCCATCGGCGTGGCCCGCTGACGTCCCATATCGTCAATGATGAAGATGCCGTTGTTCGCTTTAAGCTGCAGTGGTGCCTGGTACTCCTTGGTCACGGGGTTGAAATGCACCTCCAGCATGTCCATTCCCAGCTCACCGCCGGTAATCACTTCAGGACGCTTGCAGTGAACAAAGCGGGGATCATGGCCCTGGTCCAGCATGAGACTGGGTGACTGCTCGGCGGTTTCCACCGGCTGATGCAACAGCGGATCGAACAGGGAGATCACCTGCTCATTGATCGAAATCGCATAGGGGATCAGGCAGGTATCGGCAAAGAGGCCGGTCAGCTTCTGGGTGATATAGGTTTTACCGGTACCGGCCGGCCCGTAGATAAAGATGGCGCGACCGGAGTTCATGGCCGGGCCCAGTTGTTGTTTTAACGAGTCACGCAGCACGACATTGGCAAAAAGGTTATTCAGCGACGCGGCGGTGACATTGGCGTGATGCACCGTCTGTGCGGCCACCACCTCACGATAACGCTGTATTGGCACCGGTGCCGGCCCCAGGTAGCCGCTGCGCGCAAAGGCATCGATCGCCGTGTCACGACCGCGTTGCGTCAGCCCATAACTGAGTTCGCGCTTGTCGAACCCCTGACCGTGAACCTCGATCATCACTTCCTTGCGCAGAAACTCAATCAGCTCTTCCAATACCGGACCCGCCAGCGCCAGGCGCTGCATCAACTGTTTAGAGCTGAGCAGGCCCGCATCGTACAAGTGCTTGATCATCAATTCGGTAAGGAAGCGACGGCTCAGCCCCGTGTCAGCCAGTGCCAGGGGACGAAGCGCCAGGTTGCGCAAATGCTCTGTCTGCACCTGATCACCGGATTCCCCTGATACCTGAATGTTCATCACATCATTCATTGCGTTCCTCCCGGTACCTGCAGTTGACTGCCTATCCAGGCACCCAGCTGAGTGAACTCAAGTTGGCCATACAGCCCCAGTGCGATCAGGGTGCCGATGGCGATGGAAAGTGCGTAAGGGAAACGACGTTTGGCGATGGAGCCTTCTTCTGCCGGCATCAGGGTGCGAGCCGAGATCATCACCAGGTAGCGGCGGTAAAGATGGGAGAACTCGCCGTTGCGCAGCACTATCAACGTTGCAATAACGCCGCCTGTGATCAGTGCAAACCCTACGGATATAAGGACAACCTCAGGGCCAACGAAACTGCCAATGGCAGCCATCAATTTCACATCACCCGCGCCCATGCCACCCAACAGATACAGTGGCAGCAACATGGCCAACCCAACCCCTGCTCCCTTTAAGCCCTCATGTAAGTGACTATCGGGAAGGTACAGATAGCTCAGTAGTAAACCCATGCCTAAAGCACCTAAACTGAGCCAGTTAGGGATGCGGTGGCGGCGTATATCCGTATATGCCGCCACCACAATTACAAGCAGCAGCAGGATAGTCGAGCCCTGATATGTTGTCTGAGATAACATCATCCTGCCTCTGCCACGGGTTTCACGAGAGCTGCCAGCTAGGACTGCGACTCCTTCAATACACCCACAATTGCATTGATGACATTACCAACCTCTTCACCGAGTGCGGTAAATGCCGTTATTACCGTCAACCCAACCAATGCGCCCGCAATCGCATACTCCACCGTGGTCAACCCTTCCTCGTCCTTGATGAAGTCCATAAATTTCTTAGCCATAACATCTACGTTCATTGTTCCGCCCTCTTTTTAAGTGCCCTTCAGGGCCAAAGCCGGTACAACTGCGTTCACCATCGGTGTGCACCGGGTACGTGATGACTATAGGCAGGGTGAAAAAACGGCGCTAAGACGATCTTGCACAAAAAATAGGACTATTTTGACCAGCGCTGTCTCAGATCTGAAACAGCAGGTGCTTATATCAACGCTGATACAGGGAAGTCGATTCTGTATAAAAAATCGACAAGTTGATGCAACACTACTGATGCCGATTGTTCTCTATACTGAACACACGCCGACTCAAAGGAGTGACCGGTCCCCCTCACACTTACAAAACTGAACAAGAAACAGTGGGAGATTCTGGATCATGTCTCAACCCGGCACACTCACATTGTTGTGGCTGGACCTGCGCAGTTCCGATCGGTCCTCAACGCTCTACGCGCTGTTCAACAAAACGTTTGAGATTGAGCAGCTCGATATGCACAACCCGGTTTACGACCGGCAACGGCTGTCACCGGTCGCGATCTGCGTCGATTTCGACTACCCCGACATGCACGGGCTGGCACTGGTGCGCAGCCTTCATGAACAGTATGGGCTGCCGGTCATCATGATGACCGAACAGCACTCCGAGTCCTTGATAGTCTGGGCGTTGAGAGTCAGGGTCTGGGATATTCTGCTGAAGCCGATGCAAGAGTCGGCAGCGGAGTATCAGGTGGATGCCTTGTATCAACGTCTTCATAAGGCCGCCCAGGACCCCGCCTCGCTGAACGAAGTCAGCCCGATGCTGCGCTTGCCGGAGGAATCTCGCTTCCACAGCAGTAATACGGAGACTCGCACCGTGCACCCGGCCCTGTCCTACATGCAGCTGCATCTGGGGGAGCGGATTAACGAGGAACAACTGGCCCGGTTCTGCAATCTGCGTCCGTTGCAGTTCAGTCGCCAGTTCAAGAAGGCGTTCAATGTCAGTTTTCAGGAGATGCTGCAGCAGCTGCGGATACGGGAAGCGACTCGCCTGCTGGAAAACCCCGACCTGCCAATCCTCGATATCGCCCTGACCGTGGGCTACCGGGATCATTCATACTTTTGCCGGGTATTCAAAAAGTACCTGGGCGTCACCCCCAAAACCTATCAGGAGCAACTGCAGTCGCAGAGTGAGCAGGCACAGCAGCACTTTATCGAGGTCAAGCTGCAGGCGGTTGCCAATTTAACACCACACCAACCAGCCTACCCCCAGGATGAGTGGACACGTCGCCGGTCATCCTGAATGGGGCCGGCGACAAATCCATCTTAGCGGGTATGCTTAGTGGGTATGGTCAAGCAGGTCTTCAACCACTTCCTGCTCTTCATGGAGATCATTATCGGCCGGTGTAGCCGCCGGGAGAACCAGGTTCAGGACGATCGCTACCGCACCACAGAGGCTGACGCCTTGCAGGCTCAGATCGCCCTGTCCCACGGCCATGCCGCCGATACCGAACACCAGGGTGGTTGCCACGATCACCAGGTTGCGCTGTTCGGCCAGATCCACGTGCGCCTTGATCAGGGTGTTCATCCCCACCGCCGCGATAGAACCGAACAGCAGGATCAGTATGCCGCCCATGACCGGTGCCGGAATGGTCTGCAGCACCATGCCGAACTTGGCAATGAATGCCAGGACAACCGCTACAATCGCCGCCCAGACCATCACCACCGGATTAAAGGATTTGGTCAACATGACCGCACCGGTTACTTCGGAATAGGTCGTGTTGGGCGGGCCGCCAAAGCAGGCCGCAGCCGTGGTCGCCAATCCATCACCGAACAGGGTGCGATGCAGGCCCGGCCTGCGCACGTAGTCCTTGCCGGTCACGTTGGAGATCGCCAGAACATCGCCCACATGCTCGATCGCCGGAGCCAGCGCCACCGGCACCATGAACAGGATCGCCTGCCAGTTGAACTCGGGCATGACAAAGTTGGGCATGGCCACCCAGCTGGCATCATGAATCGGTGAATAATCCACCATGCCGCTGAAATGGGCCACCGTGTAGCCCACCACCACACCGGACAGTATCGGCAACAGACGGAAGATACCGTGGGCAAACACCGCCACGATCAGCGTGGTGACCAGCGCACTCATCGACACCAGCATTGCCTGTTCGTAGGGGAAAAGCTCAATGGAGCCATCCCCGCTCTTGCCCATCGCCATGTTGACCGCAATCGGTGCCAGCCCCAAACCGATGATCATGATCACCGGACCGGTCACCACCGGCGGCATCAGCCGATGCAGAAAGCCAACGCCCTTGAGCTTCACCGCCAGCGCCAGCAGCATATACACCATACCGGCCGCCATCAGGCCGCCCATGGTGGCGGCCACGCCCCAGTTCTGTACCGAATAGGTGATCGGTGCGATGAACACAAAAGAAGAGGCCAGGAAAATAGGCACCGTCAGTCCGGTCACCAGATGAAACAGCAATGTACCGATACCGGCAGTGAACAGGGCCACACTGGGGTCCAGTCCGGTCAGCAGCGGCATCAGTACCAGCGCGCCGAAGGCGACGAACAGCATCTGCGATCCGGCCAGCGCCGTGCGCCAGTGAAAAGCCCCTTGTTGCAGGTTCTGCATCAGTCCAGCTCCCGGTTATTTGGTACCGAAAATCTTGTCACCGGCGTCACCCAGACCCGGCATGATATACCCCTGCTCGTTCAGCCCCTGATCGATGGACGCCGTGAAGAGTTCCACATCCGGGTGAGCCGCCTGCACTTTCTCGATACCCTCCGGAGCCGCCACCAGTACCAGTGCCCGGATGCTGGTGCAGCCGGCTTCTTTCAGCAGGTCGATGGTGGCGATCATGGAGCCGCCGGTTGCCAGCATGGGATCGACCACCAGCGCCATCCGCGACTCGATATCACTGGCCAGTTTTTCGAAATAGGTGACCGGCTCCAGTGTTTCTTCATCCCGGTAGAGGCCAACCACCGAGATTTTGGCACTGGGCACCAGCTCCAGCACGCCATCCAGCATGCCCAGTCCAGCACGCAGAATCGGTACCACAGTGATTTTCTTGCCCTTGATGCGCTGGGCTTCGATATCACCACACCAGCCTTCAACCGTATAGGGCTCAAGCTCCAGATCCTTGGTTGCCTCATAAGTCAGCAAACAGCCGACCTCTGCCGCCAGCTGACGAAAACTGCGGGTACTTTTGTGACTGGAACGCATCAGGCCCAGCTTGTGCTGAACCAGGGGGTGTTTGATCTCGTGGACACTCATCGGGGCAACCTCGTTGCTGCGACGGACGCAAGTCCTCGTGGGACTTTTGTCCGGCTTGACAAAAAATTCCCGGCAAGACTAACCAATGATCCATCATCTGTCATCCGGGAAAACCACAAGTTGCCCCAAAGCAGCAACCTGAGTAACCTGCTCACTTTTTTTACACTTGGCCGCGTGCGTCGGCCACAAGCAAACATTTGCGGAGCCGCTTCCATGAGCACCATCACAGCTGAAGAAATCCGAAAGGTCTACATCGAGGCCGACCTTCTGTGCAGCCAGTCCGAGGTCGATGCGGCCATCAACAAAATGGCAGCCGAAATTACCTGCGCTCTACAGGACAAGGACCCGGTTGTATTCGCGGTGATGAACGGTGGCCTGGTGATCGCCGGCCAGCTGTTGACCCGGCTGAATTTTCCGCTGACCGCCAGCTACCTGCACGCCACGCGCTACCGCAACACGACTTCCGGCCACGAGCTGGAGTGGAAAGTCCCGCCGATGGTCGACTTCAAGGGCCGTCCTGTGCTGGTGATCGATGATATCCTCGACGAAGGCCATACGCTGGTTGAAGTGATGGAATACCTGAAGGCCGAAGGCGCTGCTTCAGTGCAGTGCGCCGTGCTGGTCGACAAGCTGCACGACCGCAAGGCCCGTTCCGACCTGAAAGCCGATTTCGTCGGTCTGGAAATCGAGGATCGCTACATCTTCGGCTACGGCATGGACTACAAGGGCTACTGGCGTAACGCCCCCGGTATCTTCGCCGTAAAGGGCATGTAACCCCCTTGCCATTGGTGACCGGCCGGTTACAATGCAGGTGTCCATAGAAATTGACAGGGTTTGCATGACGGAACTGGTCATTCTCGCGTTGTCGGCCATCGCTTTAAGCGTTTGGCTGCTGCGTTTGAGACGCAAATCGCTCGCCGCACGGGAAAGTGCCGCTCAACGCGACTGCGTATTCATGAGTGATGGTCGGGTTATCGCGCCGGACAAGCAGTAAACAGGTTCGGCACTTTACCCCAGGCGATACATACAAAAACGGAGCCCATCGGCTCCGTTTTTTTGTGGTTCTTTTATGGGTATTCGCGCACGGAGTGCGCTCCCACGAAGTTGCTCCCACGGAGATGTACCATATAGCTGCTCCTGACAGCCTGTGGGAGCTCGCTCCGCGAGCGATTGACCGCCGAAAGCCACGACTGAACAGAATCAGCGCAGCGCTTCCAGTTCCTCGAACAGCTGCACAAACTCCAGGGTCAATTTGTGGTTTGGTGCCATATGGATCAGCGGCCGCGCCTCGTTGTGTGACTCCTTCATCTTCACCGATGCCGACAACCGGGTCGCCAACACCGGCAGCTCTTCAGCCTCCAGGCCGGCCACGATTTTCCGGGGCAGTGATGCCCTCGGCTGAAACTGATTCACCACTATGCCCTCGACCTGCAGCCGGTCGTTATGATCCGCCTGGGTCTCGCGCACGTTGTTGAGCAGGTTATACAACGCCTGGCGTGCGAATTCGTCACAATCAAAGGGGATCAGGCAGCGCTCGGCAGCCACCAGGGCCGACAGGGTGAAGAAGTTGAACGCCGGCGGCGTATCGATATAGATGGCGTCGTACTCTTGCGCCAGCTGATCGACAGCATCGCGCAGCTTGTAGATCTTGTGCTTGCTCTCCAGCTTGGATTGCAGATCCCCCAGCTCCGGATGCGACGGCAGCAAAGCCAGGTTATCAAACGGCGTCGCATGGACAAATTCGTCCGCGGCACGGGGCTTGAGCTGAAAGCTCAGCGCCTGTTCAAAAAAGCCGTAGGCATCGGTCTGTGGCTGGTTGGAATCATCGCCCAGCAGGTAATGGGTAGAGTTGCACTGGGGGTCCAGATCTACCACCAAGGTACGAAGGCCCCGACTGGCACTGATCGCCGCCAGATTCACGGCGATGCTGGACTTGCCGACACCGCCTTTCTGATTGAATACCACTCTGCGCATAACAGGCTTGCTCTCCGACTTATCCCTGGGACAGGAGGTCACGCAGGTCGATGATCGCGGCATTGGCCCGCGAAATATAGGAGGCCATCACCAGTGAATGGTTGGCCAGGAAACCGAACTCGGTACCATTGAGGATCATCGGGCTCCAGATGGTGGACTGGGTCGCTTCGAGTTCCCGGATGATCTGGCGCACGCTGGCGCGAGCGTTTTTCTTGTCCAACGCATCACCGAAATCACGCTCAACCGCTTCCAGCATGTGGATCAGCGCCCAGGATGTACCTCGGGCTTCATAAAACACATTGTCGATCTGCATCCAGGGCGTCTTGATCTCCAGCTCGTCACTGGCCTCGGTCGCCTGGCGACCGGCACTGTCGCCAGCCAAGTCGGTATTGATACGGCGCTGGCCGACGCTGGCACTGAGGCGCTGGGACAGACTACCCAGACGAGTCGATACATCCCCCAGCCAGTCGCGCAGGTTGTCGGCACGTGCATAGAACTGGGCATCCGGCTGCTCGCTGTCGGCCAGGCGCTGTCGGTAGTCATACAGCTGCTTCAACGCCTTGCGGTATTCGCTCTCGCTGGCGGGCAGAATCCAGTTGCGATGATCAAAGTGCAGCAGCGGCTCGGCCTTGGCCAGGGCGGGATCCTCGGTGGACTGCGACTGGGAACGACTGAAACTCTTGCGCAGCGCACGACTCATGTCACGCACCTGCACCAGTACTCCGAATTCCCAGGCCGGCATATTATCGAGCCAGATGCCCGGCGGCGTCATGTCATTGCTGATATAGCCACCCGGCTTTTCGAGCAGGGTTTCGGTCAGATGAATAAGGGTCGAAACCGTGTGGGCACCGGTTACCGGCACTTCCATCTGCGTCTGCTGTTGTGCCTGCTCGCTAACGCTGAAGCGATCGGGCTCGAAACTCCAAAAGAAACCGAAAACTGCGGCAATTAGTAACCAGGCCAGAATCGCGGCCAAAACAAGTTTGAGTTTGCGGGCCGAATTGAAGCTGTCCCACAAGGTTAACCAGATCCGCTCTAAACGCTCCACCCAAGTCTCCTTGATACTCTGACGCCCCTCAGTAACGGCGGGGCTGAATGCTGCATTGCACTATGGCGAATTTCTGCAAACCGGTCAATTGCAGCACAGTCTCGCAGCGCACATGACACATGGTGAGATACGCCCTCCTGACATATACAGCAGGATTCCATATAGGCACTTCAATTCCGGCTTATCGCTGAGTTCCTTGCACCACTTCCGCTAAGGGAAATCACCGTGCAACCAGAAACGTGGCTTAAGCACGTCGCCATAGCCACTTGCATCACGATCCGCTCTCATGCCCTGAAAGTACTCTCCCACCGCCGCCAGCCAGAACAGCATCACCAGCGTTACCAGCACAGCGCCTGTACGCTGCAACCATAACGACTGGGAGACCCCGGTCACACCGGCACCTTCGCGTTGACTAAAACTGGCCAGCAGCAGCGCGGAAATAATCATGCCCAACAACATAGAGGCTGGCGCCCAAAATACGGCAGAAAAAAATGCATGGAAGCAAGCTCCCATGAAAGAGATCAGTAACGCAGTTCTTACCTCTGAGTCAGCAGCATCACCGTGCCTTGCCGTACGCAAGCGCGTGTACAAACGAAGCCGTCCAAGAGCCAAAAGCCAGAATCCCCCCAACACAACCAGATATGACCAACCGTACTCGGCCGCCCACTGCAGATACATATTGTGCGGATGACCAAACCGGGGGGAAGCCGCATATTCCGTCGTAATAACTTCATGCGTAATCCAGGACTGCCCCCCCATCCCCAACGGAAAATTTTGAAGGCTCATCTGCCACGCCTCCAACCACAGAGGAATGCGTCCAGAGCTGGTAAAGTGCACAGCCTTATGTGCCATCTCATCACCGAATACCAGTAACGGTATCAACCATGACAACAGCAGCCACAGCACGCCTCCAAACGCCACAAAGCGAACCATTGCAGTGAGCCAACCCAATAGCGCACGCCCCGCCAGCAGGCCCACAACAAAGGTTGCAACGACAAGCGCCAGCATGGTTCCCCGCGCCATACTGAGCAGCACCAGCCAGACCATTACACCGGCCGAAAGATAGACGACCGGACGCCAGAAGTTCGGCAATACCGGCAACTTCAACTTTAAGGCCAGTGGCATCAACGGCAACAGCCAGGTCGCCGTATGCCCCCAGAAACGGATATTGTGATACCCCCAGGGCAGCGATTCAGCAAGGTTGGCTTCCCCGGTACGCAGCAGACTTTGATATAGAAAAAGCGCCAGGCAGGCATATAGAAACTCGAGTATCACCAGAGAGATAAGCGTAAAACGAATCAACCGGTCCAGATGCACCTGTCTCATCCAGCTGGCAAGTGCCAACACGCCCAGCAGCCAGAAGGGCATCAGGAACACATCGGCAAGATAAAATTCACTGCTGGCATAGAGCACACTCGAAAGGAGCGCCAGCACGGCAAGCAACACGATTAGCAACACTTCACGGCCATAACAGCCAAAGAAGGTGCGGTTAAAGAGAAGTGAGAACACCAGAAAGGCCGTGATGCTCAATTGGATGATACGGCGAACGGAGTAGATATCCTCAACGCCAGGCAGAATCAGCAAGATTGATGACAGCAGCGCCAGCATAATGATGATCCGGCAAAACAGCGACACCACCATGACACCTTCTCCTTGTTGACCGTACCGGGAAAACCGCTGGTGAATCCTCTGTTTCTCAGTCTAGCAGGCGGTCCGGATTCAGAAGGGGGAAAGCAACCCTTGACCGAGCATCCGTACTTTATTTAAACACGCTCAGACAGAGTGCCTAATGACATGGACGGCAAGACCGTCACCATCAATCGACAGGATGCCGGCCTATATCAGGCTATCTTCGCCAAACTGGCCGCTAACGACCGAAAATTGATGCAACAGCATAGACAGGGTTTTCAGTTTGATGCACACTAGCGGCCTTGGTTTTATCCCCTGGCAATAACGATCTTGCGGAGCATCTGCATGGCTCACATCCTGGTTTTGAACGGTCCCAATCTGAACCTTCTCGGAACCCGGGAGCCCGGCATCTATGGTGCAACCACACTCGCGGAAATCGAGCAGCAGATCCAGTCTCATGCCAGGTCGCTGGGACATTCGACCGAATGCTTCCAGAGCAACGCCGAGTTTGAACTGATCGAGCGGATCCATCAGGCTCCCGCTCAGGGCACCGAGTTCATCATCATCAACCCGGCCGCCTTTACCCATACCAGTGTTGCCATACGCGATGCCCTGCTGGGTGTCGGTATACCCTTTATCGAAGTTCATCTGTCGAATGTGCATGCCCGCGAACCCTTCCGTCAGCACTCCTACCTGTCGGACAAGGCCGTGGGTGTCATCTGCGGACTCGGCCCTGCCGGGTACCAATTTGCACTGGAAGCCGCCCATCAGCGCCTGGCGTTGACACCGGCTTGATTCGATAGAGTCACCCTAAAACATCTGAATCAGAGAAGCCGTCTTAGTATGGATATTCGCAAAGTCAAAAAACTGATCGAGCTGCTGGAAGAATCCAACATCAACGAAATCGAGATCAAGGAAGGCGAAGAGTCCGTCCGCATCAGCCGTGGCGGCAGCGTTGTTGCAGCAGCTCCGGCTCCGGTCATGGCTGCACCGGTAGCCGCTCCGGCTCCGGCAGCTGCCGCTCCGGCTGCTGAAGCACCGGCAGAGCCGGCTGCTCCTGCAGGTCATGCCGTTTGTTCACCGATGGTCGGCACCTTCTACCGTGCACCGTCTCCGACTTCCGCTCCGTTCGTTGAAGTGGGTCAGAGCGTGAAAGCCGGTGACGTGATCTGCATCGTCGAAGCGATGAAGATGATGAACCAGATCGAAGCGGACAAGTCCGGCGTGGTCGAAAGCATCCTGGCCGAAGATGGCCAGCCGGTCGAGTTCGACCAGCCGCTGATCACCATCGCCTGATTGCTGACCAAGGATTTTCACTATGCTGGATAAAGTGCTGATTGCAAACCGTGGTGAGATCGCGCTGCGTATCCTCCGCGCCTGCAAGGAGCTCGGCATCAAGACCGTGGCGGTTCATTCCGTAGCGGACCGCGACCTGATGCACGTTCGTCTGGCCGACGAAGCGGTCTGTATCGGCCCGGCGCCGTCACCGCAGAGCTACCTGAATATCCCGGCGATCATCAGTGCCGCCGAGGTAACCGACTCCGTGGGTATCCACCCGGGTTATGGCTTCCTGGCCGAGAACGCCGACTTCGCCGAGCAGGTGGAACGTTCCGGCTTCACCTTCATCGGTCCCCGTGCCGACACCATCCGCCTGATGGGCGACAAGGTGTCCGCGATCGAAGCGATGAAGAAGGCTGGCGTACCGACCGTACCGGGCTCCGACGGCCCGCTGCCGGAAGATACCGAAGAGCTTTACAAGATCGCCCGCCGCATCGGCTACCCGGTGATCATCAAGGCTGCCGCCGGCGGTGGTGGTCGCGGCATGCGTGTGGTGCACACCGAAGCGCATCTGGGCAACGCCGTACAGGTGACCAAGTCCGAAGCGGCTGCCGCCTTCGGTGACGCCACCGTGTACATGGAAAAGTTCCTCGAGAAGCCGCGCCACGTTGAAGTGCAGGTACTGGCCGACGGCCAGGGCAACGCCATCCACCTGTACGACCGCGACTGCTCCATGCAGCGCCGTCACCAGAAGGTGGTCGAGGAAGCCCCGGCACCGATGATCGATGAAGCGGCCCGCGCCAGGGTGCTCCAGGCCTGTGTCGACGCCTGCGTCGAGATCGGTTACCGCGGCGCCGGCACCTTCGAGTTCCTGTACGAAGATGGCGATTTCTTCTTCATCGAGATGAACACCCGTGTTCAGGTTGAGCACCCGGTGACCGAAATGGTGACCGGTGTGGATATCGTCAAGGAACAGCTGCGCATCGCTTCCGGCCTGCCGCTGTCCTACACCCAGGACGACATCAAGCTGCGCGGCCACTCCATCGAGTGCCGTCTCAACGCCGAAGATCCGAAGACCTTCATGCCGAGCCCCGGCAAGGTCACGCATTTCCATGCGGCAGGCGGCAACGGCGTACGCGTCGATTCCCACCTGTACAGCGGTTACAGTGTGCCGCCGCACTATGACTCGCTGATCGCCAAGCTGATCACGTTCGCGGATGACCGTGAAACAGCTCTGGCCCGCATGGAAGGCGCCCTGGATGAGACTCTGATCGAAGGGATCAAGACCAACATCCCGCTGCATCAGGATATCGTGCGCGATACCAACTTCGCTCACGGTGGTGTCAACATCCACTACCTTGAGAAGAAACTCGGCCTCTAATCAGGCCCTCAGCAGCCCGGACAGCCGGGCTGCTTTTCCCACCCTGTACGCAACTCCAGGTTCTGCACCTCCCGAACTGACCAGTATCTATACTGACAAGTTGGACACCGCCGGATTTAATCTGTCGCGTATTTGTTACATAATTGGACTACCGAGTAATAGGAGCCACTCCATGCCCTGGCTACAGATCAAAGTTTCCATTCCGCCCGAACAGGCCGAGGCCTATGAAGACCTGCTGCTGGCCGCCGGCTGTGCCGCCGTTACCTATCAGGACGCGGCCGATCAGCCGATCTTCGAGCCGGACCTGGGCACGACGCCGCTGTGGAATTCTACCGTCGTAACCGGACTCTTTGCCGCCGAGCATGACCTGCGCGAAACCCTGGATCTGCTGCAGACCGCCCAGCAACAACTGGCTTCCAACCAGAACCCGCTGCCGGAGTTCAAGGCCGAGATCCTGGAAGACAAGGATTGGGAACGGGAATGGATGGACAGCTACCATCCGATGCAATTCGGTCGCCGCCTCTGGGTCTGCCCCAGCTGGCGTGAGGCCCCGCAGCCCGATGCGGTCAACATGATGCTGGACCCCGGCCTGGCCTTCGGTACCGGCACCCACCCGACAACGGCACTCTGCCTGGAGTGGCTGGACGCCCAGGACCTCGACGGCAAGCAGGTAGTCGATTACGGCTGTGGCAGTGGCATTCTCGGCATTGCCGCCCTGTTGCTCGGCGCTCGCCATGTCCAGGCGGTGGATATCGACCCCCAGGCCCTGACCGCAACTCGCGACAACCTGGAGCGCAACAAACTGCCCGGCACGGCTCTGGATGCCTTTCTGCCTCTGGATGCACCACTGATCGAAGCCGATCTGCTGGTGGCCAATATTCTCGCAGGCCCGCTGTGCGAGCTTGCTCCCACACTCGCTGCACGGGTGCGTGCAGGCGGCCGAATTCTCCTCTCAGGACTGTTGTCCCAACAGGCAGATGAGATAGTATCCGCCTACAGCCAGTGGTTTGATATGGATGCCCCGGGTGAGCGTGAAGGCTGGATACGCATCAGCGGTACCCGGAAGCAGGAGAGCTGATACTTGGTTATAACGCGCTGCCCCGATTGTCACGCCCGTTTTCGGGTAACCGATGGCCAGCTGAAGCTGGCACGGGGACAGGTGCGTTGTGGTGCCTGCCTGTGCGTATTTGACGCCCGGGTACATGCCCTGTCGGATGCCGAGGCCTCTTTGCCCCCGGCAACAGGCCATGACTTACAACCGGCCGCTTCCGTTTCCTCTTCTCCAATCCCCCCGGAGCAGGCCAGCAGCGAAGCGGCGGGCAATTCCCCTGCCCCTTCGCAAACGGCCGGCACAGAGAAAACAGAGGCGCGGGCTCAAGCCCGGGAACAGCGCGAAGCTGAACGCCCGACTGAAGACTCGTCTTCCCTGCCTGCAGCAGCCAATGCAGCAGCCCCGCTACCCTTCCGCGCCGAGCCGATCGCCTTCAACACAACAGGCAGCAACGACAACCCGGTCGCCACCACCGGCTGGCTGCTGCTCAGTCTGGCCGCGGCGCTGGCGCTGGCAGCCCAGCTGCTCTGGTTCGAGCGCGCTCGCCTGGCTCAGTACCCCGAACTGGGCAGTGTCTATGCCCTGCTGTGCGAACAGGTCGACTGCTCGCTGACGCAAAGCGCTCTTTCCCTGATCGACAATCAGGGACTGCACCTGCAGCCCCACCCCAAATACAGTGATGCCCTCAGTGCCACCGTGTTACTGGAGAACCAGGCTGCCTTCAGCCAGCCATGGCCAGGCCTGCAACTGAGGTTTACCGACCTCAAAGGCCGTCTGGTCGCACAGCGTATCTTCCAGCCCAACGAGTATCTGGACACCAGCAGCGTAGATCCCCTGCGTATGCCCAGCGGACAACCGGTACAGATCGAACTGGAACTGGCCGCGCCCGGCCGCCGTGGCGTCAGCTACGAGTTGAAGCTGACTCCAGCCCTTTTGGCAAGCGCAAAATAGATCATTTTTTCATCAGAAATGGTTGGCCCTAAGTGGCCGAAAGAGTATCATTGCCCACCTTCCGAAAGTTAACCCTGAATTTGTTGCAGCAATGCAGCGAATAGAGTTTCTTTTACCCTTTTGACAGGATGTGGCATGTTCAGGATCGGCCCATACAGCATTGACAGTCGGGTGATTCTGGCCCCCATGGCCGGGGTAACCGATCGCCCCTTCCGGCAGCTTTGCCGCCGTATGGGTGCCGGGCTGGTCGTCTCCGAAATGGTGACGTCCGACAGCCGCCTCTGGCATACCCGCAAATCCAGTTTCCGCCTGGATCACACCGGTGAAGCCGAACCTCGCTCAATCCAGATCGCCGGCGGCGATCCGGAGATGATGGCCGAGGCCGCCCGGCTCAACGTGAGCAATGGTGCCCAGATCATCGACATCAACATGGGCTGCCCGGCCAAGAAGGTCTGCAACAAGGCCGCCGGCTCGGCATTGCTGCGCGATGAAACACTGGTCAACGATATTCTGCAGGCAGTGGTCTCTGCCGTAGACGTACCGGTCACGCTGAAGATCCGCACCGGCTGGTGTCCTGAAACCCGTAACGGTGTTCGCATCGCCGAAATGGCGGAAAACGCCGGCATCGCCGCGCTGGCCGTACATGGACGCACCCGCGCCGACCGCTACCAGGGTAACGCCGAATACGACACCATCGCCCGCATCCGCGAGACGATCCGTATTCCGCTGTTCGCCAACGGGGATATTGATTCGCCACAAAAAGCAGCTCAGGTACTGGAACATACCGGTGCCGATGCGGTGATGATCGGCCGCGCGGCCCAGGGACGCCCCTGGTTGCTGGGCCAGATCGATCACTATCTGCGCACCGGGGAACTCCAGCCAGAACCGGACCTGGCTAGCCAGCACACTATCCTGCGTGAGCACCTGCACGCCCTGCACGCTTTCTACGGCGATTATCTGGGTGTGCGTATCGCCCGCAAGCATGTGGGCTGGTACCTGCAAAGCGGCACTGACAACCGGGGCTTTCGGCAAAGATTTAATCAACTTGAAACAGCATCAGATCAGGTGAATGCCGTGGATGCGTTCTTCGCAGCCCGGCATGAAGTCGCCTGATCCCTGGATTGGGTACAGAAGTACAGTGGATACCAAAGACTTGAAACAGACGAACAACAGCGCACAGGCGCAGATTCCGCAGCAGACTCTGCGTGATACCGTGCACCAGTCACTGACCAGCTACTTCAAGCAGCTGGACGGTCAGCCTGTTACCGATGTCTATCAGATGGTTCTGTCCGAAATCGAGGCACCGCTGTTTGAGAGCGTGATGGCCTACACCAAGGACAACCAGACCAAGGCATCCGAGGTGCTGGGCCTGAACCGCGGCACGCTGCGCAAGAAACTGAAGCAGTACGGCCTGCTGTAAGAATTCATTTGAACGGGAACGCAAACCATGTCTGAACAGAACACTACCCCTGTCCGCCGCGCGCTGATCAGCGTGTCGGACAAAACCGGCATCGTCGAATTCGCACAGGCCCTGAGCGCCGAGGGTGTCGAGATCCTCTCCACCGGCGGCACCTACAAGCTGCTGTGCGAAAACAACATCCCGGCGGTTGAAGTCTCCGACTACACCGGTTTCCCGGAAATGATGGACGGCCGCGTCAAAACCCTGCACCCGAAAGTACACGGCGGTATCCTCGGTCGTCGCGGCACCGACGACGCCATCATGGGTGAACACGGCATCCAGCCGATCGATATGGTTGTGGTCAACCTCTACCCGTTCGCCGCCACCATCGCCCGCCCGGACTGCGACCTGCCGATGGCGATCGAGAACATCGACATCGGTGGTCCGACCATGGTGCGCTCTGCCGCCAAGAACCACAAGGATGTTGCCATCGTCGTCAATGCAACTGACTACGACAGCATCATCGCCGAACTCAAGACCAACGGCGGCCTGGGCCTGAAAACCCGCTTCGACCTGGCCGTTAAGGCGTTCGAACACACCGCCGCCTACGACGGCATGATCGCCAACTACCTGGGCGCCGTAATCGAAGGCGACGAGGAAGTACCGGCCGATTTCCCGCGCACCTTCAACACCCAGTTCATCAAGGCGCAGGACATGCGCTACGGCGAGAACCCGCACCAGCGTGCGGCCTTCTACGTCGAAGCCAACCCGGGAGAAGCCAGCGTGGCAACCGCTCGTCAGCTGCAGGGCAAGGCACTGTCCTACAACAACGTGGCCGACACTGATGCCGCACTGGAATGCGTCAAGCCGTTCCAGGAACCGGCCTGTGTCATCGTCAAGCATGCCAACCCCTGTGGCGTAGCCGTTGGCAGCGACATTCTGGAAGCTTACAACCGCGCCTTCCAGACTGACCCGACCTCCGCGTTCGGCGGCATCATCGCCTTCAACCGCGAGCTGGACGGCAAGACCGCTCAGGCGATCGTCGACCGTCAGTTCGTTGAGGTGATCATCGCCCCGACCGTCTCTCAGGAAGCCTCCGACATCGTCGCCGCCAAGCCGAACGTTCGCCTGCTGGCCTGCGGCGAGTGGCACAAGGAGCGTGTGCACGGTTTCGACTACAAGCGCGTCAACGGCGGCCTGCTGGTACAGGACCGCGACCTGGGCATGATCGATGCTTCCCAGCTGAAGATCGTCACCCAGCGTCAGCCCAACGAACAGGAGATCCGCGACCTGCTGTTCTGCTGGGAAGTGGCCAAGTACGTCAAATCCAATGCCATCGTCTACGCCAAAGACGGCCAGACCATCGGTATCGGCGCCGGCCAGATGAGCCGCGTCTACTCCGCCAAGATCGCCGGCATCAAAGCGGCTGACGAAGGTCTGGTCGTACCGGGCTCCGTCATGGCTTCCGACGCCTTCTTCCCGTTCCGTGACGGCATCGACGCCGCTGCCGAAGCAGGCATCACTGCGGTGATCCAGCCGGGCGGTTCCATGCGCGACCAGGAAGTGATCGACGCCGCCGACGAGCACGGCCTGGCGATGGTCTTCACCGGCATGCGCCACTTCCGCCATTAAGAGCGCCACTAATCAAGACAAGGACCTGAACATGAATATTCTGGTTATCGGTTCCGGCGGTCGTGAGCACGCTCTGGCCTGGGCCGCAGCGAAAGACCCGGCCGTAGAACGTGTATTCGTGGCGCCGGGCAACGCCGGCACCGCCACTGAAGACAAGCTGGAAAACGTCGCCATCGACGTCATGGACCTGGAGGCGCTGGTCGCCTTCGCCCGTGACAACAGCGTCGCCCTGACCATCGTCGGCCCTGAAGCCCCGCTGGTCGCCGGCGTGGTTGACCGTTTCCGTGAAGCAGGTCTGCCGATCTTCGGCCCGACCGCCGGTGCGGCCCAGCTGGAAGGCTCCAAGGCGTTCACCAAGGACTTCCTCGCCCGCCAGCAGATCCCGACGGCAGAGTATCAGAACTTCACCGAGATCGAGCCGGCGCTGGCCTACGTGCGTGAAAAAGGCGCACCGATCGTGGTCAAGGCCGACGGTCTGGCCGCGGGTAAAGGCGTGATCGTGGCGATGACCCTGGAAGAAGCCGAAGACGCCATCCGCGACATGCTGGCCGGCAACGCCTTCGGTGACGCGGGCAGCCGCGTGGTCGTGGAAGAGTTCCTCGACGGCGAGGAAGCCTCCTACATCGTCATGGTCGACGGCGACAATGTGCTGCCGATGGCGACCAGCCAGGACCACAAGCGCGTCGGCAACGGCGACACCGGTCTCAACACTGGCGGCATGGGCGCCTACTCGCCGGCACCCGTGGTGACCGCCGAGATCGACCAGCGTGTGATGGACGAAGTGATCATGCCAACCGTCAACGGCATGAAAGCGGAAGGCAACGAGTACACCGGTTTCCTCTACGCCGGTCTGATGATCATGGCCGACGGTACGCCGAAAGTGATCGAGTACAACTGCCGTTTCGGTGATCCCGAGACCCAGCCGATCATGCTGCGTCTGAAGTCCTCTCTGGTTGAACTCTGCCAGGCGGCGCTGGACAAGAAGCTGGATCAGACCACCGCCGAGTGGGACGAACGCAAGTCGGTCGGCGTCGTCATGGCCGCCGGTGGCTACCCGGGCGACTACGCCAAGGGTGACGTGATCAGCCTGCCGGCGTCCTGCCCGGAAGGCAGCAAGATCTTCCACGCGGGCACCAAGCTGGACGACAACGGCAACGTGGTCACCGCCGGTGGTCGTGTGCTCTGCGTCACGGCGCTGGGTAACAGCGTGACCGAAGCTCAGCAGCGCGCCTACGAGCTGCTGAAAGCGGTCAGCTGGAAGGATGCCTACTTCCGTACGGATATCGCTTACCGCGCGATCGCACGCGAGAACGGTTAAGCCCTTTCGAGTGTTGAAACAGCCGCCTTCGGGCGGCTGTTTGCGTTCCTGAGGAATGAGTGATGAGCTTTGAGATCTGGATCACCCTGCTGGGCACCGCCGTACTGATCAGCCTGTCGCCCGGTGCCGGTGCCGCCACCGCCATGAGCGCCGGCCTGACCTATGGGGTTCGTGGTTCCGTCTGGACCACCCTGGGTCTGATGACCGGCTATGCCATACAGATTATGGTCGTCTCGATAGGCCTCGGCAGCCTGATCGCCACCTCCCCGGAACTGTTCCAGCTGATCAAGTGGGTCGGTGTCGCCTACCTGATCTGGCTCGGCATCCAGTTCTGGCGTCAGCGACAAAGTGCGGATATCGAGTCCCAGATAGCCGCACCAGGCGTCACCCGATACTGGCAGGCAACACTGGTCAATATCACCAACCCCAAGGGCGTGGTGTTTCTGGTCGCGCTGATTCCACAGTTCATCGACCCAACCTATCCCCAGCAGACCCAACTGCTGCTGATCAGTGCTACACTGCTGGGCATCGATATGTGTGTCATGACCGGCTACAGTGGACTGGCCGCCAGCCTGCGCCGCCGCTTTGCCGATCCGGTCGCCATGCTCTGGCAGCAGCGTCTGACCGGAAGCGCCCTGATCGTCGCCGCCATGGCACTTTCTGTTGCCGCACTTTAAACCCAAGGAGGCGGGATGCCGCTCAGACCCCTACAGGGAGTTCCGGCTCTGGCATTGGCACTGACGCTGGCGGGGTGCAGCCCGAACGTACTGTCCCCCAAGACTCCAACAGCCGCCGACGGCTACTGTTTGCGCTCGGGCGATGATCAGGCGTTCGACTGCGCCGCCCCGGCGTTGCCGGTACAGGCATTGCGTGATCCCCTGGCTCCCGTCAACCGCTTCAGTGATGAAGAGTTGATGAGCCTGCTGGCCGAGGTCAAGCGCTGGCTGGCTCAGCGCAAACAGGTGCTGCAGGGAGCAGAAGTCTCTGCAAATACCGTCGTCCCCTCCTCCCCTCCGGCATTGTCCTCCACCCCGACACCGCCGCTGCCCCGTCCCTGGGCCTTGATCCTGAATGATTTCTCACCCCAATCGCTGCAGCGCACCAATTCAGGCCAACACTGAAGCAGGGATATCGATTCCCCCTCCCATGCCGCCTTTTTGCACTTGCACACGCCGATTTTATCCACAGTAAATCTTTGATCCTCAAGCTGTACTTTGCCCACGGCTGTGCTATTCCAAAGATAACGGCGCTGCGATCCACAAGATTCGACATCGCCGATTTTTATACCCGTTTTCCGGCTTGGCTTAACCCGCGGAGGACCCCGTCATGTTGAAGCAGATGGAAAACGCCGGCCTGACCGATCTCCATTTCGGCCTGGACTCGGCGAGCGGCCTGAGGGCGATTATCGCCATTCACTCCACCGCACGAGGCGCAGCCATCGGCGGCTGCCGTTTCATTCATTACGCCCGTGAACAGGATGCCATTACCGATGCCATGCGCCTGGCTCGCGGCATGAGCTACAAGGCCGCTCTGGCAGGCCTGCCTCATGGCGGCGGCAAGGCGGTTGTCATCCAACCCGAAGGCGACTATGACCGCACCGCATTGATGCAGGCGTTCGGCCGTTTTGTCGACGAACTGGGTGGCCGCTACATCACCGCCATGGACAGCGGCTCCGAGGTCAGCGACATGGATATCATCGAAACGACCACCCGCTTCGTCAGCTGCACCAGCGCCAGCGGTGACCCGTCGCCGCACACCGCCCTCGGCGTATTCGAGGGCATCAGGGCCGCCGTTCGGCACCGCCTGGAACGTGATTCACTTGCGGGACTCAGTATCAGCATTCAGGGACTCGGCCATGTCGGTCATGCCCTGGCGTCGATGCTGCATGATGCCGGTGCCAGCCTGGTCGTGGCCGATATCGACCCCGTCCGGGTGCAAGCCTGTGTCGACCAGTTCGGCGCCCGGGCCGTGCCGGCGGATGAAATCTATGATGCCGAGGTCGACGTGTTCAGTCCCTGTGGACTCGGCGCCATTCTCAATGCAGACACCATCCCGCGCCTCAGGTGCGCCATCGTCGCCGGCAGCGCCAACAACCAGCTCGCCGTTGATGAGGATGGCAACCGCCTGCGTGCTCACGGCATCCTTTACGCCCCCGACTATGTAATCAATGCCGGCGGACTTATTCACGTGGCCCTGCACCATGCCGGCATCGATGGTGAGCAACGCGATGCCAAGATCCGAGAAATCGGCAGTACCCTGACCCACCTGTTCAACGAGGCCGATCGCACCGACCAGTCGGTACACCATGTGGCCGACCTGCACGCCGAGGCACTGCTCAAGGCCGCGGCCACACCCGAGCCTGTACAGGAGCGCCGCCATGCATGAGATCAGCTATCAGGGCGAAATCCGCCTGACGCGCTATCTGGATGACAGTGGATCGCCACTGGGCGAGATGCCCGACTGGGCCTGTGGCGACCAGCCCTGGGTTGGCTACTACCAGCAGATGGTGCTGGCCCGTCAGTTCGATACCAAGGCGATCAGCCTGCAGCGCACCGGCCAGATGGGCACCTACGCCTCGCTGCTTGGGGCCGAAGCGATCGACGTGGTCTGCGCCTCGCTGATGCAGACCGAGGATGTGTTGGTACCTTATTACCGCAACCACGCCATGCAGATGATCCGCGGCATGCCGATCTCACGGCTGTTCCTCTACTGGGGCGGCGACGAGCGCGGCAGTGCCACACCGGAGATGGGACGCGACCTGCCCAACGCCGTGCCGATCGCCACCCAGTGCCTGCACGCCTGCGGCGTGGCCACGGTACTGAAACTGCGTGGCGAACACCAGGCCGTGCTGACCATGATCGGCGACGGCGGCACCTCCAAGGGCGACTTCCTGGAAGCGATCAACGTGGCAGGTGCCTGGCAATTGCCGGTGGTGTTCATCATCAACAACAACCAGTGGGCGATCTCGGTCCCGCGCAGCAAGCAGTGCATCGCGCCGACACTCGCGCAGAAGGCGCTGGGGGCCGGTATCCGCGGCGAACAGGTGGACGGCAACGATGCCATCGCCCTGCATGAAGTAGTAGGGCAGGCGCTGGAGCGGGCCCGCGCCGGCAAGGGGCCAACTGTTATCGAAGCGCTGAGCTATCGATTGTCAGACCACACCACCGCCGATGATGCGACCCGCTACCGCCCCTCCGCAGAGTTGAAGGCGGCCTGGGCACGCGAACCGGTGGCGCGGCTGCGCAACTGGCTACACCGCCAGGGGCTCTGGGACGAAGCGCGGGAGCAGGCCTGGCAGGCTGAAACCAAACAGCTGATCGAAAACGCAGTCACCGACTGGCAAGCGATTGAGCCGCAACGGGTGGACGAACTGTACAACTATCTCTATGCCGAGTGCCCGCCGGGACTGGCTGCTCAGCGAGAGCAGGCCCGTACTCGGCAGCAGCGCCGTGAACAGGGAGGAGCCGATCATGAATGACAACGCCATCACCCTGCTGGACGCAGTCAACCTGGCGCTGGCCCGTGCACTGGAAGAAGATCCGAACGTGGTACTGCTGGGCGAGGATATCGGCACCAACGGCGGCGTTTTCCGTGCCACCGATGGCCTCAAGGCCCGCTTTGGCGAGCGTCGCGTCATCGACACCCCACTGGCGGAAACCATGATCGCCGGTCTCAGCGTCGGTCTGGCCACCCAGGGTATGCGCCCGGTGGCCGAAATCCAGTTCATGGGCTTCATCTTTCCGACCATGGAGCATCTGGTGGCCCATGCCGCCCGCATGCGCCACCGCACCCGTGGCCGGCTGGCTTGCCCGATGGTGCTGCGCGCGCCCTTCGGCGGTGGTATTCACGCGCCCGAACACCACTCGGAAAGCACCGAAACCCTGCTCGCCCATATCCCTGGGCTGAGGGTTGTCATCCCCTCTTCACCGGCCCGGGCCTACGGCCTGCTGTTGGCGGCGATTCGCTGTGATGACCCGGTGGTCTTTCTCGAACCCAAGCGGATCTACCGCGCCAGCAAGACACTGGTCGAAGACAACGGCGAAGCCTTGCCGCTGGATACCTGCTTCACCCTGCGCGAAGGCAACGACATCACCCTGATCAGCTGGGGCGCGATGGTGCAGGAAACCCTGATGGCCGCCGATCAGCTGACCGAGGAGGGCATCAGTTGCGAAGTGATCGACGTGGCCACACTGAACCCGATCGACCATGCCACCCTGATCGCGTCAGTCAGCAAGACCGGCCGTTGCGTCATCATCCACGAAGCACCACACCACGGCGGCATGGGCGCCGAGATCGCCGCCACCCTGAGCGAGCAGGCGCTCACTTACCTGCAGGCACCACCAAGGCGGGTCACCGGGGATGACACCGTGATGCCCTACTATCGCTATGAGCAGCTGTATCTGCCCGATGTGGAGGAGATCCTCATCGCAGTCAGAGAGACCATGGAGTATTCAGGATGAAATATTTCAAACTGCCCGATCTGGGCGAAGGCCTGCCCGAGGCCGAAATCGTCGAATGGCACGTGCAGGAAGGAGACAGGGTCGACGTTGACCAGATTCTCGTATCGGTGGAAACCGCCAAGGCGATCGTCGAAGTGCCCTCACCTCAGGCCGGAGTGATTGCTCACCTGTTCGGTGCCGCCGGCGATACCATCCACACCGGCGAGCCGCTGGTGGAGTTTGCCGGTGGCGAGGATGCCGACAGCGGCACCGTGGTTGGCCAGTTGAGCCAGGCACAGAATACGGAGAGCCAGCGCGAAAGCTTCATCATTGGCGCGGCTCCAAGCAGCCGTCAAGCCGTCCACTCAACCACCACGCCCGCTGTACGCTCACTGGCTCAACGACTTGGCGTCAGCCTGGAAACGCTCCGGGGATCAGGACCCGGCGGCCGCGTTACTGCCCGCGATGTGGAACATGCCGCCGACCTGAACCAGTCCTTCGGCGCCCCCGAGCCGCTGAAAGGGGTCCGCAAGCAGATGGCCCGGGCGATGGCGCAGTCACATGCCGAAGTGGTGCCGGTGACCCTGTGCGAGGACGCCGATATCAACCACTGGCCCGAGGGTACGGATATCACCATGCGTCTGATACAAGCGGTCGCGGCGGCCTGCCAGGCGGTACCGGACCTGAATGTCTGGTTCGACGGTCAGCAGCTGGCCCGGCGGCCCCACCACAGGATCGACCTTGGCGTGGCGGTGGATACCGAACAGGGACTGTTCGTGCCGGTGCTGCGCGATATCGGCAACCGCAGCCTCGACGACCTGCGTGATGGCCTCAACCGGTTAAGAGCCGACGTCAAGGCACGCTCCATCCCGCCCGCCGAGATGCAGGGCGCCACCATCACCCTGAGCAACTTCGGCACCCTGGCGGGGCGCTATGCGAGCCCGGTGATCGTACCGCCGCAGGTGACGATCGTCGGTGCCGGCGTAATCCGTCGCCAGCCCGTGGCGGTTGGAAATGAAGTGTGCGTACATCGCGTGTTGCCACTGTCGCTGACGTTCGATCATCGCGCTGCAACCGGAGGCGAGGCGGCCCGTTTCCTGCAAGCACTGACCCAGTCCCTGTCAGAATGAACGATCCAGGGGTACGGAACGTACCCCTGAATAGAGGGTCTGAATTAAGGAGGACAAAACCGCTTACGACCTTTTTCCACCGTCCTCCGCCCTTGACTCCCGCCAATCTGGACTACACTGAAAACAGCGAAGAACGCGAACCACTGGTTTATAAGCGTTTGAATTATCAGTGGCCAGCGCAAATAACAGGAAGGTGAGCATGAGCATCTTTGACCACTACAAGGCCCGTTATTCAGCGATCCAGCAGGAGGAGATGAGCCTGCAGGATTACCTCAACCTGTGCAGGGAGAAACCGGAAGTTTACGCCAATGCCTCCGAGCGCATGCTCAAGGCGATTGGTGAGCCCGAAGTTGTGGATACCGCACTGGACTCGCGCCTGAGCCGCATCTTCTCCAACAAGGTGATCAAGCGTTATCCGGCATTCGACGAGTTCTACGGCATGGAAGAAGCGATCGAGAACATCGTGTCCTATTTCCGTCATGCCGCTCAAGGGCTGGAAGAGAAGAAACAGATTCTCTACCTGCTCGGCCCTGTCGGCGGGGGTAAGTCTTCACTTGCCGAACGCCTCAAGCACCTGATGGAACATATTCCCTTCTACGCGATCAAGGGCTCGCCGGTATTCGAGTCGCCGCTGGGCCTGTTCAAGCCGGAGGAGGACGCCGAAATTCTGGAGCAGGAATACGGCATTCCTCGTCGTTACCTGAACGGCATCATGTCGCCCTGGGCGGTCAAGCGGCTGCATGAATACGGCGGCGACATCACCCAGTTCCGGGTGGTCAAACTCTTTCCATCCATTCTCGACCAGGTCGGCATCGCCAAGACCGAGCCGGGTGACGAGAACAACCAGGATATCTCCAGCCTGGTGGGCAAGGTAGATATCCGCAAACTGGAAGAATATCCACAGCACGACCCGGACGCCTACAGCTTCTCTGGTGCACTCTGCCGCGCCAACCAGGGGATCATGGAGTTCGTCGAAATGTTCAAGGCACCGATCAAGGTGCTGCACCCGTTGTTGACCGCGACCCAGGAGGGCAACTACAACAGCACCGAAGGCATGGGCGCCATCCCCTACGACGGCATTCTGCTGGCACACTCCAACGAGTCCGAGTGGCAGAGCTTCAAGAACAACAAGACCAACGAGGCGTTCATCGACCGTGTTTATATCGTCAAGGTGCCCTACTGCACCCGCCTCACGGAAGAGGTTCACATCTACGAGAAACTGCTGGAAAACAGCTCGCTGAACCAGGCTCCCTGCGCACCCGACACGCTGAATATGCTGGCCCAGTTCACCGTGCTGTCACGCATCAAGGAACCGGAAAACTCCAGCGTCTACTCGAAGATGCGGATCTATGACGGCGAAAATCTGAAGGATACCGATCCGCGCGCCAAGTCGATGCAGGAATACAAGGACAGTGCCGGCGTCAACGAAGGCATGGATGGTCTCTCGACCCGTTTCGCGTTCAAGATCCTGTCCAAGGTGTTCAACTTCGACCCGACCGAAGTCGCCGCCAACCCGGTACATCTCATGTATGTGCTCGAACGTGAAATCAGCCAGCAGCAGTTCCCGAGCGACATTCAGGACCGTTACCTGGGTCACCTGAAGGAATATATCGCGCCGAAATACATCGACTTCCTCGGCAAGGAGATCCAGACCGCTTACCTGGAATCCTATTCCGAGTATGGCCAGAACATCTTCGATCGCTATGTGACCTACGCCGACTTCTGGATTCAGGATCAGGAATACCGCGACCCGGAAACCGGCGACATTCTGGACCGTCAGGCGATCAACGAGGAACTGGAAAAGATCGAAAAACCGGCCGGCATCAGCAATCCTAAGGACTTCCGCCACGAGATCGTCAACTTCGTGCTGCGTGCCCGCGCCAGCAACAACGGCAAGAACCCGGCGTGGAACAGCTACGAGAAGATGCGTTCCGTCATCGAGAAGAAGATGTTCGCCAACACCGAAGACCTGCTGCCGGTGATCTCGTTCAATCCGAAAGCCTCTTCCGACGACCAGAAGAAGCATGGCGAGTTCGTCAAGCGGATGATCGAACGCGGCTACACCGAGAAACAGGTACGCCTGCTGTCCGAATGGTATATCCGCGTACGCAAGTCGCAGTAAGCCCACAACAGGGAGCTGTACACTGAAGGAACTTGAACCGCGCAGCTGTGGCACTGCGGTGCCACTGTGGCTGCTGCTCCGGGAGCCCGATATATGAGCTATATCATCGATCGCCGAGAGAATGCGAAGAAGAAAAGCACGGTCAACCGCCAACGCTTTCTGCGTCGCTACAAACAGCACATCAAAAAGGCTGTGGAAGAGGCGATACATGACCGTTCGATCAAGGATATCGACCAGGGCGGACAAGTAACCATTCCCAAGCGGGATATCTCCGAGCCGGTCTTTCACCACGGTGAAGGCGGTATTCGGCACAAGATCTTTCCCGGTAACCAGGAGTTTGTCGAAGGAGATGAGTTTCGCCGTCCCGAAGGTGGCGGAGGTGGTGGTGCCGGCCAGGGCAAGGCCAGCAACCAGGGTGAAGGCGAAGATGATTTCACCTTCAATATAAGCCAGGACGAATTTCTCGACTTCATGTTCGAGAATCTGGAGTTGCCCTGGATGGTGCGCAAGCAGCTGAAAGATGCCACCACCTTCGAAACCCGTCGCGCCGGCTTCACCAGTGCCGGCTCACCGGAAAAACTGCATATCGTGCGTTCGCTGCGTGCCGCCCATGCCCGCCGCATCGCCCTGACCGACAAGGAAACCCGACAACAGATCCGGGCGCTGCGCAAGGAACTCTGGGCACTGGAAGACACCTCACCTTCACCGGAGCGCAACGAAAAAATCAACGCGCTGCGCGCACGCATCACCGAACTGGAAAAAAGCTCGCGCAAACTGCCGTTTCTCGACGATTTCGATCTGCGTTATACCAATATGGTGCGCGTGCCCATGCCATCCAGTAAGGCGGTGATGTTCTGCGTCATGGATGTGTCCGGCTCAATGACCCAGAGCATCAAGGATATGGCCAAGCGTTTCTTCATTTTGCTCTACCTGTTCCTGAACCGGAACTACAAGCAGATCGAGGTGGTGTTCGTGCGCCACCATACTCACGCCAAGGAAGTGGATGAACAGGAATTCTTCTATTCCCGCGAAACAGGCGGCACCATCGTCTCCAGTGCACTGGCGCTGAGCGCTGATATCATCGACGAACGCTATCCGCCCGCCGACTGGAACATCTATATCGCCCAGGCGTCCGATGGCGACAACTGGGATGGTGATTCGGCCACCTGCAGCAAGATTCTGACCGAACGTATTCTGCCCAAGACGCAGTATTTCGCCTACGTCGAGATCACCACCGGGCCGCACCAGAACCTCTGGCACGAGTACGAGCATGTACATGAGGTGTTCAAGGAGCAGTTCGCCATGCAGCAGATTACCGATGCCGGCGAAATCTACCCGGTATTCCGTCGCCTGTTCGAGAAACGCACGGAGGGAACCCATGAATCAGCCTAAAGCGCGCCAGCCGATCTCCACCGGGTCCGACTGGACCTTTGAACTGATCGAGGCCTATGACCGCGAGATCGGCCGCATCGCCGCCGATTTTGGCCTGGATACCTACCCGAACCAGATCGAGGTGATCACCTCGGAACAGATGATGGATGCCTACTCCTCGGTCGGCATGCCGCTGAACTACAACCACTGGTCGTTCGGCAAACAGTTCGTCGAAACCGAACAGAACTACAAGCGGGGCCGCATGGGGCTGGCCTATGAGATCGTCATCAACTCCGATCCCTGCATCGCTTACCTGATGGAGGAAAACACCATCACCATGCAGGCACTGGTGATCGCCCACGCCTGTTACGGCCATAACTCCTTCTTCAAGGGCAACTACCTGTTCCGCACCTGGACCGATGCTTCCGCCATCATCGACTACCTGCTGTTTGCCAAGAACTATATCCGCCGCTGTGAAGAGAAGCACGGCGTCGACGAAGTGGAAAAGCTGCTCGACTCCTGCCACGCCCTGATGAACTACGGCGTCAACCGCTACAAGCGGCCACGACCGCTGACGGCGGCCGAGGAGCGCGAGCGTCAGCGCTCACGAGAGGAGTATATTCAGCGTCACCTCAACGACCTGTGGAACACCACCGTTCCACGCAAGAGCGACGATGAGGCCGGCAAGCTGCCACGCTTCCCGGCGGAACCGGAGGAAAACATCCTCTACTTCATCGAAAAGAACGCCCCGCTGCTGGAGCCCTGGCAGCGCGAGATTATTCGTATCGTGCGCAAAGTCGCCCAGTATTTTTATCCACAGAAACAGACCCAGGTGATGAACGAGGGCTGGGCCTGCTTCTGGCACTACACTCTGCTGCATCAGCTGTTTGACGAGGGGCTGGTGACCGACGGTTTCATGATGGAGTTCCTGCACTCCCACTCCAGCGTGATCTATCAACCGCCGTTCGACAGTCCCTACTTCAGCGGCATCAACCCCTACACCCTGGGTTACAACATGATGCAGGATATCCGCCGCATCTGTGAAAAACCAACCGACGAAGACCGCGAATGGTTCCCCGATATCGCCGGCAGCGACTGGCGCGAGACCCTGATGGATGCAATGCGCAACTACAAGGATGAGAGCTTCATCCTGCAGTTCCTGTCACCGCACCTGATGCGCGAGCTCAAGCTGTTCTCGATTTTGGATGACAGCAGCCGCCCGACACTCAGGGTCGATGCGATCCACAACGAACGCGGCTACCGGGCGATTCGGGAATCCCTGTCAGCGCAGTACAACCTGGGTAACCGCGAACCCAATATCCAGGTCTATAACGTCAACGTGCGCGGCGACCGGGCGCTGACATTGCGGCACTACATGCACAACGGCCAACCGCTGGGAGAGTCCACTGACGAGGTGCTCAAGCATCTGCATCGTCTCTGGGGCTTCGACATTCGCCTGGAATCGGTTACCCCCGACGGCGAGGTGATGCAGAGCTATGCCTGTCCGCCCCAGGCACACGAGCTGACGGTTGAGAGTATTGCATAGGCGGTTATACTGGCCGAACTACATCCAAGGATAACAAGGGCGTGTTATGGACTGTCTGTTTTGCAAAATCCTCGACGGCGAGATTCCCGCCGAGGTCGTGTACGAAGATGATCAGGTGCTGGCATTCCGCGATATCAACCCCCAGGCGCCGTTCCACTGCCTGATCATTCCGCGCAAGCATATTGCCACCTTGAACGATATCGCCGATGAAGACCAGGCACTGGTCGGTCACATGATTCAGGCCGCGAGCACCATCGCCAGGCAGCAGGGGTTTGACGAAAGCGGCTACCGCACGGTGTTCAACTGCAACACTCACGGCGGTCAGACGGTCTACCATATCCACCTGCACCTGCTCGGCGGCAAGCCGATGGGTTGGCCGCCCTACCAGGACACCCTGAAGACACCGGTGGAATAACCACCGCTCCGGCCGGGCTCCCCGCCCGGTCCTGCCCGCCTGAATCCTCTGCCCCGGATCAACCCGCCTGCGTTATTCGACAACTTTATGTTGCACTGCGTCATAATGCGTTCATTATAAGACTTTAGCTTGATGGTTCGTTCAAGAGAGGGATTGTTCATGTCGATTGCCGCCGATTCGCCCATCACCACCGATACACCTCCGATGCACGATCAGCTCGAATTTTTCATCGAGCAGGCACGCAAGGCGGGTCCGATCCGCACGGCCGTCGTTCACCCGGTTGATCACAACAGCCTGACGGGGGCTATTGAAGCTGCCGAACAGGGACTGATCGAGCCACTGCTGGTCGGTCCGGAACACAAGATCCAGGCCGCCGCCGAAGCCGAACAGATCGACCTGACGCCCTACCGCATCATCGCCACCGAACACAGTCACGAAGCCGCTGAATGCGCCTGTGAACTCATTCGCCAGGCCAAGGCCGAAGCGCTGATGAAAGGCAGCCTGGGGACCTCTGAACTGCTCAGTGCAGTTATCCACAAGACCAAGGGGATTCGTACCGAGCGCCGTCTGAGCCACGTCTTCGTATTTGATGTGCCCAATTACCACAAACCGCTGGTGATCACCGACGCGGCCATCAACGTAACACCGGACCTGACCATCAAGCGCGATATCGTGCAAAACGCCATCGATTTCTGTCAGTCGCTGGGCAACAGCCAGCCCAAGGTGGCCGTCCTGGCCGCAGTGGAAAAGGTCAAGCCAAGCATGCAGAGCACCATCGACGCCGCCGCACTGTGCAAAATGGCGGACCGTGAACAGATCACCGGCGGCATCATCGACGGCCCGCTGGCCTTCGACAACGCCATCTCACTGCAGGCAGCAATCGACAAGCACATCAAGTCACCGGTCTCCGGCGATGCCGACATTCTGCTTGCTCCGGACCTGGAAGCCGCCAACATGATCGCCAAACAGCTGATCTACCTGGCCGACGCCAAGTCCGCCGGCCTGGCGCTCGGCGCCCGCGTACCGATCATTCTGACCAGCCGCGCCGAGGGCGCCCTGGGACGCCTCGCCTCCTGTGCGCTGGCTTCATATATGGTCAAGCACATGCAGGGAGGCCAGTGATGGATACCATCCTGACCGTCAACGGCGGCTCTTCAAGCCTGAAGTGCGGTCTCTATGCCCTGCAGGGTGGCGAATTGCACTGCCTGATCCATCTCAAGGTGGAAAACCTGCTGGGTGAGCCCACCCTGTTCAAGGTGCGTGACGAGCAGAACCAGGTGCTGGATGCCCATGAACTGGACTGCCGTAACGTTCCTCAGGACGAACGCCACCAGTTCGGCCTGCAGGAGGTGCTGCAGTGGGTGAACACCCACCTGCCGGACTCCCGCCTGATCGCCACCGGCCATCGTGTCGTACATGGCGGCGATCAGTACAGCGTTCCTCTGCTGCTCGACGACGCTACCTTCGCGGATCTGGAAACGCTGATTCCGCTGGCCCCGCTGCACCAGCCCTACAACCTGAAACTGGTGCAGGCCTGCCGCAGGCTGGCGCCGGAGCTGCCAGTCGTGGCCTGCTTCGACACCATGTTCCATGCTCGGCAGCCCCGCCTGGAACGCCTCTATGCGCTGCCTCGTCGACTGGCTGACCAGGGCGTGCACCGCTACGGCTTCCACGGCCTCTCCTATGAATATATCCAGCGCCAGCTGACCCTGGCCGGGGTTGGCAACCGCAAAACCGTCGCCTGCCATCTGGGAGCCGGCGCCAGCATGTGCGCCATTCGTGATGGCCAGTCCATCGCCTCCAGCATGGGTTTCACCGCCGTGGAAGGCCTGCCGATGGGCAGTCGTACCGGAAACCTGGACCCGGGCGTACTCCTGTACCTGATGCGCGAAGAACAGATGGATGCGGATGCACTGGAGCATCTGCTCTACAAGGAAAGCGGCTGGCTGGGCATCTCCGGTATCAGCTCCGACATGAAGACGCTGCACCAGGCTGACGACCCCAAGGCCGAAGAGGCGATAGACCTGTTCTGCTATCGTATCGCGCTGGAGATGGGCCGACTGAGCGCCGCTCTGGAAGGGATAGAACAGGTGGTGTTCTCGGGCGGCGTAGGTGAAAACGACGCTGATGTTCGCGCCCGGGTACTGAAGCGCTGCGGCTGGCTCGGCATCAAGCTGGATGAAGAAGCCAACCTGCGCAACGCCGGTATCATCAGTACGACGGACTCAGCGGTAACAGTGCGGGTGATGCCCACCAACGAAGAGCTGATGATTGCCACCCATGTGGATGAACTGCTGCATTGAACCGGTCATATCCACAGGCAGGTCGGCTTTGAGCCGCCTGCCCTATTCACAGTTCAGTCTGTCGCCTTGAGCTGGCGCTGACGCACCACCTCGAACAGACAAACCCCTGTCGCTACGGAGACGTTCAGGCTGCTGACTTCACCGGCCATCGGGATGTTGATCAGCTGATCACAGTTCTCGCGGGTCAGGCGGCGCATGCCCTTGCCTTCGGCGCCCATCACCAGCGCACAGGGGCCGGTCAGATCGGTTTCATAAACACTGGCGTCCGCTTCGCCTGCTGTACCCGTGATCCAGATGCCGCGCTGCTGCAATGACTGCAGAGTACGCGCCAGGTTGGTGACCTGAATATAGGGCACCACTTCAGCCGCACCGCAGGCCACCTTGGCCACAGTGGCGTTCAGCGGCGCGGACTTGTCCTTCGGTGCGATCACCACCGCGACACCGGCGGCATCGGCGGTACGCAGGCAGGCACCCAGGTTGTGCGGATCGGTGACGCCGTCCAGCACCAGCACCAGCGGTGTACTGCCGGCATGGTCCAGCAACACATCCAGCGCCTTCTCCGGCAACGCCTTGAGCGGTTCGCATTCGGCGATCACACCCTGATGACGGCCGCCGCCAGTACGCTGATCCAGCTGCGCCCGGGGCTCCTCGACCACCTTGATCCGCTGGGCCTCGGCCTTGTCCAGCAACGTTTGCAGACGCTCGTCACGGCGCCCCTGCTGCACCAGCAGGCGGCGGACGCGGCCGGGGTTACGGTTGAGCAGGCTGGTTACGGCGTGCAGACCAAAGATATCGGTTTGGCTCATGGGACTCCCAGGGTGCGATCAGAGGAAAAACAGAGGGGTATTATGCGGCAAAACCAATAAAAAAGCCGCCCATCAGGCGGCTTTCTCGACAAGCGGTACGGATCAGCCCTTCAGGCCGGCGAACACCTTGTCACGGATATCATCGACGCTGCCCACACCTTCCACGTATACATATGCCGGTGCCTTGGCTTCGCCGCTTTCGTTCCAGCCACGGTAGTAGCTGATCAGCGGTTCAGTCTGCTCATGGTAGACGTTCAAGCGCTGACGTACGGTTTCTTCCTTGTCATCCTCACGCTGCACCAGCTCGTCGCCAGTGACATCATCCTTGCCCTCTTCCTTCGGCGGGTTGAAGACAACATGGTAGGTACGGCCGGAGGCCGGGTGCACACGACGACCGCTCATGCGCTTGATGATCTCTTCATCCGCCACGTCGATCTCGACCACGGCATCGATGTCCACGCCAGCATCCTTCAGGGCATCCGCCTGCGGGATGGTGCGCGGGAAACCGTCAAACAGGAAGCCGTTGGCGCAGTCCGCTTCAGCGATACGCTCCTTGACCAGGCCAATGATGATATCGTCGGATACCAGACCGCCGGCATCCATCACTTCCTTGGCCTGTTTGCCCAGCGGAGTACCTGCCTTCACCGCCGCACGCAGCATGTCGCCGGTAGAAATCTGCGGAATGCCGTACTTTTCGGTGATGAACTGGGCCTGAGTGCCCTTACCCGCACCGGGTGCTCCAAGCAGAATAATGCGCATGTATCATGTCTCCTGAACGTTATAGTAATCGGTAAAGCTGAGGTGCACTGGCACTGGCCACTGCACCGAAATCTGGCTACAGGGTTCTCTGAGGCTATCCGCCCGGACCCTGTGAACACAATTCGACATTAGACCTAACAGCAGCCGGATTGTTGACAAGGGCATCGAGAGTACGCAAAGCCTGTAGGTGATTCAACCCCCTTATGCCGCAAGCGCATCAGCCGGTATTACGCATGCCTGCCGAGATCCCGGCCATGGTCACCATCAAGGCCTGCTCCAGACGCTGGTCCGGTTGATTGCGATCCCGGAATAGCAGTTCGGCCTGCAACACGTGCAGCGGATCGATATAGGGATTACGCACATCGATCGACTGGCGAATGACGCTGTTGCCTTCCAGCAGCCTTGGTTCCTGCTTGATCTGTTTAATCTGCTCCACCGCCTGCTCCAGTCGCAGACGCAGGCTGGAACCCAGCGCCTGCAGCTCAGGCGAGACCAGGCGCTGCTCGTAGTAGGCGGAAATGTTGACGTCGCTCTTGGCCAGCACCATCTCCAGCATATCGATCCAGGACTGGAAAAACGGCCAGTCACGATACATCTCATGCAACAGCGGCAGTTGCTGATCGGCCACCGCCATTTTCAGCGCGGCCCCCGAGCCCAGCCAGGCCGGCAGCATCAAGCGGGTCTGGGTCCAGGCGAAGATCCAGGGGATCGCCCTGAGACTTTCCACACCGCCGTCGGCCTTGCGTTTTGCCGGACGCGATCCCAGCGGCAGCTTGGCCAGCTCCTGCTCCGGTGTCAGCGCGCGGAAGTAAGGCACGAACTGCGGCTCCTCGCGCACCAGGGAGCGGTAGATTTTCATACCGCAAGCCGCCATGCAGTCCATCAGACTTCGCCAGCCAGGCTCGGGAGCGGGTCCCGGACTGAGAGTCGCCTTGAGTACCGCCGCCGTATACAGGGTCAGGTTGCGCACGGCGATCTCGGGGATGCCGAACTTGAAGCGGATCATCTCGCCCTGCTCGGTGACTCTGAGGCTACCGCCCACCGAACCCGGCGGCTGCGCCAGGATGGCTGTGTGGCTGGGGCCGCCGCCACGGCCCACGGTCCCCCCGCGGCCATGGAACAGGGTCAGGCGGATGCCTTCACGGTGGCACAGCTCGGTCAGCGCTTCCTGGGCGCGGTACTGCCCCCAGGCGGCGGCCAGCTGGCCCGCGTCCTTGGAGGAGTCTGAGTAGCCGATCATCACCTCCTGATGACCGTCGATGTACTCGCGATACCAGTCGACCGCCAGCAGCGCGCCGATGCAGTCAGGAGCGTTGTCCAGATCATCCAGCGTCTCGAACAGCGGTACCACTCGCATGTTGTGTTCAACGCCTACTTCCTGCAGCAGCAGGTTCACCGCCAGCACGTCAGAGGGCTGACCGGCCATGGAGATCACGTAAGAGCCCAGGCTGTAGTCGGGATTGGCCGCTATCACCCGACAGGTGTTGATCACCTCCATCACGTTGTCCCCGGGTTGCCAGTGATGCGGGAACAGGGGACGGCGCGATTGCAGCTCCTGCAGCAGAAACGCCTGCTTGCGGGACTCCTCCCAGTCGGAGTAGCGCCCCAGCTGGTAGAACTCGGTCAATGCATCGAACACCTCGGCATGGCGGTCGGCGTTCTGGCGCACATCCACCCGTACCAGCGTCAGACCGAAGCAGGCAATACGGCGCAACAGGTCTTCCAGTGCGCCCGAGGCGATGCAGGACATGCCGGATTCGATCAGGGATCGGTGACAGATCAGCAGCGGCTCCCGCAGTTCGTCCAGGTCACTGATCCAGACTTCAGGATCGCTGGGGTTGCCCTTGAGGTATGCCTCAATACCGTTACGGGTTGCCAGCAGGCGATTGCGCAGACGACCCAGCAGCTCGCGATAGGGCTCTGGGTGGCTGTCGGTCAGCTGGCGCAGTTCGGCATTGGCCGCGTGCATCGACAGTTCGGCGCGCAGCTGGTCCACATCCCGGGCATAGAGGTCGGCGGCCATCCAGCGCGCCAGCAGCAGCACTTCCGAGGTCACGGCGGCGGTGACATTGGGGTTGCCGTCACGGTCGCCCCCCATCCAGGAGGAGAAGTGAATGGGGCTGCAGGTCAATGGCAGACTGACGCCCAGTTCAGCATGCAGGCGTCCGTCCAGCAGACGCAGGAACTTCGGCATCGCACTCCACAGGGAGTTCTCGATCACGGCAAAGCCCCACTTCGCCTCTTCCACCGGTGTCGGCCGGTTCTGCCGAATCTCGTTGGTATGCCAGATCTGGCTGATCAGCTGATCCAGCCGAGTCTGTACCGGCTCGCCCCGGTCACGCTGTTTAAGCGTCTCGGCGATGGCATCGTATTTCTGGATCAGGGTCCGGCGATTGACCTCGGTCGGGTGAGCGGTCAGAACCAGGTCAATACTGAGATTCTGCACGCAGTCGAGAATGGCGTCGGGGGGTTGCCCGGAGGCGGTCAGTTCGCCCAGCAGGTCGTCCAGCAGATCGGCATCTTCATCGCCACCGGTTTCAAAATGTCGGCGCACGCGGTGATGTTCTTCGGCGATATTGGCCAGATTGAGGAACTGAGTAAAGGCACGTGCCATCGGCAGTACCTCATCCTCATTGAGGTCGTCCAGTGCCTGGCGCAGCTGCTCCTGGCTGGCATCTTCGGTCAGGCGCGCTGACTTGGCCAGCTTGCGGATATGTTCGACCCGTGCCAGAAACGGCGAGCCGAGGTGGGTTTCCATGGTACGCCCCAGGCTTTCGCCAAGAACACGGACATCATCACGCAGTGCTTCGTGCAGATCACTCATGCCATCCCCTCCGTTCAGGTTCCATAGCCTTCGATGCTAACCGATCCGGACAGTGGACCGTTAGCACCCTTGGTATGAATTTAACGTTGGCAGATGTGCGTCTTGTGAAGGGGGTCGACAGCAACCCCGGCGGGTCGCTAGAGGCCCCTGGCCTTGGCTTCGTCCCACCAGAGGTCCAGCTGTTCCAGACTGAGCTGTTCCCAGTCGTGGCCGCCGGCGTTGACCTGAGCCTCGACATGGCCAAAACGGCGCTCGAACTTGGCATTGGTGTTGCGCAACGCCTGCTCGGGCTCGATCTCCAGGTGGCGCGCCAGATTAACCTGGGCAAAAAGCAGGTCACCAACCTCCTCGCGGGCGTTGTCCAGATCTCCCTGCTCCAGCGCCTGACGCAGCTCGGCGATCTCTTCCTCGATCTTGTCCAGCACGCCCGAAATCTCGGGCCAGTCGAAGCCCACCAGGGCCGCGCGCCGCTGCAGCTTGGCCGCCCGGCTCAGTGCCGGCAGATTGAGCGGCACTTCGTCGAGTACCCCCGCACGTGCCTTGGCGTTACGCTCTTCCTGCTTGATCGCTTCCCAGTTCTGATTGACCTGTTCCACGGCGATGGCCTCGACGCCGGCGCCGTCCAGCGTCCCCTTCGGGAACACATGCGGATGCCGCCGGATCAGCTTGCCGACCAACTGGTCGATGATGGCATGCAGATCAAACCATTGCTGTTCATCGGCCAGGCGGGCATAGAACACCACCTGGAACAGCAGGTCGCCCAGTTCATCACGCAGATGAGTCCAGTCCTCCCGCTCGATGCAGTCGGCCACTTCGTAGGCCTCCTCCAGCGTATGCGGCACGATCGTCGCGAAGGTCTGCTCCAGATCCCAGGGACAACCGGATTCAGGGTCGCGCAGGGCGTCCATCAATCGGATCAGATCATCGAGTCCGTACGGCATCAGTGCGCTCCACTGCGTTCACGGTGGACATCGAGCACATTGGGCACCTGATTGATCTTGTCCATCAGACGACCCAAGCGCTCCAGGCGCGGAATCTCCACGGTCAGGGTCAATCTGGCCATGTTGTTCTTGCGATCGGTCAGGGTGTTGGCCGCCAGAATGTTGAGCTTCTCGTTGCTCAGCACCAGCATCACATCACGCAAGAGTCCCGGGCGGTCAAAGGCTTCAATGGTCATATCCACCGGATAGGTCTGTTCGTGCTCTTCGCCCCAGTCGACACTGATCACCCGGTCCGGCTCGTTTTCGCGCAGAGTCATCAGGTTGAGGCAATCCTCATGGTGGATGGAGATGCCCCGCCCCTGGGTGATATAGCCCATGATCGGGTCACCGGGGACCGGCTTGCAGCAGGTCGCCAGCGTGGTCAACAGGTTGCCGACGCCCTGGATATTGATGCCGCTGCCGCCCTTGCGCGGCTCCTGTGCCGCTCGGCTGGCCGGCAGCTCAAGATCCAGCTGCGGCTCGGGACGCTCAGGCTCCACCTGCCGCTGCGCTTCGTGAATGATCTGTGACAGGCGCAGGTCACCAGCCCCCAGCGCAGCACAGAGATCTTCCGAGGCCTTGTAGTTCAGGGCAACCGCAATGCTGTCCAGATTGATGGCCTGGGGGTCCAGCGCCAGACGACGGAACTCGCGCAGGATAATGTCGCGCCCCGCCTCGGCGTTCTGTTCCTTGGCCTGCAGCTTGAACCAGTGTGCCACCTTGGCCCGTGCGCGGGAGGTGGTGACAAAACCGTAATTGGCATTTAGCCAGTCACGGCGAGGAGCCTCCTCCTTCGAGGTCATGATTTCGACCTGGTCACCGGTCTTCAGCGGCTTGTTCAACGGGATGATGCGGCCGTTGACCTTGGCTCCGCGGCAGCGGTGGCCCACTTCCGTGTGCACACGGTAGGCAAAATCCACGGCGGTTGCGCCCTTGGGCAGGTCGATCACATGACCGTCGGGGGTGAACACGTAGACGCGGTCCTGAACCACATCACCCCGCAGCATGTCACTCAGAGCTTCGGTATCGCCCAGATCGTCATGCCACTCAAGCACCTGACGCAGCCAGGCGATCTTCTCTTCGTAGCCATCGCCACGGGACTGGGTATCGGTGCCCTTGTACAGGTGGTGGGCACAGACCCCCAGTTCCGCTTCATCATGCATGGAAAAGGTTCGGATCTGTACTTCCAGCACCTTGCCTTCAGGACCGAATACCGCCGTATGCAGCGAACGATAACCGTTGGGCTTGGGCGAGGCGATATAGTCGTCGAATTCATTCGGGATATTGCGCCAGAGACCGTGCACGATCCCCAGTACGGTGTAACAGTCGCGAATTTCCGGTACCAGGATACGCACGGCCCGCACATCGTAGACCTGACTGAAGTCGATGTTCTTGCGCTGCATTTTGCGCCAGATGCTGTAGATATGCTTGGCTCGGCCCATGACCTCGCCGTCAATATGGGCGTCGGCCAGGCGAGTGCGCAGCAGGTCAACCACCTGGTTGATGAACAGCTGGCGGTCCAACCGCTTCTCGTCCAGCAGGCGGGCGATATGCTTGTAGTCGTTGGGCTTGAGGTAACGGAAAGAAAGGTCTTCCAGCTCCCACTTGATGTGGCCGATACCGAGACGGTGTGCCAGCGGCGCGTAGATATCGAACACCTCGCGCGCGACCAGGTAACGCTTCTTGCGGTCGCCGTTCTTGACGCCACGAATGGCACAGGTGCGTTCGGCAATCTTGATCAACGCCACACGCACGTCATCAATCATCGCCACCAGCATCTTGCGCACGTTGTCGACCTGGGCGATGCCCGTGCCGAGCACGGCATCATCGGAACGGGGGTTCTTGCGGCTGCCGATGGCGGCCATCTGCAGCACGCCATCAATCAGGCCGGCAATGGTCTGCCCGAAACGCTCACGTACGACCTCCAGCTGCAGTTTGTGCTCGCGAACCGATCGGTAGAGAATCGCCGCAACCAGCGTTTCCTGATCCTGCTGCAGATCCGCCAGAATCTGGGCCATCTCCAGCCCGGTACGAAAACTGCCAACGGTATTCTGTGCCCAGTCGTCATCCGAGTCGGCAACAGCGGCGCGGGCCTTCTTGGCCAGCAGACACGCCTGCCTGATCTGCTCGACATCACTGATCTCAACCTGCTGCTGCAACCGCAGCAGCCAGAGATCCAGGTCTACCGTGCCATCTTCTCGTATCGGATGATCTTCTCGAACCTTCACCATGGCTTAAACCGCTCCTGTCTTGCCTCCGGCGACGATTGCTGAAAGAACGGGCGTCAGCCGGTCTGATGCGGCCCGCTCTTTCAAAGATGGGGCCACATTTTAGTCGGTAAGACCGCTCAGTGCGAGCAAGTTCCCACGAGGCTCCAGAAAACAGCGGCTCAGTCGTTGAACACGCCGGTCGAAAGATAGCGATCTCCACGGTCGCAGATAATGCAAACGATGGTCGCATTCTCGACCTTCTGCGCCAGCTGCAGGGCACCCGCGACCGCCCCTCCGGATGAAACGCCGCAGAAAATGCCTTCTTTCCGCGCCAGCGCACGCATGGTGTTTTCGGCGTCTTCCTGACTGATGTCGATCACCTCGTCTACCCGGCTGCGCTCGAAGATCTGTGGCAGATAGGCTTGCGGCCAGCGGCGGATTCCCGGAATCTGTGAGCCTTCCTTCGGCTGCAGACCTACGATGCAAACATCGGGATTCTGCTCCTTCAGGTAACGGGATACGCCCATGATGGTACCGGTGGTTCCCATCGAGCTGACGAAGTGAGTGACGGTGCCCTGCGTCTGCTGCCAGATCTCGGGCCCGGTCCCCGTGTAATGGGCCTCGGGGTTGTCCAGGTTGGAGAACTGGTCCAGCACCTTGCCTTCTCCGGCCGCCTGCATCTCCAGTGCCAGATCACGCGCGCGCTCCATCCCCTCTTGCTGAGTCACCTCGATCAGTTCGGCGCCGTAGGCGGTCATCGCGGCCTTGCGCTCGGCGCTCATGTTGGCAGGCATGATCAGCTTCATTGTGTAGCCCTTGATCGCCGCCGCCATGGCCAGGGCGATGCCGGTATTACCGGAGGTCGCTTCGATCAGGCAATCGCCAGGCTGGATATCCCCGCGCGCTTCCGCCAGGCTGATCATGCTCAGAGCAGGACGATCCTTTACCGAGCCGGCCGGGTTATTGCCTTCCAGCTTGCACAGTACGGTGTTGCCATTGGGAACCGGCAGGCGCTGCAAACGCACCAGCGGGGTGTGACCGACATAGTCAGCAATGGTGGGATATTCAATGGACATGGTGACTCCGCAACCTTCCGCAATGGAGTATAAGAAATTGATTATTTATTCCTGATAAATATAGTAGGAATAATATCAGTCCGAAGGGCGGCAAACAATCTCGGAGCCTTCGGCAATGACGAAGGCCGACACATAGGCCCGCTCATCGGTGTAACTCAGATGCCAATGACTGATGCCCATGTCAGTGGCACGCTGCGCAGCCGCTCCGGAGACATGCAGCAGGGGGCGCCCCAGGGCATCATGGGAGACGGCAAAATGCTGCCAGCTGATACCGCGCCCGATGCCGGTCCCCAGCGCCTTGACCGCCGCTTCCTTGGCGGCGAAGCGCTTGGCCAGAAACAGCGCCGGCCGCGCGTGGCGGCGGAAGGCGTCCAGTTCGTCGACGGTCAGGATCCGTTCGGGCAGGCGTGGCGTACGGGCCAGCGCCTGCTCGATACGGGCGATCTCCACCAGATCGGTGCCGATGCCGAGGATCATGAGCGGATGGCGTCACGGCGGGCCTGCACCCGCTGCTGAACCTGCGTGAGCAGGTCGCGCATTTCCTGCACCGCCGGCTTGAGCCCCACCATCACCGCACGCGCAATGATACCGTGACCAATGTTGAGTTCATTGATCTCAGGAATTTCGGCCACCTGCTCAACATTGTGATAGTGCAGGCCATGCCCTGCATTGATCACCAGGCCCAGCTGCCAGGCGTGGCGTGAAGCCAGCTTGAGTCGCTCCAGCTCTTCGCTGCGCGCCACCAGCGTTTCGGCATCGGCGTAGTTGCCGGTATGCAGTTCAATCACCGGTGCGCCACACCGAGCCGCGGCATCAATTTGCGCAGGTTCAGGGTCGATGAACAGGGAGACTTCGCAACCGGCCTCGGCCAGACGTACGCATGCTGCACGGATCTGCGCCTCCTGCCCCAGCACATCCAGGCCGCCTTCGGTGGTCAGCTCTTCGCGCTTCTCGGGCACCAGGCAGACATGCGGCGGGCGAATACGCTCGGCCAGCTGCAGCATCTCTTCGGTCACCGCCATCTCCAGATTCATCCGCGTCTGCAGCGTCTGCGCCAGCAGCTCGATATCGCGGTCCTGGATATGGCGACGGTCTTCACGCAGGTGGACGGTGATGCCGTCTGCCCCCGCTTCCTCCGCCAGTGCCGCAGCCTGTACCGGATCAGGATAACGGGTCCCACGCGCCTGTCGCAGAGTGGCGATATGATCGATATTGACGCCCAACAGCAAACGATCGGGTTCAGTCATCCTTAGCTCCTTCGTGTTTCGGGATATTGCGTTTCAGGAAAAGTTCGCGGCTGTGCAGCGGCTTGTCACCCAACAGGGCCGCCAGGCGCACACGCATCAGTCGTTTGGCGGTACGCCGTACCGCCGGATCATCATAACAGTCCTGTTCAATCGCCAGCAGGTGCATGCCCGGAAAACCCCGTTCCGTCAGGCTCGGCTGCAACCCCGTTTCCGGTCGCCAATCATACCGGCCCGCCGCGACGACTCCCGAACAGTCCAGCGCAAACCCCAGTTGCTCAAGCAACTGACGCTCAAACGTGCGCAAGGCCCCTTCAATATCAGTTGCCAGCTTGAGCTCGTTCAGGGCGTAGCGGAAAAGTACGAAAAGTCTGGGATGAGGATCCAGTGGACCCAGCAGGCGCTGGAGCAGTTCATTGAGGTAGAGGCCACAGAGCAGCGCTTTTCCCTGCAGCATCGCGCCCACCTCGGTCGCTTCGGCGCTGCGCAGGTTTTTCAGTTCGGTACGTCCCTGCCAGCCAACCTGAAGCAGCTGGAACGGCTGCAGGCTGGCACGGAGTCGTGAACCCGGCTTGCGGGCGCCTCGGGCCACCACGCTGACCCGTCCATGTTCAAGGGTCAGCAGGTCGACCAGCAGGCTGGTTTCACGATAGGGACGCGTGTGCAGCACATAGGCTGCCGTTGCATCGACGCGCTGCGCCATCACTCGTGTCGGTAACCCAGGCTCTGCAGCGCACGCTCGTTATCGGACCAGCCTCGTTTGACCTTGACCCAGAGATTCAGCATCACCTTGGTGTCGAACATCTTTTCCATGTCCAGGCGAGCATCACGGCCAATGGTCTTGATTACGGCGCCGGAGTCGCCGATGACGATCCGCTTCTGCCCTTCCCGTTCAACCAGAATCAAGGCGCTGATATTGAGGATACGCCCATCATGGCTGAACTCCTCGATCTCGACCGTGGTGCCATAGGGTACTTCATCTCCCAGGTTGCGCATCAGCTTTTCGCGCACCAGCTCCGCCGCCACGAAGCGGGAACTGCGGTCGGTGATCTGGTCCTCGGGGAACATATGCATCCCTTCCGGCATATGGCTCTCCACCTCACGCTGCAGGCGCTCGACGTTATGCCCCTTCTGGGCCGAGATCGGGATGATGGCATCGAAATGACGCTTGGCGGCCAGCAGATCCAGCTGCGGCAGCAGTGCGTCCTTGTCCTTGAGCTGATCCACCTTGTTGACCGCCAGGATGACCGGGCAGCGCACATGCTCCAGCTTTTCGAGCACGATCTGGTCCTCGTCGGTCCAGGCGGTACGGTCGACGATGAAAACCACCAGATCCACATGGCGCAACGCCTCGGACGCGGTACGGTTCATGAACCGGTTCAGCGCCTTGCCCTTGTCATCCTTGTGCAGCCCCGGCGTGTCAACATAAACCACCTGCAGGTCGCCCTCGGTATGAATACCGAGAATCTGATGACGCGTGGTCTGTGGCTTGCGTGAAGTAATACTCAGCTTCTGTCCCAGTATGTGGTTCAGCAGCGTCGATTTGCCCACATTGGGACGGCCAACGATGGCGACATAGCCACAGCGGGTGATCGTTTCACTCATGCACCGGTCTCCTGTCCCAGGGTCTGCAAGGCCCGACGGGCCGCTTCCTGCTCCGCCTGACGCCGGCTGCTGCCGCGCCCTTCGGTAGCCTGATCCAGCAGCGCGACTTCGCAACGGATATGGAACGTCTGGTCGTGCGGATCGCCTTCGACCGAAACCAGTTCATAGCGGGGCAGCTCGACACGGCGCGACTGCAGGAACTCCTGCAAGCGGGTCTTGGCATCCTTCAACGAGATGTTGAGGTCCAGCTGCTCCAGATGACCGGCAAACCAGTGCAGGATGAAACGGCGCGCCGCTTCAATGCCCTGATCCAGATAGACCGCACCGATAATCGCTTCGACACTGTCGGCCAGGATGGAGTCGCGTCGGTAACCGCCGCTCTTCAACTCTCCCGAGCCCAGTCGCAAATAGTCACCCAGCTGCATTTCTCGTGCGATCTTGGCCAGGGTTTCCCCCTTGACCACACGTGAACGCAGCCGACTCATCTGACCTTCCCGGGCAGCAGGAAAGCGCTGGTACAGGTCGTCGGCGATGACAAAACTCAAAATGGCATCGCCAAGGAACTCCAGTCGCTCGTTATTGCGCTTGCCACAACTGCGGTGGGTGAGCGCCAGTTCAAACAGCTCGGGGTCGGTACAGGGGTTGCCCAGTTTTCGGGCCAATTCAGCAGCAGGTTTAATCAAGGTTTCACAGCTTCGTAGTGTTCTTCAAACTTAACCAGGGCATCAACGTTGTAGAACATCGGCACCCGGACTTCATAGACCAGATCAAAATGGATCACACCTTCTTCAAGATGCACCTGAAGAGATTCCTTTTCCGGCAGTTCAACCTGGTTGATATAGAATTTCTTTTCCAGATCCCGGCGCAGTTCCCGCAGAGACTTGGACAGCTCATCGGGGTCTTCGCTGGTACTCTGTATGATCGAATTGATGGTAGCGTGATCCCAGTAGGGCGAAAACAGTTTGAAACCGACGGCAAAAAAGATCCCGGCCACGATCAGGCTGACCAGGGTTGAGGTGAACGAAGCACCTCTCTGAAAATGCGCTATGCCTTTATCCATGTCATTACATCCTCTAGTTTATGCGTCGCATATCACTGAAATCCGGCAGGCTGAATACGCCATCCCAATGCATCCACACTGCGGTAGCCTTGCCCACCAGCAACTCATCCGGCACGAACCCCCAGTAACGGCTGTCCTTGCTGTTATCCCGGTTATCCCCTAGAACAAAGTAGTGGCCTTCGGGCACTCTCCACTCGCCATCAATGACCGGCCGATAGATGTCCCGGTAAATCCGGTGTGACATATCAGCCAGCGTCTCGTTGAGCAGCAGCTGCTCGGGACGCGAGGGTGGCAACTTCGCCAGCAGTTCCTGCTGCTGGGGTTCACCATTGACGTAAAGCACCTTATTCTTATAGGTGATTATGTCTCCCGGTACACCCACCACACGCTTGATGAAATTGATGCTGGTGTCCTCAGGGTAGCGGAAGACGATGACATCACCATGCCGAGGATCATTATTGCTGACGAATCGGGTATTCAGTACCGGCAAGCGCAGGCCGTAATGGTACTTGTTGACCAGAATGAAGTCCCCGATCTTCAGTGTCGGCAGCATCGAGCCTGAGGGAATCTGGAAAGGTTCATACAGGAAGGAGCGCAGCAGCAGCACCAGCAGCAGCACCGGAAACATCGATTTTGACGTATCCGCCCAGCCGGGCTGACGCAGCAGCGCCTTGCACTGAGCCTCGGGCAAGGCCTCCTGCGATTGCGCCTGGGCATGCTTCAGCGCCTCACGGCGCCGCGGTGCAAAGACCGCTGCATCCAACAGCCAAAGCAAACCGGTCAACGCCGTGACCAGTACCAGTATCAGTGAGAAATCCAGATTCATAATCAGGCCTTAGCTGTCGACTTTAAGCACGGCAAGGAAGGCGTCCTGGGGAATTTCGACCCGGCCAACCTGTTTCATGCGCTTCTTGCCCTCTTTCTGCTTCGCCAGCAGCTTCTTCTTACGGCTGACGTCGCCACCATAACATTTGGCCGTGACATTCTTGCGCAGAGCCTTGACGGTAGTGCGGGCGATTACCTTACCGCCCAATGCGGCCTGGATCGCCACATCGAACATCTGTCGAGGGATCAGCTCCTTCATTTTCTCACACAGCTGACGGCCGCGGTATTCGGCGTTGTCACGGTGCAGAATCACGGCGAGAGCATCCACACGTTCACCGTTAATCAGAATATCCATGCGCACCAGCTTCGCGGCTTCAAAACGCTGGAAGTTGTACTCCAGCGATGCATAACCGCGACTGACCGACTTGAGACGGTCGAAGAAATCGAGCACCACTTCGGCCATTGGAAGCTCATAGGTCACCTGCACCTGCTTGCCGACGAAGTGCATGTTTTTCTGCACGCCGCGTTTTTCGACACAGAGTCCGATTACCTGGCCCAGGTATTCTTCCGGCACCAGGATGTTGGCCAATACGATCGGCTCGCGCATCTCGCGGATGCTGCCCGGGTCAGGGAGCTTAGACGGGCTGTCGATATGGATGATATCGCCGTTGTTGAGCAGCAGCTCGTACACCACCGTCGGCGCGGTGGTCACCAGGTCCATATCGTATTCGCGTTCCAGGCGTTCCTGAATGATTTCCATATGCAGCATGCCGAGGAAACCACAACGGAAACCGAAGCCCAGTGCGTCCGAACTTTCCGGTTCATAGAACAGCGATGCATCATTCAGCGTCAGCTTTTCCAGTGCATCGCGGAAGTCTTCATAATCATCAGCACTGACCGGGAACAGGCCGGCATATACCTGCGGTTGAACTTTCTGGAAACCCGGCAGACTGGCCACTTCAGGGTGTTTGGCCGGCACCAGCGTATCGCCCACCGGCGCACCGTGGATATCCTTGATACCGGCCACAACAAAGCCGACCTCGCCCGCTCTGAGCACGCCGGTTTCCTTGCGCTTGGGCGTGAAGATACCGACAGAATCCACCTGGTGCGCCTGCCCGGTGGACTTGATGATGATCTTGTCCTTCTTGTGCAGCGTGCCCTGCTTGACGCGTACCAGTGACACCACGCCCAGGTAGTTATCGAACCAGGAATCAATAATCAGCGCCTGCAGAGGGGCATCCACATCACCTTCCGGTGGCGGGATGACACGTACCAGTGCTTCCAGTACGTCCTCGATGCCTAAACCGGTCTTGGCGGAACAGGGGATCGCATCCGTCGCATCGATGCCGATCACTTCTTCGACCTCCTGACGCACACGATCGGGATCGGCCTGGGGCAGGTCCATCTTGTTGAGGACAGGCAAAACTTCCAGACCCTGCTCGATGGCCGTATAACAGTTTGCCACTGACTGAGCTTCCACGCCCTGAGCCGCGTCCACCACCAGCAGCGCGCCCTCACAGGCATACAGCGAACGCGAGACTTCATAGGAGAAGTCCACGTGTCCCGGCGTATCGATGAAGTTCAGCTGATAGGTTTTACCGTCTTTGGCTTGGTAGTCGAGGGTGACACTTTGCGCCTTGATGGTAATCCCGCGCTCACGTTCAAGCTCCATGGAGTCTAGTACCTGAGCCGCCATTTCACGGTCACTGAGCCCACCGCAGGTCTGGATAAGGCGGTCTGACAGTGTGGATTTGCCATGGTCGATATGGGCGATGATCGAGAAATTACGAATATGATCCAGGTTACTCACGATAGGGCTACCCGACTCCAGCTGAAAACAGGTTAGTAAAGAGGACGCAGTTTAACGTAAGAAGGGGGCTCAGGTCATCAGACCCGTCAAGCGTTATCCACAAACAACGAGGGAGCCAATGGCCCCCTCTGTTAGTACTTAATCCGGTTTCAACGCAATGAACATGGGATTGCCGCGCCGTACCACGCGCAGGGGGACAGAACGCCCCTTTGGCAAGTCAGCCACGATACGCTGAAACTGATCGAGGGTTTCCACCCGCTCGCCGTTAAGCATGGTGATGACATCGCCACGCACCAGCCCCGCACGTGCGCCCGCACCGTCCACGACACGCTCAACGATCACGCCGGAGCGAACATTCCATTTGTCCTTCAATTCCGCCGGCAAGGGCGCAACCACCAGCCCCAGACGGCTGGTTTCTTCAGGCTTCGCCTGGCTGGACGGCTGATCTTCATCACCATCATCAGGCAGGCGGCCAATGGTCACTTCAAGTGTCTTGCGCCGCCCCTGACGTATCACCTCCACAGCAGCCGTTTCGCCGGGCTTGACCCGCCCCACCAGAGGCGGCAAATCAGACGAGAGCACCACATCATGACCGTTGAAGCTGAGGATGATATCTCCCTCCCGCAATCCCGCTGCCGCCGCAGGGCTGTCCGGCATCACCTTGGCGACCAGTGCCCCGGCAGGCTTTTTCAGACCAAAGGACTCCGCCAGGTCACGGTTCACTTCCTGAATCAGCACACCCAGCCAGCCCCGCTCGACAAAGCCCTGTCCCTTGAGCTGTTCAGACACTTCCAGTGCCATGTCGATCGGAATCGCGAAGGATAGCCCCATAAAGCCACCGGAGCGGGTATAGATCTGTGAGTTGATGCCAACAACCTCACCATCAAGGTTGAACAGCGGCCCGCCCGAATTGCCGGGGTTGATCGCCACATCAGTCTGGATGAAGGGTACATAGTTCTCGTTGGCCAGCGCTCGTTCAGTGGCGCTGACGATGCCAGCCGTGACACTGTGGTCAAACCCGAACGGCGAGCCGATGGCCAGTACCCATTCGCCCACTTTCAGTTCCGAAGAGCGCCCCAGGCGCACGACCGGCAGGTCATCAGCGTTAATTTTCAGCAACGCCACGTCCGTCCGCTCATCCGACCCAACCACCCGGGCTTCCAGTTCACGGCGATCGTTCAGCCGCACCATCACCTGGTCGGCATCCTTGATCACATGGTGATTGGTGAGGATGTAGCCATCATGGGAGATAATGAAGCCTGAACCCAAGGAACGCGGGGCCCGGTGTGGACGATCACGAAACTGCGGAATTTCGCGGAAGAAGTGCCGGAAAATCTCCGGTATTTCTTCACCATTCGGTCCCTGAAGCTGGCCAAATGGCGTGGATAGCGTTTGAGAATCCTGCTTTTGCACCGTGCTGATATTAACGACCGCCGGGGACGCCTCTTCGACCAGTTCGGTAAAATCAGGCAAGGCTGCCGCATTGACGAGGGGGGTTAGCAGACAGGTAAAAACGAGAAAAAGACTGAGCTTGATTGCGTTCATCAAATGTCCCCTTTTCTGTTCAAACAATTCTGAGTAATACCGGCTGGTAGCGCATTGCAGCCCCCCGTCCTGTACTCAAGCGGCGCGCCAGGGCAAAACCAGCCAGCATCAGCACTACGGCCAACACGACCTGCTGCCACTCGATCATCCCCATCGCGGAGCCCAGCAGGGCACCGATGATCAACATGACCAGGGGTAACAGGTACAGCAGCAGGGAAGCCCGCACCAGACTGCCCTCTTCCAGCCCGATCACCACCTGCTGGCCGGGCTGGACAGACAGCGAGTCGGGGTTTTGGACATCAATTTCGACGGTTTTACCCTGCCCCCACTGAGACAGTACGCCCTGGCTGCAGTTCGATTTGCTGGCACACTGGGCACAGGCACTGGTGCGGGCGGCGGCCACTCTGACCCCCTCGGGGCCAACTGCCGAGACAACCGCGACTTCTTCAATCATTTTTACTGCTCGGGCTGTACGGCGCTGGCAATGCGATCGGCAATCATCAGCGGCACATCGCCAACCACCGTGACAAAATGGTCACCTCGGCGCTTGCCCACGGCAATATACCCGTCCGCCTGAGCCACGCCTTCAGGCAGACTCTGATGCCCAAGTTCTTCCACACTGACGGAGAAGGCATCACGCCCATTGGCAAACACCATCACCTCCCCATGCGGCAGCAGTTCATGACGTACAATCGAGTAGCCTTCCGGCATCCAGCGCGTACTCCACTGAGGTACGCGCTGCGCTCCCACCAGGTGCTGATGCTGGTCGATATACTTTTTCAGACCGTCCGACAGTCGAATCACATCCGGTGATTCATAGCCGGCGACGACCGGTGTCGAGCGTCCCAGATTGGTCCGCATCAGATCACCATTGGCATTGGCCCCCGGCAGGTAAAAATTGGGAGTTTGCGAAGGCGATTCGGCAAAGTGGCCGGCTCCCAGTATCACGACGGCCGTCACCGATGCTGCCACAGCCATGCTGCTGACCGAGCGCCACCAGCGCGAAACGCCCCTTTGCGTCCTGCTCGGTTGCAGCTCGCGGTCGTAGACGGACGGATGATAGGTAGGTTCCTGTTCCAGTGCGGACATTACTCCGGCACTGATATCGAGCTGTAGACCTGCCTGCATTTCGCCCTTAAGGCCGGCCCGTGCAATATGATAGCGACGCCATTGCTGGCCCAGCTCCGGGTCTTGCCCGGCCTGCTCCAGCGTGCGGCGCAGTTCGAACTCACCAACCTCGCCATCCATCAGTGCAGAGATGGAATCATTCGCTCTTTGCATAGCTTTTCCTCGACTGCCCTCGCGGCATAACTCTATCAACTCGACTAATTGGCAAGCAGGGGCGCGACCTCTTTATCGATCGCTTCTCGTGCTCGGAAAATGCGTGACCGGACGGTGCCTACAGGGCACTCCATCACATTGGCGATATCTTCATAACTCATGCCCTCGAATTCACGCAGGGTCAGCGCCACGCGCAGATCTTCCGGAAGACGATCCAGCGTTGTCTTGACCACGCGTTCCAGCTCATCCCGGTACAGCGCGCTTTCCGGGGTTTCCAGATCACGCAACTCGGAATCCGTATCGATGTAGTGCGCATCATCCACATCCACGTCCACATCCGGGGGACGGCGGCTGCGCGAGACCAGATGATTTTTCGCCGTATTGATCGCAATGCGGTATAACCAGGTATAAAAGGCACTGTCACCCCGAAACCCTGGAAGGGCGCGGTATGCCTTGATGAAGGCCTCCTGTGCAACATCCATCGCTTCGTGAGGGTCATATACATAACGACCGATAAGGCCGATAATTTTATGTTGATACTGTTTGACCAGAAGATCGAAGGCTTGTTTGTCGCCCGCCTGTACGCGCTTGACCAGTACCTGATCACTGGCTGCCTGGCTCTCGTTAGACACTCGGTATCCTTATTAAGTCGCTGCGACTAAGGTGCCCCTGCACGGTTTACAAGGGTGATATCAATTCGATGCAGTATGTAACGCCGACCTAATGCATTGCAACCTCATGTCTGTAGCAGGTACGCACTCTCTATGAGCCTGAATACAGGGTGAAGTTCCAAAAAATTTTGTGCGCTGTCAGACTTACACTCAACTGTTTGAGGTCGCATAATAGATTGCAGCAAACGTACGGAAAGTGAATATGAGCTCTACCCAAGGCAACTCTCTGGATTACGATGTACTAATCATAGGCAGTGGCGCAGCGGGATTGACCCTCGCCCTGCGGCTCCCGTCCCACCTTCAGGTTGCGGTACTCAGCAAGGCACGTTTTGAAAGCGGCTCGACCTGGAGAGCCCAGGGTGGGGTTGCAGCAGTACTGGAACCAACCGACAGCTTCGAAGAGCACACCCAGGATACTTTGATCGCGGGTGCGGAGCTGAGCCGACCGGAAGCGGTAAGGCATATCATTCATGAGGGGCCAGCCAGTATTCAATGGCTGATCGAACAGGGCGTTCCGTTCACCCGTGAGGATGACCACTACCACCTGACCAAGGAAGGGGGGCATTCACATCGAAGAATTATCCATGCAGCCGATGCCACCGGGCGCGCCATCCATTCAACGCTTCTGCAGCGGGCACAGGAAGCCGGTAATATCAGCCTCCTTGACCACCATGTTGCCATTGACCTCATCACCCGACGCAAACTCCGCCTGCCGCACAATCGCTGCATAGGTGCCTATGTTCTGAACAAGCATAGCGGGCATGTTCAGGCATTCAGAGCCAACCAGGTTGTACTGGCAACCGGTGGCGCAGCCAAGGCTTACCTTTACACCACCAACAGTGACGGCTCCACCGGTGACGGCATCGCCATGGCCTGGCGTGCGGGGTGCCGGGTAGCCAACATGGAATTCAATCAGTTTCACCCGACCTGCCTGTACCATCCTCAGGCGAAATCATTCCTGATCAGCGAAGCCGTTCGGGGTGAGGGGGGACGACTGTTGTTGCCCGATGGCACCCGCTTCATGCCCGCCTTTGATGACAGGGCCGAACTGGCCCCCAGGGATATCGTTGCCCGAGCCATCGACCATGAGATGAAACGCCTGGGCTGCGACTGTGTGTATCTGGACATCTCGCATCGCCCTGCGCAATTCATCAAGGAGCACTTCCCTACCATCTACCAGGGCTGTCTGGAGTATGGCATCGATATCACCCGCGATCCTATTCCAGTCGTGCCAGCAGCGCATTACACCTGTGGCGGGATCATTACCGATACCGAAGGGCGTACAGACCTTGAAGGCCTGTACGCAATCGGCGAAACAGCCTTTACCGGACTGCACGGCGCAAACCGGCTGGCCTCCAACTCTCTGCTGGAATGCATCGTCTACGGAACCGCCGCCGCACAATCGATCGTGCAGCGATCATCAACCGAGCAGTTCGAAAACATCGAAGTACCGCACTGGGACGAGTCTCTGGTTACCAATTCCGACGAAGACGTGATCATTTCACATAACTGGGATGAGCTCAGGCGCTTCATGTGGGACTACGTGGGTATTGTCCGTACCACCAAACGCCTCCAGCGTGCGCAACACCGGATTGAGTTGCTGCAGCAGGAGATCGCCGAGTACTACAGCAATTACAAAGTCAGCTCTGACCTGATCGAATTGCGCAACCTGGCAACCGTTGCGGAACTGATGATCCGCAGCGCTATCCGCCGCAAGGAAAGTCGCGGCTTGCACTATACTCTGGACTACCCAAGCCCGGCCGAGGAAAGAATGGATACCATCCTTTCTCCGCTCAACTTTCAGTGGCCGGATTCGGTACGATAGGCGCACCGAATCGAATCGCCACATGCAAACGCCTGGCTTCGGCTCTGCTGAGTCGGCCAGGCGTAATCCACATCCACGAGGCGAATGCCCTGTCCCTCCGCTGTAGTACCAGCAACTGCACCATGCTACACACTGAAAGACGGCGATAGAGTCTATCGACAGGCACCCAGCAACCCGAAGCCGTTAGCACGGACATCATCTTGTGTTCGACATCCCAGTTCAGGCCAACGATTTCATCTGCCGGATGGCTGCTCAATAGCTGACGGATGATAATGGCACCCACCAGCAGATATGCGACAAGAATCAGGAACAAGCGTCCGGGTTCAGCTGACAGTTGGGACAGGGCCAGAGCACCCAGTACAAGAGAGACAGGATAAAGGATGTGCAGCAGTCTGCTGCTGCCGCACAGTTGAACTTCAAGCGGGCTGAACGCGTTCAAGAATAAGGTCTACGATGCGCTTGTGATCAGGATCAGAAGGTACTTCGCGCTGCATGAACCACACAAAGAGATCCTGGTCTTCACAGTCCAGCAGGCGAACAAAACGATCCTGATCATCCAGGGAAAGGTCGCGGAAAGCTTCCTGCATGAAGGGTACAAACAGCACGTCCAGTTCCAGCATACCTCGGCGGCATTGCCAGGTCAGACGGCGAATATCATCTTCTGAATACATCGATTCACCCTAAACACGTTAACAACAAACAGGCTGATATTACCCCTTGGCAAAAGCCAGGGCCATACCCAAAAGCGCTTATGAAACAACTTGGTGGCCCACAACGCAAAAACCCCGGCCTCAATGAGACCGGGGTTTTCACTTAATTAAATGCTTGGCGATGACCTACTCTCACATGGGGAAGCCCCACACTACCATCGGCGATGACGCGTTTCACTGCTGAGTTCGGGATGGGATCAGGTGGTTCCACGGCTCTATGGTCGCCAAGCAAAACTGGTACAAACTGGATCTTGCAGTGAGAGCCTTTTGGGCTCTCGCTGTGATTGTCTTTGTCGTATCGTCGCTACAAGCGTTCAACCGGTGCTCTTTCGAGCTGCGATAATCTGTTCTACGTTAACCATTCATCTCAAACGCCTTGGGCGTTATATGGTCAAGCCTCACGAGCAATTAGTACTGGTTAGCTCAATGCCTTACAACACTTACACACCCAGCCTATCAACGTCCTGGTCTCGGACGGCTCTACAGGGATCTCAAGGATCCAGTGAGATCTCATCTTGAAGGAGGCTTCCCGCTTAGATGCTTTCAGCGGTTATCCCGTCCGCACGTAGCTACCCGGCAATGCCACTGGCGTGACAACCGGAACACCAGAGGTGCGTCCACTCCGGTCCTCTCGTACTAGGAGCAGCTCTTCTCAAATCTCAAACGCCCACGGCAGATAGGGACCGAACTGTCTCACGACGTTCTAAACCCAGCTCGCGTACCACTTTAAATGGCGAACAGCCATACCCTTGGGACCGGCTTCAGCCCCAGGATGTGATGAGCCGACATCGAGGTGCCAAACACCGCCGTCGATGTGAACTCTTGGGCGGTATCAGCCTGTTATCCCCGGAGTACCTTTTATCCGTTGAGCGATGGCCCTTCCATACAGAACCACCGGATCACTAGAACCTACTTTCGTACCTGCTCGACGTGTCAGTCTCGCAGTCAAGCACCCTTCTACTCTTGCGCTCATTGGCTGATTTCCGACCAGCCTGAGGGTACCTTCGTGCTCCTCCGTTACTCTTTGGGAGGAGACCGCCCCAGTCAAACTACCCACCACACAATGTCCTCGATCCCGATCAGGGACCTGAGTTAGAACCTCAACAGTACCAGGCTGGTATTTCAAGGTTGGCTCCACTCAAACTGGCGTCTGAGTTTCAAAGCCTCCCAGCTATCCTACACAAGTAATGTCAAAGTCCACTGTGAAGCTATAGTAAAGGTTCACGGGGTCTTTCCGTCTAGCCGCGGGGACGCTGCATCTTCACAGCGAGTTCAATTTCACTGAGTCTCGGGTGGAGACAGTGTGGCCATCGTTACGCCATTCGTGCAGGTCGGAACTTACCCGACAAGGAATTTCGCTACCTTAGGACCGTTATAGTTACGGCCGCCGTTTACCGGGGCTTCGATCAAGAGCTTCGCCGAAGCTAACCCCATCAATTAACCTTCCGGCACCGGGCAGGCGTCACACCCTATACGTCCACTTTCGTGTTTGCAGAGTGCTGTGTTTTTAATAAACAGTCGCAGCCACCTGGTATCTTCGACCGACATCAGCTTAGAGAGTAAATCTCATCACCAACATCGGCGTGCCTTCTCCCGAAGTTACGGCACCATTTTGCCTAGTTCCTTCACCCGAGTTCTCTCAAGCGCCTTGGTATTCTCAACCTGACCACCTGTGTCGGTTTGGGGTACGGTCACACATAACCTGAAGCTTAGAGGATTTTCCTGGAAGCATGGCATCAACCACTTCAGCTCATAAAGAGCCTCGTCATCAGGTCTCAGTCTTAAGGAGCCGGATTTGCCTAACTCCTCAACCTACACCCTTAAACGCGGACAACCAACGCCGCGCTGGCCTAGCCTTCTCCGTCCCCCCATCGCAGTTATGCGTGGTACAGGAATATTAACCTGTCTCCCATCGACTACGCTTTTCAGCCTCGCCTTAGGGGCCGACTCACCCTACCCTGATTAGCATTGGATAGGAACCCTTGGTCTTCCGGCGAGGGGGTTTTTCACCCCCTTTATCGTTACTCATGTCAGCATTCGCACTTCTGATACCTCCACGGTGCCTTACAGCTTCCGCTTCAACGGCTTACAGAACGCTCCTCTACCATGCCCTAAGGCATCCGCAGCTTCGGTGTCTAGTTTGAGCCCCGTTATATCTTCCGCGCAGGCCGACTCGACTAGTGAGCTATTACGCTTTCTTTAAAGGATGGCTGCTTCTAAGCCAACCTCCTAGCTGTCTGAGCCTTCCCACATCGTTTCCCACTTAACTAGAACTTTGGGACCTTAGCTGGCGGTCTGGGTTGTTTCCCTTTCCACGACGGACGTTAGCACCCGCCGTGTGTCTCCCATGATTGCACTCTTGGGTATTCGGAGTTTGCATCGGGTTGGTAAGTCGGGATGACCCCCTAGCCGAAACAGTGCTCTACCCCCCAAGGTGAGACATGAGGCGCTACCTAAATAGCTTTCGAGGAGAACCAGCTATCTCCGGGCTTGATTAGCCTTTCACTCCGATCCACAGGTCATCCGCTGGCTTTTCAACGACAGTCGGTTCGGTCCTCCAGTTGATGTTACTCAACCTTCAACCTGCCCATGGATAGATCGCCCGGTTTCGGGTCTACTCCCAGCGACTTGGCGCCCTATTAAGACTCGGTTTCCCTACGCCTCCCCTAAACGGTTAAGCTTGCCACTGAAAGTAAGTCGCTGACCCATTATACAAAAGGTACGCAGTCACCGTCCGAAAACGGCTCCCACTGCTTGTACGTACACGGTTTCAGGGTCTATTTCACTCCCCTCACAGGGGTTCTTTTCGCCTTTCCCTCACGGTACTGGTTCACTATCGGTCAGTCAGGAGTATTTAGCCTTGGAGGATGGTCCCCCCATATTCAGACAGAATATCACGTGTTCCGTCCTACTCGATTTCACGATCTATAGGTTTTCGCATACGGGGCTATCACCCACTATGGCCACACTTTCCAGAGTGTTCTGCTAACCACAAGACCGCTTAAGGGCTAATCCCCGTTCGCTCGCCGCTACTAAGGGAATCTCGGTTGATTTCTTTTCCTCCGGGTACTTAGATGTTTCAGTTCCCCGGGTTCGCCTCTCAAAGCCTATATATTCAGCTAAGAGATACCCGCAAGCGGGTGGGTTTCCCCATTCGGAAATCCTCGGATCAAAGTCTGTTTACCGACTCCCCGAGGCTTATCGCAGGTTACTACGTCCTTCATCGCCTCTGACTGCCAAGGCATCCACCGTGCACGCTTATTCACTTGACCATATAACCCGAAGGCGTCTGGAAAAATGAATGGTTCGTAACGATTATCGCCGGTTGGCGCTTGTATCAAACAATACAAGACAATCTTTCAGATCCAATTTGTTAAAGAGCGTTTAAAGCATGACGCTTTAAAAGATGAACTCAATGACTTCACACGGAAGTGAGTGCATGTTTTAAAACGCATTCGCGCACAGAGTGCGCTCCTACAACTTGACCATCCCAGGTATTTAAGGAATGGTGGAGCTATGCGGGATCGAACCGCAGACCTCCTGCGTGCAAAGCAGGCGCTCTCCCAGCTGAGCTATAGCCCCATTTAGCATAATTTTGAGCCAATCCAGGAAAATTCCGAGGACGCATAGCCTGCTATGCGAGGAGGGATTTAACGCAGAGTGACGCAAAATTGGTAGGCCTGAGTGGATTTGAACCACCGACCTCACCCTTATCAGGGGTGCGCTCTAACCAACTGAGCTACAAGCCTACAGTGTTCAACCATCAAGTGGTTGATACGCTCTCTCTAACTTTCGATCAGGTAATATGTGTGAACGCTTGCCAGAACTTCGCAATCGTTTAAGGAGGTGATCCAGCCCCAGGTTCCCCTAGGGCTACCTTGTTACGACTTCACCCCAGTCATGAATCACACCGTGGTAACCGTCCTCCCGAAGGTTAGACTAGCTACTTCTGGTGCAACCCACTCCCATGGTGTGACGGGCGGTGTGTACAAGGCCCGGGAACGTATTCACCGCGACATTCTGATTCGCGATTACTAGCGATTCCGACTTCACGCAGTCGAGTTGCAGACTGCGATCCGGACTACGACCGGTTTTCTGAGATTAGCTTACCCTCGCGAGTTCGCGGCCCTCTGTACCGGCCATTGTAGCACGTGTGTAGCCCTACTCGTAAGGGCCATGATGACTTGACGTCATCCCCACCTTCCTCCGGTTTGTCACCGGCAGTCTCCTTAGAGTTCCCACCCGAAGTGCTGGCAAATAAGGATAGGGGTTGCGCTCGTTACGGGACTTAACCCAACATTTCACAACACGAGCTGACGACAGCCATGCAGCACCTGTCACTGCGTTCCCGAAGGCACCAAGGTATCTCTACCAAGTTCGCAGGATGTCAAGAGTAGGTAAGGTTCTTCGCGTTGCTTCGAATTAAACCACATGCTCCACCGCTTGTGCGGGCCCCCGTCAATTCATTTGAGTTTTAACCTTGCGGCCGTACTCCCCAGGCGGTCAACTTATCGCGTTAGCTGCGCCACTAAAGGATCAAGTCCCCCAACGGCTAGTTGACATCGTTTACGGCGTGGACTACCAGGGTATCTAATCCTGTTTGCTACCCACGCTTTCGCACCTCAGTGTCAGTATCGGTCCAGGTAGTCGCCTTCGCCACTGGTGTTCCTTCCGATCTCTACGCATTTCACCGCTACACCGGAAATTCCACTACCCTCTACCGTACTCTAGCCTGGCAGTATCAGGTGCAATTCCCAGGTTGAGCCCGGGGCTTTCACATCTGACTGACCAAACCACCTACGCGCGCTTTACGCCCAGTAATTCCGATTAACGCTTGCACCCTCCGTATTACCGCGGCTGCTGGCACGGAGTTAGCCGGTGCTTCTTCTGCAGTTAACGTCACAGCATGCCGGTATTAACGACACACCTTTCCTCACTGCTGAAAGTGCTTTACAACCCGAAGGCCTTCTTCACACACGCGGCATGGCTGGATCAGGGTTGCCCCCATTGTCCAATATTCCCCACTGCTGCCTCCCGTAGGAGTCTGGGCCGTGTCTCAGTCCCAGTGTGGCTGATCATCCTCTCAGACCAGCTACGGATCATCGCCTTGGTGAGCCTTTACCTCACCAACAAGCTAATCCGACGCGGGCTCATCTGATAGCGTGAGGTCCGAAGATCCCCCACTTTCCCCCGAAGGGCGTATGCGGTATTAGCAGTCGTTTCCGACTGTTGTCCCCCACTACCAGGCAGATTCCCACGCGTTACTCACCCGTCCGCCGCTCGTCATCTTCTAGCAAGCTAGAAATGTTACCGCTCGACTTGCATGTGTTAGGCCTGCCGCCAGCGTTCAATCTGAGCCATGATCAAACTCTTCAGTTTAAATCTATGGTGAGTCTTTTAATGAGAGAGGAATATCTCTCAGACTCGGCTCAAGGTATTACACAACGCTAAATGAATATTCAGTTAGGTTGCTTGCCTTGATTAAGCTTTGTGTGCTCAATCCTGACAAGCGCCCACACATATTACCTGATCAATTTGTTAAAGAGCGGGCTTGATCAACCGCACCCTGAGGTGCAACCTGTTGTCCCAAGCGAGGCGCATATCTTACTACGCCGATTTTCGATGTCAACCATTTTTTCGTTTTTTTGTTTCAGCGCCGAAGCACTTCACAACGAACCGGTTGAAATCAAGTAGGCAAATTCTACATCAGAAATCTTATTGATTTCAAGAACTTATTTCCCTCTTGTTTGAGTCTTCAGTGTTTCGCGAACCCTGTCGTCTCAAGCGAGGAGGCGTATTCTACGCATCCCCACAGGAGAGTCAACGGCTTTTGCAATTTATTTTATGGCCGACGAATAATGCTGAATATCAACCAGTTCAACACTGGCCGGGGCTATCCTTTCATTGAAGAAGTTGTTGGCGACCCGAACAAAACGATCTGGACTATCCGTAACCAAAAAACTTAGCTGCCCGACACTGTCCTGTGGGTTGAGCAGGCCTTCATCCTGCAAACGCGATCTCACAGCCGCCGCGGTGGTTGCCGCGGAATCGACCAGTGTCACCTGATTACCCAGCACCCGCGCTATGGCACCACTTAAAGTAGGAAAGTGGGTGCACCCCAGCACCAGCGTGTCCAGCTGCTCGTCCTCCCCGCTATTCTGCAGCAAGGGCGCCAAGCACCTGGCAACGATCCGTTCAACAAGCTCTCCCTCATGCCAGCCTTCTTCTGCCAACGCGACAAACAATGAACAGGCTTGCGCCTGTACACGCGCGTCGGGCATCAGCTCAAGGATCGCTTTTTGATAGGCCTGGTTACTGGTAGTACTCTCGGTAGCAATGACACCGATGTGTTTGCGTCTGGTTGCATTGCAGGCAGCCATGGCGCCTGGCTCAATGACACCCAGCACCGGTAACCCCGGGTAGCATGCCTGCAGATGCTCCAGCGCCATCGCCGAGGCCGTATTACAGGCGATTACGATCGCCTTGATGTTTCTAGTCTGTAACGCCCTGACCGCCTGCTCAGCATAGCGCATGACCGATACCGCGCTCTTGGTACCGTAAGGCACCCGCGCGGTATCGCCCAGATAAACCAGGTTTTCATTCGGCAGCACTTGCCGCAGAGCATTGAGGACTGTAAGCCCCCCGACTCCCGAATCGAAAACACCAATCGCCGCATCGACATCAGCAACTTTCGCCTCGGCTCCGCTCATGTCAGCGCTGGGCCTTTTTCTTGGCCTTGTGCTTCATCGTCTTGATATGCTGACGATTACGCTCCTTCTTGGCCATCTGTCGAGGTGTCAACGTGTTACGACGCCCGGCAAAGGGGTTTTCGCTGGTTTTGAACTCAAAGCGAATCGGTGTACCCCGCACCTTGAGGTAGCGAATGAAACGGTTTTCCAGATAACGCTTGTATGATCCCGGAAGCGCCGCCGTCTGATTGCCATGCACTACGATAATCGGAGGATTGGAGCCACCCTGGTGTGCATAACGCAGCTTGATACGGCGATTATTGATAGCCGGCGGCTGATGATCAGCGACCACATCTTCCAACAATCGTGTCAGCTGGTTCGTGGACCATTTGGCCATGGCGCAGTCATAGGCTTCATTGACCGAAGCGTAGAGATCACCCACACCAGACCCGTGCAGGGCCGATATGAAATGGAAACGCGCAAAAGCGGCAAACTCCAGACGGCGCTCGACCTGAGACTTCACATGCTCACGCTTGTCGGGGGTCATGCCATCCCACTTGTTCAGAGCCACCACCAGAGCGCGACCCGAATCGATTACGAACCCCAGCATACTGAGATCCTGTTCGGTTACGCCCTCACTGGCATCGATGACGCTAATGACAACATTGGCATCCTTGATCGCCTGCAAGGTTTTCACAATGGAGAACTTCTCCACCGCTTCGGTAATATGCTTGCGTCGGCGTACACCAGCCGTGTCAATCAGTGTATACGCCTGACCATCACGCTCATAAGGAATGTAGATGCTGTCTCGCGTAGTACCCGCCTGGTCATAGACCACGACCCGGTCTTCACCCAGCATACGGTTAACCAGCGTTGACTTGCCGACGTTCGGGCGCCCGATCACGGCAATGCGGATGCTGTCATCCTTCTCTTTCTCCGCGTCTGCCGCTGCCTGTGCCTCTTCATCCAACATATAAGGGGCCAGCACTTCATCGATCAGGGTGGTGACGTTACGACCATGCGCCGCGGCAATCGGCACCGGCTGACCAATCCCCAGGGTATAGAAATCCGCCATGGCGGTATCGGGATCGATACCATCGGTCTTGTTGACGACCAGCCAGCATTCCTTGTCGTTACGGCGCAGGTGATCGGCAATCATCTCGTCAGCCGGGTTCAGACCGGCACGACCGTCTACCAGAAACAGGACGATGTCCGCCTCATCGATCGCCAGCAGAGACTGCTCCGCCATGCGCCTATCGATGCCGGCTTCATCCCCGGAAATCCCTCCCGTATCGATTACGATGTAATCACAGCCGCCTACGCGTCCCTCGCCGTATTTACGGTCCCGGGTCAGTCCGGGCAGGTCAGCCACCAGTGCGTCACGCGAACGGGTCAGCCGGTTAAACAGGGTCGATTTGCCAACATTGGGACGACCCACCAAAGCGATTACGGGTAACATAGGATTTCACCTGGAAACAACACGGCGGCACTCCGCAGAGCAGAGGCCGCCGTGGAAAATTCAATTGTTATGCTTACTGCAGCTTCAATGCGGTTAGACGACCATCGTTGCTTAGTGCATAGAGTACATCATCTTTGACCAGCAGATCACTCTGCACGCCTGACGAGTTCAATTTATAACGCGCGGTGAAATGACCGTCGATCTGGGACAGTGCATGCAGATAACCCTCGCTGTCTGCCACCAGAACGTTGTTGCCCAAAACCACCGGCGTCGTCAGCTTACGATTGAGCAGACCATCCTGACGCCACACACTGGCGCTGTTGCGGGCATCGAATGCCTGCACGCTGTCATCAGCGGTCACGGCATACACATTGCCAAAGCCGCCCGCCAGCCCACGGAAACTGGACAGATCATGCGCCCAGATCAGCTGCCCATTAGCCGGATTCACGGCGGCCAGCCTGCCCTGATAGCTGGAGACATAGACCAGACGGTTATACACCAGGGGCTTGGCATCAATGTCGATGATCCGCTCCAGTTCAGAGCGGCCTTCGGAAAGCGCGACACGCTGTTCCCAGACCGGTCGTCCACTGCGGTTTTCAATCGCCACCAACTTGCCGTTGGCAAAACCGGCCAGGGTCAGGTCTGCCGCCACAACCGGGGCAGCCGTGCCGCGCAGACTCAGGCGCGGAATCTGGCTGTCATAACTCCATAACTGACGCCCGGTAATCAGATCCAGCGCCGTCAGTTTCCCATCCAGCTGCTGTATCACCAGGAGTTCGGCGTTCATCTGCGGTTGACTGACGACTTCCGAGGTTGCCTGATAGCGCCAAAGCTCAGTGCCATCATCGGCGGACAACGCCAGAACTTCACCATTCAGCGTCGATACCACGACCAGGCCATTGCCCGCTCCGACGCCACCGATGATCTCCATATCCAGTGAACGGCGCCAGACGACATCTCCCGTTTCACGGTTCGCGGCCAGGACATCGCCTTCCGCACTGGCGGCAAAAATCTGCTTGCCATCGATGGAAGGAACAAACTGATGAAACTTATCGCCAAGGTCGCCCCCGATATTGACACTCCAAAGCGCCTTCAGGCTCTGCTCCTGTTCGAAGTCCACCAGTTCGGCGGGCTGTACTCGCTCTTCGGAACTGAACATGCCACATCCAGACAAACTGGTACCGATGGCGATCGCAGCCAGCAGGGTTTTCAGCTTCATCGCCGGTTTCATGAATTCACCTCGGCCAGGTCATCACGCTTGATCTTCAGCAGTGGCTTGCGCGCCTCGCCACCGGCAGCCAGCAGCGCAGCATCATAGGCGCTACGCGCCTGTTCCTGCTGTCCCAAAGAGAGGTAGAGATCGCCCAGAAGCTCCTGCTTTTCCGCTTCAAACGTACCGGCATCCAACCCCTGAACCAGGCTGACAGCCGCCTCGGCTTCGCCCAGCTGCTGCATCAATGAAGCCTTGCGCAGCGTCGCCACTCGCTTGATGCTGTCCAGTTCCTCAGAGGCGGACAGCACCCACTCAAGCTCAGACCGGGCCTGTGCATAGGCTTCCTGCTGAACATGCATGGCCGCCAGCACCAACCCGGCGTAACGCGCGTAGGTAGTGTCGGCGAAGTCGGTTTTCAACTGTTCGGCCAGATGCTGAGCGGTGGCGTACTGGGCATCCTCCTCTGTATTCATCAACTGCAGCTGTGCCGCTTCCGTCAGATTCTGATACAGCGCAGAAGCCGTCGCTGCCTGCTGCTGCTGGCGTGCCTGCCATCCCTGCCAGCCAAGAACCAGGGCAATTGCAAGACCGACACCCAGAACCAGTGACTTGCCGTTTTCCTGCCACCAGGCTTTCAACGCCTGCAGCTGCTCTTCTTCCGTTCGCAATTCAGCCACGTTCCGACTCCTGATTATTCTTTATTCGCTGTGAATTTAGTTACCAAACAGCACCTGGAGGCGCTCAACCAGCCGCTCTGGCTGCAGGTCATACTCGGTCTCGTCGTTGTACCAGAGCGACCCCTGCAGGCCACTGTCTTCTGTTTTCTTCGCCAAAACGATCGCCCGGGCACCTGTTTGACGCGCCTTGGATGCGATGTTTTTCAGGCCAGCACAATGCACGCGGATGCGCAACCCGGGCACTGCCGAACGCAGCCGCTCGGCCAGCAGAATGACATCCGCCTGAATCCCCTTGTGCTCAGCCGCCAGGTACAGATCGAAGGTCTGACGCGCAGATTCAGGAACAAGTTCCAGAGTTTCAAGCAACAGGATCAGCCGCTCTACACCCATGGCAAAACCGACCGCAGGCGTGGGCTTACCGCCCAGCTGCTTGACCAGACCGTCATAACGACCGCCGGCACAAACCGTTCCCTGAGCACCCAGTTCCTCGGTCACCCATTCAAAAACGGTCTTGCAGTAATAATCCAGTCCGCGCACCAGATAGGGGTTCACCTCATAACGCACACCGGCGGCATCGAGCATCTCGCACAGCTGACGGAAGTCGCGAGCGGACTCCTCATCCAGATAATCGGTCAACACCGGTGCCTGCTCAAGAATTTCCCGAGTCGTCTCGTTTTTGCTGTCCAGGATGCGCAGCGGGTTGCTCTCGAGTCGGCGCTGACTGTCTTCGTCCAGCTGATCGAAATGCTGCTGCAGATAGGCAACCAGGGCGTCGCGGTATTCGGCACGAGCCTGATTGCTGCCCAGCGAGTTCAGCTGCAGGGTAACCGCATCGCTCATGCCCAGTTCACGCCAGAGTGCAGCCGTCATCAGGATCAGCTCGGCATCTACATCGGGACCGGCCATGCCGAACGCCTCGACACCCACCTGATGGAACTGGCGATAGCGCCCTTTCTGCGGTTTTTCGTAACGGAACATCGGCCCCTGATACCAAAGACGCTGGGTCTGGTTGTACAACAAACCGTGCTCTTCACCGGCGCGCACGCAACAGGCGGTTCCTTCCGGGCGCAGAGTCAGGCTTTCACCATTACGATCATCAAAGGTGTACATCTCCTTCTCGACGATGTCGGTCACTTCGCCGATGGAGCGCTTAAACAGGTCAGTCTGCTCGACGATCGGCATACGGATTTCACTGTATCCGTATGCGCCTACTACACGCTTGATGGTGGCTTCAAGATACTGCCAGACCGGTGTCTGCTCCGGCAGAATGTCGTTCATGCCGCGAATGGCTTTAATCTTTGTCAAAACGTCAGCTTTCCTGTCAAATCAAATAAGGGTTTACAGAGGTAGGCGCAGGCGGGCCACATTGTCTTTGCTGATTGAGGCCAGTTCAATCGGCTTGTTGTCATAGCGGATCTCGGCCACGGCACTGACACGCCCGATCACGACCGCCAGCGGCTCATCACCGTCAAGTTCCAGTGAACTGCCGCCCTTGGCGACACCGCTGTACAGCGCACGACCACGGGCGTCCTTGACGCTAAGCCAGCAGTCTTCAGCAAAGCTCAGCACCAGGCCGGCAAACGGGGCCGGCAATCGTGTATCGGTCTCGGCCTGCTCAGCAGGTTCATCGGCTGCAGGCTGACGTTCCGGTTCAACCTGTCCAGCCGGTTCTTCAGGCAGCCAATCGACCGCATCCTGAACATCAACCTCAGCTTCAAGCGTTGGCTGCAACGGCGCGACAGCAGCCACATCCTCTTCCACATCCATCTCGTTCAGCTGCGGCAGCACCAGGGTCGTGCCATCGGAGGTTTCAACCGAGACCGGCAGGTCGTCCAGCGCGGCACGCTCACCGGCGTCAAAACCAAACTGTGTCTGCCACCACCAGACACTTGCCGCAATCAGCGCCAGGAGAAACAGCCAGCTTCCGACCTTGAGTACGGGATGGCCCTGACGTCGACCTGGAACCATCGAAACAGTACCGATGGCGCGCACCTGCCCGGTGGTCGATTCATTACCGGTCTGCCGGTTATAGGCTGTCACCAGCGCATCCGCATCCAGCTTCAAAAAACGGGCATAGGAACGGATATAACCACGGGAAAAGACCGGGTCCTTGAGCTCCTCGAACGCCGCCTGCTCGATCGAGTTGATTACGGCTTCCGACAGGTGCAACTGACGAGCCACCTGTTCAACGCTCAAGCCCAGCTTCTGGCGAGCCTCGGAGAACACCTCACCGGAAAAAGCGGCCGGCTGCATGAGTACTTCTGCTTCGTCACTCACTGGGCACTCTCCTGGTAGAGACGGTACTCCTCGGAATTGGGGAACATATTTTTCAACAACAGACCATAGGTTGCCGCACGCGATACGTTGTGTTCCAGGCGTGCCAGCTGTATGCCGACCCATAAGCTCTTGGGATAGTGCTCAACCTGTCGTTGTTCAACCTGCTGACGAAAACGCTCAAAGTAGCGACTGGCCATTACAGGGTCACCGCGGTCAAGCAACAACTGGGACAGTTCCACCAAAGCAACAGAGCGGTTACCGTTGATCGCCAGAGAGCGCTTGAACGCAGCTTCTGCATCGGCAGAGCGGTCAATCAGCAGATAACAGCGACCGAGGTTTTCGAACGCCTGGGCTCGCTGCGGGTAGAAGGGGTCAGCCGTGGCCAGGTCCAGTTGAACACAGGCCTCCTGATAACGCTGACGGGCGAACAGAAAAGCGCCAAAGTTATTGTGCAGCATGGCTGAATCCGGGTCGGCTGCAACACCCTTGCGAAAATACTCTTCGGCAAGGTCGTACTCCTGCTCGATCTGAAACGCCAGCGCCATCGCGTTGTTGGCAGGTGCGTAAGAGGAATCGATCGTCAAGGCTCGCTGCAGAGACATCTTGGCATTAACGGTATTACCTGACTGCAGATATTGCACTCCAAGCCCGGTATAGGCTTCCACCGCTTTTTCAGGCTCTGAGCCCTGCATACTACCGGTACTTCCCGACTGCGATGCACAGCCGGACACCAACGCTGCTGTAAGCAGCAGCGAAACCAAGCCGAAGCCTCTCACGCTTCCCCCTTAAACCCTTTCAGTCTTTCCGTGAACAGGCTCCTCTTGTACCACAGGAATGTATTTTTGGCTACGACGGGTACGATCCTCCACCTGTCCGACCAACTGACCACAGGCCGCATCAACGTCATCACCACGGGTGCGACGAACGGTGGTGATAATGGATGCCCTGACCATAATATCCTTGAAGCGCTGAATCGCTTCTTCGCCCGGACGGCGATAGCCTGAGTTGGGGAAGGGGTTGAACGGAATAAGGTTCAGCTTGCACGGCAGCTGGCGCAGCACCTTAACCAGCTCACGGGCATGCTCGGGCTGATCGTTAACACCGGCGATCAGCGTGTATTCCACGGTAATGACACGTTTGTCATTCAGACCTTCGAGATAGCGGTTACACGCTGCGATCAACTCTTCGATCGGATAGCGCTTGTTGATCGGCACCAGCTGATCACGCAACTCGTTATTGGCCGCATGCAGCGAAATCGCCAGCGACACGTCACTGACTTCACGCAGTTTGTCCAGTGCCGGCACCACACCCGAGGTACTCAGGGTCACGCGGCGCTTGGACAGCCCATAAGCGTTGTCGTCCATCATCAGCTCAATGGCATCGACAACGTTTTCAAAATTCATCAACGGCTCGCCCATGCCCATGAAGACCACATTACTGACGCGGCGTTCGTTGGGATCAAAGGGACCGAAGGCGCGAATGGCTACACGCAACTGGGCGATAATTTCCGCCGTTGAAAGGTTGCGGTTGTAACCCTGCTTGCCGGTAGAACAGAAGCTGCAGTCCAGCGAACAGCCTACCTGCGATGAAACACAGAGGGTACGACGATCACCATCGGGGATCAGCACCATCTCGATTGCGGAGCCGCCATCCATGCGAATCACCCACTTGCGGGTACCATCCTTGGACGTTTTATCCAGCAGGATTTCCGGCTCGCGGATCTCGGCCGCTTCGGCCAGCTTCGCGCGCAGTGCCTTGCTGATATTGGTCATCTCGTCGAAGCTGGAGGCACCCTGCTGGTGCAGCCACTTGAGGACCTGAGTCGCGCGAAAACGCTTCTCACCCATTTCGTCGAAAAAGGCTTCCAGCTTGGCCGGAGACAGTCCCAGGAGGTTGATTTTGGATGGGGTCTCAGACATATCGTAGAAATACTCGTTTAGAATGACAGGCTGCCCAGAACGGGCAGCCCGGTACGAAATCAAGCGCCGAAGAAGTAGGCGATTTCGCGCTCTGCAGAAGCGGCAGAGTCGGAACCGTGTACGGCGTTGGCGTCGATGGATTCAGCGAAGTCACGACGGATAGTGCCTTCAGCCGCTTCCTGCGGGTTGGTCGCACCCATCAGTTCGCGGTTCAGCGCGATCGCGTTTTCACCTTCCAGAACCTGTACAACAACAGGACCAGAGGTCATGAAAGCGACCAGATCAGCGAAGAAAGGACGCTCTTTGTGCTCAGCGTAGAAACCTTCAGCATCAGCCTGGCTCAGCTGCTTCATCTGCATTTCAACGATTTTCAGGCCTGCTTTTTCGAAGCGGCTTTCGATTTCGCCGATTACGTTTTTAGCAACAGCGTCCGGCTTGATGATGGAAAGTGTACGTTCAACTGCCATAGGTATAATCCCCAATCTATAATGCTACAGGTCAATAAGGCGCAACATTATACGCAAAGCACCGGAAGCTGAACAGACAACTCTGAGAAGCGAAAAAGCCCGGCTGATGCTCGGGCTTCTGATGCTTGTTGCTATTCCGCCTCTTCGATCCAAGCCATCTGGATCGCTTCCAGAATTTTCTCGCCACAGTGCTCCGGATCATCATCGAACTCATCCAACTCCATGACCTTGGAGTAGAGGTCCGGGAAGCTGATCTGCAGCGGATTCACATCCGGATAGGCTTCATACAGTTCAATGGCGATATCGTGAACATCTACCCACTTCAAGCCCATGTTACACCTCAGTGCTGTTCTGATACCTGGTTGATGGTGTACTTCGGAATTTCCACCACCAGGTCTTCGTTATCGACCAGTGCCTGACAGCTCAGACGCGACTCCGGTTCAAGCCCCCAGGCCTTGTCCAGCATGTCATCTTCCAGCTCATCCGCTTCATTCAGGGAATCAAAGCCCTCCCGCACGATCACGTGACAGGTGGTACAGGCACAGGACTTCTCGCAGGCATGCTCGATCTCGATACCGTTGGCCAACGCCACATCACAGATCGACACCCCTGACTGCGCTTCAACGACTTTGCCCTCGGGGCAAAGCTCTTCATGTGGCAGAAAAATCACCTGGGGCATTAACGCGCCTCCTTATCAATATCTTCAATCGAGTGACCGGACAGGGCCCGGGAAATACTCTGATCCATACGCCGCGAAGCAAAGAAATCACTGGCCTTGGCCAGCTCTTCCACACCCGCCTCGATGCGGCGATAATCGCCCTCCGCAAGCGTCGCTTCCAGCCTGGCAATCGCTTCTTCCAGCGCCTGCCGCTCCGCATCATTGAGCAGTTCGCCGTCCTGCTGCATCGCGGCCCGCAGAGCCGCCATGATACGTTCGGCTTCGACCTGCTGCTCACGCAAATTACGTGCCTCCAGGTCTTCGGTCGCATGGCTGTAGGACTCTTTCAGCATGCGGGCGATCTCGTCATCACTGAGACCATAGGATGGCTTCACCTGAATGCTGCTCATCACGCCTGTGGACAACTCCTCGGCGGACACACTGAGCAAACCATCCGCATCCACCTGGAAGGTGACACGAATCTTGGCCGCACCGGCCGCCATTGGCGGAATGTCGCGCAGTACAAAACGCGCCAGCGAACGACAGTCCTGTACCAGCTCGCGCTCACCCTGGAGCACATGGATCGCCATCGCCGTCTGACCATCCTGGTAGGTGGTAAATTCCTGCGCCCGCGCCACCGGGATGGCGGTATTGCGGTGCACGATCTTCTCCACCAGACCACCCATGGTTTCCAGCCCCAGCGACAGCGGAATCACATCCAGCAGCAGCATATCGCTGTCCGGCTTGTTCCCGACCAGCACATCGGCTTGCAGCGCCGCGCCGATCGCCACCACCCGGTCCGGGTCAATATCGATATGTGGCGGGCGACCAAAGAACTCGGCCACCGACTCGCGCACCAGAGGAACACGTGTGGAACCACCCACCATCACGACCTCGACAACCTCATCCACAGACACGGCAGCGTCCTTGAGGGTGCGACGACAAGTGCGCAGGGTGCGCTTGACCAGCGACTCGATCAGCGCATCGAACTGCTCACGACTGACCTCGACACTCACCTCGCGTCCATCCAGCTCAATGGATTCGGTGACCTGATCTGCATCGGTCAGGCGCTCCTTGATGCGCCGCGCCAGAGACGTCAGCGCACGCGCGGACGAGGCGTTCAGCGCATCCCCGATGCCGGACTGCCGCAACAGTTCTTCAGCCAGCAGACGGTCGAAATCATCACCACCCAGTGCCGTATCACCGCCGGTCGCCAGCACTTCGAAGACGCCGCGATTGAGACGCAGAATCGAGATATCGAAGGTGCCGCCGCCCAAATCATAGACCGCAATAACGCCTTCATCCTGGGTATCCAGCCCATAGGCGACCGCAGCCGCCGTGGGCTCGTTAAGCAGACGCAACACCTTAAGACCCGCCAGCTGGGCGGCATCCTTGGTTGCCTGACGCTGAGCATCATCGAAGTAGGCCGGCACGGTGATCACCACACCCTCCAGGTCCCCACCCAGTGATGCCCGGGCTCGCTCGGCCAGCGTAGACAGGATATCCGCCGACACCTCAACCGGGCTCTTGTCGCCCGCCGCCGTCTGCAGATAGGGCATGCCGGATTCGGAAGCGGTAAAACGGTAAGGCAATGCCTCACCCAGCCCCTTGATATCCTCGACACCCCGCCCCATCAGACGTTTGACCGAGATAATGGTGTTGTACGGATCCTGGGCAGCCTGCGCCAGCGCTTCGGCACCGACAGAGGGCGCTGCGTCCTGCTGATAGCGTACAACCGAAGGCAACAGGTAATGCCCGGCCTCGTCAGCCAGGGTAACGGCCTCGCCGCTGCGCACCGACGCAACGAGTGAATTGGTAGTGCCCAGATCAATCCCGACCGCCAGCTTGCGCGCATGCGGTTCGGGACTCTGTCCAGGTTCAGCTATTTGCAGTAGTGCCATAGAACTTCCGTTAATCGTCGAACAGCCTGTCTTCCAGCGCCTCGATATCGCTCTGCAGCTTGCAGATAAACTGCATCTTGCGCACCAGTACCTCTGCCTGCTCCAGCTGCCCATCCTCCCATGCGGATGCAAACGCGGATTGCAGGCGCTTGAGCTCGCAAGCCACATGACCCTGAAGCGCCTCTAGTTCCGCTTCGGGATCATCGTGATCAACGGCTTCAGCCGCACGCTCACGCAGCTCCATCTGCTCCATCAGAAACATGGGATCCAGTTGGGTACGGGTTTCGGAAAGGGTATCGATACCCTTGAGGAAAAGCAGATATTGCGCGCGCTTGAGCGGCGATTTCAAGGTCGTCAGCGCTTCATTGAGGTACGCCGTGTATTGCACGGCAAGACGCTGCTCTCGATCAGACTGGTGTGAGTGTCTGTCAGGGTGGATCTGTTTCTGTAGTTCGCGGTAACGCTCGGTGAGCCGGGCCAGATCCACATCAAAGCTGACCGGCAGACCGAGGAACTCGAAGTAATTACGCGTGATATCCATCAAACGGCCTCACTGGCGGCAACGCTCAGACGTTGAAGCTCTCGCCACAACCACACTCGCTGCGCACATTCGGGTTGTTGAACTTGAAGCCTTCGTTCAAGCCCTCACGGACGAAGTCGAGCTCGGTCCCGTCCAGATAGGCCAGACTTTTGGGATCGATCATCACTTTGACACCGCCAAACTCGAACACCTGATCTTCCGGCTCCTGAGCGTCAACGAACTCGAGCACATACGCCATACCGGAGCAGCCCGATGTCCTGACGCCAAGACGGATACCTGCGCCGTGACCGCGTTTTTCAAGATAGCGCGCGACATGATCAATCGCGGCCTGTGTCATGCTAATTGCCATAAATACCCCAAGCACGGAGGGCCCTAAAGCCCTCCGTTACGGTGTCACTTCTGCTGTTTGTTGCGGTAGTCTTCAACCGCAGCCTTGATCGCGTCTTCGGCCAGCACCGAGCAGTGAATTTTCACCGGCGGCAGCGCCAGCTCTTCCGCAATCTGGGCGTTTTTCAACTCGGATGCCTGATCCAGCGTCATGCCCTTGACCCATTCGGTCACCAGGGAGCTGGACGCAATGGCCGAACCACAGCCGTAGGTCTTGAAGCGGGCATCCTCGATCACACCCTCATCATTGACCTTGATCTGCAGACGCATAACGTCACCACAGGCAGGCGCACCCACCATACCGGTACCGACATGCGGATCTTCGGCATCCATTTTACCGACATTGCGCGGGTTTTCGTAATGATCAATAACCTGTTCGCTGTAAGCCATGATAAACCTCCAAAACGTCTTCGGGACCTTAGTGGTGGACCCACTCAACCTTGCTCAGATCTACACCGTCTTTGTACATATCCCAAAGCGGAGACAGTTCACGCAACTTGCTCACCGCAGTGCGTACCTGCTCGATGGCGTAGTCCACCTCTTCTTCGGTCGTGAAGCGACCCAGAGAGAAACGGATCGAACTGTGTGCCAGTTCGTCATTCAACCCCAGTGCACGCAGCACATAGGACGGTTCCAGGCTTGCCGAGGTACAGGCAGAGCCTGAAGATACGGCCAGGTCCTTGATCGACATCAGCAAGGATTCACCTTCCACAAAGGCAAAGCTGATGTTCAGGATACCCGGCACATGGTGTTCAGTGGAGCCGTTCAGGTGTACTTCTTCCATATCTTGGACGCCATTCCAGAGACGCTGACGCAGAGTTTCCAGACGCGCGGTCTCGGCGATCATCTCTTCACCGGCAATTCGGAAGGCTTCTCCCATACCGACGATCTGATGGGTCGGCAGGGTACCGGAACGCATGCCACGCTCATGACCACCACCATGAATCAGCGCTTCCAGGCGCACGCGCGGCTTGCGGCGTACATAGAGTGCACCCACCCCTTTGGGACCATAAATCTTGTGCGCACACACAGACATCAGGTCAACTTTCATTTCGGCCATATTGATCGGCAGCTTGCCGGCGCTCTGCGCCGCGTCAACATGGAAGAGCACGCCTCTGGCGCGAGTAATTTCACCAATGGCCGCGATATCGGTAACCGTACCGATCTCGTTGTTCACGTGCATCAGCGACACCAGAATGGTGTCTTCGCGCAGCGCTTCTTCGACCTGTTCCGGCGTAATCAGGCCATCAGTACCCGGCTCCAGATAGGTTACTTCAAAGCCCTCACGCTCAAGCTGACGACAGGGATCCAATACCGCCTTGTGCTCGATCTTGGAGGTGATGATGTGTTTGCCTTTCTTGCTGTAGAAGTGCGCAACCCCTTTGATCGCCAGGTTGTCAGACTCGGTCGCACCTGAAGTCCAGACAATCTCGCGGGGGTCCGCACCCAACAGGTCAGCCACCTGGCGACGCGCCGTCTCTACAGCCTCTTCCGCCTTCCAGCCAAACAGGTGGGAGCGCGAAGCCGGGTTACCGAAATTGCCATCGGGAGTCAGGCACTGAACCATTTTTTCTGCCACACGAGGGTCAACCGGTGTTGTTGCGGCGTAATCTAGGTAGATCGGCAGTTTCATCTTCTCTCTCCAAAAAAACTCTACACAGCGGCCTTGCTGCCCGCTGGCTGTTCTGTACTACTGGCGATCAGCTGCTCCACCTGGCGCTGCTGACGATCAGCCACTTCCTGCACGTCACGACGCGCCACCAGGTCGGCCAGACTGATACTGCTCAGAAAGCCGTGAATCTGATCACTGAGGTCACACCAGAGATGGTGAGTAAGGCATACTTCGCCTCCCTGACAACCGCCACTGTGCTGGCATCCAGTCGCATCGACCGACTCGTTGACCGCATCGATCACTTCCGCCACATTGATGCTGCCCTGGTCGCGCTTGAGCTGATAGCCGCCACCCGGACCACGTACACTGCGCACCAGATCGTTGCGGCGCAGCTTGGCAAACAGCTGCTCCAGATAGGACAGAGAAATCCCCTGCCGCTCGGAAATGTCGGCCAGACTGATCGGCCCCTTGCCTTCATGCAGTGCCAGATCCAGCATCGCGGTGACGGCGTATCGCCCTTTCGTTGTCAATCGCATAGCATTCCTCATACTCACGCTTTACAGCATGCGGCTCATTATGCAATTCCCTACTAATTTAGTCAATTATTTAACCGACTCGTTCTCTCGGTCTTTCGGCTGATCCGGGGACGACTCTTTCCCCTCCGGTTCATCCGATAACATGCCTGTTGCGTCATCCACGGCGGCCTCGAAATCCTCCGATTTCAGCTCCGGCAGCTGCTCGTCACAGTAACTCGGCTTGAGCTCGCATAACGCCTTGCCCATGGTATCGACCTTGTGATCCATCGCCTGCATATGATCGAGCAGGCAGCGAATCGCATGTGCAACAGGGTCTGAAACTTCCCGTGTCACCGCATACGCATCGAACCCGACCTTATCGGCCATCTGACGACGCTTCAGCTCTTCGGGTGTCTCCTCTTCATGAGGCCGTTTGATGATTCGACCGGGAATACCGACAACCGTGGCATCCTCGGGCACATCGCGTGTCACCACCGCATTGGAGCCGACGCGAGCACCCGCGCCAATATTGATCGGCCCCAGCACCTTGGCGCCCGCACCGCAGACCACGTTATTGCCCAGCGTCGGGTGACGCTTGCCCTTGTTCCAGCTGGTTCCACCCAGGGTAACGCCATGGTAAAGCGTGACATCATCACCAATCTCGGCGGTTTCACCGATCACCACCCCCATGCCATGGTCGATGAAGAAACGCCGGCCGATAGTGGCCCCCGGATGGATCTCGATACCGGTCAGCCAGCGGGCGATGTTGGAGACGATACGCGCCAGCCATTTGAAGTCGCGCCGCCAAAGCGCATTGGCCAGGCGATGACTCCAGATGGCATGCAGCCCCGGATAGGTCGTCAGCACCTCAAAGGCGTTGCGCGCTGCCGGATCGCGATGAAAGACCGAACGTATGTCTTCGCGTATCTGCTTAAACATCTTCTTTACCACCTTTTGTTGCTGGCGACTCCACCTGGCGCTCAACCGCCTTCAAAATGCCGCGCAGCACATTAACCTCAACCTTGTCCGGTACTGCACGCTGCAACAGACGGCGCAGGCGTGGCATCAGCTGACGCGGATTATCAGGATCGAGAAAGTCGATTTTGACCAGCGTCCGCTCCAGGTGCTCGAACATCAGCTCCAGCTCGCGCTGCTCGGCCAGTTCGATATCCCAGTCCGTCCCCCACTGCGGCTTGCTCAGCGGCTGCTGGGCAAGCTCCGCCATGCGCAGTTCGTAGGTAATGACCTGCACCGCCGCCGCAATATTGAGCGAACTGAAGCTTTCCACCGCCGGGATATGCACGTGGTGATGACAGCGCTGCAGCTCCTCGTTGGTCAGCCCCCGGTCTTCGCGCCCGAAAAGGATCGCCACTCTGGCCTTGCCCTTCAGCGGCGCCGCGATGGCAGCCAGCTCCCGCGGATCCACCAGCGGCCAGGGAATATGCCGCTCCCGCGCACTGGTGCCGAACACCAGTTCGCAGTCGGCGATGGCGTCGTCGATCGAGTCTACAACCCTGGCGGATTCCAGCAGATCCGTGGCCCCCGAGGCCCGCGCATCCGCCTCAGGGTGCGGAAACAGCTTGGGACTCACCAGACAAAGGTCTTTCAGCCCCATGTTTTTCATGGCACGCGCCACCCCGCCGATATTGCCGGGATGCGTCGTGTTCACCAGTACAATGCGGATATGGTCAGACATCGAGTTACGCCGTTAAAAGCTGAACATTCTAACAGAACATGATTCAGTTGCAGACCACCTGTTCAGCGCAGCGCCCGTCTGAGCTACAATAGACCTTTGCCAACCCTGAAAACTGGACACCAACACTGATGCAACCAATGGTTAATATAGCCCTGCGCGCGGCCCGGCTCGCAGGCGAACAGATCTCTCGCGCCCTCGAACGCCTGGATCTGATCAAATCTGAACAGGCCGATGTCGCTGAGTTCATCAGTGAGCTCTGCCAACAGGCTGAACGCACCATCGCCACCACCATCCAGAAGGCTTATCCACAGCATAGCCTGATCGGTGAATACAGCGGCCAGTACGCGCCGATCGGCGAAGGCCCCGGTCATTGCGAATGGCATATCAGCCCGATCGACAGCCTGATCAACTTCTCCAACGCTCTGCCGATGTTCGCCCTCAGCATCACCGGCTACATCAACGGCAAGGCGGAGCACTGTGTCGTTCTGAACCCGGTCTTCGGTGAAGAGTTCACCGCCAGCCGTGGCAAGGGCGCCCAGCTGAACGGCAAACGCCTGCGCGTGAGCAACCGTACCTCTCTGGAAGGCGCCGTAATCGGTACCGGCTACCACGCGCGTCGCAGCGACAAGCCGTGGATGGAATCCCACGCCCGCATGATGCAGCAGGTGATGCAGGCCGGCGCTACACTGCACAACAGCGGCTCTCCGGTTCTCAGCTTGGCCTACACCGCCGCAGGTCGTCTCGACGGCTTCTACCAGATCGGCCTGAGCCAGACCGAACTGTCAGCCGGCCTGCTGCTGATCCGTGAAGCCGGCGGCTTGGTAGGCGATTTTTCCGGCGGCAACAAATACAGCGATCACGGCAACCTGGTTGCCGGCAACACCAAGGTACTCAAGGCCCTGCTGCGCACCCTGCACCCGGCCACTGCCGAAGCGCTGCGCTGAGCCACCCCGCTCCAGACATAAAAAAACCGCATCCAGGGATGCGGTTTTTTTTGATCCGTTCGAAGCCTCAGACTTCGAACGGATGACGCAGAACGATCGTTTCGTTACGGTCAGGACCGGTCGAGATAATATCGATCGGTGCTTCAACCAGCTCTTCCAGACGGCTGATATAGGCACGCGCATTGGCCGGCAGCTCATCCAGGCTCTTCACACCCACGGTGGACTCGGTCCAGCCCGGCAGCTGTTCGTAAACAGGCTCGACGACTTCATAGTCTTCACTGCCATTCAGAGAGGTGACGACATTGCCTGCCGCATCCTTGTAGCCGGTACAGATGTTGATCTGCTCCAGGCCATCCAGTACGTCCAGCTTGGTCAGACAGATACCGGATACGGAGTTGATCTGGATCGCATGCTTGAGCGCAACCGCATCGAACCAGCCACAACGGCGAGCACGACCGGTAGTAGCACCAAACTCATGACCACGTTCAGCCAGACGCTGACCCACATCGCAGTGCAGCTCGGTCGGGAAAGGACCGCCACCGACACGGGTGGTGTAAGCCTTGGTAATACCCAGGATGTAATCCAGGTACAGCGGACCGAAACCACTACCGGTGGAAGTACCACCCGCCGTAGTATTGGAAGAAGTTACGTACGGGTAGGTACCGTGATCGATATCCAGCAACGAACCCTGGGCACCTTCGAACATGATGCTGGCACCCTGCTTACGCAGTTCATGCAGCTTGGCGGTCACGTCGGTGATCATCGGCACCAGTGTCTTCGCCATTTCCATGCAGCTGTCATAGGTCTGCTGGAAATCAACCGGATCTACCTTGTAGTAGTTCTGCAGAACGAAGTTATGGTACTCCAGCACGTCCTTCAGCTTGGTCGCGAAACGCTCCGGATCCGCCATGTCACCCAGACGCAGACCACGACGGGCCACCTTGTCCTCATAGGCCGGGCCAATACCGCGACCGGTGGTGCCGATCTTGGCATTGCCGCGCGCCAGTTCACGCGCCTGATCCAGCGCCACATGGCAGGAAAGGATCAGCGGACAAGCCGGACTCAGCTGCAGGCGCTCACGTACAGGCACACCGCGCCCTTCCAGTTCAGCAATCTCTTTCAGCAGCGCTTCCGGCGACAGCACAACGCCGTTGCCGATCAGACAGAGCACATTCTGACGCAGAATACCGGACGGAATCAGGTGAAGAACGGTTTTTTCACCATCAATGACCAGTGTATGCCCTGCATTATGCCCGCCCTGGAAGCGAACGACGGCAGCGACCTGTTCGGTCAACAGATCTACGATCTTACCCTTGCCTTCATCACCCCACTGGGTGCCCAGAACAACGACGTTTTTACCCATTGCTGTCTCGATTACTCATTAATTGTCAAAAAATTTGCGATCAAAGATCGACCAGGACCCATTCGCCACTCTCAAGCACCAGCTGCTGCGAGTAGCGCTTATCACTATCCGTTTCGCCTTCCAGGCGCTGTACAACACGCTTGCCGGCCTGACGCAGAGCGGCAATTGCGGACTGCAGCGCCTCTGCCTCTCCCGCCGGTGCCAGTATCACACTCTCTGCCTGCGTGGCGAGCTGACCGGACAGGTCCATCAACGTCTTGAGGTCGGCACTGAAACCGGTGGCCGGACGCGCACGCCCGAAATCACGCCCGATATTGTCATAGCGCCCACCCTTGGCCAGCGCCTGACCAAAGCTTGGTGTATAGGCCGCAAACACGATACCGGTATGGTAGTGATAGCCACGCAGCTCACTGAGGTCAAAATAGGTATCCACAGACGGGAAGCGTGCCGCGATGCGCACCGCCAGGTCCGCCAGGTAGTCCACGGCCTGAATCAGCTCGGCATCATCCGCAAACAGCTGACGCGCCCTGTCCAGTATAGCCGTCCCACCGTTCAGGCGCGGCAACTCCTGCAGCCAGTCACCCAGAGGGCCGGCCAGATTGAGATCAGACACAAAGCGGCCGATTTCCGGCAACGCCTTGCGCTGCAACATATCCTGATAGTCGGCCTGCTGCTGAGCGCTCAAGTCCGCCACCTGCATCAGACGACTGAACACGCCCACATGCCCCAGGTCGAGACTGATCGTCCCCTGAACACCTACCTCGTTCAGGGTCGCCAGCATCAGCGAAATTACCTCTACATCGCTGTCCGGACCGGAATGACCGTAAAGCTCCGCACCCAGCTGCAGCGGGTTGCGCGAGGCCAGCATATTGGCAGGATGAGTATGCAGCACCGAGCCACAGTAGCACAGTCGACTGGCACCTTCGCTGCGCAGACGATGGGCATCGATACGTGCAACCTGGGGCGTTATGTCGGCACGCACCCCCAGAGTATGTCCGCTGATGCGATCGGTGACCTTGAAGGTGTTCAGGTCAAGCTCATGACCGACACCGGTCAGCAGGGATTCCAGATGCTCGGCAATTGGTGGCATCACCAGCTCGTACCCCCAGCGATGGTAGAGGTCGAGCACCTTGCGGCGCATCAGTTCAACCTGCCGCGCCTGCGGCGGCAGCAGCTCCATTATTCCGTCGGGCAGCAACCAGCGATCTGCCAAGGCCATGCATTACTCCGCTGTAATCAGGTGGTCTGAATCACAAAAAAACCGGGCACAAACCCGGTTAACCAACTATATCATGAAACCGGGCGCCAAAGGCACCCGGTTTTCGTTGCACTATTGGGTAACAGAGGTCCCCGTTGCGCTGTTCAGGTAGCGGAAGAATTCGCTCTTCGGATCCAGAACGAACATATCACCACCGGAGAAGGACTCCTTATACGCATTCAGACTGCGATAGAAGGCGTAGAACTCCGGATCACGCTGGAAGGCTTCAGCGTAGATGGAGGCCGCCAGGGCATCACCTTCACCACGCACGGTCTCCGCTTCACGAAAGGCGTCGGCCAGGATAACCGTCCGCTGACGATCCGCATCCGCACGAATCCCCTCGGCCAGCTCCTTGCCGCGCGCACGCAGCTCACGCGCCAGGCGCAGACGCTCGGTGCGCATCCGCTCGTACACGGACGAGGATACTTCCTGCGGCAGGTCGATCCGCTTGACGCGTACATCGATCACCTCAATACCCAGCTCAGACTGGGCCAAGTCACTCAGTGCACGAATGACGTCACCCATCACCTCTTCACGAGCGCCGGACACCACTTCCGTCAGCGTACGTTCACCAAACTGGTTACGCAGACTGGTTTCGATACGGGTCGACAACAGGTCCGCCGCCCGGAATTCGTCACCGGACGTCGCGGTGTAGTACTTCTCGACATTGTCGATCCGCCACTTGATGAAGGAGTCCACGATCAGACGCTTTTTCTCCAGGGTCAGGAACGCCTGGGGACGTGCATCCAGTGTCATGATACGGCCTTCAAACTTGCGCACCGTGTTGACGAACGGAATTTTGAAGTGCAGACCCGGCTTGATGTCGGCTTCAACCACCTCACCAAAGCGCAACTTGATCGCACGCTCTGTCTCCTTGACGATATAAACCGACTTGGAGCCGATCATTACTACCAGCAGCAGAGCGATCAGGCCAAACATGGATGTAGGTTTCATTAGCGTCCCTCCCTCAGGCCGGAAGAAGTAGTCTGCGAACGCTGACGCGTCTCCTCCAGCACCTGGTCGGTGATCTGGCGCAGCGTGTTTTCATCCAGACGCACGCGGCCTGTACTGTCACGTACCGGCTGCTTTTCAGCCAGTCGGTCCAGCGGCAGGTACATCATGTTGTTGCCACCCTCGACATCAATCATCACCTTTCCGGTGCTGGCCAGCACCTCCTGCAGGGTATCGATATAGAGGCGTTCACGAGTGACGTCAGGTGCCTTCTGGTACTCTGTCAACAGCGCCTTGAAGCGGCTGGCTTCACCGGTCGCCTTGGCCACCACCTCTTCACGGTAGGCACTGGCTTCCTCGGTCAGGCGCTGAGCACGACCACGCGCTTCCGGCACGATGCCGTTGGCGTAGGCTTCAGCCTCGTTCTTGGCTCGCTGCTCATCCTCACGGGCCTTGATCACGTCATCGAAGGCATCCTGCACCTGGCGCGGGGCCTGAGCATTCTTGATGTTGACCTTGGAGATACTCAGACCGGTGGTGTAATTCTCCATATAGCTCTGCAGTCGCGCCTGAACCTGCAGGGCAAGCGTGTCACGCCCCTCGGTCAGGATACTGTGCATCTCGGAGGTACCCACCACATGACGCAGCGCCGACTCGGAAGACTGCGCCAGACTGTCACTCGGATCCCTGACCTTGAGTGCGAACTGCATCGGATCAGACACCACGTACTGCACCGTCATGTCCACGTCGACGATGTTCTCGTCGGCCGTCAGCATCAGCGAACGGTGATCGTAGGTACGAATGCGGGTGGTGTTAACCTTGGTGACTTCGTCGATCAGCGGCGGGTTCCACTGCAGACCGGGCTGCACGGTGTCATGGTACTTGCCCAGACGCAGCACGATACCACGCTCCTGCTGATCCACGGTATAAAAGCCCATACCCGCCCAGAACAGGGCTGCCAGCACGACCAGTACGACAAAAAAACCACTGCTGCCCTTGCCACGACCATCGCCGCCGCCAAAGCCACCGCGCTTCTTGCCGCCCCCAAAGATACCGCCGAGACGATCCTGCAGCTTGCGCATCGCTTCATCGAGATCCGGTGGCCCCTGATCGTTACCACCACCACGCTTACCGCGGTTATCGCCACCGCCACTCCAGGGGTCATGGTTGTTACCATTCCCGCCAGGCTCATTCCAGGCCATAGTGTTCTCCGTTATAAACCGCTTGATTAACTGTTTTGATTATTCACAACTGTTGCCTTAACGGCGCAGCCTAGTCGACCATCGCCGGCAGGTATTGTTCCTGCCGAATGCCCAAACGACTCAGAATGCGCCTGAAATCCTTCATCTGCAGGCGCACTTCCAGCAGCATATCGCCCTGCTCGTCGACCTCTTCACGCAGCACGGCGCCCTGAGCATACAGCTGAGCCCGCAAATTGCCGTCACTCGGTGCCAGCCGCAGCTGATCGTGGAACATTTCCTCGCCCAGGCGCTCGCTGATCACATCCAGCAACAGCTCGACGCCCTCTCCGGTCACCGCCGAAACCCAGACACGCCAGGGCACGCCATTCTCGTCACGGTCAACCCGGGGCTCAGCGCCCTCGATACGGTCAATCTTGTTGTATACCTGTAATACGGGCACTTCGCTGGCACCGATCTCTTCCAGCACGGCCTCGACCTGCTCGATATGCTCCAAGCGCTCCTCATCGTAGCAATCGATCACATGCAGCAACAGGCTTGCCTCGGTGGTTTCCTGCAGCGTAGCACGAAAGGCCTCGACCAGCTTATGTGGCAGATGGCGAATAAAGCCTACAGTGTCCGCCAGAATCGCCGAGCCCACGTCCGCCAGCTCGATCTTGCGCAGCGTGGGGTCCAGAGTGGCAAAAAGCTGGTCCGCCGCATAGACATCAGCGGTGGTCAGGCGATTGAACAGGGTCGACTTGCCGGCGTTGGTATAGCCCACCAGCGATACGGTCGGCACCTCGGCACGCTTGCGCGCACGTCGCCCCTGGTCGCGCTGCTTGCGGACCTTTTCCAGCCGTTTGAGAATGGATTTGATGCGGGCGCGCAACAGACGACGGTCGGTTTCCAGCTGAGTTTCACCGGGACCACGCAGACCAATACCGCCCTTCTGACGCTCAAGGTGGGTCCAGCCACGCACCAGCCGGGTCGACATATGCTCCAGCTGCGCCAGCTCCACCTGCAGCTTGCCCTCGTGAGTACGGGCACGCTGGGCGAAGATATCCAGAATCAGGCCAGTTCGGTCCAGTACGCGACACTGAAGCTCACGCTCCAGGTTACGCTCCTGGCCCGGACTCAATGCGTGATTGAAGATAACCAGCTCGGCCTCGTGCTCACGCACCAGCTCGCTCAGCTCTTCGACCTTACCCTTGCCCAGAAAGAACTTGGGGCTCGGGTCGGCACGACTGCCGGTCAGGAACTCAACCGGATCGGCTCCTGCCGACAGCGCCAACTCCTCTAGCTCTCGTGGATTCTCGCGATCGGCCTCACTGGCCAGGTCTACATGGACGAGGATCGCGCGCTCGCCTGATTCAGGACGTTCGAAAAACAATTAGTACCTCATTCAGCAGGCTTGTCGTCGGCCACAGGCAACTTGACCGGACGGGCAGGCACTACTGTAGAAATCGCGTGCTTGTACACCATCTGGCTGACAGTGTTTTTCAGCAGGATGACAAACTGGTCAAAGGATTCGATCTGCCCCTGAAGTTTGATACCGTTAACCAGGAAGATCGACACAGGGACACGTTCCTTGCGCAGAACATTAAGATAAGGGTCTTGTAGTGATTGCCCTTTTGACATTGCAAACTCCTTCCAGAATGGAAATCAATTTATAGTGTAGTTGTGATTCGGATTAAGCTGACTCGGCGTCATACCGCTGCATGAACAGAGTTTGCGCGCGATCATACCGGAATTCATTATATAACGGCAGGGTCTGACAGTTTCAAGGCATCGGAAACTAAATTCGACGACTCGCTCTCCAGCCAGTGCGCTCCTTCCCAGCCGCGCAGCCAGGTCAGCTGTCGCTTGGCCAGCTGGCGCGTCGCAACAATCCCCTTGTATCTCATGGTCTCCCGGTCGTATTCATCATTGAACCAGGACCACATCTGGCGATAACCGACACAGCGAATCGACGGCATCCCCGCATGCAGATCACCGCGCTCCCAGAGTCCGCGCACCTCCGCCTCAAAACCGGCCTGAAGCATGATGTCAAAGCGCTGTTCGATCCGCTCGTGCAGCCGTGAACGCTCTGCCGGCGCCAGCGCAATGGGGATGATCTCGAACGGCAGCTCGGCTTCAGTCTGCTCGCGCCAGTGCTCGCTGATCGGCTTACCGGTCAACAGGACCACTTCCAGCGCCCGCTGCAACCGCTGGGCATCAGTGGGCTTAAGGCGCTGAGCCCCCTCAGGATCGAGTTCGGCCAGGCGAGCATGGATCGCCGGCCAGCCCCGCTCGGCCGCTTCCGCCTCAATGCGGGCGCGCAGCTCGGCGTCGGCTTCCGGCAATTGGGCCAGCCCCTGCTGCAGGGCGTTGAAATAGAGCATGGTGCCGCCTACCAGCACAGGAATACGCTGCGCCTGTTGAATGTCGGCAATCTGGATCAGCGCATCTTCACGGAACTGCGCCGCCGAGTAGGCCTCCGCCGGATCCAGAATATCCACCAGGCGGTGCGGATAGGCACTCAATTCATCCGGCGTCGGCTTGGCTGTGCCGATATCCATGCCTCGGTAGATCATCGCCGAGTCGACGCTGATCAGCTCGCAGGGCAGATGATCGCACAGCCGCATCGCCAGGTCGGTCTTGCCGGACGCGGTCGGCCCCATCACGAAAATCACTTTGGGCTTGTTGGTCGCCGCAGGCTGCATCACTGTCCCCGTAAAAAAAGTTTGTCCAGCTGCGCCAGTGACAGCTGCGTCCAGGTTGGACGTCCATGGTTGCACTGGCCACTGCGCTCGGTCTGCTCCATGTCACGAAGCAGGCCGTTCATCTCCGGTATCGTCAGCTGGCGATTGGCACGCACGGCGCCATGACAGGCCATAGTCGCCAACAGTTCATTCAGGTGCGCCTGAATACGGTCACTGGTGCCAAACTGCAGCATGTCGCCCAAGACATCTCGCACCAGCTGTTCCACATTGGCTTTCGCCAGCGCCACCGGCACTTCGCGAATCACCAGCGACTCTTCAGCCATCCGCTCCAGGCGGAAACCGAGACGGTGAAACTCTTCAGGGTACTCCTCGGCGATATCGCCCTCACGGGCACTGACCGCCATATTGACCGGCACCAGCAGCGGCTGACTGCGGATACGATCCTGCTCGAAGGCAACCTTCATACGCTCATAGACGATACGCTCATGGGCCGCATGCATATCCACCAGCACCATGCCCTCGGCGTTCTGCGCCAGAATGTAAATGCCGTGCAGCTGCGCCAACGCATAGCCCAGCGGCGGCACTTCCTGCTGTTCGGAGGCTATGCCGGGAACAGAGACTTGCGGCGTCACGCCCGCCGGCTGATGCAAGGCCGCATAGCCCTGGACCTGCTCCTGCACCTGGCGTGCGCCGCCACTGTTGCCAAAACCCAGCCCCATGGGACGCTGACGCAACGCGGACAGGTCCGCCACCGGCGGCGCGGGCTCAGCCTGTGGATAAGCGGCTTCGGGCTGAACCAACTCCGACTGCATCGGCACGTCAGGCGCTCCCTGTACCGGCGCCACATCCTGCGGCCGCAGGTCGGCGATCACCCGGTAGAGGGTACGGAAGATAAAATCATGCACCAGGCGGCTCTCGCGGAAGCGTACCTCGTGCTTGGTCGGGTGTACGTTGACATCGACCAGCGCCGGGTCCAGCTCCAGATAGAGCACATAGGCCGGGTGGCGGCCGTGAAAAAGCACATCCTGGTAGGCCTGGCGCACCGCATGAGTGACCACCTTGTCGCGGATAACGCGACCGTTGACGAAGAAATACTGCTGATCGGCCTGTGCGCGGGAGAACGTCGGCAGCCCCATCCAGCCCCACAGGCGCAGCCCCGACGCCTCGGCTACCACATCCAGCGCCACCGACTCGTTAACGAAAGCCTTGCCCAGCAACTGGGCCAGACGCTGCTCACGCGCCTGTTCGCTGTCCGCCGGGCGCAACTGATGAACCATCTTGCCGTTATGACGCAGGCTGAAGCCGACATCGTAGCAGCTCAGCGCCAGTCGCTTGACCACTTCTTCGAGATGACGAAACTCGGTCTTTTCGGTCTTGAGGAACTTGCGTCGTGCCGGGGTATTGAAGAACAGGTCGCGCACTTCCACGGTGGTGCCGGGCGGGTGCGCGGCCGGCACCACATCGGCCGTCATGTCCCGTCCCTGCGCCGATACCGCCCAGGCGTTATCCTGCTCTGGGGGGCGCGAGGTTAGCGTCAGGCGTGATACCGAGCTGATACTGGCCAGCGCCTCGCCACGAAAGCCGAGGCTGCCCACCGCTTCCAGGTCTTCCAGTACGTTGATCTTGGAGGTGGCATGGCGACTCAGCGCCAGCGGCAGATCCCCCTTGTCGATACCACGGCCGTTATCGCGCAGGCGGATCAGCTTAACGCCCCCCTGCTCGATATCCAGTTCGATACGATCGGCCCCCGAGTCGAGACTGTTCTCCAGCAACTCCTTGACCACCGAGGCGGGGCGTTCAACAACCTCGCCGGCCGCAATCTGGTTGGCCAGCTGCGGCGATAAAAGATGAATTCGTGACATAAAAACCTGAACTTCAACCCGCGGGGATACGCAGCACCTGACCGACACGGATGCGGTCACCACTGAGCTTGTTGGCGCTGCGCAGCTGCTGCAGGGAAACCCCGTTGCGCTGCGCAATGACGGACAGGGTATCACCGGACACGACCTTGTACATCCGTTCACCACCGGCCAGCGCCTTGCCGGACTGCTTCTGCCAGGCAATGTAGGTGGCGGTAGGCGGCTTTTCCCAGAAGTGATCGACGATGCCGCGGTAGATCGCTTCCGCCATCTGCTTCTGGTAACCGGACGTGCGCAGCTTGCGTGCCTCGCCCGGATTGGAGATAAATCCGGTTTCGACCAGAATCGATGGAATATCCGGCGACTTGAGCACCACGAAGCCGGCCTGTTCCACATGCTTCTTGTGCATGCGGGCAAAGCGATCCATGTTGCCGTGGATGCGCGAGGCGACCTGATGACTGTCCTTGCGGCTGGCGTTCATCGACATATCCAGCAGCACGCTGGCCAGAACATCGTCCTTGTCATCCAAACTCAGGCTGCCGACGCCGCCGATCAGGTCGGCACTGTTTTCCCGTTTCGCCAGCCAGCGCCCCATCTCGGAGCTTGCTCCACGACCGGACAACACCCAGACCGAGGCGCCGCGCGCACGCGGATCCTTGAAGGCATCGGCATGAATGGAAACAAAGAGGTCGGCATTGCTTTGGCGCGCCTTGCCGGTACGCCCACGCAGACTGATGTAGTAGTCACCGGTACGGGTCAGCACGGCCCGGTAGCCCTTGCGGGAATCGATCATGGCCTTGAGTTTTTTGGCAATCGCCAGCACCACGTCCTTTTCGCGCACGCCACCCGGCCCGATGGCGCCCGGGTCCTCACCGCCATGGCCGGCATCGATCATCACCACGATATCTCGCTTGCCGCCCTCTCCCGGAACCGGGACCACGGTTTTGGTCACCACTGCCTGCTCGCGCATCTCCAGGTCGACCACCAGGCGATGTCCGTACTGCTCATTGGGCTTGAGATCAAAACTCTTGGGCCGCACCCGGTCCTTCAAGTCCAGCACGATACGCAGCCCTTCACCCCGCTGGCTGTAGCGAATCGACTCAACCGGGCTTTTCTCCAGCCCTAGCTTGTCCAGCGATGTCTTGAGGCTTGCCTGCTCAATATCGATCACCACGCGACCGGGATTCGACAGGGTAAACAGTTTGTGCTCCACCGGTCCGGACAGGTCAAACACCAGGCGGGTATTGTCCGGTGCCAGCCAGGCACGGACATTACGGATTTCCTCGGCCGCCTGCAGTGTCGTAGCGACCAGGCAGAACAGTACAAGCGTTAACAGTCGTCCGAGTCTCTTCATCAGCACATTCACGTCTTGTTGTCAGTCTTAATCAGTTTATCGACCATCCACTGTCCTTTTTGAGTTCTGGCTGTCAATTCGAGTTCGCGCCCCTGCCCGGACAGAGACAGGCGTATCTCCAGATCCGGTTGCGGCAATATGCCCTCGCCTTTCTCAGGCCACTCAACCAGACAGATCGCCTCACTGGTAAAATAATCACGGATGCCCAGATATTCCAGCTCTTCCGGGTCGGACAAGCGATACAGGTCAAAGTGATAAACCGTACCGGCCGGGGTTTCATAGGGTTCCACCAGTGTATAGGTCGGACTCTTGACCGAACCTGTATGGCCACAGCCGCGCAGCACCCCTCGACTCAGGGTGGTTTTCCCCATCCCCAGATCACCGAGCAGAAAAACCACACCGCCGGCATCAATCGCCTGTGCCAGCTGGCCACCAAACTCGGCCATTGCCTGCTCATCGGGGAGGTAGCGTTTCATCACCTGAATTCCTTCATTCAATACCACTGAGAACTCGACGCACGCGCGCAATCAGGTCGGTCGCCAGCAAGCCACGCTCGCCCTGGTCTGCCGCACAGAGATCCGCCGCACGGGCATGGGCATATACACCCGCTCTGGCCGCATCTACCGCGCTCAAGCGTTGCGCACGCAAAGCCCCGATAATACCGGAGAGCACATCGCCCATGCCACCACAGGCCATGCCCGGGTTGCCGGCATTGCACAGATGCATGGCATCGCCATCAAAACTGAGACTGCCCGCTCCCTTGAGCACGACGGTGCCACCCAGGCGCGCCTGCAACTCCCGTACGGCACTGAAACGATCCTGCTGCACCTCGGCGGTTTCCCAGCCCAGCAGCCGTGCCGCCTCTCCCGGATGCGGCGTCAGCACCCAGTCATGCGAGCCCAGACCGCCCGGCTGCCGACGCTGCAGCAGATTGAGCGCATCCGCATCCAGCACCAGCGGCAGGCCGGAATTCAGCGCCTGCTGCAGCAGTTGGTCAGCCCAGGCGCTTTGCCCAAGGCCCGGCCCGACCACCAGCACATCCGGACGCTCCAGCAGCGGCTGGATATCCTGTCCCGAGTTGACTCCGGCCACCATCACTTCCGGCGCCCGGGTCAACGCGGCCGTCACATGCTCGGGGCGCGTCGCCAGCGACACCAGGCCCGCACCACTGCGCGCGGCGGCCTCGGCCGCCATCAGCGCCGCACCGCCCATGCCGTGGTCACCGCCGATCACCATAACGTGGCCGAACAGCCCCTTGTGCGAAGAACGCCGACGCGGCGGCAGCAACTTGGCCAGATCATCGCTGTCGGTGCGGAAGGCGCTCAGCGGCACCTCTTCATACACTTCATCAGGCAGCATCAGGCTGTCAAACAGAACCTGTCCGCAATGATCCACCCCTTCATGGGTCAGCAACCCCTGCTTGAGGGCGATAAAGGTCAGGGTCAGATCCGCGCGGATCGCCACGCCGAGCACCCGACCGGTATCGCTGCACAGCCCTGAAGGGATATCCACCGCCATCACCGGGCGCGGCGAACGGTTAAGCAGCCGGATCAAATCGGCCGCTTCCCCCCGAACCGGTCCGCTCAGACCGGTGCCCAGCAAGGCATCGACCAGCACTTCGCCGTGCAGTTCCATGCCTGGTCGCCAGCGATTCAGTTCCACGCCAACTGCCTGCGCCCACTGCCAGGCCGCCAGGGCTTCGCCTGCCAGACGGTCGGCAAAGTCATCGCTGACCACCAGCACCTGTACATCGATGCCCTGCTGCCTGGCCAGACCGGCAATGATCAGGCCGTCACCACCATTGTTGCCCCCCCCGCAGGCGATCGTCAGCCGACGAACCGCAGGCCAGTGCGCCATCAGCTCGACGAAGGCGGCATGACCGGCACGCTGCATCAACCGAAATCCGGGAATACCGAACTGTTCGATGGCGGTACGATCCAGGGCGCGACTCTGTTCAGCCGTGTATAATGCTCCCGGCAGCTCTGCTCTGCTCATGATGGCTTTCTCCTTTCTTATCAGTTCATTATAGAGGATGGACTGACCAGCACACACCCGGTTCCCGTTATGTCTCAGCTCACTCAACACCAGCTCGACGCGCTCGCCCAGGCACTCAAGCAGCAGGCGCAAGCGCTGGGGTTTGCCGACTGCGCCATCACCCTGCCAGACGCCAGCCAGGAAGCAGAGCGCCTGCAGCGCTGGCTGGACGCCGGTTATCAGGGCAGCATGAACTACCTGACTGAAAACGTCGACAAGCGACTGGACCCAACCCTGCTGGTACCGGGTACCCGGCGCATTATCATGCTGAGGATGAATTATCTGCCGGCCAAGGCCCCGATCACCGGTATTCTGCGCAACCCTGAAAAAGCCTATGTGGCCCGCTACACCCTGGGTCGCGACTATCACAAGCTGATGCGCAAGCGTCTGAAGCAGCTGGGACAGTGGCTGGACAGCCAGGTGGAGGAGGCGGAGGTGCGTTTTCGTCCCTTCGTCGACAGCGCCCCGGTACTGGAGCGGCCTCTGGCACGCAACGCGGGACTGGGCTGGATCGGCAAGCATACCCTGCTGCTCAACCGCCAGGCAGGCTCCTGGTTCCTGCTGGGCGAACTGTTCATCGACCTGCCGCTGCCGATCGACCCGCCGGAAACCGAATCCCACTGCGGTCGCTGCTCGGCCTGTATCGATATCTGCCCGACCCGGGCCTTTCCGGAGCCCGGCGTGCTCGACGCCCGCCGCTGCATCTCCTACCTGACCATCGAATACCGCGGCAGCATTCCGCTGGAGCTTCGCCCGCTGATCGGCAACCGCATCTTCGGCTGTGACGACTGCCAGTTGATCTGCCCCTGGAACCGCTTCGCCAAACGCAGTGACGAGCCGGATTTTCAGCCACGCCACAGTCTGGATCAGGCCGACCTGCTGGCGCTTTTTGACTGGGACGAAGCCACTTTTCTCAAGCGCACCGAAGGCTCGGCGATCCGCCGCACCGGCTACGAAGGCTGGCAGCGTAACCTGGCCATCGCCTTGGGCAACGGCCCGGGCGGCGAGCAGGTCGTACAGGCCCTGCGGGCTCGCCGTACGACCAGCAGCGAGCTGGTGCAGGAACACATTGACTGGGCACTGGCACGACTGCACACCGGAGAGGGGCCTTCACCACTGCCCATCCTCGATCACCCCGGTGCTCGCCGCCTGCCGGAATGATCCGTTTACAGGCGGAAAAAGTGGCGGCGGTAGTGGCGCAGCTCTTCGATCGACTCGCGAATATCATCCAGCGCCAAGTGATTGCCCTGTTTCTTGAACCCTTCCAGGGCCGCCGGCTTCCAGCGTTTCGCCAGCTCCTTGATGGTGCTGACATCCAGGTTGCGGTAATGGAAGAACGCTTCCAGTTCCGGCATGTGACGCCACAGAAAACGACGATCCTGACCGATACTGTTGCCGCACATGGGGGAAGCGCCCTGCTCGCTGTGCTGGCGCAGGAACGCCAGCATGCTCTGCTCCGCTTCCGTTTCGCTGATGGTGCTGCTGCGCACTCGGTCGGTCAGCCCGGATTGGCCATGGGTGCGGGTACACCATTCATCCATGCGGGAGAGCACCGTATCCGGCTGATGCACCGCAATCACCGGCCCTTCGGCAATGAGGTTCAGATCCGGATCGGTCACAATCGCGGCCATCTCGATGATATGGTCGGTATCCGGGTTCAACCCGGTCATCTCCAGATCGACCCAGATCAGATTATCCTTGAGCGCCATGCACCTTTTCTCCCCTGGCAAAACTGTCAATTTAACTCGGATTCGAATACCTTAGCACGTCAATGACACCAGCAGTGAGCGAGTGATACCGGCCGGTATGGGAAAACGCAAAGTCAACCGGCGCCAGGCCTGGCGCATCAACAAGATTCAGGAAGAGCGTGCGGCTCGCGCCCATAAGCGCGACACCCTGATCGAAGAGCAACTGGAAGGGGGCGATCTCGGCCCCGAACAGCAGGGGCTGATCATCTCTCACTTCGGCCGCCAGGTCGACGTGGAGGTACTTGAAGGCGAGCACAAGGGCGAGATCCAGCGCTGCCATATGCGCACCCACCTGGGCCAGCTGGTCACCGGCGACCGGGTGATCTGGCGCCGCTCCGCCGACAGCGGCGTGGTCGTCGCGGCACTGGACCGCCACAGCGAGCTGTTGCGCCCGAATAACCAGGGTGAGCTCAAGCCCGTGGCGGCCAATATCGATTACATCGTCATCGTCATCGCCGTTGAGCCCTATGCGCATGCCAATCTGATCGATCGTTATCTGGTGGCCGCCGAGGCCAGCGGCATTGAGCCGGTACTGCTGCTCAACAAGGCGGACCTGCTCGACGACGACAATCGCCAGCGCCTGGAACCACTGCTGCAGCAGTATCGCCAGCTGGGTTACCGCACCCTGCAGGCTTCCACTGCCAGCAGCCATGGGCTGGACGAACTCAAGGCGCTGCTGGCCGATCATATCAGCGTATTCGTCGGCCAGTCCGGGGTCGGCAAATCCTCGCTGATCAACAGCCTGCTGCCGGGCGCCGACCTCAAGACCGGCGCCCTGTCCGAGCAAAGCCGCAAGGGACGCCACACCACGACCACGGCACGCCTGTTCCACTTCCCCGATGGCGGCGATCTGATCGATTCGCCGGGGATCCGCGAATTCGCCCTCTGGCACATGACCGAAGAACAAGTACTGGATGGCTTTCGCGAACTGGCGTCCCTGCGCGGCCATTGCCGCTTCCGCGACTGCCGTCACGAACAGGAGCCGGGCTGCGCTTTTCTGGAGGCACTCGAAGCGGGCGACATCAGTGAGCAGCGCTTCAATAGTTACCAGCAGATTCTGAACTCCATGCAGGACAGCCGCTGACCGATGTCACAGAGCCAGCCGACGCCGCCCCCGTTCCTTCACGGCCTTGACGCCTGGGCCGATTACCTTGAGCCCAGAGCCCTGCCGATACGCGCCAGCATCCTGACCCGTTTCCGTCGTCTGCTGGCCAACGACCGAAGCACCCTGCAACAACTGACCCGACTGGTCGGTTCCGACCCCGTACTCAGCCTGCAGGTGACCCGAACGGCACAACAGCTGCACCGGGGCAAGCGCACCTCGGTCACCAGCCTGCAGCACGCGGTCGGCTCCATCGGCCTGGACCGCCTCAAGGAACTCGCAAGACAGCTGACCAGCCTCAAGGTCAACCCGGCCAGCATGCAGCAGAAGATGTATTTTCGCGCCATAGCCGACAGCCTGCACGCCTCATTCCAGAGCGCCGAACTCTGCCGGCAGCGTGGTCTGCCCTTCATCGAGGAAGTCCGCCTGGCGTCGCTGCTCTATGGCTTCACCCACTGGCTGACCTGGCTCCATGCACCGCTGCACAAACAGCATTATCAGGAACGGGTCCTCCTTCAGGGCGTGGATGTTACCCTGGCCGAGCAGGATATCTTCGGCTGCACCCTGCAGGCGCTGGGCGCCGAGCTGTCCCGGCGCTGGAACCTGCCGGAACTGACCCGTGAGGCACTGAATCATGCCACGTCGCCCGGTCGCAACGACCTGCAGCTGCTGCACCGACGCGCCGTACAAGACCCATCACTGAGCCAGCTGGAACTCAGGAACGCCAACCAGCTGACCCAGCAGCGTTTTTTCCCGGTCAAGCTTGGCAACTGGCTGGCCCTGACCACGACCCGAAGCTGGCACAGCGAAAAGACCCTGCGCCTGTTCGACATTCTGGCCGACTACCTGCGCCAGACTCCGGACCAATTGGTCGCTCAGCTGCACCAGCACTGCGCCGAGGCCGCCCGCTGCTACCACGTTGCCGGCACACTGAGCCCGGCAGCCGAAATGATCATGCTGCCAAGCCCAACGACACCCCCGCAGACCGGCCTGCTCCCCGCCACTGAACTCAAGCGTCTGGCGCAGGACAACTACCCGGCCCTGCAAGTCCCGACCCCGGCATCGCCCACGGAGACGCCCGTTGCTTCATCAGTCGCCGGCGAGCTACTGACACCGGTTCGGCGACATCGGGACAGCAAGCGCTATGAAGCGGCGTTGGCCCGCCTCAGCAGCCCGGAACCCACATTCAACAAACCCGCCCAGGTACTGCAGACCCTGCTGCAAGGCCTTCATCAGGGGCTGGGGCTGTCACGCCTGGCTCTGCTGCTGTTCAACCAGTCCCGCCAGCAGTTGCACTGCACCCACAGCCTGGGCCTGCCCGAGAAGCATCCGCTCAAGAGCACCCAATTGAGCCTGGCGGTACCCAGCCTGTTCAAAACGTCTGAGCGAGCGACCGGCCGGTATCTGGCTGAATAGCCATAACCGGAAGAAGCTGGACAGCATGCTGCCGGAAACCTTTACCGCCCGGCTGGACTCTGGCGACTACCTGCTGATGTCCGTTTTTCAACGTGACACCCCGGTCGCCCTGATCTATGCCGACAGCCTGCCCGGCCACGCCCGGCTGTCGCAGTTCCAGTTCGATCAGTTTCGCCAGCTTTGTGCGGCCGCCACCCAGGCATTGCGCCGGCTTTGCGGATAGCCCCAGCTTCGCTATGATCCCCTGACCACTGAACAAGTATCGGATATCACCATGTTGCCTCTACCCCTGGTCATCTCCCCCGAAGAGCTCGCCAACCACCTGCATACACCCGGATTGCTGATTCTGGACCTGTCCAGCGCCGAGCATTACCAGGCGGGACATATCCCCGGTGCCATTCACCTGGACCCGAAACGCCTGCTGCGCGGTGAAGGGCCGGTGCCCAACCGTATTCCCACGCCCGAGCAACTGACGGCACTGGTCTCTGAACTGGGACTGACGCCTGAGACCCGAGTGGTGGCCTATGATGACCAGATGGGGCCTTGGGCCGGCCGTCTGATCTGGACCCTGAACAGCATTGGTCATGAAGCCGCCAGCTTCCTCGACGGCCAGTTGGAGGGCTGGAAAGCAGCCGGGCTGCCGCTGGAGCAGCATGCCAACCAGGCAACGCCTGTACAGGCAGCCATCCACGAAGTCCCCGCCCTGCGCATGAGTGCCGAACAGATTCTGGCGGCCCTGGAAAACAACGAGCTCTGCGTCTGGGATGCCCGTTCCGCCGCCGAATACAGTGGTGAAAAAGTGGTCAATGCGAAGCAGGGCGGACACATCCCGAGCGCACGTCACCT
>CAXXYA010000001.1:0-199321 GCA_963676805.2 uncultured Marinobacterium sp. | reverse complement strand
GTACCAGTCCATCATCTGGATATGGTGACCAGCGACTTAATAAATCTAGCTGGTTCTCGCTCAGTAATGCTAGTCGTTCCCTATAACCTTGCTGCACCCAAGGCAATCCTTCATGTACGCAACCTACAGCATCGCCATATCTCTCTAGGTGTGAATGCTAAACACGTTGTTCACGCAATTTCGGTATTCGAGACACCGGTGGCAGATTCCCGATACTGCCATGAGGGCGTTGTTTGTTGTAGTGATTAATCCAATCCGTCAGCGCCCAGGTCCTTGAAATATCGTTTGCGTAAGGCACCGCATACGCCCATTCCCGGATCATGGTTTGTATAAAGCGCTCGGCCTTGCCGTTCGTTCTGGGTGTGTAGGGACGCGTGTACACATGCTTGATCCCTTCTCGTTGCAAGACCTCATTGAAGCGACGGGATCGGTAGGCTGGGCCGTTGTCGGTCATCAAGCGCTTCACCTCAACACCGATACGGCGATAGGCCGCCAGGGCGTTTTCAAGAAAGCGGGTTGTAGTGCCTTGCTGCTCATCAGGCAGCACCCGAGCAAAAGCCCAGCGACTGTGATCATCGATACAGATATGGACGCATTCATAACCAGCACCTCGCGTGTTCTGGCGACGGTTGTTCGTTACGCGGTGACCGGGTCTGTCGAAGCGAGGGAGCTTCTTGATGTCCATATGCAGCATGTCACCCGGCCTGGGATACTCGTAGCGCTGCACAGGTTGAACCGGTTCCAGGTGTGATGCGCGATTGAGCTTCAGCCGACGCAGTACTGCTGTCACGGTGGAATATGCCAAGCTCAGCGCCTGCGCGATCTGCTTGGCGGTCCACTTGAGTGTCAGGCGCATCTTCCGAATCAGTTCAACCCACTGTTCCGGCATCTGCCTCGGTGAGGAGTGGGGACGACTGGATGCCGACTCAAGGCCCGCCAGGCCCGCCTCTTGATAGCGAGAAAGCCATTTGTAAACGGTGTGCGTACTGATACCAAAAGTGCTGGCGATGTCACGCACCGGCTGCTGCTTACGGAGGGCGCGATCAACGATTAGGGCTCGAATATGAGGCGTAGTTCGGGCATTCTTGTGGTGGTTGTTCATGTCGGTTGCTCTGTGCTGTTTGTTTGGCGATAACCAGCATCTCGAACTTAACCGGTGTGAACAACCTCCTTAGCATCTACATCTAGGGAACGTATGAACAAGTCCCTCCAGCGCCATTAAAACTGCATTTTCTCTGTGCTGGGGCTCATAAAATGCGCACGTCCGCCTCTTTTAACCAACTGCAACCGCCTTTTCAGGCAGTGCAGACGGATTAACCCTGTGCTCTCAACATCTGGTCCACCCGCACAACATTGGCCAGCGCGAACAGCATGGCCAGGCTTGCTGTCGTTTTTCTTCAGGCCACGGTAACGGGCTTTCACGAAGCCGAACTGGCACTTGATGATCCGAAACGGATGCTCAACTTTCGCACGGATGCTGGCTTTCAGATACTCGGTGCGGATTCTGACCTTATTGATCCGAGGGTGTTTTTTCAGGGTCTTCAGCTTCCCTGGCTGTTCAGCGATGTACCAGTCCGCACTGACATCTTTCAGCTCATCTCGCTTTTCGGCGCCCCGGTAACCCGCATCAGCAAAGATGAATGCTTCTTCACCGTGCAGTAGCTGGTCAGCCTGATTGAGATCGTGCTCGTTTGCGGCAGTTGTACTGAAACTGTGTGTGATACCGGTGCGGGCATCCACACCTATGTGAGCTTTCAAGCCGAAATGCCACTGGTTGCCTTTTTTGGTCTGATACATCTCCGATCTCGCTCGCCCGTTTTGTTCTTGGTGGAGCTGGGGGCTTCGATGATAGTAGCATCAACCAGCGAGCCTTCTTTAAGAAGGACACCGGCCTCAGACAGCCATTGGTTCACTTCTTCAAAAACCTGTCGGGCCAGGCCTTGGCGTTCGAGCAAGTGCCGGAACTTCAGAATGGTGGTGTGATCGGGAATGGCTTTATCCAGTGACAAGCCTGCAAACAGCCGCATTGAGGCAATCTCGTACAGTGCATCTTCCATCGCTGGGTCACTGAGGTTATACCACTGCTGCATGCAGTGAATGCGCAACATGGTGGACAACAGGTAAGACCGACGGCCGTTTCCAGCCTTGGGATAGTGGGGCTCGATAACGGCTTCGAGACGCGCCCATGGAATCAGCTTGTCCATTCGGCCCAGGAATTTCTCCTTGCGGGTCTGACGGCGCTTGTTGCTGAACTCGCTGTCCGAGAATGTAAGTTGCTGATCCATCTGATGCGTCCTCGATCATGTGCAGTCAGCATTATCCCATGTGGCGAACTTGATCACACCTTCCCTAAGCATTTTGATTATGTACTTTGCTGCCCTAAAACATTTAAGCCTGAATTTATTATAGAGCTTGATGATTCAAGTCATAGAAGGCAGGATAGAATAAGTCGTGATATATTCCTTAATAAAATATGTGATGATAATAATATAAAATTAATTAGACAGGGTGTCTCAAGAGAATATTGCCCTGATCTAATAATAAAATCTATTTTTAATGTCGTTGATTAATAATCATAATGGTCTTATTCATGTTTGGTGTTATCGAAGATTTAATAAAGGAACTCTATGTTTCCATAAAGATTAGTTTTAGTAGATATTGGTTCCTATGGATTATGTTGTCCTTGGTATTATTTTCTTATGCGTTTAGCTTGTTTTTGTTTGGTTTTGAGCCTTATGGTTTTTTAGATATTCTGGACTATTTCATATCACTTAACAGCTCGATCAAAGGTATAGTTCTAGCGGTTTCTTTTGCAACATTAACAGCTATGATAACGCTAACAATAAATATAAACGAAGCTAATAATAATAAGAAATATGAAGAGTTATCACAAGCATATAACTCAATAATAGATGGTTATGAAGAGTTTGATAATATTGTCTCAGATATATTGTCAACAGTTTTGCATGTTTCGATATGTAATATGTTATTTAAAGAAAAACGTTATTCCGCAGATGAGTTTGATGAGATAAGGTATGATTCTTATCATTACCTCATAAAGAGGAACCATGATCTGGATTCATGCCTTCATAAAAACAAAGTGAAGCAGCTTATTTATGCAAATGAACTACTCAGGAAGAAAATAGATCTACTTGGTGACGATAAAATATTTGGAGTTTCTTCTTTTTTTTCTGAAGGTTTTAAGAAAAGTGTTATCGACTTTATATATGAGTCGAATGATAGTAGTAAAATAGATAAAAATATTGCCGCTCTTTATATAATGGTAAGCGAATATCGAAAAAAATCATGTATTGCTATAACGAATATGGCTTTAAATATTAAAGGCGAAAGTTATAAAAAAAGCCATATGAAAATAAAGCAAGAGATGATCGACGGGGATGTTTGATGTCAATTGTAAAAACAAAAAGTGGTTGGCATGTTGATATAAGGCTTGGAGGGCGGGAAGGTCGTAGATATCGAAAGACCTTCAAAACTAAAGCCGAAGCTTCGCGGTGGGTAGCTTGGATGCAAAACCAATCTACTCAGAATCCCGAATGGGAACCGCCTAAGAAAGATCCACGTCACTTATCTGAGTTGATTGACGAATGGTACCAGCTGCACGGTCAACACCTGAAAGACGGTGCTAAGCGGTTGGGTAAATTGCAGTTTACCTGCCAAGGTCTGGGGAACCCGGTAGCCAGTGAACTTACCGGCACCTTATTCAGCCATTATCGAGCCGTCCGATCAGAGAGTGTTAAAGCCAACACCCTAAACCATGAACTGACCTATCTACGTGCTGTATTCAACGAGCTGATCCGGCTGGACCACTGGAAGGGTGAAAATCCGCTAAAGAGTGTTCGAAACCTTAAGATTGATGAGCAGGAGTTAGCCTGGCTGTCTGATGACGATGTGACGTTGCTACTCCAGCACCTGGCAGATCGGCGGCGACCTGATGCGTTGTTGGTGACCAAGGTCTGTTTAGCAACGGGGGCCCGATGGAGTGAAGCCGAGACATTAACCGCCGAGCAGGTGCAGCCTTTCCGCATTACCTACCACCGCACCAAGAACGGCAAGAGCCGCTCAGTCCCCATTTCCGAAGCGCTATACAGCGAGGTCCGCACAGTAAGCAGTGGCCGGTTGTTCAATAACTGCTATGACGCCTTTACCAACGCCCTGGAGGCATCCGGTATCCAGTTGCCTAAGGGACAGCGGACTCATGTTCTACGACATACCTTTGCCAGTCACTTTGTGATGAAAGGTGGCAACCTGCTCACATTGCAGAAGATACTCGGGCACCAGTCGATTCAAATGACCATGCGGTATGCTCACTTGGCACCAGATCATTTGAACGATGCTGTTAGGCTCAACCCTTTACAAGCATCGAGCAAAAGCACGATGGGCATAACAAGCTAATCAATTAGTTTGGCGTGATTTCGCAGGAAGCGCTTAATTCGGGGTTTTACAAATCTCGAGACCTTAAACCCCTCGAGTACCTGTTCATAAAGAGCCTCATCAACAGCGTCATGTGTACGAACTTCTCCAGCTGCTACGCCAGCCGCTAGTTTGGTTGCACTGAAAGCCGACGCATCGCGGTAAAAAGCATAACTTTGATGAGTGATAAATGGATGGCAACCGGCCTCTAAAACACATGCCGGGTCATGGCGTTCAGTCATTGAGGTGATATTCACAGCAACCACGACTTCATGACCTGCTTCTGGGCAGAAGACTGGATCATTGACGATGATGTGCAGGTGGTCGACTGGGCCAGTCAGCCAGAAGAACGTCCCTTTTCTTGCTATCTGTGGCTGAGTCATCGGTAATTGCGGCGAATCATCTCCAGTGACTTACGCTGCATCAGCTCATTGTTCAGCTGCTGCGCCGACTGCTCATCGCGTCCAACGGCACGATAGATGGCCTCTGGAGCGATAGGGTAGGAGGAACCGTTAGGATCTTCCCACTCAGGACAGTTTTCGTGAGTGTAATCCACAAGCTCCCAGCGGTTCATAGAGCCATATTGGTTCCAGACGGACTCCATAACTTCTATGTCAGCGTCGCTCAACTCATCTAAGTGGTCACGCTCAAATGCAGACCTCAAGCTAACTTCGTAGTTAGCTTCACCCGCAATGTTATTGCTCCATGCATCAGATGCTACCTGACCGGTAATCAGGTTGAGGGTATTTGAGAGAACGGGACCTTGCGGCATGGACACATGATGATCATCAGAGATCGGGAAGTCATGCAGCTCCATGGAAAGACGATCTGCCAGGTACAGCAGTTTCATAAGCTTCAAATAAGACATGCGACCGCCTCGTCTACCGAGAAAGTACATGGCCATTTGAACTACTTTTGTATCGTCAAACATGGGCGCGGCCTCTTGCTGCTGATTGCACAATACCTGTGCCTATGAGTAGTTGTAGGTCATATATCTTACAACTGCAATGGGGAGCTTTGAACGAAGCGCGAGCATTCTACAGTTTTTTGTTCAAAAAACAACCAGACGTTTTCTATTTTGTTATCAAATTTCAATGATATGCCTTTGTATAGTGTAACAAATGTGATCTAGTGAAGTTATTGGCACCAAGAGATATGCGGGATATCGCGGGTAATTATGGGAGAAATCCCAGTATTGCTGGCTTTGCGGGGAGTTGCTCAAAGATGGCGACTTCTAACGCTTAGCGCGACCGACAGCCGCTAATTTGTGAAATTTGCGCATGTTTTGGCATGATGGGGCGGCAGCCACTGAAATGCCAATTCGCATACAAGCCTGGGGCGTCCTGCCCCGTTAGACATCCTTCCCGATCCAGACCACCTTACCGATGACCGCCAGATCCTGGAGCTGTTCAGGTTTCAGTATCTCTGGCTTGTACGTCTCATTATCACTCAGCAGCATGATATCCCGGTTTGTCAGTGTCTGGACGCGTTTGGCAACCAGGTGGGAGTTCACGCGGATCACGTATATCAGGCCATTACTGAGTTCTGTATTGCTGGTGTCAATCATCAGCGTGTTGTTGTCGCTGATCGTGGGCTCCATTGAATCCCCCTTGGCGAACACCAGCACCAGATCTTTTTCGTTAAGCCCTCTGTATCTCAACCACTTACGGCGGAAAGCCAGCTTCCTGGACGGTTGCTCATGACTACCAGGGAAAGCACCTGGGCCAGTGGATATCTGGACACTGTAGCCTGGGATCATGGCGAACTCGTCTTCCAGGGTGTTTTCGGATGCGCTGTCTTCTGCTGGCCGCACTTCGCTTCTCTCGCCGGCGAGCCATTCCAGGCTCACTCCAGCCGCGCGAGCCATCACAGCAGCCTTATCGAAGCCAGGAATCGACCCGGATAGATACTTTCGAACCAGACTTTCACTAAACCCACACTTCGAGGCGAATTTGTTGATCGATTCGCTCCCTATGGCGAACCTTAAGCGCTCTAAAAACAGTTCGGAGTTAAACGCACCTAACTCCGAAACGGCTTCTGAGTTTGATTTTTCACCGCCCATTGCTTGCACCGCATTGTTTTGTAAGGGTTTTTGCCGTTAATCGCACCCCGGTGTCGAAGTTCGAACTCCGAAACGAATAACTCGCACTTTGGTGTTGCATTGCCTCGAACTGTAGTGCTAACCTGTTTACATAAAGCAGTGACCCACACTCTTTTGTAAAACTGGTTAGTAAGAGGCTAAAAAAATGAGCAAGTCACAGACCCGCTCAGAGCTGGAGGACTGGCACCGCCAGGACATCTCGGCCGAGATCCGCAAGCGAGGCATTAGCGTCGCGGAACTGGCTCGTCGTAACGGTTACAACAACCCCACTACTTTCTACAACGTGTTCAAGCTGCCCTACCCGAAGGTGGAACGTATTGTGGCCGATTTTCTGGGGGTGGAGCCCCAGGAAATTTGGCCTTCTCGTTATGCTCGGCACACGCATGCCCAGTGTAACACCGCACCGTATTCCAGGCAGCAGGCTAAATCTGCTTAACGTCATGACAGGACTCCTGTTGAGACATGCTTTTCAGGCTAGGTCCTGATCCTGTCTCAGAACAGACACAAAGCAGCCTTTTGTTTGGCACATGAATATGGAGCGGTATCCCACATGACACGCAGAAATTGGAAGCAGGAACGGGCCATCAGCCTGCGACGCGGCATGGAGCTGAATGTGCTGCATGCACGGGAGAAGCTAAACCGCAGCGTCGACCGGATCGCCGATTTGATGGGCATGAGCAGCCACTTCACCCTGTACAAATACCTGGAAAGCGGCCGCATGCCAGCGGTGCTGATACCGGCTTTTGAACACGCGTGCGGTGCCCACTTTATTACTCAGTACCTGGCCAATAGCTCTGGCCGGATGCTGGTTGAGATCCCCACTGGCCGCCGCGCCAGTCACAAAGAGCTGAATGAAGTCAGTGCCTACACCCACCAGGTGATGGGGATGCTGATCGACTTCTACGAGGGCCGTTGCGAACAGCAAGATGTGGAAAGCGCCCTGACCACCTTGATTGAAGATCTGGCCCATCAGCGCGGCAACGTGGCAAAACATCAGCAGCCGGAGCTGCTGCTGGGAGGTGAGTCATGAAACAGTGGTTCACCGCCAAGGAGTTCGCGGATGCGAACCTGCCGGGCCTCCCCAGCACCGAGCGGGCAATCCAGATGCGGGCAAAGCGCGAAAAATGGGAAGCCCAGCAACGTATGGGGCGCGGCGGTGGTTGCGAATACCACATCAGCAACCTGTCCTATGAGGCCCGCAAGGCGTTAGAAGCCCAGCTCGCCAGCGAGATGCTAACGCGTGTCGGTGAAGGCCCACGTCAGCTTGCACCGGTAACAGCCACCCTGGCAAACGTGCCGATGACGCACACGCAGCGTGCTGCTGCGGATGCGCGTGCCACCATCATTAACACGGTGGATGAGATCTGCAGCCAGGGCATCACCCAGACGGCGGCGTTAACGACACTTTTGACACAAGCCGAGACGGGCCAGCTGCTGGAGCTGAACCCGGTGCTGGATCAGGCTCTTCGCCTGGCCAAGGATTCGCGCGGCCGCAGCAACGGCACACCTTACCCCAGCGTGCGCAGCCTCAAGCGTTATCTCGGTACCGATCCGAAGGCGCTGGCACCTAAAAAGCGTGAAGCTGACATGGTACCGCCCGAGTGGGCCAACGACTTCCTGGTGTGCTGGCAGCGCCCCGAGAAGCCGTCAGTACAGCATGCCTATCGTGAATTCATCGCCAAATGGGAGCGCGAAGAGGCCGCACCCAGCATCCATGCCGTGCGCCGCTTCATCAAGAAGATGGGCAAGGTGGCACAGCAGCAGGGCCGTATGGGTGCGCGAGAGCTGAAGAACATCATGCCGTTTGTGCGTCGTGACTTCAGCAAGCTGCTGCCGGGTGACATCTACAGCGCCGATGGTCATACCTTTGACGCCGAGGTGCAGCACCCGCTGCACGGCCGTCCATTCCGGCCTGAAGTTACTACCTGGATCGACATCGCTACCCGCCGTGCGGTGGGCGTATCGGTCGCACTGGCCGAGAGCGGTATCGCGGTACTGGATGCCCTGATCGACTCCTGCGGCAAGGCAGTGCCAGCGGTGATCTATGTGGACAATGGCTCCGGTTACTGCAACGCCATGCTGAAGGATGAAGCCACCGGCGTCATGGCGCGCCTGGGTAGCACCATGACCCACTCGCTGCCCTACAACTCACAGGCACGCGGCGCGATTGAACGCATCCATCAGACCCTGTGGGTCGATGGCGCCAAGAGCTTGGCCGGTTACATGGGCGCTGATATGGACCGCGAAGCCCGCCACCAGCAATTCAAGCTCAGCCGCCAAGCGGCCAAGGGCGGACGCCAGACGCTGATGGCTTGGGAAGACTTCATGGACTGGGTGCATGCCCGCATGGACTGGTACAACGACCGGCCACACTCCAGCCTGCCGAAGCTGACCGACGTGAGCGGTAAGCGTCGCCATGCCACCCCGAATGAGGTCTGGCAGCAGCACCTGGATAACGGCTGGACGCCCATGACCCTGAGTGGCGACGAAGCGGCCCAGATCTTCCGCCCACGCGTGACCCGCAAGGTGCTGCGCGGCGAGATTCAGGTATTCGCCAACCGCTACTTCAGCCAGGAACTGACCGAGTGGCATGGCGAAGACGTGGCCGTGGCATACGACCTCAACAATGCCGAGCACATCTGGGTATTCGATCTGGAACATGACCGCCTGATCTGCAAGGCCGAGTGGAACGCCAACCGCACCGACTACATGCCGATGAGCGTCATCGAGCAGGCGCGCGAGAAGCGTTACCAGGGCCGCCTGCAGCGTATCGACAACAAGCGTGTGGAGATCGAGGAAGAGCGCCGGGGTCGCCCACTTTTGGAGCACGACGAGAGCATCAGCTTGGGTGCCCTGGGCAGCATCAACGGTGAACTGATCCAGCATCAGCTGAAGAAGCGCGCCCAGCCTGAAGCTGAAATTACACCCCTGAGCCGGTTTGAATTGATGAAGCCAGCGGAGCGCTATGCACTGCACCGCGATTACGCAACGGGTGCTAAAGCAATGCCGGAATCTGATGCTGGCTGGTTTGATCGATACGCCAAGACGTCTGAATACCGCTCGATGAAGCGTCGGGACGAAGAATCTGAGGAGTGGGGACCAGCGACCGCAACCCGCTGATCCCCTGATATCACGAGGAGTGACCAAGAAATGATGAATGACAATACCCCAACCGTCAACGGCGTTGCCGATACCGCCAACCTTGGTTTGTGCGACATCGCCTTAGAGCGCGCACTGGAGCGCACAGGCAGCCTGCCGGGCATGGTGTGCATGTTTGGTCCCAGCGGTTTTGGTAAGTCTGTTGCAGCCACCCATGTTGCCTGCCGCCGCCGTGCCTACTACGTGCAGGCCAAGAGTGTTTGGACCAAGAAGCACACCCTGACGGCGATTCTGCACGAGATGGGCATGCAGCCGGCCAAAACGATCCCCGAAATGCTGGACCAGGCGGCTGAAGAATTGGCTGTCAGTGGACGTCCGCTGATCGTTGATGAAATGGACCACCTGGTTGAAAAGAACCTGGTTGAGTTGATCCGGGATCTCTACGAGACCAGCCAGGCCGCCATCCTGTTGATTGGTGAAGAACAGCTGCCCAACAAGCTGAAAAAGTGGGAGCGCTTCCATGGTCGCATCCTGAGCTGGGTACCGGCTCAGCCGGTCACGCTGGAGGATGCTCGCAAGCTGGTGCCGCTGTACGCGCCGGATCTGGAGTTGGCAGACGATTTGCTGCAGCACCTGGTGGATATCGCGGCTGGCAGCGTACGTCGCGTGGCAGTCAATCTGGAGTTGATCCATGACACGGCGGGTCAGGCTGGCGCTGACTTCTTCGATCGGCGCGCTTGGGGACGTCGTGAGCTGTACACGGGTGAAGCACCGAAACGGAGGCTTGCATGAATCTAGCGGTAAATACGGCAGCGCTATCGGACAGCAAGAAAAGCAACCGAGGGCGCAAGCCTATCCAAATGGAACTGGTGGGTGGAAAGCCGATCCGGCAGCGGGTTTGGGAGCAGGTCCGCAAACACCGGGAATGCTTTCAGTTGAACACAATTGCCAAGCTGGCCGATGCGGAAAAAGACACCGTGAATCGCTACATCCTTTGCCTGGAGCGTGGCGGTTACATCGTGAAGTTGACAGACGAGCCTTTTGAAAAGGCGGATTACCAGCTGATTAAGGACACCGGTATCGAAGCGCCCAAACTCAACAGCCAGGGTGAACTGGTCACCATGGGGCTGGCACAGGAAGCGATGTGGCGCTGCTTGCGGATGCTAGGTGCATTGGATGCAAAACAGATCATCAGCCACGTAAAGGCCTCTGATATCGAGATCAGCTTGGACAACGTGCGCCGCTATCTCCGCGCCTTGAAGAAAGCGGGATACCTGCAGGTGGTTCATGCGGCTGTGCCTCACCGTCGCAAGCCAGAAGTGGTGGCTCTGATTCCACGCATGAATACAGGCCCTCGCCCCCCTCAGATTCAGCGAGTGGGCGTGGTGTATGACCCGAACATCAACAAGGTCATGCATGCCGATGAACCGGAGGAACTGCTGTGAATAACGTCGATATCAGCGCCTGGGGTGATAACCCGCCGGAGTTCGTGCGGGTGTTAGCCAACGTGGTCGAGCAGGAAGGTTCTAACGCCGCTGCTGCTCGCCGCCTTGGCATCAACCGGGCATCAGTCAGCACCCTGCTGGCCAACAAGTATCCGGCCAGCACCGACAAGATGGCGCAAGTCATCATGGCCTGGTCATCCCTGGTGCAGTGCCCTGTACAAGGTCCGATTACAGGCGAAGAGTGCCAAAAAGAACGCAATAAACCCTTTGTAGGCAGTAACCAGATGCGGATTCGGCAGTACCGCGCCTGTCGCAGCTGCTCCCGTAATCCTGAATGCAGGGAGAACCGCCATGAGTAAGAACTTGCAAAACCAGACCGTCATCGAGCAGATGGCCAAAGCCAACATGGCCATGCACACGCTGCAGGGGCTGGGGCTCACCGTGTTGAACATCAGTGGTATCGGTGAGCGTCCCCTGATCCAGATTCATCCGGGCCGTGGCTGCCAGCAGCTGCAGTCGGGTTACACCAAACACATCGTGCGCGATGGCCGCCGTGTGACCGAGCGCGTCAGCTTTGTCGCGGACTGCCAAGTGCGCTGGGAGGAACGAGTGTGACTTACTACATCATCAACCTGCCGGCGACCCGCCAGGCACAGAAACTGACCTTCTGGGGTGTCGGCTACCAGCCGAACACCGCTGATTACAGCGAGGCGCTGGTGGTCAACGAAGACCATTTAAACGCCAACCTGGAGCGCTTCGACAATGGCCGTACCACCCGCGCCATTCTGACCACCGTTGTTCAAAATCACACAGGCGACTGGCGCGAGCTGGTCGGCTGGACAACCCCTGCACAGCAGGAAGGAGCCGCCGCATGAACCAGGCAGTACAGAAACAGATCCCCGAAGGCTGCATGCAAGACAGCAAAGGCCGCTGGGTACCGGTTGAAACCATCAGCGACATCGATCTGGTGCGTGACCAACTGGTGAAAGAAGTGACCGCCAAGGCCCAAGAACTGCAGCAGGCCATGCGCGACTTCAAGATGAATACCTTGGGCGACGTGGAAGCCTTCATCGATCTGAGCGCCGAGAAGTACGGCGTCAGCATCGGTGGCAAGAAGGGCAATGTCACCTTGGTCAGCTTTGATGGCCGCTACAAGCTGCAGCGCGCCATTCAGGACAGCATCAGCTTTGACGAACGCCTGCAGGCTGCCAAGGAGCTGATCGACCAGTGCATCCACCGCTGGGCCGAAGGCAGCGCGGCCGAGATCCGGGCGCTGGTGGACCACGCCTTCCAGGTCGACAAGGAAGGCAACATCAGCACCGGCCGCATCCTCGGCCTGCGTCGCTTGTCGATCGACGACGAGCAGTGGAAGCAGGCGATGACCGCCATCGCTGACAGCATCCAGATCACTGGTAGCCAGACCTATATCCGGCTGTATGAGCGCGTGGGCATGGCTGACCAGTGGAAAGCCATTCCCCTGGATATCGCCAAGCTCTGAGGTGACGCCATGACTACAAAAGCTGCACATCAACTGGTACCGCATGTGGCCTTCATGGCCCGCTTGACACAGACCCAAGCCGACCAGGCCCTGAAAGCAATCAGTCAGGCGATCGTGAAGGAAGTCATCGACGGTCATGCGGTGGAGTTCGAGAACTTTGGCTTGTTTGAAAAGGGCGAGCGTGACGACGGAACCCCAGCCCTGCGCTTTCGCCAGCACAGTAGCGTGAGGGAGGCACTGAGCAAATGACCCCGCAAATTCGCGTACCTGAAGCTGAACTGATCGAGGTGCTGGACTGGGCGGAAGAGCGCGCTGCTGTCGGTATCACCGACACCGAAGACCTCACCTACGAAGAAGGCGTATATGACGCCATTCGCTGGATGCTGGGAGAGATCAGCTGCCGACCGGATGAGGCGTGATATGGCGATGACCAAAGAGCAGTGGGATCAGGTTGAACAGGAAATGAAGGGCTCACTGGGGAAGGTTGTGCTGTCCCTGGACGGGCGTGAGCTGATCCTGAAGAAGATGTTCGCCAAAGAGAACCAGCTGGTGATCGTCGTCTTCATCGACGGCGAGATCCAGCCCGCATGTGGGTGGCCAGGCCATGAACTCTTTGATGAGTTTGTGAAGCAGGTATGGCGAAAGCGCAGTCTGTCGCTCTACAAGCCCAGCGAGAAAGCCCGGATCATCAAAGCACTTGGGAAGCGCCGGGCTAAGCAGGCTTATACAAACTTGGACGAAAAGCGGGAGTACTGGGTGGCGGATTTCAACACTGCCGCGTCTATGCGCAGAGTCCTGCAGAAAAACAAGGAGATGGAACTGATCAAGATCGGCTTCAACGTCGATCCCGAGTAAGCGAAACCCTCCAGTCATGGAGGGTCTATCCAGCGTGGTGGCTGGGTACTGATGAGCAGCCGAGGACAATATGACCGTCGAGACAAAACAGGATCGCCAGCGCCGCCAGGCCCGAGAGCGCAAGCGTAATCAACGCCAGCGTGAACGGGCGCATAAGCAGGCTGTCGGCGCGCATGAATTCAGGTTCGAGATTTACCGTGGCACCTCCGAGGCGTTGGCGCGTCTGGTGAAGGTAGGCGGCTTTGAAGAACAAGCTGAAGTGCTGACCCTGCTGATCCACGGTGCAGACGAACTGGCACAACGTGACCCGTCACAGTTTAAAAAACTGATCAGCGTGACAGGTTACGCGGGTGGGTCGAACAGCCAATACAAGGAGATGCCATGAACCTGGGCCGATGCCCCGTATGCCACAGCCGCCTGCACCTGGACGCCCTGGTGCAGGACGATGCCGGCCGCGAATTGCTGGCCCTGCTGTCACGCTTGGACCGAAGGGCCGGTGGTGCGCTGGTCAGCTACATGAGCCTGTTTCGCAGCAAGAGCCGTGACTTGGCCAATGACCGTGCACTGCGTATCGCCACCGAGGCGTTAGAACTGGCACCGGTTAACGCGCTTATCCCAGCCATGGCCCACACCGTCGAGCAGATGCGCGCCAAGCAGCAGGCCGGCGGCTTCAAACCGCTGAGCAACCACAACTACCTCAAGCGGGTACTTGAGAACACCGAAGCCCCGCAGATTGAGGGCGATATTCAGCACTTGCCTGCAGGCGTGGTACCGGTCACAGGCAAGCGCGAACAGCGCCGTGCCATCACGGCCGCCATGATGGACGTAACCAATACGGACTGGTGAGCATGAAGAAAGACAACCGCAAATCAGCGCTGGCCCAGATTCACATCGCCAAAAAGCAACTGGGGCTCGACGACGACCTTTACCGTCAGATGCTGATCGACGTGACTGGCAAGCGCAGCTGCTCCGACATGGCGATCGGCGAGCTGTACCAGGTTATCCAGGCACTGGAAAAGGCAGGTTTCAAACGCCGTGGTAAAGCCGTGGGAGCGCAGTCCTCTGCGCGAAATACCTACTACAGCCCCAAATCACAGGGTCAGATCATTGACGTAATGCGGGCCATCTGGATCGAAATGCACAAGGCCGGCATCGTCCGCGACGGCTCCGAACTGGCCCTGACTCATTGGGCCAAGCGAGCCAGTTCCCGCCGTAATGGCGGTATCGGCGTCGATTCTCTGGAGTGGCTGGAGCGCGACTACAATCTTGCCAGCCAGGTGCTGGAAGACCTCAAGCAATGGAACAAGCGAATCCAGCGCGAATGGCGGGCTGAAGACTTTGCGCTGATCCGGTCAAAGCAAGTGCGTCCCTTTTATGTACCAGCTTTGGTCCGCCAGTTGCTGGCGGAGCACCGCATCATGTGGTGGCCCGAGTTTGAAGAGCGACTGGCTATCGAGAACAGCGCAGACTACTGCACCAACCGTGAGGAGCTGAACCGTGGCGACTGAAGACCAGCAGGACCTACTGGGCGATGAAAGCTACAGCGAAGAGCTGCTAGACCACCTTGAAAGCGTACCCGCCGAGGTGCGCGAAAAGTGGCCCAAGGACTTGGCTGCGCTGTGTGATATCTACGACAGCGAGCTGAAGCGGTTGGGCATCACCGATGAGGACGCCCACCGGATAGCCCTGTCGCTGCTGCTGGCCCAGGCCAACTATGGTGGCGGGCGTATGTACTATATGCCCAAAGGCGACCGGCTGAAACAAGCCGTTAGAGACCGTCAGATCTATCGTGAATTTAACGGCCGTAATCATGATGAACTGGGCCAGCGTTACAGCCTGACGGTGCAGCGCATTTATGAGATTGTTAAGCGTCAGCGAGAGATTGAGCGAGCGCGGGTACAGCCGCAGTTGTTTTGATAATATCGCAGCCATGGTGCCCAGCGGAGCAGTCGGGCGTTCAACGATAAAAGGAGGTTGAAATGTTGAAGTGCGTATCAGCGGTAGCCCTCTTGGCTGTGACTTTGAATGTTCAGGCTGGTGTGTACAAATGCCAGGATGAAAATGGAAAGTTGAGTTTTTCAGACACTCCTTGTCAAGGTGATAAGGTCTTGATTGACCACCGGCTTGATGGGCATGAAAAGGCAAAGCTCCGAGCCGAGAAACGACGTGAACAAAGGGAAGCAGAGTGGCAAGCGCGACTGGAAAAAAGTAGGGCTGAAAAAGCCGAGTTAGAAAAGCAGCAACAGGAAGCCCTCATTCAGCGGGCTGAGGCAATCCAGCAAGAGCTGATTCAATGGACCCGTGCCAGTGACACGGCCAAGGTTGCAAACACCGGTTGGGACAACCGTGTTTACCAAGTTGAAATGTACCTTGAAAAAGTTTTGAAAGACCCTGATTCATTTGAGGCAATAGAGTGGGGGCCAGTCTGGACAAAGTCTGGTCAAGAATATCGAGTACGCTGTAAGTACAGGGCGAAGAATTCATTTGGTGGTTATGTGATAGGAGACCAGGTGTTTATCATGAACGGTCAAGGTCAGATCCTCAGAACAGTGGAGTTCGAAGGTAAGCACATAGCGCTTCACTAATCCCATTTTGTAAAAAGCATAAAACGCTTTAATCCCCTCTATCCCGCGATCCCCGGCATTCTGTAGGCACAACACCCAAGCCACAGAATCCGGGGATTTTTTATGTCCACACTTCGCGCACCGCGCCTCACCTCATTTGCTGTCATCACCCTGATTCTCACAGCTGCGATCGCCTTGCTGGCACCGCACCTGCTGAGTGTCACCCTCTATAAGTTGTCGCTGGTCACACTGGCTGCCGTGCTGGGGTATTGGATCGACCGCGTTGTCTTTCCCTATGCACGCCCATGCTGGCCCAACGAGGAAAAGTTTCCTGATGGTTCTGACGTGTTGGATCTGAGCAAGGAAGCATCTATGTATATGCTTCGCCGCGCCATCATTATGGCCGCCGTGATCATTGCGATCTCACTGGGGGCCTGAGATGACCTTTCGCGGGATGTTGCAGTGGGGGACGTCTGGGGCGGGAGCCAACCTGTTGCTGGGCGTTCTGGTGGGGTTGATGATCAGCCTGCCGCAAAGCGCGAGCGCAGCTGAACTCCCCCACGCCGCCAGCCAATACCGCCAGGAATTCACCCGGCAGGCGCGCCAGGTGTGGGGACTGGATGCACCGCTGGCGGTGATGGCCGCACAGGTGCATCAGGAAAGCTACTGGAACCCCCGCGCCATCAGCCCGGCTGGGGCACAGGGCTTGGCGCAGTTCATGCCCGCCACCGCCGAATGGATGCCAGATATTGACCGCAGCCTGAACAACCCGCAGCCGTTTAACCCGCGTTGGGCCTTTCGCGCACTGGCGCGTTATGACCACTGGCTGCACAGCCGCCTGAGCGCTCATACCGACTGCGACCGCTGGGCCATGACATTGGCCGCCTATAACGGCGGGTTGGGCTGGGTGCTGCGCGATAAGGCGCTGGCGGCAGAGAACGGACACAGCCGTTGGTTCTGGTGGGGGCATACCGAACGCTTCAATGCCGGCCGTTCTGCTGCCAACTTCCGCGAGAACCGCCACTACCCTCAACGCATCCTGCTGGAGCTGACCCCGCGTTACGCCGCGGCTGGCTGGGGTGAGGAGGTCTGTCCATGAAGTTCAACCCCGTTATTCCTGCAGCGTTGATAGCGGTCGCTGGACTTGCCTATGCCGTGGGCTGGCAGCGTGGCCAGGCATGGGAAGAGACGATCTGCACCCAAGCCGCTGCCGAACTGCTGGCCGATCAGGAGCAGCAGCTGCGCACCGAGTACGAACGCCAGCTGGCGGAAGCTGATGATGCCGTGCTCAGCCTGCGCGCCGAGAAGGCCAGCATCAGCCAACGTGCCTCTGAACTTGAGCAGGAGATCGACCGTGTTACCTCACATTACCGTGAACAGCCCCAAGTGCCAGCGCAACCTCTGCCTGATTGCCGCTTCACTCATGGCTTTGTCGGCCTGTACAACGCAGCCATCACCCCAGCCGTGCAAGTGCCCCGATCTGATCCTGCCACCGGAGCTGATGGAAAAACCGGCACCGCCGGCACTGCTGACCCCCTTGGGCTCAGCCCGATCCGACAGCCTGACATCCTCCACCACATCGCCGGATACGGCGCCCGTTGTCAGGCCATAGAAGCTCAGCTCAGCAGCCTGATTGATTACCTGCAGGCGACACAAGGAACGCGAAATGACTGATATTTACGACCGCGCCCAGGCGCGAGAGCTGCAAAACCAGCAGGAGGCCGAAGCTCGTCACCGCGCGGGTATAGCTCCCGAACCCGAACAGCAGGTGGTGGCCGGCGTGGTGCTTTGCATCGACTGCGATGAGCCGGTGCAGCCTGGTCGCCTTAAGGCCAAACCCAATGCCGCCCGCTGTATTGTTTGCCAGGGCTTGTATGAACAGGAGCATCGTCATGGATGACGCCACCTACACCAATTATGACGCCCTCAAGTTCTGGCTCGATGTCGCCCAGTGGGTGTTCACCATCGGCGTGATGATCTTCGTCTGGATCGACCGGGGCCGCAGTGACAACCGTAATCTGATCAAGAACCTGGCCGACCGTCAGGAAGCGCTGGAGAAGCGGCTGATCAGCGCCGAAGAACATCTCAAACACAGCCCGACCCATGACGATATCGCCAAGCTGCGCGAAGAGTACTCCGGGCTGAACTCCAAGGTGGACCGCATGGCCAACACCCTGGACCGCATTCACGACTACCTGATGAACAACAAGGGGGCCTGAAATGGCATACGCACAATTTGAACAGGAAGAGCGCCGTTTGGTTGTCCTGCGGCTGTTGTCCGAAGACGCCGACTATCGCACCAACTCCTCCATGCTGGAGCAGGGGCTGGAGCTTTACGGGCTTAACGTCAGCCGCGATCGGCTGCACACGGATCTGGTCTGGCTGGCCGAACAGGACTTACTCACCGCCGAACAGGTGCAATCCGTCATGGTGGTCAAGCTGACCCAGCGCGGCCTCGATGTCGCCAACGGCCGCGCCCAAGTGCCGGGCGTTAAACGACCGGGGCCGGGTGCCTGATATGGCTCTGCATAACCAGCACGTTTACCTGCGCTACCGCTGGCAAGGCTGGGTAGCTGAACAGCAAGGCCGCGTGATGCGTGCCTTTATCATGCGCGACTTCGCCCGGCAGGAACGGGCTGCACAGGAGCAACATCATGGCGCGTAAATCCTCCATCGACCTGCTGCCGGCGGAGATCCGCGACGCCCTGCACGAGCTGCTGCGCGATCCCGCCATCAGCCAGCTGGAAGCCACCCAGAAGGTCAACGCGCTGCTGGAAGCGGAAGGCCACGACGAGCGCGTCAGCAAGTCATCGGTCAACCGCTACAGCCAGCGGATGGATGCCATCGGCGAGAAGATGCGCCAGTCGCGCCAGATCGCCGATATGTGGATCGGCAAGCTGGGCAACCAGCCGCAGGGGCAGGTGGGCAAGTTGCTCAACGAATTCACGCGCACGATGGCGTTTGAAACGGCCCTGCAGATGTCGGAGGACAAAGAGCCTCCGCACCCGAAGCTGCTGAAAGAGCTGTCCCTGGCGATCAAGCACTTGGAAGACGCGGCCAGTACCAACGAAAAACGCGAACGCGAGATCCGCCGCCAGATGGCCGAAGAGGCGGCCACCGCCGTGGACGAAGCCGCCAAACAGCAAGGCCTGACCGCCGACAGCGTGGCGCAGATCAAGGCCCAGATACTGGGGATTGCGTGATGCAATACATCATCATTGGATATCTGCTGGGTGTGTTTATAGCGGTTAGCGGTTTGGCATTGTTGCAATCGGGCTTCTCGGCAATTGGCTGCTATGTGCTTGCCTGCGGTGCTTTTCATGCTTATGAAATGAGGGGAATGTGATGCCAAACATTCAGCTTCCCCCTAAACAAATCAGCTGTGAAGAGTTCTTGCGAGCTTCAGACCATCCAACTGTGCGTAACGCTCTGGGCCGGTACGACCGTGGGGATATCAATTACATTGAGGCGCTGGAAATTTGCGCCGTTGCACTGTTGATGGAGTTGAACGGATGAACCTCCAACAATCCGCCATTGCTGAAGCCGTTGCTGCCGGCCTTGCTGACATCCAACAGTTTGACGCCGACGAGGTGTTGCTCGGCTACCAGAAGCGCTGGATCGCCGATGACTCCCCGCTGAAGATCGCCGAGAAGAGCCGCCGAACCGGTCTCACCTGGGCCGAAGCGGCCGATGCCTGTCTCTGTGCCGGTACCGCCCGCAGTGAAGGCGGCACCAACCACTTCTATGTGGGCAGCAACAAGGAGATGGCGCGTGAGTTCATCGAAGCCGTGGCCATGTGGGCCAAGGCGTTCGACCGCGCTGCCGGCGAGATCCAGGAAGAGGTGCTGGAAGACGACGACAAGGACATATTAACCTTCGTTGTCTACTTCGCCTCCGGCTTCAAGGTCCAGGCGCTCAGCTCCAACCCCAGCAACCTGCGAGGCATGCAGGGCAACGTCACCATCGACGAAGCCGCCTTCCATGATCGCCTGGCCGAAGTGCTCAAGGCGGCACTGGCCCTTACAATGTGGGGCGCCAAGGTCCGCTTGATCAGCACCCACAACGGTGTTGAAAACCTGTTTAACCAGCTGATAAACGACAGCCGGGCGGGGCGCAAGCGTTATAGCGTCCACACCATAACGCTGGATGACGCCTGCGCCGAAGGCCTGTACCGCCGCATATGCCAAATAACCCGCAAGGAATGGACGCAAGCCGCTGAGGACGAGTGGAAAGCGGGCCTGCTGAAAGACACCGCCACCGAAGAAGACGCGCTGGAGGAGTACTACTGCGTGCCCAAGCAGGGCGGCGGTGCGTATATCTCCCGTGGTTTGATTGAGCGGGCCATGCGCACGAATATCCCGATCGCCCGCTATGAAGCTCCGTCCGATTTCACCCAGTGGAGCCAGGCACAGCGCGAAGCCGAGATCAAAGGCTTCTGCTACGAAGAGCTGCAGCCCCTGCTGGCCGAGTTGAACCCGGACCACAACCACGCCTTTGGCGAAGACTTTGCCCGCTCCGGTGACCTTACCGTGCTGGCGCCCGGCGCTATCCAGCAGGATACCCGTATCCGCGTGCCCTTCATGGTCGAGCTGCGCAACCTCACCTATGAGCAGCAGCGGCAGGTGGTGTATTTCATTATGGATGGCCTGCCACGCCTGATCGGTGCCAGCTTCGACGCCACCGGCAACGGCGGCTATTTGGCTGAGCAGGCGGCACTCAAGTACGGCACTGAACTGGTCGAACAGGTGCAGCTCAACATCGGCTGGTATCGGGAGTGGATGCCCAAGTTCAAGGCCAAGTTTGAAGACGCCGATATCGAGATCCCCAAGGATCAGGACATCCTCAACGACCTGCGCAAGATCCAGCTCAACAAAGGCGTGCCCCAGATCGAAAAGGGCAGTGGCAAGGGCTCAGACGGCAAGCAGCGCCACGGCGACAGCGCGGTGGCTCTGTGCATGCTGGTGCGTGCCACCTATATGGAAGGCGCGCCCATCGAGTTCACGCCACTGCCCGATCGCCGCACGACAGCCAGCGGCCCCGATGACGATGACGACAACGCTCACAGCTTTAAGGGAGGTGCCTGGTAATGGCCCAGTTGATTGACCACCGGGGCGAACCCATCCCCTGGCCCAGCGAGCAGGAACTGCAGACCGACGAGTCGCGCCTGGGCTACCTGAAACAGCACTTTGCCGAACACCCTTCCAGTGGCCTGACTCCGTCACGGCTGGCGACCATCCTGCAGGATGCCGAACGCGGTCATCTGGTCAGCCAGTGCGAGCTGGCCGACGACATCGAAGAGAAGGACGCCCACGTCTACAGCGAGCTGCAAAAGCGCAAGCTGGCCCTGCTCAACCTGAGCGGCCGTGTGCTGCCGCCGCGCAACGCCAGCGAAGCCGAGAAGCGCGACGCCGAGCAGGTGCAGGAACTGCTGGACGAGCTGCCCGACTTTGATGACCTGATTCTGGATATGGCCGATGCCATCCTCAAAAGCTTCAGCAACATCGAGCTGGAATGGCAGCGTATGGGCAGTGACTGGCTGGTGGTGCAGGGGCACTACCGCCCCCAGAGCTGGTTCCAGCTCAGCCCCGATGACCGCAACCAGCTGCACCTGCGCGATGGCAGCTACGAAGGCGCACCGCTGCAGCCGTTTGGCTGGGTGCGTCACATCCACCGTGCCCGCTCCGGCTACCCCGGCCGCAACGGCTTGGCGCGCATATTGGCATGGCCCTACCTGTTCAAGAACTACAGCGTGCGCGACCTGGCCGAGTTCCTTGAGATCTACGGCCTGCCTTTGCGTTTGGGCAAATACCCCAACGGGGCCAGCGATAAAGAGAAAAGCACCCTGCTCAATGCGGTGATGAGCATCGGCCACAACGCCGGGGGCATCATCCCCAAGGGTATGGAGATCGACTTCAAGGAAGCCGCGAAGGGTGGATCTGATCCCTTTGAAGCGATGATCGCCTGGTGTGAACGCAGCCAGTCCAAAGCGATACTGGGCGGCACCCTGACCAGTCAAGCCGACGGCAAGAGCAGCACCAACGCCCTGGGCAACGTGCATAACGAAGTTCGCCAGGAGCTGCGTGACTCTGACCTGCGCCAGATCGCAGGCACCATTACGCGGGATCTGATCTTCCCGCTGTGGATGCTCAACTGTAAAACCGCCGGTGACCCGCGCCGTGCCCCGCGTTTCCAGTTCGATACTGCCGAGCCGGAAGACATGGCCCACTACAGCGAGCACCTGCCGGGCCTGGTGGGCATGGGGATGCGGATACCCTTGGCGTGGGCGCATGAGAAACTGCAGATCCCCCAGCCCGAGAATGACGAACCGGTGTTGGGTCAGGTGCAATCGGCTGTGCCACCCGCTGAGCCGGCACGGCTGGCGGCATTGAGCGAGCAGGACAACAGCTTCAAGGCCTTCCCGGATCAGCAGGCCATTGAAGACGCCCTGGACAAACTGGCGGCCGGTGATCTGGACGAACAGATGCTGGGCATCTTGAAACCCATCATGGCACAAGCCGAACAAGGGCCGGACGCCTTGCGCGATACCCTGGATCAACTGTGGCCGGATCTGGAAGACGACCAGTTGCAGCAACGTTTGGCCCAGGTACTGTTCGTGGGCGAACTCTGGGGCATGATCAATGGCTGACGTGGATCTCAATGCCGCCTTTGGCATGCCCCCCAAGGACGCCGTCAGCTACTTCCGCTCCAAGGGATATGAGATCTCTGATCGCTGGCAAGAGGTGTGGGCCGGTGCCCACGCCAAGGCCTTCACCGTGGCCAAGGCGATGCGCATGGATGTGCTGGACAGCATCCGGGGCGAAGTGGATAAGGCGTTAGCCGAAGGCATCACCGAGGGCCAGTTTATCGAGCGTTTAACACCACGGCTCAAGGCCTTGGGCTGGTGGGGCAAGCAGACCTTGGTGGATGGGCAAGGTACTGCCCGCAACGTTCAGCTTGGCAGTCCGCACCGGCTCAAACTGATCTATCGCCAGAACCTGCAGACCGCTTACATGGCGGGCCGCCACCGCCGCCAGCTGGCCGCCAGTCGCACCCATCCGTATTGGATGTACGTGGCCGTGATGGATGGCCGCACACGGCCCAGCCATGCCGCGCTCAACGGCCGCGTGTTCCGTTGGGATGATCCCATCTGGCAATACCTTTACCCGCCGAATGGCTGGGGCTGTCGCTGCCGTATTCGCATGCTGACCGCCCGCCAGGTGGAGCGGATGGGGCTGCAGGTTGAGCAGGGCGATGGCTATATCGAGACGTTTGAAACCGATGCCGGGTTTGATGAGCGCACCGGCGAGGTGTACCGCGTGCCGCACATGCGGGCCAAACTGCCGGATGGGCGCACTATGTCACCCGATGTAGGCTGGGCCTACAACCCCGGTACCGCTGCCTACGGGTCAGACGTGGCGATCGCACGCAAACTGGGTGAGGCGCAAAGCATCGAGCTGCGCAGCCAATTGATCCAAACCCTGAACAACAGCCCCCTGCGACACCAGCAGTTTGCCGACTGGGCCGAAGCTGTGCTGCAGGATCGACGCCCTGGTCATGGAGTGCAGGCTGTCGGCTTTATGCCTGAAGCGGTATCGGCAGCTGTTGCCGCACGGCTGGGCAGTGAGCCCAGTCGCCTGATGGTGGTGGGTGAAAAGCAGCTGGTCCACGCTGACAGCGAGAAGCACCGCCGTGACGATATCGTACTGACCCCTGACGAGTTCAAGCGCCTGCCGCAGATGATCAACGACCCCGAGGCAGTGCTCTGGGAAGCGGACGATCAGGTGCTGATACTGGTCTACCCGGCTGAGGATGGCCGCAAGATCAAGGTGGTGATGCGCCTGGATTACAAGCTGAAGAAACAGCCGCAGCCACTGGATGTGGTGATCAATGCATTCAAGGTCAGCGCCAAGGCGTTAGAGAATACCGGGTATTACGACGTGTTGCAGGGAGAAGTGAGGGTGCCGTGACAGGAGTCGAACCTGCATCAAGCGGTGCTGACCTTGGCCAGCAAAGCCCGCATTACCATTATGCGTACACAGCACCCACCACCATTATAGAAAACAGGAGCGGCTGATGGCCACCTTCATTGAAGTCAGCGATAACCACCCCCAGGTGCTGGAGGTTCTCAGTCAGTTGATAGACCGCCTGGAAGACCTGAGTGACCCCATGGCACTCATTGCGGCCCAGATGGAAAGCGCCGCCGAACGGGCTTTTGATGAGGAGGCCGATCCGGCCACCGGTGAACCCTGGGCGGATCTGTCCGAGGTGACCAAAGCCCGCCGCGCTGCTGATGGTAAGTGGCCAGGTTCTATTTTGCAGGTGCAGGGCCAGCTGGCCGCTTCTATTGAATCCGACTACGGCAAGGACTTTGCCCAGGTCGGCAGCAATAAGGTCTATGCCCCGGTGATGTTCTTCGGGGCAGAGAAGGGTGCCTTCGGCAAGAACAAGCGCGGTGGACCGATCCCCTGGGGTGACATCCCTGCACGTCCGTTCCTGGGCCTCAATGCTGACGACGAAGCGGACATCCTGAGCATTCTAGAGACAGAAATACTCGGGGCTCTGTGAGCCGCTTACAGGCGCTGTAAAGCGAAACGGCTTCCGATGGTATAGCCAAGACTATCAGCGCAATTTCTAACGCCGTTCTAACGCTGTTGGATGGCTTTTAAAGGTGACCTCATGGACAAAGAATACAGTTTCAGCCATATAACCGACTTGGTATCGCTGTCGGATGATGACATTGACGCGCTGTGCGTAGACCTGCCCAAAATGATCCGGCAGCTGAAAGAGCTACGGGAGGGTATGGATGTATTGGAAGACGTCGGGCTGGTGGAAAAGGTGTCCCTGTCCAAGGTGGTGCCCCGCATTACCTGGAAGAACGATGGCAAAGATTCGCTGACCCTTAATCTCAAAGCCAATGGCGAAAGCCTTGGCAGTGTTGTCATCGAATAAATGTGTAAACGCGTTTGCACATAGCATAAAACCCTTTAATCCCAACCCCTCCCATCATGCCGCCATCATGGCGGCATGACTACTTCAACCCCCACACCACTCGCAGCACTCAACGCCCACACCGGCACCGATCCGGTGGCCGTGCTCGCGTTCGACCTCGACGCCGATGCCAACGGCTGGCACCAGTTGCTGCCGGCCGGAGCCTTCAGCGCCGTTGATGGCCGTCCGCTCGATGTGCCGGGTGGTCAGTGGTATCTGGATGCCAGTATTGCCCAGCGCCTGATCGCTCAGGCCGAAGTGGCGGCCAATGACCTGGTCATCGACTACGAACACCAAACCCTGCGCAAAGACGAGAACGGTCAACCCGCACCGGCGGCCGGTTGGTTCAAGCAGCTGGAGTGGCGTGAAGGCTCCGGCCTTTGGATCAAGCCGCGCTGGACCGCTCGCGCCCGTGATCATATCGACCAGGGCGAATACCGCTACCTGTCGGCTGTCTTCCCCTATGACGCCGCCACCGGCTACCCCCTCAAGCTGCATTCTGCGGCACTGACCAACCGCCCCGGCATTGATGGCATGCAGGCGCTGGCGTCGTTGACCGCGTCCGATCTCACCTCAAAACACCCGACCCACCAGGAGAGCACCATGAACGAGCTTCTGAAAAAGCTGTTGGCGCAGCTGGGCATCACTGTCCAGGGCGATGCGGCCTTGACCGAAGAACAGCAGACCCAGGCGCTGGCGGCACTGACCGAACTGAAAACCAAAGCCAGCACCTCTGACACGCTTGCTGCCAAGCTGGCGGACCTGAGCGCCAAAGACACCACCCCGGACCCGGCAAAGTATGTGCCGATCGAGGTGGTCAGCGATCTGCAGGCACAGCTGGCTGTGCTCAGTGCCCAGCACAAAACCGGCGAACTGGAACAGCTTCTGGCCGATGCCAAGAACGATGGCCGTCTGTTGCCCAGCATGGAGCCCTGGGCGCGTGATCTGGGCAAGAAGGACATGGCGGCCCTGAGTGCCTTCCTGGATAAGGCACAGCCGCTTGCCGCGTTGTCGCAAAGGCAGACCGACACCGTTCAGAAACCGAACCCGGATGATCCTATTGCCGCCCTCACGGCTGAAGAGCGCGAGGCGGCCGAGCTGTTGGGCAAGACACCGGCACAGTTTGCAGCGCTGAAAGCCGAACAGGCGCAGGCCTGATCCGGCGCGGCTAATCGATATTTAAACAGGAGCACAACTCATGGCTGTAATTACAAACGCACTTGTTCAAGCGCTGTTTACCGGCTGGCGGGGCGACTTTCAGGCGGGCATGAAGATTGCCGAACCGCAGTGGAATAAGGTCGCGATGGCGATTAACTCCACCAGCAAGTCCAACACTTATGGCTGGCTGGGTAAGGCCCCGATGCTGCGTGAGTGGATTGGCGATCGTGTCATCAACGATATCCAGGCACACGGCTACAGCATCACCAACAAGACCTGGGAAAGCACCATCGGTGTCGACCGTGACGACATCGAAGATGACAACGTGGGTGTCTACAGCCCGCTGTTCCAGGAATTGGGTCGTGCTGTTGCCGTTCAGCCCGATCAGCTGATCTATGGCCTGCTGGCAGCCGGTACCTCGACCTTGTGCTACGACGGCCAGAACTTCTTCGATACCGATCATCCGGTTTACCCGAACGCTGATGGTACGGGTACAGCTGCCAGCGTCGCCAACTGGGATGATAACGCGGGTAGCGGTACCGCCTGGTACCTGCTGGATACCTCCCGAGCCATCAAACCGCTGATTCTCCAGGAGCGTCGCAAAGCTGCCCTGCAGTCGATGACCAAGCTGGATGACGAGGCCGTGTTCACCAGCAACGAATTCCGTTTCGGTGCGGACGTGCGGCGCAACGTGGGCTTTGGTCTTTGGCAGTTGGCCTATGGCTCCCGCAAAGAACTGAACAGCGACAACCTCTGGAAAGCCATTGAGGCCATGCGCGCCTTTGAGGCAGATGGCGGCCAGAAGCTGGGTGTGAAGCCGACCAGGCTAGTTGTACCGACCGGCCTGGAGAAGGTCGCCACCCGCCTGCTGGAGCGTGAACTGGATGCCAACAGCTCTAACGAGCTGAAGGGTCGCCTGGAGCTGGTGGTCGCGGACTACCTGTAAGGAAGTGCCAAAAAGGACGCTACCGGGCCAGCGGATGGCCACCTACTGACAAAGCGAGAGGACACATGAAATGCCAATTCGTATCAGCTCTGCAATCAATGGTTTCCGCCGTGCGGGCGTGGCTCACCCGAGTACGCCGACTGTTTACCCGGATGGCCATTTCTCCGAAGCACAGATCAAGCAGCTCAAGGCGGAACCGCGCCTGGCGGTGGAGTTTGGCGACTTTGAAACGGACGCTGCTGAAACAACCGATCCGGCAGATCAGGGTGCTGATCAGGCTGGGGCCGTGGAGCCGGGCGGTGTACCAGGCGATCTGAATGCCCTGACCGTGAACGATCTGCGCACCCTGGCGTTGGATATGGGTATTGAGGGCGGTTCCGGTATGAAGAAGGCCGACCTGATTGCCGCCATCCAGGGCGCTGATCTGAGCGCCGCCACTGGCGACGACACCGAGGCTTAAACCATGTACGCCACCCGTCAGGACATGATCAGCCGTTTCGGTGAAGAGGAGATCCGCCTCCTCACCGATCGGGACGGCAGTACCGGGGCCATCGTCGATGCCGTACTCGACCAGGTACTGGCCGATGCCAGCGCTGAGATCGATGGCTACATCGGTGGCCGTTACCGCCTGCCGCTGGTCACCGTGCCCGATGTACTGGTGCGTCTCTGTTGCGATATGGCGCGTTACCTCCTCAACGATGAGCGAGCCCCCGAGCAGCTGCAGAAGCGCTACGAAGCGGCCACCAGGTTCCTGACCAAGCTGGGCACCGGCGAACTGAGTCTGGGCGTGCTCGATGCCAGCGATACCGGCCCGAGTAGCAACACCGCCGAGATCCAATCAGCCGGCAGTGTCTTTGCCAGGAACAGCAGCAAGGGGTTCATCTAATGCTGACGCTCACCGATGACTATCTGGCCGCCGAACCCCACCTGATCCAGCTGTTGGAGCAGGTGGACGGCATCCGCAAGGTCTACAGCAGTGCCGATCTGGCCGAGATGAAAGAGCGCAGCCAGATCACCCCGGCGGTGCATGTGATCTACCGGGGTGACAGGGTGCCGCTGCAGGCCCAGGGCGGGGCCGTTGGCCACGTCACCCAGACATGGATGGTCGTCCTGGTCATCAACCTGCGTCAGAAGGAACAAGCCGGTGAGCTGCTAGCCCGGCTGGTCAAAAACCTGTCAGGCGTTGTGACTCCATTAGGACCCATCAACCGCGTTAACGCGCCACAGCCCAGCTTCAGGCCCGGCTTTGGCTATTACCCACTGGCATTTGAAATCAAATTCCGAACCCAAGGAGCACGATAATGAGCGGACTCTTGCTTGCCGGCGATGTGTATATCGACCGTCTGACTGACACCGGCGTCTCCACTGGCCTGATTGGGCCGATCAACGTCACCAAATTGGCGTTGAACAGCCCGTCTGAAAAGGTGCAGCGCCCCTCCAAGCGCAAGGATACCTATGGCCAGACACTGGACTCGGTAACCCTGCCGCAGCCGACAACCATCTCCCTGGCATTCGATGACCAGCCGGCCGAGCTGCTGGCACTGGCCATGCTGGGTGACACCGAAGCGATCAACCAGAGCGGTGGCACGGTGACGCTGTCGGATATTACCCTGCCGGCCGACAACAAATGGCTCAAACTGCCCCATGGTAATCTGGCGGCTGACGGGTTGGAGCTGTTCGAAAGTGACGGCACGACGCCGATCGCCACCCCCGCCTTCGAAATCAACTATGCCCTGGGCATGATCCGTACCACTCCCGGCGGGGCGAAAGAATCCGAAACCCAATCGGCAGCCAAGATCACCTACACCTACAACGCCATCAGCGGCACCCGTATCAATGCCGGTACCCGCTCCAAAATTGATATGAAGATCTACCTGGATGGCAAAAACCTGGCCACGGGCAAGCCGTGCAAGTTGGAAGTGCCCAAGTCATCTGTGGCTCCGACCGAAGCTGTGGACCTGTTCGCCAGCGAGTTCGTTAGTACCACACTTGAGGGCGATGTGATCCTGCGTGACGGCGAGAAGGCCCCGTACTACTTCGATGAAGAAGACGCCTGACCCACCCCACCCGGAGGGCACCCGCCCTCCGGTCCTGTTTAACCTCCATTAATCCACACCGGGTGCCGCCATGAGTGCCAAAGATCTCGCACTAAACCTCCTCATCAAAGCCAAGGACATGGCCAGCGGTGTGGTGCGCAATTTCAAGGAGGAGGTGGAGGACTCCGGCCGGGCGGCCGAGGAGTTGGATCGCTCGCTTGGCCAGGCAGAAGAAGGCATCGAAGAGCTCGATGCTGCCACGGGTGAAGCCAGTAGGAGGACTGGCCATTTCGTCAACCAGTTGACCGAAGCGGACAAAGCCGCCGGGCGTTACTACGACAGCGCCGGTCGCATGCACGATGCCAATGGCAAGTTCGTCAAAGGTGCTAAACGCGCCAGGACCGAGACAGACAAGCTTGGCGATGAACTGGACTCTGCTGGCCGCAAGGCGGATGGCCTCTCCGGCCGTGTCGGTGTTCTGATCGGCCGCCTCAAGGGCCTGGTGGCGGCTACTGCGATCGGTGCCGGGCTGAAGTGGTTCTTCGAGCAGTCCATCACCAGTGCAGCTCGCTTTGAGCGCCAGATGAACCGCGTCGAAGCGGTCACCAATGCCACGGCTGATGAGATGGCCGTACTGGAGCAGGCCGCCGAGGAGGCGGGCAGCACCACGGAATACAGTGCCGTCCAGGCGGCTGAAGGGTTAGAGATCCTCGGCCGAGCCGGTTTTAACGCCCGTCAGTCTGTCGAATTGCTGCCATCTGTGCTGGCCGTAGCGGCTGCCGAAGGTGTTGATCTGGCCGAAGCGGCCGGGATGATCTCTGACACCCTTGCCGTCATGCAGATGGAAGTGGGCAAGGGTGCCAAAGTCACAGACATCCTGGCTAAAGGCTCCTCCCTGGCCAATACCCGCATGACAGATCTCGGTTTGGCGATCAGCTACGCCGGCCAGTATGCGAAACCCGCTAACCTGGACCTGGAAAAACTAGTCGCCATCCTCGACGTGCTTGCCCAGAACAGCCTGCGTGGTGAGCGTGGTGGTACCGGTCTGCGGGCTATCCTGGCACAGCTGTCGGATCCAGCCAGCAAAGCCTCCCAGGCGATCAAGCGCCTCAACCTCCCCACCGACGACTTCATTACCTTGATCGAAGGCCTGAAACAAAAGGGGCCGGAAGCCACTGAGGCTATCAACGCTTTTGGCATCGAAGCCGGTCCTGCGTTGCGTGCCTTGATTGCGTCCGGGGCAGAGGGCATTGGCGAGTTTGAGCAAAAACTGCGTGATGTAGATGGTGCCGCCAAAGCTATGGCTGACACCGCCACAGACGACCTGATCGGTGGCGTGAAGGGCGCGCAGTCAGCTTGGGATGGTTTGATCAAGACCTACAGTAAGCCCCTGCTCAAGCCGTTGACACAGTTGGTCGAGCAGTTGGCGGCCAAGTTCAGAGAAATGAACGAAGACGGCAACCTCAAGGCATGGGGTGATATTACGGTTGTTGCCCTACAGGCCGTCTCGGGCTCCATGAAAATCGTTTACAACGCCTTCACGCTTTCAGCCAAAGCTGTTGGTGTATTCGTGACCACCTTGATTGTTGGAGTTGCTGATGCAGAGCGTGCCGTTGCCAAACTGATGAACCGGGTTGGTCTGGTCTCAGATGAAACTGTTCGCAAGCTGGAGGTGGAGACTCAGGCGCTGCGAGAGGTATTGGCAACCTTCGTACGTGAGGCTGAAGAGGATGTGAAGGATATTGGAGAAGGTTGGGACTCTTTGTCAGACCTTTTCTCAGGCAAGGTCACGCTTGGGGTTGAAAAGGTTGGGGAGGCAGCTGATGAAAGTGGCGAGAAAGCTAAAGCCGCCGGTGAAGCTGCTGCCGAAGGAGCCAAAACTGCTGAGCAAGCCACCAAGGAGCAGGCAAAAGCACAACAGGAGGCCGCTGAAGCTGCTGCCAAACTGGCGCAGGCACAGAAAGATGCCTGGGACACACTGGGCCATGACATCAAAGAAGTCACCGGCGCGCTGACCGATAGCGGAAGTGCTGCCGTAATCGCCTTTGAAACTGTTGCGACCTCCGGCAAGTCCAGCGCAGACCAGATCGATCTGGCCTTTGCGTCGGCTTTGGCACAGGCCAAGACAAAAGCGGACGTAAAGGCGCTGACCGATCTGATATGGAAGCTCGGGGTCGACGGGAAAATCGCTGGCGAGCAGGTTGCGACCGGCTTTCTGTTAGCCGAAAAGCGTGTTGAACAGCTCTCAAATACAGTATCGACCGCTCTGGATCGCGCGCTGCAGTCTCTTGAGGTCGATATTGTCAAAATTAAAACCGGCTTCTCTGAGCTGGGGCGAGACGCTCTGGACAATTTTGGTGCTGTGCAAGATCAGTTGATAGCAACAGGTACAAAGGGTAAAGAAGCCGCCCAGATCACCAGAGACGCATTCGAGAGCGCTCTATCCAAGATCAGTACCACCAAGGGCTTGGATGAATTGAAGGCCAAGTTGCTTCAGGCGGCGAAGGAAGGCCTCATCGGCTGGGATGACTATCGTAAGGGCCTGGAAGCCATTGAAGCCAAGTATGCCGATCTGGAGAAGGCCGCTGAGTCCAGCATCTTCGGGCAGAAATCAGCCCTGAAAGGGCTAGCGGGTGAGGCCAGAAAAGCCGCTGGTGCTATGTCTGGTATTGCCTCCAGCACACAATCCCAGACTGCTGCTACCAACGAGAATACAAAGGCCACAACAGAAAACGCCTATCGCAAATGGGCGAATGCCCGTGCAACTGAAGCGAGCGCGGAGGCGACCCATGATAATGCCGAGGCGATCGGCGTGCTCACTCAGGAGATGCGTGCAGGAGGAAAAACCCAGGCTGAATGGCAAGCCATGGGAGAACGCATGGGTGAGCGCTTCCGCGAGATCGCTCTCCAGACCCGCGACATCCTGAATAGCTCTAAAGAGGGCACTCTTGGCTATATCGCCTCAATGCGCCAAGCCGATGAATATCTGGGCCGAGCGGGGCGTAGCGCCATTGCCGCATGGGAAAAGCAGGTCAAAAAAATTGAGGCGGTAGAGGCCGCGTTGGAGCGTGGCAGCCGTGTATCCGAATCGATGCTCGCCGGGCTGGATCTGATCGACCAGCAGCGCTTGGATAATGTCCGTAGCGCCATCAAGCGCACCAACGATGAAGCCGAACGGCTGGGCAACCAGCGTATGGACCCGATCAAGCGTGGCCTGGCTGATGCTCGACATGAGTCTGACCGCCTGCGTGAGAGCCTGGAAGGTACTGTATCCAGTCTTGAGGAAGAGTTGGCCAACCTGCGTGGCGAAACCCTAAAAGCCGAGCAGATCGCCCAGGAGCGCAAAATGCTCAAGCTGCGTGAGCAGTACGAAGACGCCCGTAGCAGCGGAGATCGTGATGCCATCAATGCCGCTCAACGTGCCCTGAACCTGCAGCAGCAAATCAACCAGGAAAAGCTCAAGCAAGTCGAAACCAAGCAGGCAGCGCCTGAGGCGCAAACTGCAGCAGCCCCATCATCTCGTACGTCCGCCCCTCAGCCTGCTGGCAATGTTGTCCGGCTGCAGCTGGACTTGGGGGCTGGTCAGCCTGTTGAGGGTCAGTACAGCGAAGCAGATGCCAGCCGCTTGCTGCAGCAGCTGCGTGACAAGGGAGCGGTAACCCGATGATCACCCTTGGCGCCATTACCTTACCCGATCACCTGGTCTGGCTCGACGAGTTCGACTGGCTGCCGATCGCCCACTCATCTGAGCGCAGCCTGACGGGAAAACTCCTGGTTGAAGAAGCATCCCTGATTAAAGGCCGCCCGATCACCCTGTCCAGCGACTGGGCCACCCGCGACGTGTTGCAGCAGCTCTATGCACTCGCCAGCCAGCCGGGTCAAACCCACGCCCTGGTGCTCGATAGCCGTACTTACACCGTTATGTTCCGCCACGGCGAACAGCCGATCAGTGCAGTGCCAATTAAGCCGTCAGCCGACCCAAGCGCTAACGATTTTTACCAGTTAACCCTCCGTTTAATCGAGGTTTGATCAATGACCATCCTCAGCACCGATATCAAACTCATGGCTTCCGAGCGCCTGACCGACAACAGCGACGGCGGCGGCCAGATGTCCGCAACCGAGATCCAGGACGGCGTGGTCAACAACTTGTTTCCCGACATCAGCCGATTGGACCGCACCTACGGTCGTGTAGCCCTGCGCAAATTGTACGTAGCAGTACGCACCGCGAACCGCGACATCTACTACGGCAGCCACGCCATCATCACCGATGCCCCGGATGACCCGAACGTCTCTGTGTTGATGTTTTCGACCGGCAGCTACACCGACGAGCGCACCCAGGCCCGCGATCGTATCGAGAGCTACGTCGTCAAAGGCCCGACCACCCGCTACACCTTGTACGGTGACCAGCTGCAGGGACAGCGGACCCTGCGCCTCTTTGCGATGGTCGAAGCCGAACTGCCGAAGATCGGCGACGTGTACTTGCTCGCCGAAGAGGACGAAGACGGCAACGTTGTAGGCGATGAGCAATACGTCCGCATCACTGAAACCGACGGCGAAGTGCAGACGTTCGAAGACGAGAAGGGCACGTACCAGCGCCGCGTCATCACCTTGGGCATCAGCGATGCGCTGCGCCGAACCTATCCGGGTGCGGCAGGTGCCCTGCGTGTTGTTACTGCCACCAGTTCGCCGACACGGTTCCGCGAAACGACGGTCGCCGATGCTTCGAACTATTACGGAATTGTCCGCCTGGAGCAGCCGATACAGGCCGGCGACATGAACATCAAATGCGACACCATCTATGGCCAGCTGGTGCCCAGCGCCACGGCCGAAAGCCCGGTTGCAGACGTGACCGCCGGCCATAACAACGCAAACCTGGTCGCATCCGGCCCGGCCTACAGCATCAACGTGACCGTTGCCGGCGGCAGCTGTGCCTTCGGCCGCCCGATCGTACCGGGCACTGCCAGCATCAGCAGCTATTCCGACGACGGCCAGGGCGCCCTGCGCGACGGCGGCGGCGCAAAACGGGGCGAGATTGAGTACAGCACCGGCATGCTGTCCGAGCTGTCACTCAGCGGCGGCCAGGTCCTGACTGCAACGCCGGCAACCGGCATTGCCGAGCCAGCCATGACCGCCGCCATCGACATCAGCCTGGGTAACCGGGGTTACAACTACATCCAGACCCTGTACCCGATCCCGCAGCCTGGCACGCTTGTGATCGACTACATGAGCGAGGGCAACTGGTACCGCATGCGCGATGACGGCAGCGGCAATCTCAGCGACGAGTTTGGCGGGGCAGGTAATATCAACTTCACCACTGGCACTGTCGTCGCTACGCTCGGCGGCCTACCCGATGTCGACAGTGCCGTGATCTTCAGCTGGGCCACCCCGGCGCACTACGAATCACGCACAGACGATCCCGACGTGGAACTGCCCTACATGGCCGTCACCGTCGGTGCGCAGGAGGTCCTGCCCGGGAGCCTGCAGTTGAACTGGGAAGCGGGCGGCGAGACGAAAACCGCAACCGATGACGGCATGGGCAACCTGGTGGGCGATGCCGAAGGGCGCGTGATCTATGGCAACGGTGAAATCGGTTTCCGGCCGCTGCTGGTGCCGGCCAGCGGCGCAACGCTGACAATTCAATACCAGCGCGGAATTCAGCAGCTGGAAACCATTACCAGCAGTGAATATACAATTCAGGGAGATAACGCAGTTTTTACACTGCCTGGTGGGCCGATCAGGCCGGGATCAGGGCACTTTGTGTTCGAGCAAAACTGGACTTGGTATACGGTTGATGCAAGGAGTGCGTCGGCAGGTTACCACAGCGATATTTATGTGCGCAGCGAGAGCGGCAGCAAAGAAATGACTGTCACAGATAATGGTGACGGCACGTTGTCAAACGGCGGAACGATCAACTACACGACGAGTGAAGTTGCATTACCTCTCAATGACATGGAGCTTGAATCAGGTGTTGGCTACACCCGAGAATATTCCGCTTCGGTATCGAGTAGTATCACAGCCCGCTATCAGCTCGACAGTTTAATCCCGGACGACATGACCGAGACGGCTGAGTTGCCCGATGTACGTCTCGACCTGCTGCCGACCATCCGCCGCCTGATCGTGCCCAACAGCCTGGAGTTCGAGTGGGGCGATGAAACCTACATTGACCGCGACGGCACGCTCTACAACAACTGGGACCGCGAGACCGGCGCCGCGACAGCCGCCGGCAGCATCGACTACAGCACCGGCATCGTCAGCCTGTACGGCTACGCCGGCGGCCATGCCAACACCCTGCAGATCCGGACGCTGCTGACCCGGTATGAGCAGAGCCCGACCGTCACCCGTGTGTATTTTCGAACACCCGGCGCACCACTGCGCCCGGCCAGCCTCTACATCCGTGCCGTGCGTTTGGATGGTAGCGTGATCAGCGCCACGGCCACGCTGACAGGTGTGATCGACACTCCTGAAATGGAAGGCACAATCAACTACGAAAGCGGTATCGTTGACGTTGAGTTCCGCGAGTACCTGACCGAGGCCGAAGTGCCGCCGCAACTGCTGGCCCTGCCTGGCTGGGTAGACGACGCGCTGGTTGTTGGTGGCGAGCACGATGGCAAATACCGAGTTGCGATCCCCGTCGACAGCAGCACGATCAAATACAACGCTGTTGTCTACACACAGATGCCGCTGTCGGCTGACATCCTCGGCCTCGATCCTGTGCGTCTGCCGATGGACGGCCGCGTGCCGATCATCCGATCAGGCGATGTGGTGGTGGTTCACAGCACCCAAGCCGACACATTGCCGAACCCCGTCAGCGCCGGGCAGACCATTACACTGAGCCGCGACAAGCTGGCAAGTGTGGTGCTTGAAGACAGCGATGGAACCAAAGTGGACTCCTCGCTCTACTTCACCTTCCGAGAACCGGGAATGATTGTAATGGCCGACCCGCTCGACCTGAGCGCCTACACCCAGCCGCTGATCGCCCGCCACCGCGTGGAAGATATGGCGCTGGTCAACGAGGCTCAAATTAACGGCCAGATTTCAGTGGTGGGCGGCATTAGCCGCGCCTACGACCCCGCCGATACCTGGGTTTCCAGCGCCCTGATCTTTGGCGACCTGGGCAGCCGCGTACACCACCAGTTCAGCCAGGCAAGCTGGACGAACGTCTGGTCAGACGAGCGGATCGGCAACCCGACCACCGCCCAGTTCAACGACCTGCTGTACCCGATCCAGGTGGACAACAAATCCAGTATCCGCGAACGCTGGGCGCTGATCTTCACCGGCAACAGTACGTTTAATGTTGTAGGCGAAGTGAGCGGCGTGATCGGCACCGGCAACACCAGCATCGACTGCACCCCGATCAACCCGGTAACCAGAGAGCCTTATTTCACGATACTGGCCGCAGGCTGGGGCAGCGGCTGGGCGACGAACAACGTTCTGCGATTCAACACGGACGCCGCCCATGCACCGGCATGGATCGCCCGTACAACGATCAGCGGTGCGGCGACGAAAGATGATGACTCATTCAAGATTGAAGCCAGGGGGGATGCAGACTGATGGCTACAGTTAATAACAGCGGGCTGGTGGCGCATTGGTTAATGGATGAAATTGTCGATGGACAGGTTGCCGATCAAATGGGCAGCTATCCACTATCTGTGTCTAGCGGCATGAATCAGAGCGTAAGCGTTACAGACGGCCGCTTTAATAAAGCGATTTTCATTGATAAAGCAGACCAGATGATAGTAACGCTGCCGTCGATGCCGCAGTGGACGCTGATCGGGTGGGCACGGCCAATCTCATTTGATGAATATGGTCATCTATTCTCAGTTCTTAATAACCAGCTGAAATTCCTAATAAAAGTCGGAAATTCGTCTTTTAATGGTGGCTTATTGTATGCCTATGCTACGGGGGAGCCAGCTTCGGTTGTATCCGGGCTTAATCTGGCTCTAAACGTGTGGAATCACTATGCGATCACATACGACGGTACTGCAATACGGTTTTATGTGAATACGGTAGAGGGCATACCAGCAGAAAGCGCAAACTTTGGTATTCCTGCTGACACCTATGTCATCGGTGCAAACCTGGTCTCCGATGTAGTTGTTGAGGATATTCAATGGTTCCATGACCAGCGCCGCTTGTATAACCGTGCGCTGCCGCTGACCGAAATTATCGAGCATTACAATGAAGAATCTCCCTACTACATAGACGGTACGATCAGAGAAGACGGATTGCCCCAGCCACGAAAAGTCAGACTTTACAGTGCTGAAAGCGGGAATCTGCTCCAGGAAGTTACCGCAGACGTGAACGGAGAATACGCATTCCAACTATTTGAAGACAGCGATAAATTTGTAATGGCCGTGCCTGAAGCCGGTCGCCGCCCGCTGGTTCATGGGCCGGTCAGAGCTAAACAGAGGTAGGGGTACGCAATGCAGATACGTCAAAACACCACAACCCGCAATGCATGCATGCAGGCCCGCCTTGACCTGATCGACGCCGCAGCAACAGCGGGGAAATTTCTATTCATGTCCGGCGGCAAGGCCGACCCTTGGGCGGATGTCAGCAGCATCCCCGCCCACGCGATCAGCAACGCCTACACTGCTGGGGGTTACGTGACCGCCGGGCTGCACTACTACCGAGCCGAAACCAGCGGCACCAGCGCCGGTACCGCACCCACCTGGCCGACCGATGGCGGCACGGTGGTGGATAACGACATCACCTGGCAGGATATGGGTGAGATCCCCACACTGCTGGGGACCGTGACCCTGAGCAAGCCCTGCGCCGCGCTGGTCGATGGCGAAGCCACGTTCAACCCAACAACCGATGACCCCGAAGCTGATGAAAACGGCGATTGCCTATGGGTACGCGTGACCGATGGCGACGGCAACCCGGTGATCGACCTGCCCGTGGGTGATATGGCCAGCGATGCACCGGTCAAGGTCAACACAATCAGCTTTGTTAAAGGCGGCCCGATTCGCGTACTCAGTGCCGTGCTGATCGAGGGCGGGGCATAGCATGAGCTACACGCCGCCGGCCGGTGATGCGGTCGATTTCACATTCACGGAATCGGGCTATACGCCGCCGGTCGGTGATGCAGTAAATTTCGACTTCAGCGCTGGATCTGAAACCTATGACGTGACCATCCAGGCAACGCTGGACGCCCCGGCCGGGCAGATAGTCGCCGAGCATACCCCGCACTTTGACGCCACTCTGCAGGCGACTCTGGAGCCGCCAAGCGCCGCCATTTTGGTCGAAGCATTCAACGGCCGCACCGCCACCATCAGCGCCACGCTGGACGCACCGAGCGCCGAGATAATCGCTGTACGGGGCACTACTGCAACTATTACTGTCATGCTGGATGCGCCAACGGCCGCCATCCGTGCCGACTGGGGCGACAAGATCCCCGGCAGCAGCGTCAGCGACAGCACCAGTGCCGGCGGCGGGGGATTCAAGTGGGGCCGCGCAGCAGCAGCTGACCGCGCCTTGATCGCAGCAAATGATGCCATGCGCCGGGTTGAGCCGGATACCGGCAGCGGTTGGAAGGCAGGACAAGCCGCCGATGCCGCGCCATCAATGCCGCACAACCAGATGGCCACCCTGGACGACGGCGCCCAGGTGCCCTACGGCAGCCACCACGCCATCGACCGGCAAAACCGTCAGGGCTACATCGTGCCGCCCGCGCAGGATCGAAGTGGGGCCCTGCCTTGGGACCGATTCAGCTCCGAGCCCTCCGCAAATCCCGGCCACGGCTACAGCCACCCGCCGCCGAAGGACAAAGGCAAGCTGCAGACATGGATGCATGTAGATTATTGGGCAGACAAACTTCCGCGCTGGGATACCCGCGACTACACACCACCGGCTAACAACGCGGTCAATTTCGATTTCACCGACAGCGGCTACGCACCCGACCCGATGGCCCTCGATTTCAGCTGGGGCGAACCCAGCCCCTACCCGAACCAGCCGATCATGCCGACGGACCTCGGTACCGGAATCGGCCACAACGTGCCGCCGACCATCGATCAGGCCAACCGCGTTCCCTGGGGCGCAGGCAGCTGGAGCCGCCCATACCCAGACTACGGCCCCAACATTCCCTGGCCAAACGAGCCGGACGAACCGGCACCGCGCCCACCGCAACCCGTTATCCGAGAGGTTTACCTGTTTATGCCGTCCATCATCTTGTACCGTCTGCCGGATGGCGCGGAATTTGAAGCCTCCAACGTCACACTCAGCACCGACCGCGATAGCTGGGGCTGGACCATCAACGCCAACCTCAAGCGCGATGCCGACCTCGCCATCATCAAACCCACCAGCAATGGCCCGGTGGAGATCGGATGCCAGATCAACGGCCATGATTTCACGTTTTTGGTAGAGTCTTACGACCGCACCCGCCAGATCGGGAGGACCGGTTACACCATCAACGGCCGCAGCCGCACCGCCTGGCTGACCGAACCCTACGCGCCCAAGCGCAGCAAAGCCCTGACGGCCGCGTATAGCGCCGCCGCGCTGGCCGAGCAGGAGCTGCAGAACACAGGTTTCAGCCTGCAGTGGAACGCCCAGGACTGGCTGATTCCTGCCGGTGCCTACAGCTACGAAAGCCTGACCCCCATCGGCGCGATCAAGCGCCTGGCCGAAGCGGCCGGCTACATGCTGCAGAGCCACCCCGAGCTGAAACAACTGATCGTCAGCCCGCGCTACCGCGTAGACCCGCACAAGTGGACCGACCCGGCCACGGCGCTGGATGCGATCCTTCCCGCTGACATGATCACCCAGGAAGGCGGCAGTTTCCGCACCACGCCCGCGTACAACCGGGCCATCGTCACCGGCGGGCCGAACGGCGGCGTGATCGTCACCGTGACCCGCGATGGCACCGCCGGCGACATTCTGGCCCCGATGACCACTGACGACCTGATAACCCACAGCGACGCCGGATACAACCGAGGCCGTGCGCTGATTGCCGAGGGCGGCACCTGGGAGGATATGAGCATCACCACCATGTTGACACCCGACAACGCCCCCGGCCTGATCCTGCCAGGGCATCTGGTGGAGATCCAGGACACCGACGACACCTACCCGGTTGTGATTGACGGCACCAGCATCACCGCCACCAGCAGCGACACTGAGATCAAAGTGCGCCAGCAGCTGAGCGCGCAGAGGCGTATGGCATAGAGCTGTATACTGATATCAATTGAGCTGGAGAGTGATAATGAGCGAACTGACCAACGACGAAATTATTGATATTGCCTGCGGCGGAGCTGGCATCTTTACCCCAGTCAGAGAGGGTGTAGATATATCTGATGTTATCGAATTCGCGAGAAGGGTAGTTGCAGCTGATCGTGCCAAGCGAGGAGTGTGCATCCCGATAGACGTGGCCAACAGACTGTATGAAACGTCAGTCTCCGCCTGTGATGAACGGGTGCTATTTGATGCCATTAATGCGGCAGAGGCAGAGGACGGCAATGGCTAACATCTGGAAGCAGTTCGAGAACTTGCTGGAGCGTGATGCCACCCTCGTTGCCGAGGTGGTCACCGTGGGCAGTAGCAGCGTGACTGTAGAGCTGTTGAGTGGTGACCGCGTAAATGTGCGCCAGGCCGGCATCGATGTGGCAGTGGGGGAAATGGTCTACATCGAGGGCGGGGAGGTGAAGCAAAAAGCCCCGGCGCTGCCGAGGCATGATTTGATACTGTATTGATGGGAATGCCGTGTAGGCCTTCCCTGTAGCTTCAAGTGCGATTTAGCCAGCTTGGGTACTCGGGTGCTTCTTCCCCCGCATGTCCTAACCGGTAGGCCAAAAACCTCATGGCGGCTTCATGAGCGGGGACATTCTCAGGTATCCGGGTAGCGGCGTCGAAGGCGTCATCAATGAGGCATAGCACGTTGTTCCTGCCGTATGCCCCAGTTGATGCAATTAGGGTTGGATCTGCAAGAATCGCCGTTTGGACGGCGGTTATGAACTGATAGGTTTTTGTATCCATATGTCAGACTCCATCAACATGAGTTAGGAGCCAACAAGGCTACTTCGTAGTTGAGGGGGTGTCTGTGAAATGCTGGGCGTTATAGAGAGGAAAAGTTGCTTTGGCCTAACGCAAATTTTGCGAGGTTTCGTTGTGCCAAATCATGCGCTAATCGTTGCCAAAAAAATCGCGCGGCTACAACAAAGCAAAAAGATATCAAGTTAGACTATAGGATAGAGTGCTCTGCCAGTGTGGACACTTAGTGGACACCACGGGCAAAACGACGAATCATCTAGAATGAAGAAAGGCAGGTTGGCTGTTTGTAACTTTCTGAATTGAATAGCTTTTTAAGTGGTACCAGCGGCCGGACTCGAACCGGCACACCCGTTAAGGCGGGGGATTTTGAATCCCCTGTGTCTACCAATTTCACCACGCTGGCACTGATGAAGGATCTAACCGATGGCGGTCATCCCTGCAGTGAAGGCGCATATTATATTTGTCTCGGCTCGTTCGTCAATCAGGACTGAAAAAAAGCCTGGTCTCAGGTAGAATTCGACCTTTCCAACAGGTTTCCAGTTTGAGTCTCATGCAGGTAAAAGATTTCTACTTCGAGCTGCCGGAGGAGCTGATCGCGCGCTACCCTCTGGAGCAGCGCAGCGCCAGCCGGTTGCTGTGTGTTGACGGCAACACCGGTGAGCGCGCGCATCGCCAGTTTTCCGATCTGCCCACCTTGCTGCAGCCCGGTGATCTGCTGGTGTTCAACGACACCCGTGTGATTCCGGCGCGGCTGTTTGGCCAGAAGGCCAGTGGCGGCAAGATCGAGATGCTGATCGAGCGGGTGACGTCCGACAGTGAAGCGCTGGCGCATATTCGTTCCAGCCGCTCTCCCAAACCGGGTACGGTGCTGATGCTGGAAGGCGGGCTGGAAGGCGGGCTGGAAGCCGAGGTGACCGGCCGACAGGAGAACCTGTTCCAGGTGCGCTTCAACAATCTTAAGGAACACCTGGTTGCCGCGCTGGAAGAGCACGGTCATATGCCGTTGCCGCCGTACATGAAGCGCGAAGACCAGCTCTCCGACCGCGAACGCTACCAGACCGTGTACAACCGCAAGCCGGGCGCCGTGGCCGCGCCGACGGCGGGGCTGCACTTTGACCAGCCGCTGCTGGAGCAGCTCAAGGCGATGGGCGTCGAGCAGGCGTTCGTGACCCTGCACGTGGGGGCCGGCACTTTTCAGCCGGTCAAGGTGGACAATATCCACGAACACCACATGCACGCCGAGTATATCGAGGTGTCGGACGAGACCTGCGAGGCGGTGAAGGCGGCGCAGGCGCGCGGCAATCGTGTCATTGCCGTGGGCACCACCAGCGTGCGCTGTCTGGAAACGGCCAGTCAGTCGGGCGAGATCCAGCCGTTCTATGGCGATACCGATATCTTCATCTACCCCGGCTATCGCTACCGCACCGTGGAAGCACTGATCACCAACTTCCACCTGCCTGAATCGACCCTGCTGATGCTGGTCAGCGCCTTTTCCGGCTACCGGGCGATCATGGATGCCTACGCCGAGGCCGTGGCCGAACGTTACCGTTTCTTCAGCTACGGCGATGCCATGTTTTTGACCCGTCGCGAGGCGACGGATGAGGAGACCCCGTGAGAAAAGAATGTTTTATGCAGTTTGAAACCATCACCAGCGAAGGCAAGGCGCGCCGTGGCCGTCTGACCTTCCCGCGGGGAGTGGTGGAAACCCCGGCGTTCATGCCGGTGGGCACCTACGGTACGGTCAAGGGCATGCTGCCGCGTGATATCGAGGCCACCGGTGCCCAGATCATCCTCGGCAATACCTTCCACCTGATGCTGCGCCCGGGCACCGAGATCGTGCAGCAGCACGGTGACCTGCACGACTTCATGCAGTGGAAGGGGCCGATTCTGACCGATTCCGGCGGTTTCCAGGTATTCAGCCTTGGCAAATTGCGCAAGATCACCGAAGAGGGCGTGACCTTCCAGTCACCGGTCAACGGCAGTAAGGTGGTCATGACGCCGGAAAGCTCCATGCAGGTACAGCGCGAGCTGGGGTCCGATATCGTCATGATTTTCGACGAGTGCACGCCCTACCCGGCGACACATCAGGAAGCGGCCGATTCCATGCGCATGTCGCTGCGCTGGGCGCAACGCTCCAAGGATGCACACGGCGACAGCCCCTCGGCGCTGTTCGGCATCATTCAGGGCGGCATGTACGAAGACCTGCGTGACGAGTCCCTGCAGGGGCTGACCGAGATCGGCTTCGACGGCTATGCGATCGGCGGCCTGTCGGTGGGCGAACCGAAAGAGGACATGAAGCGGGTGTTGGATCATCTGGCGTGGAAAATGCCGGAAGACAAGCCGCGTTACCTGATGGGCGTGGGCAAGCCGGAAGACCTGGTCGAGGGGGTGCGCCGTGGGGTCGATATGTTCGACTGCGTGATGCCGACCCGCAACGCGCGTAACGGCTTCCTGTTTACCCGCAACGGCATCGTCAAGATCCGCAATTCGGCCAACAAGACCGATACTTCGCCGGTGGATGAAACTTGCAGCTGCTATACCTGTCAGAACTTCAGTCGTGCCTATCTTCATCATCTGGACAAGTGCCGGGAGATCCTCGGTGCGCAGCTTAATACCATCCACAACCTGCACTACTACCAGGAGCTGATGGCTGGTTTGCGCAACGCTATTGAACAGGGTAAATTGAGCGACTTTGTAGACGAATTTTATCGTCAGCGGGGACAGGAAACTCCGCCGCTGACGGCATGACACGTACACTATCTACTGTAATCGGGAGTATTACCTGAATGAGCTTTTTCATCTCTCCGGCGCTGGCCGCTGATGCCCCTGCCGCTGCACCGGATGCGGGACTGTTCAACATCCTGTTTCTGGTCGGCTTCGGTCTGATTTTTTACTTCTTCATGTGGCGTCCTCAGGCCAAGCGTGCCAAGGAACACAAGAACCTGATCGCCGGCCTGGCCAAGGGTGACGAAGTGATCACCGCAGGCGGCATCATCGGCAAGGTGGTACGTCTGAGCGACGATTACGTGGTACTGGAAGTCTCCGAAGGTACCGAACTCAAGTTCCAGAAAGCTCACGTGGCTGCTGAACTGCCCAAGGGCACGATCAAAGGTATCTGATCCCCTGTCTTGAGTGATCCAGCGCCACTGTTCAGGTGGCGCTTTTGTTTTTGGTGAGGATGGAGCACGATGCTCAACCGCTACCCCCTGTGGAAAAATCTGATGATCCTGCTGGTGCTGGCGATCGCCGGTCTCTATGCAGTCCCCAACCTGTATCCCGATGACTACGCCGTGCAGATCTCCGGGACCCGGACCACTAATGTTGATGCCGGCACACTGACACGCATCGAGACCGCTCTGGAGGCCTCCGGCATTCAGGTCAAGGGGGCCGAGATGCAGCAGGAGGGCGTGGCGCTGGTACGGCTGTCGAGTTCAGACGCCCAGTTGGCAGCCAAGGACGCGATCGCGGATCAGTTGGGTAGTGAGTATGTCGTCGCCCTGAACCTGGCGCCGACCACGCCGGAATGGCTCAGCGATATCGGCGCCGGGCCGATGAAGCTGGGTCTGGACCTGCGTGGCGGCGTGCACTTCCTGCTGGAGGTGGACATGGCGCAGGCGGTCGGTCAGCGTCTCGACGTCTATGTCAGCGAGATCAAGACCAAGCTGCGTGAAGAAAAACTGCGCTACCGCGTGGTGGATCACCTCGAAGATGGCCGTCTGGCGATCCGCTTCATCGATGCCGACACCCGTGATACGGCTTCCAGCCTGCTGCTGCGCAGCTACCAGGAATTTCTGGTCGACAGCGAGGATGTGGACGGCGAGGCCTGGCTCTATGTCAATCTGACCGAACAGACCATCCGCGATATCGAAGACTATGCGATCAAGCAGAACCTGACCACGCTGCGCAACCGTGTCAACGAGCTGGGCGTGGCTGAGCCGCTGGTGCAGCGTCAGGGCCGCAACCGTATCGTGGTGCAGCTGCCGGGCGTTCAGGACGCTGCAGCGGCCAAGCGGATTATCGGCAAGACCGCCAACCTGGAGTTCCGCCTCGAGGCTCTGCCGGATGCCAGCCGTACCGGCACCGAGATCTATGGTTTCCGTGACAACCCGGACCGCAAGGCGACGCTGGAGAAGGACGTGATCATCACCGGTTCCAGTGTCTCCAATGCGCAGGCGGCGTTTGATGAAAACGGCATGCCGCAGGTGTCGATCACGCTGGATGCCAAGGGCGGCCAGATGATGAGTCGCGTGACCCGCAACGCTATTCAGCGCCGCATGGCGGTCCTCTTTGTCGAGCACAAGCAGCGTATGCTGGTGCAGACCATTGATGGCGAACGGGTCGAGAAGCGCATTCCCTACACCGAGAAGGGCCTGATCTCGCTGGCGACCATCCAGAGTACCCTGGGCAACTCCTTCCGTATCACCGGTCTGGACAGCGCTCAGGAATCCTCCGAGCTGGCGCTGTTGCTGCGTGCCGGTGCCCTGGCGGCGCCGATCTACTTCGTCGAAGAGCGTACCGTGGGCCCGAGCCTGGGGGCGGAGAACATCGAGCTGGGTACCCTGTCGGTGAAGATCGGCTTTGCGCTGGTACTGGTGTTCATGCTGGTTTACTACAAGGTATTCGGTCTGCTGGCGAACATCGCCCTGACGCTGAACCTGGTATTGCTGGTGGCGGTGATGTCGCTGATGTCGGCGACACTGACGCTGCCGGGCATCGCCGGTATCGTGCTGACCGTGGGCATGGCGGTGGATGCCAACGTGCTCATATTCGAGCGTATCAAGGAGGAGCTGCGTAACGGCCTGCCGGTGCAGTCGGCGATCCATGCCGGCTTTGCGCGCGCCTTCACCACCATTCTGGACGCGAACATCACCACGCTGATCGCGGCGGTGATCCTCTTTGCCATGGGTACCGGTCCGGTCAAGGGCTTCGCCGTAACGCTGTCGGTCGGCATCCTGACCTCCATGTTCACCGCGCTGATGGTCACCCGTGCCCTGGTTAACCTGGTGTACGGTGGCCGCACGCTGAATAAAGTGATGATCTGAGGAAACCCCCATGGCCAAAGAAACGAAAATCTACAACTTCATGGGGATACGCAAGCTGGCGCTGGCGTTCTCCCTGATCCTGATGCTGGTATCGATCGGCTCCCTGGCCGTTAACGGGCTCAAGTTCGGCCTCGACTTCACCGGCGGCAGCCTGGTGGAGATCGGCTATGAACAGCAGGCCGACCTGGAGCAGGTGCGCAGCCAGCTGCAGGATGCCGGTTTTGCCGATGTGACCGTACAGACCTTCGGTTCCCCGCGCGATGTGCTGATCCGCCTGCAGGCGGCTCATGACCCCAAGCTGGGTGACAAGGTACTGGGGGCTTTGCAGAGCGGTACTGATCAGGTGCTGGAACTGCGCCGCAACGAGTTCGTCGGCTCCCAGGTGGGCGAAGAGCTGCGCGAGCAGGGCGGTCTCGGCATGCTGCTGGCCCTGTTCATGATCATGGTTTACCTGGCGTTCCGCTTTCAGTTCAAGTTCTCGCTGGGCGCGGTGCTGGCGCTGGTGCATGACGTTCTGGTCGTACTGGGCTTCTTCTCCCTGCTGCAGGTGGAGTTCGACCTGACCGTACTGGCGGCGGTGCTGGCGGTGATCGGTTACTCGCTCAACGACACCATCGTAGTGTATGACCGGATCCGCGAAAACTTCCGTATCATGCGCAAGGGGGACGCTATCGAGGTGATGAACGCTTCGCTGAGCCAGACCCTGAGTCGTACCCTGATGACCTCCCTGACCACACTGCTGGTGCTGGTCGCGCTGTTCTACTTCGGCGGCGAGATGATCCATGGCTTTGCCATGGCGCTGTTGATCGGCGTGCTCATCGGTACCTATTCATCGATCTACGTGGCCGCCAATGCGCTGCTGGCGCTCAAGGTGACCCGGGAAGATCTGTTACCGCCACAGAAGGAAGATGGCGAAGAGGCAGAAGAGCTGCCCTGACACTTGCAAAGCCGGCTCTGCCGGCTTTATTTTTTATGGATTACCCGACTATTCTCAACGAATGGTTGATGCTGGCAGCCTGCGTGGCTGTGACAGACAAGAATGGACATTGAATGACTAAGAATTGGCAAGACAAGGATCCTAATGCTCAGCAGGAAGCTGAAAAATACGACCAGCCGGTCCCGAGCCGCGAATTTCTGCTGAATTTCCTGGAAAAATGGGGCGCGCCGATCAGCCACCCGCTGCTGTGCCGTGAACTCGGCATCGAAGACGAAGACGGCATCGAAGGTGTACGCCGTCGTCTGATCGCCATGTGCCGTGACGGCCAGCTGATCTCCAACCGCAAGGGCGAATACGGCCTGATCCGTAAGATGGACCTGATCCCCGGCCGGGTGATCGGCCATCGCGACGGCTTCGGTTTCCTGCAGCCGGATGCCGGCGGTGACGACCTCTTCCTCAGCCCGCGCAACATGCGCGAGGTGTTCGACGGCGACCGGGTGCTGGTGCAGTCGATCGGCATTGATCATCGCGGTCGCCGTGAAGGCAAGATCGTCGAGGTGCTGGAGCGTTGCACCACCAAGCTGGTTGGGCGTTTCGACGGCAACGCCGGTTTCGGCAGTCTGATCTGCGAGAATCAGCGCATCACCAACCAAGTGATGGTGATTCCCGATCCGACCACTGGGCTGGAATACGAAGACGGCCAGCTGGTTGTGGTCGAGATTTTGCAGCAGCCGACCCGCAAGCAGCCGGCCCGCGCCCGCGTGATCGAGGTGCTGGGCGACCGCATGGCGCCGGGCATGGAGATCAAGGTTGCCATCCACAACTACGAGATCCCGGACGAATTCCCGGACGAGGTGCACCAGCAGATCGGCGAGCTGGATCCGGAAGTGCGCGAAGAGGACAAGCAGAACCGTTTCGACCTGCGCAAGCTGCCGTTCGTCACCATTGATGGCGAGGATGCCAAGGACTTTGACGATGCCGTCTACTGCGAGAAGAAGACCTTCGGTGGCTGGCGTCTCTGGGTGGCGATCGCTGACGTCTCCTACTACGTGCGTCCCGATTCACCGCTGGACCGGGAAGCGGTCAAGCGCGGCAACTCGGTCTACTTCCCCGAGTTCGTCGTGCCGATGCTGCCCGAACTGCTCTCCAACGGCCTCTGCTCGCTGAACCCGAACGTGGACCGTCTGGCGATGGTGTGCGAGATGACCGTCAGCCGCGCCGGCAAGCTGTCCGGTTACAAGTTCTACGAAGCGGTGATCAACTCCAAAGCGCGCCTGACCTATACCAAGGTGGGGGCCATGGTCGATCCGGACCACGAGGAGCACCAGCACTGGCGTCAGGAGTACCGCGAGGTACAGCCGCACATCGACCAGCTGCATGCGCTGTACAAGTCGCTGCGCAAGGCGCGTGACGACCGTGGCGCCATCGACTTCGAGACCGTGGAAACCCGTATCATCTTTGATCAGGTGCGCAAGATCGACGAGATCGTGCCGGTTCACCGTAACGATGCCCACAAGATGATCGAGGAGTGCATGCTGATCGCCAACGTGGCGACAGCGCGCTTCCTGGCCAAATATGGCAAACCGGCACTGTACCGTATCCATGACGGCCCCAAGGAAGCCAAGCTGGAGAACCTGCGTTCCTTCCTCGGTGAGCTGGGCCTCAACCTGCCCGGTGGCGACAGCCCCGAGCCCAAGGACTACCTGAAGCTGGCCGAGGCGATCGAGAACCGCCCCGACCGTCACATCATCCAGACCATGATGCTGAGGTCGATGCAGCAGGCGGTGTACAGCCCGGACAACCATGGCCACTTCGGCCTGGCTTATCCGGCCTACACCCACTTCACCTCGCCGATCCGCCGTTACCCGGACCTGCTGGTTCATCGCGCCATTCGCGGCGCCATCCACAGTGATGGCAAGGTCAAGGGCGTGGAGCGGCCGAAAAAGTTCGCGCCTGATGCCGCGTTCAAATACCAGTACAACCTCGAACAGATGCTGGCGCTGGGCGAGCATTGCTCGATGACCGAGCGTCGCGCCGACGACGCCACTCGTGACGTCGTCGCCTGGCTCAAGTGCGAATACATGCAGAGCCAGATCGGCGAGGTCTACCCGGGCGTGGTGGCGGCGGTCACCGGTTTCGGTGTCTTTGTCGAGCTGGAAGATCTCTATGTGGAAGGCCTTATCCACATCACCGCGCTGCCCAGCGACTACTACCACTTCGAGGCGGCCAAACAGCGCCTGGTGGGCGATCGTACCCGCCGGGTATTCAAGCTGGGCGACCGTCTGGAAGTGCAGGTGGTGCGGGTTGACCTGGACGAGCGCAAGATCGACTTCGAACTGGCCGGCGAACAGGCCGAGGCCAAGCCGAAAAAGCTGACCCAGCGTGAAAGGCTGGCCAAGGGACAGATCGAGGATGGTCGTCCGAGCCGCAAGAAGGGGCGTGGTCGCTCAAAAAAGCCTGAGGGGCATCACGGTGCCCATGAAGAGAAAAGCGCTGCCGGTGCGCCCAAGCATAAGCGCAAGAAGGCCCACAAGCCCAAGCATCCGCCGCGTGCGCGGCAGAAGAAGCCGAAGGGTTAAGCGCTAGCCAAAATACAGCCGGGCCGCCTCATCCAGGCGTACCCCGCTGTACAGTATCGCCGTGCCCAGCAGCAGGGCCAGCCAGGCCAGCGGAATGGGATTTGGAGCCGGGTGGCGGTAGAGCCAGAGCCGGTAGCCGGCGGTGATGATCAGTCCCTCGGCGCAACCGGCGACCACATCCAGTGGCCAGTGCACCCCCAGCATGGGCCGCGACAGTGCCACCAGCAGTATGACCGGTGCGGCCAGCAGGTAGCACAGGTGACGTATGGCGTGGTGGCGGTTGTGTGCGACCCAGACGACGCTCAGGCCGACCAGAGTCGTGATGGCGGAGGCGTGGCCGCTGGGAAAGCTGAACGTTGCCAGTGCTGCGCCTTCGGGTCGCGGGACCGCGAACGCCAGTTTGAGCAGGGCATTGAAGCCCAGCGCAAAGCCAACCCCCAGTAACACACCCCATCCTTGCCGTTGCTGATGGCGCCATTGACCGTACAGGGCGCTCATCAGCGCCAGGGCGGCACAGAGACCCGGATCACCCGGCAGGGTGATCGCCAGTGTCCACAGCGGCAGCTGCTGGCCGAACAGGTGCAAGGGGGCCAGCAGTTGTTGGTTGAGGTAGGTTCCGGCCGGCGTCAGGGTTACCACGCTGGTGGTCAGAAAGAGTCCCCCGGCAAATACCAGCATCATCAGCGGCGCCGGCTGCCAGCCGGCGGGCAACCGCTGTCGGCAGTACTGGTAAAGGTTGCTGTCAGGGTGTAGCTGGCGATGAATCTGCTGCAGCAGCAGAAGCATGAATGCCAGCGCCACCAGGCTCCACAACAGCGGGATGAGTTCGTTGGGCAGCCGGTGCATGCCGTGGCCGGCCAGGTAGCCGGGCAACAGATAGACCGGTGCCCAGCCGATGGCTGACAGCAGGTTGTAGCTCATGAATTTGAGTGGTGACAGTCCGCAGCTGCCCGCAATAAAGGGGATGATCGGCCGGATCGGGCCGACAAAGCGTCCGGTGACGATGCTGAGGCCGCCCCAGCGGTGAAAAAAGGCTTCGCCACGGTCCAGCCAGTCCGAGTGGCGCTGTATCCAGCGCAGCCGACGAATCCGGGGGGCGGATCGTCGTCCCAGCAGAAAACTGATGCCATCACCCAGTACCGCTCCGACAAAGCCGGCCGACAGGCAGGCAAAAGGATCAACGCTATGGCTGCCGGCGGCGAAAGCGAGGCCAAACAGCAGTGCGACGCCGGGCAGCAACAGGCCGATGAAGGCCAGAGACTCCAGCAGGGCGATCAGTCCGATCAGCAGCAGTAACGAAGCCGGCGAAGGGCTGAGGGTTGCGAGCAGGCTTTCCAGCACGGTATGGATCCCGGATAGATTGACGGCGGTGACAAATGCGGGGGTGGCACTCCCTCTGATATAATTGCAGCCCAGTGCTGGCTTTACCAGCGATGCCTCATTTAACGGAAGGGTGCGATGAACGAAATCATCCTGTTGACACTATCCGGTGACGACCGCCCGGGCGTAACCTCGGCTATTACCGGTATTCTCGCTCGCTACCATATCAACATCCTCGATATTGGTCAGGCAGTTATCCACAACACCCTGTCACTGGGCGTGCTGATCCAGGTGCCGACCGAACTGGAGTCCTCTCCGCTGCTGCGCGATGTGTTGTTCAAGGCACATGAGATGAACATGCAGGTGCGTTTTGAGCCGGTCGACAGCGAGGCCTACGAACATTGGGTCGAGGGACAGGGCAAGTCGCGTCATATCATCACCCTGCTGGCGCGTCAGATCAGTGCCGATCATATTGCCCGCGTGACCGCCATTGCCGCGGATCATGGTCTTAATATCGATAACATCAGCCGCCTGTCGGGGCGTATCTCGTTGCAGGAAGAAAACTGCCCGCGCACCCGTGCCTGTGTCGAGTTCTCGGTGCGGGGCATGCCGGCCGATGCCTCGGCGTTGCGCGAGGAGTTCCTCAAGGCAGCCAGCGACCTGGATGTGGATATCGCTTTCCAGAAGGACGACATCTATCGCCGTAACCGCCGTCTGGTGGTGTTCGATATGGATTCCACACTGATCGAAGCCGAGGTGATCGATGAGCTGGCCAAGGAGGCCGGTGTCGGTGAGCAGGTGATCGAGATCACCGAAGCGGCGATGCGCGGCGAGATCGACTTCAACGAAAGCTTCCGTCGTCGAGTGGCCCTGCTCAAGGGGCTGGATGCCAGCGTGCTGGAGCGCATTGCAGAGCGCTTGCCGCTGACCGAGGGGGCCGCTGAGCTGGTGGGTCACCTCAAGGCGTTGGGCTTCAAGACCGCGATCCTGTCCGGTGGCTTCACCTATTTCGGTCGCTACCTGCAGCAGAAGCTGGGCTTCGACTATGTCTACGCCAACGAGCTGGATATCCGTGACGGCAAGGTGACCGGGGAAGTGACCGGCCAGATCGTCAACGGTGAGCGCAAGGCGCAACTGCTGCGTGAAATTGCCGAGCGGGAGGGCGTCTGTCTGGAGCAGACCATCGCCGTGGGTGATGGTGCCAATGACTTGCCGATGCTGTCCATCGCCGGTCTGGGGATCGCTTTCCGCGCCAAGCCACTGGTACGCCAGAGCGCCAAGCAGGCGATCTCGACCCTGGGGCTGGATGGTATCCTCTACCTGATCGGTTTCCGCGATCGTGACAGCCTGCTCTGAGAGCAGGCTCTGCCAACCGGGCCGGCTTTGTCAGTGCCGGCTTTCCTCGAAGAAGTCATAATCCATCTGTTCCCGTGGCTGCTGCAGGTAGTAGCCCTGGATCAGTTGGACCCCCGCCGCATACAGATCACTGATGACCCGCGTTTTCTCCACCAGAGGTGCGATGATCAACTTGCGTTGCGCATGCAGGGGCTCCAGCATGGTCTTGAGCGCATCGAGCTTCAGGGTGCGATTTTCCAGGTCCTGAACGTAGGAGCCATCAAGCTTGATGAACTCGGTGTCGAGTTCACGGCGCACATGCTCGGAGTTGGGAGAGCTGCCGAAATGTTTCAGGCATACCTGGCAGTTCAGCTGTTGCAGAGCCCGCGTGAAGTTGCGCACCTCCATCAGATCCACGGCAGCGTCGCTTTCGCTGATCTGGAACACCAGATACTCCGCCGGGATGCGTGACAGCCTCAGTTTGTCACCCAGCCATTCCAGAAGCTCACCGTTGCGCAGAGAAGGGCCGGAAAGGTTGATCAGTAGATGGATTCGTTCGCCCCTGGAAAACGCCTCAGAGAGCCTCTCCAGCGCTGTGGAGATGACCCAGCGGTCCAGTTCAATCAATACCTCAGGATCGATCGCCTGAGCAATGAAGGTGTTGGGCGACAGGGCGCGCTCACTGTCACTGATCAGGCGCAGTAACACCTCGTAGTACTGCGACTGGGTGTTCAGGCGCAGCGGGACCACCGGCTGATAGAGCAGCCGGAAGCGGTCCAGCTTGATGGCGTTGAGCAGGCGCTTGCTCATCCGGGTATCGACGCTGGACAGCATCGCCTGCTCGCTCTGATAGAGGCAGACACCGTTGCCCGGGCGGTTGCCGTGGTGCAGGCTCTCGGCGGTCGCGCGTGCGCGTTCCAGCAGCGTCTGCGGCGAGGGAGCGCTGTCATTGATCATCACCACGCCGATCGACACCGTGGTATGAATGGAAGTTTGCTGCACCTCGCAGACATGGCTGCTGATGCTGTGGCACAGGGCGTTGCCCAGTTCGACCGCCTTGTCGGGGTCGGCGTTGTGCATCAGGATCACGAAGCTGTTGTCGTCCAGATGGCCGATCAAGTGAGCGCGGCTGACCTCCTGCTTCAGAAGGGTGCTAATGTCACGCAGAATCAGTTCGACGCCATCGTTGCCGACCTCACCGCGAATGACATCAAGGTGATCCAGCGAGATCAGCAGCAGGCTACGATCCTGGCCGCCACGGTGGGCGTTATGGCAGACGCCGTCCAGTGTCTCGATGAAGGCGGACTGATTGCGCAGACCGCTGAGCGGGTGTACGTCACGGAAGATCTGGTCAGAGTCGTCGAGACTGGCGACAACCTCGACGCTGAGGCAAGGACTGCCCTCGTATTCGGCCGTATCGATGGTAAAGACTCCCTCGAAGCGCGTCTTGTCGGGACGTTCGGCGGCCAGGGTGCGCTGCATGCGCGTTCCGTTCTGCATGCACTCGTGCAGAATCAGGTCCAGATCTTCGCGGTACGGCGACTGCAGCAGCTGGCGCAGTGAATGTTGCTGCAGGTGTTCGCCGCTGTCATAGCCAAACAGGTGAGCAAAACTGCTGTTGGCGAAGCGGATCAGGCCGTTGTCGATCAGGCAGATGGACAGAGACGAGTGCTGAATCAGGCGCAGGTTGTAATCGTTGAGATGGCTTACCTGTATCTGGGCCTGCAACAGGGCTCGACGTGTCTGCAGGGCGTCGAACAGGCGCTGCACCGTCAGCATCAGCAGAGCGCTGCTGGACTCGGGAACAACCGCGCGAATGCCCAGGCTGAGCCAGGGAGTGGGGTCAAGGTACTGCTCTCCCGGCTGTAGCATCAGGATCGGCAGATCCCGGTCCAGGTGCTGCAGCAATTCGAGGCTATGCTCCGGAGTCAGCTCGTCGTGATACGCCTCTTTCCAGGGGATGACAAGCAGGTCCCAGGTTTGCTCGCTGAGCAGCTGCTGCAGCTCGGTCAGGTTATGAACCGCCTTGCCGCGGGGAGCAAAATGCGCGGTGCGCAGGTCGCTCAGAATCTGGTCGGTGCGGATATTGTCACAGTGGGCGAACAGGAGATTGATGTTGTGCCGGGGGCTGTCCTGGTGATCGCGTTTGGCCAGGGCGTTGATGATCTCGTCGCTTGAACCGCTCATGGTATCCTTCTGTCCTTGTGTCCCCATTCAATCCCGATAGCTTAAGGCCTGGAGGAGGATCTGTCAGGTAGAACCGGATGGATAATGCGAGCGTCGGGAAAGTCTGGCGAGAAGTGGCAGGGGTAGCAGGATTCGAACCTGCGCATGCTGGAATCAGAATCCAGTGCCTTACCGCTTGGCGATACCCCTGTCGTGTGAATGGTGGCAATAGCGGGACTCGAACCTGCGACCCTCGCATTATGAATGCGATGCTCTAACCAACTGAGCTATATTGCCACACATAAGTGGCTGGGGTAGCAGGATTCGAACCTGCGCATGACGGGATCAAAACCCGTTGCCTTACCGCTTGGCGATACCCCAGCATTTGAAAGTGGTGGCAATGGCGGGACTCGAACCTGCGACCCTCGCATTATGAATGCGATGCTCTAACCAACTGAGCTACATTGCCGTGTGCTTTCAAGGCCGCGAATTATTCCGTGAAATCGTAATCCTGTCAACAGCTTGAAAGCAAAAAAGTAAAAATAATTAAACGTTGAAGCGGAAGTGGACCACGTCGCCATCCTTGACGATGTATTCCTTGCCTTCCAGACGCCAGCGACCGGCGTCCTTGGCGCCCTGTTCACCCTTGTACTCGATGAAGTCGTCGTAGCTGATCACTTCGGCGCGGATGAAGCCCTTCTCGAAGTCGGTGTGGATCACTCCGGCCGCCTGAGGCGCTGTAGCACCGATCTTGACGGTCCAGGCGCGCACTTCCTTCACCCCGGCGGTAAAGTAGGTCTGCAGGCCCAGCAGGCTGTAACCGGCACGGATGACGCGATCCAGGCCCGGCTCTTCCATGCCCATCTCCTGCAGGAATTCGAGCTTCTCGTCGTCTTCCAGCTCGGAGATCTCGGATTCCAGCTTGTTGCAGATGGCGACCACTTCGGCCCCTTCGGCGGCGGCCAGTTCCTTCACCTGGTCCAGGTAAGGATTATCCTCGAAGCCGTCCTCGGCCACGTTGGCGATGTACATGGTCGGCTTGGTGGTCAGCAGGTGGAAGGTACGCACCAGCTTCTGCTCGTTCTCGTCCAGTGTCAGGGCGCGAACCGGCTGGCCTTCTTCCAGGTGCGGAATCAGCTTCTCCAGCAGAGCCTTGGATGCGATGGCGTCCTTGTCGCCGCCTTTGGCGGTGCGCTGAACACGCTGCAGCTGCTTCTCGCAGGACTCCAGGTCCGCCAGTGCCAGCTCCAGGTTGATGGTTTCGATATCGTCCAGCGGGTGGATGCGGTTGGCCACGTGGATGACGTTGTCGTCCTCGAAGCAGCGCACCACATGGGCAATGGCATCGGTCTCGCGGATGTTGGCGAGGAACTTGTTGCCCAGGCCTTCACCCTTGGAAGCCCCGGCGACCAGGCCGGCGATATCGACGAACTCCATGGTGGTCGGCAAAACGCGTTCCGGTTTGACGATCTCGGCCAGCGCGTTCAGGCGCGGGTCCGGCATGGGAACAACGCCGGCGTTCGGTTCGATGGTACAGAACGGGAAGTTTTCAGCGTCGATGCCCGCCTTGGTCAGGGCATTGAAGAGCGTAGACTTGCCGACGTTAGGCAGGCCGACAATACCGCATTTGAAACCCATGCTTAGATCCTGTAATTGAAGTTAGCCGTTGAAGCTGTGCAGCCGATTCATCGCCTTGGCCCAGTCACCGCTGACGGCCAGAGGCAGTACGCTCAGAGCTTCGTCGATCGCCGCCTGCGTTTTGTCGCGTTCGGATACCGGGGCCTTGCTCAGGACGAACCCCGAGACCTGAGCCGCACTTCCGGGGTGGCCGATGCCAACGCGCAGACGGTAGAAATTTCGATCATTCCCCAGTTTGCTGATGATGTCGCGCAGGCCGTTGTGTCCGCCGTGGCCGCCGCCCTGTTTCAGGCGCGCCGTACCCGGCTGGATATCCAGCTCATCATGCACGACCAGTATGTCACTGGCAGGAATCTTGTAGAAATTGGCAAGCGCCGCAACCGATTGTCCACTGCGATTCATGTAAGTGGTGGGAATCAGCAGGTGTACGGGGCGGTGGTCGATGATGACCTTGCCATAGAGGCCGAAGAATTTCTTCTCCGGTTGCAGAGAGGTGTGCTGGTGGGCAGCAAGCTGCTCCACCAGCTCGGCACCGGCATTGTGGCGGGTTTGGCTGTATTCCGTCCCGGGGTTGCCGAGACCGACGATCAGTTGAATCCGGTCCTTCATGCCAGTGCCTGTGGTCTACGCTTACTTGCCGGCTTTGGCGCCACGCGGTGCGTAGCAGTAGCCAACACTCTGGTCGTGGTCAGCGCCGCGACGCAGGGCAACAACATCAACACCTTCCGGCAGAGTGATGTCGGACAAGTGAGCAATCTGGCCCAGTTCGATGTTGCTCAGATCCACGTTCAGTACTTCCGGCAGATCTTTCGGCAGACACAGGATTTCAACGGTAGAAGCTTCCTGAGCGAACTTGGCAGCGGCCTTGGCAGCAGCAGACTTCTCGAAGTTGACGAATGCCAGCGGCACCTGCAGCTTGATCTTCTGGTCATCAGCGATGCGCTGGAAGTCGGCGTGCAGAACAACCGGCTTGGACGGGTGGCGCTGCAGGTCCTTGATGATCACTTTCTCTTCCTGGCCGTCCAGGTTCACAGACAGGATGGAAGAGTAGAAGCCGTCTTCCAGCAGCATGCGGTTCAGGTCCTTGGCGATAACGGAGATCGCTTTCGGCTCAGCAGAACCGTAGATGATGCCCGGAACCAGGCCTTCACGACGCAGGCGGCGGCTCGCACCTTTCCCCTGATCGTTACGGGCAACAGCGTTAACAGTAAAAGTAGCCATGTGATTTACACCTTATAAATTAAAGCTGCATGCTTCCGCGACCAGAAACATACAGCATGTTGTGGCTCCTCGGGAGCCGGACAGTTACACGGGCCTTGGCCCGTGGGTCAGCGCCCTGTTCGCGCAGCGAAACTCTTTTTACAAGAGCCGCTCAGCGGAACATGGCACTAATGGATTCTTCATTGCAGACGCGGCGAACCGCTTCTGCCAACAGGGGTGACAGCGACAGCTGACGGATCTTGTCACACTTCTGCGCCTGTTCGGACAGCGGGATGGTGTCGGTGACGACCAGCTCATCCAGTTCAGAGGCGATAATGTTGTTGATCGCCGGGCCGGACAGTACCGGGTGGGTCACGTAGGACACCACGCGGGCAGCGCCTTTTTCTTTCAGCGCCTTGGCGGCCTTGCACAGAGTGCCGGCGGTATCGCACATATCGTCAACCAGGATGCAGGTGCGATCAGTTACGTCACCGATGATGTTCATCACCTGAGATTCGTTGGCACGCTCGCGGCGCTTGTCGATGATCGCCAGGTCGCAGTCCAGCTGCTTGGCTACGGCGCGGGCACGGACAACACCGCCTACGTCCGGAGACACTACGGCGACGTTGTCATACTGCTGGTCGATGATGTCGTCGAGCAGAATCGGTGAACCGTAGACGTTGTCGACCGGGATATCGAAGAAGCCCTGAATCTGGTCGGCGTGCAGGTCGACGGTCAGAACACGGTCGATGCCGACGTTGGCGAGCATGCTGGCCACGACCTTGGCGCTGATCGGCACACGTGCTGAACGCGGGCGACGATCCTGGCGGGCGTAACCGAAATAGGGAATAACAGCCGTGACACGGGTAGCTGAAGCGCGGCGCATGGCGTCGGCGAATACGATCAGCTCCATCAGGTTGTCATTGGTCGGTGCGCAGGTGGACTGGATGATGAATACATCCTTGCCGCGCACGTTTTCCTGGATCTCGACACTGACTTCGCCGTCACTGAAACAGCCTACGTGTGCTTTGCCCATCGGGATATCGAGGCGTTCGACAACTTTCTGAGCCAGCTCCGGGTTAGAATTGCCGGTGAAGACCATCATTTTAGACACGGCGATTACCTTCTCGATTGCGTCGGAGTTTGATGAAGTAGAGAGGAAGTCAGTCATGGTAATTGGCTGGGGTAGCAGGATTCGAACCTGCGCATGCTGGAATCAGAATCCAGTGCCTTACCGCTTGGCGATACCCCAGTCGTCTCCTGTGGTGTGGACCACGCTCCAAGAAGGCGCATATTCTCTACAAAGCGCGGGGGGAAATCAACCCCTTTGGCAAAAATGTTCTGATCGGCGCTAGCGGCCGTCATGGCGCGCCCATGTATTGATGATCACCGTGATACGCAGATCGTCGCGGCTCAGGCGCAGTTTTTCCGGCAAGACCATGCCCGCCGCACGGGTCAGGCGCGGGTATTCAATGCGCCAGCCGGACTGAACAAACCCCTGGCCATCGTTATCCAGGGGCAGCACAGCGCTGCTGGGGGCCGGGATGCCACGAATCCAGTACTGGGCCTGGGTCAGTGGCAGGTGCCAGCCGAGCAGCTGCTGCATCAGCGCCTCGGGAGTGCGGGCCCGGTGGATCTGGTCATCGCCGGCCTGCTGCAGGCTGACGTCCTGTTCGCTGCCCGTAATCCGGAAGCCTCCCTGGCCCAGCGGCCCGCTGACCCGGATACGGTAGTGGTCCAGTTCCTGTTCCCAGTCCAGGTTGGCGCTCTGGCTGTCCTCGGGCCAGCGGATGCCGATGCGGCCCTCGGCAGACCACTGCTGCAGTTGTTGTACCTGCTGGGGATCGATGGTCAGGGGCGTAAATGGCTTCTCGGTCAGCTGGCTGCAGCCGCCCAACAGGCTGAAAACCAGGACCAGCAGAGGGAGCTTGCGCATCAGGGGGTGACTCCAATCACGCTGGCGGCTTCCAGCAGGTGTGCGTTATCCGGGTGTTGCTGCAGCCCGTCGTTGAGCAGGCTGCGTGCCGCCTGCTGTTCACCCAGTGCCCAGAGCACCTGAATCAGGTGGCCGCTGACTTCCGGGTCGGGGTAGGTATCATAGGCGCGCTGCAGAAAGTGACGCGCTTCGCCATGACGACCCAGCTTGTGCAGAATCCAGCCCATGGAGTCCAGTGTGGCGGCGTCTTCGGGCTGCTGCTCGAGCGCGCGGCTGATCAGTGTGTGGGCCTCGTCCAGTTGGTCGGTGTAGAGGGTAAGGGTGTAGCCCAGCGCGTTCTGGACCATCGGGTTGTTCGGCGCCAGTGACAGGGCGCGGCGCAGGTCTGCAATCATGCGAACGGAGTCGTCGGCGCTGCGGAGCATGGCGCGAGTGTAGAGCAGGTTGACATTATCCGGAGTGGCCGTCAGTGCCTGATCCAGGGTTTCCAGGGCATTTTCACGCATCTGTTGCTGCTGCAGCCATTCGACATAGAGGATGATCAGAGGCTCGCGCTGCTCCGGGTGCTTGCGGACGGCAAAGTCGATCAGCGCCTCGACTTCGGCGGCCTGCTGCGGCTGTTCGTACAGGGACAGGGCGCGGGCATAGGCCTGAATCAGGTTGGGACCCTCCTCGACCAGCAGGAAGTGCCGCAGGGCCTGTTCCGGCTGCTGCTGCGCCTGGGCGATCACGCCGAGGTAGAAATGCGGTGCAGTGATGCTCGGGTCCTGTTCCAGCAGCTGTTGCAGCAGGCTGTGGCTCTCCTGCCAGCGTTCGTTTTCCAGCAGCAGCAGGGCAAAGTAGTAACTGAGCTGGGGGTTGTCCTGCTGGGCCAGCAGGTCACGAATGGCTCGCCAGGCGCGGGTTGGTTGGCCGCTTAACAGCAGCAGTTGTGCGCGAGTGGCCAGCAGGCGGCCATGGTCAGGTGTCTGCTTAAGCGCCTGCTCCACCAGCGCCAGCCCTTGGGCCGGTGCTCCATGCTGGCGGTAGAGTTCGGCGCGCTGCAGGGTCAGCTCGGCTTCACCGGGGCTCTGCTGAAGCCCTTTGTCCAGCAACTGCGCCGCCGCATCAGGGCGCTGTTGCTGCTTGAGCAGCAGGGCGCGGGTCAGCAGCAGGTCCAGACGCTCGGGCGATGTCTCGTGCAGTTCGCTCAACAGGCGGAAATAGTGTCCGGCGACCTCGGGCGACATCTCGTCGACACGACCGCCGATCAGCGCCAGGGCTTCATCGCCGCCCTGTTCCAGCAGCGTGCGCAACAGCGGGAGCGCGGCTTCGAAGCGGCCTTCGTGGAGCAGGATGTTGGCCTGAATGTGCAGGGGCTCAAGCGCGTCGGGAGCGGCCTGGCTCCATAGCCGGCTGGCCTTCAGCACCGCCTGGGGACGGCGCAGGAACTGGGCGATACGGGTCGCGCGTTCGGCGACAGCGGCATCACCGGTGGCTTCGGCTTCCTGCAGGTAGTTGTCCAGCGCCAGATCGAAGCGCCCCTGCTTGCCGGCCAGTTCGGCGGTCAGCAGGTGGTAGAGGCTGTTGGCGTTGAATTCCCCCGGGGTATAGCTGGACGGTGTATAGACCCCGGCGTCGGATGTTGCCGCGGGTAGCTGTTTCTGGCTGCTGCAGCCGCTCAGCACCAGCCCGGCGAGCAGGCTGATCATTAATGGCCGTTTGCTGAATCGATACACGTTTCCGGTCCTGCAGGGGGTTGAATGCTCACTATAGAGCAGGGGGCTCCTGGCTGTCATGCCGTATCTGGCTTGGTACACAAAGCGCCGTTTGGGTTCCCTGCGTCAGTAACAGAATGAGGACGGCTTAATCCGGAGGCGGCAAAGGTGTATGATGTCGCGCTTGTCTGTAATGGGGTGATGCGAACCGTTTATGGCTTTGCTGGCGTTAGGTATCAATCACAAGACGGCACCGGTGGATGTGCGCGAGCGGGTGGCCTTTGCACCTGAGGCTTTGGCCGAGGCGTTGCACGAGGCGTGCCGCAAGGCTCAGCTGTCCGAGGTGGCGATCCTGTCCACATGCAACCGGACTGAGCTTTACTGCGCAACCGGGCTGAAGGGCACCCGTGCCCTGCTGGAATGGCTCGGTGACTATCATGGCCTCGACGTGGAGGCGCTGCAGCGTTGCTCCTATGCCTACTGGGATGAGGATGCGGTCCGACACATGATGCGGGTGGCCAGTGGCCTGGATTCCCTGGTACTGGGCGAGCCGCAGATTCTTGGTCAGTTGAAGTCCGCCTATTCGGTCTCCCAGGCCGAGGGTCTGGCCAATATCGAGCTGGGGCGTCTGTTCCGCCGTACCTTCTCGGTCGCAAAAGATGTACGCACTCAGACCGCCATCGGTCAGAACCCGGTTTCCGTGGCCTATGCGGCGGTCAGTCTGGCGCAGCACATCTTTGCCGATATGAGCACCAGCCGGGCGCTGTTGATCGGTGCCGGCGAGACCATCGAACTGGTGGCGCGCCACCTCAAGCGAGCGGGCGTGCAGCAGATCACCGTGGCCAACCGCACCCTGGCCCGAGCGCTGGCGGTGGCCGAGGAGTTTGACGGTCGCGCCATTGAGCTGAGCCAGATTCCCGATGAGCTGCCCAATACCGATATCCTCATTGCCTCGACCGCCAGTCAGCTGCCGATCCTCGGCAAGGGCGCGGTTGAAGTGGCGCTGAAAAAGCGCAAGCACCGCCCCATTTTTATGGTGGATATTGCCGTGCCGCGCGATATCGAGCCCCAGGTCGGTGAGCTGGATGACGTCTACCTCTATACGGTGGATGACCTGCGTGAAGTGATCGAGGAAAACCAGCGTGAGCGCCAGACCGCTGCCGTTGAGGCCGAGGGCATCATCGAGACGGGTGCGCTGGAATTCATGCGTCAGCTGCGCGAGCTGGATGCGGTCGATACCCTGACCCTGCTGCGCGCTCAGGCCCACGAAACGGCTCAACAGGAACTGGGCAAGTACCTGCGTCAGCTGCGTAATGGCAAGGACGCGGAAGAGATGCTCAAGCGCCTGGCCCACGGGCTGACCAATAAACTGCTGCACCAGCCGACCGTGCAGCTGCGCCGCGCTTCATCGGAAGGACGTTCCGATGTGCTGCAGCTGGCACAGGAACTGTATCAGCTGGGCGATTCCGAATCGTCCGAGTGAACGCATCCGCACAGGAGTCATGGCTGTCATGAAAGCATCGATCAAGAGCAAGCTGGAAAAGCTGTGCGACCGTCACGAGGAACTGGCGGCGCTGCTCAGTGAGCCTGAGGTGATCGCGGACCAGAACCGTTTTCGCGACTACTCACGCGAATATTCAGACCTGGAAGAGATCACCCAGGCCTTTGCCGGCTGGCAGCAGGCACAGGATGATCTGGTCTCCGCTGAAGATATGCTCAACGAGGACGACGCCGAGCTGCGCGAGATGGCGCGGGACGAAATTGACAGCGCCAAGGAACAGATCGAGCGGCTGGAAGGCGAACTGCAGATCCTGTTGCTGCCGCGTGATCCCAATGATCACCGCAACGTCTTTCTCGAGATCCGCGCCGGTACTGGCGGCGACGAAGCGGCGATCTTCTCCGGCGATCTGTTCCGCATGTACTCGCGCTATGCCGAGCAGAAGGGCTGGCGGGTTGAGGTGATCAGCGCCAACGAGGGCGAGCATGGCGGCTACAAGGAGATCATCAGTCGGGTGGCCGGCGAGGATGTCTACGCCCAGCTCAAGTTCGAATCCGGCGCCCACCGCGTGCAGCGCGTGCCCGAAACCGAGTCCCAGGGCCGTATCCACACCTCCGCCTGCACCGTAGCGGTGATGCCGGAGATGGACGAGTCCGCCGAGATCGAGATCAACAAGGCCGATCTGCGCGTGGATACCTTCCGTGCCTCGGGGGCCGGTGGTCAGCACGTCAACAAGACCGACTCGGCGATCCGCATCACCCACCTGCCCACCGGGCTGGTGGTGGAGTGCCAGGAAGAGCGTTCCCAGCACAAGAACCGCGCCAAGGCGATGGCATTGCTGGCGTCACGCCTGCAGCAGGCGGAGCTGGACAAACAGCAGGCCGCGCAGGCCAGCACCCGCAAGAGCCTGGTCGGCTCGGGCGACCGCTCCGAGCGAATCCGCACCTATAACTTTCCTCAGGGCCGGTTGACCGATCACCGGATCAACCTGACCCTCTACCGCCTGAACGAAGTGATCGCCGGCGACCTGGATCAGGTGATCCAGCCGCTGCGCAACGAGTATCAGGCCGAGCAGCTCAGCAACCTGTCCAATGAATGAGCTGAGCGTCGCCGCAGCGCTGGAGCGGGCAGCCGAACTGGCCGAGGTCAGCGACAGCCCGCGGCTGGATATTGAACTGCTGCTGTGCGAGGTACTCGACAAGCCGCGCAGCTGGCTGTTCACCTGGCCGGACAAGACCCTGAGTGCCGAACAACAGGCCCGTTTCGAGCAGCTGCTGGCGCGCCGCCTCCTCGGTGAGCCGGTGGCGCATCTGCTCGGTTACCGCGATTTCTGGACCCTGAGGCTCAAGGTCAGCCCCGATACCCTGATTCCCCGTCCCGATACCGAGACGCTGGTAGAGCAGGCGCTGGCGCTGCTGCCGGACCGGCCAGCCCGGGTTGCCGACCTGGGCACGGGCACCGGTGCCATCGCCCTGGCGCTGGCCAGCGAACGACCGCAGTGGCAGTTGAGCGCGACCGATCTGCACCCCGGTGCCGTGGCGCTGGCGCGGGAAAACGCCGCCGCGCATGGGCTGAATAACGTTGAAGTTCTGCAGGGCAGCTGGTGCCAACCGCTCCGGGGGGATTTCGACATGATCGTCAGCAACCCGCCCTATATCGATCCCGAGGACCCGCATCTGAGTCAGGGCGACGTGCGCTTTGAACCTTTGTCGGCGCTGACGGCCGAAGACAAGGGAATGGCGGATCTCCGCGCCATCGCCGAGCAAGCCAAAACTCACCTGAAGCCGGGGGGCTGGCTGCTGTTCGAGCACGGCTATGAGCAGGGTGAAGCGGTGCGCGACCTGCTGCAGACACTGGGTTATGCACAAGTGCGTACCCAGCGGGACTTGGGCGACAACGACCGGGTAACCCTGGGTTGCTGGCCGGGCGGCAAAGGAGACAACGATGCTCAATGATCAACAACTGCTGCGCTACAGCCGCAGCATCATGTTGCCGGAAGTGGATATCGCCGGTCAGGACGCCTGGTGTAATGCACGGGTACTGATCCTCGGTCTTGGCGGCCTCGGCGGTCCGGCAGCGGCCTACCTGGCGGCCGCCGGTGTCGGTGAGCTGATTCTGGCCGATGACGACCGGGTCGAACTGAGCAACCTGCAGCGTCAGGTTATCCACAGCCAGGACGCCTGCGGCGAGACCAAGGTGGCCTCGGCGGCGGCAACACTGGCCGCGATCAATCCTGAGATACGCATCACCCCGGTGGCCGAGCGGCTGCAGGGCGAAGCGCTGCAGGCCTGGGTCGAGCAGGTGGATCTGGTACTGGACTGCTGCGACAACTTCAGCACCCGTTTTGCCCTGAACCGGGCCTGCTTCGCCACCGGCACGCCGCTGGTGTCGGGGGCGGCGATCCGCTTCGATGGCCAGATCAGCGTCTATGATCCGCGTCAGCCCGATTCGCCCTGTTACCAGTGCCTCTATGGTCGCGGTGGCGACGATGAGGCGCTGACCTGCAGCGAGTCCGGTGTCTTCCCGCCGCTGGTGGGAGTGATCGGCAGCATGCAGGCGATGGAAGCGCTGAAACTGCTGGCCGGTGTCGGCGAGCCGCTGACCGGCCGTCTGTTGCTGCTCGATGGCAAACGTATGCAATGGCGCAGCCTCAGGCTGCGTCCCGATCCCGAATGTCCGATCTGTAAAGGAAACGCGCAACATGCAGGATAACAAGATAAAAGCACTGCTCGAGCGTAGTCACCGTATCGCCCTGGTGGGTGCCAGTGCCAAGTCGCACCGTGCCAGTTACCAGGTGATGTCCTATCTGCTCAACAGCGGTTATGAAGTGATTCCGGTCAACCCGTCATTGGCGGGGCAGGAGCTGCAGGGACAGCCGGTGGTGGCTTCGCTGGCCGAAATCGACGGCCCTGTGGACATGGTGGATATCTTCCGCAACTCGGTGGATGCCGGCTATGTGGTCGACGAAGCGATTGAGCGGGGGGCCAAGTCGGTCTGGATGCAGCTCGGCGTGATCAACGAAGAAGCGGCCGAACGGGCCGAGGCCGCCGGGCTCGACGTGGTCATGGACCGCTGCCCGGCGATCGAGATTCCGCGATTGGGGGTGGCCGTTCCGGCCTGATCAGCCCCCCAGCATCAGCTTTCGAATTCTCAGGTCATCCAGCACGCGCTTCAGCTGGGTGACCAGCTCTGCATTGTCCACGTCCTCCAGCCAGCTCTCCTCACACAGGGCACCTGACTGCAGCAGAAACTGCAACAGGGCCTGATCGCCGTGCGGCAGCAGGCGTTGCAGCAGGGTGCGGCCATCGGCATCGGGCCGATTGATATCGGCGCCGTGCTGCAGCAGCCGGCTCAGGTGCAGCATCAACCGGTCCGGCTCGCACTGTTCGACACACCAATGCAGCAACGGCTGACCCTGATGTGCCAGGTTGGGGTCTTCGCCGGCCTGCAGCAGCAGAGTCAGGCACGGCAGGCTGTCGGTCTGCTGCAATGCCAGGCAGAGCAGGGGCGTGCCGCACTGCCCCAACGGCAGCGGGCGAGGTGCTTTCTGCAGCAGCAGTTCCAGAATTCTGGGCTCTGCCGCCCGCAGGGCTCGTTCCAGCGCATGGCCGCCCTCCTTGCCCGGCGTGGTTAGCAGCTCCGTCTCTATCTTGGCCAGGTGTGCGGCTACCTTGTCCAGGTCATTGTTGTCGATCGCCTTGAGCAGGCGCTCGTGACGGCTGTCGAACAGGTTTTTCAGCATATGAACTCCCGCCTTTCCCGGTGCCGATCAGATCATGCCGATCAGGCGCAGCAGATAGATACCGGCACTGAGCGTCAGCACCGAACCCAGGGTAGTAGTCAGCACGATATTGGCGGCCAGCTGGGCGTTGCCGCCCATGGCTCGTGCCATGACGAAGCTGGCTGCGGCGGTAGGACAGCCGAACAGCACCATCAGGATCGCCAGATCCTCGCCATCGAAGCCGTACAGCCAGGCGCCGAACGTCAGTATCAGCGGCAGGATCACCAGCTTCAGCGCCGTGGCCCAGAACGCCTGCGCCGAGGTGTCATGCAGGCTCTTCAGGTTCAGCGACGCGCCGATGGTCAGCAGCGCCAGCGGCAGGGTCAGGTTGGCGAAGTAGGTGCCGGTCTTGGCTACCACCTGCGGCAGCTGGATGCCGAACCAGGATACCGGCAGGGCGAACAGCACCGCCAGGATCAGCGGGTTCTTCAGGATCTCCATCAGCGTACTGCTGAGTTTCATGCTTTCGCTGCGCTGCATCGGAATGCTCAGGCAGAGGATCGACAGCACGTTGAACAGCGGGATCACCAGCGCCAGCAGTAAGGAGGCCTGCGCCAGGCCGGCATCACCGAAGAGGTTGAAGCTGACCGCCAGGCCGATGATGCCGTAGTTGCTGCGAAAGGCACCCTGCACGAAGACGCCGAGGTCTTCCGGCGCCTTGATCCAGCGTGCGGCCAGCCACCAGATCAGCCCGAAACTGAGCAGAATGCCGACCAGCACATAGCCGAGCTGGTGAGGGTTGAACACGGCCTGGAAGTCCATGCGGGCGATCGACATGAACACCAGCGCCGGCAGGGTGATGACGAACACCAGCTTGGAGCCGGTGGCGACGAAGGCGTCATCGATCAACTGGCTGCGACGCAGCAGGTAGCCGAGAAACAGGATGAAGAAAATCGGGGCGACGATGTTGGCGGTGTAGCCAAGGGTTTGCAGGTAGAGGTTCAAGGCAGCTTTCCGTGTACGACAAAGAGTGATGAGTGTACCCGATTCACGGCTTACTTGCCGGGGCGGGGGTGCAGTTTGGGGTAGTCGAGCCAGCGCAGTCGCGCGCAGTTCGGCACTAGATCGTTCCAGTGCTCAAGCGGCAGTTCCAGCTGCACGATGGCGGCGGTGGGCAGCTTTTGCGGCGCCTGTTCGCAGAGCCACTGGGCGAGCAGTTGCAGCCCCGGGTTGTGGCCGACCAGCATCAGATGGCCGACCTCATCCGGTTGCTGCCGAATCAGTGCCCGCAGCACGTCGTCATCGGCTTCGTAGATCGCCTCGGTGCTCTGCACGGCCCTGTCCGGCAGCTGGAAGGCTTCGATCAGCGGAGCTGCCGTCAGCCGGGTGCGCAGGGCGCTGCTGTGGATTAGTCGGTCCGGCGTCGGTCCCTGCGCCAACAGGCGGGCACACATCAGCGGCAGGTCATGCTGGCCGCGGTGGTTCAGCGGTCGATCGAAATCGTCCATAAAGGGGTCGTCCCAGCTGGACTTGGCATGGCGGATCAGGGTCAGCAGTTTCATCGATCACTCCTGTCGGCGGCGTGTTGGTTGCAGCCGGTGGCCCCAGAAGAATAGTCCAAGCCCCGAGACGACCAGCAGGCAGCCCTGCCAGAGCCCTGAGGTCAGGGGCTCGTCGTTGAGCCAGTGGCCCAGCATCAGGGCGAATATCGGCGTGATCAGGGTCACCAGCGCCACGGTGCTGGGCGGCAGGTGGCGCAATACATGGAAATAGCAGACAAAACCGAGCAGGGAGCCAAAGATCGCCAGGTAGAGAATCGCCCAGAAGGAGCGACTGCCCGGGTCCAGCTCCAGGGGAGCGGCACCGAGCAGCCACCAGGTCAGGGCAAAGCCGGGCAGAGACCAGAGCAGGGCGCCGACGGTATGAGCCAGAGGGTGTACTTGGCTGCCACTGCGCTTGACCATGACAGCACTGAGGCTGAACAGGGTGACGGCGAGCAGCAGTAACAGCAGTCCGAGCAGACTGTCGGGACCGAGGGCAACATCATCGGTGAAAATCACCGCCAGTCCACCGAAAGCCAGCAGGCAGGCCACCCAGCGGTAGGCACGAAAACGGGGTTCGTCCAGCAGCCACTGTCCCAGTACGGCGGAGAGGATGGGGGCCAGTCCGAACATGATCGAGATGAGCCCTGAGGGTACATGGCGCGAGGCGAGGTAGGTGCAGCACATGGCGCCGAACACGCCAATGGAGGCGAAGGCATAGGTCGTCTGGGCACGGCGGTGCAGCGGCAGTTCGATGCCCAGCAGGCGCAGCAGAATGACGCCGAGGACGGCGGCGATCGCCATACGCAGGCCGCCGGCCAGCACCGGGTCGACCGATTCACTGCTCCAGGCAATGGTCAGGGGTGTGGTGGACCAGATCAACACCACCGCGAAATAAGAGATGGGTACCGACATAACCGCTCCGTGTCAGTCGGCCGGGGTTTCAGCGACAGGGGCCGCAGAAACAGCTGCGGCCTTGGCTCAATGGGATCAGAACAGAACAGGGCTCGGCAGCTCAATGCACAGGCGTACCTTCGGCGGGGCACCGATGGCATCGACACGTCGCATGACGGAGTGTGCACAACACAGGAGCTGCATGAGAGCGTTCCTCACTGATGAGTTTTCATCATCCTTCATCGTATCCAGCGGGTCAACCATGCATAAAACAGGCCTTTTGTTGGCCGCCTGGTCGCCAGACCGGCCGGCTGGCGTAGGGTGGTTTCAAGCTGGGGTCATTCTGACGGCGGGCGTATCCCTTGGCCTGTTTTGCGTGCCAGCCAGTAATCTACGCTGGTGAAGCGGCCGCCGCCGGTAAAGAACAGGCTCAGCAGCATGACGAAATAGGTGGCTGCGAATTCGATGCCGTTATTGAGGATTACAAGGGAGCCGCGTCCGGTAAGCCAGTCGTAATGGCCGTATTCCTGCAGCAGGGCGCGAGCCCGTTGCAATCGTTCGGCGGACTCCATCACCCGTTCATTGGCCAGCCAGCTCGACGGGTCGGCGATCGCCAGCCAGCCGTTGTCCCAGTGCACGCTGGCCGCCGCGACCACCATGGTGATCATCAGCGGGATGCTGACCCAGCGTACGGCCAGTCCGATCAGCAACAGCGCGCCGCCGAAAAATTCGGTGCTGGCCGCCAGCGCGGCCATCAGTTCGGGGAAGGGCAGTCCCAGCCCCCACTCGGGGTTGCCGAACCAGGCGGCGGTAGCGTCGAAATGGCTCAGCTTGTTCCAGCCCGCCTGCAGCATGATCGGGGCCAGATAAAGGCGCAGCAGCAGCGGCGCCAAGCCGTCGCCCCACTGCAGCTGCTGCAGGGCGGTTTGCAGAGGGCGGTAGGCCGTGGTCAGTCGGTTCATGGAGTTACCTCCTTGCAGGAGCGGTTTCAGCACAGGATTCCGGTTCTGCGCAGGGCAGGGTGCCGAGCAGAATGTCGTCACGCAAAAACTGTTGCAGCAGCGCCAGACCGTTCTGAAAGATGCTGTCGCGCGGGATCTGGGGCAGCTCGTCTGCGATCTGCTCCAGTGTCTGGGCACCACTGAGTTCCGGGTGCTCGTTGAGCAGCCAGAGCAGGCGGGCGCTGACCGCATTCAGTTCGATGAACTTCACCCGGTCATCGCGGTTGCGATAGACCAGCAGCCAGCAGGGCTGCTCCGGCGGCGTGTCGGGGCGGAATTCGGCGCTGATCCGGTGTACCGGCCAGCGGTAGCCGAGTGACCAGGCCAGCGGCGAGACCACCGGGTGTTGCTGCAGCAGCCTGTCTGTTGAGATATCCACAGGTGGCCAGTCGGCAAAGGGGTCCGCTTCGGCGATATCCAGCGCCAGCTCGACCCACTCATAGTGCAGCAGTTCCTGCAGGAAGGGCGGATCGTCCGGCTGCCGCGTGCGCACCTGCTCGACATAGTCGCGATAGGCCTGGGCCAGATCACGAAACAGCGGACTTTCTGCGCCGTATTCCTGCATGAAGCGGCGTACCTCGGCCTGCCAGAAGGCGTCGCTGCACAGGCTGCGGTAGATCGGAAAAGCGCCTGCCAGGAAGCCCGCGATGTTGTTGAAGAACAGATCCACATAAACCTGCATGTGGCGGGCCTCGATGCCGTCCGGCAGGGGCTGCTCCGGGTTGCGGATCTGATCGGCAAAGCGGCGCTGGCGGCGGATGAAGTCGGGCTCAGGCCCTGAGGCGTTCATGATGCAGGCCTCCCTGTTGCTGGTGCTGGCGGATTTGGCGAACTTCCCGCAGTAACTCTGCCAGCGGCGGCAGATTGAAGTCGCGTTCAAGCAGCGTCGCCACCGGGCCGGTATGTGCGTATGTTTTGGCCAGCAGCGACCAGACCGGATCGATGATCGGGGCGCCATGGGTGTCTACCAGCAGGTCTTCGGCCTCCCGGTAGTGGCCGGCCATGTGCAGGCAGACCACACGTTCGGCGGGCAGGCTGCGCATGAAGTTTTCGGCGTCATAGCGCTGGTTGATGCTGTTGACGTAGATGTTGTTGACGTCGAGCAGCAGGTTGCAGTCGGCTTCTTCCAGTACCGCGTTGATGAATTCTGACTCCGTCAGCTCGGTGGCCAGCGGCGTGTAGTAGCTGACGTTTTCGATGGCGATGCGCCGTTGCAGCCGGTCCTGTACCTGACGGATGCGCGCGGCGACATGATGCACGGCTGGCTCGGTGAAGGGGAGCGGCATCAGATCGTAAAGATGGGCATGGTCGCTGCAGCTGCTCAGGTGCTCGCTGTACAGAGCGATGCCGTGCTGATCGAGAAACCGGCCCACCTGGTCAACGAAATCCAGGTCGAGTGGTTCGGGGCCGCCGAGCGACAGCGAAAGTCCATGGGCGCTGAAGGTGTGGCGCTCGGTCAGGTCGCGAAACTGACGGCCCAGGCGGCCGCCCATCTGCATCCAGTTTTCGGGCGCCACCTCGAAGAAATCGATGTCACTCAGGTCGGTTTCGGACAGTTCCTTGAGCATGGGGCGTCTGAGCCCCAGACCGGTCCCCTGAAGCAGTTGAGCATTTGAAGTATGCATGTTTGCTCCTGTTACGGCTGACCACCGGTGCTGTATCAGCGCCGGTGGCCGGCGGTTTACTGGTTACTTCCGCACTTGGCTTCGCCGCACTTACCCTCCCTGTCGGCTTTTGCGGCCTTGTCTTCACCGCAGGCACCTTCGCGGTCCGCCTTGGCGGCCTTGTCTTCGCCACACTTGGCTTCGCGATCGGCCTTCTTTTCACCGCACTTGGCTTCCTGTTCAGCCTTCTTGTCGGCGCCACAACTGGCTTCGGCCAGTTCAGCATAGCCGCTGCCGAGAGGTTGAGCGGCGAAGGGGTTGTCGGCCGCCACGGCGCCGGATGTGGCGCCCAGACCTAGCAGAAAAGCGGTCCCAACGGCAGCGATGGTCGGTTTGGTATGCATGGACATGATGATCACCTCGTTGTTGTTGTACAGAAATCCGTGTCGGCCGGGCGTTTGCCCTGTGCCGTTACCTTTGGTTCTGTCAGTCAGTCGAGTTGACGAGGCGATCCTTACACGGGATTGAACATTTTTTTCAGATATCAAAAAGCCCTCTGTCGAGGGCTTGGGTGAGATGAGGAGAGCGGGTGGAGGCTGTTCCTGTTATTTGAGATACACCGCTTTGAAGGTGGCGTGAAGATTGTTGCCCGGATTAATCAACTCGAGCTGGTCGCCGTCGATCGACCAGTTCACATCCCCTTGCAGCAGCTGCAGAAAGCGGTGCTCATAGTCGATGCTGGGTACACAGGCGCGCATGGTGCCGGCGGTGGGGCCGAAGTGCAGGCGGCTGTCCTGCTGAGTGAACTGGCCCATGAACTGGTTGCAGCCGGAGAACCCCTGTACACGGTCGCCCTGCTTAAGGATCAGGTGGGGCTCGCGTTGCCCTTCACGCGGCTCGATCGCTGTGCCGTTCAGGCTGATCAGCTTCCAGTAGGTGTTTTGCAGCGAGGCTTGGGGGGGCTGGCTGGTAACGCGCTTCATCACCAGCATCAGGTTGGTATCGTCCCCGCCCGCCAGCACGCTGTAATGGCTATCGGTGATGAACATCAAGCGGTCGCCATTGGAGATCCGGGCGCTGACCGCATAGCGGTGTCCGGGCTGAAGCTGATCGGCCGGGACATGAAAACTGAACGGATAGGGGGGCGTGGCGATATTGTCCCGGACGAGCTTGTCCAGTAGCACGGCCGGTGCATCGGCGCGGGAAACATCCTGCAGGCGGACCTCCAGCTGGCTGTCGGCGGGCAGCAGCATACGCTCGCGATACAGGGCCTGGCCGGACACTTCATGCTGCTCGGGTCCGGTCAACGCACTGCATCCGGTGAGCAGGACCGTGGCCGCGAGCATTGAGGTCAGGTAACCTGAACGTGGACGGGTAATGAACATGCGGGTCTCTCCTTGAGAAGTATCTGGGATAGGACCACTGCGCATACCGGGGGTTCCCGGCATGCCCCTTACCCCTTGCTCATCAGGAGTATAGCCATGATGTCAGAGTCCGGGCGCAATTTTCTGGTCTGTATCAATACGACGGCCGGTGATCAGGCCGATGCCGTGCTTGAGCAGCAGATCCGGGCGCGTATTCCCGAAGCGCAGCTGCAGGCGCTGGTCAGGCTACAACCGAAGGCGCTGCTGCCGCAACTGAAGCGTCTGGTTCGGCGCTGTGTCGAGAGTGGAGCGGTGCTGGTGGTTGCCGGCGGAGATGGCACCCTCAATGCGGCGGTGACCGCCCTGGCGGGGAGTGGCGTGATACTGGGGGTCATTCCCTGTGGCACCTTCAACTTCTTTGCCCGGGACAGGGGCATCCCGGTTGACCGTCAGGCCGCCATCGACGTGTTGTTGCAGGGGCGGGAGTGGAGCTGTTCGCTGGCCAGCGTCAACGGCATCCCTTTCTGTGTCAGCGCCAGTATCGGTGTTTATCCACACATCATTGCCGCCCGCGAGCAGGTCAGTGCGGTGACCGGGCGTAATCGCCTGGTGTCTCTGCTCAGCGGCATCTGGGTTTTTCTGACCCGGGCGCGGGGACGGCGCTTGTGTCTGGAGCACGATGGTGAGCATCAGGTGGAAACGGCCCCCATGCTGCTGGCCAGTGTCAGCCCCAGTCAGCTGGAGAACTTCAATCTGGCCGAGATCGACGGGATCAGGCGGGGGCAAATGCTGGTCTTCGTGATGCAGTCCGACGCGCCCCTGGCCCTGTGCCGCTACCTCTGGGCCAGTCTCAGGGGCGAACTGAGGCGGCTGGAGCAGCTGGACTACTTCCTGACCGAGTGGCTTCAGGTATCCACCCGGCGGCGTCGGCTGACGGTGGCCGTGGATGGCGAGCTGCATCGCTGCCGTTCACCGCTGGTGCTCGAGACCCGACAGCATGCCTACCGTTGTCTGGTGCCAGCGGGAGAAGCGGCATGCGCATAATTCAGCTGTCCGACCTGCACTTTGGCACCGAACGGCAGCACGTCGTGACGGCACTGGTCGAACAGATCCACCAGCTGCAGCCGGATCTGTTGCTGCTCAGCGGGGATATCACCCAGCGTGCCCGGCGCGCACAGTTTCAGGCCTGCGAACGCTTTCTGGCCCGGCTGCCGTCGGTGCCCGTGCTGGCGGTGCCGGGCAATCATGACCTGCCGCTGTTCAATTTGTGTCAGCGTTTCGTCGCGCCCTATGCGCACTTTCGCCGCAGCTTCGGTCATGTGCTGGCACCCTGTTATCAGTCGGGCGAGATACTGGTGGTGGGGGTGAACACGACGCGACCGGGCAAGCATATCGACGGCAGTTTCAGCGCCGAAAAGATCGCGAGGGTGGCGCAGCGGCTCGAAGCGAGTGCTGCCCGGATCAAGATTGTCATGGGACACCACCCGGTGGATGCAGTGCTGGGTATTGATGAAAAGAATATCGCCGCCGGTGCCGAAGCGGCCGTGCGTGCCTGGAGCCGGGCCGGCATGCAGCTTTATCTGGCCGGCCATATTCACTATCCCTTCTGTGCCCGCCTGGATCGGCGTTATCCCGGTGTTCCGGCCAATTGCTGGACCCTGCAGGCCGGAACGGCCGTGTCCAGCCGCGTACGAGACCACAAGTCCAATTCATTCAACCTGATCGAATGGCGGCCGGAGCAGCAGGCACTTCAGCTGGAACGCTGGGATTTCACCCCGGCGCTGCCGGGGTTCCTCTGCACCGATCAGCTTCAGCTGCCGCTGCGAGGGGGAGTGGAATCGTCCGGAGCCGACTGAGGTTCGTCATCGGAGGGTGGTGGCTGCACCTCCTGCTCGGCGCCACCGGATGGCGCTGCCTCTTCGGCAACGGGAGCCGGTTCCCGGTCCATCAATTCGCCTTCGTCGCCGCTTTCCTGTTCCGTATCCTGCCCCTTGAACAGCTCCTCGATGGGGGTATCCACGAACTCTTCGTTACGCGGGTCGATATCGGGAATGGCATGGACATCAGGGATGGCCGGGACAAAATGTTCCTGAGCGGCGACCGGCAGAGGCGGTACGCGGTACTGGCGGTAAAGCGTGAACAGGGCCATGGCCCCCAGGGCGGCGGTCAGGGTCTGAAACAGTGCCGAGGGGTGAAAATACTCCATCAAGGCTGAGCCGATCAGGGGGCCGCAAACGCTGCCGATACCATAGCTGAGCATCAGCCCCGAGCTGGCGGCGATGATCTGTGAACTGTCCATGATGTCGTTGGTGATCGCGACGCCGATCGAATACACAGTGGACCCCAGCCCCATGCACAGGCAGAGCGCCAGCAGACGCCAGGTAAAGTCCGCCTCGACCACCAGGGCATTGGCGGCACAGGCCAGGGCTCCCAGTGCCGAGATCAACAGCAGCACATAGCTGCGTCGAATGCGATCACAGATCCAGCCGACGGGCCAGGCAAAGAGCATGGCGGCCAGGATGGCGGCGAACATATAGATCGAGATCTGTTCGTTTGGCAGCCCGGTCAGACTGGCGAACAGCGGGACCAGCGCATAGAAGGAGCCGAGAAATACCCCACTGGTGAACGCGGCCATCACCCCCAGCGGCGCGTTGCGGAACAGTTGCAGCAGCGACAGGCTGTCCGTGTGTTCGGTGATCTCCGGCGACTGCATCCGTGACAGCGAGAGCGGAATAATGCCCGCCACGATGAACAGCGCGGCCAGCGAGAACAGGGCGTAGTTGATCGGGTTGCCATTGCCGATCAGCAGCTGGCCCAGGGCTGCCGCCGAGTAGGCGGCAATCTGATACAGCGAAAAGATTTTGGAGCGGTTGGTATTGGTCGCGACGGCGCTGAACCAGCTCTCGATGGTGATGAACAGCGCCGCGATGGTGAGCCCGCCGATACCGCGCAGCAGTCCCCAGTACCAGACGTTGTAGGTCATCGGGTAGATCAGTGCCGCCATCGCCGCGACGGCGGCAAAAACGGCAAAGGCGCGGATATGCCCCACCCGTCGTACCACCCGCTTGGCATAGAGTGAGCCGATCACGAAACCGGCTGAATAACACACCATCACCATGCCGATGGTCGAGGGGTCGATTCCGAGCAGGCTGAATCTCAGGCCCAGCAGGGTGATCAGAAAGGAGTTGCCGACAATCAGCAGGGAAAGGCTGGCGAAGAGTGCCAGCAGTGAGATGACCAGGAGGCGCATTCGAGTCGTCCATTAACCGCCAAGATAAGCTTTGCGAACACTGTCATCGTTGAGCAGGGCATCGCCGCTGCCACTCATCACGATACGACCATTCTCCAGCACGTAGCCTCGATCTGCAATCCTTAAAGCCTGGTGTGCGTTCTGTTCCACCAGAAAGATGGTGACCCCTTCCTCGCGCAGCTTTTCAATGATCTCGAAGATCTGCTGGATGATGATCGGCGCCAGCCCCAGTGAGGGCTCGTCAAGGAGCAGCAGGCGCGGTTGGCTCATCAAGGCACGACCAATGGCGAGCATCTGTTGTTCGCCGCCGGACATGGTGCCGCCGCGCTGGCCGAAGCGTTCTCGCAGTCGGGGGAACAGAGTCAGCACGTGATCGAGCTGGGCTTCCGCCTCGCCCTTGCTGCGAAAGAAGCTGCCCATGAGCAGGTTCTCTTCCACCGTCATGGCGGAGAAAATACGGCGGCCTTCGGGCACCACCGCCAGCCCCATGCGCATGATATCGGCAGTGTTCATCTGCTGGATCTGCTGGCCGTCGAACTCGATATGGCCGCCATGGGCGCGTGGATCGCCGCAGATGGTCATCATCAGCGTGGTCTTGCCGGCGCCGTTGGCCCCGATCAGGGTCAGGATTTCGCCCTGGTTGACCCCCAGGGAGACGTTGTGCAGCGCCTGAATCTTGCCGTAGAAGGTTGAAACGTTATCCAGTCGCAGCATCAGCTCTCTCCCAGGTAGGCCTTGATTACAGCGGGGTTTTCGCGGATCTGCTCCGGCGTGCCATCGGCCAGCGGTGCGCCCTGATTGATCACGGTGATGTGGTCGGAAATGCCCATGACCAGGCCCATGTCGTGCTCGATCAGCAGCACCGAGATATCCTGCTCATCACGCAGGCGGGCGATCAGCTGGTCCAGTTCAGAGGTTTCCCTGGGGTTGAGGCCGGCGGCGGGCTCGTCCAGCATCAACAGGCCCGGCTCGGTGACCATGCAGCGGGCGATCTCCAGTCGGCGCTGCTGGCCGTAGGAGAGGTTGCCCGCCTCACGGTTGGCAAACTCGAGCAGGCCGACCTGCTGCAGCCAATGGGCGGCGCGGTCCATCGCCTCACGCTGGCGACGGCGGTAGGACGGAGTTTTCAGCAGTCCGGCAAAGTAGTTGGTATTCAGGTGGCGGTGCTGCGCCACCAGCAGGTTTTCGATCACGGTCATGTGGGCGAACAGGCGTACATGCTGAAAGGTACGCACCAGCCCGAGCAGGGAGATGCGATGGCCAGTCATGCCCTGGATCGCCTTGCCGCGATAGCGGATCTGGCCGCCGCTGGGGCGGTAGAAGCCGCTGATACAGTTGAACACGGTGGTCTTGCCGGCACCGTTGGGGCCGATCACCGAGTGGATCTGACGCGGCTTAACCTGCAGGCTGACACCGTCCACCGCCAGCAGACCGCCGAAACGCATCATCAGCCCCGAGACGTCTAACAGATTTTCGCTCATGAGGATTTCAGCTCCAGGTGGGGACGTTTCATCGGCAGCAGGCCCTGAGGACGCCAGAGCATCATCAGCACCATGACGCCGCCGAACATCAGCATGCGGTATTCCTGAAACTCACGCGCCAGCTCGGGCAGGATGGTCATGGCGATCGCCGCCAGGATCACGCCCAGTTGCGACCCCATGCCGCCCAGCACGACGATGGCGAGGATGATCGCCGACTCGATGAAGGTGAATGACTCGGGGCTGATAAAGCCCTGGCGGGCGGCAAAGAAACATCCGGCGAAACCGGCAAAAGAGGCGCCCAGGGTGAAGGCGGACAGCTTGATCACCGTAGGGTTAAGCCCCAGTGAGCGGCAGGCGATCTCGTCCTCGCGCAGCGCTTCCCAGGCGCGGCCGATCGGCATGCGCTGAATGCGGTTGATGATGTAGACGGTGATCAGCACCAGCAGCACGGCCACCAGATAGAGAAAGATCACCTTGTGGCTGCTGTTGTAGCTGATGCCGAAAAACTCGTGGAAGGTTTGTGCACCTTCGCTGGCGCGGCGACTGAACTCGAGCCCGAACAGGCTTGGCTTGTCGATGCCGCCGATGCCGTTGGGGCCGCCGGTCAGGCCGGTCCAGTTGTTGAGCAGGATACGGATGATCTCGCCAAAGCCCAGGGTCACGATCGCCAGGTAGTCGCCGCGCAGGCGCAGCACCGGGAAGCCGAGAATACAGCCGAAGGTCGCGGCCAGGAGCCCGGCAAGCGGCAGGCAGGCCCAGAAGGAGAGGCCGTAGTATTCCGACAGCAGGGCATAGGTATAGGCGCCCACGGCGTAGAAGGCGACATAGCCCAGGTCGAGCAGGCCGGCAAAGCCGACCACGATATTGAGGCCCAGCCCCAGCATCACATAGATCAGGGTCAGCGTGGCCAGGTCAACAGCACCGCGCGAGACCATGAACGGCCAGACCAGCAGCCCGACGACCACCAGGGCGATCAGCCAGGGGCGCAGTCGGGTGCGCAGCCGATGGTCGGGCAACAGGCCGGTGACGTCCGCAGTGGGTAGACGCTGCCTGAGCCGCGCCAACGGCTGCTGGAACAGCTGAAACAGGAATACGACCACCACGGCAAAGGCGATCCAGCTCCAGGTTTCGGCATCAGCACCGACGACGGTCAGCGTGGGACCGTCCTGCTCCAGCTTGACGCCGATCACCAGACAGGTCAGCAGGAAGGTTACGCCCGCCGCAAAGAGGGCGGGAAAGAGAGCTCTTTGCATCATCGACTCCTTTTACACCTTCTCCACTTCCGGCTTGCCGAGCAGGCCGGTGGGACGGAACAGCAGAATCAGCACCAGCAGGCTGAAGGCCACCACATCCTTGTATTCGGACGGGAAGAAGGCGGCGGTCAGTGCCTCGGTCACGCCGAGCAGCAGGCCACCCAGCATGGCGCCGGGGATGGAGCCGATGCCGCCCAGTACGGCGGCCGTGAACGCCTTGAGGCCGGCCATGAAACCGATGTAGGGGTTGATGGTGCCGTAGTAGAGACCCAGCAGCACGCCGGCCACGGCCGCCAGGGCCGCACCGATGACGAAGGTCAGTGCGATGATCCGGTTGGTGTCTATGCCGAGCAGGTTGGTCATCTTCAGGTCCTGAGCGCAGGCGCGGCAGGCGCGACCAAGGCGGGAACGGGAGATGAACAGGGCCAGCGCCGTCATCGAGATCAGGGTCACGCCCCAGATGATCAGCTGCATCCAGGAGATGGTTACCTCGAACACCTCGGGATCGCCGAATTCGATACCGCCGGAGATCAGGGCCGGCATCGCCAGGTCGCGGGAGCCCTGCGCCAGGCGGATGTAGTTTTGCAGGAAGATCGACATGCCGATGGCGGTGATCAGCGGGATCAGCCGGGGGCCGCCGCGCAAGGGCCGGTAGGCCACCCGCTCGATGGCATAGCCGTAGGAGGAGGAGACGATGATGGCGGTGATCAGCGCCAGCAACAGCACGATCGGCAGCGAGCCGACTCCCAGGGTCAGCAGGCCGATGATGGTGATGAATGCGGTATAGGTACCGATCATGTAGACCTCGCCGTGGGCGAAGTTGATCATGCCGATAATGCCGTACACCATGGTGTAGCCGATGGCGATCAAAGCGTAGGTCGAGCCGATGGTCAGTCCGTTGATCAGCTGCTGAAGTACATAGAGAGTCGTTTCACTCATCTGCAATCCCCAGACAGGGCTCTCCCCTGAGTGGGGAGAGCGGGCAGCGGAGTTTTATTTGCCGACGGGGGTTTTACTGCCGTCGGTGTGAAGGGTGTAGATCTCGAACGTCGGCTCGGTCAGGTCGCCCTTCTCGTCGAAGCCGATCTCGCCAATGGTGGTTTGGAAACGGTTGGCGCGCAGGTAGTCGGCCAGCTCATAGGGATCGGTGTTGCCGGTGGCCGTCATCGCCTCAGTCATCACCTGCACGGCGGAATAGGCCGGGAATACGAAGGGGCCGGACGGGTCTTCATCGCGGGCTTCGAATGCGGCCACCAGCGCGGCGTTTTCAGGGCTCTGGTCAAAGCTCTTCGGTGCCGTGGCCAGCACGCCCTCCATCGCCTTGCCGGCGATGGCCGCAAGGTCCGAGTTCACCACGCCCTCGGGACCCATGAAGGGGGAATCGAAGCCTTTTTCGCGTGACTGGCGCAGGATCAGGCCCAGCTCCGGGTGGTAACCACCGTAGTAGACGAAGTCGACGTCGTTACGCTTGAGTTTGGCGATCAGGGCGGAGAAGTCCTTGTCACCCGGGGTTACGCCCTCGAACATCACCGCCTCGGTACCGGCCTCGGCGAGCATGTTCCTGACCGTGGTGGCCAGCCCCTCGCCATACTGCTGTTTGTCGTGGATCACGGCCAGACGCTGCGGCTTGATGCTGTTCTGGATGTATTCCGCCGCCAGGGTGCCCTGAAGGCTGTCGAGGCCGATGGTGCGGAAGATCAGCTCGTAGCCCTTCTCGGTGATGCTGGGCGAGGTGGAGGCGGCGGTGATCATCATCACCCCTTCCTCTTCGTAGATATCGGAGGCGGGTTCGGTGGAACTGGAACAGAGATGGCCGATGACGTGGCGGATCTCGTCATTGACGATACGGTTGGCGACCGCAACCGCCTGTTTGGGGTCGCAGGCATCGTCGTAGATGACGCCTTCCAGCGTCATGCCGTTGATGCCGCCGGCTTCATTGATTTTGTCGATCGCCATCATGGCGCCGATTTTCTGCATATCCCCGTACTGAGCCACAGGGCCGGTGACCGGGCCGGCGATGCCGATCTTCAGCGTCTCGGCCTGAGCTCCCAGTGCCGCCATCAGGGTGCTGGCTGCGATCAGGGTCTTCCCGAAGGTTCCATGTTTCAGTTTCATGCTGTTCCCCTTATGGGTTAGTCATAGTTCAGCGCTTGCAGAGGCACCGGTTTATTATGGTTGTTTTACGACTATCGAATTGATTATTACACAGTTTTTCAGACCCTGCGAAGATGCTTAGTGGCCCGGTGGCGCTTCTGATAGACTCAGCTGTCACGGGTCGGCAAGGGTGAAAAAAACATGATTCAAACACACTACATGCGGCAAATACTGACACTTATGGTCATGCTTTGGGCACCCTTTCCGGTGCTGGCTGCGGCGCTTGATCAGCTTCAGGTCGAGGCCTATCTAGACTCCCTGGACGAGGTGAAGCAGCTGGGTGAGCGTATGCAAGCCGCAGGCCAGGGGGCGTTTCTGGCGCGTGAAGTCAGCCCGCGCTCGGGTCAGCCCTTCGATCCGCACCAGCGTGCGGTGATGGCGTTGAAGCGTGAGCATGCCGAACACTACGGGCAGTTGGAGCGAATCGTGCGACAGCGCGGTTTCACCAGTCCCGAGAGCTGGGCGCTGGTGGGTGATCGGGTGGTGCTGGCCTACGGGGCCATCAAGGCGGAATCCGAGAGTCCGGAAATGCTGCAATTGGCCCAACAGATGCGGGGGGTGGATCCGCAGATGCTGCAACTGCTGCCACCGGATCAGCGGTTACAGGTGGAGCAGGCGCTGGCCGTTGCGGAATCCCTGGCGCAGGTGTCCGAGGCCGACAAGCAGCAGATACGTCCCCATATTGCCCGGCTGGACCGGGTCTTTTCGCAATAACCAATCCCCAAGGAGTTGAAGATGTCATCACTGGTTTACTGCACTGCCCAGTTCAAGCCCAGGCCTGGCAAGGAGCGCGAGCTGTTCAAGGTGCTTCAGTCGCTGGAACCCAACGCCCATCGTGAGGATGCCTGTGTGCAGTACACGGTGACCCGTCACATCAGCAGTCCCTTTGCCGAGGGCAGCAGCTTCCCGATCGTGTTTCATGAGATCTGGAGCGACATGGAGAGTTTCGAAGCGCACTGTCAGCGCCAGGAGATCGTCGATTTCTTCGAGCGCTACTGCAAGGCCGAGGATGGACTGGCCGAGGACTGGAACGTCTGTATCTACACGGATGAGCCGGAAGACTACGACGCGCCCCAGATCGGGTAAGCTGTGCACTATCATGGTGCAACTTGCTTGATTAGCGGGCCGGTTTTCTGCCCTGTATCACGCGGGATGTAGGCTGGTCCGTTTTTTGCATTATTCTGTTTGAGCACCTGATAAGGTGCGAGATCATGGATAAATGGAGGGAACCATGGGCACTCTTGCAGCTGATTTCGGTGGGTTGAAAGTCACGCTTTTCGATCTGGTCCGACAGAAGTCCACGGGGACTCTGTTCGTTGCTACGGTGGATAACCATGCCGCCCAGATTGTATTGTCCCAGGGGCAACTGCTCGGCATCGCCCACAACGGGCAGTACAGCGAAGCGGCCCTGGCGCAGCTGGCCGCCATGACCCCACTGCGTTTTTCCTTTACCCCGGAACTGATCTACCCTCTGATGGAAACACTGCTGCCCGAGCAGGCAGAGCAGTTGCTGCAGCGTCTGGGGTACAGTGCGGCTCCTGCCGTTGACAAGCCCCGGCCTGAAAGAAAAGCAGAACCCACTCCTCCCCAGGCAAGCACCAGCAGTACACTCAGGGTGTACCGGGGACGCGTGATCCAGGGATAAGCCGGTTGACAGCCCGACTGGCCGGTCTACTCTAAAGAGCAGACTTATCTGTCTGTTGAGGTTGATCCCTTGCGATCAGAAACCACATGCGGTTTGCCTGGCACCAATGTCGTGCTTTCGAGCGGTTTCAGACACTCGTCCATCTTGCTGCTGTTGGCATTACTGCTGCTGTATGGCTTCGGTGGCGGTGGTGCTTCGGCTGCCGTTCCTGAAGGTGCGAGTGTTGAGGCTGCTGGCGCCGACCTGCTGATCGACTCTCAGGACGACACCGAGCCCTTCCTGCCACACGATCAGCCGAGTTCCCTCGGAAACTGCCCTGCTCCGGCCGTTGAGGCGGGAGTTGAAAGCCGACGATCCACCGTCCTCACCTTTTATCAGCCTCGTGCTCCACCGTTCGGCTGAATCTCAGCCTGCCATCACAGTACCGGTCTCGGGCCGAGCTGTATCTCGAACGGAGCGCTTTTGCAGCGCAGGAGTATCAAAATGAAAAATTTCTATGAATTGAAAACCCTTTCTCTTGAAGACTACCCCCGGCTGGCCCAAGGTGCGCAGCACCATATTACCAGCCTGGAATCGCCCGCTGCGACGGTGATGACCGACTTCCGTCGGACTCCGCCGTTGACCATGAATCTGACCGAAAGCGTCAGCGATGCCACCCAGGCGATGCGCAAGGTGCATGTGCGTTCGGTGATCGTCACTGACAGCGGTGGAAATTTTCGTGGCATTCTGACCGTGATCGATCTGGAAAGCCGCAAAGTGCTCAGTCAGGCCACCAGCCTGGGTGTCAAGCGCGAGGATCTGAGTATAAAAGACGTGATGGTCAGTCGTGACAAGTTGCGTGGGCTGCCCATGTCTGCATTGCAGCAGGGCAGTATTGGCGACCTGCTCAAGACTCTGCGTCATGAGGGCAGTATGCACATGCTGGTGGTCGATCCGGTCACACATGAAATCTGCGGTATCATCTCGGCCAGTGAAATTGCGCGCCGTCTTCAGGTACCGGTCGAAATTAACCTGCAGGCTTCCAGTTTCCGCGATCTGGTGGATGCACTCTTTGGTCGCGGCGAGACCGTCTGACGCCGTCCCGTCTTTCGGTAATGAGGAGCGATGGAGATTGGCGCAGGTCAACCTCTGTCGCGCCGGGATCTGCCATACTGGATGCCATATTCAAGGCAACAGGAGTGGGGTATGGCCAGGTCAGAAACACGGATGATGGACGGTAATGAGGCGGCAGCCACCATTGCCCACCAGCTCAATGATGTGATTGCCATCTACCCGATCACGCCGGCCTCGGTCATGGGCGAGCTGGCCGATAGCTGGAGCAATCGCGGGCGGCGCAACCTCTGGGGTACGGTGCCCCAGGTGATCGAGCTGCAGAGCGAAGCCGGTGCCGCCGGCGCCGTGCACGGCGCACTGCAAGCCGGTGCCAAAACCTGCACCTTCACCGCGTCTCAGGGGCTGTTGCTGAAAATCCCCAATATGTTCAAGATCGCCGGCGAACTGACGCCGACGGTGTTTCATGTGGCCGCCCGTTCGGTAGCGACTCATGCACTGTCGATCTTCTGTGATCACAGCGATGTGATGGCGACACGCACCACCGGTTTTGCCCTGCTGGCCTCCGGCACGGCTCAGGAAGTGATGGATATGGCCTGTATCGCCGAGATGGCGACACTGGAGGGGCGGGTACCCGTGCTGCATTTCTTTGACGGTTTTCGCACCAGTCATGAGATCACGCCGGTGCAGGTGATCGGTACCGAGCAGCTGCAGAGCCTGATCAGCCCGCGCCTGGTGCAGGCCTGTCGCGAGCGGGCGCTGTCGCCGGAGCATCCTTTCATTCGCGGCACCTCGCAGAACCCCGACCTGTTCTTCCAGTCGCGTGAGGCGGCCAACCCTTTCTACGATGCCTTCCCGGCGATCGTGCAGAACGCCATGGATCGTTTTGCTGCCGAGACCGGTCGTCAGTACCACCCGTATGACTATCATGGCGCCGAGGATGCCGAGCGGGTGATTGTGGTGATGGGATCGGCGGCATCCTGCGTGCAGGAAACCGTGGACCACCTCAATGTACAAGGCGAGAAGGTGGGCGTGCTGATCGTGCGCCTGTTCAGGCCGTTTGCGGCAGAGCGGCTGTTGGCCGCGCTGCCGGCCAGCGTTCGGGCGATCGCCGTGCTGGATCGCACCAAGGAGCCTGGCGCCGATGGCGAACCGCTGTTCAAGGATGTGGCCACGGCTGTGTTCGAGGCTTGCAGCGAGAAGCGCTGGCCGGGTGAGGGACTGCCGCGGGTGCTGGGCGGACGCTTCGGCCTGTCATCCAAGGAGTTTACTCCGGGGATGGTCAAGGCCGTGTTTGACCGTCTGGCGCAGCCGGGTGGCCAGCGCCAGTTCACCGTCGGTATCGAGGATGACGTCACCCGTCTCAGCCTGCCCTGGGACGCCGACTTCCGCAATGATGCGGCCCGGCGGCAGGTGCAGGCGGTGTTCTACGGCCTGGGAGCCGACGGCACCGTTTCGGCCAACAAGAACAGCATCAAGATCATCGGTGGTGTAGCAGGGCATTACGCTCAGGGGCACTTTGTATACGACTCGAAAAAGTCCGGTGCCGTGACGGTGTCCCATCTGCGATTTGGCCCCGAGCCCATCCTTTCGACCTATGAAATTCAGGACGGTGAAGCCGATTTTATCGGCTGTCATCAGCCCCTGTTTTTGCAACGCTATCCGATGCTGGACAAGGCGGCCGCTGGCGCGCGGGTACTGATCAATACCGACCTGAGCGGTGAGGCCTTCTGGCGCAGCCTGCCGGGATCGGTGCAGAGGGCGATGATCGACAAGCGGTTGAAGGTATCGCTGATCGACGCCTACGGTGTCGCGGCCGAAACGGGGCTGGGCAAGCGCATCAATACCATCATGCAGACCTGCTTCTTTGCGCTGACCGATATCCTGCCGCAGGATGAGGCGATCACGCAGATCAAGGCCGCGGTAGAGTCCAGCTACGGGCGTCGCAGCCGTCGTATCGCCGATATGAATCTGGCGGCGATCGACAGGGCGCTGGCGCACCTGGTCGAATTTGAAGTCCCGGAGCAGGCGGACAGCCTGATTCCCATGCATGAAGTGCAGGCCGAGGACGCGAGTCGCTTTGTTCGGGAGGTCACGGCCGAACTGATCGCCGGTCGGGGTGATGATGTGCCGGTCAGCCGGGTGCCGGTGGACGGCACCTGGCCCAGCGGTACGGCGGCCTATGAAAAACGTGACCTGGCACGCGAGCTGCCGCAGTGGGAAGAGGATCTCTGCACCCATTGCGGCAAATGCGTGTTTGTCTGCCCGCACTCGGTGATTCGCTCCAAGGCGTTTCCGGAAGAACAGATGGGTTCTGCGCCCGAGGGGTTCAAGGCGGTGCCGATCAAGGGGGCTCGGGATTTCCCCGAGCATACGCTGATCAGCTATCAGGTTTCGCCGGACGACTGCACCGGCTGTACTCTCTGTACCGAGATCTGTCCGATTCACGACAAGTCCAATCAGAGCCGCAAGGCGCTGAACATGGTGCCCAAGGAGACGATTCTAGAACGTGAACGTGCCAACTGGGCCTTTTTCAGGCAGCTGCCGGAATTCGACCGTAGCGCCCTGAAGGCCAACACTATGAAGGGCTCGATGCTGATGCAGCCGCTGTTCGAGTTCAGCGGGGCCTGCTCCGGCTGTGGCGAAACCCCCTATATCCGTCTGCTCAGCCAGCTGTTCGGCGACCGTATGCTGGTCGCCAATGCCACCGGCTGCTCCTCCATCTATGGCGGCAATTTGCCCACCACCCCCTGGACATTGAACGCCGAGGGACGCGGCCCGGCATGGAACAACTCCCTGTTCGAGGACAACGCCGAATTCGGCCTCGGCATGCGCGCGGCGTTGGACAAGCAGAGCGAATTTGCCCGTGAGTTGCTGCAGGCGCTGAGCGACCGGCTCGATGCCCGTCTGGTCGACGAGCTGCTCAATGCGGATCAGAGCGATGAGGCCGGCCTTCAGGCACAGCGCGCGCGCATTGCCCGGCTGCGCGAACGTCTGCAGGGACTGGATGATCCCCGTGCCGAGACCCTGGGTGCGCTGGCGGACAAACTGTGTCGGCACAGCGTCTGGATCGTCGGCGGCGACGGCTGGGCCTACGACATCGGTTACGGCGGCCTTGATCATGTGCTGGCTTCGGGGCGCAACGTTAATATTCTGGTGCTGGATACCGAGGTCTATTCCAACACCGGCGGCCAGACCTCCAAGGCGACCCCGCGCGGCGCCGTGGCCAAGTTCTCCGCCGGCGGCAAGCCGGTGGCGAAGAAGGATCTGGCCCGTATCGCCATGGACTACGAGCATGTCTACGTGGCTCATGTGGCCTATGCGGCCAAGGATGTGCAGACCCTGCACGCCTTCCAGGAAGCCGAAAGCTGGGACGGCCCTTCGCTGATCATCGCCTATTCGCCCTGCATCGCTCACGGCTTCGATATGGCCGATAACCACGAGCATCAGCGGCTGGCGGTGGAGTCGGGGCACTGGCCGCTGCTGCGCTACGACCCGCGCCGTGCCGAACAGGGACAGAACCCGCTCAAACTGGACTCGAAACCGCCGTCGATCCCCTACGAGTCGTTCGCCCGTACCGAAGCCCGTTTCAGCATGCTGGCGCGTTCCAATCCGGAAGCTTCCCGTGCCTTCCTTGAGCAGGCTCAGCGCGAGGTCAGCGAGCGCTATCATCGCTATGAACAGCTGGCCGGATTGAGCTGGGAAGCGGTTGCTGAACCCGGTGACGAGCAGGAGACAGAACATGAGTAAGCGTTTGCATACCCGATACCTGGGACTGGAGCTGGATAACCCGCTGGTGCCTTCGGCATCGCCGCTGACGGCGACTCTGGAAGGGGCGCTCCGTCTGGAAGAGGCGGGGGCCGGCGCCATCGTGATGCATAGCCTGTTCGAGGAGGAGTGCACCCGGGATCATGAAATGCTGCACCATTTTCTCTATGAGCAGGAGATCGGCCACGGCGAAGCCGATGACTACCTGCCGGTGCCGGACAGCTTCAGAACGGCTGAAGAGCACTATCTTGAACGCCTGCAGGCGATGAAAGCGCGGCTGCAGATCCCGGTCATCGCCAGCCTCAATGGCGTCAGCTCGCGCGGCTGGGCCGAGTATGCCCGCCAGCTGGCCGAGGCCGGTGCCGATGCGCTGGAGCTGAACATCTACCATATCGCCGCGTCGGCGAAGGAAAGCGGTTCGGCGGTGGAGCAGCGCTATCTGGATGTGCTGGCCGAAGTACGCCGGGTGGTGCCTGATCTGCCGCTGGCGCTGAAACTGGGCTCCCGCTTCTCCAGCCCGGTGCATCTGGTGGCGCAGCTGCAGGCTCAGGGGGCCGACGGGGTGGTGCTGTTCAACCGTTTTCTGGAGCCGACACTGGATCTGGAGACCCTGAAAATCCTGCCCCGGTTGCAGTTATCCACAGCGGATGAACTGAACGAGCGGCTGCGCTGGACCGCCATCATGCGGGCCCAGGTCGGCCTGGATATCGCCATTACCGGCGGCGTGCATACGGCTGAGGACGTGATCAAGACCCAGCTGGTGGGGGCTCAGGTGGCGCAGCTGGCCAGTGTGCTGATGCAGCGGGGCGAGTCGGTGTTGACGGAGATGAAAGCGGCGATGTTGAACTGGCTTGATGACAAGGAATATGCATCGCTGGATCAGCTGCGTGGCAGTGTCTGCCACGCCAATGCGGCAGATCCGTCCGGCTGGGAGCGCGCCAACTATCTGGATACGCTGGATCTCTGGCGTCCTTGATCCTGTCTCGGAAGTCTGCAGGCTCATGATTTGGTTGAGCTTTATATGAGGATCAATGTTTTTGATCCACAAAAGGCAGGAACCGACTCAAGTTGGCTACGTTCTTGGCTAAAGGTGGTTTATATTAGTCTGACCGCAATGTAGAGGAGTTCGGGATGACAGGATGCAGGGAGGTCATGCGTGAAGCTGAAGGCTAGGTTCAGCCTGTTGGCGGCTGCACTGATGCTCGCATCCGGATTGGCTGTCTGGATCTCTGTACAGGCGCTGGCCGAGCGTATCATTACCGAATGGGCGCAGCGCTATGTGGAAAAACAGGTTCGTTACGACAAGCAGCGGGTCCTGCAACCGTTGCTGCGCGAGATCGTACTGGCCCGTCAGCTGGCCAGTTCACCGTTGTTGCTGGAGTGGCTGCAGAAACCGGATGATATCGTGCTCGAGTACCGTGCGCTTGCTGAACTGGAGCGTTACCGCGATGTGTTCGAGGACAACAACTATTTCCTGGCTGTCGCCGGTAATGGCCGTTACTATTTCAACAACGCGGAAGACGAATATGGCAACGACCAGCTGCGTTATATTCTGTACCCCCATGAGCCCGCCGACCGCTGGTTTTATGATGTCATGGCCCTGGACAAGGACCTCAACCTTAACGTTAATCCGGACCCCCATCTGGGGGTTACCAAACTATGGATCGACGTGTTGTTGCGGGGGGGCGAAGGACAGGTACTGGGGGTCGCCGGTACGGGGCTGAACCTGAGCGGTTTTCTGGAAGACTTCGTCGACAGTGGCGACGAGGGCATTACTACTCTTTTTGTCAATCATGACGGTGCCATCCAGCTGTACCGGGATCAGTCATTGATCGACTTTGCCAGTTTGAGCAAGCAGCAGGACCAGCAGAAAAGCTTGAGCCTGATGCTCGGTGCAGCCGATCTGATGCTGCTGCAGACAGCCATGGATGAAGTCAGGCAGGCCCGGGAATCCGTCTCCAGCCGCTTTGTTGAAATCGAAGGGGTCCGCTACCTGGCCGGCGTTGCCTACCTGCCCGAAATCGACTGGTATGAAATTACCCTGATGGACTTGAACCAGCTGTTGCCCCTGAGCCTATTCAATCCCATTCTGCTGATTTTTGCCGTTTCCCTGATGATCACTGTGCTGCTGTTTCATGTCGTGCTCGGGCGGGTTGTGCTGGAACCCTTGCAGGCCCTGGATGCCGCTATTCGTCGTTTTCGGCGTGGCGAGTATCGCGGCGAACCCTTGGGGCTGCAGGCCAGTGGTGAAGTAAAGCGACTGGTTGACGAATTCGAGCAGATGACCCGAGAGGTTTATGAGACGCGGGCGAATCTTGAGCAGAAGGTAAAAGAGCGTACCCGGGCGTTAAACCACCTCAGTCAAACCGATCCACTGACCGGTCTGCTTAACCGACGCGGTATGGATGAGCGCCTGATCGAAGAACTCAAGCGTTGCGCGCGCGAGCATCGTTTTCTGGGCGTGATCTGGGTTGATCTGGATATGTTCAAGGAGATCAATGACGTACATGGTCATGGCGTTGGCGATGAAGCGCTGAAGCTGGTCGCCCAGGTGTTGCGCTCGGTGGTACGTGAATATGATGCCGCTGCCCGCTGGGGAGGTGATGAATTCCTGCTGCTGATCCGCGATGCGGATCGCCATCTGGTGCAAAGTATCTGTGAGCGTCTGTTGCGGGTGGTACGAGGGCAGACCCTGCAGACTCCCGATGGGCTTCACTTGTGCCTGACCTTCAGCATAGGGGCGCATCTGGCGAGCCAGGAGGACCTGGAAACGGTGTTGAGGGATGCCGATGCCGCACTCTACCGGGCCAAGTCTGCCGGGCGTAACTGTTACCGCTTCCATGACTCCGTTAAGATCCGGCCTCAGAGAGGAGAGGGCCTTAATGAGCAGAGTGGCCGCTAGAACTCGTCATTGAGCCGGTTGATCAGTTCCTCGCGATGACTCAGTCGTTCGACCGCCCGCTTGCCCAGCAGGCGAGCGGTCTGCAGCAGCAGCGTTTCGGCGAGGAACTGGGTGGCGACCATGCTGTTGGTATAGAGGGCGCTGTCGTTGCGGCTGATCAGGCTGCAGTTGGCCAGTTGCGCCAGCGGTGAATGATGGCTGTCGGTGAGCGTCAGCAGGGGAAGCTTCAGCTGGTTGGCGACCTGTGCCAGCATCACCGAGTCGCGGCTGTAGGGCTCGGAGCCGAACATCACCAGCAGGTCTTTCGGGCCCAGTTCGGCCAGCGCCTGCGCCTGCCCCTCACCCGCTGACCCCACCACGTTGACCTGCTCCCGGATCAGGCCAAGCATATAGCTGAACATGATGGCCAGCCCATAGGACTGACGCCGTCCGGAGATATGCACGCGACGGGCCTTGACCAGCTGTTCGGCGGCCTGGCGCAGGTTTTGCTCGTTAAGGTGGGCGGCTGACTGGGCCAGGTTTTCGACCTGAGACTCCAGATGACGCAGGACCCGGTGCTCGGTAGGCAGGTCTTCCTGTGGATTGATCAACGCCGACGCCTGGGCACTGTAATAGCGTCCGGGCTCGCTCAGTACGTGTCGAAACAGGGCCTGGAACTGTACGAATCCCTTGAAGCCCAGCAGCTTGGCCAGCCGAGTCAGGGAGGCCGGGCTGACACCTGTTACCTGGGCCAGCTCGGTAATGGTATGGGTCGCGACCAGGCGAGGGTCGTCCAGCATCACGCAGAGCGCGACCAGCAGCCGCTTGCCCATGGGCAGTTCCAGTTCGCCACGCCTGAGCAGTGACGGCAGCTTGCGCAGTTCAGCCAGGGAGGAGGGCGGGAAATGGATGCCGGGTGTGGATTTCAAAACCTTTTTATCCTTCTGAGGTGTGCTTTTTAAGTCACTGATAATAAATATGTTTTTTTATGATTCTGGCTGGGGTTTCGTTTTTTTGAAAAAAAATTTCCAAACGAATCATTGAAATTGAAAGGGTTTTTATTTGATCCATAGTATTGCACATGGATTGACCTCAGGAACCCTTGCCATGTCTATTGATGCTTACCTACGCCCGATCAACCACTCAGAAACCCTGCTGATCAACGAACGTTCCGACCAGCTGGCGGCCAGCCGTCAGGTCTACCGCTTCGGCTTTGGCCAGTCGCCTTTTCCGGTTCCCTCCGGTGTGACCGATGTACTGCGTCAGCACGCGCACGAGAAGGCTTACCTGCCGGTACAGGGACTGCGACCGTTGCGGGAGGCCGTGGCCGCCTTTCACCGCCAGCAGGACAACGTTGACTGGCAGCCGGAGCGGGTGCTGGTCGGTCCCGGCAGCAAGCTGCTGATCTATGCCGTGATGGCGGCCTTTACCCGAGCCGAGGTGCTGCTGGTTGCCCCCAGCTGGGTATCCTACGAGCCCCAGGCGCACCTTGCCGGACACTCGGTCTCCCGCCTGCAGGCGTGCGCCGAGGATCAGTGGCGACTGACCCCGGCCATGCTGGAGCGGTTTTGTCAGACGCGGGAAAACCCCGAGCTGCCATTACTGCTGGTATTGAATTACCCGGGCAACCCCAGCGGGACCAGCTACAGCGAAGAACAGCTGCAGGCCCTGGCGGAGGTGATGCGACGTCACCAGGTGCTGGTGATCAGTGACGAGATCTACGGCATGCTGCATCATCGCGGCGAGCACCGCTCGCTGGCACGTTACTACCCGGAAGGCACGTTGGTCACCGGGGGTCTGTCGAAGTGGTGCGGGGCCGGTGGCTGGCGACTGGGTGTGCTGCATCTGCCCGAGGCTCTGGCGGGTAACCTGCTGCCGCGCCTGTTGGGTGTTGCTTCGGAAACCTGGTCCTGCGTGGCGGGTCCGGTGCAGCAGGCGGCTACCGAAGCCTATCGCTTTGGGCCTGAGGTAGAAGGCTATGTCCAGCGAGAGCGCCAGATTCTCTCCGTTCTCGGGCAGCAGGCGGCTGCACGGCTGAGCGAGGCCGGTGTTGTTACCGTACCGCCGGAGGGCGGCTTCTATCTGTTCCCGAACTTCGAGCTCTGGCGCGAACCTCTGGCCGCCGCCGGGATCCTGACATCGGACCAGTTGTGCAGCCGCCTGCTGGAGGAAGCCGGAGTGGCTTTGTTGCCTGGGTTCGCATTCGGCATGCCCGAGAATCAACTGCTTGTACGTCTGTCCTATGTCAACTTCGACGGGGCCGCAGCGCTCGGGGCCGCCGAGTCTGAACTGGAGACGATCATGCAGCCGGTCATGGCTGGTCTGGATGCGATATGTGGATGGCTGGGGCAGCTGAGGTCAGGGAGGGTATCTAATTATTGAACAGACTGTTGCTGATTTTGAAGTATTGCCATGGGGGGCGAATGCGAGATAATCGCGATCATTTTTTGGTCGCATTTAAACAACAGTTTTGATAAGGCTCCCATGGAACTTAAACACTTGAAAATCCGTACGACCTTGCTGTCGGTCGTACTCGTATTCAGTTGTGCGCTGGTGATCACCAGTATCAGTGCCTGGCTGTCGGCCAGGTCGGCCCACCAGGCCATGATCGATCTTAACCAGGTAACCGAGGAGCAGACGGTTCCCATTACCAACACGTTTATCACCGTTCTGCGTTCGCGCCTGGCGGTGATCGCGGCGGATGCCGAGTACCAGAATGGCAACCTTCAGGATGCGCGTTTCAGTCAGGAGGCGTCTACCCGCTTCGCCCGCGAGGCGGCTGATCTGTTCAGGGGCGTCATGCAGGTGCGTAAAACAGGGGACGTCCAGGCGATTGCCGATCGGGCTGCGGCCAGCTTCGCCCAGTATGAACGCGCGATCGAGCAGCTGAACCGGGCGTTGGAATCCGGGGATCGCAGTGCCTTCCTGAGTGCCAACCTTGAAGCGCGAGAAGCCAGCAACAGCTTCTATAACGAGCTGCAGACGTTCCAGCAGAAGATGGCGCGGGAAACCCAGATCAAGATGGCGGATGCCCAGAGTCGCTATGACCGTGCGACGATCGAGGCCATCGTGGTTACGCTGTTGTCCGTGCTGGTTGTTGGCGTGAGCTTCTGGCTGATTCGCCTGCAGATTCTGAACCCGCTGAAGATGGCGCAGGAGCATTTCAAGGCGATCGAGGCCGGTGATCTGACACAGATGATCGATACCAGCAGCGATAATGAAGTTGGAGAGCTGTTCAAGTCCCTGCAGACCATGCAGCAGACACAGCGCAGAATTATCCGTTCGCTGATGGAGTCGTCCAGCCAGCTGGCATCTGCCGCCGAAGAGCTGAACTCGGTGACCGACGAAAGCCAGCGAGGCCTGCAGGAACAGAGCGACCAGTTGCAGCAGGCGGCCACGGCCATCACCGAACTGAGTACGGCGGTGGATGATGTGGCCAACAACGCGGTGACCACGTCCGAAGCTTCCCAGGCTTCGAATGATTTGGCAGCGGAGTGCCGTCAGGGCGTGCAGACCACGGCTGCTGATATTCGCTCGGTTGCCGAAGGTGTGGAGCAGACCTCTTCGCAGGTTGCCGATCTGGCTGAAAACAGTCGTAATATCGGCCAGATTCTCGATGTCATCCACGACGTGGCGGAACAGACCAACCTGCTGGCGCTGAATGCGGCGATCGAAGCGGCGCGTGCCGGCGAGGCAGGGCGCGGCTTTGCCGTGGTGGCGGATGAAGTGCGGACCCTGGCGCAGCGGACCCAGTCTTCGACCACCGAAATCGAGAGACTCATCCTGTCCATGCGTCAGGGCACCGACAGCGTCATTCAGGCGATGTCCGGCTGTCGCGAATCAGCCGAACGCACCCTGGCAGGTTCGGATAGGGTGAATTCGGCGCTGGAAGAGATCTTCGGCTCGATCGAGCAGATCAATGACCGTAACCTGGTGATTGCCAGCGCGGCGGAGGAGCAGGCACAGGTAGCCCGCGAGGTGGACCAGAACCTGGTCAACATCCGCGATCTGGCCACTCAGACCGCAGCGGGCGCCAACCAGACCAGTGCCGCCAGTCAGGAGCTGTCACGCCTGGCGGTGGAACTGCACGATATGGTTGTGCATTTCCGCACCTGATCCTGCGTTGCGTAGGGGACGAAGGCCGGCGATATGCCGGCCTTTTTTTGTCTGCGGTGTGAAGGTGTCAGGTTGTCAGTCGTCGTTCCGGGCGACCTGCTTGCGCGCTATTTCGGCCCACTCGGACAGCTGCAGCTGCACGATGCCGTTTACCGTTGATGGCGGGTAGCGGCCATCCGTATCAGCCCGTCCGGCGTCGCGACCAAACAGCAGCGTAATCAGCTGGTCCAGTGACTTCACCGCGTGAATGGCAAAGCGTCCCTCGTGACAGGCCTCCACTACCGTCTGATCCAGAATCAGGTGTGGTTCATTGGCCGCCGGGATGATCACGCCGTGGCTGCCGTCGAGGCCTCGCGCCTGACAGAGTTCGAAAAAGCCTTCGATCTTCTCATTGACCCCGCCGATCGCCTGGATCTCGCCCTGCTGGTTGATCGAGCCGGTCACGGCAAAACTCTGCTTCAGCGGCAGGCCGCTGATGGCGGACAGGATTACGCAGAGTTCGACCGCCGAAGCGCTGTCGCCTTCAATCGGTCCGTAGGACTGCTCGAATACCAGGCTGGCATTCAGTGACAGCGGCTGGTTGCGGGCGTAGCGGGCGCCGATGCAGGCCCCCAGGATCATTACCCCCTTGGAGTGCAGAGGGCCGCCGAGCTTGGTTTCGCGTTCGATGTCGAGCATGCGGCCGTTGCCCATGCGGGCGGTGGCGGAGATGCGGTTGGGCTTGCCAAACCGCTGGTCACCGAGCTGGAAAACCGACAGGCCGTTGGCCTGGCCGATGATCATCCCCTGGGTGCTGACCATCAGGGTGCCACGCTCGATCTGCTCCTGCAGCAGTTCCGAGAACTGGCTACAGCGGTAGCGCTGCTGCATGACCGCCTTGTCGACATGGTGCCGGGACACCAGCGAAGCGCCCTGACGCAAGGCCCAGAAGCTGGACTCGCGCAGCAGGTCGATCAGCTGGCCACGGTTCAGTGACAGTTTCTGGCTGTCGTCCATCTGTCGGGAGCTGTGCTCCACCAGGGCTTCCAGCGCACTGAGGTCGAAATGGGCCAGTCCCTCCTCGCGGATCAGCATGGCGGCCAGGCCGAGGTAGTTTTCCAGGTTTTCCCGGTCGCGATCGAACCCCTCGGCAAAGTCGGCATAGACCTTGAACAGGGTGGTGAACTCGGGATCATACTGCTTGAGCAAATAGTAAAGGCGGCGATCACCAATCAGGATTACGCGCAGGTCCAGCGGCACCGGCTCCGGCTCCAGTGAGCGGGTGCCGCTGATACCGTAGATTTTTTCCAGAGGATCGATGCGCAGTTCACGGTTGCGCAAGGCCCGCTTGAGCCCTTCCCAGGCGAAGGGGAAGGTCAGCAGTTTCTGCGCGTCGACCACCAGGTAACCGCCGTTGGCCCGGTGCAGGGCGCCGGGCTGGATCAGGCTGAAATCGGTGGTCAGAGTGCCGAAGTGGGCCTCGTACTCGATGCGGCCAACCAGGTTCTGGTAGCTGGGGATATCTTCAAACACCACCGGGGCACCACCGTCATGGGTGTGGCTGACCAGCATATTGACCTGATAGCGACGGAACTTGGCGGAGCGGGCACGCTTGTGCAGCGGGGCGCGTTCCTCCTCTTCGGAGGGAAAAAAGTCGTCCACGTTCTCGATCAGATCCTGATGAATGGTGTCGAGAAACGCGAGCACACCGGCATGGCTGCCAAAGCTCTGCCGCAGGTTGTTCAGTGCTGGGTCAATGACGCCACGGGTGGTTTCCTGCTCCAGTTCGCGGATACGGGTCTGATGCTCCTGGTGCATTTTCGGCACCTCGTGGACAAGTTCGGTCAGCTCCTCGTTGAGGGTGTCGATCGCCGCCTTGATCCGTATGCGCTCCTCTTCGGGCAGCTGCTTGAATTCGTCCGGCGTCATCAGCTTGCCGTCATGAATGGGGCCGAGTGTATAGCCGCCCGGGGTACGCATCAGGGTGACCCCGAGTTCGTGGGCCTTTTTGCCCAGCGCCTTGAAGCTCATCTCCTCGCGCTGCTGAAACTCGTCATTCAGGGCTTGCAGCTGGTTGCGATATTCGTCGCTCTTGAACTGGGATGGAATGCGGACCAGCAGGATCTCGATCAGTTTGCGCAGGTCCTCATGCAGCCGCTGGCCGGTACCTTGGGGCAGAATCAGCGTGCAGGGCTGGTTGGGGCGTTCGAAGTTGTGGATGTAGCAGCAGTCATGGGGGGCTTCACCGCTGGCGGCTTCGGCACTGATGATGCGAGAGACCAGCTCACGCTTGCCGACGCCGGTGGAGCCGCTGACAAAGAGGTTATAGCCCTGGTGCTCCATGCCGATGGCAAACTGAATCGCATCCACTGCCCGGGTCTGTCCCAGCGCCGAATAGTCAGGGGTGATGTCGGCCGTGGAGGTGATGCCGAAAGTGGCAAGGTCGCAGCGGTGTCGCAACTGTTGAGGCGTTAACAGCGTATCCATGACATACCCCTTTAGATCAGGTCAGAGTTAAGGTTAGCAGGGCCAGCAGAATTGCGAGAACCAGGCCGGGCCAAAGCGGACGGCACAGGGTCCAGTGGCCGGCAAACAGGGCCAGGCCGCCCTTGACCAGAGTATTGGTGATTGCCGCCAGGGTGATGCCGGTGACGGCCGTCGTATCGCTGATGGTCCCCTGAGCCATGCGCGCCAGCGTCAGGGTGATGGCATCCACATCGGTCAGGCCTGCCACAATCGCGACCAGCCAGAGCCCCTGTTCACCCATCTGTGCCTGGATGCCATGGGCGATCACCATGATGACCACCAGCAGGGCGCCAAACTTGAGTGCCGGCATCAGTTGAAACGGCTGGGCGGCCACCTTGGTGGTATCGATACGGCCAAAGGGTTCCTTATGTCGCCAGAACCAGAAGGCGCTGGCCGCGCAGCTGAGTGTCATGGCCAGCATGGGAGGCCAGAGTTCGGGCAGCAGCCCCGGGTTGACGACGGCAACCTCAAGCAGGATGCGTGGGTACATGATCGCCGCTGCCAGCAGGATGCCGCTGGACAGCAGGCGGGGCAGTGGCAGATGGGCGTTCATGCGTGCCAGACTCAGGGTGAGGGCCGTGCTGGACGCGAGGCCACCCAGCAGGCTGGTGATCAGGATGCCCTTGTCCGGGCCGGTCAGGCGCATGGCGAAATAGGCGGCGAGGCTGATACCCGCAATCAACACCACCAGCAGCCAGATCTCGTAGGGGTTGAGCGCCCCCCAGGGGCCGTAGGCCTGGTTGGGCAACACGGGCAGCAATACCGCCGAAATCAGTGCCAGCTGCAGAATGCCGCGAATTTCCGAATCGCTGAGGTGTTCGAGTGCGTGATGCAGGGTTTTCTTGAAGTGCAGCACAATCGTTGTCATGACGGCGGTTGCTACGGCCAGGTTAAGGTCGCCAACCAGGGTGATGATGCCGATCAGATACGTGACGATGCCGGCAATAACCGTGGTCATGCCGTAGTCATGGTCTTCGCTGGAATCAAGCCAGTGTGCCAGGCCCAGCAGCAGCGTGATGCCCACACCGGTCGCAATGCTCATGCCAGGACCCAGCACCGGCAGCAGGGCTCCGGTCAGGGCGCCACAGATGGCCAGCAGGCCAAAGGTGCGAATGCCGGCGATACGGCCACCGGCCCGGATGTTGCGTTCGTGCCAGCCACGCTGTAATCCTATGAGCATCCCCAGCGCCAGTGCCACCAGTACGCGCAACAGTTGCGAACTCTCCATAAAGCCTCCGCGTTCCACACCTCAAGCCTGTTTTTCCAGACTAACAGATTAGAAGCGGCTTGTACGTGAGCGACAGGCGGCTTGCAGGCGGATTTTTATATTTTTGCGTTGGATAAAAGGAACAGGTGTTTCAAATAAGAATGGATAAAACTGTTGCTTTAAGCTGTCATTATATGAGTTATTGAGAATTAAATATTACCTCTTATAATACCCAAGTTGACTGTAATGAAACGGTCATTTCTCCCTGGTTAATCTTAATACTTCCAAGGTAACATGGAATCGCACCCTTGTGGGCTTGATATTAATCAGCCGATCTGAATCCCTGTTGTGAGCCAGAGCATATAATATGGAGCCGTTAAAAGAAATAACCCTTTATTTGGAAGGGTTTTCAGAGGCAGACAAGGAAAAGCTGCTCTCTGTGCTGGTGCTGGCGGAAATCCGGCTGAAGTCCAGCTGGGTGGTGCAGGCGCAGCAGGAGAACGCAGATGTCTGCCTGTACAAGGAGTGCAGCTCTCAGGCGGTTGACCATCCGGGGCCTGTCATCTGCTATGTAGAACCGAATACCGATCCTGGCGACAGGGAGCAAGAGGGAATCTTCTTCCTGCGTGTCGACGCCACTGGCGTACCGCCTTTCTCCGTTCTGGTCAGTGTGCTTAATCAGGCGGATGCCTGGCTGGCGCGTATGCCCGAACAGGGCGTATCAGCTCCTCTGCGTGATCCCGTCAACGCGGAGGAGTTGCCAGCCGATGCGAAATCAGTCGATCTGCCATCCACTGATCAGTCCGCCTCCGACGAGCAGGCAGACGACACTCCGTCGGCCGTGTTTGCGGATGAGGCGGATATACCGACACTGACTCCGGTAGAGGATGTCGCACCGGCAAAAAAGCCTGTGCTCAGCGGCGGTCTTGACGCCATCGACGAGCGGGCGCCTCAAGCCGGGGATGAGGCTCGCAAGCTGCCCTGGCTGGGACCGATTGCGGAGTATATCCAGAATCTGGAGAGGGGCAGCCACTACCACAAGATCCTGCTCCAGTCCGGCGAGGTTATTCTGCTTGATTTCGATCAAGAGAAATTTTATTCGAGTGTAGAACTGGAGAGCTTTCTGGAAGGAAACGGGGATAATAAAACCTCCTATATTTCTTCCATGGACAGGCAGGGTTTTATAACCGAACTGCACAAGCAGGATTATTTTGAACGGCCGCTTTCGAACCTGAAGTGGTTTATGGCGCTGTATTCAAATGTGCGTAGCCTGGTTGTCGACATTGATAACCAGGTGTATATGTTGTCCGCATGGCCTGCGAATGACCTGCCGGGTTTACGAAGAGATCACCTCAAGCTGGCGGCATTCATGCGAGCGAAGCGGGCGAGTATCGCGGAAATATCAGCGGAGACCGGCATTGCCGTCGAGCGGATCCAGTCATTTGTCGAGGCCTGTTATTACGAAGGGCTGATTCAAACAGACAGGGAGCCGGAAGAAAAGAGCAAGAGTATTCCGGAAAAACCCAGAGGTTTCTGGGGTGGGGTACTGCGTAAGATCAAGTGGTAACACCTGTTGCCAAGAGTCAAACTTTTGAGTCGGAACTATTATGTCTAAGCTGGATGACCTGCTGCAAAATATTGTCAATGATGTAGATGGCGCGCTGGGATGCGCAGTCGTGGACCTGGAAAGCGGACTGCTGCTGTCGGTGGCGCACAACGTTCCCTATTTTACCTCTTCATACCTGGAAGCCGTTGCGGCGGCAGCGGTCGACATGATGCGCGGCCGTAACGTGCGGGCCGTAGAGTCGCTGCTGTCCAGCCAACGCGGCCAGCCGGTCCGTCACATGATCCAGGAAGTACAGATGAGTACGGAGAGAACCTACCACTTCATGGCCGTGGTACCGGAAAAACCGAATTCACTGGTCGTATTGATCACCAGCCGTAATACCAACCTGGGCATGGGCTGGGCGGCCGTCCGGACCAATCTGCCCAAGATTGCCGAGTTCTGCCCCTCCTGACAGGTGGCATCGTTTGAAAGCAAGAGCAGCCGGGATGGCTGCTCTTTTTTTGTAGCGCATGAGCCAAATCGATGTTGAAGAAAAAGCTTAAGATCGTGGGTGTACTCAGGGATACGGAAGGCTTCGGTCCTCAGCAGATACGCGATACGATTCTGCAAGGGGTAAAGGCACTGTCACTCAACAGTGATTTTACCGGTCGCCCTGAAACCAATATCTACGCCAGTGATCATGAGGTGGTGAAAATTCGCCGGGACCTCAAGTTGACTGCCCGTCAGGCCGCCCCCTGGCTGGCAAAGGTGATGGAAAAGGAACGCAAGCTGGGGGTGCACCATCCCGGCAAGACCTGGTTTTACATCTATCTGGAGCGGGGGGGCGTCGAACTTCAGGGTGAAGAGGTACTGATCGGCAATATCACCCCCCGGTTGCGCCCCTTGCACAAGTTGCTGGAGCCGAAGCCTGAAACGGAGCAGGCTCGCGCAGAGGCCAGCCGGATTCTGGCAGCCATGTTCGGCATGTACCTGAGCAAGGCAAAGGCCTTTGAGGTCAAGCTGGATGAAGGGCTGTCCAACTTTGCGCTCGACGCTGAGGGGCAGCTGTTTTATGTCGACGACGAAGTCTATGCCTGGGACAAGTTCATCTCTTTCTCGATGATGCTCGGCGTGCTGATCCGGAAACTGGACTGGCTCGACCGGGATTTTGCCCGATCACTCGCGCTGGATCTGGGTGAGCAGCTGGACCAGACCTTTGGCGACCTGAACTATCGTGCCAGTATCGCCTATCAGCTGCGCTCGGCCTTCATGCCGGCCGGCAAGAAGCGGGATATCGCCAATCTGGTCTGTGCCACACTGACCAGCCCTTCTCTGGATGATCACGCTGAGGCCGAAAGGGCATCGCCGCTCCCGGCGCCGCCGATGGCGGATGAAGCACCGGCTGCGGTGCAGACGGTGGCGAAGGTCGAAACACGAACAGTGGAGCCGGCTCCCGGCTTGCAGTCGTCGACGGTGACCGAACCGCGGAAAGTCCCCCTGAATCCCGCCCAGCCACTGGCCGTACTGGCTGATGTGCATGCCAACCTGCCGGCGCTGGAAGCCGTGCTCGACTGGCTGCAGCAGGAGGGAGTGAATCAGGGGCTGGTGCTGGGAGATCTGGTCGGCTACGGGCCGGATGCGATAGAGGTGGTTGATCGCCTGCGTGCATCGGGGTTTCGAATCATCAAGGGCAATCATGATCATGCCGTGGCGCTGGGCGCCTTCGAGCGAGGTCTGTCCAAAAATGCCCGCCACGTCGCCGAATGGACTCATGCTCAGTTATCCGCGGAGCAGCGAGACTGGCTCAAGCAGTTGCCGCCGGTACTGGATACGGAACAGTGGATGGCGGTACATGGAGCGCCATTGGATCCGGAATTTTTCTATGGGTATGTCTATGAGATGACCTATCGGGAAAACCTGGACAAGCTGGCTGAGCTGCAGCGCCGTCTCTGTTTTCACGGGCATTCCCACATGCCGGGCCTCTATGGACGAGACGCAGAAGGTCAGGACCGTCACCGGATCGGTGAGCAGCTGTCACTGGACGAATTTGAACACTGCCTGGTATGCCCGGGATCGGTGGGGCAGCCTCGCAACGGGGTGCCTTACGCTCAGTTTGCCATCTATGATCCTGAACGGAATGAGGTGGAATTCAAGGCGCTGGCTTACGATTATGAGCCGGTGGTGGAGCGGATGAAGGGGGAAGGTTTTCCGGCGGATCTCTATCGACGTCTGGGCAAGGGCGTTTGAATAAAAAAAAGGCGCCCAGAGGGCGCCCAAGGGCTTAGAGCATCAGGAAAAAAGCTTACATGTGCCCGGTTTCTTCGTAGCGCTGGTGCCAGCTCAGCGCTTCTTCGAGCAGATGCGGTGTGTGCATGCCACGACCCGAGTGCAGCGCGCGCTCGTAGTAGTCGATCAGCGCCGGGCGGAAGTCCGGGTGCGCACAGTTGTTGATGATTTCGTGGGCGCGCTGACGCGGAGACAGGCCACGCAGGTCAGCCAGACCCTGTTCGGTCACGATGATTTTTACATCGTGCTCGGTGTGATCGACGTGTGACACCATCGGCACGATCGCCGAAATAGCACCGTCCTTCGCGGTGGACGGTGATACGAAAATCGACAGGTAGCCGTTACGGGTAAAGTCACCGGAACCGCCGATACCGTTCATCATGCGTGTGCCCATGATGTGGGTGGAGTTCACGTTACCGTACAGGTCGCACTCGATCAGACCGTTCATGGCGATAACGCCCAGACGACGGGCCAGCTCCGGATGGTTGGAGATGTCCTGCTGGCGCAGAATGATCTTGTCGCGGTAGAAGTCGATGTTGTCGTCGAATTCCTTGATACCGTCCGGGCTCAGCGAGAAGGCTGTTGCGGATGCCACCTTCAGGGTGCCGGACTTGAGCATCTTCAGCATGCCGTCCTGGATCACCTCGGTGAACGCGGTCAGATCCTTGAACGGACCGGCATCCAGGCCTTCGAGTACGGCGTTGGGGATGTTACCCACACCGGACTGGATCGGCAGCAGTTCTTTCGGCAGACGGCCCTGTTCAATCTCCTGGTTGAAGAAGTTGAGGATGTGCTCGGCAATCTTCTTCGACACATCATCGGTCGGCTTGAACGGGGAGTTGCGGTCAGCGGCAGCTGTTTCGACTACCGCAATCACTTTCTCCGGCGGGCACGCCAGGTATTTTTCACCAATACGGTCGGCCGGGTCGGTCAGCATGATCGGCTTGCGGTGCGGCGGCAGGGCGGTGCCGTAGTAGACGTCGTGCATCCCTTCCAGCTTGGCATTCTGCTTGGAGTTGACCTCCAGAATGATCTTGTCCGCCTGCTCGATCCAGGTCTTGTTGTTACCAATGGAAGAGGACGGAATCAGGCTGCCGTCTTCGCGAATACCGGCCACTTCGATCAGGGCGATATCCATCTTGCCGAGGAAGCCGGACCAGGCGTACTGGGACACCTCGGAAAGGTGGTAATCGACGTAATCCATGGTGCCGTTATTGATGCGGTTGCGGCAGATGGGGTCGGTCTGGAAGGGCAGGCGCATTTCAATGCCGTCGACTTCGGCGAGTACGCCGTCCAGTTCAGGAGCGGTGGATGCGCCTGTCCAGACACTGATGCGGAACGGTTTTTCGTTCACTGCATTCAGACGACGGATGCGCTCAGCCAGGGCGCCCGGTACAGCTTTGGGATAACCGGCACCGGTAAAACCGCTCATGCCGACAGTAGCACCCGCCGGAATCAGTTCGGCGGCTTCTTCGGCACTCATGATGCGCTTGCTGAGGACCGGACAAAGGATTCGTGAAGTATCAGACATATTCAATCTCATGTCATATTGTTGACAATCTTGTGTGTCAGACTAGTGTCTGTTTTTTGCACAAGAGTGAAGGCATGCCATTCTATCAGCGATTCAGCGGGTTTTAACTGCCAGCCAGCCGAAGATAATAGTTCTTTAGTCTAGGTTTGGCAAAAAATTGTAGACATTGTTGCTGTTTCGTGGAAACTAAGTTGCGCTATGTGCAACCAGTGCTGTCGCGTGATGCGCGTAGAGTCATATCGGCGTCAGCGTTCGCCGCGGTGGTGCAGCGATACAAAAAACGGGCCTTGATTGGCCCGTTTTTGATATCGCTGGAGGTGTTTTAATCCTCTTGGGGTTTCGGCTTGCGCTTCATCATCGGCATGGAGCCATCCCCCAGGCTTGACCTGCCGGGCGCGTCACCGCTGCCGGATGCGCTGTTGCGACGCTTGCCGACCTGCTTACGGTCGCGTGGGCGCAGTTTAGCGGCTGCTTTCTTGCTGCCCTTGCTGTCGACTTTCTTTTTCCGGCTGCCGGCCGCCTTGCCGGATGACTTCACCTTTTTGGGGCCTTTATAGCTGCCTTCCACGCCCTTGATGGTGCGACGTTCGAATGCGAGGTGCAGGTAGCGCTCGATGCTGGCCATCAGATTCCACTCGTTGTGGGCAATCAGGCAGATGGCCAGACCCTCGCGTTCCTGACGGCCGGTGCGACCGACACGGTGCAGGTGTTCGTCACCCTTGCGTGCCATGTCGAAGTTGATCACCAGGTCCAGGCCCTCGATATCGAGACCTCGGGCCGCTACATCGGTAGCCACCAGGATGTTGATCTTGCCGCTTCGCATCAGGCTCATCACGTGCTTGCGCTCGTCCTGACTCATCTCCCCGTGCAATACCCCGGAGCGGCGGTTCTGTCGCTGCAGGCTCTTGGCCAGCCATTGTGCCTTGTCGCGGGTGTTGGTGAAGATGATCGCCTTGTCATAGTCCTCGTGGGCCAGCAGCCACTCCACCAGACGTTCCTTGTGCTTGTCGTCATCGGCCAGAATGATCTGCTGGCGGATTTTCTCCTGAGCGTTCTGCGGCGTGTTCAGCAGCAGTTCCTTGGGCTCGTTAAGCACCTCGGGCAGCAGGGCGCGTACGCCACGGTGGGTCAGGGTGGCGGAAAATACCATCGATTGCCGTTCGGCCCGGCAGATATCAACGATCGCCATCACCTCGTCGCGGAAGCCCATGTCCAGCATCCGGTCGGCTTCATCCAGGATCAGGAACTCAAGGTCGTCAAAGTCCAGGGTCTGACGCTCCAGATGTTCGGCAAGACGCCCGGGGGTGGCAACCAGAATTTCCGGATTCTTGCGCATCTCGGCGGCCTGCTCCTTGAAGCCGGTGCCGCCGCACACGGTCATCGCACCGATGCGGGTAAAGGCGGCCATATCCTTGACCGCCTGGCAGACCTGCTCGGCCAGTTCACGGGTAGGGGTCAGGATCAGGCCGCGGGTGCCGGTGTTGGGTGCCGGGGCGTCCAGAAAGTGCTGGAGCATCGGCAGCACGAACGCGAGCGTCTTGCCGCTTCCGGTCTCCGCGCCCACGATCAGGTCGTGACCGGCCAGGGCTTCGGGCAGGGCCGCCTGTTGTACGGGAGTGGGCTGAGTAAACCCCAGTTTGTCGATCGCCTTGAGCAGGCGGTCATGCAGCATCAGTTCAGCAAACACGTTGATTTCTCGCATGGTCATGTGTGCACGAATCCTAGCAAATTATGGCGTGGCTGAGGATGTAAAGTGTACGCGCAGAGCAAAGTCCCTGTTGTCGCGGCATCGCCTGAGCTGTGCCGAGGTTGTTCAGACGGTTGTCCACAGTTTCTGTGGATAGTAAGCAGCTGTCGGCCAGGTTGCGTCAATCGGCCGTTCGAGGGCTTGATGGGGCCGGTTTTTTCTCGGTCCGGTGCCTGGAGCGGGCCTGGTTGTGGTGATGCTGCAGGAGCACCAGAAGGCAGGTGGGGGCAGCCCTACCTTTATATAAGGTCACTTTGTTGTTGCGGGCCGCAGACAGGTGGTTATGGCCTTTGCTAAATTGTCAGGCATGTACTTTTCCATTCGCTGGTGACAGGGAGAGACGATGTCCGTGTTCATGCGCTACCTGCTTGTCCCCATCACGCTCACCGGACTGCTGCTGGTCGGCTGTGCCGGCTCCCCCCCCGTGATTGAGCAGGGTCACTATAACGATCCGGTGCGCAACCGGCTGCTGCTGTCTTATGCCGAGTGGAAAGGCACCCCCTATCGGTTCGGAGGTGATGACAGCCGTGGTGTGGACTGTTCAGGCTTTATCCAGCAGGTTTTTCTGCAGCTGGATGGACGGCTGTTGCCCAGGACCACCGAACAGCAGGCTCTTCAGGGGCGCAAGGTGGCTGCCCATCGACTGCAGCCGGCCGACCTGCTCTTTTTCAAAACCGGCTGGCGGCAGCATCACGCCGGCATCTATCTCGGCAACGGCGAATTCATGCACGCCTCGGCCAGTCGCGGGGTGATGATCTCACGTCTGGATAACCCCTATTGGCAGGAGACCTGGTGGATGGCCAGGCGTCTGATGCCGGGAGACTGACATCGGTTATCAACAGAGTGCCGGACTGGTTGGTAATCATCAGATCCTCATGGTGATAAGTGTGGAAAAGAATACTTGATTATTGCCAGGAGAGCCCGTTTTGGTTGGAAAATAGCCAGTCGGACGGGGTTGACAAACAGGCTTGAATTAAAACTATCACCTGCTCGATCAAGAAATGTACGCTTTTATTAAATCCTTATAAATCAATGGTTTATTTGTTTGCTTTCCACTCTGTCCAAAACTTATCCCGATAGTTGTGCACAGAATGTGTGAGCAAAATTTCGGGGGTTTTCAACAGTTGTCGTTATCGCTGCAAGTTGTGAGCAAAATTGTGTGCAAAGTGTTGCTCCAGGTCGCTTCCCGCACGCATTATGGGGTCGTACCGGCCCTCTCGGCACGCTAAAATGTATTGATCTGAGCAGAGATTCGAACGTCCGTTTTGGGATAAAATGTCGTAATTTAACGTCAAGTGGAGCATGCCTTGAAGATTCCGTCTGCCTGGATTCGGTTCTGCTGTCTCCTGCCGCTGCTGGTTGTCCTGGCCAGCTGCCAGCCTTCACCGAGGCCACCTTTGAAACTGGGCACCAATCTCTGGCCCGGGTATGAACCCCTTTATCTGGCTCGGGAGCGCAAGCTGCTGGACGATGACCAGGTGGTACTGGTCGAGCTGCTGTCCGCCAGTGAGGTGATGCGCGCTTTCCGTAATGGGGCCATCGATGCCGCGGCGCTGACTCTGGATGAAGTCATCAGCCTGAGAGCCGTCGGATTGAAGCCGGTGATCGTGCAGGTCGCGGATATCTCCAATGGTGCCGATGTGATTCTGGCGCGGCCGGGGGTGGAGTCGATCGAGGGGTTGCGTGGCCACCGTATCGGCGTGGAAGCCACGGCTCTGGGAGCCTATATGCTGTCGCGCGCCCTGAATCTGCAGCAGATGTCGCCTGCGGATGTGGAGGTGATACGGATGGAAGTCAATGAGCATCGCGAGGCGTTCATCCGCGGGGATGTGGATGCTGTCGTCACCTTTGACCCGGTACGGCAGCAGTTGCTGGAGGTCGGCGCGGTGCAGGTGTTCGATTCCAGCCGGATCCCGGGAGAGATTGTGGATGTCCTGGTGGTGCGTGAGTCTTTGCTGGAGAGTCATCATGATCAGGTACAGCATCTGATCCGCGCCTGGCAGCACAGCCTGGATCTGATTCGTTCACAGCCCGAGCCCAGCGCACGTCTGATGGCCAGGCGGCTGAAACTGACCCCGGATGAAATCATGCTGAGCAAGAAAGGACTGGAGTGGCCCGGCTGGTCGCGCAGCCGCGAATTGATGAACAGGGTCGATCCACCCTTGCTGCATCAGGCCAGGAAGCTGGCAGAGACCATGTATCAGCACCAGTTGATCGATGTTGTGCCTGAGATGGAGGGGCTGATTTACAGCCGATATCCCGACACATGAAACTTATCAGCAACATTCCCCTGCGTCGTGTCGTTCCCGCAACCATCCTGATATTTGCGTTGCTGATGCTGGTGCTCTCCTTTGCCGTAATCAAGCCCTTCGTGGGCGAGCTGCTCTATCAGAATCTGGAGTCGGGACTCAGGTCAACGTTGAACCGCCTGCAGGGCACGACCGAGTACCTGCTCAGCAAGAGCGATATCGAAGGGTTGCGACGAGAGATCGCGGCTACCAGCGCTCACAGTGAAGTGAAAAACCTGCTGCTGGTCGACGCCAGAGGCAAGGTCGTGGCCGCCAGCCAGTTGTCCTATGTGGGCGAGCCGTTTCGCGCAGTGCCGGTTCACTATGAACAAGCCTTGATCGAGCAGGTGCAAAGGGGATGGAAGCCGGTCTATCAGCGTCAGCAGGACGGGGAAAATACCATCTATGGCGCGGCCCCCTATCTCTATCCCGATCCAGAAAACGGCTTTCGAGAGCGCAGAGGACTGGTGATCGTGGAAGTGGATGTCGACCGCACCCTGAGCCAGATCTACCACCGGCTGGACAGCCTTTTCCTGTGGGTCGGGTTTGTCGTGGTGCTGCTGGCGGCGCTGGCCTGGCTGCTGGTCGAGCGGGCGGTCAACCGGCGTCTGGGACTGATTACACGAACGGTACAGGGACTCGCCGCCGATGATTTCAGCTGTCGTACGCAGCTGACGGGCAAGGATGAGCTGAGCCTGATCGGCAAGATTCTGGACCAGATGGCGGATCGGCTGGAGCAGAACCGCTCCCAGCTGGTGCGGGCCAATCGGCAGATGGAAAATATCCTCCGTTTTATCCCCTCCATGGTCTACATCAAGAATCCACAGGGACACTACCGTCTGGTCAATGAACGCTTCGTGGAAGTGCTGGGGGAGCCGGATGAAGCCGGTACTACGGTATTTGACGTACTGCCCGAGCCCTATGCCAGCGAGATCACCAAGCATGACAGCAAGGTGCTGGAAAGTCGTGAGGCGCGCCAGTTCCATATCAGTTTCCCGGTGCAGGGCGAGATGCACAACTGGTTCATGGTCAAGTTTCCGCTGGTGAATGAGGACGGTGACACCTATGCCATCTGCACCGTGGCCACCGACGTCACTGAACAGGAGCGCAACGAAAACCTGGCCCGCATTGCGCAACGGATTTTCGAGCACACCACCGAAGGGATCATGATCACCGACGCCGATAACCGTATTGTCGATGTCAATCAGTCACTGGTGGAGATGACCGGCTACAGCCGCGATCAGCTGCTCGGCCAGTCGCCCTCGCTACAGCGGTCAGATCGGCAGGGCGAAGACTTCTACAGCCGCATGTGGCAGGCGATCAGGTGTCAGGGCAAGTGGAGCGGTGAGCTGATCAACCGGCGCTCAGATGACCAGTGTTACCCGGTGCGCCTGTCGATCAGCACCATCGTCAACCGGCGTGGTGAACTGGACGGCTATTTCGGCATTTTTCAGGACATCACCGAGGAGAAGAAATCGGAGCGGGATCTGCACCTGCTGGCCTATCACGACACCCTGACCGGCCTCTACAACCGTACCGAATTCATGCGCATGGTGGCGGAAGCCCTGAAACGGGGCGAGCGTTACGCGGAGCCGTTTGGCCTGCTGTTCATCGATCTGGACCTGTTCAAGGAGGTCAATGACAGCTTCGGTCATGCGGCCGGCGACAAGCTGCTGTGTGAGGTCGCCCGACGGTTGCGCAGCAGCCTGCGTGAGACCGATCAGGCTTTCCGTCTGGGAGGCGATGAGTTCACCATCCTGGTGCCGAAGGTCCGGCAGGATGCTGATCTGGTAACGGTGGCAGAGAAGCTGATCAGGCAGTTGCGCAAGCCTTTCGTGATCGATGGGCAGAAGATGCAGATCGGCTGCAGTATCGGCATGGTCAGTTATCCGCGTGACGGCCTTGACCGGGATACGCTGCTGGGACATGCCGACGCCGCGATGTATTTCGCCAAGGAGCAGGGGCGGGGGCGTTACGCCTTCTTCGACCCACAGATCAACGCGCGTAATCAGCGTGTGGTGAAGATCAAGACCGGGCTCAATCAGGCCCTGGAGCGCCAGGAGTTGAGTCTGGTGTACCAGCCCAGGGTGCGCTCGGGCAGCCGGAAAGTGACCGGTTATGAGGCCCTGCTGCGCTGGCACAGTGAAGAGCTGGGACCGGTGTCGCCGGTCGAGTTCATCCCCGTTGCCGAGAGCACCGAGGTGCTGGGGCAGATGACGGACTGGCTGCTGCACCAGGTGGCGCAAGACCTGTCTGCCGAGGTGATGCGGGGCCGGCAGGTCAGCATCAACCTGTCGCCGCGTCAGTTTCAGACCGGCAATTGGGCCGAGACGCTGAAGGCGATCATCGAACAGTATCATCTGTTGCCCGAGCAGCTCTGTATCGAGGTGACCGAAAGCGCGCTGGTCGAGAGTTTCCAGACCACGGCCGCTCAGCTGGAAGAGGTGCAGGCGTTGGGGGTGGAAGTGGCGATTGATGACTTTGGCACCGGTTATTCGTCGCTGGAGTACCTCAAGCGCCTGCCGATCGACTATCTGAAGATCGACCGCTCTTTCGTTCGCGATATCGAAACCGATGCCGACGACCGGGTGATCGTGGAAACCATCATCGTGCTGGCCCACTCGCTGGGGCTGCAGGTGGTGGCGGAAGGGGTCGAGACGCCGGCGCAGGCCGACTTCCTCCGTGAGCGGGGCTGTGACGAGCTGCAGGGCTATCTGTTCTCGGCACCGCGTCCGCTGTCTGAACTGGGTGAACAGCAGGTAAAAATTTAACCATTTCAGTAAATTATGAAATTTTTTTCGCAAAGGGTGTTGACAGAAAATCTGAACGCTATAAAATCTGCGCCCATCCTTTGGAGGGGTGGCTGAGTGGTCGAAAGCACCGGTCTTGAAAACCGACGAGTCGAGAGGCTCCCAGGGTTCGAATCCCTGCCCCTCCGCCATTTAGGATGATGATTTGAGCAGTTCCTCGATAGCTCAGTTGGTAGAGCAGTAGACTGTTAATCTATTGGTCGCTGGTTCGAGTCCAGCTCGAGGAGCCAAATCATGAAGACCTTGCCTGTCTGGCATGGTCACTGCAAAGAGCGGGTCGTTAGCTCAGTTGGTAGAGCAGTTGGCTTTTAACCAATTGGTCATAGGTTCAAGTCCTATACGACCCACCACTCTTCGCAACCGGAGGGTCGTTAGCTCAGTTGGTAGAGCAGTTGGCTTTTAACCAATTGGTCATAGGTTCAAGTCCTATACGACCCACCACTTCCGGTTTCACTTATTTCTCTTCCCGGTTTGCTGCCTGATTTTCACGTTTTCGTTACAACGCTTCGGCTTCCCTGCCGAGTTTTCGCGTGTCCGTCTGTCAGTATTCGATCTCGATGATCTCCAGCCAGAGTTCGTCTTCATCACCACGCGGCATCGAAACCTCATCGCCGACCTGTTTCTTCAGCAGCTGCCGTGACAGAGGAGCGTCTATACTGATATAGCCCTTGGCCGGGTCGATCTCGTCGGCGCCCACGATGCGATAGCGGCGTTCGTTGTCCTCTTCATCCGCCAGCGTGACCCAGGCGCCGAAGAATACGCGGCTGGTATCGTCCGGAGCGCGGTCCACCACCTTGATATGTTCCAGTCGTTTGGACAGATAGCGCACCCGGCGGTCGATTTCACGCAGCTGCTTTTTGCCATAGATGTATTCGGCGTTTTCCGAACGATCGCCCTGGGCAGCGGCTTCCTTGACGGCTTGGGTCACTTCGGGGCGTTTTACCTTCCACAGGTACTTCAACTCGTCGTTAAGTCGCTCGTAGCCTGCCTGAGTAATATAGGGTGAGCTTTTCGGTTGTGGCGGTCGCCAGCGTCCCATGATCCACCTGCCTTTTGATCGAACAAATAGTCGAAGAAAAATGTAAAGAATTACAGTCAGTTGCCGATAATACCAGCTCCAGCGGAGGTAAGATGCAGACTGACAGAATACAAGCACGAATCGAGACCTATACGGCCTCGCTGCCACAGGCGGTGCAGTCGCCCAACGGGGCGCAGTTCGCGTTTCTGCTCAGCCTGATCGCCTCCAATCAGGAGATCTACCGTCCGCAGCCTCAGCAGGTGCCCGGCGAGGGGTTCGCTCTGCCGGAGGCGGCGTTGAACTATCCCGATCCGGTACAGCTGCATACGCCCCAGGTGGTCGATCGGCTCAACCACTCGATCAACGACCCTGTTCCCGGCGACTACGCCTTTCTGGTTAGCCGGCTCGATGTGCAGTCCCGCACGCCGCGCGCCCAGGCGCTGGCCTCCGACCGTTTTGAACAGGTGGCGCTGTATGCGGCCAGTGATCTGGCGGGCCAGATCGACACGGCTCGGCAGAGTATCAGCATCGAAGCCTGATATAAGCCTCAACGCTGCGCTTCTGAGCGTTTTTCGCTTTTATCTCTGTTCCTGAGTGGATATCAGAGAAGTCGTCCTGTAAGCGCGCTCTGTGGGTTCTGTGGGTTCTGGGGGGGAGGCCTTCTTCAGGCAGCTGGCCGCGCTTCAGGCCACGGGACTCGACTGATCGTCATTGAACCGAGGGCGGTGCGCTCAGAGCCAGCGCCAGCGCCGGAATAGTCCGAACAGGCCTGCTACCATTACCGTCAGGCCGCCGAGAAACATCTGGAAGGCGTGCTCGTTGTCGGCACCGGGGATGCCCCCCACGTTGATCCCCAGCAGACCGGTCAAAAAGCCCAGTGGCAGGAAGATCGCCGAGATGATCGAGAGCACGTACATGCGCTGGTTGAGCTGCTCGCCCTGAAGACTGGTCAGCTCTTCCTGTGCCATGGCGGCACGTTCACGCAGCATGTCCAGATCTTCGATATGTCGCAGCAGGCGGTCGCTGATTTCGCGCAGTGCCAGCTTGGTGTCGGTGGTCAGCCAGCTCAGGCGTTCGCTTTGCAGCTGGTTGAAGGCATCGCGCTGGGGCGCATAGTAGCGGCGCAGGCTGATGCTCTGCCGGCGCAGGTTGCGCACCGCATGACGCATCTCGCTGCCGGGTTCGGTGAGCAGGTCCAGTTCCAGTTCGGACAGCTGGTCGTCCAGGTTCTCCACCGTGGTGCCCATGCGCTCTACCAGGCGGTCATTGAGCTGCACGAGGAGCTCGGCGCTGTCGGCGGGGCCGCAGCCCTGCTGCAGGTCCTCCAGCATGCGGCTGACTGACATCAGTCTGCGCTTACGGGTGGAGATGATACGGCGGTCAGAGATGCACAAGCGGATGGAGACCATGTCTTCGGGGTCGGCACCGGGATTGGTGTTGACGCCACGCAGCGCCAGCAGCAGGTGTTCCCCCAGCACGGCGGCGCGGGGGCGGGTGTTTTCCGCCAGCAGGGCGTCGACCGCCAGCTCCGGCAGTCGGCTGTCTCTTTCCAGCCAAAGGCGCGCTTGTTCCTCTGTATAGTCCAGGTGCAGCCAGAGCGTGCCCTGTGCCGGTGTCCAGCTATCCATCTCCGCCGCCGTCAGGGGGCGGGCGCCTCCTTGACCATCGAGCAGCAGAGCGTGCAGAGGGGTAAGTTCGATGGCCATGATGAGCCTCCTATTCGGTACGCCAGTGGATCTTTTCCACCTCGCTGCCTTCTATTTTCCACCATTCATCGGGTTCATCGCCGTCCTGCCAGCCGGACACGATGCAGCGCACCTGGGTATCCAGCGACTTGGCGACCTCTTCGGCACAGTCCAGATCACGGACCCAGGGAGTGGCATCGGAGCGGAACCAGACGCTGATCCAGGCCTTGCCCACCGCCTTTTCGTGGATCATGACCGGTACCTTGACGCCGTCCAGCACGGCTTTAAATGCGTGGGTACCGCCACTGCTGTGCTGGGCCTCAAGGCTGTCGCAGCGTTCCCGCAGCCAGGCAAGGATCTGCTCCAGGGAGCGGTTCTTGATGTAGATCTCAATGTCGGGGTGGCGGGGTTCGTTGCTCATCATCATCGTCCAGAAGGTGCCAGATTCGTAAAAGGCTCAGGCTCAGGTAGCCCAGCAGGGCGAGTATGCTGCCGGCCACCATCAGGATCAAGCCGGCCAGCGCGAGAAATTCCGCCTTCAGCCCCGGCGGCAGACCGTATTGCGCCAGCATTATGCCGCCCAGCCCGCTGAAGAATAGCAAGGCGCCGCTCATCAGTGTGCGCAGGTTGCCTCTGGGGTCCTGGGCGCGCCGACGGAGGCGGACTTTGAGGGCGTTTGCTCGCATCCCGTGAGGTCGCTGCCTAGGCGGTGCGTTTGCGGAACAGCGCCAGGCGGAAGTCGGCCTGCTCCAGCAGCTGCTGACAGGCTTCAATACGGGCGCGGGCTTCGGCGTTGAGACGCTGTCCATGCGGGGTCATCGCCAGCAGGTCCTGTATGGCTGAGGCGCTGTTCAGGTTGAAGGTGAAAGTCAGTGACTGTTCGGCGACCGGTTCGAACAATTCGGCCAGTTGCGCCGCCGGATCAAAACCGGAGCCTGTCCGGACTTCGGTGTAGATCAGCTGGCGTAGTGCCATCAGGTGGTCGGGGCCGGGGTAAACCACCAGCAGCAGCCCGCCGGGCTTGAGCACCTTGGCGGTCGGGCCGGGCATCAGGCGGCTGAAAATCAGCGTAGCGGCATCCACCGATTCGGCGGCCAGGGGAATATCGGCGCCGGTGGCCACCATCCAGGTGATCGCCGGGTTGCGGCGGCAGGCCGCCTTGACCGCGTCCTTGGAGATATCCAGTCCGGTCATCGTACCGCCCAGCTGGCGCTGCAGGCGGTCGGTGTACCAGCCCTCGCCGCAGCCGAGGTCGAGCAGATTGGCCGTGTCGACTGCGGGCAGCCGAGCCTTCAGCAGTTCAGCGATCGCCTCGCTCAGGGGAGCATAGTGTCCGGCCTCCAGAAAGCGCTGGCGGGCCTGGACCATCTCGGCGTTATCGCCGGGAGCCTTGCTGCGTTTCTTCTGCGCCAGCAGCAGGTTCCAGTAGCCCTGACGGGCCCGGTCAAAGCTGTGGTTGTTGGCGCAGCGCAGGGTTTTATCCACAGCCTGCAGCGGTTCGCCGCAGACCGGGCAGATCAGCGGAGGCATGTTCATGCGTTGGCCAGCAGTCGGGCGAGGATGTTCTCGTACAGCGCCGAGAGGTCATCAAGGTCGCTGGCACGCACGTGCTCATTGATCTTGTGGATGGTGGCATTGACCGGCCCCAGCTCCACCACCTGAGCCCCGGTCGGCGCGATAAAACGGCCGTCGGAGGTGCCGCCGGAGGTGGACAGCTCGGTGTCATAGCCCATGATGGTCTTGATCGCCTTGCGGCTGGCATCGACGAGGTCGCCGGCGGCGGTCAGGAAGGGGTTGCCGGACAGAATCCAGTCGATATCCCACTCCAGGCCATGTTTGTCGAGGATGTCACGCACGCGCACCTTGAGTTCGTCGGCGGTGACTTCGGTCGAGAAGCGGAAATTGAAGGCGACTTCCACTTCGCCCGGGACCACGTTGGTGGCGCCGGTGCCGGCATGGATATTGGAGATCTGGAAGCTGGTTGGCGGGAAGAAGTCGTTGCCTTCGTCCCAGACGGTGGCAGACAGTTCGGCCAGAGCCGGTGCCGCCTCGTGGATCGGGTTGCGTACCAGGTGCGGGTAGGCCACGTGGCCCTGAATGCCGCGTACCTTCAGCGTACCGCTGAGGGAGCCGCGGCGACCGTTCTTGATAATGTCGCCGACCTTTTCGGTGCTGGACGGTTCGCCGACGATGCACCAGTCGATCTTCTCGTTACGTGCTTCCAGGTGATCGATGACGCGGGTGGTGCCGTTAATGAAAGGGCCTTCCTCGTCACTGGTGATCAGCAGGGCGATGGAGCCCTTGTGGTCCGGGTGGTGTTCGACGAAGCGTTCCACTGCGGTGACGAACGCCGCCAGGCTACCCTTCATGTCGGCGGCACCGCGGCCGTACAGGAGGCCTTCCTCAATGGTCGGCTCGAACGGCGGGAACAGCCACTGTTCTTCGGGGCCGGTCGGCACCACGTCGGTATGGCCGGCAAAGCAGAATACCGGACCGCTGTCACCGCGACGGGCCCAGAAGTTGGTCACCTCTTCGAAGGGCAGTCGTTCGATCCTGAAGCCCAGTGCCTCGAGTCGGCTGATCATCAGTTCCTGGCAGCCGGCATCTTCCGGCGTGACCGAGGGGCGGCTGATCAGATCCCTGGCCAGTTCTAGTGTCGGCGAAAGCTGTGTCATGACGGTGTCCTGCGTTGCAAACGGATAAAACCCCGCAGGCCGTCAGGCGTGCGGGGTAGTGAAGGGCGTATGGCGAGCGCTTAGTTGTGCTTGTGCAGCTCGGCGTTCAGTTCGATCGCGCTCTTGTTGGTTTTCACCTCGATGCGACCGTTCTGAGAGTTGCGGCGGAACAGCAGGTCCGGCTTGCCGGCCAGTTCGCCAGCCTTGACCACGCCCACTTCGTTGTTCTGGTCATCCAGCAGGGTCACCTTGGAGCCGCCGGTGACGTACAGACCCGCTTCGATGGTGCAGCGGTCGCCCAGCGGCAGACCGAGACCGGCGTTGGCGCCCAGCAGGCAGTTTTCACCGACGGAGATCACCACGTTGTTGCCGCCGGACAGGGTGCCCATGGTAGAGGCGCCGCCACCGATATCGGAACCGTTGCCGACAACGACACCGGCCGAGATGCGGCCTTCGACCATGCTCACGCCCAGGGTACCGGCGTTGAAGTTGATGAAGCCTTCGTGCATCACGGTGGTGCCTTCGCCCACGTGCGCACCCAGACGGATGCGAGAAGCGTCACCGATACGGATGCCGGCCGGTACCGCGTAGTTGGCCATTTTCGGGAACTTGTCCACGGACTGAACGTCCAGCACACGTCCCTGAGCACGGGCCGACAGCTGACGACGCGGCAGATCTTCCAGCGCCACGGCACCTTCATTGGTCCAGGCGACGTTCGGCAGCAGCGGGAACATGCCGCTCAGGTCGATGCCGTGCGGCTTGACCAGACGATGCGACAGCAGGGACAGTTTCAGGTACACCTCGGCGGTGGTCTGCGGCGCGGCGTCGGTTTCCAGGATGCACAGCACCAGCGGCTGCTGGGTGCCTTCCAGGATTTCGACCACTTCGGCCTGAGCCTCGGCGTCCACGGACAGGAAAGCCGCTTCCAGAGACTTCAGCTGGCTGGCGTTCAGTTCGATCGCCTGGTTGCCGCCTGCGTAACCCACCTTGTCGGCCACGGCGGCAATCAGGGCGTCGTCAGCGTTCAGCAGCGGGGCGTTGTAGTACACCTCCAGCCAGTCGCCGGCAGAAGACTTAGACCCTACACCCAGACCAAATGCGAAATTCGCCATCGTTTACTCCGTTGTTCAATAATTCAAAAGTGGTGTTCGTTATATGTTCGGTCGTCAGCGGCCGCGGGCTCAGAGGCCGAAAAGGGCCGCATACTGCTCCGCCTTGAAACCGATCTCGATACGGCCGTCGTCCAGCTCCAGCACCGGGCGCTTGATCAGCGTCGGCTGCTCCACCAGCAGTGCCTTCAGGGCGGCTTCGTCGGTGTTGGCCTTGACTGCATCCGGCAGCTGACGCCAGGTGGTGCCGCGCTTGTTCAGCACCCTGTCCAGACCTGCGGCGGCGCACCAGCGCTCGACCTGTTCGGCGCTCAGGCCCTGTTTGCGAAAATCATGGAAGTCGAACGCGATGGATTCGGCTTCCAGCCATTTGCGCGCCTTGCGTACCGTGTCGCAGTTACTGATTCCGTAGATGGTGGTCACGTCGGGCCCCTTACAAGGATTCAATATAGCGGCGAATGCGTTCGGCCGCCTCGACACACTCGGATACCGTGGCGACCAGGGCCATGCGCACGTAGTTGGCTCCCGGCAGAACACCATCCACTTCGCGGCACAGGTAGCGCCCCGGCAGCACGGTCAGGTTCTGCTGCTCGAACAGGCCGCGGGTGAATTCGTCATCGGCGATCGGGGTTGGCGCCCAGAGATAGAAGCTGGCGTCAGATTGTTTTACGTCCATCACCGGTTGCAGCACGCGCAGAACGGCTTCGAACTTGTGGCGATACTGGCTGCGGTTCTCCAGTACGTGCGCTTCGTCGTTCCAGGCGGCGATGGATGCCAGCTGATGCTGGATCGGCATCGAGCAGCCGTGATAGGTACGGTACAGCAGGAAAGGTTCCAGCAGGCGGGCGTCGCCGGCGATGAAACCGGAGCGCAGCCCCGGCAGGTTGGAACGCTTGGACAGGCTGTGGAATACGATGCAGCGGGCAAAGTCGAGGCGGCCCAGTTCGGCGCAGGCCTGCAGCAGGCCGGCCGGCTTATTGTTCTCGTCCGGATAGAGCTCGGAATAGCACTCGTCGGAGCAGATGATGAAATCATGCTCGTCGGCGAGCGCGATCAGCTTTTTCAGCGTGTCTAGGCTGTGGACGGCACCGGTCGGGTTGCCCGGCGAGCAGACGAACAGCAGCTGACAGCGCTGCCAGACATCGGCCGGAATCGCATCATAATCCGGAATGAAGCCGTTTTCCGGCAGGCAGTTCAGATACCAGGGTTCGGCCCCGGCCAGGAAAGCGGCCCCTTCGTAGATCTGGTAGAAGGGGTTGGGGGTCAGGACCAGCGCATCGGGCTTGCGTGTGACGGCGGCCTGAGTGAAGGCAAAAATCGCTTCACGGGTGCCGTTGACCGGCAGGACATGGCGCTCGGCGTCCATGCTGCCGTCGGGCAGTTCGAAACGGCGCTCGCACCAGCCGGCGATCGCCTGGCGCAGCTCGAGCATCCCCTTGGTGGTCGGATAGTTCGACAGACAGCCCAAGTTATCCGCCAGCACTTCCTGCACGAAGGGCGGTGCCGGGTGCTTGGGTTCGCCGATGCCGAGCGAGATATGCTCAAGGCTGCTCGGCGGCTGGACTCCGGACTTGAGAACGGCCAGCTTTTCAAACGGGTAGGGCTGGAGTTTGTCGAGATCGAGATTCATGCGCTTTTCCTGTCAGACCCTGCAAAGTGCAGGGTTTTCGGTCACATTCAGGGGCGAAAGTATAGCGGATGGCGCCTATTCGGCGCCAGTAAGGTGACGTGGGTTGAGCAGGTTCTCGACCTCTTCGCGCTCCAGGTCGGTCTGTTCCACCACCACGTCGATAATCGGCCGACATTCGGCATAGGCCTGCTTGGCCAGCGCCGCCGCGCGCTCGTAGCCGAGCACCGGGTTCAGGGCGGTGACCAGTACCGGGTTGCGCGCCAGGGTGGACTCAATGTGGGACGTGTTGACGGTAAAGTCGCTGATCGCCTTGTCGGCGAGGGCGATGGCGGCATTGGCCACCAGCTGTTCGCTCTGCAGCAGGTTGTAGCCGATCAACGGCAGCATGGTGTTGAGCTGGAAGTTGCCGTGCTGGGCGCAGATGCTGATGCTGGTGTCGTTGCCGCACACCTGGGCGGCGGCCATCATCACCGCTTCGGAGATCACTGGGTTGACCTTGCCGGGCATGATTGACGAGCCCGGCTGCAGCGTCGGCAGGGCGATTTCGCCGAGCCCCGCCAGCGGGCCGGAGTTCATCCAGCGCAGGTCGTTGGCGATTTTCATCAGCATGGTGGCGCAGGTCTTCAGCTGGCCGGACAGCTCGACGGCGGTGTCCTGTGAAGCCTGAGCGCTGAAATGATTGGCAGCCGGCTGCAGTGTCAGGCCGGTGCGCACGCTCAGGTGGCGGCAGAACAGGCGGGCAAAGGTCCTGGGGGCGTTGACGCCGGTGCCGACCGCGGTGCCGCCCTGAGCGACCTGGACCAGACGGGGACGCACGTTTTCCAGCCGGCTGATGCAGTCCTGTACCTGTTGCAGCCAGCCGGAGATCTCCTGATCCATGCGGATCGGCATGGCATCCATCAGGTGAGTGCGGCCGGTTTTGACGATATGCATCACGGTGGAGCGCTTGCGCATCAGCATACCCACCAGGTGGTGCAGTGCGGGCAGTACCCGGTTTTCCAGCTGTAACAGGGCGCTGACGTGGATGCAGGTGGGAATCACGTCGTTGGAGCTTTGGCTCATGTTGATCTGATCGTTCGGGTGCAGGTCCATTCCGCTGTTCCGCTTGGTCAGGCTGGCGAGCACCTCGTTCATGTTCATATTGGTACTGGTGCCGGAACCGGTCTGGAACAGGTCGACTGGGAACTGCTCCCGATGCCGACCGGCGATAATCGGTTCAGCGGCCGCCTGAATCGCATCGGCCGCTTCCTTGCTCAGCAGGCCAAGTTCGGCGTTGGCGCGGGCGCAGGCGACCTTGATCTGGGCCAGGGTAGCGAGGAAATCTGCGGGCAGCGTCAGTTCGCTGATCTGAAAGTTATCCACAGCGCGCTGGGTCTGGGCGCCATAAAGGGCGTCCGCAGGGACTTCAACCGAGCCCAGACTGTCGCGTTCCATACGGGTATTCCGGGTCATCTCACTGCTCCTTATCGGTTAACGGTTGGGGCCTGGCCAGTCTGAAGCGAGGTGGCTTGAACTCTTCCACCAGACTGAGCATGGCGGGGACCACGACCAGTATCAGCAGGGTGCCATACGCCAGGCCGAAGACGATCGAGGTGGCCATGGGTATTAGAAAGCGTGCCTGCAGGGAAGTTTCAAAGAGTATCGGTGTCAGGCCGCCGATGGTGGTGAGCGAGGTCAATAGAACGGCGCGCAGGCGCTGGCAGGCGGCTTCGGTAATGGCTTGCTGCACCGCCATGCCCTGAGCCTTGAGCTGCTTGTAGAAGGTGACCAGCACGATGGAGTCGTTGATGACGATGCCGGACAGACCGAACAGGCCGAACAGCGACAGCACGGTCAGGTCCAGCCCGGTCAGCAGGTGGCCGAAGATGGCGCCGGTCAGGCCCAGCGGAATCGCCATCATGACCACCAGTGGCCAGCTCCAGGCGCTGAACACCCAGGCCAGGATGATGTAGATCAGCGCCAGCGCCAGCAGCAGACCGGCCTTCATATCGGCCAGGGTTTCGCGCTGGTCACGGTTCTTGCCCTCGAAGCTGGCATGGATGCCATAGCGGCTGGTCAGTCCCGGCAGCGCTTCGTCCTGCAGCCTGGCGATGATCTCGTCGGCATTGGCGACTGCTTCGTCCAGGTCGGCGGAGACGTTCAGCGCCAGCTGTCCGTCGATGCGCTGCAGACTGTCCAGGCCCGGACGGGCGGTAAACTGGACCACGTTGCCGATCGGGGTAACCCGGCCGTCGGGCAATACCACCGGCAGCGAGCTCAGGGTGCTTAGGCGGTCGCGCTGGTCGTCCGGCAGCATCACCCGCACCTCGATTTCGTCGCGGCCCTCATAAAAGGACTGGACCAGCTGGCCGTCGAAGGCGGCACGCAGCTGGCGTCCCAGGGTTTCCAGCGTCAGGCCGGTCGCTTCGGCTGCCGGGGTCAGCTGGTAGATCAGCTGCGAGCTGCCCCAGGGCAGGTCGTCGTCGATATTGGACAGGCCGGCGTAGCGGTTGAGCGTGTTCTGCAGCGCCACCGAGGCCTGCTTGAGGGTGTCGATATCCGGCCCGGTCAGCTTGACTTCGATCGGCTTGCCCGGGGGGCCGGCCTGGGCCAGGTCGATGCTGAATTTCTCCACCCCGGCCGGCAGGCGGATGCGTTCCCGCCAGGCGTCGATCAATGTCTGGTTGCGTACGCTGCGGCTGTCGGCCGGAGTCAGTTCAACGTAAAGGGAACCGTAGGCTTCGCCGGTGAAGGCGGTGGCGGAACTGCGCGGGAAGTTGGCCATGCCGGACTCGCGCAGGGCGATCTTCACCAGGTCGCCCCCGAACGCGCGGTCGGTTTCGGCCAGGGTCTGGTCCAGGTGGGCCAGAAAACGGTCTACGGTGACATCTTCGGTACCGGCCACGAACTTGACGTTGGCGGTCAGGGTGTCGGTCTCGACACTGGGGAAAAAGGTGAACTGCAGGCGGCCACCGGCGACCAGACCGATACCGATGATCAGCATCGCCAGGGCGCAGGCGAGGGTGGTGCCGCGATGGTGCAGCGCCAGGCTGACAAAGGGGCGGAAATGGGCTTCACGGAAGTGATTGAAGCCCCGGTCCAGGCGCAGGCGAAGGTTGGAGGGGTGCAGGTCGTGGATCGAGCGCAGGCTGTGATGCAGGTGGCCGGGCAGGATCAGCAGGCACTCCAGCAGTGAGGCCAGGATCACGCAGATCACAACAGTGGGGATATCGACCAGAATGTTGCCGATGATGCCACCCACCAGCAGCAGCGGCAGGAAGGCGGCGATGGTGGTCAGCGACGAGGCGACTACCGGCGCGGCCATGCGTCTGGCACCGCCGATGGCGGCCTGGAGGCCCGGTTCGCCGCGCTGGACATGGGTCAGGGTGTCTTCGCCGACGACGATGGCGTCATCGACGATGATCCCCAGCGCCATGATGAAGGCGAACAGGGACATCATGTTGATTGAACCGCCGATCCCCCAGAGTACCGCCAGCGCAGACATGAACGAGACCGGAATGCCAACACTGACCCAGAAGGCGACGCGGGCGTTGAGGAACAGGAACAGGATCAGCACCACTAGAATCAGGCCGCTGATGCCGTTCTTGATCAGCAACTGAATGCGATCGCTGATCAGCTGCCAGCTCTCGTTGAAGGCGATCAGCCGGGCGCCGGCCGGCAACTCAGGGCGGATCTCGGCCAGCCAGGTGTTGAGGATTTCCGCCGCCTTCAGGGTGTCATCGGCTTCGGTGCGCTTGAGCTGCAGCAGAATGGCCGGCTGGTTTTGCCAGGAGAGCAGCACCTGAGCATCCCGGGGGCGCTGCTCCACCTCGGCAATGTCGCCGACTCTGACCAGTCTGCCCTGGTCATCGGTGAACAGCGGCAACTGTCGGAAGCCCTCGGCATCCCGTTGCTGGCCAAGGCTGCGGATCTGACGGGCACCCTCGCTCTGGGCCGCGGTGCCGGCGGGCAGGTCGAGGCTCTGCTGGCGGATACGGCCCACAATATCGCTGAAGCTCAGGCCCAGTTGCTGCAGTTGCCGCGGGGGAACCTGAATGGCGATCTCCTCGTCCGGCAGACCGATGAAGTCGATCTTGCGCACGCCGCGCTCCAGCAGCTGCTGTTCCAGCCGGTAGGCCAGTGGTCGCAGCTCCTCCAGAGAGGCGCGGTCGGAGGTCAGGATGACGTCGGAGATCCCTTCGTAACGGATCACCTTCTGCACCAGCGGCTCTTCGCTGTCGCTGGGCAGGTCGGCCTGGATGGCGTCGATTTTCTGCCGCACTTCGGTCAGGGCGTAATCCACGTCGGTATCTTCCTCCAGCTCGATGCGGAAGGAGGCCATGCCCTGATTGGCGGTCGCATATAGCGTGTCGATGCCGTTGACCGAACGCAGTTCCTGCTCTACCGGCAGCAGGATGGAGCGCTCCACGTCCTCGGCAGTGGCGCCGCTCCAGACCACCTGCACGGTAACGATATCGAGATCGAAGGTAGGAAAGAACTGGGTGTTGAGGTTACGCAGGCCGAACAGGCCGGCCAGAATCAACAACAGCATCAGCAGGTTGGCGGCGACGCGGTGGCCGGCGAACAGCGCAATCATTCCCCGCATGACTTACTCCACGACCTGGACCGGCAACCCGCCGATCGCATTGGGCAGCTGGGTGGTGATGATCCGGTCGCCGGCCTGCAGTTCTGCGCTGCTGACCAGTAACTGTTCGTCACCCCCTTTGGGGTGATGCTGGCCGACCACCTGTACCGGCACGGCCTGGAGACGGTCATCGTCAACCAGCCGGTAGAGACGGTCGCTGCCGTACAGGGCCGACGGCGGCAGGGCAAAGAGGCCGGACTGTTCGGGCAGCTGCAGTTTCAGGCTCAGGGTTTGTCCGGGCACCGGCAAGGGGTTCTGATCATCCAGACTGAACAGGGCATCGACACCGGCCTGGCCGGCATTGATTCGCGCCGCCAGGCGATCCAGCGACAGGCTGACCGGCGCGCCGTTCAGTCGGGCGCTGGCGGACAGGCCGGCGCGTTTGGCGGCTTCCTGGTTCAGCCCCCGGCGCAAGGTGGGCAGCAGCTGTTCCGGAACCTGCGCACGCAGTTGCAGGCGGTCCAGGTCATAGGCGGTCAACAGGCGGTCTCCGGGGCGGGTGCGGTTGCCGACCGCGGTATCGATACTGACGATGCGAGCTTTGAAGGGGGCGTTGATACGGGTGCGGGACAGATCCAGCCGGGCGGTGTCGACCAGTGCCTGGGCGCGCTCGCGCTCGGCATTCAGCTGGGCCAGGCGGTTGGGGTGATCATTGATGGACTGCTGGCGGGCGCGGATCGCCAGGGCCTGCTGGCGGGTGGTCAGGCGGGTATTGTCGAGCTGTTCCTGGCTGAGCAGCTTGCGTTCCTGCAGGCGCTCGGCGCGGCTGACGCGCTGCTCGTTCAGGGCCTGGACTTCCTGCTCCAGCCTGAGCGAGCGCAGGTCGTTACGATAGCGGTTGTGTTCGGCCGCGATGCGTGCTTCGACCTCTGCCAGTTCGGCCTGGCGCTGGCGCAGCATCAGTTCGGCTTCGCGCGGGTCCAGCTGCAACAGCAGGCTTCCCTGCACCACCTGATCCCCCTCGCTGACATGGATCTCCAGCACATCGGCATTGAGCGCACTGCTCAACTGGGTCAGCTGCGGGGCTTCGAACTGGCCATAAAGTTCCAGCTCGGGGCTGGCGCTGATCTCGGCCAGGGTGACGCTGTTGACATTCCAACGCTTGATCTGTGCTTCCTGCGCCTGGGGCTGGTCCTTGGTTTTAATCAGCACAAAAGTGATCAGGGCGGCAACGAGCAGAATCAGCAGCGGCAGCCAGCGGGTAGGCGACGAGGGGAAGCGGAAGGTATCACGCATTGATGATCCTTGATCAACGAGGTGAAAGTCGGCGACAGCAGAAGGCTGTGAATATCTCGGCTTCTACGCCGCGTGCCCGGGAATGGATTCATAATATGAGAAAAGTCTAATGGTATCCACAGCCATCGGGTCTCTGAAAGCGGACGGCTAGGGTCGCTTATCCCCCGGCGGCAACTGGTATAGACTGGCCGCTTATCCACAGCACTCCTTTCACAAGCGTACAGGAAATGGCATGAGTATCTTGACCCGATGGCCACGCAACCAACTCTGTTTGTCGGTAGAGGAGCGGCGTCATGCTGTCCAGGCGGTGGAGCAGGCGTTTGCCGCAACGCTGGAATCGCTGAAGGTGGATATCGGCCTCAAGGAGATGTTCGAGGAGATCTATGTTCCTCTGGCGGCCTGGATTCTGGCACGACAGCGCCAGCAGCAGGGGCCGCTGGTGCTGGGCATCAATGGCGCCCAGGGGGCGGGCAAGTCGACCCTGTTCAACCTGCTGGAAGTGATTCTGGGCGAAGGCTTTGGACTGCGCGTGGTCGGCTTTTCCATCGATGACCTGTACAAGACCCGTGCCGACCGAGAGGCGATGGCCGAAGCGATCCATCCGCTGTTCGTGACTCGAGGGGTGCCTGGAACTCATGACGTGGGCCTGGGCATCGATATCATCGACAGCTTGTGTGCGGATGATCCCGAGCAGATAACCAAGATCCCGGTATTCGACAAGTCGATCGATGACCGTTGCCCGGACTCTGTCTGGCAGGAGTGGGTCGGTGGCGCGGACCTGATCGTGTTCGAGGGCTGGTGTGTCGGGGCCCAGCCGCAGCCCGACGCGTCTCTGGTCGAACCGGTCAATCAGCTGGAACGCGAAGAGGACCCGGACGGCATCTGGCGCCGCTATGTCAACGAGCAGCTCAAGGGGCCTTACCGCGAGCTGTTCTCGCGTTTGGACCTGCTGCTGATGCTCTGTGTGCCGAGCATGGACGCCGTCTTCGAGTGGCGTTCACTGCAGGAGAAAAAGCTCGCCGAGCGGGTGCAGTACATCTATGACACCCAGCAGCCCACCGATCACCTGCGCATCATGAACGGAAACGAAATCCAGCGTTTCATTCAGCACTACGAACGGCTGACCCGGGCCATGCTGGAACAGATGCCGGAGCTGGCCGATGTCACCCTGTTCCTGAACGAAAACCACAAGATCGCCGATATCCGGGTGCTCAAGCCGCTGCGTGACTGCTGACGCCCGGTCGGTCCTGTTATATCAGCCAAGCCGACGGCGCGGTTCAGATCGGCAGCAGCGTGGTTGAGGCGATGCCATGCACCACGGTGTTGATGGCGCGGTTGGTGGAGTCGGACACGATCCGCGCCATCATGTCCTGGTGAGCGATCAACTTGCCGAGCAGACGTTCAAAACTGAGGTTGGCCGGGTCATTGGCGAGCAGGAAGGGTGTCCCGTCGGGCTGGCGATAGGTGTTCAGTCGCCAGGCGACAGCTTCCAGGTTGCGTGCCGAGTTGTAGAGCTTCTGCTGGTCCATCTCGTTGAGCATGAAAAATTCGTTGCGGTAGCTGTAGGAGGCGTGCAGCATGCCGGTGACCCCCACCATCAGCGCAAACACCCGGTCTCCGTTGAACGCCGGGTCGAAGGCCAGTGGCACGGCCTTTTCGGCATATAGATTGTTGAGTTCGGGGTGGGTAATCAGCCTTGGCGAGCCCAGCAGCAGCTCCAGCCGGCGCTCAACGGTCATGCCGGGCACCTTGGCCAGCTCGCGCGGGTTGCGCTTGTACAGCTTGATGGTCAGTTCACGCGCTAGCTTGTTGACGGTCTCGACGTGCAGGTCGGCGACCATATCGATTTCGGACTTGGCCAGGTTTTTCAGCTGAAAAGGGCGCGGCTGGCCGTTACCGGTACAACCGGCAAGCAGCAGAGTGGTGACGACGATCGCCACGAGCGGGCGGCGGGGTCGGACGCAGGCCATCGGATCGGGCTCCATGTTTCGATTGCGGCGAGAATGCTCCATGCATGATCAGGGGCAGTATAACCCCCAGGTGATGGTTTATAGTAATGGCCTGAGTCAATCCGACTGGAGAGATCTATGAGTAATACCCCTGAAATCAGTGCCCTGCGTCGTGAATATGTGGCGGCTGGTCTGCACCGGCGTGACATGCTGGCCGATCCTCTGGACCAGTTCCGTGGCTGGATGCAGGCCGCGCTGGAGGCTTACCCTGACGATGCCACCTCGATGACCCTGGCAACTGCGGATGCCGATGGCTGGCCGGCCGCACGTATCGTGCTGCTGAAGCGCTTCGATCGCGAGGGGTTTTGCTGGTTTACCGATTTTCGCAGCGACAAGGGGCAGCAGCTGCAGCAGAATCCGAAGGCGGAGTTGATGTTCTATTGGCGTGGGCTGGAACGGCAGGTCCGTATCCGGGGACGGGTAGAGCAGTTGCCGTACCAGGATGGCGAAACCTATTTTCACCAGCGTCCGCGAGGCAGTCAGCTCAGTGCGGCCGCTTCGACCCAGAGCCATGCCATCGACCACCGAGCCAGCCTGGAGCAACGGGTCAATGAGCTGGACCAGGCGCATGCCGGCGAAGTGATTCCCTGCCCGGAAACCTGGGGCGGTTATCGCCTGGTTCCGCATCAGATCGAGTTCTGGCAGGGGCGCGAGAACCGCCTGCATGACCGCTTCCGCTACAGCCTGGTCGAAGGCGCATGGCAGCTGGAGCGTCTGCAGCCCTGAGTGTGCTCCTGAGCCCTGCCTGAGGCAGCTTCGTCAGTATTGATGTGCTTCGCACAACCCTGAGTGCCTGTCGCCAAGTCGGCTGCGCTCAGGATACCTTTTCACGCCATTGCAGATCGCCGATCTGTACATTCAGCCAGTCGAAGCCTATCCGCCTGGCGACCGCCGATGCGCCATCCAGACTCTTGAACTCCCGCTCGCCTTTGGAGCGCTGCAGGTTCAGTGTGACCACCTCCTGGTCACGGGTGATGAACTTCAGCGTCCAGCCGCGCGACATCGAGATCGGAATCGCCTGACAGGACTCAAAGACTCCCGCCTTGAACAGCAATTTGATTTCCTTTTCCTGCATATTCGCCATGCCTGTCTGATTAATCATTAACCCGTCTTGCTCATTATATAACCGCTCATGACTCCGTGCAAAGAAAAAGGGCTGATCAATTCCTCTGTAATATTATGAATTTAAAAGGTTTTTTCAGTATTGGCGGGATCAGTTTGCGGCTGTAAATCCAAGGATGTAAGTGACTGTTTACAAAGGGGAAATACGGCCTTTCAGGATAGACTTATTTGTTATCAATATATGAATTTATATTGTTTAATTAAGATTTTGATTATTCAAAATTTAAATTGGATAAATCAAATGATGACTTATCGATCATTAAGCTCTGCCCGCTGGCTTAGGTCGCAAGATTAAAGCAATAGTCGGCTGCAGGGCGGCAGGAGGTCGCAGCAAGGGGGAAAGGGAACAGGCAGCCGTGCCGCTGCCTGATGAGCAAGATTAATCAGCTTTCGCGCTTGGCATCCAGGCGGGTCTTGAGTGCGTCTTCGATGGCGGTGAGTTTCTGGCGCATCTGTTCAGTGGAGCTGGCATCTTCATTGGAAGGGGAATACTGGAACATATCGAGCATTTCCACCAAAAAGCTTTCTTCGTTCATCTTACTGATCTGTTCGGGCGTCCAGTGTTTGCTTTTGTACATGGTGTGCTCCTTTATCATCGGTATTGATAGTTCAGATATGGCGCAATTCACCCTTATTTGCAAGTGGATGAAAAACGCTCAAGTGGCTGTTCAAGGAGTGATCAATTTTGCTTGAGCCAAGTCAATAACCCCTACGTCGCATAGGAGTACTCTGATTCTAACATTAGAAAACAGTGAAGCAGGTGATTGCGATGTTCGGTATTGATACTTACAGCTTTGGAACCCTGTGGCCAAGCCTTCTGGGTGTTGCCGGTATGGCGGCGGCGATGATCTGGGCCTTCCTGAAAGTACGCAAGTTGATGAATGAAGATGCCCACAAGCATGGCAAGTGAACAACGCGTTCGGATCGCCTGACTTTCCCCGACTCGGCAGCCGGCGTGTTACCCAAGACCTCCGCAATGACGGGGGTCTTGTCGTTTTGAGCGTTCGGATTGGAAAGCGGAGTTTGTTATGATGCCGGGCTCCATTTCTTGTCATCAACGCTGAGCCCCGTCTGCCCGAGAGTCCCCCGTGTCCACAGCCCGCGCCTACAAGATTCCACAGAACGAAGCCGAGGTCGAAACCGAGGTCAAGAAAAGCCGCTTCATTGCCAGTCTGTGTCCGGTCGAGTCTGAAGCCGAGGCGAAGGCGTTCATCGAGCGGCAGCGCACCCGCTTTCCGGGCGCCAATCACCACTGCTGGGCCTTCGTGGCGAGCGAACCCCATGCGTTGACTGGACTGGGCAGCAGTGACGATGGCGAGCCTTCGGGCACGGCCGGTCGACCCATGCTGGCGGTGCTGACCGGTGCCGAAGTTGGCCAGGCCTGCGTTGTGGTGACCCGCTTCTTTGGCGGCACCAAGCTGGGTACCGGCGGCCTGGTGCGCGCCTATTCTCAGGCGGTGCGCGCAGTGCTGGAACAGACCCCGCTGGCAACGCGGGAACCTCAGGCGCACTATCGTCTGACCTACCCGTACAGCCTGACCTCGGCCGTCGATGCCTTGCTCAATGGCTTTGATATCAATCGCAACGATCAGCAGTTTACCGAACAGGTACGGCTGGAGCTGTCACTGCCGCTGGGACAGGAGCCGGCATTCGCCGAGGCGCTGGCCGAACAGCTGCATGGCCAGGCCGAGGTTGAACGGCTCGACGCAGCCGGTTAACCGTTGTGGTAGATCCATTCCAGCAGTGACTTTTCAAATACCGTGACCGGCGTGGGACGCGGCATCTTCGGCGGCAGGCTGATGCCGCTCAGCATCAGGACGAACACGTAGCGCTCACCCGAGGCGGTATTGATATAGCCGGCCAGGTTGCGGCTGCCGTTAACGGTGCCGCTCTTCGCCTGGATGGCCCCCTTGAGCGGTTCATGGCGGGTGCTGCGGCGGTATTTCAGCGTGCCGTTTTCACCCGAAACCGGCAGCGCCTGGTAGGTCGTCATCCCGGGGTGGCGGGCCAGCCACTGCAGCAGTTCGGCCAGTTGCCGTGCCTGTACCAGATTGTCACGCGACAGCCCGGAGCCGTCGGTCAGCTTGGTCAGTTGCAGGTCGATCCCCGTATGCGTCTGGATGCTGGTCTTCAGCGCCTGCACGCCGCGGGCGAAACTGCCCGGGGCGCTGTCTGCGGCGCCCAGGTTTTTCAGCGTCAGATCAGCGATCAGATTGTCGGAGTCCTGCAGCATTTCGGTCAGCAAGGTTGCCAGGGGGGCCGACAGGACCTGGGCAGATGACTGCCAGCCCTTACCCTCGCGGGTGCCGACACGCAATTCTCCACGCAGCACTATGCCCAGCCGGCTCAACTCCTGGCGTATCAGCGATTTGCCGTGGGCGATGGGATCATTGATGGCGAAATTGAGAGGCAGTACCTCGCGCCGGTCACTGATGCAGCCGCTCAGGTGATAGCGATTGCCCGGGCCGACCACTGACTCAAGCGCGCAGAGTTCGGCGTCGATGCTCGCCTGATCACGGACGACAACCTCCGAAGTGACGTCGATCGGTTGATGGGCCGGCACAAAGAAGCGAGCGGGACGATCCTTGCCTTCGTTGGTCAGGCTGGCGGCCACGCAGTTGCCCTCCAGCGTCAGGGCGGCGGCCGGCGCACTGTAGCAAACGCCCAGATTGTTCCAGGGCCAGCCGATGGCCCGGTCATAGCCGCTGAAATGGCCGGTATCGATCAGCAGGTCACCGTCGATCTCGCGAATCTTGCGCTCGCGCAAAGTGCCGAGCAGTTCGGCCAGCTGTTGCCGGTTCAGGTCCGGCGCGCCGCGAAACTCCAGCAGCCAGTCGCCCTGCCAGCGGCCGCCCTGCTGCTGGCCGCGTTGCCAGAGGCGGGTTACGAAACGATAGTCGGTGCCCAGCTCAAGCTCGGCGGCGGTGGCGGTAAACAGCTTGAGCGTGCTGGCGGGCGGCAGAAAACGGTCATCGCGATAGTGGATCTGCAGTGGCGCGCTGGCACTGAGCGGCTCCACCACCAGCGCGACCTGGCTGCCCGCGGGGGCCAGGTCGAGAATGTTTTTCCAGTCGGCGGCATGGACAACCGGTGTCAGGATAAGGAGGATAAAAAGTCGCAACAACATGAGATAACTGTCCCTGGCCGGATTCGGGTAAGGGGCATTGTGCCAGAAGGGCTTGCCGACTGGACAGCCTCAGTCCACCAAGTCGAAACCGGAGCGTTCCATGTGCCCAGACCTGACATCCAATCCATTGCTGCCCGAACTGCTCGACCTGTTGCGGCAGAACCCCGAAGGGATCAGCGAGTTCAGCTTGATGAAGGCACTGGAGCGTCATGAGGTTTTCACCGATCTGGCGGAAGATTACCAGCTGCGTCTGTTTCAGAAGCACTTCATGATCATGCATGGCCTCTACACGCTGCAGACCCGGCTCTGGTACGAGGAACAGCTCAGAGTCGAAATCTCGCCGCTGAGTGTGCGCCTCTATACGGAGGGCGTCGAGGACGTTACCGAACAGGCCGGTGTGCCCGGTGCCGGCGACCGTCTGCGTGAGTACTATCTCGACTGGCAGCAGCTGGGCAGCACCAGTGCCGAGGATGTGCAGAAACTGTTGCACGGTTTCTGGAAGCAGTGCTTCGACCCGGGAGAACGGCAGCAGGCCCTGTTGGTGCTGGAGCTGGAGGAGGGAGCTTCTCAGGAGACGATACGTCAGCGCTATCGTCAGCTGGCGGCACGCTTGCACCCGGACAAGGGCGGTGACAGTGAAGCCTTCATCGAGGTGCGCCGTGCCTATGAGGTGCTCCGTTCCGGCCATTGAACGTCAACGGCAGCGTAAAGAAATGTAAAAGCCGCTGCTGCCAGGGGAACAATCCTCTACCATGAGGCTCAGAGGACTGATCTACAGGTATTGAGACAGGGAGCTGATGTGCGCGCCTACCTGCTATTGCCATTGCTGGCGCTGCTGAGCGCCTGCAGTGCACCACCCGAACTACAGACGCCAACCCCCGAGCTGCCGCCGACCTGGCAAGCCGAGGCCGACTCTGACGAGTTGCCGCCCAGCTGGCTGTCCGGTCTGAACGATCCGGTGCTGAACAAGCTGGTCGATGAGGCCATGTCAGGCAACCCGTCACTGGCGGCCGTGCGCCAGCAGTGGCTGTCGGCGCAGCAGCGGGTGCGTATCACCGGGGCCGACCGTTATCCCCAGTTGTCACTGGAGCTGGGCAGTCGCCGCCAGGAGGACAGCGAACGCAGCGACTCGCTGGATCTGTCGCTGGGCTGGACGCTGGATATCTGGGGCAAGCTCAGTGCCGACCAGAAAGAAGCGGAACTGAACCGTGCCGCGGCCGAAGCCGCCTATGTGGAGCAGCGCGAAGCGCTGGCGGCCAGCCTGGCGCAGAACTGGTTTGCCCTGCAGGAGGCGCGCTTGCTGCTGGAACTCTATACCCAGCGCCGTGACAACCTGCAACAGAACCTGGAGATCATCGAGTCCGGCTATCGCCAGGGCCTGAACGAGGCACTGGATCTCTATCTGGCCCGCAATAACCTGCATGCCGAAGCCGCGCGTGTCGAACAGCAGCAGCAGTCCCTGAGCGAGCTGCAGCGGGAGCTGGAGCGCCAGCTGGGCCGTTATCCGTCCGCCCTGCTGACCACAGATGCGGCGCTGCCGCTGATCGAAAGTGCCATTCCCGCCGGGCAGCCGGCCGAGATTCTGACCCGCCGACCGGACCTGCAGCAGCAGTGGCTGGCGATGCTGGCATCCGATGCGGCACTGGCGTCCGCGCACCGTGACCGCTTCCCCTCCCTGGGCCTCAATGCGAGCTATGGCGGCAGCAGCGATGCCCTGAGCGATCTGCTGTCCGGTGGCAACCTGGCCTGGAGTCTGGGCGCCTCGCTGGTACAGAGCCTGTTCGATGCCGGGCGCAAGGCGGCGGTGGAGGAGCAGGCGCTGGCCCTGCGGCGTGAGCAGGAGCAGCGCTGGCTGGATGCCCTGTTCAGCGCCTTTACCGAAGTCGAAAATGCCCTGTCCGCACGGCAGAGCCTGCAGGCGCGTCATGCGCTCTACCTGAAAGCGGAACAGAATGCGCTGAATGCCGAGACGCTGGCGTTCGAGCAGTACCAGAAGGGTCTGGAAGACTACACCACCGTGCTTGAGGCTCAGCGCCGTTCGCTGGATGCGCAGACCAGCGTGATCAATCTGCGCCGACAATTACTGGATAACCGGATCGAACTGCACCGGGCGCTGGGCGGACGTTTTCAGGCGTCATCCCGAGTCAGTCCCTGCAGACACAGGAGTTGGAAACCCCATGACCAAGCGGATACTGCCCTTTATCGTGATCGCCGTGCTGGGTGCGGTCAGCTGGGTGATTTACCAGAACCCGCCCGAAGTGCAGCGGGGCACCCCGTCCCAGACCAGCCGCATCAGCGTCGACGTCCAGGCGCTGAGCCTCGCTCCGTTCCGGGTGCAGGTGAAGAGTTATGGCCGGGTCAAGCCGCGCACCCAGAGCACCCTGCTGCCGCAGGTCTCCGGCCAGATCGTCTGGCTCAATCCTGACTTCCGGGCCGGTGGCTTTTTTGAACAGGGCGAGGAGCTGATCCGTCTTGACAGTCGCGACTACAAGGCCGAGGTGGCCCAGGCCGAAGCCACGCTGATGAGCGCCCGCCAGACTCTGGCCGAGGAGCAGGCGCGCAGTGCCCAGGCGGCCGCCGACTGGAAGCGGCTGGGCAATCCCGGCAAGGCGCCGCCACTGGTGCTGCGCACGCCACAGCTGAATGCCGCCAAGGCATCGGTGGCCTCCGCCGAGGCCGCACTGGCGATCGCCAGACTCAATCTTGAACGTACCCGTATCCGTGCCCCCTATGCCGGCCGGGTGCTGGACACCGAGGTCGATCTGGGCCAGGTGGTTTCCAGTGGTACCACGCTGGGACAGATCTATGCGGTGGATGTCCTTGAAGTGCGCCTGCCGCTGCAGGACCGGGATCTGGCCTATCTGCGCCTGCCGGAGGAGTACCGTGTCGAAGGCCGTGAGCCCTTCCAGCCCGGCGTGGAGATCCGTTCCGATCTGATCCGGCCGGAGCGCTGGCAGGGGCGTATCGTGCAAACCGAGGGCGCGATCGATGAAACCAGCCGCCAGTTGCATGTGCTGGCGCAGATTGATGACCCCTACGGCGAGAAGGCGGTGGATCGGGTGCCGCTCAAGGTGGGGCAGTATGTCACCGCGCTGATCGACGGCATCGAGATTGCGGATGCGCTGCTGATTCCGAACCGGTCGATCTATCAGGGCAGTTATGTCTATGTCGTCGAAGCCGATGTGCTGCAACGGCGCGAGATCGAGATCGCCTGGCAGGATGAAAACCAGGCCCTGATCAGCGCCGGGCTGAAGGCTGGCGAGCAGCTGGTGCTGACCTCGCTGGGACAGGTGGTTTCGGGCACTCAGGTGCGGGTGCGCGGCAGCAAGGCTGAGCAAGCACCGGCCACCGCTGAAGCCGGCCTGCCCAAGGGAGATCGCTCATGATCGCCTGGTTTGCCCGCAACCATGTGGCGGCCAACCTGTTGATGGTCACTATCCTGTTTACCGGTCTGATGTCGCTGAAGGTCAATATCCCGCTGGAGATCTTCCCCAGCTTTGAATCCGACACCATCAGCGTGCAGATCAGCCTGCGCGGCGCGACGCCCGAGGATGCCGAACTGAGCCTGGCCACCCGGGTCGAGGAAGCGGTCAGCGACCTGGAAGGGGTCGAGGAACTGCGCAGCCGCTCGGTCGAAGGCGGCACCACGGTCACCATCGAGGTGGAAAGTGGCTATGACCCGCGTGAGCTGCTGGCCGATGTCAAATCTCGGGTGGACGAGATCGGCACCTTCCCGGCCGAAGCCGAGGAGCCGGTGATTGCGCTGGCGACCTTCAAGCGTGACGTGATTACCGTGGCCGTTTCCGGCGACCTGTCCGAACGTGAGCTGCGCAGCTATGCCGAGCAGGTACGAGACGATCTGCTGCAGCTGGATGGGGTGACCCAGGTCGAGCTGGACGGGGTGCGCAGCTACGAGATCGCGATCGAAATCTCCCAGGACCGGTTGCGCGCCTATGACCTGACCCTGGGTGAGGTGGCCGATCGCATCGCGGACAGCTCGCTGGACCTGTCGGCGGGCAATATCCGTACCGACGGCGGCGACATCCTGATCCGTTCCAAGGGGCAGGCCTACAGTCGTGACGAGTTCGAACCCGTGGTGATCAAGACCCATCCCGACGGCAGCCTGCTGCGTCTCGGCGATCTGGCCCAGGTGACCGACGGCTTTGAAGAAAGTGCGCTGCGTACCCGTTTCAACGGGGTGCCCGCCGCGATGATTCAGGTCTATCGCGTCGGCGACCAGAGCGCCATCGCCGTGGCTGATGCGGTCAAGGACTACATTGCCCGCCAGCAGCCGACCCTGCCTCAGGGACTCAATTTGAGCTACTGGGATGACGATTCCGAGATCGTCAAAAGCCGTATCAACACCCTGTTGACCAACGCGGTGCAGGGCGGGGTGCTGGTGCTGCTGTTGCTGACCCTGTTCCTGCGCCCGTCAATCGCCTTCTGGGTGTTCATCGGCATTCCGGTCAGCTTCATGGGGGCCTTCCTGGTGATGCCGGTGTTTGGCGTGACGCTGAACATCCTCTCCCTGTTCGGCTTCATCCTGGTACTGGGGATCGTGGTCGATGACGCCATCGTCACCGGCGAAAACATCTACAGCCACCTGCGCGGCGCAGAATCCAGCCTGCAGGCCTCGATTCGTGGCACCCAGGAAGTGGCGATACCGGTGACCTTCGGCGTGCTGACCACGGTGGCGGCCTTCCTGCCGATCGGTTTCATCGAAGGCGCACGCGGCGCGCTTTTTGCGCAGATTCCGGTGGTGGTGATCCCGGTCCTGCTGTTCTCGCTGATCGAATCCAAGTTCGTGCTGCCCGCTCACCTCAAGCACCTGAAACTGCGCCACGAAAATGTGGAGCAGCAGGGGCGTCTGGCCCAATTCCAGCAGGGCTTCGCCGATGGTTTCGAGCGCCTGATTCTGCGCTATTACCGCCCGCTGCTGGAAACGGCGGTGCAGCAGCGCCTGACTACGCTGGCACTCTTTACCGGCGTGTTCATCCTGATTCTGGCGATGATCATGAGCGGCTGGACCCGCTTCGTCTTCTTCCCGCGGGTGCAGAGCGATACCGCGCGCGCCTCGCTGAGCATGCCCAGTGGCACGCCGTTCGAGGTGACCGATCGCTATATCGTCCGCATGGTGGAGGCAGCCCGCGAGCTGCAGGAGCAGTACCGCGATCCGGCCACCGGTGAAAGCGCCATCCTCAACATCTACTCGACCTCCGGCACCGGCGGCAGTACCGAGGAAGGGCGCGTACGCTTTGAACTGTTGACTTCGGAACAGCGTGACGAGAGCATCAGCACCCGCAAGATCGTGCAGCAGTGGCGTGAGCGGATCGGCCCCATCCCCGGCGCCGAAACCCTGACCTTCAGGGCCGAAATCGGTCGGGCCAGTGATCCGGTGGACGTGCAGCTGCGCTCCAGCCGGGTGGCGGATCTGGAAGCGATGGCGACCGATGTCAAGGCGCGACTGAAGACCTATCCGACCCTGTTCGACATCACCGACAACCTCTCCGACGGCAAGGAAGAGCTGCAGCTGGAGCTGACCGAGCAGGCGCATCTGCTGGGGCTGACCCGCAGCGACATCATCCGCCAGGTGCGGCAGAAGTTCTTCGGTATTGAAGTGCAGCGCGTACAGCGTGGCCGCGATGACGTGCGCGTCATGGTGCGCCTGCCACTGGCTGAGCGTCAGGCGATCTCGGGGCTGCGTGATGTACTGATCAGCACCAGCCAGGGGCAGGTGCCGCTGGATGCCGTGGCGCGCCTGGTGCCGGGGCAGAGCCCGGCAGCGATCGACCGGGTTGACCAGCAGCGTACCGTCAGCGTGGTGGCTGACATGGACAAGCAGAACACCAACACCACGGTGCTGAACCGTGACCTGGAGCAGTTCCTGACCGAGCTGGTGCGTCAGTACCCGGGCGCTTCGTTCAGTCTGGAAGGAGAGGCGCGGGAGCAGCGCGAGTCTTTCAGCTCACTGGCGCTGGGGCTGGGGTTCGTGTTCTTCGTCATCTACAGCCTGCTGGCGATCCCCTTCCGCTCCTATCTGCAGCCGCTGATCGTGATGTCGGTGATCCCCTTCGGGGCGATCGGCGCCATCATCGGTCACTGGATCATGGGCATGGACCTGACCATCATGAGCCTGCTCGGGCTGATGGCGCTGATCGGGGTGGTGGTCAACGACAGCCTGGTGCTGGTGGATTTCACCAACAAGCGGCGGCGTGAGCTACAGGACGCGGGTGAGCACTCACATTTCGAGGCGACGCGTCAGGCGGTGCTGGTGTCGGGCGTGGCCCGTTTCCGACCGGTGATGCTGACCTCGTTGACCACCTTCATCGGCCTGATGCCGCTGCTGTTCGAAAAGGCGGTGCAGGCGCAGTTCCTGATCCCGATGGCGGTCTCCCTGGGCTTCGGCATCATCTTCGCGACCCTGGTGACGCTGATCATGGTGCCGGTCAACTTCATGCTGCTGGAAGATCTGCGCCGGCTGGGTCGCCGCCTGTTCGGTGAACAGGAATCGGGCCAGAGCGAGCCGGCCCGAACGGAGAAACTGAGCACTCACTGACCGCTATGGGTTGCTGGCCTCGGCTTCTGTGGCCGGGGCCGCACCGGCTTCCGGCATGAGTCGCTGGTGCAGCCAGGCCAGTGCCAGCAGTGCCAGCCCCAGCCCCATGAAGGACGCGACCCGCCAGAGGCCGGTCAGATCCGACATATCGACCAGAAACAGCTTGGCGACGACCACCAGCAGCAGCGCCATACCGCCGCGATAAAGCGTGCGCTGCTGCAGCCAGCTGCCACCCAGCAAGGTTCCCGAAGCCATGACCAGCCAGACCGCCGAGTAGGTATACAGCTCGCCGTCCGGAGTGGGGTTGGCCAGGCTCAGTTCGCCCTGCCACAGGTGACGAATCTCCAGCGAGATGAACATCAGCCAGTTGACGCCCGCAGCCATCGCGGCGTAGCGGCCGAGACCGGCAGGCATCAGGCGCCAGAGCGCCAGCAACAGCAGGGTCGGCAGGCCGTAGCTGAGCAGCAGCAGGTTCCACAGCGGTGTCGAACTGATCTCGGTCGCATGCCAGAGCGGGTTGTACCAGAGCACCACCCAGAGCAGGTAGTTGCCCGCTGCCGCCAGCAGGTGCAGGTTTGCGATCAGCTGATAGAAGCGCTGCAGATGTTCGCTGAGTCGGGCGCGCCACAGGTAAACGCAACCGGCGCTGCCCCAGATCAGCGTATTGAGACTGGCTTCGAGGAAGGTGTATTCATGGCGGAAAATATCGCCGTCATAGAGCCAGTAACGCACCTCAGCGGCCAGCGTCAGTACCAGCAGATGGGCGCCAGCCCCCTGCAGCCAGGCGGTCATTTTCGGGTCCCGGCGTAGTATCCAGGCACCGGCAAAGGCGCAGAGGGTAGAGCCGCCGTAGGTCCACAGCGACCAGTGGGTGCCGCTGTCGTAGGTCAGCAGCCAGGGGTTGAAGGTCAGGCGACAGATCACCACCGCCAGTACCAAGCGGATTACCCAGGGCAGCAGCTGCAGCCCGTAGCGCTGCTGCAGCAGCGACAGGGTGATCAGTTGTACGGCAAAGGCCAGCGTCAGGGTCGCGTCCATCAGCCAGATCACCGCCGCCAGCGACAGCCCCAGATGAGTGCTGCTGATCAGCAGCACCCGTACCAGGTCACCGCTCAAGTAACTCTCGGTGCGCTCAAGCGCCATTTTCGACAGGGTCATATAGATCAGACCGAGAATCAGGGCGGCACCGCCCCAGGCCCAGTCGGCGGTAAAGGCGGTAAACAGATAGTAGCCCAGCGCCAGCATCAGCAGTGGCGTGAAACAGCCCAGACCGACCCAGAAGGCGGGGGACTCCACCCGCCGCTGCAGCAGCCAGGCCGAACCGGCGGTGTACAGAATGGTCAGCATCACGAAGCGGGATACCAGCGCCGCCTGTGTTGTGGCATCGGGCGAAGTAAACAGCAGCTGGTCGCCCTGATAGCTCAGCATCGGCATTACCACGGCCAGTGCCGTGACGAGCAGCATCAATGCCGGCAGCAGATTCAGGATCGGCCGTCGGCTGGCCGCCAGCAACAGCAGTGCAGGCAACAGCAGCAGGGTCGGGTAGCCGCTGGTTGGCACGGCCTCCAGGGCCAGCGTGTAGCCCTGGGCCAGTACGATCAGCACCAGTGTCGGAATCACCGGCCAGTGGCGTGCCTGGCGCACCTGCTTCAGCAGCTGCAGCCAGTGCTCGGACGGTTCGTCGCGGCGCTGCAGCAGCCAGTCATAACCGGGCACGGCGAGGAACATCCAGGCCAGCGCCAGCAGATAGAGTGAGCGCACGCCGTCGGCCGGCTGAGTGCCCAGACTCAGCAGCCACCAGCCCAGGCTGCCGATGATGACGCCCAGCCAAAGCCAGCGCCGCTCCACGTAGGCCAGCAGCCAGAGCGAGAACAGGGTCAGGATAGCGGTATAGATCAGTGCCAGCTCGATCTGGCCGGAGCCGGTGCTGACCAGAATGGGCACCAGATAACCGCCGAGCATCCCCAGTGCGGCGAGTACCGGGCCGTGTCGCAAGGCCAGCGCCAGGGTGGCAAAGGACACCAGTGCCATGGCGGCGAAAATCAGGCCCGGCGAAATACCGGTCAGCAGTTTGAAGGCGGCGAAGAGTGCCGCATAGAGGATGATGCTGGCGCCACCTGCCAGGGCGGCGAACACATCATGCTGGCCGCGGCGTCGGCGCAGCCACTCGGCAACCCCGTGCAGGCCGACACCGGCGATCAGGGACAGGATGACGCGTGCTTCCGGTCCCAGCAGTCCCTGCTCGATGGAGTAGTGCACCATGAATACCCCGGCCAGACCGACGCAGATGCCGCCCAGCCAGATCATCCAGTTGGCTTTGAGGTTGGCGGCGAGGCGATCGAAGAAACCATCCGACTCCCGGGTTACAGGAGGTGGCTGATAAGGGGGTGGTGCCTGTTCCGTCATTGAAGGTTCGACCGGTGCGGGTTCCACTCCCCAGGCCGCATCGGCCGCTGCCTGCTCGGGTTCCTCGGCTTCAGGTGCGATTGCTTCGGGGACCTGGTTGGACCTGGCGGCGACAGGTGGCTCGGTCCTGGGTTCAGCCTGTGCACTGGCCTGATCCTGTGGACCGGGCTCTGCCGTGACGGCCGTTGCCTGGTCGGCGGTCGAGGGTGAGGGGCGCTGTTCCAGCGCGTAGACACGGGCCTGCAGTTGGCTGATATGTTCACGCAGGTGGCGGGTGACCACCCAGGCGCGAATGCCGACACAGGCCCCGAAAAACAGGAACAGGGGCAGGGCCACTAACAGCAGCCATAGCTCATCCATAATCCACCTCGCCAAAATCCATGTTGCCGCCATGCGTGCTGGCGGTCAGATGGCTTTGACTATACTGCAAGAGGCTCCCGTACAGAAAGACAAGAGCTGAAGGTGACGCATGATCAACCCCGTCTTGCCCCAGGTGCTGAGCGAACTGCGTCAGCACCCTGAAGGGGTCAGTGAGTACTACCTGATGCGGACACTGGACCGGCAGCATGCATTTGACGCGCTGGACGCGGATGGCCTGCTTGCGCTGTTTCGCAAGCACTTCATCATCATGAATGCCCTCTATGACCTGCAGGACATTCTCTGGGAAGAAGAGGGGCGGGTACTGAATATCTCGCCCATGCATATCGAGCTGCACAAGTCCCGTAACAAGGACGACCGTGTCGAATCCAACCCTTTGCTCAGCGAGTACTACCTCGACTGGCACAACTTCGAGCAGACCACCGCCGATGATGTGGTGGCATTGATGGAGATCGTCACCGGCCCTCGTCACTGAGGGCCGGCTTGCCAAATCGGCGGGAGGGCGTCAGACTTTGCTGGAACGTTCGAACCGGTGTCCACCATGTCCCGACTGATTGCTGCTGTCCTGTCCCTGTTGTGTTTGCTGCCTGTAGAGGCCCAGGCGGAGGAACGCGCCGCCTTTCTGCAGAAAGTCTATCTGTCGTTCTGCATGAAACACTTCGATGACTACGCAGCCCTGCGCCATGAACTGATTGCTCAGCAGCTGCCCAAGCTGCCGCCGCAGCAGGCTCAGCATTTTCTGCAGGGGCGCGAGGGTGATGCCTGGCCGATCCCCTATCAGGGCCAGTTTGGCCAGTATGTCCTGTCACTGCCCGAAGGCGACAACCTTTGTGCCGTCATGGCGCGCCGCAGTGATGTTGTTGCGACCCGTCAGTGGTTTACCGAGCTGGCCTCCCAGGCTCCCGCACCGCTGCAATCCCATAAGCTGGAGGATAAGAGGGCGCAAACCCCGCTGAACGGGGAGGCGCTGACCCAGTCCTGGCAGTGGGCCACCGAGCATGCTCCGCGCCGTCTGATGCTGACGCTGACCACCGCCAGTGACCCCGAGGCCGCGATTCAGGCGATGGTGTCGCTGAGTCTGACCGGACGCTGAGCACGGCATGTTGAGGCTTTCCAATGCGGTCTTCCTGGCGGATGAGGAGATCGAGCTGACTGCCATTCGGGCTCAGGGCGCCGGCGGCCAGAACGTCAACAAGGTCTCCTCGGCGATCCACCTGCGCTTTGATATCCGGGCTTCCTCATTGCCGGCGTTCTACAAGGAGCGCCTGCTGGCGCTCAGCGACAGCCGCATCACCCGAGATGGCGTGATCGTGATCAAGGCGCAGCAGTACCGCACCCAGGAGCAGAACCGCGAAGACGCGCTGAATCGTCTGGCCGAACTGATCCGCAGCGCGGTCAAGGTGGAGAAGGCGCGGCGGCCCACCAAGCCTACGCGCAGCTCCCAGCGCAAGCGACTGGACAAGAAGAAGCAACGTGGCAACGTCAAGTCGATGCGGGGCAAGGTCCGTGACTAATGATCATGAAAGTCGATCATTAACCGTCATTTTTCACCATTCATAATTGTGACTTTCGATACCAGAATAGCAGTCATCCATGATTGAGTTGCGCAAGACGCAACGGGAGACTCGCCATGACAGAACGTACCATCAAGCGCCGCATACCCGCCCGTGAAAGCCGTGATGGCGCCGGTGTGCGCCTGCTGCGCAGCCTGGGCCGCTCGGCGCAGCACCGTATCGACCCCTTCCTGATGCTGGACAATTTTTTCTCCGACAACCCGGATGACTACATCGCCGGCTTTCCGGCCCATCCGCACCGCGGCTTCGAGACCGTCACCTACATGCTGGACGGTCGCATGCGCCACCGCGACCACCTTGGCAACGAAGCGGTGCTGGAGAGTGGAGGTGTGCAGTGGATGACGGCCGGTCGCGGCGTCATCCATGAGGAGATGCCGGAGCAGGAGGAGGGATTGATGCGCGGCTTCCAGCTCTGGGTCAATCTGCCCGCCGCCGAGAAGATGACACCAGCGAAATACCAGGAGTTTGCGGCCGACGAAATCGTGCAGATCAGGGATGAAGCCAGCGGCGCCCGGCTTAAGCTGATCGCCGGCGAACTGGCACTGAACGGTCAGGCTCACGCCGGGCCGGTCAGTGGCATCAGCCGTAAGCCGCTGATGCTGGACCTGCAGCTTCCGCCGCATGCTCGTCTGACGCTGCCGCTGGAGGGCGATCGAGCCGGGTTCATCTATCTGTTCGAAGGCGAGGGGCAACTGGGACAGGACAGGCTCCAGCTGAATGAGGCCGCCGAGTTGTCCACAGGCACCAGTCTTGCGCTGAGTGCGGGTGAACAGGGGGCGCGGATGCTGATTCTGGCTGCCGAGCCGATCGGTGAACCCATCGCCCAGTACGGTCCCTTCGTCATGAATACGGTGGCGGAACTGGATCAGGCGATCGAGGATTACCAGCGTGGCCGGCTGGCCTGAATATTCGACAATGACGAATGGCGAGGAAGCTTGTCTTCAGCCCTCTCTGCCGCCCCCCGTTAAGGCCTGGCTGCGGCACGTATTGCCCGGGCCGTCCCCAGCGCCGGAGTCGCTGGAAATCCTGCAGTCCGGTCGGCTGCGTCCAGACCTGGAGCAGAGCCGCTGGATGGCCTTCAGTGCCCGTCAGCGCGTATGGCCTGGACTTCATGCCTTCAACTGGCGGGCGAGGGTGCGCTTGTTTCCGGGTATCTGGATCTGCGTTCGGGATGGCTTTGAACAGGGGCAGGGGCTGGGGGAAGTCAAACTGTTCTCCCTGATTACACTGGCCCGGGAACAGGGCGGAAGGGAGCTGGATCAGGCGGCCCTGATGCGCTTTTTGGCCGAGACTGTCTGGTACCCGGCGTTACTGCTCTCAGACCCCAGCATCCGCTGGCAAGCGTTGACGGCGTGTTCGGCGAGGGCCGAAATTCAGCATGGCGGCGAGAGGGTCGCGCTGGAGTTTCATTTCAATGAGCGCCATGAGGTGAGCCGAATCTACAGCCCTGGCCGTTATGCGCGCGAAGCCGGCGGTTACCGACTGCGCCCCTGGGAGGCCCGGTTGAGCGATTACCATGCCTTCGAAGGTGTGCTGTTGCCGACCCGTGCCGAGGTTGGCTGGTATCGGGATGAGGTCTTTCATCCGGTCTGGCAGGGCCGAGTGGTAGCGGTAAGAGCGCTGGCGGACGACTGACGACGTCCACCCGCGGGCCGATCAGCGTTTCTGGCGCTTTTTCGGCTTCAGCTGCTCGATCCAGCTCGGATTCAGTGACACCTGTTCCGGATCCATGCCCTGGGCCAGCAGCCTGTCCAGATGAGCGTGGCTTTCCTGCTGCAGGTCACTCAGTTCACTCTGGTTGTTTTCCAGACGGTACATCTGTTCCAGCCCCAAATGATAGAAGCGCATCACTCTCAGGGCAGTGGGATTATCCTGTTCCACGCCTTCCTTTACCGCATGCAGGATATTGGTCACGCTCATCAGGCTGCGCTTGAGCTGCCAGCCGTAGCGGGCCGAGTCCATCCACGGCTGGTGCCAGTAGTAGAGCCTGAACACCAGGGTGGTGGCGATGACGCCCGCGATAACGCCGGCCAGGTTCCAGATGAAGTTGCTGCCTTCAGGGCTGCCGAAAATCCTCACGCTCGCTGTTGCCAGCGTCATCGACAGCACGGCAAAGGTCGCCATTAGAATCAGGTTGCTCTTGCGGGTTTCCTGGCGGTATTGCTCTGGATCTCGGGGTTCCAGGGTGAAAATGTCAGACATGAAGGCCTCTCGTCAGCGGGGAGCGCTGAGAGTAGCAGTAATCACGGCGGGGTCAAACCGGGCAGGGCCTTATCCTGTTTGTCCGCTAAGGAATGAGATAACGCTTGTGCCATTTAGTTAAAATGCTAACATGCTAGTATGTTATTTCAAGGAAAAACATAAAACGTGACCTGACTAACTATAAAACCAAGGGTGACTAAATGAAGAAGACAGTGCTGAGCCTTGGCCTGGTCGCGGCGATCTCTGGTCTTACCGCCAGTGCACAAGCCGTGACTGAATTGAACTTTGCCACTTGGATGCCGCCAGGCCATCCGATCAATTCGACCATACTGCCGCATTGGGCTAAACAGATTGAGGAGCAGACGGAAGGGCGCATCCATATAAAGTTTGAGTACAACATGGGTGAGCCTAGCTCAATGTTCACCATGACCGAGGATGGTGTGGCTGATGGCGCTTGGGGCTTCCATGGATATGTTCCCGGCCGTTTCCCGCTCACCGAGATAGTAGAGATGCCGATGCTAGGTGCCAATGCCGAAGCGGCTTCGGTCAGTTTCTGGCGGATATATAACGAATATTTTGCCAAGGCCGGCGAGTTTGATGGCCTGAAACTGATGGCTCTATGTACCCATGGCCAGGGGCAGTTGCACACCAAGTTTGCGGTCAACAGTCTAACTGACCTGAAGGGCAAAAAGCTCCGTGTAGGTGGAGGTGTACAAAGCGAGATTGCCAAGCGTATGCAGGTAACTCCTGTTGCGGCTCCTGGACCTAAGATATATGAGTTGCTACAGCAGGGTGTGATCGATGGTATTACCATGCCGCAAAGTGAGCAGAGAGGCCTGCGTTTAAATGAGGTGACCTCTCATCTGACCGTATACCCGAGAGGACTCTACTTGGGCAGTCTGTCGGTCTTTCTCAATCCCGATTTTATGGAGGGCTTGAGCGAAGAGGATCAGGAGGCGATCCGTCGAGTGTCCGGTGAGGTCTTGTCACGTCAATGTGGCCAGGCATTTGATGCGGCTGATAAAGATGGCCTGGCTGCTGCTCAAGAGGCAGGTGTGGCCGTAAACCAGCTCCAGCCAAGTGATGCTCTAACTCGCAAATTAACCGAGGTGCTTGAAGGCATAGATCAAGTTTGGCTGGACAAGACGGCAGGTCTCAACGTCGATAATGAAGGGGCATTGCGGGCAATTCGTGAGCAGGCTCGTAACTATCAATCGGGCTCCTGAATAAGTACTGGCTGCGCTGATGTTCTGGTTAGCGTCAAGGCACTCTATAATCATCGCCTGTTTTAATAACGGATACGGGGTGCGAGTGTCTTGACGATGCGAGTGATTAATAAGAAGGATCTGGTCTATCAGGAAGTGCTGGGGCGACTGCTTAGTCGCAAGTACGTATTTGGGGAAAAAATCTCGGTCAAGGAAATCAGTACCGAAACAGGGATCAGTCGTCAGCCGATAATGACCGCGTTGAACAACCTGCAGGAGCGTGGCTTTGTGCACATTACCGCTCAGGTGGGGTGCGAGGTAGTTGATCCGTCGGTATCTGAAGTGGCGGATTTTTACCGTATGTTTGCTGCTACTGAAGGATTGATTGCCAGTCTGGCCGCACAGAGGCATACAGCCAATGAACTGACGCGACTGAAAGAAATCAATGAGCAAATTCTTTTGCTTGGCCATAATGCGGCTAATCTGTCGGAGCGCTACCGCCAGCTGAATGCGGACTTTCACCGGCACCTGCACAGGATGGCTCGCTCGGAGATTATCAGTACTCGACAACAGTCCAACTTCGAGTTGTCCGATTTTTTCGTGGTACAAACTTGCGGCTTCCACTTCCACCTAGATAAAGCTACGGACGAGCACAAATTAATCATTTCAGCCATCCAGAACATGGATGAGCAAGCCGCCTCTGCTGCGGCTGAAGGGCATATTGCCAGCGTATCCCTAGGCGTGGTTGCGTTCATGGAACAGTCAGCCTGAGATAAGAGCAGCAGCAATGCTGCTGTGCCTTGCTCCTAATTCTGGCATGCTAGTATGTAAGAATAATCATAAGAGGTAGATATGCAGACTGAACATTTCGACACTGACGTGCTCATCATTGGCACAGGCCCGACAGGGGTAACCGCTGCGCTGGCGTTGGCGACCTATGGCATCCGGGTACACATGGTTGCTCGCACTAACTGGCTGGCCGATACTCCCCGTGCACACATCACCAATCAGCGTACTATGGAGGTATTCCGTGCGTTGGATATCGAAGAGGAGATCTACCGCTATGCTACTCCCTGGGAGTTGATGGGGGATAGTCTGTTCACTACTAGTCTGGCCGGTGAAGAGCTGGCCAGAATGCGCTGCTGGGGGACTGGTGATGAGCGTAAGGGTGATTATTTGAGCGGCAGCCCATGCGAGTTGCTGGACATTCCACAGCCGGTGGTGGAGCCGGTGATATTCAAAAACGCTTTGGCCCGGGGCGCAAGCGTCAGTTTCAATACCGAATATGTTAGTCAAACTCAGGATGAAGGTGGTGTAACCGTCACTCTGCGTGATCTGCAGCGAGAAACCGAATACAGCCTGCGTGCCCGCTATTTGGTTGGAGCTGACGGAGCGCGCTCCCGTGTGGCACGGGATATCGAACTGCCGATTGAAGGGCATCATGGCCGTGCTGGTACCGTTTATGTGAACTTTCGGGCGGACCTGTCGCGGTATGTTGAGCATCGCCCCAGTATTCTGCACTGGATCGTTTCGCCCCACGCCAGTTTTGGTGAAATCGGTTTGGGGCTGCTGCGTGCGGTTAAACCCTGGACTGAATGGATCGCCGGTTGGGGCTTTGATATCAGCAAGGGGGCACCCGAACTAGTCGATGCTGAGTTGACTGAGCGCGTGCGTCTGCTGGTTGGTGATCCCGACCTGCAGATCGAAATCATCAACAAGTCCATCTGGTATGTGAACCAGGCCTACGCCACTGAGTACGCACGCGGTCGTGTGTTCTGTGCCGGTGATGCGGTACACCGTCATCCGCCTTCCAGTGGTCTGGGACTGAACACCTGCGTACAGGACGCATTTAATCTGGCCTGGAAGTTGGCAGCCGTCATCAATGGGGATGCTCAGGCCGGGTTGCTGCAAACCTACTCGGATGAGAGAGCACCAGTTGGCAAGCAAATTGTGCTGCGTGCGAATCAGTCCCGTCTCGACTATGCAGAGCTGAACAAGGCGTTCCGTGTCGAAGGGGCTGAAAATCCGGTCTTGGCAGGCATCGAGCGACTCAAGTCCTCGACTCCGGAAGGTGAAATGGCTCGCGAGATGCTGAACCGGGCTCTGGCGCTAAAGAACACAGAGTTCAATGCCCAAGGCGTAGAAATGAACCAGCGTTACCGTTCCGCCGCCGTACTGGATGTAGGTGAAGATGAGGAAGTCTGGAACAGGGATTTTCAGCTCCACCTCAAGGCGACTACCCGCCCGGGGGCCAAGCTGCCGCATGCCTGGTTGACCGATGCCGACGGGCGTAAGCAGTCAACCCTGGATCTGGTGAAAGGATACGGTTTTACCTTGATCACAGGCCTGTCTGGAGATGCCTGGATTCATGCGCTGGAAAGCGTCAATAAATCCTGGCTGAGGCTGGTCCGTATCGGAGATGAGATAAAGGACCCCTACTGTGAGTGGCAACGTCGACGGGAAATTCCTGAGTCGGGAGCGTTGCTGGTGCGTCCGGATGGCTATGTGGCCTGGCGTTGTAAGGAATCGGTTCAAGATCCGGTACAGGCGCAGAAACTACTAGCAACAGCATTGGCGTCTCTGCAGCTGCAATAACAACCCCTGACTGCTCCACTTGCTATTTGAATGGTGCTGTTGGCACAGACCATGATGAATATCATGGTCTGTGCCGTTTCGCATGTTCTTTATCTATGGAATGGTAGTTTCTTATTCCAGTTCAGAAAGCTATGACAAGCATCGATCACTGACCAGCTGACTTTATTTTTTCTTGGCTACCTAGTGTCGACCAGGGGTTGCCAGCCTGAAATATTTGTGACTATTAACGGGCTAATTCTGATACATCCTTCGCTGCATCTGCCACATCTGCTGGCGCTGCTCGTCGGTCAGTACTTCTTCCATCTCCTTCTGCAGTTTCAGGCGCTGCTCCAGCATCTCCAGCTGATCCTTCTGCATCTTGCTGTGTGCATCCAGTACCTTGTCGGTATCGGGGCTGCCGTTCTGCCACAACTGCTGCATTTCGTTGTGGTGTTGCCACATCTTCTGCATGTGTTCCTGCTGTTGTTGCCAAAGCTTTTCACGGATCCGGTTCAGCTTCTGTTGCTGGTCTTCATCCAGCTGCAGGCCAGAACCGGGACCGCCCTGCAGGCCTCCCATCATCGGGCAGGGCATCATCCCCATGCCGCCGGCCATGGGGCCTCCGTGCATCATGCCCACTCCCATGCCGTACCCCGTCATGGGTCCAGCCATGCCATAACCCATCATTGGCCCGTAGCCATACATCATCCCTGGACCCATGCCCTGTGCCTGTCCGGGCATGTTAGCGGGGTTACCCTGCATCATGTGCTGCTGTGCACTGACGGGAAGCGCCAGGGCCAGGCCAAGCAGGGTCGGCAGCAGGTGACGGGTGAGCTGTGATCTGACCATCTTGATTCTCCAGGCTTGGTAACTGAATCGGTGTCGGTAAACTCCAGCGTGGCACAAGTTCAGCCGATGGCAAGTTGTCATCGTGTCCCCCGGCTGCATGATGCTGTCGCTTATGGCATAATTCGGAGCCAAAGCACCATCCGCCCGCTGGGTTGTCCACAGCCGGCCCCGCCCTGTTTTTCCTGAGTTTTTATTGTTTAACAAGCGAGATTATTGCATTGCTGACCACTGCGAATATCACCATGCAGTTTGGCGCCAAGCCACTGTTTGAGAACATCTCCGTCAAATTCGGTGACGGCAACCGTTACGGCCTGATCGGCGCCAACGGCTGCGGTAAATCCACCTTCATGAAGATCCTGGGCGGTGATCTGGAGCCCTCTTCCGGCAACGTCTCCAAGGACCCGAACGAGCGTCTGGGCAAGCTGCGCCAGGATCAGTTCGCCTACGAGGAATACTCGGTGGTCGATACCGTGATCATGGGCCATGAGGAGCTTTGGGCGGTCAAGTCGGAGCGCGATGCGATCTACGCCAAGGCGGAGATGACCGAGGAAGACGGCATCCGCGCCGGTGAGCTGGAGGCGGAGTTTGCCGAGATGGACGGCTATACCGCCGAGTCCCGCGCCGGGGAACTGCTGCTGGGTCTGGAGATTCCGGTGGAGCAGCACTTCGGCCTGATGAGTGAAGTGGCACCGGGCTGGAAGCTGCGTGTACTGCTGGCGCAGGCACTGTTCTCCGACCCGGATATCCTGCTGCTCGACGAGCCGACCAACAACCTGGATATCAACACCATCCGCTGGCTGGAAGGGGTGCTCAACCAGCGCAACTGCACCATGATCATCATTTCGCATGACCGTCACTTCCTGAACAGTGTCTGCACCCACATGGCTGACATCGACTACGGTACGCTGAAGGTCTACCCGGGCACTTATGATGACTACATGATGGCGTCCACTCAGGCCCGCGAGCGCATGCAGGCCGACAACGCCAAGAAAAAGGCCCAGATTGCCGACCTTAAGTCGTTCGTCAGCCGTTTCTCCGCCAACGCGTCCAAATCGCGTCAGGCGACCTCGCGTCTGAAGCAGATCGACAAGATCCAGCTGGAAGAGATCAAGCCGTCCAGCCGTCAGAACCCGTTCATCCGCTTCGAACAGGCGAAAAAACTGCACCGTATCGCACTGGAGGTGGAAGGGCTGGCCAAGTCGTTTGATGCTGAGTTGTTTTCCGGCCTTAACCTGCAGGTGAACGTGGGTGAACGCGTTGCCATCATCGGTCCCAACGGCATCGGCAAGTCGACGCTGCTCAAGTGCCTGGTGGGCGATCTGGAGCCCAATGCCGGTACGGTGAAGTGGTCCGAGAACGCCGAGATCGGCTACTACGCTCAGGACCATGCCCATGAGTTCGAGCAGGATCTGAACCTGTACGACTGGATGACGCAGTGGGGTCAGGAAGGCGATGATGAGCAGGTGATCCGCGGTACGCTGGGGCGGATGTTGTTCTCGCAGAAGGAGATCGACAAGTCGGTCAAGGTGATCTCCGGTGGCGAGCAGGGCCGCATGCTGTTCGGCAAGCTGATCCTGCAGAAGCCCAACATCATGCTGCTGGACGAGCCCACCAACCACCTGGACATGGAGTCGATCGAGTCGCTCAACCTGGCGCTGGAAAACTATCCGGGCACCTTGCTGTTCGTCAGTCACGACCGCGAGTTCGTCTCCTCGCTGGCGACTCGCATCATCGAACTGACCCCCACCGGCATCGTCGATTTCCACGGCAGCTACGAAGACTACCTGCGCTCGCAGGCGTCCTGATCCCGTCCGGTTTGTCCGGCCCGGCGTTTGCCGGTGCCGGGCAGGCGGTTCAGTCGTCACCCCATTCCCAGGTCCTTGCCAAACGCCTCCCGGCGTTGCAGACTAACCAGCGTCATGCGCCTCAAGGAGAGTGGGCGTCCCCCCGAAAAGGACCGAAATGCTGGCGCAACAGTAGCCAGCGCAATATCCTCGGCGGCTGCCGCCTGCCCCACGGGATATTGAACACTCCCGAATAACGATCAATCGGCTCCTGACATCCAGCAGCACCCCCGCTACCCGGCCACTCATCAACTTAATTTTGCAATCAGGAATGGCAACACATGGATGAAAAATCACCTTTGAAAATCAGCTCGCTGAACAAGGCCAAAATCGCCATTGGCGCGGTCATCGCACTCGCCGTGGGATATGTACTCTCGCAGTCCTTTTTCTATGCCGAGCCCGGCTATATCTATCATGTGCGAACCGTGACCGGTAACGAAGCGGTGGTGACCGAGATCGGCTACAAGTTCTATCCGTTCGGGCGCTACAACTCCTGGAAGCGGGCGATGACGGTACAGGCGGTTTCCGGCTCCAGCCAGGACGCCATCACCTCCGAAAAGGATGCCGACAACGCCTCGGCCAGCCTGCCACCACTGAGCATCATGTTCCTGGATCAGGTGGATGCTCATGCCGAAGCGACGGTGCGTTTCTCCATTCCGTCAGATGAAGAGTCCTTCTTGAAACTGGCGCACGAGTATCGTTCACCGGAAAACCTGCTGCGGACCGCGCTGCTGCCGGTGTTCAAGGAAACCCTGCAGGCCAACGCCTCGCTGATGACGGCGGAAGAGTACTATGCCGGTGGCCGGACCGAATTCAACTCCGAATTCGAAAACCAGATGCGTAGCGGCATCTACCTGGTCAAGCGTGAGGAAGTCAGGGTTAGAGCGGGCCGGACGGCGGCCGGCTCGGCTAATGTCGCACTGGGCACGGAGCAGGAAGAGTATGGCGAGGATGCCAAGACCATTTTCGTGGTGCAGAAAGTGATGGATGCCACCGGACAGCCGATGCGCAAGCAGCAGCGTTTTACCGACTACGGCATCACCGTGGTGTCGGCGCTGGTAACCGACATCAAGCCCAACCAGAAATTCATCGAGCGCATGCAGCTGAAGCAAAAGGCGTCTGCTGACCGTGCCATCGCCCGTGAACAGCGGGTTCAGGAAGAAGAGCAGCGCCTGCTGGCGATCGCCCGTGGTGAACGTGAGGTTGCCGAGCGCCAGGCCAAGGCGAAGGTGGAACAGATCCAGAAAACCACCGAAGCCGAAACCGAGAAGCAGCTGGCGATCACCCGTGCCGAAAAACTGAAGGCGGAAGCGGAGATCCAGCGTGAAACCGCCGAGATCAACCTGGAAAAAGCGAAGATCGAAGCCCAGACCCAGCGTACCCTGGCGGATGCCGAAGCCTACCAGAAACAGGTGATCCTCGAGGCGGATAACGCCTTGGCGCAGAAACTGGAAGCGGAGATCAAGATCCAGCAGCTGTGGGCAGAAGCCTATGCCAAGCGCAAGGTGCCGACCAACGTCTTTGGCAGTGGTGGCAGCGGCAGTGGTGCGCCCGTGGGTAACGACTATGAGACCAAAGCGTTCATGCAGATGCTGACCCTGGATGCAGCCAAGCGTCTGAGCTACGAACGGGATCTGATCAAGGATTGATAGACCCGGTTTGCTTGTGTTGACCGGCTGGACGCCAGCGTTCGGCCGGTCTTACCCTCGCCCACCTGCAACGGGTGTGACAGCACCTTTCACTCGTGCCACCCGATGCTCTGCGATGCGACTTCGTTTGGGCGACGTTGCCGGGCATGCGATAATGGTTCTTTTGAGCTGAGCCTGCCGCCGTGACCACTTTTGCCGACCTTCATCTCTGCCCGGAACTTGTCCACACGCTGGAAGAGCTGGGGTACAAGCAGCCCACCCCGATTCAGGCCCAGGCGATCCCGCGTATCCTGGAAGGCAAGGACCTGATCGCCGAGGCGCAGACCGGTACCGGCAAGACGGCCGCTTTTGCCCTGCCGATGATCCAGCAGCTGAGCCGTGAGCCGGTAACCGGCGACTACCACCACATACGTGGGCTGGTACTGGTGCCGACCCGCGAACTGGCCGTGCAGGTGGGTGATAATGGTCTGGAGTATGGCCGTCTGCTGGGCATGCGGGTGATCTCCATCTTCGGCGGCGTCCGTTTTGACAACCAGATCCGCAAGATGAAGCGCGGCGCCGATATTCTGGTGGCGACACCGGGACGGCTGCTGGACATGCTCAAGCAGAAGAAGCTCTCACTTGAACACCTGGAGATGCTGGTGCTGGACGAGGCCGACCGCATGCTCGATCTGGGCTTCATCCACGATATCCGCAAGCTGATCAGCTACATGCCGGTGCGGAAACAGACGCTGCTGTTCTCGGCCACGCTCAACGGCCCGGTGGAAACCCTGGCCGAGTCGCTGCTGCGGCAGCCGGAACGGATTCAGGTGGCGCGCCGCAATGCCGCCAGCCAGCAGGTGAAGCAGAGCGCCTATGCGGTGACCAACGCCGACAAGACCGATGTGCTCAGCTACCTGATCCGTGAAGGCGACTGGCGGCAGACGCTGGTGTTCACCCGCACCAAGCGCCGCGCCGACCTGGTGGCGGCCCAGCTGCAGGAAGAGGGCATCAGCGCCCTGGCGATCCATGGCGATCGCCACCAGCGCGAACGGCTGGCGGCGCTGCAGGCGTTCAGTAATGGCGAGGTGCAGGTACTGGTCGCCACCGATGTGGCGGCGCGCGGGCTGGATATCGAGGCCCTGCCTCAGGTGGTCAATTATGACCTGCCCAACCAGCCGGAGGCCTACGTGCACCGGATCGGGCGCACAGGGCGTGCCGGCAAGCGCGGCTGGGCCGTCTCCCTGGTGGCGCCGGAAGAGCGCCGTTTCCTGCAGGCGATCTCGACGTTGATCGGCAAGCCACTTCAGGTGCAGCCGGTACCGCGCTTCGAGGATGGCCGGATGATCGAAGGCGCCCCTCTGGCCGAGAAAAAAACGGGCAAGCACAGCGGCGCTCGATCTGGGGCCAGCGCGAAGCCCAAGGCACGCAAGCAGGACAGCGCCAGTGCAGTGCGCAAGCCGGCGCGATCGGCGGGGCGACGTTCGCTGTTCTCCGAATGAGGTTTCCGGGCTGACAGGTGTCACAATTAAGCCTTTAACCCTGGCGGCAAAGGGCCTCAGTGCTTGAACTGGCTGCCAAAGCGTTGCAAAAATGAAGCGTACATCCTTGCAGGTTGCCCGCATGATGAGAACAACAGTGTATAACAGGCGTTGGTTGGGGCGTTTCCTGATCCTGGGGCTGGCCTATTATGCGGCTGGGATGGTTGGGCTTGCCACACCGTTCATCGATACGCACATCACCTTGATCTGGGCACCGACCGGTATCGCGCTGGCGGCCCTGATACGCTGGGGGCTCTCCCTGTGGCCGGCGATCTGGCTGGCGGCCTTCGGGGTCAATCTGTCGATCGATAGCTCATTATGGCTGGCCTTGGGTATTGCCTGCGGTAACACTCTGGGGGTGCTGGTCGGGGCCTGGCTGCTGAACCGGCACGGCTTTAATCCTCTGCTGAGTCGGCGCAACGATCTGCTGCTCTACCTGCTGCTGGGGGTGGGCGGCGCCATGTTGATCACTTCGGTCAACGGGGTATTGCAGCTGTGGCTGTCAGGTGTTCTTCCGCCGGAAGCGGTGCTCAGAGCCTGGGCCGTGTGGTGGCTGGGGGATGCCATGGGCGCCCTGGTTTGCGGGATTCCGCTGCTCAGCTTCCGCGTATCCGGCCTGAAGGCGGTGCTCAGTGGCCCTCGTCGGCTGGAAATCGGGGGGGGCGTCCTGCTGCTGTTATTGCTCGGGGTCCTGATCTTCAACGCCCCGGTACAGTATGAAGCCCTGTATCACCCGGTCCTCTACCTGCCGTTCTTTCTGCTCTCCTGGCTGGCGATCCGAGGTGGTGTGGCCGTGGCCTCGAGCGCGGTGCTGTTGTTGTCGATCCAGGCCGTTTGGGCAACGGCGCAAGGCAGCGGACCTTTTCTCTCCAATGATATGCATTTCAGCCTGGCCATGTTGTGGGGCTATATGGCGACGGCCAGCATCATCCCTGTGCTGATCACCGTGCTGGTGGGCGAACTGCGGGTCAGCCAGCGGCGTCTGGCTCTGGCGAGTCTGGGCGCCGAACTGGGGATGTGGGAGTGGAACCTGGAAGATGACCGCATCACGCACGCACAAGAATCGCCCTGTTTGAACCAGCTCTCCACCGCCACGAACGGGGGGCTGCTGCGTGGTCTCATGCATCCCGAGGATGTTCCGCTGTTTGACCAGCAACTCGAGCAGCACCTGGCCGGGCACAGTGAGCTGTTCGAGGCGGAATGCCGCTTCAATATTTCGGGAGACTGGACCTGGGTGCTGATGAGAGGGCAGGCGGTCGAGTTTGGTGACCGGGAAGAGCCCACCCTGATGGCGGGTACGATGATCGATACCAGTGCGCGTAAAGAGGCGGAAGCGGCGCTGCTGGAAAGTCGGGCACAGCTGCAGCAGAGCGAGGAGCGTTATCGCCAGCTACTGAGCAATTCGCCGGTGGGGATCCTCAATTACGACCGGGAGCTGGTCGTAACCTATGTTAACGCCCGCTTTGCCGAGATCATGTGTGTTCCGGTGACATATATGCTGGGGCTGAAGTGCCACAACCTGCGTGACCAGCGTGTGATCCCGGCCCTTGAAGGCACCCTGGATGGCCGGCGTACGCACTATGAGGGTCAGTATTGCACCAGTTATGGGGGTGTCGAGTTGTGGGTTTCTATGTCCTGTGCGCCCGTGAAAAATGAAGCGGGTGAGATCGTCGGCGGGATCGCCATGATCGAAGACATTACCGTACGCAAGCGGATCGAAGCCGAGGAGCAGCGCCAGAGGCAGGGACTGGCGGCCTTGAATGAAGTGGCTGCCCTGGCGCATTTGCCGTTGCGGGAGCAGTTGCGACGGGCATTACAGATCGGTACGGAGCATTTTGGCTTGAGCTTCGGCATCGTCAGCGAGGTGGTTGGACGCCGCTACCGGATACAAGCGCAGGTGTCGCCGGCCGGCACCCTGCAAGAGGGGCAATGTTTCGAACTGGGTAATACCTGTTGCGACCTCACGTTGAAGCAGGGCGATGTGCTTACCATCTCGCAAATGGGATCTTCCCCCTATCAGCGCCACCCCAGCTATGCAATCTTTCAGCTTGAGTCCTACCTGGGAGCACCGATCCGGGTGGATGATCAGGTGTACGGTACGGTGAACTTTTCCGGGCCTGAATCCTATCCGCGCGAGTTTGATGATGGTGACCGGGAGTTCATGCGACTGCTGGTCCGCTGGGTCGGCTCGGCCATCTCTCAGGACCGCGACCGGCGTGCGCTGGCGGCCAGCGAGCAGAGCCTGAAAACGATCATCGAAACCGAGCCTGAGTGTGTGAAGGTGATGTCCCCCGAGGGAACGTTGCTGCAGATGAACTCGGCTGGGCTGGCGATGCTGGAGGTCGAGAGCGTTGAGCAGGTCAATCGGGCGGGCGTGCTCAGCTTCGTCAATCCCGAATACCGAGGCCCGTTTGAAGCCCTCCATCAGAAGGTGCTGACAGGCGCATCCGGTGTGCTCGAGTTCACCGTGACCGGACGTCAGGGGCGGGTTCGTTGGCTGGATACCCATGCGGCCCCGCTGCGTGACAGCGAGGGGAGGATAACGGCCGTGCTTTCAGTAACGCGTGATATCACCCAGCTCAAACAGCAGCAGCAAAGGCTGCAGCAGCTGGCACACTATGACAGTCTGACCGGGCTACCGAACCGGGCGCTGCTGGCGGAACGCATGACCCAGGCCGTGGCGCATGCGCACCGCCACCACAGTGGTTTTGCCCTGTGCTATCTCGACCTGGATGGCTTCAAGGCGATCAATGACGCTTTGGGACACGAGGCGGGGGATCAGGTGCTCAGAGTGGTGGCCGGCCGACTGGTGACAACTTTGCGTGAAGTGGATACGGTCGCGCGGCTGGGAGGGGATGAACTGGTCCTCCTGCTGCGTGACATCGACACCCGCGAGCAGGTCGAGCAGACCCTGGCACGCATACTGGAACAGATCGCGGCCCGGATTACGCTTCAGGAACGCGATTGCCATGTCTCCGCCAGCATTGGCATTGCGCTTTATCCCGACGACGGTCAGGACCCCGAAACGCTTCTGCGTCATGCCGACCATGCGATGTATGCCGCCAAGGAGCAGGGCAAGAACCGCTACTGTTTCTATCATCGCGAGGCACTGCTTTCCTGATCTGTACGGGTGTACACTGGCAAGCTTTGAACGAGTGCAGGAGGCGGGATGACACCGGCCATCAACATGGCCCGTAGGGCCAAAATCAGCCACCGGATTCATGAATATCAGCACGATGCCTGCAGTGAATCCTATGGTACTGAAGCCGTGGAAAAGCTGGGCCTGCCCCCGGAACAGGTGTTCAAGACCCTGGTGGTCAGCCTGGATGGCAAGAGTCTGGCGGTGGGGGTGGTGCCGGTTGCGGGCAAGCTCAACCTGAAACAGATCGCCAGGGCGGCCGGGGCCAAGAAGGCGGCCATGGCGGACCCGGTTGAAGTGGAGCGGGTCACCGGCTATGTGCTGGGAGGCGTGAGTCCCCTGGGGCAGAAAAAGCGCCTGCCCACCTTCATCGACGACAGTGCCCGGCAATTCGCCAGCATGCATGTCAGTGCCGGCCGGCGAGGACTGGAAATCGAACTGGCCCCTGAGGATCTGCGCCAGCTGACGGCCGCCCGTTTTGCCCCCATTGCCGGTTGAATCCCCTTGCCAACCCCGGGCCAACTGGCATGATGATGCCATGGATGGTTCGAGTAATGGTGCACTGACAAGGAGAGCCTGATGCTGTTGCTGGAAATACTGCTGTTGACCCTGGTGGCCGGGCTCAGCATGCCTCTGGGCGCGTTGATTGCGTGTGTGGAAAGGATAAGGCCGCGCTGGCTGGAACATGAGTTCCGTCACAGCGTCATTGCATTCGGGGGCGGCGCGCTGTTGTCGGCGGTGGCTTTGGTGCTGGTGCCCGATGGCATCGAACACCTGTCCACTGATGTCGCGCTGTACTGGTTTCTGCTGGGCGGCCTGACCTTCATGCTGATCGACGTGTTGCTTCACCTGTTCAAAACGTCGGCCAGCCAGTTGATCGCCATGCTCTCTGACTTCATCCCCGAGTCCATCGCGCTGGGGGCGACCTTTGCGTTGGGAGGCAGCAATGGCCTGTTGCTGGCACTGCTGATCGGGCTGCAGAATATGCCTGAAGGGTTCAATGCCTATCGCGAGCTGCGTCAGTCCAGCCATTATTCCGCCAGGCGGATCATCACCACGTTTGCGCTCATGGCCCTGCTGGGTCCGGTTGCCGGTGTGATCGGTTATGTCTGGCTGGCAGCCTATCCTGCGGTGGTATCTGCGATCATGCTGTTTGCCGCGGGGGGTATTCTCTACTCGGTGTTTCAGGATATTGCACCTCAGGCGAAGCTGACCCGTCACTGGGGGCCGCCGATGGGGGCGGTCGTTGGTTTTGCCCTCGGGATAGCCGGTCATATGCTGACCACCTGATCGCGGGCAAACATCCAGGGCCGGAGTCTGAGACAAGCCTGTTTATGTGTTGTCCTGTTCCGGCTGGTTGCCTGGTTCCAGCTGCCTGAGCTACTGCAGCAACTGCTGCTCCAGCTGTTCAGGCTGCTCGACGCTGGCAACCAGCTGGGCCTCCTGTTGTATCCTTTCTGGGAAGATAAAAATGGCGTGGATCTATCTGCTGCTGGCGGGCATTTTCGAAGTGGGCTTTGCGGTGGCGCTGAAACAATCTGATGGGTTGAGCAGGCTCTGGCCCTCGTTGACCTTTGTCATATTGGGGGCCTGCAGTTTCCTGCTGCTGACGCGTGCCATGGCCAGCATTCCGCTGGGAACGGCCTACGCGATCTGGACCGGCATAGGCGCGGTGGGCACGGTGCTGGTCGGCATGGTCTGGTTCGGCGATCCGGCCAGTGGCCTGCGGCTGTTTTTTCTGGCGTTGCTGCTGTGCTCGCTGGTTGGATTGAAGCTGGTGTCCTGATGAAAGGCCCCCGGCGGCGTTTTGCAGTCGGGGGGGGAATCGGTGAGAGGGCTAATGAGGCCCGGCCGGGCCTCGGGGTTCAGGCTTCAGACAAGTTTGGGTTTGAAGGCAGCGCAGGCTTCGGTGGCGGTGGCCGTGGACAGGTTCTTGTCCAGGTCGCCGGCCAGCGCCTTGGAGACGCGATCATCCATGGCGCCGCGTAACAGGCCCAGGAAGTGGGGCGGGGCGGCCATGTAGAACTGGCGTATGCTGTTGTCGTTTAGTGCCGTGCGCACCTGATCGATCACCTCGCGGGCAAAGCGTTGATCTTCGGCCTGACGAGGCGTGACTTTTTCCTGCATGCCATGGGTACCGCTGCTGCCGGCATTGGTCTGGGCGCCGGATGTATCACTGGCCAGGGATGCCTCGGGGGCGCGTGCGGCAGGATGGACCAGGGTGTGGATCTCTTCAGCCGTATCCCTGGAGCTGTTTTGCTGGAAGATGCGCGCCTTGGCGGCATCGGCAACGACATACCACGTAGCCATGTCTGTTCTCCCGCGATTTGAAAATTGAGTGGGTGCAGGTTTGCCCCTGCGATTACTCAAGTATCGTTCAAATTCGGGAATAGGAAAGCGGGGGAGGTCAGGGCCGACGAATGTCGGCCCCGAGGTGCATTCAAACGGATGAAATCACAGCGCCTCGATCTTGGCGTACTGTTCCTTCAGCTTGTCGAATGCAGCCTGTGCATCGGCGATCTTTTGCTTCTCCTTGGCGACAACGGCTTCCGGCGCGTTGGCAACGAATTTCTCGTTGGAGAGTTTGCCTTCGACACGCTTGATCTCGCCGGTCAGACGATCCAGTTCCTTCTGCAGACGTGCCAGCTCGGTGTCCTTGTCGATCAGGCCCGCCATCGGCACCAGCACTTCCATCTTGCCGACCAGTTTGGTGACGGACATGGGGGCTTCTTCATCCGCTTCCAGCCACTTGACCTCGCTCAGCTTGGCCAGCTTGGTCAGGGCGACGTAGTTTTCCTGTACGCGGCGGAAGTCTTCGTCGCTGCCGTTATGCAGCAGCAGTTCCAGCTCCTTGCCCGGACCGATGTTCATTTCGCCACGGATGTTGCGCACGCTGACGATGACGTCTTTGAGCCATTCGATATCGGCTTCGGCCGCTTCGTCGATCAGCTCGGCCACCGGTTTCGGGTAGGTCTGCAGCATGATGGTGTCGCCATCCTTGCCGGCCAGGCCCTTGATCTGCTGCCAGATCTCTTCGGTGATGTACGGCATCAGCGGGTGCGCCAGACGCAGGATCGCTTCCAGTACGCGTACCAGAGTGCCGCGAGTGCCGCGACGCAGAGCCGCCAGGCGCTCCTTCTCTTCGGCGGTTTCGCCTTCGGACTCGTCCCACAGCACCGGCTTGGACAGCTCCAGGTACCAGTCGCAGTACTGGTTCCAGATGAAGTCGTACAGGGTCTGAGCCGCCAGGTCGAAGCGGTACTCGTCCAGATGCTTGATGACGGTCTCTTCGGTGCGCTGCAGGCTGCTGATGATCCAGCGGTCGGCCAGGGTCAGCAGCACTTCTTCGTTGTTCTGGGCGCAGTCCTGGCCCTCGGTGTTGCTCAGCACGTAGCGGGCGGCGTTCCAGATCTTGTTGCAGAAGTTGCGGTAACCTTCAAGGCGCTTCATATCCCAGTTGATGTCGCGGCCGGTGGAGGCCAGCGCCGCCAGGGTGAAGCGCAGGGCGTCGGTGCCGTGGGCGGCGATGCCTTCCGGGAACTGCTTCTCGGTGCGCTTGCCGATCTTCTCGGCCAGCTGCGGCTGCATCATGTTGCCGGTGCGTTTTTCCAGCAGATCTTCCAGGCTGATGCCGTCGATCATGTCCAGCGGGTCAAGCACGTTGCCCTTGGACTTGGACATCTTGTCGCCGTTCTCGTCGCGGATCAGGCCGGTGACGTAAACGTTCTTGAACGGCACCTGCGGCTTGCCGTCTTCGTCCTTCATGAAGTGCATGGTCATCATGATCATGCGCGCCACCCAGAAGAAGATGATGTCGAAGCCGGTGACCAGCGTATCGGTCGGATGGAAGGTCTTCAGGCGCTCGGTGTTTTCCGGCCAGCCCAGGGTACCGAAGGTCCACAGCGCGGAGCTGAACCAGGTGTCCAGTACGTCGTCGTCCTGGCGCAGTTCCAGTTCCGGGTCCAGGTTGTACTTCTGACGGGCGGCGTCCTTGTCGGCGGCCACGTAGACATTGCCGTCGGCATCGTAGAACGCCGGGATACGGTGGCCCCACCACAGCTGACGGGAGATGCACCAGTCCTGAATGTCGCGCATCCAGGCGAAGTACATATTTTCGTACTGCTTGGGCACGAACTTGATGTCGCCGTTTTCGACCGCTTCGATCGCGGGCTTGGCCAGGGTCTTGGCATCGCAGAACCACTGGTCGGTCAGCATCGGCTCGATCACCACGCCGCCACGGTCGCCGTAGGGGATGGTCATGTTGTTTTCTTCGATCTTCACCAGCAGGCCGGCGGCTTCCATATCGGCGACTACGGCCTTACGGGCAGCGAAGCGTTCCAGGCCCTGATAGGCTTCCGGCAGGCTCGGATCGATCTCTTTATTGTCGCTGCCGTCGGTGTTGAACACCTGGGCTTCCTGGCGGATATGGCCGTCCAGGGTGAGCACGTTGATCATCGGCAGGCCGCAGCGCTTGCCGACTTCGTTATCGTTGAAGTCGTGCGCCGGGGTGATTTTCACGCAGCCGGTGCCCTTTTCCATGTCGGCATGTTCATCCGTCACGATCGGGATGCGACGGCCGACCAGCGGCAGCTCGACGAACTGGCCGATCAGATTCTGGTAGCGTTCGTCGTCCGGGTTCACCGCCACACCGGTGTCGCCGAGCAGGGTCTCCGGACGGGTAGTACCGACCACGATGTGGTCTTCACCGGCAGCCGTTTTGACGCCATCGGCCAGCGGGTAGCGCAGATACCACATCTTGCCTTTGACTTCGCGGTTCTCCACTTCCAGGTCGGAGATCGCGGTGTGCAGTTTCGGGTCCCAGTTGACCAGACGCTTGCCACGGTAGATCAGCTTGTCGTCGTACAGGCGGATAAACACTTCCTGCACGGCGCGGTAGAAACCGGAGTCCATGGTGAAACGCTCGGTGGGCCAGTCCACGGAGTTGCCGAGACGGCGCATCTGGCGGGTGATGGTGCCGCCGGACTCTTCCTTCCACTCCCAGATTTTTTCGATGAAGGCGTCGCGGCCCAGATCGTGGCGAGTCAGTTCCTGCTCCGCCGCCAGCTTGCGCTCTACCACCATCTGTGTGGCGATACCGGCGTGGTCGGTGCCCACCTGCCACAGGGTGTTGCGGCCCTGCATGCGGCGGTAGCGGGTCAGCGCATCCATGATGGTGTGCTGGAACGCATGGCCCATGTGCAGGCTGCCGGTGACGTTGGGCGGCGGGATCATGATGCTGTAGGCGTCGCCTTCACCGGAGGGGGCAAAGTACCCTTTCTCTTCCCAGGTCTGATACCAGGATTTCTCGATCTCGTGTGGCTGGTAGGTCTTGTCCATTGGGGTCCGTATCTCTGATCTTGTGGCCGCTCGGATGGTTGCCGAATGCGTTCTTGGCGTGCACGGGGCACGGGGCATCGGCAGCCCGGTCGAAACCGGACATTATACAGGCTGGCAAAGGGTGATTACAGGGCTGTAAACCGGCTTGCAGCGGACACGGTGGAACGCGACAATACGAGTCGAAATCAGAGAAAATGGAATAAAAACCTTGATGGATCAGACAGCGCCTGCCGTTGACAGTGGAGCCGTCACGCGGTTACTGGGCACCTGGACTCTGTCCCGACACCGGCAGCTGAAGCAACTGCTGGAGAATACGCCGGTTCCCGAGGGCGACGTGAGCCTCAAGGAGATCACCGCGCTGGACACCGCCGGGGGCACGTTGCTGGCGCAGTGGCTGGGCCTTGATCGCCTGGAAGCGCTGCTGGCAACCGCGTCAGACCTGCAGCCCGAGCGTCGTGCACTGCTGGAAACGCTGCTGCGCGCCATGCGCCGAGAACCACCGCCGGTACAACCGCAACCGCCCGCGCTGCAGCAGGCGCTGATCCTGCTCGGCCAGCAGACGGAACAACTGGCGCGGCATTTCTGGCAGCTCAGCGGGTTTGTCGGCCTGGTGTTGCAGAGCCTGCTGGGCATTCTGTTCCGGCCGTCGCGCTGGCGAATCACGGCGCTGGTCAACCAGATTCACCAGACCGGCCTCAATGCGGTGCCGATCGTGGCGCTGCTGACTTTTCTTGTCGGGGCGGTGGTCGCCTTCCTCGGCGCCACGGTACTGGGCGAGTTCGGTGCCGAAATCTACACCGTCAATCTGGTGGCCTACTCTTTCCTGCGTGAGTTCGGCGTCATACTGGCCTCCATCCTGCTGGCCGGTCGTACCGCCAGTGCCTTTACGGCCCAGATTGGCTCGATGAAGGCCAACGAGGAGCTGGATGCGCTGCGCACGCTGGGGATGAATCCCATAGAACTGCTGGTGATTCCGCGAGTGCTGGCCCTGTTGATCACCCTGCCGCTGCTGACCTTTGTCGCGGTGATGTCCGGCCTTGTGGGCGGGGCGCTGGTGTCGCTGGTCGCATTGGATATTCCGTTGGGGCAGTATCTGGGCATCCTGGCCGATGTGCCGCTGAAACACTATCTGGTGGGGCTGTCCAAGGCACCGGTTTTTGCCTTTGTGGTGGCGGTGATCGGCTGCATGGAAGGGTTCAGGGTCAGTGGCAGTGCCGAATCGGTGGGGAGTCACACCACCTCCAGCGTGGTGCAGTCGATCTTCATGGTGATCCTGCTTGATGCGGTGGCGGCGCTGTTCTTTATGGAGATGGGCTGGTGAACCGGGATGTGATCATTGAAGTGCGAGGCCTGTGCAACCGTTTTGGTCGCAACTCGGTACACGAAAAGCTGGACCTGGACTTGTACCGCGGCGAGATTCTTGGCGTGGTGGGCGGTTCAGGCACCGGCAAGTCGGTGCTGCTCAGGTCCATCGTCGGCCTTAACCGGCCCAGTGAGGGGGAGGTCAGGCTGTTCGGCCAGAACCTGCTGGCCCTGCCGGTGGCGGAACGTTCGCGGCTGGAACAGCGTCTCGGCGTACTGTTTCAGGGCGGTGCGCTGTTCAGCTCACTGACCGTGCGCGAAAACGTGGCGCTGCCGCTGATCGAGCATGCGGGGCTGTCGCGCCCCGATGCCGAGGAACTGGCCGAGGTGAAGCTGGCACTGTCCGGCCTGGCGTCGCATGCCGGTGATCTCTACCCGGCCTCGCTTTCCGGTGGCATGGTCAAGCGCGCCTCTCTGGCACGCGCACTGGCGCTGGACCCGGACGTGCTCTTTCTCGACGAGCCGACGGCGGGGCTGGACCCCATCGGCGCGGCCGACTTCGATCAGCTGCTGCTGACATTGCGCAATGCGCTGGGGCTGACCGTGTTTATGGTCACCCACGATCTGGACTCACTGTGGACCGCCTGCGATCGCATTGCCGTATTGTCGCAGAAGCGAGTGCTGGTGGCCGATACGCCTGAACGGGTGGCCGATTATGACGATCGCTGGATTCAGGACTATTTCAATGGCCCGCGGGGCCGTGCCGCCTATCGGGCGGCCCAAGGGAGCTGATATGGAAACACGTGCACATCATGTGATCATTGGCCTGTTTACGCTGCTCAGCCTGTTGCTGGCGCTGGGCTTTGGCGTCTGGCTGGTCAAGTCGGGCAAGCAGCAGGAGACGGTGCGTTATCGCGTGATCTTCGAAGAAGCGGTCAGCGGACTGACCGTGGGCAGCCTGGTGCAGTACAACGGCCTGAGAGTCGGTGAAGTGCGCCAGCTGCAGCTGGACCCGGCTGATCCGCGCCGTGTGCTGGCCGATATGGAGGTGAGCGCGGCCACCCCGATCAACCAGGGGACCAAGGCCCGACTGGCGATCGCCAACATTACCGGCGCCGCCAACATCCTGCTCAGTACCGATACCCCGGGGGCTCCTCCTCTCCCGGTGCCCGAGGATTCACCGCCGGTGATAGTGGCTGAACCTTCGGCGATCGGTTCTCTGCTGGGCAACAGCGAAGCCCTGTTTGCCAACGTCAACGAGCTGGTCGAGCAGGGGGCGCAGCTGCTGTCACCGGAGAACATCGATCGCATCGGACGTATTATCCACAACCTTGAACGCGTTTCCGATGAGCTGGTGGAGTCACGGGCCGGCGTCGGTGAGACGCTGAACGAACTGACCCAGGCGGCGCGCGATGCGCAAACGGTGATGCGGGATGCCAGTGAACTGCTGGCCAATGCCGATCGCATGCTGGCATCCCGGGGCGGGCCGATGCTGGCCGAGGGACAGAAGGCGATGCAGGCGCTGGCACAGAGCAGCCAGCACCTGGAGCAGTTGCTTGGCCGCAACACCGGCGCGCTGGATCGCGGGCTTCAGGGCATGGCCGAGGTCGGCCCGGTGATGCAGGAGCTGCAGCGCAGCCTGGGAACCCTGAACCGCATATTGTCGCGGCTGGAAGAAGATCCGGCCGGTTACCTGACCGGCAAGGCGCCGGCCAACGAATTTACCCCCTGAGAGGCTGAGCCGAGATGTTGAGCATGGTGCGACGTACAGGACACAAAATACTGCTGCTGGGAATGGTCGGGCTGTTGAGCGCCTGCAGCCTGCTGCCGGCGGCCAAACCGGTGCAGAGCTGGACGCTGACCCCGGCCGCGAGTGACAGTGAAGGCGAGGTGCAGATGGCCGATCTGCGTATCCTGCGACCCCAGACACAGGACCTGCTCAGCGGCAGCTACCTGCTGGTCGTACCCGAAAACCTGCCGGTCAGCGTCTACAAGGGCGCGCGCTGGAGCGCCAGCATTCCCAATCTGTGGCGCGATTACCTGGTCAGTGCGCTGCAGAGCGACAGCCGCTTTGCCCGCATCAGCAGCGACGAGGTGCGCGTGGCGGCCCGTTATGAACTGGTCAGCCGTCTCGATGCCTTCCAGAGCGAGTACCGGGAGGGGCAGCCTGTCGTGGTAATGCGTGGCTACCTGCAGCTGGTGGACGCCGACAGCCGCGCCATCATCGCCGAGCGGGCGCTCGACCTGGCGCAGCCGGCCAGCGGCACGGAGATTGCCGCCGTGGTGGCAGCCTTCTCCGAACTGATGGCCACTTCCACCCGGGAGATAGAGAACTGGCTGCTGGACGCCCGCCCGGCGGATCAGCCCCATCCATAACCCGGTCGCCCGGATTGCCGGGGATCTTTCCCGGCCAGGGTGGGTCTGATCGATCAGGCCCCGCATTCAATCAAGACTATGGTGCAGCGATGAGCTACAAGAACCTGACCCCCGAAGAGCAACACGTAATCCTGCACAAGGGCACCGAGCGTCCCTTTACCGGCCAGTACAACGAACACTTTGCCGCCGGCGTCTATACCTGCAAGCAGTGCGGCGCGCCCCTGTACCGTTCGGAAGACAAGTTTCCCTCCCACTGCGGCTGGCCCAGTTTCGACGACGAGATCAAGGGCGCGATCCGCCGTGAAGTCGACGCGGACGGCCGCCGTACCGAAATTCTCTGTGCCAGCTGCGGCGGCCATCTGGGCCATGTGTTCGAAGGCGAAATGCTGACGCGCAAGAACGTGCGCCACTGCGTCAATTCCATCTCCATGGACTTCGTCAGCGCCGAAGAGCTGGCGCAGCAGCAGGGCAGCGAACTGAAGACCGCCTACTTTGCCGGTGGCTGCTTCTGGGGCGTGGAGCACCTGATGCAGCAGCAGCCGGGGGTGGTGTCGGTGGTCTCCGGCTACATGGGTGGCCATGTGGATAACCCCAGTTATGAACAGGTGTGCAGCAAGCAGACCGGCCACCTGGAAACCGTCGAGGTGCTCTATGACCCGGCCCAGGTCAGCTTCGAAACTCTGGCCAAACTGTTCTTCGAGATCCATGACCCGACCCAGGAAGATGGTCAGGGACCGGATATCGGCCCCCAGTACGCCTCGGCCATCTTTGTCCACAACGACGAAGAGCGCGGTATCAGTGAACAGCTGATCGCCGAGCTGGAGAACAAGGGACTGGATGTGGTCACTCGAGTGCTGCCGATGGCACCCTTCTGGCGCGCCGAAGAGTTTCATCAGGACTACTACGTGCGCACCGGCAAGGTGCCGTACTGCCATCGTTATCAGCAGCGGTTTTGACGCGGCCGATGAATCACGATCGGGCGGCTGGCCTGACAGGGCAGCAGCCCGGAGCGTTCAGACCGATCCGCCTGTCTATCTGAGCTTCCGACGCATATGCACAAACCTCTGTTACTTCTGACGTTCCCCCTGTTACTGGCGTCCTGCGCGACCACGCCGCCGTCCAACGTGGAAAACGCCTGCAGGATATTCAGGGAAAAGCCTGATTGGTTTGAGGCCTCTCTGGACGTCGAGCAGAAATATGGCTTACCGATTCAGGTACAGCTCGCCATCATGCGACAGGAATCAAGTTTCAAGCATGATGCGGCCCCCCCAAGAGATACGTTTCTGGGCATCCCGATGTGGTGGCGAGTGTCCAGCGCATATGGCTACGCTCAGGTGAAAGACGGCACATGGGATTGGTACAGGGACAAGACGGGGAACTGGGGAGCCGACCGTGATGAGTACGATGATGCCGTTGATTTCATGGGGTGGTACGCCGACATCTCTCAACGGACACTCGGTATCTCCAAGTGGGACGCTTACAACCAGTATTTGGCGTACCACGAAGGGCATACCGGCTGGAAGCAGAAAACCTATAACAGCAAGGGCAGGCTGGTTGGGGTAGCCAGAAAAGTGGACGCGAACGCCCGGATGTATGGAGAGCAACTCAGAGGCTGCAGGAGTCGCCTGAAGTCCTCATCCTGGTGGTGGCCCTTTTGAGTGAGCGGGTAAAGTCTGTCATGCGCACAGAGCAGACCTTCGCAGGAGTTAGTTGGTCGCTCAGCGCACCACGGGATCTGTGGACAAGCTGCTTTAAGTTTCTGTGGTTACATACAGTGTATTCTGGGCCACATGCCGTGGGTGCTTGTTTTGTCACGTGACCGTGCTCATTTGCGACTGGTAAAAGGCTGAAAAATCGTTCATTATCAGAAGGCTATGTACTGGCCGCTGCAGGATACTGCGCACGGCAAAGTTGCAAAACGCGCATGCTCGTTTTCACCGGAAGAGAATGACCGTGGTATCTCGACTTATCCTTTCTCTTCAGATACTTACAACAGCTCTCCAGTCTTCGACTGAGAGCAAATATGCGCATGCGCAGTATTAAAAATGTTAGCGCGAATTCAACTCCGAAGTGCGACACCCGCCTATGCAGCCTGAAGGTATTCTTGGAACACCATTTCGGGCTGCCTGAATCCGAGGCATTTACGCGGCCTCAGGTTTAACCTTTTCTCTGCCCACCGCACATCTTCATCCGTAATCAGCCTCAGATCCGTGCCCTTCGGGATGAACTGCCGCAGCAGCCCGTTGAAGTTCTCGTTCAGTCCGCGTTCCCATGAGGAGTATGGGTGAGCAAAGTAGAACTCCGCCCCCAGCGCATCCGCTATGGCCTTGTGTTCGACGAACTCGCTGCCGTGATACCTATGGAATAGACCAGTTGTTGCTGACAGGAGGTCAGCCATTTTCTACACCTTGTCATTGAGTTCACATCGAGGGGAGAAAACATCATGGCTGACCTAACTAACAGTAGTACACCGAGCACACTCATCGCGTTGGACATCGCCAAGAAGCACCACGACGCGAAGATTCTTTATCCGAATGGCCATGCAGTCCACCTGCGGATCAACAATACTCTGGAGGGCTACGAGCGCCTTCTGGAAGTGGCGGATGCGCCGGCTGAACAGGTCAGAGTCGGCTTTGAGCCGACCGCTGATTACCACCGGAATATCGCCCACTGGTTGTTAATGCAGGGCGTGCAATGCCACCTGGTATCCTCGCTGGCATGTGCCAGAGCACGTGAGATGCTATTCAAGACCTGGGACAAGCATGATCGTAAGGATGCCAGTGTCATCCTGTATCTCATGGAACAGGGGCTCTCTAACCCATTCTACGATCCTCTGGTACAGAACATGATGGATATTCAGGAGATCTCCAATACCTACCATCAAATCACGCTGGCTCGCACACGCTGCTTGAACAGTCTCGTGAACCATTATCTGACGCTGTACTTCCCAGAAGTCGAGCAGTTTCTTCATACGTCCCGGGCTGAGTGGTTCTGCCAGTTTTTGCTCAAATTCCGACACCTCTCACGGTTACGAACATGCGCAAGTCCACCTTTGTCAAACGAGCTTGGCAGCTCATCGGGCGTAAGCAGTTCAAACAGCAGTTTCTTGAGCACCTTTAAGAACTTGCTCAACGATCGATTGCGCTTCCAGTTGCGCCTGGTAGTTGTGCAATCGATACATTCAGACTGCAACTACATCGCTATCTTGACCTCTCTCGACAGCGCTTAGAACTTGAACGCTTGGCTGAGGAGTATCTCCAGGAGCGGGAAGACTACCGTCATTTGCGGACGTTACCGGGTGTCGGCCCCATCATCGCCTTGATGATTATTGCCGAAAGCGGTGATCTCAGGCGTTTTCCACATTATCGCCAGTATCTCAGCTATTGTGGCTTCAATCTGTCGGCGGCCCAAAGTGCTCAATCCCATAGTGGATACCGGCTATCAAAACGCGGTAATGCCCGGTTACGCTACGCCTATTGGTTAGCAGCTACTTGTGCCATCCGGATGCGGGAGAATAGCTTTCGCTATAAATATGAGCGCTACATTCGACAGAACGGAGACAGCCCGGATCGTCGCCGTAAGGCCTTTACTGCAGTAGCAGTAAAGATGGCCAGGGTGGCTCATGCCATTGTAAAACAGGATGTCGATTACCACGGTTATCACGAGTTAAGCCATGGGACGTAACTCAATCGGGCCGTAAAGGCGCATTGCGACCTCGTAGATAATGCTCAACGTCCATGGCTTCCTGAATGCTGTGTTAAGTCCTGTAGGGCCAGCTGTGTTGGACCCGTGTATATCATGGTGAGCAAATCCTGACGCCGAGGATGAGCATTACAACTAGTGGAATGATTGGCCGCCGAATTGGCAGCGGCGGTGCTAGCTTATAGTCGAAAATGGTTGACTAGATCGGTAGTCCGTTGTCCGCCGTGATTGTATGCACATGGTCGGCATAGGGCATGAGCATATCGATGATCGCATCCCGCACATCCGTAGCCCGCTTGGCGTCGACCCTGCGGACCAGATACAGGCGACTCTTGCGCTCCGCCAACGTGACCAACGCACCGCTACCATGCCTGCCCAGAACGGTATCGACCTCCCAGTCACCAAAGCGCTCCCGCGTGTCCACGATGGCCGGACGATCGTCGATCGAAATCGGCTCCGGGATGACCGCACGCTTGCTGTTGCTGCCCTTGCGGTACCGTTTGTGTCCTTGGCGCAATGTCTTGTAGAGCTTGCCGCCACGGGCCTTCTCGGCAGCGACATGACGGTATATCCACTCATGGCTCACCGGCAGACCAATGAGCTTGCCGATACCGCTGATCTGTTCCGGACTCCAGTGCCAGGACAACGCCAGCTCCACATACATGACGGTTTGCTCCGGCACTCTGTATTTGCGTGCCATGACTCGACGTGAGCGGCTTCTGGCATGCGCCTCCTCAGGCTCATACACCCCGTCATGACTGTTACGCTTCATCTCCCGGTAGACTGTGGAGCGATGAACTTCAACTACAGTAGCGATCGCTGCCGGCGAATATCCCTGCGTAAGGAGAGCCGATATCTGGTATCGTTTCCCCTCGGTCAACTGCTGATAACTCATGGTGATACTTACTTTGACTTTGGCGAGCTGAAGCGTACCACCTTCGGCAGTTGGCCACCTCTCGCCGATCAACCATGAGTGTCGCACTTATTATCTGAATTCCCGAGCACCAATGAGATCATAGAATGCTTACCGTAAAAAGAACTGTAGAGCCAAACATCTTTTATAAAGGAGAGGCATTTCACCTAGCTGTGAATGCTAAACACGTTGTTCACGCAATTTCGGTATTCGAGACACCGGTGGCAGATTCCCGATACTGCCATGAGGGCGTTGTTTGTTGTAGTGATTAATCCAATCCGTCAGCGCCCAGGTCCTTGAAATATCGTTTGCGTAAGGCACCGCATACGCCCATTCCCGGATCATGGTTTGTATAAAGCGCTCGGCCTTGCCGTTCGTTCTGGGTGTGTAGGGACGCGTGTACACATGCTTGATCCCTTCTCGTTGCAAGACCTCATTGAAGCGACGGGATCGGTAGGCTGGGCCGTTGTCGGTCATCAAGCGCTTCACCTCAACACCGATACGGCGATAGGCCGCCAGGGCGTTTTCAAGAAAGCGGGTTGTAGTGCCTTGCTGCTCATCAGGCAGCACCCGAGCAAAAGCCCAGCGACTGTGATCATCGATACAGATATGGACGCATTCATAACCAGCACCTCGCGTGTTCTGGCGACGGTTGTTCGTTACGCGGTGACCGGGTCTGTCGAAGCGAGGGAGCTTCTTGATGTCCATATGCAGCATGTCACCCGGCCTGGGATACTCGTAGCGCTGCACAGGTTGAACCGGTTCCAGGTGTGATGCGCGATTGAGCTTCAGCCGACGCAGTACTGCTGTCACGGTGGAATATGCCAAGCTCAGCGCCTGCGCGATCTGCTTGGCGGTCCACTTGAGTGTCAGGCGCATCTTCCGAATCAGTTCAACCCACTGTTCCGGCATCTGCCTCGGTGAGGAGTGGGGACGACTGGATGCCGACTCAAGGCCCGCCAGGCCCGCCTCTTGATAGCGAGAAAGCCATTTGTAAACGGTGTGCGTACTGATACCAAAAGTGCTGGCGATGTCACGCACCGGCTGCTGCTTACGGAGGGCGCGATCAACGATTAGGGCTCGAATATGAGGCGTAGTTCGGGCATTCTTGTGGTGGTTGTTCATGTCGGTTGCTCTGTGCTGTTTGTTTGGCGATAACCAGCATCTCGAACTTAACCGGTGTGAACAACCTCCTTAGCATCTACACCTAGCTGCAGTTGCTCTTTCTGATCTAAATGATCTTGAAGGAAGAGGAGGCCCTTTTATTGTTAACGCTATGTTCAGTTTGGAGTTGTATCTCAAGAGTATTTTAGGGGAAACAAAATTCGCTGAACCGTCAGAGTATTGTAAAGATGTGACTATTTACAATAAGGTATATTCTGAATCAATGAGAGGACATAGTCTGTCCAAGCTATTTTCCAGTGTTGACTCAGAGCTACAGAGAGAAATTGATTCAGCGTATAAACTTCAAGGGGTGAATATTTCAATAAGTGATTTTTTTGAAAAATATGAAAATCACTTTGTGGATTGGAGGTACTCATTTGAGGGAAATGCAAAGGCATACAACAAAAAAGAAATACTAGGCGCACTTAACGTCATAAATGCCTCGCTAAAGAAACGAGTTTGAAGTGCTAAAAAGTTGCAGCACTTCAGCCGCTACGCGGCTCGGACCTCAATAAGCTACGCTTATTTTGTCCGGTGTGCAGAGCGTTAGCTTGCAAGAGGACATATGGAAGTAAAAAATGACGTTTTGAGCGATTACATTGATTATTGCCATGAACAATTGAATCGCGAATTTATAAACTGCAACATTCAAAAGTCTGATTTTATTTATCTATATCAGAGATTTAAATGTCGGATAATCCCTAAAAGAGTAAGATCTATAAACGAAGCTCATGGATTGCAAGTGCCAGAACACTTTCAACAAGCATATGAGCGGATTAAGGCTGACATTGTTGCTGAAGTGACTTAAGAAAATATCAAAGCCGGAAGTTGAAGAAATTGGACTATGATGATGACATGCTGTCACATTGGGGGATTCAGCATTTTCATTTAAGTACCAATGTTGAATCGGACGGTTTTGTTTCTCGAACTGGTGATTTGCTATTTATTCATTTTACCAATTCAACTGCACATATACTTGGTATATTTAGTCATCGCTCATGGTGCAATTTGGACCTCATTGAGGTCTTGCACCGTAACTGGCCTGAGCATATGTCTCAGTTCAAGATGAACGGTGGTATGAGGCCGTTAACCGAAACCAACTACAAGACGTTAAGGAAAAAGAATGCAAATGCGAATATTGTTGTTGAGGATGGTACCGAGTATATAGCTCCGGGAATGGGGGTAGCTTCTAATGGTGCACCCATTCAAGCAACGTTTAACAGCTCTAAGTTAAAGTTCATTTTTAATGGTTATTTTGAGGCTATTGTCGACAATTTAGAGCAGATTTTGATTTGCTCTCCTGAAAGCCGGAAATTGTCCGAAATTACCATTGGTTTAGAGTTGAATGGCGAGTTAAGAGATTTCGTTTTTGTTGTAAAAGAAACTGGTTTTCGCTTCACTATTCCAAGCTAACAATCAATTTAAGAGGGATTCACAACGCTTGGCATTTTTGCTTCTATTTCAAATTTAGTGTTTATGGCACAATGCTTTAGGTTCGGGTGAAGGCGTTGTTCACCCCTTAATTGGGCGTTATGAGTGATTTTCTATGAATGTGACAAGGAAGCCTGTTCATATATTTTTCATTGAGCACTTGCTGTATTCGGTGTATTTGTTCATTTGGCTGGTGTTAGCGGCTTTTGTTATACCAAAATTGTTGGTCCGTTACGCCAGTGTCGTGCCGCCAGAGGTCGCAATTTGGGTTTTACCAGCGTTCACGATGATCCCAATAGTTGCAGTTTTATATTTTTGGCTTCCTTACAGTGCGGTTCGGCTTTGGGTTGCTGCTGGTAACCACAATGACGGTATAGGGCAGTATGCGTGGAGTGTGTATGCTGCTGCTATTTTCTTAGTGTTCGGTTTTCTTGGGGTGATGACGCTGTTTTCTGCCGGCGATTTTTTTTGAACTCTTCCAGAAATCCCACAAGAGCTAAGCGGTGGGTCACCCCATCATCACAAGGCCAAGCACGGCGACTCCTACTACATTGCGGCTTCGCCTCCATTTCGTAGCCGCGCATGTTGTCTGGCGTTGATGTCCGTTATGGGCCAAACTGTGTAATGCGGTAATTCAGAGCCCCGCTGCTGGTCAGTTACCAGATCGCTTAACCAGGGGAAGGGCTTTGAGTGCAAAGAGCCAACGCGCAACGCAAAGAAGCACCTTAGGGGAGCTTTTTCTTCAAGCCAGACCTTATTAAATACAAAAAACGGACCACAAGGGTCCGTTTTTTATCGCTTACTGAACTTGAGGTTCAGATCGCGGAAATATTTTCGGCCTGAGGGCCTTTCTGGCCCTGAGTAACAGTGAACTGAACTTCTTGGCCTTCAGTCAGGTTTTTAAAGCCGGATCCCGTAATCGCGCTAAAATGGGCGAAGACATCCGGGCCACCGCCTTTCTGCTCGATAAAGCCAAAGCCTTTAGTTTCGTTGAACCATTTAACGGTGCCAGTAGTAGTAGACATAATAATAATCTCGTTCAAAAAGTGTTTGAACACTGCAGCTAAAATGCTGAACGTGTTCGAATAATGCTCTAAATAATACAAGGACTTATGAAAACAGAACGAGGTACATACGTTTAGGCAGGACGTCGAAAAGGTGCATAAATGCAGGTGTTACTCTCAAGCAAGATCATCGTACGCTTATTATTGACTTAGTGATAGCTTTATTAAATTTATTTTGGCATTCAAATATAAACCACATACTTTTCAACTAGTTGGGTTACCTAGTACCACATATTCAATAATTGCTTCGGGCCGGCATGCGCTGGCCCTCATAGTGTGTTGGATACCAGTCTGTTCAGCTATAACAAGCGCACCGTCCAACTCAAGTCCCAAGCAGCCGAGTAACTATCCAGTAGTGTTGGTGCCGCTGGTTAGCCCCGTATCATGGCCAGTCTGTGCCACACACGGGGGCTGACTGGCGTCGAGCCTTGAGTGTGCGCCGCCGACCTGATGGACGAAATCCGATGCCTAATAAGCATCCTCGTCTGGCATCTTGCTGCCGTCATTACTTTACTCACGTTCAGCTGATGGCTCAGGTGCCATTCCCTTGAGGTACTTGAACAGATCACTATCGGTCGATAGTACCAGTGTTGTGTTTTGGCCGATAATCGATGGATATGCCTGCAAGGTACGGGTGAATTCATAGAGGGCGACGGCTTCCGGGCTTTGATTATAGGCACTGGCGTAGATCTCGGTGGCCTTGGCATCCGCCTCGCCCCGAATCTCCTCAACCTGACGATAGGCTTCGGACTGGATCTTGTTCAGGTCGCGCTCTCGGTTGCCCCTGATGCGAGCAGCCTCGCCATTACCCTCCGACAGAAAACGTTCAGCGATCTGGCGTCGCTCGCTGATCATTCGATCATAGATCTTTGGCCGCACGCTGGCGTTGTAATTAATACGCTTGAAGCGGATATCGAGTAGCTCGATACCGAAGATACGGACCTTGTTGGCAGCAGCGGTGAATATTTCTTTTTCCACCTGCTCACGCCCCTTGTGGATCGGCACCAGCGCGCCGATATCCATCTCCCGTTCAGCCTCGGTGAGTAAAGCATCACGCAGAGGTACACGTGCCTTGGTGGTACGGATAATTTCGATAAGCTCATGCTTGGCAACCGCATTGCGAGTCTCGCTACCCAGAATATCGTCGAGGCGGGACTGTGCACTGCGCTCATCACGCAAGCGTAAAAAGTATTGCAAAGGATCAGTGATTCGCCAGCGGGCAAAGAGGTCGACCGAGATGTAGAGCTTGTCCTTGGTGGGCATATCCGAGGGGTTGCCATCCCATTCGAGGATGCGTTTGTCGATCGAGTTGACGCTCTGAATAAAGGGCAGCTTGAATTTCAACCCGGCCTCGGTCACCGGCTCGCCAACCGGCTTGCCGAACTGGGTGATAACCACCTGCTCGCGTTCGCTGACGGTATAGGCCGAACTAAAAATCAGGTATCCCAATGCGCCCAGCATCGCCACCAGAGTGGCCGGCTTATTCATGCTCATGGCCGCTCTCCTGTCTGGTTGTCGAGGTTGAGCAGGGGCAGAATGCCGCCGACCTGCTCATCAACAATAATCTTGGTATGTATACCGGGCATCACCTCCTGCAGCGTTTCGATATAGATGCGCCGCAGCGTGACTTCTGGTGCCTTGCTGTATTCTGTCAACAGGGCATTGAAACGGGCGACATCACCCTCCGCCTCGTTGATGCGCTTGAGCCGATAACCGTCGGCTTCGCGAATACGCTGGTCCTTCTCCCCCTGGGCCAGAGGGATGACGCGGTTGTATTCGCGCCTGGCTTCATTGATAAGCCGTTCTTTTTCCTGCTGAGCCTGGTTTACCTCGTTGAACGAATCCTGCACCGGCTCGGGTGGGTTAATGTTTTTCAGCTGCACCTGGTCAATGCTGATGCCCATGGCATATTTGCTGGCCAGCTGCTGCATTTTGGCCAGCGACTCCGTTTCGATCTCCTGGCGACCAATGGTGATCACCTCATCGACCGTACGATCACCGACCACTTCGCGCATGACGGACTCGGAAACTGCCCGCAGGGTTGCCCCAGGCTGGCGTACCTCGAAAAGAAAATTGAAAGGGTCAGAAATGCGGTATTGCACCACCCATTCCACCAGTGCGGCATTGAGGTCACCAGTGACCATTTGCGTCTCCCGCTTTTGGTCTTGAGGACGTGGGCTTTGATAACGGTCGGTTGCGCCCGGCGTGGTAAAGCCAAATTCCTGTTTGAGCTGGCGTTTAACGGGCACGATCGTCACGATGTCGATGCCGAAAGGGAACTTGAAATGCAATCCGGGCGGCACTTCACCCATGTAGTGCCCAAAGCGCTGTACCACGGCCACCGAGTCGCTCGGTACGGTGTAATAGGCGCTCCATCCGGCCAAACCAAGTAAGACCAGTACCAGCAGCGTCACTGGGCCTTTGCGACCGCCTTTCGGGGCCGATTGTTTGACACCACCCCATACCGCCTTGAGCAAATCGTTCAGTTGGGCATGGGGGCTACTTTGGTTATTTGCTGCCATTGCCTTGCCCTCTCTGATTATTTCAGCCGTGCCGGTGATGCTCCTGGCCGCAAACATCAGTGGAGGTTCGCTGTCGATGGTGTTCCCAAACACCTCATCCCATCCGAAGTGGTGTCTGAGAGAGGTCACAAACAAGGCTGCAGGCATTTAGCTTGAGTCTAGCAGTAAACGCTATTGCCAAGTGGCCGTGCTCTAATGGGACGCTTTCATTTGTGAGCCGCTTCACGCGTTGCCCCAGATGCAGGCAACCACATTAAGAAGGCAAGGCCCGCCACTGCTGAAAAGAGGGATGCGAGGAAAATACCCAGCTTGGCACTGTCAATCAGGCTGTTGCCGAAAGACATATTTGCAATAAATAGCGCCATGGTGAACCCGATTCCTGCGAGTAAGCTGCCGCCAGCCAGTAAACGCCAGCTGAGCTCCTGGGGCCGAGTTGCAATATGTAAACGTATGGCAAGCCAACAAAACAACAGGATGCCAACCGGCTTGCCCAGTACGAAACCAGAAAAAACGGCCAGAGTGACAGAAATATCAAGGTCATCCAACGTCAGCGTCAACCCGGCATTGGCAAATGCGAAGAGGGGCATAATGACGAAACCCACCCAAGGATGTAGCCTGATCTCCAGACGTTCAACTGGCGAAAGCGACTCTCGGGCCGCAACCTCTGCAACCTGTAAGGTATGTCTATCTTTTGTAGCCAGACTGCTTTCGCTGCTGACTGGATGTGCAACAACCTGGCTCAATATTGCATATAAACGCTTATCACTGACCCAGCGGCGGGCAGGTGTCATCAAACCAAATATCACGCCAGTGATAGTCGCGTGGGTACCGGACGCATCGACTGCCAGCCAGGTAAGCCCACCCACCAAAAAATAGAGCGGAAAACCGCGAAAGCCGAGTGCAGCCATGGCACGTATTATCAACATTCCAAGTGCAGCAACTACCAATGCACTCCAGTCAATACTGCTGCTGTAGCCAATAGCCACGACAAGAATGGCACCGATATCGTCAAAGATCGCCAAAGACAACATGAATACGCGTAAGCTTTTAGCAACTCGAGGACCAATCAGTGCCAGGCAACCGATCACAAACGCCGTATCAGTGGCCATGACAGTACCCCACCCATGCTGTCCGGGTTGCCCTGATTGCAGTACAACGTAAATCAAGGCCGGGACGATCATACCGCCCAAAGCGGCTGAAATTGATAAAGCCGCTGCTCCAGGTCTGTTCAACTCTCCGAGTACCAGCTCGCGTTTAAGCTCCAAGGCGACAAGAAAGAAAAACAGCGTCATCAAACTATCGTTGATCCATTCGCGCAGTGAACGGGCAAACTCGAACGTGCCAAACTGAAAGCCTAATGATGTTTCCCAGAAGTGCTCAAACGGCCCCGCCCAGGGTGAGTTAGACAGAACCAGTGCGGCAATAGTAAAAAACAAAAGTATGGCTCCGCTTGCAGACTGAATCTGCAAGAAACGCACAAACGGTTTCGTCAGCCGGTCGAGAAATTCCGTTGGTAACCGTGTGTCTTCCGTATGATCTTGCTGATGTTGTTGCCTGGCCACCTTGGAATTCCCAATAAGGAGTTAACCCAACTATAGAAGGTATCAACCGTTCGTGGTTAAACACGATGAATCAAGTAAACAAGACGCGTCACACGGATGACCTTTCCCGCTCCGCTACAAAAAGGCTACCTGAACGTTCGGAGCAAATGTCTGCTTTGTATATGGACTCCTCCTGTGTAGCAAGTCAGCCGTTTATCAGAGTAGGACGCGTAGGTATATTCGGTTTTTTGATGGAGACGCTATCTCCTAACCCACAATGTATGCGCACACCAGTTCCTAATAGGGCCATTGGCCTCGAAGATCGCAAAACAGAGCAGGTTTTACTGGTGTTGATATCTCTATCTGACAATGGGCTCTCTTGCTGATCCCCACAAAGTTTGTCTTCCCACCACTCCTGTGCTGTTTCGGTGTCCACAGAGCAGCCTAAGGTCCGCTATGGACCAACCGACCCCATTGGCTGTATCCAACCTACTCGCTCTGCAGCGCCAGCACCGGGTTGAGCCCGGCAGCGCGGCGGGCGGGCAATACGCCTGATATCAGTCCCACCAGTGCCGACAGCAGCAGTGCCAGCAGCAGATAGAAGGGATCGAGCTGGATTGGCAGGTCGGGCATCGCCAGTGCCAGCAGGCCCAGTGCCAGGCCGCTGATCAGGATGCCGACCAGGCCACCGATCAGCGCCAGCAGGATCGCCTCGCCGAGGAACAGCCACATCACCTGGCGGCGGGTGGCGCCGATCGCCCGGAACAGGCCGATCTCGGCACGGCGTTCATGCACGGTGGTGACCATGATGGTGACGATGCCGATGGCGCCGACCACCAGTGAAATCCCGCCCAGCCCGCCGATCGCCACGGTCAGTATGGCCAGGATGCGGTCGAGGCTCTGCAGCATCTCGTCCTGGGTGACCAGCGAGAAGTCCTCGACGCCGTGGCGGGCGATCAGTCGCTGGCGCACCCGTTCTGCCATCTCCTGGGCGGTGGTGCCGGGGCGGTAGGTGACGTCGATCTCCATCACGCCGGTTCGGTTGAACAGGCTCAGCGCCCGCTCTACCGGGATGTAGACGATATCGTCCAGATCAAAGCCCAGCATCTGTCCCTTTTCGGCCATGATGCCGACCACCCGGTAGCGTTCGCCGCCGACACGGATGAACTGCCCCAGGGCACTTTTCTCAGCGAACAGCTCCTGCTTGACCTTGTGGCCCAGCACGGCCCAGGGCTGTGGATAACCGTTGCGCCCGTCGGGCAGGGAGCGCCCCTGCGCCACTTCGAAGCGCCATGCAGGGGCCATGTCGCTGCCGCTGCCGATGATGTCGGTGTAGCGCACCCGGTTGCCGTACTCAATGGCGCCGCTGCCCTGGACGACGGGCACGACATACTCCACATAGGGCAGCTGTTGCAGGCTCCAGGCATCCTCGACCAGCAAGGGCCGGGTGCTGGCCAGCAGGCCGCCGGTGCCGCCGGTCTGTGATTTGCCCGGGTTGATGGCGATGATGCGGCTGCCGAACTGGGAGAAGTTCTCCAGCACGTACAGGCGAAGCCCCTCGCCCAGCGTGGTCAGCAGCACCACGGCACAAATGCCGATGGCGATGCCGAGGATGGTCAGGCCGGCACGCATGCGGCTGGATTTCAGGCTGCTCAGGGTCAGGCGGAGATAGTCGGCGCTACGCATCGGTAATCCCCTTCAATGCCAGTACCGGTGGCAGACGGGCGGCCTTGCGTGCCGGTAGCCAGGCGAACATCAGGGCGACCGCCAGTGCCAGCAGTACGGCTCCGGCCAGCGCCCAGAGTGGTACCGACACCGGAAACTGCGGCCAGAGCCAGTGTCCGGTCCAGAGCAGGGTGTAGCCGATCACCACGCCCAGCGCTGCGCCAATCAGTGTCATCATCAGCGCCTCGCTCAGAAACAGCCGGTGTACCTGGCGTTCGCTGGCACCCAGCGCCTTGAGCAGGCCGATCTCCGGCGTGCGCTGACTGACGCTGATCAGGGTGATGTTCATGATCAGGATACCGGCCACCACCAGGCTGATGGCGGCGATGGCACCCACCGCGAGGGTGAGCAGCTGGAGCACATCGTCGAACACGCCGAGCAGGCTGTCTTGAGAGATTAGGGTGATATCGCGTTCGCCCTGATGGCGTGCCTGGATCAGATCCAGGATCTCCGGCTTGAGGCTGTCGATCAGGTCGAGGTGCCGGACCTGAACGAAAAGACGGAACAGCCCCTGGGTGTTGAACAGCTGCTGGGCGCTGGCCACCGGGATTATGACGGTGTCTTTCATGTCGGTGCCGAAAGAGACGCCGCGATCCTCCAGCACGCCGATGATCCGGCAGCGCCGGTCGCCGGTTCGCAGCCAGCGCCCCAGTACCGGTTGCTGGTCGAACAGCGCGCGCCTGACATCGGAACCGATCACACAGACCGCTTCGGCTCGATCCAGCGGCAGCTCAGGCAGCAGGCGCCCCTGGGCCGCGCCCAGCTGGCGGATGCGGAAAAATTCGAGGCTGGTACCGACGACCATCTGTTCGCGGTTGCGGCCAGCGGCTTCGGCCTGGGTCAGGCCGACCACCAGCGGGGCCACGGCACGTACCCCCGGCAGTTTCAAGACCGCTTCGGCATCGGCCAGCGTCAGGTCGCGGGTGCCTTCGCCGGTCAATGGCGGGATGCCGCCGGTGGTCTCCTTGCGGCCGGGCAGTACGATCAGCACGTCGTTGCCGAGCAGGTTGAACTCCTCCAGCACGAAGCGGCGCGCGCCTTCGCCCATGCCGGTCAGCAGCAGCACGGCGGCGACGCCGACGGCGGTGGCCAGCAGGGTCATCAGGGTGCGGAACCACTGGCCGGTCAGCAGGCGCAGGTTGAAGCGCAACAGGTCAGGGCTGCGCATCCTGTTCATCCTTCAGCAGCAGGCCATCCTGCATCCACAGGCGCCGTCGTGCCCGGCGGCCCATGTGGGCATCATGAGTGACCATCACCAGGGTTATTCCCTCGCTGTTCAGTTCTTCCAGCAGTTCGATCACGTCCTGACCGGAGTGACTATCCAGGTTGCCGGTGGGTTCGTCAGCCAGCAGCAGGGCGGGCTTGCGGATCACTGCGCGGGCGATCGCCACGCGCTGTCGCTGGCCGCCGGAAAGTTGGTTCGGCAGGTGGTCGGCATGGCGGTCAAGGCTGAGCCGCTGCAGCAGTTCGTCCACTCGGGGGCGGCGTTCGGCGGGCGGTGTGCCGGAGAGCACCAGCGGCAGTTCGATGTTCTCCCGCGCACTGAGCCGGTCGATCAGGTGATAGGCCTGAAACACGAAGCCGATGCGACGGTTGCGCTCGGCGGCGCGGGCTTCTTCGCCCAAGGCGGTCATCTCGACGTCGTTGAGCCAGTAGCGGCCGCTGTCGGGGGTGTCGAGCAGTCCCAGCATGTTGAGCAGGGTGGATTTTCCGGAGCCTGAAGGACCCATTACCGACAGGTATTCACCGGCGGCGATGTTCAGGTCCACATGGTCCAGCGCCTGTACCGGTTCGTCCCCCAGCTGGTAACGCTTGCACAGCTGCTCAAGCCGGATCATGGTGTCGGCACCACCCGGGCACCGGCTTCGGCACCCGCCGTGTCCAGTGCCTGCAGGATGCGTTCACCGGCCGTCAGGCCAGTGCGGATCTCGGTCCAGGTCCAGTTGCCCAGCCCGGCCTCAATCTCGACCGTTTCCAGTACGCCGCGAGCTTCGTTGTAGCGCAGCACCCGGTTACCCTGCAACAGGGTTTCGGTGGGCACACGAAGCACGCTGTCATGCTGTTCGATGATCACCTCGATATCGGCGCTGTAGCCGACCAGCAGGTGAGCATCTTCGGGGGGCGGAGTGAACCGCACGTCGACATCCACGGTACGGGCCTGTTTTTCCAGCTCGGAGACGAACGGCGCGATCCGGGTCAGCTCGCCGGCAAAGCTGCGGCCGCGAAAGGCATCCAGCGTAATGCGAACCGGCTGACCGACTTCCAGCCGTGCGGCTTCCACTTCGTCGATCGGCGCACGCACATAGAGGCAGCTGTCATCGATCAGATCCACGGCCGGCGGGGTGGCCACGCCGGGCGGCGAGGGGGTGACATATTCGCCGATCTCGCCGTTGACCTCGGCGACTACACCGGCAAAGGGGGCCTTGAGGATGGTGTCGTCCAGCAGTACCTGGTGCAGTTTGAGCGTGGCGCTTGCCTGCTCGGTCAGCGCCCGGGATTCGGCGCAGGCCAGGGCCGCACGACGGGCTTCGGTCTGGCGCTGGTCGAGCAGCTCTTCCGAGGCCAGACGATCCTTGGCCAGGGATTCGGCGCGGCGTGCTTCGCGCCGGGCCAGGTCTGCGATGTGACAGGCGCTGGTGGCCTGTATTTCCCGCGCCTTCAGGGTGGCCGCGACCTCTTCAAGACGGGCCTTGAGGTCGTCATTCCATAATTCCAGCAACGGCTGGCCCTGTTCCACGTGATCGCCTTCGTCCACCAGCAGCTGTTCCACGCGTCCGCCCTGTGGCATCGACAGGCGAGAACGGCGGCAGGCCTTGACGGTGCCGGCACGGCTGTTGGCGGCGATCTGTTCGACCAGGCCGGGCTGAACCTCGGTCAGGCGAACTTCAACGGGGGCGGGGCGGTTAAGAAAGTAAAGGCCTGCTGCAATCAGGATCAGCAGACCAAGGCTCACGAGCAGCTTTTTCATCCGATGGGGCTCCTTGCGTCTCGGATGCAGTATAGGTGAGCCAGCCGGTGTGCGGATTGATCGGACTCAACTGCGTCGGCGCATGTCGTGGTTCAGAATCTCGAACTGGTGTTCCCGGCAGCGGGCGTAGTTTTCACGCAGGCTGGCCAGTACCTCGGGGGTTTGCACCACGATCTCGACGATGCGTTCGAAGTCGAAGGCGGGATCGGGCAGGCGGCCGGACAGGTTGACGAACACCTGGCGGTGCTCGGGCAGCTGGTCGCCCCAGCCGATTTCGATCGGCGAGTCCGGAGACTGGCCCAGCAGGACGTGGGGCACAAAGCTTTCAGGCCTTGCGCTCCACAGCTGCTGGTCCAGCTGTCGGGCAGCGGTTTCATGCTCGGTGCTGATGAAGATCCTGAGGCCGAGCCCCAGGATCTTGTCACAGAGCCGGCACAGGAAGGCGGCCCGGCTGTCGGGGTCGCTGTCCGGCAGAATGTAGTAGTCTGCGCGGGACAACGCTTAGGCCTCGTGGCTGTGGTCGTGCTCGTCGACTTCAACCTGCTCGGCCAGGTCCAGCAGGTACTGGCTCAGCATGGGTACGCAACGACCGGTAGCGCCTTTTTCCTTGCCGTTACTGTTCCAGGCCACGCCGGCGATATCCAGGTGCGCCCAGCGGTACTCCTTGGTGAAACGGGACAGGAAGCAGGCCGCGGTGATGGTGCCGGCCGGGCGTCCGCCGATATTGGCGATGTCGGCGAAGTTGGAGTCCAGCTGTTCCTGGAACTCGTCCCACAGCGGCAGCGGCCAGCCACGGTCGGCGGCGAAGTCGCCGGCATCGAGCAGGGCGCCGGCCAGTTCTTCATCATTGGACAGAATGCCGGTGGCATGGTGGCCCAGGGCGATGATGCAGGCGCCGGTCAGCGTGGCGATATCGACCAGGCTTTCCGGCTCGTAGTTCTGTCCGGCGTAGGTCAGGGCGTCGCACAGCACCAGACGGCCTTCGGCGTCGGTGTTGAGGATCTCGACGGTCTGGCCAGACATGGTGGTAACGATGTCGCCCGGCTTGGTGGCTTGGCTGCCCGGCATGTTTTCGGCAGAAGCCACGATACCAACCACGTTCAGCGGCAGCTGCATTTCAGCCACGGCTTCCATGGTGCCCAGTACGCTGGCGGCGCCGCACATATCGAACTTCATCTCGTCCATGCCGGCACCCGGCTTGAGGCTGATGCCGCCGGTATCGAAGGTGATGCCCTTGCCGACCAGTACGTGCGGTTTCTCGCCGGTCTCGCCGCCGTTGTATTCGATCACGATCAGGCGGGACGGCTGGGCGCTGCCCTTGCCGACGGCCAACAGGGAGTTCATGCCCAGTTCGGCCATCTCGTCTTCGCCGAGAATCTTGACGTTGAGGTCATCGAACTCTTCGCCCAGCGCTTCGGCGCGTTCGGCCAGGTAGCTCGGGGTGCAGATGTTGCCCGGCAGGTTGCCCAGTTCACGGGCGGTGTCCACGCCGTTGGCGATGGCGACGCCATCCAGCAGGGCGCCTTCACCCAGCTCGGTGTCGTCTTCGCTGAGCAGGATCTGGATGTTTTCCAGCTTGACCGGGTCGGCTTTCTTGCTCTTGGTTTCGTCGTACTGATAGAAGTCGGCGGAGACCCATTCCACCAGCTGGCGGGTTTCACGGTAGCTGTCGTCGCGGTAGCTGGCGCAGCCGTCCAGGGCGAATACCACCGAGGTGAGGCCGGATTTCTTCAGCGTGGCGGTGATGCCCTTGATCAGTTTGCGGTAGTGGCGGTCCTTGCGCTCATCGCTTTTGCCCAGACCGATCAGCAGTACGCGTCGTGCCTGGATGCCCGGAACCTTGAACAGCAGCAGCTGCTCACCCGCCTTGCCGGAGATGTCGCCACTGTTGACCAGTTCGGTCAGGTAGCCGTTGGAAGCCTTGTCGACCGCCGCGGCGGAAGGGCAGAGGGCGCCATCGGCGTCCAGGGCAACCACGATACATTCGGTTTCCAGTGTTTCGACACTGCCATTGATGATCTCAAAATCCATGACGACTCCGTACAAGACATTGCAGACTGATTGCGCGATAATGCGCCGATTCAGGGCCCTTGCTGCAGCGGATGATTTTCCGCGCAGGGCCAATCGACTTTGCGCCACTTATATTCCTGATGTAACGCGCACTATAAACCATTTCTCCGATTGGAAACCATGGCGGTGAAAGGGAATCTGTTTTGATTATCTTCCGTTACCTGGCCCGTGAGGCATTGATCTCAACTGCGGCTGTTACCTCTGTTCTGCTGCTGATCATCACCAGTGCGCGATTGATCAAGTATCTTGCCGATGCGGCCACCGGCAAGCTTGAAGCCGGCTTCGTATTCTGGGTTTTGCTCTGGCGCATCCCGGGCTTTCTTGAGCTGCTGCTGCCGCTGGGGCTGTTCCTCGGCATCCTGCTGGCGTTTGGCCGGCTCTATCTGGACAGCGAGATGGTGGTGCTGCGCGCCTGCGGCATCAGTCAGAAGCGGCTGGCGCTCTATGCGCTGGGACCGGCGGCGCTGATCGCCGCGCTTGTGGCCAGCATGACACTCTGGCTGGCGCCGCTGGGGGCGGCCAAGTCGGAAGAGATTTTCAGTATCCAGGAGGCGCGCAGCGAGCTGGAGATGCTGACGCCAGGCCGTTTCCAGTCGCAAACCAACGGGCGACAGGTGACCTATGCCGAGTCCTACGACGCCGAGGCCGATCAGTTGCAGGAGGTGTTCATCGCCCAGCGCAACGAGAACGGCGAGCCGATCGTATTGATGGCCGAGCGTGCCGAGCGTCAGCTCCTGCCCGAGTATGCTGCCCGCTTCCTGATTCTGCAGAACGGCTATCGCTATGACGGTGTTCCGGGGCAGGCCGCTTACAGCCGCACCGGTTACGAAAGCTACGGCATCAGCCTGCCGGAGGCGGAAACCATCCAGGAAGTGACCGAGCTGGATGCGATGCCGAGTGCGCAGCTGCTGGCGAGTGATGATCCCCGGCAGCAGGCGCGCCTGCACTGGCGTCTGTCGTTGCCGGTGCTGGCCTTTATCGTCACCCTGATCGCCGTGCCGATGAGCCGGACCAATCCGCGACAGGGGCGTTTTGCCAAGCTGATCCCGTCGATCATCGTTTACCTGCTTTATCTATCGCTGCTGACCAGTACCCGGTCGGCGGTTGAGGATGGGGACTTGCCGGTCTGGGTGCTCTGGACAATTCATGGGCTGTTCATTCTGCTGGCGGCCAACCTGATTCTGGCGGATCGCTTCTGGGAACGCGTCTGGAACCGTGTGCCTGCCATGCCCAAACTGCGCCGGAGGAATGGTTGATGCTGCGTCTTGAATGGTATATCGCCCGTCATGTGATGGGGGCGATCATCGCCGTACTGCTGGTCGTTGTCGGCCTGGATCTGGTGTCGGCCCTGCTGGACCAGCTGGACGACATTGATGAACGCTACAGCTTCGTGGACGTGCTCTGGTACCTGACCCTGACGATTCCGCGTCGCGTCTATGAATTCATCCCGTTGAGCAGTCTGGTTGGCTGCCTGATCGGCCTGGGGATGCTGGCCACGCACAGCGAGCTGACCGTGATGCGTGCCGCCGGTTTTTCCACCGGGCGTATTCTGCTGGGGGTGTTCAAGCCGGTGATGCTGCTGGCGCTGTTCACCCTTGTACTGGGTCAGTTCATCGCGCCCTTTACCGAGCAGCAGGCGCAAAGCTTCAGGGCACTGGCCGAATCCGGCAATGGGGCCATGAGCTCGCGTTACGGCGTCTGGCACCGTGAGGGCAACAGCTTTATCCACATCAATGCGGTGGAAGGCGGCCGTACCATCCACGGTGTGACCCGCTACCGTTTTGGCGAGGATCGCCAGCTGGAGCAGGCCAGTTATGCCCGTCAGGGGATCTATCAGGAGGGGCAGTGGCAGCTGGAGCAGGTGCGCAACACCCGCTTTACCGAACAGGGCACCCAAGTGGAAAATCTGCCCCATGAGGCTTGGCAAAGCGGTCTGACGCCAGAGCTGCTGTCGGTGATTGTGGTGGAGCCGGTTGATCTGCCGATCAGTGGTCTCTGGTCCTATTCCCGTTACCTTGAAGAGCAGGGCGTCAGTGCGGATACCTACCTGTTGGCGTTCTGGAGCAAGCTCCTGCAGCCGTTGGCGATTCTGGCCCTGGTGCTGATCGGCGTGTCCTTCATCTTTGGTCCGCTGCGCAGCGTGACCGTGGGGCAGCGGGTGATCGCCGGGGTGATCTTTGGCCTGATCTTCAAGTTTGCTCAGGATCTGCTGGGGCCGGCCAGTACCGTGTTCGGCTTTCCGCCGCTGATCGCGGTGGTGACGCCGATACTGCTGTGTACCGGTGCCGGTGTCTGGCTGATGCGTCGCGCCGGTTAACCCTTCACCTTTTTCTTCGTCTTTTGCGGTTTCGGCAGCTGTACCACGCAGCTGCCTGACCAGCGGTCATGCAGGCTCAGACGTTCGTCGGTGAGCAGCATCCACAGAAAACCGATACCGAACAGCCCCAGTGACGGGATCGCCAGCATGAAGCGGACCAGGGCCTGGCCCCAGCTCAGGCGGCCACCGGCCATCGTCTGGACACGCAGGTGCCAGGCGAGCATGCCCAGTGTCTGGCCGTTGCGGGTCCAGAAAAATCCGAAGAACAGGAAGGTGGCGCAGAACAGCGCCGAGTTGAACAGTGCGACGGTGGAGCGCGGGCTGGTTTCTATGCTGATCGCTTCGCCGCCGTTAAGGCCCACGCTGATCGCCCCAATCACCATCCACAGGGCTACGACCAACAGGGTGTCATAGACCATCGCCATCAGGCGCTTGATGAATGAGGCGGGGGCAATCTGGTCGAATTCCTGCTTGAACGGGCGGTGCATGGTCTCGATTCCTGAATCCGGCTGAATGAAGTTGGTGCCGGATTGTAGCACTCAGGGTTCGGTCGAGCTAAGGCTGGAGGTTTCAGTCTGCTGAAGATGCGCCGCGAGCAAAGAGGGGTGTCCTCTTTGCTCGCAGAAGGTTGCTTACTGGAAGGGCGTTACGTACTGGCCCTTGTAGCTTTCGGCCAGGGCTTTGGCTTCTGCCAGTTGGCTTTCGTCGAGTTTCAGCAGCAGTCGGGTCTCGATGGTGGCGGCGGTGCGGTTACCCAGCAGGGCTGCATTGTGCATCCAGGCATAGGCCGCGATGTTGGTATCGACACTTTTATCCTGGCCGTGGGCATTGGAATACAGCGTCCCGAGGAAGAACATGGATTCCATGTAGCCCTGCTCGGCGGCCTTGCGGTACCACTTTTCCGCTTCGGTATAATCCTGGGCAACGCCGGTACCGAAGTTGTAGCTGCGGCCGATGTTGTGCCATGCGGCAACTACGTCCTGTTCGGCAGCCTTGCGGTACCATTCCAGCGCCTGGTCGCTGTCGCGGGGCACGCCGTAACCGAATTCGTACATCTCACCGATGCGGTTCTGGGCTTCACCATCGCCCTGCTCGGCCAGCGGCTGCAGGCGCTGGAATTCGACCTTGTATTCCTTGTTTTTCAGTGCGCGCAGGCTGTTGACGCTTTCCAGATGGCCCTGGCGCGCGCCCTGTTCATACAGACGGCGGGCGCGGTCGCTGTCCTGCTCAACCCCCCAGCCGTTCTCGTACATCTGGCCCTGCAGGTTCAGTGCGTCAGGGTCTTGCGCCTTGACCAATGCCTGCAGCTCCGACTGAGCCTTGCCATAGTCGCCGGCATCTAGGGCGCGCTTGGCTGCATCGATGCTGGCCGCGGTAGCGGGGGTAATGTGCAGGGAAAAAAGCAGCCCGGCCGCTGCAAGAAGTGCGGATTTGTTCATTAAAGCCATGCCTTCGTCATCGTGTGATGCAAGTCAGGAAGTCGTTCGGAACGGCTTCCGCCGAAAATGTAGTACAGCAGGAACACTATTGTGGTGACGGGCTTCCCACGTTCATAATAAGGGGACTCCCCCACCTGAGTGACGCCTTTCGATAAGGCGTTTCTAATATTTATTGTACAGGAAAAGAGCACAGGGCGGCACCCGTACTGTGCTCTCCAGTTCCACTCGGGAAATGATTTATGCTGGCAAATATGTCAATACGTACCAAGCTGATTATAGGCTCCATACTGCCGATTATAGGGCTGCTGGTCATCGTTGCGAATGCGCTGATGGAGCTTAAGCAGGCCAATGACAATGTGGATCGCCTTTATGCCGACCGGGTCGTGCCGTTGCAGCAGTTGAAGACGGTGTCGGATCTTTACGCAGTCAACGTGATTGATGCGGTAAACAAGGTCGATAATGGTCTGATCAGCGCTGAAGACGCCTACCGTGGCGTTGTTGAGGCGGAGCAGAAGATAGCGTCCAACTGGCGTAAGTATCGCAACACTTCCCTGACGCAGGAGGAGGCCCGACTGGCCAGTGAGGTTGAGCAGCTGTTTGGCGAGGCCAACCGATCGATCGCACGGCTTAAGTCGGCGCTGCAGCAGCTGAGTGGTATTAGCCGAGGACAGTTGTCCGAGTTCAATGGCGGCCTCTATGCATCGATCGATCCGGTCAGTGACAAGGTCAATGAGCTGGTCGAGCTGCAGTTGAGCGAAGCAGACCGGATGCGTCAGCAGATGCGCATGACCTATGAGCAGCAGCAGTTGATGCAGCTCGTGGTGGCGACGGTGATCGTTGTGCTGCTGGCATTGATCGCCTGGTACAACTACCGCTCCATCCGCGAACCGCTGGAACATCTGCAGGGGGTGATGAATCAGGTTGCCAGCAACTCGGACCTGCGCCTGCGGGCCAAAGTGGACAGCGACAATGAACTGGGCCGGATGGCCGGAAGCTTCAACAACATGCTGGAGCAGGTTCAGGACCTGGTCGGACATATCGTCAGTGCCACCTCTCAGCTGGCGGCCGCGGCCGAAGAGATGAGCAGCATCAGCAGCCACTCAAGCCAAACCATCAATGCCCAGCGTGCCGAGGTCGAGCAGGTTGCCGCTGCGATGAACGAGATGGTGTCCACTGTACAGGAAGTCGCCGGCAGTGCCGAACATGCCGATCAGGAAGCCCGGCAGACGCTGGATGAGTCGCAAAATGGCGATCGCGTGGTTGCCCGTGCGGCATCGTCCACGACTGAGCTGGTGGAGCTGGTCTCCCGTGTCGCCGATCAGGTTGCGGTGGTGGAGAAGGATAGCGAAAGCATCGGTAGTGTCGTGGAGGTGATCAGAGGCATCGCCGAGCAGACCAACCTGCTGGCGCTGAATGCGGCGATCGAGGCGGCCAGGGCCGGTGACCAGGGGCGTGGCTTTGCGGTCGTTGCCGATGAGGTGCGTTCACTGGCTCAGCGTACGCAGGAGTCTACCGCTGAAATTCAGGAGGTGATCGAGCGTCTGCAGCAGGGCACGCGTCATGCGGTTGATGCCATGAATGTCAGTCAGGAACGGGCGGCGCTGACCGGCGAACAGGCCGGTGAGGCGGGTGAAGCCCTGCGTCGCATCGCCCAGGCGGTCCAGCGGATTACCGATCTGAATGCGCAGATCGCCAGTGCTTCTGAAGAGCAGAGCAGCGTGGCCGAGGAGATCAACCGGTCGCTGGTCGCCATCAGCGACGGCGCGCAGGAGTCTTCAGCCGGTGCGTCGCAGACCGAGAGCGCCAGCCACGAACTGTCGCGGCTGGCGGCGGATCTGCAGGAGATCGCTTCGCGTTTTCGCGTTTGATGATCTCCGTGGGTGGCTCAGTCCCTAGTCTTTGCGCTGAGGGCTGAGCAGCTCAATCAGGTAGCCATCCGGGTCCTTGACGAAGGCGAGGATGGTGCCTGAACGGCTGTTCTTCATCGGGCCGGCTTCACGCACTACCTGGCCACCACGCGCCTTGATCCGGTCGCAGGCCTGGTAGACATCCTCCACCTCGATGGCGATATGGCCATAGCCGGTGCCCAGATCGTATTCATCGGTTTCCCAGTTGTGGGTCAGTTCCAGTACGGTGTTCTCTGCTTCATCACCGTAGCCGACAAAGGCGAGCGTGAACTTGCCTTCCGGATAATCCCTGCGCCGCAGCAGGCGCATTCCCAGCACTTCGGTATAAAAGGCCAGGGACTTGTCCAGGTCGGTTACCCGGTACATGGTATGCAGCATGCGCATGAAAACACCTCTTCAGTTGTATCGAAAACCTGATCTACGTCGTTGGTCGAGTAGACTCTGCTTGCAGCTTTCAGTCTACAATGATTAATTGGAAGTATTAATAACAATAGCCAAGGGGGGCTGACCCATGTTTCAGGATATGACCAAGCAGTTCAATGAATCCATGGCTCCGTTTCGTGAGCTGGTCAATATTCAGACCAAAATGCTGGAAGAGCTGACTCGTCAGCAGATGGAATGTACCAAGGCCTGTCTCGAAGCAACCATGCAGCAAACCAGTGAGCTGCAGAAATGCCAAACCCCCAATGATCTGATCGAACTCCAGCAGGCCTATGCCAAGGAGCTTGAGACGACCCTGAAGGCGGCCAACGAGCAGAACATGAAGGCCCTGACGAGCGCGCAGCAGGCGATTCAGCAGCTGACCCAGAGCTCGCTTGAGGCTTTTTCCACCAAGAAGTAAAGTTGACGACCGCACAGATACCAGAAGCAGCCCGGGTGGCTGCTTTTTACTTTTTACGAGATGGAGATTATGGCCCTCAGCATCGGTTTGTTTTACGCCAGCACCACCGGCAACACGGAGCAGATTGCGGACCAGATTGCGATCATGTTGCCCGATCGTATCCGCCTGCATGATATTGCGGTGGAGGGCGTGGCAGCCATGTCGGAGTATCCTTGCCTGATTCTGGGTATCCCGACCTGGGATTTTGGTGAGCTGCAGGAAGACTGGGACGAACACTGGGAGGCCCTGGCGGGACTGGATCTGAGCGGCAAGCGGGTAGCCCTGTTTGGCCTGGGTGACCAGCTGGGTTACGGCGAGTGGTTTCAGGATGCGATGGGGCTGTTGTGCCAGCAGGTACAAGCCTGCGGTGCGCAAGTCGTTGTCAACTGGCCGATAGCGGGTTATCAATTCGAAGCCTCACGCGCGCTGACCGAAGATGGTCAGCACTTCGTTGGCCTGGCCCTGGATGAAGATGGTCAGCATGGTGAAACCGAGGAGCGGCTCCAGAGCTGGTTGCCTCAGGTCCTTTCCGCTTTTGATGCCTGAGCTCCCCTCAGGCGGCAGATCAGATACCAGCACAGGCTGAGTGCCTGCAGGATCGTGGCGCACCCCAGTGCGGTACGGTATGCCTCGGCCGGATAATCCACGCCGTTGGCTGACGGCCAGCAGGCGATGATGGCGCCCATTCCCCACTGTACGACGAACGCCCCGAGAAAGATCCCCAAATTCAGGCTGGTGCTGACCCGGGCGCTGATCTCGGTCGGGAACTGCTGTGCCAGCCCGGCAAACATCAGTGTTCCCGAGGTGCCGAAAAAGCCGAATGCGCCCCAGGCCAGGTTGTCCGCCCGGTCGGGATGCAGCTGGAACCACAGCAGCGCCACCAGAAAACCGGCCATGCCGCAGAAACTGACGGTCTGGGTGCCAATACCCAGGCGGTTGAGCCGGCTGGCAATGGCTCCCAGCCCCAGGAATCCGGCCACCATGCTGGCGGCCGAGATCAGCAGTACCTGGGCGGCGGCGTCGGCAGGCAGGCGGTTGACCTGCTGCAGCCAGATACCGGCCCAGAGCGACTGGGTCGCAATGAAGACCGACTGGGACAGCATGCTGGCCGGGGCCAGCTGATAGAACGCCGGGGTGCGGATGACCGCCAGGGTCTGGTGCAGCTGGGTCAGCAGTCCGGGAGCAGCGGCAGGTCGTGGCGCAAGCGGAATCCAGCGACTGATCAGCAGGGCGACCAGCAGGCAGGTCAGCGCCAGGGCGATGAACAGCGTACGCCAGTCGGTGTGTTGCAGCGCCCACTCGACCGGAGCGGTGGCGGTGAGGGCGCCCAGACCGCCGCTGGTCAGCTGCAGGCCGTTGATCAGCGGCAGCTGTTCGGCCTTAAGCCAGGTGGTGTAGCTCTTGAAGGCGGCCATCAGACAGGCGGAAACGCCGATGCCGATCAGTCCTCGTCCCAGCCACAGCATAAGCGTGCTGTCGGCCTGGGCGAAAGTCAGGCTGCCGGCGGCAGCAAACAGGAGCAGTATCGAGGCAACGTGCCGGGTCTGATAACGATCCAGCAGGATACCCAGCGGAATCTGGCAGGCGGCGAAAGTCAGGAAATAGGCGCTGGAGACAAAACCGAGGGTGGCGCTGTCCAGTGCCAGGTCCTGCATGATGGCCGGGGCGACCACGGCATTGATGACCCTGAAGACATAGGACAGCCAATAACCCAGGGCAAAGGGGACGAGCAAACGAATGATCAGTGGCATGGAACTTTGCATCCTTGTCAGGGCCATAGTCAGGGCCTGTGTCTGGCCGAACTGTATTCTACGGTGTCACAGAGCGGGCTGCCTCTTTGAGGGCATTGAATTCAAGAATTAGTCTGATCTAATATGTGATCCACGTCTGACTCATCAAGAAAGGGAAACCACAATGAAAAAAATTGCCGCAATGGGATTGGCCGGTCTTCTGGCTGCTGCGAGCACAACGGCGTTTGCTGCCAAACCTGAAGATGCAATCAACTATCGTCAGGGCACATTCAGCGCCATGGCCTGGCACTTCGGCACCATGGGTGCAATGGTGAAGGGCAAGATGGATTATGATGCGGAAGACTTCAGCCGTCGCGCCGAAATCGTGGCCCAGCTGAGCAAGTTGCCGATGGAAGGCTTCATTCCGGGCAGCTATGAGGGTGAAACCGATGCCCTGCCGGCGATCGAAAAAGAGTGGGACAAGTTCGAGGGTGGCATGAACGCACTGGTCGAAAGTTCTGCAGCTCTGGCTGAAGCCGCCAAGTCCGGTGATATGGCACAGATCAAGCCGGCGTTCGGTGAAGTGGGCAAAACCTGCAAGGGTTGCCACGACAACTTCAAGGACTAAGTTCCAGGTTTCATACTGTATGAAAAAGGGCGCTGTGGCGCCCTTTTTTGTATCGATTTACAGCAGGTTGAGCAGGCTCCAGATGGCGGCTGCGGCCAGGATGGCCAGCGCAGCACCTCGCATCAGTGGTGCAAAAGGATGGCGGGCTTCCTGGACCCCGGCCATTTTGCGACCGTGCAGCATCGCCTGAATCAGTTTTTCTCCCTTGAACACCTGGTGCACGATCACGCCCAGCAAATGCAGGCCGATGGCGATCAGCAGGCCATCAAAGATCAGCTTGTGCCAGCGGGTGATCTCCACGCTCAGGTCGTAGCTGACCAGGTGGACCAGCGGGCCTTCGGTAAAGATCTCGTCATTGGCAAAGAGACCGGTACCGGCCTGGGCGGCGCTGAGCAGCAGCAACATCAACACCATCCAGCCGCCCAGCGGGTTATGGCCGATGTAATGGGGTTCCTGACGTTTGGCCAGTTGCAGGCCGTATTTCAGGGTATATACCGGTGAGCGGACAAACTCGCTGAAGCGGGCGTAGTGGCTGCCGGCGAAGCCCCACAAAAGACGGAACAGTACCAGGCCCAGCACACTGTAACCGGCATACATATGCCACTGCATCCAGTTGCCGCCCTGCTCGCCACTCCACCAGGCGAACAGGATGCTGGCCGCCAGGGACCAGTGAAACAGGCGAACGAAAATATCCCAGACCGGCTTGTGTTCCTGAGTAACGGGTTGTTGAGTCATGTCATATTCCATTTAACCAAAGGTGACTAACAAGGCTGGCGATGTAGCCCAGCAGGATCGCCCAGCTCCATTTGAGATGGCTGTAGAAGGTATAGGTTCCCTTGGCCTGCCCCATCAGGGCGACGCCCGCTGCCGAGCCGATGGATAGCAGGGAACCGCCGGTTCCCACCGCCAAAGTGGCCAGCAACCACTGTTGCAGCGTCATGCCCGGGTCCATGGCCAGTACGGCGAACATGATCGGAATGTTATCCACCAGAGAGGACAGCAGGCCGATCATCGCGTTGGCGAGATTGATGCCCCAGCCATCATACAGCAGTGCCGACAGGTTGGTCAGGTAACCCAGAGAGGCCAGCCCGCCGACGCAAAGGACGATGCCGTAGAAGAACATCAGGGTATCCCAGGACTCACGCTCGACCACCTTGAAGATATCGAAGCGGCGAATAACGCCGGTATGATCACCCTGCAGCAGGCTGTGCTTGGAGGTGTTTTCGGCATGGTGGTGCGTAATATGTCCTTGTTCCCGAAAGATGGGATCGTGAAAGCTGAGGTAGTAACCGTAGATCTTGAGCACGCCCAGGCCGGTCATCATGCCGAGCACCGATGGCAGGTGCAGCTGACTGTGTATGATGACGGAGAAGGCGATGGTCATCAGGAACAGCAGCACGATGGTGACACCGCCCTTCTTCATGCGCTGATGGCGACGCTCGCCCTCGGGCTGGGAGCGTTCGACGGTCAGGCTCATCAGCAGGGCCGGTATCAGCCAGTTGATCAGAGAGGGCAGCAGCAGCTGGAAGAACTCGGCAAATTCGACCACGCCTCTCTGCCATACCATCAGCGTCGTAATATCGCCGAAGGGACTGAAGGCGCCGCCGGCATTGGCGGCGACCACCACGTTGATACAACCTACCGAGATGAAGCGGTAGTTGTGATCGCCCACGGCCAGTACGACGGCTCCCATCAGCAGGGCCGTGGACAGGTTGTCGGCAACGGGGGAGATCATGAAGGTCAGCCCTCCGGTCACCCAGTAGATGGTGCGAATGGAATAACCGCGAGACACCAGCCAGGTGCGCAGGGCGACGAATACCCGGCGCTCTTCCATCAGGTTTACGAAGGTCATCGCCGCGAGCAGAAACAGGAACAGCTCGGCGTAATCGAGGATGTAGTGTCTTAGCTGTATCCCGGCCGTATGAGGGTCGCCATGCTGCTGGTAGGCCAGGCCGACCAGTACCCAGATCAGGCCTGAGGCGACGATGACTGGCTTGGACTTGCGCAGTCCCAGTTGTTCTTCCAGGATGACGAAAACGTAGCCGAGCAGAAAGATCAACAGAGCCAGGTAGCCGTAGACGCTGGTGGTCAGATCCAGCAAAGCCGGGGCTGGGGTTGTCATCGTTCGGGGCTTCCTTACCGAAACGGGAGCACCGGGTCAGGTGCTCATTACTTGAGACGTAAAAACGGCATATCGAAACCATTTTCCCTCAGCTGGAAGGGCAAGTCGAGCCGCTGTCGATCTGGTGGTGAATCATTCAAACAACGCCCCTGATCGGTTAGAATAAGCTCCTTTTTCCCAGCAGCGAGTATCCAAGTACCACGATGGAAATCAATCCGATTCTCAACAGTCTGAAAGAGTTCAGCGAGCGTACCCAGGCGCTGCGCACCTATCTAGATTACGACGGCAAACGCGAGCGCCTGGAAGAGGTTGAGCGTGAGCTGGAAGATCCCAATGTCTGGAATGATCCGGACAATGCCCAGGCGCTGGGCAAGGAACGGGCCGGATTGGAGAACGTGGTCAAGACCATCAACGAGCTGGAAAGCGGTATCAGTGATGCCGGCGACCTGCTCGACATGGCCGTTGAGGAAGACGACGAGGATACCGTTGCCGAAGTGGAAGCCGATGTGGCTCGCCTGAAAAACATGCTGGAGCAGCTGGAATTCCGTCGCATGTTCTCCGGCGAAGCCGATGCCAATAACGCCTTCCTCGACATCCAGGCCGGCTCCGGTGGTACCGAGGCGCAGGACTGGGCCGATATGATGCTGCGCATGTACCTGCGCTGGGGTGAAAGCAAGGGCTTCAAGACCGAGCTGCTGGAAGTTTCCGCCGGTGAAGTGGCAGGCATCAAGTCCGCTACCATCCGTTTCGAAGGTGAATACGCCTTCGGTTGGCTGCGCACCGAAACCGGTGTGCATCGCCTGGTGCGCAAGTCGCCGTTCGATTCCGGCGGCCGTCGTCATACCTCTTTCTCCTCGGTGTTCGTTTCCCCGGAAATCGATGACAACGTCGAGATCGAGATCAACCCGGCTGACCTGCGCGTCGACGTTTACCGCGCCTCCGGTGCCGGTGGTCAGCACGTTAACCGAACCGAATCCGCCGTGCGTATCACCCACGAACCCTCCGGTATCGTGGTGCAAAGTCAGGCCGCTCGCTCCCAGCACCAGAACCGTGATACCTGTATGAAGCAGCTGCGTGCCAAGCTCTACGAGATGGAGATGCTGAAGCGCCGTGAAGCCGCTCAGGAAGTGGAAGACACCAAAGCCGATATCGGCTGGGGCAGTCAGATCCGCTCCTACGTGCTCGACGATCAGCGCATCAAGGATCTGCGTACCAACGTGCAGACCTCCAACTGTGATCGCGTCCTCGACGGCGATCTTGATCAGTTCATCGAAGCCAGCCTCAAGGCCGGCCTGTAAGTATTCGTTTTAAGGTAATCCCGATGTCAGACAACACAGTGCAGCAAGATGAAAACCGCCTGATCGCCGAACGTCGCGAGAAACTCGCCGCTCTGCGTCAGGAAGGGAACGCCTTCCCCAACACCTTCCGCCGCGACAGCTATGCCGAAGATCTGCAGAAGGCCCACGGCGACAAGAGCAAGGAAGAACTGGAAGAAGCGGGTATCCGCGTGTCCGTTGCCGGCCGCGTAATGCTTAACCGCGGTGCCTTTATGGTGCTGCAGGACATGAGCGGGCGTATCCAGCTGTACGTCAACAAGGCGGCGCGCCCCTTCGCCAAGTCGGTGGACCTGGGTGACATCATTGGCGTCAGCGGCATCCTTCACAAGTCCGGCAAGGGCGACCTGTACGTGGACATGGCCGAGTTCGAGATGCTGACCAAGAGTCTGCGTCCGCTGCCGGACAAGTTCAAGGGGCTGCAGGACATGGAAATGCGCTACCGCCAGCGCTATGTCGACCTGATCATGAACGAGCAGTCGCGCAAGGTGTTCGAGATGCGCTCGAAGATCGTGGCAGGCATCCGCAAGTACCTGATCGATCGCCGCTTCATCGAAGCGGAAACACCGATGCTGCACCCGATCCCCGGTGGTGCCACCGCACGTCCGTTCATTACCCACCACAACGCGCTGGACCTGGATATGTACCTGCGTATTGCGCCGGAGTTGTACCTGAAGCGTCTGGTCGTGGGTGGCTTCGAGCGCGTGTTCGAGATCAACCGCAACTTCCGTAATGAAGGGCTTTCTACCCGTCATAACCCGGAATTCACCATGATCGAGTTCTATCAGGCCTACGCGGACTACAACGATCTGATGGATCTGACCGAAGACATGCTGCGCACTGTGGCACAGGACGTGCTGGGTACCAGCGTCGTGGTCAACACCGTGCGCAATGACGACGGTGAAGTGCTGGAAACCTTCGAGTACGACATGGGCAAGCCGTTCACTCGCATGAGCGTGTTCGACTCCATCCTGCACTACAACCCGGAGATCACTGCCGAAGCGCTGGCCGATGAGGCCGCGGCCCGCCAGATTGCTGAACGCATGGACATCGATGTGAAAGATGGCTGGGGTCTGGGCAAGGTGCAGATCGAGATCTTCGAGAAGACCGTTGAGCACCGTCTGCAGCAGCCGACCTTCATCACCGAGTATCCGACCGAAGTCAGCCCGCTGGCGCGTCGCAGTGATGACAACCCGCATGTGACCGACCGTTTCGAGTTCTTCGTGGGTGGTCGTGAACTGGCCAACGGCTTCTCCGAGTTGAACGATGCCGAAGACCAGGCTGAGCGTTTCCGCAAGCAGGTGGAAGAGAAGGACGCCGGTGACGACGAAGCGATGCACTTCGACGAAGACTATGTTCAGGCGCTGGAATACGGTCTGCCGCCGACAGCGGGTGAAGGCATCGGTATCGACCGTCTGGTGATGCTGTTCACCGACTCACCGTCGATCCGTGATGTTCTGCTGTTCCCGGCGATGCGTCCGCGCGGCTGATTCGTACGCAGTCAAAAGTTATCCACAAGGGCCACTTCGAGTGGCCCTTTTTATGTACGGGACGTACGGTATGCTGCGGGGCGGCCTTCCGCGGGGCGGCCTTCCGCGGGGCGGCCTTCCGCGGGGCGGCCTTCCGCGGGCGCAGGGATGCGCAGGAGCGGCGCTTGTACAGGGATTTACCGATGCAGCGAGCACATGGATGTGTGCGAACCGAATTTCATGCAGAGTTTGTCAGGAGAATAGATGATGGCACTGGACAACGCGCCAAGCTGGCAGCCCTGGCTGCAGCCCGAATTCGACCAGCCTTACATGCAGTCACTGAAGCAGTTCCTGCAGGCCGAGAAAGCGGCGCAAAAGGTCATTTATCCGCATTCCTCCAACTGGTTTCATGCGCTGGAGGCGACGCCGCTGGAGCAGGTCAAGGTGGTGATCATTGGTCAGGACCCCTATCATCAGCCGAACCAGGCCCATGGTCTGTGCTTTTCGGTCAAGCCGGGGGTGCGTATTCCGCCGTCACTGGTCAATATCTACAAGGAGCTGCAGTCTGATCTGGGGATTGCACCGGTCGGGCACGGTTATCTGGAACACTGGGCCCAACAGGGCGTGCTGCTGCTCAATGCCGTATTGACGGTCGAGCAGAGCAATGCCAATGCGCATCAGGGCAAGGGCTGGGAGCAGTTCACCGACCGCATCATCGCGCTGGTCAACGAGCAGTGCGAGCACGTGGTGTTCATGCTTTGGGGCAGTTATGCACAGAAGAAGGGAGCCGCTATCGACCAGAACCGCCATCTGGTGCTGAAGGCGCCACACCCTTCGCCTCTGTCGGCGCACCGCGGCTTTTTCGGCTGTCGGCATTTCTCCCGGGCGAATGCCTGGCTGGAACAGCAAGGGCGAGAGCCGATCGACTGGCAGTTGCCGGCAGAGGTGCCGCAAGGCTGAGGCCTGTGCCTGAAGGCATATTGCAGCCATGAAAAAGCCGGCAGGTTGCCGGCTTTTTTCGTGCCTGCTGGCGTCTTAGCGCTTGCGCGGCAGCATCGCCTTGATATCACGGTTCAGCGGCAGGCTGAAGTCGTGAGAACCCAGGATGATGTTGTCGCTGGTGCGTACGACGCGGACATTGACGTAGACATGGCAGTA